>JACDOE010000001.1 GCA_017656255.1 Bacillaceae bacterium
AAATTTTAAAATAGGGCTAAACCGACGTTTAGCCCTATTTTAATCGACAGTCTCAATGTTTCCGCTATAAAGAGGGTTAAATATTATGCGAAGTATACAGCCGCGAATAACGGTATTTTTTTCCGCAAATACATAGCGATACCTGCCATTTTGTTGTATTGCGGAAAATAATGCCGTTATTTTTTCCGATCTCTAAAGATATTTTGTGAAGTATTCAAGTGACCCGGGTTTGCATCACGCTTACATAAGGAAAACGGGCTCTTCCGGTTCAAACATGCCCATCATTGGTTCCAGATGGAGCGATTTGATTTTATGACACAACTGTCATATAATCGGAGGTAGATATGACAGTGACGTCATTGTCATATCAGAACCTTCAGAAAGGAGGACCAACCTCACCATGCCAACCGATACATTCTTCAATCTGCCGGAAGCAAAAAGGGAAAAAATCATAGATGCTGCCATAGACGAATTTGCCGAACATCCGTTCAACCAGGCCAGTGTTGCCAGAATCGTGGAACAGGCCGGGATCCCACGGGGCAGTTTTTATCAGTATTTTGACGATTTAAAAGATCTGTATCGATATATCTTTCACCTGAGTGGGCAAAAGAAAGTCGCATATCTTCAACAACATATGACGGACCACGATCGGGACATATTTCAGCAAATTCGGGACCTGTATATCGCCGGACTCAAATTTGCCGATGAACATCCCCGGCTGGCCCGGATCGGCAGCCGCTTCATGAAGGAAGACGACGATTTAAAGCAAGAAATCATGGGGGAACTTGAGCAAAAGTCGGATGACTTTTTTGGCGTTTTGTTGAGTCAGGCCCAGCAACGGGGAGAAATCGATGCCAGGGTGGAAGTAAAAACTGCTTCCTTTATGTTTTTTACGCTTAATTTTGCGATAACGGATCATCTTCTGGCGCAATCGGATCCGAACGGTGACACGCTTGTCGACAACGAGGCGTTTATGAAGATGGTCGATCAGATGCTGTATATCCTGAAAAACGGCATGGCGGCGAAATAAATAAAAGCCCTTAAAAGGAGGGGATGGGTTTGTTTCAAGTCAAAGATTTGACGTTCAGATATCCCAAAAGCAAGGAAGACACGATCAGAGGAATCTCTTTCGAAATTGAGGATGGAGAAATCTTCGGATTGTTGGGTCCGAGCGGGGTTGGAAAAAGTACGACGCAAAAAATATTGATCAAGTTGCTGGATCATTACGGTGGAGAGGTATGGTATCGTGGAAAATCGCTTGACTCCTATGGAAAGGATTTCTATGAAGAAATCGGTGTGGGGTTTGAAATGCCGGTCCATTTTTCCAAATTGACGGCCGAAGAGAACCTCCATTTTTTTAAGAAACTTTACCAATCGACGGCGGATACGGACGAACTGCTGAAGCGGGTCGGGTTGTATGAGCATAAGGACAAAAAAGTAGGGGAGTTTTCTAAAGGAATGAAAGCACGGCTCAATTTCGTGCGGGCCCTGTTGAATAACCCGAAAATGCTGGTGCTTGATGAACCGACCAACGGGCTCGATCCGAAAAATGCCCGCATTGTCAAAGATATGATCCGGGAGTTTCAGGATCAGGGCGGTACCGTCCTGTTAACCACCCATTTGATGAATGATGTGGATGAGTTATGTGACCGCGTTGCGTTCATGGCCGGGGGCAAGATCGTCGAAATCGACTCGCCGAAAAACCTGAAGTTGAAACACGGGGAACGGAAGGTGGAAGTCGAGTTTGAAGATGACGACGGGGTGGCCCGGGAGTCGTTCGATCTCGATCAACTGGGGAACAGTGAGCGGTTCCTGGAGATTGTGCGTACCAAAAAGATCGTCACCATGCACAGCAAGGAAACAACGCTTGATGATATTTTCATCAAGTTGACCGGGGTCGATGTCTATGCCTAATTTCATGGTGTTGTTGACGGGTGAACTGGAGCGCATGAAAAAATACAACATTGTCGCGGCCAGCTTTGTGATTATCCTGATCTGGATCGGAGTGCTGCATTTCACAGACATTCAGGATGTGAGCCGTCTGTTGCCGTTGCTGGTTTTTCTGGATGCGACATCTATGGCCATTTTAATGATCGGGGTGACCCTTTTTTATGAAAAACAGGAAGGTACGCTGAAAACCCTCCTGGTGGCGCCGATTCGAAAAATGGAATATGTCCTGGCAAAAACGGCTGCCGGTGTGATGTCCAATCTGGTGACGCTATTGGTTTTGTACCTGTATGCGCGTCTTTTTAAAGAGGTTCATGTGCATGTGTTTGGTCTGGTTGCCGCCGTAATCCTGGTATCCTTGTTCCACTCACTGGTCGGGTTTTTGCTGACCTATTATGCGAAGGATTTTACCGATCTGTTGATGGCGATGATGAAGTATGTTTTTGTGTTTATGTTGCCCCTTTTATTGGAGCAGGTGGGGATCATCACCAGTACATGGTTGCAGAACGTGTTCTACATTTTGCCGACGAAGGCTTCCTATATACTGCTTCAGGCGACGGCAGGCGGGATGGAGACATGGGAGATCGTGTTTTCCGCCGGTTATCTGCTGGTTTTCTCACTGGTGCTGGCCTGGATGGCGGTCAGGAAATTTCTTCAATTTGCGCTGAAGGAAAGTGGTGTTTAATATGTATGCCCGGTATATGTACAGTGAATTGAAAAAATGGCGACGGGATTCGTTGATGGGGTTCATGTTAATCTACCCGATTCTGTTCGGGGTGATCGGACGCTATGTCGTGCCCTGGGTGGAGGAAATGAGCGGGTTTCCCATGGATACGATTGCCGATTACATCCTGGTTGTGCTGGTGTTGCTGACACCGCAGGTTTATGGGGCGCTGATCGGATTTTCCATCCTGAATGACCGTGATGATCACGTGCTTACTTCGGTGAGGGTTACGCCGCTCAGTATCCATCAATTTTTGCTGTTTAAACTGGTGCTTGTATTTGTGCTTTCTTTTGTGGCCTGCCTCTATGTGATGTGGTTTTCCGATATCGGGGGTTTCAGGGCGGGAGAGATGGCAGCGATTTCCTTTCTTGCTTCGCTTGCGGCGCCGATGACGGGGCTTATGATCAATGCACTGGCCCAGAATAAAATCGAAGGGTTTGCCGTGATGAAAGGGATCGGGATCCTGATTATTTTTCCATTTATCGCGCTGTTTTTTGTGGATGCAAAGGAGTTGTTGTTTGCATTCGCTCCCGGGTTCTGGCCGGCCAAAGCGATCAGCAGTATCATTCGCGGAGAGGATTTGCTGCTGTTGAGTTATGGTCAGTATGTGTGGATCGGGCTGGTGTATGTTGCGCTTCTTAATGTGTTGACTTACCGGTTTTTTGTGGAACGAATCAAGGTGTAAGAAAAGGGGGAGGGGGCGGGTTTACCCTCTCCTTGATTCATTCAACAGATTGTCTGAATCCTTTAAATCATGTGGTAGTTGCATCGTAACGGGTATGTTACAATAAGGAACAAATCTTCCCGGGGGAAAGGAACAGATAACCTGTGACATCCTTAAAACCTATCAAGCGAAGTCCATTTCGGCTATATGCAGGCAAAAAATACTATCGGTTAAAACGTTATCTTCACTGGTATCTGGGCGGGGAAACGTATGCCATTAAAAAAGCGAATTCCCTGTTGCCCCATGTCGTCTTTACCCATAAAACGCCCCTTCTTCGCAAGCTGAGAGATGTAGACATGTGGTTACAGCATAACAAGGTTAAGAATCTGAAAATAGCCACTGGCAGATTAAATCGCGTCCTGATCAAACCGGGTGAAACCTTTTCTTACTGGCGTTTGATCGGGAATCCGACGAAACGAAAAGGGTATGTGGACGGCATGATTTTGTTTCATGGCCGGGTCACCACGGGTGTGGGGGGCGGACTGTGTCAATTATCCAATCTTATCTACTGGCTGACATTACATTCCCCGTTAACCGTTACCGAGCGTTATCGGCACAGTTACGATGTTTTTCCCGACTCCAATCGGCGGCAGCCTTTCGGAAGCGGTGCCACCTGTTACTATAACTATCTTGATCTACAGATTAAAAATGAAACCCCTCATCAATACCAGCTGGTCGTTTACCTGACCGATACGCATCTGGTCGGGGAATGGCGCTCAGATGTCCCGTCGACCAGAACCTATGAAGTCTATGAAAAAGAACACTGGATCACCTGCGAGTACTGGGGTGGTTACGTCAGGCACAACAAGATTCACAGGAGAGTGTATAATCTGGAAAATGAACAGATCGATGATGAGTTCATCACAGAAAATCACGCCATCATGATGTATGAGCCGATGCTCGATGATGGCGAATCATCCGGGACGGAGGGAAATGTCAGGTAACCCATTTCTTGATTGAGTGTAGAATCGTCAATCGTATTATAGAGCGATCGCCCTTATTTTCTTTGCCATCGAATTGATAAAAGCGCTATAAATCATTAAAAAAAAGAGTAGAGATATATTGATGGATAAAAAACACAACAATTTCTAGAAAAGCAATAAATGAGAGAATCCGTTGAGATCGGGAGGATCCGATTATTGCAATCTTATCTCATCTTTTTGATCGCCGTATTCAATGATTACCGTTACATCTTCATCCCAGAATCTGTCGTTATCATCCTGGTGAGACAATTCCTGATCAACATTGAAAACCCCGTCCGCTGTCCGTTTCGCCTTGAAAACAGTATGCCATTCTCCTTCGGGCTGTTTTGCTGTATAACCCAGGACTTCGTCGTTGATCTTAATCGAAACATTAATTTCGGGATTTGATATCTCGATTTTTGGCGTGATCACCAGTGAATGCATGGACTGATACAATTTTTCAAGATTGTAATAGGTTCCCGAAATGTGATCGATCACGTCCCAGTTTTCATGAGAACCTTTCTGGGTTAAGGAAAATTGAACAAGCTTTTGGCCTTCAAGATTTTGACCTTCTTCCGTACAACCAGTTGCCAGAGTTAACAGAATGAAAACGAGTATCAGGGATGATAATTTCTTCATAATCTGGCTCTCTTTCCACTTTGTGTTTATATTATTATTTTAAAGGAAATATCATCATCTGTCAGCAGCATGGAACAGTCAAATATTTGATGGGATGAATTCTCCCTGTTCCATATCTTCGCAATAAAAAATCAGTTACAATATGATTAAGACTTATACGAGAATATTGTCAGGAGTTTGCGATGATTGACCAGGCCCAAAACTATCTGAAACGAATCTACGGCTATGACACCTTTCGACCGGGGCAGGAACGGGTGATTTCCGATCTGCTGACGGGTCGCGACACCGTGGGTATCATGCCCACCGGCGGCGGAAAATCGATCTGCTATCAGATTCCGTCCCTGATTTTTCCGGGAACCACCATCGTGATTTCCCCTCTAATTTCACTGATGCAGGACCAGGTGGATGCGCTTAAGGCGCTGGGCATACCTGCTGCCTTTCTTAACAGTACCCTGAAGAAACGTGAATGGAGCCGGATTTTGAACGAGGCGGCGCAGGGTGAATACCGGCTGTTATATGTAGCACCGGAACGGCTGGAAGCGGACAGTTTTCAGGCGCTGGTTCGTGAAATGCCGATTTCCTTTGTGGCCATTGATGAGGCACACTGTGTCTCCCAATGGGGCCATGATTTTCGCCCCGGTTATTTACGAATTTCCACTTTTATCGATAATCTGCCTTCCCGGCCGGTGGTCGCTGCCTTTACTGCGACGGCCACGGAGGAAGTGCGTCGGGATATTATCCGTTTGCTGGGACTCAAAGATCCCGCCCTGCATATGACCGGATTTGATCGCCCCAATCTTAATTTTAGCGTACTCCGTGGCGTTAATCGGGAGTCTTATGTCAGCCGGTACATACGTAAACACGCCGATCAGGCCGGGATTATCTATACGGCTACCCGGCGTGAAACAGAATCGCTTTTTGAGAAGCTGACCAAAGAGGGATTTTCAGCTGGCAAATATCACGCCGGAATGAGTGATCGGGAACGGGAACGCATGCAGCAGGCGTTCCTACAGGATGATATCCGTGTCATGGTGGCGACTAATGCCTTCGGCATGGGGATTGACAAATCCAATGTCCGCTACGTGGTCCACTGGAATCTCCCGAAGAATATGGAATCGTACTATCAGGAGGCGGGGCGGGCCGGCCGTGACGGGGAGCCCGGTGTGTGCATCCTGTTTTTTCAGCCGCAGGATATCATCACCCAGAAATATTTGATTGAAAACAGTGTCTCTTCGCCGGACCGGCAGGCGATTGAGCTGAAGAAATTGCGCAAAATGGTGGATTATTGCCACACACGCCATTGTCTGAGGCAATTTATTTTACGTTATTTTGGACAGGCTGATGCTGCTGATTCCTGTGACAATTGTGGAAACTGTAACAATGACGGGGAACTGGAAGATATCACGGTAGAGGCGCAGAAGATCGGCTCCTGTGTGAAACGAATGAATGAACGGTTCGGCATGACACTGGTGGCCCGCGTTCTGAAGGGTTCAAGCAATAAACGCCTTAAGGAACTGGGCCTGGATCGGCTCCCGACCTATGGCATTATGAAGGATTATACGGAAAAAGAGATTCTGGATCTGATGCAGCTTCTGGTGGCTGACGGCTATCTGGCTTTGAGCGAAGGGCGTTATCCGGTGGTCCGGCTGATGCCACCTGCCGTGGATGTATTAAAAGGGGAGACCCGGGTCTATCGTCGTACGCATCAGGTTAAACGAGATACCCGGGAAGGAGACGAAGTTTTCGAGAAACTGCGTGATCTCCGCAAGCTTCTGGCTGACCGTGAAGGGGTTCCGCCGTTTGTGGTATTTTCCGACAGTACACTGCGTGAGATGGCGATTCGGCTGCCGGTTACCCCGGAAGAGCTCCTGCAGGTTAAAGGGGTGGGGGAAGCCAAGCTGGACAAGTACGGTGACGTATTTTTGGATTTGTTAAAAGAGGAAGTTGAGGGATAGATAAGGTAACTCAATAAACGCGGAAAACGATGTGAAAGGAGGGTTAAGTCAGTCATGAATGAAGCACTTCTCCGAGAAATTTTAGGTAAAGTCAATGATATTACCGCAGACATGGAAACATTAAAAGGCGAAGTTAAACGGAACAGCGATCTGGTTCATCAACTTATCACAAACGTTGGTGCTTTAGGTAAAAGGATTGATGATCTGGACAACAAGTTTAATGAACTAGATGGCAAGTTTACCAATCTGGATAACAAGTTTAATGAACTAGATGGCAAGTTTACCAATCTGGATAACAAGTTTAATGAACTAGATGGCAAGTTTACCAATCTGGATAACAAGTTTAATGAACTGGATGGCAAGTTTATCAATCTGGACAACAAGTTTAATGAACTAGATGGCAAGTTTACCAATCTGGATAACAAGTTTAATGAACTGGATGGCAAGTTTAACGATCTGGACAACAAGTTTAATGAACTAGACAACAAATTTAACGGTCTGGACAACAAATTTAACGATCTGGATAACAAGGTAGATCACCATTATGAAACGTTAGTCAGAGCAGACTTCCACCTGAAAAGAGATATTGAGTTTGTTTACCAGGAAACGGCCCAAAACAAATTGGAAATTAATCGATTAAAAAAAGATGCTTAATCAAACACCTTTATAATCCCGAAACGAAACACGCATCGGGCTCATGTTGTTCCGATGCGTGTTATTCCCGGTTTCTGACACTATTACTTTCTTTCCCGCAAGAACGTCCAGCCATCTTCCTGATAGACTTTGTTTTCTTTCATCAGTTTTCCCAGTGCCCGTTTAAAGGCGGCCTTGCTGATTCCGAAAATCGACTTGATATCGTCGGGATGGGTTTTGTCCGAATAGGGCATCGCGCCGCCACGACCTTTCATATAGGCATAAATCATTTCCGCGTCCTCTTCTAGAGCATCCTCCTTTTTTAAAAGAAGGGACAGATTGACACTGCCGTCCTCATTGATTTTCGTTACACGACCGTTCACCTTTTCTCCCAGTCGGGGTTCACGTTTTCGCTGACTCTCATGGATAAAACCGCGATACCCTTCCTTCGAGATCACAAAGGTCCCGATTTTCAGGTTCCGATAGACGTGACCTTCCAGATTTTGATGCAATAAGTCCCGTTTGGCCGGCTTCATGATCTGTTGAATGATCTCTTCTGTAGCAGGAACGGCCAACAGCCGCCCCTGGCTGTCACGTTCCAGCGTGACGAGGAGCCGGTCCCCTTTTTCCGGCCAGATTGGCTGATGACGGGGAAGCACATCCCGGGATACCAGGATATCCTTTTGTATACCGATATCCACAAACACGCCTAGTGGCCTTTGGACTTCGACGACTTCCGCCCAGCCGTAAGTCCCCACTTGAATTTTCGGAATCGTCATGGTGGCGGCGAGCCGGTTTTCCTTATCCCGGTATAAAAAGACTTGAATATCGTCACCCAATTCTAAGGGGTCGGTGATTTCATTCTTATGTAACAGCACATCTTCATCCCCGCTGGTCAAGAAAAACCCGTAGGGTGCTTCTCTTTCCACGGTTAATGTTGCAACAGTTCCAGCTTCTAATGCGGTCATTCCTGGTTTCCTCCCGGTCCTGAAAAAATTGTCTTCATGGTATCATACCATATATTTTTTACTTTCTGAGACATGTATATTTTTTGCTGGAGATGACTGGATATTCACAATGAATATGAGGCGTTTTGCAAAACGAACCGCAAACCCTGTGCAAGGATTTGCGGCGGCAAATTCTAAAACCAATTATCCGTTTTTGGTCAATCTCAACATGCCGTTGATCAACCCCTGGTGCATGCCTTCGTGATAGAGGGTGAAGGCAATTAATTCCCCGACCGTCTTAAACTCATATTTGTCCCGGAATCGGAACGGTTTGGGCACCTCTTCATCCAGACGATTGGCAAACGTTGACTTGATTCGTTCCGTCTGTTTCTTAAGTTCGGACTTCAATTCATCGAGAGACGGAGGTTCGGCTGACCAGTCCGCCGGGCTGGTATCTTTGGCAAAATAGGATACATAGTGTTCAGGAATTTGAAGCGATTCTCCCGACATATAAAATACCAGCTGTTCCTGAATCGTCAGGATGTGTCCCAGATTCCAGCGGATGTTGTTGCGATAACCTTCCGGAATCACGTTCGCCTGTTCTTCCGTGGTGTTTTCGAGCATATTCAGGGTATTGCCCCGAACGATTTCGAGCTGTTGAAACAAGGGGTTCATTCCATATCCCTCCATTTTCCTTTTATAATTCAGTGTATCATGAAATAAGGAGGGGTGGGCAGGTCTGGGTATGTTGTCATCAAAAATTTGACAATGTGACCGGTTATTTTTTAGTTCCAGCACACCAAAACTTGACCGGCTTTCCTGCAATATGGAATAATATTTGCGACTTGAAGCTTAATGAATTATTGTGATAGCACTTTTTCTGAAAAGCAGTTGTCTTATTCATGTACGAGTTTGAATATATATACCAGGGAATAGATATTCTCGGAGGGAGAGGAAGTTGATGTACAGTCTCTTATACTTTTTCCATATATCCGGGCTGGTCATCTGGCTGGGATCCTTGATCGCGCTGGGATTCCTTCTGATGATACTTAAAGGCAGGCTGGTAGCAGGCGACAATCCTTTCGTCGCAAGTACATTAAATTTGATCAAATGGCTGTCCAATCCCGGGGCGCTTGTTGTACTGATTACCGGTGTTATGATGCTGGTTCAAATGGGGATGGCCGGCGGCGATAAACCGTTCTGGCTCAGTTTTATGGAGCAGGCGGGTGGCATGGTGATCCTGCTTTCGATCATACTGCTCACCCTGTTGAGCCGCAGGATCATGAAACGCCTTACCGGTGGAAAATCGTCATCATTACCATCGTTAACCGGATATCTGACGGTCATCGGATTGACGGTATTGATGAGTCTGTCAGTGGTTCTGGTGGTCAGCTTTAAATGGGCCTGATAGACAGGTGGTCATGTGATGGAAGAGAAGGACATTCCTGAAACGAGTGGGAATGTCCTTCTCTTTTTATCTTTTAAATAGATAAGGGATCGGTTGTCAGGCCTTGAAAAAATAGAGGAAAATCTTTCCGCTACCAGACGATAAAGCCGAATTTTAAAATTATAGCGGAAAAATCTGCCGCTATTATTCACTGAATACTTCGCATAATAATTTATCGGCCAAATAACGGAAAAGTTTTCCGTTAATTTGTAAAAAATACGCAAAATAAGCAAATAGCGGAAAAAATTTCACTTATCATTTTGGAACCTATGATTCCCCTCAGCAAACCCAAATCAATTTTACGAAAAAAACAGATAATCCGTTACAAACACCCCGATTATACCACCTAATACAATCAAAATCAGATTGAATCGGAAAAGAGCCAGCACAACAGAGAGGATGCCCCCGACAACCGCAGATGGCATGTTTTCCACCGACGTCAATATTCCCGGAAAAACCAGACTGGCTAAAACCGTATAGGGCACGAATTCAAGAAAACGTCTCATGGATGGCGGCAGTTTTAAATTTTTCAGAAAAACCATTGGTAACATACGGGGTATATACGTCACAAGTCCCATTCCCACAACCAATAAAAAGAGATTATTCATCTTGATCACCATTTTTCGGATATAGAATCACACCGATCATCGAAGACAGCACGGTGGTGATAATAATGTTCCAGCCCGGAGACAGATCGATAAAATAAGGCAAAATCCAGTGCATGATGGAACTGATCACAACCGCAATCAAAACAATGACCTGAACCGGTCTGGCATTTTTCAGAGAAGGGACCAGCAGCCCGATGAACATGGCATACAGGGCGATTCCCATGCTGTTCTGAATCGACTGAGGAAGTCCCACAGCAAAGAAGACTCCGATCCATGTTCCCACGTTCCATGCGGCAAACGCCAAAAAGTTTAACCCGAGAATAAAGGCCGGATGTAAAACCTTTTCTTTTTGTGTGGAGGCGACCGTAAACGTTTCATCCGTCACGCCGAAGGATAAAAGAGCCAGCCACCTTTTCGGAGTCTGGTCAGGAACACGCTGGGACAGGGATGCTGTCATTAACAGATGACGCAGGTTCAGGATAAATGTGGTCATCACAATCTCCAGATAGGTGACACCGGCCATAATCAGGTTGACACCAATAAACTGACTCGCACCGGCAAAAATAAGTAACGACATGAACAAAATCACAGCGTCGGGTATTTGAAACGATTTAGCGAGCAAACCGAAGGCAATCGCGATGGGGATATAACCGATGGCAACCGGAATGCCCGCTTTCAATCCTTTTAAAAAATTCCGGGGCTTTATCCATTGAGCTTGAGAATTCGCATCAGCATTATCAACATTTGCATTGTACATAACATCACCCCTCGGGTATAATGATGTTTAACATAAAATACGAACGGATGTTATATCGTATATTATACATTTGTATGCTATAACATACAATATGAGATTTTGAGGTGAGGGGTCAACATGGATGGCATCCATCAAAAAATAGGAAGCCGATTGAAGCAGATTCGTCAAATGAGAGGTCTTAGTCTGGACAAAGTGTCAGACTTGACCGGTGTCAGCAAGGCGATGCTGGGGCAAATTGAGCGGGGTGTATCCAATCCAACGGTTTCGATTTTGTGGAAAATTGCCAATGGGCTCAAGGTTTCCTTTTCCTATTTTGTTGAAGAAGATGAACCGGCTGTCACGATGGTGTCCCTATCCGGGGTGTCACCGATTATGGAATCGGACGGCCATTACAAAGTGTATCCGTTGTTTCCTTTCAAGCCGGATCGGCAATTTGAAGTCTATACGGTGCAGCTTGATGCGAACAGTCAGCAGGCGTCTGAAGCCCATCCACCGGGGGTCGAAGAATATATCATCGTGACCGAAGGTGAACTGGTTCTGAAAGTGGATCATGAAACCTACACCATCCGTGAAGGGGACGCCGTCCGTTTTTTTGCTGACAGGCCCCATGCCTATATCAATACCGGTACCAAACCGGTACGGTTTCACAATCTGATCTATTATCCGGCCTGATTGGGGGAGTTGGGGATTTTCGCCAGGAGGTATTTACATGATCTCTGTTTGCTTTTGGGCAGTTTTTTTGCGAAAATGAAGCCGAACCAGGATTGAAATGTTATTTAAACTGCCCAAAAGCAAACAGCTGAATCTTTTAGAAAATGGCTAATATAAAAAGAATATTAGAATACTGGTTATAGTTCCAACCCATAGACTGAGTAAGATACAATATCCCATGATGTCACGAATATGAAGTCCAACGACACTTAAAATGGGCAGCGCCCAGAATGGTTGGATAAGGTTAGTCCATGCATCTCCCCATCCAACAGCCATTGCCGTCAAGCCAGGATCTACCCCCAGATTTAGAGCTGCTGGAATCTGCAGAGGTCCCTGTAGGGCCCATTGCCCTCCTCCAGACGGTGCCAGAATGTTTACAAGACCTGCTGACCAATATGTAAATACATGAAAGGTTTCAGTGGAGGCAATCGAACTCATCCAGTTAATAATCGATGCTCCGAGACCGGAGCTTCCCAGAACAGCAATGATCCCCGCATAAAATGGAAATTGGAGGATGATTGGTGAAATGGATCTGGCGGCATTTTTAAATGCATCTGCAAACCTTCCTAAAGATTGATGGAGTAAAAGGCCTAACGAAAAAAACAGCAAGTTAATAATGTTAAGATCTAATCCATGTCCATTCATAAATTCATAAATGACATAAATTAAACCCACCGCTCCAATTACTGAACCAAGCAAAGGTGTAAATTCAAGCTTCTGAGCGGGCGTCAATGGCTCCTCTAATGTGGCGGAATGTTCAGAAATCCCATCGTTCTCTGTCTCTGTCTTTGTCATATTTAGAGGCCTGTAGCTTTTTATATCTTTTTTGGGTGCCATTAAAACAATAAAAATTGGGATTGTAACGACTAATGCGAGGAAGATTGTGATAGTACCAGGATGAAAAATTGTCGCTGAAGTCGGAATGGCCCCCATTTGCTCAACTAAAAAATGATCACGGGTTGCAATTGTAAGCCCAATTGAGCTTGAAAGCCCAGCAGTATAAAGAACAGTTGGTGTATAAGCAGCTGCGACAAGGAGTGGGAAGTGTGCATCTTCGTTTCTTTTTCCTACCTCTCTTGCAACAATCGCTCCCACAATAACAGCTAATCCCCAGTTAATGTAATAAGCTAATGATGAAATAAGAAATGTCAATACATACGCTTGATTTGGACTCTTTGCCAATCCCGCTAAAGATTGAAGACCTCTATTGATGAAAGGCACCGAAGCCAACACCATACCTGTCATCAATAGCAAGACCATTTGCATGGTAAATCCAATATAAACCCAGAACCCATCTCCCCACGACTTAATCATCCCCATTGTATGAGAAGGGTTCATTAAAATGGCTACAACTAATACAAAAATTGTCATAAGTACCGCAATCACAAATGAATCAGGCAAATAGCGACGAACACCGTTAGAGAAAGTATCTGCTATTTTTGTAAACATCTAATTCCCCCTTTAAATGGAATAAAAATGAAGTTTATTAAATAGTGATAATATTCTATCATTTGCCTTGAAATCATAACTATTGTCCACAATTCAACAATTTTACTTTTATTTTTATGACAACATGTACAAAAATGATGAGTCCCAATTGTCATGGCGATGGTTCATGTTGATGGCGAAATAGTATAGCGGAAAAAATTTGCTATTCTCAAAAAAACGCCCACAAAATGAAAAATAGCGGAAGCAAATTTCCGCTATTTTTCCCTCGTCACCAGAGACTAATTTATTCAACCTCCAGCGACAGTAAAGGCGCATGTTGCTGGGCCCCATACGTATCCCGTTCCCCTTCATTTCCCGACGAAACCGGGCGGGTCAGGGTAAACTTTACTGCCAGCGCCGGATCATACCAGACAAAAGCCACGATCTCCGATACCGCTACACCGTACAGGGCCGCTACCGTTTCCCGGGTCAGCCGTCCACTTTTCTTAACACAGCGATATTCATCCTCCGAAGCAAACATAATATCAAACGTGATCTCAAAGGGACCGGCATTTTTACTACGGATCACCCGGGCCACATCTTTCAATGTTGTTGCCATTGTCGATCTCACTCTCCTCGTCCGATCTCGACCATTTTTACGGGAAAAAGCGAAAGCGGATCATCCACCTTCACCGCATGATAAATAGAAAAGGTAAACACCGGCCCGGCGGAAAATTCCGGGGGCGCAAACGGCAGTGCCAGATTTCCCGCTGTGGACACCCGTCCGTCATAATCCTTATGCATCAACGCCGAACGGGTAAAGGCGCAGATGCTGTCTGCCAGCTCCTGCGTTTCCGCCACCACTTCGAGCACCAGCCCGATTTCATGGGGGAGGGACGTTTCCGTCTCCCGCTCTCCCATGACCGCATCAACCCCGTATGTTTTAAAATGAAGGCGTGCCTGTCCGGTTCGAACCTCTTCAAAATAGGACGCTGCCTCGTCCTCGACCTGCTTCAGCAGATCCCGGTGCTGTCGGATGAACCCGGGATCCCGAACCCCGGCGACGAGGACGGAACGATAACCGGCCTGACGGACACCCTCCAGTTTCACCGTTTTCTCTTTTTCAGGAATAAAACGGCTTCCCGTTACGCGTACCGTACGCTCATCCACCTGTTCAAACCGGCAATCCGTCAAATCCAGTATGCCTCCCGGTCCCGGAAGGAGGGCAGGATGCGATTTTTCATATAGCGTATGGGCAGCGACGGACTGTGTGGTGCAGATTCGCTTTCCATTCAGGGGGCGAACCAGAAAATGATTGTCCCGCAAAATACCGATCATCCCGTCACCGGCCGTTGCCGGTCGGGCAGCCAGAGCGCCGCACTCGAGAATTTTACCCATGTGATAGGCGGGACCGGGATCCATTCCGTTTTGCAGGGCGAGAGCCGCCGTCATCACCGGGTCGTACGTTCTGCCGCCGATGATAATATCCGGTTCCTGTTTCAACGCTTCCAGATAGGGTTCGGCACCCATCTGGGCCACGATGACCGATGTCTGATTAATTAACTCTTCCGTCAGAGGCGGGGCTGATCCGATTGAAGACAGATTTCCTCTGCGAAATTCTGCCTTCACCCATTCCGGATCCATATCCGAATAGATCAGTGCCACACGTAGAGAGAGGTTTTCTTCTCCGGCGATTTCACGTACGATATCGAGCGTCCAGTCAACACGCACACCGGCGCCGGACCCGCCGGCGGAGCCGATGATCAAGGGAATCCTTCGCTCGCGTGCTGCGATGATCAGGGGTTTTAAATCCTTTTTGGTCGCCATGCGGCTGACACCGCCGACACCCAGGCCGAGCCGGTGTGGCCCGCCGTCTGTTGAACCGGCATCTACTGCAATTGCGTGGGGATGACTGGCCAGCCCGTTTTTTAGAGATTCCATGGGATAACCGTAACCGAGCATGCCCTGGGGTGATAAAATACGAATCTCTTTCATATCGGACAACCTCCTGTTGCACTTAACACCTTTGTCTCTTCTTCTTATTCTGGCATAAGGGTATAATAAGGGGAAGAGGTAGAAATTGAATTTTCGGGTTCTCTGGAATTGGTCGTAAAAGGAGGTTGAAACAGATGAATATCATCGTCACGGAATCCGCCCTTGAAAAGCTGCGTGAGATGGAGATCCCGGAAGGACGGGGTCTGCGGGTTGACGGGGCCCTCACCGGCGGTTGAGGTACGTTGATTGATTTTCACCTGGCTCTGGATGAGACCAGGCCGACGGACACCGTGATTGAAGTTGAGGGAATTCCCTTTTTTATAGACCGGTTTACACGGCGTTATCTGGATGATGAACTGACGCTGGATCACCAGCCGGCTCAGGGATTCATTCTTTCCAGTCGGTATGAGATTCTGTCATACGGATTAACGGTTTACCAGAGTGGCGAGGACGTGCCGCCTCCCGGGTCGTCCTGCTAGTATCATGTTGACAATTAGACAGGTTTGATTCCCCGAGTCCATTCCAACAGAAGGTCCCCCGATCAGCTGACCGACCGGGGGATTCTTTCTTTTCAAAACTCTCTTTTCCCGTAAAAATAGGCAGACAGCAGGAACGAAACAAGCAGTATGCTCATTACGATGAGTAAAGTCATAAGAACCTGCAACCCATCCGGCCAGGAAAGAAAACGCCTCGCCAGGTGATTGATCGATTCCACTGTCTGCGGATTCGTACTCAGGTAATTGCCGAGGCCGGTGCCAAGCGAAAAGATCGTGAAGAACACCACAAATTGCAGAATCCGGGATTTAATATAGCCGAATCGGAAATAAACCGGCAAGTAGATTCCGTTCAATAGCGACAGGTTGAGCAGGGCGATGAGTATATGCAGCCAGGTGACCGGTTCCATCTGCCACAGGCCCAGCTGATTGATCACCCATCCCAGCAGGGCAAAAACGATGATGTGGAAGATCGAGGCGATTAGAAAGGACAGGTATTTGGCCAGAACAATCTGATTTCTTCGAACCGGCAGGCTATTCAGCAGAATATCGGATTTGCTTTTGTCATCATAGGCGGCGGATGTCGCTGTAAATATAAAGGTAATCATCACCACCATCAATATAAAAGCGGTGTTACCGAGCTGTGACGCCAGATACATAAAAATGACATAATAAAACAGGCTAAACCAGAGTTGCCGTTTTTGCACCAGGAAATCTTTGGCGATCAGACTACCCATTCTGATTCCTCCTTGCGTAAAAGACCATGATATCTTCCAGTGAAGGTTTCTCAATCACCACATGCTGTCCCATTAACTGTTCCGCTTCCCTGCGATCTTCCACCAGGCCCTCAAACCCGTAACGACTCTGCTTCAGACCGACAAACATCGTTTTTACGTCGTCATCGAGAAGTTCCAGTCCCCCTTTGACCACACCGTAATGATCGAGTATATCATCCTTGGTGGCATGGAGAACCAAATTTCCGCGATTGATAAACGTAATGTAGTCGGCGATTTTATCCAAATCGGTCGTGATGTGCGTCGAAAACAAGATAGCCCGGTTTTCATCCTGGATAAATGCGCTGAACAGATCGAGCAGCTCGCTACGAACCACCGGATCCAGTCCCGAAGTGGGTTCATCCATGATCAGTAATTCAGCGTGATGAGAGAGGGCGATGGCCAGCGAGAATTTCATTCTCATGCCCCGGGACAGGTCTTTTATTTTTCGGTTTGAGGGGAGTTCAAACATCTCCATATATCGGCGGAATTCACGTTCATCCCAGTTGCGGTATAGCGGTGCGATCACTTTTTTCATCTCTTCCGTGGTTAATTCCTCATAAAAATGGTTGGCTTCATAAACAAATCCGATCCGCTGCTTAATTTCCTGTTCAGCGGCGATATGATCCTTTCCGAAGATACGAATTTCCCCGCCGTCTTTTTTTATCAGGTTCATAATCAATTTAATGGTGGTGCTTTTTCCGGCGCCGTTGGAACCGATAAACCCCATGATATAGCCCGGATTCAGTGAGAAACTGATATTTTTCAGGCGAAAATCTTGAAATGATTTGCTGACCTCTTTTAATTCAAGAATTTTATTCATTATGGTTCCTCCTCATATAAGACTTGAAGCAATTCCTGAAGGTCATCGAGGCCGAGCCCGGCGGTGCGCGCAGCACGGATCGCTTCACTCAGTTTTTCTTCGACCAGCCGAAGTCTTGTTTCTTTAAGAAATTCCGGGTTTTTTGCTGAGACATAGGAGCCTTTTCCCGGCACCGTAACCAGGTAACCTTCTTTCTCCAGTTCGTCATAGGCCCGTTTAGTGGTAATGACGCTGATTTGCAGGTCCCGGGCCAGGCTGCGGATGGAGGGGAGCGGCTGGGATTCTTCGAGATCACCGTTCATGATCATCGTTTTAATCTGGTTGACAATCTGTTTGTAAATCGGTTCCTGTGATGTATTAGAAATGATGATATTCATCTCATCATCCTTCCACCGTTTATACTGTATATATACAATATATACAGTTAATAACCGATTCGTCAAGGACCTTTGCAACAGGATACGTCGTTTGCGTCTTGTGAATTCATCTTCTAAATAGCGGAGCGGATTTGATATGATAGAAGAAAAACGGGAGGGATGTGAGCGTATGAACAACGTGTCGATCGAGGAACTGGCCGGGCGTGTGAAAGAGGGGAATGTGGTGATCTTTACTGGAGCGGGCATGAGTACGGAAAGTGGTCTCCCAGATTTTCGCAGCAACGGAGGACTCTGGGACGGACGGGACCCGATGGAGATTGCGTCCGCCAACTCCCTGTATCAAAACTTTGATGAGTTTACGTCTTTTTACCGTTATCGGATTGAAGAAAAGAATAAATACGCACCGCACGAAGGACATCGTATCCTGGCCGAATGGGAGAAAAAAGGGCTGGTGGATGCGGTAATTACCCAGAATGTCGATGGTTACCACCGGCAGGCCGGGTCTGAGACCGTCTATGAATTGCACGGTTCTCTGACCGATATCTACTGTGAGACCTGCGGACGAACCTATACAGAGGAACATTATCTTCAAAAGAGTAACTGTCAATGCAACGGTAAACTGCGCCCGGGAATCGTGTTGTTTGGAGAAGCGCTTCCGGTAGAGGCCTTTGAAAAATCGGCGGAGGCGGCGCGGAACTGTAAAACGATGCTGGTGATTGGCACGTCGCTGCAGGTTTCACCGGCGAACATGCTTCCGTCTGAGACCCGGAGCGGAGGCGGTAACGTAATTCTCATCAACCGTGAACCGGTTGAGTTGTTTTATCTAGTGGATGGATGGATTGAAGGGAGTGCCCGTGACGTTCTCAAAGCCTGTCACGAGCAACTGGGGCTTTAATGGTTGATCCCTTCTTCAAGTTCCTGGACCGGAACCGTTTTTTGTTCGGCAGGATTTGTTTCATCGTGGACTCTGGCCGTACGGTCAGCCTGGTTTACTTCATCAATCCAGACAGGGGTATTCTGATGGTAGACATCGATTTTTTCCCGGGATTGTAGAATTTCCTGTGCACGTGATACATCCATCATAAGACCCTCCTTCTAAAGATGTCATGAATAGTATGATCTTTCCAGCCGGTCTTATGCACGGGTTTGCTGCTGTACCCGGGTACTGCTCAATCGACGGTGCTTTCCATCCAGCGAAGCATCCGTCGAATCGCCTGATCAAAGAACGGAGGAGGAAAATGGTGACCCAGCCCTTCGTAAATCAGGCGTTCGTAAGGCTTCTCTACCTTCTGGAGGGCGTCGGCGAGCCGGTCGGCATGCCGAATGCTGACCTGTTGATCCTTTGTGCCGTGAATGATACAGACCGGACACGGCAGGTTC
This sequence comes from Bacillaceae bacterium, assembly GCA_017656255.1. GTDB lineage: Bacteria > Bacillota > Bacilli > JACDOE01 > JACDOE01 > JACDOE01. The sequence goes on from JACDOE010000001.1 coordinate 19,325, forward strand.
TGAACGTGAAAAATGGGAGACCGTTCCCGGTAGGCTTCCGGCAATTTCCACGGCGGGCCGCCGATCACTCTTTTCAGCATCCGGCGCAGGTCGACGCGTTCTTCATAGGTCATGGCCAGGTCGGAAACGCCTCCCCAGACCGCCACAGAACGGGGAATGGGACTCTCCATGGCCGCGAATAGGGCGTTTAATGCCCCACGGGAAAAGCCAAACAAGTGGATCCGTCCGGCATCGGCCAGTGGATGTTCGGCCAGTAGGGGAAGCGCATCGATCACGTCGTAGCGGTCCTCGCCCGCAAAGTCTTCGCGTCCTTCTCCGCCCCGATTTCCACGGTAAAAAGGGGCGAATACCATCACCCCTTTTTCAACAATGCGGCTGACCCAGGCCAGTTTGGTCATGCCGACGTTGCCAATCCCACCCCGGCAGTATACGAGTACCGGAAACGGGCCATCTCCGCGGGGAACGGCCAGGTAGCCGGTGACCTTCAGATTCTGTGCGGGATAGGTCACATGATAGAGTCGGGCATTCGGATGAAATTCGGGTATCTCGAACTGTTGTAGTAGCATGGGTGAACCATCCCTGCCTGTTTGTCATTTGTTTCTATATTCGATATTATCATAGTTATAGTGATTCGGGAGGATCATGAAGCTCTGAGAGGAGAGAAAGGGACATGGAAATCATTGCGTTTATCGGACCGGTTGTTGTTTTGTTACTATTATTTTTTATCTATGATAATTTAAGATTGATGGTCCGTCAGAACAAAACGTTGATTGACCAGAACCAGAAAATCCTGGAGATTTTGTCTGGAGAAGAGAAAGATAAAAATACCGACAGTTCTGCTGACTAAACCATGCCTTCTCATTTGACTTTTCCCTGAAATCATTTTAAAGTGATAATGAATTTCTGTTTTATGATTGTCAGAAACATGACGAAGTGGGAGAGGTTGAAAAGATGGAGATGGAGAAAATTACAGCAGAAGAACAATTTGAACAGGTGATCAATCAAGATAAATGCATCATCAAATTCTTCGCGGACTGGTGTCCGGATTGTCGTCGTATGGATATGTTCATCGGAGATATCATGAGGGATCACGCATACATGCCCTGGTATGAAATCAATACGGACGAATTTCCGGAGCTTCGGGAAAAATATGATGTGATGGGAGTTCCCAGTCTGCTGGTCTTTGAAAAGGGACAAAAGACGGCACATCTGCACAGCGCCAATGCCAAAACTCCGGACCAGGTGCGTGCGTTTCTGGATGATTTGAAGTAAAAATTGTAATCGGTAAATGAGGTGGAACATTTGGAAGAATCAATTCTTGGGTTTGTCGCTCTTCTTTTACGGCTCTATTTCTACGCCATGATCGTCTACATTCTGTCTTCCTGGGTGCCGGGACTGAGAGACGGCCGTTTCGGCGAAGTGCTCGGTTCGATCGTGGATCCGTATCTGTCGGTATTCCGCCGGTTTATCCCGCCAATCGGGATGATCGATATTTCGCCTATTTTTGCGATTCTGGTCTATCAATATGTGATCTTTAAATATGCCTTAATCGGGGTGAGTACGATTCTCGGATGGTTTTAACCCGTCAGAGACAACAGACCCGGATACTGACTCTCTTCTGTGGAGCAGTGTCCGGGTTTTTTTGAGTGGAAGTAGAAGGGAATGGACCTTCTCAACTTGAAATGTGGTGAAGAAAACGATACAATTTTACATGTTAAATAAGTAATTACTTACTCACCGTCCGGGTGAGGTGTTCAGAGGCGGTGATGCAAGAAGATTATTTTTTTGATTTGTTAATAAGTAAGTACTTACTACTATATGTAAAGAGGTGAATCATCGTTGATAAAGTATCGAATATCTGGCATCGTCATCCTTCTATTTTTCACATTGGTCCTGTCCGGTTGTCAGGAGGCGAAACAGGTGGGCGGTTTTGAGGGTGTCCCGGTGAGTGTTTATAAGGTACAAGCAGGGGAGATCAGCGAACATGTCCAGTTGTTCGGTAAAATTGAAAGCCGGCAATCGGTCACGATTACGTCCACGGTGCCGGGAACCGTGGAAAAAATAAATTTTGGCAATGGCGATCAGGTACAGAAAGGAGACATTCTGTTCCGACTTGATAACCCGGATATCCGGTCCAGTCTTGATCAGGCCCGTTCTTCCCTGGCCGTGGCAAAGGCGAATGATCGGCAGGTAAAAAGCGGAACCGGCGAACAGGAAATCAAGGCAATGGAACAAAATGTAAATTCGGCCCGGGTGGCTTACGAGACAGCAAAGACCAATTTTGAACGGCTGGAGGTTTTATATCAAAGTGATGCGATAAGCCTGAAACAGTATGAACAGGCAAAAGCAGAAATGGAGATGGCTCAGTCTAAATACGAATCATTAAAACATCAACTCGTTCGAATGCAAAACGGTCCTGATCAGGAAACGCTTGATGTAAGCAGGGCCAGAGTTAATCAGGCTTATACCGCTTTCATGGCAGCCAAAAGAAAAGCGGAGGAATTAACTATAACCAGTCCCATTCAGGGTTATATTTCGCACATTTCCGTCAATGAAGGAGAGTCAGTCAATCCGGGGCTGCCGCTGGCAACGGTGGATGATCTGGGCCGTGTCAAAGTTGACATTGACATTCCGGAATCGATGTATCCTTATTTTAAAGTCGGGCTAAAGACACAGGTCACTGTCCCAACCCTGAACAAAACTTATGAGGGAACAGTGGCAGAGATAGATACCCATGCGAATCCACATAGTGGATTATTTCACGTGCAAGTCAGGCTGGATAATCCGAATCATGACATTTTTCCCGGGATGACAGCAGAAGTCCGGGTACAGACCGAAGAAAAATCAGACGTGCTGGTTATTCCGGTAGATGCGATCTGGCATGATCGGGGAGAAAACTATGTGTTTGTTGTAGAAGACGGGCTTACGATCCGGAAACGCATCCAGACAGGTATCCGCAGTGAAAAGTGGGTGGAGGTTCGGTCCGGACTCAGTCAAGGAGAAATGGTTGTCGTAGATGGAATACATCTGGTGCGAGAAGGGGACAGGGTGCAGATCATTTCTGATATAAACAAGTAAAGATAATGGAGTGAAACCGAATGGGGATTTTAAAAACGGCCATCAAGCGGCCGATTACCGTTTTTATGATAGTTTTTATTGTCATGTTGCTCGGGCTCTATCTGTTTCTTCGTATTCCGGTCGATCTCTTTCCCGATCTGGATATGCCGGTGGTGACCGTCACAACCAAGTATCCGGGAGCATCCCCGGTTGAGGTGGAACAACAGGTTACATCCTTAATCGAAGAAGAGATGAGTGACCTGGAGAATTTAGATACCATCAGTTCGACCAGTTCCCAGAATGTTTCCAGTATCATGATCCAGTTTGACTGGGGAACGGACATCAATGTAGCAGAAACCCGGGTCAGATCCAAACTGGAAACGATTATGGGAGAATTGCCGTCTGCCATTGAAGATCCTGTTGTGCAAAACGTTAACCCGTCCGATTCCCCTGTGGTGGAAATGGTACTGGCTGGAGATCGGGATTTAAAGGAGCTGACGATCATTGCAGACGAACAGGTCAAAGAGGAACTGCAAAAGGTGACGGGTGTCTCTTCCATTCAAATTTTTGGCGGCAGAGAAAATGAAGTGGTCATTGCACTCGATCAGCAAAAAATGAAGCACCTGGGGATCAGTCTCGGGACAATCCAGGAGACCCTGATGAAGGATAATCTGTCATTATCTATCGGAACGGTGGAGGAAGGAAACAAAATTCTTTCCGTTAAAACCAGTGCTGACATAGCCCAATTGGAGCAGTTAGAAAAACTTCCTATACCCGGCCGACAGGGAACCACCGTTCAGCTGCAGGATCTTGGCCACATATTCATCCGGGAAAAAGAGACAGATCAGTCCTCTTTGTACAACGGGAAGAACACGGTTTCGATTTTTGTCTTCAAACAAAACGGAACCAATACGATTGAAGTGGCGGATCGGATAAAAAAGAAAGTGGAAGAGCTGAAACCTGAACTTCAGGGGGTGGACCTTGTAATCACCTCCGATTCATCCGATTTTATCAGCCATTCCATTAAAAACCTGACCAAAGAAGGGGTGATCGGGGCCACGCTGGCAACCGTCATTCTGTATTTTTTCCTTGGTGAACTGGCTGCTACCCTCGTGATTGCCCTGGCCATTCCAATCTCGATCGTAACCACGTTTTTATTCATGTATTTTCAGGGGCTAACGATCAATTTGGTGACACTCGGGGCTCTGACGTTAAGTATCGGGTTGATGGTGGACGATGCCATCGTGGTTTTACAGAACATTTATCGGCATTACAGGGAGGAAGGAAAAAAGGTGTTTCAGGCGGCCGTGGACGGTGTGCGAGAAGTGGCCTCAGCCGTTTTTTCCGCAACCATGACCAAGATGATTGTATTTTTACCGATGCTCTTTGTAGGCGGCATGGCAGGTCAGATATTTAAGCCACTTGCCTACACCGTCATCTACGGGTTACTGGCCTCTTTGATCGTCTCTTTTACCGTGACTCCCACTTTGACGGCACTTTTACTGGCGGCAGCCAAAAAAGTCCCCTTTTTACGAGGAAAATCCCGTCTATCTGAAAAACTGGTTGGTATTCGCCGTTCCATCGAAGACGGGTATAGAAAGTTACTGGTCCGGGTGCTGAATCATCGAAAAAAAGTGTTTGTCATGGCCCTTGTGTCTTTCATAGCGGGAGCCGGCATGTTAACGATGGTGGGAAAAGAATTTATGCCCCGGATGGATGCCGGTGAATTTACCATTCATGTTGAGATGCCTCCCGATACCCGGATCGAAGAGACTGAAAAGGTCGTCGCTTCCATTCTGGACAAAATTGAGCAAATAGAAGAAAAAGAATCTGTTTTTGTGGGACTGGGTTCTACAAAGAACAATCGGGACTATGAACAGTCGGACAAAGCCTATCTTACGGTCACACTGAAGGACCGGTCGGAACGCGACCGGAGCACGGGAGAAATCATTGAATCACTGCGGAACCGGCTGGTCTATCCCGGCGTAGATCTCAAATTTGAAGAAGCCAGTTTTATCGTGTCGTCGCTCTTCTCATCAGATCCGGTCTTTATCAGCATTAAAGGTGAGAATTTGCAGGTGCTGGACCGGATATCGGCTGATATTACCCGAATCGTTCGCGATGTTCCGGGTGTTCGAGATCCGGATAACAGTTTCAGTGGGCGTAAAAGGGAATATGTCATTCGTTTTGACCGTGATAAATTAAAATTTTACGGCCTGGATGTGTTGTCGGTCAGTCAATTTTTAAAAACCTCGACAAACGGTGATGTAATCGGTGAATTAGCCACGGATACGGGGGATATCGATATCAGGGTGATGTATGAACCTCAGGATGTGAGGACCATTCAGGATGTGTCGCAACTGTTGATCCCGACACCCCGGGGATGGGTCCCTTTGGAAACATTTATGATTCTGGATCAGGCCCAGAGCCCCTCCGACATTTACCGGGAAAATCAGTTGAGGATGTCATTTGTCACCGCCGGGCTTTATCAATCGGACCTGGGCACTGTTGTCAGTGAGATTGAAAAAGAATTAAAAGACTACCCGCTTCCACCGGGATATACGATTGAATTTGGGGGAGAAACCAAAGACATGCGGGAATCATTCGGGGATCTGGGTACCGCCCTGATTCTGGCGATTGTCTTGATCTATGCCGTGATGGTAGCGGAGTTTGAAAGTTTCAAACATCCTTTTATCATCATGTTTACCATTCCTCTGACGTTATTCGGTATTTCGGCAAGTCTACTTCTGTTTGGGAGAAATCTCAGTGTATCCAGCATACTGGGAATCATTATGCTTTCAGGTATCATTGTCAGTAACGGGATTGTGATGATTGAATTTATGAAACAACTTCGAGAACAGGGAATGGATGCCTACCAGACTGTATTAAAGGCGGGACCGATCCGGTTGACACCGGTATTGATGACGACCGGGACCGCGGTTCTAGGCGTATTACCGATTGCGCTGGGATTGGGGGAGGGTTCCGAGATGAACGCTCCCATGGCCACCGTGGTGCTGGGAGGATTAACGGTGGGGACGTTGCTGACGCTGTTTGTCATCCCGGCCTTATATTATGCGATGGAGAAAAACAGGCCCACAGGACAGTCATGGATCGATTACGATGTGAGTGCTGATTCGTTGTCTCACGATGTGCCCAGTTAAAAAAGGATTAACAACATAAAGTTAAACAAACCTTCTCGGGAAAGAGAAGGTTTATTTTTTCATTCCGTACAAAAAAATACGGATGATGTCATCCAGGATGTCATTTTCCTGTTTGGGATTGGTATCCTGTGACGGAAATGCATATTTAAAAAGTTGAAAACCGATTAACATGCCAATCAGGGTTTGTGTCGCTGTTTTGGAGTCGATGTCCTTAAACTGGCCGTCCCTCTTTTGTTGTTCAAAATAGGATTCAAGCAACCGGGTTTTTTTCTGAACAATTTCTTTAAAAATAATCTCTTTGATTTCCGGATGGAACAGCGCTTCGTACAGGATAATCTTTAAAAGGTCCTGATTATCTTTAATGGCCTCAGCATTACGTTTTAAAAAATTTTTCAGTACATTTTCTTCCGATTCACCGTCCATATCAACAAATAGATCGGTAATGGATTTGACCATTGAGGGTGAAATCAGAGCGAGCAGCAGATCCTTTTTGGTTTCAAAATAGCGAAAGATGGTCGCTTCCGACACACCGGCCTCTCTGGCAATTTCTCTGGTAGTCGAGCCGGAAAATCCTTTTTGTGAAAAAATTTTAACCGCAGATTGAAGGATTTTTTGTTGAGTCGGATGGGTAATATGACCAAAATGAATCTGGAAGTTGTCCATCTTTAACAACCTTCTTTTTAGTAGGAATTAAGTACATCCTTATCTTATTGACGAACAGAGAAAAAGTCAAACAGAGGGCCATTGTTGTACTCATGAAGGAGTTGTCGAAAAAAAATTCCCATAACAAACCTTGATAACCCCATAAAAACATGTTATATTAAAAATACCCATACAGGTATATGTATTTTGTCACACTTTTCATCATTTGAGCGATGAGTTCACAAAATCTCAAAAAATCTTTAAGGAGGAATCGTATTATGGCAAATGCGACGACTGCACCTCGTATCACTTCTGAAGAACTTCACACCAAAATGAAAAACGGAGAGAATGTTTTCATTCTGGATGTCCGCAATGAAGACGAGTACAAGGACTGGAAGATTGAAGGAAAAACCGTAGAATCCATGAATGTTCCCTATGTGGAGTTGCTTGATGATGAGCAGATGGATGATCTGGCGAAGAAGCTTCCGAAGGAGAAAGAAATCGTGGTAGTCTGCGCAAAAGGTGGAGCTTCCGACTACATCACGGAGAACCTGCAGGACAGAGGATTTAAAGCGTACTCCCTGCAAGGCGGAATGCTTGACTGGAGCCAGTATTACGATTCTGTCACCGTGGCTGTGGATCAGGATGTCAAGATTATTCAGGTCAACCGTCTGTCCAAAGGATGTCTGTCCTATGTGATTGTATCTGAAGGAAAGGCGGCGGTGATTGATCCGGGTCGCCACATTGATGAATATAAAAAAGTTGCAGATCGGGAAAACGCCGACATTCAACACGTACTGGATACGCACGTTCACGCCGACCACATTTCCGGTGGTGAAAAACTGGCGGAAGAAACCGGCGCAACCTATTATGTATCTTCGAGCGACCTCCAGGGAGCTCAATTGAACTACGAGCCGCTGGAAAATCATGATGTGATCGAATTTGGTTCAGCCGAGGTCAAAGTGCTGGCGCTGCCGACTCCCGGACATACCCCGGGTAGTGTATCTTTCCTCGTCAACGATAAATATTTCCTCTCCGGTGATACCGTATTCGTCGGAGGACTGGGTCGTCCGGACCTGGGTGGAAAAGTGAAAGAATGGGCTCAGGACCTGTACGAAACGGTATTTACCAAGATTAAAGATATGGCTGACGATGTGATTGTCCTGCCGGCTCACTTCGCTGAAGTCAGTGAGATCAACGACAGCGGCTATGTGGGTGCCACTCTGGGTGAAATCCGCAAAAACAATGAAATTCTGAGAACGGAAGACCGTAAAGAGTTTACCGACTTTGTGGAAAGTTCTGCATCTACCGTGAAGCCTCCGAACTTTGAAGATATCATTGCGATCAACCGCAAGGAAAAAACGGTCAGCGACGAAGAAGCCACCGAGCTTGAAATTGGTCCGAACCGTTGTGCGGTACACCACGGAGTGGAATAACCCATAAGCATCCCCGGGTACACCCCGGGGTATAGATTCCTTCCCAGCGGATGGTTTCGAGTTTTGCTTGCCTGGCAAAGACTCGAATCCATCTTTTTTGTATGAGTAAAGGTGTTTTTCGTGATGTGTTGGGGGGATATATCAGGGCCCAGGTGTTGAGTCGTAGGATTGCGCTGAAATAAATAAGGTCCTTTATTTCCGCTAATGGTTCAAAAATGGAAATTTCGAAAATTCAGAGGAAAAAATTTCCTTTATTTTGCTTGAATACTTCGCATAATATGAAATTCAGTTATTTAAAGAAAAAATTTTCCGCTATTTTTGAGAAAATCGAGGAAACCACGGAATAACGGAAAAGTTTTCCTCTATGCGTGGTATGGGATGGCAGCCCAAAAACTCAACCTGGCAGACGTTATCTCTTACCGCTTGAGCACCTTCATATATAACCCGTTTTTGGGGCGAAGCGTGATCAGCGGTTCAGGTTCCACCGGGTGATGGTTGTCGATGAGACGCAACTTAAATTTCTGCCCGATTACGGCCAGCAACAAGGTGGACTCCAGAAGGGCAAAATGGTTCCCGATACAGACCCTTGGGCCTCCCCCGAACGGGAAATAGGCAAAGGGCGGGTTTTTCTCAAGCAGATCCCCTGCAAAACGCTCCGGCATGAAGCGATCGGGTTGCTCGTAATATTTGGGATTGCGGTGCATGACGTATTGACTCATTAACAGGGTATCCCCTTTATCAAATGAATGACCGCCGATCTCCACTTCTCTGAGGGCTTCTCTTCCGATAATCCAGGCTGCCGGGTAAAGGCGCATGCTTTCCTGAATGACTTGCCGCGTATAGGTTAGCCGGGATACATCATCCGCGGTCGGAAGCCGATTGCCAAGGACCCGGTCCAGCTCAACATGGAATTTTTGTTCCACTTCCGGATGTTGAGAGAGAAGGTACCAGGTCCAGGACAGGGTATTGGCCGTGGTTTCATGGCCCGCCAGAAAAATGGTCATGACCTGATCGCGTATCAGTTCGTCGGTCAGGCCGGTACCGCTTTTTTCATCCCGTGCATTCATCAGCATTGATAGCAGGTCACCATTATCCTGCGGTCCGTTTTGCCGGCGTTCCTCCAGAATGGTGTAAATGGCTTGATTCAATGTTTGTCCGGCTCGTTTGAATTGGCGGTTTCGCCGGGTGGGGATCCGATCCGGGATATCAATCAGGGTACGGGTTTTATCAATGATGTATTTCAGACCTACTTCCAGTGCTTTCCCGATATCATGGGGGTCCTGTTTCATGTCGATACTGAACATGGTTCTGACAATAATCCGAAGCGTCACATCCATCATATCCCGGGTGATGTTTCGCTGTTCTCCGTCCTGCCAGCTGTCCGCCAGTTTTTCCCCGTATTCTGCCATGGTATCTGCATATTGACTGATCCGGTCCGGTTTAAAGGCCGGCTGCATCAGGCGCCGCTGACGCATATGTTCTTTTCCTTCACTGGTGAGAAGGCCTTCCCCCAGAAATTTTTTGGCAATCTGTAGCCCCAGTGATTTCCGGAAAGCGTCCTTTTTGTCCACCAGAACTTCTTTGATATAGTCCGGATGGTTAATGAGATACACGTGGCGGGTGGGGCCAAGACGGATGCGGACCATATCACCGTATTTATGTGCTGATTCAGTCAGAAACGCCAGCGGTTCATTTCTGAATCTGAACAGATTCCCTGTTATCGGAAACCCCTTCGGGCCAGGTATCTTGACAGTCTGCATGTCAGATCACCCCTTTAAAATTTCCTGCAAAACATGAAAATTTATCCGTCTTTTCTATTCTCTTATTTTACCATGTTACAATAGAGGTGAGGAAATCAGCGTTGTTACATCCATACTCACGGGTATGGGTGTAACATAGGTATTGGAAAATGGCCGATACCTACCGCCGGTGAAAAAGCGAAAAAGGAGAGTGAAACATGAACACGCCTCAGAAAGAAGTGGTACGCCGCTGGTTTCATGAAGTGTTTACGAATGGCAATATCGAGGTGCTGAAGGAGATAACAAAAGAAGATTTTGTCGTCCATGCACCGGGTGAAGCGGAAGGCAATCAGGGCCGGGAACAATTTGTTGAATGGCTGAACTGGTATCGCAGTGCTTTTGCGGATGATCAGTGGACCATTGAAGATATGATTGAAGAGGGAAACAAAGTGGCAGCCCGTTATACCGGCCACACCACTTACCGGGGTGGGCTATTCAACATTCCGTCACGCAATCAGCGGATCAGGGAGACCGGTATCATCATTTTTCACTTTGAAGACGGAATGATCAAGGAAATGTGGCCGGAAATGAGTGATTTGCAGGTGATGCAACAACTGGGAGCTTTTCCGGATGGGGATGGGAAGCAGCCATCTTAAATCTCACAGCTGACATCGGTTTCCTGTGAACATTAAATCTTGATGTTGTTTCAGACCAAAATCGGGAGGTTGGATAAAATGAGGCGGTTACAGGAGCGTGTTGCCATCATCACCGGAGGGGCCAATGGTATTGGGAGAGAAACGGCTTATACATTTTCAAAAGAAGGCGCCCAAGTCGTGGTGGCGGATTTCGATGAGGAAGCCGGAAAAGAGCTGGTGGCTTACCTGAAAGAGATGAACGGTGAAGCAATGTTTGTTCAGGTGGATGTGTCGGATGCTGATAGTGTGAACCGGATGGTCGATACGGTGATTCAGGCGTACGGCCGAATCGATGTGTTGATCAATAACGCCGGGATTACCCGGGACGCAATGCTGACCTGTCTGTCGGAGGAAGACTGGAAAAAGGTACTGGATGTAAACCTGACCGGGGTATTTAACTGTACAAAGGCCGTTGCCCCTCATATGATTGAGCAGGGAAAAGGCAAGATTATCAATACATCTTCCATTTCAGGTGTATACGGTAATATCGGACAGACTAACTATGCCGCTTCCAAGGCGGGTGTGGTCGGACTGACCCGGACCTGGGCCAAGGAACTGGGACAGAAGGGAATCAACGTAAACGCGGTGGCACCCGGTTTCATTCAGACCGATATGGTGGCCGATGTTCCGGAAAAGGTGATTGAGAGAATGCTTGAGCAGATTCCGATTCAACGGCTGGGACGTCCTGTTGATGTGGCAAAGGCTTATCTCTATCTGGCATCGGATGATGCCGATTATGTGAACGGAACGGTGCTGCATGTGGACGGGGGAATCATGATGTAGAACTGGTTTGCAGGTAATCATGCGGGGCGGGATAACCTGTATGCTTTTTGAGAAACCTGTTGATAAAAATTCACCGAGAATAACAGGGAGGACATGGGGTCAAAATTTACAGGGTTGATAGATGGAGAGGGTGTGTCAATCATGTCAAAACGGGCACGTGTGGCAGTCATGGTGGGATTCGCAGCTGCCTTATGGATGATCTTCTTTCTCTGGCAGGAAAACAGGGACATGACAGAACGTTATCAGATCCATCTCAAAACGGAGTTGCATGAAGCGCTGATCCAACTTAATCGTGCACTGGATGCTGTCGGACAAACCGTCAGCACCTATCCGGACATTGATACTCGAAACAACATTGAACAGCTCCTGTTTGAAAGATTGTTACAGGAAAACCTGAAGGATCTGGAAAAAAGCGGCTACAATGCTTTTACAACCCTGTCAAAACTGGATCCTCAGCATCAATATCCGTTAAATATCAATGTGGAAACGCTGGCTTACCGGACGAGCGACAACATCCAGCAAATATTTTCAGCTGGTCAAGTGAGTGACGGGACGGCAGGCCAGCTGGCCCAAACCATTGAAAATTATGCAGACGAACTGAGCGATCTGGTGTGGCAAGACGGCACGGAAAGCGTACTGGCTGCGCAAAACCAGCAGCAAATTGTGAACACACTAAACCAACTGGATCAGGAATTGACGGAACTGCTCAATAGCCGGTAATCTTCCCACCCTTCGACCTATAAAACAAGACTTCCGCCGGACCAGCTGGCGGAAGTCTATCACAGGGGTTATGGGTTGGTTAAAGCTTTAAATTGGCTTCAAGGGTTTCGATGATATTATTTTTTTCATTTTCACTGATATTATTCCACATCACTTCAAACAACACGCCGAGTCCGGGAAGTGTCTTTTCTTCTCCCTTTTCAATGGCATCGACGATGGTCATCCGAATCTCTTCCTGGGACGAATTTTCCATGTTTTTGATCACAGCCTCTCGCAAATCTATGTCTTCCGGATTCATCTGTCTGCCTCCTCATTCTTTATTCCTTTTTATTTTGCACGGGTGTCCACAAATTCATCCCTGTTTTGCGTGATTCTACCGGATTTCACCCCCCTTTACCATAATCATTTTGTAAAAAATCGACCGGTACTGTTATAATGGGGTTTGGAACGAGAAGAGAGGTGTTGGTTATGGCCAAACAATTCGCTGTAATCGGGCTGGGACGATTCGGTTCCAGTGTCGCGAGAACGCTTTATGAACAGGGATATGATGTGATGGCAATCGACTCCAGCGAGGAGCGAATCGAAGATAATATTAATCACGTCACCCACGCTGTACAGGCGGATACCACCGATGAAGCCGCGTTAAAAGAACTGGGGATCCGCAACTTTGACGTCGTCGTTGTCGCGATTGGCCAGGATATTCAGGCCAGTATTCTGACAACGCTGGTTCTCAAAGAACTGGGGGTCAAAAATATAGTAGTGAAAGCACAGAACGAACGGCACGGACAGGTACTCTACCGGGTCGGAGCCAACCGCGTGGTTTTTCCGGAACGGGATATGGGCGTGCGGGTGGCGCATAATCTGATCTCCCCCAATGTGCTGGACTTCATTGAACTGGCGGAAGACTACAGTGTGGCGGAAGTGATGGCCACCGAAAAAATGATCGGCAAAAGCTTGATGGATCTTAATATCAGGGCCAGATACGGAGCCAACGTCGTGGCGATCAAAAGTGGCGAGAAAATCAATATTGCACCCAAAGCGGAAGATATCATCAAGAAGGGAGACCTGCTGGTTTTAATCGGCCATAACGACGACCTGGCCAAATTGGAGGCTGAAGGATAAACGGTGAAAGTACTGGAATCTCTGCATCATCCACTGGTGAAAACATGGAGTAAATTGCTCCGCAAAAAAGGAAGGGAACAGCAGCAGGCTTATTTGATCGAGGGAGAACACCTGATTGAAGAAGCGCTGGAATCGGGCGTCCGTCTTGAGGCAATCCTGTTTCAACAGGATCGGGAGATTCCCCCTGCTATTCAGAAACGTCTGCATGATCAAAGGGTGCTTTATGCTGCGTCAGAACGGGTAATTGAACGCCTGTCGGACACCCGAACCCCGCAGGGCATTGTGGCGGTTGTGCACCGGCCGGACCCGGACAGGCTGTCCATCCAGATGGAGGAGGTCCTGTCCCGGGATAGATTTTTTCTGTTGCTACTGGATCGAATCCAGGACCCGGGCAATCTGGGAACGATGATTCGAACGGCGGATGCAGCCGGGTTGGATGGCGTTGTGCTGGGAAACGGAACAGTAGATCTGTACAATCCCAAGACGGTACGTGCCTCGATGGGTTCCCTTTTTCATATCCCGGTTGTATCCGGTAATCTGTCAGAATGGATCGGCCGAATCCGGGAAAAAGGGGGAACCGTGCTCGGTACCAGTCTCGATGAGGCGGTTCCGTATTCGGATCCTGTTTTTACAGAGCAATCAGCGATCATCATCGGCAATGAAGGGCAGGGGGTTGATCCCGAAATACTGCAACAGGCTGATGTAAGGGTTAAAATCCCGATCTATGGACGGGCAGAATCCCTGAATGCGGCCGCCGCCACTGCAGTGCTGTTGTATGAAGGGGTGCGGCAGATTCGTTCCTAGGCAGGGTTGCAACCTTTTCCTGTTTTCAGTATAATTATTGGCAATCTGAGGAACGTGTCATGTCAAAAATTTGCATAAAGCCAAAGGCTGAGACGGAGACGAGTAAACAGCAACCGGCTTTGCAGGGAGAAGGAGCCAGGGACTGAAAGCTCCTTCAAGTACGGACTGTTGAAATTCACTCCTGAGCCGTCCTTTGAACGCAGCCCCCGTGGCCGTCCAGTAGAAGGAACCGGATCGATTCCGTTATCGAATGAAGGGAGACGTCCTTTCCTTTTTTAATAAAAGGAGGGAGGTCTAAAAAGGGTGGTACCGCGAGCTTTTCGTCCCTTTATGGGAGACGGGAAGCTCTTTTTTATTCGGATGAAAAACAGATGACTAAAACAGACTGGAGGATGGATATGATGCGTGAGCAATTGGAAGATTTACGGACCCGGGTCCTGGCGGAACTTGAGCAGGTGGACTCCCTGTCTGCTCTAGAGGACCTCAGGGTCAAATACATCGGGAAAAAAGGTGAATTGACGGAAATTCTGAAAGGGATGGGAAAGTTATCTCCGGAAGAACGTCCGGTGATCGGACAACTCGCCAATGAAATTCGGCAGAAGCTGGAACAGGAACTGGAGCAGAAAAAAGACGCGCTGGAGAAAGCCCAACTCGAAGCGCGTCTCCAGGAAGAAACCATCGATGTGACACTGCCCGGACGCCCGGTGGCCACGGCGTCACGCCATCCGCTGACCCAGGTGATTGAAGAAGTGGAAGACATTTTTATCGGCCTGGGATTTGAAGTGGCGGAAGGTCCGGAAGTGGAAACGGATTACTATAACTTCGAGGCACTGAACTTGCCGAAAAATCACCCGGCGCGGGACATGCAGGATTCCTTTTATATTACCGAGGAAATCCTGATGCGCACTCATACGTCACCGGTTCAGGCCAGAACCATGGAACGAAAAGAAGGGAAGGTCCCCGTTAAGATTATCTGCCCCGGAAAGGTGTACCGGCGGGATGATGACGATGCCACTCATTCCCATCAGTTTACCCAGATTGAAGGATTGATGATCGATGAGGGTATTCGCATGAGTGACTTGAAAGGAATTCTGCTCACCTTTGCGAAGGAGATGTTCGGGCCGGATCAAAAGATTCGCCTGCGTCCCAGCTTCTTCCCATTCACCGAACCCAGTGTTGAGGTGGATATTTCCTGTGTGATGTGCGGCGGTGAAGGCTGCCGGACCTGTAAACAGACGGGCTGGATCGAGATTCTGGGAGCCGGCATGGTTCACCCGCGGGTGCTGGAGATGTCCGGTTACGATCCGAAACGTTACACCGGGTTTGCTTTCGGTATGGGGCCGGACCGGATTGCCATGCTGAAATTCGGTATTGATGATATTCGTCATTTTTACACCAATGATCTGCGTTTCCTCGAGCAATTCAACCGGTTATAAGCATGGATCTGAAATTATGGTATCAGGAGGCTGGAAACAATGCGCGTATCTTATAAATGGTTGTCTGAATATATCGATTTGAGCGGGGTAACCCCCGAAGAACTGGCTGAAAAAATTACGCGAAGCGGTATTGAAGTGGATGTGGTAGAGCCGAGAAACCGGGGTGTGACTAACACCGTGGTCGGTTATGTGGAAAGCAAGGAAAAACATCCCGATGCCGACAAACTGAACGTCTGTACGGTAGATGTGGGCGAAACGGAGAAGCTACAGATCGTCTGTGGTGCGCCCAACGTGGATGCCGGGCAAAAGGTGCCGGTGGCGCTGGTGGGGGCGAAACTCCCCGGAGGCTTGAAAATCAAAAAAGCCAAATTACGCGGGGTTGAGTCCCGCGGCATGATCTGCTCCGCCAAAGAACTGGGCATCAACGATAAGTTGTTGCCGAAGGAGCAACAAGACGGCATCATGGTTCTGCCTGACTCATGGCAGATCGGAGAAGATGTGATTCCGCTTCTCGGACTGGATGATGTGGTACTGGAGCTTGATCTGACACCCAACCGGTCCGACTGCCTGAGTATGATGGGAGTCGCATATGAAGTGGCCGCGATTCTGGGACGGGAGGTACGGGAGCCGGATCTCACCGTCACGGAACAGGGGGATGAGATTGACCCGAAGGTGAGTGTCCGGATCGATGCACCCGATCATTGTTACCGTTATTCGGCACGACTGATTGAAAACGTGACGCTGGGACCGTCGCCGATGTGGATGCAGAACCGGCTGATTGCTGCCGGCATCCGTCCCATTAACAATGTCGTTGACATTACCAACTATGTGATGCTGGAACAGGGACAACCGCTGCACGCCTTTGACTATGAAGCGGTATTCGGCGGAAATATTGTGGTCCGTCTGGCGCAGGAAGGCGAAACAATTGTCACGCTGGATGATGTGGAACGCACGCTGGATCCGGAAATGCTTCTGATTACGGACGGCGACAAACCAATCGGGATCGCCGGGGTGATGGGGGGCGCCAACTCGGAAGTGACGGAAAACACACGGACGATTTTGCTGGAATCCGCTCATTTTGCCGGGGCTTCCATCCGCAAAACATCGCGTAAACTGGGGCTTCGTTCCGAAGCCAGCCTGCGGTTCGAAAAGGATGTGGATCCAGAAGGTGTGATGCGTGCCCTGGAACGTGCTACTCAATTAATGGTTGAACTGGCCGGAGGAAAAGTAGCGAAAGGGATTTCCGAATCGGTACTGCGCGGTCAGGAACCGGCTGTGGTTGAACTGAATCTGAACAGACTCAACAAATTTCTGGGAATGACGCTGTCCAGAGACACCGTGGCCGATATTCTGCGACGATTAAATTTCGACTTTGAGGAAACCGGCGATCAGGAAGGGACCGTTTTTCAGGTGAAGGTTCCGACCCGTCGCCAGGACATTCGTCTTGAGGAAGATCTGTTTGAAGAGGTGGCCCGCCTTTATGGATATGATGAGATTCCCACAACGCTTCCCGTGACCGTCACTACACCGGGGTCCCTGACCCGTGAGCAGTATCTGCGCCGGCAGGTCAGACGAATCCTGAACAGCATGGGCATGAAAGAAGCCATGACCTATACGTTTACCAGTCCGTCCATGGCGGATGATGTGGAAAGTGTCTTCGGTAACCTGGAGAATTCGGACTACCAGCCGATTCCGCTTGCCATGCCGATGAGTGAGGAGCGGAGTGTCCTGCGGGTGAATCTGCTGCCGCACCTGATGGAGACGGCTGCTTACAATCGTAATCGCCGACTGGAAGATGTGGCCGTGTTTGAAGTGGGAAACATCTTTTTGTCCGAAGAAAAACAACTGACCTCACTTCCGGAAGAACGGCTGGTACTCGGTGGATTGTTAACCGGCCACTGGGTGGGAGATCACTGGTTGCAAAACCGGCAACCGGTTGATTTCTATCTGACTCGGGGCATATTAGACGCTTTGTTTGAGCGGCTCAATGTGGATGAGATTTCCTATCGGCCGGTTTCCGGATTGAAAGGCATGCATCCCGGCCGTACGGCTGATATTTATGTGGCCCAGGAGCGGATCGGATATGTCGGGCAACTTCATCCGGAAGTGCAGAAGAAGTATGATCTGGGTGAAACCTATGTCTTCCAGCTGGAGCTGGAAAAGTTGTTCGCACGGGTGAAAGATTATGAGATGTATCGTCCGCTGCCCCGGTTCCCGGCTATCAACCGTGACCTGGCGGTTGTGGTGGACGGGGACCTCGCTCATGCCGATCTGCAGGCTAAAATCAGGGAAGCAGGCGGAAAATGGCTGGAGTCGGTTCATCTGTTTGATGTCTACAGCGGGGAAGGGATTGAAGAAGGGAAGAAGAGCATGGCCTTCTCCCTCGTGTATCGGGATCCCGAGAAAACCCTTACGGATGAGGAAGTCAATGAGGTTCATGACGGCGTGGTTCGGGTCCTGGAAGAGGCTTTCGGTGCGCGGTTGCGTTAAAACCTGGTATATAAACGAGCAAGAACGGTTGGGATCAGAGGTCTATGCGGGAATTCGGATAATATGATAGCGGAAGTTTCTTCTGCTATCATCCGATTTTCCGCGATTTTTAAATATTAAGTGAAAAATTTTCCGTATTTTTTGTTATCCCGTCATCTCTGAACCTATTTCATCAATTCGCAACGATCGTTTCCTATCCAATAAAAAAGGTCTCTCCGATATCGATCGGGGAGACCCTTTCATTTTTAGCTAATATGAATCATTCTCTCATTGAACCCGAACCTTCGTTTTCTCGGCCAAATCCAGAAGATAAATCTCCTGTTCAATCGGATAAGGATTGACATAACTGGCTGCGGTGATCAGGATCGCCCATTTCCCGTCCTCAGACAGGATAAAACGGCGCGGATTATGAACGTCCATCAGAAATGTGTCATGGTCAGTATCCATATTAAAGGCATGCAACTTGTATCGATTCTGATCCGTCAATAAATAGTGAGAAGTGGAATCGACCCTGGTATAAAAAAGGGTTCGGGTTTCCGGATCATAATCGAACGGAGGAATCCACTTCCATTCGGATTCTGTATAGAGTCCCGGAATCCTCATGCTGGATTCATCCCATTCCCGGCTGTCCAGGTTATACCATTTCAGATCTACACGGGGACGGTCACCGTCATAATGAGCCGTGGCGGTAATCAACATCCGATCGGGATAGGTCCGAAAAAAGTCAACCGCAGATTGCTCAATCAACATCTCGGATTG
Organism: Bacillaceae bacterium; assembly: GCA_017656255.1. GTDB lineage: Bacteria > Bacillota > Bacilli > JACDOE01 > JACDOE01 > JACDOE01. The sequence goes on from JACDOE010000001.1 coordinate 38,169, forward strand.
CCAGGTCTCCAAATCCAGATAGAGAATATCCTGTGCCGCCCCTTTTTGTTCCGGGTCCAGGGGCTGTTCATAAATGATTCCCCTGTTTCGGTCCCACTGAACATAGGAAACGGTCACAGGAATCGGGGTGGTTTCTCCCGAAGACAGATTAACCCGGGTTAACCGGTGAGTTCCGTCAAAATTCAGGATATGTAAAAGGGCAGTATCTTCGGAAACCGGAGACCATTCCACGTTCACCCACTCATTGCGGCCGACATTCTCAGGTTGAAAGACGAGATGGCCATCTGCGTCAATAATAAAAAACGGGTGACGTTCAGTTTCATCACCGGGAAAAGTCTGATTCAGGTTCACATAAACAGCGGTGTAGGCTCCTTCATGACCGGCATCAATGAATTGGATCGGTCGATTCGTCTGGAACACCAGTGTTTCGTCTATTGGATTCTCCCGGTTCTTTCGAACGATGTAGAAGTTATCACCCTGCTGATAGGCCACCAGAATCTGATGGTTTCCGGCCCAGTCGGCATCGATGAATTTTCGACTGGGATCCGCATCTTTTCCGGCTGGATCGTCCGGATCGGCCGTTGCATCACCCATGGCAGGCGTGGCAGGGGAATAATCCCCGTTTTCTGTTGATGGTGCGGCCGGTGTCTCGGTCAGATCCGAACCCTCGTGTTTTCCGGATTCGGACGTGCAACCGGCGTAAAACAACAAAAATATCAAGAGTCCTGACACCATTATTTTTTTTCGGAATAACATTTGCATCACGCTCTCATGTTATACTGAAATCATATTTTAATACGATACGGAAACGGAAAAAGTTGCAGATTTTTACCAGTTTAACAGGATAAACTTAACATTTAACATATAACAGAAAAAATATACAATCAAGTAAAAAATAAAACTTCGTGAAAGAAGGGGATTCCATGCCATCATATCGCTGGGTTCAACGTGAATCGGAGTACTGGGTGGAGAAGGGGATCATTACCAACGAACAGCGAGAAAAAATAACCGGTCTCTATCAAAACCGTTTTCATCCGGTTACGATCCTGGCTGTACTGGCTGCGGTTCTGGTGGGATTCGGTTTTCTCAGTTTTGTGGCTGCCAACTGGAAAGACATTTCCAATACGGTTAAACTGGGTATTATTTTTTCGTCCCTGGCTGGTATTTACAGCCTGGCTTTCTACTTTATGAAACATGGACGGAAAGGATGGGGATATGCCCTTTCATTTCTAGGCGTGCTGGTGTTCGGGGTCGCCCAGATTCTGATCGGCCAGATTTATCAGATTGTGGCCTATCATGCCGGGTTTATCTTTTTGTGGGCCCTGGCCGCCTTTTTAATGGCCTATATCTTTCGTCTAGATTTGTTTTTTGTTCTGGGGCTAGTCCTGCTGTCGGTGGCGGAAATCTATAATCTCGCTGCATTCAACTTTTTCAACTATCTTTATTTTCCGATGTTTGTCGTACTGGTACTGCCGTTCATTCTGCGATATCCGTCTCACCTCAATCAGTGGCTGACGGTCACCTCATTTTCATTCAGTCTGCTTCTCTTTTTGATCGATCAGAACCTCATACTGTTGTGGCTGCTGGTGTATGGCGGTATTTTGATCATCCTGGCAGACCTGCTGGGGGAAAAATGGCCGGGAACCGCTGCGCTTGAGGGACTCGGTTATGGCATCGGGATCATCACCACCCTGGCATTTGTGGTGGAAGACTTTTCAGAAATGGAGAATTACCCCCTGATGGGGATCATGATCATCGTAGTGGCGATTCATCTCATGCTCCTTTTCAAAAAGAGAAAAGTGGCGTCCGGCTGGTGGAACTGGTTTCTGTTTATGCCGGCCCTGCTGCATCCCGTCCGGGATATTGAACTGATCTATCTGATCTTTCTGTTTGTGTTCAGTATTTTTTTCATTCTGGACGGCGTGAACCAGCATTCCGCTGCCCGGTTGAATGCCGGAATCGTCGTGTTTATCATCAGTTGTCTGACTGGATACTGGCAACTGGCGATGTCTCTGATGCCCAAATCGCTGTTCTTTATGGTCGGAGGCCTGATCCTGTTTGCCCTTAGTTACTGGATGCAGCGTCAGAAGAAGGTATGGCTGAACCGGGAGGAGAATGTATCATGAATACCGTCACATCGTTGTTGGCCCGCCTGGAAAAGGCACCGTTTCGGATTAAATTCTGGTCAGTGGTGGCCATTCAGTTTTTGATTCTGCTGGCCCTTCTTTTTTCACAATGGATGATCGGCTGGACCGGAAAAGACGTGCTTTTGAAAACGGAACCGGTCGATCCCCGTGATTTTTTCTACGGAGATTATGTGGTGCTAAATTATGATATCAATACCCTTGATACGAATCTCCTGGCAGATGCACCAGAAAATGAAAAAGGGGACGAATTATCTATTGAACGACATACCCCGGTCTATGTGATACTGGAGAAAACAGGAAAGTATCATGAAGCGGCCGCTGTCTTTTTGGACAGGCCGGATGTGGCGGATGAACAGGTGATGATCAGGGGAAGTGTCCTGTACGTATTTGATGATGAAATTCGGATTCGCTACGGCATTGAACGGTATTATGTCCAGGAATCGAAAGGTGCAGAACTGGAGGATGACCTGGAACAGATAGATGTCATGGTGAAGGTCACGAATTCGGGCCGGTCCCGGGTGGAAGGCCTGGTGCTGGGCGGAAACCGGCTGGATTATTGAGAAAGATTCTTGACGAAAGGACAACTTTTATATACGGTTAAAGGGAAGAAACTGGAATGCTGGTTGCAAGGAGGCGCTATACGTGGCTGAGGACGATAAAAAGCGACTAACTGTTGAAATTTACGGTCAGAGTTACCGTATTAAGGGATATACCAGTGTTAATCACATCCGCACTGTAGCGGGTTTTGTAGATGATAAAATGAGAGAAATCGCTGAGACCAATCCCAAGCTGGATACGACCCGAATAGCGGTTTTATCTGCCATCAATATCGCCGACGAGTATTTCAGGCTGAAGGAAGAATATGAAAAACTGCTTCGTGAAAAGGAAGCTGCACAACCGGGTAAGGAACGTAAATCAATATGAATACACTGGATTTGATCTTATTGTTTTTTCTTGCCGGCAGCTTGATACTCGGATTCAGGCGCGGGTTTGTCTGGCAGGTTATTCATCTGCTCGGGTTTGTGGCCGCCTATCTGATCGCATTTTTCTATTATCGGGATCTGGTACCGGTTGTATCGGAATGGATCCCTTTTCCTGATTTCAGCGAAAATGTGTATATGTCTTTTCTGGATGTGTCGTCAAGTCTGGAAACTATCTTTTACAGTGCGATTTCTTTCGGGCTATTATTTTTTGCCACACGCCTGCTTTTAAATGCAGCGGGGCATGTGTTTCACGGTGTGGTCAGCCTGCCGGTACTGTCTTTCTTCAACCGCTGGCTGGGGGCCATGCTGTCACTGGTGGAGGTGGCACTGGTCTTGACGTTGTTGATCAACATTGCGGCTTCTCTTCCTTTTACCATGGTCCAGCAGGAACTGGCCCATTCACGGATTTCGCAATATGTACTGGAAAAATCACCGGTTTTGACCGAGCATTTACAGGACCTGTGGCAGATCTATCAAGAAGATGAGCTGCAGAAACCTTCAGAGAACGAAGCGAATCCCATATAAAACAGGTTATCGTCGCCGAATAGCTTATGCACATTCGGCTTTTTTTGTCTTGAAAAACGGACATAATGAGAAATAAAGCATTAAATATCCACCGGGACAGAAAGGAGGGACTAGCATGAAAAACCGGACCGTGGCCCGGATGCTTCTTGAAATTGCGCAGTATCTGGAAATCGAAGGGGCCAACGCCTTTAAAGTGAATGCCTTTCGGCGAGCCTCCCAAATTGTTGAGGAAATGGGTGAACCTGTGGAAGACAGATTGGCGGAACTGGAGTCCATTCCCGGGATTGGAAAAGGAACGGCCGCCGTCATTCGGGAAATTGTGGAAACGGGGGAATCCGTCGTCCTTAAGGAATTGAAGGAGAAAATTCCCGACAGCCTGCTGCCCCTCTTGAAAATTCCCGGACTGGGACCGAAGTCGATCGGCCGCCTGTACCGTGAACTGGACATTTCGTCTGTGAAAGAGCTGGAACAGGCGATCAAACAGCAAAAAATCCGTTCTCTCCCCGGTTTTGGTGCGAAAACGGAACAAAAAATCCGGGAGGGGATCCGTCAACTCAACCATAAACCGGAGCGTTTTCCGATTGCGCTTATGCTTCCGGTGGCGGAAGAAATCGAGGATCAGTTGAGAAAATGTCGCCATATCAGGAGATTCAGCCGGGCCGGAAGCCTGAGGAGGTTTCGGGAAACGGCGAAGGATCTCGATTTTATCGTGGCTACCGATCATCCTGAACAGGTGGCGGATGACCTTGTCCATCTTCCGCAGGTTCGCAACGTGATCAATAAAGGGGCGACCAAGGTATCGGTGGAAATGGACTATCAGTGGCCGGTAGCGGTTGACTTCCGGCTGGTCCGGGATGATGAGTTTGCCTCTGCCCTGCATCATTTTACCGGCTCGAAAGAACATAATGTACAGATGCGGCAACGTGCCAAACGGCGCGGTTATAAAATCAGTGAATACGGCGTGGAAAATGTGGAAACGGGTGAGCTGACAACCTTTGAAACGGAATACGAATTCTTTCGTTTTTTTGACCTCCCGCTTATTCCACCGGAAATTAGGGAAGGTAAAGGTGAAATCGAACGGGCCGAAACACCCGGGGGATTGCCACAGTTCATTGAGCTTTCCGATATACGGGGAGATCTTCACATGCATTCCACCTGGAGTGACGGGGGAAACACCATTCGTGACATGGCGGAAGCCTGTCGCCATAGAGGCTATGAATACATGGCCATCACGGATCATTCCCGGTCGCTGCGTATCGCCGGGGGACTGAGTGAAGAACAGTTGTTGGCTCAAAAGGCGGAAATCGACGAACTGAATAAAGAATGGGACGATTTCAAGATTCTGGCCGGCGTCGAAATGGACATTCTTTCCGATGGCAGGCTGGATTTTGATGACGGGGTACTGAAGGAAATGGATGTGGTGATCGGTTCGGTTCATACTGCGTTTAAACAGAATGAGGATGTGTTGACCAAACGGGTGATCGGCGCGATTGAAAATAATCATGTTGACTTTATCGCCCATCCCACCGGCCGGTTAATCGGAAGGCGGGGCCCCTATGCCCTGAATGTGGACGCCATGCTTCGAGCGGCAAAGGAGACGGATACAGCCATTGAACTGAATGCGAATCCCAATCGGCTGGATTTGCATGCGGAGCATCTGCGGAAGGCGAGAGAGGAATACGGTGTTCGTATCACCGTCAATACAGATGCGCATTCGATCCCGGAACTGGATAACATGAAGGTGGGTATTGGAACAGCAAGGCGCGGGTGGCTGACGGCTGATGATGTGATTAATACAATGACGCTGGATGAGTTGATGAGATATTTAAAACGGCATGATTAAAAGGTTAATGACAGGGTTCGGTACAACCAGGTGAAAATCAGGATGATCACCAGAAACCATGTGATCAGGATGATCACTAAAGCTACGATACGACCACTTTTCGGCAGGGCCGCTTTCGGCCCGTTTTTTTGTGTCAGGTCCTGTAAAATATCAAGGGGAATCATCCGGAAGGCCAGCAAGATGCCGATTGGAAGTAGTATCAGGTCATCGAGAATCCCCAGAACGGGAATGAAATCCGGAATCAGATCCACAGGGCTTAACGCATAGGCCACAACCAGAAAAGCGAATAATTTGGCATACACAGGTGTTCGGGGATCCCGATAAGCCAGGTAAAGGATGTGTATCTTTGATTTCAATTGGTTGACACGCGTTTTCCAATTTTTTAACAGTTTGTTTTCAACCATTATTGACTTCCTTTTTATTTCGTCTAACAGAGATTTTTACCATTTTCAACGAACTGAAAAATCATTCACGAAAGGAGAATAGATAATCTTGTAGAAAAAAGGTATATGACAATTTCGGAGTCGGGAGGTCTGAATGATGATGTTTATGTTGATCGTCCTGCTGGTATTTGTAATCTATTTCATTATTTTCTATAAAAGACAGGGAACAGTTTCCCGACCGATCTTCATATTACTTTTATTCTCAATCATCACAAGTATCAGTCTGGCGGAAAATTACATCAGCAGTTTAATCCCTCAAATCAACGATGGCATCGGCGTGTCCAATGATCTGGCCAAATGGATCATTACCGATGATGTACGCTGGACACACGAACTTTTTAAACAATACTACATTTCGTCGGTCAACATCTCACTTCTTTTGCTGGTGATCTATAGTGTGGTTGTTTTGTTTGAGAAAAACTGGAAATAAAAATTATCGCTTGACTTCAAAACCTTGTGCCCGTTGGATTTAGATTTATGAAATATATTCATATACATCCTTAATCTCATTCTATCACAGATAATCCTGGCCTGAAGCCCTCAGTTCGTTTGCTAGAGGGAGAAGTCGAAGGTCAGTGGTCGGATTTAGAATACCGGGAATTTTTTCCGTTATATTTTAAGTTCGTGAAATGATACGAAGTATTCAATTACGTGCCCCTATTTTTTCATCCAGTCACCGTTATTCCTTTCGCCTCTTCTGTAGACTCGGACACCACGATCCCTGTGATTCTGGTAAATCAAAAAAGCTTATCCCACTACAGGGGATAAGCTTTTTTGGCATGATGTATTTGAAAAACAGGATCTTAAAGAGTGTTTATGAATCTCCTGCCGTTTCACGGCGGGAACGGGGAGTCGGAACTGGTACAAACAGGTCGATGATCCCAATCACCAGTGATGCCAGCAGGGCACCCAGAAGTGTCACATAAACACCGGGTACCACAAACTGAGTCATATAAATAATGACCGCACTGGTTAAGAAGCCGATTATTCCTCTACTGTAAGGTGAAATGCGGTCTCCAAAAAAAGACTCCACGATCCAGCCGATCGCTGCGATCACCAGCGCTGCGACGAAGGCGTTCCAGAATCCCTGAATTTCAAATCCGGGGACGAGAAAACCGACAAACAGCAGCACCAGAGCAGATACAGCGAACCGGATGCCATGCCGAATCCAGGCCATTTTGCTATCCCTCCTTTTTATTCATAGTTTGGGTCTACTCGCTATGACATATACAGGTCAACATAAATTCCCCTGTGAAATGACAAACTAATGCCCAAAACAGGCAGGAGGTGGGCGCTTAAGTGAAAATCAGCCTTCCTTATGGCGATCTTACATTGCAAGCGGATTTGAATCTGTCTGATACAGAGGAGGGACATGTCAAAACCATTCGTCCGATTGTCCCCCCGGTGGAACAGGAGACAGAGATAATGAAGCGTGCCCTGGAACAACCGATACAATCTTTGCCGCTCAGGGAACTGGCCCGCAACAAACAAAAAGCGGTCATACTGGTCAGTGATCTGACACGCCTTGCTCCCACGCATCGTTTTTTGCCGTTAATCGTGGATGAACTGAAGGCTGGCGGTTTGGATGAAGAGCAAATGACGGTGGTCGTGGCCCTGGGATTGCACCGTCACATGACAGAGGAGGAAATGACACGGCTGGTGGGGGAGGATATGAAAAAACGCGTGCGTTGTCTTAATCATTCGGCGTTACCTGAAGATTGTCAGTATGTGGGCACCACATCCCGGGGGACCCCCGTTGACATTTTCCGGCCGGTGGCGGAAGCGGATCTGCGTATTGCCACGGGAAACATCGAACCCCATAAAATGGCCGGTTTTTCAGGTGGTATCAAGGCCCTGGTTCCCGGTACAGCCAGTGAACGCACGATCAAAAAAAATCATGCGTTAAGTGTGGATAATCGGGCGAAGCCTGCTCACCTGTCGGATAATCCGGTAAGACTTGATCTTGAAGAAGCGGCCGAAATGGTGCCCGTCCAATTTCTTTTTAACGTGATTGTCGATCCGTCGCGCAGAATCCTGGATGCGGTAGCCGGACATCCGATTGCGTCTCACCGACGGGGAGCATCCCGTGCATATGAGATCTTCATGCATAAACTGCCGGAACCCTGTGATCTTGTAGTGGCTTCAGCCGGTGGTGCTCCCAAAGATCTCAATCTGTATCAGGCGGTCAAGTCTTTGTATAATGCCCGGCAGGCTCTCAGGCCGGGAGGGATCATCGTTTTTTGCGCCCGATGTCAGGAAGGATATGGAAACGGCGAGTTTCAACGATGGATGGAAAACATCACGGACCCGGATAAAATCAGAAAAAACTTTGCGGAACAGTTTGTACTGGGAGGGCACAAAGCCCATGACCTAACAGGGATCACGACGGACGCACAGGTATTTATGATCACGGACATGCCGGACCCGATTGTGAAATTAATGGGAATGGTCCCTTTTTCAACGCTTCAGGAAGCGATGGATAACGCTTTGAAACAGTTGGCTCAACCGAACATTCTGGTTATGCCGTATGCCTCTCTTTCATTTGTCCAAACCGGCGTCAAAGTATGATATGATGGGGTGTAAGTATGATGAGAAAGAGAAGGAGGCCCCTATGGAAGACCGGGTATTAAAAATACTGGAATTTGACAAAATACTGAAGCAATTATCCGAACATGCCTCTTCAACAATGGGGAAAGAGCAAGTGATGCAGACTCGTCCTGCATCCGATATCGAACAGGCCAGAATCTGGCAGGAAGAAACACGGGAAGGGACAATCGTCCTCAGACTGAAAGGACAGGTTCCCCTGGGTGGCATCCGCGATATTCGCTCCGCGGTTAAACGGGCGGCCATCGGCAGCATGCTCGGCCCGGGTGAACTTCTCGATATTGGCAGCACGTTGCATGCCGGAGAACGTTTGAAAAAATTCATCGTGTCATTAGTCGAAGAAGAAGAATCACTTCCTCATCTGCAGCGGCTGTCGGAACAGATCGTGCCGCTCAAACAACTGCAACAGGCCATCAGCCGCTGCATTGATGAACATGGAGACATTCTGGATCATGCTAGTCCTGAACTTCAGGGAATAAGGCGGCAGATCCGGGATCTCGAAAGCAGAGTCAGGGAGAAACTGGAGCAGTTTACCCGCTCTTCGTCCCATCAAAAAATGCTACAGGAAAATATTGTAACCATCCGCAACGATCGCTATGTGATCCCGATCAAGCCGGAGTACCGGCATGTCTTCGGCGGGATTGTCCATGACCAGTCGGCGTCCGGGGCTACCCTTTTTGTTGAACCGGAAGCGGTGGTCCAGCTTAATAACCGGCTTCGTGAAGCCCGTGCCCGTGAAGAAAGGGAAATTGAACGGATTTTAACGGAACTGAGTGGTCATGTTGCGGAAAAGGTGGCGGACATCGAGCAAAACATCGAAGCTCTGGCTGCGATGGACGTCCTGTTTGCCAGGGCCTTCTACGCCCAAAAAATCAGGGCAACGGAACCCCGATTGAACGAAAACGGCTATGTCCGTTTTAAAAAAGCACGACACCCGCTCATTGCCGGGCAGGACGTGGTTCCCATCGATGTTGAACTGGGTGATGATTATCAGGCCATTGTGATTACCGGACCCAATACCGGCGGTAAAACGGTCAGTCTCAAAACGATCGGGTTGTTGTCGTTGATGGCCATGTCCGGTCTGCATATTCCGGTGGAGGAGGGCAGCGATGCGGCTGTCTTTTCTTCCGTGTTCGCCGATATCGGGGATGAGCAGAGTATTGAACAGAACCTGAGTACCTTTTCCAGCCACCTGACGCACATCATTCATATTCTGAAACATATGGACCAGCGGAGCCTGGTCCTGTTTGACGAACTGGGAGCCGGCACCGACCCGGCTGAAGGGGCGGCCCTGGCGATTGCCATTCTGGATCATGTGCTGGCTTCCGGCGCTCGTCTGGTGGCCACCACACACTACAGTGAATTAAAGGCGTATGCCTATAACCGCAAAGGCGTGATCAATGCCAGTGTGGAATTTGACGTGGAAACCCTTCGACCGACCTATCGGTTGCTGATCGGGGTTCCGGGACGGAGTAACGCTTTTGCCATCGCACAGCGACTCGGACTGGAGCCGGCGATTATTGAAACGGCACGTGCCCAGATCAGCACCGATGAAAACAGGGTGGAGACCATGATTGCTTCGCTGGAACAAAGCCGCAGGAAGGCAGAGGAAGAAGAAGAGAAGATGTCAACGCTGCGCCGGGAAGTGGAGGTACTCAGGCAGGAACTGGAACGGGAACGGGAGCAGTTGAATCGGCAGCGGGAAGATTATCTGAAAAAGGCGCGACAGGAAGCGGAACAGATGGTGGAGAAAGCCAGGTCGGAGGCAGAACGTATTATAGCCGATCTGCGACGGATGGCGCAGGAAGAACAGGCCGGTATCAAAGAGCACAAACTGATCGAAGCCAAAAAAGGACTGGAAGAAGCCCTGCCGGATTCGTCCCCGTCTTACCGGACTCAGGCGAAAGTTTCATCCGGTGCCCGGGAGAAAATTCAACCCGGTGATGAGGTTAAAGTCTTGAGCCTCGGTCAAAAAGGGCAGGTTCTGGCGGACCTGGGAAATGGCGAATACCAGGTACAGATCGGCATTATCAAGACCAATGTGGCAGGGGCGGATCTGCAGCGGCTCAAACAGCCGAAAGCGGAACAGACTGCCGGGGTGACCCGGATCAAACAGAGACGGCAGCATGTTAAAATGGAACTGGATCTCAGAGGATACAAGGTGGAAGATGCGATCAATGAAATTGACAAATACCTGGACGATGCCATTCTGGCCGGACTAAACCAGGTTTCCCTCATTCACGGAAAAGGAACCGGACAGCTTCGCAAAGGGGTTCATGATTATCTGCGCAATCACCGGCATGTCAAATCCTTCCGCCTGGGCGGCCAGGGAGAAGGAGGCCTCGGTGCCACCATTGTTGAATTAAAATAAAAAAATATGAAACCTTTCAATTTACGAAACGTAATAATGAAAAGAAGCTGATGGAAAGGAGATACCCATGGGACTCTTTAATTTTTTTAAAAAACGAAACAGGAATGACTCCCCGCCCCCCGTTCAGCGGGGACCGCTCAATCTGCGGGTGAATGACATTGTCACTTATGATCTGGAGGATTATATTGTGGTCGGAAAAATCACCTACAATGACTCCGGATATGACTGGCATGCCTATCACTTAAAAGGGGACAGGGAGTCCATATGGCTGGCGGCAGAAATGGATGATGAACTGGAACTGGGCATTTACCGCCGAATAACCACCAAAATCACTTCTGTTCCCGATACGCTGGAAATTAACGGGGTCACGTATTATCAGGAGGAACACGGCTTCGCCCGGATTACGGAAGCGGTCGGGCAGGCAGGGGCCCGCACCGGCCAGGAGGTTGAATACTGGGATTTTGAATCGGAGGATGAGCAATACCTCTCTGTGGAAAAATGGGGTGGAGACCTGGAAATCAGCCAGGGTATTCCGATTGAAGAGAGAGAACTGAAAATAATTGCCGGAAGTTAAAAAATATTTGTAATATACAGGAGGGGTTAAATAATGGCTTTATTTAAAAGACTGCGTGATTTGACCATGTCTACATTGAATGATCTGCTGGACAAAGCGGAAGACCCGGTCAAGATGCTGAACCAGTATTTGCGTGATATGGAGCAGGATATCGCAGATGCGGAAGTGTCGGTGGCCAAACAGATCGCCATTGAGAAGAAATTCAAGCAACAGTATGAAGATGCACAGGAGATGGTGGCTAAACGAGAACAGCAGGCCATGCAGGCTCTTGAAGCAGGCAATGAGGATCTGGCCCGGCGTGCATTGCAGGACAAGAAGGAGCATGAGCAGAAAGTGGAGGAATATAAACAGCAATACGAAAATGCCCGGTCCAATGCCGATACGCTTCGTGCTCAACTGCGTGAAATGAAAGATGAATTTGAAAAAATGAAGAACAAGAAGGAAACGCTCATCGCACGGGCTGAAGCAGCCAAAGCGCAGAAGAACATCAACCAGGCGATGTCGGGATTCGGGACCGATAATGCCGCCAAAGGGTTCGATCGGATGAGTGAAAAAGTTCTGCAAATGGAAGCGGAAGCCGAAGCAAGCAAGGAAATCAAAAGTTCCAGTCGCAGTCTGGATGATGAACTGGAATCTCTTGGAAACAGTGATGTTGATGATGAACTGGAAGCTTTGAAAGCAAAGCTGAACAAAAACAAAGAGGAGTAGTTCGAATGGCATAACCGGAGCGAACGTCCTGGCGTCGCCCGGTTTAAATGATGGTAGGAAGAAGGGGAGGCCTATGATTCGACTTTTAGCCGTTGTACTTTCCGTGGTTCTCCTCCTGACGGGTTGCGGGGCAGGGGTTTCTAACCTTGTTTCCGACCGGTATCCCCTGGAAGATGTGGTATACGGAGATAGAGGATATGAAGCGAGAGTCTATCGGGCTTCTGATACCAGTGTCCAGCAAGTGGTTGACATGCTGGCGCAGGAATATCCACCCGTAGAGATAAGTCGTGAGGATCCGGAGCGCATGTTTATGGTCTATCAGAATCGGCTTGTCCATGTCATGCAGGATGCTCAGGACCCGGATGACAGCTTGATAGAAGTGGCGGACAAAGAGTTTGTTCGTGATCACTATGACCTCTCATTACTTGAAGCTTATATCATGCTGAATATCCTGGAGGACATCTTTGAGTGGAATCTCAAACGAAAACAATACCAGGGCACCGGATATGGAGGTTACGTTGGCCCCGGAGGCCGTTATGCACGAACCGGGGGAGGAACGGGTTCAGTCAAGTATGGTTCTATTCATGGTCCCAACCCGAGGGGTGGAGGACCGTCAGCCGGAAAGTAACAAACTGATATAATCCTGTATGATGATCTTACGGAGTTAGAGGAGTGATGTATCATGTTATCCAATCCCTATATACTGACACTGGCCTATTTTGCCGTTGCAGTCCTGGCCATTGTTGTTTTCATGGCTGTTTTTGAACTGGTGACCCGGTACAAAAACTGGGAGGAAATCAAAAAAGGCAATATTTCTGTGGCGATGGCCACTGGAGGAAAAATCTTCGGGGTAGCCAATATCTTTCGCTTTTCCATTCAGCACAATGATACGATCCTGGAAGCTCTGATCTGGAGCATTTTCGGATTTGTCCTGTTACTTGTCGCCTATTTTATTTATGAGTTTTTAACGCCCTCATTTAAAATCGACGAAGAAATCGAAAAAGATAATCGGGCTGTCGGCCTGATTTCAATGTTTATCTCAATCGGACTATCCTATGTTGTCGGATCAAGTATCACATGATATAATGTTCCAAAATGGAACTGCCAATCATTACATACTTTGATATGATATAAAGTAGCGAGTACAACTGAAAAGTTATCTACGTAACAAAGGCAATCCTGTCGAAAGGCAGGTGCGCAAAGCCAGGAACTAAGGGGATGCTACCCATCTCTATGTTTGCCGGCTGCTGAAGTGGAGGTTTATAGAGTACGTGTGTACAAAAAAGGTACACCTGAACCCACTTCAGGTGTACCTTTTTCTTGTTTTAAATCGAAACCGGATGCGATCCGGCCGGGAGTGGAATGGCACATGTATACCTTTTTCTGTAACCTGTCGGAGAAAAAAATCATCCTCACATTAAAAGGGTTCCTCGATAATGAAACCTTTGACTCTCTGTAAACAGAATTACAACGCTATGTGAGGGAAATGGGAAAAGGATTCAGCCTGATTATCGACCTGGAGCAGGCACAGGGCTTTTTCCCGGAAAAACATGAACGATTTCAAGACTTGATCCGGTTTTGCCGGGAGCATGGCATGAAAAAAGGTGCCTGTGTCATCCGGGATCCCAAATGGAAAAACCGCATGCAACAGAAGCTGGAGGAACAGGGGAACGATTGTAGAGAAGCCTATTTTGACAGCGCACACAAAGCAGAAGCATTTCTCCAGGAGGCATAGACATAGATAGTATAAATTAGAAAAAAATACAAAAAATTAATGCTTGACTAATTTTTTCAAATCTATTAAAATAAAATTAGGAATATTTCGAATATACATTCGAAACATTCCTGGCACATACGGCCGTAGGCTAAGCTCCCCCTATGAATTACGGCCGCTTTGCTCTTTATCATGACATGACCACTTTGTTGAACGGATTTTTTGCCCTGTACGTCAGGGCGCTTTTTTTTTGCCCTGATATGAATGTATGAGGATCTCTCTAAAAATATGTGAGGGCTTCAGGTATAATGGAAAAGGAAATTGAAAAAAAGTCTGGGGGAATACAGGTTGTCCACGCACGAATCCGAAACGGATGATCAAAGCAAAATCAAACAGGCGAATAAAATATACTGGGCGAGCGGGATTGTATCCATATGCGGTATTATTTTTGAAATTCTGCTGGGAGCGGCCGGCAGTTATGTGCTCGGTGACAGTGTCAAACAGTATGCGTTTATCATCGGCCTCTTTTTAACGGGAATGGGAATCGGGGCTGCGATCAGTGAGAAGGTATCGCGACAGCTGATCTCCTTTTTTATTTTGATCGAACTGGGTATCGGGCTGATCGGGGGATTTTCGATTCTGGCGCTGTTTGCCGTAATGGCTTATCTGGATCCGGGAATGGAAGCCTTTTATTTATATAGCATCACGCTGTTGATCGGCGGCCTGACCGGACTGGAACTGCCCCTTTTGATCCGCAAAGCCACGGAAATCGGGGTGCGTTTGAATCGCAGCGCTGCCCGCGTTCTCTTTTCCGATTATGCCGGTAGTTTGATCGGTTCCGTCCTGTTTGCCCTTTATTTGCGGCACAGTCTGGGACTGGTGAAAACCGCCTTCGTGGTGGCGCTCGTTAACGTCTTGATAGCGTTGTGGATGCTCTATACGTTTCGTGATGAACTTCTCCGCAAAAAAAGTTTGCTGGCTGCGGGGATACTGGCTTTTGTCCTGCTTTTCGGGGGAATCTTTACGGGTGAACAGTTGGTGTACTCCTTTGAACAAAAATTGTATCGGGATCCGGTCCTCGACATTGTCAAAACACCGTATCAGAAAATCGTGATCACGCGCAATCAGGATGATATCCGCATGTTTTTGAATGGGAACCTGCAGTTTTCCAGTTCGGATGAATACCGTTATCACGAAACGCTGGTGCATCCTGCCATGTCACTGGCTGAAAAAAGGGAACATATCCTGGTTCTCGGAGGAGGGGACGGGCTGGCTGCCCGCGAACTTTTAAAATACCCGGAGGTTGAAACCATCACGGTGGTTGATCTGGACCGGGAACTGGTGGAGTACGTCAAACATTCACAGCTTATCTCTCAATTAAACAAACATTCGCTTGAGCATGAGAAAGTTCATGTGGTTCATGCGGATGCCTTTCAATTTCTGCGAAATCACAAGCAGTCCCTTTATGATGTGATTATTGCTGATCTGCCGGATCCCAACAATGAAGGGTTGAACAAATTATACACCCGTGAATTTTACGGGTTGATTCAGGGAAGGTTGATGCCGGGCGGCGTATTTGTGACACAGGCCACCAGCCCCCTTTTTGCCCGTGAAGCCTACTGGACGATCAGTCATACCATGGCTTCCGCCGGTTTCAGAGTGGCCCATTTCCACACGGACATTCCCTCCTTCGGGGACTGGGGCTTTGTGATGGGATTCCATCCGAAGGACACACGGTATGACGGGATGGGAACTGATGCATTCCGGTCGACCGTCATCTCTGGCATTCAACTGGAGGTACCTACCCGTTATCTAAAAGAATCGGTGATACCGGGGCTGTTTGCCTTCGGTAAAGATGCGGATCAGAATATCATCGACCAGGACGGGAAAAAGATAAGTCTACAGGTGAATACACTTCATCATCCCGTTCTGCTGCGAATTTATGAACAAGCCTGGCGATATTATTAAACGGTCGGTTTTCCCGGAGCCTTTGTTTTTGATTTGAATCAAACAGGTACGATATAGTAAAAATAGAACCGAGTAAAGCGAGGTGAATCTCAAATGGCAGATGAAGAAGTGATGAAGCAAATCGATACGGAAGGAAACATTGATGATGATTTGAAGAGACGAATGGTGGAGGCCCTTGAGGATGTCGTGGACCCTGAACTGGGGGTCGATATCGTCAACCTGGGGCTGGTTTATAAACTGGGCATGGACAATGGGAAAGCGACCGTCACCATGACACTGACGGCCATGGGATGCCCCCTTGCCGGCCAGATTACAACCCTGGTCAAGCAGGCGATGCAACAGGTGGAAGAGGTTGATGATGCTGAAGTGGACATTGTCTGGAACCCGCCGTGGTCCAAAGAGAGAATGTCCCGCTATGCCCGGATTGCACTGGGCATGTAAGTAAAAAAATATTGTCACAACTCCGTTCCGTTGAGGGACGGAGTTTTTGTATGCAGACCGTTCTCATTTTTTATATCGAAAAAATTCGAAGAATACCTTTACAATTGAAAATCATTCTCATAAACTGAAAGTAGGCGTTTTTCGACAATTATCACGTCAAATCATCCGTTTCATATAGAAAAAAGGTGAAAAATTATGCAGCTAGGTCATGTTAGAGTCGGAACAACCTGTACGATTAAAGATTATTCAAAAACCCACCATCTCGTTCGCCGGAGACTATTGGATCTGGGATTGAAAGAGGGATCCCGGGTTAGAATCTATCAAAAAATGCCTTTTGGCGGCCCTGTTGTGATTCAGGGAGCCGGACAATTCGTCGGAATTCGGTATGCCGATGCCGGAACGATCGAAGTTGAAGGATGTTCGTGATATGACTCAGGATCAACAACCAATTGTGGTGTTAACCGGTAATCCGAATACCGGAAAAACGTCTCTGTTTAATGAACTGACGGATCAGTATGAATATATCGGCAACTGGTCCGGGGTCACGGTAGAGAAAAAAACGGGGATGTTTCGCCGCAACCCCGGGACTCTGGTGGATTTACCGGGGGTCTATTCCCTCAACCCCATCTCCAGAGACGAAAGTGTGGTCTCCCGTTTTTTACTGGAGGAACCCTACTCGACGATACTTAATATCGTGGACGGGTCGCAGCTGGCCCGGAATCTGTACCTGACGGTACAATTGCTGGAGCTTGATAAACCGTTGCTTCTGGCCATCAATATGATCGATGTCGCGGAAAAGCAGGGCATTCAGATCGATTACCGCAAACTGGAGGAAAAACTGGGGGTTCCGCTGGTGCCGATCGTGGCGCGTGAGGGAAAAGGAACGGAGGAACTGGAACAGACCCTGTTTCAGTTTACTCATGAATCAGCCCCCGATGCCTCCTTTTCGCTTCGTTATCCGAAACTGGAGGCCTGTATTGAGGAGATCGTCCGGATGCTGCCGGATCTCAGGGTTTCAAAAAGATGGGCGGCGATTCAATATTTGGAAGGCAATACGGAAGTGGCGCAGTTTCTCCATCGTGTGGCAGATCCTCAACATCTTGAGACTGGTAAAAGGAAAGCACAAGAAGCCGTTTCCGGCAGTGTGGAGACATACATTCGGAATATCCGTGATGCCTATATTGATGACCTCCTTGCCGAAGTGGTGATCCGACGCTCACCCGGTCCATCTGTGACAGGGTCGCTGGATCGTTTTCTGCTACACCCTGTCTGGAATATTCCCGTGTTTCTCGGTGTCATGTATTTGATTTTTAAATTTACGTTTGACTGGATCGGAGGACCTTTATCCGATCTGCTGGATAGTCGGGTGTTCGTACCGCTGGCCGGATGGATGGAAGCGTTACTCACGCTGATTGGGGCGGCTCCGTTCATTCGTGATTTGATTCTGGAAGGGATCATCCCCGGTGTGGGTGGTGTCCTGGTGTTTGTGCCGCAGATTTTTACGCTTTTCTTTTTTATCACCCTTCTTGAAGATTCCGGCTACATGACTCGAATTGCGGTGATTGTGGACAGGCTTCTGGAAAAAGTGGGGTTGAACGGAAAATCAATTATACCCATGATCATCGGTTTCGGGTGTAATGTCCCGGCTGTGATGGCGGCCAGGACCATAGAAAATCCGAAAGAGCGCATGATTACGATCCTGATTACGCCGTTGATGTCCTGTTCGGCACGGCTCCCTGTCTATACGCTGTTTGCCGGAGCCTTTTTTGCCGAACATCAGGCAACGGTTGTGTTTTCGCTCTATATTCTGGGGATCCTGGCGGCTCTGGTTCTGGCCAGACTCTTTTCCGCGACGCTGTTCAGGCAGGACGATTCGGTATTTGTAGCCGATATTCCACCGTACCGGGTGCCGCATTTTAAGACATTATGGCGCAGTACCTGGGAAAAGGGAAAGGGATTTGTGTATAAAGCGGGGACGTTTATTTTTGCCGGAGCGGTCGTGATCTGGCTGTTGACTTATGCCGGACCGGGCGGCATTGATGTGGACATTCAGGATAGTTTTCTGGCCTGGATTGGTCAATCCTTTGCGTTCTTGTTTATCCCGCTTGGTTTCGGAACCTGGGAATCGGCTGCTTCCCTGATGACCGGTTTTCTGGCAAAAGAGGTGGTGGTGTCCACCATGAACATTATTTATGCGACACCGGATCTTGGATCACTGAAAGGGTTGATTGCAACCCGGTTTACTCCCCTTCAGGCTTACAGCTTCATGGTATTTGTCCTGTTTTATGTCCCGTGCGTGGCAACAGCGGCGGTCATGAAACACGAGACCGGTTCGAATAAATGGATGTGGTTTGCAATTGCTTATTCTTTCCTGCTGGCTTATCTTCTTTCTCTTCTGGTGTATCAGGGCGGAAGGTTCTTGTTTAACTTATAGACATGGAGAGGGTCATAATGAGTCTACTCGTTAATTTGCTGGTCGGAGCAGCCGTTTTCGCCTATGCTTTTTACCATTTGTACCGCTTTGTTCAACAGGGAGCGAAAGCTAAATGCCGGCACTGCGGATTAAAGGAATCATGCAGCACAAAGACCTGTTCACTGGATGGGGAAGCCTCGCAGCGGGATGATTCTTCCGGTGGCAAGAAATAAGTGTAATGTGTATAATGAAGTTGCTTGCCTTATCCTTTTTATCCGGTTTTAAAAACGGAGGTCTTGCAAAATGGTTTACGAAAGGCTTGCCAGAATATTAACCGTCGTCTCACTTGTTTTTGTCGTCGGAGGCATTTTATACTGGATTTTTAATGCTTAAGATACTGGAGAGGAGAAACGATGAATCAACAGTTAAACATCGCGGTCATTGGCCTGGGGTTTATCGGCCTGCCCCTTTCCCTCAGTTATGCGATGAAGGGGGCCCGCGTTACAGGTGTCGATGTCCTGGACGGACTGGTTGAAGATATCAATAATGGTAAAACGCATCTGATCGAAAATTATCAAGGGAAAACACTGCCCGAGTTATTGAAAGAACAGCTGGATGCCGGGCGTTTCCGGGCTACCACGGATTATGAGGAAGCCGCATCCCGGGCAGATACTTACTTTATTACGGTGGGAATCCCGGTGCGTAACGGGGATCCCGATCACGGACATCTGGAATCGGCCTGCCAATCCCTGGCGAAAGTTTTAAAGAAGGGGGATACCGTGATCGTCCGGAGTACGGTTGTCCCGGGAACCACCCGAGAATTGGTGCAGCCCATTCTGGAAAAAAGCGGACTTCGCGCCGGCGAAGATTTTTATCTGGCTTATTCATCAGAACGAATCGCCGAGGGACGTGCATTTGAAGAATCTATCTCCATGCCGCTGGCGGTAGGCGGTGTCAATCAGGCCAGTGCGGAGAAAGCGAAACAGATTCTGTCCTTTGTCACCGAGGCCGAGATACATATCACGGATATGCTGGTGGTGGAGACGGCCAAGGTGATTGAAAATATCCAGCGTGATGTCAACATTGCCATGGTACAGGAATTTGCCCGTTTTGCTGAAAAAGCGGGGATAGATACGTTTGAGCTGATCCGCATTGCCAATACCCATAAGCGGGTCAACTTGCTGGTTCCGGGTCCCGGGGTCGGTGGATACTGCCTGCCCAATGCGCTTTACTACCTGCAACCTAAAGCAAGGGAACTGGGTGTGAAGATCGATCTGCTGGAAACGGCCCGGGCGATTAATGACAGTGTTCCGAAAGTTCTGGCGCAGATGACGGCAGACGCACTGAACAGCAAAGGAAAACAGATGGAACAGGTGAAGGTGGCGGTCCTGGGGCTGGCCATGAAGGACTTTTCCAGTGATGACCGGGTGAGTCCGCCGCATCATCTGGTGGCAGAACTTGAAAAACGGGGAGCGCAGGTGAAAGCGTATGATCCGGAGGTTCCCCATGCCTATCCGTATAAAGTAAACAGCCTGCAGGAAGCCATCCAGGGGGCGGATGCCCTGCTTTATGTCACGGCCCAGGAAGAATTTCTGGAACTGGACTGGGATCATGTCCTGGAACAGATGGCATCTGATCCACTGTTGCTGGATACCCGCAACCGGATTCCGTCCCGGTTGAAAGAGAAGGCGACGTTGATTCGGATCTAGAGGTTTTCGACAGGGGGAATTGTTTTGAATGCAACTTCTTTTTTCATTCGCCATGCCCTGTTTCCCGTGATGGAAAAAGTGAAAGGGAATCGTATCCGTGCGTATCTCTCGGAACTGATGGCGTCCCAGTGGCATTCATCTGAACAGATCCAGGCGTACCGGATGGAAAAGTTAAAGAAACTGCTTCTCCATGCCGTGGAGCATGTCCCGGCTTATCATCCTTATCGGGAGCTTCGGCCGGCGATTGAGCAGAATCCGGCGGAGGCCCTGAAGCAGTTTCCGATCCTGACCAAACAGGCTTTTCAGTCAAAGCATCAGGACTATATCAGTCAGGCTGTGAATCAGTCCGACCTTATTCAAAATCGGACCGGCGGATCAACCGGAGAGCCGGTTTCATTTTATATGGACCGCTATACGGTTGAACATTATGAGGCGGCTCGCTGGCGGGGACTTTCCTGGCATGGAATCCGGATCGGCGACCCCTCTGTGATGATCTGGGGTTCGCCCATCGAATTAAGCCAACAGCAGCAAAAAAAATATGAGCTTAAAGAACGGTTTCTGAAAAACCGGATCATGATCCCTGCCTACGAACTAAGAAGTGAGAAACTTGACGAATATCTGGAACAGATGAATCGGTTTCGGCCGGATTATCTTTACGGGTATGCTTCGGCGCTTCATCTCCTGGCTACCCTGGTCAAGAAATCGGGCAAACAGCTCTCTTTTCCATTAAAAGGGGTGGTTTCCACCGCCGAAACGCTGTTTGATCACCAGCGGGAAGAGATTCAGGACGTGTTCGGATGTCCGGTCATCAATGAATACGGGGCGAGGGACGGCGGCATGATTGCCTATGAATGTCCGCAGGGTAGTATGCATATCCAGGCGGAAAACCTGTGGATCGAAGTGATCGATCTGCAAAGCAGACAGCCGGTAGACCCGGGGCAGGAGGGACTGATTCTGGTGACGGATCTCCATAATCTGGCGATGCCCCGGTTGCGTTATCAGATTGGCGATGTTGGAGCGTTAGGCAACCGGGCCTGTTCCTGCGGCAGGGGACTTCCCGTTCTCGAAAAAGTGGGAGGACGCGAAGAAGATATCTTCGTCGGGACAGACGGCCATTATATCCACGGGCACCTGTTCACCCACATTGCCCGAAATCTCAATGAAATTCAGCAATTTCAGGTGATTCAGCACAAGCCGGATCAGATCACGTTGAAAATCGTGGTCTCGGATGGGGATCGTTCCCGGATGGACAGGGATGTCCGTACCTTCGTTGATCAGATCAAAGAAAAGGTGGGGAATCCGGAGGTTCACGTGGAGTATGTGTCTGAAATCCCGGTGTCTGCCTCGGGGAAAGTCAGGCCGGCCATTCGGGAATTTGCCCTTTAAATGAGTGACGTGATATATGAAGAAGTTCCTGTCCGTTTTGAACAGGAACTTCTTTTTTGATCTTATGCTTCATCGTCCAGATACGCTTCCATCTCCGCCGGCGATTTCATCTTAATTCCCGGATCGTCAAATTTATAAAAACGGAAAAAGGTTTGTTGATCCATATAACCGGCGGATGGAACAGGCATGTTGATCCACGTTTCATACTGATAAATGAGATGGTGTTTGTAAACCTGTTCCGCCTCGTTCCAGATCAGGCGGTTTCGTTCGATCCACTGGTCCAGTTCTTCCTGATTGTCAGTATCCACATCATTTTTGGCGGCCCAGTCTTCCACCTGTTCTCTCGTATAAGACTCATCCCCGATCCAGAGGGTCATTTTAACGGTCGTATTCTGGAGGATGTGTTCCATGCCATCCGTCTCCTGCACCCGGGACCGGATTTCTTCAAAAAGTGGATTGGCACTTAGCTCGACCCATTCCTGCCCGTTTGCTTCAATTTGATAGACACGGCAGTTTTTACTGAGAATCGGCTCATCCGGGAGACGAACCGCCCGGTCGGCAAAAGGCTGCCACCACTCGAAACCGGCCAGGGGATCCATCGGAACCTCCTCTTTCTCCAGTTTGACCCATCCACTTTTCTCAGTATAAAGATAATAATGGTCGTCCCATTTATAATAACGGTAAGGATTGGCGTTGACCCGTGCATTCACCAGATAGCCATGCGGCCGGACCACCACGCCATCAAACATACTGTTAACCTGCCTTTTCTGGATGTGACTGGCGACCCAACCGCTGTACCAGAATTTTTGCGCGACATCAGCGTGCTCCATCGTTTCCACTGCGATGGAAAGCATTTGACTTGCATCCTCAGCCGGACGGGTGTCGGGTGATTCAGTAGGTTGAAAGACTTTCTCTCCGGATGGATACGTACATCCGGTGAGAACTAGCATAAACACAGCTATCATGACCGAAATGTTCCGGGAACGTCTGAATATATTACGATGCGCCATAACGGATCCTCCTTGTAATGGCATAACCGGCGAGTATGATCGTCGTGATCAGCAGGGTGGCCTGCACCGGCAGGTGATGCCTTTCCAATACATAGATGCGATGTGTCTTGTATATGGAAGCCACCAGTTCATTATCTCCGTCACCATCGATATCCCCGGCTCTGACGTTGATCAGCGAGATAAAGGAACGCCAGTTTCGCTTCAGGCCTTGTTCAGGATCGTACTCATAACCGGTTAGAAACCGCAGATGAAAGCGATCCGGATGAATGATGACTTCACTTTCACTCAGGGAAATCAATTCTTCCCGATTCGTGTCACTGATGGACGCCACATCCTCAAAGCGGAAGTTGGTGTCGGTGGCCGTCCACAGGATGTCCCATTCCCCTCCCGTAAGCGGTTTGAAGATGCGGGAGTAAGAAGAAGAAACCAGGATTTCATCGGCTCCATCCCCATCCGCATCTGCCACAGAAAATTCCGATGCGGCCACATTTTTAAGCATTTGCCGCGTCAGGCGATGACTGATCACCGGGTTGCCTTCACTGTCGTGAGTGAGAATCTCCAGATCGTTTCCCAGAAGCAAGAGTCCTTCTTTCCCTTCGGGAAGGCGTATCCCGTCTACAATGGTTGTCGCTGTCGTGGGAAGTTCAAAATAGTGATCGTGAATATAACCGGATACGTTCCCGTTTTCAATCCGGATATCGTGGAAACCGTTCCCGTGTTCAAGCTGGTCGGCGGCATCCAGAACCCCGCCGGATTGTTTCAATTGTTCTGATATATTCTCAATATTGAGTGCCATGGCCCGAAAGGGGGCTGTGCCGAACTGGAGCATGCCCTCGGCCAGTTCCTGTCTGGATATGGTCGGTCTCAGTGCGTTATCCGACCATACATAGTAAGGAAAACCGGGATCATCTTTGGGAAGCCTATTCCCGATTTCGTTCGGATCATATGAATCCTCATCAAGGCGTTCCATGGCCTTCCCGTTCCATGCCAATACATAAAGATAAATCGGTTCGGTGGGAAGGCGGTAATCCTTGTCTTCTTGTTCACCTTCCGCCAGCGGTTCGGTTTCATCAACATTTCCCAGTGTGATGATTTCATCCTTGCCGTCACCGTTGACATCCTGTACGGCAAGCGGGAAATAATCAAACATCTTCCCGGTGTAGAGCGGTTCAGATGTCCATTTTTTCATAAAATGACTTAACAGGGGCACTTCATTTCGCGGCATCAACGGAATGGTTAGAAGCGCTGCGACAATCAGGGCAACGAGTGCGGTCGCAGGCAATTTTCCGTACCATTTTCCGATTCCCGCCACCAAAAGGATCACCGGAATCGCTCCCAAAACGAGTAGCCATACCGACCATTCCGCTTTATCCATGTTATAGAAGGACTTGTCCATCAGCAGGAACAAGATGCCAAATACGAGAACCTGTCTGCGGTACCGGCGTGGGATAGTCCCTATTAAAAGCAGCAAAGATCCTGACACCAGGATAATGCCCAGATAGGAAAGATCCAGGATTAGCGGTGTCACCAGCAGATGATAGGTAAAATAGAGATAAACGGCGAACAGTATCCATTTGCTGAAGGATAGAAGTTTACTCATGGCTGTCTCCTTTCTTCAAAAAGGGAAAAGCTAATAACAATCCGCTGAAAAACCAGAAGTAACTGTTCATAAAGGGTACTTCAAAGATGTTTTCCACCCCGTTATGCAGGATGACGGCCAACAGTCCGGTTAATAGTCCTCCGACCAGCCAGTATTCCTTCGTTCCATAAAGGGTTTGCCAGGCCTTTAACATAAACCGGGTGAGGGAGATCATCAACCAGATGAAAAGAGCGATACCGATCAATCCCAGTTCCGCCAGCGTTTTAAAATAATAACTGTCCACATACGTGGTCCCGAAGTATCGGGCCCCTACCGCTCCGCCGTAATGGCCGATTCCTTTCCCGAAAAAGGGGTCGTATCTCATATAATCATAGGCATTGAGCCAGCGAGCCAGACGGCCAGCCTGCAAACTCTTATCGAAGTAGGTCTCGGAAAACAGATTAAGAATGCGGATCCGCACCGGGGGCACAAACGCGACAGCGGCTGCCGCAGCCGCCACTCCGGCGATCAGTAATCGGCGGTCGATGATCACAAACAGGATAGACACCGATCCGAACAGGGCGAGCCATGCTCCACGTGATCCTGACAGAAGCAGAGCTCCCACCGTGAAAATCAACGCCAGCAGCCAGACCCCTTTCATTCCCTTTTTATGTTCGTACAGAACCAGACCCATGGTCAGCGGGACGATCAGGGCCATATAACTCCCCAGCACATTGGGGCTGATTACAAAGGAAAAAGCGCGGATTAGTCCCTGCTCGCTGGCGTCAGTCCAGCCGGCGGGGGTTTCGACGCCGATCACAACCTGGGCTACGCCCACCAGTCCGGCAATGGCCCCGATGACCGCAACAAAACGCATAAAGTTGACGGCATGTTCGATATGATTGATGAGAAAAAAACCGATCAGGAATGCCAGCATATACTGATAGACAGCGCGAAAACCTTCAATATTCGCAGCCAGATATGGCATATCGATCACCACATGGGCAAGCCCCAGCATAATGAAGGCGATCAAGGGGACTTTCATCGCGGGAACGCTGCGGTTGCTACCCACCATATGAAACAGGGTAAACATGAACAGCACAAATAAAACCCCTTCATCCCACAGAGAAGAGACCAGCGGGATAGGGATCCAGTGTTTCAGGATATAGTCAAGCAAGGGATAGGATAAAAACAGATAAAGCCATGTATTCGGCTGTAAAGGCCATTTCAATAGATTATCTCTTCGAAGTACCGGTTGATTCATGTTGTTCCTCCATTAAAAATAGGTCTGTAACACTCCTCATTATATATGAGATATAAAAATGATGCACCTCTTATCAAATATTCGCCCCTGTGTTGGAAATGAGAGGGCCAAAAAAGGATCAACGACCCGGAATGGATGCGCATTGCACCAGGCCGGTTTCTTAGATAAAATAAATAAATATGATAAATTGCAGAGGAGTGTCGTTATGTCAGATTGTGTCCTGGTGACCGGAGGACTCGGGTTCATCGGCTCCCATGTTGTCGATGGGCTGATTGAGGACGGGTATCGTGTTGCGGTTGTCGATAATCTCATGACTGGAAAAAAAGAATATGCCCATCCGAAAGCCCGTTATTATGAAATAGATATTCGGGACAGACAGCGCCTCACGCAGGTGTTTAAACAAGAAAAACCACAATATATCATTCACCTGGCCGGACAGTCCAGTGTTGCCGTCTCTATTGAGAATCCGGTGGCAGATGCGGATATCAATATTATGGGGACCCTGAACCTCCTCGAACTGGCTCGGGAGTGGAAGGTGAGAAAATTCGTTTACTCCTCCTCCGCTGCCATCTACGGTGAGCCGGTGACATTGCCCATCAGGGAGGATCATCGCATCAAACCTCTTTCGTTTTACGGCTTGAGCAAATTTGTACCGGAAGAATACATACGACTCTATCATGAACTCTATGGGCTCTCTTATACATCGTTTCGCTATGCGAATGTATATGGCCCCAGACAGGATCCGTTCGGTGAAGGCGGTGTGATTTCCATTTTCATCGGGAAACTGTTGCGGGGAGAAAGACCGGTCATCTTCGGAGACGGGGAACAGACCCGGGATTTCGTTTATGTGAAGGATGTGGCCCGTGCCAACATTCTGGCCCTTAAAAAAACTGAATCCGCAGTGGTTAATCTGAGTACCCGCAAACAAACGTCAGTCAATCAGCTGGTTCAGCTGTTAAGTGAGCTGACAGGCACTGAATTTAAACCGGAATATGCCGAAGAAAGACCGGGAGATATCTATCACAGCTATCTCGATCAGCAGGAGATCGAGTCTTATCTGGGATGGACGCCGCAATTTGAGTTGCGGGAAGGTCTGCGTGAAACGATCCGGTATGAGCAGGAGAAGCAGAAGCTGATAAATTCGAAACAGGCATAGGCGAACAGGATCCGTCTTTAGCCGGGAGAGATGTTAATGAATCAGAACGTAACGCATCAAAATAAAGTGCTGGTTGTGGCCTATCTGTTCCCTCCCATCGGAGGGATCGGCGTTCAGCGGCCGCTCAAAATGGTCAAGTATCTACGTGATTTCGGCTGGGAACCCTTCGTACTCACCGTCGATCCCGTCTATCATGCGACCTATGATGAATCGCTGCTACAAGAGATTCCGGAGGATGTCACGGTGGAAAGGGTTCCGCAGACAGATCCGACTGTTTTTCTGGCTGGGAATAAAAGCGTAACATCCACGCCCGCCCAGAATCAAACGGCAACCGATCTGACTGCGTCGCCCGGGGCTGTTTCTCGAATGAAGCAGGGCGCGCTTCAGGCAGCACGTAGCATGGCCAAGCATATCAAAGATATGATCTTCGTGCCGGATGATCAGGTGTTGTGGTATCTGAGGGCCCGCAGGCGTGCCGTGGAGATGGTGCGAAAACATGATATCGATGTCATTTATACCACTTCCGGGCCGCATTCCGATCTGCTGGTGGGGCGTTATGTGAAACAGAAAACCGGCGTCCCCTGGATTGCTGAATTTCGCGATCCCTGGACCCAGAACATCCATTTTTCAGCCACCGGCATGCGCAAAAAGATAGAAGAGCGCATGGAAGAGCGTGTCATGCGGGATGCGGATGTGATCGTCACGGTGACCGATTCATTTGCCCGGGATTTTAAGACCAAATATCCGTGGCTTGACCGGATTAAAGTGATCCATAACGGGTTTGATCCTGATGATTATCAGGGAATCGAACCGGTGCCCCATGATGGGAAATTTACGCTGGTCTATACCGGCATTCTGTATGGCAAACGACATCCCCGCTATTTTTTGCAGGCACTTCACCAGTTGATTGAGGAGGGAAAAATCCCCCGCGATAAAGTCCGGGTTAAATTTGCCGGCGTCTTTGATTATCCGGGTCAGTCGGAGAATATCGACTTTGTGAAACGGCACGGACTCGACGATGTGGTGGATGTCCTGGGTTATTTGCCTCATAAAAAGGCCCTCGCTCATCTAAAAGGGGCGGATGTCCAGCTGCTGATCGGCGACACCGCTCCCCGGTCGGGGGCCTATATTCCGGGAAAACTGTTTGAATACATGGCGCTTGAAAAACCGATTCTGGCCCTGTCTCTTCCCGGTGAATCCACCCGGATCGTGGATGAGTTCAAGCTGGGCATTTCCGTCGACCCCGTCGATATTTCTGCGATTCAGGACGCGATTTACCGCCTGTATCAGGACTGGCAAAAAGGAGAAACTGGCGCTCAAAAAAGCCGCTCCGACGGGCTTCATATCTATCGGAGAGATGAACAGGCCCGGATGCTGGCGGAAATCATGAGCAATCTTTTATAAAATACGTTATACTAGGTGTGATTTAATTTGTGTGTAGGAGCTGAATGTTAATGGATAGGCCCATTAAGGTAGTTCATATAATCGGGGGCGGTGAGTACGGGGGAGCGGAAAATCATATTATCCAGTTGATCTCGTCTTTTTCTCCGCAGGTGGAGGCTTCCGTCATCTGTTTCTATGAATCTGCCTTCAGTGAAGCGCTCCGTAAAAAACAGATCCATGTTGAGGTGCTGGATTATCCCCGTTTTGACCCCCGGATCGCAATCGGACTGGGCCGCGTCCTGGACCAAATGGGGCCTGATATTCTTCACACCCACGGCGTAAAAGCCAATTTTTTCGGCCGGCTGCTGGCGCGTCGCCGTCATATCAAAGTGGTGACAACGGTTCACAGCCATTTGAAACATGATTACGATCGTCTGCCGATTAAGCTGTTAACCTATCTGATGGAATACAGTACACGGCGATTTTCCGATCATTTTATCTGTGTGTCAAAAGCGATCGGGGAGGATGTGGTCCGTTCCGGTGTTTCAAAGGATAAGGTATCGATTGTCCCGAACGGGATCGAAATGGAACGGTTTCAGGCGTTGACGGACCGGACACTTATCAAGCAGGAACTGGGGCTGTCTCCCGATGCCTTCGTGGTGGGCGCTGTGGCCCGTCTTCGCCCCGTCAAGGGCGTTCACCTGCTAATTGAGGCGGCGGCTCAACTGGTCCGCGATCGGGATGACGTACACGTGGTCATCATCGGTGACGGACCTGAGCGTCCGGAACTGGAACGGCGTGTCAGGGAGCAGGGCATCGCGGATCACGTGCATTTTCTCGGGTTTCAGCAGCAGATTGAACGTTATATGTACAGTCTGGACTGTTTTGTTAATGCGTCGCTGTCGGAAGGGCTTCCCCTGGCTGTTCTGGAAGCGATGGCGTGCCGGGTACCGGTTGTGGCCACGTCGGTGGGAGCGGTACCGGAGATGATCGAGCATGAACGTGACGGTATCTTGATCGAAAAAAATTCGGTTGAGGCGATTGTGGAAGGTGTCCGTCGGGTGTTGGACGATCCTGCTTTACGCTCGTCAATGGTAGAGAGGGCATATAAGAAGGTGCTCAACCATTTTACGACTGAAGTGATGGCGCAGCAAAACCAGCACGTGTATCATAGGTTGATGGAGGACTGAAGAACTTGTTGATACGTTCTGCTTTTATCATCGTAGCCGTTACCATGGTGGGACGGCTGCTTGGTTTTATAAGAGGGATTTTTATATCACAGGAATTCGGAGTAGGGGCCGAGACGGATGCCTTTTTTATGGCCTTTGTCATTCCTATGACCCTTCTGATGATTCTGCCGGGAGCGATCAATTCTGTGTTTATTCCCGCGTTGAACCGGGCGCGCACACTGGAGGAAGGCAGCGAACGGGTCTTGTTTGAAAAGGTGTTTACAATCACGTTTCTGGCGGGTGTTTTGGCCACGGCCCTGATGTATCTGCTGTCCTCTCCTCTGGTGAGTGTGCTGGCGCCGGGATTTGATCCGGTTAAAAAGGAATTGACACTGGAACTGCTGAAGTGGATGCTTCCTTCCGTTGTGTTAATTGCCCTGACCGGTGTTTTTTCAAGTGTATTAAACGTCCATCACCAGTTTTTTTACCCCAGCCTGGGAACGGTGATCAACAGCAGTCTTGTAATTGCTTCCATCTTTTTACTGGTGCCGTTCATGGGAATTCACGGGCTGGCACTGGGGACAAGCCTCGGGTTTGCCGGTTACGCCTTGATCATGGTGCCGTCCCTTCTCAAAAAAAAGTACCGGTTTCGCATCCGCCGGGAGTGGCGTGGCGATCCGGTCCTGACCGGGATGGGGGAACGGTTTGTTCCGGTTATGATCGGTTCACTGGTCAGCCAGCTGGCCCTGTTCATTGAGCGAATCCTCGCTTCGGGACTGGGGGACGCCAGAGTTGCATCACTGGCCCTTGCCTACACCGTGATGCAATTGCCGATGGCCGTCTTCGTCGGCGCCTTTACCGTTCCGCTGTTTCCGCTACTCTCAGAACATGCCCAGCACAAACGGTATGATCAGATGAAGAAACTGCTGGAAAAAGGGGTCGCCTATCTCGTGCTGATAATGATCCCGATCATGGCCGGGTTGATTATGCTGAGTGAAGACATCATTCGCCTGCTATATGAGCGGGGAGAATTTGACGCAGAGGATACGCAGTTGACAGCATGGGCCCTAATGTTTTACAGCCTGGCTATTCTGGGCCTCGCACTCAGGGAAACCCTGACCCGGGCCTTCTATGCCCTTGAAGATACGAAAACGCCGGTGTTGACGGGGTTGGCCGGGATTGTATTCTATGTTGGAATCAGTCTTCTGCTCATGCCGCAACTGGATCACGGCGGTATTGCCCTGTCATTCAGTTTGGCCGCTTATTTATCAAGTTTTTTGCTGGCGTTCATACTCCGTAAAAAAACGGGCAGAGTACTGTCCGGTCATTTCTGGCTGACCCTGGTTAAAACCCTGGCAGCATCTGCTGTGATGGCACTGGTGCTGGGATGGATTCACGGATTTCCCGGGGAATATCAGGATGCGGGATGGATGGCCGGCTGGCCTTCCGTGATTAAGGTGTCATTGTTGATTGTACTCGGGGCGCTGGTCTATGGAGGCGTTCTCCTTATTTTGAAAGAGAAGCTGTTATGGGAAATGATCGGCCGGTTGTTTCATAGAATCACAGGAAAAAAAGAAAAGGATGTTTCATAAACTTAATAGAGGTATCCTGACATTTGAGAGAGATGGCATCACGGGATCCGGCCGGATCCCTTTTGAAAACGGCATCGCATCGGGTAATTATTCCAGATTGAAATCGACCAGCTGGGAGATGGCCCACTGGTTCATTTCATCCGGGTTTTCACCGGTAAAAGAGGCGAATATATGTCGATCTCGGGCGACCTGGTCTTCGGAATAGAAATGGACCACCCATTTTTTAGAGGGGTGTTCGACAATTTCATAACGAATCCATTCTCCCTGCTGTTTTTTCCAGCGGAACAGCTGTTGTAAAAGAGCCGGGTTTGCCTGGTGAAAGGGTTTCATGAAGAATCCCCCATTTCTCCGATGTTCAAATAGGAGGATAATGTTCCTTTTTGAACATACCATGACTGGTTTTATAATGATTACTTTCTTCTTTTGAACGGGGGATTCCTTCTGTTGTGACAAAACTAGTGTCGGTTAGACAGTTTTTGCAAACCGATCCGGGATGGGGAACGGGTCGCTTTATCTGTGCCGAAGTCCCTGTCACGGACGCATTGTTCAAGACTTCAACAGGTCTCTGGCCAGGATACTTCCTCTTTCCGCTTCCCGGATCAAATTCGACATATTTTGATTAAGTTTATGCTGAAGGCCCGGGAGATCCTGAAGCGATTGTTGCACCCGTTCGGAAAGCTGTTGATAGCTCAGGTCCCGTATGTTTCCCGCTGACGTCATCCCGATCCGCTCCACAAAACGTTCCACTTTCGGATCATAGGAGAGGGCGACGAAGGGCACCCCGGTCACCGCGGACAAAATGACGGAATGGAGCCGCATCCCCAGCACAAAGTCCATGTTTTCAATCACACTGATAATGTCACGGAAATCCATTTTTTGATCCAGTAAAAAGACGCGATGTGGCTTGTCCCGATGGTTCATATGTTTGATAATTTCACGAGATTCGGCAATATCTGCCGGATACTGCATGGGAATCAGGTAAATGTTCCAGCCCTGATCAATCATGTCATCCGCCAGTCTGGCCAGTTCCCGGCGGTATCGGGTTTCGTTCTTCCATTTCCGAACGGATATCGCCATTTTGGGTGAAGCCGAATCGGCAGGCGTGTACTGGTCCAAAATCCGCTGTCCCCGTTCCGGTCCGATTTCTTCGGGGTTGATGGTGATAGCCGGGTCGGCCGTCACGTGGATCGGTGCCTGGGTCACGCCCAGGTCCTTTAAGTCCTGGCCGGATTGTTCATCTCGAACAGTGATAACATCGACCCGATTGACAATTAACCGGATCAATTTTTTGCTTAACGGATGAGAAATGGGGCCCACACCCTGGGCATAAAAGATGACGGGTTTTGTCAGCATTTTGGCAATCGTTACAATTCCGAGGTAATAGATGACACTGCGGGGACTGGTCGCATCCTGGAGCAGACTTCCTCCGCCCATAACCAGCAGGTCGCAGTGCTTCACCCGGGTAATGATTTCGGTGGGTTTCCAGCGATTATAAGCGGGAATACCGAAACGTTTTCGGGTTTCATCCGGTTTGTTGGATAAAACGGATATTTCTACCCGGTCAAGGTGCCGTTTTAAAGACGAAATGATGCCGTAGAGAACCGCATCGTCTCCGGCATTGTCAAATCCGTAATATCCTGAAATGAGAACCCTGGCCATCCGTTCAAACCTTCTTTCTGCTCGTCCTGAAAAAATAAATCACACTTTAGTATATCAGGTTGTCCCGTTGAAGGGAAGAGACATCCGACCGTCAGGAAAACAGGCCGGGACACGAATGCTATATAAAGGACTGGTACAGAAATAGCTGTGAATACAGGGGGGGTTCAGCATGCGTTTTATTCGAAATTCTTTTATGTGGGGCGTCCTGTGCGGAGCCTTTATCGTCATGGCTTTATACGGGGGTTCTGCCGTGGCTGAGCAGTTTGCCAGAACAATAGCCGTTCATCAATATCCGGTTTCTTTTTATATCAATGGGGAAAAAGTGAACCCGAAAGACACCCGGCCCGGCTATTTTTTTAATGGAAAAGCTGAAGTACCGCTTTCATTTATATATAAAGGGACGACGTATGTGCCGATCCGTTTTATTGGTGAGAGTCTGGGGCAGGAGGTCGGATGGGACGGCAACTCCTATTCGGTCTGGGTCGGAGATAAGCCGGCACGTTTTTTGAAGAGTTCTGAGGCTCCGAATCAGCCGTCTGTGGTTGAGGAGTCAAGTACTGTTTACGGGATTCGGACAGGAGATTCGGTTGACCGGGTCCGGGAGATTCTCGGAAATCCCGATCGCCGGGATTTCAGTCATATCGGGGTGGAATGGTGGATTTACAAGAAGGATCCGGAACATTACATGCAGGTCGGGATCCGGGACGGCAAAGTTGAGACAATATACAGCAATGGAACCGGCTGGCAGTACGAAAAAGTTAAGATGGGGATGACGCTGGACCGTCTTACGCAAATCTGGGGGGATCCTGAGGCAAAGCTTTATATTACCGACTCTTTCCGAATTGAACAGGACGGCGGCGGGGAAAAGTTGATTTACAAGAAAAACGGACGAGTCATTGTCTTATATCTTGATCGTCTGGATAGCAACAAGGTGAGGGGCATTCGGGTATCGACACCGGAACTTTTTATGCGAACAGTTCCCTCGGGTTTCTCCTATGCCTATCGGGATCCCGCTGATATTCAGCTGCCTGAACTGACTGAACAGGAACGT
Organism: Bacillaceae bacterium; assembly: GCA_017656255.1. Taxonomy (GTDB): domain Bacteria; phylum Bacillota; class Bacilli; order JACDOE01; family JACDOE01; genus JACDOE01. The sequence goes on from JACDOE010000001.1 coordinate 71,861, forward strand.
GCCCGGGCTGAATCGTCCTATGAAAAACAGATGTGGGATTTGACCAATGTGATTCGATACCGGCACGGATTGCCCATTTTGCAATATAATGATCAGGTAGCAGCGATTGCCAAATCCCATTCTCAGGACATGTATCAAAACAATTTTGTCTCTCATCAGTCTCCCACCACCGGCGGGCTGATGGATCGCCTGAAACGCTCACCGCTTCCGGTGAGTGCGTTCGGTGAGAATATTGCCGTCGGATATGTCGACGCGATCGATGCAGTGGAGGGATTGATGAACAGTCAGGGGCACCGGGAAAATATTTTAAATGACTACGCCAACGAAATGGGAGCCGGGGTCATTCTCAGATCCAACGCCTCATACACCCATTTCTACACGCAAAATTTTTATTATAATCAAAATCGGTAAAGCAGAGCCCTGTTTCAGGAAACTGGAATCAGGTGGAAACGGGGAATGCATTGTTTTCCTGTTTTCGAAAAGCTATAATATGAATGGGATTTTTTCATAAATACTTGCAAGAAGGGAACGGCCATGTCTAAAAAGAAGAAAAAAAAAGACCGTTTATATAAAGGGATATTAATTGTGATCACGATGCTGGTGGTGATGGTTTTCGGCATCGTGGGGTACGGCGCCTATCAATATCAGGATATGGTAGATCGGTGGCATAAACCCTGGGAGGATTCGCCGGCTGATCAGAAGCAGGATGGTAAGGATGCGGAGCGTGATCAAGAACGGGATATGATGGATCCGTTTACGATATTATTGCTCGGTGTGGACAGCCGGGGGGCAGAGCACTCCCGTTCCGACACCATGATGCTGGCTGCGGTCAATCCCCGGGAGGAAAAGGTGCTTCTCATTTCGATCCCCCGGGATACCTATGTGAAAATTCCCGGTTACGGGTATGACAAGTTTAATCATTCCATGTTTTACGGGGGACCGCCGCTGGTCAGGAAAACCATCGAAAATTTCCTCGGTGTGGACGTGGATCACTATGTCTCCGTTGATTTTGAAGGATTTCGCCGGGTTGTGGATGAACTGGGTGGCATTGAAATCGACGTTAAAAAACGGATGGTTTATTATGATCCGTCCGATGGCACGTCCATCGATCTTTACCCGGGCCTGCAGACGCTGGATGGGGAAAACGCACTGGATTATGCCCGCTATCGGATGAGCAGCATCGGCCCGCCTGACAGTGACTTTGATCGTATCGAACGCCAGCATGAAGTGATTCGGGCCCTGATTGAAAAAGGGAAACAGTTCGGCTCGGTGTTGAAGGTTTTTTCCTTGATGGATATTCTGGGAGATCATGTGCAAACTAATTTGACCTCTGAAGAAATCCGTGAACTGTTTTTGACATTCCATGATTTTTCATCCGAGCGGCTGGTGACGGAAGATGTCTACGGTACGAATCAACGGATTGAAAGCCACAACCTGAAACTGTGGTTCTATGTGGTGGATGAGAATGAACGGGAGCGATTGCGGGCGTTGATCGAATCTTATCTGGAAGTTAACAATACAGTTGAACAGGGACAATGAAAAGAATCCGGGCCAGGAGAGGGCCCGGTTTTTTATGTCCGTTTGCATTTTCCGTTGCCTGTTTTTAAGCATGTCCAGATTGTTGTCATAATCAGCCCCCTTTTTCATACGATTAAATAGAATCGTATAAACGGAAAGGGGAAAAGGCAATGAGTTTCGCGACCGGCGAGGAGATGCCTGTATCAAGGGAAGAGTTGACAAGAGCGAGAGAAGCGCTGTCTCGAGCGTTGAATCATTTTAACTGGGTGGAGCCGGGTGACCCGTTGATGGTGGATGCGGTCATCTATGAATACAACGCAGCGCTGGCCCGGTACCGATCGTTGCTTCGTCGAACGAAATCCTGTCCGGAGAGGGCGGGGGAAGATCTGTTTTCGGAGTTGGAAAGGGTTCAGGTGAATGAATGAGATATTTCTAGTAGGCAAAAGGTCCTCCGCTACGGGCGGAGGATAGTTTATGTCTACTGCTGATACCGATTGAATAGAATAATCCCGGTCAGAAGAATGATTCCCCCGATCCCCTGCTGCAGACTGATGGTTTCTCCCAGGAGCAGATATGCCAGCAGCGCCGCCCCCAGTGCCTCCCCCAGGACACTGACGGACACCACGGACGCACTGACATATTTAAGCGACCAATTAAACACCGAGTGCCCGAGCAGGGTAGGAAAAACAGCCAGTGCCACAAAAATCAGCCACTCCTGATACGGATAGGCAAACAAAGGCTTTTGAATGAAAAGACTGTACACCAGAAGCACCACCGTACTCGCACCGTAAACCACAAACGTGTAAGTATAAGAATCCGTCACTTTACGAAGACTCTGTCCGATCATCCAGTAGACGGCAATGAAGAAGGCCGCCAGAAAAGCCAGCAGATCTCCGATGACGGCCTCGATCCCGAAGGCAAAATCCCCCCAGCCGATGATCATGCCCCCGCTGATTGCCGTCAGACTCCCGACAATCGCCGGCACTCCCGGTTTTTCGTTAAAAAACAGGCGTCCCCCGACCAGCGTAAAAATGGGGCTGAGACAGACCAGTACCACGGAACTGGCCACCGACGTCAGTTCCAGTGAGATAAACCAGAAGATAAAGTGATAGGCGAGCATTACCCCGGAAACGATGGACAGCAGCCAGTGTTTCTTTTTCATTTGGTCGAGGCTCAGGCGTCGTCCGGTCAGCAAAAGGGGAAGCATGAACACGAATGTAAACAACAGCCGGTAAAATGCAATGATCTCGGCAGGTGCCGTTGACCAGCGAACCAGAATGGCGGAGGTAGAAATAAATATGACACCCATGATCAGGGCAAGATAAGGTGGAAAAAGCGGTTTCTCGTTTTTCATGTTCGGTTTCCCTCTCTGTGCATAAGTGGCCGAGTTCATACAATTTTAAACATATCAATCTTCCTACTTTTTTTCAATTCAAATAAATGTGATAGAATATTAGCTGACACGGTTTGGAACGGTACCCATATTTATGACATATCTGTACATCATGTAAAGGAGGTGTAATCCTAACAGTCAGGTTAGGAAATGCCATTGGACACATTTATAATTGTTACACTGAACATAATTTTGGTCTTATTTCTGGTTTTTTTAAACGGATTCTTCGTCGCTGCCGAGTTTGCCATGGTTAAGGTTCGGGAAACCCGGGTGACCCAGCTGGCGGAAGAAGGAAACCGCAAAGCCGCCGTTGCCAGGCGAATTGTCCACAACCTGGATGCCTATTTGTCCGCCTGCCAGCTCGGCATTACACTGGCTTCACTGGGTCTCGGGTGGGTCGGTGAACCGGCCATCGCGGAATTGATCACGCCGCTTCTGGCCCGATTTGATATTCCTGAGGCCGGTATTCATACCATTGCCTTTGTCATCGCCTTTTCAATCATTACTTTTTTACATATCGTACTGGGAGAACTGGCTCCCAAATCACTGGCAATCCAGAGAGCGGAAGGCGTCAGCCTGTGGACGGCCGGTCCCCTTAACCTTTTTTACAAAGTGATGTATCCGTTTATTCAGGGGCTCAACTGGACGGCCAATCGGTTGTTGAAGATGCTGGGCATCGAGCTGGTGGACAGTCATGAATCGGCCCACACCGAAGATGAAATCCGTATCTTGATGAACCAGAGTCATCAGAAGGGTTACATTGATAAAACGGAACTGACGCTGGTGGACAACATTTTTGATTTTACGGAAACCCTGGTGCGGGAAATCATGATTCCCCGGACGGATATGCAGGTGCTCAACATCCAGTCTTCTTTTGAAGAAAACCTGGATTTAGCCCGCAAAAGCCACCATACGCGGTACCCGGTGGTGGACGGGGATAAGGACCATATCATTGGGCTGGTTCACATCAAGGATCTTTATGTCGAAGCGTTAAAAACGGAAGGCAAAAAGCTGGAATCGATCATCAGGCCGGTGATTACGGTGCCGGAATCGATGTCCATCAGTAAGCTGTTGCGCCGGATGCAGAAAGACCGGGAGCAGATGGCGATCGCCATTGATGAATTCGGGGGGACGGCCGGTCTGGTGACCGTTGAAGACATCCTGGAAGAGATCGTCGGGGAAATCCAGGATGAATTTGATAATGAACGCCCGATTATTGAAAAAAGGGAAAATGCCTTCTCCATTGACGGTCGCATGCTTCTGGAAGAGGTCAATGAGCATTTTGGTACCGATCTGCATTCTGAAGAAGTGGATACCATTGCCGGATGGGTCTATAATGAACTGGGTCGTACCCCGAAGGTGGGGGACAAAGTGCCCTACGGTTTCATCGAATTTGAAATCGAGGATACGGATCATTTGCGGATCACCCGTCTTTTGTTGAGAAAAAAGGGGACTGAAACGAACAAAGAAACGAAATAACATAACATCATCCTTTATCTATCACCTGATGACTGCGGTCGTCAGGTGTTTTTTATTTGAAGAATCTCCTGTCATTCACGCTCCTGTTACAACCATACCCGTGAGTATGGATGTAACAGAGAGGTGTAACAGAACTGATTTACATGAATCTGGTTACATCGGGAAAACTTTGACTAAAACGGGGGAGTCAGGATTGTGAACGAGATCAATCTCAGCAAGATGGACCTGCCGGACAAAGTGGGACAGTTGATGATGTTCGGATTTGCCGGAACAACACCTTCCGGTGAAATCAAAGAAATGATTCGTCGCTACCGGGTGGGCGGTATCATTTTGTTCAGTCGAAATATTGAAGATACCAAACAGGTGTTGCAACTGAATCGTGAACTTCAGGAGACAGCCCGAAAAGCGGTACACCCGCTTCCTCTCCTGATTGCCACGGATCAGGAAAACGGGATTGTGCACCGCCTGGGGCAGGGGAGCACCGTTTTTCCGGGCAATATGGCCCAGGCCGCCATCAGTAGAGACCGGGACCGGCTGGTTTACAGAATCAGCAGGGCGACGGCCAAAGAATTGAAAGCGCTGGGGTTCAACATGAATCTGGCTCCTGTGCTTGATGTCAATCATAACCCGACCAACCCGGTGATCGGAGTACGCAGTTTTGGCGAAGATCCGCAGAACGTGGCAAAACTGGGTACGATTCATCTGCAGGGACATCGGGATGCCGGCGTCATTCCGGTCATCAAACATTTTCCGGGTCACGGGGATACCGAACATGATTCCCATCTGGAACTGCCGGTCGTGGAGCATGACCCGGAAAGACTGGCCCGGGTCGAATTATTTCCTTTCCGGCAGGCAGTGGAGGCCGGTGCGGAAAGCGTGATGGTCGCGCATATCCATTTTCCGGCGTGGGATCCGGACAATCAACTCCCCGCAACCCTGTCGGACAATATTATCAACAACTTGCTGAGAAAACAAATCGGATTTCAGGGCGTGACCGTCAGTGATTGTATGGAAATGAAGGCGATTACAAACCGGATGCCAACCCCGGAGGCCGTTGTCCAGTCCATTAAAGCGGGTATGGATCTCATCCTGATCTCGCACAGCTACTCCCTGCAGAAGGAGTCTGTGTTACAGGTGATTCGAGCCGTTCGGCAAAAGGAACTGGACGAAAGCCTGATCGACCGGGCCTGCCAACGGGTTATGCAGTTGAAGCGAAAGTACCTGGACTGGCATCAGGTCCGATCCGAAACAAAGCTCACGGTACCCGGTTTTGTCGGGGGAACCCGCCACCGGGAACTGGCTCGTGAAGCGTACCAGTCCGCCGTGACGCTGGTCCAAAATAAAGAGGGGGTCATTCCGCTGTCCCCCCGCGGAGGCGAGAAGACACTCGTTCTATGTCCTCAAACAGCTCGGCTCACGCTGGTCGAAGACCGGGACATCGATTCGGTTTATCTGAGAAACGTCGTCGAACGAACACTCGTAAACGGTCATCTTCATTTTTATTCCCTGGACCCCGACGAAAACGAGACAGATAAGTGCCTGCGCATGGCGGATCATCACACGAACATCATCGTTTTTACCGTTAATGCCACGCATCATCCGGGGCAGGCGCAACTGGTGAGAAAGCTAGTCGATCGCCAGAACCGAACGGTGATCGCAGTAGCCCTTCGAAGTCCGTATGATGGGTCCCTTTTCCCTGAAGTCCCCGCTTTTCTTGCAACCTATGAATATGCTCATGCCGCCATTGAAACAGCCTTCCTGGTGATCAGCGGAAGGATTGAAGCACGGGGGAGGCTGCCCGTTTCCATTCCGGATGGTGATGGAAAATCAGGGAGTCCCTGTTTATGAAATGGGGACCGGCGGGCCATACTAATTGAGAATGACAGAGAAACGACAGAGGTGATGAACAATTGACACAGATGTTACTGGAACGAAAAGATATTTCATTTCGGGAAGATGAACTGGAATTTCAACAGCTTCAGGTTTTGAAGGAAAACGGGGAAATTAATCATGACTGGGACCCCGGCCTCTCAGATGACAAGCTGAGGGACATTTACAGCTGGATGGTCAAAATGCGCATCCTGGATGGCCGATCCATCAAATTGAATCGGCAGGGGCGCCTCGGTTTTTATGCGCCGATGGGAGGGCAGGAAGCTGCGATGATTGCCAGTATTGCCGCCCTCAACCGGGATGATTATGCCCTGCCCAGTTATCGGGATGTAGCGGTCAGTCTTTATCACGGTCTTCCTCTGACCTCCTTTTTCCAGGGTTCCCGGGGGGAGATGGGAGGCAGCTGGCCGGATGTTAATGTGCTACCGCCTCAGATTATTATTGCTGCTCAGGTAACGCAGTGTGCCGGGGTGGCCTGGGGACTCAAGTTAAAAGGTGAAAAAAAGGTCGCCATTTGTTATTTCGGCGACGGGGCCACGTCACAGGGCGACTTTCACGAGGGACTCAACTTTGCAGCGGTACATAAAGTACCGGCCATCTTCTTTTGCCAGAACAACCTGTATGCGATCAGTGTTCCACTGACCAAACAGACGGCGAGTGATACCCTGGCCCAGAAAGCGGTGGCTTACGGAATGCCCGGTGTTCAGGTGGATGGAAATGACGCGCTGGCCGTGTACCGGGCCGTACATGATGCGGCTGAGAGGGCGCGCCGCGGCGAAGGGCCCACCCTGATCGAAGCGGTCACCTATCGGCATGGTCCTCACACGATGGCTGGCGATGATCCTTCCCGTTATCGGAAAGAGGAAGAACTGGACGAGTGGCAGCAACGGGATCCCATCCACCGTTTGCGTACGTATCTGGAGAAGAAAGGTATCTGGTCTGATGAAGATCAGCAACGGGTGGAAGAGGAGATGAAACAGGAAATTTCCAATGCGATGGATCGCCTGGGGGCCATGGGTAAATCCAATGTGCTGGAGATTTTTGATCTGGTCTATTCCGAGACGCCCGAGCACCTGAAAGAACAGAGACAGGAACTGGAACAGATCTTAAAAGGAGGGAAGTCATAATGGCCAACCTCACCCTGGTACAGGCCGTACAGCATGCCCTTAAAACTGAAATGGCGCTGGATGAGAGTGTGATTGTTCTGGGAGAAGATGTCGGGGTCAACGGGGGTGTATTCCGGGCCACGGACGGGTTATATGACCAATTTGGCGAAGATCGGGTGATTGATACACCGCTGGCGGAATCCGGTATCATCGGTACCGCGCTGGGACTGGCGATTACCGGTTTTAAACCGGTGGCGGAAATTCAATTCATGGGGTTTATTTATGAATGTATGGACGCTATCTGCTCCCAGTCCGCCCGTTTATATATGCGGTCAGGGGGGAAATTCAATGTTCCCATGGTAATCCGAACGCCTTACGGCGGAGGCGTGAAGACACCGGAAATGCACTCTGACAGTCTGGAAGCTCTGTTTCTGCATACCCCCGGGGTCAAGGTGGTGACACCCAGTTCCCCTTACGAAGCCAAAGGGTTGTTAATCTCAGCGATTCGGGATCCGGATCCCGTTCTGTTTATGGAACCGATGAAATTATACCGGTCTTTCCGTGAAGAGGTTCCCGAAGAAGCCTATACCATACCACTTGGCAGGGCACGGGTGGTTCGGGAAGGTTCGGATCTGACCATGATTGCCTACGGCCCCACCGTGCCAACTGCAGAGAAAACGGCGGAGGAACTGGAAAAGAGGCGGGGGATTCGGGCCGAAGTGATCGACTTGAGGACGATTGCTCCCCTCGATATGGATACGATTATTCAATCCGTGGAAAAAACGAACCGGGCCGTGATCATACACGAAGCGGTCAAATCTGCGGGCGTTGGTGCGGAAATTGCCGCACAGATCAATGAAAGAGCCATTCTTCACCTTGAATCTCCGGTTCTCAGAGTCACCGGGTTTGATACGCCCTATCCGCCCAACAGCATTGAGGATGAGTGGCTGCCAAACATTGAAAGAACCATGTGGACCGCAGAAAAAGTATTAGATTTTTAACTGGAGGGACTTGTCATGGCGTATGAATTCAAGTTGCCGGATATCGGTGAAGGCATCCATGAGGGAGAGATTATCAAATGGCTGGTGAACGAAGGGGACCAGGTCGAGGAAGATCAGGCGATTGCGGAAGTTCAGACGGATAAAGCCAGTGTGGAGATCCCTTCCCCGGTCTCCGGCACCGTCACCTCACTCAAATATAAAGAAGGGGACATTGCAAAAGTCGGGGATGTGCTGGTTGTATTTGACGGGGCTGAAGGCGATACGGCGCCGGCAGATCCTGCGGAAGAGACACCTCAACCACCGGCTGAAGAAAAGCCGGCCAGAGATGAAACACCCCCGGCAGAACCGGACGGAACCGGAGAACAAATGGCCGAAAAACCGGCTGTTACCGCTGACAAAGCGGAAACACCGCCTGTACCAGGACGGGTACTGGCAACGCCGGCCGTCCGGAAATATGCGCGGGAAAAAGGGGTGGATATCTCAGCCGTGGAAGGGACGGGTCCCGCTGGCCGGGTAACCCGCCAAGACATCGACGCATTTGCTGAAGGAAAAACGGGCAAAGCGGAGGCGCAGCAACCTGAGCGTGCCCGTGAAGCGGTACAGCCGGTCCAGACAAGAGAAGCAGAACGTATCCCGCTGCGTGGGATTCGCAGAACCATTGCCCGGCATATGAAGACGTCCTATCACGAGGCCGTGCATGTCACGTTGATGGATGAGGCGGATGCAACCGAACTGGAAGCCTTTTATCAGACCGTCAAGCCAGTCGGTGAACAAAAAGGAATTAAGATCTCTTACCTTCCTTTCATCGTCAAGGCCGTTGTGGCTGCGTTAAAAGAATATCCCTATCTCAATGCATCGATTGATGAAGAGAAAGAAGAGATTGTGCTCAAACAGGATTACAACATCGGGATTGCCGTTGCCAGTGATGAAGGGCTGTTTGTTCCCGTGGTCAAAGGGGCCGATCAAAAGAACGGGTGGCAGATCGCCGATGAAATCGCGCAACTGGCCGGTAAAGTTCGAAACGGCAACATTTCCGTGGATGAGATGCAGGGCGGCACCTTTACTATCACGAACATGGGACCGATCGGCGGACGCTTTTTTACCCCGATCATCAATCATCCGGAAGTGGCGATTCTCGGCATTAATCCTATCTATGAAAAGCCGGTTGCGCGAAACGGTGAAGTGGTCATTTCTAAAGTAATGGGGCTTTCACTCACCTTTGATCACCGGTTGATCGACGGTGCCCTGGCCGGATATTTTCTGAATCATGTAAGGGCATCGCTTGAACACCCGCAACTGCTGATGATGGAAATGATGTAGCCGGGTTGTCGACTGAATGGCCACTATATACGATCATTGCTCCGGGGATGGCGGCAGAAGACCCCGGCCCCCTGCCCAAGGTTTGCTTTATTGTCACATTTGGAGAAATTGGAATGCGATATACTTTAGATGAAAGTCGATAAACAGTATGATTTGTCGGGAGGGGATGGGAGTATGGCCCAGAGTAAAAAGAAATGGATCTGGATATCCGGGGTTTTAACCGTGGTGATTATCGGAGCACTGGTTTACTGGTTTGTCCTCGGTGGCAACCGATTGCCCGTACTTAAACATGTGAATTCTTTCACGCTGATCAATACCGAAAACGAATCCTATGCCTTTGATGAAAATGGCGACAAAGTCCGGCTCGTTTCGTTCATCTACATCAACTGCCCGGACATCTGTCCCATCACCACCATTGAAATGCAGAAGATGCAGGAAAAACTGAAAGAACAGGGATTGTTCGGTGACAAAATAGAGTTTGTGTCCATTACGATGGATCCGAAACGGGATACCCCTGAGGCACTGCTTGAGTATGCCAAAACACATAAGGCCGACCTGTCCGGCTGGACGTTTTTGACGGGGGATGAGGAGACCATCAAGGGTGTACTCGAAGATTTCGGGTTTTATGCAGAAGAACTGGATAACGGGATTTATCTGCACGCCACCCGAACTTATCTCGTCGACAGTAAAAATAACATCCGGGCCATTTATGGCATGGGAAATCAAATGGAGACAGAAGAAATATTGAAAGATCTGGTCAATATGGCTAATTAAGCTGGGGGGAGAGGCAGAATGAAGAAAAAAAGTCTGTTGTTGCTGATTTTCATTGTCGTTTTCTTACTGGCAGCCTGTAACCAGCAGGAACAAATCGAGTTCAATACCGAACCCCTGACGGTTGAATTTGAAACGGACCCTGCTCAAGACTTACAGTCCGGTCAGCCGGTTGAAATGACGGTGGTTGTGTATCAGGGGGACGAGCTGGTGGATGATGCCAGTGATGTACAGTTTGAAATCTGGCCGGAAGGCCAGGATGATCATGAATTTATACCGGCTGAAAACAAGGGAGAAGGAAGATACAGCATCACCCGGACGTTTGAGGAACCCGGCCTGTATTATGTGATGTATCATGTGACGGCACGGGATTATCATAACATGGAACGGATGGAATTAAATATTAAGTAAAATCGGGGTTTCATGAACTTCACCTTACGGGGCATAACTAAAAGGGAGGTGAAGTTTATGAAACCTTTTCAGCCTGATCTGGTCTTTTTTGAACCGGGAGCACTGGATTATCCACTGGGAAAAGAGCTTTATGATCGTTTTTCACAGACAGATATTCCGGTTCGGATGACGACCTCCCATAACCGGGTCACCGGGATTCCCGGGGATACCGATCTGGAAAAATATCGAATGGCCAAAAGAACCCTGGTGGTCGGGGTACGTAAAACACTTAAATTTGATACTTCCAAACCATCGGCCGAATATGCGCTTCCCCTGGCTACAGGGTGTGCCGGTCACTGTCACTACTGTTACCTGCAGACGACACTCGGTAAACGACCCTATGTCCGCGTCTATGTTAATGTAGATGAGATTCTGGAGGCGGCCGAGAACTATATCAAAGAACGGGAACCGGAAATCACAAGGTTTGAAGCAGCCTGTACCTCCGATCCGGTCAGTATCGAACATCTCACCGGATCTCTCAAACGAACCATTGAATTTATGGGAGAACAACCATATGGACGGCTGAGATTCGTTACCAAATTCGACACGGTGGAATCCCTGCTTGATGCGCGGCATAACGGACATACCCGTTTTCGATTCAGTATCAATGCTGATTATGTGATTCGTCATTTTGAACCGGCAACGGCCCCTTTTCTCGATCGGATTGAAGCGGCGGGTAAAGTGGGGCATGCCGGATACCCGCTGGGTTTTATCATTGCTCCCCTGATGGTATTTGACGGATGGGAAGCGGAATATGAAGATCTGTTAAAAAGATTGCAGCAGACATTACCGGACGATATTGAAGACATTACTTTTGAATTGATCACCCATCGTTTTACGAAAACAGCGAAACGAGTAATTCTGGAACGCTATCCGAAAACAAAGCTTGAGATGAATGAGGCAGAAAGAAAATATAAATGGGGAAAATACGGACGCGGAAAATATGTTTACCCCGATGACAAAGCTTCTATGTTACGAGAACATCTGGAGCAGATGATCGGTCATTATTTTCCGGCCTCCCGCATTGAGTATTTTACTTAACAGTACGGTGATAAGCTTGCCATTTGTCAGGGAATAGGGTATCATGATTCATACATCAGACATATGATACGGTAGATATTTTTGGGGGAGATGGAATTGCCTACACCCAGCATGGAGGATTATCTGGAGCGCATTTTTAATTTAATCGAGGAAAAGGGTTATGCCCGTGTCTCTGATATTGCGGAAGCCCTGGAAGTACACCCGTCTTCTGTGACAAAGATGGTCCAGAAACTTGATAAGGACAAGTATCTGGTTTATGAAAAGTACCGGGGACTTGTGCTGACACCCAAAGGAAAGAAGATGGGAAAAAGGCTGGTGGACCGTCATACATTGCTGGAGGACTTTCTCCGGATCATCGGGGTATCGGAGGATAACATCTACGATGATGTTGAAGGGATCGAGCATCATTTGAGCTGGGATTCCATCACCTGTATCGAGCATCTCGTTCAATACTTCCAGGAAGATCCGAAACGGGTGGAGGCACTTCATCAATTGCGGGTGGAAAATGAGAAAGAAGAAATCACGTGATGAGTAAGGCTGATCGCTGGAAACTGGCGGTCAGTTTTTTATTTGTTCTATCATATATATAAACACAAAAAATGTCAGGGTTAGAGGAGCGACAAAATGAAGTTGAATGCTGTTTTTGAAGGGGGAGGTGTCAAGGCCATCGCGCTGGTGGGGGCGGTTCAAACCTTCGAAGAGCATGGTTTTCGCTGGAATATGCTGGCGGGAACCTCTGCCGGATCTCTGGTGGCAACGTTGATAGCTGCGGGGTACAACGGCCAGGAACTGTATGACATTCTGATTCAGAATAAGTTTGCCGATCTGTTACAGAAAGATCGCTGGAATCGCATTCCGCTGGCGGGGAATCTGGTGGCCCTCTGGTTTCGTTATGGCATATACAGCGGGGATCATCTGAGGGAATGGGTTTTTCAACTGCTTGCCCGCAAAAACATTTATACGTTTGGTGATTTACCCGACAATCGTTTAAAAATCATAGCGTCTGACATTTCAAACGGAAGAATGCTGGTTCTGCCCGATGATATTTCCCGATATGGTCTGAATCCCGAACGTTTCCTGGTCGCGCGGGCGGTACTGATGAGTTGTTGCCTGCCCTATTATTTCCGGCCGGTTGTATTGAAAGGCAGAAGGAAAAAAATTTTTATTGTAGACGGCGCTATCCTCAGCAATTATCCGATCTGGATTTTTGATAAGGTGGAAGAGGGGGTGCCCACCATCGGTTTCCGCCTTTCAAGCAAAAAGAAACTTGAAGACGGTTATCAAAAAATCACCAGTCCGTTCGGAATGTATCGGCAGGTCCTGCGCACCATGATGGATGCCCATGACCGGATGTATATTGATAACGAAGATGCGAAACGGACTGTTTTTATTCCGACAGCCCCGATTTCAACCACTGATTTCAATTTAACTTCCGACGAGAAAGAGGAACTCTATCAACGGGGGCGCCGGGCAGCGGAAAAATTTATTGCTAAATGGAAAAAAAGACCCTTTCTTATGCATCCAGCCCTGCAGGCATATGGCGGGAAAATTGCCCGCATTCAAACGCATTCGGTGTAAAAAGAAATGGTATAAAAGGTAATGATAGTTCAAACTTGAGAGGGATTAGAAGAGTAGAAAAAAGACCTTCCATGGCCACGTATGAACGGTATCGTGACCAGAAGGTCTTTTAATGTTTTTAATGTAAATACTTCTTCTTTTCCGTTTTTCCCTTATTGCCGTCGATGACTTGAAAGGGAATGTTCTTTCTGCTTCTGGCAGCCTTCTTTTTCTGTTTCATTTGCTGTTTTTGCCGGCGAACTGCCTGCTGGTATTTGGAATCAACACCGGCGGAACGTCGGCCGGAGAAACGATGAATCACGAAAACAACCAGAGCTGCCAGGGCGAACATGAAGATCACACCCGACAGGTTGTATAACAGGGAATTGACCAAACCGATGACCGCCAGCACCATAAGGATTCCAAAAAACAACTGTTTTTTAAAAGTCAAAACAGAACCTCCCTTTTCCGGTTTATCCGGTTGAGGCTAATTCGGTTTTCTGCTCCAGCTGATTATCCGCTTCACGCATTTTGTTAAAAGAGGCAATAGCCACTTCCACCTGTTGATCATCCGGTTGTCGGGTGGTTAATTTCTGCAACCATAATCCGGGATAACCGAGATACTGCAGAACCGGAATGTCTCTTAACTTGTTGGTAAACTGCAGGGTTTCATACGAAACGCCAATTACGACGGGGAGAAGCAGAATCCGCAGATAGACCCGCTCCCAGATGGTGTCGTAGTCAAAGATGGGAAGCGAATAGATCAGAACTCCCACCAGAACCGTAAAGATCATGAAACTGCTGCCGCAACGGTAATGAAGGGTGGAGAAACGCTGGACATTCTCTACTGTTAAGTCTACCCCGGCTTCATAAGCATTAATCACTTTATGTTCCGCACCATGGTATTGAAATAACCGCTTGATGATCGGCGTCTGTGATATGGCCAGAATGTAGCCGACCAGCAGGGTTACTTTAATTAAGCCTTCAAGGAGGTTGTTCAGGAACAGAACCGGAACCAGTTCGTCGAACAATAGGCTGGCAAGCACTGCCGGAACTACAGTGAAAATCAATTTTCCGAGAATCAGAGACAATACACCGGCCAGTGCCACGCCCAGGATCAGGGTGAGCTTGCCTGTCTCAGAATCATTGACCTGTTTATCCTCGGAAGGATCGACATCATAGCGTTCTGAAGCAAAATTCAAATGGCGGGAACCATTGGCTGCTGCATACACGAGGGCGACAATTCCCCGGACAAAAGGCATTTTTTTCAGGGGTTGCACCCACTTCGGTTCTTTCTTGATCTCCTGATAGTAATCTATACTGTTGTCTTTACGGCGAATAGCGGTAACTGTCACCTTTTTGCCGCCGAACATCACACCTTCGATCACAGCCTGGCCGCCGTAAAGCGTCTCCTGATTTGCCATGCATTCCACCTTCCTTTAGCTTTATTGTAACTGAAAACGTCGTTGATTTCTATATTGAACCCGTGAGGAGCTTCCGTTCCGTCTGCTTTACTGTTCAAAACAGCCGCTTTTATGATACAATAACCTGGAAAAAAGCCATTTTCAGGAGGGAAGCTATGCCCGCGATTCTTTTGGTTAACGGACCCAATCTTAATATGCTTGGCAAACGTGAGCCGGGTATATACGGAAGCGATACCCTCGCCGATGTGGAGCGTCTGGTTTCAGAGAAAGCGCATCAACTTGGCTATCAGATCATCACCTTTCAATCCAATCACGAAGGCGAAATTATTGATAAGATTCACGAAATGCGTGAGCAAGTGGAAGGGATTCTCATTAATCCGGGAGCATTTACCCATTACAGTTATGCTATTCGGGATGCCATTTCCGCTGTATCACTGCCGGTGGTGGAAATCCATATTTCCAATGTGCATGCCCGGGAGACGTTTCGTCACCAATCAGTGATTGCTCCCATTGCCGTCGGTCAGGTAGTCGGCCTGGGAATCAAGGGATATGAACTGGCACTTGAAGGCCTGGTTCATTATCTTCAATCACAAGACAGGGAGTGAGGCAGGTTGAATAAACACCGCATTGAAGCATTAAGGCAGGCTCTGAATGAGAAAAATCTGGACGGGATTATCATCACCAGTTCCTATAACCGCAGATACATAACGGGTTTTACCGGGACTGCCGGTTATGTCGTCATAACCGAGGATTCGGCTGATTTCATCACCGATTTTCGATATGTAGACCAGGCTGAAAAGCAGGCACCGCTGTTCAACATCGTCCGTCACACCGGTCCGATCCTGGATACGGTTAAAGAAGTCCTGAATCAACGGGGCATCAAACGGCTTGCCTTTGAAAAAGAGCATGTGACGTTTTCCCTGTATGAATCGATGAAGGAAAAGCTGGATGGGGTGGAACTGGTTCCGGAATCCGGCATGGTGGAAAAGATCCGGGCCATTAAAGATGAACAGGAAATCCGGATCATGGAAGAAGCAGCGTCGATCGCCGATGAGGCCTTTTCCCACATTCTATCCCATATCAAACCCGGTGTTACGGAAAAGGAGATTGCCCTGGAACTGGAATTTTTCATGCGCAAAAAAGGCGCAGATTCCTCATCATTTGATATGATTGTGGCCTCCGGTTATCGTTCGGCCCTTCCGCACGGTGTCGCCAGTGATAAAGTGATCGAGAAGGGAGAGCTGGTCACCCTCGATTTCGGTGCCTATTACAAAGGTTATTGTTCGGACATTACAAGGACCGTTGCCGTGGGGGAACCGGATGATAAACTGAAAGAAATCTACGAGATTGTCCGACGTGCCCAGTTAAACGGTGTTGAGCATGTCAAGGCGGGTATGACCGGCATCGAAGCCGATGCTCTGACCCGTGATATTATAAAAGAGGCGGGGTATGGTGACTATTTCGGCCACAGTACGGGACACGGTCTCGGCATGGAAGTTCATGAAGCACCCGGCCTGTCGCCACGGGTGGACACGATCCTTCAACCCGGCATGGTCGTGACCATTGAACCCGGAATCTATATTTCCGGCCTGGGTGGTGTCCGGATTGAAGATGATGTTGTCATTACGGAAAAAGGGTGTACAATATTAACGAAGTCTAAAAAAGACCTGATTATTTTATAAAGACATTGAAACAGGCAAGGAGGAATATCATCCATGATTTCAGTTAATGATTTTCGAACTGGTTTGACAATTGAAGTAGACGGAGACATCTGGCAGGTTATTGATTTCCAGCATGTCAAACCGGGTAAGGGAGCCGCTTTTGTCCGCTCCAAGCTTCGCAATCTCCGTTCCGGAAGCATTCAGGAGAAAACCTTTCGAGCCGGAGAAAAAGTACAGAAGGCCCGCATTGATACGAAGGAAATGCAGTATCTTTATGCCAGCGGAGATCAGCACACGTTTATGGATACCAGCTCCTATGAGCAGGTAACCCTGAGTGCCGATCAGATTGAACGGGAGTTGAAGTTCCTCAAGGAAAATATGATGGTCAACATGATGGAATATGATGGTGAGATCATCGGGGTTCAGCTTCCCAACACGGTTGAACTTGAAGTCACTGATACCGAACCCGGCATCAAAGGGGATACCGCTTCCGGGGGAACCAAGCCGGCTACGATGGAAACCGGTCTGGTGGTTCAGGTTCCGTTTTTTGTGAATGTCGGGGATAAACTGATTATTGATACACGCAGCGAAGAATATGTATCCCGGGCGTAAGCTCATGAATGATAAAAAAATCCCGTCCCTGTTCAAAGGGCGGGATTTTTCAATGTCATAAAACAATCGTTTTAAGACCAGTGGATAGGCTAATGGGAGGAGGAAACCTGATGATAACGGAAATACTTTCGCTCCCTTTAAATCCGACTTCTGGCCACTGACCTCCGACCTCTGTTTAGCATGCATCAAATAAAAAATTTAACCAGCGTTCCGTCATCCTCACGCCGAATCTGATTTTCCTTTTCCAGATAAACCAGATGCGCCAGTGCTTCAGACATGGCAAAACGGAGCTGATGCAGATCGAGTTCCCGGTGTGAGAACAGCTTTCGGCAGATCTCATAAGCGGTCTGTTCGCCTTCTTTGAGATATCCCAGCACTTCCTCAAGCCGCTCGTCATGATGGTGGAGCAACTCATCAATCCGTTCCTTCGCCTCTGTAAAGATGCGGCCGTGGCCGGGAAACACCTTTCGAATTGGCAATTCCTTTAATTCTTTTAACGATGTGATATAAGATTGCAGCGGGTTTGGATCCATATTAGGCCACAGGCTGACGTTAGGCGATATTTTTTGAAGCAACTGGTCTCCGCCGATGAACAGGCCGCTTTTCTCCCCTAAAAACGCAAAATGGCCGTCGCAATGTCCCGGTGTCAAAATCGGCAGATGCTCTTCTCCCACCGTCAGTGTTAATTTTTCACCGTTCCTGATTTCTTTGATGGGCGGAAGAGGCGTCATAAATCGCATGAAATCGATCATATGTTGTTCGATGTCACGGGTTTCATGCTCGGGCATGCCATGTCGGGTGAAAAATTCAGCCGTTTCCTTTGCCTGGGGTTGCGCCGGATCCCAAATATATAACGCCGCTTTTTTGCCCGGCTCTGACATGCGTACCGGCGCTCCGGTCAATTCATGAAGCCATCCCGCCAGACCCAGATGGTCCGGGTGATAGTGGGTCAGAATAATTTCCACAATGTCTTTTTCCGGTTGAATGCCCAGTTCAGAAAAAGCTCTGTTCCAGGTCTCTTTTCCTTCCCGGGTGTTCAGGCCGGTATCAATGATCCTCCAGCCATCTTCAGCTTTGAGCAGGTAAACATTGACAAACTTCAACGGAATCGGTACGGGTACAGGAATCTGTACATAGTATTGTTCATCTTTCGTCATGGTTAAGTGTAAATCTCCTTTATCATGTTGGTGTTGCATACGTTGAACTAAGTTCCTGCTTAGTTTCACGGTATGTTTCCATTAATAGTGTAACATAAAAGATTTGAATCTTGTAATGAGCTGAAGGGACTTGCTGTCTGCAAACATAAACGCACCGGAACCGTGTTGGAATTCGGTGCGTTACTTGAAACCCAGAATTTGAAACAATTTGATCAAAAAGGCCGTAATGCCGGCTGCCATCAGAGGCCCTACGGGAATTCCCCTCAGAAAAACAATGCCGATGATCGACCCGATCACCAGTCCCACAATTAACTGCGGCTCCAGGCGAAGAATCTCAAGTCCTTTCCCATTCATATAGGTGGCGACGGCTCCGCCAACGAGGGCGAGAATTCCAGTCCAGGAAGTAAAAAGGGGACTGATTTCTTTGAGACCGATTTTCTCATTGGCAAAGGGCACCAGGACCGCCATCGTCAGAAACAGCAATCCCAATTCCAGTCCCCGTCTTTCAACCGCAGGAAAAAAACGTTCCAGGGAGGTTAATTTCAGGATTAGCAAAAAACTGGCTGCTGTCGCAATGATATGAGAACGACCCACCAGTCCGATGATAATCAATAAGACCAGCAACAGTTCACCACTCAAAACCGAACAACTCCTGTCCTTGTTCATATTTAAAATGTATTAAGGACAGATTGCAATTATGCGTTCATTTTGGACGAAGGGCACCAGTTGCTGACTGTCTAACTGTGCGCATATGGCAACATCCTGTTCCAACCCCATTCGGATGAGTCGTTGCCCCGTTGCCGATTCCGTCAGGGCTGCTGTCAAACGCCCCCGATTTTGCCTGAAACAGGCTTCGAGGGCTATTCCCAGGTCGTCAACACATATAGAGGAATGGAGCTGTTTCAGTTTAGATATGATCATCCCGGCTGCCATGCCGTCTTCGAGGGCAAACTGTTGCCGGGAACCTGCACATACGAGTGTAATGTCTTTTTGAAAATGGAAAGCTTGTTGTGCACAGATCGAGCCGTTCATCAGACACCCGATCAGAACCTTTTCTCCTTTTTGTGCTTTACGGATAGCTTTTGTTCCATTGGTGGTCGTCAAGACCAGTGTCGGACGAACATCGGTATGAGAAATGAGTTCATGGGGAGAATTGCTGAAATGAAATCCCTGAATTTTTTTGCCGTATCGTTCACCGGCTAAATAGGTGTCACCCGAGTGCAGTTGATGGGCCTGACCGATGGTATCGACGGGAATTACCTGTTTATAACCGAGGGATAAAGCGGTGACGATTGTGCTGGATGACCGCAGCACATCCATGATGATAACCGTTTTGTTGATTAAATCACAGGTGCGGAGTTCATCCAGCCTGGGCACGACATCGACCTTCATTTTACCCCTCCTTAACACATAAAGGGCTACAATCCAAAGGTAAACGTGTCTGATCGAAGCCCTCTGCGCAGCGATTCGATGGAATAGACATCATGGGATGCGACATTTCCCAGATTGACCTGGGGACCGAAGAACTCCAGCAACTGTACCTGCTGGTCTTTATGCGGGGCTTCCCAGATCAGGGATTCTGTCTGTTCGCCCAGCCTTTCCTGAATGTGTTGCAGCACCTCTATATTGGCAACACCGCTACGGTCATAAATACCGACATTTTTGCCGGATTCCCGGCCTTCTACAATCATGTAGGAAGCGCCGCTTTGTGTGTCGGCATAAAATGTTTCGGCCAACCGGTCAATATCGACCCGGGAACCCTGTACTTTTTTTCCATATTCACTGAGTACAACAAACCCCATCTCACGTGCCAGATGGATGGAATCAGACCGGTATTTGCGGGAAATTTCAATCGTTCCATCGGAAATTTCAACAGCAGAAAAGCCAATTTTTTTCACCGTGTTCAAATAATCTTCCAGTTTTCCTTTCACGGTGGCCACTTCAAAAAAGGTTCCGCCCGGATAGATTGCAACCTGATGCTGGTCGGCCAGCGCTACTTTTTTCTGTAAAATCTCATCAGGGTAAAGGGCGGAGGTGCCGAACCCCAGTTTTATGAAGTCAATGAAAGGAGCTGCTGTTTCAAGGATATCCTGGAAAGCATGCAGCCCCAATCCTTTATCGATGACGACGGTTACCCCTTTTTTACGCGGTTTCGACACCCTGCAGGCAGACGGGTCCGCCAGGGTCGAACTCCAGGTGGAATTAATATTTGTCTGCATTCCGACTCTCCTCACTGTTTTTGGTGTGATGTATGTCAACAATATATGCACGCCGGCCCAGGAGAGTTCGAAAAAATTGACGGGATTATTTAATCCGGTGACCTGCCGGATGGGGCCGCAGAATGACTCTGGAATGCCCTTTTTTGCCTTTTATTTCCCGTGGTCGATGAATGAAAAACAGAGCGAGGATGGCATTAATCACAGCCAGAACCGCAATTCCCCAGAACAACCAGTTGATACGTTCCATCATCGCCCCGAAAACAGGAGGCCCGGCGGCCACTCCCAGAAACCGGACACTCCCGTAAAGGGATGTAATAATCCCCCGCTCTTTAGATCCGACCGCCGAGGTGATCATCGTATTGAGGCAGGGAAGGATGAATCCGCTGCTGATGCCGCTGATCACAAGCAGACCGATCAGCAGTATGTTGTTGTCGACAAACGGGACAATGCCGCTAACCAGGCCCAGCGAGAAAAGCCCGATGACAATCAGGGTTTTCATCAGATGTTTACGTTTTTGAATGAAGGTCCCGGTCCAATAGGCGGAGATGGTCAGCGCCAGCAGGGGAATCGCCAGTACCAGCCCTTTTTTCACGCCTTCGATTTTATAGGTTTTTTCCAGAATTTCTGAGAGGTAAAACAAAACCCCAAACAGAATAAACAGCGTAACCGCGCCTGCCAGAAAGGCAACGGACAACCATTTACCCTGTCTTTTCCACACTCTCTTCAGATCCTGGGCATATTGGGAAAGTGGAACCTTGTCACCTTTAAGCGGTGGTTCCTTAACCAGCAACCAGATACCCAGAGCTGACAGAAAGGTGAGGACAGGAAAGGCGAAAAAAACGGAATACCAGGTAATCAGCGCAATTAAGGAGCCCAGGATCGGGCTGAGTACTTTTCCCATAGCATTGGAAGATTCAATAATTCCGAGAGCTTTGCTTCGCTCCTGTCGGGTATAGATGTCACTGACCAGGGCCATGACGATGGGGGCTGTCCCGGCTGCTCCGATTCCCTGAAGGATTCGGCCCGTCAGGACCCAGTAATAAGGGTCTTCCAGCAGTAGGATAAAAACTGCGGCGAAGACACCTCCCAGTCCGTAAAGGATGAGACTGGGGATAATCACCTTTTTACGTCCGATCCGGTCAGACAGGATTCCGGCGATGGGGATCACGATCCCGGCGGGAACGGAAAACAGGGTGATAACCAGACTGACCTGAAATTCCGTAACATCCAGCACGGATTTCATTTTGGGGAGGACCGGGATCAGCATGGAGTTTCCTAGCACCATAATCAGCGGTACACTGCTTAAGGCCAGAATGACAGCCAGTCCTTTTTTGACACTATTACCCGATTGTTCCTGTGACATTGTCTTCCCCCCTTAAATACATGGACAAAATGACAGCTTGTTGGCATAGACATAAGAATAAATTGATTTCAGGAGTGGTCGTTATGTTTGGTATTCTGGAAAAAGCTGTTCTAGGTATGGCGTTACTTCGTATTCTGTCGGGATGTCTTGAATTGCTTGCTGCAGGGTTGATGATTAAGTTTAATCAGGTTGAAAAAGCGATTATCATCAATTCGCTTCTGGCTGTTGTCGGTCCGCTGATTTTGATTTCCACTACGACTATCGGACTGATCGGTATTGCTGATCGTGTGTCATTAAGTAAACTGGTGTTGATCCTGCTCGGTGTGGCGTTGATTCTGATCGGAATTCGAAAATGACGGAGAAAATGACGTATGATCGGGATTAAGTCGGTGTAAATGGTCGGCAACCAGCTGGTTGAATACATCAGCGGCCCGTGTCGGGCAGGCATGATTACTTCCCGGGATCAGCGCCACTTCCGAGTAGGGATGGATCGTCAATAATTGATGACGGTAACGCATCATGTATTTTTCTCCGGTTCCATAAACATGAAGAACCGGTCGCTTTATCTGTTTAATTTTTTGAGTCAGGTCAATATATAAATTCGAGGTTAGGAAATAGGTCATTTCACTGGAACTGGACCGGCGGGCTTCATGTAAAAATAATTTAAATTGGCGGATTGAACGGCTGTTGGTGAAGGCAGCTCCGTACTCAAGTAAACCGCGCATTCCCAGTTTATTCAAAAGATGCGATGCCCCCAACCTTCCCCAGAGAGAAGGGTTTATACCCACTCTTGGATAAACGCCGGAGAGAACGGCTCCTGTTACCTGTGAAGGATAGAAATACATATAGTTGAGGGCGATTAACGATCCCATGGAATAACCCAGCAATATCGTTTGCTTCACGTTAAGATGACATAATAGAGCTCGTAAATCCAGGGTTAATTGATCCAGATAATCCCGTGGCGTGGTCGTATTCTTTGCGGAGATTCCACTTTTACCGTGCCCGCGAAGATCATAAGTGATAATCCGGTAGTCTCGGGAAAACCGGTTGACCTGTTCGATCCAGTTTTTATGAGATAATCCGAGTCCGTGAATGCAGGTAATCGGAAAACCTGAACCGGTGTCTTCATAATAGATCGGAATGTCGTTTAATCGTACGGTCGGCATCGGCGGTTTGCTCCTTTCGTTTCACAGATATATTGTTCCCGGATGGGTAAAGCGTAATTCAGACACAATTTGGGGAATACTAGCTAAGGAAATCGGAGAAAAAGGAGGATTTTTAAGATGGAATCTTTGTCAAACCGCATTGCCTATCTACAGGGATTGACGGATGGACTGGATTTAAGCGGGAGTAAAGAAGGTAAAATCATTCAGGAGATGATTCATCTTTTTGATCACATGGCTGACACACTTGAACAGTTTGAGCAACAGATGAATGAACAGGAAGAATATATTGAGGCTGTGGATGAAGACCTGAGTGAACTCGAAACCTTGATTTATGATGAAGACACACTCGAAGACACGGATTACCTCGATGATGATGGATTTGCCCGTGAAATTGAGGAGTACGATGATGAGGAGTTGTATGACGATGATGATATCGGTTTTTTTGAAATTGAATGTCCGCACTGCGACAATCTGATTGCCGTCAGTCAGGATATTTTCGATGACGATATGGTGGCGGAAGTGATTTGCCCCGAATGTGATTACCATATCATTGTCAATGAAGATCCTGATGAAGATGGTCAGTTTGTTCGTTATATTATAGAAGATGATGAAAGTAAAGTAAGGTCGTAAAGGAAAAATCCCCCGAAGGACTTGCCTTTCTGCCAAGGCGTCCTTGACGGGAAAAGGCAGTTTGATAAGAAGGTTGGGATCGATTTCAGGTTTCCTGTTTTATGGTAAATGGCTCGCTGCCCATGCCCCAACGCCCCGCTATAAGTCGGCCCGGGCCCCACTATCCATAATTTTAGCTAGACTGAACACAAACGCCTCTCGTTCGTAACGAGGGGCTTTTCTCATTCATGACGTGTCAATCGCTTTCCTTATTCTATCCCTGATGTTGAACCAGGGCAAGTGTACCAGAATAGAACCGGAACCGGACAGCTTCACCACCAAACGGGTTTTTTTAGGCATAAATGGGCCAAGCGTCCGCATATGTATGTGTTAAGTCAGAGTGGACAAAGGGGGGTGGCAAATTGGAAGAGATCTGGTCCATTCTTCCGCTTGAAATTCGGCACAGGCTCACGTCTCTTCCGCCTGAGGTGATTGACAACCTCGAGGAAATACGCCTGAGGACCGAACGTCCTGTAGAAATTGTCTCTAATCAACAGTCATCTTTTGTTACCGAAAAAGGAACGTTGACACAGAACCCTGCACATGGCTGGATCCTGGACAGGATGACGGCAGACAAACTGTTAAATCTAATTTCAGATCACTCTTTTTATGCGATGGATGAGCAATTGAAACGGGGATATGTGACGGTCAAAGGCGGACACCGGATCGGGATTGTGGGAAGAGTTCTTGTTGAAAACGGGCGCATTGAGGGAATCAAGGAAGTGGCATCCTTCAACATTCGGGTTGCCAGAGAGAAAAAAGGCATTGCGCATCCCATACTCCCTTATTTGATTGAAGGGAATCATTTGCTTCATACGCTGATCATTTCACCGCCCCAGTGTGGGAAAACCACGCTTCTGCGGGATATTGCCCGACTCGTCAGCTATGGCAATGCACATATGTCCGGCAAAAAAGTGGGGATTGTGGATGAACGATCAGAAATTGCCGGGTGTGTACAGGGTATGCCCCAGAAAGATGTCGGGGTCCGGACCGATGTTCTCGACGGTTGTCCTAAAGCGGAAGGCATGATGATGATGATTCGTTCCATGTCTCCCGATGTGATGGTAACGGATGAAATCGGAAAAAAGGAGGATGCCCGGGCCGTTCAGGAAGTACTCAACGCCGGCGTTGTGCTGCTGGCCTCAGCCCATGGCCGCGATGTCGAGGAAATAGCACGCAGGCCAACCCTCTCTGACATTTTAAACATGGGTTTTTTTCAACGTTTTGTCGTTCTGAGCCGTCGTCAGGGACCCGGTACCGTTGAAGGGATCTATGACGCGAATTTACGTCCTCTCCTGAAGGAGAGATCCATATGTTGAAAATGATCGGAGCCCTTTTAATTCTGGGAGCCAGTACCTGGTTCGGTTTTTACCTGGCCGGAACCTTCTCCAGACGCCCGGCAGAAATTCGTCACCTGCAAAACGGTTTGCAATTACTGGAAACAGAAATTGTATATGGGGCGACGCCGCTGATTCAGGCTCTAAAAAAAACAGGTTCGTTAATCGGGCCTCCGGTGGGAACCATTTTTCTGACGGCCTCCCGAAAATTAGAGGGCAATGATGGCGAATCAACGTTTTACTGCTGGAAGGAGGCTGTTGAAGAGGCCTGGCCTGCGACAGCAATGAAGACAACGGAAAAAGAAATTTTGCTGGGAGCCGGGCAGGCTCTGGGACGAACCGATCGTATGGATCAGAAAAAACACCTGCGTCTTGCCATTCAACATCTGGAGCGGGAAGGGGAGCAGGCCCGTGAGGAACAGAATCAGTACGAGAAGATGTGTAAAAGCCTTGGATTTTTGGGTGGCATGCTGGTTGCCCTTTTGATGATGTGAAACAGGTAAGGAAATGAGTTAAAAAGGACGGGATTTTCCGATGACATATGAGGTCAACACCATTTTCTATATCGCAGGCATTGGGATTATTGTAGCGATGATTCACACCGTGTTGAAACAGATGGGAAAAGAAGACTGGGCCCACTGGGTGACCCTGGTTGGTTTTATTATCGTGCTTTACATGGTGGCCACCTTTATCAGTGATCTGTTTACTGAAATCAAACGTACATTCCTGTTTAAATAGGAGGCCCGTGCTGTGGAAATCATTCAGATTGTGGGGCTGGGTCTGGTGGCTACAATCCTGACACTGGTGATAAAAGAACAAAAACCGATGTTTGCTTTTTTGCTGGCGACATTCACCGGGGTCATGATCTTTTTATTCCTGATCGGCAAAATTGCCGAAGTGATCCGGGTACTAGAGCGACTGGCGACTCAGGCCGGACTCAATCTGGTTTATCTGGAGACGATTTTAAAAATTATCGGGATCGCCTATATTGCGGAGTTTGGTGCCCAGATCACCCGGGATGCCGGGCAGGGTGCGATTGCTTCCAAAATTGAACTGGCGGGTAAAATTCTTATCCTGGTGATGGCCATTCCCATCATTACCGTCATTATTGAAACCGTCATCCGGCTGCTTCCGTCCTGACTGGCGGGATATAGGGATGATGAAACGACAGGAGTTGACAGTCATGTTGACATCAAACCAGCAGAGAATTTTTAAATTTTTGATGTTTTTCTTATTCTTTATCCTGTTGGCACAGTCTTATCCCGTTCACAGCCAGACAAACGGACATTCGGTCCCTGTTGAGGTTACCGAAGACCGGGAAAAGTCAGGTTCACCGGTTGACACCATTGTCAATAGTCAACTGAATCAGCTGGATACCGAACAAATTGAACAATTCTGGCAAAAGATTCAGGATGAATATAACGGCTATCTTCCGGAAGTCCGCACCCCGGGAATTATACCCATGATTACCGGCAATTCTGAAGGCCTTACCTTTACTGGCGTGGTTAAAGGCCTGTTAAAATACCTGTTTCATGAGGTTTTGATCAACTTCAAATTACTGGGCACGATTATTATCATTACTGTGTTCGCGATGATTCTGGAAACCATGCAGACCGCTTTTGAACGAAATAACGTAAGTACGGTAGCCTATGCCATTTCCTATATGGTGCTGATCATCATCGCGTTAAACAGTTTTCAGGTGGCCATCGGTTATGCCAGGGAGGCCATATCAGACATGATTGACTTTATGCTTGCCCTGATCCCGCTTGTCCTTGCCTTACTGGCGGCAATGGGAAACTTCTCCACGGCCGCCATGTTTCATCCATTGATTATTTTCATGGTCAATGTCAGCGGAACGTTGATTTATACCATTATCTTTCCGCTGTTATTTCTGTCAGCCGTGCTTTATATCGTCAGCAGTCTTTCGGATAAGTACAGGGTGACCCAATTGGCCGCCCTGTTGCGAAACTTGAGTATCAGCATACTGGGTATTTTCCTGACATCCTTTCTGGCTGTGGTCTCGGTACAGGGGGCAACAACAGCCGTGGCGGACGGGGTAACCGTTCGGACGGCCAAATACATCACCAGCAATTTCGTACCGGTGGTCGGGAGGATGTTTGCCGATGCCACGGATACCGTGATGGGGGCTTCCCTGCTGGTAAAAAATGCCGTTGGACTGGCAGGCGTTGTGATCTTAATCCTGATCTGTCTGTTTCCTGCCGTCAAGATTTTCTCGCTGGCTCTCATTTATAATTTTTCCGCGGCGATTATGCAACCGCTGGGAAATAGCCCGATCATCGAGTGTCTGTCCGTTATCGGAAAAAATCTGGTATTCGTGTTTGCGGCTCTGGCGACCGTCGGGTTGATGTTCTTCCTGGCGATCACCATTTTAATAACAGCAGGTAATCTTTCTGTGATGGTCAGGTAGGTGAACCTATGATTGAATTTCTAACCAACTGGCTCAAAGAAATTATCATCGTTGTTCTGCTGGCTGTATTTCTGGATTTGCTCCTGCCCAATACCTCGATGCAGCGCTACGTAAAAATGGTGATGGGCCTATTCATCCTGATGACCATGCTCTCACCTGTTCTCAGACTTTTAAATGACGATTTCGATTTCAGCAAAATGGAATTATGGACCACAACCGCTCAATCCGCAGAAACGGAAAAAGTGGCGGACTACACGCAAAAATTAAAGGAGTGGCAACAACAGCAATCTCAAAAATACGTGGAGAGCCAGATTGCTTCCCTGGTTAAACAGGATATTGAGTCCACCTATCCGGTTGACGTGATAGAGGTCAACGTGACAACCGCACTCCCTTCGGAAAACAGAGATTCAGAAGGAAATGACAATCTGCCGAAGATTGCGGCGCTTCAGATTCTGGTCAAAGAGCGGGAAGACAGTTCAACATCACAGTCATCAGGAGCTGTTGGTGTTATCAAACCCATAGAGCCTGTCGTTATCGATCCCGTTACAATAGGAGATCGGCCAGAACGGGAACAGGAGATTCAGGATACAGAGCGACAGAAACTGTCGGATCAAAACCAGACATTACTCAGAAACATTGAACAGGGCGTTCAAACCAAATGGCTGTTGAAGCCGGGACAAGTCAAAGCGTACTGGATGAATCGTGAAGGAGGCGAAATCCATGAGTCAGGGTAACTGGTTTGATCGATTAAAAGAAATGTGGTCGAACAGTGGTGACAGTGAGCAATCAAGTGAACAAAAAAAGATTCCGATCTTACAAAAAATGCTGCTTGTTTTTCTGATCGGCATGGGCGTGATGATTGTTGCCTCTTTCATATCCGTGGAAAAAGAGACCCTGCCACCGCCGACTCCTGCAGGACCTGATGAAGAACAGGAGCAACCTGCTTTTTCCTCAAAAAATCAGGATTACACCATCGAAGACTTTGAAAATATGTATGAAACCCAGTTGAAAGAAATTCTTGAAGATGTCGTCGGGGTGGGGGAGGTAGAAGTGATGGTGAATCTGGACTCCACCCGGGAAATCGTGGTTGCCCGAAATGTGAGCGAATCCCAACGAGCGACCCGGGAAACGGATCAAAATAAGGCGACCCGGGACATTGAAGATCAATCCAGGGAAGAACAGGTCGTTCTCATTCAAGATGATCAGGGAGAGCAACCTGTCATTATAAAAACTTTAAAGCCTGCAGTAAGGGGGGTATTGGTGGTTGCCAGAGGTGCAGAGAATATTCGGATAAAACAATGGATCATGGAAGCCGTACAGCGGGTTCTGGATGTGGAGCCGCACAGGATATCCATACTTCCGAAAAAAGGTTAGGAGGGTTAACATGATTTTAAAAAAGCAAACGGTCTGGTTGTTATCCATGCTGACGATTATGGTTGTCTTATCGGCGTACTACATGGTACAGGGACCGGTTGAACAGGTACCGGTTGTCACCGAGGATCAGCAGAGCGAAGAGGGGCAGGCATCCGAAATCAACGTTCAGACAGATGAATTGTCCATGGATCGCATGGAGGGATTAGAAACTTCCGATTCCGATTCAGAGGTTGCGGTTCCCAATCAGAGTGGAAGTGACTACTTTATTGCTTACCGCATGGAACGGGATGCTTGGCAATCGAAGCAAATGGAAGAGCTGATGTCCGTCATGTCTGATACCAGCGCCTCTTCAGAAGAGATTGCCGAAGCGAAAGAAGAATATGAGGAACTGGCATCTTTAAAAGATGCGGAGACGACGGTTGAAGAGTTGATTAAAGCGAACGGGTATCAGGATGCCATCGTGGTTGCCCGTGATGATCGGGTTAATGTGATTGTCCAGGCGGAACAACTTGATGAATCACAGGTTGTGGAAATCATCGGGATGGTAACCCAGCATTTTGATGTACCGGGAAACAATGTGGTCGTCAGTTATAAAGAATAAAAAAGTGCGACATCATGATACGAAAGGCAGTAAATCTGCCTTTTTTTATTTTATCCGGTCATTCAGGTCTTGTTAGCCCGATAGAAAATCCCGCTGATTGTGATATAATACTAGAGATGTTATGAACACACACTGATTTTACGAGGAGTGGGAAGCATGTTTAAGATGCATGAAATTCGGGAGATTATCAAGCTTGTTGATCAATCTTCCATTTCTGAATTTGAAGTGGAAGGAGAGGATGGGGTTCGTCTGACCATTAAAAAACAGGGAGCAACAGCATCTCTGCAGCCTGTCCAACCTGTTGAGACGGTAGCTGAACCTTCTCCTGAAGCAGCCAATGCACCTCAAGTCGAAGTGCAACAGGACGTTTCCCCTGCACCTGCTCCAAAACAGGAGAACGTGCCATCTGAAGATGATGCCGGTTTACATAAAATAGTATCCCCCATGGTAGGGACGTTTTACAAAGCTCCTGAACCGGGTGCCGATCCCTTTGTAAAACCGGGGGACAGTGTGCAGGAGAACACCGTGGTCTGTATTGTCGAAGCCATGAAACTCTTTAATGAGATTGAAGCGGAAGTTCGCGGCGAAATCGTGGAAGTCCTGGTGGAAGACGGCCAGCTAGTTGAATATGGACAACCGCTGTTCCTGGTGAAACCGGCGTAATGGAGGGCGAGTCCATGTTTAAAAAAATATTGATAGCCAACCGCGGGGAGATTGCCGTCCGAATTATCCGTACCTGCCGGGAAATGGGGATTGAAACTGTCGCTGTCTTTTCAACAGCTGACCGCGATGCGTTACATGTCAGGCTGGCGGACGAAGCGTATTGCATCGGTCCTACCGCCAGTAAAGACAGCTACTTAAATTTCACCAATTTGATGAGTGCCGCCACCTTAACCGGTTGTGACGCCATCCATCCGGGATATGGTTTCCTTGCGGAAAATGCCGACTTTGCCCAGTTATGTGCCGATTGCAATATCGAATTTATCGGGCCCAGACCGGATGCCATTCAAAAAATGGGGGCCAAGGCCGTGGCCAGAGAAACCATGAAAAAAGCCGGTGTTCCGACCGTTCCTGGAACAGACGGGATCATTGAAGATGTTGAGGAGGCTGTTGTTATCGCCGGGAAAATCGGATATCCGGTGATCGTTAAGGCAACAGCGGGTGGTGGCGGAAAAGGCATGCGCGTCGCCCATGATGAAGAGGAACTGCGAAAAGCGATTCGTCAGGCACAGAAAGAAGCGGAAACGGCATTTGGAAATCCCGGTGTCTATCTAGAGAAATTCCTTGAAAAACCGCGCCATATTGAAATTCAGATTATGGCTGACAAAAAGGGTAACGTTGTTCATCTGGGGGAAAGAGACTGTTCCATTCAGAGACGTCATCAAAAACTGGTCGAAGAAGCACCTTCTCCGGTTATCGATGAAGAAAAACGCATGGAGATGGGAAAAGCGGCGGTGGCCGCGGCTAAAGCCGTCCAGTATCATGGTGCCGGTACGGTTGAATTTCTCTATGAAAATGGTGAGTTTTATTTTATGGAAATGAACACCCGGATTCAGGTAGAACACCCTGTTACTGAGATGGTAAGCGGGATTGATCTGATCCGGGAGCAAATCCAGGTGGCTGCCGGTTACCCGCTATCATTCAGCCAGGAGGACATCCAGATTGACGGTTGGTCCATCGAATGCCGGATCAATGCTGAAAATCCGGCGCAAAATTTTATGCCTTCACCGGGAGAAATCGACATGTACCTTCCTCCCGGGGGATTTGGGGTTCGGGTAGACAGTTCGGTTTATCCCGGATACCAGATCAGCCCCTTTTATGATTCGATGGTGGCCAAGTTGATTGTCTGGGGAAAGGACCGAATGGAAGCGATTGAACGGATGAAACGGGCCCTGGGTGAATTTGTTATCGAAGGTGTCCATACCACGGTCCCGTTCCATCTTAAGTTGTTGGAACACCCTGATTTTATTGAGGGTGATTTTAATACCAAATTTCTGGATACCCACCGGATCGACCTGGATGAGGAACAGGATTAGGAAAAAATTGCATCCCGTCCATTCAGCCTGTATAATGGATTCAGAATTTGTTTAAGGTGAAGATAAGAAGGTTTAATATTCGCCGGCAATGCCGTCTGTTGCCGGTCATCGTAACACAGTGGCTGTTTTTGGATGATCACCTGTTATTTTTAATACGATAAGGAGGTGGCAAGTATGGACTCAGTCATCGACCATTATGACAGAACGGAACTGGGTAAAATTGAAATTGCACCTGAAGTGATTGAAATCATTGCCGGACTGGCTGCCGGTGAAATAGACGGGGTTGTCCAATTGAGCGGCAATCTGGTCGGGGATCTGGCAGAGCGCTTTGGACGCAAAAACCTTGGAAAAGGTGTCAGGGTGGACATCGGGCAAAAAGAAGCCGCGATCGATATATCCGTTGTGATTGAATTTGGCAGACGCATTCCGGATGTCGCCGGAAACATTCAGGAGAATGTGCAGAAAGCTATTGAATCCATGACCGGTCTCCACGTTGTGGAAGTCAATGTACATGTTGTGGACGTGGAATTTACCGAGAAAGAATCCGATGATCCAGCGGAGATTCCGGAAGAGAAACAGCGTGTTCGATGAGGAGGCCCTTTTTTATAAAAGGGTCCCTCCCCGTTAAAGGAGGGAGACTGTGAATTTATTTGATCGTTTGATCCTTACATTATATAGCCTGTTACTCACCCTGTTTTCGTTACTCGTTATGGCTGTCAGCCTGCAGTTGATCCCGATAGAATATGTTGATGTAGCCCTGGAAGATCTATATGAATCTGATCGTGTGCAACTTACATACTTTATTACAGCCCTGATTTTCTTTGTTATCAGCCTTCGCTTTCTGTTTATGGGTTACAAACGAAATAAGCCTGCTCCGTCCATTGTCCAGTTCGGTGAACTGGGTGATATCAAGATCACCCTTGATACCATCGAAACACTGGCGGTCAAGGCCTCTAAAAAAATCAGAGCTATCCGGGATTTAAAAGCGAAGGTCCAGCCCACTGAGAACGGTACGATTATTCATTTAAAAGTTTCAGTTGACGGTGAAACGCCCATACCTCAATTGACGGATGAACTGCAAAAAAATGTGAAGCATGACATCGAACATATTGCAGGGATCCAGGTTGAAAAGGTTACCGTGGTGGTTTCGGAAGTCCAACGTACACCAATGCCCCGTTCGCGGGTAGAATAGAGGGTTGCCTATGTTCTGGAAACTCATGGAACAACATGCAGGCAAATTCCTGGGATTGGTTGCTGGTATTGTACTGGGTGTGGTTTATCTGGCTTTTGGTTTTCTCGATACGGTTGTCTTTTTTGTCATCGTTGCGACAGCGGTATATCTGGGAAACAAATATGATAAAAAAGAGGATCTGGCAGATGTGCTGGATCGCATACTGCCGGGGAAATTTACGAAACAGTAGCCACCAGAAATGGTGGTTTGTTTCATGCCTAAAACCACAGATGCAGAGAGATAATAAAATGGAAAGGTGGTGGAAATATGTCCAGAAGATTGGCCAGGGAAAAAGCGTTACAGGCTCTTTTTCAGATTGATATGACCGGGGAAGAACCGAGTAGAGCGATGACGTCCGTGCTGGAACATGGGCAGGAAGAACTGATACCTTATGATTTTTTGTCTGATCTGGTTTCCGGGACGGTTTCCCATCAGGCGGCCGTTGATGAATTGATCGGGTCACACCTGGAAGGATGGACACTGAGCCGGCTGTCATACGTGGACCGCAACATATTAAGACTGGCCACTTATGAAATGTTGTATCGGGATGACATTCCAGAAAAAGTGTCTGTCAATGAAGCCATTGAACTGAGCAAATTGTTCAGTACCGAAGAATCATCCAGATTTATTAACGGTGTACTCTCCAGTATTATGAACCGGGATAAAGTGGAAGCCGGAGGCGCGAAGGAAGGGGAATAACAGCGTGATGAAACAAAGGGTAATCCTGGGATTCGATACCAGCAATTACCGAACGTCAACCTGTTTAATTGATCTGAACGGAACAATTTTGGCCGAAAAGAAAGAATTATTGCAAGTTCCCCGGGGAGAGCGGGGATTAATGCAATCTGAAGCCGTTTTTCAACATGTCAAACAACTGCCCGAACAGATGGAACATATATTTGATCAAGACTGTGAGGTGGTTGCGATATCTGTTAGCACTGCTCCCAGACCGGTAGAAGGATCCTATATGCCGGTTTTTAAAGTGGGCGAAATGCTGGCCCGTTCACTCGCCGCCGCATTTGGAGTTCCTCTCTATCTCACGACCCATCAGGAAGGACACATCGCAGCTGCTGAATACAGTAATCCCGAAAGACCTGAATCCAGTCGGTTTCTTGCTGTTCATCTTTCCGGCGGGACCAGTGAAATTTTGCATTGTGAACGAACCTCAACCGGGTATTCCATTGAAAAAATAGGCGGAACCCGGGACCTCCATGCCGGTCAATTAATTGACAGAGTTGGAGTGGCTCTCGGCCTGGCCTTTCCTGCCGGCCCCGGGTTGGAAGCCCTGGCCTTAAAAAGCAGTCCTCATACTGCTTTTCATGTTCCATCATCGGTTAAAGGACTTGATTTCCACCTGTCAGGACCAGAAACGGCTTTATTGAAAGCCATCCGTGAAAATACAGCACCACCTGAAGAAATCGCCAGAGCGACGGAAAAAGTGATTGCCAATAGCCTGGAGAAAGCTCTTCGAAATGCGGTTGAACAGGGATTTCCTGCCCAAGTTCTGATTGTGGGTGGGGTAGCGTCCAATCGGTATCTCAAAAGCCGTTTGAAGAAAAGACTGGAGCATCCGGCGGTGGGATGCCGTCTTTTTTTTACTGAACCGGCCTATTCCGGGGATAATGCTTATGGCGTCGCAAGGATTGGATTATTGCACTGGCAACAGCAACAAAATAAACCCGAACATTAAAAAATATCATTTTATTTTATATTCGTGTTTACAACAAAAACTGAACGATGTAAACTAATTACGGATAAAATATTCATTTTTTTCAGGGCGAACTGACAGGAGGGTCAATATGTCTGCTACAATTCTGGATGGAAAGGAAATTGCCGCGGATATTCGCAGTGAGATCAAAAGTGAAGTGGAAGAACTGAAGCAAAAAGGAATCACACCGGGCCTCACCGTTGTACTGGTAGGAGATAACCCGGCTTCCCAATCCTATGTCAGAGCGAAAGCGAGAGCGTGTGAGGAAGTGGGTATCTATTCGGAAGTGATTCGCAAACCTTCCACCATCACTCAACAGGAGTTGCTGGACCAGATTGCCGATTTAAATGAAAATCCGAACATTCATGGTATTCTGGTTCAACTTCCCCTGCCTGATCATATTTCTGAGAGAGCTGTTATCGATGCGATTCGGGTGGAAAAGGACGTGGACGGGTTTCATCCGTTGAATGTGGGCAATCTGGTGATTGGAAACGGAGCTATGTTACCCTGTACGCCTTACGGTATTATAGAAATGATCAAGCGGACGGGAACGGAAATAGCCGGGAAAAACGCGGTCGTTGTCGGGCGCAGCAACATTGTCGGAAAACCAGTTTCCATGTTATTATTGCATGAGAATGCAACGGTCTCGATCTGTCATTCCAGAACCCGTGACTTGAAGGAGATGACCCGGCAGGCTGATATTCTGGTAGTTGCAGCCGGACGCGAGGGTATGGTCGGGAAGGAACATATCAAGCCGGGCGCGATTGTGATTGACGTGGGGGTTAACCGGACGGCCGAGGGGAAATTGACCGGGGATGTCCGATTTGATGAAGCAAGGGAAGTGGCTTCCTATATTACACCGGTACCCGGTGGTGTCGGCCCGATGACGATCACCATGTTACTCAAAAACACACTCACGGCAGCGAAGCAGATCGAATCGGTTTAAATTGTAAAAGCAAGGGGGATAAACCTTGCAGGAACCTAAAATTTATTCTGTAAAAGAAATTACAAGACTTGTCAAAAATGTTCTGGAAGCCAATTCAGAGCTTCAGGACTTCTGGGTACGGGGTGAAATTTCAAATTTTAATCATCATGCCAGGGGCCATATGTATTTTACCGTCAAAGACGAAGAAAGCCGCTTAAGAACGGTGATGTTTGCGGGGTACAACCGCTATTTGAAATTTATTCCCAAAAACGGCATGAAGGTATTGATCCGGGGATCTATCGGGGTTTACGAACGGGACGGTCAATACCAGTTCTATGCCAAGGAGATGCAACCGGACGGATTGGGCAATTTGCATCTGGCCTTTGAACAATTAAAGAAAAAACTGGAACAGGAAGGGCTGTTTTCGCCGGATCGGAAACGGCCTCTCCCTGTTTATCCGAAAGTGATCGGTGTTATCACTTCCCCTACAGGAGCAGCGGTTCGCGATATTGTGACCACGATACGCCGCCGTTATCCGGCAGCCGAGGTACTGCTCTATCCGGTACTCGTTCAGGGTGAACAGGCACCACGTTCCATATCCAGAGCAATTGCTTACATGAGTCAACGAACTGAGGTTGATGTGCTTATCGTGGGGCGGGGCGGTGGTTCTCTCGAAGAATTATGGGCGTTCAATGAAGAGATCGTAGCCCGTAGCATTCATGCCTGCAGCATTCCAGTTATATCAGCAGTGGGACATGAAACGGACTTCACCATCGCAGACTTTGTCGCTGATGTGCGTGCGGCAACACCAACGGCAGCAGCCGAACTGGCTGTACCGCATCTGAAAGAGATTCATCAAAAACTGGACATGCTACGCATGCAACTGGTCAATAACCTGCAACAAAAGCTGAAAGAGAAACGAAATCGACTCGAGTCACTTCAAAAATCCTACGCTTTCCGACACCCGAAAAACCTGGTACTGCAATATGAACAGCGTCTGGATCGCGCCCAGGAACGCCTGTTGCACCGGGGCAGCAAAATGGTTGATTATAAACGGGAATATCTTAAGTATCAAATCCAGCGTTTGCTTGTGGCCAATCCCCGCAAAAAATTGCAGAACATCCAGAAAGAACGGTTGCGATTGAATAAAGAACTGGCCCGCAACATGCATAACCGCATTCGGGAGGTACGACAGCACCGGGCGCATCTGATCGGGCAACTGGATGCATTGAGTCCGCTGAAGGTCATGCAAAGAGGTTATTCACTCGTTTATAATGAAGATAATCAACTCATTAAATCGGTTCGAAAGATTAATCCGGGTGATGCCGTCAGGGTCAAAATGACCGACGGCCAACTGGATTGTCAGGTCTG
This sequence comes from Bacillaceae bacterium, assembly GCA_017656255.1. Classification (GTDB taxonomy): domain Bacteria; phylum Bacillota; class Bacilli; order JACDOE01; family JACDOE01; genus JACDOE01. The sequence continues at coordinate 108,669 of JACDOE010000001.1, forward strand.
GGGAATCGAAGAAGGGGGAAATAATGAGTCAGGAAGCGAATAAAAATCAGGAGAAAAAAGAACTTCAGGAACTGGAGTCTGAAGAAATGTCGCTTGAGGAAGCATTGTCCCGCCTGGAGGAAGTTGTCGAAAAACTGGAACAGGAAGATATACCGCTTGAAGAAGCCATCGAGCTTTTTCAGGAAGGGATGAGGCTGTCCAAATTATCGGGTGACAAATTGGACAGGGTGGAACAGAAAGTTAATATGCTAATTGAAGAAGAAGGAAAATTGGTCACCCGTCCTTTTGAAATAAAGGAGGACGACGCGTGATCGGAAACATTGACTTGCGACAGTACTTACAAGAAAAGGCTGCTCAGGTAGAAAAAGGGTTTAAAACCTATCTCACGGACGAGGATGTCCCGGAACCGTTGCGCGAATCGGTTCGATATTCCCTTTTTGCAGGAGGAAAAAGGTTGCGTCCGGTACTGCTCCTGGCGACAATGGAAGCTTTAAACGGGAACAGTGACAGCGGATTACCTGCAGCCTGTGCGGTTGAAATGATTCATACTTACTCCTTGATCCATGATGATCTGCCGGCCATGGATGATGACGATTATCGAAGGGGAAAACCGTCCAACCATAAAGTATTTGGTGATGCGATGGCGATTCTGGCCGGGGATGCCCTCCTGACCCACGCGTTTGAGACAATCAGCCATCTTGTAGATACGGGACACGATGCCGACAAAGTGGTCCGACTGACCCGGGAACTGGCGCATTTCGCAGGGATTCGGGGGATGGTAGGCGGACAGGCGGCGGATCTTCTAGGTGAAAATCAGCAGCTTACCCTTGAAGAATTGCAATATATCCATCAACACAAGACAGCAGACATGATCGTATTTTGTGTGAGAGCAGGTGCGATACTGGCGGATGCTTCTCCATCCCAAATCAACGCCCTGACGCGTTATGGCCGTCATATCGGCCTGGCTTTTCAAATCCAGGATGATATCCTGGATGTGATCGGAGACGAACAAAAACTGGGGAAAGCGGTAGGCAGTGATGAGGCAAAAAATAAATCCACCTACCCCGCGCTGATCGGACTTGATTCTTCCCGGCAAAAACTGAACGACATGATCAAAGATGCCAAACAGGCACTGGCGGAAGCCGGTGTGGAAAAAACGGTACTGGCACAGATCGCCGATTTCGTGATATCCCGGGACCAATAATTGTTCCGAATTCAGCAATATGGTATAATAACATTAAAGTGAAGAGTGGTGCAGTATTCTAGTCAACCTACCTTTTCTGAAGGCGGGGCTAAAAATCCGCTAAAGGGCACATCGATGAAGTCCCTGGTGCAGGCTTACGACGCCCAGTTGTGGGTCTGTGCTGGGGGTTAAGGTAGCAGGGCGATCCACAAAGGCATGTGGGCGTAGACCCTGCTTCCGCGGAGGCCCAAGTTCGTGGCGTTTTGTTAACATGCAAAATGTTACGGCTTGGGGTATGAACCTATATGCGAGCTGCCACGCTTGTGTATAGCGTAGCCTGCCTTGAGTGGTGGAGAGGGGATTATAGGAATCAGGAGTCATGCACTCTTTGGCCAAAAGTACATGATTCCGGTGCTATATGAAATCTTCACTGCAAAAGAGGCTAGGAAAAGGTTAAAGGTTGTTGAGGAAAACTCCTAGACTGCTCGCTCGTAGGCGTACCTTTATGGGGATTATAGTGTGGTCTAAGTGGTGATCCAGTTCGGCGTACGGTGACGGCGTCGAGAAGGGCCTAAGGGGAAACCGCCGGAACGGCGACGTTCGGGTGCTCTTCTGGGAAAACCTACTGGACCTTAAGCCACAATGTTTACTCATAAAGGATCCACTCTTCCGTTTATATGTATGATAAGCCGCTTTCAACAGCGGCTTTTTTACTTGCCTTTTCACATATGGATTGGAAAAGCATTATATGTTAGGATAAAATTAATTGTGATCTGACAATCCATAATCAAATATGAAAAAATTGTTAAACATAAAAGAAGAACCATGACATTGAATGGTGTGAGAAAGTGAGGAGATTTAGGCTTGCGTCTGGCTGATATTGATTCTCCCGAGCAATTAAAAAAATTAAAAGTAAAAGATCTGGAAAAACTGGCTGAGGAAATCCGCCAGTTTATTATAGAAAAATTGTCCGTGACCGGAGGACACCTTGCGCCCAACCTGGGGGTTGTGGAATTAACACTGGCTCTCCATTACTGCTTTAACAGCCCGGAGGATAAATTTATCTGGGATGTCGGGCATCAATCCTATGTACACAAGATCCTGACCGGAAGACAGGATCAGTTTGATACCCTGCGACAGTACAAAGGTCTGAGCGGATTTCCCAAAATGTCCGAGAGCGAACATGATGTCTGGGAAACCGGGCACAGCAGCACATCCCTGTCCGCTGCCATGGGTATGGCTATCGCCAGGGATCTCAAGGGAGATACCAATAAAGTGGTCGCCATAATCGGGGATGGTGCCCTCACCGGTGGTATGGCCCTGGAAGCTTTAAACCACATCGGGCATGAACAGAAAGATCTGATCGTGGTTCTCAATGATAATGAAATGTCCATTTCTCCTAACGTCGGTGCTCTGCACAACTATCTCGGGAAGCTGCGTACGGACCGGCATTACCGGAAAGCAAAAGACGAAATTGAACAACTTCTCTATAAAGTTCCCTCCGTCGGAGGTAAAGTGGCAAGAACGCTGGAAAAGATAAAGGATAGCATGAAATACTTGCTGGTTTCCGGTGTTTTATTTGAAGAACTGGGCTATACTTACCTCGGTCCGATTGACGGGCACAATATCACAGAACTGCTGGAATCCTTCAAACAGGCGGCGCAAACGCGTGGCCCTGTGCTGGTCCACGTGGTGACGCAAAAAGGAAAAGGATACAAACCGGCTGAGCTCAATTCAGACACGTATCACGGTGTCGGCGCGTACAAGATTGAATCAGGGGAACAGGTGAAAAAAGCGGGCCCTCCCGGTTACACTAAAATTTTTGCCAGTACCCTCATCCGACTGGCGAAGGATAATCCTAATATCGTCGCTGTTACTCCTGCTATGCTCGGAGGTTCGGGGTTAAACAAATTTATCGAAACTTATCCGGACCGTTGCTTTGATGTCGGTATAGCCGAGCAGCATGCCGTTACCATGTCGGGGGGACTGGCTGCTGAAGGGCTGAAACCGGTCTGTGCTATCTATTCTACTTTTCTGCAACGGGGATATGACCAGGTCATCCATGATGTCTGCAGGCAAAACCTGAATGTCTTTTTTGCGGTAGACCGGGCCGGTCTGGTCGGGGCGGACGGGGAGACCCACCAGGGGGTATTTGATGTGGCATTTCTCCGCTGTGTTCCCAATATGGTCCTCATGATGCCCAAAGATGAAAATGAGTTTCAGCATATGATTTATACAGCGATTGAATATCATGAAGGACCCATTGCGGTCCGTTATCCACGAGGAAACGGAATCGGCGTGGAGATGGACTCGGATCTCAAATTGCTTCCGATCGGTAAGTCGGAAGTGGTTCGGGAAGGGAAACACGTTGCTATTCTGGCACTGGGACCGATGGTTCAGGTCGCTGAAAAAGCAGCGGAACTGTTACTCAAAGAAGGTATACAGCCCATGATTATCAACGCACGGTTCGTCAAACCGCTGGATGAAAAACTGCTAATGTCTCTGGCGGATCAGGATTATTCCATCATCACCCTTGAAGAAGCATCGGTGAAGGGCAGTATGGGAAGTGCCGTGCTGGAGTTTTATGCAGAAGCCGGCATTCATGACATTGTTGTTGAAAACATTGGTATTCCCGATTACTTCGTCGAGCACGGCAGTGTGGACGATCTTCGTGAAGAAGTGGGACTGACTCCGAATCGGGTCGCACAAAAGGTCATGTCCATGTGGCCGAGAAGAAGACAGAGGGCATAAAAATGGCAAATAAAGAAAGATTAGATGTTCAACTGGTTGAAAGAGGATGGTTTGCCAGCCGTGAGAAAGCAAAGTCAGCGATCATGGCTGGCATTGTGTTCGTGAACGGGGAAAGGCATGATAAACCCGGCACCAAATTTGAACCGGATGTCGATATCCACGTTAAAGGTGACGTGCATCCTTACGTCAGTCGCGGCGGATTAAAACTGGAAAAGGCGATTGATATATTCGGTCTGGATCTTAAAGGTCGGATTGTTCTCGATATCGGGGCATCCACGGGCGGATTTACCGATTGTGCCCTGCAGAACGGAGCGACACGGGTTTATGCCATCGATGTTGGCTATGGCCAGCTGGCCTGGTCCCTTCGCCAGGATGAGCGGGTCATCGTTATGGAGAGAACCAATTTCCGGCATCTGAAACCGCAGGATTTGACGGCTGAACAACCGGATTTTGCGTGTATTGATGTATCGTTCATCTCACTTCGTATTATCCTGCCGGTGCTCGCTCAATTTTTGCCGGAAAACGGGGAAACGGTGGCCCTGGTCAAACCCCAGTTCGAAGCCGGCCGTGAACAGGTCGGCAAAAAAGGGATTGTACGGGAGCCAAAGGTGCATGAAGCAGTTCTCGAACATATGTTTACGTTAGCTGAAGAAACCGGTTTCACTGTAAAGGGCCTGACCTTTTCTCCGATACAGGGCGGGGAAGGAAATATTGAATTCCTGTTGTACCTGAAGTATAAAAATAATGAAGACAGTATAGCGAAAACGCAGATCTCACAAGTTGTCAGGGAAGCGCATCACGCCTTTCGTGGTCCGGAACAGGAAGGGTGAGCCAAATATTTGCTGATAAAAGGATTTCCGGATTGGAAGCAGGAATAGTATAGTATATTGAAGCGAACCGATGAGGTGTTTTAATGTGAAAACAATCGGCCTGGTTATTAATAAAGGCAAACCGAATGCGTGGGTTGTGGCTAAAGAATTAACCTTTCTTCTGGAGGAAAAACAGGCAGGTGTTTATCTGGAACCCACTGTCGCCCAGTATATCGGGCGCGGGGATCTGGGAATGCCTCTTGACGATTTTCACAAGCACGTGGACATCCTGTTTGTGCTTGGCGGAGACGGAACCTTGCTGGGAATTGCACGCAAGTTTGCGCCGTATGATATACCGATTCTCGGGATCAATCTGGGACATCTGGGTTTTCTTTCTGAAGCCGAACCGGATGATCTTCCCCATGCCGTTGACCAGATTTTGGACGGCGATTATTATGTGGAAGATCGCATGATGCTTGAAACCGAGTTAATTCGAAAAGGAAAACGGCTCGAAACGTTTACTGCGTTTAATGATGTGGGCATTGCCAAGGGATCGTTTAGCCGGATAATACGCTGTGCCGTTTATGTGGAAGATCTGTATCTGACGACGTTCAGTGGGGATGGCGTCATCGTTTCCAGTCCCACTGGTTCAACGGCATACTCACTCTCAGCGGGTGGCCCGATTGTAGCTCCCAATGTGGATTGTCTGCTGTTGACACCTGTTGCTCCCCACAGTCTGGTGGCCAGGCCTTTTGTGTTATCCCCTGACGATGAAATACGCATTCAGGTTGATGCCACACATCAGGACATCGGATTAACGGTAGACGGACAGCTCGGCCTGGAACTGGAAGTTCAAGATGAGATCAAGATTCGCCGATCTCCTTATATCACGTCTCTGATCAAATGGAAAAAACGCAATTTTTTTTCCGTCGTGAGAAAGAAACTTCAGGGAGAATCTTGTTAATGGAGGAACTAAAATGAACAAAGGTCAGCGTCATATCAAAATCAGAGAAATCATCGCCAATCATGAAATCGAAACCCAGGATGAACTGGTTGAAAAGTTAAGAGAAGCGGGTTTTAACGTCACACAGGCCACGGTTTCAAGAGACATTAAAGAACTGCATCTGGTCAAGGTGCCGACCGCTGACGGACGGTATAAATACTCGCTTCCTGCCGACCAGCGTTTTAATCCTCTGCAAAAATTAAAACGGGTGCTGATTGACAGTTTTGTGAGCATTGATCACTCCGGCAATCTTGTCGTCATGAAAACCATGCCTGGTAACGCCAATGCAGTAGGGGCCCTGATTGACAATCTGGATCGAGATGAAATTATGGGTACCATCTGCGGGGATGATACGATTTTGATTATCTGCAGGACGCCGGAAGGGGCTGAACAGGCGTCCAGGGAGTTTCTGGATATGCTCTAATCCCGGGATGAGGTGATGGTATGATTCTTGAATTATCCGTGAAAAATCTGGCGGTTATTAAGTCAGTGTCTCTCGAATTCGGACAGGGCCTGAATGTGTTAACCGGAGAAACAGGTGCGGGAAAATCCATTCTGATCGATGCGATTGGATTGCTTTTGGGAGCCAGAAGTTCCTCAGATCTCGTACGTTCCGGTGCCCGGAAAGCGGAAGTGGAAGGGCTTTTTCAGGTGGAACCCGGTCATCCGGTTCAGGAGTTGTTGACGGATTGGGGCATTGAACCCGAGGAAGACGGTACCCTTGTGATTCGCCGTGAAATTTCAAGTCAGGGAAAAAGCGTTAGCCGAGTTAATGGTCAGGTGGTCACACAGGGTATGTTAAAGCAAATCGGTCCCTGGTTGATCCAGGTACATGGCCAGCATGAATATCAGTCTCTGTTATCCACCGAGCAACATCTCCGCTGGCTGGATGTGTTTGGTGAAAAAGAAATCAGCGGAACCAGCAAGAAATATACGTCCCTTTACAAAACGTATCAGGAAATCAGGCAGGAACTGGACAGGCTTCTGGCAAATGAACGGGAAGCCACGCACCGCATTGATCTGCTTCAGTTTCAACTTAAAGAAATTCAGGAAGCGAATCTGCAGCCGGGAGAGGATGAATCCCTGTTACAGGAACGAAATCGCCTGGTTCATGCCGAGAAACTGTATGAAAGTATTGAGGAGGTTTATCAGGCTATTCAGGGAGAACAGCAGGGGCTGGATTGCGTGGGTCATGCTCTTGCCGGTCTCGAAACCGCTGCTTCTTATGATCCGGACAGCCTGAAGGACCCCCTTGACCAGGTGCAGGCTGCTTTTGTTCAACTTGAAGAAACGGCAAGAACCCTGAGGGAATACCGGGACCGCCTCGAATTTGAGCCGGGGCGGTTGACTGAACTGGAAACACGGTTGGACGAAATAAGCAGACTTAAAAGAAAGTACGGTAAAACGGTTGATGAGATTCTGCAGTATGCGGAGCAAATTGAGCAAGAACTGGATATTCTGCAAAATAAAGAAGATCATCAGGAACAGCTTCAGAAAAAATTATCTCAAATTTCAGAAGAACTGGCGGTTGAAGCGGAAAAATTGTCGCAACTTCGTAAAAAAGTTGCAAAAAAACTAGAAGCGGTCATTAAACAGGAATTAAAGGATTTATTAATGGAACGGGCCGATTTTAAAATCGAACTCAATCACAGGGAAGACGAAAACGGGGTCAACATCCGTGGAAAACGTATAAAAGTGCGGGAAACAGGTATTGATGAGGCATCTTTTCTAATTGCGCCAAACCCGGGTGAACCCTTAAGACCGGTGGCCAAAATTGCTTCGGGCGGTGAACTGTCCCGGATTATGCTGGCATTGAAATCCATTTTTGCCCATACGGAACAGATTGACTCGCTGATTTTTGATGAGATTGATACCGGTGTCAGTGGAAGAGCGGCTCAATCAATTGCAGAAAAACTGGTCAAAGTTTCCCAGAATGCCCAGGTTCTCTGTATTACGCATCTGCCCCAGGTGGCGAGTATGGCGGACCACCATTTTTACATCGACAAAACCATTGACGGACAGAAAACCGTGACATCCGTCAATAAATTGGACCAAAAAGGGCAAATCATGGAGTTGTCACGTATGCTGGGTGGTGCCGAACTAACTGAGGTCACCATCCAACATGCGGAAGAAATGATCCGCCTGGCTGCGGAGGCCAAGAAAAAAATTTCTTGAATCTAACCATCAATAATCGTCGTTTATCGGTGATCAGATTGGATCCCTGTAAACGACGTTTTTATTTTCCCTGAAAAAAGTTATGTTAATTCCAGTTTACCCTGATGATGCTGTTATAAATGGGACGGTCCACGGAAAAATTATAGATACAGTGCTCTGGAGGTGCAGGCAGGAGTGTAGGAGAGTGATCCTTTTTGACGCAAAATAGAAAATTATGGATCGGTCTGTTTTTAATCATGATAACGGTACTGGTGGTCTGTTCCCCCCCTTTTCAACAATTTGCCTCGATTCCCGGTGAGATTCGCTTGTTCGAAGGTTCTTTAAAAACACTGAACTTTTCAATGCCGGTAACCGGACAATACCAGACCACAAACCCGAATGTGGTTGAGGTAAACGGTACAACCCGGAAAAGTGGCGAAGTAAACCTCAATGAACCAATCAAATTGAAGACAAAACACGCGGGTAACGCGAAGATTTTGTTAAAATGGGGCATGATTCCGTTTAAATCAGTTGAGGTTAATGTGCTTCCCGACATCAAAGTTTATCCGGGAGGAGAGTCCATCGGGGTTAAATTAAAATCGGCCGGAGTCATGGTAGTGGGACATCATCTGGTCCAATCCGGAGATAACAAAATATCGCCTGCCAAAGAGGCAGGGATCCAAACCGGGGATTTGATTGTCAGGATAAACGGTCGTTATATTCATGATCTCAAGGAAGTCAGCGAGCTTGTCAATGAAGCAGGACAAGAAGGAAATAAAATCAAGCTGGAAATCTTGCGCGGGAAAGAAAAGAAAGAAATTGCCATTACCCCCGTCCAGGATCGAGAAAACAAAAAATACCAACTGGGTATCTACATTCGCGATGAATCCGCAGGTGTTGGAACATTAACGTTTTATCACCCTGAAACCCGTAAATTCGGAGCTCTGGGACATGTTATCTCAGATATTGATACAGGCAAGCCAATCGTTGTCGGAGACGGGTATATCGTCAGAGCGGATGTATCCTCCATTGAAAAAGGATTAAATGGAAGTCCCGGAGAAAAGTTCGCTTCCTTTAAAAAACAGAAGCTTGGTAAAATTACAGGAAACACACCCTTTGGCATTTTCGGTAAAATGAATCAGGAACCGGATTTTATCAAGGATAAAAAAGCCATGCCCATTGCGCTGTCGGAACAGGTCAAAGAAGGTCCCGCCCGTATTTTGACCGTCGTTGAAGGACAGAAAGTGGAGAGTTTTGATATTGAGATTGTGAATGTTATTCAACAGCGTTATCCGGCCACCAAGGGTATGATAATTAAAGTGACGGATCCCGACCTGCTCGATAAAACTGGAGGAATTGTTCAGGGGATGAGTGGAAGCCCCATCATTCAGGATGGTAAAATTGTCGGGGCAGTCACTCACGTGTTTGTGAATGATCCTACATCCGGTTATGGTGCATTCATTGAGTGGATGTTGAAGGATGCAGGTATCAATTTGAGTCAGACAACGGAACTGAAAGCCTCTTAGGGGCTTTTGGTTCTTTTTACATAGCCTGGCAGGAGCCGCTGTTTGATTCATGTCAAACCTCAAAATTAGTCGAAAACAGTAGAAAACAGTCGTAATTTTAAATTTTATTAAAAAAACAGTTATTTTCAAAAAAATTGGCAGGAACTCTCTTCCATGTGTCGAATTAAATGTATCGAAGAAGATGTTGGGAAAAGGGGAGAGGAAATTGAGTAAAGCGCAGGTATTACTTGCTGATGATAATCGTGAATTTACCAAGTTACTTGAAGAGTACATCAATCAGCAAGAAGACATGGAAGTAGCAGGTGTAGCGTACAACGGAAATGAAGTTCTTGCCTTTCTGGAGAACTCTGTTCCGGATGTGCTTGTGCTTGACATTATTATGCCCCATCTCGACGGGCTGGCCGTACTGGAAGAACTTCAGGAAATGGACCTGGAAAAGGAACCGAAAATTATTATGCTCACGGCTTTCGGACAGGAGGATGTAACCAAAAAAGCGGTTGAATACGGAGCATCTTATTACATTCTAAAACCATTTGACATGGAAATTCTGGTTAACCGGATCAGACAGGTAATGGGCAATAAATCCGTTACCCTTAAGTCCAACAGCAAATCCTCTTCATCCTTGAAATCTAAAAGCCTGGACCAGAGTATCACGCACATCATCCATGAAATTGGTGTTCCTGCCCATATTAAGGGATACCTGTATTTAAGAGAAGCCATTGCTATGGTTTACAACGATGTGGAATTACTCGGGTCCATCACCAAGGTCTTATATCCGGATATTGCCAAGAAGTATAATACGACTTCCAGTCGTGTAGAAAGGGCCATCCGTCATGCCATCGAAGTCGCATGGAGCAGAGGCAATCTCGAATCCATCAGTTCTCTGTTCGGTTACACCGTAAGCAACACCAAGGCCAAACCGACCAATTCCGAATTTATCGCCATGGTCGCAGACAAATTAAGGCTTGAACACAAAGCCGGTTGATATTTCAATCGGTTTATAACAGAGTCTCATATTAGGCAACCACCTGAAGCAGAGCGGTGGTTGCTTTTTTTTGTACAATCATTCCCGGTGTATATAAAAAAAGCCGAAAATGAACATAATAACACATAATGGAAAAATCACGGCAGGGGGTGGGAATGATTCTTCCCAGACTCTCCAAAACCACTCCTCATCTCAGGGGAAGCATTGTGGCCGATCATAAGACGAAAGATCTGGTCAAACGAATAAAGCCGGGGCAGGTAGCGGTTGTTTGTCATCGTGATATTGATCAAATGGCGGCACAGGGTTTAATTGAGGCCAAAGTAAAAGCCGTAATCAATTGCGAACCTTCTATGACGGGTGCCTATCCGGCCGTTGGAACCCGATTGTTGATGGAACAAAACATTCCGGTATTTGATGTCATTGTTTCGGCACCTCATATCCCGTTGCGGGATGGCATGAACGTTTTGATCGAGAATCAGAATGTCTATATCGAGGACCAGGGACAGAAAATGTACTGGGCCACAGGCAAACGCTTGACCTGGAAATTCGTTGAACAAAAGACGGAAGAAGCGCGCAACAATATGCAGGCATGTCTCAAATCCTTTATCGAGAATACGCTGGATCATGCCCGTAACGAAAAGGACTATTTTCTTGAACCACTTCCTGAGATTCCTGTCAGGACCCGGATTCGCAACCGAGACGTCCTGGTGGTGGTGAGAGGAAAGCATTATAAAGAGGATTTGTATGCGATTCGGTCTTACATCCAGGATTACCGGCCGGTTTTAATCGGTGTGGATGGAGGGGCGGATGCCCTAATGGAAAATGGCTATGTCCCGGATTACATTATGGGGGACATGGATAGTGTATCGGACGAAGCTTTACAATCTGCTGCGAATGTTATTGTACACGCCTATCCTGACGGCAGGGCCCCCGGCATGAAACGAATCCGGGAACTGGGGATTGAAGCCAGCCTGCTTCCTTTTCCGGGAACCAGTGAAGATGTCGCGATGCTTTTTGCTTACGAGCAGGGAGCCAGATGGATTGTCACCCTCGGCGCCCATTCCAACATGATCGATTTTCTGGAAAAAGGGCGCAGAGGTATGGCCAGTACCGTTCTCGTCAGGATGAAAATCGGAACCAAACTGATCGATGCCAAAGGCGTCAGCATGCTGTATCAAAAACGGGTCAAATGGCAAAACCTGTTCTACCTGGGGATCGCCGCTATTTTTCCGGTGTTGGCTTTCAGTTTGGTCAGTCCGGCTACCCGTCATATGTGGCAAATCATCAGGTTACAGTTCAAAATCTTATTTTCTTAGGTGATATATCATGGTGACCCATCGCTACCACATCACCACTGTGATCGCCATCTTTCTGTCCCTGGGAATCGGAATTCTGCTCGGGGCGGGTGCCGGTCAAAAATGGCTTTCTGAAAAAGAACAGGATCTTTTGAATCGCCTGGAAATGAAGTATGAAGAGGCCGTGGAAAGTAACAACCGCCTGCAACAGCAACTGGAAGAATTGAATCACAAAATTGAAAGTACCAATCAGGACCTGATTCAACTGGTCATACAGAATTACTCCCCGGAATTAAAGGGTAAGAAGATTGCCATCTGGTATGAAAATGACATGAGTGGCCAGCAAATAACGGATATGTTATCCCGGGTCGGCATGGATATTATTCAGTACCAGCCGAACTTGATGCAAAAAGGGACCCTGCCTGTGCTGGTGGTCGGTTCCAATCCACCCCGGTGGGTTGAAACTATCCCGCAACAGTCTCGGTACCATGTTGCGACGCCGCCCGTGAGTCCCATTGAACAGTGGAATCTGTTTCAGCAAGTATTATTACTGGTAAAGGGGTCAAACGATCAACATGTCACAGGAGAATAACAGTGTCACAAAGCATAAAATCAGTTGTATCGTTCCGGCATACAATGAAGAACCTTATATTTCTTCTACCCTGTCTGCTCTCCGTTCTCTTCCCGAAATCGATGAAATCATCGTCGTAGATGACGGAAGTCACGATCAGACCTCCCGACTGGCCGGTATCTGGGCGGACCATGTTATGATCCACCCGGTTAACCGGGGAAAAGGATCCTCTTTGTTAACGGGGGTTCAGGCCGCAACCGGTAATATCTATCTGTTTATTGACGGTGATCTTGGCCTGTCTGCCCGAAATGCAGCCGGGCTACTTCCTCCTTTGCTGTCGGATGAAGCGGATATGACAGTGGCCGTCCTGCCGCCTGCCCGAACAAAAGGTGGGATCGGGCTGGTGAAGAAGATGGCGTCAGCCGGCATCAAACAATTAACCGGATTTTCACCCCGTGCGCCTTTATCCGGACAGCGCGGCCTGACTTCAAAGGCAGTGGAAGCCATCCTCTCATGGGATGCCGGATATGGTATCGAAGTGGGGATGACAATCGACATCCTGAGAGCCGGTTATCGACTCTGTGAACTGGAGATTCCCTTTCAACACCGTGAAACCGGGAGGAATCTGAGAGGTTTTTATCATCGGGGGAAACAGTTTGTATCGGTTGGCCACATCCTTCAGGGGAAATGGAAACGTTACGGCGGGAAGGTGATTTCCGAATGATGCTGAACGGGACGGTATCATTTATTCCCGGTGATGCCCGGTATCACGCCATGGCTGTGTATCTCCCTCTGTTGTTATGGGGAGTCTTTTTATATGGTTTTTCCCGTATCATTTTTCCTTATTTCCTGACCTTTTTTCGCACACATGGCCTGGTTGAACGCAATTTTAAAGGGGATGCCGTCCCGCAGGGAACCGGTCTCTGGATCAGTATTCTGTACTTTGCTTCTCTGCCGCTGGTCGTCTATATGGTTCAACCTGACCGGCAACCCATTTTCTTTTTCCAGTTGTGTGCGATCCTTGCCCTGAATCTTGCAGGCTGGGTGGATGACCATCACGGCAGCCGAAAAGTTAAAGGCATCCGAGCCCATTTTCGTTCTTTTTACAACGGACATATCACCACCGGCATCATAAAAGCAATGGTCGGGTCCTTTATTGCTTTGTGCGCCGTGTTACTTGTTCCGGTTCCCTGGTATGAACGTGTGACCGGTTTTTTGCTTTTGCTGTTATCGATCAATTTTATGAACTTGATGGATTTAAGACCGGGGAGGGTATGGAAAATAAGTCTGTTTCTCACCGGAATTCTGTTGATTCAGGGGATGAATCTCTTTATTTCAGTGCTGGCCATGCCGCTTCTGGTTGCGGCATTTTTCCTGTTTCCACTGGATATGAGGGGACAGTTAATGCTGGGGGATACCGGGGCCAACGCCATCGGATTTTTAATCGGGTTCTGGATCTTTCTGTTTACGTCGCCCCTGTTCCAGTTGGGATGGTTGTTATTTCTCATCCTTGTACACTGGTATGCGGAGAGAAAGTCGATTACCCGTTTGATTGAACAGGTTCCCGTTCTTCGGAGGATGGATGAATGGGGGAGGATATCGTGATTAACGGTTATTTTGTTTTTTCATCCATTCTTCCACATTGGATTTCCGCTGCAATTTTTTCTGAAGCCGGCCCAGTTTTTTTTCACGGTTATAAAGGAATCCTGCGATAAATGCGAGTCCGCCGAGAAAAAAGACAAAACCAGCTGCAAATTTTAACCATAAAAAAGATCCGGCGTTCGGACCGACAGCTTCGAAGATGACATCGCGCATGATTTTGACCCCATACATACTGACAGCACCCGGAATGACAAGGATGAGTACGGCAATGATTCGCTGGAATAACATGGCTGGATCCTCTTTTCCCTGTGAAACTTTATTTATCTAAATATTTTATAGAAAATCCGACAAAAAGTCTATTGGTTGATTGTTCACGGATTAATCATTAAAATATAATAGGGTCGCCATTTGGGGATGTAACATATTTCCTGTTAATGGAGAATGGACTGAAATCCGTACAATTCTGTATGACGACCTCGATGCAGTAGGATGTGGTGGTTGGTCAGTTTTTGGCCGGATGTTGATCACATCGTATTATCTGCATTCGAGAAAACGTTTTCATTGTCCAAGCCGAGTGTAGAGGGCCTTTATGATGAATGTTACATAGACAAGTTGAGTCAAGGTTGATGACCTGTTTTTAATGTCCTTCATCCGGTGGAAAAAGACACAACTTCCCGATGTCCTGCCAGGCTGACCGTTTATTCCCCGTGTCGTTGCCCGATCGTTCATTTCCCGGGAAAAAAGGCAGATCTATTAAAAAAGAATCAGGTTGGATTTCACACATATGAGGAGGGCTGCAAGTTGGAAATTTTTGAATACCTGGAGGGTTATGATTACGAACAACTGGTATTCTGTCAGGACCGGTCATCCGGTTTAAAGGCGATCATCGCCATTCACGATACAACGCTGGGTCCCGCTCTGGGAGGAGCACGAATGTGGAATTATGGGAGTGAAGAAGAAGCGATTGTTGATGCACTTCGTCTGGCCAGAGGCATGACTTATAAGGCAGCTGCAACCGGCTTGAATCTGGGCGGGGGCAAAACGGTAATCATCGGGGATCCGAAAAAAGACAAAAATGAAGCTATGTTTCGGGCTCTCGGGCGTTACATCCAGGGGCTTAACGGACGCTATATCACGGCTGAGGATGTCGGGACGACGGTGGCGGATATGGACATTATTCATCAGGAAACTGATTTTGTAACCGGGGTTTCTCCGGCTTTCGGCAGCAGCGGTAACCCGTCTCCCGTGACTGCATACGGCGTTTATCGGGGGATGAAAGCCGCCGCCAGGGAAGCGTTTGGGTCAGATGACCTTTCTGGTAAGACCATTGCCGTTCAGGGGGTGGGGAATGTTTCCTACAACCTGTGTAAACTGCTTCATGAAGAGGGAGCAAATCTGGTTGTCACTGATATTCGGGAGGAGAATATCAAACGGGCTGTGGAAGAATTCGGTGCCCGGGCTGTGGGGGTAGATGACATCTATGATGTCGACTGCGACATTTTTTCACCCAATGCCCTTGGGGGTGTCATCAACGACCAGACAATACCACGGCTGAAGAGTCAAGTGATTGCCGGGGCCGCCAACAATCAGCTGCAGGAAGAACGTCACGGGGACCGGATTCATGAAATGGGACTGGTGTATGCCCCGGATTATGTGATTAATGCCGGAGGATTGATTAACGTAGCAGATGAGCTGTATGGTTACAACCGGGAGCGTGCGATGAAAAAAGTAGAAACCATCTACGACAATCTGCTCAAGGTTTTTGAAATCTCAGCCAGAGATGGCATTCCGACGTACAAAGCTGCTGATAGGATGGCAGAAGAACGCATTGAAAAAGTTAAAAATTCTCGGGGAGCTTTTTTACGCAATGAAAAGAACATTCTTTCTTTTAATCGGCCCTGACTGTTTCTTCGAAAGGACCGGAACATAAGAAAAAGAAATGAAAGCGCTTTCCGGTGATGGATCGGTAGCTAAGGGTTGATGGGAACAAACAGAAGTCGACGTTAAAGCAGAGGTGAACCGAAATGGCAGAGGAATTCGATTTAGTTGTATTAGGCGGGGGAACAGGCGGATATGTCGCCGCGATCCGGGCGGCACAGCTCGGCATGAAAGTAGCGGTGGTTGAGAAGGACAAACTGGGCGGCACCTGTTTGCACAGGGGGTGTATTCCAAGCAAAACGTTACTGAGAAGCGCCGAAGTTTTTCATACCCTAAAAAACAGCGAAGAATTTGGCGTCATGTCAGGGGAAGTCAGCGTGGACTATGCCAGGGTTCACGAACGGAAAAGGAAAGTGGTGGACCAGCTTCACAAAGGGGTTCAGCACCTGATGAAAAAAGGGAAAATTGCCGTTTATGAAGGCATCGGCCGCATCATGGGACCTTCGATTTTCTCCCCCCAGCCCGGTGTGATTTCTGTTGAAAGACCGGACGGAGGAGAGTCGGACATGTTGAATCCCAAATTTGTTCTGGTTGCCACCGGCTCAAGACCAAGAAGCCTGCCTGGTCTTGAAGTTGATGGAAATTATGTTTATACCAGTGATGAGATTTTACTACTTGAAGAATTGCCGGAATCGCTTCTGATCATTGGAGGAGGCGTCATTGGTATCGAATGGGCTTCATTATTCAGTGATTTCGGTGTGAAAGTGGAAGTCGTGGAATATGAAGACCGCATTTTGCCCTTTGAAGATGAGGAAATCAGTAAAGAAATGACCCGCCTGTTAAAACGCAAAAAAGTGAAAGTCCATACCGGGGTGAAAGTACTTCCCGATACGCTTGAATCTGGAGACAACGGGGCCACGATTCAGGGAGATAAAAAAGGTGAGACCGTCACCTTCGCTGCTGATAAAATTCTCGTATCCGTGGGCAGACAGGCCAATACGGAAGGTATCGGACTGGAAAACACGTCTATTAAAGTGGAAAATGGGCATATCGTGGTCAATGACATGTTCCAGACGGCGGAATCCCATATCTATGCCATCGGCGATGTGATCGGCGGGCTTCAGCTGGCGCATGTCGCATCCCATGAGGGGATTCTTGCTGTTGAGCATATGGCTGGTCTGGAGCCGGATCCCATTGATTATGATATGGTTCCCAGATGTACCTACAGCCGTCCGGAGATTGCCAGTGTCGGGCTCACTGAGAAGCAGGCCAGGGAACAGGGTTATCAGGTTAAAACCGGAAAGTTTCAATTCAGAGCGATTGGAAAAGCATTGATTTATGGCGAACATGACGGTTTTGTCAAACTGGTGTCCGATGAGACAACCGGTGATTTGCTTGGTGTTCACATGATCGGCCCCCATGTGACGGACCTGATCTCGGAAGGGGCACTCGCCAGAGTACTCGATGCTACCCCGTGGGAAATTGGTCATACGATTCATCCTCATCCAAGCCTGTCTGAAATTATGGGAGAAGCAGCTCTGGCCGTAGATGGAAAGCAAATTCACAGCTGATGATTCGAAAAACTTGTAAAAGGAGGCGGTTATGTTGGCCGCAGAGAATCGTCATATCGAACTGGGTTTAAGTGATGAACAGGTTATGGACATGTATTATTACATGGTTCTGGCTCGAAAACTTGATGAACGGATGTGGCTTTTGAACCGCGCCGGGAAAATCCCCTTCGTGATTTCCTGTCAGGGCCAGGAAGCGGCGCAGATTGGAGCAGCTTTCGCCCTGGAAAAAGGGAAAGATTATACCTGTCCGTACTATCGGGATATGGGTGTCGTCCTGGTCATGGGCATGACTGCGAAGGACATGATGCTTTCCGCTTTTGCCAAAGCAGAAGATCCCAACAGCGGCGGGCGTCAGATGCCCGGGCATTTCGGAAGCAAGAAACACCGCATTCTCACCGGTTCAAGTCCGGTCACCACTCAGGTACCCCATGCCGTGGGAATTGGGCTGGCCGCCAAAATGCGCGGTGAAGATGTTGTGGCTTACACCAGTTTCGGGGAAGGATCAAGTAATCAGGGTGATTTTCATGAAGGGGCGAATTTTGCCGGCGTGCATGATTTGCCTGTGATTTTCTTCTGTGAAAATAACAAATATGCCATTTCTGTCCCCCTCAAAAAACAGCTCGCCTGTGAAAGTGTTGCTGACCGTGCCGTCGGTTACGGTTTTCCGGGAGTGAAAGTGGATGGCAATGATCCGCTAGAGGTCTACAAAGTCATGAAGGAAGCGGTTGAGCGGGCGAGAAAAGGGGATGGGCCCACATTGATTGAAGCGCACACCTATCGTCTTGTTCCCCATTCCAGTGATGACGACGACAGCAGTTATCGTGCACGTGAAGAAGTGGAAGAGGCGAGGAAAAATGATCCCATTCTCCGGTTCCGCCATTATCTGATGGACACAGGTCTGTTAACGGATGAAAAAGATGAGGATCTGCAAAACCGCATTCAGAAAGAAGTGGATGAAGCAACCGATTATGCGGAAAATGCCCCGTTTCCGGAACCGGAAACAGCACTGAGATACGTTTATGGATCCGGGGAGGTGAAATAATGGCTGTTATATCTTATATCGACGCCGTAACCATGGCGTTGCGTGAAGAGATGAAGCGAGACGAACGGGTTTTTGTACTGGGAGAAGACGTCGGGGTCCGCGGTGGCGTGTTCCGTGCCACAAACGGATTGATCGAAGACTTTGGAGAAGACCGTGTGCTGGATACGCCTCTTGCTGAATCCGCCATTGTGGGAGTAGGAATCGGAGCGGCTGCATACGGGATGAGACCGGTGGCGGAAATCCAGTTTGCTGATTTTATTATGCCCGCCGTCAACCAGATTATCAGTGAGGCGGCCAAGTTTCGCTACCGTTCCAATAACGACTGGCACTGTCCTCTTGTCGTGCGTGCTCCCTATGGTGGAGGGGTTCACGGGGCACTTTATCACTCCCAGAGTGTGGAAGCTATTTTCGCTAATGTGCCGGGATTGAAAATCGTGGCTCCTTCCACACCTTATGATGTGAAAGGCCTTTTAAAGGCGGCGATCCGGGACGAAGATCCGGTGCTGTTTTTTGAACATAAACGCTGTTACCGTTTGATCAAGGGGGAAGTTCCTGAAGACGACTATACACTCCCCATCGGCAAGGCGGATGTGAAAAGGGAAGGGACGGACATCACCGTCATTTCATATGGATTGACCCTTCATTTTGCTCTTCAGGCTGCCGAAGAACTTGAAAAAGAAGGCATCAGTGCCCATGTCCTTGATCTGCGCACCCTGTATCCGCTCGATAAAGAAGCGATTGTGGAAGCGGCAAGTAAAACAGGGAAAGTACTCATCATTCATGAAGATAATAAGGAAGGCGGTATCGGGGGTGAGGTATCGGCCATTATCGCCGAGGAATGCCTGTTTGAACTGGATGCCCCGATTAAAAGGTTGTGTGGACCGGATATCCCAGCGATGCCTTACAGTCCGACACTGGAGAAGTTTTACATGCTTAACCCGGAAAAAGTTAAGGAAGCCATGCGTGATCTGGCAGAGTTTTAGGGAAGGGAGGACATAAACATGGCGACGAAAGTCCTGATGCCCCAGCTGGGGGAAAGTGTGACCGAGGGGACCATCTCCAGGTGGCTGGTCTCCCCCGGGGATACTGTAAAAAAATACGATCCTCTATGTGAGGTCTCCACAGATAAAGTCAATGCCGAAGTGCCGTCAAGTGTCTCCGGAACCATTACTGAAATCGTGGTTCCGGAAGGAGAAACCGTTGCCGTCGGGGCGTTGATCTGTTACATTGAAGCGGAAAATGGACAAACGGGTATGGAACAACCGGACGGTGCAGCTCCGGCACGGCAGTCAAGTCCCGATAAGTCGGAAGAGTCAGCGGAGACTCAACGCCCGGCTGCCCGGGATAAAGCCAAATCCGTCGATCGGAGCGGAAAAGCCCGTTATTCGCCGGCCGTTCTTGCATTGGCAGAGAAACATAACATCGATCTCAACCAGGTTGAGGGAACTGGACGAGGCGGTCGTATTACCCGTAAAGACGTGCTCCGGTTCGTAGAACAGGGAGACGGGGCTGCCCCGCGTCAAACGGCGACGACGACAGCACCGACTGCTCTTCGGGAGCGGACCCAGCCTGTTTCTGTCGAACAGGGAACGGAAGTGGGCGAAACGCAGCAAATTGGTGAAATTACGGTTAATCCGGGAGATAAAGTGATTCCGGTATCGTCTGTGCGTCGCACCATCGCCAGTCGTATGGTACAGAGCAAACATGAAGCTCCCCATGCCTGGACCATGGTGGAAGCAGATGTCACCAGACTGGTTCAATATCGGAATAAAATCAAGGATGATTTTGAACGAAACGAAGGTCTCAAATTGACTTTCCTGCCTTTTTTTATCAAAGCTGTGGTCGAATCGCTGAAGGAATATCCCATTCTTAATTCTGTATGGGCCGAAGATCAGATTGTCATTCGCAAAGACATCAATATCTCGATTGCGGTGGCAACGGAAGAAGCCCTTTATGTACCGGTGATTAAAAATGCCGACCGTTTAAGTATTCTGGGCATCGCACGGGCCATCGATGATCTGGCGAGAAAGACTCGGGAGAACCGGCTTACGCTGGACGATATGCAGGGAGGCACGTTTACTGTCAATAACACCGGATCATTCGGATCGATTCAATCCATGCCGATCATTAACCATCCCCAGGCGGCCATTATGAGTGTCGAAGCGATTACACGCAAACCGGTCGTCATTGATGACATGATCGCAATCCGGGACAGGGTTAACCTTTGTCTGTCTCTCGACCACCGTATCCTGGATGGTCTGGTATGCGGCCGCTTTTTACAGTCGGTCAAACAGAAGGTTGAAAACATGGACGCGAATATGACAATATATTAATCACAGGGCAGGCATCGCCTGCCTTTTTTGACACGATCGAAATTAGAAAATGCGTGAAACGAATGATAAATAAAGGAGGAACCTGTATGAGGGATGAGAGGATGACCAGACTGGCCGAAAATTTGCTCAGCCATTCAGTCAAAATTAAGGAAAAGGATGTGCTGATGATTCGTGTACTTGATGAAGGCATACCGCTGGCCAAAGAACTTGTTCGGCTGGCTTATGAAAAAGGGGCGTATCCCTTTGTCCGCTTGATGAACAGTGAAATCGGCCGCCTGGAATTGATGGGCGATTCTCAGGAAAGAGCGGAGATATTGAAAGGATGGGAAGAGCCGATCTGGAAGCAGGTGGACGCCAACGTCACGATCATGGGGGAATATAATGATCACGAAACATCCGATGTTCCGGCGGAACGCCGAGTGGCACAGAAAGTACTGAAACCGGTACAGGATTACATCGTGAACAATGTTCGCTGGGTCCTTCTAAACTATCCGACACCGGCCATGGCACAAAAAGCAGGGATGCCGACGGATGTTTTTACCGATTTTTATTTCGATGTATGCAGCATGGATTACGCCAGACTGGATAAAGCGCTGCAACCCTTAAAAGAACTGATGGAAAAGACCGATGAAGTACATATTAAAGGACCGGGCACAGACCTGCGCTTTTCTATAAAAGGGATCCCGGTTATTCCCTGTGCCGGTGAATATAATATACCGGACGGGGAAGTGTATACCGCGCCGGTGCGGGATTCGGTGGAAGGAACGGTCACCTTCAATACCCCGACCAATTATCAGGGGACCACGTTTAACAATGTGAAATTAACCTTTAAGAAGGGAAAGATTGTAGAAGCAACTTCGAGCAATACCGAACGATTAAACGAGATCCTGGACACCGATGAAGGAGCCCGGTATATAGGCGAGTTCGCCATCGGCGTCAATCCGTATATTGTGAATCCGATGAATGATATTCTGTTTGATGAAAAAATCACGGGAAGCTTTCACTTCACCCCTGGAGAGGCCTACGACGACGCTGACAATGGAAATGAGTCCACCATACACTGGGATATGGTCTGTATCCAGAGACCTGAATACGGCGGCGGGGAAATCTATTTTGACGGCAAACTGATTCGCAAAGACGGGTTGTTTGTACCCGACGAACTGAAAGGCCTCAACCCGGATCAACTTAAATAAAACTGGAGGGATTGGATTAATGTCCCGTAAGCTGGATATCTATATGCTGGGCCGCATGCCCTATCATCCCACCTGGGATTTGCAGAAGGCATGGGTAGATGAAATTGACAGGGGAATCCGGCATGATTCTTTATTGCTTCTTGAACATCCCCATACGTACACGCTGGGTCGTTCCGGTAAAAAAGAACATCTCCTGATTGATGAAGAGCAGTTGAAACAAGCGGGTATTACACTGGCTTACATTGATCGCGGAGGGGATATCACCTATCACGGTCCCGGCCAGGTCGTCGGATATCCGCTGATGTTTCTCGGAGAAAAGGGAGATCCTCACCAGTACCTGCGGGATCTGGAACAGGTACTCATCGATACATTGCTGGCATATGGTATTCAGAGTGAACGAAAAGAACCCTACACCGGCGTCTGGGTGGGGAATGTAAAAATTGCCGCCATCGGTGTGAAATTTAATCGGGGCCTACAGTCTAAAGGTTTTGTGACCAGCCACGGGTTTGCGCTTAATGTAAACACCGATTTGACTCTGTTTCAGAAAATTATTCCCTGTGGCATCCGGGAATATGGGGTCACGTCCATGGCGCAACTTCTGGGGAAACAGCTGGATATTCGGGAGGTTATGCAGACGATCAGTGACATATTGCCCCGTCATTTTAACCGGGAGCCTGTTTTCAAACAACAGGATGGAGATGAATTATTGACTCATTTTACAGAGGAACGGTAATCAACCCGTCTCGAATATAGCCCAGTTTGGACACCTCACTCTGACAAAGTGGGGAAGTTCAAACTGGTTTTTTGTTAGCAGAGATAAATCCGACCTCAGAACGCCTTTCCGACCTCGTCCTCTGGCCTCTGACTTCTATTCGTGTATATCTCCAGAACGTAAAGTGAAAAATAGGTTCAAAAAAGGAGTGAGTGTGTTGGCTGGCAAACAAAACCCGCGCAAAGCGATGAATTCTCCCAATGTCAGAAGTCACCCATCACAACTGGACCAGTTTGGCAGGGAAGGTGAAATTCCCGACTCTGAGGGTGATGCTCTGGATGTCACATATAATGGTGTGCCATCCATGAAAGTCACGCGAATCAAAGGAGAACCTGAACAGGATGAGAATAGATGACAAGTTTCTGGTAAAAAGGTGGGAGTTTAATGAGCAAATATAATGATTTGGATGAGATGCAAATTGCCGAACTGGACGAAAAACAGACACAGACATTGATCACAGCAGAGACGCAAATCAATGAACAGAATCAAAATGATGGAGAAGTATATCTGATTGCTTTTCGACGACCCGGGACACAGTCCGGCGAAGAAAGGAGTCAAACATTAATGGTACGCAACAAAGACGGGAATTTTCCGGAACCTCGAAACATTGAGAATCCCCGGGTAAAAGCGGAACATGCTCCCAAACGCGCCAACGGAGAGATCAAGGATCGGCCTCAAGAGAGAATGAAACACGAATAAAGCATCAAAAATCCCGTATCTGTTTTTTGATACGGGATTTTTTTTGTACACAAATAGGAATCAGGGTTTTATTTCCGGGTTTCATTCGGTGGAGGAGCCACCCGGGACGCCTTTTGTTTCTCCTGAGACAGATAGGGAGGTGGTGCGTTATCGGCATGAGGCAGACTGGAAGGGGCATCCGAGGGAAGGTGTCGTTCTCTTTCCTCCAGATTTTTATGGGTTCGCTGTTGATCGGTCATCTATACTGACACTCCTTTTTGCTTGTATTGTTTGCGTATGGCAACGGAATCATCCTTAAACGGACAGAATACCATTAAATGGATATTAAATAATATAAATTATTTTAACAATATGAAAATAGGGTTAATATACAGAAAATAAAAATAATTGTTACTTTTACGATAAGTTTGTTGTAAAATAATATTAGCCAATATTTTTTTCACCTATTGTGTGCTTTTTTTCACATTCAACCGGGAAAGGAGTGTTTCCGATTGCACATTGTCGTGTGTGTGAAGCAAGTCCCCGATACCAAAATTATCAAAATGAACCCCAAGACCAATACCATGGACCGCAGCAGTGCTCCTGCCATTATGAATCCCTATGACGTCTATGCCGTTGAAGAAGCGGTGAGAATCAAAGAAAAGTACGGCGGTACCATTTCTGTCTTATCAATGGGACCTCCCCCTGCGGTATCAACCCTGAAAAAATGTGTGGAAATGGGTGCTGATGACACGTATCTCATTTCGGACCGCCGATTTGCTGGCGCGGATACACTGGCAACCAGTTATGCCCTCGCTGAAGCTTTGAAGAAAATATCCAGTGAAAAAGGCGAGATTGATCTTGTTATTACTGGAAAACAGACCATTGATGGAGACACCGGTCAGGTCGGACCCGGCATTGCGCGACGTCTTGATATCCCCCCTTTAACGTTTGTCCAGAAAATCAAAGAGATTGATTTAGGCAACAGGAAAATAAGCGTGCACAGAAAACGTGAAGACGGATATGAAGTGGTGGAATCCGAGCTGCCCTGTCTGCTTGCTGTTGAAAGCGGTATCAATGAACCGAGGTATGCTCCCCTTCCCAACATGATCAAGGCAGCCCGTCATGAACCGGTCGTCTGGTCAGTGGATGATCTCGAGGACATTGATATCACCAAATTGGGACTGAAAGGATCTCCCACCATTGTTGGCAAAGTCTGGGCCCCTCCCAAGTCAGAAGGTGCTGAAATGATTGAAGGCTCAACCGATGAGGTGGTTGCCAGGATTGTTGATCTGGTCATGGAAAGAAAAGAACTCTTTCAGGATAAGGAGGTTCAACCATCATGACGGAACAGACGCAGCGCCGAAGAAGAAAAAATCCTGCCGTTGACGGCCCTCTGGCTGTTTATCGCGGGGTATGGGTTTACATTGAAGTCAACGAGGGCGTCATCGCACCGGTCTCCCTGGAACTTCTCGGTGAAGGCAGAAAACTGGCTGACAAGCTGGAAGTCGACCTTGCCGGTGTATTGATTGGTGATCATGTGAGACATCTTGCCAAACAGGTTTTTGAGTACGGAGCGGATCTCTGCTATCTCGCCGAAGATCCCATTTTTGAAAAATATCGTTCGGAGACTTACATGAAAGTCGTTGTCGACCTCTGTGAAAAATATAAGCCGGAAATCTTCCTGTATGGCGCGACTCCGACAGGTAAAGACCTGGCAAGTGCTGTCGCTACTGATTTAAAAACCGGTCTGACGGCAGATACGACGATTCTGGATGTGGATGTGGAGACCCGATTGCTGGAAGCCTCCCGACCGGCGTTCGGCGGGAATATCATGGCGACGATTCTCTGTAAAAATCATCGGCCGCAGATGGCCACTGTTCGACCAAAAGTGATGCAGGCGATGGAACCGGATCCGGAACGGGATGGAAAAATCATTGAGGAAACGTTTGATATTCGGGAAGATGACCTGAAGACACGCGTCCTGGAAATTGTGAAAAACGTAAAGCGCACGGTGAAGATGGAAGAAGCGGACATTATCGTGGCTGGAGGAAAAGGGTTGAAAGACGAGAAAGGTTTCGAACTGGTTCACCGGCTGGCGGAAACACTGGGGGCGACAGTAGGGGCCAGCCGTGATGCCGTGGAAGCCGGATGGATCGGCCACGAGCATCAGGTCGGACAGACGGGTGTTACGGTGACCCCCAAAATTTATTTTGCCATCGGTATTTCCGGTGCCATTCAGCATCTGGTCGGTATGCAGAATTCCCGTATGATTATTGCCATCAACAATGACCCGGATGCTCCAATTTTTCAGGCGGCCCATTACGGTATTGTAGGAGATGCATTTGAAATTGTACCCCGTCTCATTGAAGCTTTCGACAGGGCATTACACGGCGAGGAGGTCGTTGAGGTTGGATGAAAAATTTGATGTGATCGTCGTCGGAGCAGGTCCTGCCGGTACCGCATGTGCGTATGAACTGGCAAAAGCAGGATTGAAGGTGATTATGTTTGAACGCGGTGAGTACCCCGGATCTAAAAATGTGATGGGGGGTGTGCTCTACCGTAAACAAATGGAAGAGATTATTCCGGAATTCTGGAAGGAAGCGCCTCTCGAACGGCCCGTCGTCGAACAACGTTTCTGGATGATGGATGAAGAATCGATGGTCACCATGGGTTATAAAGGGCTGGAATGGGCAAAAGAACCCTACAATAATTTCACCGTATTGCGTGCCAAGTTTGATCAGTGGTTCGCACAAAAGGCGGTGGAGCAGGGCGCGCTTTTGATCAATGAAACCGTAGTGGAAGCCTGTATCGTCGAAGATAACCGGGTCGTCGGTGTCCGGACTGATCGCCCTGATGGCGACGTTTACGCGGATGTGGTGGTTCTCGCGGACGGGGTTAATTCGCTCCTGGCCAAACAGCTGGGATTTCATAAAGAATGGAGACCTGATGAAGTGGCCCTGGCGGTCATGGAAGTCCTGAAACTTCCTTCCGAAAAAATTGAGGATCGTTTCAACCTTGAACCCGATCAGGGATGTACCATTGAAATGTTTGGCGATGTCACCAAGGGAATCCTCGGGACCGCATTTCTATACACCAATAAAGAGAGTGTGAATATCGGGGTGGGAACCACCCTGTCGGGGCTGATGAAAGCTAAAATCCGTCCCTATGATCTATTGGAATATGTTAAAAATCATCCGATGGTTAAACCGCTGCTGGAGGGAAATGAATCTCAGGAGTATGCGGCTCATCTGATTCCGGAAGGCGGCTACAATTCGATTCCCAAAATCGTGGGCAATGGTGTCGTGGTTGTGGGTGACGCCGCCCATCTGGTTAATGCCATTCACCGGGAAGGATCTAATATGGCGATGGCATCCGGCCGCATGGCAGCTGAGACCATTATCACAGCAAGAGAAGTCAACGATTTTTCGGAGAACATGCTGGACTCCTACCGGGTTCGCCTAATGGACAGCTTTGTCGGGCAGGACTTAAAAAAGTACAAGGATACCACCCACACCTTTGAACATCATCCCCAGTATTTTAAAGAATATATCCCAATGTTGAACCGTGCTGCCGGACAGATGTTTACGGTGGACGGCACTCCCAAGAAACAGAAACAGAAGGAAATTTTAAGGTCAATGACGGAGAACAGGGGTAAACTGGGTGTGTTGCAGGATCTATATCGCGCATGGAAGGTGATGAAATGATGGGTGAGATTAAGAAAACCGACAGCCTGGAGCAAAAACAATATACGGTTCGTTTCCGTGCTGATACCAAATCCCACCTGCACGTGCTGGATTATGATATCTGCGCAACGAAATGTCCGGAAAAATGGTGTACCATTTTCTGTCCGGCTGAAATCTACAAATGGGAAGACGTCCGTATGCAGGTTGGATATGAAGGTTGCCATGAATGCGGAAGCTGCCGGATCGGCTGCCCGTACGAAAACATTAAATGGGAATATCCCAAAGGCGGGCACGGCATTATTTTCAGGCTCGCCTGAAGAAAAAAGAAAATCAATTAAAAAAACCTGAACGCTGAAAACGTTCAGGTTTTTATTTACGGTTTAACTGTTTGCCAATCAGTCTTGAAAAGGTTCGGGGAAACAGATGATACAGTTTTACACCGAAATTGGCCAGACCCGGAATAGTTCGGTCGGCCGGCTTTTTGATCATCATGTCAATGATCTCCCAGGCCACTTCTTCAGGGGCCAGCATCAAGGATTGCACCCTGCTTTTATAGTCACCGGAAGGATCGGCCCGATCAAAAAAAGGGGTGTTTATAGGGCCGGGACAGAGGGTGGACACGGTAATCTGTGTATCGGCCAGTTCCTGTCTCAGACTTTCACTGAAGCCAATGACGGCATGTTTGCTGGCGGCATAGGCGGTTGCCTTTGCTGTCCCCAGTTTTCCCGCCACCGAGGCCACATTGATGATATGCCCGTCATTCTGTCGGCGCATATAGGGAAGGACGGCCTTGACACATCGGACCGTTCCCAGATAATTAACATTCATCATCTCCTCATATTCTTCGATGGGCTGATTATCAATGTAAGAAAAAACACCGAACCCGGCATTATTGACAAGGACATCAATCCGGCCGAAGCGATCTGCAATTTTTGACATGACGGTGTTTACCTCGTCCGTTCGTGAAACGTCCATCCGATAAACAGGAGGTTCGACGATGGTCTGTTGTTCGTATTGATTTGCTTTTATTTCAACCGCCAGTTCATTCAATCGGTCCTGGGAACGCGCCGTCAGAACGGGTATCCCGCCGCTTGCGGCTACGAGTTTGGCTGTTTCCCTGCCGATTCCGCTGGAGGCACCGGTAATGACCACAATTTTATTATCCAGCATGTTCCTTCTAAACACTCCTTAAGAGAATAGAGATAAGGACGATAATGATAAATTCGTGTTTGATCCGGGTTCTCCTGCCTAAAGGGAAAAGATTCTTATCACTTTTATATAGGAAAAATGGCGAACAGGTGATAAGATAGGGAATAAAAGAAAAAGAGGAGTGGGGAATATGAAGGGGGCGGTTCTGTGACGACAGAATGGTCTGATTTTCGTGATCTGGATCAACAGATAGAAGCTGCTTTTCCCTGGATGGTGGAAGTCAGGCGCCACTTGCACCAGTATCCCGAGTTATCTCACCGTGAAACCCGTACAGCCAAGTATATCCGGGAGAGCCTGGAACAGTGGGGGATTCAAACGGTTTCCTATACCGGTAAGGATGTTGTAGGTATACTGAAAGGGGCTCAAGAGGGCGAAACAGTGGCACTCAGAGCGGATATCGATGCGCTCCCGGTTGAGGAAAAGACGGGGTTGCATTATGCTTCCACCAATCAAGGCGTGATGCATGCGTGCGGCCATGACGGACATACGGCCATCCTGTTGTGTGTTGCCAGAGTCTTATCCAAATATCGGGATTTGATAAAAGGGACCATCCGGTTTATTTTCCAGCATGCGGAAGAGGTTGTACCCGGTGGAGCGAAAGAACTGGTGGAAGCCGGTGTGATGGAAGATGTGGACGGTATCTTCGGGTTGCATCTGTGGCAACCTGTTGAGAAAGGAATTGTCGCAGCCAAAAAGGGTCCGCTGATGGCAGGTTCGGATGGATTTTTCATAACGATTCATGGTAAAGGCGGGCACGGATCAATGCCTCATGATACGATTGATCCCGTTGTTGTCGCAGCACATTTGGTGTCCCAGTTACAATCGGTGGTCAGTCGTTTTGTCGATCCGGTATATCCAGCAGTTTTGTCCGTTGGCAAAATCATGGCCGGTGACAGTTATAATATTATTCCGGACCGTGCAGAAATTGCCGGCACGGTCCGTTATTTTGATCCGAAAGTCAGGGATCAGATCGAAGAGAGAATTCACCGGATGGCAGAAGGGACCTGTACCAGTTTTGGGGCGACCTGTGATATCAACTATGTACATGGAGATCCATCTGTGATCAATGATGACAAAATGAATCAGATTGTGATGGAAGTGGCAGAAAAGGTTGTGGGATCGGATCGTGTGATTGAAGCGGTTCCCAGTATGGGAGGCGAAGATTTTTCTTATTATCTGACGCAGAAGCCGGGGGCTTATTTCTTTCTGGGAATGGGAGGGGAAAACGCACGGTACCCGCATCATCATCCCCAATTTACCATCGATGAAAGCGTCATGCCGATCGGCGTAAAAATGCTGACTTACAGTGCCCTTCAATTCCTGCAGTTGGAAGTATCGTAACATCCATTTGACAACATCCTATATAACAGGGGTGATCAGATGCCAGATGTCAAATGTAGTGTATCCAATTGCAGTTACTGGGCAGAAGGGAATGAGTGTATCGCTCCGGCCATCATGATTGAAATCGACAACCATTCCCGCAGGCAGTTTCATGAAGAAATTGCCGGGGAAATCGGTTACGATTCCAAACATCGGGATCATGCCGTCAATTCTGCCGAAACCTGCTGTCACACATTTAAACCCAGATCGTCATAAAGGTATTATAGAAGCATCCTTGTCTAAAGGGTGCTTCCTTATTTTTATCGTTATAAAGCAATTCACCCGTTCAAAAAATAAAACTACACTCCACTGAAAGTGAGGGTAATAAATATGACTGAGACAGAAGACCGACATCCGGATAACCGGAATGAAGAAGTGGAGACTGACGTTAATCATAATGTTAATGAGGTATACGAGCATCCTCCTGTCGAGCGGGTGGTTAATGAATCCCCTGCACTTGAGGAACCTTCTCCGGTGATTGGAGCAGAACCGGAAAATTTTGATCCTTCTCCTGAGGCGGACCCGGGGAAAAATCAAGAATTTCCCAGGGAAATCAGGCGGGACAGAGCTGATGACATAGAAGCAGCAGCTGAAGCACCGGCCATTCCCCGGGACAGGGACTTTGAGCAACCCGATATCAATAATAAAAACGAAGATGTCGGACCGATGGGACAGGCGGCTGAACAAATCGAAGATGTGACCGAACCTGTTACGGAAGGAAGAGGAAATGCCGTCGGTCTGGCGGCTGTCGCACTTTCTGTTCTGGCGCTGTTTATTTTTCCGGTATTAATGTCAATAGCCGGTATCATTACAGGTTATATTGCTTACCGAAGAGAGGCGAGAACACTGGGACTCTGGGCAATGGGAATCGGTGTCGTCGCATTGCTCGCAAGTCTGGTATTTGCTCCATTTTTTGGATAACAGGGCATCAAAAACCCCTCCTGTGTGTGGAGGGGTTTCTATATAAATTGAAAGTATGTGTAAAAAGGCGGTTTTCATTCATCCGATTTTTTTAACCGGTTCCGTATCTTCATCTTCCAGTATTGTACGGACGCCTTCAACTTCAACATTGACATAATCTACTTCCAGCCCGGTCATGTCTTCAATTGTGGTTCGTATATGCTGCTGCATTTCCCGGCATACATGATGGATGGCTTCTCCGTATTGTACGGTGACTTTCAATTCAAATGAGACCCGATATTGATCCGTATTGACTTTAATGCCCTTTTCCCCGTGTTTAAACCCCCATTTCTCGGATAAATCTTCGACCAGCCCCCCGGACATACCAATGATTCCCTTCGTTTCCAGTGCTGTTTTGCCGGCAATAATGGCCAGAACATGCGGATCGATTTCCAGAGTCCCAAAAGGTTGCTCTAAAACGGCTGCCATTTGTAGGCCTCCCCCTGTAAAAATTTGTGCTAGAAAAACTTTATGCCTGACCTGACAAAATTAGAACAAGATCATGGTTTATTTCTGATAATCGCGTTAGAATAGGGATACATCATTAATACAGATCACGGAGTGGTTTCAATGACGTCAGGCAAACAACAACGAAAAAAGTGGGGATCACTGGGTGGTCTTGGAGCTCTCTTGTTTATGCTGGGGAGTAAATTGAAATTTCTCATCCCGCTACTTAAACTGGGAAAGTTCGGTGGGACAATCTGGAGCATGGTCATCATGGTCGGGGCCTATGCCCTCATCTATCCCTGGTCCTTTTCCCTCGGTGTGGTCCTGATGATATTTATACATGAAATGGGTCATATTTGGGCGGCCAGACGGAAGGGGCTGCCGGTCTCGGCACCTGCGTTCATTCCCTTTGTAGGTGCTTTGATTACGATGAAAAAACAACCTTCCAATGCGGAAACGGAAGCGTATGTGGCACTGGGAGGTCCGGTCATGGGTAGTCTGGGAGCGCTCATGGCCCTCGGACTGGCTTTATGGTCCAGATATGAAGTATTTTACGTCATAGCCCAGGTCGGTTTTTTTCTCAACTTGATCAACCTGTTGCCGATTCATCCGCTTGACGGTGGAAGGATCGTCACTGCCATATCACGCTGGCTGTGGGTCGTGGGGCTATTAGGTGGCCTGTTGATTATCATTTATCTCAAATTTTTTATCTTGCTCTTGATCTGGATGTTATTTGTGTGGGAATTATACAACCGTTACATTCGAAAACCGGGTCAAAAAAATCAAAAGGTGGAAGAGGTTTATACATTTTCCAGAGAGCTTGATACAGGTATAGAGAACGGATTCATCCTGCCCGGAGAGAGCCATACTCGTCAACTTCCGTTTACCCTGTATTGCCGGCTTGAAGACCGAGCAGAACGGTGCCAGATATGGTATCCCGGAATCGGTTCGCTCGGTGATATTCCGGTGGAAAAAGGAAGGGTTGAACAGGTCAGGCTAACGCGAACCCGTATCGAAGAGGGGCGTATCCATTTTGAGGTAAACGTTTCCCTGATGCTTCATCCGGAATATGTTTCGGGAGCCATCCGTGAGGAAGGGTATTACCAGGTATCGGCACGGACACGCATAAAATACGGCCTGTTGTACTTCGGACTGGCTCTGTTTCTCATCTGGATGATGATGGTGACGGGAAGGCTCATAACCAGACCTTATATGATCGGTTAAAAGCTCCGTTTCTTAACGTTCCTTACGGCGCAAATTCTGCAGAATCCGTCCCCTGTACTTCTTGAAAAGCCAGTAGGAAATGGTGTACATCAGAAGTCCAAAGAAAATGGTATTGATCACGGCTCCGATCATAAAATCAAGGCCGATATCACGCCAACTTGTGAACCCGGAAAAAGAGTCAACATCGTTGACACTTTCTACTGTGGCGTCCTGCCTGTTTTTATTCAAAACCAGATTTCCGATTTTATAGTTGAAATAATAAAGAAACGGCCAGACAAACGTAACGGAAGTACCTGAGATCAGTGAAGCCACGATGCTTCCTCCAACCAGTCTGGCCAGAATCACAGAGAAAATTGCACCGAAACCGAAGGTGGGAAACCAGCCGGGAATAAAGCCTACTGTAATTCCCAGTGCAATTTGATGCGCTCCTCTTTTAATCCGAAACAAACGAATGAGATTATATTTAATGCCTCTTTTCATATCGAGCTGTGTCCTTTTTTAAGAATTTGTCGGATTATATTTTAACATATTCACTTGCTTCTCCATACAGGTAAAAATCCAAAAAATAAGAAGCCTCATCCTTTTTAGCGGACGAGACTTCTTAATATCCATGCGGATTCGGGTTAAACCCTAAAATGTCTACTTCCATTAACTGTTATACACCTCCGTTAAATATCCGTCGGTATCCAGCTTTTCAAATCCTTCTACCGAACGGGTCATGCGCTTTAATTCCATTTGCAGCCGTTCAATCTCCTTTTGCATTTTTTCCAGCACTTCCACATCAACAGTGACCGTCATAATGTAACGCGCTCCTTTCACCCTTTATTTGATTAAAATTTAATGATTATTCTAACAACTTATCTAACGCTTGTAAATAGGTATTTTGAATGTAAGCGCTTGCAAATTGAAAGAAATTTATGACAATTTTTAAAACAACGTATATTAACGCTTTTTGTAATTTCTTGTTTGCAAAAATTGGTGTAAAATGACATTAAACGTTTTTTGGGAGAAGGTATTGATGAAATCAAAAACCTGGACTTATATCATGATTGTACTGGTCACATTTCTGGCCGGTGAGATCAAGATCATACCGTTTGGTGAAGCGTTCCGGGTTGCACTGGGAAGCGCCGCTTTTTTCTTTCTTATCTTATGGTTTCGGCATGTGTCTGCCTTTATGGCCGGTTTTTTGACCGGTTTATTTGTACCTGTCTTTCGAATCGGACTGGATATGATGTTTCAACAGCCGTTTTTCTGGCAACAAAGTTTTGAGGCCCATTCTCCTGCTTTCTTCTATTATTTGTTATTCGGTTTTTTTCTTTCTTTGCTGGATCTGGACAGGCCCGATGTCAATCCATTTAAACTGGGGGTAACGGGAGCGTTATCCGATTTTGTTGCCAACCTGGGGGAACTGATTGCTCGCTCGTTTATATCGGATATTCCGCTGAATATAGAGGAATTTTTGACGATTCTGATTGTCGGGATTATCCGAAGCTTTTTCGTCGTCGGTTTGTACAGTAACATTCATTTAAAAGGGATTCGGATGATTCATGAAGAAAAAGAAAAGAGAATGCTGAAACTACTAAGTATCGGGAGCGGATTGTATCAAGAAACCCTTTATTTGCAAAAATCAATGGCTGATATTGAGCAAATTACCCGTCAAAGTTACGAACTGTATCAGTCTTTAAAGAAAAAAGTGGAAAAATCTCCGGATCCGGAGCAGTGGGAACCTATGATCAGGCAATCGTTACATGTGGCCCAGGAGGTTCATGAAGTCAAGAAAAATACACAGCGTATTCTGGCGGGACTCCTGAAGATGTTTAAGAAAGAATCCTTGTCCGGAAAAATGCATATCAAAGACATTATGAATTTTGCCATAAAATCCAATCAGAATTATGCGGACATGCTGGGAAAAAAGATCAAGTTCGATTCATTGGTCTCTGTCAACCTGGAAACGATTCACTATTATCCTCTTCTCTCCGTGATCAACAATATTCTGGCTAATGCGGTTGAAGCAATCGACTACACCGGGGATATCAGCGTGAGAGTCAGAGAACTAACGAACCATCGACTGGAATTTAGGATTGAGGACACGGGTTCTGGCATTGCTCCGCATGATTATGATGTTATTTTTCATCCCGGTTTTACGACCAAATACGATCAGGCGGGGGTAGCCGCAACCGGAATCGGATTATCTCATGTCAAGGAAATCGTTGAGTCCTTAAAAGGAGATGTTTTTGTAAAGCCTGCTTCCGGGGAGTCCGGAACCGTTTTTGTGGTAAATATCCCCCGTAATGAACTGGAAAAGGAGGGAAATGGATGAATCCGAGATATCTCATTGTGGATGATGATCCTGCCTGTCGTCGTATGTTGATTCAGATAATTGAAGACAGCCGGCTGGGTGAAGTGATTGATGTTGCGGAAGATGGGAATGAAGCAGAGCGGAAAATTCTTCACTTGAAACCAGATATCGTGGTGATTGACCTGCTCATGCCCGGTCAGGACGGAGTGGAGGCGATCCGCAATTTAATTGAAAAAGGTTATAACGGCCATTTTGTCATGATATCGCAGATTGAAAATAAAGAAATGGTGGAACAGGCTTATATTGCAGGTGTTAATTTTTTTATTCATAAACCGATCAACCGGGTTGAAGTACGTTCCGTTTTACAACAAATTCGCGATACCTTTAAAATGCAGTCTTCTCTGCAATCGATTCGTCAACACCTTGAACAACTGGTTCCCCAGAAAAACGAGTCGGCGCTCCAGTCAGATACGTCAGATCATTTTTTGAATGCGGTTCAGAATATCCTCTATGAAATGGGAATCATGGGTGAAGCGGGAAGCAACGATTTAATCAAAGTCATGAAATTTTTGTATCAGAAACAGATTCGCTCGGGAGATGATTTCCCTACGATCAAGGAAATTTATTACCAGGTTGTTTCCCAATCCAGTCATACGGAGGAGCAAACACGAAAGGAGATCAAAGCGATGGAGCAGCGGATCAGGCGCGTCATTGATCATGCACTTTCCCATCTGGCGTCCATCGGTTTGACTGATTTTTCACACCCCAAATTTGAACACTATGCGCCACGGTTTTTTGATTTCTCAGAAGTAAGAAAAAAAATGAAAGAGATTGATAACAAAGGGGAAAGTACGGGCAAAAAAGCAAAGATCAATGTCAAGAAATTTATTCAGATCCTCTACTGGGAAGCATTCCACCGGATCAATATCATTCATGAATAAATATCGTCAGGGACTTTAGTTAAATTATGCCATCAATTTTTCAGAAATTTAAAGGAATTCGTCAAAAAATGTAGAAATATGGGGGTGGAATAATTTTTTCATCGTAGGGGGTACTTATGTTAAAAAAACGAATACAAAAATGGATACCGTTTATTTCGTCCCGTAAGGACACCCTGATCCGTTTTTTAAAAAAGACAAAAACAAATATTTTCTCAAAATCAAAGAGCAAAGTACCATTACCAGGATCCCGGGTTCCATCCGGTGAACAGGTTGAACCAGACAGGCAGAAAATGAAAAATAATAAACTGCGGAACCGGATCATCGCTTCTTTTTTATCGGCAACCTTAATTGTCAGTGCTATTCTGGCAGGGATTCTGCTTCCCTATACATCCGGGGTTCTTAAAGATCGGATAAGGGAACAGTCGGAGACAGTGGCACTCAGTTCCTTAAACAATGTTCGAATTTTTCTTGATGCCAGTGTTGAAGGGTTAAAGATGGTCTCCAATTCACTGACGAATGTTGATGAGCAATCGGAGATCTTTTCCCGGTTTACGGATATGACGTTGAATTCTGATCTGTATAAAGGGTTGATTTTTGTAGACGAGCAGGGGCAAGAACTCGTTAAGAGAGGATCTGCCATTCGAAATTTTGAAAAACAGGATCGCAGTCAGGATCCGGTATTTACAGAAGCGATTAAGAACGGTTCATACATAAGCCCGGTTTTACCTGATCCGGACAGTGAAACATTCTATATGGAAATAAGTGTTCCAGTGAAGAATTTGTATGGTCAATTAAAAGGGGTTGTCATTGCCCGGTTTCCGATGAACGTGATCTGGTCGCAGATTCAGAACGACGCCGATGAAGAAGCCTCGACGGATCATACGATGTTTATGGTCAGTCAGGAAAACTATCTCATTGCCCATAGTAACGAAAAGCTGGTACGGGATCAACGTATTAAAGACGGTGAACGCGTCGGGGTTGACCAGATCCAGAAAAGTGCAGTTCTTCAGGATGAAGCGGTTATCGACATGATAGAAAAAAGAGAAAATTTAGATCCTGAAGAAAGGAACATAGTTTTATACTCGCTCTCCGGCGCAAACGAGAATGGGGTGCAACAGGTGTCGGCTTACGGGATAGATCCGGTCTACGGCTGGGCGTTATTTATGGAAACGCCTGAGGAACTGGCCCTGGCGCCTGTCAAGAACATGACCTGGTATATGGTGGGCATCATTATCCTTTCTTCCATTATCATGGTCATCTGGGGTATCGTACTGGCTCGACGGGTCTCCAATCCGGTTAAAAGAATGGTTGCGGCTACCCAGCGGGTAGCATCGGGCGACTTAACGTCGCGTACCCAAATTGAACGGGATGATGAAATCGGAATCCTCGCTTCCTCATTCGATAAAATGGTGGATGACCTGCAGCAAATCGTTATGAATGTGACCAGGGCTTCAGAAAAGACATCAACCACAGCCAGAGAATTTACTTCCGTGGCCCGGGAAGTTTCAGACAGTGCGTCCCAGATTGCGGCGACCATCGATGAAATCGCACGTGGTGCTGAAGACCAGGCCAGCCTGAGTACACGAACAGATGATGGTATCAAGAAACTTCAGAAACTGGTTGAGGAAATGACGGAAAAAACCGCACAGGTTGCTTCTGAAGCAGACAAAACTCAGGTCACGATACGAGAAAGTGATCAGGCTTTTGAAAAGCTGGTACAGGGGATTGAGAATATGTCTGAGGCTGCTGTCCATTCGGCAGGAGAAGTCAAAGCCCTTGAACAACAGACACGGGAAATCGGGACAATTATTGAAACATCCAATGATATTGCCAAGCGAACCAACTTACTGGCATTGAATGCCGCAATTGAGGCCGCCAGAGCCGGAGAACACGGCAGAGGATTCGCCGTTGTAGCCGATGAAGTAAGAAAATTGGCCGAGCAGAGCAGCCAGGCCTCTCAGCAAATTGAAGCCATTATTACGAACGTCCAGGAAGCCATTACACAGGTTGTAGAAAAAATGGAATCCAGTATTGAACAGGCCAAACAGGAAAGTGAACAGGCGGCAGATTCTCGTCAGGCAATGAGAGCAATTGAAAACGCAATGAAATCCGTCATGGAGTCCGTTGCGCAAATCGAATCCTACATGGAGAATCAGAAATCATTGACCGAAGAAATCGCCCGACATTCACATCAATCTTCAGAAGTAGCGACTGAAACATCGGCCGGTGCTGAACAAGTGGCTGCCTCAGCCGAACAATCCACCGCAGTCATGCAGCAGGTGGTGTCCAATGCTGATACTCTTCTCGAAATAGCGGAAGAATTAAAGGAAAGGGTTAAAATGTTTAAACTTTAGCTTGAATGGAATGGAACACCCGTGAGTTCTTTCTGAAACTCCGGGTGTTTTTTTGTGTTTTTTATGATTTTGCCC
Organism: Bacillaceae bacterium; assembly: GCA_017656255.1. Classification (GTDB taxonomy): domain Bacteria; phylum Bacillota; class Bacilli; order JACDOE01; family JACDOE01; genus JACDOE01. The sequence continues at coordinate 146,590 of JACDOE010000001.1, forward strand.
GTTAAAGTCTGAGCACGCCTTAAAGCTCTTTTCCAAACACTTTTTATTATGATAAGATTATGTGTGAACTTTGACCGAAGAATCAGGAATACTAATTGAAGAGCCTGATTTTAACACGACTTAAACAGTAGGTGTTGCATATGATTTATCTCGATAACAGCGCCACCACCCGGCCATACCCGGAAGTGCTGGATACGATGAAAAAAGCGGCCGAGGAATTTTACGGGAATCCTTCTTCCCTTCATAAACTGGGAGAGGTATCCCGTAAAGTGCTGGATCAATCCCGCAAAATGGCTTCCCGTATTCTCGGTGTCAAAGCCGGTGAGATTGTGTTTACTTCCGGTGCGACGGAAAGTAACAATCTGGCGATAAAAGGCATTGCCCATCAGTATCAAAACCGGGGAAAACACCTGATTACTTCGGCAGTGGAACACGCTTCCGTTTATCAGACATGCCGTCAACTTGAGGATAGCGGCTTTGACGTGACGTATTTACCGGTAGACCGAATAGGGCGGGTAGCCGTAGAAGATGTCAAAAAAGCGATTCGTCAGGATACCATCCTGGTTTCGGTGATGCATGTCAATAATGAATTGGGAACGATTCAACCGATTCAGGAAATCGGGGAACTACTTAAAACCAACCGTAAAGTTTTTTTTCATGTGGATGCGGTGCAGGCTTTTGGCAAACTGGATGTGAAGCCTGCGGAATGGGGAGTCGATTTACTGTCTCTCTCAGCGCATAAATTTCACGGTCCACGAGGAGCCGGCCTGATGTATATACGTTCCGGCGTAAAACTTTCACCGCTGATCACCGGAGGAGGTCAGGAACACGGATTTCGTTCCGGAACCGAAAACCTTCCGGCTATTGCCGGGATGGTTAAAGCGATGAAAATGAGCAGGGAACAAATGTCTCACAATCGCAAACATTTTCAGATGCTCAAGGAACGGTTGGTCCAACAACTGAAAGATATCGAGGGGGTCATCATCAATAGCCCTACTGATGAACAGGGCGCCCCTCATATCGTTAATTTTTCAGTTCCCGGCTTGAAATCAGAAGTGATCATCCATTCCCTTGAAGAAAAGGATATCTATGTTTCCACACAGTCTGCCTGCTCATCAAGTGCCAGCAGGCCAAGCCGGATTCTATTGGCCATCGGTCTGGACGAAAAAGCGGCCCGGAGCGGCATTCGAGTCAGTTTTGAGAAGGCCAACACAATCGATGAAATTGATAGGTTTGTTCATCATTTAAAAGAAATTGTGACACATCTAAAAAAAGTGATGAGGGTGTAGCAAATGAAATTTGACCATATATTGATTCGGTATGGTGAACTTGCATTAAAAAAGAAAAATCGCAGCTTTTTTGAAAAGCAGCTGGTAAACAATTTGAAAAATGCCCTTAAAATGTTCCCGCAGGTGGAGATCCACAAAACATACGGCCGGATGCATGTCGTGTTAAATGACACACCGTTTGAAGAGGTGGCACAACGCATCCAACAGGTCTTCGGCATTGTCTCATTCAGTCCGGTTATTAAGACAGACCTGGATCTGGAAAAGATAAAGGAAGCCTCATTGAACATGATCAGTCAGATTGATCCCGCCCCGAAAACATTTAAAGTAGAAACCAATCGCGCCAACAAACAGTTTCCTCATAAATCCATGGAACTGAATCATTTGATCGGGAGCCACATCCTGCGGAACACGCAGGATCTTAAAGTGGATGTCCATGAACCGGATGTGAAACTGAGAGTCGATGTCCGAACGGAAGGCGTTTTTATTAGCAGTTATGACATCCCCGGTATCGGTGGCCTTCCGGTTGGTGTCAGTGGAAAAGCGATGTTGATGCTATCCGGAGGGATTGACAGTCCGGTAGCCGGCTGGTTGACCATGAAAAGAGGGGTAACCGTAGAGGCGGTCCATTTTCACAGTTATCCTTTTACCAGTCAACAGGCGCGGGATAAAGTGATTGAGCTTGCCCGGATTATGTCGCGTTACAGCGGCAGGCTGAAGTTACACCTTGTTCCATTGACCGAGATTCAGACGTTGATACGACAGCGGTGTCCGGAAGATTACACCATCACAATTATGAGAAGAATGATGATGCGCATCACAGAAAAATTGGCTGAAAAAAATGGGGCACTGGCCATTTCCACCGGGGAAAGTCTGGCCCAGGTGGCGAGTCAGACAATGGAAAGTATGAATACGATTAATCGTGTCGTCAGACTCCCGGTAATTCGACCGCTTGTTACGATGGACAAACTGGAAATCATGGAAATTGCCAGAAAAATAGGTACGTACGAAACCTCCATTCAACCGTATGAAGATTGCTGTACCATCTTCGTACCAAAATCGCCGGTGACGAGGCCGACCCCGGAGAAAGCTGAAAAATTCGAACAGGCCCTTGAAGTGGAGGAACTTGTTCAGGATGCGGTGGAACGTACCGAGGTGATGTGGATTACCCCTGAAGAACCTGAAGATGAATTTGATTTATTTTAATTTAGACTTGGGAGAGGAAATCGGGAGGATTGTCGATTCGTATAGGTGACCAGAATACAAATAAGCCTTACGGCATTAATGTTGTTCGCCGTAAGGCATTTTTTTATCTATCTGAATGGGGCCGTTGCGGTGCGTCCAATATCTCTCACCAGATTGTTAAAATCATTAACCACGTCCTGTGCAGCAGCTCCCATATCTCCGTTTCCGTTCATTCCGTTCATTCCGTTATTTCCATTCCGCATGGTTCCGTCAAGATCCCGCACCCGTCTGACCAGATCTTCATCTGAGGTGACATAAACATTGTAGTTAGGTGCCATTCTTTGCGCGACGGTCTGAGCTCGTCTCTCAACGCCCTGGTTCATGCGATTGTTGTTGTTGCCATTGTTATTATTATTGTTATTGTTGTTGTTGTTGTTGTCGGTCTCGATTCCAACTACAACATCGTTACCGTAAATGACGACACGTGCTTGATCAACACCGTTTACTCTGTTAACGGCGCTGGCAATATCCTGGGCGAGCTCAGTATTAAATCCGTTCGTTCCATTCAAATTGTTTACATTATTATCGTACGGATACATATCGTTCTGATTGGCCCCGAAACGATTCTGGCCCATCATCCCATTGTTGTTTTGAGTCGCATCATAACGGGGGTCGTTTTCAGGGGTAGCACCCTGGTTCCAGTTACATGCACTCAGCGTAAAAACCATGGCGGCGATTGTCATAAGTACAATTCCTTTTTTCATGATCTCACCTCCTTTATTGTCTAGTGTGAAAGGATTCAACCTGAAATACACATGGAGAAATTAGTAAAAAACAGCCTCTGGCTGATGGAGGCTGAGTCGGGAGCCCTTTATGGATTGTTGTTGTCTTCAACTTGATCGAAGGCATGATCTTCATAATGAGTAATGTGAATAGCATGATGGCACTGATCACAATCAAATCTTCTTTTTTCCCAGAGGTAAATCAGTTCTTTGCCGCAATAAACACAAGTTTCCATAATCCCTCTCCTTTCTTTAATTTCAGTATATCCAGATTTGCAAAGGACATCCCTGCTCTTAATGAGATTACAAAAGGTGGATGGTGTAACAGAAATCAGGTGGGGAATAATATGGACGTACTGAAAAATAGATATTTTTAGGATATAAGGAAGGGATAGGGGATGAATAACGCATTAATATGGGCCTGGGAGATCTGGGACCAAATTTATGAACGTTGTACCCGTTTGGAATATATAGATCGGCATAATAATATTTTCAGGATCGTCCTGCTGACATATCGAGGCAATCCCCTGACGACCGGGGATGGGAAAATTATCAACCATGGTGACCCCATTATTAAACTTCATATTCACAACTGCAGACTTGCCAGAAAATTCAGTGGTGTCACAAGTGATGTTAAACTGGGGCTGTTACTGCGAAAAGAAATATTACATTCGCTCCCGGCTCTGGCGTGCTATGTCAAACAAAATCCGGCATGTCAACATGTTAAGGGAATCGTGGGCACAACGATGCTATACCGTGGTGCGAGGGGACTGGGATTCAGTGTTGCAGATGTACCTGATACGACGTTTTACCGATATAAGAACTGGTATCTGAAGCTTATGATGAGCCTGATGCATCCGGAAGGAAGAAACAGGATCAAAAAAAACACACAGCATCTCAAATTAAAACGGGTGTATATGTCAACGGATGAGTTGTTAGACAGGTATTTACAGGAGGAGTGAGGATGGAGACTCTTAAGCCTGAAATTTTAATCTTAACCGAAACCTTCGCTGGAGAAGGGCATCATATGGCGGCCCGGGCACTGGAAGATGCCTTGAAACACCAGGAACCTTCTCTGAATGTGTTTGTTGATCAGGCGCTCCCCCGGGTCAGCAGACAACTGGAGGCCGTTTCCAGATTATTTTATATGAATACCATTCGACACTTTCCTAATTTGTGGGGCTGGGCTTACCAGCGTGAAACCCTGTGGAACAGAATGTTTCAATCCCATCTGTCTCATATCTCGGCAATGCGTCTGAAACCTTATCTATATACTCATAATCCTGATGTTATTGTTACCACACATGCTTACTGCCTCGGAGGGCTGGCTAAACTCCGGGCTCGTCAGGAATTGTCATTTAGGCTGGGAGCGGTGATTACAGACTTTGATGTCAATCGCTTCTGGGTTCATCCTGCTGTCGATTTTTATCTGGTTGCTACACCGTATTTGAAAAACAAACTTGTTGAACAAGGGATTGATGACCAAAAGATTTTTCCGACGGGAATCCCGGTAAGAAAAGAATTTAATGTAAAAAAGAGTAAGGTAACATGGAGAGAGGAACTTGGCTTTGATCGGGAAATGTTTACGATTCTGATGTCGGGGGGAGGAACGGGATGGGGACCGATGTCTGAGATACTCAACCGGCTGATTCTGATAGATGAACCATTACAGATCCTGTTCGTGGCCGGAAAAAACAAAGAGATGTATCACAGAGTCAGGCAATCATTAATGTATTCCGGAACAGGCAGACACAGGATCGAGGTTTTTGGATTTGTTCACAATATGCATCAGTTGATGCACAGTGCTGATCTGCTGATCAGTAAGCCAGGAGGGATCACTTTGTCTGAGGCTCTGGCGGCTGAGCTTCCCACCATTATCTATAAACCGATACCCGGGCAGGAAGAACGTAATGCACGCTATTTGCTTGAGGAAAATGTGGTAGACATGGCAGAAAATCTCGATGAATTGACGGAACAGGTCAAACGACTATTAAATTCAGGCAAAAAAAGAGAGGAGATGAAGGAAAGAATTCACAGATTAAGAAACCCTGACTCGTCAATCAAGGCGTCCCGTATCATATTGCAACACCGGGAAAAATCTAAGGCTGGTCTTTAAGAGAATCAAGAAAACGCATGAGATGTTCCCGCTGACTTGGGGTGAGGTTGATGGCAACTTCAACCAGACGTTGAATGTCTTCCGGGAGTGATTCAATACCCTGATTTTTTCCCAGTTCATTAATGACCTGTTCAAGGATATCTCGTACTTGATCCAGCTCCCGGTAGGCTTCAATTAACAATTTCTCAGGAGATTTGTTCATCCGATTCCCCCGATAGCGTAAAACCCAGTAGTTCGTTGATTTCTTGCTGGACTTTCTTTAATTCGTCTGGAGACAACTTATGTAAATCTTTAATAATTGATTCCAGTTTCATTAGACGGAATTCTTTCATGACTGGAGATATGGTATGGGGAACCATCGGGTAACTCCTTTCTAAAACAATGAAAATAATGTTTAATTATTATACCATTTTTTTGTCGATTTTGAAAGAAACTTTTCCATCAATTGTCTGTATGAGAGATTTCAATCCGTGACAACATATGAATACACCACGCAAGGAGGTGAAAACTCAAATGCCACAACAACAACAGGGAGAAACTCGTAACACGAACCAGAAGCTGGTTCCCCAGGCAGCTCAGGCTCTCGACCAAATGAAGTATGAAATTGCCCAGGAATTTGGTGTACAGCTGGGAGCCGACACAACCTCCCGTCAGAATGGATCTGTTGGAGGAGAAATCACCAAGCGTCTTGTTCAATTTGCCGAACAACAAATTGCAGGACAGTATGGACAGCAGTAACAATTTCATAAATTGGGATAAGGGCGGCCTTTTAGGGCTGCCCTTTTTAAATGGAATCTATAACTTTCCATCCTGACAAAAGAATTCTATCTCGAAGAAACACTTAATTCCTTGATTAAAGTTCCATCCGTTTTTTCAATTCGAATGGTGGAAATCTCTGAAACTTTTACCAGAATGGTTCTTTGTTCGGTGGTGATCACCTGAGGATATAATTTGTCGTCATCCAGTCTTTTTATTGCGACCTGGATATTCAGGGTATCCCCATTCAGCGTAACACTTTCTATTTTTCCAAAATAAGCAGGGGAGGGTAACGTATAGGAAAAAGTTACTTTTACTCCTTCTTCGGCCAGCTCCGCTTGATAAATCATGTCCAGTTCCTGCCCGGATTTGACTTCAAGTTCTTTGAAATCCACACTATTTTCAGGTTCAGAAGATATCGCCTCTTTTAGCCGGTAGATCACGACGGCTCCTTCTGCCCGTGTCAGTGTTCTTTTCGGTCCAAAGGTCCCATCCGTATAACCGTTTAGTAAATTATGTGTATAGCAGTAATAGACATCTTCTTTATAATTAGGGTTGATTTGGTCTCCGTCTGTAAATGGAAAATCACCTGTTTGTTCCTTTGTGACGCCTTTTTCCCCCGTTTTAAATTCATATGCATTTCTGAGGTAATGCGCCATCACTTCTCTGGTTACGTGCCGTTCACCGTGAAAATTACCGGTTTCGTCTACGATTCCAAGGCTGGCCAGGTTATACAATTTGTCAGCATAATACACGGAAAGGGTGACATCTGAAAAATAATCTTCGATGGGTGGAACATCTTCAAATTGATTTTCAATTTCGAGCGTTCGGTGCAACATGGTAATAAATTGTCCGCGGGTAAGCGGGAGGTCCGGGCCGAAGGTGGCTTCATCCATTCCTTTTACGATTCCTTTTTTATAAAGAGATGTAATTTCTTTTTTGGCCCAGTGGTCTTCAATATCTAAAAAAGGAGATGCAGCGGTCACTTGATTATGGAATAAACCGGATAATAAGAATACAAGAAGTGTCATCATTGTAATCAAGTTACGTGATCCCATTATTCTTCACATCCTTTTATGAGGTATATTGATTTTATACATTTAGACGCCTGAAGGGGGTTAAAGTTGCTGAGATTTCTGACGGGTATTTCTGGTAATTTATTCTTACCCCAGGATTTTATAAACGAATGTCGAATATATATGGCGAACGGTATCCAGAGAAGGAGGTTCACCATGAGATTGTACATAAGAAACGTGATTTTCTTGATTATGATGATCAGTCTGGTGGCAGCAGGCAGTGGTTTCGGCTTTGCTGAAGGATCAGAAGAGCCACCCTCGGACCAGAATGAGGAGGAGAGCTCTGTTTTTCCTGATGTCGACCCCGGTTACTGGGCGAAAGAAGATATTGAGGCCATGTATCAGTTGGGGGCGTTCAGGGTGAAAGAGGGGGAGCCTTTTCGTCCCTATGATCCGGTGACGCGGGCCGAATTTATTCATATGATGCTGGTCGCCAAGGGGATTACCCCCATCCCGGGGATGGTGCGTCAGTCCTTTGCAGACGTGACACAGGATGACTGGTTCTATCCCTATGTGGAAACGGCCTACAGCCTTGGGATAACAAATGGGAAAAGTTCAGGAGAAAATCGTTATTTTAAACCGGATGACCCGATGACCCGGCAGGAAGTGATTGTCATGGCCATTCGGGCCCGGGGAGATTTCTGGACAGCGAGGAGTATGAACTGGCAGAAAGCCAGCCAGATTTTAAGCCCGTTTAAAGATCAGCATCAATTAGCGGACTGGGGAAGAAAACCGATGGCACTTGCTGTACAGGTGAAAATGGCCAGAGGTTATCAGGAGGAAGATGGAAGTCTGACGCTTCGGCCGGATTACCTGACAACCAGAGCGGAAGCAGCCTCCTTTATATACAGGGGAATTTACAAGCCGCGTCAGGAGCTTCAAAAGATCGAGATTGACGGAATCCCCATTTTTTATAAAGAAGTCAAATCAATGGAGGCAACGGCTTATACTACCGGGGAAACGGGAGTGGGGTATTGGACTGCAACAGATATGTATGTAAGAAAAGGAATCGTTGCGGTTGATCCCAATGTGATTCCATATGGAACCCACCTCTATGTCGAAAACTATGGTTTTGCTGTGGCAGCTGATCGGGGCAGTGCCATCAAAAACAACAAAATTGACCTTTATGTCCCGACACTGCAGGAAGCTTATCAATTCGGGCGCCAGTATGATGTGAAAGTGTATATCCTGGATTAACCCGTCCGATTAAAAAATCGATTTGGCTATCAGCTCGTGTAAGCGAACTGGTCCAAATCGATTTTTTTATGATTACATGAATATGTTTATTCCACTTTCCTGGGAATTGGTTTTGGAATAAATTCAAAAATTTCTTCGGTTTCCAGGCTGTCCACCAATTTGTCCAGCCATTCATAATAGGCCAGCGCCTCATATAACTTGTTAAGATCCGTACGAATGGTTTCCCGGTCATCCTCTGAAAGATCCGGCTGTTGAAGAAGTTTTTGCAGGTCGTCAACGGATTTTTTCATCGATTGTACGTTCAGATCAATCCCTTTCCGCCATTTTAAACAGAAGAAATCAATGAAAGTCTGATACCAGTCAGGTTCCACTTCATATAAATCTTTCCTTACACCTTTTCGCCATGTTTTCTTGACCATTTTTAATTCCAGCAGATTGCGGACACCGGTACTCATGCTGGTCTTACTCATCCCGAGTGCTTCCTGCATCTGATCAAGTGTCATCGGTTCTTCCTGAAAATACATGGTCCCATATAAACGCCCCACTGAAGGGGTTACACCATACAAATTGATATTTTGAGCAATTGCTTCAATGACCCGGAAACGCGCCTGTTCAAGTATTTTTCGTGTTTTTTGATCACGTTTGTCGGCGGAGGGGTTCTTCATACCTGTCCTTCCTCCTTCTAACATCTGGGATGGCTTGTTTTCTGTATTCTATCTATATTATCCGGTGAAGTAAAGGATTAGATTCAAGAGGATATCAGAGGATATGACAGCAATTCTAAGAACCGAATATATCAATTCGTACAGTTTTAACTGTACATAAATTATTAACAGTCACAGGTGTATATAATGTTTGAGGAAAAAAACACCTGACACTACAATGAAATAGTCAATATTTGTGCGGAATACTAATCAAGAAGGACAAAGATGAACAAAGGAGCTCGAATCATGAAGAAAATTGAAGTAAAGGGCGTGACCAAAATATTTGGTTCAGACCCTGCAAAAGGTGTTGAGCTATTAAAACAGGGGCTGTCCAAAGATGAGATTCTCGAAAAGACAGGGATGACAGTCGGGGTTCGCGATGCCAATTTTGAGGTTGATGAAGGGGAATTTTTTGTGATTATGGGACTGTCCGGAAGCGGAAAATCAACGATGATCCGGATGATTAATCGTTTGATTGACCCGACTGTGGGTGAAATATATATCGATGGCGAAAATATTGTCGAAATGGATAAAGAACAATTGATCCAGACACGTCGAAAAAAGCTGGGCATGGTATTTCAGCGTTTTGCTTTATTTCCGCACCGCACGGTATTACAAAATGTGGAATACGGTTTGGAAGTTCAGGGGGTCGCAAAAGAAGAAAGGGAAAAGAAGGCGATGGAATCTCTGGAGGTCGTAGGTTTGAAGGGGTATGAGCATTCCAAACCAGATCAATTGAGTGGTGGGATGCAACAGCGGGTTGGACTGGCCCGTGCACTTGCCAACGGATCGGATATTCTATTGATGGACGAGGCCTTCAGTGCCCTGGACCCTCTGATCCGGAAAGAAATGCAGGATGAACTTTTGCAACTGCAGGAAAAATTAAAAAAGACTATCGTCTTTATTACTCATGATCTGGATGAAGCATTAAAACTGGGGGATCGTATCGCCATCATGAAAGATGGTGCGATTGTGCAGATCGGAACCCCTGAAGAGATCCTGACTGATCCGGCCAATGAGTATGTGGCGAATTTCGTTCAGGATGTCGACCGCTCTAAAGTCCTGCTTGCTTCCCAGGTCATGAGAAAACCGGATGTGGTCACCACCTGGAAAGACGGCCCCCGTGTTGCTGCAAGAAAAATGGAGGAGAAGGGTATATCCAGTATTTTTGTTGTAGATAAAGATAAAAAATTAAAAGGATTGTTGACCATTGATGCAGCGCTACAGGCGATCAAGGAAAATCGCTGGGTTGAGGATTTCCTGGTGCAGGATTATCATGTCACCTCGCCCGATACGCCACTGGATGAATTAATTACGGTGGCAGCGGAGACTAAATACCCGATTGCCGTCGTGGAAGATGAAAAGCTCTTGGGGATTATCGTGAGAGTGTCGATCCTGGCCGGGCTGGCACTGGGTAAAGAGGAGATGAACGGACAATGAACTACTTTTATCTGCCACTTGAAGATTGGACCAATACCTTTGTTGATGACTGGCTAATCCCTGTACTGGGTCCTGTTTTTGATGTTATTCGAGAATATCTTTTGATTATCATCAGTGTTTTTGAATCTTTTCTTTTATGGATTCCCGCTGAAGTGTTCACGATCCTGTTGACCATTCTGGCCTGGAGAGTAGCTGGAAAAGGGGTCGCGCTGTTTACGTTGATCGGCCTGTTTTTTCTGGGATCGGTGGATCTATGGGAGCAGGGGATGCAGACACTGGCGATTGTACTGGTTGCGACGTTGTTTTCCATCATTGTCGGAGTACCGGTCGGAATCCTGAGTGCAAAGTCGGATAAAGTGGAAAGGTTTGTTCGTCCAATACTTGATTTTATGCAGACCTTACCCAGCTTTGTCTATCTTATTCCGGCGATTTTATTGTTGGGAATTGGAATTGTACCAGCTGTTATCTCAACATTTGTCTTTGCAACACCACCGGCGGTCCGACTGACCAACCTGGGAATTCGTCAGGTTCCGACAGAAGTGGTGGAAGCGGCCAGAGCGTTTGGTTCAACACCCTGGCAAATGCTCATTAAAGTACAACTTCCAATGGCTCTTCCGACCATCATGGCCGGGGTTAACCAGACGATCATGCTGGCTCTGTCCATGGCGGTTATTGCTTCCATGATCGGAGCTCCCGGTCTGGGGGCCGAGGTTTTGAGAGGAATCTCTCAGATCAATGTGGGAATGGGTTTTGTCGGTGGTCTTGGTATCGTGGTACTGGCGATTATTCTCGACCGGATTACCGAAGCACTGGGGAACAAAAGGTAAGCCTGAATTTATGTTCTCAACCGCATAAGGCGGTTGAAATAAATGTTATTAAAAAACTCTAAAAGGGGGATCTTTATGTTTAAGAACAAGAAGCTCTTACTGTTATTAAGCCTGGTCTTAATGACAGTCGGTCTGCTGGCCGGATGCGGAGCTGCTCAGGATAATGCCGGTGAAGGTAACGGGCAGCAGGAACAGAATCAGGGAAATGAAGGACAGGAAGAAGGGACCGAAGAAAAGGGAACGATTAAAATCGGTCTGAACAACTGGGCTGAAAACGTAGCGGTATCTAATATGTGGAAAATCCTGCTGGAAGAACAGGGTTATACTGTTGAGTTAAAATCCATGGAAAAAGCACCGCTTTATCTGGGTATCAAAAACGGAGACCTGGATATCGGTCCCGAGGTGTGGTTACCGCATACCGACAAACCGTTTTATGAAAAGTATAAAGACGATATAGACTGGCGTGAAGTCTGGTACGAAGGAACCGGACTCGGACTGGTTGTACCGGAATATGTCGATATCAACAGCATTGAAGAATTGAATGCCAACAAGGATCAATTTGAGGTCAACGGAGAACCGTCTATTGTCGGGATTGATCCGGGTGCCAGCCTGATGAGAATGACCCGTGATGCCATTGAGCAATACGGTCTTGAATATAACCTGATTGAGGGTTCCGGTCCGGCTATGATGAGTCAGCTGAAAAAAGCTTATGATAAGCAGCAGCCGATTGTGGTAACGCTCTGGAATCCGCACTGGGCATTTGCTGACTTTGATCTGAAGTACCTGGAAGATCCGAAAAACATCTATGGTGATGCTGAAAATATTCGCTATATTGCAAGAAAAGGACTTGCTGAGGATCATCCGGAAGTTGTCAAGTGGTTTGATAACTGGAAAATGGATGACAGCTCTCTCGGAAGCTTGATGTCCACCATCAACGAAGTGGGAGATCCAGCTGAAGGAGCAAAACAGTGGATTGAAGAAAATCGTGACCTGGTGAATGAGTGGATTAAATAAACTAAAAACACGCCATGACCTATAAGAGCCGAATCTGACAAACGATTCGGCTCTTTTTTAATTTGAGAAAATCAAAGAAGTCTGGTACCTGGGACGTTATTCTGTCATCCATTAATTATCGTTACCCGGCATATAATTGTTCGGGTCCCCATCCAGAATATCACTTTTTTCTAGATCAAGGGTGACTTTGCCGTTCTGGTCCAGGGTGGCAAGCGTCACTTTGTTTAAACTCTCTTCCTGAATGCCGTAACCATGCAGTTGTTCATACAGCCATTTTTTATTTTTTCCGGCATATTTCAAATTGTGGTCAATGATTTCACCTTCCATAATCAACGGAATCGGCAAAAAGGTGGGTTGGGGCTGTACAGTAAATCCCTGTGGCGTATTCTGTATATCCCCCGGTTGAATGGGGCGGGCTTTGGCTTTTGGGATGACACTGAACTTCCCGTCGCTTTCAAAGATGGCGATCTCCACATCGGCCGGATTGGCATAACCTTTGTTGCGAAGTTTTTCAAGTAATTGCTTGACCGTTAACTTGGACTGTCTGAGCCCTTCTTCATCAATATCACCTCCGCGGATCACCACCGTAGGGGAAGGATGAGCCATCCATCGAAACTTGTTATTCAGAGCCATATAGGTATAAAAAATGTAAATACCCGTCACAACCAGCCCGTACCATAACGCAATACCCAGGGAACCTGAAACCACAGGCTGACTGATGATATTTCCAATCAGAATGACGATAAGTAAATCAAAGACCCCCATTTCAGAAACCGCTTTTTTGCCACTGAACCGTAATAATAGATAACCGGCGACAAAAATGGCTACAGGAACAATCAGATATTGATAAAAGGCTTCCATGACCGAGCTCCTTTCAATCAGAGTTGGATTGAGTGTTTGCATTTATATTAAATTCCTAACGGGGTAAAAACGGATGAAGCTATTCCATCCTGTTTATACTACCTAATGGAAAGGGTGGAAAAAACGGGATGAAACTATGGCTGGTTGTGGTACTTCTGTTATTCTGGTTATTATGGCTGATTTTTATGACAACCTTAAAAATCAAGATTGAAATGAAACGGGAAGGCCATAATGATCTGATACATATTGAAGTAAGAGCATGGATGGGGCTGATTCGCTTCAGGCAGGATATCCCTGCGATAAAGCTTTTGGATCTGATGAAAGGTCCTGTCGTAGAGCGATCCGTGGAATCACCCGTTACGGATAAAAAAGTTATGAAAAGAAGGCAGCGTATCCCAAGAAAAGTGATTAATAAAAACATGAAAAAAATAAAACAGATTCTCAAGCATACGGTTCATATTCACCGGATCCTTAAACTTTTCTTTAAAAAAATAAAAGTGGATGAATTGAAGTGGCATACATCAATCGGCACTGGTGATGCTGCGGAAACTGGTCTGCTTTCCGGGATCATCTGGTCCGTTAAAGGGGCGCTTGTCGGCGTTGTTTCCCAATATTTCAGTTTGCGAACTGTTCCCCGGCTTCATGTGTCCCCATCTTACCAGAGTCCCTCCCTGTCCGTGCAATTCTCCTGTATAGTTCGTTTTCGTGTCGGGCATGCTATGGTAGCAGGTATTCGAATATGGATTAATTTTAGAAAAGGGCGTGAAAGAAAATGGCAGAACATCCTATTCAGGGCCTAATGACAACAGCAATGGAAAACTTAAAGGAAATGGTCGATGTAAACACTATCGTCGGAGACCCCGTTGAGACGCCGGATGGGAGCGTAATTCTGCCCATTTCAAAAGTTGGTTTTGGATTTGCTGCGGGAGGCAGTGAATTTGAAATGGAAAATAAACAGACGGGTGGAAATGGCCAGAACAACAATAATCTCCCTTTTGGTGGAGGAAGTGGAGGCGGGGTGTCCATTACTCCCATTGCCTTCCTGGTTGTCAGTCAGAAAGGGGTCAGATCTGTTCCTCTTGAAGAAACCAGTCACCTGTATGATCGGTTAATGGATATGGCGCCTCAGGTTCTGGACAAACTTCAAACAATGATCAACCAGACAGGGAAAAATAATAAAGGTAACGAAAGAAATGAAGGAAAACAAAAACAGGCAAACCCTGAAAACGACCTTGAGTCATGAGTATAACCTGTGATAAATTAATATATATTAAGTGATTTGGACATCGCACTATGGTTTCTGGATGCATGGCGGTACGTCCAAATCTTTTTTTATTACGAAGATTTTCCCGGGTCAATTCAAATTTTATCTGGCTGATTGTAGATAAACGATTGACTTACACTTAATATTTGTTATACTTTCAAATAAATTTTCTTTTTGTTTTCATAAATAGGATGACTGGGAGTTAAAGGAGATACGTGCAATGCCCATCAAAATACCGGATAATTTACCCGCAAAGAAAATATTGAATAACGAAAATATTTTTGTCATGGGTGAAAAACGCGCCTACCATCAGGACATACGTCCGCTCAAAATTGTGATACTTAATCTGATGCCCAATAAAAAGAAAGCGGAGACCCAGTTGTTGAGATTGCTGGGAAATACGCCGCTGCAAGTTGATGTGGCGTTAATGCATCCGATTACCCATAAATCCAAGAATACACCTGAAGCGCATTTAAAAACATTCTATAAATCGTTTGAACAGATCAAAAACCAAAAATTTGACGGGATGATCATTACCGGTGCCCCGATTGAGCATCTGGAATTTGAGGACGTCGATTACTGGGATGAATTGAAAGAAATCATGGAATGGTCTTACCACAATGTGATGTCGACCTTCCATATTTGCTGGGGAGCCCAGGCCGGTTTATATTACCATTACGGTATTCCGAAACATCCGTTAAAAGAAAAACTTTTCGGGGTGTTTCCACACCGGATCACAGTTAAAAACACCAAATTGCTCCGCGGTTTCGATGACCGGTTCTATGTTCCGCATTCCCGATATACCGAGACAAAACGGGAAGATGTAGAACAGGTACCGGAACTGGAGATACTGTCTGAGTCTGATGAAGCCGGTGTCTATATTGTAGCCACGGCTGACGGGCGTCAAATATTTGTAACCGGACATTCCGAATATGACCAGACGACGTTGCAGGAGGAATACGAACGGGATCTGGAACGGGGAATCTCCATTTCACTCCCTAAAGGGTACTTCAAGAATGATGAACCGGGCCGGCTTCCGGATGTTAATTGGAGAGCCCACGCCAATTTGCTGTTTATGAACTGGTTGAATTACTATGTCTATCAGGAGACCCCTTACGATTTGAATCAGATCTCATCTCCGAGAAAAAAGGAAGAGGTATAGTCATTGATGTCGGAACCGAAACATTTGTTGCTCGGATTGACGGGCTCTATCAATATCGTCAATGTTTATCCCTATATGGCTGCTCTGCAAAACCGCTTCGGCTGCCGGATGCATATCATGATGACCCCGGCAGCCCGAAGTTTTATACCTGAAAGTACGTTAATTCACAGTATTGACGGGGATGTCTTTGTGGATCTCTCAGAGAAAAGTGGTTTCAAGATGCCCCATGTTGAATTGACTCACTGGGCGGACGCCATTGTTGTTTTACCTGCTTCCGCACATTCGATCGCCAGGGTGGCGCATGGTTTTGCGGAAGATATTGTTTCCGCTACGTTACTGGCGGCTGAATGTCCTGTTTTCTTCTTTCCCAGCATGTACATCGGAATGTGGAGAAAAAAGAGCGTACAGCGCAATGTAACACAATTGCGGGAAGATGGTTATCATGTATTTCCTCCGCAAAGTACCAACCGTGAATTTAGTGAACATCCAGCCGGAGGAAGCCTTCCTTCACCTCTTGAAGTAGTGGAATTTATTGAAAAGTATTATAATAAATATTAAGTAACGCATACAGCTTCCATCACAACACCTGACCTGCTTCATATCATCTGTTCTCTTCAACCAGAATGAACGTGACAGGGAATTTCTCTCCCCCCTGTTTCCTCTGCATCATGTCTTTCTCAATCCGGATTTGCGTTTGATCCCAAACAATATAATATACAAGTAGAATGGAGGTTATAGGATGTATGAATTGAACGATAAGCAGCTGATTTTTGTGTTTACCGGACCGGACGGTTCAGGAAGGAGAACCATCGCCGATATGGTAGGTCCATCTCTGGATATGGCGAAAGTTCTTTCTTATACAACAAGAAAGCCGCGTTCCGTTGAGAAAGATGGACAGGATTACTATTTTGTCAGTGAATCGCAGTTCAAACAAATGCAAGACAACGGTGAATTCCTGGAGAGCATTGAATACGACGGACATTATTACGGGATAAAAGAGAGTGACGTGGCCTCGCTACTGGAGAAAAAAGGGGTCATTTATATGAGCCTCAATATAGAAGGGACCCGGATTCTAAAAGATATGTATCAGGACAAAGTGATTCGTATTTTTGTCTATGCCAATGCGGAAACAGTCCGGAAAAGGCAGGAGGAGAGGGGAACAGACCGGGAGGAAATCGAAAAACATATGAGTCATTTCGAAGAAGCGATGAACTATAAAGATGAATGTGAACATGTTTTTGAGAATTATGACTTGCCGCAGGTTGCCTATCAGATTCAAGAGACCATTGAACAGTATCTTGACCGTAATTTGACTGAAAGTGATTATTAAAACAAAATGTCAAGACGATCTATAAAAAAAGCCTGGCCAGTACGGCCAGGCTTTTGCTTTGTGTCAGGATTCAAGTTCGATTAACAAATCACCTGTTTCGATGGTATCACCGGGTTTAACCAGAATATCTTTGACGACGGCATCATGAGGTGCCTGAATGGTGGTTTCCATCTTCATTGCTTCCGTGACAATCAAATGTTCCCCTTTACTTACTTTATCTCCGGCTGCCACCATCACTTTCAGTACTTTACCCGGCATGGATGCGCCGATATGTCCGGGGTTGTTCCGATCAGCTTTTACCCTTTGTTGAACCGTTGTTTTGGCTGAAAGGTCACGTATAATCACTTCGCGGGGTTGACCGTTCAACTCGAAATAAACGGTTCGGGTACCGTCAGGTTGCAACTCACCGATGGACATCAATTTAACGATCAGGGTTTTACCTTTCTCGATTTCCACGGAAATTTCTTCACCGGGACGTAATCCGTAAAAGAAAGTTGGGGTATCCAGTACAGATACATCACTGTATTCCTCCTGGTGGCGTTCTTTGTCCAGGAACACCTGAGGATACATAATATAGGAAAGAACGTCCCAGGAAGTCAGTATCCGATCAATTTTGGATTTTAAATCTTTTTCCACTTCATCAAAATCAACAGGCGGTAACAATTCGCCCGGACGGCGTGTAATGACTTCCCGATCTTTGACGATGACTTTCTGCAGTTTCTCCGGGAACCCTCCATAGGGCTGACCCAGATAGCCCTGGAAGAATTGAACCACGGAGTCGGGAAAATCAAGTCTCATACCTTTCTCATAAACATCTTCTTCCGACAGATTGTTCTGGACCATAAAAAGTGCCATATCACCCACGACTTTGGAGGAGGGCGTTACTTTCACAATATCTCCGAACATCTGGTTGACAACCCGATACATTTCTTTGACCTCTTCGAAACGGTCGCCGAGACCGACAGCTTTTGCCTGCTGTTCCAGGTTACTGTATTGCCCGCCGGGCATTTCATATTTGTAGATTTCAGCATTGCTCGCTTTCATGCCGCTTTCAAAACCGGCATAGTAATGACGCACGTCTTCCCAGTAGTCACTGAGTTTTTGCAGGTTCTCGATATCCAGACCGGTTGCACGTTCATGATGTTCCAGGGCTGTGACCAGGGCATTTAAGCTGGGTTGTGACGTTAAGCCGGACATGGAACTGAGAGCACCATCCACGATGTCCACACCGGCCTCAGCCGCTTTCAACAACATGGCACCGCCATTTCCACTGGTATCGTGTGTGTGAAGGTGAATCGGGATACTGATTTCATTCTTTAACGCTTTGATCAGTTTGTAAGCCGCATAGGGTTTTAACAGACCTGCCATATCCTTGATGGCCAGAATCTGTGAACCCGCTTTTTCCAGCTCTTTCGCCAGATTGACATAGTAGTTGAGATCATATTTTTCACGAGTCGGATCCAGGATATCCCCGGTATAACAGATCGTTGCTTCTGCCACTTTTCCCTGTTCCCGTACCGCTTCAATGGCCAGCCGCATGCCTTCGATCCAGTTGAGACTGTCAAAGATGCGGAACACATCAATTCCCGCTTCAGCTGATTCTTTGACAAACTCCTTGATCACATTATCGGGATAATTGGTATACCCAACGGCATTTGACCCGCGTAAAAGCATTTGAAACAGGATATTCGGGATCTGTTCTCTCAGAATACGCAACCGTTCCCACGGGCATTCCTTGAGAAAGCGCATACTGGTATCAAAAGTGGCGCCTCCCCACAATTCCAGAGAGAACAGGTCGGGTGCCAGTTTACCGGTTGCTTCGGCAATGGCTTTCATATCATAAGTACGAACACGTGTTGCAAAAAGGGACTGGTGCGCATCCCGCATGGTGGTATCGGTAATCAATAATTTTTGCTGTTCTCTAATCCACCTGACCAGCCCGTCTACGCCTTCCTGTTCGAGAATCTGTTTTGTTCCCGGAGGATAAGATTCTGATACGGAAGTTTTTGGAATTCTGGGCTTTGCAAAAATAGGTTTCTTTTCGTTTCTGGACAGTCCCTCAAATCCATTAACGGTAACATGTCCGATATAGGTCAGCAATTTGGTTCCACGATCCCGTTTTTTCGGGAAAATCAACAGTTCGGGATGGCTGTCGATAAAGGAAGTCGTATACGCTCCGGACAGAAAATTCGGGTGTTGAACCACGTTTTCCAGAAACGGGATGTTGGTTTTGACTCCCCGGATTCGAAACTCTTTCAGTGTTCGAACCATTTTGGAAGCTGCCTGTTCAAACGTGAGCGCCCATGTGGATACTTTGACCAGCATGGAATCATAATGGGGGGAAATCGTGGCGCCCGGAAAGGCGTTACCGGCATCCAGACGGACTCCGAATCCGCCGGCAGAGCGATAAGCCATCAAACGTCCGGTGTCCGGCATAAAACTGTTCTCCGGATCCTCCGTTGTCACTCGGCACTGAATGGCATATCCACTGGTGGTGATGTTATCCTGGTGCGGAATATTGATCTCCTTATCATGCAGGTTATATCCATCTGCAATCAGGATCTGGGACTGGACCAAATCAATACCAGTCACCAGTTCTGTTATGGTATGTTCAACCTGGATACGGGGATTAACTTCAATAAAGTAAAATTTGTTGTCAGGAGTGACGAGAAATTCCACGGTGCCCGCATTGACATATTCGACGTTCTTCATTAATTTGAGAGCCGCTTCACAGATTTCTAAGCGAAGCGATTCATCCAGAGAAACACTGGGGGCAACTTCAACAACTTTCTGATGCCGTCTTTGCACGGAACAATCTCTTTCAAACAGGTGAACTGTGTTCCCGTGCCGGTCGGCAATGATCTGCACTTCAATATGTTTGGGATCTTCGACGAATTTTTCCAGGTAAACACTGGCGTCCCCGAAAGCGGATTTTGCTTCTGAGCGCGCGCGTTCCAGTGCTTCAGCCAGTTCATCATGTGTCCGTACAATTCGCATACCTCTTCCACCGCCGCCTGAAGCCGCCTTGATGATAATCGGATACCCGTGCTCCCTGGCAAACAGTGCAGCGTCCTGAAGGCTGTCAATCGGATCCTCGGTTCCGGGAATGACAGGAATACCGGCATTAATGGCTGCTTTTCTGGCTTTTACTTTGTCGCCGAACATGGACAGATGTTCAGGTTTGGGACCGATAAAGATAATCCCTTCCTCCTGACAGCGACGAGCAAACTCCTCATTTTCTGCCAGAAAACCGTAACCGGGATGAATGGCATCCACATCATTTCTCCTGGCTATCTCCAGGATATTTTCAATGTCGAGATAAGCTTCAATCGGGCCTTTTCCCTCACCGACCAGATAGGCTTCGTCTGCTTTAAACCGGTGTAGAGCCACACTATCTTCTTCAGAATAGATGGCAACCGTTCGGATTCCCAGTTCCGTACAGGCGCGAAAGATGCGTGTTGCAATCTCTCCACGGTTGGCTACCAGAATTTTTTTGATATTTCTCATGTTCTTCCTGTTCCCATCCTTTCTTTGCTGGTCGTTAGTTCATTCTCTCCATTTTTGAAACGTAAACATTATGAAAATACTGACTTTATTATAGCAAACATAATGAAGGGCTGTAAGCGTTTAAGTTTCAGAATATGAAACATTTATGTCGTTTAGACAGCAGGTTAGTAGAAAAGATGAGATTCCGGTTGTTCACGTCAAAATGAATCAACAGAATCAGAAGGAATCGCCCGTGATAATTTCCATATCCGGAATCCACTGCGTCATGTGGGTTTTTAATTCCCTCAATACTTTTTCCAGGATGGGGAATTTGTCGGTGTTCCATTGGGAAGCTGGTATGATGTCATAATTTCGGTAATGTTCTTTATAGGCCCAGGTAGGAATAAACTGCGGATTTTTCAGAACGATCTTTGTTTGATCCCCTTTTGTCGTTTTCACAATCTTAATTTGCAGGATTCCGCCAATTTCCCGGTCAATACCATTCTGTGCGGCAATAAAATTACCCAGTGAATAGATGACAAATGTTCGTTTTCCGGAATCTCGTTCGATCCACTGAGCCGGCTGCAGGACATGGGGATGGTGCCCGAGAATGATATCGACCCCTGCATCAGCCAGAGCATGGACCAGTTGTGTCTGGGATTCATCCGGCATTTTATGATATTCATTTCCAAAATGGAGACTGACGACAACCACATCCGATATATTCCGGGCCCGGGTGACGTCTTTTTTAATCTGCTCCAGATCAATTAAATTTACCAGATATTCTTTTCCTTTGGGAACAGGGAGGCCGTTGGTGCCATAGGAATAAGCGAGAAAAGAAAAAACAATCCCGTTTTTTTCAATGGTTCGGATTGATTGCCGGTCTTCCCATGACTGATAGGCTCCGACATAGGTCATTCCGATTTCATTCCAGTGACCGATTGCATTGCGGATGGCTGCTTCCCCCCGGTCCAGCGTATGATTGTTGGCCATGGACACAATATCAATTCCGGCATCCTTCAGTGCATCTCCCACTTCAAAAGGACTGTTGAATCGCGGGTAATCGGACAGGCCCAGTTTAACGCCCCCGATTATGGTTTCCTGATTGGCAAACGCGATGTCGGCCCGGCTGAGGATGGGTTTTACCCTCGCAAACATAGGTGTGAAATCAAACCCGTCCTGAGTTTTTGCATCCCGGTAAATGGAACTGTGGATCAGGATATCTCCCACTGCAGCTAATGTAGCGGATGATTGGTGAACGGGTTCAGGTTCATCAGCAGGAGGGAAATTGTCTTGATGGGGCACTTCCCGTGGCACTTCCGCCGGAGGCCGGGCAAAGTTATGATTGACATAAAACATGGCAAAGGCAATCGTTATTAAGAGGATTGCAACAATGATCAACACGACACCGTTTTTTATTTTCATAATAACCCTCCGGATAATTCCAATATTAGCTTTATTATAGTAATAGAAGGTAAAAGAAACAACGCATGATTTCCTTCATGCTCTTATCGTTGACTTAAGTGCCGTTCTTGTGTTCTAATTTGGTTGAATTTAAGCAAGCAATGAATCGTATCAGAGGAAGGGGAAGTGCAATGGTCTATCAACGGGTCATCTGGTTATTGATATTATTTTTACTGGCAGGATGCACATCACAAGAATCTTTTGGTACAGAACCTGACCGTGACGGCGCCAATAAAAAAGCTTCACAGGACACCTTTCAGCCGGACTCAGTCTCAACAGATGAAAATAGTGTTCGGTTTCAACTGGTGGCCAGGGAAACAGAACTGGAGGTTCGTCCGGGAAAGTCCTTATCTTTCTATACGTATGGTGGCACGGTTCCCGGCAGGGAGATAAGGGTTAAACAGGGTCAGCATGTTGAGGTGGAACTAAAAAATGAGCTGGATGAACCCGTTACCATTCACTGGCATGGGTATCCGGTTCCGAATGAGATGGACGGCGTTCCGGGATTGACCCAGAATGCGGTTGAACCCGGTGAGACATTTACTTACACATTTAAAGCGACGATACCGGGAACATACTGGTATCATTCTCACCAGCACAGTGCTGAACAGGTGGACAGAGGCCTGTATGGAGCCCTGATTGTCGAAGAAAAGGATGAAACAAGAGCAGACCGGGAATACACGTTCATACTGGATGAGATGAATAGCGATGGAAACGGTTCATCAGGTGGTATGAGAAGAATGATGGGCCGGATGATGGGAAGTGGAGACTATGATATGTTTACTGTCAATGGAAAAGCGGGTTCGGGAATCCCGCCCCATGAAATAAAAACGGGGGAACGGGTACGTCTGCGATTTATTAATGCCGGCTACATCACGCATTATTTGCATCTCGGTTCTATTGCTTATGATGTCTTTGCGGTGGATGGCCAAAAATTGAGTGATCCGGTAGAAGGTGAGCACCAGCTTTTGCCGATTGCACCCGGACAAAGAGTCGACGTCCTTTTTGAAGCCCCGGACGGAAGTTTCTTTATTCGGGATATGCTGGATCATCCGGCTGCCGATCAGATGCGAATTCCGATGACAAATGTGGCATCCAAAAATATGCATCCTGAGGTATCCTATCAAGGAATACTGTGGCTGTCTGAATCCGAAATGGGGACTGAATGGAAACCGGTGGCGGCTGATTCCTATGATCAGGTTTATACAATGGAGCTTGGTCATGGTATGGGAATGGGCGGAATGGCCTTTTTAATCAATGGCAAGGCTTTTCCGGATACAGAACCGTTAAAAGTGAGAAGAGGTGATCGGGTCAAAGTTACCCTGCAAAGTTCAGATCCGATGTTTGATCACCCGATGCATCTGCACGGACACTTTTTTCAGGTTCTGAGCAAAAATGGTGAGGAACTGGATGGGGATCCGGTGATGAAAGATACGCTACTGGTCAGACCGGGTGAGACTTATGAGGTAGCGTTTGTGGCGGACAATCCCGGTGACTGGCTGTTTCACTGTCATGAATTGACGCATGCGGCGGATGGCATGGTGACAACACTTGATTATGAAGACCATGACATACCGGAACATATAGATAGGAGTCAACTGGCGGAATAAACGTTCAACAAAGGGACACCAACACAAACTATCCTTCTGGCGTGATCATATATCTATAGAAGGATGGTGATAACATGAAAAAAAGAAGAAGGCAGATGAGAAAAATACAGTCGAGGACGGTCGAAGTATCTCCCGCTTTCTTTGGAAAAGGGTTCCCCTTCCAGTCATACGTTTATAACAACTGGGGCTGGGGCTGGCAATATGGGATCTGGTTATCCGTGCTGATCTGGCTTGTTGTCTACTTTTCTTTCAGTGGTTTTAATCATTTTTCGGATTAAAATGTGATGAACCATCATCCAATTTGGTCCTTGTAATAAAGGACCATTTTTTTATGAATTTCATGTCAATGGACATAATGATTAGTGATAACAGTTTAACCGAAAGGATGATAGGATGAAAGCCGTAACATATCAGGGGATTAAAGATGTCAAAGTGAAAGAGGTACCCGATCCCCGTATTGAACGGGAAGATGACATTATGATTCGGGTGACCAGTACAGCGATTTGCGGGTCTGATCTTCATCTGATCCACGGGATGATTCCCAATCTTCAGGAAGACTATATTATCGGGCATGAGCCGATGGGTATCGTGGAGGAAGTTGGTCCGGAGGTGACCCGCGTAAAAAAAGGAGATCGTGTTATCATCCCTTTTACAGTGGCATGCGGAAAGTGTTATTACTGTCAGAATGGATTGGAAAGCCAGTGTGACAATTCCAACGAAAATGGTGAAGTGGGAGGATATCTGGGATATTCGGGGACGTACGGCGGATATCCGGGTGGACAGGCTGAATGGTTGCGTGTTCCTTATGGAAATTTTACACCTTTTGTCGTTCCGGAAGATTGTGAACTGGAAGATGAAAAAATACTCTTTTTATCAGATATTATTCCTACGGCATACTGGGGAGTGGAGAATGCCGGGGTAAAGAAAGGGGATACGGTGATTGTACTTGGATGTGGCCCAGTCGGCCTGCTCACTCAAAAATTTGCCTGGCTGAAAGGGGCAGAAAGGGTGATCGCCGTTGATTATATTCAATATCGGCTCGATCATGCCAGACGGACCAACAATGTGGAGACATTTGATTTTACCAGGGAACACAATGCCGGAAACCATCTCAAAGAGATCACCGGCGGAGGGGCTGATGTTGTCATTGATTGCGTGGGACTGGATGGGAAAATGACACCGCTGGAACTGGTGGAAACGGCGCTCAAATTACAGGGAGGATCGATGGGAGCCATTTTAATCGCCAGCCAGGCAGTTCGCAAAGGTGGAACCATTCAACTGGTGGGGGTCTACGGCATGAGGTACAACGCCTTTCCGCTGGGAGATTTGTTTGCCCGGAACATTACATTAAAAATGGGACAGGCACCTGTGATTCACTTTATGCCTGAATTATACAATATGATCAAGGAAGATAAGCTGGATCCGACTGACATCATCACACATAAGCTGCCACTCGATCAAGCCGAACACGGTTATGAAATCTTTGATCAGAAGGAGGATAACTGCATTAAGGTCGTATTAACTCCCTGATAAAGGGGGTTTTTTATGGGAAGTAACGTTCTGGTACATCGAGCAGTCCCCTGAATTGATTCATGATTGAAATGAGACGGTCCTGGTCCCGTCCACCACCTTTAACGGCTTTTTCAAGTTCAGAATACAGGTTTTCCAGCCGGTACATAATGTGATCAGGGTTATAGGTGTTTGTCACGGAGCCGGTTCTTGTTTCAACCATATTTGTTTCCAGATCAAATTCCTCGCTGTTGATGGGTTGGATATCCCGGGATAAATGGTCTGCCTCTTTTATGATGTTGTCAGGAAGATGGGACGATTGCTGTTCAAGTTGGTTCAGCAGGTTTAAAATGTATTGTTTTTTGTCCATTAACGGATCTCCTTCCAGAATTTTTATTTCTGTATATATCATGAGGCATTCAATCCCGATTATTCATGCGAATCCCCTGATTTTCATTTTCTGTTTCCGATTCCCTTTTTGAAACAGAGCCTCGGCGCCTTTTTGCACGTTTCTCTATTTTCTTCAAATAGTTCTCAACTCTCTCCCCCAGTTCGTTTGTTATCTCGTGAACCAGCGACAGGTCTTCTCTTAACGAATCGACCTGTTCTTGAATCGATTCAATTTGTCCCAGCAATTCTTTATATGAACGTCTTTGATGTTTTTGTACGCTCTTCTTGTTCCCTTTCATTTAACCTTATCCTCCTGACAGCATATAAATGATCCCCGGTCGATCCTACCGGGGATTTGAAAGGAGCCGTATACCGGTTTTCAAGTTGATCAGTTTTCCCCAGCACCTACAATAACCAGAAGAATAAACAGCACCAGAATGATCAGAAACTCTTCATCATCAAAAATACCACCCATGATTTTCACTCCTTTCTTTCATACTACTTTTAGGCTATGATAGGCTATTGTTTTTGACTGTGCACCTGTCCTTAACCGGGCAAAAATGGGTGACTGCTCAGAAGTCACTGGATACCAGATTAGTCTGTTCCGGCACCAATAATAACCAGAAGAATAAACAGCACCAGGATAATCAGAAACTCTTCATCATCAAACAATCCACCCATGTTTTTTCCCTCCTTTCAGTCAGCTACTTCAGACTATGGACATTGAACTCGAGTTGAAAGGGCAAATGACCATCAAAATTAAAAATAAGTCATGTATCCCGTACAAACCATCCGGCAGTTTGAATCATAGAATGAGAATCAAAAGCTTGGGAGGGTCGACGATGAGACTGTTCTTACGGCGGGCCCTGGACCAGGATTTCAATTACATTGCCGAGTTGACCCGTGAGGAAATTGGAAGATACACAGATAAACCAATAACGGATCGTTTGATTCAGAAAAAACTCAACAAAAATACGACTTATATTATTTATTCACGGATGAAACGGATCGGGTTTGTTTCATTTCGTAAAGAGCGCCAAAACAGTCTGTTTCTGGATTTGATGGTTCTTGAAAAAAGGGCCCAGCATAAAGGGATAGGCCAAAAAATTTTGAAACAGCTTTCAAGATATGCCCTGAAAAATGACCTGGAGGCCATTGAACTCCAGGTATTTGAAAGAAATATTCCGGCGATCCGGGCCTATATCAAATACGGCTTTGAATGTACACGTAAACAGCGGGGCGAATGGAGTATGAAAAAAAGTCTCACGTCCAGGTAAACCGGGTTTCCATCTATTTTTCTGAAAACAAGTACAGGCAACCAGGTCAAATATGGACCGGCAACATACTACTAGAACAAGAAAAGATGCATAAGGAGGTCATACAGAATGGGGTTTAAAAAATATCTGAAGCAGCGGGTAAGGGAAAAGCCGAAACTTGAAAAACAGATTATGAAGAATCCGTTACTTGTTTCACGTCTTAAAAGCTCCTATGAAAAATCAAAACAAGAGGCAAAAGTTTCGAGAAAAAAGAACAAGAAATCACAGAAGTCCAGTTCACCCTTTGGATTAAAATTACCACCGATTCAGTATGATGATATTCGTAATTCCATGAATGAACTGAACAATTTTATGGGGGCGCTTCAGGAGTTTATGCAAACCTCGGACAACGTCAAAAAAATGTTTTCCAATCAACAGTCCGGTCAATCCACAAAAAATCCGTTGAAAGAACTGTTCAAAAAATAAAAAGAATCTGCATGCCCGAAAGGGGATGGCTTTTGTGTCAAAAGTGATGGTATTTTTTCGTGACCGCCATTCAGTTAAACAAAACTTGAAATTTATCATGCAACACGGACTCAAAATATCTCGCAAACTGGACGACATACATGCCATCGTCTGTCATGCCAATCAGGTTTCCCGGATTCTAAACGCGGCAAATAAAAGGGATATCGTTGAAATTGAAAAAGAAATCCGGGTCCGCCTTCATGCCCGGGAAAGAGTCCCCTGGGGAGTCAAACGGATCGGAGCCCCGCGCATGTGGCAGGAGTCGACGGGACGCAATGTTCGTATCGGGGTCATTGATACGGGAATTGATGCTTTCCATCCGGAACTGAGGGGTCGGGTGGCCAGGGGGATTCACATGCAAAGTCCCCGTTATAAATATGGCGATCTCAATGGTCATGGTACCCATGTGTCAGGCATTATCGCATCGGCTCACAATCGTCAGGGGATTAAAGGGATTGCCCCCGGTGTCCTTCTTTATAATGCAGGGACCTTTGATCAGAACGGTAATGCCAGTTCCATCGACATAGCGGAAGCCATTCAGTGGTGTATGAATCAACATGTGAATGTGATCAATATGAGTTTCGGTTCTCCGAAAAGGAGCGAAGCGATATCGCGTATGGTTAAGGCAGCGTACAACCGCGGGATCACGCTGGTCGCTTCAGCGGGGAACAATGATGGAGGTCCCGTTGACTACCCGGCCAAACACCCCGAGGTGATTGCGGTTGGTGCAATCAACAGAAATAATAAGATCAGCCCATTCAGTAGTCGGGGAAAGGACGTTACGATTTATGCCCCGGGGGAAAAAATTTTATCGACCTGGACGGGAAATAGTTATAAACGATTGGACGGTACGTCCATGGCTGCTGCTCATGTTTCCGGAATGGCCGCCCTTCTTCTGGCAAAAAACCCCGGTCTTCCCCCCAGACAAATCCAAAGTCTGTTGATCAAACATTCAAAACCTTTGAAGGGTACAGCTGGATCAGGCTACATTCGTTTTTCTTGACAGGTTGAAGCGACTGGCATTTTCAACCTGTTTATTTGTTTTAAAAAGCAGCACATTCATTCCAGGGGAAATTTCATTTTTAAACACGGTGACAAACAGACATGTATAGTCTGAATAGGGGAAGAGGTGTGGAGCGCGATAAAAAAACGAGCCGGGGGAGTGAAGGGATTATATTAAACATGTTTAACGACAGGTGGGATAAATGGAACCGTTATCAGGTTCTGAAGCAGGATCGGGATTTGAATCCTTATTTACCGGATACAGACTGGTTGACCCGGGAAAAATTACAAATATTTCTTCGAAAATATGGGCCTGTTTATTTAAAACCCGCAGCATCAAGTGATGGGCGTGGTATTATTGTCGTTGAATCCAGAAAGGATAACGGTTATTTTTTAATAACCGAGTCAAAAAGAGAGGTATTGACGGAACAGGCTCTCTGGATGCGAATAACGGAAGAAATCATAAAAGATTATATTCCTTTTCTCAATGATAAAAATGTAGATAACATCCTTGCCAGGAGCTATCTGATTCAGCAAAGGATATGGCTGGCAAAAATGCAAAACCGAATTTTTGATATTCGGGTGATGGTTCAGAAAAAGAAAGGTTCACCATGGGTCGTGACCGGAAAACTGGCCAAGGTGGCTAAAGGAAATGATTTTCTTACCAATTCGAGAACTGGTTCTGAAATGTTGACAGTTGAACAGGTATGCAGGGAGACCCCTTCATTGAACGAAAAACCGACCATCTATCTAACGCGCCTGGATGATGTTGCGATTCGGGCAGCGTATCAACTGGACCGACATTATCAGAAACTGCGCATCATTGGATTTGACATGTGTTTTGATCAAAATGGTAAGCTGTGGATTGTGGAGGCGAACTTTCAGCCCAATGATCGAATTTTCCTTCAACTAAAAGATCAAACGGCTTACCAGTTGATTCAGGATTTTAAAAGAGACGCTTAAAGAGGGAGTGAACGGAGTGAATATTGATCAAATTGTTGAACTGGTCAAACAGGTTCCAGCCGAACACCGGCATGATGAAGAGGCTCTTAAAAAGGTGATGCAGGAAGCGGCAGACCAACCCGGAAGGTCTTACAGCGAGGAAGAATTAGACCAGTTTGTACAGCAATTCAAACAAATTTTTCAAGAAGGATCCTTTGAGGCTATGTTTCCGTTGCTTTTGAAGAAAGGGATCAAACCCGAGGATTTGGACGAGATAAAAAATAAATTATCCTTACATCGCAGGTGCAACCCTGTGTTTTTTATTTTCGTCATAAAAGAAACAAAAACATTCACACCCTTATAGCCGGGATTTGGCAGGCTCTAAGGGCTGTTCATCTGTATGTTATGATATTGTGTAACATAAGGTATGATTTAAACGGGACAAGCCCGGGCATTCATCGCAAATACCAAACAAGTAAAAAAAGGAGGAAATTATGAATCGAAAAGGAATGTTAAAATACTGGGCCCTGTGGGTTATTATCCTGGTGCTGCAACTGCTGTGGTTATCCAGCATTTTAGATCAACCTCACGGGGAGGGAGATTTGCTTTTACATACCATGATGATTCTCGTCACCCTGACGACAGGTGGGGTTGGATTATGGATCCTCGCACGATCGTCGGAATAATTTGCAGGAGGGAGTCAGAATGCAAAAAAATTTTACACTGGCAGAACCGATTGAGATTGTTAAACAGTCGATGAAGGAACTGGCAGAGAAGGAAGGAGACCATATCGAAGTCGACAGGGACGTTTTTCGGGTAGCTGAGAGTATTAAAGGACAATTTATCAGCAGAAATCGTTATGAAACCGTACTTTCTTTTCAAATCGATCAGGAAAATGAATTGCAAAATGCCATTATTCCCTATGTGAACAAACTGGCTTCATATATTGATCAGACACGGCCAAGGAGAACACTGGACGAATTGAATGAGAAAGAAATGTTAAAACAATTGAATACGAAAATAAACATTATTCTCGGAATTGTGGTCTTCTTTTTCATCTTATGGTTGGTGGTACTTACTTCCAATTAATTATGGGAGACGGTCCAGGAAATTTTGAAGAATTTCGTTGAATTGCTTCGGTTTTTCCACATGAGGGAGATGACCACTTTCCGGAATGACATGCAGTTCTCCATCGGGCAATTTCCGATGCAATTCCTCTGCACTGGAATAAGGAATAAAACGGTCCCTTTCTCCATGGAGAATTAACGCAGGGACTTCAATGGACGCTAATTTGTCACGCTGATCATAGGATTGCAGCCGGTAAAACAGGTCCTGAATAAAAGGGATGTTGTTTTGTTCCATGCCTTTATGAAATCCACGGGCAATCATGCTGTCCGGGTCTATTCCCATCGCTTCGATAACCCGGTTGATCCACTTGTCAATTCCGTCTTCGTCATTCAACAGTGCGAAAATCTCCCTTCCCTTTTCAATTTCAGTTTCCTCCAGGCCGGCGAAGGTATCGGCCAGAACCAACCCCCTTACCCGTTCGGGATGGTAGTAGGCAAAATCTATGGCCACACGTCCGCCCATGGAAATCCCGCAGAGCGTAACCGAATCAATGCCGAGCTGATCCAGTAATGTTTTGAGGACTAGGTGATAATCTTCGAATGGGATGTCCGCACTTTCTTTTGATTTACCGTGACCCGGCAGATCCGGCGTGATCACCTGATACCCCTTTTTAAACAGATTTCGTTGATTGAGCCAGTTGATGGCGTTCCCGCCCAGTCCATGGATGAACATGAGTGCGGGCCCCTCACCTTCAAGGGTATAATGTATCGGTTTCTCCTGGTATGTAAAGTAAGCCATGTCGCGTCCTCCAGCTTTACAAGAGTTCTATTCTTCAACGATTTCCGCATAGTCGGAAAAAACATTCCGGCGATGCAGAAAAAATTCGGTGATCATAATCAAGAGAGTCGTGATTGCAATCCCGACTGTGGTGATCGTCGATCCGGGGAACATGTAAACAGAACCCCACAGTATCAGGGCTGCCACCAGACCATCCAGCAGAACGGCGGGAAGATTACCGATTCTGGGAAGAATCAAAGCATCCGTCGTCCAGCCGAGTCCTCCAATTATGATACCAGTGGTGATATACGGAAGTAAAGAAATATAATCGACAGTACCGGTCAGGATATCTACCAGCCAGATAATCAGGGGAATGGACACTAATTTCAACAAAAGATTCAGTGGAATCATCTCCTTTTGCGCTGATCCTTGTCTGTCTTCATTTTGTCCGCCCACTTATTGAAATATGCGATACTTCATGAGGTTGGAGGAACGCTCCCTTTCACAATGGGGGAGTGTCACAACATTTGATTGAACAGTGATATTTTCTCCTCAAGCATTTCTCCGTTTTCTTCCCGCCATTTAATAACAGCATATATTTCCTCGATGTCAGCCAGCTTGATCGGTCTGCCTTCATGTGTGAGAACGAGACCCTCCGTGCTACCGGTGGTTATTTGCTTCAGATTCATGTGGAATATATCCCCGGACACCGATTTCCCCTGTAAAGCTCTTATCTGATCGTCAATGACGGCATAGACTCTGATCTGGTAAAAGTCTGTGTTCAGGCCATCCGGATCTGATTTATAATATAATTTGCCTTCGCCGGCCATGAACGTGTCCGGTGTGATGCGCAACCTGTAATGTTCCAGTCGCCAGTTATCACTTTCTCCCGTCAGGTTGATCGTGTCATGATCATCAGTTTTAACTGCTTCATAGCCGGCAATTTTAACCATGGCGATAGCGAGCAATCCCACGAGCATCATTAATAGAAAGAGGGCGGCTTTCCTGGTGATCATCTTCATGTTTAACCTCCAGTGAACTAACTGTTTGAAAACTATCTTATCACGGGTACCCCAGATGAAAAACAGATGACTTTTATTGATAAAATTGTTAGAAAATTTTTTATTGAAAATAAATTTTACACATGAAATAATAGTATTAATTAAACCTGGGAAACAGCGTTGCATATTACGAAACACGAAGGAGGAGCAGGGTTTGAGCCGGTCTATTTCATTAAGTGTGGAAGATATCAAACAGAAACTATTAACGGTCGTCGCAGAAGAACAAATTGGCGTCACACCGGAAGCCGGTAAGCTGGGAAACAGCGGTAAGGTGATCGTATATCCAGAAAATGAACAGGATGTCATTAGCGTGGTGAAGGCCGCATCTCAAAATCAATTGACGGTCATCCCTTCGGGAGGTTCCACTCGCGCCGGGTTTGGTGGAACGATAGAGAAGGCTGATATAGAAATCTCTTTAAAAAAGATGAGAGGGATTGTCGAGCATTCCGCGGGGGATTTAATCATGACCGTATTGCCGGGCACCACCCTGGCGGATATTGAAAACCATCTAACAGAAAAGAGACAACTGCTTCCCCTGGACGCTCCCTGGCCGGACCAATCGACGATTGCCGGTGTTATCGCTGCCAATGCCAGTGGGCCCAAACGGGTCCGTTACGGATCTACACGGGATCTTGTCATTGCGATGCGGGTGGTGTACCCGGACGGAACGGTGATTCGAACCGGGGCCAAAGTGGTCAAAAATGTGGCCGGATATGACATGAATAAACTATTTATCGGGTCGATGGGAACGCTGGGTGTGATCACGGAGGTCACCTTAAAATTGCGTCCCCGGCCGCTTTTCGAAAGCGTGATGCTGGTTCATTCCGAACAGGGGATAGAACCTCTTGCCGGATTGTCCCGGGAGGTCTTAAACAGTTCAATAGAACCGGTCTCTCTGGAACTTTTAACAGCAACTCTCAATCGGAAGTTAACCGGAACCGCGTGCCCTGCGCTGGTTGTTTCATTTGAAGATGTGGAAAAATCGGTTCGGTATCAGGAAAACAGGGTGGCGGAACTGGCGAAAGCAGCCGGATTGTCCACACAGGTTTTACCTTCGGAAGAAGTACAGGCATGGTGGAGCCGCTTTCGGCAGTTGCCCCCCCGAAAGAATCCCGAAGCGGTGGCCGTTAAAATCGGGGTCTGGTTAACGGATGTTGCGACCACCCTGGATGATGGCCTAAGACTGGCTGATCAGTATCAACTGGAAGTTGCCGGCCATGGCAGCGGTGGGACAGGACTCGTCTATTTTTATATAAGCGGTGTAACAGAAGAGCGCGTGGAAGCGGCTGTCAAATGGCTGGAGAAAATGCGCAGAACGGTAAGGGAGAAAAGCGGCTACGCTGTTGTCGAACATGCCCCACTTTCTTTTCGAAAGAAGGTGGATGTCTGGGGAGATACGGGGCCTTCTTTCCGTCTGATGAAAGGAATCAAAGCCAAAATAGATCCCCAGGGCATTTTGAGCCCCGGTCGCTTTCTGGGAGGGATTTAAGTGGATCAAACAACGAAGAAAGACAACCTGAATCAAAAAGAATCTTTGCCGTGTGAACAGACGGGGAATTTTTTGTGGGAAGACGCGCCGGATGAAGATAAATTTTCTGTCTGTGTTCACTGTGGCATGTGTCTTGATGCGTGTCCGACGTATCAGGAAACCGGACTGGAACATCAATCACCGAGGGGACGGGTGTACTTGATCAAGTCCGTAGCGGAAGGCAGAATGAACCTCAATGAATCATTCAAGGATCCGATTTTTCAGTGTCTGGATTGCCGCGCCTGTGAAACGGCGTGCCCGTCCGGCGTACAGGTTGGATCACTCATTGAAGAAGCCCGTGGTCAGATTCATCACGCCGATCCACCCCGCGGAGTAAAGGGGACGATCAGCAAATTCTTTTTAAGAGAGGTCTTTCCGCATACCTCCAGATTACACAAACTGGGAAAGTTGACACGTTTTTACCAGAAATCAGGAGCTCAGCGTGTGTTGAGAAAAACAGGACTGCTCAATATTCTCCCACCTCATTTAAAGGAAATGGAACAGGTTTTACCCGAAGTCGGGACACCTGTTAAAGCGTCAATGCCCGAGGTGGTCGAGCCGGAAGGGGAAAAACGTGCCCGGGTTGCGATTCTGACCGGGTGTGTGATGGATATCATGTTCAGTGAGGTAAATGCGGCCACCGTTCGCTCTCTGGTCACCAATGGTTGTGAAGTTGTGATTCCCAAACAACAGGAGTGCTGCGGTGCCCTTCAGGTTCATGCCGGGGACAGGGAGACGGCCAAAGAGCTGGCACGGCGGAATATCGATGTTTTTCTCGATGCGAATGTGGACAAAGTCATCGTGAATGCCGCGGGTTGCGGGGCCGCCTTGAAAGAATACGGGGAGCTCTTGCAAAACGATCCGGCGTATCGAGAGAAGGCCGAAATTTTTTCTGAAAAAGTAGAGGATGTTTCCAAATTCCTGGTTGATCTTGGGATTCGCAAGCCGGAAGGAAAAGTGGAGACCCGGGTCACCTATCATGATGCCTGCCATCTGGCTCATGCGCAGGGTGTCCGGCAGGAACCGAGAAAACTACTGGAAAACATAGACGGTGTGGAGCTGGTGGAATTGCCGGATGCCGATCGATGCTGCGGTAGTGCGGGTATTTACAATATAACGCACCCTGACATGGCCGGCAGGTTGCTGGATCGAAAAATTGAGGATATACCGGATGAGGTGGAAGTGGTGGCCATGGGAAACCCGGGATGCATGATGCAGATTGCCCTTGGGATTCACCGCCATCAACGAAAAGAACAGGTCCTCCACACGATTCAGATTCTGGACATGGCCTATCAAAATGAACAGAAACAAAAACAAACCCGGTTCATAGAGGCTGCCGCAACTCAAGAAGGGAGTGGATCGGATGAAAACAGGTAATACCGTAACCGGAACGGATTCCCTGATTGAGGGACTGAGTGACATTGTCGGCTCCAAATATGTTCTGCATAAATACGAAGAATTGCTGGCTTATGATTGCGACGGCTATACCATTCACAAAGGCTTACCCCGTGCGGTGGTCTTTCCTGCTGATACAGAAGAAGTATCAAAGGTGGTCCGTCTTTTATATGAAAAAAAGATTCCGTTTCTTCCCCGTGGAGCCGGTACGGGCTTAAGTGGCGGTGCTATTCCGACAGGTGGCGAGGTTGTAATCAGCCTGGTTCGGATGAACAAATTGCTTGAAGTGGATTATCCCAACCGCAAAGCGGTGGTCCAGCCGGGATACATCAATCTGAAACTGAGCAATTCCATTGCACACAAAGGCTATTATTATGCACCGGATCCGTCCAGCCAGCAGGCCTGTACCATCGGGGGGAATGTGGCTGAAAATGCGGGCGGTGCCCACTGCCTGAAATATGGGGTGACCACCAACCATGTCCTGGGACTGGAATTGGTCCTGCCTGACGGCGAAATCGTCGAAATCGGCGGTGTCACCGATATGCCGGGATACGATTTACTGGGCCTGTTGACAGGTTCAGAAGGGACCATGGGTATTGTAACTAAAATTACGGTGCGGATTCTGAAACTGCCGGAAGGGAAGCAAACAGTCCTGGCTCTTTTTGATGAAGTAGAGGGGGCCAGCCGTGCCGTTTCCGATATCATTGCTGCAGGGATACTGCCGGCAGCGCTGGAAATGATGGATCGTATCGCGATTGAAGGGGTGGAGGCCGGAAACTATCCGGTAGGCTATCCGGAAGGGCTGGCTGCTGTTCTAATTGTAGAAGTGGATGGTATTAAAGAAGGGCTTGACGATCAAATCAACCAGATCATCGAAGTATGCAAAAAGAATGGCGTCCGGGAAGTTAAAGCGGCACAGACCGAAGCGGAACGCGCCCTGTGGTGGGCCAACCGAAAAACAGCATTCGGGGCCATGGGTACCATTTCACCCGATTATCTGGTCCAGGACGGGGTGATACCGCGAAGCCGACTCCCTGAAGTGCTGGCCCGAATCGAAGAGATCAGCCAGGAATCGGGGCTCAGAATTGCCAACGTCTTTCATGCTGGTGACGGAAATCTACATCCCCTGATCCTGTTTGATTCACGCAAACCAGGAGAGACGGAGAAAGCAACCCGGGTCGGGTCTCAGGTGCTGAAAGCTTGTACCGATGCCGGTGGGTCCATCACCGGTGAACATGGTGTCGGGATCGAGAAAAAGGAGGAAATGCGCTATTTGTTCAACGATGATGAACTTCAGGCGCAGATTGATATCCGGAGTGTGTTTAATCCGGAAAACCTGTGTAATCCTGACAAGGTGTTTCCGCTGCCGGGAAAATGCGTTGAGGTGAAAAAGGCCAATTAATTCAGAAAGAAACAAGGGTGAAAACATGGAAAACAATCTAGTCAAATCCGTAGATCGGGCATTAACCATTATCGAACTGCTCGGGCAAAAAAAAGAGGGGTACGGGGTAACGGAACTGGCACAAAAAATAGGGCTTCACAAAAGTTCGGTTTTTCGCATTCTCTCGACGATGATGCATCACCAGGTCGTCGAACAGGACCCGGGGACAGGCAAATACAAGCTGGGATACAGAGTACTGGATCTGGCCTTTACTCTACTGGATTCCATGGATCTCAGAAAAGAAGCACTCCCTTATTTAACGGAACTTGAGCAGGAAACCAATGAAGTGGTCCACCTGGTGGTGATTGATCAGGGGCAGGTAGTCTATATCGAAAAACTGGAAGGGACTCAGACTCTGCGCATGCATTCCAGAGTCGGGCATCGGGCTCCTGTCCATTGTACAGCGGTTGGAAAAGCGATTATGGCTCATCTGCCTGTCCGTGAAATCAACCGTATCATTGATGAACAGGGGCTTCCGCGTCACACGGAAAGTACGATTACAGATCGGGAGCAATTGATGGCGGAGTTGGATCAAGTGAAACAACAGGGGTTTGCACTGGACCTGGAAGAAAACGAGCCGGGTATCACCTGCATCGGTGCCCCGATATTTGATCATCAGGGAAGAGTGGTAGCCGCTGTCAGTGTTTCCGGGGCTTCGATGAGAATGACAGAAGATAATATGGACAAGATCAGAGAGAAGTTATTGGATATTGCCGGAAAAATTTCGTCCAGACTGGGATATAAACGCTAATTGTCGACATTCATTTCCTTTCGGTGATGTTGAAAGGAAATGAATTTTGTCGAATAAATTCAGAAAATTAGCAATATTATAAAAGGTGGTGATAGAATTGCTTTAACACTTCGTTTTTAAGTCGTTCATTTTTATTTGCGAATGACAATTTTAAAAAAGGGGGATGTCAAGGTGAGTACAGGGTTACTGGCTGTTCTTTCTATACTGCCGATTGCAGCCGTGGCATTGTTTCTTGTGATATTAAGATGGCCGGCCAAAAAGGCCATGCCCATCTCCTATATTGTTGCGGTTCTACTGGCACTGTTTGTCTGGAAAGTACCAGGGGCTCAGGTGGCGGCAGCATCGGTCAATGGACTGGTAGTGGCAGCCACTCTGCTTTACATTATCTTTGGTGCTATCCTGTTACTGAACACACTTCAGGAAAGTGGTGCAATCAGAACCATCCGGCAGGGATTTACAGATATTACACCGGACCGTCGTGTCCAGGTGATTATCATCGCCTGGTTATTCGGTTCCTTTATTGAGGGTTCCGCCGGATTCGGAACGCCTGCCGCCGTCGCAGTTCCACTCCTGGTCGGGCTCGGCTTTCCGGCCATGGCTGCCGTGGTGGCTGGGATGGTCATACAGAGTACACCGGTTTCGTTTGGTGCTGTTGGTACCCCGATTATGGTAGGGGTGAATACGGGCCTTTCAGCAGATGAAGGTATTAAACAACTGGCGGCCAGTATGGGTTATACGGACTGGACCCAGTTTCTTTACTTAATCGGCTCCAAAGTGGCACTGTTGCATGCCATTTCCGGAACACTGGTACCCCTGTTTGTTGTCGCGCTCATGACCCGGTTTTTCGGTAAAAACAAATCCTGGGCTGAAGGACTGAAAATCTGGAAGTTTGCCCTGTTTGCGGCATTTTCTATGACGATTCCGTACTTGATTGTTGCCCATGTCCTGGGAGCCGAATTTCCATCCATGTTCGGCGGGTTGATCGGTCTGGCGATCGTGGTAACCGCAGCGAAAAAAGGTTTTCTCATGCCGAAAGAAAACGAGTACTGGGATTTTGATAAAAAAGAGAACTGGAATCCGGAATGGACGGGAGCCATTGAAATTGAAGATGTTCGCTCCCGCCATGGTGAAATGAGCATGGTACGGGCCTGGACACCGTACATTTTGATTGGTTTACTTCTCGTGTTGACCCGGCTTAAGTTTCTTCCCTTTCTCGGATGGCTGAAGTCATGGACGGTTTCATTCGAAAATCTGTTTGGAACCGAAATCACCTCTTCTTTCCAGCCCCTGTATTTACCGGGTACGATTTTCATTCTGGTTTCCCTAATCACGTTCTTCCTGCACAGAATGGATGTCAATTCGTATAAAAAGGCATGGAAAACATCAGGCAGAGCGATTGTGGGGGCTTCTACAGCACTTGTTTTTACCGTTCCCATGGTCCAGGTGTTCATTAATTCAGGGGGAGGAGCAGCCGGTTACGAGCAAATGCCGATTGTCCTCGCAGAAGGTGTAGCCGCGCTTGCCGGAAGTGCATGGCCTTTCTTTTCACCCTTTATCGGAGCACTCGGTGCTTTTGTAGCAGGAAGCAACACGGTCTCCAACATGATGTTTTCCCTGTTCCAGTATGGGGTTAGTGACCGGATCGGGGTCGATCCGACCTGGGTGGTGGCGCTTCAGGCTGTCGGGGGTGCAGCCGGAAATATGATTTGTGTTCACAATGTGGTGGCGGCATCTGCCGTTGTTGGACTTGTCGGTCAAGAAGGGAATGTCATCAGAAAAACCATTTTTCCCATGACCTATTATGCTTTGTTTGCTGGTTCTGTCGGGTATTCGATTCTTTACTTCGGAGAAAAAGGATTTTTCAACCTGGGTACCCTGATCGCAGCAGCTATTGCTGTGGCCGCCATTGTAATTGTCAACAGAGCAGTTAAGAAAGCACAACCTCCTGTGGATTACTCCCCACCGGTGTAACCGGGAAGTTTATGCCTACAACCAAACTGACTTTCTTTAACGGGGCAAAGTTTGCCCCGTTTTTATATTGAAAATATTTAGAAAATTAATTGAATTATGAGAGTGTCGCATGGTAAAATAACGTTAGCAGAAATACGCAACAGTGTTGCGTAATAAACAACAAAGGAGTGTTGATGAATGGCCCAATTTCGAATTCGCCGCTGCGAACTGGCTGTGCCGGGATCAAACTGGAAGTTTATCGAGAAAGCAGCAGAAAGTGGGGTGGATGCCGTATTTCTTGATCTGGAAGATGCTGTCGCACCCTCTGAAAAAGAAAAAGCCCGTGATACTATTGTAAAAGCCTTGAATGAACTGGACTGGGGTCGAACCACTCGAATTGTTCGCATAAACGGCCTGGATACCCATTATGCCTACCGGGATTTAATCACGGTTGTAGAAGGAGCAAGGGAAAATGTGGATGTCATCCTTGTTCCCAAAGTGAATACAGCAGCCGATCTTTATATGGTAGATACGCTACTTACACAAATTGAAACTGCCAATAACATCAACAGGGAGATCGGCCTGGAATGTCTGATTGAGACGGCAAAAGGGATGATGAATGTGGATGAAATCGCCTTCGCTTCTCCTCGTCTGGAAGCGATGGTTTTCGGTATCGCAGATTATTCTGCTTCGATTACGGCTCGTACCACAGCTATCGGTGGACATGGCGGTGAAGAGATGTTTGAATATCCCGGTCATCGCTGGAATTATGCCATTAGCCGAATGGTTGTCGCGGCGAAAGCAGCCGGAATCCAGGCGATTGACGGACCCTACGGGGCGATCGACGACCCGGAAGGTTACAGACAATCTGCTGCCATGGCATCGATGCTCGGGTGTGACGGAAAATGGGCGATTCACCCGAGTCAGATTGAACTGGCCGAGGAAATATTTTCGCCGACGGAAGAAGAGGTGGATAAGGCCCGCCGCATTATTCAGGCTTATGAAGAAGGGATGGCGAAGGGAGCAGGAGCCGTGGCCCTGGACGGCAAAATGATTGATGCCGCCTCAATCAAACTGGCGGAAAATGTTCTGCGGAAAGTAGAGTTGATTGAGAATTAACGAAAACAAACAAATGCCCTCACCAATAAGTTCAAAATGGTGAGGGCCTATTTTTTCCAACTGATTCTGAGATTCTAATTTTCCCCGGCCAGCGTACTCTCTCTCCGTGTACTGGCATAGAAGCCGATCAGCAGGGTGATGGCCGCAAACGACAGCAATCCCCCGGATACAAAGGGAAGTCGAATATCAACCTGGAAAAGGGCCGTTCCCAGAAGCGGTCCGGCGATTCTGCCGAGACTGTCCATCGAGGAAATCAGCCCCGATGCCACCCCCTGGCCAACCGTTGTTTTCTGAGTAATCAGGGATGTCACACAGGGACGAATCAGGGCATTACCCGCCCCGAAAATCGCAACAAACAGGGTGGCTGTCCAGAAATCGGCTGAAAAAATGATTAAGAGAAATCCCAGTCCGGATACGATGAGACCGATCATGATCGTACGGCCTTCCTGCCCCTTTTTGACCAGCTTGCGAACGACCCCGCCCTGGATGACGGCACCCACAATGCCGCTGATCGCAAACATAATCCCGATCTCCAGAGAAGTGGCCTGTATTTTTTTCACTTCGAAATACTGCAGGGTACTTTCCAGCCCTGCCAGTGTAAATGTGACAAAAAAGGAAAGCAGGTACAAATACTTGAGCGCCCCGGAAAAAGCAGCCCAGCGAGATGTTTTTTCTTTGGTCCGTGTTTCGGCTCTCTTTTCCGGAGAGAGTGATTCCTCCAGCATCTTCATGGCAAAAAACAGATTGATTAAAGATAGAACAGAGGATGCAAAATAGGGCGTGGCATAGCCAAACACACTCAACAGACCACCCATAGCAGGTCCGAAAATAAAGCCGAGCCCAATGGACGCTCCGGCCAGGCCCATGGCTTTCGTCCGTTCTTCATCGGTGGTGATATCGGCTATATAGGCAATGGCACTGGATGTGGCTGCACCGGAAAAAATTCCCCCCAGAATACGCGATATGTACATCAGCCAGAGATTATCACCGGATATTCCAAAGAGGAAAAAGCTGATGCTGAATCCGAATAACCCGGACATGATCACGGGCCGTCTCCCGATCCGGTCCGACAGTGCTCCCCATAAAGGGGATACCACAAATGAAACGGCCGAATATATAGAAAGCATCATACCGAGGTGAAACGGGGCAGCTCCCGCTTCTTCAACCATCATGGGCATGACTGGAATGACAAGCCCGAATCCTATAAAGATATTGACCAGAACCGATGCGATGATGATAAGTCTTTTATCCACTGATGGATCCCTCCCAACTCTATCATAATGTATTTTACTACGGTTAACCTCATGAAAATAGTACAAAATTTAAAATCTCCTGCTGAATGTGAGGGGTTGAATGTGGACATACTGTTTAAATGACTTTGATTAAACGGGGGATCTGATGTGGAGGATGCTAAAAAACAGGAAGTTCAGCAAAAAAAAGAATTGAGCAAGAATCTGAAGGAAAACACCGAATTTCTTGATCAGGCCCTTGCTGTGGATAAAAGTTTTGATGTCATCAGTAAAAAGCTGCGTTTTGCCGGTAAAGAGATGCAGCTTTATTTTGTCGACGGATTTGCCAAAGACAATATTATGATGCTGATTACCAATCACCTGGCTTCGCTAGAACACCGTGAACTCGTGCCCGAGACCCTTTCCAAACTGATAGAGACCCATGTGACTTATCTGGAAGTGGATAAGGAAAAACAGGTAGATAAATTGATCACAGCTGTTCTCTCCGGACCGCTGGTTTTAGTGATAGATGGTTATGATGAGGCACTTATCATTGACGCACGGACGTATCCGGCACGGAATCCGGAAGAACCGGACGTTGAGCGGGTGGTGAGAGGCGCGAGGGACGGATTTACCGAAACACTCATATTTAATACGGCTCTCACACGCAGAAGACTCCGTGACCCGTCCCTTCGGATGGAATACATGCAGATCGGGACCCGATCCAAAACCGATATCTGCATCGGTTATCTCGAAGATGTGGCCGATCCGGATCTGGTCAAGGTTGTGAGAGAGAAGTTGCAATCTATTGAACTGGACGGGCTGCCGATGGCCGAAAAAACGATCGAGGAATTTGTGTTCGGGAAAAACTGGAACCCGTTTCCGATGGTCCGATATACGGAACGTCCCGATGTGGCGGCGGTTCACCTGCTTGAAGGACACGTCCTGATCTATACGGACACATCTCCCAGTGTGATGATTGCCCCCACAACCCTGTTTCATCACGTGCAGCATGCTGAAGAGTACCGACAAAAACCGGTTGTGGGAGCCTATCTCCGCTGGATCCGTTTTATCGGCATGCTGGCTTCCGTTTTATTACTGCCGATCTGGTTTTTGATGTCGCAAAACCCGGAATTTCGGCCTGAGCAACTGGATTTTATCGGGCCCAAAGATCCCGGTAAAGTTCCGCTGCTGGTACAAATACTTGTCGCGGAACTGGGGATTGATCTGTTGCGAATGGCTGCCGTTCACACACCTACTCCCCTGGCGACGGCCCTGGGGCTGGTTGCGGCCATCCTCATCGGACAGGTAGCCGTGGAAGTAGGCCTTTTTACCAATGAAGTCATTCTCTATCTGGCTGTAGCCGCTATTGGGACCTTTGCCACGCCCAGTTATGAATTGGGACTCGCCAATCGCATCATGCGTATTTTTCTCATTGTCCTGACCGCTTTTTTCAAATTAACGGGGCTTTTGGTCGGCATCGGTTTCTGGCTTTTAATCCTGATGTTCTCCCGTTCTATCAATACCCCGTATTTGTGGCCGTTAATTCCCCTTAATCTCAGAGCCCTTAAAGATGTGATCATTCGTTCCCCTGTGCCTGAAAAAAACAAACGCCCTCGGGGCATATCACCGCAGGACCCGGATCGGGTGGGATCTGAATAAGATCCCGCCTGTTAATTTTCATAATCGATAAATCGGCGGCATATCTTACTTCATAAAAATATTCGAAAAATACATAACTTTTAGTTTAAAATTTTTGTAATTTTTTGTACAATAAAAATGAATGACCATTCATTCTTGGGGAGGAGATAACATGTATGACAAAAAGCCCTGGTTAAAGTATTATCCCGGAGAAGTTCCGCACACTCTGGAATACCCCGATGTTACGCTTACTCATTTTCTAAAACAATCTGCAACAGATTACGGGGATCGCAATGCTATTTATTTTATGGGAAAATCATTAACCTATCAACAACTTCTTGATGCATCCTATCGGTTTGCCCACGCCTTGAAGAAAATGGGTGTCAAGAAAGGGGATCGCGTTTCGATCATGCTGCCCAACTGTCCGCAATCGGTCATTGCCTACTATGGGGCTTTGCTGATCGGGGCCATCGTGGTTCAAACCAATCCTCTCTATATGGAACGGGAACTGGAATATCAAATGAATGACTCGGGTGCTACCGTGATCGTATGTCTGGACCTCGTTTATCCAAAGGTTCAAAAGGTGATGGACAAGACACCGCTGCAAAAAGTAATTGTGACGGGCATCAAAGATTATCTCCCTTTCCCCAAGAACATTCTGTATCCATTGGTTCAGAAGAAAAAGGGCGAGTCTGTTTCGGTCAATTATCAGGAAGGCAAAGTTTATGCCTGGAAAAACATCCTGGAACAGGAATCAGCGGATCCGATTGAAGAACAAGTTGATCCAGCTGAGGATCTTGCTCTTTTGCAATACACAGGCGGGACCACAGGAACACCCAAAGGTGTTATGCTG
The DNA here is from genome assembly GCA_017656255.1 of Bacillaceae bacterium. Classification (GTDB taxonomy): domain Bacteria; phylum Bacillota; class Bacilli; order JACDOE01; family JACDOE01; genus JACDOE01. The sequence goes on from JACDOE010000001.1 coordinate 190,587, forward strand.
ACCCATCGCAATCTGGTTGCCAACGTGATACAAAGCAAAGCCTGGTTTTACCGCGCCAAAAAAGGTGAAGAGAGAATTCTCGCCGTCCTGCCGTTTTTCCATGTTTACGGGATGACCGTGGTGATGAACTTCTCCGTATTGCTCGCCGGCTGTATGATCCTGGTTCCCAGATTTGATGTGGACATGATCTTTAAGGCAATCGACAAACTGAAACCGACGATCTTTCCCGGGGCACCGACCATGTATGTTGCGCTGATCAATCACCCCGACATCAAAAAATATGACATGTCTTCCATTGAAGCCTGTCTGAGCGGTTCTGCCCCACTGCCCCTCGAAGTTCAGGAAAAGTTCGAGGAACTGACCGGCGGAAGGCTCGTGGAAGGATACGGATTGTCGGAAACATCTCCGGTGACCCATGCCAATCCGATCTGGGAAAGACGGGTAAATGGCAGCATCGGTGTTCCCTGGCCTGACACAGAAGTGAAAATCGTGGATCCGGCAACCGGTGAAGACGTGCCGCCGGGAGAAACAGGTGAACTGGCCGTCAAAGGGCCCCAGGTGATGAAAGGTTACTGGAACAAGCCGGAAGAAACAGACGTTGTTTTAAAAGACGGCTGGTTTTTAACCGGCGATATGTCTTATATGGACGAAGACGGGTACTTCTATATCGTGGATCGCAAAAAAGATATGATCATTGCCGGAGGATTCAACATTTATCCGAGAGAAGTGGAAGAGGTCCTGTACACCCATCCAGCTGTGCTCGAAGCAGCTGTGGTTGGTGTTCCCGATGAATATCGCGGAGAGACAGTGAAAGCCTTTATCGTTTTGAAAGAGGGACAGCATGTCTCCGAAAAGGAACTGGATGAATTCTGTCGCAAAAATCTGGCCGCATTTAAAGTACCCAGACTGTATGAATTTCGGGATGAACTCCCCAAATCGATGGTCGGCAAGATTTTGAGACGTGTGCTGGTCGAAGAAGAAATGAAAAAACATCAACAGAAGGAAACCAGACCTTCATCCTGATTTTTTCCTGTGGTAAAATGATTACGGATTGTCACTGACGAAACAGTTGCGTAAAAGGGCTTTTAACGTTACACTTATGGTGACTGAATGTTCATTCATTGTGTCATGTCAGGTAGTTTATTGAAAAGGAGATGTCGCAATGGCCAGAAAGACGGGTGACAAATATCAGGCTATCATTGATGCAGCAGTCAAAGTCATCGCCCGGCACGGGTATCATCATGCCCAGGTTTCCAAAATCGCCCGGGAAGCCAATGTGGCTGACGGCACCATATACTTATACTTTAAAAATAAGGACGACATCCTGATCTCGTTATTTAAAGAAAAAATGGGGAGTTTTTTTGAAACGACCCATCATCATTTAAATGAACTGGACCGTGCAGAAGACAAATTAAGAGAACTGATTCACCTTCATTTTTCATTGTTGTCAGAGAACAGGGATCTGGCCATTGTCACACAGATTGAACTGCGACAATCAGATCCGGACATACGCTATCAGATTGGTGTCACGATGAAACGCTATTTTCAGATCATCGATGATATTGTTTCCCAGGGGATTGAGGAAGGTGTTTTTCGGGACGATCTCGACGTCCGTATTATCCGCCGCATGATTTTTGGTACCATCGATGAAGCCATAACCGCATGGGTGATGAAAGATCAGAAATACGACATCGTATCTCTGACTGATTCCTTTCATTCACTTTTTGTCAACGGGCTTCGTGCCAGATAACCAGATAAAGATGATCAAATATAAAGGGAGGGGACCTCATTGTCCAATGTTCATCTTGAAGTCAAAGAGCGGATCGCCTGTGTGACCATTGACCATCCGCCTGCCAATGCGCTCAACCGGGCCACACTTGAAGAACTTGAACAGGTGTTGGACCGGGTGGAGAAGGATTCTGATATCAAGGTCGCTGTCGTCACCGGTGAAGGCAAGTTTTTTGTAGCTGGAGCCGATATTAAGGAATTTTTACAGGTCAACCGGGATGAAGGAGACGGGCTGGCTCGCCTGGGACAGCGGGTTTTCAACCGGATTGAAAATTTAAAAAAGCCGGTTATCGCAGCCATTAACGGTGCCTGCCTGGGAGGCGGGCTTGAACTGGCACTGGCCTGCCATATCCGTATCGCAGCCAGTGATGCGAAACTGGGACTGCCCGAGTTGAACCTGGGACTGATTCCGGGTTATGGCGGAACGCAGCGCCTCCCAAGGGTCATCGGCAAGGAGAAGGCAACAGAATTGATTCTGGCCAGTCGCATGATCGACGGTGAAGAAGCTTTTCAGACGGGTCTTGTCAGCAAAGTGGTGCCACTTGAATCCCTGATGGATGAGGTGCAATCCCTGGCCCGGACCATCGCATCCAAAAGTGCGGTATCACTGCAACTGGCCCTTGAAGCCATTAATGATGGGCTGAATGCCCCGCTTGAAAAAGGACTTGAACTGGAAGCTGAAAATTTCGGAAAAGCTTTCGCCTCAGAGGATATGCTGGAAGGGGTACAGGCCTTTCTTGATAAAAGATCCCCGCAATTTAAAGACAAATAAAAGGAGGAAGACGGCATGAACATTCTGGTATGTCTAAAGCAAACCTTTGACACTGAAGAAAAAATCGTCATTGAAAATGGGGAAATCAGCGAAGATGGTGTAGAGTTTGTCATCAATCCCTATGATGAATATGCCGTGGAAGAAGCCATTAAAATCAAGGAAGAACAGGGTGGAGAAGTAACCGTACTGTCCGTTGGCCCTTCCCGAGCGGAGAGTGCCCTGCGTACCGCGCTGGCCATGGGGGCCGACAAAGCGATTCTGGTAGATGATGAGTCCCTGTTCGGGGATGAGTACACCATTTCTAAGGTACTGGCTGCCGTAGCAAAACGGGATTCCTATGACCTGATCCTCGGCGGTTACATGGCGGTGGATGACGGTTCCGCCCAGGTGGGACCGCGGCTTGCAGAAGAACTGGACATCCCGCACATATCCACGATTACCGGGCTTGAAGTCAACGGTGACAAAGTCAAAGTAGAAAAGGATGTCGAAGGGGATACAGAGATTATCGAGGCCTCCATGCCTGTTCTGTTAACGGCCCAGCAGGGGCTCAACGAACCCCGCTATCCTTCACTTCCCGGAATCATGAAGGCCAAGAAAAAACCGCTGGAACGCCTCACTGCAGGAGACATCGGCATTAATCCTGATGAGATCAAGGCGAAGACGGAAGTGCTGGATCAATTCCTGCCTCCGAAAAAAGAAGCCGGAAAGATCCTGGAAGGCGAACTGGATGATCAGGTTAAAGAACTGGTACAGCTGTTACGAAATGAAGCGAAAGTGATATAAAAGGATACGGAGGGGAGAACATTTATGAGTAAAAATGTATTTGTACTTGCTGAATCCAGAGACGGCAATCTTCGTAATGTATCATTCGAAGCCCTATCTGCCGCCAGGAAAATAGCGAACGGCGGAAAAGTAACCGCAGCCCTTTTTGGAACCGATCAGGCACAGCTTGCCGAACAGCTTGCTCATCATGGAGCAGATGATATATATCTGGTTGAACATGACCAGTTGAACACTTATACAACCGATGCCTATACTCAGGCGATGATGCAGGTACTGGATGCTGTCAATCCGGATGTTATCCTGCTCGGTCATACAGCAATCGGAAAGGACATGGCTCCTCGTATCGCCGCCAAGAGACAGCTCGGACTGATCTCTGATTGTACCGATGTTGAAGTGAACGGGGATGACATTGAATTCATCCGCCCGATTTATGCGGGGAAAGCTTTTCAGAAGAAGAAAGTGTCTGAAGGAGCCATTTTTGCGACGATCCGTCCCAATAATATTCCGGTGGACGAACCGGATACCACTCGTTCTGCCAGCACGGTAAACTTTGATGTAGAAATCAAAGACCTGCGTACCATTGTGAAAGAAGTGATCCGTAAAACATCAGAAGGTGTCGACTTGAGCGAAGCGAAAATCGTGGTTTCCGGAGGTCGCGGCGTGAAAAGTGAAGACGGGTTTAAGCCGCTCTATGAACTTGCGGAAGTTCTGGGGGCAGCCGTGGGGGCTTCCCGCGGAGCGTGTGATGCCGGCTACTGTGATTATGCCATGCAGATCGGCCAGACTGGAAAAGTAGTCACCCCGGATCTCTATATTGCCTGCGGCATTTCCGGTGCGATTCAACATCTTGCCGGCATGTCCAATTCAAAGGTGATTGTCGCCATTAATAAAGATCCTGAGGCCCCTATTTTCCAGGTGGCTGATTATGGAATCGTCGGAGACCTGTTTGATGTGGTACCCAAATTAACGGAAGAACTCAAACACGTACTCAAAGACTGATCGATCTGTGATCGCAGGCAGCGGTCAGGCACGGACGAGACTGCTGCCGAATACATATGGCTAAAAAGGCATTGGATAAATTGTGAAAACGGTGGTATACTTTACTCGTGATAGTAATGGTAACAGTTAGGAGGTCAAAAGCATGGCAATAGAACATGTGACAGATCAAAATTTTCAGGACCAGGTATCAAATGGCACGGTACTTGTAGACTTCTGGGCTCCGTGGTGCGGCCCTTGTAAAATGATTGCGCCGGTACTTGAAGAGCTGGATCAGGAAATCGGGGACAAATTGAAAATCGTTAAACTGAATGTCGATGAAAACCCTGAATCAGCAGGACGTTACGGTGTGATGAGCATCCCGACTTTGATTGTGTTCAAGGACGGTCAGCCTGTTGATAAAATCGTCGGTTTTCAACCGAAAGAGGCACTGCTCGGTACATTGAATAAACATATCTAAATGTCGGTAGAAGCTTAAGGGTTAATCGATTCGAAATGTGATCCCCGTTTGTAAAAACGGGGATTTTTCATTAAGATTATACATAGTCAATGAATCTTAAAGGGAGGAGCTTTTTATGGATCCACGCATGGAACAGCTGGCCCGGCAACTGGTCCGGCACTCGATTCGCCTTCAGAAAGGGGAAAATGTTCTGATAGAGGTTTTCGGTACCGGAGACGAATCCCGACTTGCCCGTGCTATCATCAAGGAAGTATATCATCACGATGGTATCCCATATGTACAGCAGCATGACATGCAAATCTACCGTGCGTTATTAAAAAATACGACACGTGAACAACTGGAAAACCAGATGTCCTGGGATAAAAATCGTATGGAGCAAATGGATGCCTATATCGGGATTCGCGGCGGGGACAATCATGCCGAGTTATCCGATGTACCGGAAGAAAAAATGACCTTATTCATCAATCATTATCAGAAGAAAGTACATACAGAAACCCGGGTTCCGAAAACAAAATGGGTAATTCTCCGCTTTCCGACACCGTCCATGGCCCAATCAGCTGACATGAGTACAGAAGCTTTCGAAGACTTCTATTATCAGACCTGTACACTGGATTACAGCAAAATGGAAGAAGCGGTCCGGCCACTCAAGGCGTTGATGGAAAAAACGGACACTGTTCGCATTACCGGTCCGGGTACGGATTTGACTTTCTCCATTAAAGATATGCCGGTCATTCCCTGTACAGGTGAATTCAACATCCCCGACGGGGAAATCTTTACAGCACCGGTCCGTGATTCGGTAAACGGCAAAATTACGTATAACACACCATCCCAGTATCTCGGTACCTCGTTTGAAAATGTATCTTTTGAAATCCGGGATGGAAAAATTGTAAATGCGACTGCCAATCATACGGAAAAAATCAATCATATCCTGGATTCGGATGAAGGCGCCCGTTATTTTGGCGAGTTTGCCCTGGGACTGAATCCTTATATCTTACATCCGATGAAAGATACCCTGTTTGATGAAAAAATAGCAGGCAGTTTTCATTTCACACCGGGAAACGCCTATGATATGGCATTTAACGGAAACCGATCCTCTGTCCACTGGGACCTGGTCAATATCCAGCGCCCGGAGTATGGAGGAGGCGAAATCTATTTTGATGATGTGCTGATCCGTAAAGACGGGGAATTCGTTCTACCTGAACTGAAAGCCTTAAACCCGGAAAATCTGAAGGAATAACAGGGTGACACGATGATCAAAGAAGCCAGCGAAACCTTTATCCTGTTTTATATGAACAAACCGTTTCAGAAAGAGACGACGATCAAAGAATTTCTTAGAAACCGGTATCACATCTCAAGACGGACGCTGACATCCTTAAAAAAGGAAGGAAATATCCTGCTTAATTCAAAACCGGTATTTGTGGATCATCCCCTGCAACAAGGGGATGAACTTATGTTGATCTGGCCGGATGAACCGGTGGACTATATCAAACCGGAACCGATCCCGCTTGACATTCGTTACGAAGATGATTTCCTCCTGATCGTCAATAAGCCGGCCGGCCTTCCGGTTCATCCCACCATGGGATATCGGGAGGGCACCCTTGCCGGTGGTGTCCTTTATTACATGAACAAGAAAGGACTGCGGCGAAAATTTCGCCCGATTAATCGCCTGGATCGCAACACGTCGGGCATGATGATGGTAGCCAAAAACCAGTGGATTCATCAACAGTTTTCCCGGGAACGAAAAAAGAAACGGTTGAAACGAAAATACCTGGCGATCGTTCATGGCAAATGGGGGAACCGGGGAGAAACCGGAACGATTAACCGCCCCATCGCCAGAAAAAAAGATTCCATCATTGAAAGAGAAGTTTCGGAGGACGGGAAAGAGGCAGTCACGCACTGGCGGGTTGTAGAGAGTGAAGAGGCTTATTCTCTCATGGAATTTCAACTGGAGACAGGTCGAACCCATCAGATTCGGGTCCATGCGGCAGATGCCGGGCACCCCCTGGCCGGTGATGATTTGTACGGTGGAGACTCTGCACATATCGACCGACAGGCCCTCCATGCCTATTTTATTCAATTTGTTCATCCGGTGAGTCGAAATTTGACGAAGGTGTCCTGTGAAATGCCGAGTGACATGGATCAACTGTGGAAACGTTTTCACAAAAAGTAATTTTGTCTTTTTTATCAAGTGGACACCTGTTATAATATGAAATATGTTGAATAATTTTTAGAAAAATTCAAACAGGGGGTTATGCAATTTGAAAAAGTTCATAATGGTACTTATGGTGGGCTTACTGGTTCTTCTGGCTGCCTGTAGTCAGTCAACAGATCAGCCCGAAGGAGAACAATTAACCATCGGCATTATTCAATATGTGGAACATCCTTCTCTGGATGCAGCACGGGATGGTTTTATAAAAGCACTGGAGGACGCTGGATATAAGGATGGCGAAAATATTACCATCGACCTTCAGAATGCCCAGGCTCAGCAATCCAACAACAAGACAATTGCCCAGAAATTTGTTGCAGACAAGGTGGATCTTGTTCTAGCGATTGCCACGCCCAGTGCGCAGGCTATCGTGAATGAAACGGATGAGATTCCGATCCTGTTTACGGCGATTACAGATCCGCTTGGGGCCAAACTGGTCAGCGATCTTGAAAAACCGGGCGGAAATGTAACCGGTACGTCCGATACGCATCCGGATGCAATCAAGAATACAATGGAATCAATTGCAAAGCTTTTTCCAGATGCGAAGAATGTAGGAATCATTTATAATGATGGAGAACAAAACTCTGTCGTCAATGTTGAGAATGCCAAAAAACATCTTGATGAACTGGGGTTGACTCCGGTTGAAGCAACGGTCTCCAACAGTTCTGAAGTAAAGCAGGCGGCAGATTCGCTTGTGGGACGAGCTGATGTCATCTATGTACCGAAAGACAACACAACTGTATCCGCTCTGGAATCTGTGATTCAGGTTGCCAACGAACAGGATATTCCGCTATTTGTCGGTGAGGCCGATTCCGTTAGAAAAGGCGGATTCGCCGGTTATGGTTTTGAATATGAAGATCTGGGTTATGCAACAGGAGAAATGGCTCTGCAAATCATCGAAGAAGGCAAGAAACCCGGAGATATTCCAGTAGCTTTCCCGGAAAACCTTGATCTTGTGATCAATGTTAAAGCGGCTGAGGAACAGGGAATCAACCTGGATGAATTGCCTCAGGATATACTGGAAAATGCGGTTCGCATCGGTGAATAAAAACTTCTTGTTTTTATCTTGAGCCATGGGGTTTCACCCTGTGGCTCTTTTACGGAAAAAACAATATACATTTTTTGTATTGAAAGGAGGACATTATGGTTCATTCACTATTCGGAGCATTCGAATCAGGAGTCATTTTTGCCATTATGGCCCTGGGCGTATATTTAACCTTTCGAATTCTCAATTTTCCCGACCTGACGGTTGACGGTAGTTTCGCGACCGGTGGGGCTGTAGCAGCCGTTATGATTGTGAACGGATTTTCACCTTATGTTTCAACCATCGCTGCCTTTTTCGCCGGGTTGGCTGTGGGTGCCTTTACCGGAATCCTGCATACCAAAGGGAAAATCAACCCGCTACTCGCAGGTATTCTGTCCATGATCGCCCTGTGGTCCATCAATCTACGAATTATGGGAAAGGCGAATATCGGACTTCTCGGTCATGATACCGTCATCTCCCAGATCAAATCGTTCTTCACCTCTTTTCCGTACCCGATCCTTTTTACAATGGCATTATTGGTTTTTATTATTAAATTATTGGTGGATTGGTTCCTGGATACGGAAATTGGACTGGCTATGAGAGCGACGGGTGATAACCCCCGCATGATACGCAGTTTTGCCGTCAATACCGACAACACGATTATCCTGGGAGTGGCGCTATCCAATGGTCTTGTCGCCTTTTCGGGAGCCCTGTGGTCCCAGTCCCAGGGATTTGCCGATGTCTCAATGGGGATCGGTATGATCATTATTGGACTGGCTTCCGTCATTATCGGGGAAGCGGTATTTGGGGACCGTTCCATCAAGCGGGCTACCCTGGCCGTCATCGGCGGTGCGATCATTTACCGGATCGTGGTGGCCATTGCCCTTCGTGTCGGACTGGATGCCCAGGACATGAAACTGATGACGGCGTTGATTGTTATTTTCGCTTTGATTGCCCCTCGTTTGACCGCATCTTACCGGGAGAAAAAACGGCGTGCCGAGCGTCAGAAAAACGCTTCGGCCGGGCTGGAAGGATGAGGTGGATCACATGTTAAAATTAAACAATATCCTGAAAATTTTTAATGAAGGTACAATTGATGAAAAAATAGCCCTGAGTCATGTTAATTTACATCTGAATCCCGGTGATTTTGTCACGATAATCGGGAGTAACGGGGCGGGTAAATCTACGCTGATGAATATTATTTCCGGTGTGCTGATTCCGGATGAAGGAACGGTTGAAATTGACGGACAGGTTGTTAACAATCTCCCGGAATACAAACGCGCTCCCATGATTGGACGGGTGTTTCAGGACCCGATGGCCGGCACCTCACCGACCATGACCATCGAAGAAAATCTGGCGATGGCTTATGCCCGCGATAAAAAACGGACTCTGAAATTGGGGGTCAATAAAAAGCGCCGTGAACTGTTTAGAGAATACCTTGAAACCCTTCATCTCGGCCTGGAAAACCGGTTGAATGCCAAAGTCGGTTTATTGTCCGGCGGGGAAAGACAGGCTTTAAGTTTGTTGATGGCTACTTTTACACAGCCCAAAGTTCTTTTGCTGGATGAACATACGGCGGCGCTGGATCCATCCCGTGCCCGCCTGATTACAGATTTAACAAAAGAGATCGTTGAAAAACATCATCTGACCACTTTGATGGTTACCCATAACATGCAACAGGCACTCGATCTTGGGAATCGCCTGATCATGATGGACAGCGGTCAGATCATTCTTGATGTTCCGGAAGAAAAGAAAAAGGATCTGACGATAGAAGGATTGCTGGCGGAATTTGAACGCCTCCGTGGCGAAAAGTTTGCGAGCGACCGTGCCATTTTGGGATAAAAATGTCAATGAAATACGATCTTGATGAACCACCGTATAAATAACGGTGGTTTTATTTATCATTAGAACGATTGTGATTCATGTTACAATGTAGAGGTGGAAAATTTTTTGAATGGGAAATGAAAGGATGATCGCTGATGTCGCTGTTATTTGAACCGTACACGATCAAGAACCTGACCCTTGACAATCGTATCGTGATGTCGCCGATGTGCATGTATTCGGCGACTGAAGAGGGAGTTGTGACGGACTGGCATCTGGTGCATTACGGAGCACGGGCTGCCGGCGGAGTCGGATTAATGATACTGGAGGCGACAGCCGTTGAAAGCAGAGGACGGATCAGTCCGCGTGATCTGGGATTATGGGACGATCGTCATATGGAAGGGCTGAAAAAAATCGTTGACTTCGCCCATGAACAGGGATGTAAAGTAGGGATTCAACTGGCTCATGCCGGCCGGAAGGCGGAGCTGGAGGAAGAAATTATCGCCCCCAGTGCCATTGCCTTTGATGAGGGTTGGAAATTGCCCCGGGAAATGAGTCCGGAAGATATTCAGGCGGTTGTAAAAGCGTTTGGACAGGCAGCCCGCCGGGCCAGGGAAATTGGATTTGATGTGATCGAATTGCATGCCGCTCACGGTTACTTGTTAAATGAATTTTTATCCCCCCTTTCCAACCAGAGAACGGACGAATACGGTGGAAGTCTGGACAACCGCTTTCGCATCGTTAAAGAAGTGATTCAGGAAGTCCGCAGCGAGTGGCCGGTTGACTATCCATTGTTTGCACGTATTTCAGCGGTGGATTATGTGCCGGAAGGTCAGGAAAAGCAGGGAATTACCATCGAGGATAGTATTCAGATAGCGAGCATGATGCATGAAGCAGGCGTTGATTTGATTGATGTGTCTTCCGGTGCGGTTTTACCCGTACGTCCACCCAGCATTTATCCTGGCTTTCAGGTACAATACGCGGAACAAATCAAAAAAGAAACCGGTATTCCGACGGCTGCAGTTGGTCTCATCACAACACCGGAACAGGGAGAAGAGATTATCGGAAACGAAAGAGCCGATCTTGTTCTGCTGGGAAGAGAATTACTTCGCGATCCGCAGTGGGTACTTCGGGTCAGACACGGCAAACAAATGACGTATGAAGGCCCCGAACAGTACCGGAGAGCATTTAGATAACAGAAGAGATCATTGGTGATTAGTAGCCTTCCTTATACCTGCAGACCCGTAGCAGAATGGCGGATCTGTAAAACAAGGAGGGCTTTTTTGTTTTACAATCAGCACTTTGAGTGAAACTAGAAAAAACGGCTTTTATTCAAACAATTGTTTGATTATTAGCATAAGATGATATAAAATATTCAAAAATATATTTGAATAAGGCGGTGAATCCGGATGCAACAGCGGCGTGACGCCGACCAGTGTGAAGTATATATATTTGATCCCGACAAAGTAAACCGGCTCAAGGAAAAAGTCGGCATTACCGAAGGGCTGGCCCTTTTGTTTAAAGCCCTGGCCGACGACACAAGGGTAAAGATTGCTTATGCCTTAACCGAGGAAGACGAACTCTGTGTCTGTGATGTTGCGAACATCGTAGGTTCAACGACGGCTACCGCCTCTCACCATCTGCGGGTGCTACGAAATATGGGGCTGGCCCGTTATCAGAAGCGGGGCAAAATGGTTTTTTATTCGCTCAAGGATGATCATGTCAGGGATATCATCAAGCTGGCACTGGTTCACCACAGGGAGGGACACAAAGATGGATGATCGAAATCGCAAACATCGTTATCAACTCCAGGGTTTAACCTGAGCGGATTGTGCCGCTCAGTTTGAGCGGAATCTTAAAGAGATGCCCGGCGTTGATGACGTGCAGTTAAATTTTGGAGCCAGTAAATTAACCATTGAAGGAGACATTTCGCTGGAACAAATCAATAAAGCCGGTGCCTTTGATGGGATAAAAGCGGTTCCGGAAGGACAGATGAAACTGGACGCGAAACCGGTGTGGAAGACCAGGGAAGCCGGTATTACGGCAATTTCCGGGTTATCTCTCCTCCTGGCCTGGATCTATCGGTTTTCCGCAGGAGAAGGACTCTTACTTTATATACTTTTAGGCGCTGCGATTGTCACAGGGGGTTATTCGACGGCCAGAAAAGGCTGGCGGGGGTTGTTTCGGCTAAAGTTTGACATGAACGCCCTGATGCTTGTAGCCGTCAGTGGTGCGATCCTGATCGGAGAATGGAACGAAGCGGCTGTGATTGCCTTCCTGTTTTCGTTAAGTGAACTTCTTGAAAGTTATTCCATGGATAAAGCACGGAATGCCATTCGATCCCTGATGGAAATCGCCCCGAAAAAAGCGGTGGTGATACGGGACGGAAAAGAACTGGAAATGTCCGTCGATGACATCCGTCCCGGTGATGTGATGGTCGTCAAACCCGGGCAAAAAATCGCCATGGACGGTGTCATTAGCGAAGGAAGTTCGTCCATTAACCAGGCAGCCATCACCGGGGAATCAATCCCGGTTCTGAAAGAGCCGGGAGATGAATTATATGCCGGTACCTTGAATGAAGAAGGTTACCTGAAAATTGAGGTAACCAAAACCGTTGAGGATACGACACTCGCCAAAATTATTCACATGGTTGAAGAAGCTCAGGCAGAGCGGGCACCATCCCAGGCGTTTGTTGACCGCTTCGCCAGATATTATACGCCGGCCGTGATGGGGCTCGCCGTTGCCATCGCTTTAATTCCTCCTCTATTTGCCGGGGCTGCCTGGGAGCCGTGGATATACCGTGGTCTGGCCCTTCTGGTAGTGGCCTGTCCGTGTGCGCTGGTGGTTTCGACACCGGTGGCCATTGTCAGTGCCATTGGAACAGCAGCTCGTTATGGCGTTCTGGTCAAGGGTGGTATTTATTTGGAACAAATCGGAGATGCGTCGGTCGTTGCTTTTGACAAAACCGGAACATTGACCGCCGGTCAGCCGGAAGTGGTGGATGTAAAGACACTGGATGGAAGAAGTGCGACAGAGATTATGGCACTCGCCGCATCACTTGAAAAACAGTCCGAACATCCGCTGGGGGCTGCTGTCGTTCACTATGCTACACAACAACATATCGGGACGTATCCGGTCGAATCATTTCAAGCCATTACCGGAAAAGGGATAACGGGAAGAATCAGCGAACACTCTTACCTGTTGGGAAGTCCTCGCCTGTTTGATGAAAAAGGGCTTCTTCGCAAAGAGCATGAGTCTCTGATTCAGAACATGCAGGAAAAAGGACAGACGGTGATTTGCCTGGCTGAAGAAAATACCGTGATCGGGTTGATTGCCATTGCCGATACCGTTCGTGAGAGTAGTCAATCAGTGGTTGCTCGCCTCAAAGAGATGGGAGTGAAGCAAACCGTGATGCTGACGGGAGACAACCGGGCAACAGCATTGGCAATCGGCCAACAGATCGGGGTTGACCGCATTGAGTCGGAATTGCTTCCGCATGAGAAAGTGGAGGTTGTCAAAGAACTGAAAAAGCAGAACCAGCTCACCGTGATGGTGGGGGATGGAGTCAATGACGCCCCTGCCCTGGCAGCTTCCACGGTTGGGATCGCCATGGGAGGAGCAGGGACAGATACGGCCCTCGAAACAGCCGATGTCGTCCTGATGGCGGATGATCTGGACAAACTGCCTTACATTGTAAAATTAAGCCGTGCGACGCTTCGTGTCATTAAACAGAATATTACCTTTTCATTGGTGGTGAAGGCCCTGGCCGTTCTGGCCGTATTTCCCGGCTGGCTGACTTTGTGGCTGGCGATCCTGGCTGACATGGGAGCGACGATACTGGTGACGCTTAATGGAATTCGATTAATCCGCGTCAGACCAAAGCATTAAACCGGCTGCCTGATTTTGGGCGCTCCCCCTTTTTTCCATGTTCATAAGATGAAACAGGAAAAAAGGAAGGTGACGCCTGTTGAGAAAATTAATCACGTTTCAAAGCCATGAGGATTTTCAAAAATTCTGGCGCCGGCTCCCCAGGTCCGTCAAAAAAAGATGCCGCTGTTTTCCCAGAATGAAACTGATCAGCATCGATGAAAAGGAATACAGTCGAATCAGCCCGAAAATCAGTGAGACGAACGGTATCACCATTGAAGATGACAAACCCTATAAGCTTCACGTCAGGGACACGATTCCGTGGGGTGTTCGCAAAGTATCTGCCCCAAAGGTATGGCCAAAGACCCGGGGAAGCGGGGTTAAAATCGGCGTGATCGATACCGGCATTGATCGTACACATCCCGATCTGCGTTCACGGGTCGCAGGAGGTGTGGATGTTCGTGAAGGCGACAGTCCGTTTCGTGACTTGAACGGACATGGAACCCATATCGCCGGTATTATTGCCGCTGCTTTAAATCACGAAGGGATAGTCGGTGTCGCCCCCGAAGCCTCATTATACTCCATCCGTGCTTTTGGAGCGGAAGGAACCGGATCAACCACGGATGTGATTGAGGGAATTGACTGGGCCATTGATCATGGGATGGATATCATCAATATGAGTTTTGGTTCGGAGGAAGGCAGTCAGGCTGAACGAAATGCCGTACGGGCTGCCCTTGATGCCGGTATCATCATGCTTGCTGCTGCCGGCAACGCCGGAGGAAGGGTGGATTTCCCAGCCCGATACCGGGGTGTGATCGGGGTAGGAGCCATCACCATCAATAATCGTATTCCTTCATTCAGTAACCGGGGGAGAGGGGTCGATTTTGTGGAACCCGGTGTGGATATACTATCAACCTGGCCGGGTGGTTCATACCGCAGACTGGACGGAACGTCGATGGCAACCGCCCACTTATCGGGAATCGCTGCCATTTTTCTCTCCGTTTTTCCGGATCTGACCCCGGTTCAACTGTATCGAAAATTTCGGCAATCCAGTGTGTCTTTATCCCTTCCCGCGCATGTACAGGGAGCGGGAGTGGTGACTCTGTCCAGACTGGCGGCAAAGATAAATGAAAAGGGGAGTGCCTAGTTTTTGAGGGCAGGGTTGTGAGAAGAGCTCGTTTCGACTCTCCTCTTACGCCTTGTCTTTTTTTATGGACAGGCTGTTAATTAGGTCAATTGGAAACCCGTCATGCAAGTGCCTTTAACTCGCTATTTTTTCTTTTCATGATAATATATAAGTAGAAAAAGGTGTGAAAGGACGTTTGGATATGAATCTGGACAGTTTCAAGATGTTTTGTCTGGTCGTTGAAAATGGAAGTATCAGTGAAGCAGCACGTAAATTTTTTGTGTCTCAACCTGCTGTGACACGTCAAATACAGGCACTTGAAGAATATTATGATGTCTTGTTGTTTGAACGTACGGGTGGGAAGTTAAAGATTACGGAAGCGGGTAAACTGCTGTATCCGTATATGAAAGCAATCCTGGAAGATCATGAGCGTGCAAAGGAAGCGCTGTCAAACTTCAAAGGCAAGTATCAGGCCCAGGTATGTGTAGGTGCTACTTTGACTATCGGAGAGTATTTGTTGCCTCGACTTCTTGAACGATTTAAGCGGGAAGTGACGGATTTGAATTTGACGATCCGGGTGGCCAATACTCAGGAAATCCTGGAGAGTCTGGCCGAACATACGATTGATCTCGCTTTAATAGAAGGAAAAGTGAATGATGACTCATTAATCGTCGAGAAATTTGCAGATGATGAGTTGATTCTAATTTGCCCGGTTGAACATGAGTGGGCAGATAAAGAAGAGATCACGATTGACGAGCTGACGAAAGAACGAATGATCTGGCGCGAAGTGGGATCCGGAACGCGGATGATCGTGGAAAATGCACTCGAAAAGGAAGGGGTGCTTGACCGAATCGTGACCTCGATGGAAATCGGCAGTACCCAGGCGATCAAAGGAGCGGTGGAAGCGGGACTGGGTGTGGCGTTTCTTTCCAAAATGACGGTGATACGGGAGCTTGAGCTGAATCTGGTCAAAGAAGTCAAAGTGAAGGATTTTGAAATCAAGCGGGAATTGTGGCTGGCCCTTGCACCACAGCGTTTCAGAAGGCAGGGAGTGGACAGGCTTCTTGAATTTTTCCGTACACATAATGGCCTATAACACTTTGTTATAGGCCATTTAATATTTCGATTTTACTGAAAAGTCTAAATCGTGTTAACTTAAAGTTGCGAGTTGCCACAATTTTGTCACAAACACTGCAACTTTAGAAGACCAGAGTAAGGAGGAATGGACCCATTGTTAAAAGAACTGGAACTTGTCGACTCCAATGTCAAGTGGGGAAAGGTTCTTGACCAGGACAAATGTATCGGGTGTCATGCCTGTTCGACGGCATGTAAGTCCGAAAATGAAGTCCCGTTAAGTGTTAATCGAACCTATGTGAAACAGGTGGAAGTAGGCGTATTCCCGGAAGTCAGCCGTCACTTCCAGATCACACGCTGTAACCAGTGTGAAGATGCACCGTGTGTTCCGGTCTGTCCGGTTACGGCGATGTTTAAACGTCCGGACGGTATTGTAGACTTCGACAGGGACGTCTGCATCGGCTGTAAAGCGTGTATGACGGCATGTCCTTATGATGCGATTCATATCAGCCCGGACAGTAACAGTGCTGAAAAGTGTAACTTCTGTGCACATCGCATTGATCAGGGACTGGAACCCGCCTGCGTGGTTGTATGTCCGGAAGAAGCAATTATTGTGGGCGATTTGAATGATCCGGAAAGTGAAGTGTCTCAAATTGTGTCTCGACAGAAAGTCGATGTCCGCAAACCGGAAAAAGGGACAAATCCCAAGGTATTCTATAAGGGAGCCAGCGAAGCTACTTTGTCTCCCACAGCAGCCGAATATACCGGCATGCATATGTGGTCGGACCAGAAAGAGGGCTATCCGGTTGAAGAAGTGGAGGCGTCTTTTCAAAGTGTTGCAGCGGCACGTGTCGCTTATGATGTTCCGCACAAGGCATACTGGGATTGGCGCGTATCGCTGTATTCCTGGACCAAATCCATCGCTTCCGGTG
Organism: Bacillaceae bacterium; assembly: GCA_017656255.1. GTDB lineage: Bacteria > Bacillota > Bacilli > JACDOE01 > JACDOE01 > JACDOE01. The sequence continues at coordinate 207,436 of JACDOE010000001.1, forward strand.
TATTTCTGATTTATGCCTTTTTAGGATTGCTGGGCATGACTCTGGATGCTGTATGGACCACATCGGTGGCTGTTATCGGAGGTTTTTTCCTCGCGTTGACGGGGTTGCTTCTGATTTCGAAACTGTCGCATCCGATGCGTTTTTACCGTATCTTTACCCGACCCCAGTGGAAATCATGGCTAGTACGGGGTGCCTTCATTATCGCAGGCTACACGGCTGTTTTATTACTTCTGTTTATAGCCGGTCTCACGTCCAATGCATCTCTGGCTAAAGGTTTATGGTGGCCCGGCATCATTTTGGGGACTTTAACTGCTATTTATACGGCATTTCTATTTTCACAATCCAAAGGACGGGATCTGTGGCAGAATCCGTTATTGCCCTTACATCTGTTTGTTCAGGCTGTTATGACAGGTGCAGCGGCATTTATCATCCTGTCAGGGGTTGTATCCATTCCGTCAGAAGCCCTTCAGGTTGTGCAAATCACTCTGGTTGTATCCGCCGGACTCTATCTGGCCCTGGTTTTGAGTGAAATGGTCATTCCGCATATGACAGCAGATGCGGAAAAAGCCGCACACAACATGATCAAAGGACGTTACAAGGGTTATTACTGGACCGGTTTGATTGCTGGCGGACTGTTTCCGGTTGTGCTTGGAATTGCAAGCGTTTACGGTATCGCGGCATTGCTGGTGCTAATTGGCGTACTGGCCTATGAGCATGCGTATGTTCAGGCCGGTCAATCCGTTCCGTTGAGCTAAACTTGAGGCCAGACGACTAATATATGGAGGGATGAATGTGAGTACAACTGCGAACAAACAGTTTCAACGATTTGGTAAATTAAGTTCGTTCCCACCGCCGGATCGTTGGGATGATTGGGAAGAACTAGATTCCAGATCCTGGCCACGCCAGGTGAAAAAGAAATATCGTCTTGTTCCCACTGTCTGCTTTAACTGTGAAGCAGCCTGCGGTTTACTGGCTTATATCGATCAGGAAAGTGGTGAAATCCGCAAACTGGAGGGACATCCGCTTCACCCTGCCAGCCGTGGACGCAATTGTGCCAAAGGACCGGCTACGACCACACAGGTCAAGAACCCGGATCGTATTCTCTATCCAATGAAACGGAAAGGACCCCGTGGTGGTGGAGAATGGGAACGTGTTTCCTGGGATGAAGCGCTGGACGATCTGGCGGCACGTATCCGCAAGGCCATCCAGGAAGACCGGAAAGATGAAGTAGTCTATCACGTGGGACGTCCCGGAGAAGATATGTTTACAGAACGCGTACTTTCTGCCTGGGGGGTAGACGGACACAACTCCCACACCAATGTTTGTTCCTCCGGTGCCCGTACCGGTTATATGTGGTGGATGGGAATGGACCGACCATCCCCGGACTATGCCAATGCACGATTTATCTTGATGATGAGTGCCCATCTTGAATCCGGTCACTATTTTAACCCGAATGCACAGCGGATTATGGAGGCCAAAGAAAAAGGGGCCAAGATTGCCGTTATTGACACCCGGTTGTCCAACACCGCTTCCAAAGCGGACTACTGGATGGCACCGTGGCCGGGAACGGAAACGGCGATGTTGCTGGCGATGGCCAATCATCTGATTCAGAACGATCTGTTCAACCATGAATACGTACGCAAATGGGTCAACTGGGATGAACTCCTCGCCGATCGGGATTATCTGAAACGTCTACAGAAGGATGGTTTCATCGATACCATCCCGGAAGGACAGTCTTTTGATGACTTTGTTCAGTTAATGAAACAGATGTATAAACACTATACACCCGAGTTCGCCGAGCAGGAAACAGGTGTGAAAGCTCAAGTGATTGTGGATGTGGCTAATGAAATCGCCCGTGCGGGAACGGCATTCTCGTCCAACATCTGGCGCAATGCCGCAGCCGGCCACCGGGGCGGATGGATGATCGCCAGGGCGCTGTTCTTCCTGAATGTATTGATGGGGGCGGTCGGGACACCGGGAAGTATGCTTCCCAATGCCTGGACCAAGTTTGTACCAAAACCGTTCAGTGAACCGCATCAGAATGTCAAGGTGTGGAATGAGAACCATTTCCCGAGAGAATTCCCTCTCGCCAATTTTGAAATGGGATTCCTTTATCCGCACATCCTGAAACATAAAAACAAGAAAGTGGACGTCTATTTCTCACGGGTGTTGAACCCGGTTTGGACGTTCCCGGATGGTTTCAGCTGGATTGAGATGTTGACGGATGAAAATCGCGTCGGTGTTCATGCCGCACTGACACCGACCTGGAACGAGTCGGCACAGTATGCGGATTACATCCTGCCGATGGGACTGGCGCCGGAACGTCATGACCTGCACAGTTATGAAACACATGCCGCCCAGTGGATCGGGTTCCGGCAACCGGTGTTGAGGGTTCAGAAGGAAAAAGACGGACACAAGATTCAATTTACCTATGAAGCAAACCCTGGCGAAGTGTGGGAAGAGAATGAGTTCTGGATCGAATTGTCCTGGCGGGTGGACCCGGACGGTTCCATGGGAATCAGACAGCATTTTGAATCCCCTTACCGTCCCGGAGAAAAAATCACCATTGAAGAATATTACCGCTGGATCTTTGAAAATTCGGTTCCCGGTCTTCCGGAAGCCGCAGCCAAAGAAGGTCTGACCCCCATGGAATACATGAGGCGTTACGGGGCATTCCAGATTACAGAAGATGTTTACCAGCAAAATGAGAAGCCGCTTGCCGAGGAACTCTTGCAGAATGCCACGATTGTTCCGCCGGCACGTGAAAGTGAAAGTTATACGGAAGCTGCTGCTTCAGCAGAGGCCAGTACGCTGGCTTCCGACACGGAAGAACAGCCGGGTGTCTGGGTGGATACGCCACCGAAGAAAGTCAATTTTCGCCCGTATCCGGGACCGTTTAAAAACAAGAAGGGGCAGGTACGAGCCGGAATTGTTGTGGATGGCAAGCCGGTACAGGGCTTCCCGACCCCTTCCGGTAAACTGGAATTCTTCTCCACAACGCTGAGAGACTGGGGATGGCCCGAATATGCGGTACCGATCTATCCACGCAACAAAGAAGAACGGCAAAAAATGATTCATATCATTTCTCAGGTTCATCCGGATCTTATCAACTGGGATGACTCTGAATATATCCTGTTGCCGACATTCCGGTTACCGACTCTGATTCACTCCCGTACTAACGGAGCGAAGTGGCTCTATGAAATCGCACACAACAATCCGATCTGGCTCAATCCGGTGGATGCGAAAAAACTGGGTGTCAAAACCGGTGATCTGCTCAAATTGAGCACAGAGATTGGCTATTTCGTCGATAAGGTATGGGTAACGGACGGTATTCGTCCAGGGGTTATCGCCTGTTCCCACCACCTTGGACGCTGGCGTCTGTGGGAGGACAAGGGAAGCGACCGCTGGAATTCATCCGTCGTCAAACTGGAAAATAACGGCTCCAAATGGAAGATGAAGCAGGTACACGGCATGCAACCCTTCAAGAGTTCCGATCCGGATTCAGAACGTGTCTGGTGGCGGGATGCCGGTGTTCACCAGAACATCATTCACATTGTTCAGCCCGACCCGATCAGCGGGATGCACTGCTGGCACCAGAAAATCAAAGCTGAGATACCGGGTCCGAACGAACAGTACGGTGATATTGAAGCGGATACCGAAAAGGCACATGAAAAGTATCATGAATGGCTTCAATATACCCGTCCGGCTCCGCCGGAACATGGCATGCGCCGTCCGTACTGGATGATGCGTCCGTTGAAACCGCACCCGGATTATTATAAACTGGATCCATCAACTGAGTAATGAGTAATCGTCACATCAATGCGATAGCGCTGGGAGGGAACGTTGTTGTATCAAATCCATCCTGTTGCCCTTGGCCGGGATCAATCGGACACGGAATTGCACATCTGGGATCCGGACAGTGAACTGGATAAATCCTTTGAGAAGATTAAACAAATTCAGGCTGAATGCCGCTGGGGTGCCGGTCTGGTAGAGGATGAGGCGGCGCTTATTCTCTATCTTTTTCACAAGGATCAAACCATTGAAGTTTATTTTCCGCAAAAGGTGGCAGTCGGGCCTGACCGAGAAATGAATTCCTGGGTTGTTCTACTGTCCCAACAACCGGAGTCGCTTGTGCTGGTCTATGGTAACAAACCGACTGACCGCAGCAAGTGGCTCAGGGTAACCTTTGCCGAAAAAAATACGTTGCTTGCAAATCTTGAACAATTTGCCGATCAGACAATGGAACTAAGCCGAAAAGGCACGTCCGATCCGGTTATTCAAGAAGTAGCGGATTATTTCAAGGTAGTAAGGGAAAGCTGAAATTGAAACACACAGGGGCAAGTCCTTTTTACAGGGGGCTTCCCCTTTTTTATTTGATGAAAACATGCCATAATGAAATCATAATGAAACCCTGTCAATAACATCTTCGTAAATAAAGGGACAGGATCAACATCAACACTGGTGGGATGAATTTTGGAAGTCAACGACATGCTACAACTTCTTGGCGATTCCATATCCAGATATGGTTACTGGGCGTTGTTTTTTGTGTTTTATCTGGGATTGATCGGTTTTCCGGTTCCCGAAGAAACCCTGCTTGTCTTCTCAGGTTTTCTGGTACATACGGGACACCTGGACTACGTGACAACCATAACAGTCAGCTATCTGGGCACGATTTCGGCCATGACGACAGCCTATCTGATCGGCCGTTTTCTTGGCTATCCGTTCATTATGAGGTACGGTAGACGGCTGGGAATGAGCCGGGAAGTGATACAAAAAACAGAAACATGGTTTAACCGGGTCGGGAAATTCGCCATTCCGATCGGGTACTTTATTCCCGGTGTTCGGCAGTTCACAGCGTATTTTGCCGGTATGAGCCATTTGACATTCCGGTCGTTTGCCCTGTTTGCCTATACCGGTGGGCTGGTGTGGTCGATCACCTTCGTAACACTGGGGAGAGTACTGGGGGCTAATTGGAAACCAGTTTTTACATTTGTCTCATCCTATATAGCGGTGATTGCCGGAGGTATACTAATTTTGATCCTCATGGTTTATGTGTATCGGTACTGGAAAAAGCAGGTACATCACAAATAGGAAAAATGGTTATGCCCGAAAAAAGAAAGGGGACAAGGACATGCTGAAAGATAATATGAAAAAAGTGGCCTCATTTGTTCGGGATCACCGAAAAGAAATTTCCTCGGTGCTGGGCGGAATCGAATGGTTACAACTGACGCAGGGACGTATTGTGGTCGACGAAGATGCTCTCAATGAACAGTATTTGCCGCTGTTCAAGGATCATATGCCGGAAGAAGTTGAAGGACTGGCAATCAGAATCCGGGATGGTTATCTGGAAGTTAAAGCGAATGTTCGGGTAAAAGGAGAACGAATCCGCGGCATATACCGAATCTGGATCGATCAATATGTTTTTGACGCCCAGGCGCATCGCTTTGTCCTTTCATATCAGGAAGAGATCCCGTTTGATACCGTACCGCTGGGAAAAAGATTATTGTTTTCAACCGGTAAATTTATCATGCAGGCTGTTACTGGACAATCCTTACTCGGTTATGCCATGAAAGAAAAAGAAGGAATTGAGTTTGATGGGAACAGGATGATTCTGGACCTGGATCAGATTCCCGCTTTCCAGCGTCTGAGAGAAAAGAAATTCCTCGGCCAACCACTCATTGATCGTATTAAAATTAAAAACATTACGCTGGAGAAAGAAAAACTGAATGTAGACATTTCCATACTGGGATGGGATGAGCCGGCGCCGCCCTATCACGAGTTAGATACGGAATTGATAGATGAAAACGACAGACAGGAGGAAGGAGAGCAGATAGATGAAAACCTGATCCGGATTGAGCGAAACCATCAGCGTTTTTACGATAAATTGAGGGAACGAATCCGAATATTTATACAGGAAAAAGGGGGAGAGAAAGCGGACCAGAGTCTCCGGTACCTGCTGGTTGCACCGGATTTGTTTGTGCTACTGGCCCGTTTGTTAAAAGATCCGAGAGTTCCATTAAAATCCAAAAGCATCGTGACGGCAGCCATTGCTTACTTTATCACACCGGTAGACATTATTCCCGAATTTCTGACCGGTCCCGCCGGGTATCTGGATGATATCGTGCTGGCTGTACTGGCGCTCAAATCGATTCTGCTGGATGTCGATCGTCGGATACTGGAAGACCACTGGAACGGAGAAGAATCGCTTTTGTCCGTTATTCAGGACATTGTTCACAGAGCAAATGACCTGGTCGGGTCCCGAACGGTTTCCCTGATCAAAAAAGTATTGAAAAAATAGTCCGTCCTGTTTTATTTATACGGAGGTCTTCATCTCCTGTTTTTCCTGTTCACTGGAAATCGGAAGCACATGTTTAATCATGGCGATCTCGTCGCAGGCATGATATTTGGGACAGTTGAGACAATCTTTCCACACTTTGTGCGACAAGGTTTCTTTGTTCACAACTTTATATCCGCTCTTTTCAAAAAACTCCTTCTGATAGGTCAGGGTGATCACACGGGGGATTCCCAGAAATTTAGCCCTGTTTTCCAGTTCCTCGACAAGTCTGGATCCCAGACCCTGACCGGAATGTTGATCAGACACCGCCAGTGAACGAATTTCCGACAGATCTTCCCACAGGATATGTAGGCCTCCGACCCCTACGATTTTCTCTTCATCTTCAATCACCAGAAAATTCTGCAGTGTCTCATAAAGAGACAATTTAGAACGGGGGAGCATTAACCCTTTTTCAGCATAATTGTTGATTAATTGAAGCATCCCCGGTATATCCTGGATTTTGGCTGCCCGAATGTTCAATTTGTGACCCTCCAAAGCGAATAATTATTCGAAATATAATATAAATATACAATCGATCCGGTTTTATGTCTAGGGGATTTTTTAAAAAATATAAAACAAAGTATATTTTAAGCAGGATCAGAAGATTTCTGCATAGAATATAATAATACTAAGATACTCTGGGGGGTGTTCGGTGTGGCGAAATTGTCTCTCGATCAAATTGAGTTAAACATGTCCAGGATTTTCGGTTGGATGCTGAAGGATCAACGTGTGATTGAAAGGGAATTTCAGTTTGCGAGTTTCAGTGAAGCGATGGCGTTTGTGAACCGAGTTGCCGAAATTGCAGAATCCACCAATCATCATCCGGATATCACCATTCGTTCTAACAAGGTTAAAATTGCTTTAACGACTCATGATGAAAACGGTTTAACAGGCCGGGATTTCTCTATGGCCCAGAAGATCAACAAGATTCTTATGAATCGTTAGATTGACTGATCTGTTATGCACACTGTCTATCCCAGGATGGTGTGCTTATTTTTTTGATAATTCTGTCAGGTTACTCGTGAATTTTTTCGATCCTAATGAGTTGTTTCTTTCTCTTGTTCATGGCAAACTAATTAAATAGAAGATATCGACAAAAGGAAGTGAGACAGAAATGAAGTCAACTGTCGCCTGGAAAGGCAAAATGAGATTTGAGGCGGAAGGGCCTTCCGGTCATACTCTGATTATGGATGCTTCACCGGATATTGGCGGTGAGAACACAGGACCACGGCCGATGGAAATCCTGTTGCACAGCGTGGCGGGATGTAGCGGAATTGACATCATCATGATGCTTAAAAAAATGAGGCTGGATGTTGAACACTTTTCGATGGAGTTGGATGGAAAACGTGCCGATGATCATCCTCGCCGGTTCACAGATATTCATATTGTTTACAAATTTGAAGGAGATCTTCCTCCCAATAAGGTAGAACGGGCTGTCCGGCTGTCTGTTGAAAAGTATTGTTCCGTATCAAAGTCTTTGAATGCCAACATCACTTACCATTATGAGATCAACGGAGAAAGGTTCGATGTTCAATAAAACTTCACTCCGACGGAGGTGAAGACACGATGAAAAAGTATTTCACCGTTGAAGAAGCCAATCAGGCTCTTCCTCTCATTGAAGAAGAGTTGAAAAAACTGCAACCCCTCAAGAAGAAGATCGACCAGAAATATTATCAATTATCCCTGTTAAAAAAATCAAACCACCCATCCGTCAACGAACAGCAAATTTTTTCACTTGAAGCTGAACTTGATTTTCTGTTGATGGAATCGCAGCTATATTTGGACAACATTAAAAAGATGGGGGGACAGGTCCGGGATATCGAGACGGGACTCATCGATTTTCCCTCCGTCAAGAACGGTGAAGAAATTTTTTTGTGCTGGAAAATGGGGGAAGAGAAAGTAACCTACTGGCATGGTGTTTCAGAAGGTTTTGCCGGTAGAAAAAAGATTGAATAGGACGGGGATCTATGAATCAAATCAAATCATCCTGCATCGTTTCCGACATGGACGGGACGCTTTTGAATCGGGATAAGCAGATTTCAGCCGGGAATCTCCGTGCCATCCGTCAGTTTGTCAGAACCGGTGGCACCTTTACGGTGGCCACCGGGAGGATGGCCAAAACTGTACGTCCTTATGCCGAAGAACTGGAACTGAAATGTCCTGTAATTCTGTACAACGGTGCGCAGATCTTTGACTTCACCCAAAATCGGGTGCTATGGGAAAAACGACTTCCTGCACAGGCTATTACGCTGATAAAGGAGATGGCCGCAAGATTTCCCGATATTTCCCTGTTTATGTATGAGGGAGATCATATCCTAGTTTTTCAAAATCATGCCTATATCCGGGAAGTGGAACAGAGTAAAAAGCTTCCGCTTCGTCGCATCGGACATGCGGATGATATCACCGGGATCAACCTGTTTAAAATCGTTTTATATCACGTGGATGTCAATCGGCTTCGGGAAGCGGAACTCCTTTTGAAACAAAACACGGCGTATCAGATTGTCTATTCGCACCCGCATTATCTTGAGGTGCTTCCCGAAGGCGTTTCCAAAGGTTCCGCGCTTAGGGTCTGGAGTGAATGGACCGGTATTCCACAGGCTCAGGTTCTGGCAGTGGGGGACAACATGAATGATGAGGCACTGCTTAAAGAAGCGGGTATCGGGGTTGCGGTATCCAATGCTCATCCTGATCTAAAGAAAATAGCGGATCACATAACGGTTTCTCATGATGAAGATGCGGTAAAGGTGTTGATTGAAAATTGGATGAGGGAGTGGCGCTGAGATGCTAAACAAAACACAGGTCAGACAGGTCCTTGATATTGTTGCGGACATGTTTCCCCATGCCCAGTGTGAATTAATCCATTCCAATCCCTTCGAGTTGTTGATCGCCGTGGTGCTCTCGGCCCAGAGCACAGACCAGACTGTTAACAAAGTCACCCGGGATCTGTTCAAAAAATATAAAAAACCGGAAGATTATCTTCAGGTGCCTCTCGAAGAGCTTGAAAATGATATCAAGCGCATCGGCTTATGGCGAAACAAGGCCAAAAATATTCGGAAATTGTGTGAGAAAATCGTGTATGAATACGGCGGGGAAGTCCCCCGGGAACATGAAGAACTGACAAAATTGCCGGGTGTCGGAAGAAAAACGGCCAATGTCGTCGTTTCCAATGCGTTCGGAGTACCGGCCATCGCCGTCGATACACATGTGGAGCGGGTATCCAAACGTCTGGGGATATGCCGCTGGAAAGATACCCCGCTGGAAGTGGAAAAGACATTGATGAAAAAAGTTCCCCGCGAGGAATGGACGCTCACACACCATCGCCTAATTTTTCTGGGAAGGTATCATTGTAAATCCCAGAATCCGAAGTGTGAATCCTGCCCGCTATTGGATCTCTGTCGGGAAGGTAAAAAGCGGATGAAAGTAAAATAAGTATCTTTTAAGGAAAACAAGCAGACACAAGCATTCTGCTTGTTTTTTATTTTATTTCGATGATTTTAAAGGGAATGGTCCCGTCCGGAACCTGGATATTGACGGTATCTCCCACTGTACGATTGATCAATTGGGAGCCAATGGGCGATTCATTGGAGATTTTACCGTCTGAAGGGTCGGATTCCGTTGTTCCGACAATGGTATAGGTTTCTTTTTCTCCATCCGGAAGTTCCTGAATAACCACCGTCGAGCCAATGGTTACCACGTTTTTATCGCCCTTTTCTCTGGAGATGATTTTCGAATTGGATATGAGGTTTTCCAGTGTAACAATACGGGTTTCAACGTGGGCCTGTTCATCTTTGGCGGCGTCATATTCCGAGTTTTCACTGAGGTCACCGTAACTGATGGCAATCTTTAGCCGTTCCGCCACTTCCTTTCTCTTCTGGCCCTTCAAATATTCCAGTTCATCTTTTAATTTCTGCAGGCCCTCTTCGGTGACATAGTTGATATCCGATTGTCTTTCTTTTCCTGCCAATGGGTTCACCATCCTTCTGAACGGATTGTGGAAATATCGGGGTGCTTTTCATGATTATTCCCCATTTATTTTACGATAAAACATAACGGGCAAAATGACAATTTGGGCAGTAGGGATGAGCCTAAATGATAAACGCCCACCCGTGTGTGCTCATATCCTGAAATTGATAAATCACTAAACAAGATAAGGAGGAGGTTGACGTGGTCGCCTATATTGTTAAAAAAGGGGACACCATGTACAAAATATCAAAACGATTTAATGTCCCGTTGCAATTACTGATTCGAGCCAATCCTCATATCCCCAATCCAAAAATTATTTTTCCTGGCCAGTTGATTTATATCCCGATTCCCAAAAAACACAGGGATTATCCAAAGGCACCGAAATGTATGGTACCTTATCTGCCCCAGGTGCTTCAAATGTATTACAAGTCGATGATGATGAATGTCCCGCCTATGATGACGGGACCGGGTGTTTACGGACCTCAAGCCGGATTGGGACCCTATGCCAATCAGCCGTATGCCAATCAGCCGTATGCCAATCAGTCGTATGATGCTTACTACGATTATGATTCTGTCTCAGATTCATCATCAGATTAAAGGAGGGATAACATGAACAGACCATACTCGCTTACACCATTCAGCGGACCCTTTTATCAATACGGACCCTATGGACCCTACGGTGGATATCCGGGTTACGGCGTTCCGTATAGTTATGATAATGACGTATTTGATCTTGACATCGATACTGATTTGGATTTGGATTTTGATTTAGATTTCCAATTCGGATTTCAGCTTCCGTTTTATTTGATACCGTTGATTGACTGACATGGAATATAGACTTGGCAGGTACAAAGGGCTCCTGATGACAGGGGCCCTTTAAATTTGCTTTGAAATTACTGTAATAATCCGGGAGGTTGTTTTTATAGTCATAATCCGGAAGTAAAAGCCCTTTTTCATGAAATTGTCATACGCATGCTGCCCATTCACTTTTAATTTGGCGAAAATAATGTCATGATGATAAAGGACAGCATTTTGATCGGGGTGTGATGATTTTTGTTCCGTTTTACCTATCAAATCTATCGAAAAGTGTTTCCTGTTGTGAAGAGAGAACTGGCATACTGGCGCCAGAGAGCAGAAAAGATACCGGACAGGGAACTGAGGCAGCAGGCCCTGGCCAGCATTGATAACAAAACATTTCACTGTGAAGGGGGGTCCATCTACAGCATACCGGCGCTCAAGCAGCGAGATATTCTTATTCCCCTGATCGTCGCCTACCAGACGATCAGTGATTATCTGGACAATCTCTGTGACCGCAGTACGTCATTAGATCCGCAGGATTTCCGCCAACTTCATCAATCGATGCTGGATGCGGTTACACCCGATGCTCCACTGAAAGATTATTACCGCTTCAGGGATGAAAAAGAGGACGGTAATTACCTGAACGAACTGGTGTTGACCTGTCAGCGTATGATACTGCAATTGCCCGGTTACCATCACGTGCAGGATGAGGTTGTCCGTCTGGCTTCCCTCTACACCGACATGCAGGTCCATAAACATGTTAATCCGGATGAACGGGAAGACCGTCTGAAAAAATGGTGGGAATCCTATGCTTCTCAGTATCCGGGAATCTACTGGAATGAGTTTGCAGCTGCAGCAGGTTCCACGCTGGGTGTTTTCATGCTCTTTCAAACAGCTGTCAGGCCGAAGGTTCCCTCCGATGAGATCGAGCGAATACTGGATGCCTATTTTCCCTGGATTACCGGCCTTCATATTTTGCTGGATTATCTGGTTGATCTCGAAGAAGACCGGGTAGGGGGAGACTTAAATTTCATTACATATTATAATGGAGATACAGATGTAAAACAGCGGCTGTCTTTTATTGCGGAGGAGGCACGCCGCACCGCCCGCCTGCTTCCGGATGCGGACTTCCACTTGATGATCATCGACGGGCTCCTGGGATTGTATCTGGCCGACGGTAAAGTTAACCGGCAACCCGGAGTAGCGTCTGTATCCCGCTATCTGTTGAAACAGGCGTCATGGAAAGCCCGATTCTTTTTCTTAAACAGCCGTATGTACCGGGGGAAAAAACAGGAAATTCAAAGACCAAGGCATACATAAATTCTCTGGCCTGTATGAATTTGAAGGAAGGAGTATTGACAATTAAATAGAATAAGGTAGTATTTTGTAGTGTGTATCTTACACTTAATCTGCTATGCACTAAAAAACAAAAAGGGGGAATCTCGTATGAAGAAATCTTTCATGCTCTTGCTGACGTTTTTGTTAGCGTTTTCCGTACTGGCAGCCTGCGGGCAGGGAGGCGGAGAACAACCTGCTGAAGAAAACACGGGAGAGCAGGGAGAGAATCAAGAACAGGCGGAAGGTACTGAAACTCAGTACAACTGGTTGATGGCAACCGGTGGAACAGGTGGAACCTATTATCCGCTCGGTGGCGCCATGGCGGAAGTTTGGAACGATAACATCGAAGGTTTGAATGTAACCGTTCAATCCACAGGGGCTTCCGTTGAGAACATTCGTCTGCTTGCCGGTGGAGAGACGGAACTGGCTATGGCGATGAATGGTCCGGCTCAGGCTGCTGTCCAGGGTGGCACGGATGATTTTCCGGAAGCACTGGAAAATTTCGCTGCTGTAGGGGTTATCTATCCTGAGGTTATGCAGATCATTGCGCCTAAAGATTCTGGAATCGAAACCGTGGCAGACCTGAAAGGTAAGCGCGTGTCTATCGGACCGTCCGGAAGTGGTACAGCTGCAGCAGCTGTCAAGATTCTGGAAGCTTACGGTATCGATCCGGATAATGACATTGAAAAATTCCAGGATACATTCAGTGATGCAGCTACAAAAATCAAAGATGGTAACCTGGATGCAGCATTTGCTGTGCTGGCGGTTCCCGCTGCAAACGTGGTCGACATTACAACCGCTACGCCGGTAACCATTGTTGATATTTCCGGTGAAGGACTGGATAAACTGCTTGAGGCAGACTCGTCATTCTCTGCTTACACCATCCCGGGAGGGACTTATAAGGGACAGGACGAAGATGCTCAGACCGTTTCTCAGTGGGCCGTCCTGTATGTGCAGAAAGACCTGCCTGAAGACGTGATCTATGAGATTACCAGAGTGATGTATGAGAATACTGATCAAATCGCCCAGGGACATGCCCGCGGTGACCAGATCACCCTTGACAATGCCATCAAGGGAATTGCTCCGGTACCGTTCCATCCGGGAGCAGAAAAGTATTATCAAGAGAAAGGGATCTTAGACTAATATGATCCGAAGAAGGTTGAGCACCGGTCACGGTGCTCAATCTTATAAAATCATCCTCACTGTGTTTTTGCTCCTGATGGTACTCACTTCTTTTCTGTTATGGTTGTTATCTCACTATGTCTATCTTGAAGTGAAACTTCACGACACCGGAGTTGTGGTATATAAAAAGATTCTCAAAGTGGACGAGACCATCACCCTGGATTATATCCATTCTGTCACCGAACAACCTGTCTATGAAATCTTCTATGTCAGGGATGTTCATACCCTTGCTCTTAGAGAAATGAGATATGATTCATTTGGAGCCAATCTGCCTGTCGGACTGGAACAGATGGATGGAGAACGAACGGAATTTATTGTTGAAGATGGTTATTATAAAATTGATTATATCCCGGATCGTTCTTTTGACAGTGTTCCCCTTCGGGTCGGACAAGTGATTGCCAACCACAAACTTGTATTTGAAGACGGCACGGTCGTGCGTTTTCTGGATCATGTCGATGGTGGTTCTTACATTGAATTCTATGTCAGGCCAATGATCCCTTGGCTGTAAAAGGAGGGGTGTACGTGCCAAATCAAAATACAGACGAAACAATAGAAAAAGTTCAACAGCAAGAACAGTCAGTGGACGAAGAAAAAATCCTTCAAAAATACGATAAAGAATATCAATATCGCAGACACATAGGAAAATGGAAATATCTCGTCTCTACAATTGCCATCACGTTGAGTATCTATCAATTGTATACCGGTTTATTCGGAACACTGCCTTCTCAACAGCAAAGAGGTTTTCATCTGGCTCTGGGACTGGGACTCATTTTCCTTTTATACCCCGGAAAAAGTGAGAAGCAGAAACCCTGGGTTTCACCGGTATATACGTTGTTGCTCCTGGCAGGAGACTTCTATCTCTATTACAAGGAAGAAATATCTCTTGTCGTCGCCGCTTCTCTTGCCGTAGTTATTCTCTTGTTTCAGCTGGCGAAGACGTTTTTCCACAGGCCCAACAGCATTCCCGTCTTTGATCTTTTACTTGGGCTAGTTGGAATCGGTGTCGGGATGTATCAGTTCTTTTTTTATGAAGACATTATCTCCCGTGTCGGTATGTATAATGACATGGATTATATTGTTGCCGGAACGGCTGTGCTGATGGTGCTTGAAGCAGCGAGAAGAATTGTCGGGTTGCCCATTGTCGTTGTGGCATCCGCTGCCCTGATTTATGCCTGGGCTGGCCCGAGTATGCCGGGATTCTTGAACCATCGCGGATTCAGTGTTGAACGGGTTATCAGTCATTCGTATCTCAGTACGGAAGGAATTTTGGGGATTCCGATCGCCATTTCAGCAACTTATATTTTCCTTTATCTGTTTTTTGGTGTTCTTTTGCAAAAAACAGCTGTTGCCCAGTTCTTTAATGATCTGGCTCTTGCCCTTACCGGACGTGCGGTCGGTGGTCCAGCCAAAGCGGCAGTCGTCGCCAGCGCCTTTCAGGGCACGATAACGGGAAGTTCCGTAGCCAACACCGTCGGTTCCGGTAGTTTTACCATTCCGATGATGAAACGAAATGGTTATAAAGGAGAATTCGCCGCAGCAGTAGAGGCTTCGGCATCTACCGGCGGGCAACTGATGCCGCCGATCATGGGGGCAGCAGCCTTCCTGATGATCGAATTTACCGGTATCGAGTATTCGACCATTGCCCTGGCGGCAGCGATTCCGGCACTGCTGTATTTTTCCGGTGTGTTTATCGCCGTCCATCTGGAGTCCAAACGAGAAGGCATTATCGGACTGCCGAAAGAACAACTGCCGCAACTCAAAGAGCTGATGCTCAAACGGGGATATCTGCTCCTTCCACTGGTTGCGATTATCACCATACTGGTTATGGGACAATCTCCCATTCGGGCAGCGCTCTGGGGAATTGGTGTGGCTTATGTTGTCGGTTTTCTGAATAAAGAAACCCGAATGGGATTCCGGGAAACCCTGCAACTCCTTGAAGATGGTGCCAAAGTTGCCCTTCAGGTGATTGCGGCCTGTGCGGCTGCCGGTATCATCGTGGGCGTTATTACGCTGACCGGCCTGGGATTGAAGGTAGCGGGAGGCATTATCGACATTGCCAATCAGGACCTGTTCCTGACCATGCTCTTTACTATGGTGGCAAGTATTATTCTTGGAATGGGACTTCCCACAACAGCGAACTATGTCATTACGGCTACGATGGCAGCTCCGGCTCTGCTTGAACTGGGCGTTCCGGTGATTGCGGCTCATATGTTTGTTTTCTATTTCGGTATTGTTGCTGACATTACACCACCGGTGGCACTGGCAGCTTATGCCGGTTCAGGGATAGCCAGATCCAACCCAATGCAAACGGCCATTACCGCCTTTAAAATTGCCATTGCCGCATTCCTGATCCCGTATATGTTTGTATACGGTCCGGAACTGGTACTGGCCGGTGACAATGTCAACACGATTTCCATTATTTTGGCCGTGATTACAGCACTGGTCGGTATGGTTGGTGTGAGTGGCTCGATGCTGGGATACTTTGTCAGAGAAAGTAACTGGATAGAACGTATTATTATGATTGCAGGGGGACTGACCCTGCTTGCACCCGGAATCAATACGGATATCATCGGGCTTGCTCTGCTGGGACTTGTGTATATCTGGCAGAAGTTTTATCGCCGGACCGGTTCAGCAAATGCATAATTGAAATTTGGACGAATTCGTCTGTTCAGGAATCTTTCCTGGACAGATTTTTTTTATGAAGAAAAAATGACATTCATTTTTTGTAACAGCATTCATTACATCCTGTCCGACATAATGGGATAATCCTTCCTGTCGGGGCATAGACTGGTTATTAAAGGAGGGGATATGCCTTGACAAGAATTTATGTCTGGAAGCGAACGTATATCTGGTGGGTGGCCTTGATCCTTTTGCTGGGTGTGCTGACGTGGACGTGGGGAACCAATCAGGGAGTCCCGGTATTTAGTAATGACAAGGATCCGGATCAGAAGGAATTCTGGATAGTCGCCGGCGAATTTAAAAGCGAGCTGGAAAAAGGGAAAGAAATTGAAGCCTATCGCTGGGATCCCGCCAACATAATCGTACACAAAGGAGACCGAGTTACCCTTAAGTTCAGGGGGATTAACGGTGCCTCCCATCCGTTCGTAATCAAAGGATTGAATGTGAACGGGGAGGTTAAAAAAGGGGAAGTCACCAGCGTCACTTTTGTTGCTGAAAAACCGGGGACTTATCCGTTAATTTGTCTCGCACATCCCACGGTGGAACAAAACGGTCCCATGATCGGTTATGTTCACGTACTCGAAGACTAGGGGCGGCGGAACCGAAAACGAAATTAGTGAAAAAGAACGGCATTTGATATAAGATGAAATAGGAGATAAATGATCGAAACAGGAGTGAACAAAACCTTGCGCAGAATCTTGATCACTAATGATGATGGCATTGATGCACTGGGCATACATAAACTGGTCTTAGCCGCCCGGGAACTGGGTGAAGTCTACGTGGTAGCACCGGACTGTGAACAGAGTTCAGTCGGGCACGCCATTACCGTACGCGAAGGTCTGAGGGCCAACCGTGTCCCTTTTCACGAAATGGACGGAGTTAAAGCGTGGAAAGTGAACGGAACCCCTGCCGATTGTGTCAAGATGGCGTTGCATGTGATTCTGAAAGAAAAACCGGACATTGTGATTTCCGGTATTAACGCCGGGGTTAATCTGGGAAAAGATGTCTACTATTCGGGAACGGTGAGTGGGGCGCGGGAAGCTGTCATCCACGGGCTCCCGGCTATTGCTGTTTCCTATGACAATCATTTTCACCGGGATGATTTCGGGGATGCGGTTGAAATACTAAGCCCTGTTTTAAAAAATGTGATCGAGCATCCGATTCCACGGGAAACCCTTTTGAACATCAACATTCCCCATCGCCCCCTGGACGATATAAAAGGGGTCGTTCCCGCTCCGCTCTCTTTATATCACTACCGGGATCTTTTTGAGACGCGTCCTGCTATCACGGGAGAAGAAGAGTACTGGATTGAGCGCAGCTATGAAAATAACCCCGTGGAAGAGGGGGATGATTATCATATGCTGAGGAACGGATATGTGACTATCACACCGGTCCATATCGATTCAACGGACTGGCGTTACATGGAGAAAATGACGACCTGGTCGCTGGACCGGTCATTGAGGGGATCTTCATGATACAAAAACTCAGGGATATGAAGCCGGCCATTTCAACCGATCCGAAGCTTGCCAGTCCGGATCAGGAAACAATGGGAGACAGCCTGTCACCTGACCGATTTTCTGATATTTACAGGGTCGCTCAGGATGAGGGCCTTTCTTATTTTTATCGGATAGACGGGACGGGTCAGGTCTCTTTTATGATCATTTTTGACCATATTGATGACTTTGCGGAATCGACCAGCGGCCAGGTGTATCTTGAATTTGAGATCTATCAGAAACAGTTGCTGGCGGTTATCTGGACGATGACGGATCCTTCCCACCCCCTTGGATTTCCGGTGAAGTTCGATATGAGCCGGGAGGAAGGGCTTTTTGGGGCGATTCAACTGCTCGAACAGGATGAAACCTGGATCCATTATCTCGCGTGGCAGGATGATGATTTGATCCATGTTTTCTCTGAAGCCATAACTTTTGCGGACAGTGATAAAGAAAACGTGGCCGAAAATATTTGGAACGCGTTAAACCAATCAGAAACAGAGGAGCAAACACAAAACGCCGTATCCCTGCTTACCATCGATCAGTTGGATGAAGACGATCTGTGCCAGAACGGGATGGAATATTTACTGGATTATGATGCCATGTTACGCCGATTGGGGCAGGAAGAAAAAGCGAGAGAGCAGGTGATGGGGACGGTGAGCCGTATTCTGGAAGTGATGCGCAGACATCCCAAGGCCATGTTTCGGGAGTCTTCGCTGACCATCTGGGTTGGGGAAAAGAAAGGCACAAACCGAAGCGGTAAAAAGACCCGGCTTTTATCACTTGCTGTAACGTCGGATACAGCTCAGCTGTATCAGCTGAATCAGGTCGAAGACATGGATGAGCATCCTTTTTATACTTTTTTTCTTGCTATTCCTGAATTTGTCCGTACAGGGAAAATAACGCCTCTTGTGACTGGAGCCTATCCGATTATTCATTATCAGAACGGACAGATTTCCTATCTTGAACCGGATGAACAGGTGAAAGTTAGGCTGGCTCAACTCTTTGACAGTCGCTACTCAGGAGAAGATAACCCTTACCGGGAATAAATTCTTTCACATTCCGCCATACTGTAAAGTTGAAGATTATGATTCAACGTTATGGATGGAGGAATGATGATGGACAAAAGGAAACGAGACACCGGACAGGTGGATTGGACGGTTGATGAAGGGAATACATCTATTTCTGAAGATGGAACGGTGTTCAATCCCGTCATTGAACGGATCAATCTAGAAGATGGAACAGTCACCAGTCTGGAGGATGAATGGAATCTGGAAAAGTGATATTTTTCTTTTCAAGCATCAAGTGTTATAATCATGCTGAGATTATAGCACTTTTTTTATCATTATGAGTAGATTGGAGGATGTACATATGAGTAAGATGCTGGAAGGTAAAAACATCCTTGTCATGGGTGTGGCCAACAAAAGAAGTATTGCATGGGGAATTGCAAAATCATTAAGTCGGGAAGGCGCCAACCTCATTTTCACTTATCAGGGGGAGAGGTTGAAGGAAAATGTGGCCAAACTGGCGGAGACTCTGGATCAGGAGGAGACACACCTGATTCAGTGTGATGTGACTAAAGATGAAGATATCGAGAAGGCGTTTGCTGAAATCAGAGAAAAAGTGGGCGTCCTGCATGGTATTGCCCACTGTATTGCGTTTGCGAAGACTGAGGAACTGGAAGGGGAGTTTGTAAACACGTCCCGTGATGGTTATCACCTGGCCCAGGATATCAGTGCCTATTCGCTTGTGGCGGTTTCCCGAGAAGCACGGCCGCTGATGACGGAAGGCGGCAGTATTGTCACCATGACCTATCTCGGAGGGGAACGCGTGGTTCCCAACTACAATGTCATGGGGGTCGCAAAAGCAGCTCTGGATGCCAATGTAAAGTATCTGGCTAATGATCTTGGAAAAGACAATATCCGGGTCAATGCCATTTCAGCGGGACCGATCCGTACCCTGGCCGCCAAGGGAGTTCGTGACTTCAACTCCATTCTCAAGGAAATTGAAGAACGTGCTCCGCTTCGCCGGACCATTGATCAGGAAGAAGTGGGCGACACGGCATTATTCCTGTTCAGTCAACTTTCTCGCGGCATCACCGGTGAAATTATTCATGTGGATGCCGGTTTCAACATTCTCGGGAAATAAAATTCCCTTTCTTTTCCTGTCCTGGCCGGTGTGATATAATAAAAGTAAAGAAAGGCCTTGATGTCAGGATTCCAGCGGTAAAACAAAGGGGGAATCAAAATGAAAGGATTATATGCCATTGACCGGTACAACTTTCATTATCCGCCCCTTGGACCGCTTCAGGAGATCCAGCCAGCCGGTCACACGGCCGAAAAACCGGCAATCGAACAGGTTGAGCGGGTTGAACCGGTCAACCCGATGAATTTGTTGTTGTATGATCGTTATGGACAAAAACATAAGCTCAAGGAGGACACGGGTAAACTTATTGATCAAGCCGTGTGAATCCTTGATGATCTTTTGTAATCAACACTCCGTTCAGGAGTGTTCTTTTTTGCCGGGACATGGGTGAATCGGGGTGTTCAGGTTTACGTCCGCCGGAAACGGTGATGCATGAAAAGAGGGCTCCTCAACAACGGGAGCCCGAGTTTTCAATCAATAGAAATCATTCAATTATCATGGATGAGCTCTATTTATGGAGAGAGTTACATACGTTCCTGTTGATCCAGTGTCTCAGACTGGATCGGGTCGGGATACATGCTGTGCTCTGTTTTTAAATAATCGGCGATTTCCGCCAGTTTGTGCTCGGCTGCCTGTCGAACGGAAAGAGGGATGACGGAGCCATTTTTTCTTTGATCCAAATAAGGGCATCCGATACGGACATGATCGGTGGTGGTGCTTCCGCCGTTCACCATTCTTTCCATTTTAACCGGGATGATTAAAAGATAAACGGATTGTGTGGAAGAATCCTCCATTCTCATGCCATACATTAATTCTCCCCGACGGGTCTTTCGCCTGAATCCCTGCCGGGTCAAAAACCTGTCAACCAGCCCAAAAGAAGTGATGGCTCCCGCAAGATTCTTCCTGGATAATTGCATAAGATTCCTCCTTCTCATAATGAAAATAGATTTATGTTGAAACATAGAGGACAGAATAAGTAAAAAGGAAACAAAAAGGTAATCAGCCGGCATATCATGTAACACGTGATATCGCCCTTAATGTAACCTGTTAAAAAGGGGGACGAACCAAGATGACAAAACGGGTAGATCTACATTCTCATACCACGGCTTCCGATGGTACTTATACACCGGAGATGAATTTTAAAAGAGCCAAAGCGAGAGGCCTTGCAGCCCTCGGTATTACCGATCATGATACCGTGGCGGGCCTGGCAGATGCCCGGAATTTTGCAAGAGAAACCGGAGTTGAGCTGGTTCCAGGTATCGAGATCAGCACCCTTCATCAGGGACAGGATGTTCATGTGCTGGGATATTATGTGGATGATCAGGATGTGGCATTTCTGGAAAGGTTGAAGGAACTGCGAGAGACTCGAAATCGTCGTAATGAAATGATGATTGAAAAGTTGAATCAGCTCGGCATTGAGATTACGATCGGTGACGTTTATGCCCGTAAAAAGAAAGAGAATGGCAATGTTGGTCGCCCTCATATCGCTGAAGTGTTGATGGATAGAGGAATTGTAAGTTCAATGGAAGAAGCATTCGAAAAGTATCTGGGGAAAGAAGGAAAAGCGTATGTGAATCCACCCCGAATTTCCCCGGAAGAAGCAATTGATTTGATCAAATCGGCTGGAGGGGCTGTTGTTCTGGCACATCCCGGATTATATGGGGATGATGAAATGGTACAGAATTTGATTGATTATGGGTTGGATGGGATCGAAGTGTATCATCCCGACCATCACGATGATGAGGAAAAGAAGTATTTAAAAATGGCTGAGCAAAGTGGATTGATTGTTACGGCAGGTTCGGATTTTCATGGAGAACGTAACGGCGACATTTTTCACGCTGATCTGGGTACGAAAACGGTACCTTACGACACCGTTCAGCAGTTGAAGCAAATTGCTGAGCGTCGCCGGTAAATTACAGATTTTTTTTCATGGCAATGTGTTCAATGCCTGCGTCCATAAAGGTTTTGCCGTAAGGTTCATAACCGAGACGGGCATAGAATTTCTGCGCCTGAAGCTGGGCATTCAATTTTAGCGTTCGGTAGCCCTTTTTTCTCGCTTCCTGTTCCAGATAATTCATGATTTTACTTCCCAGCCCGTTTTCACGAACATAGCTGAGAACGGCAACTCGTTCCACCTTGCCGGTGCGGGTGTCCCATTCGCGCAGCCGTGCCGCACCCACGGGCTTCATTTTCTGGTTGTACGCAACAAAGTGAATGGTTTCAGGCTGTTCATCGTATTGATCCAGCTCCAGTTCTTCAGGCACTTTCTGTTCTTCCACAAATACACGGTAACGAACATGAAAGGCATCTTTCTTTTCTTCAGGACGGGCAACTTTTTTAATGACAAATGTATCCTGTGCAAGATTCATAATGGCGATTTCCCCTTTCTCACCCAAGCGTAAATGATTCCACCTCCTCCCATTTTTCCTGCGGTTGTCTGACAAGAAGGTGAATCTCCCTGATTTCACAGGTCATGTCAATGTCCAGCATCTTCAACCTTCCGTACACATCGTGTAATTCGTCATTGGGAAGGTCCCGTGCAATGGTCAGGTGGGGTACATAAGCGTAATGGTCTCTGGCCTGTGGAATTTTTTCCAGTAAGGCGTGATGTAAGTTTATTATATCAGATTTGTCTTGAATTCCGAAGTAAATAACAGGGTTGGCCGGATAAAAAGTTCCGATTCTGTGAAAAGATAAGGTGACCGGCCTGGACTTTGCGGCTATTTCTTTGATACGACTGATGAGATCTGAGATGTTTTCTTCCGGATATTCAAAGGGTTCAACCAGTTTGATATGGGCTGGGATTTGTCCATACTGGGTATCATAGCGTTTCCGATAGTTGTCAGCCTTGTTCCGAACAGATTCCGGAGGTATCATGGCGATTGTATACATAGTCATCACTCCTGTCCTGTTATGATTTATTTTTTCCACGTTTTTGCCGGTGATAAACCGCTTTTAACCTTTTTTATATTTTTATTATATAATAGAGGTGGTTGTATCATCATTCTTGCTTAAATTGAATGTGTCAGAAAAAACAGGATTATGATATGATAATATAACATCTGAAAATTTCATTATTTCTGTCATCGGGAAAGGAGATGCTTATGCTAAAGGTGGTACACAGCAAAGTGGTCAGGGAAGCAGCTCTCAACCGTTTAAAGGAAAGAGGGGTCACAATAGATCAAATTGCTGACATCGTGTATGATTTGCAGGTTTCATATAAACCTGATCTTAAAAAAGAGTTGTGTCTGGAGAGTGTAGAAGCTGTACTTGAGAAACGGGAAATTCAACATGCGATTCTGGTGGGCATTGAGCTTGATATACTGGCGGAGAAAAAGATGCTTTCCGAACCGCTTCAATCGATCGTTGAAACCGATGAGGGATTATTTGGATGTGACGAAACACTGGCGCTCGGGTCGGTGTTCGGTTACGGCAGTATTGCGGTAACGACATTCGGTTATCTGGATAAAGAGAAAAAAGGGATTATCAAACAGTTGAACAAGCATGACGGTAAAGAAGTTCATACGTTTCTGGATGACATTGTAGCCAGTATCGCTGCTTCTGCGGCCAGTCGTCTGGCCCATAAATTACGTGATGATGAAGAAGCGGAACAGGATCAGGAACATGCAGGAAACCGGTTTTCTGCACATGAAGAAGAAGCCGGTTAATAACGTATAAATGAAAGAGAAGAGGGCCTTTTTCTAATGAGATAATTGATCTTAGAAAAAGGCTTTCTCTTAAGCAGGTTATTTTCTGAATGAGACATGAAAGCGGAACCAAAATCGTGGATATGATATGGACGAAAGGGGGATGTAGCTGTGGCGTGGATATACTGGGCAAAATTGTATGAGTCCAAATTTCAGGCCAAATGCCTGGCGACCAGAATATCGGAAGACTGGTGGATGGTTGGCTATGACAGCCCCCGTTATGTGGAAATTTTTAAGGCGAGAAGCGGAAAATATGGTGTCAGATATATGTGGTAGCTGGTTTTCCAGCAATTAATTGTCATGAGCCTCTTGAATTTTAACGAAAAATCCTGTATATTAATTTTTGTCGCGTTCCTGACAATGTCGCGGGGTGGAGCAGCTGGTAGCTCGTCGGGCTCATAACCCGAAGGTCGCAGGTTCAAATCCTGCCCCCGCAACCAATATAGTGTCGAGCACGACGTCGAATAAGCTACTTTGCTCGAGGCACACTGTAGTGCCCGAAGGGTGCAACCAATATAGTGTCGAGCACGACGTCGATTCTGGATGTGAGAAATGGGAAGTGAGAAGTGGGTAATGCGGAAAGAAATCGACTGCGTCGATTTCAACAGATGATCTCACCTCACACCTCACACCTCACACATCTCACCTCTAACATATCCGGGCCCATAGCTCAGTTGGTCAGAGCAATCGGCTCATAACCGATCGGTCCCAGGTTCGAGTCCTGGTGGGCCCACCATAAATAACTGAAATTTGAAGATGGGAGATAGATGGAATCCCCCATGTTCAAATTTCAGTTTTTTTATTAAAAAAACAGCCCTGAAACCAGGGCTAACAATTGTTATCTCTCAGCTTTTTTGCTTGTGTCCTCATTAAATTCCAGATCTTTCGTCAATTCATTGGCAGACTGTTTAAATTCCCTCAGTGTCTGCCCCACAGCTTTTCCAAGTTCCGGCAATTTTCTCGGACCAAAGAGGACCAGAGCGAGAATCAAAATTAGAATCAGACCCGGTATTCCAATCGTAGACATCCTTTAGGCGCCTCCTTTCAATTATTCGTTTAAAGCTGTTTCCAACAGTGTCACCATTTTCTGCTCATGTTTCTGAGAAGCAACAGACAGAGCCGATTCTCCGAATTCATTGGTAAAATTTACGTCAGCGCCTGCTTCAATCAGGACTTTAGCCATTTCTGTATTTCCAGTATAAGCGGTATACATTAATGGCGTCCACTTGAGATGGTTGACCACATTGGGATCAGCGCCTGCTTCGATCAACAAATTGACGATACTGGTATTGCCGTATCGGGCGGCCCAGGTCAAAGGAGTAAATCCTTCTTCCGTTCTAATATTGACACTGGCTCCGCTCTCTATGAAAGCCCTTACAGAATCGGTATTTTGAAAAAAGATTGCCGTCATTAATGGGGTCCATCCCTGCTGATTTTCTGCATCGGGATTTGCGCCCCGGGACAGAAGCACTTTGATCTTTTCAACGTCATTCGCTTCAGCAGCGGCAAACAGTGTGGTTTCGAGAGAGGTGTAGATGGTGACAAGCTGCTTCTCAGCGTTCCATTCCACATTGAAGGAGAAAGCGGCCTCGATGAGATCCGCCGGCACCAGTGTTCTTCCGTTAATCAGTTGAACCGATGGTTCTACACTTTTTGTCATGCCATTCCAGGTAGCGAGGGATTGGTCAATCTGAAGGGACAGGCTTTGCTCCCCGTATACGGCAGAGACGGTCCGGGTTTGGCTGTTCCAGCCTACATCACCGCCGGCTGACTCCACAATCCCTCTCAAGGGAAGAAACAACTGGTTTTGCTCAATAACCGGAGGCTGGTCAGACATAACCTGATAACCGTCGATTTGAACAGTAATGGACGTATTTCCGGTTGCTCCGACAGGGACACATACAAGTAATACGATCAACATCAGCCTGGAAAAAAATCTCATAATACCCCCCCTGAATCATTGTCTGTGCATTTGATTTAACGGAATTGATAATTTGTTCCAGGAAGCTGGGATAAGACAATTCCGTCAGCATCTGTGGCAATCACTCTTCCCTCGATGTCATAATCAACCGTTCCGCGTTTTGCGAGAAATTTCTCAACTGCCTGGTAATTGTCGATGTCAAGCACTTCAACATTTTTACAATTTTTAATTCGGCAGATAATATGGATCGGCTCACCTTCACGTTCACAGGCTGCCACTGTGTATTCCCGGTCCATTTCGATCGGCTCACTGTTTATGGTAATCGATTTAACCCGCTGCCCCTTTGGTTTATTGATGGTCATCACCACTTTCATACCGGACAGGCGGACCACCCAGCCACCGACGCGTTTGGTGATATCCTCGGCGAATACATTCTCCAGTTCCTGTTCCATCCAGTCCCACAATTGCTTTCCGGTCACCGTTCCTTTTTTTAATGGTGCAATGGTAGGGAGCATGCTGTACAAGTGTTCCAGTGTGATGGGGCCAGGTGGGATCGGCGGACAAAAGCGGAATCCATTGGAAATACCGATGTCGACCTCGGCCGCCTCTTTGACGGCATCGCTGATCATATTGTCCATGGGGGTTTCAAGAACACTGTATCGGTAGAGATATTTTTTGGTTTCCCCCAGTTTTCGTTCAATGATTTTTTGATAGGGTTCCCGGACCTCGTGAACGGTCTTTTTCACTACCGGATCTTCCGGATATGTTTCTTCCTCCACGACCTTCAGGTCGTAATTGAAATCCTTAATCTTACCGTCTTCAACAAAAACGTCCAGACGACCGACGAAGGAACCGAATGCACCTGCCTCTACAACAGGGCATTTTCCGCCGTAGATGGGTTCATAAGTACGTTCATGGGTATCGCCGCCGAACAGGAAATCAACCCCGGCCGCTTCTGGCTGTTTGGCCAGATTGACCTGCTGGGCAAGCCCCAGGTGACACAGCATCATGACGATATCGCATTGATGTTTGTTTCTCAGAATATCGACCAGTTTGGGGATCGTGGATTCCGGATGGCTGAACTGAATCCCTTCATGATAACTGGGAGCCTGACGTTTTTTCGTCTTGGGATCGTTGTATCCGATAAATCCGATGCGAACCCCGCCGATTTCTTTTATCAAATAGGGTGGAAAAAGGCTGGGACCGGTTCGGGCTCCTTCTTCACCCCAGAACATATTGGAACAGATGATGGGGTAGTTGTAACGATTCATTAACGCCACGGTTCGCTTCGGACCATAAGCCACTTCCCAGTTTCCCGGGATCGCCAGGTCATAGCCGACTTTGTTCATAATGGGAACCATGGCTTCACCTTCACTCAATGCGGTGATGGCGGATCCCTGGTAGCAATCACCACAGTCGAGCGTCACCACGTTTCCGGGGTTTTCCCGGCGAACCTGTTGAAATAACGTGGCGATACGACTCATGCCACCGGCATTTCGAAAAACCATCCGGTTATTTTCCCAGAAAAATTCCGGGTGTGTTAAGACCTGGCCATGAATATCTGTTGTTTGTAAAAAGGTCAGTTGCTTGACTTTCCCGGATTGTACGGCATTTGTACCGGTTATTTCCTTGAGACGGTCCATTCCGGATGCCAGTCCTGAAACCAGAGGCGTCAGTCCGAAAGTGACTCCGAGGGCTCCCATGTAGCGTAGCATGTCTCTACGTGAAATTGTTTTCTCAACATGATTTTCATCTCCACACTGTTTACACATGGCTTAACATCACATCCCTCCCGTTATTTTCAGACAAAACAAAAAGTTATGAATTATGCAAAATAATTATACAGGCTGTTGTCCCATTTCGTTAAGACTAGAACGCGTTATCCCCCTATGTCAAAACGGCATAACGCATAATCAAAAGTTATAACGTATGACACTTTGTAATATAATGGCGAACACTGTCGTACGATTATTTCATGAAAAATGCAACATTAAAGCCGTTTCGAACGTATATATTTTTTGGACAGGTAACTTTTTCCGTTAAAAATGATTGAAAGGAGAGGGGAAATGTGAGTAAAGTCTGGCGAAACAAATGGATACATACGGCGCTAGCCGGTGTGATGGTTTTGAGTGTGGTTCCGACGGCAAAAGCAGCAACCAATACGTCAGTCGAGTCAAATGTCGTCACCACAAGTGAGAGTTCACAATCAGATTCAGATTCCGTGCTGCAAGAAACGAAAATTTCCAGAGAAGAAGCCATTGAGATTGCGAAAAAACATTTTGACATTCCGGAAGGATATCAGGGGCCAGAAGTATCCCGCGATTCATTTCGTTATGAGAATCAGGTGATATGGCAGGTCCGGTGGCGTAAAGAGGGTCCCGATTATGCCTTTATCGAGGTTGGCGTAGACGCTGACACCGGACAGATTGTCAGATATTATGCCAATCAGAATAATGATGAGAATAACGTGACTTTTCCTCCGGAAGTCAGTTATGAAGAAGCGGTGGACATTGCGAAGAAATTTGTGACCCGTATTTATGGGGAAAAGGCAGCCCAATACCAGGTTGATGACAGATACACCAGCTGGGGCCGGGTGATTCAGTCACCGCATGATCAGTATTCAGTCCGGTTTATCATGCTAAAGAATGGGGTTCCTTTTCCGCGCAATTCCATCAATGTACAGGTGAATGGGAATGGAAAAGTGGTCTCGTTCTATGCCAATTTGCTTGAGGATGTCACGTTTGAGGAGAAGCAAGATATCTTGACCGTGGACGAATTGAGAGAAATGCTTCAGCAAGATCTGGAGATGAATCTGGTTTATCGTCCATCCTTTACAGATTATCGTGAAAGACAGAAAAGGGAGCCGGAGATGGTCCTATCCTATGAACCGGAAAATTGGAGGATGTGGGATGCTCACACCGGCAAACCGTTGAATTATAACGGAGACATTGTCGAAGAACAGGAACAACAGGAGTTGAATCCCCTGGCATCGGAGCCGGTCGCAGATCCTCCGCAACAACGGGAAAAACCGTTGACCGATGAAGAAGCACTGCAAGTCCTGCATGACCGGTTTGAACTGCCGGATGAGATCACCATTGGTTCCGTACAGAAACGTCCCAATACACCGGTTGATTCCAGTGATTTCTGGCACATCATGTTTCGGTATGAGTATAACCGTGGCTCAGTCGGATGGACGGGAGCAGTGATTGACGCAAGTACCGGGGAAATAGTCCGTTTTGACATATCCCCTTATCTGGGTGAGAAGTTGCAACAGGAACAAAAGGAACAGGATGATGAATATCCCGTTGCTTATGAAGAGGCCAAAGAAGAAGCGCTCCAATTCGTTAAATCTTACAGCAAGGATAAACTTCATCAACTGTTCCTGGTTGAAACCAGGACAGATCCGGATCAGTACCGGTTCTTGCCCTCTTATCGATTTGTGTTTCAGCGCTATATCGATGGCGTTCAAGTACATGGACACTTTGTTGCGGTTACGGTTTCCGCTGATTCCGGAGATGTTGTCAGTTTCGATCAGAACTGGGATTGGGACAAAGAATTCCCTCCTGTTGAAGAGGTCATTACCGAAGAAGAAGCCAGACAGATTTTTCTTGACAGTTATGATCTGAGACTGGAATATCATGTGTCATCAGAAGAAGTGAGGGCTTTTGAGGAAAATAAAGAAAATATGACGGCCTGGTTGATTTACAGACCACAACAGAAGTCAACGGAACCTTTTTACATTGATGCCGTGAGTGGTGAAAAGTTAAGTAGTCGGGATGGTAAACCGTTGTCTGAAGAAGGCGATACAGGTCTCCAGGATATTCAGGGGCACTGGGCAGAGAAGGAACTGAACTATCTGGTGCAACTTGAAGCCATTGAGTTACAGGACGGTAAGGTTAATCCCGATAAACAGGTCAGCCGTGGCGAAATGATGGATATTTTTGCACGGGTTGTTGATCGCGGATACCGTTACTATGCCGAACGTTCCGATCAGGCTCCGGCATTTGAAGACGTTGGGAAAGACCACAAATATTATAACGCGGTACAATGGGCCGTTATGAGAGATTTCATTGATGGGGGAGGGGCGTTCCATCCGGACCGGGCCATTACCCGCGAAGAACTGGCAGTCTGGGTTGTAAAAGCACTGGGACTGGCTTCACTAGCTGAGAAAGAAGAGTTCTTCCAGGTGTCGTTCCAGGATCGTCATCAGCTTAAGCATCCCGGTTATGTGGCGCTGGTTAATGCCCTTGGCATCATGAACGGGAAAAGTGATGGCAATTTTTATCCGGGTGCTCCCGTTACCCGTGCTGAAGCAGCTGTGGTGCTTGTACGCTTTATGAATCAGCGAAACCAGCTGGATTCCCCGATTCAATAACTTGAAAACATATATATAACGAACCGCCTTTCCTGCTTATCGGCAGGGAGGCGGTTTTTTGCTTCATGCAATGAAACCCGTTTTATTTAACTCACATAAACTAACTTAAACTTACTTAAACAAATAAAAACTTATTGACGATGAAACCGTTTTTTAATATGGTAAAGTATATATCAAAACGCCGAGGGGCTGATGAAATGGAAGAGTTATTAACTCCTGAAGAAGCAGCCGAGATTCTCAAAATATCCAAATACACCATTTATGAAATGGTGAAAAGAGGTGAACTCCCTGCCACGCGAATCGGCAGGAAAATTCGGATTGATCCACGTGATCTGGAGATGTTTGTTCAGTCAAGTAAAGGTCAATGGGATTGCCGCATTGAAGACGAAGATGATGTCGATCCTGTTACCTCGGAACCGGACAGGAACCACCCTGTTTTGTTTACGGGAAGTCATGATTTGTCATTGGATCATCTGGTTCGGTTTCTAAACAACCGCTATCCCGGTGGCCGAATGATCCCGGCGTTTGTGGGCAGCATGGAAGGCTTATTACACCTTTACCACGGACAGGCTGAGATTGCGGGCTGTCACCTGCTGGACGAGGAAACCGGACTCTACAATATTCCTTATGTAAAGCGGATTTTTATGGGTGAAAAATTATATGTTATCCGCTTCGTCCAGAGAGTGCAGGGATTGATGGTAGAGCCGGGAAATCCGAAAGGGATTCGGGACTGGTCGGACTTCAGTCGAAAGGATATCACCATGGTGAACCGCCAGAAGGGAGCTGGTACCCGTGTGCTTCTTGATTACCATTTGAAACAGATTGGAATTGACAGTTCATCTATCAAAGGGTACGAACATACGGAAACCACTCATTACGGTGCGGCTGCCGCCGTGTCCCGGGGAGAAGCCGATGTCGCCGTAGGCATTGAAAGTGCGGCGCGTGCGATGGGACTTGAATTTATTCCCCTTGCCCGGGAAAATTATGATCTGGTGATGCGTCGGGAGTTTGTACAAAGTGAAAAGTGGTCACAAATCAGGCAAACGATGCTGTCTGATTCTTTCAAGGAGAAAATCACGCAACTCGGGGGATATGAAATGAAAGACATGGGAGAAATTGTGGAGGAGGTCTGTTAAAATGATGAAGAAGTTAACGAAAACAGGACTTATATTACTTTTGGGAATGATGATGTTGCTTGTAGCCTGCAGCAATGAAGCCACCAGTCAGGAGGGAAATAACGAACCAGCCGGACAGGAAGAATCGGATGATCAGTATCTGATCCTGGCGACCACCACCAGTACCCAGGACAGCGGTCTGTTGGACGTGTTGGTCCCCATGTTTGAAGAACAGACCGGTTATATGGTAAAAACCATTGCTGTCGGAACCGGAAAAGCACTGGATATGGGAAATAAAGGAGAAGCGGACGTGCTTTTGGTTCATGCCCCTTCTGCAGAAATGGAACTGGTGGAAAACGGAAGTGCCATCAATCGTCAACTGGTGATGCACAATGATTTTGTCATCGTAGGGCCGAAAGAGGACCCCGCCGGTATTAAAGGGATGACAAAAGTTGATGAAGCTTTTAAAAAGGTGGCGAATGCTGCTGCCCTGTTTATGTCCCGTGGCGATGATTCCGGAACAAATAAGAAGGAATTGGCTATCTGGAAAAAAGCAGGCATTACACCGGAAGGAAAATGGTATCAGGAATCCGGACAGGGAATGGGGCAGACACTTCGTATCGCTTCTGACAAACAGGGATACACCCTGACTGACCGTGCGACCTACCTGGTACATAAAGATGAAATTGAACTGGAGATCATGGTTGAAGGAGATCCGAGTCTGTTGAATATCTATCATGTGATGCAGGTGAATCCGGAGAAGTTTGAAAAGGTAAAGGCTGAACCGGCTGAAGCATTCGTTTCTTTTATGGTTGCAGAGGAGGCTCAGCAGGTGATTAAGGAATTTGGGGTGGATAAATTCGGGCAACCGCTGTTTTTTCCGGATGCCGGTAAAGATGAAAAAGAACTGGGACTTTAAAAGTAGTAGTCTATTGACGGTCATATGGTAAAGAAAGAGATAAGTTATAACGACGGGGGAATGGGTTTATGGACATGATCTGGGAAGGAATTGTACAGGCATTTGTCATGATTGTAACAGGTGATCCCGAGATATTCGAGATCACCTGGCTGACGCTTAAAGTGTCCGGTACGGCTACCCTGATCAGTCTTCTGATCGGTGTTCCCCTGGGAGTCACACTGGCATGGACCCGTTTTCCCGGACGCAAGTTTTTGATCAGCCTGGTGAACACTGCAATGGGTTTTCCACCGGTAGTCGTGGGTCTGTGGGTGTTCCTGCTTCTGGCTCGCAACGGCCCCCTCGGGGAGCTGGAACTTCTTTATACACCTACCGCGATTGTCATTGCCCAGTCGGTTATTGCATCCCCTATCGTCATGGGATTGACCAGTGCTGCGATTATGCAGGTGGATGAGAAAATGCGCCTTCAGATCAGGGCCCTGGGAGCCACCCGTCGCCAAATGCTTTTGCTGGTCATTCGGGAAGCCCGTTTTTCGTTGATTGCCGCTGTTATTGCCGGTTTTGGAGCGGTGATATCCGAGGTGGGCGCATCCATGATGGTCGGCGGAAACATCAAGGGTTACTCCCGGGTACTGACAACGGCAACGGTAATGGAAGTATCAAAAGGAAATACAGAAGTGGCGATCGGGATTTCCGTGATCCTGATGACGCTGGCCTATCTGGTAACCCTGTTTCTCACCATGTTACAGCAGCGGGAGGTGAAAGGATGAACCCGCCCATTCTGCAGGTTAAAAACATCGAAGTTGTAAGACATAACAAAAAGATTCTGGATGTTGAGGATTTTTCATTAAAACAGGGTGATGTGACAGGCTTAATTGGCCCGAATGGAGCAGGAAAAAGCACCCTTGTTAAAACGCTTGCCCTTCTGGAACCCCCGACCGGGGGTGAAATTTATTTTCGGGGAATCCGAATCTGGCCGGGTTCAATCAGTATGAATGTGAGACGGCAAATGGCGGTGGTCTTTCAGCAACCGCTCATGTTTCATACAACTGTTTTTCAAAATGTTGCCGTCAGTTTGCGTTTGCGCCGGGTCCCGCGTAGGCAGGTTAAAGAAAGAGTCGACTATTGGCTGGATCAGTTTGGGATACGTCACCTGGCAGACCGCAATGCCAGAACACTTTCAGGTGGGGAGGCCCAGCGCGTCAATCTGGCCAGGGCGATGGTGGTGAATCCCAGAGTCCTATTTCTTGATGAACCATTTACTGCGCTTGATTTGCCCACCAAGCGATCATTGCTTCGTGATTTTCGCCGGATTCTGGCGGAAACTGACACGACGGCTGTCCTGATCAGCCATGACTATCAGGAAGTGAAGTACCTGTGTCGGGAGATGCATGTCATATTTGATGGAAAAATACAATTCAACTCCCATGTTGATCATGTCGAGGCCGGTGAACTTCCCACTCCCCTCTCCCGCTTTGTGCAGGATTTTGTCACTCCCCTGTCTGACGAAAGGCCTGATTCATAAAAGACCGCACATTTTTTAGAGCAACTTTTGGTTTGGCCGGGCGTCTAAAAAGATGTAAAAATCGACAGCAATTTTCAAGCCGTTTTGCCATGGTCAACGCCTTAACTGACACCTTTAATGCGGGACCTGTCGAAGGCTACTTTTGCATCAAGAATCACACAAAAACAGGGAAGGGGAGACACATGAAGCGATTTTTGACAGCGGTATGGTTGTTGGTAATGGTTTTTGCGATTCCCGGTCTGGCAGGAGCTCAGGATCATTCGGTATCACTGGTGATTGAAGGAGAGACAGTTGAGCCGGATGTTCCACCCCTCATACATAATCAGCGTACACTGGTACCTGTTCGGGTTGTTGCAGAAGGTCTGGGAGCGGATGTGGACTGGGATGGCGAGACGCGTACCGCAACCATCACGAACGATGACACGATTTTGAAACTGCAGTTGGATAATCCGGTCGCCGAATTGAACGGGCAGCGTGTGGAAATGGACGCCCCTCCGATGATTCGTAATCAGCGTATGCTTTTGCCATTGCGTTTTGTCGGCGAGGCGATGGGGATTACGGTCGGTTGGGAAGATTTAACCCGCACGGTTTATGTCAACCAGACTTATACGGTGACGATCAACGGAGAAGATGTTTCAGGAAAAGTTAAGATTTATCAACTGAAAAATGAACCGTATGTTGAGATTGAAACGATTGCCGGAAAGCTGGGGCTCGATACCCGGTATCAGGAAGAGAATCGAATGATTCTTGATAATTACTCAGAGAACTGGGAAATCACTCCGGGTAAACCGTTAAAAGTGACTCAGTCGTCTGAGACAACCGGACTCAAGTCGAAAAAATCAGGCGTGGTGAAACAGATTGACTTTAAAACAGTTGTTCCTTTACGTAGTCTGGAAGATTTGACGGAAGGGTCTGTGGAGACAGATCTGAAAAAAAGGGAAATTCATATCGAACGGTTACGCAATGTTGAAGGGATAACAGTGGAAGACGGCGTTACCGTATCCATTCAGACCAGCGCCCCGGTTAAGCCGATTGACTTTACACTTGTTGGCCCTCACCGTATTGTGCTCGATATTCCGGCATCCGTTCTTTCCGAGGAATTTTTGGATTCCCTTGGAGAACTCGAAGAATTGAAGACGGATTCCGATAACTCCGATATCGAAACAGGTACAAAAGAGGAAGATAGCGAACAGGCAAATGATGAAATGGATTCTGAAGACCCCGAAGAACCGGATCAATCGGAACAGGTTGAAGAAAATTACGAAGGGCAGGCGGGAACCGGCTCTACAGATGAGGAAGATCAGAAACCTGCAAGTGGTATTTTTGTGTTACCACTACCCTGGGAAGAGGAGGGTCCCTCCAATACCGAGGTAAAGGATACCGATTCTTCTTCAGAGGAAGATAAAGATGTAGTTGATCCAGAAGTCAAAGAACAGGGCGTTCATGAGATACTGGACAACCTGAGTCCGGAAGAAGTGATTGAAAAATATCCGGCTATCCGGGAGATTCGTTTCAGTCAGTTTGAAGAATCCCCTTATATCGTCCGGGTTGTCCTGGAATTGAATCGAAAAAGCAATTATCAGATCGTTTCCGATGAAAACGGGTTGCAAATTAAACTGGATCCCCTTCCGCCTAAACTCGGATATCTGATTGTCGTCGATGCGGGGCACGGAGGTAAAGATCCGGGAGCGCAGGGTGTTTCCGGCAATGTTGAAAAAGACTTTAATCTTGATGTTGCACAGCGACTGGTTAAGCTGTTGAAACAGTACAAAGAATTTCAAGTTGTGGCCACACGTCAGGATGATACATTTTTAACCCTGGATGAACGTGTCCAGATTGCGAATGATATGAATGCCGATCTGTTTATATCGATTCATGCCAATGCCTACAGGCCCACTTCCCGGGGAACAGAAACCTATTATTATCATCAGCGCAGTAAAAATCTGGCGCATGTGATTCACCGCCATCTACTCAATGCAACCGGGTTCCCTGACCGGAAAGTACAGACAGCCCCTTTTTATGTGATTAAACACACAGACATGCCGGCGGTTCTGACGGAAACTGGATTCATGACCAACCAGTATGAAAATCAGATGATGTTAAAACCGGAATTCAGACAAAAAGTGGCTGAATCCCTGGCCGCAGGTATTCGAGACTATTACTTGAATTATGAATAAACAGGGGGGATCCATGTGAAACGTATGACAATATTGGTTACGATCCTGATCATGTCCCTGTCACTGGCTTCCTGTGGAACCACAGGCAGTCAACCGGACGTTTCTCCGGGTGAAACAGGCACAGAAACAGAGCAGCCTCCAAATGAAGAAGCATCAGAACAGGAGAAAGTGACCGTTTACTATGTGAATGAGCAGGCAACGGATCTGGTCGGGGAAGAACGTGATCTGGAATATGAGACACCGGAACAGAAATATGAAGAAGTGATGCTACTGTTGCAGGATCCGCGTGAGGATGGACATTACTCGCTCTGGGAAGCGTTTCAGTATCATACCATCACCCTCCAGGCAAATACACTGGTGATTGATGCTTCGGGCGAAAATACGTACACGTTTGGTGGAGGCATTGAGGCGATGGCTTTTGATGCGTTCACCCGCACCTTTTTCCAGTTTCCCGAGGTAGAACAGATTCAATTTACGGTTGACGGGGAGATTGTTGAAGCCATGATGGGACATATCGATACGAGAGAGCCCTTTGTCAGGGAAGAAAGCCGGTAGTCATGCCGGCTTTTTTTATTTCAGTAGACCAATGGTCAATCGCATGAAAAACATGTAAAATATATAATGGCAGAAATATTGACATGAAACAGGGAGGTTCATTCATTTTGAAGAACGGAAGAGGCTGGCAGGAATTTTTGATACCGTATGAACAGGCGGTTGATGAACTTAAGATAAAATTCCGTTCCATTCGTTCCGAACTGAAAAAAAGAAATGATTACTCTCCCATCGAGTTTGTGGTGGGGCGGGTCAAGAAAATCTCAAGCATCCTGTCAAAGGCGAGCAAGTTGAATATTCCGCTCAATCGTATCGAAGACGAGATGGAAGATATCGCCGGGATCCGTATTATGTGCCAGTTTGTAGACGATATCGAAAAGGTCGTGGAACTGATCCGGCAACGGGAAGGAAAAGATATGTCCATTGTAACTGAAAAAGATTATGTCCGTCATCAGAAAGAGAGCGGATACCGCAGCTATCATATGGTTATCCGATATCCCGTTCAGACATCACTGGGTGAAAAAGAGATCCTGGCCGAGATTCAGATTCGCACGCTGGCGATGAATTTTTGGGCCACCATTGAACATTCATTGAATTATAAATATGAACATAATATCCCGGAAGCTATTAAGATCAAACTGAAAAAAGCGGCGGAAGCTGCTTTTCAGCTGGACCAGGAAATGTCGGATATCCGGGATGAAATTATGGAGGCTCAGAAATCTTTTGAAGACAAGTCATCGACAGTGTCCAACATCTTGAAGAATCTTGAAAGCCTGTTTATACAGGGGTATGTTGTCGAGGCGAGTGAATACCAGAAACGATTCAATCATTTGATGGCGATCGGGGATATTC
This sequence comes from Bacillaceae bacterium, assembly GCA_017656255.1. Taxonomy (GTDB): domain Bacteria; phylum Bacillota; class Bacilli; order JACDOE01; family JACDOE01; genus JACDOE01. The sequence goes on from JACDOE010000001.1 coordinate 244,505, forward strand.
TGCAGCTGCGTGAATTATCAAGGCAACTGGAAAATGAGGTTCAAAAAACTGGCAGCCTGACCTGAAAAGGAGAGGAATTGAAGTGCCGCGTGTAACCGTGATCGGTCGAGATAAAACGTACGTTTATGAATGCAAAGAAGGGGAACACCTGCTCACATCCGCCATCCGTGAGGGGGTTCCCCTTGATTTTTATTGCAGCACTGGAAAATGCAGAACGTGTGTGGTCCGGGTTGTAGAAGGAATGGAAAACCTGTCTCCGATCTCCGATACAGAAGCCTATCGACTGGGCAGTGGAGGTGTTACCGCAGGAGAACGTCTTTCCTGTCAGGCGTTTGTCGAGGGAGATGTCACAATCCGGATCCCTGAATAATGTCTTTTTTTTGGATAAATCCGACCTGAAGACACATAATACGAAAAAACGTGTGTTTTAACAGGAGGGTTTATTCGAGATGAACAGAAGCAAACCGTGGCTCATCCTGTTTGTGGCTTGTATGCTGATTCTTGCATCCTGTAATCAGCAGCAGGGACAACAGGGAGAGGAATCCAGACAGAAAAGACAGGAAACACAGCAACAACAGGATGATCAAAAGAATCAAACGGAACAGAGAAACCAGAAACGAACCCCGGATCTGGCAGGGGGAAAAGAAAAGGAAGTACGTGAACCCCATCCGCTCTCACTGGCCGACCTCCGCCAGAAGTACCCCAGTACCTTTGTGCTGAACGGGCCTTCCAACAAAAGACAGGTCGCCCTGACTTTTGATGATGGTCCTGACCTGGAATATACGCCGCAAATTCTGGATGTCCTGAAACAGTATAATGTGAAGGCGACTTTTTTCGTAGTGGGCAATCGGGCTGAGGCTCATCCCGAAATTGTCAGGCGCATGCATCGTGAAGGGCATGAAATCGCCAACCATACTTACAGTCATCCCCATTTGATCAAAGTGGATGATGTGACATTTCAACGTGAAGTCAGACAGACGGATGGCATTCTGAGACCACTGATCGGATACAGTCCGAAGCTATTTCGCCCGCCATACGGGGATGTGACAGAGGATCAAATCAAATGGCTTTCCAGTCAAAATTATACGATTGTGAACTGGAATGTCGATTCGCTGGACTGGAAAGGATTGAGTCAGGATCAAGTTTCCGTCAATGTCCTCTCTCATGTTTTCCCGGGGTCTATCATTCTTCAGCACAGTGCCGGAGGCAAAGGGGAGGATCTTTCGGGGACGGTGAAGGCCCTGCCTGAAATCATCCAGAAATTGAGGGCTGATGGTGTCCAGTTTGTGACTACTTCCGAACTGCTTAACTTACCCCGGAGTCGATAAAATGTCATGAGTTGCCACAAATATTCCTCCTGATGACGAACAAACTAAAACCAGCATCAATATTCGTATCAGGAGGAACCCTCATGATTTATATGATTCATCGCAGGTTGACCGTTTTGCTCATGACAGGTATTCTGGTCTTCAGTCTGACGATGACGGCAGATGCACAGAATAAAGAACCGACCGCCATCTACAGTGTTGATACAGATGAAAAAGTTGTCGCTCTCACTTTTGACATCAGCTGGGGTAACAAGTACGCTCATCCGATTCTTGATGTACTCGGCGAAAAAGATGTGTACAATGCCACCTTTTTTCTATCCGGACCCTGGGCGCTTAAACACCGGGAAATCGTCAAACGAATTGACGATATGGGATTTGAGATCGGGACGCACGGGTGGAAACACCAGAATTACAGTCAGCACAGTGATGAATGGATCCGGCAACAGGTTAAAAAATCAGAAGATGCCCTATACGACATAACCGGCAAAAGAACCCGACTGATCCGGACTCCCAATGGAGATTACAATGCCCGTGTTGTCCGGACTTTGCAGGGGATGGGTTATCAGGTCATCCAGTGGGATACTGATTCGCTGGACTGGATGAAACCGGGTAAAGAAAAAATTGTGGAACGTGTCCTTTCCCGGGCACATCCCGGTGATATTATTCTGCTTCATGCCAGTGATTCCTGTCCACAAACCCAGTATGCTCTGCCTGAAATCATCGACGGATTGCGTGAGAAAGGATACAAATTTGTTACCGTATCCGAATTGCTCAAAAAAGGTGAACCTCAACCCTAATTCTAAAATAATAATCCGGATTGTACTTATCTGAAGATGTACAATCCGGATTTTTCTCTTTTTTCATCCAGTACCTGCCGGTAATAATCAAACAATTGTCTGGACGGGCGTTCCCAACCGAACTGCTGTCCTTCGAAGTAGGCATTTTCCCCCAATTCGCGACGCCATGCATCATCTTTTAATTTCCCCACCGTGTTGACAAAACTGTCCGAATGATCGGGCTCAAAGAGAAGGCCTGTTTTTCCGTCCTGAACCTGCTCACAGGTCGGGCCGCTTTTTGCGGCCACTACCGGTAAACCGGAGGCCATTGCTTCCAGAATGACCAATCCCAGTGTCTCCGTCGTAGAAGGAAATACAAACGCATCTGCTGATGCATAGGCCTGAGCCAGTTCTTTGCCGTGTAAAAATCCGGTAAAGACGGTATTTGTGCCGGCAAAGTGTTGTTCAAGATAATCCCGGTACGGGCCGTCTCCTACAATAGCCAGACTGAACTCGGGGTGTTTATCGAGAACATCCCTGATTTTTTCGATTTCTTTTTCTGCGGCCAGTCGTCCCACGTAAAGCAGTAAACGCTGTTCCGGCCGGCCGCCGGTCAACTTTTCTCTCATGTTGCGACTGAATTGATCCGGACCGAAGTTGTCCACGTCGACTCCGCGGTCCCAGAGCCGGACATTTCGAAACCTTCTTTCACGAAGTTCCTCCAGTACGGCCTGTGATGTACATAAATTGAGATCAGCGCGATTATGCAACGTGCGGAAATACCACCACAGAAATGGTTTGAACAGAGGAACACGGTAATAATCGGCATAATCGGGAATATTTGTATGGTAAGAAGCAATCAGCGGTATTTTCAAAAGTCGGCTGTAATAGATGCCGGAGACCCCGAGCAATGCGGGGTTTATAACGTGAACCAGGTCCGGTTCAAACTCCTGTAGAATACGTTTCACGCTGCGATGGGGCAGCGAAACCTGTCTTCCTGGATACAGAAACAGGGAACGGGCGGGTATACCAATCACTTTAGCTCCTTCATACGCCTCAATGCCGGGGTCAGGAGCGACAATCCGGACTTCATGTCCGTCCTGCTGCAACCATTTGATTGTAGCACACAGACGGGTGACAACCCCGTCTGTGGATGGAAAAAATGTTTCGGTAATCAGTGCTATTTTCATCATTCAGACGCTCCTTACAACACGGATATTGGCTTACTTCCACGTCACGTTCGGCATCACATTTTCCTTGATGACACGATCCTTGTGATCGACGACAGCGTGCAGAATGCCCCGAATCACATCGTCGGTGAGCAGATGGGGTTCAAGCCCCAGGTCAATCAGTTTCGTGTTTTCCGCATGGTAGTAATGTTCTTCTTTTTCAACCCGCGGATTATCGATATGGGCAATTCGCGCCTCATAGCCTTCCTGAGCTGCTACTTTTTGCACTTTTTCCGCCAGTTCCAGTACGGAAAATTCTTCGGTGAACTGGTTGAAAACCCGGAACTCGCCTTTGTCGGCCGGATTTTCCGCAGCGATTTCAATACAACGTATGGTATCCATAATATTCAGGAAGCCACGGGTCTGTCCCCCTTTTCCATAAACGGTGAGGTCATGGCCAATGGCTGCCTGGATGATAAATCGGTTTAATGCGGTACCGAAAACAGCGTCATAATCCAGACGGTTGACCAGCACCGGGTCCATCAGGGTTTCATCGGTATGTAGGCCGTATACAATTCCCTGGTTCAGGTCCGTGGCACGGATTCCCCAGGCTTTGCAGGCAAACATGATATTATGGCTGTCATGAACTTTGGACAAATGGTACATGGATCCCGGTTGTTTCGGATAAGGGAGGACGTCTTCACGCCCTTTATGTTTGATTTTAATATACCCCTCTTCAATATCAATATTAGGTGTTCCATATTCCCCCATTGTACCCAGTTTGATCAGGTGGCATTCGGGGGCAAGTTCTTTAATGGCATATAATACATTTAGCGTTCCAACCACGTTGTTGACCTGTGTAAACACGGCATGTTCGCGATCAATCATGGAATAGGGAGCGGAGCGCTGTTCAGCGAAATGAACGAATGCATCCGGTTGGGTCTGACGAAAAACTTCACGCAGAAAATCATAATGCGTCAAATCCCCTGTGTAGATTTGGATGGTTTTTCCGGTCAGTTCTTTCCAGCGTGCCACGCGTTCTTCAAGTGTGGCAATCGGTGTCAGGGAATTGGAACGCAGTTCATCATCCCATTTTCTCCGAATCAGGCTGTCCACGATAAAAACATCGTGTCCCTGTCTGGAAAGATAAAGGGCGGTTGGCCATCCGCAAAAGCCGTCTCCACCGGCAACAACAATTCTCATGTTATCCCACCTTTTTGTTCTGATTTCATGGATATCAATGTGTGTGAAATCATATTTTCACACTTCTTTTTATTATATAAGAGTTTGGAAAATTCTTCATTAATCTGGTGTAATGGTTTTGTGAATTTTGTAAAGTTAGCAGACTATTTACAATTTTAACATCCCCTATACAAAATTCGAAAAGTGACTTAACACTTGATTAACAATCAAGTATTACAGTAATAGACAAGTGGATAGCTTTTCGGTTGAGAAGATGAGAGACCATTGATAGTTGAGCGGTTCCCCCCTGGCGTTCAATCTGTCAATGGTTTTTTCATTCAACCAGGATGCGGGGTGAGGATGTGACCGGGAAAACCTTTGTCCAGACACTGGAAAATGACAGAATGATCGCAGCTGTTAAAGAACCGAAATACCTTGAAAAAGCCCTGTCTTCCGATATCGGTATTATCTTTCTTCTGACGGGGAATATCGGGGTGATCAAAAAGTATGTGGATCTCTTTCAAAAACATGGCCGACGGGTGTTTGTGCACCTTGAAAAAATCGGCGGATTAAGTACCGACCGGGAAGGTGTTGAATTTTTGGCGCGTTTTATCCAGCCTGATGGCATTATTACGACCAGAAAAAGCATGGTCAAACTGGCGGCATCATTTAACCTTCTCACTGTTCAACGTATTTTTCTGGTCGATACGGATGCGGTAAGTCGAGGCCTCGAATCAGTCAGGCAAAATGAACCCGATGCTGTTGAGGTGATGCCGGGATTAATTCCGGAAATGATTGAGGAAATCCGACAATTGACGGATATTCCCCTGATTACGGGTGGTTTGTTAAAGAAACGGGAACATATGGTCAATGCATTAAAACATGGAGCAATGGCGGTTTCAACGGGAAGCCCGCACTTATGGAAACAAAAATTGTCTGATTGAAAAAAGGGAGGGAGTCGTATGGCTGCGATTGAGTTGAAGGATGTGAGTAAACGATTCGGAAACCAAACGGTAATTCGGAATCTAAATCTGTGGGTTGAAGATGGGTCTTTCACTGTACTCGTTGGTCCTTCCGGTTGTGGAAAATCAACCACGCTGAGAATGATAGCAGGACTGGAACAGGTGAGTGACGGGGAAATTAGAATGAATGGTGACCCGATCAACCATCTTCCACCGGGTAAAAGAGATGTTGCGATGGTCTTTCAAAACTATGCCCTTTATCCGACGATGACCGTAAGAGAAAACATTGAATTCGGACTAAAAAATAAAAAGGTACCTAAAAAAGAAAGACAGCAGTTGATCGAAGAAATTACAGCCGTTGTCGGTCTTGAAGCGTATCTGGATCGAAAACCTTCAACATTGTCGGGGGGACAGCGACAGCGTGTTGCCCTGGCCCGGGCCATGGTCAAAAAACCGAAAGTTTTCTTGATGGACGAACCGTTATCCAATCTGGATGCCAAATTGAGGGCCCAGATGAGGACGGAGCTTATTGAGTTGCACAAGAAACTGGGAACCACATTTATTTATGTGACGCATGACCAGGTAGAAGCCATGTCCATGGGAGACAAAATTGTCATTATGAATGAGGGTGAGATTCAGCAGGCAACGGAGCCGATGGAAATTTACCAGCAACCAGCCAATCTTTTTACAGCTCTTTTTATTGGGACGCCTCCGATGAATATCATTGAAAAGGACAAAATCCCTCAATTACATAGCCATAATAAAGATATTGTTTACGTGGGGTTTCGGCCTGAAAAAGTTGTTTTATCCAATGAACCGCTGGAGGGTGGACTTACCTTGCCTGCCGAGATTGTAAACCGTGAAATACTCGGACATGAAACAATCTATCAAATGGAGATGTCGGGGATTCCGTTTAAAGTGAAACATTATGATCATCCCCTCGAAGAAGGTATGCGTTTATTTGCTTATATTGCTTATAAAAATCTGTACTTTTTTGATCGAGAAGGAAGGCGGATGGAAGTTGAGGAAAATAAGGCGGACTTACAGACTGTAGCCGGAGGTGTCCGTGTATGTCCTTAAACACCCTTCGGCCTTATCTCATGGTTGCGCCGTCCCTGATCATCTTTCTGTTGTTTTTCATCTATCCTATTTTTTATATGATTTACCTCAGCTTCACATCGTGGAACCTGATCAGCCCGGATAAAACATTTGTCGGGGTTGCCAATTACGTAGAACTATTTCAGTCTCAAGATTTTCGCCAGGTATTTTTTAATACTGTGATTTACACTGTGTTAACGGTCTTCCTTTCCCTTACTGTCGCTCTGCTTCTGGCATTATGGCTGAATAAGTCCAGTGCGATATACGGAATTGTTCAGGGGGCGATTTTCAGTCCCTATATCATTTCCCTGGTATCCGTTTCCCTATTGTGGATGTGGATGATGGACCCCCAGTACGGGTTATTGAATTGGGTGCTCAACCTGTTTCATCTTCCACCGTCGCCATGGCTTACACATACCGACACGGCACTTCTATCCCTTGTGGTTGTTGGGGTTTGGAAAATCGTGGGTTACAATGCGCTGGTTTTTATTGCGGGATTGCAGAGTATTCCAAAAGACCTCTACGAAGCAGCTGCTCTTGATGAAGCGAGCCAGTGGGCTACCTTTGCCAGGATCACGCTTCCCATGCTGTCGCCCACACTGTTTTTTCTGCTTGTGGTTAATACGATTGCTTCTTTTCAAGTGTTTGACACCGTGCAGATCATGACCCAGGGCGGGCCGGTTAATTCAACAAACATGCTGGTCTATTACATCTATGAATACGGGTTTGATTTTTTCAAGATCGGATATGCCTCGGCCGCCGGGGTTGTATTGCTTGTGATAGTAGGGGTCATGACGGTGTTTCATTTTAGGTTCATGGCGAAAAGGGTTCATTACAGATAGGAGGTGCGGAAATGATCACAGTTGAGAAAATGTTGAAAATCGTGGAATGGACAGGACTGGCCGTGATCACCCTGATCTTTGTTTTTCCTTTTATCTGGATGATGATCACAGCGTTAAAATCTTTGCCGGAAACGGTCGTCTTTCCACCAGAATGGATTCCGGAGACGTGGATGTGGAGCAATTTTAAGGTAGCATGGTCGTCGGGACCGTTTCTACGGTACTTTTTTAACAGCCTGTTCGTAGCCGTTGCGATACTGGTACTGCAAATTCTGACGATGGTACCGGCTGCCTATGCCTTTTCCCGGTATCAGTTTCCGGGACGTGGATTCCTGTTTGGCCTGACGATGGCAGCTCTGATGATTCCTCCTCAGATCACCTTTTTGCCTGTCTTTCTGCAAATGAGTGAGTGGGGATTCATCAATTCTTATATCCCATTAATTCTGCCTTATGCAGCAAGTGCTTTCGGTATTTTTCTACTGAGGCAGTCGTTCATGCAGGTACCGGAAGAGTTGATTGAGGCAGCCCGACTTGATGAAGCCAGTGAATGGCGCATAATGTGGAGAATCATGGTGCCCATGGCCAGGCCAGTTTTGGTCACATTCGGCCTTTTCAGTTTCATTTACCACTGGAATGATTATTTCTGGCCGCTTGTCATGACCAACAGTGATGCATTTCGAACCCTGCCCATTGGCATTGCCATGTTAAAAGATGCGGAAGGGGGGATTGCCTGGAACATCGTTATGGCCGGAAACATGATTCTTGTGATTCCGATCCTGATCGTCTTCTTTGTGGCTCAGCGCCAGATTATCCGAGCGTTTGTATACTCGGGTGTCAAATAAAATGAGGAGGGTTTGTTATGAAAAAATGGGGAATGGTTTTATTAAGTGTATGGATAGTCGCAGCTCTTGCCGCCTGTGGAAATCAGGAAACTTCAGGGGGGAATGCTACGGCTTCTGCAGATGCGGGTCAAAACGGCAGCCAATCTTCATCAGAACCCGTTCAAATCGATTTCTGGTACTCTCTTGGTGGTAAAAACGGCGAAGTGATTGAACAGATGGTGAAGAAGTTTAACGCGTCCCAGGATGAGGTGGTAGTAAAACCTACATATCAGGGAGACTACTATGAGAACCACGCCAAAGTCATGGCTTCTCTTGCGGCCGGTACACAACCGGATGTCACTATGATTGAAATCGCATCGATTGGGGCTTTTGCTGATGCCGGTGCGCTACAGGACTTGCAACCCTATGTGGAGGGTAAGAACGGGGTAGATATGAATGATTATATTCAGGGATTAATGGGGAATTCTTACTGGAAAGATACCCTGTATGCGATTCCGTTTAACCGGAGTACACCTCTTTTATACGTGAACAGGGACATGCTGGAAGAGGCAGGCCTGAATCCGGAAGGACCTAAAACATGGGAAGAATTGAGGGAATATGCCAGAGCCCTGACCATTGAAGGGGAACGCTGGGGTTTTTCAACGCCAATCGATATCTGGTTCTATGAAGCCCTGGTCTTTGAGAATGGTGGAAAAATCCTGACCGATGACGGCAAAAAACCGGCGTTTCATTCTTCGGAAGGGATCGAACCGGTTGAGTTCTGGAAGAGTATGATTGAGGAAGGCATTATGAAAATGCCCCCAGGAGAGAAATATAATGCCTGGGATGTCGCGGCACAGGATTTTACCAATCAGCGGGTCGGCATGATTTTCACTTCCACTGGTAGCCTGAACGGGCTTATGGAACAAGCACAGGGATTTGAAGTGGGAACGGCATTTCTGCCTGCCAGGAAAAGTTTTGGAGTGCCTACCGGTGGTACGAACCTGGTTATGATGGCCAAATCTTCTGAGGAAGAAAAAGAGGCAGCGTGGCAATTCATTAAATGGATGACCGACACAGAACAAACCATACATTGGAGCAAGAATACCGGGTACATGCCGGTTCGTGTATCAGCTGTTGAGAGTGATGAAATGAAACAACTGTATCAGGAAAAACCGCAGTTTAAAGTGGCGGTTGACCAGCTTGAATATGCGAAACCCCGTCCGATGGTTCCCGGTTATAAAGAACTGCAGGAAGTGATCATGGCAGAAATTCAGAGGGCTATTATCGATGAGAATATGACGGCTGAGGAAGCAATGCAGGCGGCAGCGGAAAAAGCTGAAAAACTTCTTAAATAGACGGTGTAAGGTGAAGGAGAGGGATAATACCCCTCTCCCTTTTCAAAAGGAGTTGAATTCGATGAATGTCTGTATGGCTCATCGCGGATGGTCCGGACGTGCACCTGAAAATACGATGGCGGCTATAAAAATGGCACTGGAGGAACCGCATGTTAGAGGGATTGAAATTGATGTCCATTTAAGCCAGGACGGTGTTCCGGTTGTGATTCATGACTTTACCCTGGATCGAACGACAAATGGGAAGGGATACGTAGGGGACCATCCCTTCGAGGAATTGTCCTGTCTGGATGCCGGGGGCTGGTTTTCGCCTGAATTTACGGGAGAAAAAATTCTCTCACTGCAAGAGGTTCTTGAAGTTGTCCGTGGAAAAACCAGATTAAATATTGAATTGAAACAGGCGGGCCAGCTTTACCCGGGGCTGGAGGAAAAAGTAGTGGAAATGATTGATCGGTACAATATGCAGTCAGATGTCTATGTAACGTCTTTTGACCATGAATCGGTAAAAAAAGTGAAGCTGTTAAATCCGGACCTGACGACCGGACTGATTATCATGGGCAAACCGGTGCTGGTACACGAACAACTGGAGGAAACAGGTGCGACTGTGCTCTCAATGGCCTATTCTTACCTGACAAAAACATTTTTACAGGAAATGTATGAAAACGGGATGGTTGTTATAGCCTGGACAGTAGATGATCAAGAGCATATTCGAAGCACCCTCAATTTACATCCCGACATTCAACTGTGCACCAATTTCCCTGAACGCGTGATCCCCTATTTATAGACAAAGGCTTTCTTATCAGATCCCTGTTATGAGTCGGGGATCTTATTTTTTTAAAAAGGCAGTCGATTAATTATAATGGAAATGTAAATGATCTGGTGGAAGGGGAAATGCTTTCATGAAAATTGGATTTATCGGACTGGGCAACATGGGCAAACCGATGTCAATGAACCTGCAACAGGATGGATTTGAGTTGACGGTCTTTAACCGCACCCGTGAAAAAATGATCCCTCTTCAAGAAATGGGGGTTCGAACGGCGGAAAATCTTTCAGAGGCCGTAAAAGGACAGGATGTTGTCATCACCATGCTTTCCGATGACCGTGCCGTCAAAGATGTGGTACTATCGGAGGACGGCATTGCCGGTCATGTTGCTCCCGGAACTGTTTTGATTGACATGAGTACCGTTTCACCTTCCACTTCGGAGGAAATAGCCAGCATCTGCCGTGAAAAAGGGATACACTTTCTGGATGCACCGGTTTCCGGAAGTGTCAACGCGGCAGAGTCCCGAAACCTTGTTTTTCTGGTTGGTGGAGAAAAACATACATATGAAAAATCTCAACCCATCTTTGAATCACTGGGAAAATGCCATTTTTATTTTGGTCCGGCAGGTAGTGGCGAAAAAGCGAAGCTGGTGGTCAATTTACTATTAGGGGTTACGATGCAGGGCATTTCTGAAGCGGTTCTGCTGGCAGACCGGGCCGGTCTGGAGAGGGAGACGGTTCTGGACATGATGAAAGAGACGGTTCTTTCATCCCCTCTGATGAATTTTAAAATCCCCCTCTACCTGAAAGACGAATACCCGGCTGCGTTTGCCCTCAAGCTCATGGCAAAAGACCTCGGTTTAATCGGTGAACTGGCCAATCAAACGGGGTCTAATTTGCCGGTAGCCTCTATCAGTCAAAAAACCTTTGAACAGGCAGTGGCTGAAGGGAAAGGGGACCTGGATATGGCGGGGATCATTCGTTACCTTGAGGATAAATCATAATCGTCTGATAAAAATGAAACAGGCCGGTACACAATTTACCGGCCATTATCTATTAATTTAAACAACTGAAACACGGTATTCTTTCAACCAGGTATTAACCTGGATCAAATAAGCAAAAAGTTGTGTTGTTCCCATCAGTTGCCCGAACCAGGGATTTTCGTCGGAACTGTATGATTTTAATGCTTTGTTTCGAACCTTATCCCGGTTGATAAACGGAAGGATGGGGGAGGACGGATCGTCAAGAATGGCGATTATCCATCGGCGAATAGCCTGATCATAGGCCGGATGATGGGTTTTGGGGTAAGGGCTTTTGCGCCGTTCCAGGATATCTTGAGGAAGAATCCCTTTCAGCGCGCGGCGCAGCAACCCTTTTTCCCGGTCATCGCAAAATTTCTGGGCGATGGGAACATTCCAGACATACTCCACGATACGGTGGTCACAGAAAGGAACACGAACTTCCAGACTGCAGGCCATGCTCATCCTGTCTTTGCGATCCAGCAGGATCGGCATCCAGCGGGTCAGGTTCAGATAAAAGATTTCTCGCATCCGTTTTTCATGATCCGATTCCCCTGGGAGTTCAGGGACTTCATCCAGGGCTTCCCGATATCGCTCCTGCAGGTACTTTTCGGGCTTAATTTCATGGATTAAGTCCTGGGAAAGGATGTTGGTCCTGATTTGCGGATTCATGGCCCAGGGAAAAGTATCGGCATGAACAGCTTCTTTTCGTCGTAACCAGGGATATCCCCCGAATACCTCATCAGCACATTCACCTGAAAGGGCGACCGTAGCCCTTTTTTTAATTTCTCCGGAGAACAGATAGAGGGATGCATCAATGTCAGCCATACCGGGAAGATCGCGTGCCCGAACCGCAGGCGTCAAGGCTTCTACAAGCCGTGGCGTGTCGATAATCACATTGTGATGAGAGGTGCCCAGGTGCTTCGACATTCGTTCAATCCAGGGCGTGTCTGCTTGGGGTTGAAAGTCGCTCGGCCTGAAATGCCGGTCATTGTCTTTATAATCAACGGCGTAAGTCCGGATCGCGGAATGCCCTCTTTTTCTCATTTCTGCGGATGCAATGGCGGTAATGGCACTGGAGTCCAGCCCTCCCGAAAGAAAGGTGCAGACGTCGACATCGGCCACCAGCTGGCGAACAATCGCGTCCTGGACAAGCTCTCTCACGGTTGATACCGTCGTCGGGAAGTCATCGGGATGAGGACGGCTCTCAAGTGACCAGTAAGGTTTACTGCGCAGGAGATTCCCCTGAAAGGTCAGACAATGTCCCGGTTTTAATTCCTCAACGCCGCGAAATACACCATGACCGGGTGTGCGGGCAGGCCCGATGGCAAAAATTTCAGCAAGTCCGTCACGGTCTACTTCTGCTCGAATCTCGGGATGGGCAAGCAGGGCTTTTAATTCGGACCCAAAAATGAGGTCTCTCCCTCGCCGGTTATAAAATAAAGGTTTGACGCCGAGGCGGTCACGGGCCAGAAACAGACACTTTCGATTTTCATGCCAGACGGCAAAAGCATAGATGCCGTTCAACCGGTCCAGACAGCCCTCTCCCCATTGAAGATATGCGATGAGCAGGGTTTCCGTGTCGGAATGGGAATTAAAGGTATGCCCGTGTCCTTTCAACTCGTCCTGCAGTTCCTTCGTATTATACAGTTCACCGTTATATAACAAAACAAAGGTTTCCCCTCTGTAAGTTTTAACCATGGGTTGCCTGCCGCCTGAAGGATCGACCACAATCAGTCTGCGGTGTCCCAGGGCAGCGTGGGAACTTATCCATACGCCACGATCATCGGGTCCCCGGGGAGTCAGTGTATCCGTCATGGATTCAATGACAGAGCGGTGGATGGAAAGATCTTTTTCCCCGCTGACCCATCCTGTAATGCCACACATTTATCTTAAACCTCCTTATTTGATTGGTCTTGATCGTTTTTTATTCATAAATAGGCAAAAGCCTGCATTTATCTTATACACCTGAAACAAATGGGGTGCCTGTCCGATCAAAATCATTGACAATGACGGCGACTATTTGACAAATCTCTAATTCCCGATAATCTTGAATATAGAATAAAATGTGGGTACGAGTAAGGGTTTAAGACATGGAGTGACGTTTATGAGCATTCAAAAAATACTGGGGGGACGGGTCCTGAAAACGGGGCTGTCCGTTTTGATCACAGCCGCCATCTGTCAGGCATTACAACTTCCCGTGATGTTCGCTGTCATTGCCGCCATTGTCACCATTGAACCGACCGCAGCTGCTTCTGTCAAAAAGGGGATGATTCGTCTGCCGGCTGCGGCAATCGGTTCCGGTTTTGCGATGTTCTTCGATTATCTGTTCGGTCAGGTGCCGGTTACATATGCGCTGGCAGCCGTTTTCACCATCCTGGTCTGCCACCGGCTTCACTGGGATGATGCGATCCTGGTTGCTACCCTGACCGCCGTGGCGATGATCCCGGAAACGGAGGATCATTTTTTAATGGCCTTTTTTACACGGCTGGCCACAACCTCAATTGGCATCATTGTTTCCAGTCTGGTTAATCTGTTTGTTTTGCCGCCTCAATTCGGTTCCATGATTTCGAATTTAAAAAATGATTTGTATTTCCGGTCTGCTTCTCTGATCCGTGACAGCGTGCGGTATGCATTATACCATGAGGGAAACCGCAAACAACTGCGGATGCGGTTCAATCGCCTTTCCAAAGATCTGGAACGAACCTTTCAGTATATACAATATCAACGGGAAGAGTGGGGATACCGCAGGCACAGTATGTCCGATATCCGGAAATTTACCGCACAACAGAAAGAACTGGATCTGTTACAAAAAATGATGTATCACATCGGAAATTTAATCTCGACGGAAAGCCTGGAAGAGCAAAAAGACTGTTTTGAGAAGATTGAGGATGCGGCCCGAATGATTGCAGATGCCGTCGAACACCATGACAGGGCCCGTGATCAATTGAATCAGGTGTCGACATGGTTGCGTAAAATTATTAAGGAAAATGAAAGAGAAATACCGGAATCCAGCGAACAGGAGGCTTATTTTTCTAACATTGTCCTTGTCTGTTATGAATTGCTGGCCATTGCTCAGGTGATGCATGAACATAAAAAAATACACCGTTATCTGGAAGAATAATGTTAAATGGCACAGGTAGCACATTCGCACCTGTGCCGTTTTTATCGTTCTGTGTTACCATGGAATTACATAACAGAACTGTGAAACCGCCTTGGACAAAGGAGGAGTAAATCATTGAAGTTGTTATCCATTGAACCGACTCCCAGTCCGAATTCAATGAAACTGACTCTGGATGAGAAACTCCCGGACGGGGTGAGAAAAACTTATACAGATGAAAACAAACAGGACGCACCGGCCTATATACAAAAAATACTGGAGATTGAAGGGGTTAAAAGTCTGTTTCAGGTTGCTGATTTTATTGCGCTGGACCGAAAACCCGGTCATGACTGGCAGGACATTCTGTATCAAGTGAGGATCATCTTTGGAGAAGATGACGGCGGCATCCGCAAAGTATCACCGTTATCCGGTTCTCCTTCCGGAGCAGGTCAGGAAGCACATGTCCCGGGTGAAGTAAAGGTATATGTTCAGCAGTTTCGGGAAATTCCCATGCAGATTAAACTGCTTGCCGGAGGTCAGGAATATCGTATCGGGCTCCCGGAACACTTTCAAAAAGCCGTCATGAAAGCCCAGGAAGCTGCAGATAATCTGATTCTGGAACGAAAGTGGGTGGAACAGGGATCCCGTTACGGATTACCAGACGAAGTAGGCGAACAGGTGGTCATGGAACTGGAAGCGGCTTATTCCGAGGAGAGATTGACCAGACTGGTGAACCGGGCCCTGGATCAGTTCGGTTCAGAGGAGCCTGTCGAAAAAGAAGACCTATCGCATGAAAAAATTAAACGAATGCTGGATGATCCTGACTGGAAGGTACGTTATGCCGCCCTGCAGCAAATGAAACCGGAAGTTAAATCCCTCTCTTTGTTGCAAAAAGCATTGCAGGATGAGCACATCTCCGTTCGGCGTCTGGCCGTCGCTTATCTGGGTGAAATCGAAGATTCCAAAGTACTGCCGCTGTTGTTTGAGGCATTGAAAGATTCGTCTTTTATTATCAGACGTACAGCGGGGGATGCGCTTTCCGATCTCGGAGATCCCCAGGCCATCGGTCCGATGTGTGATGCATTAAAAGACAAGAACAAGCTGGTCCGCTGGCGTGCCGCCATGTTCCTTTATGAAGTGGGAGATGAATCGGCGCTACCCGCGCTTCACGAAGCTAAGGATGATCCGGAATTCGAGGTACAGATGCAGGTCAAAATGGCGATTGAGCGCATAGAAGGAGGGGAAGAAGCAGAAGGGTCCGTCTGGAAACAGATGACACGTGCCGTCTCCCATTCAGACTCCTCCCGCCATCAAGAATAAACCTCAGGCCTTGATCCATCCCCGGGCAACCATGGCTTCTGATACACGCTTCATCGCGATCATGTAGGCTGCAGACCGGAGGTCGACCCGGTTGTTTTGTGCGACCCGGTTGATTTCCCGAAACGCGTCTACCATGATCTGTTTCAGGCGGGAATTGATTTCTTCTTCGCTCCAGTAGAAATTCATGATATTTTGGACCCATTCAAAATAGGATACGGTAACCCCGCCGGCATTGGCCAGAATATCAGGAATCACGGTCACATTCTTTTTGCCCAGGATCTTATCGGCTTCTGCCGTGGTCGGTCCATTAGCTGCTTCCGCAATGAGGGAGGCTTTGATACGACTGGCATTTTCGGCTGTAATTATATTTTCAAGTGCTGCGGGTACCAGAATATCCGTATTTAACTCCAGCAGTTCTTCATTGGTGATACGGGTTGCACCCGGATAATCCTGTAAAGAACCCCGATCTTTTACTTGTTCGGCTCGGGGAATATCCAGCCCGTTCGGATCATAGATCCCGCCCCGGGAATCACTGACCGCGATTACCCGCACTCCTGATTCCCACAGAAGTCGTGCAACGGTCCTTCCTGCATTCCCAAATCCATGAATGACTGCCCGAGTGCCCTGCACCGGCGTATTCAATAGATTTAACGCTTCCAGAATCGTATAGACACAGCCACGTCCCGTTGCTTCATTTCTTCCTTTTGAACCACCGATGATCGGGGGTTTTCCGGTTACGATCCCGGGGGTGTAGGTCTGGTTCAGTTTGCTGACGGCATCCATCATCCAGCCCATCACTCTGGAATTCGTGTAAACATCGGGGGCGGGGATGTCCCGATCCGGTCCCACCAGGCGGGATATAGCCTCAATGTATCCGCGACTGACTCTCTCCAGTTCACCCTCACTTAAATTCCGCGGATCACAGATGACACCTCCTTTAGCACCGCCATAAGGGAGACCGGCTACGGCACACTTCAGCGTCATCAACATGGAAAGCGCTTTCACTTCGTCCATGTCAACGTCCGGATGAAAACGAATACCACCTTTGGTCGGTCCCATCGCATCATTGTGTTGTGAACGATACCCTTCAAAAACACGAATGGAACCATCGTCCATTTTTACGGGGAAAGATACCATCAGTACCCGCATCGGATTTTTCAGAATTTCCACAGCATCCCGGCTGATGTTTACCTGCGCTGCCACCTGTTCCATCTGCCTCTTTACCTTTTCATACGAATTTAAATACACAACACTCGTTTTCATGATATCTCCCCCGATTCTCATTAGTTCCCAACCCTTTCCAGCAGGTGGTTATGGTTTATCGTACGTTGTATTTAATCAAAGGTAAATAACTATACGGAATTTTTATAGGATATAAGCGAATGTTTTGATCATACACATGTTAATAAAAATGTTTAAAAGGGGGGATCACATTGCTCGCTTTTCTCATCTTCCTGTTTTTCATGTTTCTGGTATTTGGTTCTGTTATTTTTATGCTTTATCAAATGGTCCGGCATGATACGGGGAACTATGACCGAAAATATCTGTGGAAAAACATAGACCCCGACCGCATTGATGAGGAAATCTGACTTACAACGGCAATTTGAACAGGTCTGCCGATGAAGTATCCATTTAAAAATTGTATACTGGGGAGGAGGAGAGGAGATGAAACCTGCATGAGTCAAGCGATTTTATTATCCATGCAAACCGGAAAAACCAGGACGATCCGGGATGGTCGGGGAAAAGACTGGACAAGCGCCATTCACAAGCAACCGGTTGATGGGCCGTTATGGTTAAGCAGGAACGGACTGGAGGGAGACCAGCAGGCCGACCTCAAGCATCACGGCGGAGTAGACAAAGCCATTCTGGCTTATGGTGCGTCTCGCTATGCATTCTGGCAAAAGGAATGGAACCGAACAGATCTCTTTTTCGGAGGGTTCGGTGAAAATTTTACGGTGGATGGCCTGGACGAAGAGGGGGTCTGTATCGGAGATGTTTATCAGGTGGGCAATACGGTGGTTCAAGTGTCGCAACCCCGTCAGCCCTGCTGGAAACTCGCCCGTCGCTGGAGCACCCCTGATCTGGTGCAAAAAATTTTGCGGCTGGGTTATTCCGGCTGGTATATGCGTGTGATTGAGGAAGGATATGTACAAAAAGGGGATTCATTCACACGAATTGAGCAACCCTTTCCGGAATGGACCATTATACGCTGTCATCAACTCATGAATAAGCCGGAAGCGGACACTGAGCAGGCAGTGGAGCTGGCATCCTGTCCCGTTCTTGCCCGGGCATGGAGAGATACGTTGAAGGCCCGGGTTGAACGTTTGCGTTAGAGGTTTTTTCATTAAAGACATCGGTTGTTTTCGGTCATACATCGTGGACAGGGTCAGGGTTAACAATGGCAGGATCCACAGAAATACCGCGTAAAACATGTAAGAGGTGACGGGGACCCCGATCACCGTACTGCACAGTATGGCCAGCATATTCCATGGAATCAGCCCGGCCATGACCAGTGCCGAGTCGGCAATGATACGGGATAACTGAGTAGAATCAAACCGTTCTTTCCAGACAGGCAAAAGATTTCTCGCTGTGACCATGATCGGCAGAGTCTGATTGCAGGAAATAAGGGCCATGCCCAGGCCAAACAGGGAGACGCGCCAGGTGGCCGTACGGAGTGAAGTCAGGGAACCCATGATTTTTTTTACATAGGGTCTGATCAACTCCGTTTCTTCCAGGATACCGTTAAAGGCTCCGGTAAGGGCGATAAACAACATCAATTCAACCATGTCCAGCAGTCCCTTACTGTGAAGGACGCTGATATCGGTCTCATCAAATCCCAATAATAAATCAACGATCAGGACATCAGGACTGACATCCTGATAAAAAAGACTGATGATCACGCCGGCCAAAATGGCGATATAAAAAGCGACTCTCGTTTTCAGGCGAAACAGGATGGCCCCGATCAACAGGATCGGTGGAATCAAAAGAATCGGATGCAGATGAAACCAGTTTTCAAATGGATACCCCCCGTAAGCCGCCTCCGTTACATCTCTCTGTGTGCTCAGGTCCAGCCACAGAAAAAAGAGGGCTGAAAAAAGGATCGCTCCGATTGTTGTGGGAAACATCGCTTTTCCCTGCTCTGCCTTACAGGTTTCCGTCATTGAGGCAACCAGGAGCCGGGCACTCGACAGCGGTGATGTTCGGTCCCCGATAAACGCCCCGGATATCAGGGCTCCGGCGGTTTGATCCAGCGGAACGTTGTACAGCGATGCTATCCCGATAATCGGGATTCCCACGGCACTTAAACTTCCCACTGAGGTGCCCAGGATGTAAGATATGATACCCATTACTAAAAACGAATCGATCAACAGATAATCGGGATGGATCAGGGATATGCCGGTATCAATCAGATAGGGGATGGTACCGGCAGCTGTCCACGCCGGGATCATGATACCGATAAAAACAAGAATCCAGATCACTTCCTGTGTACGACGAATCCCGTTTTTCATCCCTTTCCAGAGTCGGGCCGGGTGGGCTCCCGTTTTTAAAGCGAGATAAAAAAGCACGGTTAGTCCCAGTAAAAACCCGACAGGCAGCGGGATCGGTGTCATAAAAGAGAGAATTAGTCCGGCTATGGTTACGGTGACAAGCAAGGTTAACTGGCGTGTTGACATGGTCGATTTTTTCCTTTCATGAGAAGGAGTAACAAACTCTATTTTAATTAAAATGTCAAAGAAATGAAAATAAAAATCCCCTTCGGCGTGATCTGCCGAAGGGGATTTTCTGTGCAGTCAATCGTGGCTGGAACCACGTGGCATATAGGGAAGTGGAGCAGGATAGAAATAATTCAGTTCTTCATCAAACGTGATATAATCCAGATTGACCATTAACAACAGATAGCGTCTTCCTGTTTTGGGATCACTGATAATGATATGGTCACGCCCGGCTGCTTCCAGAACACCACGGAATACCTTGGCGTTCCATTCCTCGTTGTTTTCAAATGTCATATAAATGGTGGCCACTTTTCCCAGATTGAGTCTCAGGATGTTTTCAATGTAGGATTCTTCAAGTGGCAGCCGCGGATACCCGGGTGTTATGGTTTGCTGGGGAGCGGCTGCATACGGTGTTACACTCGGCAGCGTCACGCCTGACGGGGGAATCGGGGTCTGGGCGGTCGGTGTCTGAACCGGATATCCGTAGGGAGTGGTCATCCCCGGGTTGTAATAAGGGTTATTCATACTCATCACAGACTCCTCCTTCTTATTTTAATAGGTTCCATAAACATTCGGACAATTTTCTCCCGTGGGAGCAAAAAAGCAATGAGCTTTATATCGTCCTGTATTGGGCTGGTTATACCAGTTGGCAGGACACGCTCCCTGGGGTTTGAAAAACCAGAGGGCATAGCTGGCCGGGTGATAACGTTCACCGTTAATCACTTTTCGGGCCAGTCGAATTTCAGATTCACGCGCCCGTTGATAAAAATAGGACTTAATCGTTGCCTCAAATCCGCCGGGGCGCTGAAACACCATCTGTCTGATGGTGCGAATCCCCTTGAAGTCCAGACAGTTTGAACGAACCCGGTTGACCCCGACATTACCGACCATCAGCATGCCAAGGTCCCCTTCACCTTCGGCTTCCGCCCGCATTAATCGCGCCAGAAGTTTTACGTCCTCGGAAGAAGCTTTTACTACGGCCATATATCCCTTCACGTTCCTTTCTGGGCTTGAATCTCACTTACCAATATATTAAGAACATTCAAAATGGTGCCTGGGTCGTTTCGTTTTTCTATAAAAAAGAAAGTGATTGTGTTAAGATATGGGGTGTAATGGGAAGAGGAGGCGTATTTATGCAGAAAGCCATGCAACAAACCATTGATCCAACCATTCAAAAACGCATTGTACCCCTGTTAAGTTTTATCATCTTTTTTTCTGTCTTGAATGGGACGATGTTTAATGTAGCCGTTCCGGCCATTGCCGAACAATTCGATCTTTCCCACTCGGAAGTCAGCTGGGTGGTGGCCGGTTATGTCATTTTCTTCTCGATTGGTTCGGTCACATACGGGAAACTTGCTGACAAGTTTCCGGTAAAAAATCTGATTACGGCAGGATTATTGATATTCAGTACGGGATCTCTCCTGGGTTCGCTTTCCCAGTGGTACTTTATGCTGGTGGGCGGCAGAATGATCCAGGCTACCGGTGCCGCCGCCATTCCAGCGCTGGCCATGCTGGTTGCCACCCGTTATTTTCCATCCAATCAGCGAGGCAGAGTGCTGGGGGTTATCGCCTCGACCGTTGCCTTCGGGTCCGGGATCGGTCCCATCGTTGGGGGATTTATCACCGGGTTTCTACACTGGCGCTACCTGTTTCTGATATCGCTGATGACACTGGTCACCATTCCTTTTTTTCGTAAATGGTTACCGGAGGAAGAAACGAAGGAAGGACGGTTTGATATTAAAGGAGCTCTTTTAATGGCAATCGGAATCGCCGGGTTCCTGTTGTTTATCACGCAATTAATCTGGTGGATGCTGGCATTGAGCCTGGTATTTTTGAGCTGGTTTGTCTGGCACATCAATAAGGTGGATGATCCGTTCATCCAGCCGTCATTGTTCGTCAACACCCATTTTCGTTACGGGCTAGTTTCCGTGTTCCTTGCCGTGGGCACGGTATTCGGGATGATGTTTATGGTGCCGCTTATGCTGAAGGATGTTTATCACCTGTCTGCAGAACAGATTGGGCTGGCCATGTTTCCCGGTGCTATCAGTGCCGCTATTCTGGGAACCTTCGGAGGGAAACTGGCGGATAAAAAAGGAAGTATCCCTGTGGTCATTCTGGCCCTGTGTCTTTTAATGGCCGGTTTTTTGACCCTGTCCTCTCTGGCGGGCCATGTCATCTGGCTGATCAGTCTTACTTTAATCATTAATTATGTCGGTTTTTCCTTTTTGCAATCTTCCATGGCCAATACCGTATCAAGAACACTCATGCCGGAACAGACCGGTGTGGGGATGGGCATCTACAACCTGATTTTCTTTATGGCGGGGGCCTTCAGCTTTTCCATTGTGGGAAAGATTCTGGATTATTCACCGGACGGTATCGTGTTAAACCCTCTGACCGGATTTTCTTCGGCTACGTCTTACAGCAACCTTTTTTTCGCCTTTATTCTGGTTGATTTGATCAGTTTTGTTCTGTTTATATATACATTTAAAAGAAAACAGCAAGTGAAGGCACATGTCGGTTAATCTTTTTTAGGACCAATTACCTTATATCTGTCTCCTCTGAAGGGAATGATAATGACAAACCGTTGATAAGGAGGAGACAGCATGGCCAGAAACGATTTGCAAAAGCAGGACACCTACACCCCATTGTCGACAGATCATGATCATATCCATTCACGTACGCTCGAAGAATTTCCGGAAGGACCCTACGGTTCACCATTGCTTCAGACCAGCCTGGGTAAAAGCTCAGGATGGGATACCGGGGAACATGTCAACCCGAGGTTTTCCTTTGAAAACAAAAGGTTGCATAACGATCTTCCCCGGCTTGACCCGCCGGCAGATCCCATCCGGTATGAAGATGCAAAAGATGAAACAATGGATAATCTGGAGTGAATTAAAATAAGGGTTTTAGAAAGCCACCCTGAGATGTCAGGGGGGTTTTTCTTATAGATAATCCACAAAAATGCATACAAACAGTGGATGAAAGGCGTCAGAATTGATATAATATCTTAATCCATAAATTTTGACGGGTGGTAAACATGGTTCACAAAAAGAGCCTTGATAATGTTATCCTGTTTCCCGGCATGATTCAAAAGCGGCTGGAACAGGCTGTCAGGGCCAGGGAAAACGGAAATTATGACGAAGCGGTCCGCCTGTTTCTAGAGGTGCTCGAATTCGAGCCTGAGAATGCTTCAGCTCGTTACGGGTTGGGGCTCTCTTATTATGACTCGGGGGATTTCCAGAAATCGAGAGAACTGGCTGAGTCCATGATGTACAGCGAGGTCGGCAATGACCCCCAGGTACTTCGGCTCTACATTGTCTCTTTAATCCAGATCGAAGATTATGAGGCAGCGTACAACGTTTTGCAATCCGTACTTGAAGCGCATCAACTTCCTCCTCATTTGTACCAGGAATTTGAGGAATTGAAGAAAACCTGTGCCTCTCTTTTTGAGATGGAGACGGAACAGGAATGGGAAGGGGGATGGACAGAAGCTTCTGTTCTTAAAAAACTGGAAGAAAACCCCCGCTTTGTGGAAGAATTGTACGAACAATTAACAAACGGCGATTTTGAACAGCAACTGGCCGCCATTGAACGGATGAAATTCGTCAATGAACCGGAAGTGATTGAAATGCTGAAAGAATATCTGGTATTACCAGGTCCACATCCCATGTTGAAAACCTTCGCCTTAAAGGCATTAAAGGAGATGGGGGTAACCGGCAAAGTTTCGGTATTTAAATTCAAACAACTCGTTGAAACCGAACTGTCGGATATCCCGATTGATGATGATGAGATTCCGGATCCCCAGAAAAGCGTTATTGATCTGGTGTCAACGAAGACCCAGGATCATGATCCCACGGTTTCCTCGTTCGCCTATCAGTTATGGATGGAATATTTGCTTACCGTCTATCCGTTTCATCCTGACATCGGGCAGGTGGAGACCTGGGCCGCTGCCCTGCATTTTGCCACCTATCGCACGATGCAGCGCGACATATCCAGGGAACAGGTTGCGGACATGTATCGCGTTTCCGTATCGGAGATCACCCATCGGTTCAACGAATTGAATCAGGTTTTACAGATCCCGGCAGAAACATAATCCAGATATTAGCCCCTTGTTGAAATCGAGGCGGTTTATGTTATAATGAAGTGGTTATACTTGCAGGTATTATCATGAATACATATGATCACACATGTATTGTATGCTTTGTAGGAGGGGTTTTAAAGAATGAAAGCGAACTGGGAAAAACAAGAAAACAACCAGGGGATTTTAACCGTCGAAGTGGATACAGACCAGGTGGACAGAGCACTGGACCAGGCTTTTAAAAAAGTGGTCAAGAAAGTCAATGTCCCCGGGTTCAGAAAGGGGAAAGTTCCCAGAAAATTGTTTGAGGCCAGATTCGGGGTAGAGTCGCTGTATCAGGATGCACTGGATATCCTGTTGCCAGAGGCCTACAGCCAGGCTGTTGAAGAAACAGGGATCGAACCGGTTGATCGTCCGGAAGTGGACATTGAACAGATGGAGAAGGGTCAGCCGCTTGTCTTCAAAGCAACGGTTACAGTAAAACCCGAACCGCAGCTGGGTCAATATAAAGGCCTTGAAGTAGAAGAAAAAGATTTCTCCGTAAAGCCGGAGGATATCGATGAAGAACTGAAGAAAATGCAGGAGCGCCAGGGTGAACTCGAAGTTGTGGAAGAGGGCGAATTGCAAAATGGGGACCATGCCATCATTGATTTTGAAGGATTTAAAGATGGCGAACCGTTTGAAGGTGGAAAAGGAGAAAAATTTGATCTGGAAATTGGGTCCGGTACATTCATTCCGGGATTCGAAGACCAGCTGGTCGGCATGAAACCCGGCGAGGAAAAAGAGATTGAAGTCACCTTCCCGGAAGAATATCATGCCGAAGAACTGGCCGGTCAGCCGGTGACATTCAAGGTAAAACTGCATGAGATCAAGCGTCTGAATCTGCCGGAACTCGACGATGAATTTGCCAGGGATGTCAGTGAATTTGACACCCTTGACGAATTAAAAGAAGACATTAAGAATAAACTGGAAGAAAAAGCAGAGCAGGATGCTGAGAATTACAAGCGTGAAGCTGTCATTGAAAAAGCAACGGAGAATACGACCATCGATTTGCCGGACGTGATGGTAGAAAATGAAGTGGACCAGATGGTACAGGAGTTTGCTCAGCGCCTGCAAATGCAGGGAATGACACTGGACATTTATTATCAATATGCAGGTTTAAATGAAGAGCAGTTAAGGGAACAATTTAAAGAGGATGCCGAAAAACGGGTACGTACCCGGTTAACCCTTGAAGCGATCGCTGAAGCTGAAAACATTGAAGTCACAGAAGAAGATGTGGAAGAAGAACTGAAGAAACTGGCTGAAATGTACAGCCGGGATGTGGAAGAAATCCGCAAGATCTTTATGGTACAGGATGGCATGGAAGGGGTTAAGAACGACATCAAGATCCGTAAAACCATCGACCTGCTGGTGGAAAATTCAAAACCTGCCGCATAAGCCCAAAATATGAAACAAGGCACGAATCGCTGACTTCGTGCCTTGTTTTACCAAATTGGAAGGAGGAAACTGATTCAGATGAGCAATTTGATTCCCATGGTTGTGGAACAGACCAACAGGGGAGAAAGAGCCTATGACATTTACTCACGTCTGTTGAAAGATCGTATCATCTTTATCGGTACGCCGATTGATGATAATGTATCCAATGTTGTTGTCGCCCAGATGCTTTTTCTGGCCGCCGAGGATCCGGATAAAGACATCAACCTGTACATAAATTCACCCGGTGGTTCCATTACAGCCGGCATGGCCATCTATGATACCATGCAATACATAAAACCTGATGTTTCTACAATCTGTGTGGGGCTTGCTGCGAGTATGGGATCCTTCCTGCTTGCGGCAGGAGCGCCCGGTAAGCGTTTTGCACTTCCGAACAGTGAGGTGATGATTCACCAGCCTCTTGGGGGTGTCAAGGGTCAGGCATCCGATATTAAAATCCATGCAGATTGGATTGAAAAGACCAAACAAAAATTAAACCGCATCTATGCGGAAAGAACAGGTCAACCCCTTGAGAGAATCGAAAAGGACACCGACCGTGATTTCTTCATGAGTGCTGATGAAGCCCGGGAGTATGGGATTATTGATCAGGTGATCGTCCACAAAGACCAACAGAAACAGGGGTGAAAAAATGTTTAAGTTCAATGATGAGAAAGGTCAGTTGAAATGCTCGTTCTGCGGCAAATCACAGGACCAGGTCAGGAAACTCGTCGCCGGTCCCGGTGTATATATATGCGATGAATGTATTGAACTCTGTACCGAAATTGTGGAAGAGGAACTGGGTGGCGAAGAGGAACTGGATCTTCAGGAAGTTCCCAAACCGGAGGAAATCCGTAAAATTCTGGACGATTATGTAATCGGTCAGGAATCCGCAAAGAAAACCATGTCTGTTGCGGTATACAATCACTATAAGCGGATTAACTCCAATGCCAAAGTGGACGATGTTGAACTGCAGAAAAGTAACATTGTGATGATCGGTCCGACCGGAAGCGGTAAAACACTTTTGGCCCAGACACTGGCCAAGATCCTGAATGTTCCTTTCGCTATCGCCGATGCCACCTCTTTAACCGAAGCCGGATATGTGGGAGAAGATGTTGAAAACATCCTCCTCAAACTGATTCAGGCGGCGGATTATGATGTAGAGAAAGCGGAAAAAGGGATCATCTACATTGATGAAATCGATAAGGTGGCGCGTAAATCGGAGAATCCGTCCATCACTCGTGATGTTTCAGGTGAAGGGGTTCAACAGGCACTGCTCAAAATTCTTGAAGGGACGGTTGCCAGTGTTCCGCCTCAGGGGGGAAGAAAACATCCCCATCAGGAGTTCATCCAGATTGATACCTCCAATGTCCTGTTTATCTGCGGCGGGGCTTTTGACGGCATCGAGCAGATCATCAAACGCCGTATCGGAAAGAAAGTTATCGGGTTTGGTACAGGCACAGAGGGTAAAGGTGAATTTAAAGAAGGCGAACTGCTGAGTCAGGTTCTTCCGGAAGACCTTTTGAAATATGGCCTGATTCCGGAATTTGTGGGACGCCTGCCGGTCATCAGTACACTCGAGCCTCTGGATGAGGATGCTCTGGTTCGTATCCTGACCGAACCGAAAAATGCCCTGGTCAAACAGTACAAAAAATTGTTTGAAATGGATGGTGTGGAACTGGAGTTTGAAGAAAGAGCACTCCGGGAGATTGCCCGCCAGGCGATCAAAAGAAATACCGGAGCCCGCGGATTGCGCTCCATTCTGGAATCGATCATGCTGGATGTCATGTTCGAACTGCCGTCACGGGATGACGTTCAGAAGTGTATTGTAACGGAAAAAACGGTTCGAGATAAATTGAAACCGGAACTCGAACTGAAGAATAACGGCAAAAGCAAAAAACCGAAAGAAAGTGCCTGATCAGGTCGATAAGGCCTGAAACAATCGCAGTGAATTCGTTCACTGCGATTTTTTTATCCGATCGTATTAACTATACATTATCCCCCGATTTGCTACCCGGTTTTTATAAAATGAAAAACATCCATCCCTTTCCATCCGGCATATCGTTTATCCGGCCTCTCACAGGGCAATAATACATTGTATGAACAGGATAATATATGTTCGGGAGGCAAAAAGACGATGAACTGGACATCTATCATTGTGCTGGTACAACTGTTTTTCTCGATTGTAATCGGGTTGTATTTCTGGAATTTGTTAAAAAATCAGCGGACCAATAAAACGTCTGTAGACCGGGAATCTCGTAAGGAAATGGAGCATCTGCGTAAAATGCGGGCCATTTCATTGACCGAGCCCATTGCAGAAAAAACACGCCCCAGTAAACTCGAAGAGGTGATCGGACAGAAGGATGGTATCCGGGCTTTGCGGGCAGCTCTCTGTGGTCCCAATCCACAGCACGTGATCATTTATGGCCCGCCGGGGGTGGGAAAAACGGCAGCGGCCCGGATCATACTGGAAGAAGCGAAGAAAAACAAGCATTCCCCTTTTCGGGACGATGCGATCTTTGTGGAACTGGATGCAACTACGGCACGATTTGACGAACGGGGGATTGCAGATCCGCTGATCGGGTCCGTCCACGATCCGATTTATCAGGGAGCGGGCGCCATGGGACAGGCGGGAATACCGCAGCCCAAACCGGGAGCGGTGACTAAGGCCCACGGCGGTATGCTGTTTATCGATGAGATCGGGGAACTTCATCCGATTCAGATGAACAAATTGTTGAAGGTACTGGAAGACCGGAAAGTCTTTCTGGAAAGCGCCTACTACAATGAAGAAAATGTCAACATTCCGAGTCATATCCACGATATTTTCCAGAACGGGCTGCCGGCGGATTTTCGGCTGGTAGGGGCCACCACGCGAACCCCGCAGGAGATCCCGCCGGCGATTCGTTCCCGCTGTCTGGAAATCTATTTCCGCCCGCTTTTACCGGATGAAATTATCACCATTACCAGAAATGCTATTCAAAAAATTGAATTTAAATACGAACCGGAAGCACTGGATGTCATCAGCCGCTATGCCACCAATGGGCGCGAGGCTGTCAACACTGTGCAGATTGCAGCGGGCATCGCACTGTCGGAAAACCGGAAGAAAATCAAAACCGAGGATGTCGAGTGGGTCATCCACAGCAGTCAGAAAGCTCCCCGTCCCGATAAAAAAATTCCCGATCGCCCACAGGTCGGTCTTGTCAACGGACTTGCCGTTTACGGGCCCAACATGGGTGCGTTGCTCGAAATTGAAGTCACCGCCCGTCGGGCAGTCCGAGCCGGTGAAGGACGGATTTATATGACCGGTTTTGTGGAAGAAGAAGAAATGGGCAATCAACAGCGTACATTGAGACGAAAATCGATGGCCAAGGGCTCTGTTGAAAATGTGCTGACCATTTTATCACAAAAAGGGATTAACCCTTATGACTATGACCTGCATATCAATTTTCCGGGGGGCACGCCCGTCGACGGTCCTTCCGCCGGAATTTCCATGGCTACCGCGATTTATTCCGCCATTGTCGGTGCACCTGTCGATAACCGGATCGCCATGACCGGAGAGATCAGCATCCATGGCAAAGTAAAGCCGGTAGGGGGAATTGTGGCGAAAGTGGAAGCAGCCAGACAGGCCGGTGCGGAAAAAGTCCTGATACCCCGGGACAACTGGCAGGCCATTTTTGAACATGAGAAAGAGATTCAGGTGATAGCAGTCGAACATATTGACCAGGTCCTGCAATATGCTGTATTAAAGAGGGAAAAGGAAACGGAAAGTCATCAGGCTTCCCCGGCCACGGATTTTTTAACGGCGTCGCCGCCTTTATTTGATGCCGACTCTTCATTTCGTATAAAATAATATTTCAGATTTGAAAATATGTGCATTGTATTAGACAATCCCACAGGCATAAGATAAAATATTGTTCACAGGTATACATGGCAATGGAGGTGCAAGCAGTGGGAGAAATAACCGAAACAGAAAGAACGATTCCTCTCCTTCCTTTAAGGGGATTACTGGTATATCCGAGTATGGTTCTGCATCTGGATGTCGGAAGAGATAAATCAGTCAAGGCACTGGAGCAGGCCATGGTTGAAGATAATTTGATTTTGCTTGCCACTCAGGAAGAAGTGCAGGTTGAAGATCCGAGTGAAGCTGACATTTTTAAAGTAGGAACAGTCGCTAAAGTCAAGCAGATGCTGAAACTTCCGAACGGGACCATTCGGGTCCTGGTTGAAGGACTGAAACGTGCCCGGATTGATTCATTCATCGATCACCAGCCCTATTTCCGCGTCCAGATAACATATCTGGAAGAAGCACTGGAAATCACACCTGAGATTGAAGCGTTAATGAGAAGCGTCCTCGATCATTTTGAACAATATATCCGACTTTCCAAAAAGGTGACGCCGGAAACGCTGACGGCTGTTTCGGATATTGATGACCCGGGACGCCTGGCCGATGTGATCGCGTCTCATTTAAGCTTGCGTATCAAGGATAAACAATTAATTCTGGAAACGATCGATGTCAAAGAGCGTCTGGATAAATTGCTCAACATTTTGAACAACGAACGCGAAGTGCTGGAGTTGGAGAGAAAAATAAGCCAGCGCGTTAAAAAACAGATGGAAAAGACGCAGAAAGAATATTATCTGCGGGAACAGATGAAAGCGATTCAGAAAGAGCTCGGCGAAAAAGAAGGACGTGCCGGTGAAATCGAAGAATTGCGCAATCAGATTCGTGACCTGGCAGCCCCGGACAATGTCAAGGAAAAAGCAGAAAAAGAGCTGGACCGGCTGGAGAAAATGCCGCCCACTTCAGCAGAAGGAAGTGTGATTCGTACATATATTGAATGGATCTTGTCCCTTCCGTGGACGGAAAAAACGGAAGATGATCTGGATATCGCCCATGTGGAAAAGGTCCTGGACGAGGATCACTATGGACTGGAAAAGGCCAAGGAACGGGTTGTAGAATACCTTGCCGTCCAGAAGATGGTAGACAAATTAAAGGGGCCCATCCTCTGTTTTGTTGGTCCTCCGGGAGTGGGTAAAACCTCTCTGGCACGCTCGATTGCCCGGGCGATGGGGCGTGAGTTTGTCCGCATATCGCTGGGGGGAGTGCGCGATGAGGCAGAAATTCGCGGTCATCGTCGGACCTATGTCGGTGCGATGCCCGGCCGGATTATTCAGGGAATGAAAACAGCTGGTACAGTCAATCCTGTTTTTCTGCTGGATGAAATCGATAAAATGGCAATGGATTTCAGAGGGGATCCTGCTTCGGCTTTGCTGGAAGTCCTTGATCCCAATCAGAACGATACGTTCAGTGACCATTACATTGAAGAGCCTTACGATCTGTCCAATGTGATGTTTATTACAACAGCGAATGCCCTGCACAATATTCCGCGACCACTGCTGGACCGGATGGAAGTCCTTTACATTTCCGGATATACGGAAGTGGAAAAACTGAAAATCGCCCAGGGCTATCTGATTCCGGATCAGATGAAAGAACACGGATTATCCAGAGAGCAGCTTCAGATCAATGAGGAGGCGCTGTTGAAAATCATTCGTGAATATACGAGGGAAGCCGGTGTTCGTAACCTGAACCGGCTGATCGGAACCGTCTGCCGGAAAGCGGTTAAAATGATTGTATCCGGTGAGAAAAAGAAAGTGGTCGTCACGCCGAATACCCTTGAAAAGATGCTGGGTAAACCCAGATTTCGATATGGTACAGCTGAAAAGGAAGACCAGATCGGTGCGGTCACCGGGCTTGCCTGGACCGAATCGGGAGGAGATACACTGTCGATCGAAGTCTCCATTTTACCGGGAAAAGGCAAGTTAACCCTGACAGGAAAACTGGGCGATGTCATGAAGGAATCCGCCCAGGCAGCATTCAGCTATATTCGCTCCAGAGCGGATCAACTGGGTATTGATCCCGAATTTAATGAGAAAAATGATATCCATATTCATGTCCCGGAAGGTGCCATTCCAAAGGATGGGCCGTCAGCCGGGATTACCATGGCGACGGCGTTGGTCTCGGCGCTGGCAAACATTCCCGTTTCCCGGGAAATCGGGATGACCGGCGAAATCACCCTTCGCGGTCGTGTGCTTCCGATCGGAGGCCTTAAAGAAAAAGCCCTGGCTGCACACCGTGCCGGGATTAAGAAAGTGATCATTCCGAAGGAAAATGAGAAAGATATCGAAGATGTACCGGAAACCGTGAGAGAAGATCTGAAATTTATCATGGTTGAACACATGGACGAAGTGCTCGATCATGCACTGGTAAAAGTAAAACAATAGTTTGTGGGGAATCGAAAATGAAAATCAAGGATGCAAATCTGGTCATCAGTGCTGTCAAACCTGACCAATATCCAGGAGAATCCCTGCCGGAACTGGCTCTGGCAGGGCGTTCCAATGTGGGGAAATCCTCTTTGATCAATAAACTGATCGGTCGTAAGAAACTGGCTCACACCAGTTCCAAACCGGGCAAAACCAGAACACTCAATTTTTACCGGATTCAGGGGGAAAAAGGGGATCTGTTTTTTGTCGACCTGCCCGGATACGGTTTTGCGAAAGTATCCAAGCAAATGAAGGAACAATGGGGAGAGATGATCGAATCATATCTTTCCAGGCGTGAATCTTTAGAGGCTGTGATTCAGGTGGTGGATCTGAGGCATCCGCCCAGTAAGGACGATATCCAGATGTATGACTGGTTGAAACACTTCGACATACCGGTCATCGTGGCGGCGACCAAAGCGGATAAAGTCCCGCGCGGTAAGTGGCAGAAACATGTGAAAATCATCAAGGAACAACTGGAGATGGAAGCCGGAGATGAACTCGTGATCTTCTCCGCAGAGACGGGGAACGGGAAGGACGAACTGTGGAAAGCGATTTTCAATGTGATCAAAGCCTGATCGTCATGGTCCTCCCGTTCGTGCAGAATCAGGATAAAACAAACTCATCCAGAACCTGTTTGACCCCGTTTTCATTATTGGTGGCCGATATATAATCGGCCTTTTCTTTTAAGGAGTCAACGGCATTTCCCATGGCAACTCCCAGACCTGCTGTCTCCAGCATATCCAGATCGTTGTAACTGTCGCCGATGGCAATGGTCCTCGACAGGGGAACATCAAAATAATCGGAGAGAAACCGCATGGCCTGCCCCTTACTCGCATCGGGATGCAATATTTCAAGAAAA
This sequence comes from Bacillaceae bacterium, assembly GCA_017656255.1. GTDB lineage: Bacteria > Bacillota > Bacilli > JACDOE01 > JACDOE01 > JACDOE01. The sequence goes on from JACDOE010000001.1 coordinate 276,674, forward strand.
TAAGGTTTTGACTTTGTGATGTAAGCTTTGTCTCCGAAGCGACGAACCAATTCGATTTTGATCTCATCAAGTTTTACCGGGTCTTCGAAATATAACAGTTTTGTGGAAGGATTTTCGAGCAGAGAAGGAAAATCCTTTTCGACGTTATAGGGGACGCCGGCCACGTGAGAGTACTGGCGTACTTTTTCGTTGTCTTCCTGTACATAAAGTGTGTCATTCTGGTAAATCTGTAAATGGAGCCCCTGGTCAACGGCGATGTCATAAACGACTCGGGCTATGGAAGGGGCAACCTTTTTTTCGTAAAGGGTTTTCCGGTCTAACAACCCTTTGACCAGAGCTCCCTGATAGGTAATAATCGGAACATTAATTCCGAGACGGGCCGCGATGGGTCGAGCGGAGGCATACATCCGTCCCGTGGCAAGCGTAACAATAACCCCCTTTTGCACCGCTTTCTGAATCGCCTCTCTGGTTTCGGGTGTAATGGTTAATTCATCGGTGAGTAATGTATCGTCCAGATCGATCATGACCATTTTATAATTCATTTTACATTTACCCTCCCGTTTATGGTGAAACACAGTGGTTTTCAGATTTTTTCCTTCGTTTCAGGGACAGATATTCCGGCGGCATTTCAGCCAGAATCATGCCGGTAAAAATACCAAGGCAGCCAAGGATAGCTTTCGCTGTCAGTACTTCATCCGTCCACAGGAAAGCGGCAATGGCGGCAAAGACCGGTTCCATGGCATAGATTAGGGCCACCCGTGTCGCCGTCGTGAATTTCTGAGCTTGAGTTTGCACCAGAAATGCCAGGGCCGTCGCGGGAATAACGGTGATGATCAAGGCCCAGAACACTTCCGGTGTCCCCATGATCTGTGGATCAAACGCCTTCTGCCAGTCTTCGAACAGAAATCCGCCCATGGCACTGATGACTCCGACAGTTGTAATCTGAATCAATGCCAGAGCCAGCGACGGAAAATGAGGTGCATATTTTCCGGTCAGCGTAATTTGCATGGCAAAAGAGACGGCACAAAAAAAAGACCAGACATCACCCGGATTGATATCCAATGATTCCCCCAGTGTCAACAGATAAAGACCGACTGTTGCAATGATGACACCGATGACGGCAGGCAATTTCGGAAGCTGTTTCAGAATAAAAATACCCAGTACGGGAACCAGTACCACCGAAAGGCCCGTGATAAAGGCAGATTTGGACGTGGTCGTAAATTGCAGCCCGATGGTCTGGAAACCGTAACCGCCGAACAGCCAGATGCCAAGTATAATCCCGGAAAAAACAAGCTTTTTATTTATCGCTTTTAATTGTTTTTTATAAAAAAGGGCCAGCAGCATAAACAGAAACCCGGATGCCATCAAAAAACGGACGGCATTGAAAGTCAATGGTGGAAGAAAGGCGATGGCATTCTGTACCAGAACAAATGTTGCTCCCCATACAAACGCGACCATTAACAAGCTAAAGTCGGCTATCACATGCTTTTTCAATTTTATTGTCACTCCTGCTCATCACTGATCTAAGGTAAGTTACTGATACTTTCCTATTATACCTGAAGCCGTTTAGAATAAAAATAAATAGTTGTTAATTCATAAACGTTGAAAAATTCAATTTTTTTTAGCAGGGATTTTAAAAGAAAAAACGAAAAAGATAAAAGGAAAAAATTAGACATATTATTTTACGTTTCGATAAGGGGGGTACGTATGAAACAATCAGTTCTACGATCAGGAAGAGCACGTTCTGCACTGAAGAAGGCTACCTCCATTGCAGACAAAATTCGACCGTTATTGAAAGGGGTTACAAATTTCGAGGATGTGAAGGATAAGGTTGGGGAAGTCCTCGACCAGGAATTGAAAGATGATGAATATGTACTGGTCATTGATCAGGACGGGAAAGCGCTTCGACATACCAACCGGTTACGGGAGGGGCTTTTATTTAATGACGATGTGGGGATTAAAGCAGCCTCAACCGATCAACCGATCCTGCAGTTATATCCGAGAAATACAGGAGAACTGGTTATCGATGCTTCCTGCCCGATTTATAAAGGGGACGGCTACCGATATAATCTGCGTCTCGGAAGAATTGTCCACAAACCATTCTTGGGCCCGTTAATTTTCGGACTGGCGCTTGGTCCGACTGTACTTGCCAGTATAGTTGCTTTTTTTATGGATCTTCCTTGGCAATCGATTATTCTTTCCATGTCGGGTGGAATCGTTGTGGGTCTTGCAGGTGGAATATGGGGCTATCGCCGGTTGACCGGCAGCCTGAGAGAATGGTACACCATGACCCGAAACATTTCGTCCGGTGACCTGACTTCCCTTTTAAAACCGAGGGGTCGCAATCATTTTGACCAGATGGGTTATGAATTGAACAAAGTAGCCCTTGGAATGAGCTCAATTATGAAAGAACTGGGTACCTCTGCAGAAACGACCAAAGAAATCAGTCAGGCGCAATCCAAAGAAACAGAACGGCAGGTTCAGGTTTTCGAACAACTTTCATCGACGATACAAAAATTTTCGACCGGAACGGAAGAGCAGTTGTCCTCCCTGCAGAATGCTCTGGGGATGATTAACGAAATGAGAAACGCAGCACAGGGGATGAAGGACAACATAGACGTTACAATGGAGCACAGTGAAAATGCTTCGCAAACTGCCCAAAAGGGTACGGAATCAGCCAGCCGATCGGTCGAACAAATGAAGTTGATTCAGGAAACAGTAGCAGAATTATCTTCTGTAATTTCCATGATGGCGGATGATTCCAGACAAATTACCGAGCAGGTAGCTGCGATCACAGATATCGCCCGCCAAACGAATCTGCTGGCTTTAAATGCGTCTATCGAAGCATCCAGAGCCGGAGAGAATGGAAGAGGCTTCGCTGTGGTCGCAGAGGAGGTCAGAAAGCTGGCTGAGGATACGTCTACCTTTGCCGATAAAATCATGAGTGTGTTGACACATATGGATGAGGAAGCGAATCAGGCTGTTGACAAAGTTAAAAACAGTGTGGAAGAGATCGGGCAGGGCGTGTCGCTGGTCGAGTCCTCACGGAATGCGATAAGTGAACTGAATGATGTGGTGGAGCAAACACGTCATCAGGTTCTTGAAAATCGAAAACATGCTGAGGTACTGATTGATGACAGTACGGAACTGCAAAATATTATGGAAAGTTTAACACATATCAGTGAAGAATTTACAGAGTCAGCGTCAGAAACAGCGGGGACAGTCGATCAACAGGTCAAAGGCATACAGGAACTGGCTGAGGATGCGGGTGTCCTGCTTGACAAGTCATCGGATCTGGAGCAAATTGTAAAGCGGTTTAAGTTTTCGAAGTAGCTGGATAAACCTGCTGATATATAAATTTAAAAACAGGTAAAGATTAGATGTTGAAAGTTCGATGTAAATGTGTTATTTTATTAATTGCCGTGCTTCTGACGGACACGATCTGATCTTTACCTGTTTTTATATGGATGAAGACTTACACAACCAACTGTTTTCAGTTGGTTGCCTGTGTCTTACATGTTCTGAATATAAAGGAGAGGTGTCCGAGCTGGCCGAAGGAGCACGATTGGAAATCGTGTAGGCGGGGTCAACCCGTCTCGAGGGTTCGAATCCCTCCCTCTCCGCCATAATGTAAAAACGTATGATTTATCAGACTGGTATAATCGGAAACCTGTAGCAGGGTTTCGAACCCTCTCTCCGAAGGAGAGAGCACAGGGTTCGCTGGAAACACGACGAGGACAGGGCGAAAAGCCCGTGCCGAGTCGATGTTGGATTCCGGAGCCGAGCCGATGAAATCGGCGAAGGGGAAGGTATCCCTCCCTCTCCGCCATAATAATACCTGTTAATTTTAATGCTCCTGTAGCTCAGTTGGTAGAGCGCATCCATGGTAAGGATGAGGTCGCAGGTTCGATCCCTGTCGGGAGCACCATAGAAGTGGCGGCGTAGCTCAGATGGCTAGAGCGTACGGTTCATACCCGTGAGGTCGGGGGTTCGATTCCCTCCGCCGCTACCATTACACAGGGGCATAGTTTAATGGTAGAACAGCGGTCTCCAAAACCGCCAGTGTGGGTTCGATTCCTACTGCCCCTGCCACTCAAGATAATGGCGGCTATGGCGAAGTGGTTAACGCACCGGATTGTGGCTCCGGCATTCGTGGGTTCGATTCCCACTAGTCGCCCCAAAGTACGGAGGAGTACCCAAGTCTGGCTGAAGGGAGCGGTCTTGAAAACCGCCAGGGCGTTCGCGCGCCGCGGGGGTTCGAATCCCTCCTCCTCCGCCATGAAAATTGATCAATGAATAACAAACATCAATAATTAAAATAAATCCTCGGCAGGGATGAAGAACCCCCTCTCCGAAGGAGAGAGTGCGGGGTTCGCTGGAAACACGACGAGGACAGGGCAAAGCCCGTGCCGAGTCGATGTTGGATTCCGGAGCCGAGCCGACGAAGTCGGCGAAGGGGAAGGTATCCCTCCTCCTCCGCCATGTAATAAACAAACAACAACACAAAAGAGAAGGTGACTCACCTCTCATTTCTCACATCCCACATCCAACCCGGAGAGATACCCAAGTGGCTGAAGGGGACGGTTTGCTAAACCGTTAGTGGGCCTATTGGCCCAGCGCGGGTTCGAATCCCGCTCTCTCCGCCATAATCATAAATATAGCGTATAGCAGTAAACACAAAGTTGAATCATACATAACAAGTAAATCGCGCGGGATTCAGAACCCGCGCAGCGGAGTTCGCAACTTAGACACAGCGGCTACGTCGAACAAGCATCAGCGCAGCTGTGTCATCCGGGTGCTGGTGCAAAGCAGCAGTGAATCCGCTCTCTCCGCCATCAACCATAAATTACATCTTGAAAATCATGCAATAACACGTTATAATAAATCTTGTTTTCTCACCGGGAGCTGTGGTGAAGCTGGAGTTCACGCCGGTCTGTCACACCGGAGGCCGCGGGTTCGAGTCCCGTCAGCTCCGCCATTACCGAATCATGAGCCATTAGCTCAGTTGGTAGAGCACCTGACTTTTAATCAGGGTGTCGCAGGTTCGAATCCTGCATGGCTCACCATTTCTATTTTGGGCCTATAGCTCAGTTGGTCAGAGCGCACGCCTGATAAGCGTGAGGTCGGTGGTTCAAGTCCACTTAGGCCCACCATATTATTTCTTTAAATTAAGTGAGATGGTATAGATACCCTGTTGTAAGAGCTTTCCATTAGCGAAAGGCTCTTTTTATTTTGCCGTTTTTACACCACCGCGATACTTGAAGAAAACTCAGGAGACTTGTGATCACACATTTCAGTCCCGATTCAATCACTTGTGTACCATTCCCCTTTTTCATAAAATCAAGTCATCCAACGCGACTTGTGACATAAAATGTCTAAATTTATAGACAAATTATTTGTCTCTCTTTAAAAAGAATGCTACTATTTACAACAGATGACTTTAATAAGAAACACAAGGGAGTGAGAAGCAGGTATGTTCAAAGAATTGAATCCGCCTTCACGTATTTTAATGGGGCCCGGGCCGAGTGATGTACATCCCCGTGTACTGAAAGCCATGTCAACGCCGTTAATCGGTCACCTGGATCCCCATTTTCTCGAAATTATGAATGAAAATATGGAACTGCTCCGGCAGGTCTTTGAAACCAAAAATGAGGTGACACTGGCCATGTCCGGTACCGGAAGCTCCGGTATGGAAACGGTATTCGTCAATCTGGTTGAACCCGGTGACAAAGTGGTCATTGGCGTTAACGGACTGTTCGGACAGAGAATGGTGGACGTTGCCGAGCGTTGTGGCGCCGAAGTGGTTCAGGTTACCGGAGAATGGGGTCATATTATCGAACCCGAGCAAATTGAAAACACTCTTCAGAATAATCCGGGTGTCAAACTGGTCGCACTGGTTCATGCGGAAACATCAACCGGTGTGTTACAGCCTCTCAAGGAAATCGCCGATATTGTCCATCAGCATGGTGCCCTGTTTGTGGTGGATGCTGTGACGTCACTCGGGGGTATCCAGGTTGGGATTGACACCAATGACGTGGATGCCTGCTACAGCGGGACGCAAAAATGTCTCAGTGTGCCACCTGGGCTGTCTCCGGTTACATTTAACGAGAAGGCCCTGGAAGTTATGCGAAAAAGAAAAACAAAAGTTCAGAGCTGGTATCTGGATCTTTCCATGATTCAGAATTACTGGGGCGAGGATCGTTTTTACCACCATACCGCTCCCATTTCCATGGCCTATGCCCTGAGAGAAGGTCTGAAACTGGTCGTGGAAGAAGGGCTGGAGACTACATATGAAAGGCACTGGAAACTGGGCCAGGCACTGCAGGCCGGACTGGAAGCCATGGGGCTCACCCTTCATGTCCGGGAGGGACACCGTCTTCCCCAGTTAACCTCGGTGAGAATACCGGAAAATATTGAAGATGCAGTTGTGCGAAAACAACTCCTCGAACAATTTAATATCGAAATCGGTGGCGGACTTGGCGCATTAAAAGGAAAGGTCTGGCGGGTCGGTTTAATGGGTTATTCCTGTAATCGCCGAAATGTGCTGATTTTCTTGTCCGCACTGGAACAAATATTGTCTGAGCACGGATTTGAAGTGGAAAAAGGAAAAGCGATTGCGACTGCGTATGAGTATATGAAATAATGAATGATTGTCTGGCCATCACAAAAGGAGGAATCGCTGTTGCGTTATCGAAAACTGGGTAACACAGACATGAATGTTTCCGTGATTGGATTCGGTTGCTGGGCCATGGGAGGAGATGTCTGGGGAGAAGTGGAAGACAGGGAATCCATCGAGGCCATTCAGTACGCCCTCGATCAGGGGGTTAACCTGTTCGACACCGCTCCTGTATATGGAATGGGTCATTCAGAAGAAGTTCTGGCAAAAGCGTTGGGAGCGAAGCGAAAAGATGTTTATATCGCGACCAAGGCCGGGCTGGAATGGAATGATCAGCACAACAAAATCTGGCGTAACAGTACGAAAGAGCGGATTTTTAAAGAAGTGGAGGACAGTCTGCGCCGGTTAAAAACGGATTACATTGACCTTTACCAGATTCACTGGCCGGATCAGGAAACGCCTTTTGAAGAAACGATGGAAGCGCTGGACCAATTGATTCAGGATGGAAAGGTTCGTTATATCGGGGTTTCCAATTTTAACGTTGAACAGATGGAAGCGTGTCGCAAAGTCAGGCCCATTCATACTCTTCAACCCCCTTATCATTTGTTCAGAAGGGATATTGAGCAGGACATTCTGCCTTACTGCAAAGAACATGATATTGGCGTACTTGCTTACGGACCGATGGCACATGGCTTATTAACCGGAAAAATCACACCCGAGACCACTTTCCCGCCGTCTGACTGGCGTTCCCGCAATGTTCTGTTCAGGGAAGAATCGTTGAAATTACGTCTCCCGATCATTGATCGATTGAAAGAACTGGCTCAATCTTATAATCATACATTAATCGATCTGGCCATTTCCTGGGTTCTGGCACAAGAAGGCGTCACAGTCGCACTTGTCGGAGCGAAAAGGCGGTCACAGGTTGAGAAAAACCTGCCGGCAGCGGACTGGATCCTTGATGAGTCCATTCTAAAAGAAGTGGAACAGATCCTGAAGGATGATCACCCCATCACAACCTGGGGAGGGCCACCGCATCGTTCCCAGATAACTCAGGGTTGATAAAAGGATTAGCCTCTGTATGATACAGAGGCTTTTTTAATGAACAAATCATGGTTAAATAACGTCACATTCTCAGGGGGAACGGATTGGCAGAATGACACGGAAAAGTGTTCCGACATTTTTTTTACTTTCCATCTCCAGACGGCCGCCATGTTGGTCAAGCAGTTTTTTGCTGACAGCCAGTCCGATCCCTGAATGTTTAAACTTGGTGGAATAACCGGGTTCGAATATTTTCTGGGCTTTGTGTTGATCAATGTACGAGTTTGCATTGTAAATTTTGATCTCATTGTATTTATTGAACTGATCAATGGTCACTTTAACCAGCCGTTTGTCCACGGGGGCATGCTGTTCTTCCTCGAGAGCGTTATCGATCAGGTTTCCTACCACTTTGACCAGATCAAAGGGACGAATGCTGATCGATTGCAATCTGGACAGAATCTTGATTTCAAATCGGATGCCACTGGTGGCGGCGATGGACTCTTTTGCCCTGAGAAGGGCAGCCAGGGCAGGGTGATTGATCTCAAGATATTCGCCGATCCCTCTTACGTCCTTTATCATATCGTCCAGGTATTGTTTAATATCATCGAACCGGTTTAGTTTACTGTACGAATGAATGACCTGGAGGTGATTCAAATAATCGTGCCGCTGGGATCGAACAGATAGCAACAGATCCTCTACATTTTGCAGGTAGGATTCAGAATGATCCATGTGTTTGGATTCGATGGACTGACTCATTTTTATAAAGATGATTAAATAGGTGATGATCAGGCCCGCACTCATAAGATCCAGCCATATTCCGATGGAAGTTAACTCCTGATAATAAAAGGAACCCGTCGAATGCGTGGTGATGATCGTCTGGAACATCAACAGAATAGTGACCACGAAGAGTAAATGATATTTCCTGTCGTTGAGGTACATCACGACATGCGGGATGGAAATGTTTCGATATGTGGTATAGAGAGTCAGAAAAAATAAGAAAGTAAGGGCAATCCAGGGTGTAATGGATGTGTGGATGGTAAGTGATGATTGGGAACCGGTGGTGAAAATGAAAGGCGTTAACAACGTATGCAGAACCAGACCGGCGAATAACCCCACCAGCAGGGATTCTTTCATCTTTCTGAATAACAATATTCTTAACAACAGGATATATCCAGCCACAAAAACAAATATACGAAGTTCATCCGGAACTTGAAATAAAACAATGGCGATCTTGAAAGGAACAAAAAGCAACGTGAAGAGCATGATGTTTTTGGTATAATCTTTCACTTTGTATCCGAGGATCGTCAGGGTAAAGAGTAAAACAATCAGGGTTTCAAAGATGGTGTAGGCAATCTGAAGAGCCATCTTTCAATACCTCCTTTCCTTCAAAATGAGGAGGCCATGATTTAAAAGAAATTTACCTCATCTTATTAAAAATTCTACAAGAATCGTCAGTATCCTTTTATTTCCTTACACACCCTTTTTTGATGGCACGACAAGTCCTTTATTTTTACGATTTATGGTTATCATTGGAAATTATTTTCTTCGTAATATGATAAAATTCTACAAAAATAAAATGTTCCTGTGATATGATGATAGTAATTCCATAACCCATTACGAATACATAGGAGGACAACATGAGGCACGTTAGTCTGGACAATGTTGAACCGGGACAGGTGCTGGCCAAAAGTATTTACAGCAGCGATGGCCGCACGCTTTTAAACACAGGTGTTCAATTGACCGTTGGAATGATCAACAAACTCCGCCGTGTTGGAGTTACAATGGTATATATTCAGGATTCACAATTTCAGGATATCAAGATTCAGGATGTCGTTTCGGATGAAACGAGACGAGAGGCTCTTTCTACCCTTTCACAGGCTTTTCAATTTGTGCAGGAAGGGAAAAATCTCGATACCAGGCAAATTAATCATACGGCGACCAATATTATCGATGAAATCATGCGTAATCGGAATGTCTTGCTCCATTTATCCGATATTCGAACATATGACAACCACTTGTTTATCCACTCCTTGAATGTCTGTATTATGTCCATTCTGATCGGAGTCAATATGGGGCTGAATCTGACCCAGTTGAAAGATCTGGCCGTAGGTGCACTGCTGCATGATATCGGGAAGGCACCGGAACGGGTTCGGGAAGAAGAAGTTGAAGAAGTTGTGCATCAGACCGGAGCAGGTCAGACCGTACCTGCCGCCATTAACGAATATCCGGGTGGGGATGTCGATGACATCTCAGTGGAGGGAGATGCCCACACCAATTATGATGACCATACCTGGAAAGGGTTTAATGCACTGAGGCGCAAACACGAAGTGAGCATCGTCGCTGCTCATGTTGCGCTGCAGCATCATGAACATATTGACGGAACCGGTCAACCGCGCGGACTGAGTGAAGAGGAAATTCACCCTTTTGCGAAAATTGTGTCCGTTGCCAACTATTATGATAATCTTATATCTCCGTTTTCAACGGAACCGGCCTACGTTCCGCATGAAGCCTGTGAACATTTGATGGGACTGGCCAACAAACGGTTTGATCATGGTGTCGTAATCCATTTTTTACGGTCGATTGCGGCGTATCCCACCGGTACATCCGTTCGTCTCAGTACCGGTGATGTGGGGGTTGTGGTCGGTCAGCACAAGGGGTTACCGACCCGCCCCGTGATTCGTGTGATCAAGAAAACAAATTTTGATGGGGAAGAGAGCGAACCCAAAGTGTTTGAAATTGATCTGGCAAAAGAGACCACTGTTTTCATCAAAGAGGTACTTGATAGCTAAGGAGTCGGACATATGATTTTGAAATGGTTTCAGAAAATAAGATTAGCACTCGAAAGTCAACAAAGAAAAAAAGGGAAATCGCAGGCCCCCCAGTCCCCTGTAAAAGGTACATCAACGCTCAATATCAAAATGAAAACCGTTTATCCGCGTGAGGAACTGTCTGCCAGATATCGGCAACGGAAAATGAATACTCAGCTTAAAATGAATGACATCCGGGATAAAGCCCAACCGGAACGTATAAATCCTGATCAAGATCAAGATGTAAAACCGATCAAACGAAAACAAAAATTTCAACCAACGGAGATGGTTTCCCCGATTTTTGGTCAACAGGTGAAACGGAAGGAGCGCCGTGAACCAGTTTCGGGGACCGTTTTTGAGGAAGAAACGTCCTCCGGGTCGGACCGGGAGGAGAAGGATAAGATCGAACATTCATCCGAGGTCGGGACACACGATTCGCTAACTTTGAACGGGAAAAATGAAACGGATGATACATGGCTGCGGGAGGAAGTTGAACACCATTCGGAGCCGGAAGAACAGTTACACACACAGGCATCGATTGTGGAAACGGAATCTCAAAATGAGAACGTTGTAGAGGAGCGGGCTGAACGTTTACAGGAAACACCGATTCCGGTACAAAAGGCAGATCAACCTCTCTTTTCAACGTTCCACATACCTCAACCCGATGAACATGCGGATAAGGGAAATCAGGATCTGTACGCAACGGGAAACCGAGAGGCCAGACTTCCCTCACTGGATCTTCTGAATTCGGCCCTGGCCGGTTCTGTCGATGATGAAGAACAGATCGATGAAAAAAAAGAAATACTCCGGACGACACTGGCCCATTTTAATGTGGATGCCACTGTCATCGGCGCGGTACGCGGCCCGTCCGTCACCCGGTATGAGATACAGCCGGCACCCGGGGTCAAGGTGAACAAAATCACTAACCTTTCGGATGATCTCAAATTAAGCCTGGCTGCAAAAGAGATCCGAATTGAAGCCCCGATTCCGGGACGTTCCGCCATCGGGATTGAAGTGCCCAATGACAATCCACGTCCCGTTTTTCTGAGAGAGGTTCTGGAACATCCGGAATTTAAAAACAGTTCGTCGCCATTAACGATTGCGTTGGGGGTCGACATCAGCGGACAAGTGATTATGACCGACATTAAAAAAATGCCGCACGGATTAATCGCCGGAGCTACCGGATCGGGAAAAAGCGTCTGTATGAACACGATTATTCTCAGCCTGTTATATAAAGCATCACCGGACCAGGTGAAACTGTTACTGATTGATCCCAAAATGGTGGAATTGGCACCCTATCATGAACTTCCTCATCTGGTGACTCCCGTGGTCACGGATCCGAAACAGGCGACAGCGGCGCTCAAATGGGCAGTCCAGGAAATGGAACGCCGATATGAACTGTTTTCCCAGAATGGGGTACGAGATATTGAGCGATATAACGAGTTGATGAAAACAAAACAACCGGACCTGGACGGCCCGGCCCTGCCATATATTGTGGTGATGATTGATGAGCTGGCGGATTTAATGATGGTCGCGCCCCAGGATGTTGAGGAAGCGATTGCCCGAATCGCTCAGAAAGCCAGGGCATGCGGTATACACCTTTTGATGGCTACCCAGCGGCCATCAGTCGATGTCATCACCGGTCTGATTAAAGCCAACGTTCCCACCCGCCTATCCTTTGCGGTCTCTTCGCAGACGGATTCCAGAACGATTCTGGATACAGGCGGTGCGGAAAAGTTGCTCGGCCGGGGGGATATGCTGTTTTTACCGAATGGCTCCTCAAAACCAATCCGGGTACAGGGTGTTTTTGTTGCCGATGACGAAATCGAACGGGTAACGGCATATGTTCGCCGGACAGAGCAGCCCCATTATCTGTTTGAAAAAGAACAGCTGGTCAAAGAGGTGCAGTCTGAACAGGAAGATGAACTGTTTGAAGAAGCGGTCCTGTTTTGTGTGGAACAGGGGCACGCTTCTGCCTCATCGCTTCAGCGACGTTTTCGTATCGGGTATAATCGGGCGGCAAGATTGATCGATATGATGGTGGAGCAGGGGTATATATCCGAACAATCCGGACGAAAGGCCAGAGACGTTCTGGTGTCCCGCGAGGAACTGGAAAATCATTCTTAGCTGGATAAACTGATAAATACCGAATCCATTACAAGATAAAAAAATAAATGAGATATCAAGAAAGCATGTGACTTATCAATAAATCACATGCTTTTTTATTTATAAATTAACTGAAGAAGGAATTTTCATAATTTTATTGAAATTAACCGGATATAAGTCAAAAAATCGATTTAGGAGGAATTGATATGAAATTTAAGACACCTCAAATAAATATTTATGTAGAGAATCTGGAAGTATCCAGAGCGTTCTATGAAAAGCTTGGATTCAAATTAAACTTTACTGCTGAAATTAATGGCAAAGCAGTACATCATGAATTATTATTAGATGGATTCAATCTGGGAATCGCAACGAAAGAAGCTGTAGAAAATATTCATGGTTTGAAGCCGGGGAACAATTCAGGTTGCGAGCTTGTCTTATGGACAGAAGACACTGATTCAGCGATTCAATATCTATTAGAAAATGGTGCGGCTTTGTTATCTAAACCTCATGACTTTTTAGATCAGTTAAGGGCAGGTTGGGTGCAAGATCCCGATGGAAATCCAATTCAGGTGGTTTGTAAGAGGAAAAAATGACGGGGTACATCAGTTGGAAGGTTATAATAAAAATGAAAGGAGCCCGATTTGACGGCTCCTTTTTCATCGTTCAAACCCTGCTCTACATACCGACATATCTGGCGTACAGGGAACGGGCGACGCTCATATCGTCGGTTCCCTGGATTAAAACCCGTCCGTCCGGGAAAAAGATCAAAACATATGAGTCGACATGTAACCTGAGTAAAAATTTATTGCGTTCGACCCGGCCCAGGGATGAAAATTGTTTTTCCATCTCATCCAGGTTAAAGCGCCGTTCCTTCGCCGGTGTAATCTGAATGGTATCCCGGCCGCACAGCGTTGTAAACTGTTCTTCTTCGGTCGCCGGGTTCAAAAACTCAAAATGTTGTTTCCCGCAGGCGGGACATTCCGGATTACGGGCATTTTGGATGTTCATGCCGGAATGTACATTCTGCCAGATCTCCAGATGTTCCAGATTCGGATTTAAATGCTCCGTGTCGCCGACAAGCAATTTCAGGGCTTCGGTGGCCTGGTAGGAAGCGACAATGTGAACAAGCGGGCCGATGACGCCCACCGTATCACACGTTTCCTGTCTCCCTTCGGGCGGCTGATTGAACAGGCAACGAAAACAGGGGGTTTCGTAAGGCCTGATCACGGCGAACATCCCTTTGGAACTGACGGCACCACCGTAGATCCAGGGAATGTGATGCTTGACGGCCACATCATTAATCAAAAAACGGATCTGAAAGTTGTCTGTAGCGTCCAGAATGAGATCCGTACCGGTCAGCAATTTCTCGGCATTGGCAGCATGAACATCAGCTAGTTCAGGCTCAATTTCTACACCGGAATTGACGGAACGAAGTTTTTCCGTCGCCGCCATGACCTTCGGCATATGGTTTTTTGCATCGTTTTCATCATATAGCATCTGCCGCTGCAGATTACTTTCTTCAACGAAGTCCCGGTCAATCAGGCGTATTTTTCCAACCCCTGCCCGTACCATATGGTTGGCAAGAACGGTCCCCAGTGCTCCCATCCCGACGATGGTCACATGGGATGTCAACAGCTTTTCCTGGCCTTCACGGCCGATGGCCGGAAACAAAATTTGCCGGGAGTAACGTGTATGAATACGGTCGTTATTTGGCATCTCCCATCCTCCTGTTTCTTTCACTGGTTAAGAGTCCAAATCCAGTTTTTCCGTCGGATTCCAGGGTCCGAGCTGGTGTCCTTTCCATTCTGATCCATCTTCCCATATTTCTTTTTTCCAGATCGGGACAATCTGTTTCAGGCGCTCAATGGCATAACGGCCGGCTTTGAATGAATCATCCCGGTGAGGGGTGGCAACCGCGATAATCACACTGATCTCTTCAATATCCAGTTCTCCGATCCGGTGATGAATCGCGACGCGGGCATCCGGCCATTTTTCCAGAATTTCCTGTTCGATCTGTTTCATCGTTTTGACGGCCATATCCTGATAAGCTTCATATTTCAGATAGACGGTTTTTTGTCCGTTGGTAAATTCCCTGACCGTCCCAACAAATGTGAGAACGGCTCCGGCATAGGGATTGACCACCTGCTGAATCACGCGATCAGCTGATAACGGCTCCGTTGTGATTAGAAAGCGGTCCTCGTCTGATTCTTCTTCGCTACCGCCACTGACCGGCGGAAGAAGGGCGATTTCATCAGATGCCTGAACCGGTTGCGAGTCCGTCGCGTATTCCTGATTCACGGATGCAAAACAGTTTTCGAGGGAGCTTTTCAAATCCGGAAGTTGCTCACCCAGGGCCTGTTTGACATCCAGTACCGTCGCACCTTCATTTAACTCGAGTTCAACCTGCGATGTACCTGCTGTCTCAGCAAGTCCTGCGAATAGTAATACTGTTATTTTCATAGACTCCTCCATGACTCGAATCCATATTTTTGTAAATCGTATTCAGAGGTCAGACAATCTGAATACCGATTTTATATCCTTCAACATGCTTCTTTTATAAGATACCACAGTTTTTGAGGCAATCCAATTGATATGAATAGTTATAAAACCGAAAAATAAAAAATATTTATAAAAATTAAGAAGGGAAATCTCGGTGTTAAGTCGAATCTAATCTATAGAATCCATCTGTAACTATCAAAAATATAGAACTTGTAAAATTATGTTGTTGAAAAAGGGGAGCTTTTAAATCTATCATAGTAGTAAGGACCTATCATTTTCTTATCGATGTTTTCTATGATTTTTTATTTATAAAGTGGGAGGGGTTATGTCAATGAAGCTTGGTGGTTATCGTAACCGTGAGGCATGGGTTGATTTATCCAGTGGTCAGGTAGAGTACAAACCGCTGAATGAAGAGTATGTGAAGAAGTATATCGGAGCACGGGGCCTGGGAGTCAAGTATATGCTTGATAATGGACCTGAAGTGGAACCGCTGTCATCCGATAACCTTCTCTGCGTCATGACCGGACCTTTAACCGGGACAAGAATTAATATGAGTGGACGTCTCTGTGTGGTGACCAAATCACCGCTAACAGGTACTGTGACAGACTCTCATATGGGAGGATGGACAGCTGCTCGCCTGAAATGGGCCGGTTTTGACAACCTTATTTTTAAAGGAAAAAGTGATAAGCCGGTTTACCTTTATGTAGAAGATGGAAAAGCAGAATTGCGCGATGCTTCTGATCTCTGGGGCAAAAGTACCCGCGAAACCGTGGCGGCCATGAAAGATCGTTATGGCGAAGAAGATCTTTCCGTCATGGCAATTGGGGTCGCCGGAGAAAATCAGGTTCGTTTTGCTAACATCATGAATGAACATGACCGTGCTTCCGGAAGAGGAGGAACCGGAGCTGTCGCCGGATTTAAAAACCTGAAGGCGATTGTTATCAAGGCAGCACAAAAAGGCAACATGCCGGAGCCTGCTGACAACAACAAGTTCCCGGACGCTCAGAAAAAAGCGCTGAAGGCTTTGATGGACAGCCCGGTTACCGCTCCGAAAAAAGGCGGACTTTCCGTGTATGGTACCAATGTATTGACTAATATTACCAATGAAGCGGGAGCACTTCCCACTAAAAACTCGATGGTTTCCAACTTTGAACATGCGGAAGAACACAGTGGAGAAATGATCAACAATACCATCCATGTAAGTGACCCGACCTGCCACGCCTGCCCGGTTGCCTGTAAGATCGAGGTAGAGGTTAAGGAAGGCCCTTACAAAACCCGGGTGGAAAGTTATGAGTATGAATCGGCATGGGCTCTGGGCGCGAACTGTTTCAACGGAAACCGTGAAGCCATCGCCAAAATGATCGACCTCTGTAACGAATATGGATTTGACACCATTGAGATGGGTAATGTTCTTTCAACAGCGATGGAAGCTTATGAAAAAGGATTGATCGAGGAGTCCATCCCGTGGGGAGATGCCGATCGAATGATTGAATTGATTGAAGAAACGGCATATCGCCGCGGCATTGGAGATACACTGGCAGAAGGAACAGGACGTGCGGCTCAGGCCTTTGGAAACGCGGATCTGGCTATGGTTGTTAAGAATCAGGCGATTCCGGCCTACGATCCCCGCGGTATTCAGGGCATCGGTCTTGGATATGCCACCAGTAACCGTGGTGCCTGCCATCTGCGCGGATATTCCGTTGCCAGTGAAATCATGGGCATTCCGGAACCGACAGATCGCCTGAAAGCTGAAGGAAAAGGCGAATTGCTGAAGATTTTCCAGGACCTGCATGCCTTCTCTGATTCACTTGACATCTGTAAATTCTCTGCATTCGCTGAGAATGCTGAACATTATGCCGAACAGTACTCTGCTGTTGTGGGCATTGAGATCGATATGGACGATGTTCTGAAAATCGGAGAAAGAATCTATAACCTGGAACGTCATTTCAACAACCTGGCCGGTTTTGACGGCAAGGACGATACACTGCCGAAACGTTTCCTTGAAGAGCCGGCAACCGGTGGTAGTGAGGGAGAAGTCAGCCACCTGCCCGAAATGCTTAAAGAATATTATCAGGTACGGGGATGGGAAAACGGAGTCGTTCCGGAAGGTAAGTTGAAAGAACTGGGTATTGCATAAACGGACATCACAAAATAATAAAAACAGAACACGGAAAAAGAAGGGCCTAACCAGCCCTTCTTCTTTTCTTCCCATTTGTTTCAGCCGCCGGCACGCATGATTTTACGGCGGAACAGCGGAACGATACGATTGACGGCTTCTGTCGATCCGGAGAAAATGACGAAAATCTGCGGGATTGTAAGCGAGGCAAAGGAAATGGATTGGTCAGGTTTCAACCAGACGATCCAGTCCTTCCCCTGCAGTCGAACCCCCTGTTCAGGATGATCGGGGGAATCGATAACCCCACCCAGTTCCTGGATATATTCAATCAGGTGATGGCGGGGGATACCGCGAACTTCGATTTCCTCCTCCATAAACGGTTGACTGTCATTTACCATTTAACCACCGCCTACCGGAGGAAACAGCGCGACCTGGTCGGACTCCTTCAGTTCAGTTTCCAGTCCGTCGCCATGAATAATATTTTTACCGTTTACAAAGACATGGACAAAAGGCTGCAGATTCCCCTGTTCGTCAAACAGTTCCTCCTGCATTGGAGGGAATTGCTGGATCAACCGGTCGAGGACGGCACGTACCGTGGGACTGTCACCAAGTGGGATATCCAGTTCCTTGGCATTACAGATTTCCCGGTATGTAGCGAACACTTTGACCTTCATAAGACACCTCCCGACTTGACATGGACTCTTAACATCATATTATGAGTTTAGTCATATCTTTTGGCAAGTGGTAAAATGTAAACAGACAAAGATTTTACTGAGATGTACAAGGAGGAACCATGAAATTTTTTAATGTACATACCGTTCAAGAAACGTTTGAAGTTATCGATCAATACATTCAGCCCTATGAGAAAACAACTGTGCTCCCATTACGAGAAATAAACGGGCATGTTCTGGCGGAAGAAGTTATTTCTCCGGAAGATGTGCCGGCGTTTTCCCGCTCGACGGTGGACGGGTATGCCGTCAGGGCAAAGGACACATACGGCTCATCACAGTCTCTGCCATCTTTTCTCCAGATTACCGGCAAGGTTGACATGGGAAAAGCAGCTGACACCCCCCTCAAAGAAGGGGAGGCACAGTATATCCCTACCGGTGGTATGCTTCCTCCGGGAGCAGACGGTGTGGTCATGATTGAGCATGTTGAAGAAGTCGGCTCATTGTTAAATGTCTACCAGCAGGTGGCTCCGGGAGAAAATGTGATCCGGGCCGGTGACGATGTCAAAAATGGACAGGTTGTAATGAAACCGGGACGCAGGCTGAGACCCCAGGACCTGGGGGTTCTGTCTGCGGTAGGAAAAACAGAGGTCAAAGTTTATGAGCGGCCTGTCGTCGGCATTCTGTCCACCGGGGACGAGATTGTACCGGCCGACAAACGCGAGCTCAGTCCTGGTGAGGTTCGGGATATCAACGGAATCACCATTTCTGCGACCTGTAACGGATTGGGCTGCCGGGTTGTGGACGGCGGCATTGTCGGAGATGATTATGAACAGTTTGTCAAAAGGACCCGGGAACTTTATGAACAGGTGGATTTCCTGATCCTGTCAGGGGGAAGTTCGGTGGGCAATCGGGATTTCACCACGCAGGTAATGCAATCTCTCGGTGAACCCGGGATTCTCGTCCATGGCGTATCTGTTAAACCGGGAAAGCCGACCATTCTGGCAAAAGCGGGAGATAAACCGGTTCTGGGCCTGCCGGGACACCCCGCATCCGCCATGATCATTTTTGACTTGTTTGGCAGACGCATTATTAATCGTCTGCAGGGCTATCAGCCTGCCGGTATTGACTCACGGATTCCCGCCCGTATTTCGCGCAACATTCCATCGTCAGCGGGAAGATCCGATTACATTCGGGTTAAAATGGAATATCGCGACGATGAGGTATGGGCCGTCCCTGTTTTCGGAAAATCCGGTTTGATCCGGACGCTGGTAGAAAGTGACGGGATTGTGGAAATACCGGAGGAGAAAGAAGGACTGCTGGAAGGAGAGTTTGTGAAAGTGAGGTTATTCAGCTATGAGTAAAGATATGAGAAAGATATACCTTGAAGATACGCCTCTGAAGGAAGCACAGGAAACCTTTTTACAGAAAGTCCGTTTTAATCGGGAAGTTGAGCGGATTCCAACTGCTCAAGCCCGGGGAAGGGTGACGGCGGAGCCTGTTTTTGCCAGGGTTTCCATGCCCAATTACCATGCTTCGGCGATGGATGGGATTGCTGTCAGAGCGGAGTCGACCTATGGCGCCCATGAACAGGAACCGAAGCAGCTTAAAAAGGGTGAGGATTACGTTATCGTCGACACAGGTGACCCCATTCCTGCCGGTTATGATGCGGTGATTATGATTGAAAACCTTCATCAGATTAATGACAGTACCGTGGAAATCATGGAACCGGTCAGTCCCTGGAAACATATCCGTCCCATAGGGGAGGATGTCGTGGTCGGGGAAGTGATCGTACCGGCCAACCACAAACTTCGTCCGGTTGATCTCGGCGCACTTCTGGCAGGTGGCAATGTGGATGTAGACGTCTGGAAAAAGCCGGCGGTTGCCGTCATACCTACCGGTACTGAATTGATTCCCCCCAGCCAAAACGTTGAGGAAGGGGAGATCATCGAATTTAACGGTACCGTTTTTTCAGCCTATCTGGAAGAATGGGGAGCGAAACCGGTTTACCACGGGATTGTCAGGGACGATTATGAATCGATCAAACAGGCGGTTCTACAGGCGGCCGAGGAGTCAGATATCGTTTTAATTAATGCCGGATCATCTGCAGGAACGGAAGATTATACGGTTCATGTGATTGAAGAACTGGGTGAAGTGATCACGCACGGGGTTGCCACCCGTCCCGGAAAACCTGTTGTACTGGGGCTTGTTCATGGAACGCCGGTGGTCGGACTGCCAGGTTATCCCGTCTCCGCTTATTTGAATCTGGAATGGTTTGTCAGACCGTTAGTCCATCAATATCTGGGATTGACGGAACCGGTGAGATCAAAAATCAAGGTAAAACTTGGAAGGCGAATCGTATCCGGCATGGGGTCTGAGGATTTCGTCAGGATGACCATCGGTAAAGTGAACGGACAATATGTCGCCAACCCGCTTACCCGTTCAGCCGGGGTGACCATGTCTATGGTCCGGGCGGACGGTCTGTTGCGTGTTCCTGCAGAAAGCACGGGATATGAACAGGGCGACGAAGTGGAACTGGAGCTATATCGTCCGCTTGATCATGTGGACGCGACGATGGTGGTCACCGGAAGCCATGATCTGACTCTGGATCTGTTAAGTTCCATGATTCGCAAAAAAAACCCCGGGCGGTTCATGTCATCTTCCCATGTTGGAAGTATGGGAGGTATTCTGGCCATTCAAAAAGGGGAATGCCATGCAGCGGGTGTTCACCTTTTCGACGCAGAAAGCGGAACCTACAACATCCCCTTTATCAAAAAATACCTGGCGGATCAGGAGATCGTGCTGATCAATCTCGTTTACCGTCAGCAGGGATGGATGGTTCCGAAGGGGAATCCGAAAAAGATAGAAAATCTGGCCGATCTCACCAGGGAAGATGTGGTGTTTATCAACCGGCAACGTGGATCCGGTACCCGGTTGCTTCTCGATTATCTGTTGCAGCAGCAACAAATTTCGCGGGATGACATCTATGGCTATGACCGGGAGGCACTGTCACACCTCAGTGTCGCCGCTGCCGTAGCGGGTGGTACAGCGGATGTCGGACTTGGAATTCTCCCCGCTGCCCGGGCGATGGGCCTGGACTTCATCGAGGTCGGAGAAGAAAGATACGATCTGATTTTGACCCGGTCCTTCTTTGAAAGCGATGCGGGTGAGGAATTTATGGAGGTTGTCCGGGGTGAGGCATTCCAGCAGCAGGTTGAATCCCTGGGTGGCTACAGTTGCAGGGATAGTGGGAAAATATTGTTTCAATCTTATTGACACTTATGAGATGTAATTCTGGCTGTAATCCATTACAATAGAGATAAGCCCTGTCAATATTTCATAACTTATTAAAAAGGGGTTAGACTTATGACGCAACAAAACAAACATCCTCACAACGCGGATGAAAAGGATCCCTTAACGCATATTAATGAACAGAAACGTGCCCGCATGGTGGACTTATCAGATAAAGACAGCACCCGACGAACAGCTGTTGCTCACAGTCGGGTCAAAATGGATCCTGCAACGCTGGAACGCATCAAACAGGGAAAAGTGGGAAAAGGCGATGTTCTGGCGGTGGCACAGGTAGCAGGTGTGATGGCGGCGAAGAAGACGTCGGATCTCATCCCCATGTGCCACCCCATTCCGATTACAGGTGTCGATATTCATTTCAGTGATAATGATCGTGATACACTGTTTGTGGAAGCTACCGTTAAAACGACCGGTCAAACCGGGGTGGAAATGGAGGCCCTGACGGCTGCCAGTGCAACGGTTTTAACGATCTATGACATGTGTAAGGCGATGGATAAGGGCATGGTCCTCGGGCCTACCTATTTACAGAAAAAAACAGGCGGTAAAAGTGGAGATTTTATCAGGGAGGAGATGGGGGAAACGTTTTGAGAGTATTCCGGGGGGTGTCTTATTTTGAATGATGTGAAAGATAAAGTAAAAGACAAACTGCAACGCCCGCTTCGTGATCTGCGTATTTCAGTGACGGACAAATGTAATTTTCGCTGCCGTTATTGTATGCCTGAAGAAATTTTCGGACCGGATTATCCTTTTTTGAAAAGAGACCAGTTGCTCAGTTTTGAAGAGATTGAGCGGGTCACACGGATATTCGTTTCACTGGGTGTTGAAAAAATAAGGATTACCGGCGGAGAACCCCTGTTAAGGAGAGATCTCCCCACACTTATTCAAAAAATTAAAAATATTGAGGGTGTTCGGGAAGTTGCTATGACCACCAATGGCTCTCTGCTCCCGAAACATGCCGAAGCATTAAGAGAGGCCGGGCTGGATCGGGTTACCGTCAGTTTGGACAGCCTGGATGATGAGCGATTTGGTCGGCTGAACGGAAGAGGATACACGGTCAGGCAGGTACTGGACGGGATTGAAGCGGCGGAAAAAGCAGGATTCCCCGTCAAAATCAATATGGTTGTGCAGAAAGGCGTGAATGACCGGGACATTTTACCGATGGCCCGTTATTTTAAAGGAACCGGTCACATCCTGCGGTTTATTGAGTTTATGGATGTCGGCAATTCAAACGGCTGGAAACTGGATCACGTGGTCCCCAGCCGGGAGATCATCCGTATGATTGACCGGGAAATGCCCCTGGAACCAGTTGACCCCAATTATTATGGTGAAGTGGCGTCCCGTTACCGCTACAAGGGAACGGATGAAGAAATCGGTGTCATTTCATCGGTCACACAGGCATTCTGTTCCACCTGTACCCGTGCCCGAATATCGGCAGAAGGCAAACTCTATACCTGCCTGTTTGCTTCAGAGGGACATGATCTCCGCACACCACTCAGAGACCACAAAACCGATGAAGAGATACAGGCGTTGATCACAGAGATCTGGAACAGGCGTGACGATCGTTATTCCGAAATCAGACTCAGTCATACGAAGGAGTTAAAAAGAAACAAGGTGGAAATGTCCCATATTGGCGGATAACGGAAATAACCTTTCACTCCGGGTGAAAGGTTTTTCTTTTTAACGTGAACATAAAAACGTCACCTTAATCTTCTGACATGCTTGAAGATGGTCCGGGAAACACTAAGGTCAGATTCTAAAAAGGAGTGAATGCGTCAAATGGCACAATCCGATCAATTTCCATTACAGGATCTGACCTCAATCCTTGAAAACTGGAAAGGCGAAGAAGTCCGGATCACCCGGGAAGAAGACGGTGAAAGAATTCAGGCTGTTTTACACCTGCAGGATGTCGAAACAGGGGAAAGAGGATCGACCATTGACGATTATGTGGCAAAGCGTTTTATCCGGTTAACCGGACCCGGGACCATTATCACCGATGAGGCAGGAGGACCGCTCCCCGATGAACGTTATGAAATTCCGCTGGACACTGTCATAGACAAAACATATGACGGCGTTCAGCTCTATTTGACGACTGGTCGCGGCTTTTACATTTTGACCGGTCCGGCGGAATGTTGAACCATGCTCGGAACAATTCCCTATTGCGATCGATGACTGAGTTGCCTATAATCGTAGTATCTTATACCCTAATAGACTGAAAAATCTGAAGATAGATTTTAAGTATTTCAAATAGATTATTATTTTTGGGAGAGGAGAACAACATGCATGCATCTTTAATGATCACCTGTCTTTCTGATGCGTTTTATCCCCGCGTTGGCATCAGTGTGGTTCACGTCCTGGAGAAAATGGGTGTCAAACTGGATTTTCCGGAAGAACAGACCTGCTGCGGCCAGCCGGCCTATAACAGCGGATATCGCCGCGAAGCGCTTCAGGCAGCAAAGCAGATGATTCAGGCATTTGAACACAGTCCTTATGTGGTCACGCCTTCCGGATCGTGTGCGGCCATGATTCGCCATTACTATCCGGACATGTTTGCCGGGGATGGGGAATGGGAAGAAAAGGCGCGCAATCTCGCTGACAAAACCTACGAATTTTCCGAGTTTCTGGTCAGGGTTCTGAAAGTGGACCAGATTGACGCGGAATTAAAAGGGAAAGCCACCTATCATCATTCCTGTCATATGATGAGAGGCCTCGGAGTAAAAGACGAGCCGATTACACTGTTGAAGAAGGTCAGGGGACTGGAATTGAATGAACTTCCGTTTGCGGATGATTGTTGCGGGTTCGGGGGCACCTTTTCCGTCAAAATGGACAATATCTCTGAAGCGATGGTGGATGAAAAGGTTCGCCATATTCAGGATACCGGTGCCGAGTATTTGATTGGTTCCGATCTGGGTTGCCTGATGAATATTGGCGGAAGGCTGGAGCGCATGAATGTACCTGTGAAGGTCTTGCATCTGGCGGAAGTTCTCGCAGGGGAGGGGAATTCATGAAACAGACTCAAACACAGGCAGAACCGATTCCATTTTACCGAAGAGTCGATGAGGCCCTGAAAGACCCGATGCTTCAAAAGGCTGTCACCATTGCTCAGGACCGTTTGCGGAATGGGCGAATCCAGGCAGGTGAAATACTTGGAAACGTGGATGAATGGCGAAAACGTGCCGAGGAAATCCGACGCCATACCATTGAAAACCTGGACAGTTACCTGGAGCAACTGGCGGCAAACGTTCAAAAAGCCGGAGGAAAGGTTCACTTTGCCAGTGACGGGGATGAAGCTGTCAGCATCATCAAAACGATTGCACAGGAGAAACAGGCGAGGTCTGTCGTTAAATCCAAATCGATGGTAACAGAAGAGATCGGATTAAACGAAGCCCTGGAAGAAATGAATATCGATGTGGCAGAGACAGATCTCGGTGAATATATTATTCAGCTTGCCGGTGAAAAACCTTCTCATATTATTGCACCGGCCATTCACAAGACACGGGAACAGGTGGCAGAGCTGTTTTCTGAAAAGGGGAAAAAGAGACTATCTTCAGAAACCCCCGAATTGACGGCTTTTGCCAGAGAACAGCTCAGAAACAAATTTATCAACGCTGATATCGGGATTTCGGGCTGTAACTTTGCCGTTGCCGAATCGGGTTCGGTGGTGCTGGTCAGTAACGAAGGTAATGCACGGATGACCACGACACTGCCCAAAACCCATATTGCCGTGATGGGGATGGAGCGAATCGCCCCTACCTGGCGTGACCTGGATGTGCTTTTGTCCATGCTGGTCCGAAGTGCCACCGGGCAAAAAATCAGCGTCTATGTGACGGCGCTGACCGGTCCCAGACGTGCAGAAGATGCTGATGGTCCCGAAGAATTTCATCTTGTTGTTCTCGATAACGGCAGATCGGATATTCTGGGCACGAAGTATCAGGATGTGTTGCATTGTATCCGCTGTGGAGCCTGCCTGAATGTCTGCCCGGTCTATCGTCATATCGGCGGACATGCCTATGGCGGGGTTTACAGTGGTCCGATCGGGGCGGTCCTTTCTCCGCTCCTGGACGGGTATGACCAATGGGGTGAGTTGCCCTATGCCTCAAGTCTCTGTGGCGCCTGCACGGAAGCATGCCCGGTTCGGATTCCGCTCCATGATTTGTTGATTGAACACCGCCAGGATATGGTCAATCAGGGTGATGCTCCGATGGGGGAACGTCTGTTGATGAAAGCTTATGGATTCAGTACGTCCAGACCGGGGTTATATGAGAAAGCCCTGAAATGGGGATACCGAGCCGCCGGATTTATTTCGGATGGCGATACGATCAAAAAAGGACCGGGACCGTTGAAGGGCTGGACGGACCACCGGGATTTTCCGCGTCCTGCCTCACAATCTTTTCGTGAATGGTGGCAGAAAGAAAAGAAGGGGGATTCATAATGGGACAGTCAACCGATCAGGAAACCTTTTTAAACCGTATCGCACAAAAACTGGGGAGGGAAAGGCGATCCGGTATAACACCGCCTGAATGGCCCGATCACCCTTATCAGAACATGACGTTGCCGGTCACACGGGAAGACAAGATTCGCCATTTTATTGATAACCTGGCCGCCCTGGATACCCGGGCGGAAATGATCTCTGAAAACGAGGTGGCGGAAAAAATCCTGGACGTAATCCGCCGGGAAAATGTGAGATCCGTTGTCTATCAGGATGATGAGCGGCTCGAACAGATTGGATTGGGGGAGGGCCTTCAACGAGCCGGCGTGGATACACTTAAATGGTCGGCAGAACCTGATTCGAAAGAACAGCAGTTGCAAAACGTTGAGCAGGCCGACATGGGGGTTACCATGGCGGACATCGGACTGGCTGAAACCGGGTCCGTTGTTCTGTTTAACGGTGGAGGCCGGGGGCGGGTTACCAGTCTTCTTCCTCCAATCTATGTGGCCTTTCTGGAAGCAGACCGGATTGTCCCCCGGATAACACAGGCGCTAAAGAGAATCGATGAAATGGCTGGAGCATACAGAGAAAACGGAACGCCTCAACTGCCGTCCTGTATCAATTTTATTACCGGCCCCAGTCGCAGTGCGGATATCGAAATGGATCTCAGTCTCGGGGTTCACGGACCGGGAAAAGTATATGTCTTTATCCTTGATCGTTGAAATGTGGATTGTTTCTTTGTATACATTTTGATAGAGTAAAAAAAGGATTTCTAGTAAAGGAGAAGATGCGTTATGGAAATGATGGATGCCAATCAAATTATTGAATTTATTCAAAAAAGTGAAAAGAAGACTCCGGTTAAGGTTCACCTTAAAGGAGATCTTGCAGACATACAATGGGGAGACAATGTTAAATCTTTTATTACAGGAAATGTCGGGGTTGTATTCGGGGACTGGAAAGAGATTCAGCCGGTTCTTGAAGCGAATGAAGGTAAAATCGACGATTATGTGATCGAAAATGATCGTCGCAATTCTGCGATTCCCCTGCTGGATATGAAAAATATTGAAGCGCGCATCGAACCGGGTGCCATCATCCGGGAAAACGTCACCATTGGTAAGAACGCTGTGATCATGATGGGAGCAGCGATCAATATCGGGGCCGTGATCGGGGAAGGAACCATGATTGATATGAATGTTGTCGTCGGAGGACGCGGTACCATCGGCAAGAACTGCCACATCGGAGCCGGTGCGGTAATTGCCGGTGTGATTGAGCCGCCTTCCGCCAAACCGGTTGTCATTGAAGATGACGTGGTCGTCGGGGCCAATGCCGTCATTCTGGAAGGGGTCCGTGTCGGAAAAGGATCGGTTGTGGCAGCCGGAGCCATCGTGGTGGAAGACGTTCCGGAAAACGTGGTTGTGGCCGGAACACCGGCGAAAGTAATTAAAAAAATCGATGAAAGCACGAAAGCGAAAACGGAAATTAAACAGGAACTGCGCCAGTTATAAGCATCGGGGATAAACACCGCAGGAAAGGGGTGGCGTCAGTGGCGGCAGCGCAAAAATTTATTGAGATTCGCAGAGAACTGCATCAAATCCCGGAACTGGGGTTTCAAGAACATCAAACACAGCAATTTTTGCTAAATTATCTGGCCGGTCTCCCGCAGGATCGGATCGAAATTCAGACCTGGAAAACCGGTGTTCTGGTTAAAGTGAAGGGTACGCATCCGACGAAGCGGATCGGGTATCGGGCGGACATGGATGGACTTCCTATCGAAGAGGAAACGTCTTACGATTTCCGTTCCCGTCATCCCGGCCGCATGCATGCCTGTGGTCATGACATGCATATGGCCATCGCCCTTGGTGTGCTGACCCATTTTGTCCATCAGCCGGTACGAGATGATCTGATCTTTATCTTTCAGCCGGCTGAAGAAGGCCCCGGTGGAGCCAGACCCATGCTTGAAAGCGAAGCGTTCAAGGCCTGGAAGCCGGATTTAATCCTGGCCCTGCATATTGCGCCGGAGTATCCGGTCGGCACTATTGCTACCAGACCGGGCGTCCTGTTTGCCAATACATCGGAGTTGTTTATTGATTTGAAGGGTAAAGGCGGACATGCCGCTTTCCCTCATCAAGCCAACGACATGGTGATTGCCGCCGCTTATCTGGCAACCCAGATCCAGAGTGTGATTTCCCGCAATCTGAATCCGCTTGACGCGGCCGTAATCAATATCGGGAAGATCTCGGGTGGCAATATGATGAATATTGTGGCGGAAAAAGCACGGCTGGAAGGAACCATTCGCACCCTTTCCATGGAGGCCATGCAAAAAATAAAATCCCGTATTGAATCTCTGGTGAAGGGAATTGAGACGGGATTTGAATGTTCCGTCGAAATTGACTATGGTGCCAATTACTGTCAGGTGTATAATGAAGAAACGCTGACCCGTGAATTTATGGATTATGTGCGGCATAAAAGTGATTGTCAGCTGGTCGAATGTGATGTGGCCATGACCGGAGAAGATTTCGGTTATTTTCTGGCTGAAATTCCGGGATTTATGTTTTGGCTGGGGGTTGAAACGCCGTATGGACTGCATCACGCCCGAATTGAACCTCGTGAAGAGGCTATTCCTGTTGCGATTAAATTGTTGACCGGATATCTGGAAACGGTTATGTCCTGACAGACAAATAACTGATAAATCGAAAAAGGGATGTTAACACTTAAGAGTTAACATCCCTTTTCCTGTATCAAAGAGGGGGAGGTTATCCGGCATATGACAGCGCTTGTTCCAGATCCTCAATGATATCACGGATATCCTCAATTCCCACAGATAAACGAATTAACCCGTCAGTGATCCCCATTTTTTCCCGTTCTTCTCGGGGGACGATGGAGTGCGTCATGGAAGCGGGGTGTTGGATCAATGTGTCCACATCCCCCAGACTGACTGCCAGCCTGGCCATTTTGACGTGATTCATCACGTTTTTGCCGGCCTCCAGCCCGCCTTCAATTTCAAAACTTAACACGGCTCCGAACTGATCCATTTGCTTACGGGCCAGATCATGCTGGGGGAAATCAGGCAATCCGGGGTAATACACGTTTTTGACCCGGGGATGCCCGGCCAGGTACTGTGCCACTTCCTGCGCATTTTCACAGTGACGATCCATACGCACCGCCAGTGTTTTTAATCCGCGAATGAGAAGAAAGGCTTCAAAGGGACCGAGGATCCCGCCCACATCCTTCTGGGTGGTCACCCGAATCTCGTCGATAATATCCTGCGGACCCACTGCGATACCAGCCACAACATCGCCGTGGCCTCCAATGTATTTGGTGGCACTGTGTACGACGATGTCGGCACCCAGCTCAAGGGGGCGCTGCAGGTAAGGGGTCATAAAGGTGTTGTCCACGACTACACGGGCATCCTGTTTGCCGGCAATCTCGGCTACCATCTCCAGGTCGGCCAGTTCCATAGTCGGGTTGGTGGGACTCTCCACATAGATCACTCTGGTGTTGGGTTGGACTGCCTTTTCAATCTGTTCCCGGTCCGACATGTCCACAAGTGAATATTCAACATTAAACTTTTGATTGAGAAGCTGAAGAAGTCCATACGTGCAACCGTAAAGTGTTTTGGAGCAGAGAATATGGTCGCCGCTTTTGACCAGATTAATCAGAACAGCAGAAATGGCTGCCATCCCTGAACTGAAGGCGAGAGCAGCGTCCCCTTTTTCCAGGGCAGCCATTTTTTCTTCCAGCGCCCGGGTGGTGGGGTTCCCCAGACGCGTGTAGATATAGCCGTCTTCCTCTCCGGCAAAACGGGACCCGCCCGCTTCGGCAGAAGGAAACACAAACGTAGAAGTCTGGTAAATCGGCGTTGCATGAGCCCCGGTTACCGGATCGGGTGACGACCCGTCGTGAATTAACCTGGAGGAAAAACGAAGATTTTCTTTTTTAGCCACAGATAACTCTCCTTTAGCAACGTGTTACTTTTATTATATGGTTTTCCAGTTGTAACCGACAACCGGTTGTCATTTACAAAGAAGCGTATCAGGGTAAAAAACGTCTGATTCTCGATTTGATGCTGTCGATTCCGATGGCAAACCCGAGCCCCTGGTTTGATTTTATAATGAAAGCGTTCATGCCGATTGCTTCCCCGTTCATGTTGATTAACGGGCCTCCGCTATTCCCGGGATTAATGGCGGCGTCCGTTTGAATCACATCGTCATAGGTTTTGTTTGATATACGGACCGGTCTGTTTTTGGCACTGATGACACCAACCGTGACCGAATGATCCAGACCGAGCGGATTTCCGATCGAGATGACCC
Organism: Bacillaceae bacterium; assembly: GCA_017656255.1. Classification (GTDB taxonomy): domain Bacteria; phylum Bacillota; class Bacilli; order JACDOE01; family JACDOE01; genus JACDOE01. The sequence goes on from JACDOE010000001.1 coordinate 306,569, forward strand.
ATTCGCCCACACGAGCCTGGGATGAGGAGCCCAGCGGAAGAGGAGGAAGCGTTTTGCGTGTTTTGAGACGCAGGACGGCAATGTCGTGACTCTGGTCCTCCCACACCGTTTCGGCCTCTTTTACGGCACCATTGGACAGGCGGGCATAGATCTGTCTGGCTTTGTGAATCACATGCTGGCTGGTCAGAATATATCCTGCCGGATGAATCACGAACCCCGAACCAAACCCGCGGGTGGGAGGGGAAGAATCATATTCAGGAAATAAGAATTGGAAGATATCATGCATGTCTTTACTTCTTGATTTATCTTGTGTTTCAATAGATACAATACTGTTTTTTACTTGTTCCACAACGGGAACAAACATATTATACGCGGCGTGAGGCTGGGATTTCCTTTTTTTAGGATGGAAATAAGTAAATTTTTTACGCACCTCTTGCCCTCCTTTGGACTGCTGTTCCTTTTCATCATATGCGGAAATCGGAAGGCTGCTCAGAATATAACACATTTTTGTCCGCTGATTTCACAAAATAGGCAGGAATCACCCGTCAGTCTGTAGAATTATAAGGTGATTTGTAGAATTAAGTATTCTTATTAAAATCATGGGGGAAAAAACATGGGCCGTCATATTCTGGTGATTGATGATGCCAGGGACATTACGCAGCTTATCGAGATCACACTGACAAATGAAAACTACCAGGTTTCATCCCGTTATTCAGCGGCCGAGGCCCTTTCGTTTTTAAAAGAACACAGCCCTGATCTGGTGCTTCTCGACATTATGTTGCCGGATCAAAATGGGATCGAATTGCTTCAGACGATAAAATCAGACTATCCGTTCCTGCCTGTTGTGATGATTACCGCTTTTGCGGAAGTAAATACAGCAGTGGATGCCATGAAAAAAGGAGCTTCCGATTATATCTGCAAACCCTTTAAAGTGGATGAACTGAAAAAAGTGGTGGAACAAAATTTACAGATGAGACCGGTCGGCCAGCCTATGAACAATCCTCCGACACTGGAAGAAGTTGAGAAGATACACATCGAACAGACATTGAAAAATTTTGACGGAAATCGCCGAAAGGCTGCCGAGGCCCTGGGGATTAGTCTTCGGGCCCTGTATTATAAAATCAAACAATATGATCTTGATTAATAAAAGCGATCCGTCTGTTTAATTTCCGTAAAAATTGGCAATATTATGGATACCATTTTTTTACGGGAGGTTATGAAGATGGATCGTGACATGTATGAGTATACCGGACGGGGAACCGGTGATCTTTCCATTCTGGTTGGAGATTCATTCAAGCCGATCGTCTGGCAGGCGGATTACGATATGGATTTTTCATCGGATTGTTTATTCTGTCATAACGAGGATCTGAAAGGGTACCAGGTTGTCGATGAACAGGGAATGTCCGGAAAAATCGCCGTCTGTCCGTCCTGTTTGAAAGTCAATGCCCGCTATTAGATGACCGAGAGAAAAATACAGGGGAGGGGAGAGTATGACTCCTTTTGTTCGCTGGATTCCATCCCTGATCTGGATGGCTTTTATTTTTTATATGTCTTCTCGAACCGGCGCTGATCTTCAATCTATGTTTCCGATGTTTGAACAATTTGACTGGGGGCATTTTGCCGCCTATTTTATTCTGGCTCTGTTGTATTATTTGGCACTTTCCGGGACCCGGGTCCGGATGCCGGGAGTGGGAGCGGTTGTGATGTCTGTTTTATACGGGATAACGGACGAATGGCACCAGATGTACGTAGAAACGCGTACGCCGGAACTGGGGGATCTGATCCTGGATTTTGTCGGAGCTGCCAGTGCGGTGATCCTGTTAAAAACGGGTTTTAGAATGGGCATTTTATCACCGGTCAAAAAGGTGAAAGCGGATCGTGTCGAAAAATGAAAAAATTTGCAAGTATTTTTTCAGAAATAAAAAAAGGATTTTCAAAACAAAAGATGAAATCTAATTTATACCTTTTTTATAGCTAGATGTGTATCGCCGTTTTATTATGATCCGATGAAGGTGTGGTCTTTTATGCCCCATACAAAATCCTTCCATCTTTTCACATTCTTGACCGGTGCATCAGGCACTCTTCTTTTTTTCTATCAGGCAGGAATTCCTGAAATTTCTCTCTGGAAAGAGATTGTGCTGCTTTCAATTTTCACTATCCTGTTGTACCTCGGTGAAATTCGGCTTCCGGGTGGAAGTTATCTGTCTTTTATCTCGATCGGGCTATTATCTTCGCTTTTTATATATGGATTATCTGTGGCCAACTGGGTGGTTTTCATGACCATCCTTTTTTCCCTTTTTAAGCGAAAAGGGGAGTATATCAAAGTGTTTTTTAATTTCGGTGTGTTCATTATCATGCTTAATGCCACCTATTATACATATCGTTTTCTGGCCGGCCATGATTTTCCCGTCCGATTTGATGAATATATACCACTGTTGAGCAGTATTCTTGTCTATTCTTTTGTCAACATCCTGTTTATTTTTTTCTTTCATGTTTTATCGGGCAAGCAGACGGTCCAACAGGTGTACAGGCAGATTGTGTCGAACCTGAGCAATTTTTTTGTCACGATCGTTCCGGCGCTCTTGTTTGCGGTTGTCTTAAAATACCAGCCTGTGCTCGGTTCCATCAGCCTGTTAATTATTGTCGGATTAATCAATCGTAATTTTTCGAAATATTATACACTTTTCAACAAGTATGAAAAGGTTTCGGTGATGGCGTCAACGGATGAAGTGACGGGTCTTAAAAACCATCGCTATTTTCAGGAAAAGTTGAGTTTGTTGCTCGGGAATGCGGGCAAAGAAGAAAAGGTTCTCTCCGTGATATTTATCGATATTGATTATTTCAAGCATTACAATGACACATTTGGTCATCCTTCGGGCGACAAGTTGCTTCATCAGCTTGCCCGCATTTTAAAAGAAAATTTCAGGTCCACAGACGTTGTTGCCCGTTATGGTGGAGAAGAATTTGTGGTGATTGCCTGGGATGCGGATGAAACCGCTGCTTTCAACATGTCGGAACGGGCCCGTTCCCAGGTGGAGGCATATCCCTTTTTCGGGGCGGATAAACAGCCTCAGGGAAAGTTGACGATTTCCTGCGGGATTGCAACTTTTCCTTCACATACCCGGGATAAGGAAAAGTTGATCGAACTGGCTGATCAGGCACTTTATCAGGCCAAATCGCAGGGTAAAAACAAAGTATGTATTTATGGACAGCCTCCCCCTGGACATCAATCAGCCCTGTAATTTTTAACAAAAATCAGTTTCAAACAGAAGCATTTTTACATTAATAATATGTATCTGTCGCAATTAAACGTCTCAGTCAGCCTTTCAATTGTCAGCCTGTTAATTCCGTTATCTTAATAAAGTTTTAAGGTTAATACCCATTTGTCATGGGTTCGTTCAAGTGGTAAAATTTTAAAGAAATGAATGAGAGGTGACTGTTTTTCCTGTAAGTAACGTAGTGGAAGTTGGCGTTGTCGATTGCCTGGAGCATAATCAGAACAAGGAGGAAGTTAATTTATATGTATTCGTCTGAATCAGACCCCGAGTCTAAAAAACAGATGATCTGGGAGAAAGTAAAAGAAAAGAACATTCAATTTATCCGTCTTCAATTTACCGACATCTTTGGATTTGCCAAGAATGTGGCCATCACGCCGGACGAACTTGATAAAGCCCTTGATGGTGAACTGATGTTTGATGGATCATCCGTCGATGGTTTTGCCAGAGTGGAAGAATCGGACATGTATCTGAAGCCTGATCTGGATACGTTTCGTACCATCACGTGGCGTCCGGATGAGCACGGGGTCGGATATATGTACTGTGACGTTTACACCACGGAAGGAGAACCCTTTGAAGGGTGTCCGAGGAATACGCTGAAACGGACGCTGAAGGAAGCGGAAGAGATGGGCTTTTCGCTTAATGTAGGACCCGAAGGTGAATTTTTCCTTTTCTATACGGATGACAAAGGAAATCCGGTGTTTGATATCCATGATGAGGCCGGTTATTTTGACCTGTCCCCGGTTGACCGGGGGGAAGATGCCCGCCGTGACATTATTTTGACGATGAGAAAACTGGGCTTTTCCATTGAAGCGTCCCACCATGAAGTAGCGCCCGGACAGCATGAAGTGGATTTCAAATACGATGAAGCACTCAAGATGGCAGACAAGTGGATGACCTTTAAACAGATTGTCAAAAACATCGCCAGTTCTCATGGCCTGTATGCCTCTTTCATTCCGAAACCATTTGCCCGACAAAACGGGAATGCTATGCACTGCAATCAGTCTCTGGTCCGGGATGGGGAAAATGTTTTTTCCGATCCTGAGGATGAATATGGACTCAGTGACCTCGCGAAATATTATATCGGCGGATTGCTGAAGCACGCCAGAGGAATGGCCGCCATCTGTAATCCGACCATCAACTCCTATAAAAGACTGCTCCCCGGTTATGAAGCACCTACCAATATCGCCTGGTCCGCATCGAATCGCACGGCCCTGATTCGAATCCCCAATGCCAATGGAAAAGCGACACGAATAGAGCTCAGGAATCCCGATCCCACAGCCAATCCCTATCTGGTTTATGCCGTGATGCTGAAAGCAGGATTAAAAGGTATCAAGGAAAAAATCACGCCGCCGCCGGAAGTCGACAAGAATATTTTTGATCTGACGGAATCGGAGCGGAATGATTATCAGATCGGCAGATTCCCGCGTAACCTGCAGGAAGCGCTGGATGAGATGGAGAAGGATGACCTGGTTCGTGAAACACTCGGGGATCATGGTTTCGAATCCTTCCTGAAAGCGAAGCGAAAAGAATGGGACGATTATGCGGAACAGGTTCATACCTGGGAGATAAAAAAATATCTCAAACAATATTAATGATATTCATATTTTGAAACGGATCCTTTGCGGGATCCGTTTTTAACAGGACTTATAAATAAGACTTGATCGTGTAATATAAATCATCCGGTGTGCGTACGCCGAACAGGGTATGGACTTGCTCCCCTTCTTTGAACAGCTTCAGGCAGGGGATACTGCTGATGTGATATTTTTCCGCCAGTTCCCCCGAATCCTGAGTGTTATATTTGTAGATGGAAAATGGGGGAAGGGACGGTAAAATCTGTTGCAGATTACGCTCCAGCATCGTACAATAGCCACAGGCAGGCGAAGAAAACAGAATGGCTACCAGATTTTTTTCCGACTCAATTGCCTGTTCAATCGTTTGCTGATCACAGTATTCCATGTTTAAACCCTCCCGTTCCTTTTTCATATTACCTCAAAGGAGGCTATCATGCCAAACATCTGGACACATATTTTATATGGTGAAAAATTGTTGGAATCTCTTGATATCAAGTTCGACAACCCGGATGAGCGGCAACTTTTTCGACTGGGGACACAGGGACCGGATTTCTTTTTTTATCACCGTTTCTGGCCGTGGATGAAGGATAAGAAGGGGCCGATTGTCGGGGAAATGCTGCACAAGCAAAACTGCGGCCCGTTTTTGATGGAGATGGCGGACTATGTCAGGCATGAAGGATGCCCAACACAACTGAGCTCTTATACCATCGGTTTTTTGACCCATCATATCCTCGATCGTACCGCGCACCCCTACATCTTTTACAAATCCGGTCTTGAAGGGAACAAGCATCAGGAGTTTGAAATCATCATCGATACGCTGCTTCTTGAAAAATGGCGGGGGATCAAGGCCTGGAAGACACCGGTTTACAAACAGTTGCAGATCGGAAAATCCCTTACGGATGAGATCGTTGAGATGTTTCAGACGTTGATCGGGAAGGTTTATCCGGAATATCAGGAAACGGTCGACAGAGAACTGATCCGGGCGTCTTACCGGGATATGATGAGAGCCTTAAGAGTTTTGTATGATCCCACTGGCCTCAAGAACAAAATACTGGGGGGCCTGATCTCTTCCTTCAGTTACCGGAGGAATATCGACCGCCGTGTGGATTATTTAAACAACAACAGACAACCTTGGATTCATCCGGCTGTCAAAGAAGAAGTGCGAACGGACAGTTTTGAAGACCTTCTGGAAAACGCTCTGGAAGAAGGAAAACAGGTCCTGTCCGCTCTGATTCATTACTGGGACTCGTCCGATTCTGATTCTGCCAGGGCGAGAGAGAGGCTGGAGCAGCTGATCGGAAATGTTTCTTACGATCTCGGACAACCGTGTGAGCATCGGCTGGAAATGAAATATTTTGATGTTGTCATTTAACGGGGCCTGATAAGGTGTAAAATCAGGACACGGTTTGGGCTTCCCTGCGCCCTTTCTGGATATCCACCCGGGTCAGCATAATCATCCCGAGGATGAAAAAAAGTATGAGCGAGAGAATCGCACTTCGGCTGGAATCCGTCCACTGGGCGATGACCCCGAATAACAGCGGGCCCAGAATAGCGGAGAATTTGCTGGAAATGCCGTAGAAACCGTAAAATTCTGACGTTCGGTTGACGGGAATCATGATCCCGTAGATAGACCGGCTTAAGGCCTGGCTGCCTCCCTGTACCATCCCCACCGCAATCGCCAGCAGGTAAAAATGCAGGGCAGACGTCATAAAATACCCCAGGATGGTAATCAGGATGTAAACGGACAGAGCCAGATACAGCCCGTTTTTCGCCCCGATTCTCCCGGCAAGAGTTCCGAATAAAAAAGCGAAAGGAAATCCGACGAACTGGGTGATTAAAAGAGCCGTAATCAGATCGGTGGTCCCGATCCCGATCTCTCTTCCATAGATGGTGGCCATTTTGATGATGGTGCTGATACCGTCATTAAACAAGAAATAAGCGATTAAAAATTTGGCCAGTTCCCGATAGTGTTTCATGTGTTTCAGCGTTGAGTATATTCGGGAAAAACTGATCTGGAGATAGGACCATCTGGAAGGAAGGGGTTCACCGGCCTGTGACCTGTTCTCCGGTACATTCCGAAACATCGGGATGGAAAAAACGAACCACCAGAGGCCAACGGTTACAAACGCAATGCGGGTGGCGGTTTCTGTGTCGGGGATTCCAAATAAATGAGGCTTCATAATCATCATGAGGTCGATCAGCAGAAGAATGCCCCCGCCCAGATATCCCAGGGCAAATCCCCGCGCCGATACCTGGTCGATCCGGTCAGGACCCGCGATTTCGGGGAGAAACCCGTCATAAAAGACATTTCCGGCCGAAAATCCAATCGTTCCGAGGATGACGAGTAGGGATGCGAGCAGATAATCACCCTGGCCGACAAAAAAGAGAAGAATGGATGAGAGGGCACCCATGTAAGCAAAAAACATAAGAAACTTTTTTTTGGAACGGGAGTAATCGGAGACAGCTCCCAGTACCGGAGCCAGAACAGCAATAATCAGCATGGCGATCGACTGGGTATAGCCCCAGTAGGCTGTGGCCGTGGAAGAGGGTAGTGTTTCGGCAGCGACGTCACGGTAAAAGATCGGCATCACGGCTGCCATGATTACCGTTACAAAGGCTGAATTGGCCCAGTCATACATGGTCCATCCGAACACGGCTCTTTTATTCATAAATGTCCTCCTTTAAAGGAATCTTCTGTTAATTCTATTTTAGCAGGAAATGGGACCGTTGAAATCATAAAAAAAACCGGAGACAATACGTATCTCCGGTTGGAATCATTTCATGAAATTACAGCAGGCGTTCCCTGGCTGTCTGATAATCCATGTCCAGTTCAAAAATCATTTTGAGATTGGTTTGAAATTGAATCCGTTGCTTCATCGACTGAAACAGAACAGGTTTTTCATTTTTCAGGACCGTAACCATTTCCACGATGGGAGGCGGGGTATCATCGTTTCTGCGCATGACCTCATCGATAAATTGAAGCCCTTTTTCAACCTCGCTGATTTCATCCCGGACCTGCTTTAAGAACGTCCAGAAATCCGTTTTGACGTTTTCATTCGTTTTGGATGGATTCATGTCAACACCTTCTCGGGTTCTTCTGTTTTAAACTGCTGTTTCACATCTTCGGAACAGCTTTTGCAAATAATCTTATCTTTAAAAAGCAACAAATCTTCCGTACCCTGACAAAAACAGCAGGTGGGATCGTATTTCTCCAGGATGATTTTATCTTTATCCACATAGATTTCTACGGGATCATGAACATTTATATTTAAATGCTTGCGTATTTCTTTGGGTATGACAATTCGACCGAATTGATCCAGTTGTCTGGTGATACCGACGGTTTTCATGAAAATTCTCCCCTCCCCGATATGATTAAAATTTCTCCATCATATTAATACGAATTTTGACACCTTTTTCTGTCCGTCAAAATAAAAAACCGGGGTCAAACGCACCTACCTGGTGGCTCGACCTCCGGTATTCATAAAATATTTTATTTTCATCAGGTATCTGCCTAGAAATTCTGCATGGTAGACCAGACATCCAGTTTGGTTTGAATTTTCTTGATCACTTCATCCGTGAACTGGCTGGTTGTCGCGCTCCCCCCCAGATCGGCTGTACGGACGCCTTCCCGGACGCATTCGATGGTGGATTCATAAATGGCACGGGAAGCCAGGCTCGCCTGCCTGTCTTCAAAATAAGTAAGCAGGGAGGCACAGGCCAGTATCATGGCCATCGGATTAGCGATGTTCTTTCCTTCCAGTGTCGGGGCTGTTCCGTGTGGTGCCTCGGCCATCACCGTTTTAATGTTGAAATCATCATCAAAACTTAACAGCACAGATTCGGCTCCGGCAATGGAACCAAACATCTGTAACACCATGTCACTTAAACAATCCCCGTCACGGTTAAGAGCCGGGATGACCATCGGGTCTCCTGCTGAATTCAACAGCAGGGCATAGGTGGCATCGATCAATTGCGGCTCATAGGACACATCGGGATATCGCTTACTCGCTTCATCCATTTCTTCTTTCAGCATACCTTCATATACCGGGCTGACGGTATATTTGGGTCCGCCAAAAACTTTCCCGTTTAATTTGCGGGCATGCTGAAATGAAAATTCAGCCACGGCCCGGCAAGTTTTACGGTCGATTTTCTCCGTTCGGAAGGCGATTTCCTCAACGCCGTCACCTTCTCTCCACTCCTCGGCTCCATAGGCATCTCCCACGGCCATTCTGACAACGGAGATCGGGGCGTAGGCTCCGGCGACAGGGCGAATTCCCGGAATTCTTCGACCGGTCCGAACAATTACTTTTCCGTCGATTTCATTACGCAAGATGGCATTGGGGCTTCCTACATCTCCCTTTGCTTCAGGCGTAATGGTCGCCGCTTTGATTCCGAATCCTGTTCTGGCCATTGCCTGCGCGGCTTCATAGACCACCTGGTTGTCTGTCTTTCTGCGGTTCTCAAGGCTGAGATCATAGGTTTCAAACTGAATGTCAAACCCGATCACGTCCGGTTGAAGGACACGAATCGCTTCATCCAGTAGTTCCTGTCCTGTTTGATCTCCTTGCATAACCACAACCGTTTTAGCGGCCATTCTCATCACCTCTTATAACGATAGTATGATTTCTCTTTTTAATCTTATCCGCTAGTCATTATAACCCTAACAGGTAAAAAAAGAAAATATAAATTGGCATAACCCGGAATATGACGAGAAAAGATAAGAACGGAGGTGGTTTTTTCAAATGGTGGACAAAGCGACCATGCAACCTTTAACAACCCGAGAGCTGGTTGATATCACCAGTCTGCTCACAACGGAAGATCTGTTGACCAAAAAGTATGCCCAGGCGGCTTCTCAGTTAACGGAACAGAAATTGCAACAGTTTTGTCTGGAGATGGCGGAACGGCACAGGCGCAATTTCAATGAATTATTTCAATCTCTTAACCAGCATTATCCAGACCCATTAAAATAGGAGGCGGTAATATGAGTTTTCAGGATCAAGATATAATGGAAGATTTGAAACAGGATGAGACTGCTCTGGTTAAAACCTATGCCTCAGTTTTGACGGGAACCAATTGTCCGGTATTGCAGGAGGACCTGACGCAGTTGTTCAACAATTGTTTACAAAATGTGTCCCTTGTCTCTCAGCAAATGAGTGATTATAATTGGATAACCCCGCAATTTGCCCCTGAAAGCAGTGTGGAGCAGGCTGTGATGACATACAAACTTAAAAAGAATCAGCTTGAACAAATGGCTGTCGTCGATATACAATCAAAAAAACAACCCGGCGTCCAGGCCACTTGATAAAAAAGAAAAAATATTTTAACAATTTTCCGCTTTAAAGGGTGACAATAAAATTGGAATCCGTTATAATAACACTTAATATTTTCAAGAGTAAATATGGGAGAGGTGGAGAGAGATGAGCAATACCCAATTACAAGAGTTGAGGGATCAGGTCGATCGCATCAACCTGCAGATCCTGGAATTGATCAATGAAAGAGCCAGACTGGTTCAGGAAATCGGAAATGTCAAGATCAAACAAGGTATTAACCGTTTTGACCCCGAGCGCGAAAGAGAAATGCTGGACAAGTTAATCCAGAAAAATGAAGGCCCCTTTAAGAACAGCACGATCCAGCATCTGTTCAAACAAATTTTCAGCGCATCTCTGGAACTGCAGAAAGATGACAATCGCAAAGAACTGCTGGTCAGCCGCAAGAAGAAAAAAGAAGACACCGTGGTCGACATCAAAGGTGTCGAAGTGGGTAACGGTGAACCGGTTCTGATGGCCGGACCCTGTTCAGTCGAAAGCCTGGAACAGGTCAGAAAAGTGGCGGAAAATCACAAAAAACAGGGACTGAAATTGTTGCGTGGTGGCGCTTTTAAACCGCGTACCTCCCCTTATGACTTTCAGGGACTGGGTGTGGAAGGCCTGAAGATTCTGCGTGAGGTTGGCGATGAATTCGGACTCAGAGTCATCAGTGAAATTGTGGATCCGGGTGACATTGACACCGCTGTGGAATATCTGGACGTTATTCAAATCGGGGCTCGCAACATGCAAAACTTCTCTCTCTTGAAAGCAGTCGGAAAAACAGATAAACCCGTCCTTCTCAAAAGAGGCCTGTCTGCGACTATCGAAGAATTTATCTATGCGGCGGAATACATCGTATCCAGCGGAAATCCCAATGTGATGCTCTGTGAACGGGGAATTCGTACTTATGAAAAAGCAACACGCAATACCCTGGATATTTCAGCCGTTCCCATTTTGAAAGGCGAAACACACCTGCCCGTCATCGTGGATGTGACTCATTCAACGGGTAGAAGAGATCTTCTCTTGCCCATGGCCAAGGCGGCGCTGGCATGCGGTGCAAATGGCGTCATGATTGAAGTTCATCCGGATCCGGATGTCGCACTGTCTGATGCCAAACAGCAAATCAACATTGAACAGTTTAATGATTTTCTGGAAGGATTGTATCAATCCGGCTTGTTTCCAAAACCGGAAATCACGGTTTAATAACTTTATAAACCAGGGGATGCGGTGTTATAATAGCTAATGAAGCTTCAAACGGATAATGATACAGATAAGGATGACAACGCAGATGAATATGACCGCATTTCTCATCAGTCTTTTGGCTTTCGTGGCCAACGTTCCACTCGGCATGTGGCGGGAGACAACCCGAAAATTTTCATTAAAATGGTTCATCGCCATACACGCCTCAATTCCATTGATTATCTATTTACGGGTCCTGTTTGAAATTTCAATATGGTGGATCCCGGTCAACATTGCGCTTGCCGTATTGGGTCAATGGATGGGGGCACGATTTCATCACAGGCGAATTCAACTCATCAGTCAAGATCAACCGGAATAGGGCCATCAGAGATGGCCTTATTTTTTATGTGATTTTGATCACGTCGTTTACCCGTCTGGACAGGGTATGATAGAATGAACAATAAAAGGAAAGAGTGATGTCGGATGGCAGTGATCTATTCAAGGATTCTAGTGGCTTATGACGGATCCGAACTGGCGGAGAAGGCACTGGAAACGGCAAAAAATTTTGCAGAACAGGACCCGAATGTATCGATTGATGTCGTGACGGTTCAGGAGCCGTTCAAACTTTACGGTTATCACATTGAACTCTCCTATGAACAGATTCAGAAACAGTATGAACAGGACCTGAAAGAGATGATGAATGAAGTGAGGGAGAAGTTGGCCGATCTTCCGAATCAGACACAGATGGTTGAGTTAAAGGGGTATCCGGCAAGAGAAATTATTGAATATGCTGAAAAAAACGACATTGATCTGATTGTCATGGGAAGCAGAGGCCTGGGTAATATCAAGGAACTGTTTTTGGGAAGTGTCAGCCACAATGTTGTGCAACACTCCCCAAAACCTGTCCTGATTGTCAAATAAAATAAGAAACTGAGGAGGTGCAAAATTTTTTGCACCTCTTTTTATTTGTCTGTTCCCGGTGTCAGCGGGTATTTATAATCGATAAAACACAGGAAAACAGGGCAATCATAGACGATGAATTTATCTGTCATGTGTCCTGGTCCTGGTTAAAAAACGTTAAACTTTTTTCCGGCGGAATATATTGCGAGACTAAGATTTTTGTCGTATGATTACAATAAATTTATGAAAACGATTTTGAAAACCAAAATATAGGAAATTTAAAAAGAAAGAGGGATATCTCATGCCGGTTACGATTTATGATGTTGCCCGTGAAGCGGGTGTATCCATGGCGACCGTTTCCCGTGTTGTAAACGGGAATCCCAACGTTAAACCCGCTACACGTAAAAAGGTCCTGGATGTGATTGAAAAACTGGGTTATCGTCCCAATGCGGTGGCGCGCGGACTCGCCAGTAAACGGACGACCACGGTAGGAGTCGTCATCCCCGATATATCCAGTCCGTTGTTTGCAGAACTGGCCCGGGGGATTGATGATATCGCCAATATGTATAAATACAATATCATTCTGGGGGATTCGGATCAGAATGTGGAAAAAGAAATCAGTCTGATCAATACCCTTCTGGAAAAACAGGTAGATGGCATGGTTTTTATGGGGGGTGCGATCACACCGGAGCACACCCGGACGTTTACGACATCTTCTGTCCCGATCGTCCTAGCCGGGACACGGGATCCGGAAGGGAAACTTCCCTCGGTCAACATCGATCATTTTCAGGGAGCTTATGATGCGACAACCCGCTTGATCAATGGCGGACATCAAAAAGTGGCCATGATAACAGGACCACTGGAAAATCCCCTTCGAGGCAGAGAGCGTTATGAAGGATACCTTCAGGCCCTCAAAGATGCGGGAATTACACCCCGTGAGGAATGGATCCGTTCCGGCGAATTTCGATATGAATCCGGTCTGGAACTGGCTCAGTATTTTCTTGATCTGGATGAAGACCTGCGACCCACAGCGATTTTTGCCGGCAGTGATGCCCTCGGCATCGGTGCTATCCATGCCGTTCAGGATCGAGGATTGTCCGTCCCGGATGATATTGAGGTCATGGGGTTTGATAATATCAGACTGGCGGAGATGGTTCGTCCGCGACTGACAACGGTTGTACAACCGATATACGATATCGGGGCTGTCGCCATGAGGCTGTTGACCAAATTAATGAATGGAGAAGACGTGGAGCAGGATGATGTTGTGCTACCCCATCGTATCGAAGAAAGAAACTCAACCAGACCGTTGTCATCTTCCGCAAACAAATGACAAAATATACTAACATGTATATAATAAGAACAAATATCGACAAAGCTGCGGAGGAGAATGTATATGACGCGTTTTAATTTCTGGTCACCGGTGGGAATCGGGATCGGTCTGATCATGGTTGCCCTTGCCATTGTGATCGGCGGAGGATTTAGCGGGGCGAAAGGGTTTATCAGCATTGCCTCTTTTATTACGGTCTTTGGTGGTTTATCCTGTGCGTTGCTTGTTCATTTCAATCCGGGAGAGTTTAAACAGTCGTTGAGCCTGCTCAGGGAGATCATGGGCACCTCCTCTTCCCGGATGGGAGTCAAGGAACTGACAGAAACATTTGTCATGCTCTCCCAGAAAGCGCGACGGGACGGACTACTTTCCCTTGAGGATGAAGCGGATGAACTGGAAGAAACATTTATTAAAAAAGGCATTTTACTGGCGGTCGACGGTGTGGAATCCGAAATGATAAAAGAAATTTTGCTGGCCGAAATCTATTCTGAGGAAGAAAGAAAAAGAAGAGGGTTGCAGATTTTTGAAAAAGCGGGCGAATGGGCCCCGGCGTGGGGAATGATCGGAACCCTGATCGGTCTGGTGCTGATGCTGCAATCGCTCAACAATCCGGCTACACTCGGTCCTCAGATGGCCATCGCCCTGATTACCACGTTTTATGGGGTTGTCATGGCCAATCTGGTGTTTCACCCGCTGGCTGGAAAGATATCCAATGCCATTGATGAAGAAATGAAGCGTAAAAAAATCATGATCGAGGGGATTGTCGGCATTCAGTCCGGACAGAACCCGATGATCCTCGAAGAGAAGATGTCTGCCTTTTTGGCTCCTGAAGAGAAAGTCAGTGTCCCGCATTCCAGATTAGAAGAAAAGTCATTCACATTTGAAGGAGGAAGGGAGAATGCTCTTTAATAAACGGAGCAGGCCGAATCAGAGGCCAAAACGGGGCGCTCCCATGTGGATGACAACCTATTCCGATATGATGACGCTGATCCTGGTATTTTTTATTTTGCTTTATGCATTTTCAGAAGTAGATATCTCAAAATTCAAGGCTATTTCCTATTCCTTTGAGAACCGTCCGATCTTTGAATATCGCTCATCCGTGATTCCCATGGAGTACAATATGTCTGTCCCGGGACGGCAGCAGGGAAAAGGGGTCATGGAACAGGATCGGAATGAGGACATCGAGCGTTTGGGGCAGGAGGCACTTAGAAATCAGCAGCGGTTAAATGAAGTTTTGCGAGTCGTGAATCAATTCCTTGAAAGCAATCACATGCAGCATGCCGTTTCCGCCACACGGGATGAAAGGGGGATTGTGCTCGTCTTACAGGATCGGGTTCTTTTCAATTCCGGGGAGGCTGAGATTCTGGACGGTGCCCTTCCGTTTCTGAATAAAGTGGCTGATCTGATTGAAGCTCTTCCCAACCAGGTTGAGATTCAGGGACATACAGACAATGTTCCGATTTCCAGTTTTCGATATCCGTCCAACTGGGAACTTTCCACGGCCAGAGCCAGTCGTGTCGTCCGTTATTTTGTCGAAGAGAAAGGACTGGATCCCTCACGCTTTGTTGCTGTCGGATATGGGGAATATAAACCCGTTGCCTCCAATGACACGGAAGCCGGCAGACAAAAAAACAGGAGGGTAGAGATTGTTATCAATAACCTTGAAGAGCCTGAATAATGTTATCCTGTTTTCGCCCGTTGATGGGGAAACAGGGTATTTTTTCTGTATAATAAAATAATCAAGAGCGTTTACACAGAAGGAGGATATGAACATGCCTGTCGGAATCATAGGAGCTATGGATGAAGAAATTGAACAGTACTTGAACGGTATGGAAATTGATGACCAGATCAATATTGCAGGGGTTGACTATCACCGTGGCAAACTGGCGCAAAAAGATGTGGTCGTTTGCAAATCCGGTGTCGGCAAAGTAAACGCAGCCATTACCTGCCAGATCATGATTGATCATTTTAAGCCGAATTACATTGTGTTTACCGGTGTGGCGGGTGCCGTGGACCCCGAACTGGATATCGGAGACATCGTGGTATCCTCTGAGGCTCAATACCATGATATGGATGCGTCTGCGCTGGGATTCAAGCGTGGGGAAATCCCTTTCGCCGATGTCTCTGTATTTAAAGCGGATGCATATCTGGTGAACCTCGCCTATCAGGCGAGTCTGGAAAATACAGAAGGGAAAAGTGTCACGGGCAAAATTCTGTCCGGGGATCAATTTATTGCAGACCGGGACAGGGTTCACGAACTTTATACCTTTTTTAAAGGAAGTTGCACCGAGATGGAAGGGGCAGCAGTGGCTCATGTCTGCTACAAGCACCGGGTTCCGTTTGTCATTGTTCGCAGTATGTCCGACCGCGCTGACGGGAAAGCCCACGTCAATTTTGCAGAATTTACGAAAATGGCGGCGGAACGTTCCTATCAGATTGTACAACGCATGATGCAACGGATAACCGAATAAAGATGAAAAAAGATTAATATTTTTTAGAAATAAAATTGCGAATATTCAAGACTATCGTTATAATGATGAAAGAGTACTCATAGGAGAGACCTTTTTATAAAAAAATAGGAAGGGGAGAAAGAGTATGCAAGACGTAGAAAAAATTCCTGTACAACCTGGTCATTTTAATCTGAAAGACTACGAAGAAGCTTACAAGAATTTCAAATGGGAAGACGTCGAAAAAGAATTTACATGGTATGAAACCGGAAAAGTAAACATGGCGCATGAAGCGATTGACCGCCATGCCGATACCTGGAGAAAAAATAAAGTTGCCCTCTATTACAGTGATGAACAAAGAGACGAGAAATATACGTTCCTGGAAATGAAACGGCTTACAAATAAATTCGGAAATGTTTTGCGCAATCTGGGGATTCAAAAAGGAGATCGTGTCTTTATCTTCATGCCCCGTACGCCTGAATTATATGTAAGCGTTCTCGGAACGATCAAAATCGGTGCCATTGTCGGGCCGTTGTTTGAAGCCTTTATGGAAGGAGCCGTTCGTGATCGCCTTGAAGACAGTGAAGCCGTGGCGATCGTCACGACTCCCCAGCTGCTTCCGCGGGTTCCGGTTGATGAATTGCCGGCATTGAAACATGTCATTCTGGTTTCTGATGAAGATATCGATCTGCAAGAAGGTCAGGTTGATTATCATAAAGAAATGGAAAAAGCGTCTGAGGATCTGGATATCGAGTGGGTGGACCGTGAGGATGGATTGATTCTTCACTATACATCCGGTTCTACAGGTAAGCCGAAAGGTGTCCTGCATGTTCACAATGCCATGATCCAGCATTATCAGACAGCCAAATGGATTCTTGACCTTCAGGAAGAAGATATCTACTGGTGTACGGCTGACCCCGGCTGGGTGACCGGAACCTCTTACGGTATTTTTGGACCGTGGCTCAACGGGGCATCCAATGTGATCCGCGGCGGACGATTCAGCCCGGAAGACTGGTATGCCACGATTGAAAAATATCAAGTAACGGTCTGGTACAGTGCACCGACTGCATTCCGTATGTTGATGGGTGCCGGGGAAGATCTGGTGAAGAAATTCGACCTTTCATCCCTGCGTCATATTCTCAGTGTCGGTGAACCGCTGAATCCGGAAGTTGTGCACTGGGGTATGAAAGTATTTAATCTGCGGATCCATGACAACTGGTGGATGACGGAAACCGGCGGACAGCTGATTTCCAACTACAAGTGCATGGACATCAAACCGGGATCCATGGGTAAACCTTTCCCTGGAATTGAAGCCGCTATCCTGGATGATGAAGGGAATAAACTACCTCCCAATACGATGGGTAACCTGGCGATTAAAGCCGGCTGGCCGTCGATGATGAGAAAAATCTGGAAGAATGAAGAAAAGTATAATGAGTACTTCCGGATTAAAGGATGGTACATTTCCGGTGATACAGCGTACATGGATGAGGATGGATACTTCTGGTTCCAGGGTCGTATCGACGATGTCATCAATACATCCGGTGAACGTGTCGGACCGTTTGAAGTTGAAAGTAAACTGGTTGAGCACCCTGCGGTGGCTGAAGCCGGCGTCATCGGAAAACCCGATCCGGTTCGAGGCCAGATCATCAAAGCGTTCATCTCTCTGAGAGAAGGCTATGAACCGTCTGATGAGCTGCTTGAAGATATTCGTCAGTTTGTTAAAAAAGGACTGGCAGCACACGCTGCACCCCGTGAATTTGAGATCAAGGACAAACTGCCGAAAACACGTTCCGGTAAAATCATGCGTCGCGTTCTGAAGGCCTGGGAGCTGGGACTGCCGACCGGTGACCTGTCCACAATGGAAGACTAATAAGCTATCAAACGTTAAAAGGCATGCTTCCGAGAGAAGCATGCCTTTTTATAATGGAAGAGGGAAAATTATCCCCTCCTGATTAATCCTGATTCGCTTGTGAATCCTCGGGTTCCTGAGCAGCACTGTTGTGCCACTCAACCGGGTCACCGGGCTTCGATTCACCCGTCTTGTTGACGGCGGTTATCTGGAACCATCCGGACTTACTGACGGCCCGTGTGGTAAAAGAGGTGGAGGACGTACTGCCGATCAGCTGAAAACCGTCGGCCAAATCCTCAGTAAAATAAATGTTGTATTGCTCCACGTTTTCGATTTCAGGATTGGCGGACCAGGTCAGGGTGACCTGATCGCCCTCCTGTTTAAGGGAAACTCCCTCAGGTGTGGACGGAATTACATCCTCCCGCTGATCGGGTTCACCGGGTTGATCCGGATCGGGCTCATCGTCACCCGGAATTCCTGGAATGTTATCTCCGGGTGGGTAGGGGAAAGGATTTTCCCACGGATTTCCAGGATCCGGCTGGTTGGTCCGGTTAACGATGACCATTTTGGAAGGAGCTGATTCATTTCCGGCTACATCAACCGCCGTGACATAATAACCGTATATATTTCCTGGATAGGCTCCGGCTTCGGTAAATTCTTTCGGATCATTCAGCTTGATGACCCCGATTTTTTTGAAATTATTCTCACCGTTTAGACCGCGATAAAAACGGTATCCGACAATATCAGCTTCTGTATTATCCTGCCAGGTGAAATGAAACTTGCCGGGTTCTACTTCTGTCACACTGAATCCCGAAGGGGGAGCGGGAACCTTGCCGTCATCTTCCCGCGGATCCTCTTCTTCCGGAAGCGTTTGATCCCAGTCCAGTGGCAGATAGTAGGATTTCGGTTTACCTGTATTCTCCGGAATGACCAGCGGTTCGGGTCGTTTAAAGAAAATACCTTCTTCCACCATATCATCCGGGGTGGTTTCCTTTGCCAGATATCTTTCTTCATCAATTTCGACCACTCTTGCTTCCTGCAGGGAGTCATCCGTTTCCGTCGGTACAAATTTTCGGTTGAATATTTCCGTAATCACATAGCCGGCTTCTTCACACAATTCAGATGGCAATTTGCCGGACTTGCTGCAGATGGATCGGGTGACGATGCCATCCGGTCTCTCAAAGTTGGCGTTCGGGTCAGACAGCTCGGGATATTCATCAAAGATCCGTTGCATGATTTTACCCCAGATGTTGATCGAATTTGTCTTGGAGTTCCAGGGCAGGGTATAAGGTTCGTCATAACCGATCCAGACACCCATGGAGACTTCCGGTGTGTAGGCGACAAACCAGGAGTCCCGGTCATAGTTGGTGGTTCCCGTTTTACCGGCGATATCCACATTCCATCCCACATAATTACGGACGCCGATACCGGTCGCTCCACTTTCACTGACGACGGTACGCATCATATCCGTCATCAGATAGGCAGTCTGCTCAGAGAACACTGGAACCGGATCCGATTCATGCTGATAAATCAATTGACCATTGTTATCTTCAATTCTTTCAATCATGTAGGCATCCACAAACGTTCCCTGATTGGCGAAAGTTGAATAGGCATTGGTAATCTCTTCAACGGTCAGGCCATAACTGAGTCCGCCGATAACCCCGGTAGATGCATGATAATCGGCTTCAACCAGCGTAGTCACGCCCATTTTTTCAACATAATCCAGCGCCTTTGGAATCCCGACTTCCAAATAAGCCTTGATCGCCGGAATATTGTAGGACCGCTTCAGCGCTTCCCGCGCCGTAATCAGGCCATGGAACTTGTTGTTCCAGTTGGCCGGAATATGTCTGCCGTGGGTTCCGTCCGGAAGGACCACAGGGACGTCGTCAATCACCGAACCGGGTTGCAAAATACCTTCCTCAAAAGCAGGACCATAAGCAGCAAGAGGTTTCATGGCAGAACCCGGCTGGCGGGGAGCCGTGGCATGGTTTGTCTGCTCCACATTGAAATCCCTTCCGCCGATCATACCAAGAATAGCACCGGTATCGTTATCGATCAGCATGCTGCCCACTTCTTCCAGGGCATTTTCAATCGTTTTTCCCTTGACTGTGTAAGTCCGGTTGGGACCGAAATTTTCCGGATTTGTTGCAATTTCATTCATTATTTCATGTACACGTTTATCGATGGTGGTATGGATGTGATAGCCGTTACGCAGGATCTCTTTTCGTTTTTCCTCCACGAGACTGTAGTATTCATCGTCACTTAAATCTGCACGGGTCTGGTTGTTTTCTTTCAGGTATTGATTAACCAGAGCCTCGGCGGCACGCTGTTCGATCTCCATCATCAGAAACGGATATCTGGCGTAGGCCCGTTTTTCAGGCTGGGCCAGGTTGCCTTTAATATCATATTCCAGCGCTTCATTGTACTGGTCGCGGGTAATGTATCCCTGCTCAAGCATGTTGTCAAGGACCAGTTTCATCCGCTTTTTACCTTCTTTGAGACCTTCATCGGTAAACGGGGAATATGTAATCGGGCTCTGGGGCATACCCGCCAGATATGCCGACTCCGCCAGATTCAATTCGCTTGCCCGTTTATCAAAAATCCCTTTGGCCGCAGCTTCAATGCCATAGATATTGGAGCCATTAGCGTTTTTACCGAAGTAGATTTCATTCAGATAGGCTTCGAGAATCTGATCTTTGGAAAACATCCGTTCGATCCTCAGCGCGAGGAAGATCTCTTTGGCTTTCCGTTTATAGGAAACTTCCGGGGTGAGGATCGTGTTTTTGATCAACTGCTGGGTCAGGGTACTGCCTCCCGTCTGTACCGGGCTGTTGGTCAAATCCTGAATGGCAGCCCGGATGATAGACTTCGGCACAATACCGTTATGCTCTTCAAAATATTTGTCTTCGGTTGCAATAACGGCGTTGATTAAATGATCGGATATTTCGTCGAGATGGACCAGGCGGCGGTCTTCTTCAGCACGAAGTTGTCCGATTAATGTATCATCTTTAAAATAGGCAAAACCCGTCAGATAATTGGTAAAGATTTTATCATAGATTTCATCATAAGAACGTACAGGGTCATCTTTGACCAGAGATGCGACAAAGCCGGCACCTGCCGCCCCGACGAAAAACACGCCCATCAGTCCCAGAACAAATAAAATAATAAATGCATTTCCAAGCCATTTGAGAAAACGAGTTCTCTTTTTGTTGGGCTTTTTACCGGTACCATTCTGTCGACCCCGGTTTTGTTCGCGTTCCATCTGTATCCCCCCTAAAAATACAGATATTATTATAGCATAAAAATGGTGGTAGATAATATGTTATCTCATATAGACGCCTGTGTATCCGTTTTTGTTTCACATATTATTTCTTGAAAATTTTCAATAAATGTGGTAAAGATAGAAAAAGGACAAACGCACAGGATTATAAGTGACAGGCGAAGACAGGAACCAGTAGCAGGTATCCGTGTAAAAGATGGAAAGAGAGCCGGTGGTGGGTGAAAACCGGCACACGGACCCATGTGAATTACCTCCTTGAGCTGGTCTGGTGAATGGATGGAGTAGCCGGACCCGGGCAACCGTTATCGGAGAATGAGAGGGAGAAGGGGGAATCCCTTTTTCCAAAAAGGGTGGTACCGCGAGCAGAACAACTCGTCCCTTTAACGGGATGCAGTTGTTTTTTTATTGGTCACATCCAGACTGCACCAGGTATTACTTCTGGAAGGTGCAGCTGTCCAAATTGAAAAAATACTGTGTAGAGGTGATCCAGATGTCAACGATTCAGGATAAAGAAACCGATTTGACCCTGAATGAAACGGAGAAGAAGGAACTTGAGCGCCAGCTGTCCGTCATCCAACGGGGAGCAGCAGAAATTGTACCGGAAGAAGACCTCAGAAAGAAAATCATCAAATCCGTCAAAACGGGAAAACCGCTTAAAATTAAACTGGGCCTGGACCCGTCTGCTCCGGACATTCATGTGGGACACACCGTCGTCCTTCACAAAATGAGACAGTTTCAAGAACTCGGCCATCGCATTCAACTGGTGATCGGGGATTTTACCGGTCGTATCGGGGACCCCACCGGTAAATCGGAAACCCGGAAGCAATTAACGGAAGAGGAAGTCAAAAGAAATGCGGAAACTTATGTGGAACAATTCAGCAAAATCCTGGATATGGACAACATCGATATTTTCTATAACAGTAAATGGCTGGCGTCCATGAACTTCAGTGATGTGATCCAACTGGCTTCCAAAACGACCGTGGCCCGGATGCTGGAGCGGGATGATTTTGAAAAACGGTTTAAATCCAATCAGGCCATCAGTCTCCATGAATTTTTCTACCCGTTGATGCAGGGATACGATTCGGTTGCCATGGAAACAGATATTGAGCTGGGGGGTACCGACCAGAAGTTCAATCTGCTGATGGGACGGCAACTGCAGCGAGAGTTCGGACAGGAGCAACAGGTGGCCATCATGATGCCGCTTCTGGAAGGACTGGATGGAACACAGAAAATGAGTAAGAGTCTGGGCAATTACATCGGTATCGATGAGTCCCCCAACGATATTTTCGGAAAAACCATGTCTATCCCGGACGAGTTGATGATCAAATACTTTGAACTGGCTACCGACATTTCCGGTGATGAACTGGACAGGCTTAAAAAAGATCTGGATGAAGGCTCCGTACACCCGAGGGATATGAAAATGAAACTGGCTCAAAAATTTGTGACCATGTTTCATGGGGAAAACGCGGCCGAAGAGGCTGAGAAACACTTTAAAACGGTTTTTCAGAAAAGAGCCCTGCCGGAAGACATTCAGGCCGTGGAGATCAAGGCGGATCAGCTCGAAGAGGGAAGAATGTGGATCGTCAGCCTGATTGTTGAACTGGGATTGTGTTCGTCCAACAGTGAAGCACGACGTATGGTCCAGCAGGGGGCCGTTAAAATTGACGAGCAAAAAGTGCAGGATGTGCAGGCGCAGGTTGACGTTGAACCTGACATGGTGGTTCAGGTCGGCAAACGGAAATTTGCCAGAGTCCGGCTCGTTTAGGATAAAATGAAGAGCACCGGTCTCCCGTAAGGGGAAACCGGTGCTTTTTTAGCATTGATGGTGCCTGATTGCTTTTATGTCAGTTAAAAAACCTTAAAAACCAAATTCTTTCTTGATCAACTGTGGAACTTCACCGGGTTCGGCGTGCCGTTCCGTCTGCTTTTTTGAAAAGACAAGTTTGTCATTAACCGTCACTTCGAACACGCCTCCACCGGAGGGAATCAGCTTGATTTCACTGACATCGTAACGATACTGTTCCATGATTTCTTCCGTCACACGGACGGCTCTGGGAAAGTAGTTTCACTTGTTGCAGTATTCAATCTCAATTTTAAACGGCTGGCTCATCGCACGATCACCTCTCAGTTTATTTCTAAATTCTATTATATAATGGACTGCCGTCTTTTTCCAAAATAAAAAGCCTGTGGATGATCCACAGGCCTTGTTTTTGTTTAGTTTTACCGTGAGTAGAACTCGACGATGAGGGTTTCGTTGATTTCGGAAGGCAACTCTTCCCGGGACGGCAGTCTGACCAGTTTTCCGGTCATCTGCTGGTCGTCCACTTCAAGATACTCCGGCAGATAGCTGCGTGCTTCGAGGGAACCCTTGATCAGTTCCATGTCTCTGCTTTTTTCTCTCACACTGATGATATCGCCGACGCTAACGCGGTAAGAAGGGATGTCTACCTTTTTGCCGTTAACCTGAATGTGTCCGTGGGATACCAGCTGGCGAGCAGCGGGTCTGGTGGGAGCAAAGCCCATACGGAACACCAGGTTGTCAAGACGGCGTTCTAAGAGAATCATGAAATTCTCACCGGATACACCGGGCATTTTGGTCGCTTCATTAAACGTGCGACGGAATTGTTTTTCGTTAACGCCATACATATGACGCAGTTTTTGTTTTTCCTGAAGCTGCAGTCCGTATTCACTCAGTTTACGGCGAGCATGTCCGTGCTGCCCCGGAGGATAGTTACGCTTCAGATCTTTTCCGGTTCCGTCAAGGGAAATTCCCAGGCGACGGGCAATTTTGTGACGAGGTCCAGTATAACGAGCCATTCTTCATTTCTCCTTTTTAGTAAGATTTTTAGGTGTTTACTTCCAGTATGCAAGTTCCATCTTTATCTACACGTCCTTCGGACGGTAGCGTTTCCGCAACGTGCACCGCACCGATAAATCCCAGCCGCTGATCGGTGGGGTGGAACTTGGAGGGTGACATACTGTTTTTACCTAAAATCATTGCTACCCTTAGCATACATACATGACCAATATTATAATGAACTCGGGACAGATGTCAAGGTTTACCGGCGGAGAAATGCAGTTACCGGCATGGTAATACGCAACATGTCGGGGACATGGTAAAATAGAGTCGTAACGTTATACCGGATTATGGATGAGAAAGGGATGAGGAACCATTTTATATCTGGTGAGACATGGGGAAACAGACTGGAATCGTCGACGCCGAATTCAGGGTCACAGTGACATTCCGTTGAATGAACAGGGGAAATGGCAGGCCGAACGACTGGCAAGGCGCCTTCAGTCCCTGGAGCTGGATGCGATTTATGCCAGTGATTTACAACGGGCCTACAAGACGGCTCAGGTAGTGGGAGAAGCCCTCGGGCTTGAGGTGAGGACCTGTCCGATGCTACGCGAGCGTTGTTTTGGTCAACTTGAGGGGTTGACGCCGGATGAGATAAGAAGTAAATATGAAAGTTTTCCGATCGATCCCGCTCTTTCAGGAAAATTCGGAATCGAAACAATGGAACAGATGCAGAAGCGTCTTGTTGCACGCCTGGAACAACTGGTGACTGAACATCATCCGGGACGTATTCTGGTGGTGAGCCACGGTGGAGCGATCAATGCTTTCATTCAACATGTTGCCGGTGAAGGAATGGAGAAAGTCAGATTAGCCAATACCGCCATCAGCCATTTTGATTATCAGGATGGCAACTGGAAAATAAACTATTTAAACGATGCCTCCCATCTGGGGGAAAGCCCGTTCGAGATCGGCCAGGTTAATCGGAAACAGCAGGGAGATTCCAGTGCATAAAAATCCCTGATAATGGTAAACATAATCCCATCTTCCTCATTATAAAAAGGGAGGCATGGGATTGAAACGCCTAAATCTGATACTGGTTCTTGTGATCATGATCATGACAGCCCTGACAGGGTGTAATTTCCAGAATGACGGACAATCAGCTGAAGAGATCTATCAGACATCTCTGGAGAATTTTCTCGATCAAGACCGTTATTATTTTGACGGTTCTGCCCAGTTAAGAAGCGATTCCTTGCTGGAGCGTAACATGGTGGTCTTCAACGGCCGTGTCGCCGACCGACGGAATGTCTGGATGAATCTGCAACTTTCCTTTCCTGATCAGGGAAGTGTGGATGAGATGCAAGTAGCGTCCAGGGGAGAACAGTTATATACACGTTTTTCCAGGGATCAGGAATGGAACCGGGTTGATGGCAATGACAGGGTCTGGAACGATGAATTCAACAACTGGAATCCTGTTTTTCATTTCAACCGGATGCAGTCTCTGAAACAGCAGGTGGAAACAGTTCGTGATCCCAACCCGGATGACGACCTGGTTCTGATACGCGTGGTGCTTGACCCGGATCTTTTAAAAAAACAGGCGGTGACCGAACTGAAGAATCAGTCCGCCGGAGAGATCAATCAACTGGAACTGAAACGACTGGGACAGAAGTTACAGATTGATGACCGGCAACAATTGAAGGAATTCTCGCAATCATTACAGAAGCAGTCCCGTGAAACTGAGCAAATGATTGCGGATATGGCAAATACCCTGAAGACAGAAGGTGAATATATCCTCGCCATAGATACCACCAGTTATTTGCCGAAAAAGATGGAACTTCACCTTGATACCCGTTATGTTTTGGAGGGGGAGCAGGTTCATGAGAATATGAGGGTGGAGATGTATCTGCGTGACTATAATGCGAACGTAGACATGCCGGATATTTTACAACCCGGTAATCGAAGTGAATAGCAAAAGACCAAGGAGGGGGCGCCGGCTCCCTCTTTTATTATTTTTTACTGAATATTTACATGATTTCGTCCGGTGTCCGGTAAGATATGTTAAAATAATGTAGACTGCCGAACAAAAATGGGTCATGGAGGGAACAGTGTGAGGGCACCGGGAGAAAAATCCGAACAAAAAATCTTTCGGGCTGCGGTTAAATTGTTTGATATCAATGGTTACCATGGTACGACACTTCGGGAAATTGCCCGTGAAGCCGGTGTCAACGTTGCCCTGATTTCCTATTATTTTAAAAACAAGAAAGGGCTGCTGGAATATTTGATGATCCGGTATTTTGAGCCACTTTTTGAACAGATGGAACAAGAAAGCCGAAATACGGATTTGCCGGTTGAAGAACAGTTGACCCGGATGCTGTTGATTCTGATCCGTTACCAGAGCCGACATACGCAGATTACACGCATTATCCAGAGAGAATTAAGTGTGGAATCGATTCTGGCCAGAGAAATCATGAGTGTTTATCTGACTCGGCAAAAACACTTCTTTGTATCTGTTCTGGAGAGGTCAGTTGAAGCGGGCCATTTGCGGAACCTGGACATTGAATTGACTGTCATGACACTCTTGAGCATCGTTCATTATCCCTATCTGAATGCCCAGTGGGTCAGAGAAGTGTTTTATCTGGAGCCGATGTCCGATCAGTTTGCAGCACAATTTTCAACTTACTTGAAAGAAATGGTGCTATCGCTGATTAAAAAAAATGAAGAAAAATGACGAAAAAAGTTCCTGTCTGGCAGGAAGTTTTTCTTTTGCAGTAAAATAATATAGATAGAACGGGATTTGAAAGAAAAAGGAGATTTTATAATGAATCGGATAGATATCATACATAAAATAGGGTTTGCGTTTGTTTTGTTTATGTTTTTGACCCTGACGCCGTACGGGGTGATTGCAGCACCTTTTCCAGAGGCAAAAGAGAAACTGATTCAGGATGAGGCCGATTTACTGGATGAAACAGTCATCCGTGATCTTTCTGAACAACTGCAGGCGTATGGAGAAACCTACAAAATTGTGATCGTTGAGTCTTTTTCTCCTCTTTCCGACACGGATTATGCCCGTAGTCTGTTTGATCATTTCGAACTGGGTGAACAATCCATTCTTTTCGTGCTGTCTGCTGAATCGAATACACTGGCTTTTGCAGCGGGATCCTCATATGACAGCGATGAGGTCAATGAGATGATTGGGGATAAAATTGAACATTATTTTGACCCTTATGCCCTGCAGCAGGAATATGGACGCGGGATTTTGCTGACGGTTCAGCAAGTTCATGAAGGACTGGCCGTTTCAGGGGAACGTACAGGCGTCTCTGTCTCTGCGGAAACCGGTGTACAGGAAGATTCATCCGCAACTTCGCTTCCATGGTGGCTGATGCTTTTATTTGTCATTCTGGCAGGATTGATTATCTATGCTGTTTACAGTTTTATTCAGCGGAGGCGTTTGTTGCAGGAGATCGATCAGGTTGATGAATGGAAAGAACAATTGAACCAGAAGTTGCTGGATTTTCAGTCTCATCCTGAGAATAAACAGCGTTTTCAACAGATTGGAAAAGCCTATGCATCGATGAAGAAAGAGCTGGATCGCATGTCCGGAACAGATCTGTCAGAAGTGGAAGTGTTGCTGGTGGACGCAGAAGATTACTGTGACCGTCTTCGTTATAGAAAAGGGTGGGCAGCTCTCCAGCAGGCAGAGGACATTCTGCAACAGATCGAAACCAATCTGGAAGCCCTTTATCGAAAACTGGAAAAATCAACAAATCTTCTTGAAAAGAATGTAACACTCCTTGAGGAAGCGCAACAGGTCTATGCCACCTGTGAACGTTTGCTTTCGGAGTATCGTTTTACCTACAGTCAGTCTTTTCATGAACTGAAGGACAGGCTGAATCAACTGGGAGAAAGAGTGGAATCTCTGAACAACCGGGAATCAGAGGGGGAAGACCCGGATTCCCAGTACGAGGTGTTGAATCATCTGCTTCAATCTGCTGAGCAGTTAAAAAAAGATATCCAGGATATTCCCGCTATCCGTAAAGAACTTGAAGAAGGGATTATGCGGGATATTCAACAATTGCATGATGATATTTCGACGTTTTATGAGCAGGGATTTCATCATGATGAAGATTTCAAAGAAGTACCGGGTACACTTCATGAAACGTTGCATACCTTGCGACCGTTATTTGAAGAAGGGAAAATGGCGGACGTCAGGGAACGGATGACCTCAATCAGGGATACGATTGAACATGTCTATGACCTGATGGAAGAAGCCGTCAGCCTCAAAAAAGAGACAGAGGCGTATCAGAAGTCTCTTCGGACAAAACTTAGACAGCTTGCAGAAGAAAAAGAGAAATTGGAACAACAGGTGGAATTGCTGTCTCACCACTATAATATGGACGGTCAGGACGTTAAGGAATATCTGGAGGAAGTCGCCACGGCCAGCGAAAAACTGGAAGAACAGTATCACCAGGCTGAAAAGTGGTCACAGGAGGAAAAACCTGATTTTGAACAAGCCCTCCGTCTTTACCGGGAGATCCATGAACAAATTGAGAACGTTCTCGGTAGGAAAGAAGCCATGCTTGAAGAACTGAACCGGTGGCAGGGCGGAGAAGAGCAGGCCAGAGAAACGTGGAAACAGCTTAACGCCAGTCTGGTTAAAGCCAGACAGACATGCAGGCGTCACAATCTTCCCGGTATTCCTGAAGAACTGCGAAACAGCTTCCTGATTGCCCGATCTGCACTTGACGAAGTGAAAAAATACCTAAATGAGTCGCCGTTGCCTATGAATAAAATTGAGCATTATTTGGAAGAAGCCCGTGAGCGGGTAGAATCGTATGTTAAAGGTGTCGAACAGGCCATATTTCACAGTGAAGAAACAGAGAAGATCATTCAGATGACAAACCGCTATCGTAGCCGTTATCCTGAAATAGAGGATCTATTATTAAAATCGGAAGAGGCCTTCCGTTCGCTTCAATACGAAGAAGCTTATCGCCTTGCCAGAGAAGCTCAGGAACGTGTTGGAAAACTTGCCGGATCGAACAAAAAGAAGTGGCTGAAAAAATAGGAGGGTCATCGTTTGACAGCACCAGTGTTTAGCTTTGTGGGATATTCGGGGAGCGGAAAGACAACTTTGTTGTGCCGGGTAGTCAGTCAGTTGAAGAAAAGAGGGTATCGTGTGGGGACATTAAAGCATGATGCCCATCGTTTTGAAATGGATAAACCGGGTAAAGATACATGGAAACATGCTCAGGCAGGAGCGGATGTCGTGGCGATTTCATCTGACGACAAGTTTGCCTTGATCGAGAAACCGGTCAGAGAACTTCAATTGGAGGATATTTTAAAACGTATTGAAGGGGTGGATGTGATTCTGATTGAAGGTTACAAACGGGAATTACCACCCAAAATTCTGGTGGTTCGTTACCCGGAACACTTGTCCCTGTTGGATGAATTACCGGATGTTATTGCTGTTGCAACCCCACTCTCTCTTCAGGAGGTCCCGGTTCCTGTTTTTTCCTCCGAAGATGTTGATGCGATCACTTCCTTTATCGAATCCCGAATGTAGATTTACCGGTTATCGGGTGAGATGTCCGATTCTTTACGGGTGATAGCCGGTAACTTGACCGTGATCGTGGTTCCTTTTTCTTCACTGGACTCGATATCAATGTCACCATGGTGGGCGTCGATGATATGCTTGCATATAGACAGGCCCAGACCTGTTCCTGTTGACTTTAATGAAATGAAAGGTTCAAATATTTGATCGATCATATCGGATGGAATTGTATCGCCTGTGTTGAAGATGGAAATAATAACCTGGTTGTTCTCATCATTGCGGGCTTTCAGGGAAACCCGTTTTTCTTTATGATTCTGAACGGCTTCAAATGAATTTTTGAGCAAGTTCAGAAAAACCTGCTCCAATTCAGCTTCACTCGCATAGACAGGAAGCAAGTTTTCTTCCACGTCGGTTTTAAAATCGATCGAGCGATAGAGAACTTCGAACTGTATAAATTCTATCATTTTATCCAGAATATGGTTTATTGATACAGCCTTTCTCTCCGTTTCATCGGAATCATTTCGACGGGCCAGGGTCAAAAAATGGTTCAGCAGAACATGAAGCCGGTCAAATTCCTTGGAGATGATATCAAAATAGGACTGGACCCGTTCAGGATGTGAATGCTCTTTAAAAATCAACTGCAGAAATCCTTTAATCGAGGTGAGCGGATTTCTCAACTCATGAGCCATTCCTGCCGCCAGCTGGCCGATGACCTCCAGTTTCTGTTCATGCATTTGCCTGATTTTCTGTTCTTTCAGTTTCTGCTCTTCCTGAAGATTTTGAATCGTTTTCTGGCTGCATTTAAATTTTGCTTTTAATTCTTTGTCATAGTAAACGGTACACCAGTAAAATAAATCATCCAGTATATGATTGATTTTAATGCCGTAATCATATGTATCCTGACCGTTTCTTCTCGGCAATTCAATACTTTCCTTGATTTTCGTCCACATAATGCGACGAAAAATTTTGAAATTCATAAAAATATCTGAAACACTCAATTGAGCATCAGCGAATTTTGTTCCCATCTTTTTGGCCAAGGCCTTTAATTTCTGATTGTCATCGTGTTGAAATTCATAAATGATCACCTCAATCATGTCTTGACAGAGGGATGAGATTTCTTCTTTAGAAGAATGGCTCATTTCCGAGCATTCTTCATACCAGGATCGGACAATCTCTTCCTTTTTGGTTTCAAGAACATGGACAATTTTTTCCTTAAAGTTGTTCACATGCTCACGCTCCATTTTCTTGAGTTTAAAGTTTGTCCTTTTAAAACATTATAATGAAAACGGAACAATTCTTCTATAAAATAGAAAAAAAAGACACAATTATACAAAAGTTTTAAGTTTTCGATAGTGCCTGTGCGAAGGATTGGAATTGAAGTGCTAACTTAAAGAAAAAGAGGAGCATGGAGGACCGGACGAACAGGCCCCTGTGAAGAATGTCGAAAAACGAAAAGGAGAGCAGATGGCTCGTGTTAAATTGTCTAATAGAAGAATCCAGCTGTCATGATCAATGTAGACAGAACCATGGAAATGACGACAATATAAACAACGGTTTTGATTAATCGCTGTGACATAGGTTACCTCCTGCGTTTTTTTTGCCAGAGTATCTCTATTGTACAAAAATAATTTTACCCTGTGCAACATTCACGTATCATTATAAAATAAAAAAGTGCCTGTAAAACTAGTATAAGATTTGATTACACATGTATCGATTAAAAAAGATGGAGGTCAAATACATGATTCATCAGGACCGACTACTGGAAGAATTCCTACAACTGGTACAGGTGGACAGTGAAACCGGAGAAGAACGAGACATATGTGACCTGCTTAAACATAAATTCAGCGAATTGGGACTGGAAGTGGTGGAAGACAATGCGGCTGAGAAAACGGGACATGGATCAGGAAATCTGATTATGACCTTGCCCGGAACAACAAAGGGTCCTACCATTCTATTCACATCTCACATGGATACCGTCTCCCCGGGTAAAGGTATAAAACCACAGGTCAAAGATGGATATGTCGTCAGTGATGGAACGACCATTCTCGGAAGTGATGACAAAGCCGGGCTGGCTGCTATTCTTGAGGGAATCCGGGTAATCAAAGAAAATCACATGAAACATCCGACATTGCAGGTGGTTATCACGGTGGGTGAAGAGTCTGGTCTGGTTGGATCCCGGGCACTTGATCCATCCATGTTACAGGCGGATTTTGGTTATGCTCTGGACAGTAATGGGAAAGTAGGAGACATTATGACGGCGGCACCAACACAGGCCAGGATTAAGGCTGTTGTATACGGGAAAGCTGCCCATGCCGGGGTAAATCCCGAAGACGGCATCAGTGCGATTCAGGTGGCAAGCCGGGCCATCAGCCGTATGCCGCTTGGGCGGATTGACCGGGAGACAACGGCTAACATCGGACGCTTTGAAGGCGGAAAAGCAACCAACATTGTCCCGGACCGTGTCGACATTCTGGCAGAAGCAAGAAGCCTGGACGCATTCAAAATGCAGCAGCAGGTCAAACGAATGAAAGAAGCTTTTGAGAGTGCTGCCCGGGAAGCAGGAACCCGTGCCGATGTCGAGGTGGAAATCATGTATCCCGGTTACCGGTTTGATGAATCGGAACCTGTTGTCCAAAAAGCGGCAGATGCGTTGAAAAAGGTGGGGAGAAAGCCCAGGCTGCTCAGGAGCGGCGGTGGAAGTGATGCTAATGTATTTAGTGGATATGGCATTCCGACGGTTAACCTGGCCGTTGGATATGAAAACATCCACACGACTGACGAGAAAATGCCGCTGGAAGAGTTGTATAAAACTGCGGAGCTTGTGGTTGAATTGATGAAATCGGAAAAGTGAATCTTAATGAACGAAAAGCCCTGCACTGGTTTTAATTAACTGTTGCAGGGCAAATTTGCTCCATCAGCGCCTTTTTTTAAAAATGAAATAAGAATAGACCGAAGGGATAAATGCAGCCAGCAGGATGCTGGAAATCACGACAATAAACCGTATCATGCCGGGAAAAACCGGACTGATCAGAGATATGATACCGGCGAGAACAAACAGCCAGCCCCCCAGTCGGTGTGTTTTTTTCCACACGGTTTCATCTTCGAGGGTCCAGGGAGTCCGAATACCGAAAAAATAGGTCCGGCGGGCGCGGGTTAAATAATTTCCGATCACCACAAACAGAATGCCCATTAAGAGAGGAGTCACGACGGAAACATCCAGTACCGGCCAGTTTTTAATGGGGGCGTATGCCTGGTAAAGCATCAACTGATGAATTAATGTCAAGAAAAGGACAATCCCCCAGCGTGAGATGCGGTATACTTTGTCAAATCGTTTATAATTGTCACGTCCCGGGTCCAGTCGCGGGACGAGAAACATCGCGAAGTAAATGATCAGGTTGATTATCGGCAGACCGAATACGCCAAATTCCTTGCTGCTGTAATTATCAGGTTCTCCTGCTACATTCCAGTGTGTGGGGATCTGATCGGGAAGTGAAGGATAGATCAGCACGCCCGTCAACATACCGGCCAGTATGATTATCAGCAAAACAACGTCACTTTTTTTAAAAGTCATTCTTTTTCCTCTCCTTTATCCCCTTTATTGGAATCATCATCTGTAAAATGGGTGATCCAGTACAAAAGTTCCTGAAAAACCGTGGTATTTAATGAATAAAACACATACTGTCCTTTTTTTTCATCCTGAATCATGTACGCCTGCTTCAAAATATTCAGGTGATGTGAAATACTCGGTTTTTTCATTTGGAAATGTTCGGCGATTTCTCCCGCTGTCATGTCTTTCTGTTTCAACAGCTCTATGATTTTACGCCGTGTCGGATCCATCAGTGCTTTAAATGTGACATTTAGTTGCTTCACTCAACCACCTTCTTTTTTAACCGTTCAATTAGAAGATAATTAGAAAATTATCTAAATATCTACTTTAAATGTATCATAACGAATCGCGTTATTCAACACATAAAAAATGGCCGCTAAGATAAGCAGCCACATCCGGGTTTTTAAGATTCCTCGCTATTTTCTTCCATCATTTTTTCGTAGGAATCCAGCACATACGGTTCAATCAATTCATAGTCTCCGTAACCAATATTGGGATCAATGATGGCGTTTTGATCGACGAGATCTCCTTCTATGGCTCCGTTTCGCTCATACAGAGATCGGGGAGCGACATCTTCTGCGCCCCATTCCCTGTCATCGAGGGGATAATCGGAATGACTTGTATCGCCATCCATCTGTACTGGAATGAACTCCAGGGCCTGATAGGCAGGTGGGAAATTATCTTCGGGATTGTCATACGTGTTTGTGGCCAATCGAGCGCCGTAACTGTTGAGTATTTCATAGGCGGCAATTTGCTCTCCGTTATGGACATCTAATTCAACATGATACCGGTTTTGCTCCGGGTATAAACGGATCTGATCATACCCGTTATGTTGCAACGCGTCCCTGGCAAGCCGGGCGATCTCTTCATCCTGAAAAACGGCACGGATTTTTTGAGGCATTCGTTCATATCCTCCTTAATAGTGGACGTTATATTTTCAATTTACCCGATTCAATCTCTCTTTAAACACGAACATCAGGTGACCAGGGGGTGGGGACAGCATGATTGAATGGGCGGAAGGGAAAGTTGTGGATATCCTGAAGCATGATAAACATTTGCAGGAAATTCGGGTTGAAGTAGAGGGGAAAGGAAAGGAACTGGCGTATAACTACCCGGATTTAACAGGTGAAGTAGAGCCAGGTGATACGGTCGTGCTGAATGTGACCGCAGTTCGGCTGGGTCTTGGAACCGGAGGCAGGCACTTTGTTTCCTCGGTCCGGAAATCATCTGTGGAAACAGGCATTAACCATCCGGGCCATATTATGAAATTGAGATATACACCCTATCAGCTGGCCGTATTAAGCTGTGAAGAAGAAGCAAGTCCGTATCATCACATTTTACGGAAAGAGGATTCCGAACAGGATCTTCACAACCTGCTGGAGCGAACACCGGTGGTGATTACCGAACTTCACAGTATGCTGCCGATCATTGTCACCTGCCTGGTACACCTTGCTCGTCAGGACAGACAATCATTACGAATTGTTTATGTCATGACCGACGGGGCGGCGCTTCCCATTTTTCTCAGTAAACATGTGGCCCGGTTGAAAAAATGGGGGTGGCTTCACCTTTCAATTACGACGGGACATGCATTCGGTGGGGATCTGGAAGCCGTTAATGCATACAGCGGGCTTCAGGCCGCAAGGCAGGTTGGCCGGGCAGATATCATCGTGACAGGGATGGGACCGGGAATCGTTGGAACCCGAACACCCCTGGGAACAACGGCCATGGAACTGGGCGAAATGGTCAATCGGGTTAACACGCTGGGGGGAATCCCTATTGTTGCCCCGAGAATCAGCCTTGCCGACGAGCGAATCCGGCACCGGGGCATCAGTCATCATACGTTGAATACTCTACGGATTGCGGCCTGCACACCGGCTGTCATCCCGTATCCGGCGGGAAATCCTGTCCTTGATCATCAAATGTGGCAACTGAAAGAACACATCATCGTGAAAAAGGAGGCTGTGAATCTGGAGGAACTCTCTGCTATTCTTGCGACATATCCCGTTGAAATTAAAACAATGGGCAGAACCCTGTCGGACGATCCGCTTTTTTTTCAGACGGGGGCCCTGGCGGCCGACCTTGCCTATGCGCTGTGGAAGCATGTGCAAAATAAAAACCGTCCTGTTACGGACGGGGAACGCGTTGATCTAGAAAACTTTTTAAAGTCATGGGGTGCCTAGCCCATTCCCGCAACTTGTTTTTTATTTCCCAGCCTTTTCCTACCAGGCGAAGTTGATTAAAATGATAATAGGCTTTCATTGTGGAAACCTCCTGTATGTTTGGATTTGTTACTAACCTATGAAAGAATCGGACAGGCTAGAACCAGAATATAAAAAGAGGTGTTATCATTGTCCCAGAAAAAATCACAGGACTTTACAGAAAAAACGATATCGAGCGAAGTTATTTATGACGGCAAAATCATCCGGGTCCAGGTGGATGATGTGGAACTTCCCAGTGGCAAGACGGCAAAAAGAGAGATCGTACGCCATTCCGGTGCGGTAGCGGTCATGCCGATTACAGATGATAACCGGCTCGTGATGGTCCGGCAATTTCGCAAACCACTGGACAGGGAATTGCTTGAAATCCCCGCCGGAAAACTGGAACCGGACGAAGACCCTCTGGATTGTGCCAGAAGAGAATTAAAAGAAGAAACCGGGTTTACAGCAGACAGCCTGCACCATATTGCGTCTTTTTATACGTCTCCTGGATTTGCCGACGAAATCATTCATATGTACCGGACGGAAGGGTTAAGCGCAGGGGAAGCACAACCGGATGACGATGAATTTGTAGAAATGGTGACTTTAACGCTTGAAGAGGCTTTTTCCAGGATCGAGTCGGGAGATATACGGGATGCCAAAACGATCATGGCGGTTTATGTCTGGGAGAACATGCAACTGAAAACGAAAAAATAATCGAATCCTCACCCTCTCTTTTCATAATCTATATTGTTGCATCATATAATGGGGACAAGTTGATAAGGGAGGGTCCGGGATGAAAAAGAGGTTCGCACTGACACTGAAATCCTACATGCATGAACACATTTCTCTCTATATATTTGCGATTGTGTTGTTGGCCATGGGCGTCATCTTCGGAGCTGTTGTAGTCAATTCGCTGACACTGAACCAGAAACAGGACCTGCTTCAGTATGTGAGCGGTTTTTTCCTCGAAATGAGGGAGGGAGATGGATTTCATTCCACAGCAGCCTTTCAACAGTCTCTGGGACATTATCTGAAATATATCGGTTTTATGTGGATACTCGGGTTATCGATCATCGGGCTTCCATTGATTTTGATATTATTATTCTTAAAAGGGCTGGTCGTCGGATTTACGGTGGGGTTTCTGGTACATCAACTGCAGTGGAAAGGACTTCTGTATGCCTTTGTTTCCGTGGTACCGCAAAATTTACTGGTGATTCCGGCGATGATTGTGGTCGGTGTAGCCGGAATTTCCTTCTCCATGAAATTGATCCAGAGCCGCTTTTTACAAAAGGGAGAGCGGATTTTCCCGTATTTTGTTTCCTATTCATCCCTGGTCCTGTTCATGTCCGGCATATTTGTGATCGCATCGTTATTTGAAGCATTCGTATCTCCGGTACTGCTCAAAAAGGTAACCGCCACCGTTCACTTATTAATAATAACTATTATCTAATAATAAATTTATTTGACTTTAATCCTCGGCCTCTTCTATAATAATGACAGTATGAGTCGTGTGACGGGGAGGGGTCCAATTGAAGGAGCGGCTTGAGCGCATTAAGCAGCAACTGCATTCACACAATTACAAGTTGACACCGCAGCGCGAATCGACGGTAATGGTTCTGCTAGAAAATGAAGAAGATCATCTGAGTGCTGAAGATGTTTACATGCTTGTAAAGGAAAAATCCCCGGAAATCGGACTGGCTACCGTTTATCGTACCCTTGAACTTTTAAGTGATTTGAAAATTATCCATAAGATTAATTTTGGAGATGGCGTCGCCCGATATGAATTTCGTGCGGAAGATGCCGAACATCATCACCATCATCTGGTATGTCTCAACTGTGGTTCGGTGGATGAGATTATGGAGGACCTGCTTGGCGAGGTTGAAAAGCAAGTGGAACACGATTTTGATTTTAAAATTGTAGATCACCGGCTTACGTTTCACGGAATTTGCCACCGATGCAAAGATAAAGTCAGTTCTGAGGATGTCAAAGTGAAAATTTCAGAATAAAATTGCTTTTTTTACTTCCGTTATTCGGAAGTTTTTTTTGTTACATGTCAAGTAAAAAGTGGTAAGATAATAAAGGCAAGTGACAATGTCATTTTTTAGGGAGGTTATTATATCATGATCATCGGGGTACCGAGAGAAATTAAAGATAACGAAAACCGAGTCGCATTATCACCTGCCGGGGTTGAAACATTGACACAGGCGGGTCACACGATCTACATAGAAGATGGCGCCGGTTTGGGAAGCGGTTTCACCAATGAAAATTTCGAACAGGCCGGTGCACATATACTTCCCACGGCAAGAGAAGTCTGGGAAAAGGCGGATATGGTAATGAAAGTAAAAGAACCGCTTCCGCCTGAATATGACTATTTCAGGGAAAATTTAATCCTGTTTACCTACCTTCATCTGGCACCGGAACCCGAGTTGACCCGTGCCCTGATGGACAGGAAAGTGGTGGCAGTTGCCTATGAAACGATCCAGCTTGATGACGGTTCTCTTCCGTTATTAACCCCTATGAGTGAAGTTGCCGGTCGAATGGCTGTTCAAATCGGTTCGCAGTTTCTGGAAAAGCATTACGGCGGGAAGGGTGTTCTACTCGGTGGCGTGCCTGGGGTTCTGCCCGCCAATGTGGTCATCATCGGTGGGGGAACCGTCGGAACCAATGCGGCCAAAATGGCAATGGGAATGGGGGCCAATGTCACCATTCTAGACATTAATCCGGCCCGGCTGCGGGAACTGGATGACCTTTACGGGGGACGCATCCGTACACTGGTTTCCAACAGTTATAACATTGCTGCCCAGGTTGAACAGGCCGATCTGCTTATTGGAGCCGTTCTGATACCGGGATCCCGTGCACCCAAACTGGTGACGGAAGAGATGGTCAAGTCAATGAGTAAA
Organism: Bacillaceae bacterium; assembly: GCA_017656255.1. GTDB lineage: Bacteria > Bacillota > Bacilli > JACDOE01 > JACDOE01 > JACDOE01. The sequence goes on from JACDOE010000001.1 coordinate 344,753, forward strand.
GGATCAGTCATAGTTGACGTTGCCATCGACCAGGGTGGATCTATTGAAACCATTGACCGCATCACCACTCACTCTAATCCGACGTATGAAAAACACGGCGTTGTCCATTATGCTGTCGCCAACATGCCGGGAGCTGTGCCGCGTACTTCAACCCTTGCGCTGACCAATGTCACAATTCCGTATGCCCTGCAGCTGGCGAACAAGGGCTGGCAGCAAGCCATCGAAGAAAGTAAACCGCTGGCACGCGGCGTCAATGTCATCAATGGACAAGTTACCTATGAAGCCGTGGCTCATGCCCTTGAACTACCGTACACGCCTCTGAGAGAAGCATTGAAAGTTTGATCGGATTGTATGAATAATTTGTTATTGTCATATCATGGGTACTAAGAACACATGTACAGGGTGGGGTGCCCATGATTATTTCCATCAAAAAATTATGGGAAGGGTTAAAACTTCTTCTGCTATTCATCGTATTTACGCTGATTTTTTACAGTATTGTTTCTTTCTTTGCGGAAGTCATCCAGCCTTCCGATCCTTACCGCAAACCGGAAGGGCGTGCGGTAAAAGTAGACGGAGAGGCCATAGAAGAACAGGCCAATTCAGAATGGGAAACTTTCAAACAGCGTTTGATGCTCTTCTACTGGTATGGAGAGTAGGCAAGCAGATTGACAGACCCGCCCTGCGGCATACCGTTTACCCGTGCTGCAGGGCTGTTTTCTTTTAAAGATGTACCCTGTTATGGTGTCTGTTTATTAAAAAGGAGGATTTTTCATATGCGTCCTTTTCAGCGAATATTTTTAATGGTAATGGATAGTGTTGGAATCGGAGCCATGCCGGATGCTGATCAGTTTGATGACCGGGGAGCGAACACGCTTGGTCACATTGCCGAACATATGAATGGACTGGATATGCCTCATATGGCAAAATTGGGGCTCGGTAATATTGAACCATTAAAAGGGATTCAACCGGTTGCGTCCCCTGTGTCCCATTTTGGTAAAATGAAAGAAGCCTCCATGGGAAAGGATACGACGACCGGACACTGGGAAATCATGGGGCTCAGGATTGAGAAACCTTTTAAAACCTGGCCGAACGGCTTCCCGGATACCTTGATCAAACCGCTGGAACAGCGAACCGGACGAAAAGTCATCGGGAACAAACCGGCTTCGGGAACTGAAATTATAAAAGAACTGGGCGAAAAACATATAAAGACCGGAGATATCATCGTCTATACCTCAGCTGACAGTGTCTTGCAGATCGCCGCCCATGAAGAGGTGATCCCGCTGGATGAACTGTACCGCATCTGTGAGATTGCCCGTGAACTGACACTTGATCCGGAACATGCCGTGGTTCGCGTGATTGCCAGACCTTTTGTCGGCACACCCGGCCAGTTTGAACGCACGCCAAACCGAAAAGATTTTTCGATCAGTCCGCCGGCTCCCACCGTGATGAACCGGCTGGTTGATCAGGGATACGACTCGATTGCCATTGGCAAAATCTCTGATATCTATAATGGGGAAGGCGTTTCACAATCAATCAAAACGACATCCAATATGGATGGGGTGGATCGCTTCATTGAAACAATGAGACAGGATTTTACCGGGCTCAGTTTTGTCAATCTGGTTGACTTTGATGCCAAATACGGACATCGCCGAAATCCGAAGGGGTACGGGGAAGCCCTTCAGGAACTGGATCGTCGGATTCCGGAGCTTTTGGACGCTCTTCAGAATGAAGACTTGTTGATCATCACCGCCGACCACGGGAATGATCCGACCCATCACGGAACGGATCATACCCGGGAGTATGTACCGCTGCTGGTTTATCACAACCACATTCGTGAAGCAGTCAATCTGGGTGTCCGGGACACCTTTTCAGATGTCGGTGCAACCATTGCTGATAATTTCGATGTAGACAGGCCACCATATGGGACCAGTTTTTTGCATGAGATTACATAAGAGGGGGAATCGATTTGAAACAGGCTGTACAGGAAGCCAAAACATTTATTGAAAAAAAGGTGGATCTCCGGCCGGAAATCGGACTGGTGCTGGGGTCGGGACTGGGTGTACTGGCAGAAGAAATTGAAGACCCTGTTGTGATCAAATATCCGGATATTCCTCATTTTCCGGTTTCCACTGTGGAAGGTCATGCCGGTCAACTGGTTGTCGGCATGTTAAAAGGAAAAAAAGTGGTGGCGATGCAGGGGCGTTTTCATTACTATGAAGGATATGATTTAAAAGAAGTCACCTTTCCGATCCGGGTGATGAAAGCGCTCGGGATCGAAAAATTAATCGTCACCAATGCGTCCGGCGGAATCAACGAAGACTTCGAGCCGGGTGATTTAATGCTGATTCAGGATCACATTAATATGACGTTTCGCAATCCGCTGATCGGGCCCAATGAAGACGAATGGGGCGTCCGTTTTCCCGATATGTCATCCGCCTATTCACCTGAATTGCGGGAACTGGCCCGCAGGGTTGCGGACAGGCAGGGACTTTCATTAAGAGAAGGGATCTATGTTGGCTTGATCGGTCCCAGCTATGAAACGCCGGCTGAAATCCGTATGCTTCGAAAACTGGGTGGAGATGCGGTCGGCATGTCGACCGTGCCGGAGGTGATTGTGGCCCGGCATGCCGGAATTGAGGTGCTGGGCATCTCCTGTATCAGCAATATGGCAGCGGGTATTCTTCCACAACCGCTTTCCCATGAAGAAGTCATGGAAACCACAGAGAGAGTTAAGTCACAGTTTCTCACGCTCGTTCGAGGTATCATAGAAGCGATGTAGGGGGTGTCAGGAATGGAAAACAAGGTTAAAAAGATTGAAGAAGCAGCCTCATATATTCGGGACCATCTCTCATTTCTACCGGAGGTTGGTCTGATTCTCGGATCCGGCCTCGGTGTTCTGGCCGATGAAATTGAAGACGCCGTCAAACTGGACTATGAGGATATTCCTCACTTTCCGGTGTCGACCGTGGAAGGCCATGCCGGAAAACTTGTTATCGGTCATCTGAACGGTAAAAAAGTGGTGGCGATGCAGGGACGTTTCCACTATTATGAGGGCTACTCCATGAGTGAAGTGACATTTCCGTTATACGTGATGAAGGAATTGGGTGTCAGGGCGATGATTATCACCAATGCCGCCGGGGGGATGAACCGCAATTTTTCCCCGGGAGACCTGATGATTATCACGGATCATATCAATTTTACCGGTAACAACCCTTTAATCGGACCCAATCCTGACAAATACGGTCCCCGGTTTCCGGATATGTCCCGTGCCTATACCCCGGAACTGGTTCAAGTCGCTGAACAGGCAGCGCAAAAAGAAGGCCTTCAGGTGCAAAAGGGGGTTTATGCCGGTATCAGTGGTCCTTCCTTTATGACACCTGCGGAATTGATTATGCTTCGCAACCTGGGTGCGGATGCCCTCGGCATGTCTACCGTACCGGAAGTAATCGCAGCCAGTCACTGTGGCTTGAAAGTTCTGGGAATATCCTGCATCACGGACATGGCAATCGGAGAAGAATTGGAACCCCTGACCCACGAACAGGTGATGGAAGTAGCGGAAAAGACAAAGCCCCGTTTTATCAAGCTGGTCAAATCGGCAATCCGGGGAGTGTCGTAGACGATGAGAATGGTCGATATCATCCATAAAAAAAGAAATGGAAAGACGCTCACCGAAGATGAAATCCGGTTTATGATTGAGGGATTTACCCGTGATGAAATCCCCGATTATCAGATGTCTGCCTGGGCGATGGCCGTTTATTTTCGAGGGATGACCGACGAAGAGACGGCTTATCTGACCCGTGCCATGGTCGAATCGGGAGATCAGGTGGATCTGTCGGCCATTGAAGGAATCAAAGTGGATAAGCACAGTACCGGTGGCGTGGGAGATACCACAACCCTGGTACTGGCACCTCTTGTTGCCTCGGCCGGCGTACCGGTGGCCAAAATGTCGGGAAGAGGACTGGGCCATACCGGAGGAACCATCGACAAACTGGAATCAATTCCTGGCTTTCAGGTGGAATTGAGTCAAAATCAATTTGTTGATCGTGTCAATCGCCATAAAATTGCGGTGGTCGGACAAAGTGCCGACCTGACGCCGGCTGATAAAAAATTGTATGCGTTAAGGGATGTTACGGCAACGGTTGAATCCATCCCCCTGATTGCCAGTTCTATTATGAGTAAAAAAATTGCAGCAGGTGCTGATGCGATTGTACTGGATGTGAAAACGGGAAACGGTGCTTTTATGAAAACACCGGAAAAATCAGAGGAATTGGCCCGTGCCATGGTGGCGATTGGAAAAAAGATCGGCAGGAAAACCGTCGCCGTTATCAGTGATATGAACCAGCCACTTGGACGCGCCATCGGGAATGCCCTTGAAGTCAAAGAAGCAATAGCCACCCTTAAAGGCCGTGGACCGGCGGACCTGACTGAACTTTGCCTGATCCTGGGAGCCCAGATGCTGGTTTTAGGGGGACGTGCCGATTCAGAAGCAGAAGCACGTAGGATTCTTGAGAACAGTATTCAATCGGGAAAAGCGGTGGAAACCTTCAGGCAATTTGTTCAAGGACAGGGAGGAAATCCTGACGTCGTGGATAATCCTGAACTGTTACCTTCTGCCCGGTATATCCGGGAAGTAACATCCGAACAGGCGGGTGTCATTCAACAGATTGATACAGAAGCACTCGGAACCCTGGCCATGAAACTGGGGGCAGGCCGTGAAACCAGAGATTCGAAGATTGACCAGGCGGCCGGTATTGAAATGTGTAAAAAAATAAATGATCGGGTGAATAAAGGAGAAACAATCGCCATCTTGCACTCGAATTATGTCGAAATAAACGATAATTTGATTAATGAAACGAGAACGGCTTTCCGTTTTTCTGAACAGGGGAGAAAGGAAATAGAATTAATATACAAAATCATTCATGATTGATGGGTGATATTAATTTCGATAATCATTTATTGAAATGAGGGTTTAACAAAAATTAACCGCAGACTTTTAATATACATGAAAATTTATTTTTATTCTAAAACTCCCTATTTCATTAAAAAAAATAAAAAAAGTCACGTTTTTCGTAGAAATTTTAAAAAAAAATGATATAATCATATTAGTGTGTATGGGATTTATGATATAGTTTAGAAGGAGTAGAGCATGAAGAAGTTAGATAAGCTGGATTATCACATTATCGAATTATTACAGGAAGATGGCCGCCGTACATATTCGGACATGGCCGGCAAACTGGGGGTTAGTGAAGGAACGATTCGTTCCCGCATTAACCGGATGTTGAATGATAAAGTCTTTGAATTTATCATTCACACGGACCCTGAGAAGGTCGGACTTCAGGTTCAGGCGATCATCGGGCTTTCTACCCAGCTGGGCAAACAGGAAAAAGTGGCGGAACAGCTCGGTCGTTACCCCGAAGTTCGGTTTATCGGAGCTTTTTCCGGCAAGCACGACTTAATTCTGCAGGCCTATTTTCGTTCTAATGAAGATCTCGTTCATTTTGTTAACCGGGCGCTTTCCAGAATCGACGGAATCGTTTCCGCAGATGTATCACTGGAACTGAAACAATATAAAGACTCATTTTCATATGTCGTTCTGAATGAAAAAACTGTTGAAGAACAGGCTTAAAAGGATCCGGCAGTTTGAAAAGAAGAAAGCGCTTTAATCGTTGTGTTTTTGAAAATATTTGTATAAAATCAAGATTAAGAAAAAGTTAGTGTTAAAATTTTCAAAAAAATTACATTACTTTTATTCTGTTTTTTGGTTTTCAATTTTTCTTTAAATAAATTATTTTAATAGGGGGTTTTGATCTTGAAGAAGAAGTCTTTTCTGTTGCTTCTGTCTGTGGTCATGGTTCTCAGTGTGGCACTGGCAGGCTGTGGTGGCGGTACTGAGAATACAGCCACAAACGGCGAAGGAAGCAAGCCGACTGAAGACCAGAGTACTGCCAAGCAAAATGTGAGCTCCGGAGGTGACGAAGGGGAGGCTCAACTGGATGCCGAGCAAGTTCTTCATGTCTATGAAGGTGCCGAACCGCCGGAGTTGGATTCAGCCAAATCAACCGATGCTGTCTCTTTTGAGGTCCTGAATGCTGTAATGGCAGGATTGACCCGTATTGATGAGACTGGTAATCCGGTACCCGAAATGGCTGAAGACTGGGACGTTTCCGATGACGGAAAAACCTATACGTTCCATCTGCGTGATGCAAAATGGAGTAATGGTGAACCTGTAACGGCAAATGATTTTAAATTTGCCTGGATGCGTGCGATCAACGCTGAAAATGCGTCTCAGTATGCTTTTATCTTCACTGATTACATTAAGAATGCAGAGGGATACTTCAACTGGACTGCCTATCAGTTAGATCCTGACAAGTATATGGAAGACCATGATGAAGTACCGGAAGAAGTGAAGGCTGAAGATGTCGGAATTAAAGTTATTGACGACAAGACGCTTGAGGTAGAGCTTGTAGCTCCGACTCCTTACTTTACTTCTCTTACCGCGTTCCCGGTTTACCTGCCGATTAATGAAGATTTCTTCACTCAGGCAGGAGACAAATATGGAACAGAAGATGATCAGTTGATTTATAACGGTCCGTTCCTGTTGACCGAATGGCAGCATGAAAAAGGTTGGGTATATAAGAAGAACCCGGATTACTGGGATGCTGATACTGTTAAACTTGAGAAAGTGATTGTAGATGTTATCAAAGATCCGAATACAGCTCTGAACCTGTATGAAGCTGGAGACCTTGATCTGGCACCGGTTCCGCCGGAGCAGGTTCCGCTTTATCAAGAAGATCCGAACTACTTCACCTGGACCGATCTGGCTCATTTCTACCTTGTCTTTAACCAGGATATCAACAACTATCAGGGACCGAATCCTGAAGTTATCAAAGCACTCGCCAACGCGAAAGTACGCAAGGCGATCTCCCTTGCACTGGACCGTCAGGGACATGCTGACATCGTTCTGAACAACGGATCTCTTCCGGCTTATGGATTTGTTCCTTATGGAATCAGAGGGTTCCGCGAAGCCAATGGAGACCTGTTCCAGGATGATCCTGAACAAGCCAAGCAATTGCTTGAAGAAGGTCTGCAAGAAGCCGGTGTGGCTGTTGAAGACTTCAAGACGATCCGTTATCTGACTGGAGATTCAGAAAGCGCTCGTAAAACAGCTGAATTCCTGAAAGAGAATCTGAGATCTACTCTCGGAATTGAACTTGACATTCAGCAGGTTACATTCCAGGAACGTCTGAAGCGTTCACGTGAAGGTAACTTCGACCTTGTATTAAGTGGATGGGGTCCGGACTATAACGATCCGATGACATTCATGGATCTGTTTGTAACCGATGGACCTTACAATGATGGTGGATACTCCAACCAGGAATTTGATGACTTGATTAAAAATGCAAAAGTAGAGTCCGATCCAGAAAAACGGATGCAGATGATGATGGATGCTGAAAAAATCCTGATCGCTGAAGACATGGCAGTGGCTCCGCTGTACTTCCGTGCCAATGCGAATCTGCTTCGTCCTTATGTGAAAGAGCTTCACTTCCATGGTATCGGACCGTCTCGTGAATACAAGTGGACTTACATTTCCGGTAAGAACCAGTAATCGCATTACAAGTTGATCAGTTATGGCTTAAGGTAGAAGGTATAGGTGTGGATACAGGTATGAAGCCTGTATCCATACCGATTTATACCTTTTCTTTATGTGAGATCATCTTTTCAGGCAATTATTTATATCTTTATTTTTTTTTGTAATTTTATCGAAAATAATCGAAGTGTTTCATACACCTGTAGCGAAAGGTTGTCAAACACTTTTGATATAATAGTATAAACCAGAAAGGTATGGGGGGAGAAAGGTGTTAAAGTATACATTAAAACGATTTGTCTATATGGTCATGACGTTGTTTGTCATCGCTTCAATCACTTTTTTTCTGATGAAATTGCTCCCCGGTGGTCCCTATCAGAATCCGGAAAGGATTACACCCGAAGTTAAAGCGGCGTTTGATGCCAAGTATGGACTGGATGATCCGATACCGGTGCAATATGTCAACTTTATCAAAAACCTCCTTCAAGGGGACCTTGGCATGTCCTTCAAATATGCTAACCGCCAGGTAACCGACATCATCGCCGATACATTTCCCAATTCAGCTTTAATCGGATTTGAAGCGGTTATTTTTGGTACGGTGTTTGGATTGTTATTTGGTATCATTGCCGCTTTAAAACGCGGAAGCTTTATTGACTATTCGGTTATCATCATTGCGACAATCGGTGTAGCGGTCCCTTCATTTGTTCTGGGAGCCATTTTACAGTATGTGTTTGGTGTTCAATTAAAGATTCTACCGGTCGCAACCTGGGGATCATTCGCCCATACCGTTTTGCCAAGTTTGACACTGGGAGCACTTGTTGTCGCAACGATTGCGCGTTTGATGAGAACCTCCATGCTTGATGTGTTAAGTTCTGATTTCTTGAAAACTGCCAAATCCAAAGGACTAAATACGGGAACGATTATCTGGAGGCACGCCATTCGGAATGCCTTAATCCCTGTGGTAACCATTCTGGCTACCCTGACAATGGCTTTGATTACCGGATCGCTGGTTGTTGAAAGAATTTTTGCCGTACCCGGTATGGGAGATTACTTTGTTACAACCATTTATACCAATGACTATACCCTCACAATGGGAATCACACTCTTTTACAGTGCGCTATATATATTCTCCATTTTTCTTACCGATGTGGCATACGGATTGATTGATCCCCGCATTCGGGTGGCAGGCAGAAAGGAGTAGGATGAATGAGTAATCTATCACAGGATATGTTTCAACCCGTTACGGTAGCAGAACGTAAAGCACTGGACAGCGAACGAATTGTTGGAGAAAGTCTTTCTTTCTGGCAGGATGCCTGGCGCCGTTTAAAAAATAATAAAGCCGCTATGGTATCGCTTTTTACTGTCATTGCCATTGTCTTGCTGGCCATTTTTGCACCAATGCTCAGTTCCTATACTTATAATGAAATGAATACGACGGTGAGAAACCAGGCTCCCAGTATGGAACACTGGCTGGGAACGGATCACTTCGGACGTGATCTTTGGGTGCGAGTCTGGGAAGGGGCCCGAATTTCCCTGTTTATTGCGGCTACAGCGGCTCTTGCAGACCTGCTGATCGGTGTTGTATACGGTGTGATTGCCGGTTATGTCGGGGGAAGAGTCGACAATATCATGATGCGGATTATTGAGATCCTGGTCGGTATTCCCAACCTTATCTTAATCATCCTCTTGATTATGGTCATGGGAGCCGGCATATGGACCATGATTTTGGCGATGATTATAACGGGATGGGTCAATATGGCCCGTCTGGTTCGGGGACAGGTTCTGCAACTGAAAAACCAGGAATTTGTTCTGGCATCCCGTACTCTGGGTGCACAATCGAGACGGGTGATGTTTAAACATTTGATTCCCAATGCACTGGGTATCATCATTGTTCATTTGACGATCACGATTCCGAACAATATCTTTCTCGAGGCGATTCTGACCTTTATTGGTATTGGGCTTGAACCTCCGATTGCCAGCTGGGGTGTTCTGGTTCATGAAGGATTCCGTATGATTAAATTGTATTTCTGGCAGTTCTTTTTCCCTTCTCTGGCGATTGCCATTACAACATTAGCTTTCAATATTCTTGGAGACGGGTTGCGTGATGCTTTCGACCCGAAATTAAGACAATAGGGGGGTGGAACCAGTGGATAAACTACTAGAAATCAATGACTTACATGTTTCGTTCTATACGTATGGCGGAGAAGTTCAGGCAATTCGTGGTGCCAGTTTTCATGTTAATAAAGGTGAAACCCTGGCTATCGTAGGTGAATCAGGGAGCGGAAAAAGTGTTACGGCACAGGCTGTCATGGGGTTGATTCCCAGTCCCCCCGGTAAAATTAAACAGGGTGAAATCCTGTTTAATGGCGAAAACATTGTTCATTACAGTGAGAAACAGATGCAGAACATTCGGGGTTCACAGATCAGTATGATCTTTCAGGATCCGATGACCTCGCTCAATCCGACAATGAAAATCGGACGCCAGATTACGGAAGGTATTATCAAACATGAAGGATTGACGAAGAAGCAGGCTCAGGCCCGGGCCATCGAATTGTTAAAGATGGTCAACATTCCGAATGCGGAAGAACGGATAGATCAGTACCCCCATCAGTTCAGCGGCGGTATGAGACAGCGTGTGATGATTGCCATTGCCCTGGCATGTAATCCGCAGTTGCTAATTGCCGATGAACCGACAACAGCGCTGGATGTGACCATTCAGGCACAGATTCTGGAATTGATGAAAGACTTGCAGAAGGAAATCGGAACTTCCATCATCATGATTACACATGACCTCGGTGTGGTGGCTAATGTGGCTGACAGAGTAGCGGTGATGTATGCCGGTAAAATCATCGAGTCCGGAACGGTGGATGAAATCTTTTATAGTCCGCAACACCCCTATACATGGGGATTGTTACAATCGGTTCCGCGCCTTGACAGTGATCGTAATGAAAAGCTGGTTCCAATTGACGGGACGCCGCCGGACTTGCTTGATCCTCCGAAGGGCTGTCCGTTTGCTGCCCGTTGTGAATACGCTATGAAAGTATGTCTTGAAGAACAACCGGATACAACCGTAAAATCTGATTCTCACCGCGTCAATTGCTGGTTGCAACATGAACATTCACCGCAGGTTGAAGCACCGGTAGCGATGGGAGGTTCCGAATCATGACCAGGCAGAGCAACGAAAAATTAGTTGAAGTAAAAAACCTCAAGAAATATTTTCGTCTTTCACGAAATCAATATGTTAAAGCCGTCGATAATGTCACATTTGACATTAAACAGGGCGAGACTTTCGGTCTGGTAGGGGAATCGGGTTGCGGAAAATCCACGACCGGACGCACCATCATTCGGCTTTATGATGCAACAGATGGACAGGTTATTTTCGACGGAAAAGATGTTCATCAGTTGAATCGAAAAGAAATGTTTGATTTTAATAAAGACGTACAAATGATCTTTCAGGACCCTTATGCATCTCTAAATCCAAGAATGACGGTTGAAGATATTATTGCAGAGGGACTGGATATTCACGGGCTTGTTGCAAATCAAAAAGAACGCCGTGACAGGGTTGTAGAGTTATTGGAAACGGTAGGTCTGAATAAAGATCACGCCGTACGCTTCCCCCATGAATTTAGCGGGGGACAGAGACAGAGAATCGGAATTGCCAGAGCGCTGGCCCTCGATCCCAAATTTATTATTGCGGACGAGCCGATATCTGCCCTGGATGTGTCGATTCAGGCCCAGGTCGTCAATCTGCTCAAACAATTACAGCAAGATAAAGGGTTGACTTATTTGTTTATCGCCCATGATATCTCCATGGTCAAGTATATTTCCGACCGAATCGGTGTTATGTACCTGGGGAATCTGGTCGAAATGACGGAAAGTGAGAAGCTGATAGAAGATCCGCTTCATCCTTATACCCAGGCGCTTCTCTCAGCGGTTCCCATTGCCGATCCGCATACGGAAAGAAGTCGCGAACGTATTATTTTGAAAGGCGATGTTCCCAGTCCCATTGATCCGCCCAGCGGATGCCGGTTCCGCACACGTTGTGCACATGCAAAACCCGAATGTGCCGAAATCGTACCGGAATGGAAAGAGGTTCATAAGGGACACTGGGTGGCCTGCCATCTCTATTAAAACATGCCGACAGAAAAAAGCTGACCACAACGGTCAGCTTTTTCTATGTGAAAATATAATTCAATCAAACCGGCGGGATTACCCATAATACATAAAAACATAAAGAAAAGAAAGGATAATGAACATGATTCCGGGAATCCCGGTCCATTTAATGAAGGTTTGATATGTTGACGAGCGATGATCAGAGCCCTCTTTTTCTCCATTTTCCAGTCTCTTTTTAAATTTTTCACGGAAAGAGGAACTGAAAACAGTCATTTGAATATCAAAAAAGCCTCCATTAATGACAATTGCCACAATTGAAGAAAGTAATAATAACATCCCGGTGTAAAAGAAAATATTAATGATCATTTCTACCGTTGACTGTGACATCCAATTTCCTGCGAGAGTCAGTCCCACAATGACGAAGGTTAAACATAGAATTTTTTTCATTTGCTATACACCCGATTACGTCATCTTTTTTATAATTCCCTAAAATATCTTACTAAAAGTCCCGTTTTATCACAACATTCTTGAATAATTCACCTCCAGTTGGTTCACAATAATATTGAGAATGGAGGGAGTATGATGATCAAAAAATGGCTTTACATATCTATAGCCGTGATGCTTTTTGTATCAACTGCCGGAACCGCTTTTGCCGCCGAAAAGAAACCGAACGAGCAAATCAAAACGGAAGCCAATCTGGCACCGGAAGCTAAGTCTGCCATTCTGATGGATTATGATACCGGTACCATTATTTATGAAAAAGATGCACATAAAAAATTGCCTCCGGCCAGTATCACCAAAATTATGACAATGTTACTCATTATGGAAGCCCTGGATCAGGGAAAAATCAAACTGTCGGATCGTGTACGAACCAGTGAACATGCGGCATCCATGGGTGGATCCCAGATCTTTCTCGAGGTCGGGGAAGAAATGACCGTCGAGGAAATGTTAAAAGGGATCGCGATCGCCTCTGCAAATGATGCATCGGTTGCCATGGCTGAACATATTGCGGGAACGGAAGAAGCCTTTGTTAAACGGATGAACGAAAAGGCAAAAGAACTGGGACTGGAAAATACCCATTTTGTTAATTGTAACGGACTGCCCGCCGAAAACCATTACACCACTGCCTATGACATCGCCATTATGTCCCGGGAACTTTTAAAATATGACCTGATCACCAAATATACCGGGATCTATCAGGATTATCTCAGAAAAGACACGGACAACCCGTTCTGGCTTGTGAATACCAACCGCCTGGTCCGATTCTATGAAGGGGTAGACGGTTTAAAAACCGGCTATACCAGCGAAGCCAAATTCTGTCTGGCCACCACAGCCAAACGGAACAATATGAGAACGATTGCCGTCGTCATGGGGGAACCTTCCTCCAAAGTACGTAACCAGGAAGTTTCCCGAATGCTTGATTATGCGTTTAATCATTACGAAACGCATCCTTTATACAAAAAAGGAGAGGTGATTCAGACCATTCCCGTGGATAAAGGGAAAGAACAACAGGTTAATCTGGTCACCGCTCAGCAATTGAGCATATTGACGAAAAAAGGTGAAAATGTCGATCAATTTGATAAGCAAATAAAGATTAAGGATATGGTTCCTGCTCCTGTAGCCAGAGGTGACGTATTTGGTGAAATTGTCATCACGGCGGAAGGCAACGTCCTGTCAAAAGTCGATCTGATTGCGGAAAATAATGTGGAGAAGGCCGGTTTATGGGATTTGATGAAACGGACAACAAGAAATATGATTACACATAATCAGTAACAGACACCCCCCTCATTCTAACCAAAATCGAGATGCCGCCTTTTGACAGGCCTTCTCGATTTTTTTGTTCTTTTGTCAACCGGCAGGATAAAACAGATGTTATGTAGAAATGCGTATCTTACAAAATGGGAAGGAGTGAACACATTTGAGTCTGGAAATTGATCTTGAACAAAGAGATCGTATTCTCATCGTTCGACTAAAAGGGGAACTGGATCATCATACTTCCGATGAATTGAAAAAGCAGCTTGAATCCGCCATTGAAGAAGCTGATATTCAACACATTATTTTAAGTCTTAAAAATTTGCAATTTATGGACAGTTCAGGTATTGGTGTCATTCTGGGCCGCTATAAAAAAATTTCTCAGAAGCAGGGGGAAATGGTCGTTTGTTCGATAAATCCGACAATCAAAAGGTTGTTTGAATTGTCTGGATTATTCAAGATATTAAAATTGAAAGAATCCGAGGAAGATGCATTACACATGCTGGGGGTGGCCTAATTGACCAATAAGGGAAGTAATTATATGGAATTATCTTTCTCCGCGCGAAGTGAAAATGAAGCATTTGCCCGTGTCGCCGTTGCTTCTTTTATTTCCCATCTGGATTTGACTGTAGAAGAAATGGAAGAAATCAAGACCGTTGTATCGGAAGCGGTGACCAACGCCATTATTCATGGTTACGAACAGGACCCGGAACAGATGGTCTACGTTTCAACGCGAATTGAGGGTGAACAGATAGAAATCGTAGTCGAGGATAAAGGCGTGGGAATCGAAAATCTGGACGAGGCCAGACAACCTCTTTTCACAACAAAGCCGGAACTGGAACGTTCCGGGATGGGTTTTACCATTATGGAAAACTTTATGGATTCGGTTGAAGTCACGACAGGAACAGGTCAGGGAACACGGATCAGAATGATTAAGAAAGTATCCCCCAATAAAATTTACAGCTAGGGGTGAAAGGAATGGATGCGGACGTAAAAAATGAAGGTCATCCCTATCTGGACGACTCGGAAATACGGGAATTGATAGCCAGAAGTCAGGAAGGGGACAGTGTTGCCAGGGATGAACTGGTGAACAGTAATCTCCGTCTGGTCTGGTCAGTGGTCCAGAGATTTTTGAATCGTGGCTATGAAGCCGATGATCTTTTTCAAATCGGTTGTATCGGGCTTTTAAAGGCAATCGATAAATTCAACCTCGACTTTGATGTCAAGTTTTCAACCTACGCGGTTCCCATGATCATTGGAGAAATTCAGCGTTTTCTGCGGGATGACGGGACGATCAAAGTAAGTCGCTCCTTAAAGGAGATGGCGCATAAAATCCGGAAAACACGTGATGAGTTATCCAAAAAGCTGGGCCGACATCCGACCATCATTGAAATTGCAGACGAACTGGGGGTTAGTCCGGAAGAGGTTGTGTTTGCTCAGGAAGCAAATCGCAATCCCTCCTCCATCCATGAAACCGTCTATGAAAATGATGGGGATCCGATTACGCTGATGGATCAGATTGCCGGTGATGAGGAAGAAAAATGGTTTGATCGACTGGCTGTTAAAGATGCCATCCGAAAATTGTCTGAGCGGGAACAGTTGATTGTCTACCTGCGATATTATAAAGATCAAACACAATCGGAAGTAGCGAGGAGACTGGGTATATCCCAGGTGCAGGTGTCGAGGCTGGAAAAGAAAATCCTCCGTTTAATCAAAAATCAGATGGAACTTTGATTTCAGGTGATATACATAGATCAGTCTGTCATAAACGGCAGGCTGTTTTGTTTTTTATGGTAAAAACCGTTACTCATACGTTCGCACGGTTGAGGGAAAATGAATAATAAAACAATGTTGATGGAAAAGAGGGGGAATCAACTGATATGGCTGGCAGTTCAACCAGACAACAGATCCAGTTGCAAATTCAGCAGGAAAAATATAAACAACTCAGCAAAAAATATGTTCCCCGTCCGCGTTATTTTTACAATGTCTTTAAAGCATTTATGGTCGGTGGATTTATTTGTATGTTGGGACAGGGGATACAAAATCTCTACATAGCCTTTTTCGGGTTTACGGAGAAGACAGCGGGTAATCCGACGGTGGCCACCCTGATTTTCATCTCCGTTCTCTTAACGGGACTGGGTGTTTATGATCGGATCGGCCAGTGGGCCGGAGCCGGATCAGCCGTTCCGGTAACAGGTTTTGCAAATTCAGTCGCCTCGGCAGCCCTGGAACACAGAAGTGAGGGATACGTACTGGGTGTGGGCGGCAATATGTTTAAACTTGCCGGGTCTGTCATTGTTTTCGGTGTCGTTGCCGCCTTTCTGGCAGCCTTGCTTAAGACGTTGATTCAATTGTTTCTGGGAGGCGTATCATGAGCGGAGGAAAAAGACTGAGCCGGCAGACCTGGCAGTACGACAAGGACATTCGAATCCTCGGCAGTGCTGTTTCGGTAGGGCCAAAAGAGGGCGAAGGCCCACTGGCTGACCAGTTTGATAAAATCCACGACAGTTTATACTGTGGACGTGATTCCTGGGAGAAAGCTGAACGTCAGTTGCTGGAAGATGCGATTCAACTGGCGCTGCAAAAAAGTAACCGGGTTCAGGATGAAATAGATGTGATTCTGGCTGGTGATCTTCTAAATCAGACCATCACATCCAATTTTGCAGCCAGTAAAATGCAGATCCCCTTTATCGGCATGTTCGGGGCCTGTTCTACCTCGATGGAAACCCTGTCCATGGCCGCAGCGCTCGTTGACGCAGGCTTTTCCCGATATACGATGGCAGCCTGCAGCAGTCATAACGCTTCCGCAGAAAGGCAGTTTCGTTATCCAACCGAATACGGGGGACAAAAACCGGAGTCTGCCCAGTGGACGGTGACGGGGGCCGGTGGCGCTGTTGTCGGCAGGGGAACTACCGGACCGTGCATAACCCACGCCACCATTGGAAAGGTAATTGACATGGGGATCAAAAATCCATTTGAACTGGGACCCGCAATGGCCCCTGCAGCCGCAGATACCCTCTCCACCCATTTTCGCGATCTGGGAAGATCCCCGCAGGATTATGATTTAATTGTAACCGGAGATCTGGCCCGTATCGGATATAAAATACTCATTGATTTAATGAATGATCTGGATTATGATATAGCACCTGTTTACAATGATTGCGGTATCATGATCTATTCGGAGGATCAGGAAGTTTTCTCCGGCGCCAGCGGCTGTGCATCAAGTGCTGTTGTCACATACAGTCATATTGTTAACGGTTTGAATCAGGGCAAATGGAACAGGGTTCTGGTGTGTGCGACAGGTGCTCTGTTCAGCCCTGTCAGCTATCAACAGGGTGAATCCATCCCCTGTATTGCACACGCCGTGGCTCTGGAGAGAAAAGGGGACGATATGTGATGGAATATGTAATTGCATTTGTTGTAGGAGGAATCATTTGTGTGATCGGACAGTTGATGATGGACCTGACCAGCATGACCCCGGCTCATGTCTTGAGTACCCTGGTGGTAAGCGGTGTTGTTCTGGATAGTATTGGACTTTACGATCCCCTGATTGAATTTGCCGGTGCAGGGGCTACCGTTCCCATTACCAGTTTTGGTCATTCCCTTTATCATGGTGCCATGGAAGAAATGAAACAACACGGGCTGATCGGTGTCATGACCGGTATTTTTGAGGTGACCAGTGCCGGTATTTCGGCAGCCATTGTTTTTGGATTTCTGGCTGCGGTCATCTTTAGACCGAAAGGTTAAAATAAGGGAGTAATTAGAATGGGTAAAAAACGAAGGGTGATCATGGTCTCAGACGGGGACAAGCAGGCTCGACTGGTGGTTGAATATGTGGCCAGTAAAATAGGAGGACGTACCATTTCCCTGTCCGCCGGCAACCCCACCCCGTTATCCGGCGAACAACTGGTGGATTTGATTCAACAGACCCCTTACGATCCTGTGTTTGTCATGTTTGACGATAATGGCCGGGAAAAAAAGGGGGCCGGTGAACAGGCGATGGAAATCGTGGCTCATCATCCTGATATTCAGGTGATCGGTGCGATTGCCGTCGCCTCCAATACCCGGTTAGTTGAAGGGGTCTGTGCTGATTATTATGTTAACAATCGCGGTGAAGTGGTGACCTGTCCGGTCAATAAGTACGGGGAAGAAGTCAAGATTGAATCACGGATGACCGGGGATACCGTTGACATTTTAAACCGCCTGGACATTCCGGTTATCGTCGGCATAGGTGATATCGGTAAAATGGAAGGACATGACCGGGTCACAGCCGGAGCTCCCATCACCACCCGGGCAGTCCAGATTATCATGGATAAACAGGCGGAATGATAAACATAATGATTAAATCTTTTCGTTGTCAATCTCGCCGGGGTATGCTATATTGTTTAACAATAAACAATCTGCATTTTCATCATGAAAGATGGGCTTTTGTTCTTGATGAACACAGGGTGGGGAGAAACAAATGTTTTTACATGGAACAAGCAAAATAAATGAAAATGGTCATCTGGAAATCGGGGGTTGTGACACAGTAGAGTTGGCTGAACAATTCGGTACACCTCTGTATGTCTATGATGAACAATTGATTCGCGAGAAAGCGAGAGAATTTGTTCGCGCATTTGAAGAAAGCGGGTTCGCTTATCAAGTAGCTTATGCAAGCAAGGCATTCAGTACAATTGCCATGTGTGAACTGGCTGCTGAGGAAGGCCTCTCCCTCGATGTGGTTTCCGGTGGGGAACTCTACACTGCGTTGAAAGCCGGTTATCCTGCTGACAAGATCCATTTTCACGGCAATAACAAGTCTCAAGAAGAAATTGCCTTCGCCCTCGATGAAAATATCGGGTGTTTTGTCGTGGACAATTTTTTAGAACTGGAACTGCTTCATCAGATGGCAGCGGAACGCAATCAGCAGGTTAATATTCTGCTGCGTCTCACTCCCGGTATCGAGGCTCACACGCATGAGTATATTTCAACCGGACAGGAAGATTCCAAGTTCGGGTTTACCTTATCCAACGGACATGCGCTGAAGGCGATTGAGACAGCCCTTGATAAGTCGTATTATCGCCTGCTTGGCATTCATTCTCATATCGGGTCGCAAATCTTTGATAGTGACGGTTTTATAGCGACCATTCATGTGTTGTTTCGCTTTTTAATGGAAGTTCGTGAAAAAACCGGGTTTGAGGCCGGTGTCCTCAATCTGGGAGGCGGATTTGGCATCCGGTATACGGAGGAAGATACGCCTCTACCCGTTTCCGAACACATCCAGGCCATGACAAAGACCATCCGGTCCTTATTTGAAGAGAATGACTATCCCCTTCCGGAAGTCTGGATCGAACCGGGGAGAAGTATCGTCGGTGAAGCGGGAACAACTCTGTACACCGTGGGTTCCATCAAGGACATTCCGGGTATTCGTAAATATGTGGCGGTGAATGGTGGCATGACGGATAATCTTCGTCCCGCCCTTTACCAGGCAAAGTATGAAGCCCTGCTGGCCAATCGCGCTGGTGAAGAGGCGACGGAACAGGTTTCGATTGCCGGCAGATGTTGTGAAACCGGTGATATGCTGATCCATGATATAGAATTGCCCGAGGTTCGTCACGGAGATATTCTGGCGGTACTTGCAACAGGTGCCTATGGCTATTCTATGTCCAATAATTACAATCGTTTCCGGCGTCCGGCCGTTGTATTTGTTAAAGATGGACGTGCCGAACTGGTCGTAAAACGGGAGACCTACGATGACATCACGCGAAATGATTGCTCAATTAAAAATACCGTCTCTTCCAAATAAATTGTAAAGCCTTTGGACATTTTGCGACATAAATAGTAAAATAAAAATGAAGTAAAATAGCATACAGATTTCCTTCGGGGCAGGGTGAAATTCCCGACCGGCGGTGTTGGCTGTTCAAGCCTCAGTCCGTGAACCGATGTACCCTGTACACGGTGGATCCGGTGAGATTCCGGAGCCGACAGTTAAAGTCTGGATGGGAGAAGGAATACACGTAGGTAATCGGGTTTTTTATGCCTTTTTACCTCTATTTTCCTGTACACTTTTTTAGACAGTCGTATGCCCCGGGAGGTATGTGCCATCTTCCCGGGGCTTCATTTATTTCTGGAGGGATTGCCTTTGTCAGATGATAGATTTATGAGAATGGCCCTGGAATTGGCCCGGGGATGCAAAGGTCAAACCAGTCCCAACCCGGTTGTGGGTGCGGTTGTGGTCAAAAACGGGGAAGTGGTGGGGGTTGGGACCCATCTGAAACCGGGTGAACCCCATGCCGAAGTCCATGCTCTTAACATGGCGGGTGAACAAGCGGAAGGCAGCACGGTTTACGTTACACTGGAACCTTGCAGCCATACGGGCCGAACTCCTCCCTGTGCGGATACGCTTGTCCGGCATCGCGTCGGGCGGGTTGTTATCGCCATGCTCGACCCCAATCCCCGTGTCGCCGGCAGAGGCGCAGAACGTTTGAAAAAGGCCGGTATCGAGGTGGACATCGGTTTATTCAAGGAAGAAGCTGCCCGGTTAAATGAATCTTTTTGTAAATATATAGTCACCGGCATGCCTTTTGTGACCGTGAAAACGGCTTCCACACTGGACGGCAAGATCGCTACCGTGACTGGTGACAGTCGCTGGATTACGGGAGAGGAGGCACGCCGGGAAGTTCATCTGATGCGCCACGAACACGATGTGATTCTGGTCGGCGTCAATACGGTGATTCAGGATGACCCCCGTCTCACCACACGCCTCCCCGAAGGAGGAAAGAACCCTGTCAGAGTGGTGCTGGATTCCCGACTCCGTATCCCCCTTGAATCACAGCTGATCCGGGACAGAGAAGCACCAACCTGGATTTTTACAACCGACCAGGCAGACCGGGAACGCATGCAGGAACTTGAGAAACAGGGCATCCGGGTTATTTCCACTGGATCCGATGAGAAAGTGGATATTTACCGGGTTTTGAAATGGCTCGGGGATAATCAGTTCTCTTCTGTGCTGGTGGAAGGAGGCAGTCAGGTCACCGCCTCATTTTTACAGGGGAAATTGATCGACAAAGTGGTGGCCTATGTTTCAGCTAAATTGATTGCCGGGGGAACCGCTCCCACTTCCTATGGAGGAACGGGGATCGAAAAGATGCAGGATGCCATTGAACTCAAGGATATGGAGGTTCGTACCCTGGGACAGGATATCTGTATAACAGGGTATCCTGAATACAAAGGAGGATAAACGTGTTTACGGGTATCATTGAAGAGATCGGACACATTTCTTCTGTCCGGAGGGGATCAGAGTGGATTCAACTATATATAGAGGGAAAAAAAGTACTTGAAGGTGTTCGAACCGGTGACAGTATCGCAGTAAACGGGATTTGTCTCACGGTGACCTCTTTTACAGAAAAAGGGTTTTCGGTCGATGTCATGCCTGAGACCCTCAAAAAAACAAGTCTGTCCCGGATTCAACCGGGCTCGCCAGTCAACCTGGAAAGGGCACTGGCTGCCGGAGATCGTTTCGGCGGTCATTTTGTGACCGGTCATGTGGATGGGACAGGCCGCGTCAAAAGGAGAGCACCCCTTGGCAATGCGATTGTTTTTGAGATTGAAGCAGATGAAACATTAACCCGTCAGATGATCCCGGGGGGATCCGTTGCCGTTGACGGGATCAGCCTGACGATTGTTTCAGTGGATAGAGAGGGGTTTTCGGTCTCTATTATTCCCCATACACTGAGTGAGACGGTTCTTCAGTACCGACAACCGGGGGATATCGTTAATCTGGAAACCGATGTTATCGGCAAATATATCGAAAGATATATGGAACGCCGTTTTGCTGACAGCCAGAGTAATGACAAAAGTCAAATAACCGAGTCTTTTTTAAGAGAGAACGGTTTTCTATAATTCAGGTGGTGAACAACAATGTTTAATACGATTGAAGAAGCAATTTATGATCTGATTCAGGGTAAACCCGTCATTGTCGTGGATGATGAGGATCGGGAGAACGAGGGGGATTTCATTGCCCTGGCTGAAAAAGTGACGCCGGAGACGGTCAATTTTATGATTACTTATGGCCGCGGGCTGGTCTGTGTGCCCATTACAGAGGAGCGTGCAGCCGAATTAAACCTGGAGCCGATGGTGGACCACAATACCGATTCCCATCAGACGGCATTCACCGTATCCGTTGACGCTTCCGATACCCACACCGGGATTTCCGCCCATGAGCGGGCCCGAACGATTCAGGCGTTAATTGATGCGGCATCTTCTGAAAAGGATTTCAAGCGGCCGGGGCATATTTTCCCGCTGGTAGCCAAGAAGGGAGGCGTTCTCCGGAGGGCGGGACATACTGAAGCGGCCATTGACCTTGCCCGGCTCTGTGGTTCCTATCCGGCGGGCGTCATTTGTGAGATTATTAAAGACGACGGGACGATGGCCCGGGTTCCTGATCTGGTAGAGATCGCCCGGCAGCATGATCTAAAATTAATTACGATAGCCGATCTGATTCGATACCGGATTCAGAAGGAGCAACTGGTCAATCGGGAGGTCGAAGTCAGGCTGCCCACAGAATTCGGAGAATTTAAAGCTGTTGCCTACACCAACAGGGTGGATGACAAAGAACATATGGCACTGGTGAAAGGGACGATAGATCCGGATATTCCTGTACTCGTCCGTGTCCATTCCGAATGTCTGACGGGTGATGTATTTCATTCCCGCCGCTGTGATTGCGGTCCCCAGTTGGCTGCCGCTCTGTCCCAAATCGAAGAGGATGGAAAAGGTGTTCTGCTCTATATGAGACAGGAAGGACGGGGAATCGGTCTGATCAATAAGTTGAAAGCATACAAGCTTCAAGAAGAAGGATATGATACCGTCGAGGCCAATGAGAAACTGGGTTTTCCGCCGGACCTCCGGGATTACGGAATCGGTGCGCAAATTCTGCGGGATCTGGGAGTGAGAAAGATTAAATTGCTCACTAACAACCCCCGTAAGATCAAAGGTCTGGAAGGCTATGGCCTCGAAATTGTAGACCGTGTTCCGATTCAGATCGAACCGAACCGTGACAATGATCGTTATTTAAGAACCAAACAATCCAAACTGGGACACTATCTCAATCTGTAATTTAATCTGTAATTTAATGAATTAAGTTTATCAGAACAGGGAGGACGAATGATATGGCCAAGATCTATGAAGGAAATCTGGTTGGAAAAGGGTTAAAAATGGGCATTGTAGTAGGAAGGTTTAATGAATTTATCACGTCAAAGCTGTTGAGTGGTGCGCAGGATGCGTTGAAGCGGCATGGTGTTTCCGATGAGGATGTGGAAATCGCCTGGGTTCCGGGTTCATTTGAAATTCCTCTTGTGGCCAGGAAAATGGCGGACAGCGGGAAATATGATGCGGTAATTACCCTGGGCGCGGTTATCAGAGGGGCCACACCCCATTTTGATTATGTTTCCAGTGAGGTAGCCAAAGGGGTAGCGGCGATCAATTACCAGACTGGCGTGCCAACTATTTTTGGTGTATTAACGACGGACACTATTGAACAGGCGATTGAGCGGGCCGGTACAAAGGCCGGTAACAAAGGATGGGAAGCAGCGGTTTCGGCCATCGAAATGGCCAACCTGAATAAGCAACTGGGGTAACGGATAACATCCGTTGCTGGCTCGTGAAACAGTATGGTATAATTTAGGACAGTTTTATGTGGACGGAGGAATTTAATGGGAGAGCTGTTTCATTTTAACCTTGACGACCTGTTATACCGGGTTGTCGCCTTTGTGCTCGCCTTTACGGTACATGAATGGGCACATGCCTACACGGCCTATAAACTGGGGGATCTGACCGCCAAACGGCAGGGAAGGCTGACGCTCAATCCTTTACCGCATGTCGATCCGTTCGGACTTTTAATGATTCTGTTCGGTCCGTTCGGATGGGCAAAGCCGGTACCGTTCAATCCGTTTATGTTCAAAGGTAACCGGAGACTGGGGATTGTGTTCGTCGCCTTTGCAGGACCTCTAACCAACCTGATTCTGGCTTTTTTATTTGCCTTTGTTTTTTCCTTAACTGTTAGTTCCGGCTGGTTTTTTAGCCTGTCGGAAACCTCACGTGTGGTACTGGGGAATATGCTCTTTTACATATTTTTTATCAATGCCGCGCTGTTTATCTTTAATCTATTGCCGGTTGCGCCCCTGGATGGATCCAAAATCGTTCGGTATTTATTGCCGTCCCGTTTTGATTCCTTCTTTGAGAACGTGGAACGATACGGCCCCTTCATACTGTTGTTAATCATCCTGGTTGATCCGATAGGGGATGCTGTTTTATGGCCGCTGTTTAACGGGGCGTTGCAATTGATTGCCAGTATCACGGGCATCAGCCATTTCTTCAGTTTTTAATCTGTAACAGGGTGGGATGTGTGTGGGCTACGAAATCAAGCTGCCGGTCTTTGAAGGACCGCTTGATCTATTGTTACATTTGATTCAGAAAAATGAAATGGACATCTATGATATACCGATTGCCATGATTACGGAACAGTATCTGGATTACCTTTATTACATGCAGCAATTGCAACTTGAAATTGCCAGTGAATTTCTGGTGATGGCATCCACCCTGTTGTCCATTAAAAGCAAAATGTTACTTCCCCGCAGAGAGGAAACGGAATTTGACGAACTTGACGGGCTGGAATATGAAGAGGAGGACCCGCGTGAGGAGCTGATCCAGCGCCTGCTTGAGTACAAAAAATATAAGGAGATTGCGTCTCAGTTAAGGGAAAGAGAAGCGGAACGAAGTAAAGTTTATACCCGACCGGCGGAGGATTTGACGCCGTATATGAACCAGAACGAGAATCCGGTCAGTGACGTTTCGTTGTATGATTTGATCGAAGCGTTTCAGAAAGTACTGTCGAGGGCCGATGAAAAGGATCCGGTCACTCGGATCGAGCGGGATGAGATATCAGTCCGGGATCGGATGAAAGAGATTTACGGACTACTGGAAGTGGCCGGTGGGACCATTGAGTTCAGCCGGATATTCAGCGGAAGGGTAACACGGGTTGAAATTGTGACCACGCTGTTATCTTTACTTGAGTTAATGAAAAATAAAGTGGTTTCATGTGAACAGCACAGGCTATTTGACGAAATTCTGATACATAAAACAGGAGACTTGACGGAAGACAAGCTTCAGGTTTCGATCGATGAAAATACCGTTCACTAAGACACCAGTCGTTTTCGGGGAGGGAGTAAAACTGAATTTTGAACATATCAAATCGGTCATGGAAGGATTGTTGTTTGTTGCCGGAGACGAAGGGATCGAAGCCAAAGAACTGGCTGACGTGCTGGAAATTGATACGGACACGGTCATCGATCTGATTCATGACATGCAGGCAGATTTCAAACGACAGAAAAGGGGACTGCAAATCGTAGAAGTGGCTCAGGCTTTCCAGTTGACCACGTTGCCGGAACATGCTCCCTATTTTGAGAAACTGGCCTATTCACCGACATATAGTACTTTGTCCCAGGCGTCGCTGGAAACACTGGCGATCATTGCCTACCGGCAACCGATTACCCGGGCGGAAATCGAAGAAATCCGCGGTGTGAAATCTGACCGGGCCATCACCAATCTGACCAACAAGCAACTGATTCAGGAAATCGGAAGGGCTGAAGGGCCGGGTCGTCCGATTCTTTATGGGACATCCCGGGAATTTCTCGAATATTTTGGATTGAAAAGCATCAACGACCTGCCTCCTGTCCCCGAACTGGATCCGGATCAGGACATTGAAAATGAAGCGGAGCTCCTGTTTTCCAAATTGAATGAAGCGGGTCAATCTGAACCCCCACAGGAAGATAACGAAGAAACGGAAGAAACCCTGAAATAAGGGTTTCTTTTTTTTTTGTAAGGGGGTTCGTTCTTCCCATTCATAACCTTCGGGAGGGCGCATATATATGATGGTAAAGGTTGTACCACGGGGAGGACAACATGGACCTTAAAAAAACAGTGATCACTTTATTTATAATCGTCATACTTTTACAACCTAACAATTTTGTAATGGCAGATGGGGAGGAACCTCCTGAAATATCAGCCAGGGCGGCTGCCATGATCGATGTGGAATCCGGACGGATTCTCTATGATAAAAATGCGGATCAACCGCTTCCCATCGCCAGTATCACCAAAATTATGACCGCCATTGTTGCCCTTGAACAGGCGGATCCGGAAGAAACGGTTGTGGTTCCCCGTATTGCTGAAGGGGTTGAGGGCTCGTCCATATATATCAAAACGGGTGAAAAATACAAATTGCTGGACCTGTTATACGGATTGATGCTTCGCTCCGGAAATGATGCCGCTGTAGCCATCGCTTACCATGTGGGAGGGTCTGTTGATGGCTTTGTTTTTCTCATGAATCGAAAGGCCGAAGAGCTGGGGATGAAAAATACGCACTTTGTCAACCCGCATGGCTTACATGACGATGAACACTATTCATCTGCAAGGGATATGGCCATCCTCACATCCTACGCCCTGAAAAACCCCTTATTTCAGGAGATTGTCAAAACCAGGGTCAAACACATTGACTGGCCGGGACAAGATTGGGATCGCCGTTTAATCAATAAAAATAAAATGCTCAAATATTATAAAGGTGCGGATGGCGTCAAAACCGGATACACGCGTAAAGCTAAGAGAACCCTGGTTTCTTCCGCTACCCGGAACGGTGTACAGCTGGCGACGGTGACGCTGAATGACCCGGACGATTGGAACGATTCCATGAATCTGCTGGACTGGGGTTTTGAAACCTTTGAACATGTTGGGATCGTGGACCGTGACATCCCGGTTGAGGAACTGAACATACGCAACAAGAATGAAACCCTTGCCCTGTATCCGCTCAATCCCTTTCGTTATCCTTTGAAAGAGGGAGAAAAGGATCTCGTCTCCACACGCATTATCTGGAATGAAAATGTAAAAAAACACAGGGTCCATGAGGGGGAAATTGTGGGGCACATCAAAATATACCTGGATCAGGAACAGATTGGAAGTATCGGATTGAAAGCCAGATGGGAGGAACCTGCTGTTTCTGACCTTAGCGCCTCTGCTTCTTTCCCTTTTGATTATTATCTGAAAATGTTCTGGGAAATGTGGTTTGGAGGTATTTGAATGGTCAACTACATCTGGATGGGTTTGATCTTATCAGGCATTTTGGTGGCCGGGTTTAACGGAAATATTGAAGTGATCAACCGTGCGGCATTTGAAGGAGCCAAAACCGGGGTGACCGTTTGCTTCGGACTTATCAGTGTCCTGGTTTTCTGGCTGGGAATTATGAATGTTGCCGAAAAGTCTGGCCTTCTGGATATCTTTTCACGTCTGTTGAGGCCGGTTGTTCGTTTTCTTTTTCCCGATGTACCGCCTGACCACAGGGCACAGGGCTATATCTTGTCCAATCTGACCGCCAATCTGTTCGGTCTGGGAAACGCAGCGACGCCGATGGGTATCAAAGCGATGCAGGAACTGGAAAAGTTAAATCCGGAACCGGGAAAGGCCAGTCCGGCGATGTGTACATTGCTGGCCCTTAACACATCCAGTATCACATTGATTCCGACAACGATCATTGCTATTCGGATGAATTATGATTCAGCCAATCCGGTTGAGATTGTCGGGACTACGATTATGGCCACGGCATTTTCCACGCTGACCGCAATTTTACTGGACCGGTACTACCGCTACAAATACAAGAGCAGCTAGGGGGAGAAACCTGTGTATGGTTTGATTACGATGCTGTCACTCTGGATGATACCGGTATTGTTGTCGTTTATCCTGATTTATGCTGTGTATAAAAAGGTTCCCGTTTATGAAACATTTGTGGAGGGAGCGAAAGGCGGATTTGGAACAGCTGTCAAAATCATTCCACATTTGGTCGGGATGATGGTGGCCGTGACCATATTCAGGGAATCCGGAGCCCTGGATCTTTTTATTTCTTTCCTTCATCCGATATTACAGTTTTTTCATGTTCCCGGTGACATTGTTCCCCTTGCCCTGCTTCGTCCGATCAGTGGGACTGGAGCGCTTGCGGTTACCACGGATATCATAGCCCAGCACGGACCTGATTCTTTTCTGGGTCGGCTGGCATCCACCATGCAGGGGAGTACCGATACCACGCTTTATGTGCTAACCGTTTATTTTGGTGCGGTCGGGGTTCGGAATGCCGTTTATTCATTGAAAGTTGGGTTATGGGCGGATCTTGCCGGGGCCATCGCTTCAATTGTCATTGTCAGTCTTGTTTTTGGGTAATAGAGTTGAGAAGTGAGAAGTGAGAGGTGAGAGGTGGGAAAAACTGCTCTCACCTTTTTTGTTGTTTAGAACGATCGTTTTTGATACCTGTCCTAAATTGACAGGTCGTAATACATGAACATAGTTATAAATAGTGCGGTTATGATCAGAGACTTTAAATAAGGCATCTAAATGAACACTTCTCATGATATAAAAGGTACAACGTAATTTTTTCCGACATCCGAACTCTAACCTCCGACTGGCTCCAGCCCGGTCTTTTCACAGGAAATAAGGAGAATTTGTTACTCCCATCATTTTTCACGATTCCCATCTCTCCCATCTCACCTCCCACATCTCACATCCCACCTCCAGTATTGTATTCTCATCCTTGTGAAAGGGAAGGATGAAGATTATGATGGTATAGGGGAGGGAAGCATAAATGGAACGGTTGCAAAAAGTCATGGCTCACGCGGGAGTCGCTTCACGGAGAAAATGCGAGCAATTGATACTGGACGGTAAAGTCAAGGTTAACGGGACGGTCGTCCGGGAACTGGGTATCCAGGTTGATCCTCGGAAAGATCTCATTGAAGTGAATGGTAAACAGATACAGCTTGAACAGAAGAGCTACATCCTTTTATATAAACCGGTGGGTGTCATTACAAGCGTTCGTGATCCACGAGGAAGAAAGACCGTCATCGATTTGATCGGAAGCGTGCAGGAACGCGTATATCCGGTGGGAAGACTGGATTATGACACGTCCGGTTTGCTGCTGTTAACCAATGACGGTGAACTGGCGTACCGGATTACTCATCCGCGTTATGAACTGGACAAAGTATATCAAGTGACCGTCAAGGGAATCCCGCATATTAAGACTATCGAACGATTAAAAAATGGAGTAGAATTAGAAGATGGTGTGACCGCTCCCGCAAAAGTTCGGATTTTATCAAAAGATGTACAAAAGGGACAGGCCCTTCTGGAAATGACAATACACGAAGGACGAAACAGGCAAATTCGCAGAATGTGTAAAGCCGTCGGGCATCCAGTGAAAAAATTAAAAAGGGTGCAAATTGCTTTTTTAACACTGGACGGTCTTAAACCAGGGGAATACAGGCATCTGGAGAAAAAAGAAGTGACTGAACTTAAAAAAATGGTGGGATCTGGCAGTGTCACACAATCTTCAAAAAATCCGAACGATAACTGACAAAAGTCCGTTTATAATATTTTATAAGTAATTATGTTTACAAATTTAAAAACCTCCGAAAGGAGTGTACACCTGTGAAAAAATCTAAAACAGGTATGCGGATTCTCATCCTAGCCATATTATTTATAGCCGTTGTCGGTGCCATCTACAATACGGCTTTTACCGACAAGCAAGCGATTAAGGAAGGGGCAAAAGCGCCTGACTTTGTGCTTCCCGAATTAAGGGGCGGCACCATACAATTGAGTGATTTGAAAGGGAAAGGAGTCGTACTCAACTTCTGGGGTTCCTGGTGTCCTCCCTGTGTGGAAGAAATGCCGGCTCTCAACCGTGCCTATCACAAATATCAAGATGATGGCGTTGAAATCATCGGGATCAATATAAGTGAATCGAAAGTGGCGGTATCCAGTTTTGTGCAACGTTTGAATCTGGATTTTCCCATTCTCCTTGATCAAAAAAGGGAAATCACCAATCTGTATGAAATCGATCCCATCCCGACCACGTTTTTTATTGACAAGGATGGTATTATACAAAAAATTGTGATTGGAGGCCCCATGTCTGATCAAACCATACAACGCTACATAACTCAAATCATGCCAGAATAATGGGGTGAATCAATGTGGAAGACGTAAAGTGCGAATGCGGACATGCCAATCCGGTGGGAACCGTACTCTGTGAATCCTGCGGAAAACCACTGCAACAGGATGAAGGAGAAACAGCTTTTCCTGATATGAGATACGACGGAGTTTCCCGTCGTTCGCAGACCTATTCCAGAACACTGGTTGACAAGGTCTGGAACTTTTTTTCGTCGGTTCGAAATGCCGTGATCATGATTATTATCGTATTGATTGCGTCAGCGGTGGGAACCGTTTTCCCTCAGGAGCAATATATTCCGACTCTGGACCCGCCGGAAATATATTACGAAAAAGCGCATGGAACCCTGGGAAAGATCTATTATCAACTGGGCTTTCATAACTTGTACACATCCTGGTGGTACATTACGTTATTGTTGATGATCGGCATCTCCCTTGTCATCTGCAGTCTTGACCGGGTTGTTCCCCTGTACCGGGCATTAAAAAAACTGCCGGTCAAAAGGCATCCTTCTTTCTTGAAAGGACAGCAGGTTTATACGCAATTTGAGATAGATGAAACGGAGAAGGAACGAACTCTTGAACAGCTGGAAAAGGGATTGAAACAAAAGCGTTACCGTGTTGTACGTGAGGGGAATGCCCTTGTCGCTGAGAAAGGACGTTTCAGCCGCTGGGGTCCTTATGTCAACCATATTGGACTGATTCTGGTCATTATCGGTGTTTTAATGCGACTTCTCCCCGGTTTTTATCTGAATGATTTTGTCTGGGTCAGGGAAGGAGAGACCAAACAGGTACCGGGAACGCCTTATTATGTTAAAAATGTGGAATTTATCGAAGAATACTATGAGGAAGAGGATCTCCCGGAAGGCGTGGAGGTAGAGGGCAGGGTCGTTAAAAATTATCAGACCGATGCTATTTTATATGAACAAAGGGTCAGTGATATTCCGGGTGCCCCGCCGGAGCTGGTGGAAGTTCACCGGGATCAGATCCGGGTTAATCACCCACTGAAATATAAAGATTTGTTATTATATCAGGCAGAACGGAGAATTAACCAGTTGTCGGCTCTCAACCTGGAACTGATTGACAACCGGACGGGAGAATCCATCGGGGCTTTTAAACTGGATCTCTACAATCCGCCAGCGGATATTCAACTGACTGATGAGATTACCATTCAGATCCTGGAATACTATCAGGATTTTGAATGGACTGAAGATAATCAACCCCGAACTAAAAGCCCGGAACCCAATAATCCGGCATTCGTAGTCAGTGTCATCAGTCCACAGACCCCGGAAGGGGAAAGAAGCTGGATATTTCTTGGAAGTACACTGGGAAGCCCAGACCGGGAACCGTTTTTCAGTTACCGATTTAACAAACCGGATATCGTGGACAGTACGGGGCTGATGGTTCGTAAAGAAAAGAGTTTGCCGTTTATCTACTTTGGTTCAGGCGTGGTCATGGTCGGGTTGATCATGGGATTTTACTGGCAACACCGGCGAATCTGGATTGACCTGAACCACGGGCCCTTACAGCTTGCGGCACACACTAATAAAAACTGGTACGGTCTTAAACGTGAAATCCTGCAGATCCTGAAAAAAATGGAGATAGATGTGACGATTGACCAGTTAAGCAAAGGTGGGAAATCAAAATGATTCAACTGAGCAGTAACCTACTCCTCATCGCGTTTATTCTTTATATGTTTGGTTCCATTGCCTTTGTCATCTCCGTTACTGGCCGGAGATGGCGTAACCGGGCACCGGAGGACCATGCCAGACGCTGGGGGTGGATCGGGTTTTACCTGACCCTAGCCGGTTTTTTCAGTCAGCTGGGATTTATCATTCTTCGCTGGATGGTTTCGGGGCACAGTCCGACCAGTAATATGTTTGAATTTATGGCTTTTCTCGGTTTTACAATCATTTTGGCTTTTATCGTACTTTACCTCATTTACCGCATTCCGGCTCTGGGAATGTTCGCAGTTCCGGTCGGCATGATCATGATTGCTTATGCTTCTGTATTTCCCAAAGAAATCATGCCGCTGATCCCGGCTCTGCAGAGTTACTGGCTTTATATCCATGTCACCACAGCAGCCCTGGGGGAAGGGATATTCGCTATCGGATTTGCCGCCGGTTTAATGTATCTGATTCGCACAGTGGATCAGACAGAACAATCATCCATCACCTGGTGGAAACGAAAGACCACCTGGCTGGAATTCAGCATATCCGTTGTGCTGATGCTGGTCGGATTTATTCTGATGACGACACTCTTTTCCACTGCCGGTTATGAAGTGACCTACCAGATTCCCAATGAAGATGGCAACGTCAGAGAAATGACTTACCATCTGCCGAGTATAGCCGGTCCGCATAACGGGCAGCAGATGGAAGTTGCGTTTGGTCCCCTTTTTGAAGCACCGGAGTGGATGAACGGCAGAAAATTGAATACCATGCTCTGGTCCATTTTGTCAGGGATTGTGTTGTACTGGCTGATTCGGTTATTGATCCGAAAACGGTTGTCAGCCGCCATGAAACCCTGGTTGAATGACCTGGATCCGGATGTGATTGATGAGATCAGTTACCGATCCATTGCCATCGGATTTCCGATTTTTACGCTTGGTGCTCTGATTTTTGCCATGATCTGGGCTGCGGAGGCCTGGGGGCGCTTCTGGGGATGGGATCCCAAAGAAGTGTGGGCCTTGATCACCTGGCTGTTTTACAGTGCTTATCTTCATCTCAGACTTTCGAGAGGATGGCATGGCTCCAAATCAGCCTGGATGGCGGTGCTCGGGTTTGTATTTGTATTATTTACACTCGTGTTTGTCAATCTGGTTATCGCCGGTCTTCATTCATATGCCGGAGTATAATGAAAAATCTGGACGGTTCGACGTTTTCTATCAATAAATATAGTACAATAAACATGTAGAGCTCTTTTTGAAGGATAAGGGGTGAGATCCAGATGAGTGAAAAAGCCCGTATACTGGTCGTAGATGATGAAGAAAGAATCCGCAGGCTCCTCAAGATGTATCTGGAGAGGGAAAACTTTGAGATCGACGAGGCGGAAGACGGGGAAAAAGCGCTGCAACTGGCACTTGATGAAGATTACGACATCATTTTGCTCGATTTGATGCTTCCCGGTATGGATGGGATTGAAGTGTGCAAACGGATTCGTGAAACCAAAGCAACTCCCATTATCATGCTGACGGCAAAAGGGGAAGAAACCAATCGTGTTCAGGGGTTTGAAGTGGGAACCGATGACTATGTGGTAAAACCGTTCAGCCCCCGTGAAGTGGTTTATCGGGTCAAGGCGCTTTTACGCCGTTCATCCGCCACCAAGTATCTTCATACCGATACCGTGGCACAGAATGTGATCGTGTTTCCCCATCTGACGATTGACCATGATGCACATAAAGTGATGTGCGGTGACCAGGAGGTTCCGCTTACACCCAAAGAGTATGAATTGCTTCATTATCTGGCCAAATCACCGGATAAGGTATTTACCCGGGAGCAACTGTTGAAAGATGTGTGGCATTATGACTTTTTTGGGGACCTTCGTACGGTAGATACGCATATTAAAAGACTGCGTGAAAAATTAAACAAAGTGTCTCCGAAGGCTGCCGAAATGATCACCACGGTCTGGGGAATCGGTTATAAGCTAGAGGTGCCCGGCAAGTGATCTGGAAGATCTGGAGAACCGTAGTCGGTAAGTTATGGCTGACTATTATCGGTCTGGTGACACTGGTTCTATTTGTCCTGAGTTTTTATCTGATTCAGTTATTAGAACAATATTATTATGAACAGCGTTCCAATGATTTAATCCGAGTCGCTGAAAAAGCGGCTCTGGTTTTTGATACGGACCCGGACCGGCTCCATGCAATCGCCAATGCAGCTCAGTTTGTAGAAGCCTATGACACCCGGCTGGTTGTCATCGGAGAAGAAGGGAAAATCAATTCTCCCGAGATCGATTCCAACCTGCCGCAAATTCAAATCGGATATTTAATTGATTACCTGCAGCAAAATATGGTTAAAACCGGTGATACACAGCGTTTTCGGGATGTATTTCCGGTAACCTATCCGAATGAAACGGTGTCCGGGGAGTCTGAACCTGTCATAGAAGAAGAGATGCTGGTTGTCGCGGTACCACTTTTTTTAAACGGTGTGGAGTCGGGGCACATTATCATTTATCAGTCTCTGGATGAGTTGAATGAGACAACGAATAAAGCGACACGACTAATTATCTATACTGCCGGCGTGGGCATCATTCTGACCACCATCTTTGCCTTTTTTCTCACGACACGGGTGACACAGCCTCTTCGTCAGATGAGAAGAGCGGCCGACCGATTTTCTGTCGGTCAGTTTTATGCCAAAATCCCGATTCGGACGCATGATGAAATCGGGCAACTGGCTTCCACGTTCAATCATATGGCGAAACAGCTGGATGATCTGGTGCATGCGCTGTCTCGGGAAAAAGAACAGTTGTCCAGTGTTCTCAAAAGTATGGCCGACGGTGTTCTTACCGTTGATGCTGATGGTGAGATCATTTTAACCAACCCGCCGGCCGAACGCATGGTCAGGGCCTGGTCTCTGGAGGCAGGGTTGCACAGGGAAGACAAGAAAATACTCCCGGATCCCCTGTATTCGATTCTTGAAACCGTCATCCAGAAGGAAGAAGAGGTGTCAACCGATATCACGGTTCAGGGAAGAGTCTGGTCGGTTGTGATGGCGCCCCTTTATGACCGGAATCAAGTCAGCGGGGCAGTTGCCGTTTTACGGGATATGACCGAAGAAAGACGGATGGACATGCTGCGTAAAGGATTTGTGGCCAATGTCTCCCATGAGCTCCGCACGCCGATTTCCATGTTGCAGGGATACAGTGAGGCATTGCTGGATGGTGTGGCTGATTCGGCTGAAGAACGAAAAGAAATTGCTCAGATTATCTATGATGAATCGCTTAGAATGGGACGACTGGTCAATGAACTGCTCGACCTGGCCAGGATGGAAGCGGGTCATTTTCAACTGCAACTGGAAAAAACCCCAATAGCTGATTTAATGATAAATGTGGCAAAGAAATTTTCCGGTATGGCACGGGAACAAAAGGTGGAACTTCATACGAAGCTTGACGCCAATCTTGGTCTGTATCTCCTGGACCCGGACCGTATCGCCCAGGTGTTGATCAACCTGGTGGATAATGCGATCCGACATACTGATAGTGGGGGAGAAGTGACCCTTGTCGCTTATGAACAGGGAGGCCATCTTCATATTCAGGTCAAAGATACAGGCAGTGGTATTCCTGAAGAAGATTTACCGTTTGTTTTTGAACGTTTCTATAAAGCGGATAAAGCCAGAACACGGGGTAAAGCCGGTACCGGCCTGGGACTTGCCATTGTTAAAAATCTGGTGCAGGCGCATGGCGGAACGATAGATGTGAAGAGTAAAGTGGGAGAGGGGACAACTTTCCTGATTCAGATTCCCATCTCCCGTTGAGTCCGCTATTATGATACAATGAACCGTATATTTATTATTTATTTATACGAAGAAGTGGGTGGAGGGAACCAAACATGTTTCGCATGATTCTGTTTGATGTTGATGGTGTAATTTTAAGTGAAGAGCGGTATTTTGATGCATCTGCCTTAACCGTCTGGGAAATGTTGTACAGCCCGAAGTATCTGGGACTTTCCGGGGATGAGTTTACGCCGGCTCCTGAAGAAAACGTGATACGTCGGGTTCGCAAAGATGTTTTTGCAGATGACCGTGTGCTTAATTTTGTTAAAGGCAGGGGGATTAATGCGAACTGGGACATGGTTTATCTGACTTTTGGTTACCAGCTGGTTCGTTTGCTTGCAGAGCTTTATAAAGAAAATCCGGAAGCGGTCAAACCTATTTTGAAAAATCAGATCGGTTTTACCGAACTGGAAACGATCAACCGACTGGCTCAGCATAGCTCCTTTACGCCGGACTATGGGGCGTTTGTTGACGATTTTTCTCGTACGGATGTAGAGAAGCAGGCCCTGTTAAAAGAGTTGAATGGTCTGATCAAAGCATGGACAGGGATTGATACGGACATTTTCTCTCGCAACAGTACCCTGTGGGATGTCTGTCAGGAGACGTTCCAGGAATGGTATCTGGGAGATGATAAAGTAGAAGAATCCATCGGACGGCCTGCCCGGCAATCCGGTAAAAAGGGTTTCCTGCACGATGAAATCCCGATTGTCGAGGTTGACCGGATGCGTGATCTGTTTATGTCCTTAAAAAATAAAGGAATTACCATCGGAATTGGAACGGGAAGACCTCAGATTGAAACGATCGAGCCGCTCCGCGCCATGGGATTGTTGGAGTGTTTTGACACGGATCGAATTGTGTCTGCATCCTATGTACTGGAAGCGGAACGTGAATATCCGGAACGGGCTCCGCTGGCCAAGCCGCAGCCGTTTTGCTATGTAGCGGGCATGCTGGGTCTTGAACACAGCGTTGAAGAGGCGCTCAATCATCCGCTTCCTGTGGAAAACGGGGATGAGATCCTGATTGTTGGGGATTCAGTGGCAGACCTGATGGCCGCTCGCTCGATGGGAGTCAAATTCGCTGCAACACTCACCGGCCTGTCCGGACAGGAAGCCAGAGGCAAATTTGAAGATTTAAAAGCGGATTATATTCTGGACGATGTGCTGGGTGTTAAGGAGATTGTGTAAAAGTTGGTAAAGGTGTGACACGATACATTCCGGTTGCAAAACGCCTGTGAAAGAGGTAATGTTTTGTAACCGGATATTTTTATAGGAAAAAGCATTCTTTTTTTGTATAAGGTGCATGCAAGTGAAGAAGGAGATGTTAAAAATGAGACAAATAATCAATTTTACCTTGTTTTCATTGTTGATCATACTTTTTTTAAATGGTTGTCAACTAAATAATGAAACGACAAATGAGGATATATTTCAATATAAAGGTTCATATGTCGGTGATAACAGTGCCGTTGGAAATCTTGCGTATCAATTGCCAAATGGTGAATTTTTGGACAGCTTTGAACTGAAGACCACAGAAGAACCTTATGGGATTATTCTAAATTACAAAAGTATAGAAGCAGAAGATTTACTTAAAACGTATAAAGAAACGGCAGTGTACAATGCTACATTTATCTTTGCATTAGTACAAAATGCGGATTGGATAACGTTTAATTTTGGTGAAAAAGCATACAAAATAACCAGAGAAAATCTCCAAAATTGGTACGGAAAAGAATTAAGTGAATTTACAAGCGAAGACGCAATAAGAGAACTCATTCAGGAATATTTGCAAGACGATCATAAAGTGAATCAGTTATTTGGGTAACGGGAATGATTGTCTAACAAGTAGAAGGGCTAACTTGTAAGAATTTTTATGAATTTTTATCGAGTTTTCAACATTAAATTTAACAGGGCCAAAAGGAAAAATACGCCCCGCTGTGGAATATAAATGTTGTAACGTCTCACACTTTCGAGGAGGAGGATCATATGCGAGCTGAACCATTCAAGATCAAGATGGTTGAACCGATCCGGCTTCTCCCGAGAGACGAGCGTGAGAGTAAGATTAGAGAGGCGGGTTATAACCCGTTTTCTCTCAGAGCTGAGGATGTCTACATTGATTTACTGACAGACAGTGGAACCGGAGCGATGAGCGACCGGCAATGGGCCGGCCTGATGCTCGGAGATGAGTCATATGCCGGGAGCCGAAATTTTTATCATCTTGAAGAAACAGTCAAAAGATTGACGGGTTATCAGTTTATTGTCCCCACCCATCAGGGAAGGGGAGCGGAACAGGTGTTGTTTCCACTTATGATTCAACCGGGACAATACGTTGCCGGCAATTTCCACTTTGACACGACAAAGGCGCATATTGAACTGGCTAAAGGCAGGCCGGTGAACTTTGTCATCGAGGAAGCGTTTGACACCGAGAGTTCTCATCCTTTTAAAGGAAATATGGACAATGAGAAACTGGAGCAATTCATCAGCAAAAACGGGAAAGAAAGCATCGCCTTTATCTTAATCACTGTCACCTGTAACAGTGCCGGCGGGCAGCCGGTTTCCATGGAGAACATTAAACAGACAAGCGAGCTTAGTCGAAAATACGGAATCCCCCTGTTTTTTGATGCAGCGAGATTTGCCGAGAATGCCTACTTTATCAAACAGAGAGAAAAAGGGTATCAGGATAAGGAAATCTCTGATATTGTCCGGGAGATGTTTTCTTATGGAGACGGTTTCACCATGAGTGCCAAAAAAGATGGCCTGGTCAATATAGGGG
This sequence comes from Bacillaceae bacterium, assembly GCA_017656255.1. Taxonomy (GTDB): domain Bacteria; phylum Bacillota; class Bacilli; order JACDOE01; family JACDOE01; genus JACDOE01. Next base: position 382,457 of record JACDOE010000001.1, read on the forward strand.
GACTTCTCAGTATTAAAGAAGATACGGCTCTGTATGAGGCATGTCGGGCCAATGTTGTCCCCTATGAAGGATTTCCCACTTACGGAGGTCTGACGGGGCGTGACATGGAAGCGCTTGCACGAGGGCTGGAGGAAGTCGTGGACGATGATTACCTGGCTCACCGGATCCATCAGGTGGCCTATTTGGGAAATCGTCTGATGGAAAATCAGATTCCGGTTCAGAAACCGATCGGGGGGCACGCCGTGTTTGTGGACGCCAAAAAGTTTCTTCCCCACATTCCGCACTGGCAATTTCCGGCTCATGCCCTGGCAGTTGAACTCTATATGGAAGCGGGGGTAAGGGGGGTCGAAATCGGATCGCTCCTGTTAGGAAGAGATCCCGAAACAGGGGAGAACCTGAAGTCGCCTGTTGAATTTCTCAGATTGACGATCCCACGAAGAACCTATACGGATCGCCACATGGATGTGGTGGTGGAAGGCCTTGTCAAATTGTATGAACGCCGGGACCGGATCAGAGGGATGCGGCTGACGTACGAACCGAAGGTGCTCAGACATTTTACAGCACAACTGGAACCGGTACAGGAATAGAGGAAAAAAAATCGATTTGGATACCGCCCTCTGAAAAGGGGGGTCCAAATCGATTTTTTGTTTGACAGACTTACAACAGGTCGATTTCAGTGACACTGTGGATTTCTTCAAGTTCACCCAGGCTGTCCAGAACTTCAGGAGAAGCCTGTTTGTCGATTGTCAGCATCATGATGGCGTCTCCGCCCATGTCACGGCGACCTACCTGCATGGTGGCAATGTTAACACCTTTTGTTCCAAGAACCGTTCCGACGCGTCCGATAACTCCGGGACGGTCATTGTGATGGATTAGGATCAAATGACCTTCCGGGGCCGCGTCGATCGAGTATTTGTCGATTTCGACAATTCGCGGACCATAACCGTTCAACAGGGTACCGGCCACCTGTTTTTCTTCCTGCTTGGTCTTCAGAGTGATCGTAATCAAATTGGTAAATCCGCGATTATGCGAAGATTTCTGTTCCGTCACCTTAATATCTCTGGTTTTGGCCAGATGAGGGGCGTTGACATAGTTGACACCTTCTCCAAGGTTGTAGGACAGAATTCCTTTTATTGTTGTCCGAGTAAGGGGCGATGTATCCATATCTGTCAGTTCACCGGAATAGGTAATGACGATTTCCTGAACGGCACCGACCGTAATCTGGGCAACGAATTGCCCCAGTTTTTCACCCAGGAAGAAGTACGGACCGATTTTTTCCATGACGTCTGCCGGTACGGACGGAAGATTAACCGCATTTTTAAACGGTTGTTCACGCAGGACATGCAGAATTTCTTCCGATACGTCAATGGCCACATTTTCCTGCGCTTCAACGGTGGACGCTCCCAGGTGAGGCGTGACCACAACCTGCGGCAATTCCAGCAACGGGTTGTTTTTAGGCGGTTCTTCTTCAAACACGTCCAGCGCACATCCGGCTACTTTACCATCGACAATCGCCTGATAAAGGGCTTTTTCATCGATAATGCCGCCGCGTGCACAGTTGAGTACCCGAACACCCGGCTTCATTTTGGCAAATTCTTCTGTGCTTAAAATGTGGCGAGTATCTTTGGTCAGCGGTGTGTGTACTGTGATGAAATCCGCCTGGGTCACAATATCATCGACGCTTCCCATTTGAACGCCTGCTTTCTGGGCACGTTCTTCCGTCAGATACGGATCATAAGCAATGACCTTCATATTAAAAGCCTTGGCTCTTTTGGCCACTTCTGATCCGATACGGCCGAAACCGATAATCCCGAGAGTTTTATTGTTTAATTCAACACCCAGATATTTTTTGCGGTTCCATTCGCCCTGGGTGGTATTTTTATAAGCCTGCGGAATATTGCGTGCCATGGACAGAAGCATCGCAAACGTGTGTTCAGCTGTGGTAATCGTGTTTCCGTCCGGGGCATTGATGACGACGACACCGGCTTTGGTTGCGGCGTTGATATCAATATTGTCGACCCCGACACCGGCCCGTCCGATCACTTTCAGATTTTTGGCCGCCGCCAGAATGGCAGGGGTTACCTTCGTCTGACTCCGTACGATCATGGCATCATATTCCGGAATAATGCGGATAATTTCTTCTTCACTTAATCCAGTGTTAACATCTACCTGTACATCTTCAGCATCAAGCAAAGATTTGATTCCCTGTTCACTTAACGGGTCACTGATCAATACTTTAAACATGTTGTGCATACACCTCCTGAGCTGCTGTAACGGCTGTTCCCAGTTTAATTTCAGGTTTGATTTCTTTTAATGCCATTTCTAGAGCCGACAAGATAGTTAACATATCCAGCGGGTTCACATAGCCCATGTGACCAATTCTGAAAATATTACCCTTCAGGTGTTGCTGTCCTCCGGCAACGCTGATCAGGTATTTGTTCCGCAAAATTTTGCGCAGTTCTTCAGGATCAAACGCTCCCTTCGGATCTACCGCTGTTACGGTAGGGGAAGCATATTCATCATCGGCCAGGAGCGGAATTCCCAGTGCACGAATTCCGGCACGGGTCATCTTTTTCATCAGTTCATGCCGTTTGAAGATGTCATCCAGGCCTTCTTCTTCCATCATGTTCAATACTTCCTGTGCGCCATATATTAAAGAAATGGCCGGTGTATAAGGGGTCATGCCTTTTTCATAATTTTTGCGATAAGCTTCCAGGCTGAGATAAAAGCTGGGAGCCGGGTTCTCTTCAATCACTTTCCAGGCTTTCTCACTGACCGAAATGAAGGCGAGGCCCGGAGGCAACATCATCGCTTTCTGTGAACCGGTGACCAGGATATCAATGCCCCAGTTGTCCATTTCTGCCGGAACGCCACCGATACAACTGACTCCGTCCACGATGAAAAGGGCATCGGAATGTTGTTTGGTTACCCGGGCCAGTTGATCAACCGGATTTAATACACCGGTTGAGGTTTCACAATAGGTGGCAAAGACGGCCTTGACCCCGGGATGTTGTGTCAGTTTATCTTTGAGTAAATCCGGTGTACATGCATCTCCCCAGGTGACATCCAGACGATGTGTGGTGATGCCGTATTTTTCACAGATTTTTGCGAAACGATCTCCGAACGCACCTGTTACACATACAATGACTTCCTCACCGGCAGACACGGTGTTGACGACCGCGGTTTCCAGAGCAGAAGTACCGCTCCCGGTCAGGACATAAACGTCCTGCTCAGTACCGAATACAGGTCTCATCCTTCTGGAAACCTCCATGTGCAGCTCCGAAAAGTCGCCGCTTCGGTGTCCGATCATCGGCTGGTTCATCGCATGCTGCACACGCGGAGGAACCGGTGTCGGGCCGGGAATTTGCAAGATGGTCTTGTCTTTTAGCATGGTTTCTCCTCCTCAACTAATCTTTTTTCACAGAAAAAAACGCCTTTCGCACTCTTACAGCAATATTTGCAGTAAGGGGCGAAAGGCTCGCGGTACCACCCTTATTTACTGTCACCTCGCGATGACAGCCTCATCTGGTAACATGACCAGTTCAGATAACGGATTAACCGGTTAAGCCTACTGGAAGTTCGGCTTAACAACTCGGAAGTGCTTGGTATCAGCGGAAACACCGGTTCGCAGCGACCACCGGCTCTCTGAAGATTCCTGTCTGATACCCTGTCTTCGTCCTCGTTGATTACGTATTCCGAATATTGTTGTTCTTAATCTAACACGGAAACCCGAGTTCGTCAAGAATTTTTTCGTAAAAAATGAATATTAATTTAAAAAAATGCGTTAATGTTCGTGTTTAGAGAATTTGTGTATCGTTTTAAAAAGATTTTGTATAATTATGAAGTATTTTAGCAGGTGTCCCGGTTCGTTGTAAAGAGGAAAAGAAAAGGATAAAAAACACTCCTTTTACCGGTCAGGATAAAAGGAGTGCTTGCTCGCTATCATCAGTTATTTTCTTTATAGCGTTCGATGCATTCATCAATCAGGCGGGACGCGGCTTCCGGACCTTCCCAGCCCTTGATTTCTGTCTTTTTGTTTTCGAGGTCTTTATAAACCTCAAAGAAGTGGGCGATCTCTTTTAACTTATGTTCCGGAATATCATCCAGGCTGTTGACGTTGTCCCAGCGGGGGTCATCCACCGGTACACCCAGCAACTTTTCGTCCTGGCCCTTGTCATCAGACATCACCAGTACTCCGATCACACGCGATTTGATCACACAACCGGGGAAGGTAGGAAAGGTAGTTAAAACCAGGATATCAAGCGGATCTCCGTCCAAAGCCAGGGTGTTTTCCAGATATCCGTATTCAGTCGGATAGTGCATGGGAGAGTACAACACGCGATCGAGGCGGAATACGCCGGCTTCTTTGTCATATTCGTACTTGTTCTGGCTTCCCGCCGGAATCTCAATAAAAGCGTCTACGACTTTTGACATGAAAATTCCTCCTAACCACTTTTTTCGTATTTTTCTAATCACTGCAACCTATTATAGCAATTTGCTGTGTTGAAGGGAAGAAGTATAATATTATATAGCTAAAAATTTGGAAAATCGGGAGTTGACGACTTGGCTTTGTATAATCAGATCTTATTGGGGCTGTTGTTTAGCCTGATTATAGCAGCAATGGCATTTCAGAAAAAATCACTGTCTCTCTCAGGGGCCATGGTTGCGGTTCTGGTGGGGACTATTATTTACAGTTTCGGATCTGTTGCCTGGTATGGCCTGTTGCTCTCCTTTTTTATTTCGTCGAGTCTCTTGTCGAAATGGAAGGAAGCTCAGAAAAAGGAACTGGCGGATCGTTTTGATAAAAATGGAGCGAGAGACGGGATTCAAGTTCTGGTAAACGGGGGATGGGGGGCTTTTTTGCCGGTTGCAGCCTGGATCCATCCGTGGCCGGGGTGGTATCCGATGTTTCTGGGGGCAATGGCCGCCGCTAACAGCGATACCTGGGCGACTGAACTTGGTGTACTCAGTCAGAAAAAGCCTCGCCATATCCTGAGTGGAAAACCGGTTGAAAAAGGATTGTCGGGTGGTGTGACAGCGGCGGGGTTCATGGCTTCCATCACGGGAGGGCTGTTTATCGGATTAATGGCCTTTTTGCTGACAGGCATAGAACAGGGTAACTTTGAAACAGGTTATATATGGATGGGACTGGTCAGTGGCCTGGCGGGGAGTCTGGCAGACAGTCTTGCGGGAGGAGTCTTTCAGTTAAAATATGTCTGTCAAATCTGTCAAAAGGAAACCGAAAAAAAGATGCACTGTGGGGTGCCATGTCAGACAACTGAAGGGTGGACGTGGATGAATAACGACACCGTCAATCTGGTTGGATCTGTGACTGGGTCATTGGTCGCGTGGCTCATGTTTTTGGGATGAAAAAAACCTGCCTTGTTCCAGGCAGGTTTCATGTCTTTATTGATCAATTATTCGAATTTATTCGGATCTCCATCAAAAGGTTCGTTGGCGATCTTGATGGAATCTGTCGGGCAACCATCTTTAGCATCCTGCATATCGTCAACAAGTACATCAGGAATTTCTACGATTCCCTGGTTTTCATCCAGTGTGACATAAGCGATGCCTTCATCGTCATAATCGTAGATGTCCGGGGCAGTGGCTCCGCATGCTCCGCAAGCAATACAGGTTTCTTTGTCAACAATTGTGTACCACTTTTCAGCCATAATCAATTCCTCCTATTTTTCATATAATAATAACCTATTCCACTTTATACACAAAACACGCCGTCATTTCAAGGACAAAATGACGAAATATTTTAAGGCCTTTTCTAAGTTTACATTGTAGACTTACTTCCGATTAATTTCAAGAAAAAAGATGAATTTTTATATCTCATTTAATTGGAAAACAGCGGTAGATGTGGTGATGTCACGTGTTCATAAAGATTTTGTTGTTTCAGAAAATCACCTTTCTCCACAGCATCCGTCGCCTGCAATAATTGCACGGCTTTTTTCAGATTCCCAAGCATGTCACCATTACCGGATTTAATGGCGGCATCGAGGTGTACGGTAATATCTTCCGGATTATAAGGAACGGCCAGTGGAAGGGATTCCAAAATACTGGCAATCACATAATTCTTTTGATGAAAGCTTAATGTGTTCCATTCAGTCAAATCGTCAATTTGATGTAATCGGTCAATATCAACTTTTTCTCCGTTTTGCCTGGCTTCCCATTGGATGATGGCTCGATAGAAATGAAGCTGCCCGGTTAACCCGTATCGTTCCCCCGGACTTTCCCCTTCAAGCAGCGGAATTCCTTCCTGTTTTCCCTGGTTGTCAAACCGACCTGCAATACTGTCAATGTAGGCTTCCAGACTTTTCAGGTAATCATTTTTTGCTTTTTGCAGATCAGGGGATGCCTGAAAATTTTCTGTATTTTTTAGCGTTGCCAGTGTTTCTTCCGCCCGGGACTTCAGGTCAATATCAATGGAGAGGTTCCCTGTATTGCCGGAAGATTGTGTGATATGGTTAAAATAAGTGTAATAGGCAGTCCTGAATTTATCAAAGGGTAAATAGACACTGTGGTAAAAGGATACAAAATCGGTCGGTGGATATTGTAACTGGATTTTCTTCAGTTCTTCCTCTTTCAGTTTTTGCTCTTGATACGCCTTTAATTCCATGGTCAGGTTTTGTTTCATGGTCGAGGCACCAAGGAAAAACCCGCCGACAAAAGCAATCAGTGAAAAAATAATGGCGTAAACAATGACATAATCTGTTTTACTTAACCGTTTTTTTTGTTCCATGTAACCTCCGACAAAAATCAACAAATTTTACTTTCAGTATAGTGAAAAATAAACCATTTGGGAATGTAAAAAAACTAAAATAAGTAAATAAATACCAAAAGGAATGGTATTTTCCTCGGGAGATGGTCAAATTTGTCACGTATCAACATCAAACAAATTGATGAATATCTGCTTCTGGTCAATCTTTATTTGACTCAGGCTCTTACCTTATCAACCGGTTTCATTATCTATTACATATTTTATTTTCGACAAGGGCTGGACCTGAATAGATTTTTTCAGTCGGATGATGTGTTGCGCGACATTGGAATTGGATTAGCACTGGGACTTGTCTTCGTAGGAGTCAACCTTCTGGCGGAACGTTTTTTGCCGGAGAAATATTTTGATGATGGGGGAATCAACGAAAAAATTTTTTCAGGCCGACATCCGGTCCATATTTTTTTAATCAGTTTCATTGTGGCAGTCAGTGAAGAGTTTTTGTTTCGTGTCATGATTCAGCCGTTGATGGGAATCTTTTGGACCAGCGTTCTGTTTACACTGATTCATGTTCGTTATCTGAGGTACTGGATTATGCCGCTGATGGTTTTTGTGATCAGTTATGTGCTGGGCTGGTCTTATAACATCACAGAAAATGCATGGACGCCGATCGTGGCGCATATGACGGTCGATTTAATTCTCGGGTTATGGATACGTCTGGGATGGAATGGGATAAGGAAAAAGGATTTTTAAATCATAGGCCGAATATATAATTTGTTGCAAAAAGATCCAGGAGGAGTAGATATGTCCAGAGTTTCAGAAGAGCAGAATTCCAACCAGATTCCATGGCCACATGAAGGAGAATTGCCGCCCAGAAGCAGAAAACACAAATCATCACGTTCTTCCGTGCCTCCGGCTCTCTATCTTCTGGTTATTTTTATCCTGATCATCGTGTTGATCATTATCGGGTGGTGGCTATTGAGGGAGGATACCGAAGTACCGGTCACACAACCTGCCAAACAGGATGAGATGAATTCGGAAGAGCTAACAGCAAAACCGGATTTAACATCGTCGGAGGAAAGGGAACAGGCCGATGAGAATGAGGATGTTCGGACTGATGAAGACACAGAACAACCGATCGGTAACAATGAATCAGATCCATCTGTAACCGAACCGCCGGATGATAATGAAATACAAGAGGAAAGTTCCGACGTGTCGAGGGGAGAACATGAGACAGATGCTGTATCTTCTCCATCAGAGAACCCTGGTGACACCAGAACCATTTATCACAGGGTTCAAAAAGGGGAAACGCTCTTCAGTATTACCATGAAATATTATGGTTCGAAGATTTACATGGACAAACTTGCAGAATATAACCACATTCAAGATCCTGCACAATTAAAAGCAGGTACCGTGCTGGAAATTCCGCCGCTCAATAAAAAATAATTTAAAGCCCGACAACGGGCTTTTTTTATTTGGATAAGAGCAGGAGGAGGTGAACAGACGATTCTCTCTGTTTCAGTACAGATAACTGTTATACTATAACAGTTATTCTGTTTCATAACATTTTTTAAACCAAACAGAAAATATAAGGTTTGATAAATTGTCGAAAGAACATGATGTAAAGCGTTTTCAATTAAGGCGTATAATGCAGTTGGAAAATCTGTTTAAAAAACTGTTGTTCATAATTGTAAGTATCTGTTATAATGAAACAAAGACTTTTTTATAAACGTTTACATGGCTATCGGAAGCAAATCCGATTTAACCCATACATAAAGGAGGGATAACTGTGTCTATTCTGACTAAAACAAATGAACTCGGTTTTTATGAGATTCGTCTGGAGTCGATCGGGGGACTGGGCGCCAACCTGGCCGGTAAAATGCTGGCGGAAGCCGGAGTTGTGGAGGCCGGACTCAATGGTGTCAGCTTCTCTTCATACGGCTCTGAAAAAAAGGGATCACCGGTTAAAGCACATATCCGTTTTACAGAACCGGATCATGAAATTCGGGATACCAGCCCGGTGGAGCGTCCCCATGTCGTGGGCGTGTTCCATGAGGCACTTTTCAAGACAGTAGACGTGACAAATGGTATTTATCCGGACAGCATTGTTCTGGTCAATACCAGCAAAACCCCTGATGAAATCAAGGAAAAATTGCAACTTCAGGGAGGAACGGTGGCTGTCGTAGATGCCATCAACATTGCACTTGAGGAAAAAACACGGGTCAATACAGCGATGCTGGGAGCACTGTTCCGGGTGATCGACTTTTTGCATCCGGATGCCATGCGTGATGTCATTAGAAAAACCTTTGAAAAGAAATACCCGCATTTGCTGGAAGCCAACCTCAGAACATTTGACAGAGGCTATGAAGAAGTTGAAATGAAATCCTACCAGGTTCCTGAAGGAGCAGAAGGGAAACCCTTTACGCGCCATATCCCGGACTTGGGTTATGATACGCAGGCGATGGGTGGAACCATTACCAATCCTGGAAACAGCATTTTGAAAGATCTCAGTGGATCCCGTGTCGGGGTAATTCCGAGCTTTCATCAGGACAAGTGTATCAATTGCGCGGCCTGTGATACGGCCTGCCCTGACTTCTGCTTCGTCTGGGAAGAAGGAGAGGATAAGAAGGGTAGACCGCAGATGTTTTTGCAGGGAATTGATTATCAGTATTGTAAAGGCTGCCTGAAGTGTGTACACGCCTGCCCGGTGGAAGCCCTCACGGCTGAAAGGGAAACCGAGGGTTATGCCGAGGATCATCGGGTTCCGCACCGGTTTCGCCTTGCGATGAATACGTGAAAGGAAGGTGAGAGGATAGATGGCGATCAATTATAATAAAGAGCAGGATAAATTAAAAACGGGGAAAGTTGAGCAGCGGATGGTGTATGAGTCCGGAAATGAAATGGCTGCCTACGCGGCTCATCAGATCAATTACCACGTGATGGGTTATTTTCCGATTACCCCGTCAACAGAAGTGGCCCAGTTTCTGGATGCCATGAAAGCGCGCGGGGAACATGATATCAAACTGATTCCGGCAGACGGAGAGCATGGTTCCGCCGGTATTTGTTACGGAGCTTCTGTGGGTGGCGGTCGTGTTTTCAATGCAACCAGTTCCAACGGCTTCCTCTATATGCTGGAACAGTTACCGGTTCAATCCGGAACCCGTTTTCCCATGGTGTTGAATCTTGTGAACCGTTCGGTATCCGGTCCGCTGGATATCCACGGGGATCACTCGGATCTTTACTATGCGTTGAATACCGGCTGGCCCATACTGCTGGCCAGGGATCCGCAGGCCGTTTACGATATGAATATCATGGCCATCAAACTGGCGGAAGACGCCGAAGTCAGACTTCCGGTTATTGTGGCCTTCGATGGATTTTTTACATCGCATCAAAAAAGACGGGTCCAGACCATTGCCGAACGTAAAGATGTCCATGATTTCATCGGTCCGGTTCCAAAAGGTTATGTCAATGCATTGGATCGCGACAATCCGGTCACCATCGGACCTTACATGAATGAGCCTGATTATATCAACAATTGTTACCAGCAATCCATGGCGATGTACAGAGCGGAGAAAGTTTTTGAACGGATTGCGTCTGAGTATGCTGAATTGACCGGACGTCATTATCCGTTGTTGGATTTACATCGGATGGAAGATGCTGAAGTCGCCGTATTTTTGCTGAACTCAGCTGCAGAAATTACCAAAGATGTCGTAGACAGACTGCGTGAAAAAGGAATCAAGGCCGGCTCCATCTCGCCGAATATGATTCGTCCCTTCCCGCAGAAGCAGATTGCGGAAGCACTCAAAAATGTGAAAGCGGTTGTCGTCGGAGACAGGGCTGATTCATACGGCGGATACGGCGGCAATATGGTGAATGAAGTCAAAGCAGCTCTTCAGACTTATGGAAATGGGGATACGATGGTCATCAGCCGTATTTACGGCCTGGGTGGCAAAGATTTTTATGCTGATGATGCGGAACATTTCTTCCAGTTGGCACTGGATGCAGTCGAAAAGGGTTATGTAGAAAAACCTTTTGATTACTGGGGCCATAACCCGGGAGATCCGGACAAAGCGCCCAAACGGATCCTGGAGCCGCTGAAGAAAGAAGAATTGAACACAGGTCTCATCAAGGTTAATAAAGATGAAGAAACCGGAAAATTAAAAGTAAAAATTCCACCGCTTCGTGCGCTTACCAAAAAGCCGAAACGTATTGCTCCGGGACATGGTGCTTGTCCGGGATGCGGTATTTTCCCCGGTCTGGAACTGTTTTTTAAAGGCATTGAAGGAGACATTGTTGCCCTGTTCCAGACAGGTTGTGCGATGGTTGTTACGACCGGTTACCCTTATTCCGCTCATAAAACAACCTACATTCACAACCTGTTCCAGAATGGTTCAGCCACACTGTCCGGACTGGTTGAAATGTTCTACGAGCGAAAACGTCGGGGTGAACTTGATGAATATGGACTGGGTGACGACTTCACCTTTGTCATGATCACCGGAGACGGTGGTATGGATATTGGAATGGGACCGGCGATCGGAACTGCGCTTCGTAACCATAAAATGATTATCCTCGAATACGATAACGAAGGATACATGAACACTGGGAGTCAGTTATCCTATTCCACACCGCTCGGTCATATGACGAGTACGTCCAACGTCGGTAAATACCAGGGAGGTAAACCATTCCATCACAAGGATACGCCCCAGATTATGGCGGCAACCAATATTCCTTACGTATTTACCGGTACGGAAGCCTTTCCGCAGGATTTGCTGAAAAAAGCGGCCAAGGCTCAGTGGTATGCTCAGAATGAGGGGCTTGTCTATGGTAAGATTCTGATTACCTGTCCGCTTAACTGGAAGTCAAAAGAAGAACTGGGTCAGGATATTGTTGGCGCTGCCGTCAACAGCTGTTTCTTCCCGCTTTATGAGGTTGAACACGGCATAACGAATATCACCTACGATCCGGAAGAGAAGAACAAGCGGATTGATGTGAAAGACTGGCTTTCCTTGATGGGTAAAACGAAACATCTGACCACACCGGAGTATGAAGAATCACTCAAGATGTTTGCTGATGAAGTTGAAAGACGCTGGAGAAAATTAAAAGCGAAGCATGAACATCCAGATCTTTAAAATATGATCTGGCGTGACGGCCCGGGGACTTGTCCCCGGGTTTTTTTATACATGAATCCGGACGGAGAATGATATATATAATGGAGGGAGATGAGAAATATGATCATCAATTTGACCTTTATGCTTTTTTCGTGGCTCATGTTTCAGGGGGCAAATCTGCTGATTCCCGATACGGAGGTCTTGAGTTATCAACAGATTAGTGATTATGTGACACTTTTGCTCATGAAACCGATGAATGTATTTATGTTTTTTCTGTTATATTTTTTGTCTCTTTTACTTGTCCGTCTGGTTATGATCGACCTTCTTCAGGAATTGTCTCGAAAGAAAACATTCATGAAATCAAGTAAATGGTTCAGCTTTTTATTTCTGGTTCTATCTATTTATCTATTATCGATTTACTTTTTGCGGAACCCTTTAACAACCTCTGCGATAGCAGGGGTGTTGATGATTTATGATATCAGGAGGGTATGGATATCCCGTCGGAATCAGATGAAATTAAAACAACATTTCAGGCAATTCGGATGAACATCAATCAGTTTGAGGCGTACGAAAGGCACCGAACAAAAATATAATCAGAGAAGTGATCAGCATGGACCCTCCGGAAAGGGCAATGATCGAACCGGCTCTCAAAAACCAGTTCTCAATAAATATACCTAATGGCAGGATGACACCACTCAATATCAAGAATGTCGCGGCCATGATCCGACTCCAGTCCGGAAGATTTAATTGAGGCGCAAAGAATGAAAGGACAAGGGCGGTGACTCCGATCAGTGTCATATGACTGTGAAAATTGCTTGTTCGGGTATCAAGAAATTTGTTTTGAACAAATTTTTCTGCTGCCTGCTTGGAATAAGAAGGAGATTCAGATGCGATTTCCACGGCAGATTTGATGGACTTTTCCTGCTCGGCTTTCACACCGGGTAAATACATGCCGGCATAGATTCCTCCCAGGATCGAACCCAGAAGGATAAGAGATAAGCCTCCAACACGCAAAAATTTTTTCATCAATCAATCCCTCCTCCTCATTAAGGTAACCACTTTCAATTGGATTTAGTCCATAAAAATAACCCGACTTGCGTCGGGTCACTTATTTGTATAATAGACTATGTTTTACTGGGGGTATCGGATTTCAGTAGGTAACACAAATTCATACCCCTGTTCGGTTAAATGAGCGAGGATCAGATCCAGCGCCTCAGCCGTTATTTCTTTATCATGAAATAAGATATTTCCGCCATCATGAATAGTGGAAATGGTTTGTTCCGCAATAGCTTCCGGTGTATCCAGTTCCCAGTCCAGCGAGCCAACCGACCAGTTCATCGCCTGCATGCCTTCCTGGTGTACGACCCGGTTAGACTCATCCGAATTGGCCCCAAACGGAGCCCGGAAATAGAGGGGTTGTTCCCCGGTAATTTCCTCCAGCAACCGATTAAGTTCCACGATCTCTTTTTCTACTTTGTCCGGCGGTAAATTTCTGAGATTTTTATGTTCCCACGTATGATTTCCAATTAAATGCCCCCGGTTATGAATCTCGGCGACCAGGTGTTTAAATTGTTCAGCTTTATCCGGGTTTGCCTGATAATCCCATCCGTAGTTAAACCCGCTGATAAACCAGAGTGATTTCGCATTGTATTTATCCAAAACATCAAGAATACGGGTTGTGCTTTCACCTTTGGGGCCATCATCAAACGTGAGAAGTACAATTTTTTGCTCGTTTTCTTCATTTTGCTGTTCTTCATTTTCAGTTACCACAGGATATATACGGAAGTTGTTGGGATTGACATAATAGCGTATGTTCTGTTCCGGAGAAGTTTCCTGATTGTCATTGTTTTCAGTTGGGTCCGGTTCATCGGTCGTGGCATTTGAGTAGCCCGTTTTAACAGCGTTATCATCCTGATTCGTTTCATCAGCCTCTGAAGTCTGATCAGTATCTTCAGGCAGTTGTTTGTCTTGGGCATCTGCCCGGGCGTTTGATTGAAGCGGTTGGCCTGCCGTCCCACACGCACTGACGACCAGCACCATGGCGCATAAAACTATCCACAATTTGAAATTTTTAGACATTTCTCCGTCTCCCTTTTATTTCTGAGTTGTATAGTCTATATTTTATCTTATTTCCAACCCGCAGAAAATAAGAAATTTAATTGGGCCGTAACCCAGTCAACTTTGCAAGCATAGGATATAGCGTGCATAGTAATGAATGTATGGAAGAAAGGTGTGATCTAATGTTCGGTAAAATTCGTCATTTGTATGCCGGTGCGCATACATCCGTGGGTTTTTACGGGTTATACAAGTCTGCATTTAACGGGTTGGACCGTTTATTCATACTCAAAGGGGGGCCTGGTACGGGCCAGTCCCGTTTAATTCAGGATATTGCAACAGACATGAATGAACAGGGAATGGATATCGAATTATATCACAATCCATCCGATCAAAACGCACTGGATGGTGTGATCATTTACCCGTTAAGGGTTGGAATTGTGGATGGAACAGCACCACAGAATATCGATCCTGAATTACCCGGTGTAAAGGATGAGATTGTGAACCTCGGGGATTGTTGGAACCGAAAGGAGCTCATTTCATACCGGGAATTGATTTTTCACTTGTATCATAAAATAGAGAGTAACTTCCAATCAGCGTATCAATTTATGTCAGAAGCGAAACATATACATGATGAATGGGAAGACGTTTACTTGAAGGAGATGGACTTTCACCAGGCTGACCAACTGGCTGGTGAATTAGAAGAAAAAATGCTAGGTGACCGAATTGGACATGGCGCCGGGCAAATACGCCGGAGGTTTTTTGGTGCCTTAACACCGGCCGGTTTTAACCATTATATTGATAACCTGACGTCACAATGTTCGAGAAGATTTATTATTAAAGGACGGCCCGGAACCGGAAAATCCACCATGATGAAGAAAATTGTGTCAGAAGCTGAAAAAAGGAACTTTGACCTTGAAGTCTATCATTGCGGATTTGATCCTCAGAGTCTGGATATGGTGGTGGTGCCGGAATTGAAAGTGGCGGTCCTCGATGGAACCGCCCCCCATGTCATCGACCCCGTCCGGCAGGGGGATCAGGTTGTGGATACCTACCGACGCTGTATAAGAGATGGGCTGGATGAAGAAAAGTCAGACGTGTTGCGCGACATAGTGGCTCGATATAAAGATAAAATGAAAAATGCTGAAGACAGTCTTAAAGAAGCGAAAAAGCTGTATGATGAGCTGGCTAAATACTATACAGATGCGATGGATTTTGAACAGGTGGAACTGAAAAAAGCGTACATTTTGTCAGAAATAAAGGAGATGTTAGAATAGAGCATAAATTTCTTATTGTAACGGAGGGTTTCCTCCGACTGTTTTTTATTTTACTTTTGTACAAGTTCCTGTTACATTTAGTAACAAGAAAACGTGTGTTTATCCGCTTGTCGTTGATAGAACTTACGTGGTATCATGAAGTAACAGATTATATCTCACAAATACTCGCCTAAAGAACATTTTTTGTTTTTTCACATATTTTGTAGTACCAATGGATGGCGAGGGAGGGTCATTCCATGCGAATTGAACGGCTGAGCCAGGATAAAATCAGGTTTTTTCTAACATTTGATGATTTGTCGGAAAGAGGAATTGAAAAAGAGGACATGTGGAGAGACATTCCTAAGGTCCATGAACTATTTAATGAAATGATGGAACAGGCATATAAAGAGCTTGGATTCGAGGTATCTGGTCCCGTGGCCGTTGAGGTTTTCGCGTTGCCAGCCCAGGGGATGGTTGTCATTGTCACCCGCGGCAAGACTGATTCCGTTTATGATTACGACGATTCACTTGACTATAATGACATATATGAACTGGAAGTCACCCTGGAAGAGAGTGATCTGGTCGTCTTTTCTTTTGCTGACTTCGAACATTTGATCGAAGCAGCACATCGGTTACAGTCCTTTATTCCGGGGCAGGGAAAAGTTTATCTGTACAAAAACAGGTATTATATGGTTCTTGATCCGGTTGATGTAGACGAAAAAACATACGACAGCCTGATTGCCATACTGTCTGAATACGCAGAAGCATCGACCGTAACCCAGGCGGTTCTCCAGGAATACGGTCAGGTGATTATCGAAGACGGGGCCGTCGATACACTGTGTCAATATTTTAAGTAAAAAAAGAGGAATCTCAACGGAGATTCCTCTTTTTTCAAGTATCAATATCGGTAAACAGGTCAGTATCCGGTTTATGCTTCGATAATACAGATTCCGGAATATTGGTCCATGCCAGATGAAAAAAGTTTTTCTTTCGCAGTGAAGTATAATCACCGTCTAAAACACCGGGAAACACCATATTGACCGACATATTCTGCGTTTTATGTTCCCTGAGTGCTCGGGCAACCTGCTCATGATACGGAACAGCATCAATCACAACATCTACGGCCTCATCAGGGTCGGTGTGAACCGCGCGTGCCAGTGTGCCCTTGATAGATTCGGGCAAAATGGGGTAGTACAATTTCCGGGGACTTTCTTTACTAAATTGGGCGACGGCGTGGAAGGTCGCTTTTTGAATAGCCCGATGGTCTTTGTGCCCCGATATTCCGTGTGGTGGAAACGTGATGACAATCTGTGGATCAAATTTCTTCAGATAATCCTGAATGTGACCCGACAGTTCTTGCGTGGGAACATTGGATAATTTACCATCGTGATAGTCCAGTAACTCAACGTGTTCAATACCCAGGACATCGGCGGCCCGTTGAAGTTCTTTCTCTCTTACCTCCGCCAGCTCTTCCGGTCTGCACTGCGGCGGATGGCCGGTTTTTCCCGCTTCACCACGGGTGGCACATAACAGATGAATGTCACAATCGGAAAGGCGTGAATAATGGGCAATGGTAGCGCCACTTGTAAATGTTTCATCATCGGGATGGGCGAACACAAACAGAATCCGTTTTCCGGACATGTTGAACCACTCCTTGCAGGTAGAAATAACTTATTCTATGACCATTATGACATACTTTTACCAGACCGGCTTATAATACTTAAAATGTATTACAATTTAAAAAACTTCGGGGAAACTTCTCATTCTCATGTGAAAGGTGTATACTTATATCTAAATTTGAGATACATACATCATGGACGAGGTGGTATGAAGATGGAAGACAAAGATGTGGTGGAAGGAAAAGACAATAAGAAAAAAGTCACAGAAAATCTGAATCTGCTTCAGTCTACTCAAACTGTCATCAAGAACGCTTTAAATAAATTGGGGTATCCTGAACAGGTTTATGAACTGCTGAAAGAGCCGCTGCGTATTCTGACTGTAAGGATTCCGGTCAGAATGGATGATGGATCTGTCAGGGTTTTTACAGGATACAGAGCTCAACATAACGATGCCGTTGGACCTACCAAAGGTGGGGTTCGGTTTCACCCGGATGTTACTGAAGATGAAGTGAAAGCGCTATCTATCTGGATGAGTTTGAAATGCGGCATTGTTGATCTTCCTTATGGCGGAGGAAAAGGTGGTATTGTCTGCGACCCCCGGGAAATGTCTTTTCGTGAACTGGAAAGGCTAAGTCGCGGTTATGTCCGGGCCATCAGCCAGATTGTAGGACCGACCAAAGACATCCCGGCACCGGATGTGTTTACAAACTCGCAGATTATGGCATGGATGATGGATGAATACAGCCGAATCCGGGAATTTGATTCCCCGGGTTTCATCACGGGGAAACCCCTTGTACTGGGGGGGTCACACGGTCGTGAATCGGCAACAGCAAAAGGGGTTACCATTTGTATCGAAGAAGCAGCGAAAAGAAAAGAAATTGACCTAATGGGTGCCCGGGTGGTTGTCCAGGGATTCGGTAATGCCGGCAGTTATCTGGCGAAATTCATGCATGACGCCGGGGCGAAAGTGATCGGTATTTCCGATGCATACGGAGCTCTTTACGACGAAGATGGACTCGATATTGATTATCTCCTCGACCGTCGGGATTCGTTCGGAACCGTAACCAAGCTGTTCAAGGATACGATCACCAATAAAGAATTGCTTGAACTCGATTGTGATA
The DNA here is from genome assembly GCA_017656255.1 of Bacillaceae bacterium. GTDB lineage: Bacteria > Bacillota > Bacilli > JACDOE01 > JACDOE01 > JACDOE01. The sequence goes on from JACDOE010000001.1 coordinate 400,337, forward strand.
TTCTGGTTCCCGCCGCCATTGAAAATCAGATTACAGCGGAAAATGCCCATAACATCAAGGCCAGCATCGTCGTGGAAGCGGCCAACGGGCCGACGACCCTGGAAGCAACACGTATTCTGACTGAACGGGGGATTCTGATCGTCCCTGATGTTCTGGCAAGTTCCGGAGGCGTTACCGTTTCCTATTTTGAATGGGTACAGAACAATCAGGGATATTACTGGACCGAAGAAGAAGTAGAACAGAAGTTAAGAGACGTGATGGTCAGTGCTTTTGAAAATGTCTACAATACAGCGCTCAGTCGTCAAATCGACATGAGGCTGGCTGCTTATATGGTAGGCGTTCGCAAAATGGCCGAGGCATCCCGTTTCCGCGGATGGGTTTAAACAGCCCTTAAATGTTGTATTTTTCCTCTGTCATCGTTATGATGATAGGGGATTTCTTTTTAAGAATGGACGAAAAGAAGGTGATACAACATGTCAAATAAGGAAAATGTGATTGTGATCGGGGCCGGACCCTGTGGAATAGCAGCTGGAATCGCCCTTCAGGAAAAGGGACTTAATCCGCTGTTGATTGAAAAAGGGGCGCTTGTTCAATCCATTTATGACTATCCGACCCATATGCAGTTTTTCAGTACCCCGGATTTACTGGAAGTTGGCAATATACCGTTCGTGATAAGCAGAGATAAGCCAACCCGGCTGGAAGCGCTCAATTACTACCGGAACGTGGTGGAGCGAAAAAATCTGCGCGTCAAAACGTATGAAAAAGTTGAACACGTCAAGAAGACCGGTGAGGGATTCGTTGTTGATACCGTTGACAGACTGGGTGACGCTCATCAATATGTGTCCAAATACCTGGTGATTGCCACCGGATATTTTGACCGGCCCAATTATCTCAATGTGCCGGGAGAAGATCTGGATAAGGTTTCCCATTATTTTAAAGAAGCCCATCCTTATCACGGGCTGAAGGTTGCGGTGATCGGCGGGAAAAATTCGGCAATTGATGCTGCGATGGAACTGGAAAAAGTGGGAGCGGATGTGACAATAATTTACCGGGGATCCACTTATTCTGAAAGCATCAAACCCTGGGTTCGTCCTGTGATCGAAAGCCTGGTGGATAAAGAACGTATCAAAGTGATGTGGAATGCCCGTGTAAAGGAAATTAAAAAACAATCGGTTGTGGTCGAACAAGATGGTGAAATTAAAGAAATTGAAAATGACTTCGTTTTTGCTCTGACCGGCTATCGACCGAACCGTAAACTATTGAATGAACTGGGTGTTGAGGTCAACGAAGAGACGGGGGAACCCGTCCACAATCCGGATACAATGGAAACCAATGTTGAAGGTGTGTACATTGCGGGCGTGATAGCTGCGGGCAATAATGCCAATGTCATTTTTATCGAGAACGGACGCTTCCACGGAGGCATCCTGGCAGATGCGATTGCCAGTAAAGAATAAGTAATAAAAGGGAGCCGCAAAAATGAGGTGATGCCTCTGTTTTGCGGCCCTTTTATTTCAGAATGAGAAATATTCCTTCAGTCGTTCAATATCACGGCTGGTTTCAAGCGCGACAATCAATTTGATTCTTGCTTTCTGTCCGTTCAAGCCGTTACTGAAGATAACACCCAGCTCCTTCAGTTGCTTTCCGCCACCCTCATACCCGTATGTGTCCTGGACAAAGCCGTTAAAACAGCGGGAGACCATAACGACCGGGATTTTTCTGGACGACAGTTCACGAATCACCGGCATGATGGAAGGGGGTAAATTCCCCTGGCCCAGCGCTTCAATCACCACGCCATCAATGCCAGGTTCCAGCAAAAACTTCAGCCACTCCGGGGACATACCGGCTGTGGCCTTGATTAAAGGAACACTGGCATCTGCTTTATCAACAGTGTAATGCTCACGGGGAAGGGGTGGCAGATAATATTTGATCTGTTTATGTGTAATCTGGCCAATCGTTCCGTACTGCGGAGATTGAAAAGTCGCCACATTGCTGGTATGGGTCTTCGTCACAAAACGTGCTGCATGAATCTCATCGTTAAAAACCACAATCGTCCCTCTGTTGCTGCTGGATGGATCTACGGCCGTCCGAACGGAATGGACCAGATTGACCGGGCCGTCAGCCCCAAGCTCATTGCTGCTTCTCATCGCTCCCGTTACAATTACCGGTTTTTCTGATGATTCAACCAGGTCCAGAAAATAGGCCGTTTCTTCCAGGGTGTCGGTCCCATGTGTTACGACCACTCCGGCTATCGATTTATCTTCAAGGTAATGATGTACCCTTTGAGCAAGTTGATACATGATCTCAGGTGTCATGTGGGGACTCGGGATGTTCAAATAATGATCCATTTTTACGTTTGCATATTTTTCAAGCAGAGGAATCAAACGTTCCATTGCATGTTCATCAGTAGGTTTGACCGAATCCGATTCGGCGTCCATCCCCATCGCGATCGTTCCACCTGTATTAATAACGGCTACCTGGGTCATGTCGCATTCCTCCTCATAATAAGACTATTTTTTTGCTATGTGCCATGTTACGATGTAAAAGATAGGATGGTGTAAGAAAGATGCTGGCAACGATTAGTGCCGCGATTGCACCCGGAATCGCGCTGTTAAGTTATTTTTATTTGAAAGATAAATATCAGGCCGAACCGATCATGATGGTGAGTCGGTCATTTGTGTTCGGTGCACTGCTCGTTTTTCCCATCATGGTGATCCAGTATGCCGTTCAACAGGAATTTGAAATCGGGATTTTTGGACAGGCATTTGTGATCAGTTCGATGATGGAAGAATTTTTTAAATGGTTCATTGTCTATTATACCGCATATCAGCATGTTGAGTTTGATGAACACTATGATGGCATCATCTATGGAGCCGCCGTGTCACTGGGATTTGCCTCTATGGAAAATTTTATTTATCTGTGGATTAACGGACTCGACTCGGCCCTGTTACGTGCCCTTTTACCTGTTTCAGGACACGCTCTGTTCGCTGTTGCCATGGGATATTATATGGGAAAGGCAAAATTCACGACTTCCCGTAAAAAGAGACGCCGGTTACTGCTCCAATCGATAATGGCGCCGATCATGCTGCACGGGATTTATAACTGGATCCTTCTGAGCGGAGGCAGTAAATGGCTGTGGTTTATGATTCCGTTCATGTTTTTACTGTGGATCATTTCACTTAGACGAGTGGCGAAAGCGTCTATTTCTCCTCCTGTTTGCAAACAATAAAAACGGCAAGGAGGGATAACATGAAACAGGATCGTTACAAAGTTACCATTACCTGTGAAAAATGCGGTGAACGTTTTACACTGAGAGCAAAAAAAGGGAAGTCCGGCTCCGTTCAGACCGGGTTTAAACGTTGTTTATGTGATAATGAACAGGATTTTCACATTACGTATCATGAAGTCTAAACAGAGAAAGGGCTTTTTAACAGCTCTTTCTTTTTTTGTATAATCAACCGTTAATCAACTTAAAATACAGACATAACCGGATTTGTCCCCGGCCATGTTGAAAATAAATAAGGGAAGGTGAAATCATGTACGCAAGATTATCGGGGGTATTATTGCCATTTCTGGTCATCGCCCTCGCAGGTGTCGGTGTCTGGGGTTACCAGGAGAACCAGGAAAAGAACTCGATTTTAATCAAGGCGGAAAATCAATATCAACGGGCGTTCCATGATTTGACGTATCATATCAACAAACTTGAGGAAGAACTGTCAAAGTCGATTGTGATCAATAGCCGTGGCCAGCGTGTTCCCAATATGGCCACAATCTGGAGGCTGTCCTATGCGGCACAATCCGATGTAGGCCAGTTACCACTTACATTAATGCCGTTCAATAAAACAGAAGAATTTCTGTCCAACATGGCTGATTTTTCTTATCAGGTTGCGATCCGTGACTTGAATGAAAATCCGTTGACTGAACAGGAATGGAGTACACTCCGCGAATTACATAAGCGGGCCCGGGATATTCAGAAAGAACTGGACAACGTCCAGTCCAAAGTTCTGGCTAAAAATCTTCGCTGGATGGATGTGGAAACCGCTCTGGCTACCGAAGATAAACAGATGGATAATACGATTGTAGACGGCTTTCGAACAGTTGACAAGAGAGTGGGGGAATACAAAGAGTTAAACTGGGGCACCTCCATTACCAGTATCGAGCAACGAAAGAAAGATGGAATCAAGAACATAAAGGGAAAAGAAATCTCCAGAACAGAAGCCAAACAGGTGGCTTTAAAATTTCTGGGGATCAACGATCAATCGGTTAATGTTGAAGTAGATGAGAACGGGAAAGGAACGGAGTACAGTTCATACAGTGTTACCATCAAAAAAGAAGACGGAGACCCCATCCATCTTGATGTCACCAAGAAAGGCGGCCATGTCGTCTGGTTACTTAATGAACGGGAGATTAATCAACCGAGCCTCTCTTTCAATCAGGCCAGGGAAAAAGCGATGCAGTTTTTACGCCGACACGGGTATGATGCCATGGAATTCAGTGCATCGGACCAATACGAACAACTGGCGGTGTTTACAGCAGTTCACAAACAGGGTGATGTCAGAATCTATCCCGATGCGGTAACCGTTAAAGTCGCGCTGGACAATGGCGAAGTAACCGGTTTTCAGGCTGAAAAATACATGCTTTATCACGTGAAACGTGACATCGCTGAGCCGGAACTGACCCGAAAAGAAGCCCTGGACAAAATTCATCACAAGTTAAACGTGAGGGAATCCAGGCTCTCGTTAATTGAAAACGGGATGGGAGAAGAAGTTCTCTGCTATGAATTTATCGGCACCATGGGTAATAAAACGTACCGGGTGTTTATCAACGCCAGCGACGGTTCTGAAGAGGAGATCGAAGTGTTAAAAGATGTCCGATTGTAATTCACCCTCCCATATTTCATGTCAAAGCAGTGTCCCTTGTTGACACTGCTTTTCTAATTGCGGAAAAATGACCGAATGATGACAGGAATGTGAAACCGGAAAGTTATGTACGCCTTTATCGATTATACATGCTATAATAAAAAACACAGACAAATTTTGAGAGGGGGTTCGGGTATGCTGCCGGAGGTAGGCCAGGAAATTTATCTGCAGGTCGATGATGGTGATCAGACCGACACCAGTTACAAATCTAAAGTAATAGATGTCAAAGATGACTATTTATCAATATATTTGCCTGTATTGCAAAAAACAGGGAAAAGTAAAGTTCTCAGGGCAGGAAGCCGGGTAGGGGTGTCCCATTTTGGAAAAGATGGAGCCAGATATGAATATTCTGTTATGATTCTGGAAAATGTGAATGATGAAATCCCTTATACACGAATTTCGATGCCGAAAAAAGAAGAAATTCAACGAAAACAACGAAGAAATTTTGTCCGGATTCCGGCCAGCGTCGAAGTCGCCCTGGAACTGATTGAACCCAATGACCGTAACATACATATTGTGACCAGAACGGTGGATATCAGCGGGGGAGGCATCGCGGTTCAGGTGCCGTCTACATATGATGTCAGACAGGACGATCAGTTTAATGTCTGGCTCGTTTTACCCTGCGGCAAGAATATCGTTCATGCCAATTTCATCGGCAGGGTGACCCGTCTGATCGAAAAAGAAAATCAGGCCTTCAAGATTGCGCCGATTGAAATTATCAATATATCTCAGAAAGACCAGCAGCATATTGTCCAGTTTTGCTTTCAATGTGAAGTGGAACAGCGAAAAAAACAGCAACGTATGTTTGACAGGAGATGAAGCGGAACTCCATGATGAGAAGCAGAAAATACCCCGATTATGAAGCGCGATTTTGCCGGTTTTCAAACTCAATTGAAAAAGGATTATCAACCTTACTGGGTATCTTTTTGATATTGCTTATTTGTTCACAAATTTTTTTATCCATTGATGACCACAATATGTTGAAGAATCAAACGGAAAAGCTGGAGGGTTCCGTTGCAACATTTTAAAGGGTGTGTTACTATTTAAGTAATTAAATAACTGAACATAAGTTGTCTGTCGTAGAGTGGGATATGTCGTAGTCGTCGTGGAAGTGGTGAATCGAATACGATAAGCGTTGTGGAAGCAGGCATCCCCTGCTTTTTTTATGTCCTCTAGACCAACATCAGGTGGGATGGATATGATTATAGCCATAGATGGGCCGGCCGGAGCCGGGAAAAGCACCGTTGCAAAAAAAGTCGCTGAAAAACTGGATTTTCTTTACATAGATACAGGTGCCATGTATCGAGCCGTCACCTGGCTGGTATTAACGAATAAATTATCGTTAAAGGATTCAATCGACTGGCATCAATTGATTGCTGAGCATCCGATCGAACTGCGACCAGACGTTGACGGATATCGTGTGTTTGTCGGCAACCAGGATGTGACAGAGGATATTCGCACTCCGGAAGTCACTTCCCTGGTCCCGCAAATCGCCGGAATTCCTGAGGTGCGACGCGAACTGGTACAACTTCAGAGAAGGATGGCGGAGCATCACGATGTGGTGATGGATGGCAGAGATATCGGAACACACGTTTTTCCGCAGGCCGAACTCAAAATCTTTTTAACGGCATCTATTGAAGAAAGAGCCAGAAGAAGATATCACGATTTATTGGAGAAAGGATACCATCCGCAAATTGATGAGTTGCGTGATGAGATCGCCCTGAGAGACAAACAGGATCAGGAAAGGGACATCGCCCCTTTAAAAAAAGACGATCAGGCCGAATTAATTGATACAACAGGCCTGTCCATTCAGGAGGTAGTGGATCGGATTATTTCCATTTTTCGCAAGAAGGTGAGGACTTCCTGATGTATCATTTTTTTCGAGCTGTTTTTTATCATTTATTTCGTATCATCTTTCGACTGGATGTGGTCGGTGCTTCCCGCGTCCCGAAAAAGGGGTCTGTCGTGTTATGTGCCAATCACATCAGCAACCTGGATCCCATCTTGCTGGGAATCGGAGTTCCTCATCGCCAGATTCGGTTTATGGCGAAAGAGGAATTGTTCAAAGTCCCTGTTGTGTCATACTTCGTCCGAAATTTTGGTGCCTTTCCCGTTAAAAGGGGGATGAATGACCGCAGGGCTCTCAAAACAGCACTGGAGGTATTGAAACAGGGACATGTACTGGGGATTTTTCCTGAAGGAACCCGGTCCAAAACGGGTGAACTGAAAAAAGGGCTACCCGGCGCTGCATTATTTGCCCTGAGAACGGATGCTCTTGTGATCCCGGTGGCCATCATCGGCCCGTACCGTCTATTTGGCCGATTAAAAATCGTGTATGGCGAGCCGTTGGACTTATCCGAATATAAAAATCAGGAAAAATCGGGAAGTCAGACTGTCAGGGAAGCGACTGAACGCATCATGGAATCCATACAGCAGTTGATCGAACAGCACCGTACTTGACGGTGATGCTTTCAGAATGCAATGAGGGTCTTTTTTTGCATACAGATTGGATTCAATAGGGTATAACTAAGTGTGATAAATTTGGAATCTTTTTCTCAATCGTTATCAAAGGGATTCATTGATTTTTCAATGATACCTTGAAAATAAAAATTAAAAAGCATATCACGTTTAAAGTGAAATGGTTGTGTATTCAAGGAGGTTTAGTCAATGGCAGAAGAAATTAAAAATGAAAATGAAATGACTGAGATGGAGAATGTGGATGTGGGAGATGTTGTCAGGGGCAAGGTAACCAAAGTAGAGGAAAAACAGGCCCTGGTCGACGTTGGTTACAAGCTGGACGGCATCCTGCCGATCAGTGAAGTATCAAGCCTTCATATTGAAAAAGTAGGAGATGTCCTTCAGGAAGGGGACGAAATCGACGTACAGGTCATCCGTTTCAACGACGACAAAGATGAAATGATTGTCTCCAAAAAAGCAGTGGACCGGGAAAAAGCCTGGGGTGAACTGGAAAAGAAAATGGAAACCGGCGAAGTTTTTGAAGCTGAAGTAGCGGAAGTGGTTAAAGGCGGTCTAGTCGTTGATGTCGGTGTTCGTGGCTTTATCCCCGCTTCTATGGTGGAAAATTATTATGTCGAAGATTTTTCAGACTATAAAGGAAAAACACTGCGCTTAAAAGTTGTGGAAATGGACAAAGAAAAAAATAAAGTCATTCTTTCCCAGAAAGCCGTTCTGGATGAAGAAAACGAAAAGAAAAAAGAGGAAGTTCTTGAAAACCTTGAAGAAGGCCAGGTTCTTGAAGGAACGGTTCAGCGTATCACTGACTTTGGTGCATTTGTCGACCTGGGTGGCATCGATGGTCTGGTTCACATCTCGGAACTTGCCTGGGATCATGTTGAGAAGGTTTCCGATGTGGTACAGGAAGGCGATCAGGTGAAGGTTAAAGTACTCGGTGTGGATAAAGAAAAAGAACGAATCAGCCTGAGTATCAAACAAACCCAGCCGGGTCCCTGGGAACAGGCTGGAGAAAAGCTAAAACCGGGAGATGTCGTAACAGGAACCGTCAAACGTCTGGTCAATTTTGGAGCATTCGTGGAAGTATTGCCCGGTGTTGAGGGACTGGTGCATATTTCTCAGATCTCCAATCGTCATATCGGGACACCTTCTGAAGTTCTCGAAGAAGGTCAGGAAGTACAGGCCAAAGTTCTCGATGTCAATGTGGCAGAAAGAAGAATCAGCTTGAGCATTCGCGAACTTGAAGAACAGAAAGAACAGGAAGAAACGCGCAAGGTACAGGAAGAGCTGGAGCAGGATAATGCAGGCATGGGTGTCACCATCGGTGATCTGTTCGGTGACCTGAAGGACAAATTAAAATAAACAGGTGTCGATGTATATGTCCAGAATATCCCGTAAAAAAGAGCATGTTGACTATGCTTTAAAAACAGGACAAAGCGGTCAAACCGGTCTGGACGACATTCAATTCGTACATCAATGTGTGCCTGAATCATCACTGTCAGCGTGTGATCTGACAACATCCGTCGGCGGACTTAGCTTAAGTTCGCCGTTTTTTATTAACGCCATGACCGGGGGAACCAATGACACCATGGGAATCAATGATCAATTAAGTGTAGCCGCCAGGGAATCCGGTCTTGCCATGGCTGTCGGGTCGCAGATGTCGGCTATTCAACACCCGGAATACCGCCGGACTTACAGTGTTGTTCGCAAAAATAATCCCGATGGTATTATCATTGCCAATCTTGGAGCTGAAGCGTCCCTGCAGGATGCATGGACCGCGATTGATATGGTTGGGGCAGATGCCCTTCAAATTCACCTGAATGTTATGCAGGAATTGATTATGCCGGAAGGAGACCGTGACTTTCGGGGAGCACTGGAACGGATCGCCGATATTGCCGAAAACGTAGATATTCCGGTAATAGTCAAAGAGGTCGGATTCGGCATTTCACGAGAATCATTCCTTAAAATTCTTGAGACAGGTGTTGCAGCGGTAGACGTCGGGGGTTCAGGAGGAACCAATTTTGCGTTGATTGAGAATTTGAGAAGAAGCGAAGAACCGCTCGACATGTTTCGGGATTGGGGACTCAATACGGCCCAGTCTTTACTGGAGGTCCATTCCGTCAATTCAGAGGTATCCGTGATTGCCTCCGGTGGCATTCGCAACGGACTGGATGCGGCCAGGGCGATTGCACTTGGCGCCGATGCAGCAGGTATGGCCGGTTTCTTTTTAAAAACCGTTACTGAATCTGGTGTAGACGGTGTTCTGGATGCTATCCGTCAACTTCATCGACAATTTAAAATCGTGATGACGGCACTCGGGGTGGAGAATCTGACGCAATTACAGAAAGTGCCTCTTGTAATCAGCGGTGCTACTTACCACTGGGCCAGGTTGAGAGGTATCGACTGCCGAATATATGCCACCCGATAAAACCCGGTTAGATACCGGGTTTTTTTAATGTTTTTTGCGAGCCGTTTCTGAACATACTTTTAATGAGTGGTTCGTTCTGCCAGCAGGAGGTGCGACGATGAATCCCGGGTATCTGAGTTTCCTGTCATACTGGTTTGTTTTTATATTTATCTGGATCGGGCTGCTTTCCCCTTTTTTAAACCAGATTCAAATTAAAAAACGGTATTTTTATTTGATTTTCCTCGTTTCCTGGATAGGAACGTTTTTTAATATCCCGATTTACGAGAAACTGCAAATCAATGTGGGCGGATATGCGGTTCCATTTTTGCTGGCCATGTGGATCTGGACTCGGGAAAATGAACAGCATCGGGCTCATTTGTTCAGTGTCGGGGCCTTAATTGGTGCATCAGTCCTGCTGGTTAGAGGCATGATTCGCCTTGATCCGGTAATTATGATTGTTGATGAGATGTATATGGTGGCTATTTTAACGGGGTTTCTTTCTCTGATCGCCGTTCGCCGGTATATTCATCATGTTTTCGTCATCACGATGGGACTCTTCGTGGAACAAATCTTATACACCTGGTATTTTTGGGACAAACTAAACGTTGTCGTACTGGGGAATGCGGCGTTTCGTGATACCTGGTGGATGTCTTTATGGCTGGCGGGTACGGGACAACTGCTTTTGTCCGGAATCAAAGTTTCCAATCCGATCAGGAAAATAAGATTGTCCAACAAAAAAACAGAGTAACATGACGACGTAATCAGGTGATAAGAGATGGAAAACTACACCCTGGCCATTATCATCGGGGTTTTAGTCGGTTTTGTTTCTAGATTATTGATGTTGCGAACAGATTATCGGCAATATCCCACTTATCCGCACGGACGTGTTATCCATATTTCCCTGGGGCTGATTGCAGCGGGGCTGGGGGCCATCGCGGTACCTGCCCTGTTTGAGCAGGATTACACAGCGATCACATTTCTGGCACTGGCCGCTCAGCAATTTCGTGATGTTCGGAATATGGAACGTAACAGTCTTCAACAACTGGATGAAATGGAACTGGTTCCACGAGGCTCAACCTATATTGAGGGCATTGCCATGGTTTTTGAGGGACGTAACTACCTGGTTATCTTTTCCGCCTTTTTGACTTCCCTCAGCACGGTTTTCTGGGGGTGGCAGGGGGGCGTGATCATCGGGATCCTGACCCTGGTTGTTGATGCCTCTTTCATGTCCGGCAAACTGGTTAAAGATGTGGCTGAAGTACGTCAGGCTGACGTCCGCATTGACGGCCCCGATCTGTATGTCGATGATATCTATATCATGAATGTCGGTCTGGAGGATACGCGGGAAAAGATCAAAAAAGTCGGTCTGGGATTCGTCCTGACCCCCCATAATGAAAACAGTATTGTCACAATCTCAAATATCGGCCAGCGTCAGGCGATTTTACATGATGTGTCCACGATTCTCGGGGTGTACCGGGATACGGGTGAGCCCTCGCTTGTTCCGCTCAGTAAAAGAAGTCTGGATGATGGGAGATTGGGAGTGTTTTTGATCCCGCAAAACCGAAATCCGAGGAAAGCGATGGAGATCATCCGGCATGTTCCAGTGCTTGAAGGAGCCATACGTATGCCCTCTGAATCTGAAGCCAATGAATGAGTTGAGGTGAAATATGATGGGAACCTCTCTGGAAAAATATATCCTCGCTGTTATTACCATGGATCCGCAGAAAGTGAGTGGAGGCGCGCCCATTTTTTATGCTGAAAATGAAGATGAAATGCAGAAAACTGCTTTTACCCTTGAAAAAATACTGGACGGGATGGCCCATGATGTCAAAAACGGAACGATGATTATTGTGAAGCATTTTTAGCGATGAAAATTTTGTTTTACAGTGAAGATGATGGTCGCAAAGCGCTGAAGCTCGCAAAACAACAATGTGTAGAACCGGCCGAAGGTTTATCATTGACAGATTACCAGACAGGACAAATTGTCTATATCGGCCGGAATCTGGAGGGTCACGCCCTGTACATATGCGGTGTCTCTCAATCGAAACCGGTCTGTCAACAGGCCTGGATCCATGCGCTGTCTGAAATCGGATGCACCATTTCCAGCTGGATTTTTTATGAAGTCACTTAAAACGGTGAGGAATCATGAATGTTATTTATTATTGTTACGGAAGTGCTCATTCTTCCATTATTGCAGCCCATATTCACCTGGGGCACTTACCTTCCGACCGGGTTCCCTCAACAACAGAAATTCTTTCCCTGTCAGACTTTGATACGGGACAGGAGATGTTTATTGGAAGCCTGTTTTTTAAAGGCATTGATGAAAAAGGCAGACGCATCTATACAATGGGAATGGGAAGTGAACCGGACATAGTAAAAGAAACCTTTCTGTCCATGATTGAGGTTGCAGGCGGGGACCGTCGTCAATATTTATTTTTTTCGGCCCTGCCGCATATCAACCATGTCGCCAAATTCGGCGGAACACTGTCACGAAGATATGGTATCGTATGGCCCGGACGTCAAATCGCTGTTTGGGGGATCAGGCAGAGTTATCGTGAACTGGTGCAATTTGTAAGGCATTGCCGTGAGATTTTGGACAAGTCTCCTCATGCATCTTTTAAAAAAAGGGAGAATGATGTAAAATGAAGCAGCAGAGCATACGGTTCTTAGAAAGGTAGGTTCAAAATGGCAAAACCAGTAGTAGCGATTGTCGGCAGACCCAATGTCGGAAAATCAACGATATTCAACCGTATTATAGGTGAAAGGGTCGCCATTGTAGAAGACATTCCAGGCATTACACGGGATCGAATTTACGGTGAAGGGGACTGGCTGGACCATTCCTTTTCCATTATAGATACCGGCGGTATTGAATTTGACCAGAAAGAAGATATGCTGGCGCAGGTGAAGCATCAGGCTGAATTAGCCATTGATGAAGCCAGTGTGATTATATTTGTAGTGGATGGACAGGCCGGCATAACCGGATCGGATCAGGAAGTAGCCAAACTGCTTTTCCGTTCCAAAAAACCGGTTATTCTTGCTGTTAACAAAATTGACAATCCGCAGCGCCTTCATGATGTTTATGAATTTTACTCCCTCGGTTTTGGTGAACCGGTGGCAATCTCAGGCGCTCACGGGATCGGCATCGGTGATTTGCTGGATCGTGTGATTGAACATTTCCCGGAACAAGAGGAAGAGGATTATGATGATGATGTGATTCGGGTAGCCATCATCGGCAGACCCAATGTCGGCAAGTCATCCCTGTTCAATGCCATCATCGGGGAAGAAAGGGTCATTGTCAGTGATATGGCCGGAACCACACGGGATGCTGTGGATACGGAATTTGAATCAGATGGTCAGAAATTTGTTTTAATTGATACGGCCGGTATGCGAAAACGCGGTAAAGTTTATGAAACGACGGAAAAATACAGTGTATTAAGAGCACTTCGTGCCATCGAACGGTCCGATGTGGTGCTTGTGGTGATGGATGGCAAACAGGGGATTATCGAACAGGACAAAAAGATTGCCGGATATGCCCATGAAGCGGGCAGAGCGGTGATCATTGTGGTTAACAAATGGGACATCGTCGAAAAAGACGATAAAACCATGCATCGTTTTGAAAAAGAAATCCGCCAGGATTTACCTTTTGTTGATTATGCACCGGTCATTTTTGTTTCAGCGAAAACAGGGCAACGTGTCCGGCATATCCTTCCCAAAGTCCAGGAAGTGGCCGATCAGCATGCGATGCGTGTTCCGACCAGTGTGTTGAATGAGGTTGTATCGGATGCTGTTGTGGTGACCCCGCCACCATCGGATAAAGGACGTCGCCTCCGGGTCAATTATATGACCCAGGTCGGGGTAAAACCGCCGACTTTTGTTACCTTTGTCAACGATCCGGAGCTGATGCACTTTTCCTATTTAAGATATCTGGAAAACAAGTTGCGGGAAGCATTTGTCTTCGAGGGAACACCGTTAAGAATCTTTGTCCGTAAAAAAACATAATAGAGAGGAGATTCCAAAAGATTCATGAGTGTATTATCATGGGTAATGGCTTATCTTTTAGGGTCTATCAGTTTCAGCTATCTGATTGCAAAAAAGATTGCCAGAATTGATATTCGAGAACACGGCAGCGGGAATGCCGGAGCAACCAACACACTGCGTGTTCTTGGCAAGGGACCGGCTATCCTCGTGTTGGCTCTCGATATTTTCAAAGGGATGGCCGCAGTGGGAGTCGGATACTGGTTTTCCGGCGGCGATACGGAGGTAACCCTTGTTGCCGGAGCACTTGCTATAATAGGACATAACTGGCCGATTTACTTTCGTTTTAAAGGAGGGAAGGGGATTGCCACTACCATCGGTGTGATGGCAACCGTGGCCTTTTTTCCTGCTCTTTACGCCGGAATCATTGCGATTTTATCGATTGTATTGACACGGTATGTTTCTCTGGGTTCCCTCATTTTTGTCAGCGGAACCCCAATTATGATGTTGTGGACAGGAGAATCATTTTCCCATATCATTTTTGCCTTATTCGTTGCGATTCTGGGAATCACACGACATTACAAGAATCTGATCAATCTTATTAAAGGTAAGGAACGTAAGATAGGGGAACCCTCTCCGCCTGCGCATTCTCAGCAGCAAAGGAGTGAATAACGTGCAAAAAGTAGGTGTCATAGGCTCGGGGAGCTGGGGAACAGCGTTATCAATCGTACTGGCTGACAACAATCGAGAAGTACATATCTGGTCACGCAAACATGAGACGGCTGACGAGATCAACAATCAACATACCAACCGCAGGTATCTTCCGGATATCACTCTTCCTGAAAGTATTTATGGTTTTACGTCTATCGAAAACGTAGTCCGGGATAAAAACGTGATTCTGCTGGCTGTACCTTCACATGCGATGAGAAGTACCGTTCGACATATTGTGCCGTATTTAAAAAAAGAGGCACTGATCATTCATGCGGCAAAGGGGCTGGAAATTGATTCTTTAAAACGGATGAGCGAGGTTCTTGAAGAAGAACTGCCGACATCCTTTCATGAACGGATTGTGGTACTCTCCGGTCCCAGTCATGCTGAAGAAGTAAGCCGACGATCACCGACGACTGTTGTGGTGGCCTCGAGGAGTCTGGAATCTGCGGAACAGGCCCAGGATGCATTTATCAATTCTAATTTCAGGGTCTATACCAATCCGGATGTAATTGGTGTTGAAATCGGAGGTGCCTTGAAAAATATTATTGCACTCGGATCCGGTCTTTCAGACGGACTGGGTTATGGGGACAATGCAAAAGCGGCCCTGATTACCCGCGGGCTGGCGGAAATCGGGCGTCTCGGCGTTCATCTCGGCGCCAATCCGTTAACATTTTCCGGATTGTCGGGAGTTGGCGACCTTGTCGTCACCTGTACCAGTCAGCACAGTCGTAACTGGCGTGCCGGCCAGATGCTGGGACAGGGAAAACAATTGAATGAAGTGCTGGATACAATGGGGATGGTGGTTGAAGGCATTCGAACCACCAAGGCGGCTTATAAATTGTCGCAGCAGGAAAAGGTAGAAATGCCGATCACAAGGGAATTATTTCAGGTTTTATTTGAGAATAAATCTCCGAAACTGGCAGTTGAAGACTTGATGTGCCGGGGTAAAACCCATGAAATGGAAGAGATCGCAAACAAGAATTTATTCGATAAAACAGGCGAGGGATGACACAGGTCATCCCTCACTTGCCGTTCGAACATCGCCCCGACTTGGCCGATTTTGTGTGGATTCACTGGTGAGTATGGACTGGATAATGGGAGATTGAAGAATTTCCACAATCTGTTTAAAATCGACGTGATTCAATTTTTTCAGGATTTCGTTTCCGGACAGGGAGCGATTACCCCGGTTACCACTTAATTGTTCGAGAAAATCAATGACAGTGATCATGGAATCCATGGCATCATCCATCTGTTTAATAAATGTATTGGCCTGTTTGATGCCGTCACGTAATCTCAGAACCTTATAACGAACATCATTCGGGTTGTGTTGCCGTTTCAAGTAAGCCACATTCCCTTTTTGTTTAATCCGGTTCTTCTTAACCGTCGGGTAACGTGCATAAGGATTTTTCCACTGCCTTTGCTTATTCATATCACCTGAATCCCTCCTGACATCTTACACCCATATAGTATGCGGGCGTTTGTTCGGGTGTTAAAGCACATAGGGGACGTCGGCGTTTGTATGGTATAATAATTTAAAAAATGTCCGAAGAAGGTTGGAAAAAATGGTCAAAATGTTATATGCATTCATTGCAATCCTGCTCATGTTTATTGCAAACTTTTCAATTACCTATGCTCGAAAATTAAAAAAAGGTGTGATTCGCTCCCTTATATCAATATTTGCCTTTTTACTGTTAATTCCATCTGCGGTGTTGATTTTAGTCGTCATTTTAGGATAAGGAGTTTTGATCTTGGCAAAATTGACTTTTTTACCTGTGCAAAAAAAAGTGCAGATTCGCGAAGGCATGACCATCCTGGAGGGAGCCAAACGGGGAAGAGTCGGCCTCAGGCATAAGTGCGGGGGAAAAGGCTCCTGCACCACATGTAAAGTGATGATCGGTGCCGATCAACCTGTTACAAAACCGAGACCTCTTGAAATGAAAGTACTGGGTGAAAGCCTGATCCGTAAAGGGTGGCGATTATCCTGCCAGACCCGGATTTTCGGGAATACGACGGTTGAAATTCCGGATGACCCGGCCAGGTCTTACGTTCAATCCAGGCTGAATCTAACAGATCGGGAGAGAGAAAGCGATGTTTAACCCAAAAAAGCTAACGTTAGGTTTGCTTGTGATCCTTTTATTGATGTTGAGCGGATGTATGTATCCGGAAGAACGGTATGCGGAAAACCAGATACCCCCGGACACGTTTGTTCGCGATGTACAGAGTGCAATCGATCGTTATTATCAGGAAAACAAATTACTGCCGATAAAAACAAAGCCGGCAGATACGCCGGTTTTTGAGAAGTATGTGATTGAATTTAACCGGCTGGTCCCCCGCTATCTTGCTTCCGTACCACCCAATGTATTCGAAAAAGGCGGACCCTATTATTACGTCCTGATTAACATTGAAGAGAAACCAACGGTCAAACTGCTCGATCTTCGTGTTACAAGTAAAGTGGCTGACGTCCAGCAACGGGTGGATGTCTTTCTGGCGGCACAGGGGCATTTACCCATCAAGGATTTGATTGGCCCGGGATATTATGCCATTGACTACGAAGCATTAAAGTCTGACCCCGTTTATGTAAGAAGTGTTTACTCCGGCGCACAACTTCCTCTGATCATGAATGCATCAGGCAAGGTCGGAGTTGATTACAGAATCGATCTGGCAGGCCGGCTGGAGAAAACAGACTTGCCATTAACGCCGGGTGAGGATATCCGGTATCTGCTCACCCGTGATTCTATGTTCGTCCCTGTTAAATCTTTCCCTTACACCATTGACCAGGGTGAACCGGTATTTATGATAAAAAAATAGAATAAATCTCCTCCCCGTCTCATACTTTTTACAAAAGGGTATGGAGAATCGTACAAAATCAATTGAAGAAAGACATACCTGAGCAATCGGTGAATACCGTTGCTCTATATTTTTGATTTTTAGCTGAGCGTCATAAAACTACGATTCTCTCATATATTTATAGTGTCCTACAGACTGTACGAGGATCCATTTTACCATCCATACCTCATGAAGGAGATGGATAAAGGAGGAGGAATAAAGTGGAACGCGTCGATATTTTTCATGACATTGCCGAGCGGACCGGCGGGGATATTTATCTGGGAGTGGTCGGGCCTGTCAGAACCGGGAAATCCACTTTTATCAAAAAATTTATGGAACAGGTGGTATTACCCAACATAGAAAATGAATCTGATCGGATCCGAACGACTGATGAACTTCCACAGAGTGCGGCTGGCCGTACTATTATGACGACAGAGCCCAAATTCGTTCCCAATCAGGCGGTTGAAATTAACGTGGATGAAGGGCTGAATGTCAACGTTCGGCTGGTGGATTGTGTCGGATACACGGTAGAAGGCGCACAGGGATACGAGGACGAAAATGGACCTCGTATGATCAGCACGCCCTGGTATGATGAGCCGATTCCGTTTGAAGAAGCCGCGGAAGTCGGGACTCGAAAAGTAATCCAGGAACACTCCACACTGGGTGTTGTGATTACAACAGACGGATCGATCACCGAAATTCCCCGTGATAACTACCTGGAAGCCGAAAGACGGGTCGTTGAGGAACTCAAGGAAGTGGGTAAACCATTTATCATGCTGGTTAACTCAACCCGTCCCCGTAGCCAGGAAACCCAGTTGCTGGTAGAAGAACTTCAGGAAGAATATGATATCCCGGTGCTGGCCATGAGTATTGCGGATATGGACGAACGGGATATGTTAACCGTGATGAAAGAAGTTCTGTTTGAATTCCCGGTTCATGAAGTGAATGTCAACCTGCCGAGCTGGGTCATGGTTCTCGATGATGATCACTGGCTGCGCCAGAGTTATGAGGAGGCCGTTCGTGAAACTGTCAAGGACATCCGCAGATTACGGGATGTGGATCGGGTTGTCGGTTATTTTGTAGATTATGAAAATATCGAACGGGCTGCTCTGGCTGATATGGATATGGGTCAGGGGATCGCGGAAATCGATCTGTATGCGCCCGAAGATCTTTACGATCGCATTCTGATGGAAATCGTCGGGGTCGAAATTAAAGGGAAAGACCATCTCCTTCAACTTATGAAAGAGTTCAGCCATGCCAAAAAAGAATACGATCGCGTCGCCGAAGCGCTGACCATGGTAAAACAGACGGGTTACGGCATCGCACGACCCAGCCTGGAAGATATGACACTCGAAGAGCCTGAAGTAATTCGCCAGGGGTCACGTTTCGGGGTTCGTCTGAAAGCAAAAGCCCCCGCTATTCATATGATTCAGGTCAATGTAGAATCTGAATTTGCGCCGATCATCGGTACTGAGCAGCAGAGCCAGGAATTGATCAATTATCTGATGACGGATTATGATAAGGACCCGCTCAGTATCTGGGAAACTGAAATTTTCGGGCGTTCTCTAAGTAACATCGTCAACGATGGCATTTCAGCCAAACTGTCAATGATGCCGGACAATGCCCGGTTTAAATTGCAGGAAACCCTTGAAAGAATCGTCAATGAAGGATCCGGTGGACTCATCGCCATCATCTTGTAGCGGCCAACTTCCATCACGGCTTCTATCGAACAGATAGAAGCTTTTTATTTTTTAAATTTTTTTTAGAAAATTGAAGGAAAAGGATGATTAATGTCGAATATTGCGTATATGAAATTTATGGAATTGGTGCGTTGAACCTTTGATATAAGTGGATTTTCACGAATGGGACTTTTGTCATGGTTAAGAAAGATCAGCATAGGCCATTCGGCTCAATTTTTGACAGATTCAGCAAAAACGCTTGACCTGCCTGATTTTTCTATATTACTATTACTTTGACTTCATTGTAGAAATTAGAGGAAATAAGTATAAAAATGTCCAACATGGTTAACAAAGTATAGTAAGTATAGATTGAAGTTCCATTGAGAGGAGGTGAGACAATGAATAAGACTGAACTCATCGCTCAAGTGGCTGAAACTGCAGGACTTACTAAGAAGGATGCATCCAAAGCTGTAGATGCAGTATTTAATGCGATTGCTGACTCTCTGAAAAAAGGAGACAAAGTTCAGTTAATCGGATTTGGAAACTTTGAAGTACGTGAACGTGCCGCTCGCAAAGGGCGTAACCCGCAGACCGGAGCTGAAATTCAGATTCCGGCGAGCAAGGTACCGGCCTTTAAACCGGGGAAAGCATTGAAAGAAGGCATCAAATAGATTTTGGCATCTACGGGCAGATTGGAAGAGTTGCTAAATCAGCAACTCTTCTTTTGCTTTTTTAATATGGTTTTGCTAATATGATATTGTGTTTTTGCCACAAGTAGGAGGGAAACGATACATGGCTATTGATCATGACAAAATACAGCAGGCGGTCCGCATGATCCTTGAAGCGATCGGGGAAGACCCGGAGCGTGAAGGTCTGGTGGATACCCCGGCCCGTGTTGCCAGAATGTATGAAGAAGTATTCCAGGGATTAAATGAGGATCCGAAAGATTACTTTTCGGTCATTTTCAGCGAGGACCATGAGGAACTGGTCTTAGTGAAAGACATACCTTTTTTTTCTATGTGTGAACATCATCTGGTTCCTTTCTTTGGAAAAGCGCATGTCGCTTACATTCCAAAGGGGGGAAGGGTGACCGGATTAAGCAAACTGGCCCGTGCCGTCGAAACCGTTGCCAGACGGCCACAGTTGCAGGAACGAATCACCACCACGGTGGCCGATTCGATTATGGAGATGCTCAAGCCTCATGGTGTTGTGGTAGTCATCGAGGCTGAACACATGTGTATGACCATGCGCGGCGTTAAAAAACCCGGTGCAAAAACGGTCACATCAGCGGTTCGTGGTGTGTTCGAAAAGGATGCGCCTGCACGGGCCGAAGTTTTCAGCTTAATCAAAGGGTAACGAACAACCTCCGGAGTGGACAAGATCCTCTCCGGTTTTTTATTTGATTGTAAAAAGCCGATAAGCATGGTAACATATAGAAAATCAGAGGCAGCACCTGTTTTTGATTCAAGTTCCGGGGAGAGGTGAACAGGGTGCCGGGGAAGACAGGGATACTCGTTATTCACGGGATAGGGGAACAGGCCCCTTTTGAAACGCTGGATCTGTTCTGTGTCAACTGGATTGATTATGTCAAAACACAGGGTGAAGACATTGAAGTGACGCATAAACGTCGCAGGACAGAACAAAACAGATACCAGGATTATGTTTCCATTCATCACCCCAACGGGCAGGAGATCGACGTTCATGAGTATTACTGGGCACATAGAGTGAAACGGGATATTTCCTTCTCAGAAGTGTTGAACTGGCTGGTGACGACATCAGATGGTGCCAGAGAATATTATGATGAATACAATGAGTATGTTCAGGAGCAGGAACCCCCGTTTAAAAACGGACGGTTTATTTTCCGATGGTATGTCAAACCCCTCGGTCGTTTTTTTCGTACAATCAGCATGATGCCATGGGTCATTCGCTGGTTGATACCGGCGGGGCTGGACCGACTGATTCATTTGTTAATCGGACGGACACGCCGCCTGTTTTTAAATTATATCGGTGACGTGGTTATCTATACCTCATCTGATCTCAAATCTGAGTACTATCAGTACCGGGAATGTGTCCTGAACGGAGCTGTTGAGAAAATCAGGGATTTGATGTTAAACCATGATTATGAACAACTTATCATACTCGGGCATTCCATGGGAAGTGTCATTGCCTATGATGCGTTAAAACGGGTCAATCATGAAATGAATCATGATGAACACTTGCAAAGGCAACGTTACAAAATCAAGAGCCTTCTGACCACGGGTTCTCCACTGGACAAGGTCGCCTTCTTTTTCAGGCACCGGGCCAAAAAAAGCGCCTATGTCCGCAAGTTTTTGATTTATGCCCTCCACGGATTTCGTACCCGTGAAAAACCGTTTATACCGAAAGGCATCACCCTGGAAACGCCGGTTAAAGACCATCTGGAACATGTCAAATGGGTTAATTTCTGGGATCCCGGTGATCCCATATCCGGGCATCTGGACTATTACAGAGATGTGGAGAATATCCGAGTCGATAATCAGCGTGACTGGGGCATCACCCATATGTATTACTGGTCGAACCGGGATGTGTATCGCAGGATGATGGATATGATCAAAAGAGGTTTTTGAACAAGGCCGAACGGTGAATGGTTTTGACATAAGCTGCAAACTGTTACATCATGTAATTATCTGATTTCTTATTGTGAACCTGCTGTCTGATCCACCAGTAGGTTTTTTATTTGGGGGTTATGGTACATGAAAGGTTTGGTGGCTGTAGGCGCAGGAGGTTTTGTCGGGGCTGTAATACGATATCTGGTTGATCTGTGGCTGTCGACTGCCTATTGGCCGACCATACTGGTTAATGTAACGGGGAGCCTGGGTCTCTCCATGGCCATGGTCTATTTTTTGAAACGCAAAGCGGATCCCGGCTGGGTTCAGTTGTTCGTAACCGCTGGCTTTTTCGGGTCATTCACCACATTTTCGACCTTTAGCGGGGAAGCCTTTGAGTTGTTAAGACAGGGGGAGTTGACTTTTTTTCTGGCTTACCAGTTCTCTAATGTTGTCACGGGGTTACTTATGGCCTGGCTGGGGGTTCGCGGCTATCATCTCATGGATAAAGAAAGCGGTGAGTGAGGATGACAGAATTGATACTGGTGGGAAGCGGGGGGATCCTGGGTGCCATTGCCCGTTATTCAGCAGGTGTGTTTTTCTTTCGGACTTTCCCGTCCGGATTCCCCCTGGCAACATTTCTGGTCAACCTGTCCGGCTCATTTTTAATGGGACTGGTATGGAACTTAAGTCCTGAAAATACACTGTGGCACCTCTTCGTCGGCAGCGGATTTCTCGGCTCTTTTACGACGTTTTCTACCTTCTCTTATGACGGGGTACAACTGCTAAAAAACGGCAGGATCAACATGTTTTTGATATATGTTTTGGGAAGTGTATTACTGGGAATGGGACTGGCATCAGCAGGTTTCTGGATAGGAAACGCCGGGTAAACTCATCCTAAAGATGGCATGAAGAGTTGACAGAAGCCCTTTTTTAAGGGATATTGAATGGTGGTAGAATAAAGGATAAAAAGGAGAGGTATCCGTGGACAATTATGATTTTTTCGTGATTAAAGCGAAAGAAAACGGTGTCAATGTGATTGGGTTGACCCGTGGGGAGAACACCCGTTTTCATCATTCGGAAAAGCTAGACAAAGGGGAAGTTATGATTGCTCAATTTACCGAACATACATCCGCGATTAAAGTCAGGGGAAAGGCGTTGATCCAGACCCGTTTCGGTGAAGTGATTTCCGGAGAGGAAGAATAAATCATTTAAAAATAAACCGGTATCACGGCGAAAGGCATATCACCATCCTGCCGGCAGGCATAGCCTGCTATTTTTATTTATAGAATAAATAAAAATAGAGGTTGTTCATTTTTGTTCTGCCTTGAACGACCCCGGGGAGGTGAACGGACTTGCAAATCTCGAGGAATATATTCTTCGCTGTTTTTATTTCCATGATGCTGGCTCTGTTACTATCTTTTTTACCGGAAATTAACCGAACGGAACCTCGAATTTATAATCAGCCTGCCTTTCAGACGGTCAACACATTGACAAAACAAAATCTGGTTGATTTCATTGCAGATCAGGATATTCATTACCCGATTGAACGCGTTAATTGGGAAAATCAGAACTTGTTGGTCGATCTGGGAATTCCGGAAATGACACCACTGGATAATCATAAGGTGATTGAAGATTTGTACAGCGTGATTGAACTGGCCTACGCCCGTGTTCATAATGTTCGTGAGGTACATATACGGGTATTGATCGAGCACAATAATAAGAAAAACCTGTTGATTGCACTTTCTGCGCATCGTAATCAGGTTAAGCAGGACTGGCCGTTTCGTCCTTCCGTGGCAGACATGAAAGATTTCCTGGAAAAACAGTTTCATGTGTATTATGGAGCGTTATGGCAGCAGAAATTTTAAAATGCACTTAAAATTTTTTGCAATCAAAGATATAATAACGATAGTGTGTTATACTCTATAAAGTATTGTCAATTGACTTGTGTTGATTTTTGGGGGACGTGTCATGAATTTTTTTAAAAGCCGCTATAGAGAGCAACTGTCGGAGATCATCAATCAGGTGAAACGAAATGCGGAAAATGCTTACGTTCAGCAATTTGTTGATCTGCCGCGAGTTTCCCGGCTTCGTCTACAGTTGCTTTATTTATTTTTACAGGAACAAAAACTGCCTGAAAATAAGATTAGACAGTATTGCATCTCAACGGCCCTGATTCAGATGGGACTGGACATTCACGAAGTGGTTCCACTGGATAATCAGGAAGATCATAACGAACGTTTTCGACAGTTACTGGTTCTGTCGGGCGATTATTACAGCAGCCGTTATTATTATTTGCTGGCAGAGATTGAAGATACTGAGACCATAAAAATGCTGGCGGAAACAGTTCAGATGATCAACGAAACCAAAATGAAACTATACGACAAACATAAGAGGAAAAAAATTGAGAGTCACCATTATCTGACGTATATGAACGTGATCGATACAAGTTTGTATACGTCCTATGTGACCCGTTATTCAGACGTTCCCAGAGCCTGGACAAGCCTGATTCAACATCTGGTACAGGCTGAACGGCTTCTGGAAGAATACCGGTTATACAAATGGGAGAAAAAAGTACAGGGATACCTCTCTCTCGTTGCCGGTGGCATGGAACTGTACCAATCCGTTCAACATCTGGTGCATAAAGTGGAAGAATTGTTGCAATCCGCCCGTGAAAAGGCACTTGCTTTGAACGATGAATCAACACGCAACGAAATATTGCAGTTGATAACCGATTATGCAAAACAAATTGAACTGGTTCCCAACCAGGTGGCGGAGGAGTTGTAAGAAAGTGGAGCAACGGTCTGGTGCAAGTAAAGCTGAATTTGTTCATTCTGTTTTTGAGAGCATTGCCCGGGATTATGATCGGATGAATGCCATTATCAGTATGGGGCGTCACAGATCCTGGCGAAAGTATACGATGAAACAAATGAATGTACAGCCGGGCCAAACCGCTATCGATGTTTGTTGCGGAACCTGTGACTGGACGATCGATCTGGGCAAGTCAGTAGGACCCTATGGGGAAGTGGTCGGGCTTGATTTTAGCCAGAATATGCTGGATATTGGAGCTGTTAAGGTAGAACGCGCCGAACAGACGGACCGGACAAAACTGATTCACGGGGATGCCATGGCCATCCCATTTGAGGATAATACGTTTGATTATGCCACGATTGGTTTTGCTTTGAGAAATGTTCCGGATTACCGTCATGTCCTCTCAGAAATGAGAAGAGTGGTAAAGCCAGGTGGGAAAGTTGTGTCACTGGAAGTTTCCAAACCGCTGTGGAAACCCTATCGCAAACTTTTCTACTTTTATTTTTTTAATATACTCCCTTTATTTGGTAAAATACTGGTAGACAAGTATGAACAGTACAGCTGGTTGCCTGCGTCACTGGTTGATTTTCCTGACAGCAGACAACTGGCCAGAATATTTGAAGAGACAGGCCTGCACGATGTCGAAACACATCTGTTTACCGGAGGCGTGGCGGCTCTTCATATCGGCACTAAATAACGGAACTCGGAAGAAAAGGAGTCTTGCATGATGGCTTTTAAGGATATGCGGGAATTTATCGACGCCCTGGAGAAACGGGGCTGGTTAAAGCGGATTCAAACCGAGGTGGATCCGATTCTGGAAATTGCTGAAATTACAGACAGGGTATCTAAGATGCCGGGCGGCGGCTATGCCCTGCTGTTTGAAAACGTGAAGGGATATGATATTCCGGTTATCACCAATATGATGGGGAGCTTTGAACGCATGAGTCTGGCTCTCGGTGTGAACGATCTGGATGATATCGCCAAAGAAATCGAGCAGATGATGGAACTTCCCAAACCGGGAAGCGGCTTGATGGATAAATTGAAGGCTCTTCCAAAACTGGCAGAGATAGCATCATTCATGCCTAAAACAGTCAAAAAAGCTCCCTGCCAGGAAGTAGTGATAACGGATAATCCAGATATCAACCAGTTTCCTGTTTTAAAAACATGGCCACAGGATGCCGGCCGGTTTATTACGCTTCCCCTGGTATTCTCACGGGATCCTGTCAGTGGGAAAAGGAACTGCGGGATGTACCGGATGCAGGTGTATGACGGACAAACAACCGGTATGCACTGGCACAAACATAAAGGAGGCGCGGAACATCACCGCAAAGGGAAAGAAGCAAAAGAACCGGGTAACCGGATTATGGAAGTGGCTGTCGCCATCGGGGCTGATCCGGCCGTGATCTATTCGGCAACAGCGCCGTTGCCGCCGGATATTGATGAAATGATGTTTGCCGGTTTTCTGCGTAAACAATCCGTCGAAATGGTGAAGTGCGTCACGGTGGATCTGGAAGTACCGGCCAACGCGGAAATTGTACTGGAAGGCTACGTCGACCTCGATGAATTAAGGACAGAAGGTCCGTTTGGTGATCATACCGGTTACTACTCTCTGGCCGATTTGTATCCGGTATTTCATATCAAAGCGATCACCCATCGCAAAAATCCGATTTATCCGGCGACACTTGTGGGTAAACCGCCACAGGAAGATGCGTATATCGGCAAAGCGACAGAAAGAATCTTTTTGCCGCTGATGAAAGTGATGTTACCGGAAATTGTAGATGTGAATATGCCGATTGAGGGTGGCTTTCACAACTGTGTGATCGTATCCATTCGAAAGCGTTATCCCTATCATGCCCGTAAGGTCATGAGCGGGTTATGGGGTATGGGGCTGATGATGCTTGCCAAAATGATCATCGTGGTGGATGAAGACGTGAATGTCCACGATTATGCCGAAGTTGCCTGGCGAGTATTTCATAACATCGATGCCAGAAGGGACGTCATGTTTGTCGACGGGCCCACAGATGATCTCGATCATGCTTCACAGTTACCGCATATTACGTCCAAAATGGGGATCGACGCTACAAAGAAATGGGAGTCGGAAGGTTTTACAAGAGAATGGCCCGATGATATTGTAATGGACGAAGAAACGAAAAAAATGGTAGACCGGAAGTGGAAAAGTTATGGGATTGAAGAAGATTAAAATTATCCTGGAAATGATCAAATTCGAACATACGGTTTTTGCCCTTCCATTTGCCTACATGGGAGCGATTCTGGGAAACTTTGTGGTTGAAGGTTCCTGGCCGGAATGGCGTGAGATATTCTGGATTACTGTTGCCATGGTCGGAGCACGAAGTGCAGCCATGGCACTCAACAGGTTAATTGATCGCTATATCGATGCTGCCAATCCTCGCACCCGCAATCGTGCGATCCCGGCCAGACTTGTTTCCATAAAAGAAGTTATCTGGTTTATAATCATCTCATTTATGCTCTTATTTTTTGCTGCTTTTCAGTTAAATATGCTGGCCGTGAAATTGTTGCCCATCGCTGTTTTTGTACTGGTGATCTATTCGTATACCAAGCGATTCACCTGGCTATGTCATGTTGTGCTGGGAATGGCTATCGGACTGGCACCGCTGGGAGGCTGGGTCGCCACCACAGGGCAGGTGGATATGTTTAGTATCCTGCTGTTTATTTCGGTTGCGCTTTGGACGGCGGGATTTGATATTATCTATGCGCTCCAGGATGTAGAATTTGATAGAAAAGAAGGACTGTATTCCATTCCCAGTCGGTTCGGGCTTGCTCGAGCCCTAACCATTGCCCGGGTCTTCCATCTTTTGACGATTATCGGCTTTTTTACCCTGTTATTTCTTATTGATTTAAAAATCTGGTTTGCCATCGGCCTTATCATTGCGGCTATTATTTTAATCTATGAACATCAACTTGTTTCGCCTACTGATTTGAGTAAGCTGAATACGGCGTTTTTTACCATGAACGGCATCCTGAGTGTCGTTGTGTTTGTTTTTACTTTAATTGATCTGGTGATACGATGAAAAAGAAACCGATTTTAATCGTTGCCATAACTGGAGCGAGCGGAGCTGTTTACGGAATTCGGCTCGTTCAGGAACTGGTACGCAAACATTGCAAAGTTCATCTACTGATTACGGAAGCCGGCTGGCAGGTATTACATGAAGAACTGGACTGGGACGTTACTGACCGTGATTCTGCCATTCAAACCTATCTGGCCGGAGGTAAACCGGCTGTTGATGTGGATCTGCATTATCACGGTATGCGCGAGTTTACAGCACCGATTGCAAGTGGTTCATACCGGGCGGATGCCATGGTCGTGATTCCCTGTTCGATGGGAACCCTGTCTGCCATTGCCCATGGATCTTCACGCAATCTGCTTGAACGAACGGCTGATGTCATGTTGAAAGAGAAAAAAAAGCTGCTTCTGGTGCCGCGGGAAACCCCGTTAAATACGATTCAGCTTGAGAATATGTACAGGCTTTCGCAAACAGGGGCACACATTCTCCCGGCCATGCCCGGTTTTTATCATAAACCCGGAACCATAGACGATCTCATTAACTTTCTGGTGGGCAAAACGATGGATGCCCTTGGAATAGATCATCAATTATTTCAGAGATGGGGAGAGGATGATGATGGGTAAAATAAAAATCGGCCAGATCTCATATACGAATATTCTTCCGGTTTATCATTTCATTGACCGGAACAAATTCAATAAAGAGGTCGAATGGATTCCTCAGGTTCCGGCCCTGTTAAACGAAAAAATGGCATCGGGGGAGATTCATCTTGGCCCCATTTCTTCATTTGCCTATGCGGAGAATCATCAAAACTATTCCGTACTTGCCGATTTATCCATCAGTTCCAGGGGCCCGGTTCGATCGATTTTTCTGTTCAGCAAAAAACCGATTGAACAATTAAAAAACGCCCATATTGCCCTTACTAATACTTCCGCCACGTCGGTCAATTTGCTTAAAATCATCCTCGAAAAGTTCATGGAAGGACAACCATCTTATATAACCTGTGACCCGGACCTCGAATCAATGATGCAACAGGCTGATGCCTGTCTGTTGATCGGGGATGACGCCCTTATTGCAGGCAGAAAACAAACCCCTTATCATCGATATGATCTGGGTGAATTGTGGTATCAGCATACCGGTATGTGGATGACCTTTGCTGTCTGGGCGGTCAGGAACGAAGTCATTGAGCAGGATCCGGATCTTCTGGACCGTATTCATCATGCCTATCTCAACAGTAAAGATCAGGGTCTCAAACGTATGGGAGAAATCATAGAAGTTGCGGGCGCTTCTCTCGGTGGGGATGAACAGTTCTGGAAGGAGTACTATCAGGGACTTTCCTATGACTTGACGTCTGAACAGATTAAAGGACTCGAATACTATTATCAATGCGCCAGTGAATTAAATCTTTTGCCTGAACCGGTTCAAGTCAGAACATGGAACGCTCAAGTAACCGGTGTTGAGACACAATTGGGATGAGCATTTAAAAATCCATAGCAAAAGGTGGAACACATGAAATTAACTGATATCTATACCGAACTCCGATCAGACATGCAGGTGATCGAGAAACACCTGGAAGAAGCGGTTTCAAGTAAAGAACAAGTTTTAAGAAAGACATCCAACCAATTGTTAAAAGCAGGTGGGAAACGGCTGCGTCCGGTTTTTGTCCTGCTCAGTGGAAAATTTGGCAATTATGACATAAACAGGTTGAAATATATTGCCGTTTCGCTGGAATTGATTCACATGGCCACCCTTGTCCATGATGATGTGATTGACAATGCGGACACCCGACGGGGGAAAAAAACAGTTAAAGCAAAATGGGATAATCGTGTTGCCATGTACACCGGCGACTATATTTTTGCCAAAGCGCTTGATGTTGTCACGGAATTGAAAGATCCCCGGATTCACCAGTCGCTGGCGAAAGTGATGGTGGAAATGTGTAGGGGGGAAATCGAGCAAATTCGTGATTTTAACAACTGGGAACAAAATTTGAAAGATTACCTGCGACGGATCAAACGAAAAACGGCATTGTTAATAGCCGTAAGCTGCAAACTGGGCGCGCTGGTCGGGGAATGCCGTCCGCAAGTGGTTAACAGCCTGTACCGATATGGTTATAATGTCGGAATGGCTTTTCAGATAACCGATGATATTCTTGATTTTACCGGAGATGAAAAAAAGCTGGGAAAACCGGCGGGAAGTGATTTGCGGCAGGGAAACATTACACTCCCGGCACTTTGCACCTTTCATCACCCGGAAGATGGAGTGCGATTAAGGGACTGGGTGAAACAGGGGGTTCTGGAAGAGAATATGGATGAAGCGATCGATTTGATTAGAAACGGACACGGGATCGGTTTTGCCCGCCAGCTGTCCAGAAGATATAATGATAGAGCCAAACAGGCCATCCAGGATCTGCCTGATAACAGAAGCAAACAATCTTTGATGGAAATCGCCCGCTTCATCGAATCCAGACAGTCTTAGAAATGTGGCATGTTGCAAGCCGTCACAACTTTTGATAAAATTTTCGTTGTCTGATTAGGCAGCCTACATAAACATGTAACTAATTATTTTGTACATGAACGGAGGATGAATCATGGAAAAAACATTTATTATGGTAAAGCCTGATGGCGTACAACGCAATTTAATCGGTGAGATCGTATCTCGCTTTGAGAAAAAAGGGTTTCAACTGGTATCAGCCAAACTGATGAATGTAAGCCGGGAACTGGCTGAAAAGCATTATGCCGAACATAAAGACAAGCCGTTTTTTGGAGAGCTGGTTGATTTCATTACATCCAGCCCTGTATTTGCTATGGTATGGCAGGGGGAAAATGTCATTGCAACTGCGCGTAACATGATGGGTAAGACCAATCCTGCAGAAGCTGCACCGGGGACTATTCGCGGTGATTACGGTATCAGCGTCGGCATGAACATCATTCACGGTTCAGATTCTCCGGAAAGCGCAGAACGTGAAATTGCACTATGGTTTGACCAGAACGACATTCTCTCATATGAGAAGACACTGAACAGGTGGATCTAATCCACCTGTTTTTGTGAATCGATTGTATGCCAGAGAGGCCTGGCGAAAGCCAGGTTTTCTTATACTCTGGCCCTCAGGGGAGATCAGGAGGAAAACAGGGGATGAAGAATTTTAAAACGATGTCTATAGTCGTGATCCTGTTTATATTTTTGGTTACGGGATGCCGTGATGCCGGTTCTTCTGTTGGTCGCGTCGAGTTGACTGTATCTGCAGCAGCCAGTCTGACGGACGTGGTCCAGGAAATCGGTGATAAGTTTGAACAGCAGCATCCGGATATCCAATTAACCTATAATTTTGCTTCCTCCGGACTTCTGCAAAATCAGATTGCTCAGGGAGCTCCTGTCGACCTATTTATATCGGCAGCACAAAAAGAAGTAGAAACTTTACATAATGAAGGAAAGGCAGAATATATAACCAATCTTGTAACCAATACGATGGTGATGATCGTTCCCTCCGAACATGATCAGGACATACAAACGCTTCGTGATTTAACCCGGGATCACATTCAACGCATTGCGATCGGTGACCCCTCGACCGTACCGGCTGGAATGTATGCTCATCAGGTGTTGAAGCAGGCTGGTATCTGGGAATCAGTCCAGCCGAAAATAGTGTTTGCGAAAGATGTCCGGCAGGTTCTCGCCTATGTTGAATCCGGCAATGTTGATGCCGGGCTTGTTTACAGTTCCGATTTCGTCGCTGCAGACAACGTGCAAAAGGTCGTTGACATTGATCCATCCCTCCATCAACCGATTATTTATCCGGGGGCGATTGTTTCGGCCACCACACATAAAAAGGAAGCGGAACTGTTTTTAACATTTTTACAATCAGATACCGCTTTCCGTTTGTTTGAAAAATACGGTTTTTCTCCTTTCCGACAATAGGGTGTTGATCGCTATGCTGGCTTCTTTCTGGGACCCGATATTTCTATCGCTGAGAGTAGCAACCATTTCGACCGTGATGGTTTTGATTATAGCCGTTTTTATGGGCTGGTGGTTGGCCAGAAGGTCATTTGCGGGAAAAACAGTGATTGAAACACTGTTTATGCTTCCTCTGGTTCTTCCTCCTTCTGTCGTAGGTTTTGCTCTGCTTGTTCTTCTTGGAAACAATTCGCCACTCGGCCAGTGGATGAACCGGATATTTGATGTATCACTTATATTCTCGTTCCCGGGAGCTGTGATAGCAGCGGGAGTTGTGGCATTTCCCCTCGTCTATCAATCCGTCAAAACCGGTTATCATGCCGTTGATCGGGACCTTGAGAGTGTTGCACGGTCTGATGGGGCCAGTAATTGGCAGGTGTTTCTTTATATCAGTCTGCCGCTGTCGTGGCGATTCATTCTCACCGGCGCTACCCTCGGGTTTGCCAGAGCCCTGGGAGAATTCGGCGCCACGTTAATGGTGGCCGGAAATATTCCAGGAAAGACACAGACGGTTCCAACAGCCATTTATATAGCTGTTGAATCAGGTCGGCTTGACATGGCGTGGTACTGGACACTCAGTATGGTTTTCATCTCGTTTGTGATGTTGTTATTTATCCAGCGCCTGCAAAAAAATAACTGAGTTCATAAATCTGACAATGTTATACAGCAGGATTTTCGGTTACTGTTGAAGAATGTCTATTCATGACATTTATCGGGTTAAAAGGAGATAAAAATCATGAAAACAAATATGACATCTGACCAAGATCAGGAATTTATTCGTTTTATTCAAAACATTAAAAATAAAACCGGGATCGATCTGTCCCTGTACAAAGAAGGCCAGATGAAACGACGCCTTACCTCTTTTCGCATCAAAAAGGGGTTTGCCGATTTTGACAGCTTTTTTAAGGCACTTAGTGATGACCCGAAATTAATGGAAGAATTCCTGGATCGGATGACGATCAATGTCTCAGAATTTTTCAGAAATCCGGGTCGCTGGGAAGTACTCGAAAATAAAATCATTCCTGATATGCTCAAGGAGAAACGTTCCCTCAATGTCTGGAGCGCCGCCTGTTCCACCGGGGAAGAACCCTATACCATCGCGATTTTACTAAATCGTTTTTTATCATTTCAACATTTCCGGATTCTGGCCACCGATATTGATGAAGCAGTACTACGCCGGGCCGGTGAAGGAATCTATGAAAAACGTTCATTAAAAAATGTTTCCCCGGATAGACTGAACCGTTATTTTGATCAGGTTAACAATCAATACCAGGTGAAACCTGATGTTAAGAAAAGTATTACGTTTAAACGGCATAATTTACTGGCGGATCCGTTTCAGAAAGATTTTGATCTGATTGTGTGCCGAAATGTGATCATCTACTTTACGGATGATGCAAAGCATAAGCTCTATCAGAAATTCAGCCAGTCCTTGCGACCAGGAGGCATTTTGTTCGTGGGGAGCACAGAACAGATTTTTCATCCGCATCAATACGGATTTGAACCTTATGACACCTTTTTTTATCGAAAGGTCACATCATAAAAAAACCGGAACAGGAATAAAGTCTGTCAATCCGTCCAGACTAAGATGAAAACGCAAATAAATGGAGATGAATGAAAACATTGGATAAAAAAAGGGTGATAAGCGCATACCATCGTGGCTTTCTTTCCCTTCAGGAATGTGCTCAGGTCATCGGAACCAGCAAGCGTCAAATTAGAGAAATGATTAAACAACAGAACAGATTATATAAATAAGCACGATTTGCGGGAACCGCTGCTGATTGTATTGTATGTCCCTGTTTTATTAAAGGGGGACGAAGCAGCTCGGCTCCCGTTTCTGTTATCCTTTCTTTTAATTTTTAAAAATTTTCAAGATTTATTCTAGGATTTTTTTATTCGCTATAATATAATAGCACTTAAAAGCGCTAAAGTGGGGAGGAAAAAGATGCGGTATCTAACAGCAGGAGAATCACATGGACCTCAACTGACAGCTATCATCGAAGGGCTTCCCGGAAACCTTCCTTTAACAGCTGAAGACATTAATACAGAACTGGCCCGAAGACAAAAAGGATACGGGCGGGGAAGAAGAATGCAGATTGAAAAGGATCGTTGCAACATCGTCGGTGGTGTTCGCCATGGCTATACCACCGGTGCGCCGGTTGCGCTGGTGATTGAAAACAGGGACTGGGCACACTGGCAAAAAATCATGGGTCCCGACCCGATCGAAAGCGATGAAGAAGTGAAGCGGACCGTTACCCGTCCGCGGCCCGGACATGCTGATTTAAACGGTGCGATCAAATATAATCATCGGGATATGCGGAATATTCTGGAACGTTCAAGCGCCAGGGAAACAGCGGCTCGTGTTGCCTGCGGTGCAGTTGCCAAAAAACTGCTGGACCAGTTCGGGATAAAAGTGGCCGGCCATGTCCTGCAGATCGGAGAAATCGAGGCAAACAGGGTGGAGGCGACACTGGACGAGATCCGCAGAGTCACGGAAGATTCACCGGTGCGGTGTATGGATCCGGAAGCCGCCGAAAACATGATGAAGCGCATTGACCGTGCGAAGGAAGAAGGGGATTCCCTCGGCGGGATTGTAGAAGTGATCGTAGAAGGAGTTCCTGTCGGTCTGGGCAGTCATGTCCAGTGGGATCGAAAACTGGATGCCCGTATCGCCATGGCTGTGATGAGCATTCAGGCTTTCAAAGGCGTGGAATTCGGTCTGGGTTTCGAAGCGGCCGGTCGTCCGGGATCTCAGGTACATGATGAGATCACTTGGAATGAAGAAATGGGATTTGCTCGTAAAACGAATAATCTGGGCGGATTTGAGGGGGGCATGACCAATGGGATGCCCGTTGTGGTCCGGGGTGTCATGAAACCCATCCCCACTTTATACAAGCCTCTTCAGAGTGTGGACATTGATAGTAAAGAACCTTTTTCCGCCAGTATTGAAAGATCAGACAGCTGTGCTGTACCGGCGGCCAGTGTGGTGATGGAAGCGGTGGTAGCCTGGGAAATTGCAAAGGCCATGTGTGACAAGTTTCCATCTGACCACATGGAAGAAATGAAAAACGCGGTGGAAGCCTACCGCCGATACACCAGAGAATTTTGAGGTTGATTCGATGAAGACATTGCGGGTAAATCTCGGTGAACGATCGTATCCCATTTTTATCGATGAACACATTCTGGAGAATACGGCTGAGTTTTTAAAAGAAAAGGTACGGCATGATCAACGTCTGTTTGTGGTGACAGATGAACATGTGGCCCCTTTGTATCTGCAGCCTGTACTGAATTCCCTGGAGCAGGCGGGTTACACAGTAGGTCATTATATCGTGGAAGCCGGAGAAAAGGCGAAGTCTCTGGACGTTCTGCAAGAGATTATCGGAGTAGCGATTCAATCCGGTCTCGACCGGAACAGTCTGTTTTTGGCCCTTGGTGGTGGCGTGGTCGGGGACTTGACCGGTTTTGTTGCGGCCACATACATGAGAGGGGTGGAATTCATTCAGCTACCCACGACACTGCTGGCCCATGACAGCAGTGTCGGAGGCAAAGTCGGGGTGAATCATCCCCTGGGCAAAAATATGATCGGCGCTTTTCACCAGCCGCTGATGGTTATTTATGATACGCATACGTTAAAAAGTCTTCCGGTGAGGGAAGTGTCGGCCGGCTTTGCCGAAGTGATCAAACACGGGCTCATCTGGGATGCCTCCTTTGTTTCATGGCTGGAATCTCATGCGGAAGGATTGCTTCGACTGGAACCCGATTTGATGAAACAGGCACTTTATCGTGCCTGCTCGGTTAAAGTGAATGTGGTCTCACAGGATGAGAAAGAACAGGGGCTTCGTGCCATTTTAAATCTGGGCCATACTTTCGGGCATGCCATTGAGTCCCTGTCCGGTTACAGCGGTTTCATTCACGGAGAAGCGGTTTCCGTTGGAATGGTGGGGGCATCTCTTCTGGCAGAGCGCCTGGGAATGGCTGAACATGTTTTCGAACCAACCAGGAGGTTGTTAAAACGTTATCGGCTACCGGTTCGTCTTCCCGATACATTTGACGAACAGGAAATGCTGGATGTCATGAAACGGGACAAGAAAAGCAAAGAAGGTAAACTGGTGATGGTTCTTCCTGAAGCGATCGGACGTGTGCAAGTGGTCAAAGGCGTTGATGAGACACTGGTTATGGAAGCATTGAAACAATTAAAAGAGGTGGAATGATGGGAGTGCGAGGTATTCGTGGCGCGACAACTGCAGATACCAATCAGGCGGATGAAATCTGGCAGAGAAGCCGTGAACTGGTGGAGATGATGATCCGGGATAATGATATTCAACCGGATGATGTCGCCAGTGTGATATTCACTGTCTCTCCGGACCTGGACCAGGCTTATCCGGCTACGGGCGTACGTGACATTCCGGGGTGGGATATGGTCCCGTTAATGTGTTCCACCGAAATTCCCGTACCCGGAGGTCTTCCCCGTTGTATCCGGGTTATGATGTTGGTGAATACCGACAAATCACAGGATGAGATCCGTCATGTTTTTCTGCGTGATGCACGCAAGCTAAGGCCCGATCTGGCCGAAAAGTCGTGATCGACTTAATCCTGACATCCGATTTCGTGCCTGAATTCGATATTGACAACAGGTCATGTCTGTATTAGTCTTGTTATTAATATGAGAGACGAGAGTTTAGCTTAGCTGAGAAGAGAAGAGGATGAGAAGAGAAGAGTGGAGCCTGCCGTATAAGTGTGTAAGCCGGGCTTTTTGCCCGGTTTTTTAGTCCTTCGGTCATTTTCTCTTTTCCTTTTCCTCTATCTCTTCGAACAAATTCGAAGAGGTGAGCCTTTCTATGTATTATCCACACATTGAGGAAGTAATCCGACTTTCCTCCGACTTTAACATGATTCCTGTCTCCTGCTCTTTTTTAGCCGATGTTGAAACCCCGATCAGTGTCTATCAGAAGTTGAAAAACCACAACACATTCCTTCTCGAAAGCGTGGAGGGGGGTTCCAAATGGGCCCGATTTTCTTTTATAGGGATCGACCCCCTGATGACGTTTTCAGGGAAAGATGAGCGGATCCTGATACGGGATAACCGTCATCGTGTAACAGAAAAACACGGCAATCCGCTTCATGAATTGCGAAAGCAGATGCAACAGTATGCAAGTCCTTTACTGCCAGAACTGCCTCGTTTTACGGGAGGGGCGGTCGGGTATCTGGGTTTTGATGTGATCCGTTATGAAGAAAACAGGCTGGCTGCCCATCCGGATGATGACTTGAACATGCATGATCTGCGTTTTTTGTTTACCGACACCGTTGTTGCCTTTGATCATCTCTATCAAAAAATTTTTGTTATCAAAAACATCCATATAGAACAAGACGATGATGAACAACGTATCCGTCAAAAGTATGATCGCATACAAAAAGAGATCCAGGAACTGGTTAGACGAATTAAGCGACCCGTCGCCACCCTCGCTGACTATTCCTTTTTGACACCTGATCACTTTGAGCGAGGTGCTGTCCGATCCAGCCTGGATCAAACCACGTTTGAACAGATGGTCGAGAAAGCGAAGGCTTATATCGATGCGGGAGATGTATTCCAGGTGGTACTATCCCGCCGGTTTGAACAGGAAACGGACGTAGATCCGTTCGCGGTGTATCGCATGCTCCGATCCATGAACCCCTCGCCATATATGTTTTATGTACAGTATGACGATGAGGTACTGGTCGGAACATCTCCTGAAATGCTGGTTCGGGTTGAAAATCGGAAGGTTGAAGTCAGGCCGATAGCCGGTACCCGCCGCCGGGGAACCTCTCCTGAAGAGGATCACGGTCTTGCAGAGGACCTCTTGCAGGATGAAAAAGAGCGGGCGGAACATTTGATGCTGGTTGACCTGGGACGAAATGATGTGGGCCGGGTATCGGAATACGGTTCAGTTCACGTGGATCAATTGATGGAAGTGGAATATTATTCCCATGTCATGCATCTCGTTTCACAGGTCAGCGGGACCCTGAAAAATGAACTAGATCCGTTTGATGCCCTGCTGGCCGGTTTTCCAGCTGGGACAGTGTCAGGTGCTCCCAAAATCAGAGCGATTGAAATCATCCATGAACTGGAGAACAAAGCTCGACATGCCTATGCGGGAGCCATCGGATATTTTAGTTTCAACGGCAATCTGGATTCCTGTATTACGATACGTACCATTATTTTTAAAGACAACAAAGCCTATGTTCAGGCCGGGGCGGGTATTGTTGCCGATTCTGTGCCCGAAAAAGAGTTTGAGGAGACAAGAAATAAAGCAGAAGCGATGCTCAAAGCCATCCATCAGGCAGAAATCGCTTTTGGAGCGGAGGTAGAGAATCATGCTGGATAAGTATTTAAACCAGGTACTGAAGGGACATAACCTGAGTCGGGAAGAATCGATGGACGCTATGGCATCCATCATGGAGGGGAAAGCGACTGCTGCTCAGATCGCCGGTTTTATGACCGCCATGCGGATGAAAGGGGAAAGCGTCGAAGAGATCACCGGATTTGTGATGACGATGCGAGAAAAGGCTGTAAGCGTTGATGCAGATCCGTTTCATCTCGTTGATACCTGCGGAACAGGGGGGGATGGCGGCAAAACGTTCAATATCTCCACAGCCTCTGCGATTGTCGCAGCCGCTGGAGGGGTTCGGGTCGCCAAACACGGTAACCGTGCCATATCCAGCCGCAGTGGCAGTGCCGATGTCCTGGAGGCTCTGGGAATTCCGGTACAACTGAATGCGGAACAGGCGCGCCGTCTACTTGAAGAAACGCATTTATGCTTTCTGTTTGCTCCTCTTTATCATCATGCGATGAAGTATGCGGCGGGACCGCGCAAAGAACTGGGATTCCGCAGTTTTTTCAATCTGCTGGGCCCCCTGACCAACCCGGCGGGTGCTGATCGTCAATTGATCGGGGTCTACGACGTGAATCTGGTGGAAAAAGTGGCACTGGTCCTGCGGGAAATTGGATTAAAAAAAGCGCTGGTGGTGGCCGGGACAGACGGGCTGGATGAAATCAGTATCTCGGCACCGACCCGCGTGGCTGAATTAAACGGACAATCGATCCAAAGTTATGATATCACCCCGGAGGAAATGGGGCTGGACCGCTATTCCCTGTCACAGGTAGCCGGCGGCACGTCCGAAGAAAACGCACGCATGATACAGGGACTATTATCCGGTGAAAAAGGGGCGCACCGGGATATTGTATGTCTTAACAGTGGTGCTGTCTTTTATCTGGATGAGAAAGCTGATTCCATTCAGGAAGGGGTTCAACTGGCCCGGCGTATCATCGACAGCGGCCGAGCCCTGGATAAATTAAATCAATTAAGACTTTTGTCTGGAGAGGTGTCCAATGCTTCATAAAATTATCGCACATAAACAAAAAGAAGTGGCACAACTTGACATACGATTATCGGAAAAGATCAAATCCGGTTTGGCCGGTTCGGATCGACACATCTCTTTTTATGAAAGGCTAATACATAGCCCCCGTCCGGTCAGTGTGATAGCGGAAGTAAAAAAGGCATCTCCATCCAGAGGGGTAATTCGGCCTGATTTTAATCCGCTTGATATTGCCCGTCAGTATCGGGAAGCCGGGGTCGATGCCATGTCCGTCTTGACGGATTCCCATTTTTTCCAGGGAAACAATCAATATCTGAACGACATCAGAAAAGCCCATGATATCCCTGTATTACGCAAGGATTTCATTATTGATGAACGGCAGATCTATGAATCCAAACTGATCGGAGCAGACTGTATTTTGTTGATTGCCTCCATACTGAAGGCAGATCAGTTGCACTCGTTTTATCATCAGGCGCAAAATCTGGAGATGGACGTCCTGGTGGAAATCCATGATGAAGCGG
Organism: Bacillaceae bacterium; assembly: GCA_017656255.1. Taxonomy (GTDB): domain Bacteria; phylum Bacillota; class Bacilli; order JACDOE01; family JACDOE01; genus JACDOE01. Next base: position 439,579 of record JACDOE010000001.1, read on the forward strand.
ATCTGGAACGGACCCTGTCCGTGATCTCGCCGCAAATACTGGGCATTAACAACCGGGATCTGAAAACGTTTAAAACTTCCATCACGCATACGGAAAAAATAATGAACCGGATTCCGACACAATTTCTAGAACAGTCTGTGATTGTCAGTGAAAGCGGTATTCATACACCGGATCATATCCAGTATTTGAAGGAGATTGGCGTTCGTGCCGTTCTCGTTGGTGAATATTTCATGCGGCAGAAAGACATCAGGAAGGCCGTTCTGGACCTGGTGGGGTGAGAGGAATAGACATGAACAACATGAAGTTAAAAATTTGTGGACTGCAAAGCGGTAAAGTGTTAAAATCAATAGCAAATTCTAAATTGCCCGTCGATTATCTGGGGTTTGTCATGGCTCCCTCAAAAAGACAGGTTTCCGCCCACAGGGTAAAAACCTGGCTATCCCTCATCCCTGAGCAGACCAGAACCGTTGGTGTGTTTGTGGATCCGGATATGGCATGTCTAAATAAGGTCATGCAAATCGTACCGTTTGATGTGATCCAGCTCCACGGCGACGAAACGCCTGAATTTTGCAAACAGGTTCAAAACAGATTCAACGTGGAAGTCTGGAAAGCCTGGAGGCTGTCATCCCGTCATTTGGATGCCTTTCCGGATTCCGCTTATGCCACATCTATCGACGTGCTGCTCCTGGATACATTCAGTGAAACGGCGGCCGGCGGAACCGGACGGACCTTTGACTGGAACGTTATTCCCCGGTATCAGGACTGGTGCCTGAGACACGGGATGGAACTGTTTGCAGCCGGCGGGATTCATGCTGGAAATGTAACCGGGATCATCGACTATCAGGTGGATGGCATTGATGTTTCCAGCGGCGTTGAAACGGACGGCGTCAAAGATATCAAAAAAATCGAGCAACTTGTAAAAAGGGTGAAGGGATATGTCAAAAGTGGAACCAGACTATAAAACGATCACGGGGCCGGATGAAATGGGGCGCTTCGGAAAATTCGGCGGAAAATTCGTCCCGGAAACACTGATGAACGCTTTGTTTGAACTGGAAGAGACATATACGAAACTGAAACAGGATCCATCTTTCTGGTCGGAGTTAAACATGTTGCTAAGAGAGTATGCCGGACGTGAGACCCCATTGTATTGTGCTGAACAGTTGACCCACAGGCTGGGAGGCCCACGCATCTATCTGAAACGGGAAGATTTGAATCATACAGGGGCCCACAAATTAAACAATGCGCTGGGACAGGGACTGTTAGCACGGAAAATGGGCAAACGTAAGATTATTGCTGAAACCGGTGCGGGTCAGCACGGGGTTGCTTCGGCGACCGTTGCAGCCAAACTGGGGCTTGAATGTAAAGTATTCATGGGAGAAGAAGACATCAAGCGTCAGGAATTAAACGTTTTTCGCATGAAATTGATGGGTGCCGAGATCATTCCCGTGTCATCGGGAACCCGGACCCTGAAGGACGCCACGAACGAGGCCATCCGTTACTGGGTGAGCCATGTCGACGATACGTTCTATGTCATCGGTTCAGTTGTCGGTCCGCATCCGTACCCCATGATGGTTCGCGATTTTCAGAAGATCATCGGGGAGGAAACGCGGATGCAGATTCTGCAAAAAGAAAATCGTCTGCCTGATCTGATCACCGCCTGTGTCGGAGGTGGAAGCAATGCCATCGGCATGTTTTACCCGTTTCTGACTGATGAGGATGTGATCCTAAGAGGGGTGGAGGCTGCCGGCAAAGGCCTTGATACACCGGAACATGCCGCCACGTTAAGCCTGGGGCGACCGGGTGTAATCCACGGCGCGATGACCTATCTGTTACAGGATGAAAACGGGATGGTGGCGGAACCCTATTCCATTTCCGCCGGTCTGGACTATCCAGGTGTAGGGCCCGAACATGCCTATCTGAAAGAAACGGGAAGGGTTCAATATACCAGTGTAACTGACGACGAGGCCGTGGAGGCTTTTCAGTTACTGAGTGAAACGGAAGGCATTATTCCGGCGCTGGAAAGTGCGCATGCCGTCGCAGACGCGGTGAAATCAGCCCGGCAGATGGACCCGGAGCAGATCATTGTCGTCAATCTGTCCGGCCGGGGAGACAAAGATGTCGCCTCCATTCAGCAAAGACTGGGAGGGGGAGCAAGATGACAAGCATCATTGAAAGAACATTTTCTATCGTTGATAAGAAACCCCTCTTCATTCCGTTTATCGCAGCGGGCGACCCTTCACTTAAAGCAACCGTCAGTATCGCAAAAGCTCTTCAGGAATCAGGAGCCGATATGATTGAACTGGGGGTTCCCTATTCCGACCCGCTTGCGGACGGCCCGACGATTCAGAAAGCGTCGCTTCGAGCGTTGAAAAACGGCATCACGCTTGATGACATTCTGGAGACATCAGTTCACATGAGAATGGCGGGTGTGACCATCCCTATCATTTTATTTACGTATTATAATCCCGTTCTTCAATATGGGATCAGACGCCTGTTCGAACGTTTCGAATCGAGTGGAATCGATGGCATCATCATTCCCGATCTGCCCATCGAAGAAAACGAGGAAGTGAAAACATGGGCTGACCATACAGGTAAACCTCTGATTTCACTGATCGCCCCCAATTCCAGCGAGCGCATTGAGAGAATTGCTTCTCAGGCCGACGGATTTATATATTGTGTTTCCTCGCTGGGGGTGACCGGTGAGAGAAAAAAGTTGCATCCGCAGATCCATTCCTTTTTGCAGGAAGTCAAGCAGCATGCACGGGTTCCGGTAGCCGTCGGTTTCGGGATTTCGTCGCCGGAACAGGTGGCTGAACTGGCCCCTCACAGTGACGGGATCATCGTAGGAAGTGCCATTGTCCGTATCATAGAGAAAAATGAAGAAACGCTGCTTGATCCGGAAACGAGACATCTTGCACTGGCTGAGATAAAAACATTTGTAAAACACCTGTATTCTGGAGTATTATAATGAAAATATCTTTTTAACGAAATTTAAGAGGGTAGGGGTGTAGGAGATGCAGGCAAAACGTCAACTGGCAAATGTACCGGTCTATCAGCCGGGAAAACCGATGGAAGAAGTTCAGAAGGAACTGGGGCTTAAAACAGTGATAAAACTGGCTTCCAATGAAAACCCGTTCGGTTTTTCGCCGGCTGTGAGGGAAACAATCCAGCATGAGCTGGAAATGATGCCGATTTATCCCGATGGTGGTAGTCTTGAGCTTCGTGCGGTTATGTCCGAGAAACTGGGAGTCCCCCAGGATCATCTGATTTTTGGTAACGGGTCCGATGAGATAATTCAATTTATCTCCAGGACATACCTGCAAGAAGGGACCAATACGGTCATGGCCACACACACTTTTCCCCAGTACAAATCCAATGCGATGATCGAGAATGCGGAGATTAGAGAAATCCCGCTGAAAAACGGCGATCATGATCTGGATGCCATGCTGAATGCGATTGATGATCAGACCCGGGTCGTCTGGATCTGCAATCCGAACAATCCGACCGGGACGATTGTCAGATCTGAGGAACTGGTTTCATTTCTGGATCAAGTTTCATCTGATGTTCTGGTTGTCCTGGATGAAGCCTATTATGAATATGTTACCGACCCTAAATATCCGGATTCTGTGTCATTACTTGAACGATATCCCAATTTACTGATTTTACGCACATTTTCCAAAATTTACGGGCTGGCATCGCTGAGAATCGGATATGGAATCGGCCATCCGGATGTAATCGATGACTTGAATCATGTACGGGAACCTTTCAATACTAATCGTCTTGCACAAAAAGCAGCGGTGGCGGCGCTAGCGGACCAGGATTTTATTCAACAATGCCGGGCCATGAATCGTAAAGGGCTAGAACAATTGTATGAAGGGTTCAAGCGGTTGAATTTGACTTACTATCCATCCCAGGCTAACTTTGTACTGGTCCATGTCAAAAAAGACGGGAATGACGTCTTTAACGCCCTCCTGCATAAAGGCATTATTGTACGCTCCGGTGTACCGCTCGGATTTCCTGAATATATCCGTATGACCGTTGGTACCGAAGAACAAAACAAGAAAGTATTGAATGCTCTTGCCGATGTGCTGGATCAATAACTGTTTTGCATGATAGAGACGAAGCTGGAGGATGTTGTATGAGAAAGAAAGTCGCACTTCTGGGAGTGGGCCTGATCGGGGGATCGCTGGCCCTCTCCCTGAAACCGAATGAAGATGTATATGTGACCGCTTTTGATGTCAATGAAGATAATTTGATAAAGGCGAGGCGGCGCGGTGTGATAGATGAAGGGACCACTCAGTTGGCGGAAGCAGTCGTTGATGCCGACTTTATTTTTTTGTGTGCCCCGGTCAGCAAATTATATGAACTGATTTCTTTTTTACGTTACACGCCTCTCAAAAAAGGGGCTGTCATTACAGATACCGGCAGTATCAAAAAAGCCATTGTGGAATTCGGCAAAGGATTTGAAGAAAAAGGGGTTTACATGATCGGTGGCCACCCCATGGCCGGTTCCCATAAATCCGGGGTTGAGGCTGCCAGCGATCGCCTGTTTGAAAATGCCTACTATGTGCTCACCCCTCTGGCAAATACGCCGGAAGACAAAGTGGCTGAATTGAAAGATTTACTGTCCTGGACCCGGGCCCGGGTTGTGGTGATGAACCCGGACGAACACGACCGTGTTGTAGGGGCTATCAGCCATTTTCCTCATTTAGTGGCTTCTGCTCTGGTTAATCAAGTGGCGTCCTACGATACCGACAATAAGTGGTATCAGCGTCTGGCAGCCGGCGGATTTCGTGACATTACCCGGATTGCTTCCAGTAACCCGGAAATGTGGCGGGATATTACGCTGAACAACCGGGATGTTTTACTGACACTTATCGAAGACTGGCAACGGTCAATGAATGAAATTGCTGCCTATATCAGAGAAAATAACGAAAAAGAAATTGAATCATTTTTCCGATCCGCACGGGAATACAGGGACGGCCTTCCGGAAAGGCAAAAGGGAGCCATCTCTCCGGTTTATGAACTCTATGTCGATGTACCGGACCATCCCGGTGTGATCGGAAAAATCACCACACTCCTCGGAGAAAACCAGATCAGTATTACCAACATCAAGATTCTGGAGATCAGGGAAGATATTATGGGTGTTTTGCAGATTAGTTTTCGCAATCAACAGGACCTGGATCATGCCAGAGATCTTCTTCAGGATAATGGTTATTCGGTCTATCTCATGGATTAGGAGGGAGCTTTCAAGATGATGACAGTATTGCCAGCCAAAATGATCAAGGGAGAAGTAGTGGTACCCGGCGATAAATCAATATCACATCGGGCTGTGATGTTCAGTTCACTGGCTGAAGGTGAAACCGAGATCACCGGATTCCTGGCGGGTGCAGATTGTCTGAGTACCATTGCATGTTTTCAAAAAATGGGAATAGAGATTAAACAGGTTGATGACCGGGTTTCAGTGAAAGGAAAAGGATGGTTTGGACTCAAAGAACCGCACAACATATTGGATGTGGGGAATTCCGGTACAACCATCCGTTTGATGATGGGGATTTTGTCCACCCAACCTTTTCACAGTGTGCTGATCGGGGATGAATCCATCGCCAGACGGCCCATGAGCCGGGTCGCCGGCCCGCTTTCGAAAATGGGGGCCCGTATAGATGGACGACAAAACGGGGAATATACACCTATTTCGATGCGGGGCGGTGGATTGTCCGGGATTGATTTTCAATCATCAGTTGCCAGTGCTCAGGTTAAATCAGCCATTTTATTGGCAGGAATCCAGGCTGAAGGAACGACATCGGTCTTAGAACCGTACTTGAGCCGCGACCATACGGAGAGAATGCTGTCATCATTCGGGGTCACGCTGGATCGAACTGAAAACAAAGTGATGATTGAAGGGGGACAGTCCCTGATCACACCTGAAAAAATAGAAGTTCCCGGTGATATTTCATCTGCCGCCTTTCTGATGGTGGCTGCCACCATTCTGTCTGGCAGTGATCTGACCATCAAAAATGTGGGGGTGAACCCGACACGTTCTGGTATTGTCGATGTGCTTATGAACATGGGAGCCAGCATCAAACTGGAAAATCAACGGATCCGAAACGGGGAACCTGTTGCCGATATACATATTCAATCCAGTGATCTGAAAGGGATTGAAATCGGGGGCAGTTTGATTCCGCGTTTGATTGATGAAATCCCGGTTATTGCTGTACTAGCTGCATTTGCAGAAGGTGAAACAGTGATTCGGGATGCTGCGGAGTTAAAAGTCAAGGAAACCAACCGTATCGAGACGGTTGTGACGGAATTATCCAAATTGGGGGCTGACATTCAAGCGACAGATGATGGTATGATTATAAGAGGAACCGGATCGCTTCAGGGAGCTGTATGCCAGACCCATGGCGACCATAGAATCGGAATGGCCATGGCTGTTGCCGGACTGGCAGCACGGGGAAATACGATCATTGAAGGAGAGGAATGTATCAATGTTTCCTTTCCCGGATTTTTCAATCTTTTAAAAAAGATCACGATTTTATAAAAAAATTTCAAGAAAATTATTGACAACTTAAATTTTGTCGGTATAATTACAAGTATAGTATGGTTTCTCTCCACTCCTATCCATATAATTTTGTAAGCCCTTTCAATTTAAGGGGAGTCGTCGTAAGACGGCTTTTTTTTTGTGCTTTTTCAAACGAACAGGATAATGTTCATATTCTAATCCTCCTTCTCATAAGGATTAAACGAAGGAGGAGTAGAAGATGGCTCTTTTATATGCCGGATTATTTCTGCTGACATTAACGCTACTGATCGTGATAAAATCAGTGCTTTTTCCCCTGTTGATCTGGCGCTTTCTTCCCGTAAATGATTTTGCTTCCACACTCTATGAAGTTCTGATTATGTCGACCGGAGCGGTTACCGTCCTCGTCTTGATCGGAATGGGATATGCAGGAAAGCACTATTTTTTTCTAAAACCCGGCCAGCACGTTGTAACGAATCTGTTGATCTTCCTTCCTTTTTTTGTGCCATCTTTAAATCCTGTCTATGAGCGATCGTATGATTATTCGGCGTTATTTACCCGTTATCTTGCAGAATGTGGCGATTTACTGGGGGAGCCGGTTCGGCTGCTTTTCTTTGTTCAGAAAGGGACCGGTTTAATCTCGCTTTGTTTGGGATTTCTGCTTGTTTTGACGGGTCGCCTGGTTACCATCGATCGTGATGTGGAGTACAGGCCCATCAGCTATGAAAAAAGGATGACGGAGGGCTGAAATGGATATTGTGCTGACTGGAGGAAAGGTCGTTACATCAAAAGGTGTCTGCCTTGCAGATGTTTATGTCAGGGGTGAGAAAATCGATTACATCAAGGAATATTCCCCCTTATACCCTGTAACCCTGAATAAAAAGATGGCAAGTGGTCATGGGCCACATATTTACGATGTCAGCGGTTTTTATATTCTTCCGGGTCTCATCCAGCAACAGGCTTTTCTGGCACAGGCACGCCCCGATCGGGACGAATACCGGGAGATTATGTATGAGTGGATGAGAAGAGGATTTACATCATTTGCCGATATGATTTATTATGATCGGTCTCTTCGTAAAAAAGATGGCGGAATCACAGAAAACATCGGTTACCATGGAAACAGCTATCTCGACTTTTTTTTAAAGATGAGAATTCCACTGGAACGATTAAATGCAGAATTGATTCGTATATGTGGCAAACACAGCATCAAGGTTATTGTCGTGTCTCTGCACCAGGCGAGGGAGATTCTTAAAAAAGACTGGGAACCAGTTGTTAACAGTTTACACAGGTGGAAAATCTCTTTACAATTAGATTACAATCCCGAAAACTTCACAAAAAAAGAAGTGTTTGTCCTTGTTCGAAACTGCATACATATTGTACGGGCATATGGGATTCGTTTCATTCTGCCCGTACCGAAACCGTCCCTGCTTCAGATCTCCGTGAGGACGGCATATCTGTCAATGATAAATGTAAAACAGTGGGAATGGCTTAAAGATGTGACGGATAGAGCTGATCTTTTTTCTGGCCCTCAACTTCCAGGTTTATCTGTAAAAAAAGACAACGATCAACAGATAAAGTGGGAAAACCATTTTGTGCAGTTATCCCGCCTGGCCGGTGCCAATATTGCCAAATTGTTTGGGGTGTTTCCCAGAAAAGGAACCCTAACAGCTGGAAGTGATGCCGACCTGGCTCTTTATAAAATACCTGCAGAAAAGGGGTCGCTGGTACCCGCTTCGGTGATGGTGAAAGGTAAATTTGTAACGGGACGATGGGCTGATTGCCATCCATACAGCCTTCGGGGCAGAGGGCGATACCTGACTGGAAACAACAGTTTGTCTTTTACCATTTCTCCCTACTAAAAAGGGATTTTTTCATGAAGGATTTTGTAAAACGAAAGCGAATTAATCAATATTCAGCTTTCACGACATAAATATCAGGGACAAGCTCGAATTTTTTTATTGGATAGATTTTTAATATATTCCGCAACTTTTTGTTGCCGTCCAGGTATACATATATAAAAATGGGCGGGAATTCGGAATCGATTAGGGGGTTCCTAAGCATGACCGATTCCCAGTTAATCCGCGAGATTAAAGACGGAAACGTTCAGTGTTATGGTGAACTGGTGAAGCGTTACGAACGCAAGATATTCGCCTTTATTTTGCACATGTTAAGCGGCTATCAGCAGGAGGCACTGGCCGAAGATTTATGCCAGGAAACCTTTTATAAAGCCTTTAAAAGCATACATTCCTTTCGGGATGTGGAAGCCACTTTTTCAACATGGCTTTATACCATAGCCCGAAACACCGTCTTAAGCGAGTTGAGAAAAAGTAAAAACTCGGAGGTATACATAGAGGATACGAAGCAGATGACAACCGCTTCTTTCGATCAGTTGCCTGAACAGGAGTTATTGCGAACCGAACGCGAGCAACTGGTTCGAAAAGCGATTGAGAATTTGCCGGAAAAACAGAGATCGGCCCTGATCCTCAGAGAGTATGAGCAAATGGAGTATAAAGAAATTGCCGTGATCCTCAATTCGACGGTCAGCTCGGTTAAATCTTTATTATTCCGGGCGCGTAACAGCATTAAAAGTCAACTGGAATCCTATTTTTCAGAACAGCAGTTAGAAGAAGTTGAAGGGATGAATAAATCATGAACTGTAAAGAAGTTCAAAAGCTGACAAGTGAATATAACCTCGAACAACTTCCTGAAGTAACAGCCAGGAGAGTGGAACACCATCTCGACTCTTGCCCTGCATGCAACCTTGAACTTCAGATATCAGAACATCATGCAGATTCACTTGATTGCGAAATTCCGGAACATTTTTCGGTCGCTGATCAGGTGATGGATCGTATTTACCAGGATCAAAAATGGGCCTTGCCGGTTACGCAACATGTGGTTCGACTCTCACAGAGGATGAAGATGCTGGGGGTTACCATTGCCGCGATGCTCCTGATCTTTTTTACGGCGACGGCTGTATTGTCCCCGGTTCCACATACAGATCAGGCGGCCGGTAATGGGGAATGGGTAACGTTGAAAGCAGACCAGACGATTTCAGCTGTTCAACCTATCGAAGCAGAGTCGGTGTATATTTCAAATGATACGAATTCGTCCAGTCAGATTCTGGCCAGTATTGATGCTCCCATTTTCTATTCGGAATCGGTAGCTGATGAGGATGCCGGCGGATTGAATCTATATATTGCTTCTTCGCTTCTTGGGTTGTTGATGACCTTGATTGTAGTCAGCTGGATGGTTCGAGTCTGATATGATATAATCTTTTTCTACAAGCATACCTGTTTTTCTGTTCGCAGAAAAACGGGTTTTTTCGTGTATGACTTCGCAAATAAATGAAGGTTATCGGATGAAGGAGGAGACGGATGGAGAAAAAACTGAAGGACCAGATTCATAAAGCAACCGAGTCAATTCAAATCGGACAGATTGAGAAAGGATTACAACTCCTCCGGGATGTCAGAGAACGAGCAGGCAAATTTCCGGAAGTGTTGCTGTTGTTAGCATCGGTATATAGTGAACTCGGCCATATTGATGAAGCAGAAGACGTACTGGACGCCGTTAGTCCCGAATCAAAAGAAACAGAATTTGAAAAAAGATTACTGCAGGCAGAAATTAAAATGGATCAGGAAAAATCGGATGAGGCCCTGGACATATTGTTTGATTTGAAAGAGCAAGAGCCTGAGAATCTGCAGGTTCTCGTCCTTCTGGCTGACTGTTTTGCGTTGCAGGGGTTGACAGAGGTTGCCTGCAAATATCTGGAGCAGGCACTGGAGATTGATCCCGATCAGCCTGAGATTCGTTCCGTCCTTGGAGAGTTCTATCGTCAACTGGGGGAGGATGATCGGGCGGTTGAACACTGGGATCTGATACTGGATGAAGATGAACAGGAAGACGTTTTATTTAAAAAAGCTCAGCTCCTGGCACAGTCAGGAAATTTTGAACAGGCGTTGATGCTGTTTAGAAAAATCATCAAAAAAACAGAATCTGCCGATGCCCTGTTCAGTCATGGTTTTACAGCCTTTCAGACAGGGGAGTGGGATGAGGCGATTCGGTCCCTGAAAAAACTGGTTGCGATCGATCCCGACTATGTCACGGCTTATCCGGTTCTCGGTGAGTGTTATGTTATGAACGGGGAGAAGGGGAAAGCCATTGAATGTTACCGGAAAGCCTTCGACCGGGATGAAACCGATGAAAAGAATGTCATAAGACTTGGTGAACTTTTATTTGAGGAAAGGACATGGCAAGAGGCTGAATTTGTGTTGAAAAAAGCAGTTGAAATCGATCGGGAAAACCCCATTCCCTATTACTATCTGGGGAAAATTTCATTAAACCGGGGAGACCTGGAGCAGGCCGCTGATCTGCTTCAATCTTCCGTCGATTATGGCGGTGATTTTCCGGATCTGATCGAACAGCTATCGGACATTTATATCGACCAGGAAGAATACGAAAAAGCCATTCAGTTGCTTAAACGTGCTGCCATAGATCAACCGGAAAACTGGAAAATTATCAACCGGCTGGCTGATTTATTTATGGAAGAAGGCAATGTGACAGAAGCGTTGGCCTGGTATGAAAAATCACTGTCCATTCATCCGGAACAATATGAAATCTTTGATTTGATAGAGAGATATCGCGCAGACCATTAAAACTTCATAACTGGAACAGGTATTCCCTCTTCACAACATGAGAATAATAGAATAACGGATCATGTGTGAGGAGGGTTTTCTATGTTTTTAAATGAGATTCTTTCATATACGGATATCGGACAATTGCACAGACTGGCCGAAACCTTTGAGTGCAGGTGCAACCTGAATTCGAAAAACGAGCTGATCCAGTCCATTTTAACTTCGATCAAGAAAGAATCCGTGATGAAACAGCAACTCGAACGTTTGTCGCAATACGAGCAGTTATTTTTAATGTATCTTTTGTTTGATCATAAAAATACGTTTACCCTTGAAGATTTGAGAGCAGCCGGCAGACTGGCCGCCGGCGAAAACAATGATAAACGTGATCATCATCGTTTTATTTCGCTGGCCCTTCGCTCCGGCTGGCTGTTTCAGACTACCCACGGCCAATTTCAGACGGTCTTTCAGAAGGCCGATGATCTCACTGATAAATGGAAACAGATTGTCATTCGTCACCTGAAGGAACAGTTAACCCTCCTTACAACCCCTGATGCTTACCGGGACGAAGGAGACACCCTGGCCAGGGATGTCTATATCTTCCTGGATTACGTACACAAACATCAAATTCCGCTCACGTCCGATGGTGTGATTTATAAACGAAAGCAACAGCAAATCCTTTCTGAACTGTCGGTTCCCGAACCGCTGCTTGAAGATAAAGGCTGGCGATTCGGTTACGGTCGACGATTTCTGAATTATCCGGACCGTTTTTCTTTGTTGTATGATTTTTGTTACGCACAGCGATTGATTGAAGAGGATCAGCTGGGTTCTGTGCTTCGATTGACGGATACTGGCATGATATTCAGCCAGGATAAAAAAATCGATGTGACTCTGAATCAATTGCAGAGGTTCTGGATCAAAACGTATAAGAAACCGGTTCCCGGCACTGGCAAGCTTGCGAGAATCATCGGAGCGTGTTGTGCAGATGTCTGGGTGGAGGAGCAATCCATCATTCGGCAGTTCAGCCGTTGGGTTAAACCCTTTTATTATGACTCTCCCGAAAATATTGTGAAAGAAAGATTGTTAAAAATGATGGTGCATCTGGGTCTCCTGCAAAAATCAGAAAATGAACCGGCCGGTTATAAGTTAAGTAAAATTGGTCAAAAATGGATAACAGAATGAGGGCGCAGATGTTTCCTCGGTTTCGCATCCTGTGTTTCTGAATAAAATATTCTGAAAGCAGGATTCAGAAGCGGGGTGCCGAAATATATTATTAATAGGCGATCAGGTTATAACGGGGGGATAACATGAACAATGTCACCTTGTCGGATAAAAAGGAGTTTTTACGCTGGTTTTTACGCAACTTTAAATGTAAAATGAAAGATTCCTTTTACCTGTTGAATTATCTGATGTTGAATGAAACCCTTTTAACCAGAGTCCATTTTACCAATCAACTGGAGCAACTCCCTAAAACGATCATGATATCGACAACCTGTGTTCCAATGACCTCTTTTCAGTTCGTCAAACAGGATCATGTTTCTTACGATGTGGGAACCGCATTTCATGATATTCGCCTGAATCCCGAAGAAGATGTTTTCATCGGTCTCTTTTTCAAAAACTGGAAGTCAAGCCCTCAATATGCTTCAGTATTGGAGGAGAATCCAATGAATGACCATAATGTGTCGCAACCTCACATCGTCAGTCTGCTGGCAGAGATGACGCTGGATCATATCCTGAGAAAACAGAAAGAAAAACAACTGTATGAAGAGATAGACAGAGCCCTGGAAAATGGGGATCAATCCCGTTTTCTTCAGCTGACAGGTGAACTCAACCGTTTGAAGGATTACGAGATACATTAAATATTGTTTAGAAACAGTTTATATGTTATTCTATGGAGACTCGGCGGTGCCGGGTTTTTCTGTGTTTAATATAAAAAAAAGGGGGCTGACACGTATGAGATGGAATCCCGATGATATTGAATCCTTTATAGAAGCGAAGGAATACATTGACACAGTGATCATACCTGTTCATACCCTTCGTCTTCAAGAAATGAATAAAGAACAGGTTCAGAAGATCAGAAAGCTGGAAGATATCTGTCTATACATAGAAAATCAGTTGAAAGGTAGAGTATTGTTGTTACCGCCTGTTTTTCAATATCTGGCTTCGAACAGCGAAGATTACGCTGAGGTATTTCAGCGTTTCCTGGTCCATTCCGTACAGGACGGTGGTGACGCCTTTAAACATATGCTTTTTGTCACCGAAGATGATGAACTGGCTGCCGGGATGAAAGAGCATGGAGCGGCGGTTTTTCATGACTTTTCTCTTGGGGAGATTGAAGATAGAGACGGATTGATGGAAACGGGGAACAGGGGTTATCAGTTTTTGTTAAATTTATGGAAAGGTTAGGGTGAAACCATGCATCAAGAATTTAATTATATTTCTCTTCTGATTATTACGTTACTGGCTTTTTTCATTCCTTTACTGGTGACGAAGCTTCCCCGAATCTCGATTCCGATTGTGGTGGGAGAAATTGTAGCCGGGATGATCGTGGGGAAGAGCGGGCTTAACCTAATATCGGATGATATTTATCTGACGTTTCTATCAGATTTCGGTTTTGCCTATTTGATGTTTCTTTCAGGATTGGAAATCGATTTTAACCTGATGCAAAATCGGCCCGGGTCCGAAAAACAATCGCTTCGCCAGAAATTAACCAGTCCCGTGATGCTGGGAATTGGCGTATTTGTGATGACGCTGGGAATGGCCTTTATCATATCATACGGCCTTTACCAGGCCGATTTTGTAAAATCCGTTATCTTGATGGGACTGATATTATCCACCACTTCCCTCGGCGTGGTGGTCCCCATTTTAAAAGAAAGAAGAAGTTTAGCAACCGAGTTTGGACAAACCATTTTGATGGCAGCCCTGATCGCAGACTTTGTGACCATGCTATTGATTACATTCGTTGCGTCACTTAAAAGCGGGGGAAGTACAGCGGAAACGCTGTTGATTTTAACATTGTTTGTAGCCTTCTTCTTTATTTATAGAATCAGCAAACTGTTCAGCCGCTGGGAATTGATTGAAAAACTGGCGGATGCCACTTCCCAGATCCGGGTGAGAGGTGCTTTTCTGTTAATCCTGGTCTTTATCGCCCTGGCCCAGCAGATGGGTAAAGAGGTCATTATTCTGGGGGCGTTCCTCGCCGGTGTCATTATATCTCTTCTATCCAGAGGTCAGACGGGTAAAATCCATGAAAAGCTGGATGCTATCGGATACGGGTTTTTTATTCCGATATTCTTTATCATGGTCGGGGTTAATTTTGAACTGGAACAACTCCTGTCATCTACCCGTGCCCTTTTAATGGTTCCTATTCTGATCCTGGCGGCCTATCTGGTCAAACTGATCCCCAGCCTTCTTTTTAGATTCCGATATAACTGGCGTGAGACGATGAGTGGTGGCTTTTTGCTTTCATCACGCCTGAGCCTGATCATTGCGGCATCTGCCATCGGTTATGAACTGGGATTGATTGATGACTCAATCAACTCAGCGGTTGTGCTGGTAGCTGTGATAACCGTGACCCTGTCACCCATGATTTTTAACCGGATTGCAGAACCGGTTAAAACGGAGGATGAAAAACTGATTGTTGTGATTGGAGTGAGTGAAACCGGGGTTTACCTGGCTAAAAGGTTAAAGGGTATTTATAACGACGTGGTGCACCTGGCAGTCGACCAGAGAAAAAGTGGCCTGGTGGGAGAAACGGGGATCAAACGCCTCCCGGAAAATAAGGATAATATCACCGAAGCTTTGGAAAAATTGGGGTTAACGAAGGCGGACGTGGTGGTAGTGGCGACCGAAATCGAAGACTACAATCAAAAGGTCGCACAACAACTTGCTGAACATCCCCGGTTTGATGAGATCTACGCCGTCATCCGGGATGAAGATTATGCCTATCAGCTTGAGGAACTGGGCGTGAAAGTGGTTCGCCCCAGTATGGCCACGGAACTCGTTATCGAAAACCATATTCGTAACCCGCTCGCTTTCTCTCTAATAACCCAGGAGAGACAGGAGACCTCATTAAAAGAGGGAATTGTTATCAATCCCATGTTAATTGGGAAAGCAATAAGGGAACTTCCCATCTCAAAAGAAATTTTGATTTTGTCTATCAGTCGGGATGATGATTCCATTGTCCCGCATGGCAAAACACGTTTGCGGATGGGAGACCGGATTACGATGGTAGGACCGCCTGAAGATGTGGAAGAAGCGATTCAACTTTTTTTACAATCATAGTTGTGTGAAAAAATGATGAAAATTGACATACTTTGTGAGAATTGATACATGATAATCTTGACAGTTCAAATTTTATTAGGCTATCATGGTTATGTCCTAGATTGAAAAAGTTTGTGTCTTGAACGGATTTATTTATATATGCATAGGAGGTTAATGGAGAATGAGCGACAAGAACGGCAAGGACATTTCCAGACGTCAATTTCTAAACTATGCTCTAATGGGTACGGGTGGTTTCCTTGCTGCGGGAATTTTGTCTCCCATGTTGCGTTTTGCCATTGATCCGGCGTTGAAGACATCGGATGTCGGAGATATGGTGGCAGTCGGTAATGTGGAAGACTTTGGAAGTGAACCCAAGCGCGTCGACTTTAAGGTACATACCGTAGATGGATGGTATGAATCGGAATCTGTAAAGTCCGCCTGGGTGCAGGTTACCGAAGATGGCGAAATTCTCGCTCTATCACCCATCTGTAAACACCTGGGTTGTACGGTGAACTGGAATACCAGCCCGGAACATCCGGACATGTTTTATTGCCCCTGTCATGACGGATTGTATTACAAAAACGGGGTGAATGTACCCAACACACCGCCGCTGGCAGCGCTGGATGCCTATGAGACGCAGGTGAAAGACGGCAAGTTGTATCTGGGTGCATTGAAACCGAACCCGAATGAAGGAGGGGCGTAAATAAATGTTAAAAAGCATCTATAACTGGGTAGACGAACGAATCAATGTTACGCCCATGTGGCGGGATATCGCTGACCATGAAGTACCGGAACACGTTAATCCGGCCCATCATTTTTCAGCTTTTGTGTATTGTTTTGGAGGACTGACCTTTTTTATTACGGTCATTCAGATTTTGTCCGGTATGTTTTTGACCATGTATTATGTGCCGGATATCATCAATGCCAATGCCTCGGTTAAATACCTGCAAAATGAAGTGGCATTCGGTGTCATCGTTCGGGGTATGCATCACTGGGGCGCTAGCCTGGTTATCGTGATGTTGTTTTTACACACACTTCGTGTTTTCTTTACCGGTGCTTACAAGAAGCCGAGAGAACTCAACTGGGTTGTCGGAGTTCTGATTTTCTTCGTTATGCTGGGACTCGGTTTTACCGGATACCTGTTACCCTGGGATAACAAAGCTTACTTCGCGACTAAGGTAGGACTGGAAATTGCCAATACCGTACCGCTTATCGGTCCGTTTCTCGGTCAGTTGTTGCAGGGTGGAGACATTGTAGGTGCCCAAACACTTGCAAGATTCTTTGCCATCCATGTGTTCTTCTTGCCTGGAGCCTTACTCGGTCTGCTTGGACTGCATTTCGTGTTGATCCGTAAACAGGGAATTTCCGGACCGCTATAAAATTTACTTTGAGAAGTTCATGGATCGGATCTTAAAGCAGAACGAAAAAATTGGAGAACAAGGCTCCAAAGACAGGAGGTTAAAGAATGGCTAATCATGACAAAGACGTAAAATATGTTGGAGATTCTAGAGTTGTTGCTGAAAAGCATGATGGCACCCCGCCGTCCTATTCCGAATTCCCCGGAAAATCGGAACCTTTCTGGCCGGACTTTTTGTTGAAGGAATGGATGGTTGCGGCTGTGGGACTGGTGGGTTTTCTGGTTTTAACAATCAGTCATCCTGCTCCTATCGGAGATCAGGCTGATCCAAACAATACAAGTTTCCTTCCGTTACCGGACTGGTATTTCCTTTTCCTGTACCAGTTCCTGAAATATCCGTGGGCTTCAGGAGATTATGTACTGGTGGGAACCGTTATTGTTCCCGGACTGGCTTTTACAGCTCTGCTTCTGGCTCCCTGGCTGGATCGCGGACCTGAAAGACGTCCCAACCGCCGTCCGGTTGCAACAACACTGATGATGCTGGCCCTCGTATCTATTGTATATCTGACCTGGGCAGCGGTTGACTCAGCTGCAAGTCATAAAAGTGCCAATCACCAGGGCGGTGGCGGCGATACGGAGGATATACCGCCGGTATCTGAGGATGCTTCTCCCGGAGAGAAGATCTGGGCCAAGCAGGCAAGCTGTATCGGCTGTCATGCTGCTGACATGTCCGGTGCCGGCACAGTACCCGGCCTGACAGATGTCGGTAGCCGTCTCAGTGCCGAAGAAATCAAGGATGTTATTGTAAACGGAAGAGGTCAGATGCCCGGGGGAATGTTCCAGGGAACGGACGAAGAACTGGACCAACTCGTGGAATACCTGGCCAGCCTGAAATAGTCTTTTGACCTTAATACTTATTCGCATCAGTAAAGCTGACTGCATCGGCGCAGTCAGCTTTTATCCTTTTTGACTGAATGAGGTGAACGGTATTGTCCTGGATGATAAGATGGTTTTTCAAGGTTTTGACTGAAAGATGGTTTCTGGTCAGTCTCATCATCATCAATTTTCTCGGGTCGATATACGGTTTTTACTGGTACAAAAATCAATTGATCGCCACAGAACCGTCTTTTCTTCGCCTGTTTGTCCCGGATAGTCCGACTTCCAGCAGCCTTTTTACCATTGTTCTGATCCTTCTATTACTGGGAAAACGTTTTCCTTCCCTGGAAGCGTTCGCTGCCGTAACCAATTTTAAATACGGAATTTGGGCGGTTTTGATGATTCTGCTGGGAGCAGCCAAAGGGAACCCGCTACAATGGACTGATTACATGCTGATGATATCGCACGGAGGAATGGCAGCAGAGTCGCTTCTTTACAGTCGTTTTTATTCTATTCGTCTTGTTCATCTGTTACCGGTTGCCGTTTGGACGCTGCTGAATGATCTGCTGGATTATACTCTGAATATTCATCCGTGGCTTCCCGCCGTACTGGCTGATTATGACAATGCAATCGGTTGGTTTACATTCGGGCTCAGCCTGTTTTCTATCATGCTTGTTTATCAACTTGTCAGAGTGTCAGAATATACGCCGGCAAAAAAAAAGGTATAAACTTGTCCGTCCTCCCATAGGAATGTAAAGAAGGGAGGGTGGCATCTTGTCTATTGTCAAAAACACAGTGTATTTTCTTTTAATGGTTAGCATCATGTTATTTATAATTTCCCCCGTACACGGTGTCGATCATCTTTCCAAACTGGAAGAACTGGATCTGATCTCCAAACAGGTTTATGATTTTACGAAAATCAAACAGTATGAAAAAGCGAAAGAGAAATTAGATGTACTGGCTGATAAATTTACGGCCTATCATAATGAAAAAGAGATGGATATTGAAAGTCTGGAAATGATGAGCCGAACCATTATTGAGGGTAAAAAAGCGTTTGCCGCCACCGAATTAAATGAGGAACGGCTAAACTGGCATGCCCTGAAAATTCGGTTGATGATTGATGCCCTGACCCATGAAAACCAGCCTCTCTGGAAAAATTATTTTGGCACTTATCAGGAACAATTAAATCAGATGGGCAGAGCGGCTGAGAAAAAGGATATGGCGGCATTCAAAAAAGTACTGAGTGAAAATCACCAGCTATATATGACGCTCCGTCCATCGGTTATGGTGAGTCATTCTGCGGAAACAACCGAGATGATGGATTCATTGTATCGCTTTATTTTTTCAGGTGTAAAAAAGGACCCGTTGTCCTGGGACGAACTGAGCGGGGGAGTTCAGCAATTAAAACATGCGGTGCAAAAGGTTTTTATGGGTGAGGAGAGGAGCACGCTGGCTCCCCATGTGATTGGAGGATCACCCTACGTGATTATTTTCGGCATCGCCGCTATTGTCATTTCAACCTTGACCTATGTCGGGTGGCGTAAATACAGGGCTGAAAAAATGCGGATGGTAAAAGATAAAAAAACGTTTAATCGTCATAAATAGCCTTTCTCATGATTGGATGGGGCGTTTGTTTTCATCGAGTGTAAAGCCCTCACCCAGCACTTCATGAACATCATTGACTATCACGAAGGCAAACGGATCAATCTGGTGAATCAGATTTTTTAACCTGACGATTTCTCTCCGGTTGACCACACAGTAAAGTACTTCCTTATCACTTCCGGTATAGCCGCCTCTTCCTTTGAGCAACGTTGCTCCCCGTCCCATTTCCTTCATTATTTTCTTCGAGATTTCCGGTGCATGATCTGAAATGATCATAGCCGCTTTTGCGGCATAAGAACCTGATTGTACGATATCGATGACCCGGGCACCAATAAATACGGCAACCAGGGTGTACATCGCCCTTTCAGGACTGAGGTAATAAAGGGATAGCAAAATCACAAACATATCGATGGCAAACATAATTCTGCCAATGCTCCATCCGAAATATTTCTGCAACAGACGGGCGAGGATATCCACACCGCCGGTGGTTCCCCCGTAGCGAAATATAATCCCCAGGCCAAGTCCCACAAACACGCCGGCATAAAGAGATGCGAGCAGCACGTCCTGACGCAGGTCAAGCCTGAAATCCTGGAAAAAGAATAGAAAGACGGAAAACATCAACGTTCCGTACAGGGTATAGATGAACGAAATTCGTCCGAGAACTTTCCAGCCGATGATGAACAGGGGTATGTTCAGGACAATATTGCTGAATGCTGGATCAATATTGAATATGTATTTTAAAAGCAGGGTGATCCCTGTTATGCCACCCTCTGCCAGTCCGTTCGAGATATTAAAATAATTGATACCGAATCCCATGATCGCAGTTCCGATCGTGATGGCAATGATGTTTTTCAGGGTTATCTTCATCGTTTCCCTCCTCCGATTCTAAAAACAGACGTCAATCATTGATATTATATGATAAAAGTGACGATTGTCCAAAGCATTCTTGTTTTTGTCTTATTGTCATCGCTGAACAGTTACGTTAACATGATAGAGAAAAGATTATTGATGAGGTGGACGTATTCAGGATGGAACAAAACAAACGGACATTAAAGGAAATACAGAAGCAGGTTGACGATTATATCAACCAGTTTAAAGAAGGTTATTTTTCTCCTCTGTCCATGCTGGCCAGAATGACAGAAGAAGTAGGAGAACTGGCACGGGAAGTCAATCACCGGTATGGAGAAAAACCCAAGAAACCGGGAGAAGCAGACAATTCAATGGAACAGGAACTGGGGGATTTGTTATTTATCCTCGTCTGTTTTGCCAATTCTCTGGATATTGATCTTGATAAAGCTTTTGATGCCGTGATGGAAAAATATAATACCCGTGATGCCGACCGGTGGACAAAAATCAACACCGAATCCTGATGGTTTACATATGCTGTAACAGGCTAAACTTTTAAAGGTGTGATGGCCTTGGTTACAGGGGAAGATTATATTCACAGGGCATATAATGCCATATTACAAAAAGATTACCGGCTTGCCGTGTATTACTTTAAAAAAGCGATTCAGTCTGATCCGGACAACGCTTCCTATCGTTATAAACTGTCTATTACCCATGCCCGAAACAATGACCTGGCGGAAGCACTGAAAGAGGCAGAAGCTGCCTGTTATTTAAACCCGGATGTTCCTTTATACCGCCAACATCTTGATTCGATGAAAAGCAGGTATCTGACACAAAAAGCACATGATGCCATGGAAAAAGGTGAGGAAACTACAGCAATTGAATCCTTACTGCAGCAGGCGATCTCGCTTAATCCACTGAACACGGACGCCAAGTTACTGTTGTCCGATGTATATGAAAAACAGGGAGAACTTACAAAGGCTCAAAAACAGTTATATGAGATCATAGAACTACAACCGCATCATCAGATAGCACGAAAACATTTATCACAAATAAACAAACGATTAACATAAAAGAAAGGTGATCAGAATATGGACAATCAAAAAATCAGGGTAATTGTTGCTGGTGCGAAAGGAAGAATGGGCAAAGAAACGGTTAAAATGGTACTGGATGAATCGGATTTCAAGCTGGTTGCAGGAATCGATCCACATTTAAACGGGCCGGATGTCGGAGAGACACTTGGTTTCGGAACCGCCGGCGCCCCGTTTATGAACGGATTGGAGGAAGCGATCCGTCAATATACACCGGATGTGTTAATTGACTTTACAACACCTGAAGCAGTCAAATCCAATGTCCAAATTGCGATAGAAAACGGGGTTAGACCGGTGGTCGGAACAACCGGTTTGACACCTGAAGACATTGATGAACTGGACAAGCTGTGTGAGCGACATCATATCGGTGGGATCATCGCGCCCAATTTTGCCATCGGGGCAATCCTGATGATGAAATTTGCCCGGACGGCTGCCAAATATATGCCACATGTCGAGATTATTGAAATGCATCATGATCAAAAACTGGATGCTCCCTCAGGAACAGCGCTCAAAACCGCTGAACTGATCGCAGAATCCCGCGAAGAACTGAAACAGGGGCATCCTAATGAAAAGGAAACCCTTGAAGGGGTGCGGGGAGGTTATATGAACGGTTTCAGGATACATAGTGTGCGATTGCCGGGGTTGGTGGCTCACCAGGAACTTATTTTCGGAAACACCGGGCAAACCCTGACGATCCGTCATGATTCCATTAATCGTGAATCCTTCATGCCGGGAGTTAATCTGGCCGTTAAAAAAGTAATGGAACTGGATCGTCTGGTTTATGGCATGGAACATTTACTTGATTGATGGATGATCATCAAAAAGATCACCATCAAGTAAAAGGAGATTTGAATCTATGGCGCAGGACAACATAAAACTGGATATACTGGCTTTCGGTGCTCATCCTGATGATGTTGAAATCGGAGCAGCCGGCGTCTTGATCAAACATGTACAGCGCGGGGACCGTGTCGCCATTTGTGATCTTACCCTGGCTGAACTGTCTTCCAACGGGACGGTTGAGCGCCGCCAGCAAGAGGCTCAGGAAGCCAACCGAATTATGGGCATACACGCCCGGTTTAATCTCAAATTGCCGGACAGGGGAATTGCGATATCAGATAAACAGATAGCCCCTGTTGTTTCTTTGATTCGTCAACATCAACCACGTATCGTTCTGGCGCCCTACTGGAAAGACCGCCATCCCGACCACGAATGGACCAGCCGGCTGGTGAGAGAAGCGGTATTTAACGCTAAAATCAGGCGTTATCATTCCGAACTTGGTGATGCTCACCAGGTGGATTATGTTTATTATTACTTTATTAATCAGTTTGAATCACCGGATTTGGCTGTTGATGTAACGGATTGTTATGAACTTAAACAGCACGCGCTTATGGCTTATGAGAGTCAATTTATAATGGAGAATGAAAGTGTGATCACACCGTTAAATCAGGATTATGTGCAACGGGTTGCTGCCCGTGATCAATTAATCGGACAGCAGATCGGGGTACGATATGCAGAAGGTTTTAAAGTCAGGGAACCGGTACAAAAAGATTATCTGGATTAAAACACTATCAAAAGCGAGGCTTGTTTAATGAAAATCGGAATGACATGTTATCCATCTCTCGGAGGATCGGGAGTGGTTGCCACAGAACTGGGAAAATTACTGGCTGAGCGGGGACACGTTGTCCACTTTATCACCTCGGATATACCGTTCAGACTGGGTAAATATTATCGGAACATATTTTTTCATGATGTCGAAGTCAACAGTTATTCGGTATTTCGGCATCCTCCCTATGACCTGACACTGGCCAGCCGCATGGCTCAGGTCGCGCGCAGGGAAAATCTGGACGTGTTACATGTTCATTATGCTGTCCCCCATGCGATCAGTGCCTATCTGGCCAAACAGATGGTGGGGGATCACCTGAAGATCGTTACCACACTGCACGGAACAGACATTACAGTCCTCGGATACGATCAGGGGTTAGCTGATATTATCCGATTCGGTATTGAACAAAGTGATGCCGTGACAGCAGTCTCCCGTGATTTGATCGGTCAGACCCGGGAGCTTCTCGATATCAAACGGGACATTGAGCTGATCTATAACTTTGTTGACCACAGGGAGTACTATCCCCGCAATGTCGAGCATTTAAAAAAGGATTATGCCAATCAGGGAGAAAAAATATTCATCCATATATCCAATTTTCGTCCGGTGAAACGGGTACTGGATGTGGTGCGCATATTTGACCGTGTTCACAGTAAATTACCGTCAAAATTACTGTTGATTGGAGAAGGGCCTGATAAACAGAAGGCCTGTCAACTGGTAAAGGAACTCGGTCTTACGGACGACGTCTATTTTCTGGGCAAACAAAACGATATAGCCGCGGTCATATCTGTGGCGGATCTGTTGATTCTCACATCGGAAAAGGAAAGTTTCGGACTGGTTGCTCTCGAAGCGATGGCATGTGGCGTACCGGTCATTGCCACAACGGCAGGCGGGCTGCCGGAAGTTGTCAGGGACGGAGAAACCGGATTTCTAAAACCGGTCGGGGACATCGAAGGTATGGCATCAAAAGTTCTAGAATTGATGCAGGATGAAACACGGTACCGGACATTTGCGGAACAATCGATCCGGCATGCACATCACACATTTAATCACGACAAAATCACATCACAGTATGAAGAATTATATCGACGGATTCAACAGACCAGCCGAATAAAAAGCTAGTTTCGCCGGAAGAGCTGCATCAGTTTTGACATAAAAACCAGAAAACCCATCAATTTTCTCACTAGAGATCACTCCTTTTTCTGGCTTACTTCTATTATACCACGTGAAAATCAAGAAATTGAGGGAATTGAGGCGATGGCTCTGGAACAGGCAGCGCGTGAAGTACTGAAAAAATTAATAGAAAATGGATATAAAGCTTATCTGGTTGGTGGATATGTGCGAGATAAATATATCGGAAGAGATATTCATGATATTGATATTGCGACCAGCGCACGTCCGGAACAGGTGGTCTCGTTATTTGAGCGGACGGTTCCGACCGGACTCAAACATGGAACGGTCACCGTCCTTCACCGGGGTTATTCGTTTGAAGTCACTACTTTTCGGAAGGAAGGGCGGTACAGTGATTCAAGGCGACCCGACCGTGTCCTTTTTGTATCGGATATTCGAGAAGATTTGTACCGTCGGGACTTCACCATGAATGCCATGGCCATGGATATCGAGGGGAATATCCTGGATCCTTTCGGAGGCCGGGCTGATCTTGATAAAAAACAGATACGGACGGTGGGGTCCGCGTTTGACCGATTTCAGGAAGACGCGTTGCGTATGGTTCGGGCGATTCGCTTCGCCAGCCAGCTTGGCTTTTCCATTGAACCGAAAACCTGGCAGGCGCTTTTGGACATGTCTCATCTGTTAAACCGAATTGCTGTGGAACGGATCAAAGAGGAACTGGATAAATGGGTGAAAAGTGCTCATCCCGATCTGGGCTATCGATTGATCGTCGAGAGTAGATTGTTCGCTTTCGAACCGATTATCAATGCTCTTTTCCAGTCCCGATATACATCAGATGTTATTTCACTAAAAACACTAACATCCCGCCTGCTCAGGTGGACGGCCTTATTTGTCCTCACGGAAAAGAATCCGGACCAGACAAAAAACGTCTTGCGTCGATTGCGATTCTCCGGTTCTGATCAAAAGGTGATTACCGGCATTATCGAGCTTTACCTGTCTTATCGGATGGTTGAAGAGATGAATGCTGAACAGGAAAAACAATGGTGGAAAGAAACACTTCTGGACCGGGGATGGGAAACATCATTAAACCTGTGCAGGGTCCTGAAGGCATTAAACAGACATCACCTTGACTCAAAACAACTCCGTGAATGGTATGAAAGTTTGAGCGCCAAAAAAGTGGAAGAGCTGGCGGTAAGCGGTCGGGATTTAATCGACTACATAGGAAAGGAGCCCGGCCCATGGGTATCAGGCACCCTCAGGCATCTTTTATATGCTGTCAATTTTCACGCTCTTCCCAATGCACGGGATGCTTTATTGAAAGAAGCTGGAAAGGAAAATAAACCATGAAAGAAACGTTGATCAAATTATTTAAAGATGCAGGTGAGCGATATATCTCAGGAGAAGAATTGAGCAGACAGCTCGGGTGTACCCGTGCCGCTATCTGGAAACATATTGAGGAATTAAGAAAAGAAGGGTATCAGTTTGAAGCCGTTCGCCGATCCGGATACAGACTCATAAAATCCCCGGATATTCTGACTCCCCAGGAAATACAATATAATCTGGATACGGAAAGGATCGGACAAACCATTCATTATTTTAAGCAATTGGAATCGACCCAGATTGTGGCCCATCAACTGGCAGATCAAGGGGAGACCGAGGGGACCATTGTGATCGCAGACGAACAAACCGGGGGAAGAGGAAGGCTTGGACGGGTATGGCATTCGCCGCCGGGGACCGGGATCTGGATGAGCCTGATATTAAAACCGAATATCCCGTTAAAAATGGCCCCGCAACTGACGCTATTGACAGCTGTTGCTGTAGCAAGAGCCATTAACCGTGTTGCAACAGATCTTGACGTGAATATCAAGTGGCCCAACGACATCCTGATTAACCGCAAAAAAATTTGCGGCATCCTGACAGAATTAAATGCTGAATCAGACCGGATCCATTATCTTGTGATCGGGATCGGGATCAATGTCAACGCCGGTCCTGAAACATTTCCTCATGAATTGAAAAAACTCGCTACTTCGTTGAAGGCAGAGAGTCGACGTAGTTTTTCGAGAGCCCGGCTGGTTCGCGAGATCTGTCAAAACTTTGAAACGTTATATAATATTTATCTGAAAGAAGGATTTACGCCGATCAAACATTTATGGGAAGCTTATGCTATATTAATTGGTGAAAAAACCCGAATTCGCACCATCGACGGTGAATTCTCGGGGACCGTTCGCGGAATTGATGAAGATGGGGTTTTACTTCTTGAACTGGATAATGGTATAATAAAGAAAATTTTTTCTGCTGATATACCGCTGGAATAGGTTGTATCCCTTTCGGAACAACACTTTCCTGTTTACGGCAGAAAAACATATTCTATTTTATTATGAAAAATCTGCTCTGAGCCCTTGAGGACCGAGACAGAGGAAAATGAACCTTTTATTTTATGTGTTTGGACTGAATAGGGGTTTATTATGCCTTCCAGCCTGTCAGAGCGGGTTTGGAAGGCTTTTCTATTGCGGATCTCAATCGATTCCGGTCAGACGGGCGGCGGAGAATGGGAGGGACATGTATGAGTAAAAAAGCGGTAACGACCTCAAAACTGAAACAAATGAAAAAGAATCGTGAGCCGATCGTGATGATGACGGCTTATGATTACCCGTCCGCAAGACTGGTGGACGAATCAGATGTGGATGTGATTCTGGTCGGCGATTCACTGGGTATGGTGGTACTGGGGTACGACTCCACCATTCTGGTTACCCTCGAAGACATGCTGCACCACACCAAAGCGGTAACACGCGGAACCAGACATGCGCTGGTGGTCACGGACATGCCTTTTCTTACCTATCAGGGATCCATTGACGAAACCCTGAAAAACGCCGGTCGGATCATGCAGGAGGGAATGGCGAAAGCAGTTAAAATGGAAGGTGGATCGGAAATTGCTGAAACCATTTCCAGATGCACACAGGCCGGCATACCGGTTATGGGACACCTGGGTCTCACTCCTCAGGCTGTACACCAGCTTGGCGGGTATAAAGTACAGGGTAAAACAGATGATGCGGCGCAAAAAATCATTGATGATGCCAGGGCACTTGAACAGGCCGGAGTTTTCGCCATTGTTCTGGAGTGTGTTCCCGATCATCTGGCTAAAGAAATTACTCAAACTGTCTCTGTCCCGACGATCGGAATCGGAGCCGGTGTCAACTGCGATGGCCAGGTACTCGTCTATCATGATATTTTACAGTATGCCAGTTCCGTCAGTCCCAAATTTGTCAAAACCTATGCCAATATTGGAGATACCATTAAGCATGCAGTCTCTGAATATGCCAGAGAAGTGCGAAACCGTATCTTTCCGCGTTCTGAACATACGTTTTATACAAAAGAATCGAATGAAGTCAAACAATTGTACGGGGAGAACAAGTCATCATGATCAAAATCGGTACCATTCAGGAATTGCGTGAACAGCTTCGCCCTTACAGACATCAAAAGATTGGACTCGTTCCCACGATGGGATATCTGCATGAAGGACATCTGAGCCTGGTGAAGAAAGCCAGGGAGACCTGTGACATAATCGTGATGAGTATTTTCGTTAATCCGTTACAGTTTGGGCCTGGTGAAGATTTCGAGCGTTATCCGAGAGATATCGCGCGTGATGAACAGCTGGCGGAAAAAGAGGGAGTCGATATTCTGTTTACACCGTCGGTTGAAGAAATGTATCCCTCTCCGGTGAAAACGACAGTTCATGTAAAAGGCATTACCGATACCCTCTGTGGAGCGTCAAGGCCCGGTCATTTTGACGGGGTGGCGACAGTCGTCAGCAAGTTGTTTCATATCGTGCAACCCGATTACGCCTTTTTCGGACAAAAAGATGCCCAGCAGGTGGCTGTAATTGAACAAATGGTTCAGGATTTGAATATGCCGGTTGATATTATCCCCTGTCCAATCGTAAGGGAAGCGGATGGGCTGGCGATGAGTTCCCGCAATGTTTATCTGAGTCCGGAAGAAAGAGAACAGGCGACTGTCCTATATCAATCCATGCAGGAAGCGAAACGAAAAATTGAACAGGGTGAATCTGACGCATTCCGGATTCGTTCACTGATCATGCAAAAGATTCGGGAAAAAAAGCTCGCTGAGATTGATTATGTTGAAGTGTTGACCTATCCGGGTCTCGAGCCGATAGCCGATATCGGGGGTAAGCGAATCATAATAGCGCTTGCCGTTAAATTCGGACAAACCCGGCTGATTGATAACATGATTTTTAATCTTTAAAACAGGTGGGGGGAGATCAAGATGTACGTGACGATGATGAAGGGGAAAATACATCGTGCAACAGTAACGGAAGCTGACTTGAATTATGTCGGGAGTATTACCATCGACCAGGATATCATGGATGCAGTTGGGATTCTTCCCAATGAAAAAGTGCAGGTTGTCAATAATAACAACGGAGCAAGACTTGAAACCTATACCATTCCCGGTGAAAGGGGAAGTGGCGTCATTTGCCTGAACGGGGCGGCTGCCCGTCTTGTCCAGAAAGGAGATACGGTCATCATTATCGCCTATGCCATGATGACCGAGGAAGAAGCTAAGAAACATGAACCGAAAATTGCAATAATGGGAGACAATAACAAAATTGATCAGATGATTGGGGAAGAAGTGGCGGGGACCGTTCTATAAATGAATAGTCAGTACCTGGGCATGGGAAGCTAAGTGTATCCGTGATATAAAGGTGGTACAACTTATGCTGATCCAACAAGTCTTTTCCATCATGTTTGAACAACTGGATCGGATTAAACAGATCTATGCCCAGGCCGACCCCGTCACCAAGCAAGAATGTGACCGGCAACTACTGGAACTCCGGCAAATGAGCGACACGATACTGGATCAATGGATCGAGTTTGAGGAAAAAATGGCCGAGCTGGTTGATACTCCTCCACTGCCGGCACTTGAGAATACGGCAAGTACAACATTGACCGGGCATCAGGAAACACCGACGAAATCAGATCATCAGACCATTGAATTAATCTCTGAAGAAGCTTCCCATCATTTCCGCAGGGGACAGGGATATTTTGATCTTCATATGTATGAGCAGTCTATTCCACATTTTATAAGAGTGATCGAACAGGAACCGGAACTGAATGTAGCCAGGTTGTATCTGGCACTGGGGTATTTTCATGCCCAAAAACTGGACGAAGCACAGATTCATTTAAACCTTTTGCTTCATACGGAAGATCACCCCCTGCTGGTGGCGTTCAGTCACAATCTGATGGGTTGTGTATTTCTGCAGAAAGGCAATACAGTTCCGGCGATTGATCATTTCTCCCAGGCACTTGAGATTTTTTCAGATTTTTCGGATGCTGCTTTTAACCTGGGGTATACATTGATCAAGCAGGGTAAATATCAGGAAGCAATATCTGTCCTGCTGCCAGTGGCAGAGGACAATCAATATGATGACTGGGAAACGGTGTCGATGTTATCTGAGGCATACCGGAAACTCGGAGATGAACAAACAGCGGATGAATTGAATCAAAAGTTATTGTCAGAGCACCGTGATCCGTTTTCCATGCAACACCTTGCGTCGCAATATGAAAAAAACGGGAATCATCTCAACGCAACGATCTGTTATGCCCGGGTCCTGGAACAGGACCCTGCCAATTCAGAAGCCTGGCACGGACTGGGATGGAACACCTGGTTACATCAGCCATCGACAAGAGGCATCATTTATCTGAAGAAGGCCATAACCCTGGCTCCATTAAGACTGGACTACTGGTTTTCCTACGGTTGGATTTTATACCATACCGGTGAGGTGGAAAAAGCTGAAACGGTATTTCACCGGTTGTTGGAACAGGAAGCTAATCATGTTCTTGCCCTGGCTGCTCTCATATTAATCAATGGCGTCAAAGGGAATCTCATGAAAGCTGAATCCTTCTGTCAGCGGTTAATCCGGCATCCTGATCCCGCTGTTCAGGGGCTTGGCTATCATCATCTCGGCCGACTGTCTATTGTAAAGGGAGATTATGCAGGTGCGGTCCCTTATTTTAAACGTTCCATCCAGTTGGTTAACGATGAAGTCAAAGAAAATTATCTTTATCTGGGGCTTTGTAATTTTTTTCAGGGTCATAAACAGGCAGCTGAAGATAATTGGAAAAAATTACTTCCTTTCGTATATCCGGTTTCATCATCATAAGCCGAAACGGTCTTGTTAAGGCCGTTTTTTTATTGGCTTTTATTCAAATGATTGATCTTCGTGTCTGGGCCCTGTGTCATCTGTATTTCATGAAGAATGTCAATAAAGACACAATAATAACTTGCATGAGAAGGGGGATTGATGCAGAATAAATTTATATAATCGCTAGTATAAGATAAGAGGAGTCCTGGCCATATGTTAAAGACCAATCATCGATTTGCAGTTCTGGATTTTGAAACAACCGGAGACAAGGCTCAAAACGGAGATCAAATTATTCAGGTTGGCATTGTCACGGTAGATGACGGTGTCATCACCGACTCTTATGCGTCTCTTGTCAAACCGGAACGTGAAATACCTGACTTCATCACCCGATTGACAGGGATAACGGATGAGATGGTGGCCGATGCTCCGACCATTGAGGAAGTATTGCCAGAAATCTGGAAAAGGCTAGATGGTCGTATTTTGGTAGCCCATAATGTCCATTTTGACCTGGCTTTTTTGCAGCAGGCACTATCAGATCAGGGTTATCTGGCATATCAGGGTCCTGTTCTGGATACGGTTGAACTTGCCAGGATATTGCTCCCGTCAGCTGATGGTTATAGATTGACCGATCTCGCATCAACTCTCGAGATTGAACATAAAAGGCCTCATCAGGCAGAATCGGATGCCTGGACCACCGCCGTCATTT
Source organism: Bacillaceae bacterium (assembly GCA_017656255.1). Classification (GTDB taxonomy): domain Bacteria; phylum Bacillota; class Bacilli; order JACDOE01; family JACDOE01; genus JACDOE01. The sequence continues at coordinate 470,356 of JACDOE010000001.1, forward strand.
TGTTGCAACTGCTGGACAGGTTGAATAAATTGCCTCTGATTACCATACAGAAGTTAAAAGAGCTGAGTCACATATTTAAGACTGATCTTTATGAGCTTTTATCCGATTTTGAACAGATAAAATGGCAGAACCAGGACGGATCCGAGAAGGAAGACCTGGAGACATACCGGCATATCGCCATCAAAATACACGAGCAAGATGAACCGGTTCGTCCCGATGATTTTCCTTCTTTTGACGAGTGGATTGATCACCTTTTTAGTGAAAACGGCGTCCTGGCCCGACTCCATCCGCAGTTTGAACGCAGAGAAGCCCAGATCAAAATGATGGAAAAGGTCTATCATTCTTTTCAGAACGGGCAGCATTTGTTAATAGAAGCGGGAACCGGTACCGGGAAATCTCTGGGTTATTTGATTCCCGCCCTGTATTGGGCGCAGACACAGGATAAGAAAGTGGTGATCAGCACCAATACGATCCAGCTTCAGGAACAACTGTTTCAACGGGATATGCCCCTGTTGAACGAAGTCTGGCCTGATCACCCCGGGGTAGCGCTATTAAAGGGGCGTAACAATTATCTTTGCCTTCGAAAATTTGAGCAATCTCTTCTTGAATCGGCATCCCGGGAATATGAAAATCAGCTTCAAAAAGCAAGGATGCTGGTCTGGTTAACCGAAACGTCAACGGGTGATGTTGAAGAATTAAATCTGTCTGCAAAAGGGAAACAGTTTTGGAAACAGGTGCAGAGTGATGCCAGTTCCTGTTTGAATCGTCACTGTCCATGGTTTTCAAGGTGTTTTTACCACCGGGCACGTCATAATTCCCAGGAAGCGGATGTCATGATTACGAATCACTCCCTATTGTTGACGGATATGAAATCGGACCATCGCATCTTGCCGGCATATGACTATGCCATCGTGGATGAAGCGCACCATTTTGAAGAGTCAGCGACACACCATCTTGGTATTTCTTTAAATTCATATCAGATGAATGCCGATTTGAATCAATTGACCGGTAAACAGGGAGAACTTTTTCTGGGGAAATTATTTTCTTCAGTGAAAGAGTGGAATGAAACAACTTTTAACCATCTCGCTTCCAGTCAGGAACCACTGCAAATTCAGGCCCAAAAGACCCGGGAAGCGGTACAGACACTGTTTTCCCTGATTGATCAATGGGCCAAAGGACAACCGCGCTCCGATTCATCAGGTCGCAAAGTGGTCCGTTATCACCCGCTTAAATGGGAAGGTGAAATGAAAACGGCGGCACAGAACGCGGTCGATGAATTTATTTATCTCGGGAAGGAATTGGAACACATTGCATCGAAATTAATGGATGAAGACATTCCCTTTTCCCTCCGCGCTATAGTTACCGATTTACATGGTTTTATCCGGGATTGCCAGCAATATGCCGAATCACTTTTTGAACTGTTGCTTGACCCGGATGACAGCGGGGTCTACTGGCTTGAAGTTGAAGAGAAAAAAACGAGGGGAATTGTGTATTTATATAAGGTACCAGTAGATGTATCGGTATTGTTGCAGGAAACCTTCTTTGATCAAAAAGAGAGTGTTGTATTAACATCGGCCACGATCAGCGTAAACCAGTCCTTTGATTATCCGCTGGAACGCCTTGGCTTATCCGAATTGTTTAAACAGGGGGCGGTTAACACCTCGATTCTGCCTTCACCGTTTAATTATAAAGATCAGGCTCTATTCTGCATTCCTACCGATATCCCCAATATTAAACAGGTCCATGAAGAGGAGTATCTCAATCATCTGGTGTTATCTCTCAAACAGGTAGCAGAAGTGACTTCCGGGAGAATGCTCGTTCTTTTCACCTCTTATGATATGTTGCATCGGGTTTATCACCCGTTGAAAGAAGCACTCAAGAGCAGTGGCATTGAGGTATTCGGTCATGGGATTGACAGTACCAGCCGAAGTATTCTGCTTCGTAAATTCAAGTCCAATCATCAAAGTATTTTACTTGGAACCAGCAGTTTCTGGGAAGGAGTTGACATTCCCGGTGAGGCGCTTTCCTGTCTGGTTATTGTCAAATTACCGTTTACACCTCCTTACCATCCGGTTGCGGAAGCGAGAACTGATCTGTTGAAAAAACAGGGCAAAAATCCGTTTATGGAACTTTCAGTCCCTCAGGCCGTAATTAAATTTAAACAGGGATTCGGCCGGCTGGTCAGAAGTCGCCATGATAAAGGAATCGTGATTATTTTTGATCGTAGAATAGTCGAAGCTCGCTACGGGAGACAGTTTATACAATCTTTGCCGGAATCAACAATTGTGCAAAAACCTTTAAAGAAAATGCTTCCTGTCATTCAGGAGTGGTTGGGATAAATCCCTTTCCTTTTCACATAAGATAATCATGGATAATAAATGTGAAGAAGGTGGGCTTCTGATGACACACAGGCGGCTATTCATCGTTTTGCTTATGTTCCTAAGTACAATTGCAGGGACGGGATGTAGCATTGACCATCATCTGCAACCGGCGGTGAATGCCAATCCGAATCAACCGCAAAATTTCGATGGGGTGCTGGTTCACTTTTTGGATATTAAAGAAGGGGAAGTAAGCCTGATTCAATATCCGGACGGTTACAACATTCTGATCGATACCGGCGGAAATATTGAGGATAACTTGCGAGCCAATGAACAGAATGATTCCGGGGAGGAAGAGGCTGAAGATATCAACACATTGCCCGAAATCCTGGAAGCCTGGCATGTCGACCGGATCGATCTTCTTGTACTTACCAATGGTATGGAAGGACATACAGGTGGACTTGCCGAATTATTAAAGCATGTCCCTGTCAAAAAGGTGATGGTTCCCAAATTGTTGAAAGATGAAATTGTTCAACCTTCACTTTTGAACGACATAGAACTGCTGGAAGTCGTCGAAGGGGATCTGGTTAAACTCCCCCTGAACACCACGATGAAAATTCTTTTTCCCGGCGAACCGCTTTCTCTGTCACCCCAGGCCAATTCCCTGGTTTTTATGTTTCAGCATGGTAATATTCATTTTTTGTTCACCAGTGATATTAATGATCAGGTTGAGTTGAGGCTTAAGGAAAAATATAACCTCAAAGCCGAAATTTTAAAAGTGAGTGACGGAGGGAGTATTCATGCATCACATCCTGAATTTTTAAGGGAAGTCGATGCCCAGGTGGCGGTTATTTTTAACGGACACCATCAGTCGATGGGGAGACAGGAAGTTCTGGAACGATTAAATGAAACATGGATTGATGTCTATCAGACGGAGATTCATGGAACAGTTACCATACAGTCAACCGGAGATGATTATCAGGTTATCAAAGAAAAAAATTAAACGATGTAAGAGGTGAATGGCTGTGAAAACTACAAAGATATCCGAAGCGGTTGTCCGACGTTTACCCATTTACCTGCGTTATTTGACTCACCTTCATCACATGAACGTCAAAACAGTTTCTTCTCAAAAACTGGGGGATATTCTGGACATTAATCCGGCGCAAATTCGAAAAGATCTGGCACACTTCGGGGAATTCGGCCGTAAGGGTATCGGTTATGAAGTGGATTACTTAATCGAGAAGATTAAACAGATTCTCAAACTGGATCAGGAAATTCACGTCGCCCTCATCGGGGTGGGACATCTGGGGCATGCCATCTTAAATTACAATGCCTACCTGAAAGAAAATATGAAGATTGTAGCCGCTTTTGATGTCGATCCTCAAAAAACGGGTGAGGTAGTGGCGGGAACGACGGTATATCATTTAGACCAGCTCGGTGACATTATAGAAGAGAAGGCGATTCGGATGGCAATCATCACCGTGCCGGCTGAAGCCGCTCAGGAGGTGGCTGATCGGCTGATGCAAACCCGAATAAAAGCCATTTTGAATTTTGCTCCGGTCAACATTAAAGCCAGAGATGACGTGCGTGTGCATCATACCGATGTGACAACGGAATTACAGAGCCTGTCTTATTATTTATAATCTGTCTTGTATAGAGCCTTTTTACAGGTTGCACAATAAACCAAAGGAGGTTTTGAAAGTGCATACCATGTGGAAAGGCTCGATCAGTTTCGGTCTGGTTAATATTCCCGTCAGGATGTTCACAGCCACGGAAGACAAGGACATTCGTTTTCGCCAGTTGCATAAAGAATGCCATACCCCGATCAAATATACCCGTACTTGCCCGACCTGTGAGGAAGAAGTCGCACTCGATGAGATTGTCAAAGGGTATGAATATGAGCCGGGCCGTTTTGTCATCGTGGAAAAGGAAGAACTGGAAACCATTGCACCTGAATCAAAAAGGACGATTGAGATTGTTGATTTTGTTGATCTGAAAGAAATTGATCCCGTTTTTTTTGACCGCTCCTATTTTTTGTCCCCTTCGGAAACAGGGGAAAAAGCATACCGGCTTCTGCAACAGGCCATGGAAGATACCGGCAAAATCGGGGTGGCCAAGATTACAATACGAAACAAGGAGTCGCTGGCCGTTATCCGTGTTTACAAAGGTTGTATTATCATGGAAACCATTTATTATCCTGATGAAGTGAGAGAAGTGAATCAGGTACCGGGACTGCCGGAAAATGTGGACGTTGCAGAAAATGAAATGAAAATGGCGGTCCAGTTGATTGAAAATCTGGCAGCCGAATTTGATCCTGAAAAGTATAAAGATGAATACCGGGATAATTTGAAAGAATTAATTCAGAAAAAGCTGGAAGGGGAAGAGATTAAGCAGGCTCCAGAAGTTCACAAAGCCAGAGTGGTCGATTTGATGGAAGCCCTTCAGGCCAGTGTAGAAGCGACACAGAAAGAAAAAAAGGCCGCCAAAGGCGGAAGACGACGGAAGAAAGCAACCAGTTAGGAGCCGCATAGATGGAGGACTTGATCACAAAAATCGATGGAAAAGAGATTAAAATCAGTAATCCGGACAAGGTCCTGTGGCCAGATGCCGGTATCACCAAACTGGATTATATTCGGTATTTAATGGAGGTCGCGCCCTATTTACTGGCTTATTCGCGCAACCGTCTTCTCACCACCATTCGATACCCGGACGGAATCGACGGCAAGCACTTTTATCAAAAAAATATTCCGGACTATGCACCGGACTGGATCCAGACATTTAACTGGCGGGATACGACATACATTTTGCTCAATGATCGACCAACGCTGGCCTGGGTTGGTAACCAGGCTTCTCTGGAACTCCATGTCTCATTTCATTTTTATCACGATGAATATCATCCGACGGAACTGGTCTTTGATCTGGATCCCATGGACTTAAGCGATTTTGACCATGTGAGAGAAGTGGCGCTGAAAGTCAGGGATGTCCTTCAATCTCTGGGGCTGTCCAGTGTGGTTAAGACGTCCGGGGCATCCGGGTTACAGATTTATGTGCCAATCTATCCGTCATATACATTTGAAGAAACCCGCCGGGTCAATCGTTTTATTGCTGAATATCTTCAGGAACGGAACCCTGGTCTGATTACGCTGGAAAGACTGGTTAAAAACAGGGGAAAGAAATTGTACCTGGATTATCTGCAACACTGGACAGGAAAAACATTGCCGTCTCCCTATTCCACAAGGGCGCGGCCGATGGCCACCGTCTCCACGCCGGTTACATGGGAAGAAGTGGAGAGCGGATTTCATCCGACCGATTTTACGATAGATAGCGTACCGGAACGGATTCAGCAGTATGGTGATCTGTTTCAATGGATCACCACCGATAAAACCAACCAGTCCCTGGATGAGATGATGGCCTTTATGAATCAACACCTTTCTTGACTTGGAGCGAATACCTCTGTTTTAATGAACATGAAAAAATCGCAAGGGAGAGGGTCAAAATAAAAACGATAATCACAGGTGCGACGATCGTAACAATGGATGAACAAAATAACGTTATTCCTGATGGTGCGATTGCTTTTGAAGATGATCGCCTTACATATGTCGGTGCAATCCCCGAAGAGCTTAATCAATATGATCGGGTCATTTCGGCCGGGGGGAAAGTGATCCTTCCCGGACTGATCAACACCCACGGTCATGCGGCGATGTCACTCCTCAGAGGATTTGCCGATGACCTGCCGTTGAAGGAATGGCTTGAAACCAAAATGTGGCCGATGGAAGCCAGATTTAGCAATGAACATGTCAAATGGGGAACTTATCTGGCGATTGTGGAAATGTTAAAAACGGGCACGACCTGCTTTGTCGATATGTACGATCATATGGATGAAGTGGGACAGGCTGTTGAGATATCCGGAATCCGCGGTGTTTTATGCCGGGGGGCGATCGGACTCGGTTCGCAGGAAGAGCAGAAGCAAAAGCTGGAAGAGGCAGCGACATTTGCCCGGAACTGGCATGGAGCAGCTGATGGTCGTATTACAACTATGATGGCTCCGCATTCACCCTATACCTGTCCGCCGGCATACATAGCCAGGTTTGTAGACCGTGCTGAGGCACTTGATCTCCCGATTCACATTCATATGTCGGAAACCAAAAGGGAAGTGGAGCAGAATGTAAGGGATTACGGTCAGCGACCGGTAGCTCACCTCGAACAGATCGGGGTATTTAACCGTCCTACACTGGTTGCCCATGCCGTACATGTTAATGATGAAGAAATGGACGTACTGAAAAATTATGACGTTAAAATCTCTCATAATCCCGGAAGTAATCTGAAACTGGGTAGTGGAATCGCCCCGGTTTCAAGAATGTTGCAAAAGGGACTGGATGTCTCTCTGGGTACGGACAGTGCTGCCAGTAACAATAATCTGGATATGTTTGAGGAAATGAGACTGGCTGCCCTGATTCATAAAGGGGCTGAACAAGATCCTCTCGCAATCCCGGCTCAAACAGCACTCAACATGGGGACTCGCATCGGTGCGAAAACAGTCTTTTTATCAGACAGCATCGGAAGTCTCGAACCGGGTAAAAAAGCCGATTTTATCATACTGGACTTTGAACAGTCCCATCTTCAACCGGCCTTTGACGTTATTTCCCATGTGGTGTATGCTGCATCCGGAAAAGATGTTCGTGATGTTTACATTGACGGTAAGCAGGTCGTGAGTCATGGTGTCTGTCTGACTGTGGATGAAGAGCGTGTCATGTATGAAGCCAACCGTGTTATTCGGGAAATTATGTAAAAGGCAGGCAACCTTGTATGGTTGCCTGTTCTGGATGAGGGCAGGCAGGATTAATTTTTTCATAATCAAGCAACAGAATGAACATAATATGGATAAGTGTACTAAACATCTTCAAGATGTATAAAAGAAGATAAATCGGGATGTCTGTAGGAACATTCCCGCTTTTGCATTCCGCTTCGATAAGGGGATGTGAGTGATACCCAGGAGGGGTGATGTTCCTGCATCATCAAAGCCATGATATGCGGAGGTATGTCCCTGACTTGAATCACCTCTTTATCCATGCGCTCACCTCCTTAAGCGCTTATTTGTATTTTTTCCTCAGCGGTTCAACCTATGTGTTACATTTTTAACCCCTGCGGCATAACTTTGTCTCTTCCTTCATATGCTTCAATGTACAAAGCCATTTTTCAAGGTGAGGGAGGAAAAATCATGCGCCCCGGGGTTCGTATCGCACTCATCATTTCTGTTCTGATGATGGCTCTGTTATTATATGGTTGTCGTAGCGAAACAGCTGTAAAGCCGGTGATGAGCCAGAAACATGATGAACTGACCCCGTCTTTACGGGAAATCATACAGGAGTCAATCCGTAAGCTCTACCAAAAAAATCCGTTGCAATTTGTTATCGAGGCGAATCGGGGGAAAGAAAGCTCGATTTTCTACGTCGGATCGGTTGAAGATGGCAAATTGCAGATGACCGGAAGATATCAGGACGAAAACCTGAATATTCAGAAGGTAGAAGATATTGTACTATCTTATGGAGAAACGGAAAAAGTGATTGATGATCAGGAAGCAGGTCTTATTTCGCCTCTGGACCATTTGCAACTCGTTGCCAAAAATGCCGGGAATGCCTCATACACCCGTCCTCCTGTTTTTATTGACCATGTGAAGTATGATCATGCCGTTATCCCTCTTTCTCCTGAGGTAGTGGAACAAAATATTCAATATTTCCTCGGCCCTCAATTTTCTGATAAAATAACGTTGAAGCAGGTGCTCAGGCAGATACAGATCGAGTACCATCTCGCGATTCATCCTGTAACGAACCAGTTAAAACAGTTGCAGTTACACATTCAGATTAAGCATGAAGATCAAACCAGGGAGCAAAATGTTTATTTTCGTTTCCTGGATGGTTAATCGTGAAAAAAACAGAATGAGGGGAAATATGAAAAAGGTTCTGATCATAACCAGTGTCATTATGATTCTGATTGTCGGACAGGCACTTCATCTTTATTTGAGTGTTCAGGCCGACAAACGTGACATGGAAGAAAAGGGAAGGTTGTTTGCCATTAATGAAGCTTCTTTTCAACACGTGGATCAGGTCTCAACTTATCATGGAACAGAAAGTTACCTGGTCATCGAAGGAACCGATTCAGCCAATCGGGAAGTTATCCTGTGGAAGGGTGAAAATAGTCAGGAGCAGGTTCTGAAAAGCAGGGTGGTCCCCCGGGAGGATATTTTAAAAAAAATCACCAAACAATATGAAACCGAAACCATTATTCATATCACACCCGGCCTGGATCAACATGAAAAATTCTGGGAAGTGGTTTTTTTGGACCCCGAACATAAATTGCACTATCTATATTTCGATTTATTTAACGGGAATTTGATTCGTTCATATCGTCTCCATCCGATAACCTCAGATTGAGGTTATTTTTTTATGAGGAAAGCCGTCTGTTTCTAACAGAAATTGCTACAACAAATGAGTATATATCGTATGATATACTAATGTTGTATATTATGCTCTGCGTGTAAAAATGCAGGTAGAAAGGGGGCATAGACGTTGAAATCAATGCCCGTTTTTTTATCATTGATTGTTTCCGTGACACTTTTGTTTGGTGGATGGTTCATGTATCAGGTTTATTACATTGAAAAGCCGATACAATCTTATTTGCAGTCCCTTGACGGCGTGGAAATGTCCCGGGTGGAAGTAAATAAGACACAAATTGATGTCTATATTGACTATATCCGACCCGACATTTTTCTTGAGCACTATATGGCTATCGAGGATCATTTAAATAAACTGGGCCACGGGCGCAAGGTTGACGTCCATTTGCCTGAACCGGAAAATGAACTGAAGGATGTGTGGATTGACGGTTCATTTTTATTGCAGGAAGTGATTGAGAACCGAAAATATTCCCGGATTCCTGAAGTCATGAAGGGATGGCAAACGACATATGCCTTGCAACAGGCGGATGCCCGAATGGTAGATGAATATATTCTGATCGTACTGAAAAAGGATAATCAGATTTCTTACCATCTCCTGCCCCGCCATGTAGAAGAGGTGAATGTCTGATGGCCAAACAGATCATACTGGGAATGATACCTGCTGTGTTTATCTTTTTAATGTTTCTCGGCTATAATGTCGCACCCTTCATGCTGTTTGCCCTGGTGATAGCAGGTATTCTCTACCTGATGACCCGTCAGGGTGATTTAAACCTGAAATCTCAAAAAAATGCCTATCAGGTTATCGAAAAAACAGACATTACCTTTGAGGCCATCGGTGGACAGAAAAGGGCCAAACAGGAATTGAAAGAGGCGCTGGATTTTCTGATCCGCCAGGATGATACGAAAAAATACGGAATTCGTCCTTTAAAAGGGATCCTGCTGGCCGGACCGCCGGGAACAGGAAAGACATTGATGGCGAAAGCGGCGGCCAATTACACCAACTCTGCATTTGTCGCTGCCTCCGGAAGTCAATTTGTGGAAATGTATGTTGGTGTGGGGGCAAAACGAATCAGACAATTGTTTAAACAGGTGAAGGAGCAGGCTCAAAAAAACGGTCAGGACAGCGGCATACTGTTTATTGACGAAATCGATGTACTCGGCGGCAAAAGGGAAGGACAAAATCAGCGGGAATATGATCAGACGCTAAATCAACTGCTGACTGAGATGGATGGCATTACGACCTCAGACAGCCCGCGTATTCTTCTGATTGCAGCAACCAACAGAAAAGATATGCTTGACGATGCTCTGCTTCGTCCTGGCAGATTTGACCGTCATATCCAGGTCGATATGCCGGACAAACAGGCTCGGGAAGAGATTCTCAAGATTCATGTCAGAAACAAGCCCCTTGCCGATGATGTAGACCTGTCACGTATTGCACAGGAAACCTTCGGTTTTTCCGGAGCGCAGATGGAAAGTGTGGCAAACGAAGCGGCCATTTACGCGTTCCGAGAAAAGAAAGAGGTTATTGAAGCGGATCATTTTTCCAGAGCGATTGATAAAGTTATGATGGGAGAACGGACAGATCGCGAGTCTACCCGAGAGGAAAGAGAGCGTGTCGGAATTCATGAACTGGGACATGCCATTGTCTCTGAAGTTCTGCGTCCAGAATCCGTGTCACAGGTTGCCCTTCATCCACGCGGGCAGGCACTGGGTTATGTGAGACAGACACCGGGCGAGGACCGCTATCTCTACACCAAAGATTATCTGGAACAACAAATCATGATCGCTCTCGGAGGTGCAGTGGCAGAAGAAATCCGATACGGTAATCGCAGTACGGGATCCAAAAATGATTTTGATAAAGCGCTGCAACTAGTTCGGACTATGGTCGACTGCGGTCTGTCAGAACTGGGGATCGTTCATCTGGATATGGTTGATAAACAGGCACTGCAACAAGAATCCAATCGTATTCTGAACGAATTGCTGGATAAAACCCGTCAGCTTCTCGCCCGTTATGAGTCTGTACTCAATCGGGGATTGCAGATATTGATCGAGGAAGAAGTGCTGAATGGTTCAGAATTCAGACAGATGTTAAAAAACGAATCTATGTTACATGCATAGTTCCAGAAACAGACTGGAACTTATCATGTTTACAGAAATCGAAGGCACATTCCGGCCTTCGATTTCTGTATCATAAGCAGGAAAAAAGGCCGATTTTATCGAATAATGGTTATAGTAAAACAGAGGAATAGCGGAGGGATGTCCATGAATCGAGACATGGAACAGCAAATACTTCATTCAGAATCTTTTCAAAATTTGTTAAAACAAAAAAAGAGTGTGATCATCCCCCTGACAATCTTTTTTGTTTCCGCGTATTTTTTGCTTCCGCTGGCCGTTTCACTGGCTCCGCAATGGATCAATCGTCCGTTGTTTCATTCATTCACCTGGGCCTGGGGACTGGCGTTTTTTCAGTTTGTGATGGTCTGGATCATCGGTATGATCTACGCATATAAAAGTAAAAAATGGGATCGGCTTGTCCAGCAAATCCAGCATCTGAGGGAAGACAAATGAATTTGACTTATTTCGTATTTTTTCTGTTTATTCTTACAGGTACATTGATTATCACTTACTGGGCCGCGAAAAGAGGACATACTACCCATCAATTTTATACCGTCGCCGGAAGTCTGACCGGGTTTCAGAACGGACTGGCCATTGCCGGGGACTATATCAGTGCCGCATCTTTTCTGGGCATCACCGGTGCGATTGCATTGCAGGGATTTGACGGTTTTTTTTATTCCATTGGATTTCTGGTTTCATACTTGATCCTGTTACTTATCATTGCTGAACCTTTTCGCAATCTTGGGAATTTTACTCTGGGTGACGTGATACATGCCCGATTTCGGGGTAACAGCATCCGCATTATGACAGCGATTACAACCATTATCATTTCGATTCTATATATTATTCCTCAACTGGTGGCGGCTGGTTTGCTGATCCGGTTGCTGCTTGGAATCGATTACTCAACGTCCGTTTTTGTCATCGGCACATTCATGACCATATATGTGGTATTTGGCGGGATGGTCGCCACTTCCTGGGTACAGATCATTAAAACGGTCCTGTTGATGTCCGGTACATTTCTGATTGTGATGATCGTCCTGTCCCGTTTTAACTGGAATTTTTTTGATCTGGTCGATAGCGTAAGCAGGGGAACACCATTTGGCGAAGCATTTTTTTATCCGGGTCATCTCTTTTCTAATCCCCTGGAAACTTTTTCGCTCAATCTAACGCTTATCCTGGGAACGGCCGGGTTACCGCATATTTTGATCCGTTTTTTTACGGTTAAAAACGGGCCGGCTGTTCGAAAATCACTGATTACGGCGACCTGGGTCATCGGGTTGTTTTATATGATGACCCTGGTTCTCGGCTTTGGGGTCATCGCCTTTGTCGGCTGGGAGACCATCGTTTCCATCGATCATACAGGAAATCTGGCGGCTCCGGTTCTGGCGGTCGTGCTGGGTGGAGATTTTTTAATGGCCTTTATTTCAGCCGTTGCCTTTGCCACGATTCTGGCTGTAGTAACGGGACTGGTGCTTTCCGCGACATCTTCTTTTTCCCATGACATTTATAATCATATCATTCGGAAAGGAAAAGCCAGTGAAGCGGAACAACTCAGGATTGCCAAGCTGACCGCTACAGCGGTCGGTGTCATTTCCATTCTGTTTTCACTGGGATTAAAGAATATCAATGTGACGTTTCTGGTTTCCCTGACTTTTGTCGTCGCGGCGTCGACTCATTTTCCCGTGATTCTGTTTACCCTGTACTGGAGGCGTTTTAATAAGACGGGCGCTTTGACCGGGATGGTGAGTGGACTGGTTTCCTCTCTCTTGCTGGTGATCCTGGGACCGCATATTATGAATCCGGAGCAGGGATGGATTCTGCAGGACGCAGTAATTCCGTTATATAATCCCGGGATCATTGCGATTCCGGTCGGTTTTTTGGGAGCGGTAACCGGTACATTACTGTCAGAACCGTCTTCGGATCAGGATGAAGTTTTTGACAGGGTGTTACTGCGATCACAAACGGGGTTGAAATAAAAGAAGGTGATGACATGGAGGAACTGACGGTAACATTATTTGAACGTATCGGATTGTTGCTCATCGTAGCTTTTATGATGACTCGAATCCCTTCTTTTCGCTATCTTCTGGACCGGGAATTAAATTACAAAACCATCATTTATTATTCCCTGATTTTCGGACTATACGGGATGATTTGTGTGCATGTCGGTGTGGTGATAACTGATCACGTGATGACCACACCGTTATGGACGTATCAGTTAAATGACAATCAAATGCTGGTGGGATCAACACTGGTCGCAGTCGTTATTGCAGGTCTTTTGGGCGGACCTTTTGTCGGACTCGGTTCCGGCATGATTGTCGCTACCTATCTTGTTTTACTGGGTGGTGATTTTCTGGTTGCCAACAGTCTGGTTAATCCACTGGCCGGTTTATTTGCCGGATTTACCGCACGGTTCTTTTCTGAGGAAAGGGTGATTGCTCCGGCCAAAGCCCTGTTTATCGGGATGTTTACCCCCATTTTGCATATGACCCTGCTCTTGATTTTTACCGAAGATCCGAATAAGTCGATTCAGATTGTCAATACAATCGGAATTCCGCTAGTCATTACCGACAGTATTGCAATCGCCATTTTTACTGCCATGATTCGGGTAGCGTTAAATGAGAAAGAACAGGAAGCCGCGCTGGAAACAAGAAGAGCATTGAAAATTGCAGAAGAAGCACTGCCGCATTTAAAGCAGGGGTTTCACTTTCAGTCAGCCATGGAGATCGCCCGTTTGTTGCGAAATGAATTGAAAATAGCAGCTGTTTCATTAACCAATAAAGAAATGGTTCTGGCTCACATCGGACTGGGATCGGACCATCATAAGCAGGGGGAGCCCCTGCAGACTGTCCTGTCCTTTGAAGCACTAAAAACGGGAGAGATTAAAATCGCGCGTAATCCCGGACAAATTCACTGTAATGATCCCGGATGTCCCCTGCATGCCGCTATTATTGTACCCATTAAACAATCCGGAGAAGTTACCGGACTGATAAAACTTTATTTTAAACGCTCTCAGCAGATTAGAGCGGTTGAAATTGCCCTGGCGCAGGGGCTTGGAAAACTTATATCCAATCAACTGGATGTCGTGGCGGCAGAAAAAATGAAATCATTGATCCAGGAAGCAGAGTTACGCAATTTGCAGGCCCAGATCAATCCGCATTTTTTGTTTAACACCCTGCATTCCGTGGCGACTTCTATTCGCTCAAATCCTTCGCTGGCCAGACACCTGGTTATCCAACTGGGTCATTTTATGAGAATGAATTTGAAGTTGACCCGTACGTCATTAATCCAGCTGGAAAAGGAATTGGAACATTTACGTGCTTATCTGGAAATAGTCAAAGTCCGGTTTGCCGATCAGCTTACCATTGATTATGACGTCGAAGAAGGGGTGAGAGAAGCGATGATTCCGCCTTTTACACTTCAGCCTCTCGTTGAGAATTGTATCCAGCACGGGTTGAAAGATGTCGAGCATGGCGGAGAAATCCGGATCCATATAAACCAGAAAGGCAACCAGATCCGGATTGAAATTCAGGATAATGGTAAAGGCATACCCGAACACATCATTCACAAACTGGGCAGCCAGCCTCTACAGAGCCAGGCAGGGAATGGAATCGGGATTTATAATGTCAACCAGCGGTTGATCAATCTTCTTGGAGAATCTTCAGGCCTGCATTTTAAAAATTTAAAACCGGCGGGATGTTGTATATCCTTTCAAATACCGGAAAAGCAAGAGCAAAGGAGGGATGTCGGATGAAAATCAAGGTCATGATCGCAGAGGATGAACGCATGGTTCGGGAAGAACTGGCTTACTTCATTCAGCAGGAAGAGGACATGATTCTCTGCCCCAGTGCTGAAAACGGCAGGCAATTGATTGAACTTTACCGGCAGTATGAACCTGATGTGATTTTTTTGGATATTGAGATGCCGTCACTCTCCGGGGTGGAAGTCGCCAGACGCTTAAAAAACCAAAATAATCTTCAGGCACTTCCGCTGTTTGTTTTCACCACAGCCTATGATGATTATGCGGTCGAAGCCTTTGATCTCGAGGCTATTGATTATCTGTTGAAACCCTATGATTATGAACGGTTTAAAGAAGCACTGTCTCGTATTCGCAAACATATCAGCAAACTTGCAACAGAAGAAGAGGAGGATCCCGACACCTCCGATTCTTTCGCTTCCGGATCTTTTAAATCCAAATTGATCGTAGAAGACGGGGAAAAAATGATTGTCGTTTCGCCTGAATCCATTTATTATGCGGTTCGCTCGGATCGCCACATTAAGATTTTCACAGACAAGAAAGTAATTCAAACAAAGATGACGCTACAGGAACTGGAACAAAAATTGAATGGATACCCTTTTTTCAGGCCACATCGCAGTTATCTTGTCAATCTTGATTGTATTCAGGAAATTACGCCCTGGTTTAATGGCGCTTACAATTTGATCCTGAAGGATAAAGAAAATACTCAGATTCCGGTCAGCAGATCTTCAGCTAAACCTCTTTTTGATCTATTCCAGCAGTAGACCGGTTATTCGTGCTTTTTCACAATTCGGACACAAAATTCTGCAATTTACGCACGCATTTTAACATTTGACGTGAAATGATCCAATAAAGTAAATTTTCTAATTATACTGAAAGTAAGCGTTTACTGAAAACGCTTTATTTACGGGTATAGGAATTTTTTTCATAATAATAAGGTTGTCTTAATAGATATTATCTTGAGCCTGTTAAGGAGGTGATGACCCGCAAAAGGGCTTTCGATTTGCGACTGTTTTAAACATTGACGAAAGTATCCAACATTTGGGGGTGTAAGAATGTCCGACCAATCTCAAAGACAACGAGAATACTGGAAAAAGAATATCGGTCTGATTCGTAATCTGCTTATTGTCTGGTTTCTGGTTTCTTATGTGCCCGCTATCTTTTTTGCGGAACCTTTGTACAATGTACCGTTCTTCAAATTACCGCTGTCTTTCTGGTTTGCACAGCAGGGTTCCATACTCGTATTTATCGTGTTGATCTACATCTACGCGAAACAGATGGACAAGCTGGATGAGGAATACGATGTGCAGGAAGTACAGCTGACGGATAAGAGAGGAGGTTAATAGATGGATCTTGTTGAGATTCTAACGTTAATACTGGTTGCCATAACATTTGCGATATATGTTGGTATCGGAATATGGGCACGCGTACGAGATACAAAAAACTTCTACGTAGCAGGCAACGATATTCCTGCTGCTGCCAATGGAGCAGCGATTGCCGCAGACTGGATGTCCGGGGCTTCGTTTATCTCCATGGCAGGTCTGATTGCGTTTCTGGGATATGACGGAACCGTTTACCTGATGGGGTGGACCGGGGGTTATGTATTGCTTGCCCTGCTTCTGGCTCCTTATCTGCGTAAGTTTGGCCGTTACACGGTACCGGACTTTATCGGAGACCGTTATTACTCCAACGGTGCGCGTGCTGTCGCCGCCATTGCCACGATCTTTATCTCGTTGACTTATGTTGCCGGCCAGATGAAAGGGGTCGGGATCGTATTCAGCCGTTTCCTTCAGGTGGATCTGATCTTCGGTGTCCTGATCGGTATGGTCATTGTGGCATTTTTTGCGGTCCTGGGTGGAATGAAAGGGATCACCTGGTCCCAGGTGGTGCAGTACACCGTCCTGATTATTGCTTACTTAATTCCGGCCATCGCCATATCACTGAAACTGACCGGAAATCCCATCCCGTTCCTGGGGCTGACTTTTTCAGATGTCGCACGTAATTTGAGCGAGGCCCAGATCGCAGTGGGACTGACAGAATATCTCAGACCGTTCCAGAATATGTCCGGTCTTAACGTGTTTGCTGTAACCGCTGCCCTGATGGTAGGGACAGCAGGATTGCCTCACGTCATCATTCGTTTTTATACGGTTCGCAGTGTACGGGCGGCCCGCTGGTCGGCTGTATGGGCTCTTATCTTCATTGCACTTCTCTACACCACGGCGCCGGCGCTGGGTGTGTTTGCTAAACATAACTTGCTTCAAACCCTCGATAATAAACCTATTGAAGAAGCACAGGAAATTGGCTGGGTTGATAAATGGGCCAATGTTGAACTGTTGAAACTGGAAGATAAAAATGGAGACGGCGTTCTTCAATTCTCCGAAAATGAAATCGGCATTGACCGTGATATTATCGTACTGGCTACACCTGAAGTAGCGGATCTCTCACCATTCGTTATTGCTCTGGTGGCTGCAGGGGGACTGGCCGCAGCTCTCTCGACGGCGGCGGGACTGTTGCTCGCAATGTCGAGTGCGGTATCCCATGATATCTACTACCGGATTCTGCGCCCGGATGCCTCGGAGAAACAGAGGCTGGCTGCGGGACGAATTACAATTTTCTTTGCCATTGTGGTTGCCGGTTACCTTGGTATCAACCCGCCCGGATTTGTGGGAGAAGTTGTGGCGTTCGCCTTCGGACTGGCCGCTGCAAGTCTGTTCCCGGCCATACTCCTCGGTATCTTTGACAAACGGATGAACCGTGAAGGGGCCATCTGGGGAATCCTGACGGGGCTGATTTTCACGGCTACGATGATTCTGCTGATGCGTTCACCGCAAATTTTCGGAACAGAATCGGCTGCCATTGACAGTTTCCTGGGTATCAATGCACAGGGAATCGGAATTGTGGGGATGATTCTCAACTTTATCGTTTCTTTCATCGTCTCCCGTTCCACCAAGGAGCCGCCGCAGGAAATTCAGCAACTTGTTGAAGATATCCGTATTCCGAAAGGAGTCGGGGAGGCTTCGGATCACTGATTCAGACTCTTGTGAAACCGGGGAGGTTATGCCCTTCCCGGTTTTCTTTATAACAGAAAAAGCTACGCATGACTCATCATTTCTGGTAAAATTTTTATGTAACCCACACCGTACATCCTGGAGGTGCTTCAGTGAACTGGACTGTAACTTTTGGCGTCATCATGATACTTGTCTACATTTTTCAACGAAAATATTTAAACCTGCTGGTGATCAAAAGAGCACTGGGAATCATACTATTTCTTGAACTCTTTTATTTAATCGGGCATTACATGTTTGACTGGCCTTTTCCAACACCTGAGGTCGTCCTGCAAATTATCATCGTCACCGGACTGGGTGTGGCCCTGGGTGTTACCTTTGCCCGCATCTGGCCAATGTCGCCCAAAGTCGGCTTTGAACGTGTGATTCGCACATTACTTCTGGTTATTCCTGCCTTCGGTCTGGGGATGGGAATGCAGGTGTTGATGCAGGGGCCCCGTGCAACACAGGGAATTATGTTCATCTTTGCTCTGTCAACCTGGCTGGGTTCAGGTCATTTGGTTCGAAAAGAGGAAAAGAAAGAAGATTCTGACTCAAAAACGTCGAAGAAGAAGTAATTCGATTGCTAAAAATTTATAAAATACAGACAAAAATGCGATTTAAACAATCATTGACCTTTTTACTTGCGCAAACAGATTGTTTAACTCGCATTTTTTACTTTTTTATGATTTTTGCTAAAATGGAAACGGTAGTACTGACATTGACAAACATGATGTACATAGAAGACCATCAAAACAGGAGGAACTTGTATGCAACCGACAATATCTCAAATTGGATCCTATGTGGGCAAAGAAGTTCGTTTTGGTGCCTGGTTGTTTAACCGGCGCTCAAGTGGTAAGATTCAGTTTCTTCAATTAAGGGACGGGACCGGTTTTATCCAGGGAGTGGTCGCCAAAAATGATGTCGACCCTCAGGTATGGGAAAATGCCAGAAACCTGACACAGGAAAGTTCTCTTTACGTCACGGGAACCGTCAGGGAAGAAGAGCGCGCTCCCAGTGGATATGAATTGCTGGTAACGGGGATTGAGCCGATTCAGATTGCCGAAAAGTATCCCATTTCCCTTAAAGAACACGGTACAGAATTTTTGATGGACCATCGCCACCTGTGGATCCGTTCACCGAGGCAGCGGGCGATCCTGAGTATCCGTTCCCAGATTATCCAGGCGGTGCATGAATTCTTCTACCAGAACGGATTTAAAAAGGTGGATCCGCCTATACTTACACCGACATCAGCCGAAGGAACCACCACCCTGTTTCACACCAAGTATTTTGATGAGGACGCCTATCTGTCCCAGAGCGGGCAGTTATACATGGAGGCTGCTGCCATGGCTCTGGGAAGAGTCTATTCCTTCGGTCCGACGTTTCGTGCTGAAAAATCAAAAACCAGACGCCACCTCATCGAATTCTGGATGATTGAGCCGGAGATGGCCTTTGTGGATCATGAAGAAAACCTGAAAATCCAGGAGGAATTTGTCAGTTACGTGGTCCAGGATGTTTTAAAACATTGCCGCAGGGAACTGAACTTCCTGACACGGGATACAGCCAAACTGGAGAACGTCAAACCGCCTTTCCCGCGTATCACGTACGATGAAGCAATTCAATTGCTCAAGGAAAAAGGACATGAGATCGAATGGGGAGAAGACTTCGGGGCACCGGATGAAACGGCTATTGCCGAATCCTTTGATAAACCGGTCTTCATAACCCATTATCCGACGGAAATCAAGGCGTTTTATATGAAACCGGACCCCAATCGCCCGGAAGTGGTACTCTGTGCCGATTTGATCGCGCCGGAAGGTTATGGTGAGATCATCGGAGGCAGTCAGCGTATTGATGAGCCGGAACTGATGCTAAAGCGATTTGAGGAACACGGCCTGTCCAAAAAAGACTACCAGTGGTATCTGGATTTAAGAAAATACGGAACCGTACCGCATTCCGGTTTCGGTCTGGGACTGGAGCGGACTGTTGCTTGGATTACCGGAACGGAGCATGTCAGGGAGACCATTCCTTTCCCGAGACTGTTAAACCGACTCTATCCATAAAATAAAATGAAAAAGGGTTCAAGTCTATTATTGTCGAATAGAGGTTAGTATAATAGACTTGAGGTGTTAATATGGAACGGTCTTTGTACCAGACTTTAAAGGAAAACCATACAGTCCTGTCCCATCTTCTGCTGAAGTTTTATACCCGAATCGGGTTGTCCGATCAAGAGATGATGCTCTTTATTCATTTGCTTGCTTTCAAGAACGAGGGTAAAGAATTCCCTACTGTAGAGGAACTGGGAGAACGGATGTCGGCGGAAGGTTCCCGCATTATTTCCATGATTCAGCGAATGGTCCAGAAAGATTATATCAAGCTCGAAGAATGCTTTGACGAACAAAAAGGGGTCCATTATGAACGTTATGATCTCGACCCGCTCTATGAAAAGATAGCAAAGGCCGCTTACCTGGCTCAACTGGAACAGAAGGAGGAACCCGAGTCAGAAGAAAAAAATCTATATACCCTGTTTGAACAAGAATTCGGCCGTCCGTTATCTCCGATTGAATGTGAGACGCTTTCGCTGTGGGTCGAACAGGACAAGTACAACCCGGAGCTGATTGAGTCGGCTCTCCGAGAAGCGGTGGTATCGGGTAAATTAAACTTTCGTTATATTGACCGGATATTGTTTGAATGGCAACGCCATAATATCCGAACGGCTAAAGAAGCGAGAGAGTACAGTCTTCGTTTCCGCAAATACCAGCGCAAGGAGCAGAAGCCGGCTACTTCCACCGGGACGGAATCCGGAACGGCCTCCTTTCCTTTTTTCAACTGGCTGGATTATGATTCCGAGTCGTAAACAAAAAAGGGGCATGACTCTAACCCCTGTCAATCCTGTATAGATTGACGGGGGTTTTTTCATGTCCGGATGTGGTTAAGTGCCGTGACTGGCCTTTTTTTATTGACATAAACTGTGATGACAGGTTGCAAAGGTGGTGAAAGTCCTTGAAAATAGCCGTGATCAGTCCCGGTAGTTTTTCAGTACCACCGGTTATCGGAAGTTCCGTCGAACATGACATCTATATGATTGCACAGGAATATCAAAAGGCACATCAGGTGACGATTTACACCCGAAAATGTAGGGAATACCCGCATTCCACAACATCAGGCAACCTTACCATCAAAAGATTCAAATTTGCTGATTATCGAGACTATCTGCACCGGGTCATCTGTGACTTGAAACGTATGAAACCGGATGTGGTTCAGGTTGAGAACCGGCCCCATTACGTACCAGCCGTCAAGAAACATTTGCCGCACATACCGGTTGTGCTGGTGATGCATTCGGCAGTCTTTGCATCTCCTCCGGTCATTTCGGAAATAAAAATGCGCCGGGCCATGGCCCGGGCAGATGCGATGATTACAAACAGTCATTATCTGAAAACCTATTTTGCAAAGAAATATAAAAAATACGCAGGCAAAATCCATCCCGTTCATCTAGGCATTGATCTCAAACCTTATGAAGAAGCGGAAAAAAATGATGCGCAGATCAAAAAACTGAAGGGAAAATACCAGCTAACGGATGATGATAAAATTCTTCTTTTTGCCGGCAGAATAAAGAAGGAAAAAGGGGTCCATCTGATCATACAGTCGTTGCCGGAAATTTTGAAACATCACCCCAATACCAGACTGGTGATAGCAGGAAGTCCAGTTTACGGACGAAATATCCGGACTCATTATATGAAATGGATCAACAGGAAGAGTCGCAAACTGAAATCCCACATCCGATACACACGGTTTGTCAGACCGGATCGAATTCCATATATTATGCGTATGGCGGACCTGGTGGTGACGCCCTCAATCTGGGCAGAACCTTTTTGTCGGGTCAATTTGGAAGCCATGGCTTCCAAAAAACCTGTGATCACCACCAATCGAGGTGGCATACCTGAGGTTGTCGAAGATCAAAAATCCGGAATCGTGATCCCGGTTCAGGAATGGAAAAGAGAATTTCCCATGGTGTTAAAAGAACGGACTGATGAGGAATGGGCAGAAATGGGGGAAAGGGCAAGAGAAAGGGCAAGATCATTCACATGGGAAAAAACAGCTCAAGGATATATCGACGTGTTCCAGTCTCTGTTACGGGGAGCAGAAATTCATGAAACGGTGGGAGTGTGACCGATGAAAGGTTTAATTCTATGTGCAGGAAAAGGAACCCGCATGCAGCCGTTATCTTTTTCCCAGCCCAAAACCATGTTACCTGTGGCCAACCGGCCTGTTTTATTTTATTGTATAGAAAATCTGGTTTCACATGGGATAACGGATATCGGGATCGTCATTCACCCCTCCCAGAAGTCAGTCAAAGACGCGGTGGGAGATGGACGTATGTTTCAAGCCAGGATTACCTATATTGAGCAACATGAATTGAAAGGAATCGGGCACGCTGTTTTACAGGCGAAATCATTCATCGGTTCGGATCCGTTTGTCTTGATGCTCGGTGACAATCTGGTGATGGAACCGTTGCAGGAATTGATCGTTGATTTTGAATCACACCGTCACTATCATGCTTCGATTTTACTGGCCGAAGTTGAAAATCCGCAGGATTTCGGCATTGCAACGGTGAATGGAAATGAAATTGTCAATGTGGAGGAAAAACCGGCCAATCCGCAATCCAACCTGGCTGTCATCGGAATTTATCTGTTCCAGCCCGTTATATTTGATGCACTTTCTTCCATTTCGCCGTCAGCCCGAGGCGAATATGAGATTACAGATGCGATTCAATGGCTCATTGACCATGATTATGCAATTACCTTTTCAAAAACAGGACGCCGTTATTTTGATGTCGGAACGGTCGATCGATGGTTGAAAGCCAATCAATGGATGTTATCACAACAACTGCACCAGGATTCACAAATCGGAAAAGACGTGCAACTGGACAATTGTGTGATTCGGGGACCGGTCATCATCGGAGAATACTGTCATATTAAAGATTCGGTTGTGGGGCCCTATGTTTCGGTTGAATCGCATGCTAGAATAGAAGGATGTGACGTTGAAAACAGTATCATTTTGACAGAAACGACACTCAGGCATCCCGGCAGAATCAGCAACAGTGTGTTTGGCCGCAGCAGCCGGCTGGAAGGTACCGTCCCGGAAAAATTCGGTTATCAACTGGTACTCGGTGACAAGTCCATCATTAAAATATCTGGTGACAGGAAACAGAAGGACAGATAAACGATGGAGATAACCGTTGTTATACCCACTTATAACCGCAGTCATTTTTTGCCGGACGCCATAGAAAGTGTGATCCGCCAGACTTATCCAGAGTGGAAAATCCTGATTGTCGATGATGCTTCTACGGATAACACACCGGACGTCGTTGAACAATACAGGCAGGGTGATTCCCGTATTCAGTATATACGGATGCCAAAAAACGCCGGCATCTCACATGTCATGAATCAGGCACTTTCCTTTATTGATACCGACTATTTTCTACAACTGGATTCCGATGACTGGCTTGAACCGGATGCACTGGAGAAATTGGCAGAAGCGATTGGCCGGGTTTCTCCGGAAACCGCCCTCTTTTACGGGAATGTCAAAATGTGGCGGAAACATCACGGTAAATGGCGAATGGTCAAAAAAATCAGGCACCGCCCATTTCAAAACAAGTACCAGTTTTTAATGTACTTGACTTATATGATTCATCCGAGATGTTACCGGACTGAAGCAGTAAGGGAAGTGGGAGGCTGGGATACCAGCGATCCTTACCAGGGAAGGATCATGGAGGATAGAAGGATCTGCTTGAAACTCATTGAGAAATATCCTGTACACTGGATTAATAAGTCCCTGTACAACAGAAGAAAACATGGCAAACAACTGACAAACAGAAAAGAAAAATATAAACGTAATCGATTGAGAGTGATGGTAGTCCGCCATTATTTAAAAAAGTGGGGGAACCGGTACCAACCTGTTTTCGGCAAGAAGAACGGCTGGATTATCATTAAAAAATTAAAAAGGAAAGCTGGTGATCGATAATGGAACATGCGCTGGTGACTGGGTGTGCCGGCTTTATCGGATCCCATTTGAGTGAAAAGTTGCTTAGAAAAGGATATCAGGTAACCGGTGTGGACTGTTTTGTGGCAAACTATGACCGAAAAATCAAGGAAAAAAATCTCGCTCGTCTTCAAACGCATTCCCGGTTCCGATTTATCGAGCAAGAGATTCTGAAAATGGACCTGAATGACGTGATGGACAAGGTGAATCTTGTGTTTCACCAGGCTGCAATGCCCGGCGTTCGTTCCAGCTGGGGGCAGGAGTTTGACCATTATGTCCGTCATAACGTGCTGGCGACACAATCCCTTCTGGAAACCGCCAAAGATAAAAAACACATTGAAAAATTTATTTATGCTTCCTCTTCATCTGTCTACGGTGAGATGAAAGGGCCGACCGATGAATCAAAATTGCCGCAGCCCATTTCACCCTATGGGGTATCCAAATTATCCGGGGAACATCTCTGTCATCTCTATTATAAAAATTTTCAGGTTCCCACCATTTCCCTTCGGTATTTTACGGTTTACGGCGAGAGACAGAGACCGGATATGGCTTTCCACAAATTTATCAAACGGGCTTTGCTGGAAGAGCCGATCGACATCTATGGAGATGGGACACAAACCCGAGATTTTACGTATGTGGACGATGCGGTAGAAGCCAACCTGCTGGCTCTTAAACATGGCAGAGAAGGTGAGGTCTATAACATTGGCGGAGACAGTCCGATCAGCGTCAATGAGGTGATTGACAAAATTGAAAAGATTGTCGGAAAACCCGTCCATCGCCACTATATGGATGCCATTCCCGGTGACCCCCGCCACACGCGGGCGGATATCGGCAAAGCCCAGAACGAACTGGGCTACCAGCCGCAATGGAAGCTCGAAGACGGATTGAAAGAGGAGATTCGATATATTAAACAATTGTATCAATTTTAGGTCAAAAAAAGGGACCGCATCTTCCCGAATAGGGGAGGGCGGTCCCGGTTTATTTTCTGGATCTTCTGCGTCTACCTCTGTTGTTTCTCAACTTTCGGTTTCGATTCTTTCTTCGTTTCTTTTTCTTTTTCCTCTTGACCAGTTTTCCGACCTTCAATCTTCCGGAAACCCATGTAAATTTGGGTTTATATTTATTTCCCCAGTCCTTCAGGGC
The DNA here is from genome assembly GCA_017656255.1 of Bacillaceae bacterium. Classification (GTDB taxonomy): domain Bacteria; phylum Bacillota; class Bacilli; order JACDOE01; family JACDOE01; genus JACDOE01. The sequence goes on from JACDOE010000001.1 coordinate 495,220, forward strand.
TTTTTTGTAAAGATATTTAGTTACTCTAGCATATTTCTTTGCGTTTTTGGAACGTGAATTGTTCTTTTTGTGATTGAGTCGATTGTAGAGGGTTTGATTAATATATTTGAATTTATATTTTTTAATCAGTTTGAGAAGGATCTGTCTATCTTCGGCATAACGGCCTTTTTCAGGAACGCTGGTAGACCAGCCCCCCACTTTTTTGAGGCATTTGGTCCGGTAAAAACGGGGATAAATCATCGGATGGTAGGTGATAAAATCATATTTTCCTTTAATCTGCCGTTTCTTTTTGCGTTCCTTTTTCTTGAATTTCCCTTTTTTCTTTTCTTTCCAGAGACGTTCATTTCCGTAGCACATGGCCACTTTGTGACCGGCTTTTTCCATTTTTCGGATGCAGACATCCAGGGTTTTGGGCTCATACCAGTCGTCGGAGTCTAGCTGAGCGAAATATTTGGTATCAACCATTTTTAACGCTTTTTTCAGGGCGTGGGAAACACCTTTATTCTTTTTGAGACGGACATATTCAATGCGGGGGTCATCCAGATATCGTTGGACGACCTTTTTTGTTTTATCGGTGGAGGCATCATCGACAATCAGCAATTTCCAGTTATCGATTGTCTGGTTCAGAACACTCTCAATGGCATTTGGGAGATAGCGGGCCCTGTTATAGGTCGGGATAACAACGGTTACCAGGGGCTCTTCCCGTGACTGTTCATTGGCCTCTTCCGGTTCCTCTGACGGGTCCCATTCGTAATTTTCTTCGGTAAAAAGGGGTTCGATGTTATGTCGGGAATTTCCATCTATCGATAAGAAGGATGCCATCATTTTTTTCTGCCCCCTTTCCTGATCAATTTTTTATAGATGGACTCCAGTTGTTTAACCTGCCTGGCGGAGTTAAATTGTTCTACTACTTTATATCGTCCGTTAACTCCCATTTCCAGTCTCAATTCTGGGTTTTCGATTAATGTGATCAGCCGGTCTGCGAGTCCATCCACGTCTTTTTCACGTACCAGATAACCGTCCACTTCATCGGTTACCAGTTCAGGAATACCGCCATGCCAGGTGGAGACAACAGGCAATCCCGTCGCCATTGCTTCCTTGATGGCGTTGGGGATCCCTTCGTGGTTTCCGTCCGATGTTGTGATGCTGGGAAGACAGAAGATATCAGCCCTTTTCAATTCCTTTGTAATTTCGTGGTGTTTCTTTTCACCTTTTAATTTGACGTGATCTCCAAGATTGTATTGTTTAATCTTTTGCTTCAGGTTTTTTCGTTCGTCTCCCTTGCCGATAATGACCAGTTCTGCTGTGGGATGAACATCCAGCACCTTTTTAAAAGCTTTGATCAAATATTTGAATCCTTTCTTTTTGTGCAGCCTTCCGACGCCGACAATGCGGACATTCTCTGTCCGGGGTTCCCGTTCTTCATAGGGGAACCGATTCAGGTCGATCCCGGAATACAAGACTTCTATTTTGTGAGAAGGACACCCCAGCTTTTTCATCTGATTTTTCATAAAGTGGCAGGGGACCGTAAATCGGTCTCCTTTCCGGAATAAGCGGGGTAATTGGCGCAAATAAGATTTACGTTTGTTCTTCTTAACGGGCAGATCAAATCCGTGAAAAGAGGTCAGGAGTGGTACACGATAAAAACGTTTCACCTTGACGCATTTCACCCCGGCTGTTCCGAATCGGGCGTGAATCAGCTTGATATTGTTGCGTTTGAATTTACGAGCCATGCTTCGGGGATGTTTTGGGAGCGTCTTGATTTTTTTGTAGGGAAAACGGCTTAAATTCATTCTTTTGCGGGTATATACTATCGGTTTGTAATGTTTTATATTTTTCAACTCTTCATAAATAAAGGTTTCGGACGGAGGAAGATATCGGGTACGAACAAACGCAATTCGTTTGGGCAACTGTTTCCCTCCTTTTTAAGGGATGTTTACTTGTCCTTCATATCATATGAAAAACAGCCTGTTGTGTTTTGAAGTTCAAATAAAATAGACGGATACCCGATCCGGTTATGTCAGATATTTCTCTAGACATTTTGCTTTTTTTCTTTCCTGTTTAATAATGTGTTTCATTCGTTTCATGTCGGCTTTTAAATATTTCTTTTTTCGCAACATGTGTTCGATAATATGCGGAAAATAGAGATCAATGTATATGATGTGTTTCATATTGAGTGTGAGCGGATGTTTCTTTTCATAGGTTCGAATCACATTGTTAAACAGTTTTTGTGAAAATGGGTTCGTTCGGGTATACATACTGAGAATACGCTGTATATCCCTGGAAGGAAGATCATACCGAACATCTTCAAAGTCAAACAGAACATTCTTTTTGTTGTGCCTCATCACGTTGTTCTGATGATAGTCTCCATGGACCAGTGTCTGTTCGTTGAATGGCTGTGACACGATATCGTCATAATCACTCTTGAGCAGATACTGATAAGCTTTTTCAGCAACCTTTATAAAATAGGAAAGGTGTTGCAAAATGTACTGTTTTTTCGGGTCTGTTGTTTGTTCGTAGTAATGCCGCCAGTTTTGCATATTGTGAATCCGCTGCCTGTATTCCTGCTTCCAGTCAAGGTGTGAATAAAGTGTTACATCGTCGGGATATTTCAATCCTTTTGATTTCTTGTGAAAACGGGCAACGGTTTTAATCATATTTAACAGATGTTTTTCTTTTTTTAACGGATGGCTGTTTCCGCTAGTCCAGTTATACAGCACGTAGGGAGATCCATCGTGAAAAAAATACAATCTACCGTCCTGTGTAGGTACAGGTTTTGCCAGTTCAACTCCTTTCTGCTGCAGCAGTTTTTCGGTATATACGATAAATTTTTGCCTTTTTTCTGTAAGATAAAGTGTCTTTAAAGCAAACTTTTGCCCGTCTGAAGTTTTGATACGGGCGACAAAGCTTGAGCCGGAGTTATCCTTTATGACGTTTGCACGTTTCACTTGAAATCCATAATGGTTTTCCAGCGTATGCCGCAGTTGTTTCATTACCATCACATCCTTGCCCCTCACCAGTTTGCGATATTTTATGTAAACCGATGTTATTTTGCATGTGCATTTAACCTGAATTCCGAATATGACGGCTTCCTAATTTATTACGGGTGGATGAGTGTCCAATCAAAGACCTCCTCTTGTTCATACCCTGACATTACAAGGAAAGGGGAGGGACAGTCATGAAGAACATAGGGGTTATTTGCTCAATCAATGATGCAATGGATTATGATCGTTTACATGAAGCATTGAAGAAGTTTCAAACGTATTCCCCTTATGTTTTTTTCAGGGATAAAAATAATAAGGACAGCGCCCCGTTTATTTTTGAAACCATTAAGGATCCCCGATTGAAAGAACTGGACAGATGGATCCGGCACGACAGAATTGACCTCATATATGCTACCTCAGCCAGACTGGGTGTTAAAGCCCTGGCCGTCAAACACAAATGGCAGATACCGATGATTGTGCATATTCAGGATCGGGACTATTCCGGGAACTGGAAATTGAAAAGAAAACAATGGCGTCGATTGTTTCGTGTCGCAGATCACATGGTGGTTCCCAGTCGTTACCTGGAAAAAAAACTGAGAAAACGGGGTTATTCCCGCAAGAAAATCACGGTTCTTCATCAGGGCGTAGACGTCAATGCTATTCCATTTAAAGAAAGAAGGTACCAGGAAGATGAACCGGTGCGGATCGTATTTGCCGGTGAATGGGAGCCGAAGAACGGTATTGAGTATCTATTAAAAGCGTTCTGTCAACTGCACCAAAAAAAACCCAACACACACCTGCATCTGGTGGGGAAGGGATCACTCAAACGAAAAATTGATAAATTTGTACGAAAAAAGCAGCTTGAACACGCTGTCAAACTTTCTCCGACATCCTCGTCTCATAAATCGATACGTGTATATGAGCAGGCACACATTTTTTGTCTGCCGGGGATCAAGGATAAAAAGGGGAATATAGACGCCATTCCGGTTACCCTTAAAGAAGCAATGGCCGCAGGTCTCCCGGTCGTGACCACCGACCATGCCGGTATCCCCGAACTGGTTACAGATGACATTCACGGCTATCTGGTCCCTCCAAAAGACAGTGGTTCTCTGGCGAAGACTCTGGAAAAAATGATTGATTCTCATGCATTATGGCCGGAAATGGGGAAAAAGGCGCGTGACAGAATCCGAAAATATTTTAATCTTGACAGGCAAATGGAAAAACAGGAGAAGATCATGGATCAGGTTGTGCAAAGAACAGCCCGATATGTCAAAAAGCCCCCGTTTTTCAGTGTGATCATCCCCACTTATAACCGAAAAAAGCATGTCAAAAAGGCTGTTAAGAGTGTTTTGAAACAAAAGAAGTATGATGATTATGAAATCATCGTCGTCGATGACGGGTCCAAGGATGGAACGCGCAGGCGAATAGAAAAATTCGGTCCCAGAGTCCGTTACATTTATCAGAGAAACAAAGGACCTTCAAAAGCGAGGAATACCGGCATTAAGTATGCCAGGGGCGAGTACATCGCGTTTCTCGACTCCGATGACCAGTTTGTACCTGAGAAATTGAGAAAAAATAAAAAGTATCTGGAGAAGCATCCGGATTGTATGTTTTTATACAGCTGGTATTACGACAAACGTAAAGGGAAACGAAAGAAAGTAAAAAAGCCCAAAAAATGCAAAAAGTTGAATGAATTTCGTTACCGCTTGTATCGAAGAGAATTCACGATTCGTACATCGACCGTTGTTGTCCACCGTCGTTGTTTTGATGAAGTAGGGAAATTCAATACGAAATACCGCTATTCCCAGGACTGGGATATGTGGCTCAGGCTGGCAACCCTATATCTCGGGCATTGCCAGAAAAAACCACTGGCTATATACCGTCGGAGGGATCGTAAGAAAAACGAAAAAAAAGTACATCAATATCATAAAGAAATTCGTCGAAGGGCTCGTAAGTTATACAAATGGAGCAACAAAAAAATCAACAAACTGGAAAAGAAGTATAAATCAAAAGCAAAAAAGAAGAAACAGCGACAAAAGAAGAGTAAGAAAAAACAAAAACGCAAACAGCGTCGCAGAAAAAAGACAAATAAAAAAGTACGAAAATCTAAACGAAAAAAGCTGGTTAAGCAACGAGAAACCGGGAAAAGGAAGACAAATTCATCGAGGAGGAAGAAAAATGGGGGATAAAAAACCTGCCATTCTTCATATTAAATATTCACTTGATGATGGGCATGTCACCCCGCAAATTGTTAAAGTGAAAGGGTACCGTGGTATTATCATCAAAAACAAGTTTAATAGAGAATCCGCTTTTAAACACGTGACCACGGTCAAGAAGATCAAGAAGAACCCAAAAAAATTTATTAAAAAGAACAGAATAAAAGCACTCCATGTCCATCACGGTACGCTTGCCAGAAAGGTTATGTTTCTAAAAAAAGAGTACGGCCTTCCTCTGATTGTCAGTTTCCGGGGAAAAGACGCCACCGCTTATCCGAAGGATAAGAAAAACCTGCGTTTTCTGAAGAAAGTATTTAAAAAAGGGGATCTGTTTCTACCCGTCTGTCAGCATCTGAAAGAACGTCTGATTGAGCTTGGATGTCCTGAGAAAAAGATTAAGGTCCTTTACGGAGGCGTGGATATTAATCGGTTTGAATACCTCCCGCACCGTTTTTCACCGGATGAAAAAATACATTTTTTAGGTGTTGGCCGATTTGTTTCCAAGAAAGGGTTTGAAGATTTAATTCAGGCTTATGCCCGGATAAAAGAAAAGTATCCCCGCATTAAATTAACTTTGATCGGTGAAGGCGAACTGGCAGATTTGTATCGAAAATTAATTAAAAAGCATCAACTCGGGGGCGTCAAATTGAAATCCTGGGTGGATTACCGGAAGATTCAGCAATATTACTATAAAGCACACGTTTTTTGCGCGCCCAGTTATACAGATAAACAGGGGAATCAGGAGGGTATTCCGAACACCTTAAAAGAGGCGATGGCGACAGGAATGCCGGTCATTTCAACGTATCACTCCGGTATTCCGGAGCTGGTTGAGGATGGAAAATCAGGGCTGCTGGTACCGGAGCGTTCCGTTGAAGAACTTGCCCGGGCCATGGAATGGATCATTCTCAACCCGGACAAGTGGGAAGAATTCGGTCGTCACGGGCGTAAAAAAATTGAGACGGATTTCAACCAGAACAAACAACTTCAATTACAGAAAGACTATTACGATGAGTTGTTATCGAACAAGAAATAAACATCAACTTTATCCGGGAATTCAACGTCTGGTAAAGTCTGTTCCGATTCGACCGTATTCAGATAGAGACATCCTTTTTTACAGAGATGTTGAGAGGTTAGGACAGTTTGTTCTCCTTGATCCAGATGACACAAGTCGGTTATAACATAGTCTTCGTTGTTTGGACTGAGCATCAGTTTAACCTCAAGCCTCAGTTCCGATCGATTAAAGATATAGACAGAGACTTTGCGGCTGGATTCAAGTTCCTTTTCAATTTTGACAGGCACGTCTTTTACATTTAAAACGTGATGTTGCTGGTTATATATCGCCGGTGAATCGACAGGGATTGAATCATGTTCAAATCTGTTTTGACCCGTGTCTGTTACCGGTGATTCTTTGTGTTCGGAAATCAGCTCCGTTTGACCGGACTCCTCAATTTTGATATCTTCTGCCACTCTATCATTGATATTGTTTTGCTCAGTTGATTCCGCCTGCCGGTTTTCCGTTTCAGACGTGTCCGTTCCCGAATCGTCCTGATTATCGGGAACATCAAAGTAACGCTCCATATCTGTGTCATCATCATTTTGTTGATCCTGATCATTCGATTGGGGAGCAGAAGATTCGCCCAGATCATCGAACAAACCGTCCAGGCCGGCGTCATCGTCATGTTGTTGATCCTGATCGTTCGATTGGGGAGCAGAAGATTCGCCCAGATCATCGAACAAACCGTCCAGGCCGGCGTCATCGTCATGTTGTTGATCCTGATCGTTCGATTGGGGAGCAGATGATTCACCCAGATCATCGAACAAATCATCCAGGTCAGTGTCATCGTCATGTTGTTGATCCTGATTGTTCGATTGCGGCTCTGATGGTTCCTCCAGGCCTTCAAAAATGTCATCAAGATCTGTATCGTGATCGGGTTGAATGGAATTGTCAGAACCATGGATACCCGTTGCGTGACCGGCTTTATCATCAGATGCAGGTTCACGATTTTTTAGCAGGCTGTCCCAATCATGATGATGGTCTGCTTGATGAACATTTTCCCCGGGAAAATATACTTCAGGAAGACCGCGATCAAGATCTGAAAACAAATCCCTGCCAGTTAAAACATTTCTATGACGCTGTTTTTTTCGCAGTGTTTTTTTCTTTTTCAGGGAATTCTTCCTCCTTTTTTCTTTTTTGCCGAACGGAAAAGTAAGATAGACAGATGTATAAACATTAACGGTCTGGTTGTTCTGATTTGAAGAGCGTAAGAAAGTGGACGATTTTGAACACCCGCGCCTCGGTTTCATGGACACCACCTCATCAACTTGAGTAATCATAATTATATATATGGGGAAAAATCCGTGATGGGAATGTGCCCGGACGATTCTTTTTTTAAAAAAATGCCTGGAAACGTGATGAATTGACGGTGACATGGTAAAGTAGAAAATAAAGAAAAAACGGATGGGAAGGAGATATAAGATGAGTGTAGAGGAACACAAAAAATACGCACCGAACCGTGTAAAATGTATGGTAATCACGGTCAGTGACACCAGGGATGAATCAACGGATAAAAGTGGGAAACTCATGATCCGATTGCTGGAAGAACACGGGCATATGGTGACAAAGTATGACATTATCCGGGATGAATATGATGTGATTCAGCAGAAATTGAAAGAAGTTAAAGAAGACCCCGATGTTCAAGCGATTCTGTTAAATGGCGGAACCGGCATTACGGCCCGGGACGTTACGTATGAAGCCGTTGAATCGCTGCTGGATAAAACTCTACCGGGATTCGGAGAAATTTTTCGTATGCTCAGTTATACGGAAGACATCGGATCAGCTGCCATTCTAAGCCGAGCGATTGCCGGCGTATATGGTAAAAAAGCCGTTTTTTCGACACCGGGAAGCAGTGGTGCAGTCAAACTGGCTATGAATAAACTCATTATTCCTGAACTGGGGCATATTATCAGGGAATTAAATCGACAGCATACATAACCTGGTGGGAGAGAGGAGAGAGGAGAGAGACGATGGAACATATGAAGCTTGGCGAAATGGATATTTACTGGTTAAGCGGTGGGGAGATTCATCTGGATGGTGGTGCCATGTTCGGGGTTGTTCCCCGTGTTCTGTGGAGCAAAAAATACCCGGTCAACGATCAGAATCAGGTCCTGCTTCGTACAGATCCCATCCTGATTCAGACTGCCGGGAAGAATATATTAATCGAATCAGGGATGGGGAACGATAAATTGTCGGACAAGCAGTTGAACATATTCGGCGTAACCGAACAGTCCGAAGTAGAAAAGGATCTAAATAAGCTGGGTCTATGTAAGAAAGACATTGATATGGTTCTGATGACTCATTTACATTTTGATCATGCCTGTGGACTGACCAGGTGGGAAGGGGACAGGCTGGTCCCTGCTTTTCCTGATGCCGTACATGTCGTGAATCACATCGAATGGGAGGAAATGAAATCTCCCAATATCCGTTCCAGAAGTACTTACTGGGAAGAAAACTGGAAACCGATCACGGATCTTGTTCGTACTTATGATAAAGCGTATCGAGTGATAGATGGCATCGAACTGATTCACACAGGTGGTCACTCCAGGGGGCATGCGATCATCCGACTCGAATCGAAGGGGGAAAAGGCCTATCATCTGGCAGACATTCTTCCGACTCACGCCCATCAGAACCCGCTCTGGGTGATGGCTTATGATGATTATCCCATGAATTCCATCTACGCCAAGCAAAAATGGATTCAACAGGCTGTGGAGGAAGATGCCTGGTTGTTATTCTATCATGATCCTTATGTAAGAGCGTTAAAATGGGATCAGAAAGGAAATATCGTGGAACAACTGAAACGGACCGATTAAAGACAATAAATCTCCCGACCCAAAACCGGGAGATTTTTTATGATCAGTGGCTTGTTCAGCAGTTCGGAGTTAGGATATCCATTTTCTCAAACTGTTGAATTCCAGTTCCTCAAATTTTCCGAGTACCCGTTCATGGGTAAATTGAAAGAGACAGGAGTCAATATCACACGCGACATCAACATCTTTACGGATCTCGGCCAGCCGGCGCGAAGTCAGGATCAGGTCTTTATTTTCCAGGAGTTTTGATTTCAAATTGCCTTTTACCCGATCAATCTCTTCAAACAGACGGTCAATATTTCCAAATTCGTTGAGTAGTCTCAGGGCTGTTTTGGGCCCGACACCCGGACAACCGGGAATATGATCGGAGGGGTCTCCCATCAACCCTTTATAATCAATGATTTGCGAAGGATGCTTCAGTCCGGTTATATCCGTAAAGTTATCAAGATGAATCAGTTCATAATTGGAAAATCCTTTTTTCATCATGATGACAGAGGTGTGTGCATCGATAAGTTGAAAAGTGTCCCGGTCACCGGTCAGAAGCAGGATGTCCAGGTCTTCACTGCCGAATCGGGATGCCAGTGTTCCCATGATATCATCCGCTTCGTAACCTTTGACACCGAAGATGGGAATATCAAATGATTTGACCAGTTCTTTAACCAGGTCAAACTGGGGAACCAGTTCCTCCGGTGGATCACTCCGATTCGCCTTATAATCGGGATAGATTTCGTTACGAAAGGTATATTTCCCCATATCAAAGGCACAGGCTACATAAGTAGGATCAAACTTTCTGATTGCATCCAGCATATATTTTGTAAATTGATAGACGGCATTGGTATAGATGCCGGAACGTGTCTGCATCAGATTTCCATGAACCGCCGTGGCATAGAACCCCCGAAACAAAAGGGCCATACTGTCGATAATCAATAGTCGGTTAAGGGAAGCCAGTGGTCGTTCGTTATTCATTCAGTCCGATTCTCCTTTTTTAATTCTTCACCCATTGTACAATGAAGATCACAAAAACTCAAAAACAAAACGGGGAACGGCTGGCGAGACACAGGTTGAAAATGGTAAGATGTTCATACACGAACAGTACTTGGAGGGATGTAGCAGTGGAAGAGAATCAGCAAAAATTACCGGAGAGACAGGACATTTCTGAACAATATAAATGGAAACTGGAAGATCTTTATGCCAGTGATGACGAATGGGAAAAGGAATTTAAGCAGATTCAGCAATTAATTCCGCAAATTGAAGCTTATCAGGGGAAGCTGGCACAATCTGACGATCAACTGCTGACTTGCCTGAAATTACAGGATGATATCTCCAAACTGATGGAGAGAGTCTTTGTTTATGCGAGAATGAGACGGGATGAGGATAACCGAAGGGGTGTTTATCAGGGCCTGACTGACAAGGCTGGTTCTTTAAGCACTGAAGTCAATCGCGCCACTTCATTTATTGTCCCTGAGATTCTTGCCATTCCGGAAGAAAAATTGAAAACATTTATCGATCAGAATAAAGATCTGCACGTGTACCGGCATTATATTGATGAAATTCTCAGAATGAAAGATCATATACTTCCACCGGAACAGGAACAGTTGCTGGCCCAGGTAGGAGAAGTGTCCCGTGCACCACAGACGATATATACCATGATTAACAATGCCGACATGACTTTTCCTGCGATTCAGGATGAAAACGGAAATGAAGTGGAAGTGACCCACGGGCGATATATCCAGTTGATGGAGAGTAAAAGCCGCCGTGTAAGAAAAGCGGCATTCGAAGCCCTGTACAGCAGTTATGAAAAACAGGTGAATACGATTGCTTCAACCCTGAACAGCAGCATCAAGAAAGATGTTTTCTACGCCCGTGTCCGCAAATATCCGTCAGCTCTGGAGGCATCTCTGGATGAGGACAATGTGCCAATTGACGTCTATCATAACCTGATCAAGACGGTTCATGACAATCTTGACAGCATGTATGAATATGTGTCGCTCAGAAAGCAGATTCTGGGGCTGGATGAATTGCATATGTACGATTTGTACACGCCTCTTGTTTCCGATGTCGACATAAAATATCCGTATGAAGAAGCGAAGAATCTGGTCCTGAACGGCCTTAAGCCACTGGGAGAGGATTACCAGAATGTGCTTCAGGAAAGTTTTCAGAACGGATGGATTGATGTATTTGAAACGAAAGGGAAGACAAGTGGCGCCTATTCATGGGGAGCCTACGGCACCCATCCATATGTTTTGATGAATTATCAACCCAATATCGATAATGTGTTTACACTGGCTCACGAACTGGGGCATGCGCTTCATTCCTATTATTCCGATAAGCACCAGCCCTATATTTACGCCCAGTATACCATATTTGTGGCCGAAGTAGCCTCGACGGTAAACGAATCTCTGTTAATGGCGCATCTATTGAAAAATATGACAGATAAAAAGAAACGGATGTATCTGCTTAATCATTATCTGGAACAGTTCCGGGGCACGGTATATCGGCAGACCATGTTCGCCGAATTTGAAAAAATGACGCATGAAAAAGTGGAGGCGGGTGAGGCGTTGACCCCTGATCTGTTAAAAGAGATGTATCGGGACCTGAATATCAAATATTATGGTCCGGAAATGGTGATCGACAGTCAGATCGACGTGGAGTGGGCCAGAATTCCCCATTTCTATACGCCATTTTATGTGTACAAATATGCCACCGGATTCTCTGCCGCCACAGCTCTGTCCAGAAAAATTCTTGAAGAAGGGGAAGAAGCGGTTAACCGGTATCTCACTTTCTTAAAAAGCGGAAGTTCGGATTATCCCATTGAATTATTGAAAACAGCCGGCGTGGATATGTCTTCACCTGAGCCGGTTCAGCAGGCCCTTGATGTATTCAGGGAAATGGTCGGAGAATTAAAGGCTTTGATTCAAGAATAAGTTAATCAGATAACCACGAGGAAAGCCCTTCTGTAATGAATAACAGAAGGGCTTTTTCTCATAGTCGGACTTGATTATTTTTTCGGACCGGTCTGGTGTTCTACGACTTCATAGGAGTAGTCGGCATAGCTGTTATTTCCGTTTTTACCGGCATGGGTAACCATCATCACCACATAATCATAAGACGCATCGTTAAACATTTCTTCAATCTCCTGAGCTTCTTCTTCTGTAAAGTTAAGCACATCATTCACGTGAACAACCTTATATTTATCGGCAGTACCTTTTTTCACACCCACAAAGGAAACCAGGTAATCCGTATATTCGCCGAGGACTTCCTGCAGACTCATAAATCCGTCGGTGGAATCTGCCGGATCGTGATAGTCTACGGCATCGACCCGGATATTATCGATATACCAGCCGGCTTCATTGTATGCCCAATCCGTCATATAACGGAAGGAGACCAGGACCTTTTGTCCGATATAATCAGACAGATCAAAGTGTTCCGTTGTCCAACCGCCTGAAGAACCGGTAAAGCCGGGCAGATTGGCTTTGATATTGGGATGACCGTTCGGGTCGAGTGACGTGGATGTATTTTCATTGGACAGCGAGGTCCAGGTTTCGCCGTTATCGGTAGATACCTGTACAAAACCGTAATCCCAATCTAATTCGATTTCGTAATAGGTATCGAAGGAGAGGGTCGCCGTATCCGTTACAGCATCCAAACCGGTCAGATCAATCTCCGTAATCAGATGATTATCGATCAGGTTGCCATTATTGCCCCAAAGAACAGTACCGCGTTCTCCCATCGGATCGTCCACGGCCTTCCAGGGAGTCTTGAAGAAATCGATCCCGTTCATGTATAGCCGATCGACCTTAACATCGGATGTGATCTTGATAAAATCGGTTCCCCAGGCGGGAGCTCCCGGTGTGTCATAAGCCTGCTCCGTATCCAGGTTCGGATTTAAGTCAATGGAATCAAACTGATAGGTTGAATCGTCACCGAGATATTTTCCGTCAATCAAAATGGCGGTTACAAATTCCTGAAAAAGCTGTTTAAAATCCTTGTCGATACCGTGTTTGTTCATAATCGTTTCTACGCCTGCAATACCGTTTTCAGTTTCATGGAACAAGTCTCTGATAAATTCGCTGCCGAAATGATCATACAGATACAACTGGAACAGATAGGCAAATCCATAGTCGGCAAGAACTTCTCGTCCGCCCTGATCTTCCCAGGCGGTCAGTGAGTTTTCCAGATGATTTAAAAAGAAATCCACATGAGAAGTAGAATGACCGTATCCGACTAGATACTGCGCATAATCGGACATGCCTTCGTTGATCCAGCTTTCTTCATCCGAGTCATAGTCATCATGCAACAGATGCTGGAATTCGTGTGCGAATACACCTTCATAAAGGTAAGGACGCTCAGCGTCAGGGCCTGTACGATTTGCCCAGTCGTAGGCATCGATCGTCATCACATTACGATCGGTGTAGATTTCAATGGTCGGTGAATAGAAACCGGCGATATAGCTGGGATAAGAAGGATCATAGTAACTTTCGTCCCGTATGTTATCAATCAGAATCATCACACGTCCGGCTTCATCCCGGTAGCTTTCAATGCCCCATTGCTCCAGCAGGGCATTCTCACCGGTATGTACGTCCGGTTCGCCAAAGAATTCCACTTCTTTGGGATACATATTCTTGTCAAACTCGGACAGCAAATAGTCAATATGCTCCTGAGTGATGTTGACACGATCATTACGCGGGTCGCCTTCCGGGAAAGACAGGTCATTGGCTACCCAGACTTCGCCGTATTGTCCGACACCACGTAATGTGAAGGACTTCAAGTAATAACTGCCATTATAATTATCAAGAGCGACCATCCATTTGGTTTCTCCAACGTCATACTGAGCGGATGCTGTGCCATCACTGCCAGACGAATCCGAAGCAGCGTCTTCATCACCGGTTACCTGCTCATAAAGGGTGGTATCCAGTTTGACCTCACTCAGTTCCTCAGAGCGAAGCTGTACACCCACATCTTGAACAGAAGGGTTAAAATTGACACTAGTTGCAGCGTTTCCCTGTGTGGTAGGCATAAATAGCGTTCCCCACAGCAGAGCCATGCAGAAAAAAGTCATCAGTGCTCTACGTCTCATCAAATAATCTACCTCCTGAATGTTTTTATGTGTGAAGGACAGGCCTTCAAACCCGATTATAAATGAATAATTGTGATAATTTTGTAAATTTATGTTTTAAATCCGCTTCTTTTTTTGCCATCTCATGTCGACAGAAAAGACTTAAAAAACACAAAAAGCCAAAAATTCGTACAATTCAGGTATATTTATGTGAAAATCGGGCGATGATTGAACCATAGAAAACAAAAAATTAGATATGGCAGGAGGTTTTCGTTATATGCAAAATGAGAAAAACACCCAATATAAATCTAAAATAGTTATGTTGTCAGTGGTTCTGCTTGCTTCCTTTATGATCTCCGGGTGGGGGAATGCTGCAGCGGTAAATCAGGTCTATGTGGTTCAGGCAGGTGATTCGCTCTGGAAGATTGCCAGCCAGTTCAATACGACGGTTGCTCAATTAAAAAACGAAAACGGGCTGTCGTCTAACCTGATTCATCCCGGACAAAAGTTAAAAATACCTTCCAGAACCAAACGCAGTGATACACAGACTTATATCGTAAAAAAAGGAGATAGTCTGTGGCGTATTGCCAATCAGTTCGGCATGAGCGTGGCAGAATTGAAATCTCTCAACGGATTGACCCACAATCTGATTCATCCGGGACAATCTTTAAACGTAAAAGGGGCAAAAGGTTTACAACAAAGCGAACAGGCTGACAGTAAGGCCACTGTTTCTTATACACAGGAAGATTATGAATGGCTGGCCAAGATCATCGAAGCAGAAGCGGAAGGGGAACCTTACCTGGGCAAGGTTGCTGTGGGAAGTGTCGTGATGAATCGCGTTGAGCATCGCTGGTTCCCGGACACGATAAAAGGAGTCATATTCCAGCAATTGAATGGTCGTTATCAGTTTAGTCCTGTCGCCAGTGGCAAAATATACAGGGTTAAACCGTCACAGGAATCTTATAAGGCGGCCAGGGAAGCTTTAAACGGAAAAGACCCGACCGGGGGCGGCATCTACTTTTACAATCCGAAAATAGCCAGAAGCAAATGGATTTTTTCGCGGAAAGTTGTGCGAATCATTGGAAACCATCATTTTGCGATATAAAAAGTTTTGCGAATCATGACGAATAGCCGATATAATAGGAGTAACATTTTATTTGGCATTATCCTTACCCCGTCCCGACGGGGTAAGGGACTTTTCATTTGATCACAGGAGGAAGCGGCATGACATTACATAAGCTGGCATACATGGCATTATCTTTGCTTCTCATCAGTTTTGTCTTTTTTTTGATCCCACACGTTTTTTCTTATATGCTTCCTTTTATCATTGCTTTAATTCTGGCGGTTTTAATTGAACCGATCGTAGAAATGGCCCAGAAATGGTTGAAAATTGATCGTAAATGGGCTTCTCCCTTGATATTCAGCCTGTTTATGATTATTTTTCTGGGTCTGACTTATCTGTTAACCGCCAAAATTATTGTAGAACTGGTGGCTTTGTTTGAACGTTTACCTGCTATGCTGGAAAGTATGGCGCCGTTAATTCAAAATTTCCTGAGGGATGTCGAACAGTTATATCTGCTTGTTCCGGAAGAGGCGGTCTCTAGTATCGCGAGCGGACTGGAGCAGATGATCAACTGGTTGCAGCGCGCAGCACAGATAGTTGGTACGGCGTTAATCAGTATTGCTGCCGGCCTGCCTGCTTTTTTGATCGTTTCATTGATCGTAGTTATTTCGTTTGCCCTGATGAGTTACCAATTGCCGATCTTAAAAGCTAATTTTCTGGGTCTGTTTGAAGAAAATACAGCTAAAAAAGTAGAAATCATGATGCAGGATTTAAACCAGGCTGTGGTCGGGTTTGTCAGGGCTCAAATTATCCTCAGTTTTCTTACATATATGCTGGCACTGGTGGGACTCTGGATTCTGGGAGTCAAATACGCACTCGCCATATCGTTTATTATTGTTCTGGTGGATATTTTACCCATACTGGGGACCGGTTCGGTCATTGTACCCTGGTCATTGTTCCAACTGTTCGTCAGAGGGGACGAATTTGTTGGGATCGGGCTTCTCGTATTATACGTCATCATCAATATTTTCAGAAGAATTGTAGAACCCAAGATCCTGGGGGACAATATCGGACTGGGGACACTGGCCGTCATCATCAGTATGTGGGTCGGGCTGCAGGCTTTTGGTATTCTGGGACTATTTATCGGACCGCTTCTGTTTATTCTCATCAAAGCGATGAGAAAAGCAGGGATGCTGCAGAAAAAAATCGAGTTTTAACAAAAAGGCATAAAAAAAGACGTCTAGTGATAATAGACGTCTTTTTTTAAACGTTCTATGCTGGCCTGGATAATCTCCAGAACATCCTCATATTCAAGAGCCTTCATACCGGATTGAAGAACGATGGTTTGATCCATTTCTTCCCGGGTTAAAAAATGAACCAGTTCAGGTGTTACCGTTTTTACGATTGTGGACAGCTTTACAGTCTCCATCTTATCACCTCTTTCTGATATTTGAAGAGATAAAACAAAGACTTGCCTGTCTTGCCTCTGGTTCCTTATTTAATTGTAATTTTATTATAACACATTTCAAGATTAAGTGTTGGATCTCCGGTAATATTTGTTCCGTATTCCTTTGACATAAAAATAGATCTTGTTGAACAATTTTTTGTTGTCATGGTGCCTGAACAGATTAAACATGGGACGGGTGTTGGCTTCCAGTACCCAGACATTTTTTTGCCGATCCAGGGCAATGTCGACTCCCAGTTCTCGCAGGTAACGGAAACGCCTGGTAAGGATTTCCGCCATTTGCAATCCCAGCGAATTAAGCCTTTCTTCCAGTTCTCTGATTTCTTCGATATTAAAATCACCACTTTTGATTAGAGCATTGCGAAGGGTGATCGCTTTTCCTCCACGGCAGTGGTTGGTTACAATTTTATTAGGGGCTGCCCATTTTCCCATGATCCCCATCAGTTTCCATTCATTCTGGGGGCGTAACAGGAGAATGCGAAAATCGACGGGACGTCCTTGAATGGTGATCAAATCAATACCTTTTTGAATGATGTAACGCTTGTTTTTGATCGATTTTTGCAGAGTACGGAACAGGACCTCCCTGTTTTTAAAGGTTTTGACCAGTGTGTCACGCTGTACCTTATAATGTCCGTTTTGACGTTCGATTTTGATGACCCCATACCCCCCGGTGCCGATGACCGGTTTCAAGAACACGACCGGGTACTGGTCCAGGTAATCGTAAAAACTTTGTTTATTCAGAAGACTGGTTTCGGGTAGGTATTGTTTAATAAACGGATCGCCTGCGAGTGTCTGGTATTTTTCCCATTTGCTTGCTGCCAGCCAGTATTTTTTAGACGCCATAAAATCGCCCCTTAGGTGTGTATATTCCTTGGATATACTATTCACGCCATTTTTAAAATGATTGGGCACTGTGAATAAAGATAAAAAGAGGCGTTTGGCTGATGAGGACGTTTTGACAGCTCACAAAAAAAGCCTGATGCGTAAACATCAGGCTCATGAGTTATTTAATGTGATAATAGGCTGGAAATCGTTTTTCGTAATCTGCAATTTTGTCTTCATGTTGCAGGGTAACGCCAATATCATCCAGTCCTTTTAACAGACATTCCCGTTTGTATTCGTCGATAGTAAACGGTACGGACAGACCATCCTGATCCTGGATGAGACGATTTTCCAGGTCGACGGTTATTTGATAACCAGGTTGCTCAACCGTCTTTTGAAACAGGGAATCGACGACATCTTCCGGCAATGTGATGGGCAACAACCCGTTTTTAAAGCAATTGTTGTAAAAAATGTCGGCAAAAGAGGGGGCGATGATAGCCCGGAATCCGAAATCCATCAGCGCCCAGGGGGCATGCTCACGCGATGATCCGCATCCGAAATTGTGACGTGCCAGCAGAACGGAGGCTTGATCATAGGGCTTTTGATTCAGGATAAAACCCTGTCTGGGTTGATTGTTATCGTCAAAGCGCCAGTCATAAAACAAAAACTGGCCGAATCCGGTTCTCTCAATTCTTTTCAGAAATTGTTTGGGGATGATCTGATCCGTGTCCACATTGGCACGATCGAGAGGGGCCACAATCCCCGTATGTTTGATAAATGGTTGCATTTTCATCTCCTCCTTACGCTTTCATCCAGTTTCGAACATCAACGAATCGTCCTTCAATCGCAGCAGCGGCTGCCATAACGGGACTGACCAGGTGGGTTCTTCCGCCACGGCCCTGTCTGCCTTCAAAGTTTCGATTAGAAGTAGAAGCACAACGTTCACCGGGGCTGAGAATATCCGGGTTCATACCGAGACACATACTGCAACCGGCTTCCCGCCATTCAAACCCGGCGTCCTTAAATATCTGGTCGAGTCCTTCCTGTTCAGCCTGTTTTTTTACATGGCTGGATCCGGGAACCACCATGGCTCTGACAGCGGGGGAGACTTTCTTTCCTTTTACCACCTGAGCGGCAGCGCGCAGATCTTCAATTCTGGAATTGGTGCAGGAACCGATAAACACGCGGTCCACCGTGACATCTGTTATCGGGGTTCCCGGTTTTAAGTCCATATAGGCAAGCGCCCGTTCGATTGATTTCTTTTCAACATCGGTCCGGGCATCATCAGGATTGGGAATCGTGTCCGTCACACTCATCCCCATTCCCGGACTGGTTCCCCAGGTAACCTGAGGTGCAAGATCAGACACATCGACAACAATCTGCCTGTCGTAAGAGGCACCGTCGTCCGTTTTTAACTGTTCCCATTCCTCGATCGCCTGTTCAAATGCTTCTCCTTTCGGGGCAAACGGCTTATCTTTCAAATACGCATAAGTAACGTCGTCCGGAGCGATCAGACCGGCCCGTGCACCAGCCTCGATGGACATATTGCAGACGGTCATCCGTTCTTCCATGGACATGGAACGAATGGCTTCCCCCGTATATTCGATAACATAACCCGTACCGAAATCCGTGCCGTAAGTAGCAATGAGGGAGAGGATGACATCCTTTGCGGAAACACCGGGCTGCAATTTTCCTTCAACACGCACTTCCATTGTTTTAGACTTTGACTGCTGCAGACACTGTGTCGCAAACACATGTTCCACTTCACTGGTACCGATTCCGAAGGCCAGGGCACCGAATGCACCGTGTGTGGACGTGTGGCTGTCGCCACAGACGATGGTTTTACCGGGAAGTGTCAGTCCCAGTTCCGGTCCGATGACGTGTACAATTCCCTGATATTCATCCTGAATATCGTAGAGACGGATACCAAACTCTTCGCAATTTTTTCTCAAGGTATCCATTTGTTTAGCCGCAATCGGATCTTCGACGGGAAGCGAGCGATCGGTTGTCGGGACATTATGATCGACCGTGGCAATTGTAAGTTCCGGTTTCCGAACCTTTCGTCCGGCCAGCCTCAGTCCTTCAAAGGCCTGGGGGGATGTGACTTCATGAATCAGATGGAGATCAATATAGATAATGGCCGGCTTATCTTTTTCTTGATGGATCAGATGGCTATCCCAGATTTTCTCGTACATGGTTTTGGCCATGTGCGCTCATTCCTTTCATTTAGATATTGTTATATTGGTTTTACCATGTTTTCGTTTAATGTTCAAAGATATAATATCTATAGATATAATAGGTATTACCTATAAAAGACGAATCGAGGTGCAATTGTGATGGAAATACGTCAACTGGAATATGTGGTAAAAGTGGCAGAAGAAATGAATTTCTCGCGAGCCGCTAAAAAACTTCATATTGCGCAACCCTCCTTGAGCCAGCAGATTGCCAAACTGGAGAAAGAACTGGAAGTGGTTCTGTTTAATCGGAGTACCAGTACCGTCAAATTAACCAGTGCAGGAGAAGCATTTGTGGAGCAGGCCGTTCAGATTCTGGACAGGGTGGAGCAGTTAAAAAAAGAAATGTCTGATGTGGCCCAACTGAAAAAAGGAAAGCTGACGATGGGAAGTATGTCGATGACCGGTGCCCATCTGCTTCCCGTTGCGATTCCGGCTTTTAAAAAACAATATCCGGGTATTGAGGTGCATCTGGTTGAGGATACGACAGAGAATCTCGAAAAAATGACCGCGAGGGGACAACTGGATATCAGTCTGCTTTCTCTGCCGCTTCATGACACGTCCCTGCAATATGAGACAATCCTGGAAGAGGAGATTATGCTGGCGGTTCCACCGGAACATCCGCTACAGAAAAAGCAATCCATTTCACTTCGTGATGTGAAAGATGAGACATTTATTTTTAGCAAACAGGGGCAGGGATTTCATGATACCTGTATGCATTTTTGCCAGGAGGCGGGGTTTGAACCGGACATTGTTTTTGAGAGCAGTAATATTGAGACGATTCAATCCCTGGTAAGTGCGGGTATGGGGGTTGCACTGGTCCCCAGAATGGTTGTCCGGGAGGAGTCTTCAGGTTTTTCACCGGTCTATGTGAGACTGGTTGATCCCGTTCCCACCCGGACGATCGTTTTTGCATATCAGAGCGGACGTTATATTTCGAGAGCAGCAACGGCATTTATGAGTGTCATGAAACACCAGATTACGAAACTTTATAAAAAGGAGGAGTAGGCGTAATCGGATTGTGAAATGATTCAAGGTACGTCAGGATTTTTTGATGAATGGGAATGTTTAATTCTTTCAGTGCTGTTTCACCAAACCATAAATTAAATTCCAGCAGGTAAGGATGGTCCTGAACCAGAGCGACATCGAAACCGGCGTAATCAATACCCAGCGTTCGGGCGGTTTCTTCCACCAGTTGAATCACGCTGCGGGGTACCGGCTCAAATGACACGTGAGCCCCCTGGGCAACATTATTACGGAAATTACCCAGCTGGCTTCCGATCCGCCAGTAAGCGGCGATTACTTCATGGCCAACCCAGACCACGCGGATATCCCGGTCCATTTCAAGGAATTCCTGTACATACAGGACGTCATGTTGTTTTGCATAAGCCTTAAGATCCTTCTCGGATTCAATTAAGAAAACGCCTTTTCCCATGGAATTGCGAATATCTTTGGCTACAAAGGGAAAGGTGAATTCTTCCAGTATCTGCTGCTGATTCGCGGATGTTGAAGCACAGATACGAGTGTAGGGAACGTGATCCGGACAAACAGCCTCGAAGGCACGCGTCATCTCCACTTTGCTGTATCCGAGATGATAGGAGGAGATGCTGGGAAAAATCCGTTTGTTCCATCCATAAGAAAGAAAGTTAACCATCCAGGTTTCGGGAAATAAAATCCAATCAGCCTGTCTGACGGTTTCACGTTCACGAAATACCATCTCAGGCTTTACATAGGTCATCCCTTTGATTCCCCGGGATCTCAGTGGATTAAAAGAAACCAGTTTCATTCCCGGCATCCCCCTTTCACAGGCTCCGTTTTAAAAATATATATCCTATTTCATTATAGTCAGATTTTCAAATGTGTCACGTCTTTTTTTACCCTGTATTCAGGATGTATGAATCGGTTCGAACAGGCATAGTTTGTAAGAAGAAAGGAGGGGGAAAAGCATAGGATGTCAAGCAGGGAAGACAGAGCCGGAATCGTATCCGCCGTGCTTTTTCTGACCATCACAGTCAACCTGATCCTGATCGCCATGATTTTAGCGCCTCGTGGCCATTATGATCCGGCCAACGTGATGAGATCGATTACTGTAACGTATGATTCTAACACCATCAACCAGGAGAAACGGGTACGGTTAACACTGCCGGAGAGAGAGGAATCGGAACGGATGGAATTGACCTGGCGCTTAATTGAGACATCTGTGAAAGGGGATTACCAGATTGAAACATATCGGGAATATGAAATCTATAAAAATAGTGAGGGAGACGTTATAAGAACAGTTCCCACTGAACATTTTGAATATCTGCGTTACTGGCGCTATCATCGGCCTTAATGACCATCCATGTCAAATAAACCGCCGTTTATGGTAAGATAGGGAGAAAAGGTGGGATGGTCATGGCCTTTTTTTCTGTCACAATTGAAGGGGATCATTTCCGTGCCTTTACGGCCCCTCATCTCGTGGTGTTAATGATAACGGTCATTCTCATGCTGATACTTTATCGCTTTCGACTGCTGCTTCGTAAAAAGTCTCTATATAAAAACGGGCTTAGATATGGCATTGCCGCCGTTTTACTCGGAAGCGAACTTTCCTTATATATCTGGTACACTTATACCGGAAGCTGGAACCCGGCCAATACTTTGCCTCTTCAACTCTGTAGCATCAGTCTTTATTTATCTGTATTCATGCTTTTGACCGGCAGTTACCGTGTGTATGAAATAACTTATTTCATCGGGCTGGCCGGAGCCACACAGGCCATGTTGACGCCGGATCTGGCATATCCTTATCCTCACTACCGATTTTTTCATTTTTTCATTGGACATATAGCCATTATCCTGGCGAGTCTTTTCATGACCTGGGTGGAAGGTTATAAACCGCAACTGATATCTATCGTCAAAACCCTAATCTTTTTAAATTTTGCTGCCTTTGTGGTGATTATTGCCAATCATCTGACCGGCGGCAACTATATGTTTCTGACTGAAAAACCGGCCAATCCCAGCCTGCTTGATTTTCTGGGACCACACCCCTGGTATATTGTGAGTCTGGAGGGTCTGGCGCTGATCATCTGCCTGTTGTTATATCTTCCTTTTTATTTGCAAAAAGAAAGGCAGGAAATTCGGTACTGCATCAATAAATGATATAAGAACGATGAAACAGGAGGATTCATACATGCTTGAAAATCATACACCGATACATAAATTAAGTGAAGGAGACGAAATCATTCAGTTTTTTATGGTCAAAAAATCTGAAACCAAGCAGGCACGTAACGGAAGCTGGTTCCTCGACCTTGTGCTGGCCGATAAAACGGGAGAAATCAATGCCAAACTCTGGGATCAACAACCGGATGCCCATCTTCAGTATCAGGTGGGCACTATTATCAAGGTCAAGGCAAGAGTGGACAAGTTTCAGGATAATCTGCAACTGCAGATTCAGAAAATCCGGCCTGCAGCCCCGGATGATGGAGTGGAAGCTCACGATCTTGTGAAGACATCTCCGGTTCCGACGGAAGAACTGTGGGAAACACTGCATCACTATATCCAGTCCATTGAATCTCCAGGGGTCAGAAATATTGTGAACCACCTGGTCCAGGAAAAAGGGGAAGCGATGAAAACATGGCCGGCTGCTAAAAATTTTCACCACAATTATTTTTCCGGATTGCTCTATCATACCTGCAATATGTTGAAACTGGCGGAACAGTGCCTGCGTGTCTATCCTTTCCTCAATCAGGATCTGTTAATCGGCGGTGTTATTCTGCATGATCTGGGTAAAATCTCCGAGATGGAAGCGGAGATGGGGATGGTGAAAGACTACAGTACACGTGGTAAAATGATCGGTCATATTACGGAAGCCATCCTCTGGGTAGAAAGGGCGGCATCCGAACTGGGCATAGACGGGGAGGAAGTGATGCTCCTGCAGCATATGATTGCATCCCATCACGGGAAAATGGAATACGGATCGCCGGTCACACCGAAAATTCCGGAAGCGGAAGTTTTGCACTGGCTGGACATGATGGACAGCCGGATGGGAGCGGTGGAAGATGCGATTCTGACACGAAAACCGGGAGAAAGCTGGACGGAGCGAATCCGTATCCTGGGAACGGAAATGTACAAGTCCGACCACGCTGGCTAAAATTAGTCAATAGGGGTTAAGCCTGCTGTTTTAAACGGCAGGCTTTTTTTAGTGGACAAATCGTGACACATTTTTTAAAAGTATTTGACAAATTTATGTTAAATGACAGGATCCGGGTTGCTTTGTGATAAAAATCACATTTATTCGGAGCGCCCTTCTATAGAATGAGTCATGAAAAGGAGGGAGGAACACATGGCTCAAACAGGTCTGGAACAAAAAAAGTTGGTGCAGGACCAGCAGGAAAAGACTGAGCAACAGATGGCTCTCAAAGGTACTCTGGCATCGGTCATGATCCTGGGTGCTCTGATCGTCATTTCCTGGTTCGCGATGTTTGCCCTGTTTATGTCAAGACAATAAAAAGCGTAAAGGGGAGCATGTCTTATGCATTTACACAAGTATGAACGAATCTGGCTCATGTTTGGTGGTGCAAGTCTGGTTGTATTTCTTGCTGTCATCGGGATAACAGCTTTTTTCATGGGAGATCAACCTCCCAGTGGCGCTTTTTGTGCACCGGTATTCGCCAATGCCGACACGGTTGACCCGGAAAAAGTGACCGAAACACCACCATTTAATGAACCGGGTATAAAGAAAGTCGGGGAAAACCAGTACGTGGTGACTATGGTTGCTTATTCATTTGGTTTTCAGCCCAGCAATATTGAGATTCCTGCCGGTGCAGAAGTTTATTTTCAGGTCACCAGTAAAGACGTGGTTCACGGATTCGAAATACCGGGAACCAATGTCAACATGATGATTACACCCGGTTATGTCAACACGATCCGATATACATTTGACGAACCCGGAAATTATCTAATTCTTTGTAACGAGTACTGTGGTGTGGGACACCAGTTTATGAGTACAACGGTGGAGGTGAAATAGGATGAATACAAGAAAATCTGTACTGGACGTTCGTGATGCAAATTTGAGTATGGCGCATATGTATGCCGGTTATGCGGCGGTGTTTATCGGGGCTATCGCTGGATTGCTCCAGGGACTGGTTCGCGGCGGATTGATTGAGTTGCCGGCCGGCATCGGCTATTATCAACTGTTGACGGCCCACGGTATTTTGCTGGCACTGGTATTTACTACATATTTTATCATCGGTTTCTTCTTCTCGGGCATGAGTAAGAACATGGGGTCCCTCTATGATGGTCCGAGAAAGGCCGGATGGGCCGGTTTCTACATTATGACGGCAGGTGTTATCCTGACCACGATTATGGTGCTACTAAATGAAGGTACCGTTCTATACACCTTCTACGCTCCGTTACAGGCGTCTCCGTATTTTTATATCGGCCTGACGCTTGTGGTAGTAGGAAGCTGGATTAGCGGTTATGCCATGTTCGGCCAGTTGTATAAGTGGAAGAAAGAGAACAGGGGCAAAGTTTCTCCTTTGTTCAGTTACCTTGCTGTGGTGACTATGCTGTTATGGCAGATTGCCACGCTCGGTGTCGCGGCTACTGTATTGTTCCAGTTTATCCCGTGGTCATTCGGTTGGGTAGAGAAAATTGATGTGTTGCTCAGCCGTACGCTGTTCTGGTATTTCGGTCACCCGCTGGTTTATTTCTGGTTGTTGCCTGCCTATGTCGGCTGGTATGTGATTATACCCAAAATCATCGGCGGCAAAATTTTCAGCGATTCCCTGGCACGGCTTGCCTTTATTCTGTTCCTGATCTTTTCCATGCCGGTCGGCTTTCACCATCAATTGCTGGAGCCCGGTATTTCACCCTTCTGGAAGTACCTGCAGGTTGTGCTGACGTTTATGGTTATTATTCCGTCATTGATGACGGCATTCGCCATGTTCGCCACATTTGAAACAGCAGGGCGGATGAAAGGGTCAACCGGATTATTCGGCTGGTTTAAAAAATTGCCCTGGAGTGATGTGAGATTTTTCGCGCCGATGATGGGAATGTTGATCTTCATCCCCGGTGGAATCGGCGGGATTGTCAATGCGAGTCACCAGATCAACCAGATGGTGCATAACACCCTGTTCATTACCGGGCATTTTCACCTGACCGTAGCGACCACGGTTGTTGTCAGTTTCTTTGGATTCACCTACTGGCTGGTGCCGGTTCTGACCGGTCGCAAATTAACTGCTAAAATGAACAAACTGGGCATTGTTCAAACCCTTTTGTGGATCGTCGGTATGTTAATTATGTCTACAGCAATGCATACGGTTGGTCTTCTGGGATCACCGAGAAGAACAGCGTTTACGACCTATCAGGATCATCCGGATGCGGTGATGTGGATGCCGTATCACGTTGTGATGGCCATCGGTGGAGTCATCCTGTTCATCGCAGCCATGTTGATGATTTACAACTTCATCTATCTGGCATTCTTTGCACCGCGTGGTGTGGAAGAATATCCGATGGGTGAAGTGGCCAATGAGGCTGAAAAAACACCGATGATTCTGGAAAACTGGAAAATCTGGATTGGTGTTTCGGCAGCCCTGATTCTGATCGCTTACACCGTCCCTTTGATCGGAATTATCGAGAATTCACCGCCTGGTTCACCGCCGTATCGATTCTGGTAATCCCCCCAAACTCCCTTTTGCCGGATTAAACCGGCAGGAGGGAGTATTTTAATGCGCGAATACAGAAAGGATAAACATAAAGCGTGAAGGGAGCAAATGAGGTGGATAAAAAGAAATTCAGACTGGAAGCGAAATTCGCCGAATATCTGGATAATCAGAAATTGAAGGAAAAAGACCTGAAAAAGAAGGCTTTGAAACATTTATCTCCCCGCTGGGAAATCCGGACGATGACCGAACGGGATCCCATTGTGGAAGAGACGCATGAAGTCCGCAAATATGTAAAAGAAGTGGATGATCGTTATGATACATATTTGAAACAGGCAAAATCTAAACCAGATCGGGACCAGGATGACAAATGAAGACGTCTGCGGCACCTTATTTTTTGCGTAATCATGGAAATAGAGGGTAAAATATGTTGTAACGAAAACATCGTAATTAAAGGAGTTTTCACCTATGACACATGAGAAAAATGAAGAACAAAAAAGGGCGAATCGGCTGATTGACGAAAAAAGCCCTTACCTGTTGCAACATGCCTACAACCCCGTCAACTGGTACCCCTGGGATGAAGAAGCCTTTGAAAAAGCCAAAAAAGAACATAAACCGATCTTTCTGAGTATCGGATATTCCACCTGTCACTGGTGCCACGTGATGGAGAGGGAATCCTTTGAAGATGAAGACGTGGCGAAGGTGTTAAACGACGGATTTGTATCGATTAAAGTAGACCGGGAAGAGAGACCGGATATCGACACCCTTTATATGTCGGTGTGCCAGGCCATGACCGGTCAGGGAGGGTGGCCGCTCACCATCATCATGACTCCGGACAAGAAACCGTTTTTTGCCGGCACGTACTTTCCGAAGGAAGATAAATGGGGAAGACCCGGTTTGATTTCAGTCCTCAATCAAGCTCTGGAAAAATGGGAAAATGAACATGACAAAATTCAGCGAATCAGCGATAAAATTACCACCATTCTGGAGCCCCGTCTCTCGGCTTCTTCGAGGGGAGAACTGGATAAATCCAGCCTGAATCAGGCTTACGAACGTTATCTGCAAACCTTCGACGCCACTTATGGTGGATTCGGGCAGGCGCCTAAATTTCCCACACCTCACAACCTGATGTTTTTATTGCGCCACTGGAAGTTAACCGGAGAAGAAAAAGCGCTGGCCATGGTGGAAAAAACATTGGACGCCATGTACCGAGGAGGCATTTACGACCATATCGGTTACGGATTTGCCCGATATTCCACAGATGAAAAATGGCTGGTGCCCCATTTTGAAAAAATGTTATATGATAATGCCCTGCTTGCTATCACCTATATCGAAGCCTATCAGGCTACCGGCAAGACTTTTTACGCCAGGGTTGCAGAAGAAATCTTTACCTATATTCTGCGGGATATGACCGACCCGGAAGGGGCGTTTTATTCGGCAGAAGATGCCGATTCAGAAGGAGTAGAGGGAAAATTCTATGTCTGGACACCGGATGAAGTAAAGCGTATTCTCGGTGAAACGGATGGCGAATTGTTCTGTGACTATTACAACATCTCACCCGGCGGTAATTTTGAGGGTAAAAACATTCCCAATCTGATTCAACAGGATCTGGATACGTTTCATAAAAAAGCGGGAATAAACCGGGAAGAATGGGAAAACAAACTCTCCATACTGAGGCAGAAAATATTTGAACAGCGTGAAAAACGGGTTCATCCCCATAAGGACGATAAAATCTTGACTTCATGGAATGGATTAATGATCGCAGCCCTGGCACGGGGAGGAAAAGTACTTGACCGCCCCGAATGGATTGATGCAGCTGCGAGGGCAAAAGATTTTATACTTGAACATTTGATTCGTGAAGATGGAAGACTATTGGCCCGTTACCGGGATGGAGAGGCTGCTTTTCCCGGCTACATTGACGACTATGCTTTTTTCATCTGGGGGCTTATCGAACTATATGAAGCCGGTTATCAGATTCGTGATTTACAGAATGCTGCTGAGTTGCAACGCAGGATGATCGATATATTCTGGGATTCAGAAAATGGCGGTTTCTTCTTTTATGGCCGAGACAGTGAACAATTGTTTGCAAGACCAAAAGAGATCTATGACGGTGCCACACCATCCGGAAATTCCGTAGCCGCTCTCAATCTTCTCAAAATGTCCAGATTGACTGGTGATTCTGATTTTGAAAAGACGGCCGAAGAACAGATGAAGGCTTTTGCCGGTGATATCCAGGAACACCCTCCTGCCCATTCCTATTTTTTGATGGCTCTTCAATTTGCGTTATATCCGACACGAGAGATTGTGATCGCAGGTGAACGAAACCATCAAGATACACGGGATATGATCAGAGCCATTCATAAAATGTTTTTGCCCCAGGCGGTTACACTGCTGAATCCTGCGGGTGAGACGACAGATCTGACCGAGCTGGTTCCGTTTGTCAAGGACCAGACGCAGCGGGATGGAAAGGCGACAGCCTATGTATGTGAAAACTTTGCCTGTCAGTCTCCGGTCACTGAACTGGAACGTTTAAAAAAACAGTTAACCTGATTTCCCATTTCCCGGGCAAGCGCAGAATCCGATAAAATACGGCAGTTTCGTCGATTTATGAAAAACCAGCTGTGTTCATGCTGGTTTTTCTTTTTTTAAAAAAGGATTTTTAACGAAAATGTCAAACTTTTAGTTATAGCCGGTATAAAGGGAGTGATGCTGTGGCTTTTTGCAGTCCAAAAGCTTGGATTTACCCTATTGTCGGAACGTTATACATATATTTTAAACAGTTGTTTAAATCAGATGGTTTAAACAGAGAGCTGATACAGCACTGGATTCCATCCCGTTAAATAAGGCTCCTTTAAATGTAGCAGTTCATCACGAACCAAGGATGGAGGATATCAAATGTTGTTGATGGGATTCATCAGTAACGAAGGGCTGATACTCCAGTTTTTCATTTTTGGAATCATTGGCCGTGCATTTTTAAAGGATTCTTCTATTGCTTTTGTATTTTGGACGGATCTCTTTTTTGTGGCATCCTTCATTTTACTAGTGGTCTGGATTTTTAAAAAAATTGCCGGTGGCAAAGATTAGCCGGGCTGGTTTTAAACGTTCTGTTAAAAGAAATCTTTACACCTTGATTATGATCACATGGAACAGTACAATAATGAAGGACTTTTTTAACAACAGACTGAAATGAGGGATACCAGATGAAGATATCCGCAAAAAAAAAGACATGGGGGTCTGTGTTATTAATACTCACAGTTATCATCAGCGGGTGTTCCGGTGAACAAACTCCTGATGCAGTTCATAAGCCGTTGCCGGATTATCTGAGGGTTTCAACACAGGTGGAAGACATGTATCTTGCTGCAGCGAACCATGCTCAAGTGCTTGAATACATGCCCTGTTACTGCGGTTGTGAAGATGTTGGACATACATCCAATTATGACTGCTTTGTACGGCAAGCGGGTGCAGATGGTACCGTGACAGAATGGGATCCCATGGGAGCAGGCTGAGGGATCTGTCAGAATATAGCGCGTGACGCTATTCAGATGTATGAAGACGGAGAAGATTTATCGGAAATAAGACGTTATATCGAAAAAACCTATGCCGTTCCGGGAAAGGGAACGCCTACACCGGAACCGCCAACCTCTTAATCACCGAAAGGCGACGGAACTTTGATTTCCGTTGCCTTTTTAATGTAGTGCCAGTCCGGATATACTAAGGTTGCAATTTAAATGAAAAGGAGTATGACATGGACTGGACACTGGAACGTTCCATTACAATCACAGCAGTCGCTGCAAGTCTCGTGGGAAGTTATTTTATCCTAAGACTGGACTGGAAACGTTATGGATTGTTGTTCGTATTAAGCGGAATTGTTGGCAATATCCTCTGTTATCTATTCGTTATTTTTGGTTTTTACTCCTATCCTTATCGGATGTTTCCGCAGTTTGTCAACATGCCGATAATGGCTGTATTGACCGTGTTTCCATTTTATGTTTTGTTGGGAGTCAGATACAGCCCGCGTGAGTGGGCCTGGAAAATTCCTTTTTACTGGGTGTTTGTACATGTGGGGATGCTCCTGGAAACCATTGCTCAGCATTTTACCGGATTGATTCGTTACGAGTTTGCGTGGGACGTCTGGGATTCCTATACCTGGTGGTGGATATATTTGCTTGCTTTTGAATGGATCGGAGGACTAATCATACCGGATAGGGTGAGGAAGCCATTAAAGGTGGAATCATTTCGATACGGCAGAGGTCTATGGGCGACCCTCCATTTTATTCTCATCATCACCATCTTTCTTGCTGGATTTTATCTGGGATGGCTAATCAGGGGGTAATGAGATTTTTTCTTGATATTCCCTGCTTTATTAAATGCATCAAGTCAAATACTTAAAGTATCATGAGCGAAACGAATGTCACCCTTCATAAATTTTCCAGTATCAATGGTGTACGCCTACACTATGTTGAAAAAGGAGAACCTTATCAGGATCCGCTACTGTTTATCCATGGTCTGGGAGCCTATTCTTATACCTGGCGTAAAAACCTGGGTCCTCTCAGTCGGCAATTTCATGTGATTGCTTTGGACCTGAAGGGATTCGGGTTTTCGGATAAACCGAGGGAACAGGGGTATTCTCTCTCTTCTCATACGGAGTTGGTTCGGTCATTCATTGACAATCTGGGTGTGGCCCCGGTAAATATTGCAGGCAATTCCATGGGAGGTGAAATTGCTTTACGCCTGGCCGGGAGGTATCCGGATCGTGTCAATAAACTGGTTCTGATCGCACCGTCCTGTTTTATCACGCGGTTGCCGTATCATGCCTATGCCCTTCGTTATCTTCCTTACAAACGATTTATCCGAACATGGTTGCGACATAAATACCTGAACAGCCGCCGCTTGTTTGAAGCTGTGAAAAATGCTTTTTATGACCGGAAAAGGATCAGTGAACAAGAAATCAAAAACTTTCTGCTACCCGTATTTCTGGATGGTTTTGACGAGGCTTTTATCCGGGTGGTTCGAGAGTTTGATTTTGGCAGGGACAAACATTTGTATCAAAAGATCAAGCATCCGTCTTTGATTATCGCGGGAGAGAAAGATCATGTGATTCCGTTATCACATCTGGAACGTCTCTGCCGTGAACTGGCAAACTCAAAGATTATTCGGATGAGAGAAACCGGTCATTTTCCGCACGAGGAAAGACATGAACAGGTGAATCAACTCATTTCAGATTTTATTGGTAAATAGGACAAAATGGTGAGCCGTAAACGCTCACTCTTTTTTAGTGTTGTTTATCTGTCACCATCGAATAAAAACTTTGACTTAAAACACATTAATATATACCGGCAGCGAGTATCTATTAAAGAGGGAATGAATGTTTATGTATATGAAAGTGACGACGGAATTGATTCTGGGATTTATAGCCTTATTTCTCATCACCAAAATACTGGGAAAAACTCAGGTAAGTCAAGTAACGCCGTTTGATTTTATATCCGCCATCGTTTTAGGAGAAATTCTCGGTAACGCTCTGTATGATGATAGCGCGACCGGTCTACTTCTGTTATATTCACTTTTTATCTGGGGCTGTTTAATGTTACTCGTCAAGTTGATCTCTCAAAAATCAAATAAGATGAGAAAATGGATTGAAGGGAATCCTTCCATTTTAATCCGACAGGGCAAAATAGACCGGGAACAGTTAAAGAAAAATCGGTTGAATTTGCATCACCTGCTTTACATGTTGCGCCAGGCGAATGTGTTTTCTGTTCGAGAAGTAGAATATGCTATTATAGAGCCTGATGGACGTCTCAGCGTGATGAAAAAACCGGATTATGATTCAGTCAAGGCAAAAGATATGTATTTACCGGTTCAATCATCGCCGCTTCCGACCACATTAATAGCCGACGGGAGATTAATTGAGGAGAATCTGCATGCGCTTGGCTATGATCATCACTGGTTGAAGCAACAACTTGAGACAAAAGGGGTGACACGTGTTGAAGATGTTTTTTATGCTGAATGGAAAGCGGATGAAGGCATTTTTGTGGTGGAACAAAACGAACGATGAAACTTTCTCCCGTGATCATTCGTAAGGTATAATAAGGAAATCACATGGGGGTTTTTACAATGATGTTGATAACAGGCAAACGTGTCTTGTGGACAGTCCTGTTTTTTTTAATGATTTCCGGTTTCTATCCATTCGCTCTAAGTGCTGAAGACGTCGAAATTGAATTGCCAGACGGGGAAAAGGTGCAAGTATCCCGGGAACCGGTTGGAAATGGATATAAATATCGGGTTAAATTCGCGGATGGTGAAACTTATACATACACACGGACCGGTGTGGTGGAGACCAGTGGAGGATCTCAAGGATTGACACGTGAGCAAATGGATAAAGCTGAAACGGCTATCAATATATACAGAAAAATGTTCGGACAAGAACCCGTAAAGGAGGAACCTTCAGGAAATCCCTTCGCTTTTCTTTTCTTTGTCATGGGGATTCTGGGGGTTTTCAGTCCGAGAACGATGTGGTTTCTTGAAATCGGCTGGAAGTTGAAAGATACTGAGCCAAGTGACCTGGCGTTAATGGCCAATCGTGTCGTCGGCGTGTTTCTCATACTGATGGGATTAGCTTTAACGTTCTCATAAGCCATTTTTATCCGAAGAGGGGAGAAGATTGTGATCGTTCGTTTTATTTATTTCATTTTCTTGTTGATTATAAGCGGTTGTAGTCTTACCAGTTCTTATGATTTGGAACGGTATTCGCTGTCAACGGAAGAACACCAGTTAATTCGTGCGACAGGAACCGAAAGTATTGGAGTTTATGATGTGACGATTCAGGATAAAAATATCAATGCTGTTTCCTGCCGGATTAAATTTTATCAGGATGGGGATCAAATAGATACCCTGGACTTTAAATTTTTCGACACATCTTTAATATATGATGAAAACGTTAGGTTAAGTCTGATGCGTCGGGAGATACCGGATACAGATAATCTATTGTATCTGGTTTCTCTCAACTCGGATGGCATTCAGTCTGTTGCCAGACAGGTAACCCGGGATATACCGGGAAATCGGGCACATGGAGAAATAAAGTTACGAGAAAAGTTGAATATCATACCGGACCAGCCTCTAATTCTGGCTGTTGAACGTTACTTTCACGATCCACCTCAGGTCCATCTGAACAATGAAATGTTTACAGACCCACAGACGTTAGAGCAGATCATAGAAGAGGGCGACGCCGTCATCTACACCTGTACATTTAAAAATCAGGAAAGGGGTGGAGACTGACGATGCTTTTTTTGTATGCCATGATGTTAGTTATCTCCTTTATTTTTATCTATACCCTGATGAAAACAATGGAACTTCTGGTAAAAAGCAAAAATCAGGCTACATACATGCAATTCAGAAACGGGACGATTATCAGTTTTCTTTTGCTGGTTACTTTTTTTTCATCTTGTTCAATAATTAAAAGAAATACATGGGGGTTATTGTCTGCCGGAAATATCATTTTCAGGTGAAAGCAAGTCAACCGTCATGGAGGAAGAAGGGAAACATTATGCAGTTTCCCCATTTTTTATATGAGAGGGATTTATCCGATTATGTCGAATAAAGAATATGGATCACCATAGCATGGCAAAAAACAACCAGACATGAAATGCGATTTGAGGGGGACGCGATGTTTTATGCCCGTTTGCTGATGTTACTGATATGGCTATCAACGCCCCTCTTAACATCAATGCCGGTTGCAGCATCTGATTCCGGTGTTTACACCATTGCCTATCTGGAACAGTTTTATCCGTTTCAACAGAAGGGGGAAAAGGGGCAGGCTGAAGGATTTGTGATTGATCTGTTGAACGCGATCGCAACAACAGAAAACATCAAATTTCAATATCAACCGATGACGCTTGATGAAGCTGTAAACGCTTTAAATAACGGCGAAATTGACGGAATCGCCGGGTTAAAATACACCTCTGAAAAAGACCGGTTTTTTGATTTTTCACAGCCCTTTACAACGGTATCACATACCCTGCTCGTGCCGGAAAACAATACGTCGATCCAGACTCTTCCTGATCTGGGGGGTAAAGTGGTGGCCATCGAGAGAGGAGATGTGGCCTTAGACATTCTGAGAGACGTCAGAAGAGTCGAGGTACTGGTCGCAAAAAATCAGACAAACGCGTTAAAATATCTCGAATCAGGCCGGGCCGATGCTTTTCTGGGCAACTCCATGTTGATTGAAACCTATCTGGAAAAACGGGGACTCACCAATGAGTACCGGCGAACAGACGATCTCCTGCTCCCAAGTGATTATGCTTTTGCCACCACCGAAGGTAACCAGGACTTAATCCGAACCATCAACCGGGGTTTGATCAAAGTTAAAGCGAATCAGGAATACCAAAAGATCTACAATCAATGGTTCGGCTGGGAGGATAAAAGACTGGCCCAAAAGATGCGACAGGTCATCCTCATGCTGGTCCTGGCTCTTATGGCAGGTGTCCTGTATGTGATTTTCTCCATCCGCTGGAACCGGAAGTTAAAAGAAGAAGTGGCTAAACGAACGGTTGAACTGGAACGTACCAACCGTATGCTGGAACAAAAAATAGAAGAAGAAAAAAACCTGCGCCAGAAACTGATTCACAAAGAAAAAATGCAGGCGCTTGGACAACTTGTGGCAAGTATCGCCCATGAACTCCGCAATCCGTTGACCTCGATCAAGGCTTTTGTTGAGTTGATACCGGAAAAATTCGAAAGCCCGCGTTTTCGCCAGGAAGTAAGCCGATATGTACCGGCGGAAATCAACCGTCTGAACAAATTGCTGACCAATTTGCTCGATTATGCCAAACCGGGGGATCCGCAAAAACAAACGTTTGCAGTACGTGAATGGCTGGATTCGGTGTATCCTTTTTTTCAGATACAGTTTGACAAAAAGCATATTCGATTCAGCACTGATATCCCGGAATCGCTTTATGTTTGGGCCGATTACGGGCAGATGAAACAGGTGCTGGTCAACATTCTGCTGAATGCAATGGACGCCGTGGGACAAAACGGTGACATTCACATGACCGCCTGTTCGGAACAGGATAATGTGGTGATTAAGATTCGCGATTCCGGGAAAGGCATCCCGCAGGATAAAATGGCCCTGATTTTTGAGCCCTTTTACACCGATAAGACACACGGAACAGGACTCGGACTGTCTTTGTGCCGGCAGTATATGAAAGACAATAACGGCGAGATCCAGATTGAAAGCGTACCGGGAAAAGGGACGACGGTTGTACTGAGGCTGCCGACAGGAAAAGGGGGAGTATGATGAATCATCGCCTGCTTATTGTTGATGATGAAGAAGCGATCTGCGCTTCTCTCAGATATACCTTTGAAGATGACTTTAACGTCTACACCGCCACAGATGGCAAATCGGCGCTGGAATACGCCGAGAAACATTCACCTGACATTGTCCTGCTGGACCTGAAAATCGGACAAGAATCCGGTCTAGAATTGCTCGAACCGATTCTCAAACTCTGTCCCCAGTCCAGGGTAATCATGATGACAGCATACGGTGACATTGAATCCTCCGTACAGGCGATGCGAAAAGGTGCCTACGCCTATATTGAAAAACCGCTTCATATGGAAGAATTGAAACTTTTGATCCAGAAGTGCCTCGATCATCAGCAACTGACGGAAAAGGTAAATGAACTGCAGCAGGAGATGGAGGGTAAATACAGCCATCACGGCATTATCGGCCGGAGTAAAGCGATTAAGGATATTTATGTCATGATCGATAAAGTAAAGGATATTGACTCAACGGTTCTGGTCAGCGGGGAAAGCGGAACGGGGAAAGAACTGGTGGCCCGGGCCATTCATTACAGCGGCAACCGTCGCCAACATCCGTTTGTAGACGTCAATTGTGCCGCAATTCCTTCGGAACTTCTGGAAAGTGAACTGTTTGGCTATGAAAAAGGGGCATTTACCGGAGCTCACCAGGACAAGCCCGGGAAATTTGTTCAGGCAGACGGCGGCACCCTGTTTCTGGATGAAGTGGGGGAACTGCCGCTTTCACTTCAGTCCAAGCTGCTTCGGACCATTCAGGAAAAAGAAGTAACACCACTTGGGTCCACAAAGAAAGTCTCAGTTGATACCCGGATTATTGCAGCGACCAACCGTGACTTAAAGGAAGAGGTAAAAAACGGACGTTTCCGTGAAGATCTCTATTTCCGTCTGAATGTGATTCCCATTCACATTCCCTCTCTCAAGGACCGTAAAGAAGATATACCACCGCTGGTGGATCATTTTATGCAGCAATACAACCGGTCCATGGGCCGGGACATTCAGGGCATCGAACCGACTGCGATGGAAGTTCTGATGAAATACGCCTATCCGGGAAATGTACGTGAATTATCCAATGTGATCGAACGAGCGGTTGCCCTGAGTGAAGGTTTTAATATAAAAGTATCAGATTTGCCCCGGCAGGTGGTGGAAGCCAGTATCGAAGCGGAATTTTATTCCTCTGAAGATCCGTCACGGATTACCTTCCGGTTTGGAACAAGTTTAAGAGAGGTTGAAAAAAGGTTTATCCTCTTTACGCTGGATAAATTGGACGGACATCGTAAAAAGACGGCTGAAGTTCTCGGCATCAGTGAAAGAGGCCTCCGGCAAAAGTTAAAAATGTACCACGAGGAAGCCAAACAGATATAACGGCATAAAATTCCGTAAGGCGGCAAAAAATGCCGTCATCTTTATCCGTCGGCTGGATGACACGTTGAAAGAGGAGCATGTGACAATAGAGGCAAATCAACTTATTAGCCGTTTTAATAAATAATGGCACAGTTTTTGCATGTATTTAACTGATGCAGGAACTTGTTAAGCTCCTCTTTCTTATATCAGAAATTTATTCTATTGAAGGAGGAGACCCGGTGTTCTATCTCCTGAAATCACCGAAAAATACCGTCGCCATATTGCTTTTACTGGTTTATGCAATCGTTTTCAGCGGTTGTCAAGCCAATCAAAACCCATCATCCGATCCTTTTTCAAAACAGGATGCCAGGTTGTTGACCATTGCCACCGGCGGGACGACCGGGCCCTATTTTGCCATTGGGAACGGTCTCGCAAGATCGCTGGACCGGCATCTGGTGGGGACGATTGCATCGGTTCGGTCAACAGGCGGAGGGGTTGAAAATATCAGGTTGCTAACCGAAAAGAAAGCTGAAGTCGCTTTTGTCATGGCGGATATTGCCTCTTTTGCCTATGAGGGCAACCAGGAGGTCAAGGGTCTGAAAAACGGTGAGGAATTGAGAGCGATTACATCCCTGTACCCCAATTTTGTCCATTTGATCACACTCGAAGGACAGCCGATCAACAGTGTGCAGGATCTGGTCGGAAAACGAGTGGGTGTAGGCGATGTTGGTTCCGGTACGGAAGTGAATGCCAGAACGATTTTAAAATCTTACGGCATCACTTATGACGACATCGAGGAACATTTTCTCTCCTATAAAGAATCCGTGCTGGAATTAAAGCAGGGGAATGTGGATGCCGCTTTTCTCACTTCCGGCCTGCCCAATCCCGCTATTCAGGATTTGATGCAGACCCACCCGGTCAAATTCATCAACATATCCAGAGAAAATATCGATAAAATCGCAGCTCACTATCCGTATTATTCGTACAACGTGATCCCGAAAGGAACCTATAACAATACCGCTGATATTTCAACTGCCGCGATCACGAATCTGTTGCTGACCCGCCGGGACATGCCGGAGCAAATAGTCTACGACATGACATCCATCCTGTTTGAAGAACTGGATGAATTGCAGGATGCCCATACAGCAGCCAGAGATATTAATCTGCAAAACAGTCAGGACGGTGTTTCGGTGCCATTTCATCCGGGAGCGCAAAAGTTTTTTGAAGAACACGGGATTAATGTAAGGTTTCTGCCACACACAAATCATTAAGGGGGTTTTTAAGAGTGAAAAAGTTTTTTACTTTGATGCTGGTATTTGTGTTAACGCTTTCTCTGGCTGCCTGCGGAGGCGGACAGGAAGCAGCAGAACAGAACAATGGAACAGAAGGTGAAACTGGAGGAGAACAGGCTGAAAGTAATGCGGCTGAACCGGCCAAGCTGGTGTTTGGTACAGGTGGAACTTCTGGAACTTACTATCCGATTGGTGGCGCATTGAAAACCGTTTTTGAAGAAAGTGATTTAATTGATAGTGTAACGGTTGAATCAACAGGTGCATCCGTTAAAAACATCCAGAATATTCGTGACGGACTGAACCAGATCGCCATTATCATGAGTGATGTTGGTTACGATGCTGTCAATGGTGTTGGAAAATTTGAAGGAGAAAAGGTGGATATCCAGGCTGTAGCTGGTCTGTACCCGAATGTGGTGCAGGTTGTCGCAACGGCAGATAGCGGTATTAAAACCGTTGCCGACCTCAAAGGGAAGCGGGTTGGTGTCGGAAAAGTAGGTTCCGGTGTGGAACAGAGTGCCAAGAAAGTTCTGGCAGCTGCCGGCCTGACCTATGATGATCTGGATAAAGTCACACATACCGGATATGCCGACAGTGTTAAAGCTATGAAAGATGGTAACCTGGATGCCGCATTCTTCACGTCTGGTGTCCCGAACAGCAATATCACCGATTTACAGCAGACGATGGACATTCAATTCGTCGAAATTGATGGTGACGTTGCTTCCAAGTTGCTTGATTCTTATCCGTTCTATCAGACTTACACCATCCCGGCAGGAGATGAAGCGAAGTACAACCTGGAGGAAGAGGTTAATACCGTGGCCATTAAGAACATGTTGATTGTCAGCCCTGACCTCAATGAAGATGTGGTCTATGAATTGACTAAACTGTTCTATGAGTATCTCGGAACGGAAAATGTAGCGGTCGGAGCGCTAAAACAGTTTGACCGTGATGATATGGGTAATAATCTGGTTGCTCCGCTTCATCCAGGAGCCCAAAAATTCTATGAAGAAAATGGTTTGTTGAAATAAGCCAATCGCGGGGCATCCCTCGGGATGTCCCGTCATTTTTAAAAAGATGCTCATGAACAAGAAAATCTTTATCCTGCTAATCACACTCATAACCATCACGGCTTCATTTTACCCGATTCAGGTATTTAGCGTTACAACCGATAACGAACCGGTTTATATTTTTCCGGCCGGGGAGGGGTTTTCCTTTTCCGTTCGCTGGATTCACTCCGTCGAGGAAGAAGAATGGGAAGAATTTTTTGTGGTTAAAGACGGATCGATCATACTGGATGCCACACGCTTCAAAACATTCGGAGCAGGCGTTCCGCACAATGCCGGTAAAGACGCCTTTCTCAAAGACGGCTGGTTATATATGATTGATATTGATCGTTTGATCGGCGGTGAGCTCTATGTGCGAACAGGGCCTGAAACCAATCACCGTTTGTTTATTAACGGAAAGGCAAATCCGTTGTCTAAACCCGGTGAGAATGTCGCTTATCTCATGAAAGTGGACAGGCAACCGTTCCTCATCTATTTTAAAAGCTGGTTGATTTCGAAACGGAGGTAGGGGGGAGTCTATGAGCCAGAAAGATTCGATTCTAGAAAAATATGACCGGGAATCGGTCACCCGTACCAATATCATAAAACCGATTGCGATTATCCTGACCCTTTTTGCTGTAGGATTATCGCTATTTCATCTTTATACATCATTTGCCGGACCGCTGGTAGATATTAAACAGCGGAGCATTCATCTGTTTATCCTGCTGATGATCGCCTATTTGCTGTATCCGATAAGTAAAAGGGCGAGAAGGGACCGTGTTCCAGTTTACGATATCATCATGGCCGTGCTATCTCTGTTTGCCGGGATTTATATGCTGGCAACAGCGGAAAGGATTATTAACGACGGGGGACAGATTAACACGCTGGATTTTTATATCGGCATCCTGATCATTCTGCTGGTGATTGATGCGACAAGGCGTGTCACCGGATGGGGACTTCCGATACTTGCCATCATTTTTATCATTTACGGGTTATATACGAAATTGACGGTCTATCCGGAATTAAAAATGCCGATCGTCATGAATATCTCAAAATCGATTGTCTCCCATCTCGTCTTTATCACCGAAGGGATTCTGGGAACGGCAATCGGGGTATCAGCCAGTTATATCATTCTGTTTATCCTGTTCGGCGCGTTTCTGGAGAAGTCGGGCATGGGAAAACTGTTTAATGATCTCGCCCTGGCCATCGCTGGAGGTGCAAAGGGTGGTCCGGCCAAGGTGGCCGTTATTGCCAGCGGATTTCTCGGATCTATCAACGGATCAGCGATAGCCAACGTGGTGACCACAGGTGCCTTTACCATTCCTTTGATGAAAAAGATCGGTTATCATAAAAATTTCGCAGGAGCAGTGGAGTCCGCATCCAGTGTGGGCGGGCAAATTTTGCCGCCGATTATGGGGGCTGCCGCATTTATTATGGCGGAAAACCTGTCTATTCCCTACACAACTATCATTCTGGCAGGTATTATTCCCGCGCTCTTGTTCTATCTGGGGGTTCTTTTACAGGT
This sequence comes from Bacillaceae bacterium, assembly GCA_017656255.1. GTDB lineage: Bacteria > Bacillota > Bacilli > JACDOE01 > JACDOE01 > JACDOE01. Next base: position 536,069 of record JACDOE010000001.1, read on the forward strand.
GCATTTTCGGGCATCGAGGCAAAACCTGGAGGGGATTCCCAGAAGCGAACTTCCTTCTGTAAAAAAGGTTTTGCTGGAAAGAGGACATCTGCTAATCCCGATGATTATTCTGTTATACCTTTTGTTTACGGGTAAAACGCCTTTTTATGCGGCTTTCTGGTCAATCGTGGCCACGATTCTGATTTCGGGTACGCGCAAACTACTTTCCATTATGTTGCCGGTGCTGTTATTCCTTATTTTCCAGGATCAGATCACCGCATTCATAACCGGTGAAACGGTACCGAATCCCGATCAGAATCTGATGCTGCTCATGGCCATTATTCTAATTCCGTTGATTATTAATTTTGTACGAACCTGGTTTCAGATTCCATCCGATCAGATGGGTGTCAAGGACTTTAAAGAAGCCCTTGAAAAAGGGGCGAAAACGTCTATTTCTGTGGCGATGGCCTGTGCTGCAGTCGGGATTATCGTCGGGATTGCCACGTTAACAGGTATTGCACTGGATGTAGCCAACAGCATTGTGGCCCTTGGTGACCATTTTTCATCACCTTTGATCCAGTTGTTGATTACGCTATTCTTTACGATGATCGCTTCGATTTTACTGGGAATGGGACTTCCAAGTATTCCGACCTATATTATTACGAGTACGATGGCGGCTCCGATTCTGCTGCAAACGCCGTTATTTAAGGAACTGGCAGGAACCACAGAGAACGCCGTCTTCATCGCTCATATGTTTGTGTTTTACTTCGGTATTTTCGCTAATATTACACCACCCGTGGCCCTGGCGGCTTTCGCCGGAGCAGGGATAAGCGGGGGAGATCCGACCAAAACCGGTCTTCAGGCTATGAAACTGGCTGTTGCCGGATTTATCGTACCCTTTATGTTTGTATTTGCACCGGAAATGTTGATTATTGATGCCGGTACAGGCGAAATCGTGCTAATCGCTTTAACATCGATTCTGGGCGTGACCATGCTGTCCATCGCGGTGGAAGGCTATTTCCTGAAATCGGTGCCTGACTGGATGCGTCTTCTGGCCGGCGTCAGTGCGATCCTCTTGATTTATCCGGGTCTGGTAACCGATGTCATCGGGCTGGTTGTGTTTGCCCTTCTTCTGTTTACGAACTTTAGAAATCGTACACCGGTGGATCCGAATTACCAGCAAAATGTATAAAGGTGTGAGTGACCGCAAAAAATTTTGCGGTCCTTTTTTTTGTTAAACACGAAACGATCCAATCCCACAGAATATAAAAATCAAAATCAGACAATAATTCAATAGTAGTATCCCTTTAAAAGGTGGTGTAAACAGGGTGAACTTTTGGTCAGGTTTAGGCATCGGTGTCTTCGTAACGATGTTAACAGGATTTATATTCATTCGTCCCATTATAAAAGGAGTCTTAGCAAATTTTATAAAGCGGATCATGAAAGAACGCTACGATAAAAATATCTGGGAGATGATTACTGCGTCAAAACGTTACACCCCAATTTATAACATCGAAAATAGTTTAAGGGCTGAAACAGGAAAAGTCATTAACAGGCCCTTCGGTAGTCCAAGAAAGTTTGTAAATTTTGACGGACTCATTTTTTCACCTGCTCAACTTGCGGTGATGGCAACCCCGCAGGGGACTTCGATTGATACCAAAATTCAAATCGGTCCCCGTGCTAGCAGGCCGTTAAAACTTGATATGCCTATTTTATTGGGAGGGATGGGATATGGAGTAGCCGTCAGTGAAAAGGTAAGAATTGCGATGGCTAAAGCAACGGCTGCAGTTGGCACGGCAACCAATGCAGGGGAAGGGGGGTTTTTGCCGGAAGATCGTAAATATGCACGCCATTTGATTCTTCAATTTGCCAAAGCAGACTGGTCACAAAAAGAGGAGAATTTGAAACAGGCTGATGCAATAGAAATTTATATCGGTCAGGGTTCACATGCTGCAGCTTCAGCAAAAATATACCCTGAAAATTTACAGGGACGAGCACGAGAAATCATGGATCTTGATCCGGAGGAAGTGGCGATTCTACCGTCCCGCCATAAAGAGATGAATCAAAAAGAAGATTTAAAGCAACTTGTCAACTATTTACGAAACATAACCGGAGGAGTGCCGATTGGCATTAAGCTGAGCCCAGGACATCTGATAGAAAAAGATTTAGAGGCATGTATTAAAGCAAAGGTGGATTTTATATCCATTGATGGAGGACAGGCTGGAACAAAAGGCTCTCCTCCAATCCTGGAAGATGATTTCGGGCTCCCGACTATTTATGCATTATCACGTGCTATCCATTACCTGGAAAAAAGAAATGTGAAAGATCAAATCAGCCTGCTGGTGGGAGGTGGGTTTTTCACTCCGGGAGATTGTCTAAAAGCACTAGCCATGGGAGCTGATGCGGTGTACATGGGTACAGCCCCGTTATGGGCGATGACTCATACGCAAGTGGTTAAATCTGTTCCTTTTGAACCGCCAACACAACTCACGTTTTATGCCGGTACCCAGACCCATCAATTTAATGAAGAAGAAGCGGCTTACTATCTCAAAAATTTTTTTCTTTCATTTGTAGAAGAGATGAAGGTTGCGGTTGAAGCTCTGGGTAAAACATCCATTCGAATGGTGAATAGAGAAGACCTGGTGGCCCTTGATGAGCTAACCAGCCAGATAACAGGTATTCCACTAGCTTATAAAAAAGCCAAAAGCTAATGTAACTATGGAGGGCTTTCTGTTATGAATTATCTGAGTGAGACACAACATCGGCCTTATGCGCCGCCTTCCCATCCCTGGATTATGAGGCAGACGTGGAGAAACTTCATTTTCGCTCACTGGCCGGTTTCGCCCGCATCGTTGCGACCACTGGTTCCTTCTTGTTTGGATATTGATATGTTCAACGGACATGCCTGGGTCGGCATTTACACATTTTGTACAAAAGCTCTTTACCTGAGAGGCATTCCTTTTTCGATCTTTTCTCCATTTTACGGAATAAATTTGAGAACGTATGTTCGTTATCAGAACAAACCCGGTGTTTATTTTATTCAACTTTATTCAACTCATCGTACCGCCCTCCGAATTGCTCGTGCCTGGTACCATTTAAATTATCATCCGGCACACATTAGTTATAATGAGAAGGGGGGAACCAGGATATATCAAGGGGCATTACAACCATCTGAGAGAAAGAAAAAAACAGTTTATTCCATTCAATTTAATGCGAATCAAGGCAATATTTATTATCCACAAAGAGGTACCCTAGATTATTTTCTTACGGAACGATACCGGTTGTATAGTAAGGATTCAAAAGGACAGCTTTATTGTGGTGAAATTCACCATCCGGCCTGGCCTTTGCAAAAAGTGAATGACGTTATCATTAACCATTCGCTGTTGACCTCTTCCAATTTGAAGGTAATGAATGACAACCCTGTTTTTCATTATTCCAGGGGATTCGATGTTTTGATTTGGAATATAAAAAAATTAGACATGACATCCATTTGAACTCTATCAGACGCTTCAGGAATAAAAAAGACAGCTCTAGCATACAGGCTTTTTCGCCTATCACAATGAAAGAGTTGGAACAAATCATCTTTCGAGCTCTGCAAAGAAGTTTCTCCCAGGTCATTTCCCGGATCCTGACGGAATGGGATGAAAAGATTGCTGAAGGACGGAACAAGCAAGGTTTTATCTCAAAGACAAACGAACGTTAAGGTTCCAGTCGGTCTTTGGCGAAGTAGAACTCAAGAGGAATTATTATCACGATCGGCAGACCGGAAAATACGTCTATCTTCTGGATCAGTATCTCGCGTTCGATGGAGCAAAAGGTATGAGCCCCATGGTGGAGGATTGGGGGATCGAGTTAGCGGTTAAGGCAGGATCATTTCGACTGGCGCAGGAGGCTTTGACAAAACTGTTAGGTTACCAGGTGGTCGATCATCTTGAGATCAAAACTCAGCGTGGAAAACTCAAGCAAACCCTGGAAATAGTAGAAGACAAAAAGCAAAGGCAGAAGGAAAAGCCACAAAATATTTTGTAGAAAAACTGAAAGACAGTGCAGCTGAGGCGACACAAAACAATATAGCCTATTTACAACAGTCGATCAGTCAACCGGTAGTCGCAGCGCTTAAGAAAGCTCTACCAATGTTAAATTGAAAAAGTAATACATAAGAGGAGTTCTTAAGTATTCAAAAAGAGCACCCACAAATACTTGACGCAGACTTATGCGAATAAACGTTTGAATAATAATTGAGTTGGATTTATGATGGAGGATGGAACTTTTATCCTGTAAATGACGTTATTAGAGGTTAAAGGATAGATGACTCCGAAACGTGGTTTATAAGGAAAAGGGGAGAATAAACGATGCAGGTTTTTTGGCATGACAGAATCACATCAGAGGAACAATTGCGAACCATCCTAGGCTATCCCGGAAAAGTGGTACAGCGAAAAGTTGTAAATGCCCTGGATCACCACTGTCGTTATTTTATCAGTCAATCTCCGTATGTATTATTGTCTACATCAGATAGTTCCGGAAACTGTGATATATCACCGCGCGGTGATACACCGGGGTTTGTCCGCGTGCTGGACGATCGGCATCTTTTTATACCGGAACGTCCAGGAAACAGAAGACTGGATTCACTGACCAACCTATAGTATCAGTTACGACCCGGAGTCAGATGACATCCGGTTTCCAAGGGATTCGAATGCAGTGAGTTTTCATTCGTCGGAATTTTTGAAATCGTTCATAAAACAGAGGGGATAGTGGACTTGAATATTATTATGGTAAGATTAAACTTATGGAGGTGCAATCAATCATGAGATTGTATTTAAATATTTTTGAAAATGATCAGCCCGTTATTCATCCCTGAGGCGAGGGATGAATAACGAACAATAGGGTTCATACCTCGTCCTGGGGGATTTCAGATTAAAAATCCCTTTAGAAGACGGAGGTATGTCATGATAAAACAAAATGTGATCGGAGCTTTATGTCTGGCTTCAGCCGCCAGTATCTGGGGCGGCATGTATGTTGTGAGCAAATATGTTCTAGAATATATCCCGCCATTTACACTGGTTTGGCTTCGCTATTTAACTGCATATGCTGTTCTGCTTGTTATTTTGAAGTCTCTGAAATCAAAGAAACAGGAACGAACACCTGCCACTAAAGCGGACTGGTTGCTGATCGGATGGATTGGGTTTATCGGGTATTTCGTTTCAATTTCGCTGCAATTTATCGGAACAAAATTGTCTGATGCCCATACAGGGGCGTTGATCACATCAGCAACACCGGCTTTTATTGTGATTTTTGCAAGGATTGTACTAAAAGAACCGTTAACTTTTCGTAAGATCGTGTCGCTGATCCTTGCCACAACCGTTGTTGTGACGGTTATCGGATGGGATATGAGTGTCGCAACTCATGTGACAGGTAGTGTTATTTTAATTGTAGCGGCACTAACATGGGCGTTGTTGTCGGTTTATGTGAAAGTGGCTTCAAAGCGTTTTTCTTCTATAAGTATTACAACTTACGCCATATTATTTGCGCTTATATTCACAACGCCATTGATGTTGTGGGAGCTTCAGACACATGATATATATTTGCAGAACAATCTTGTCCTTCCGGGGATCCTGTATCTCGGGATTGTGTCAACAGCCGGCGCCTTCTTTCTATGGAATAAAGGTCTGGAACTGATGGATGCCGGATCAGGTTCTTTGTTTTTCTTTTTTCAGCCCGTCACCGGTTCCTTTTTGGGATGGCTTTTATTAAATGAAGCGTTAGATGTCAACTTCTTTGTGGGTGGATTCTTAGTTCTGGCGGGGGTCCTGGCTGTTACGTTTGACAAAGAAATAGATTCTAACTGATTTAAGATGATGGCCCCGTTACTATCGGGGTCATATCTTTTGATTAAAATATAATAAATTGCAAAAAAACGCCAAGTGGGAACGAATTTAATATTTCCTGCGTGATATAAACGAGTAACAAAATTGTTAAATGTGAAAGGAATGTCGGATATGTTAATAAGTATTACCTTGTTCAAGTATATGATAATTACCTTTATAATTGTATTTCTCGTATATTTCCTTCTCAGCATCCTGAATATTATGAGAGAACACCTGGCTATTAAAAGAGAATTATTAAATAATATACAAGAGTTAAAAGATGAAGTTAAGAATTCTATACAACATATAAAAAACTGAAATTCGGTTTCGACAGTAAAAAACTGAGTAACTTATTTAGTTAGTTGGCTGGATAATAATACAAATAACATTAAGCGAGATAACATTAGAGGATATAAATGAAGACATGATCTTTAATGTAATTACTAATTGTCATGAAAGAAAATCAACAAGCATGCACATATAAATATCAAAACGAAAAGCTACTTGAGGAATTAAAAACATTAAGGGATTCAGAACGAGGGTTTTAAAACAGAGGTTTTAAGGGGAGGAGTATTTTTTGGGGTTTATCGTTTTTTAAATACTTCGCATAATATATGTTATGCGAAGTATTAATTAAAAAATAAAAAAATCAGAGATTTGTAACGTTTTTAGATTATGTGAGTTAATCCCATTATACGCAATCCTTAAATGTCGTTTTCTAATAAGTGTTCTTCAATTATATCTATATTTCTTTTATTTTCAATGTAGTTAACGATATGCTCACTAATATCTGGGTACAGAATAACACGATTTAAGTCAGATAGTTTGATCCATTTTACATCATTCTGATTTGGGTCTGGATTATTCGGGAATCCAGGTTTAAATCCCTCTTTAATTTTACATTCAAATATTAGATATAAAGTGTGCGTTTCGCCATATTTATTAGCATTTAGACAGGGTACATACTCGTAAACAAACGCTAATGAACCAACCTTTACTTCAATAGAAGCTTCTTCTTTTGCTTCTCTTTGAACAGCTTCAATAATTGATTCGTTTGGCTTAACTCCGCCTCCAGGTAGATTATAGTGCAAACCGTTTGTATCTTTAAATTCAATTAATAAAATTGAATGGTTATCTATTATAAGTGTACCGACTTTAACTCTAATGTGATAAGACAATGTTTATGTCCGCCTTTCGTCTCTTTAATCGAGATGTCCGAAACTAATCCTCATTCATACTAAGCTGGATTCACAGCATGACAAACTGGTTTCATACCAAAAATTCTTAATTATGCTTCTCACGCCACTCGAAATCTAAAATGCTCATCTCCCACAAACTCCAGTATTTATCTCCAATCTTCCTGCAATCCCGAAGCAATCCTTCTTTCTTGAATCCGACTCTTTCATAACACGTAATGGCTGATTGATTAAAATCAAAAACCCCGAGACTGACCCGGTGTACATCCAATTTATCAAAAGCCATTTTTAATATTTCTTCCATCATAAGCCGGCAAATACCCTGACCTCTTAAATTTTTATCTCCGACCAGGACTTTGCCTATTCGTGCCGATTTGTTTTTTCTGTCCACTTGCCCCAGCGAAATATGACCAATTACACGACCGGTAACTTGATGTATGACTTTATACACATAGTGATCTGAATGATCCTGATTGGCATGCTCAATATATTGTCCCAGCTGGCGTTCGTCCAGCGGATAATTAAATTGCGGTCCGCCCCACTGCATGAGCATTTGAGGTGAGTCTATCCAGTGAATCAACTGTTTGAAGTCAGAACGATCAAAATATTGAAGTTCAATCACGTGATCTGATTCCCCTTTTATCAATCTGATGTTATACGGAATTTTTCAAACGGGACAATATAACAACACCCAACCCGCCTATAAATAACAGACTAACGCATGCCCCTGCAACGGTGATGATTTCTTGAGCATCCAACATTTTCGGATACCTCCCAAATAAGTTCTTTATTTATAATACGTATCCGGTGTATAAACAGTTTCATTACCGTAATAAAAAAGCGCCGTTAAACCAGCGCCTTTATCGTTTTATTATTTTTTAATTTTCTCCCTTTCCCATGCGGAATACACATCGGAGTACCGAATATCGGGTCAGCCGTGATTTCACATTCCATCCCAAAAACCGTCCGTATCATGTCCCGGCTGATGATCTCCTCCGGTTTCCCCTGTTTGTAGACGGTCCCCTCATGAATCGCCACCATATGATGGGCGTAACGGCTTGCCAGATTCACATCATGCAGTACCATCACAATGGTTCGCTGTTCCTTTTGGTTTAATTCATAAAGCAGATCCAGCACTTCAACCTGGTGACTGACATCGAGATAGGTCGTCGGTTCATCAAGCAAAATAATATTCGTATCCTGCGCCAGAACCATGGCGATCCAGGCACGTTGACGCTGACCGCCTGAAAGGGAATCAACCGGACGTTCCGCAAAGGGTTTCATTTGGGTTTCTTCCAGCGCTTTATTAACGATCTGTTCATCTTCTTCCGACCATTGTTGCAACCAGTTTTGATGCGGATACCTTCCCTGTTTTACCAGTTGAAAGACTGTTAACCCTTCGGGCGCGATCGGCCCCTGCGGCAAAATGGCCATTTTTTTCGCCACTTCTTTTGTAGGCAACTTAATAATATCCTGGCCGTCCAACAACACTGAACCATCCCGGGGTTTAAGCAAACGGGCCAGAGAACGAAGTAATGTCGATTTACCGCATCCGTTCCTTCCGACGAAAACCGTAATTTTTCCCTGGGGTATTTGCAGATTCAGATTTCGCACAATTAAATGGTCACCGTACGACAGATTTAACGACTGTGTTTGAAGAGCATGCATGAAGTATCGCCTCCCAGTATTATTGATGCCGGTTTCGATAAAGCAGATAGATAAAGAAAGGTGCGCCGATTCCAGAGACAAAGATGCCGGCTGGAAGATCAAGCGGCAAAAAAGCTGTTCGCGCGACTACATCAGCTAAAAGAACAATCATACCGCCAATCATGGCTGACACGGGAACCAGGCTTCCAAACGATCTGCCGATTAGTTTGCGTGCGATATGAGGGGCCATTAACCCCACAAATCCAATACCGCCTGCAAAAGCTACGGCAGCCCCTGCCAGCGCAACACTGACAAACAATAATAAGAAACGATGCAGGGGAACGTTGACTCCCAGACCTGTTGCCACGTGATCTCCGAGCTGCTGGGCGTTAGCCGTTCGAACGAAAAGCAGGGTCAGCGGAATAAAAATAAGCACCCATGGCAACAACCCATAAACATCATCCCAGGTCGCCCCGTATACACTTCCGGTTAACCAGAGGTACGCCTGGGGAGTTGAATAACTGTTACCCAGCACAATCATCATGGTCGTGACGGCATTTAACGCCGCTGTTAAACCAATCCCCACCAGGACAAGCCGAATCGGCGTCACCCCTTTTTTCCAGGCCAAAAAATAGAGAAAGATCGATACAGTACCTGCGCCGGCAATGGCAACCGGCGGCAACCATTTGATACCGAATGAATCTGCAAAATACGTAATAAACATCACCGCTGCCACCGACGCCCCGCTTGTAATCCCAATGATGTCCGGTGAACCGAGGGGATTTCGGATTATCCCCTGCAGAATCAGACCTGAAACCCCCAGTGCGGCACCGGCAAGCCATGCAAGAGTCATACGCGGTAGCCTTAATGAATCTATGATAAATGTGTACTCACCGCTGCCTATTCCCAGTAGGTGTTTGATTACAGTGAACGGATGCAACATGGTACTTCCGATGGATAAACCGGCCAGAAATATAAAGGTGGATATAAATACCAGTACCGTAAAAACGGTTAACGTTTTCTTTTCAAACTGAAAAGAGACTGACCCCGACCGGCTGCGATATACCGACATTTTGTTCATTCTCTGTTGAACCCCCTGCGCGCTATATAAATAAAGAACGGTGTTCCGATTATTGCGGTCATAACCCCGATGGGAACCTCCTGTGGCATGATGACGAAGCGGGCTGCCACATCTGCGAGCAACAATAGACTGGCTCCGGTGAAGGCGCAAAAAGGGATAATCCAGCGGTAATCCATCCCGACAAGGCCTCGCACGATATGCGGAACCACTAAACCGATAAATCCGATCGATCCTCCGATCGCCACCGATCCACCGGCCAAAAACACAATCACCACCGCCATCGATGTTTTGACCAGGATAATGCGCTGTCCCAGCCCTTTTGCGATGTCTTCGCCTGACGTGAGAATGTTGACCGGATGCGCCAGAATAAAAGCTGCAAGCCATCCCCCTGCCGTGAAAGGCAGAATCGGTTTGAGCATATCCATCGTTCTGCCTGCCACCGATCCGGCTAACCAGAACAGAGCCCCTTCCAGGTTTTGCTCACTGATCACCAAAAGCGCCTGGGTTAAAGAAACAAACAAAGCCGTTATGGCCGCCCCCGCTAAAACAATTTTAATCGGAGACAGCCCGTCTCTGCCGAGTGAACCCAAAAAATAAACCATGACTGCCGCAATCGCAGCTCCCAGAAAGGCGATCCACATATAATGCGTTAAAGATGTGACGGAAAAAAAGGCCATGGCTAAAACCACAAAAAACACAGCCCCGGCATTGACTCCGAAAATACTGGGAGATGCCAGCGGGTTTCGTGTTAACGCCTGCATTAAAGCGCCGGCGATAGCCAGGCTGGCTCCGATCACAGACGCAATGACCGCCCGGGAAAATCGGGTTGTTGTAACAATAAGATGCTCGGTTGAATCCGGATCAAAATGAATAAAGGCTTCTATAACGGTATGAAAAGCGATCGGCGTCTGGCCGAAGGCAATACTCAAAATAAAAGAAATGACAAAAAGACAGATAACCAGTATGATGCCGATCATTTTAGCAGGTGTACGAGATAAAAGATGTCTCATTTGTTCTCTCTCACTTTACAGATTTGGATAAACAACAAGAATAGAGGAATTGATCAACATCCCTCTATTCTTGTTGTTTCTATTGAATATGGCTGAAAAGTGTTTATGACCTTATATATTAAAAGGAGGGTTTATTTTTCCAAACCGAAGTGCTCATAAAGTTGATCCAGCATGTTGTGTGCTGAAATGATGCCGCCGGCCATGTTCCAGGCGACTTCATCAATTTCATAGACCTGGTTCGCTTTGACAGCGTCGAGATTCTTCCACAACGGATGACCGGTCCATTCCTCATACGTTTTTTGAACCGCTTCGTTTTGGCCAGGATCTGAAAGGAACAGGAAGAAAACGTCCGCGTTCATCTTAGGAATGCTTTCTTTATCGGTCAGTTTGACCACTACCGTTCCTTTTTCCGCTTCCTCTTGTTGATACTGGGAGCGGACAAAACCCAGCTCATTTAAGATATCGCCGGCATAACCCGTGACATAAATGCGGGCGTGATCAGCTCTGAAGTTCAGGACAGAAGCTTCAATCGGCCACTGGTCTCCCATTTTTGCCGATATTTTATCTTTGAAATCCTGGACGCGCTGATTCCAGTCAGCCAGGAGTTCATTTGCTTTTTCCTCTTTATTCAGGGCTTTACCCATCAGTTCTACAGTATCTTTAAATTTAAAAACCGTTTCGTGCGTTACTGTCGGTGCAATTTGAGAGAGCTGGTCGTAGATTTTTTCATGGCGTAACTTGGAAGCCACAATCAGATCCGGTTTCAGTTTTGCAATCTCTTCCAGGTTCGGCTGCGTTTCCAGCCCTACAATCGGTACACCTTCAAGATCATCCCGCAAATATTTATAAATAGGTTTTTCGACCCAGGATTCCACAATCCCGACCGGCTTCACTCCCAGCGCAATAGCAACGTCTGCGGCCCCTTGATATAACGTGACCACACGTTCCGGGGTTCCTTTAATTTCGGTGGTTCCCATTGCATGTTCAATTACTCTGACTTCTTGATCGGCCTGTTCTTCATGCGATTGATCCCCTGAAGCAGTTTGACTTACTTGAGATTCTTTAGCGTCTGTTCCACAACCGGCGATCATGATCGCCATCAGTAAAATCACAGACACAGTTAGTAGAATGTTTTTTGATCTTAACATTGTCGGCTCCTCTCCCCTTCTTTTTCTTTTGTCTAACTGGTTATTGTCAGCGTGTGCGGGATAGTTCAACGTTTTGTTGATATATGTAACATGGACTTCTACCCCCTCAACCACGAATAACAATAATGATAATCATTATCACTGATAATCGTTTTCAATTATAGAGATGATTGAGGTGTATGTCAAGAAAAAATATTTTTATTTGTTTATCATACTTGAAGAAGCCTATAAAAAAAGAGAGGGTTTCCCCTCCCTACGACGATCGTTAACAACAGGAAGCTCTGGTATCACAACATGAACTCGGCTCTTTCTGTTGATGTTTTCGTCCCGCATTAAAAAATTGTCTTAAATTATCCGGAAGTACATAGGTATTTTGAGACGTTTTGGCATAATCCGGTGCCGGGTTATAAATCTCTCTTAGAATAGCGTCCTTGATTAAAGCTTTTGGTGCCTCAGTATATTCCGACCCTTCAAATATCCAGACCCGGCAATCAACCTCAGTCCCTGTTATAGTACCGCATGATTCACATTTGCTTTCCTTTGTTGTAAGAGCCAGGTCCCTGCCGTTGATGCGAATGGTAGGTGAACTTATGAAATGATATTGCTCAGCCTCTTCCTCATTTTCAATACGGACTTTATTCAGTAACACGTGGTAACCGATGGAATTTAAAAGATCAGAAACTTCCTCAATCGCTTCGTGAAGATTATGTTCGGTTCCTTTACACCTCGTACACACATCAAGATCAATATACAGGAAATCAATGTGCAGATCTTTGCTTTGCTCAACAGGCTGTTGATCCTTTCGGGAACTGCAACCGCAAGATGACGTTTGATTTTGATTCACTTTACAATTTGTCATGATAAAAACCTCCGCCTTTAATATTTTCACTAATACAGACGAAGGTTTTATCAAAAGGACGCAAATTTACTCCGATTTATTTAAAATTTCCTGACAGGAACAGTTGCCCTTGTTGATATGGTAATCCAGTACATTCCCCAACAGATCCATTTCTAAATGACAACAGTCCAGCAATAACTGTTTTAATTTTTTTCTGGCGCGTTGCACCCTTGATTTTGCACCGGATATCGATATACCCAGTTTATTTGCCATTTCTTTCTGTGTCAGATTTTTAAACTCTGTCAGTATGAGCGCTTCTCTATAAATCTCAGGGAGTTGTTGCATCAACTCTCTCAACCATCCTGCCACGATGGCATTCAAGTTGTCATCATCCACTTGATCGCATTTCTTAAAAACAGTGTGATCTTGTGATATGTCAACAGGATCCTCTTTTCTTTTATCCCGTTTGCGGTAATAATCTACGATTGTGTGACGTGTAATTTGATAGATCCAGGCTATTAATTTTTCTTCATCCTTTAATCCCGGTAAATAATGATGGATTTTTATAAACACTTCTTGCAGAATATCGTCTGCTTCATGTTCGTTAGAAATTCTGGTATGAATAAACTGGCGAAGTGAATTTCGGTAAGCTTCCCATATGGCGTTCGTATCAAGCGTCATTTTTTAACCACCACATTCCGGCGCATTCCGGCACACGAATAAGATTTTCCTCAATCACCCGGTCCGCCAGTTCATCACCAAAGAAAAAACGAGTTAAATCTTCGGCTTCGTTCATGCTATTAAACGTATAATCAAGACGGAACCAGGTATGATGAAATCCATATTTTTGTTCTAACAGACCATAATACCCTTTAAGAAAATCAGGAGGATCAGGCGTTTCCGTTCCGGTTCCCACTGTTTCAAAGATAATAACCGTTCCGCCCGGTCGAAGGACACGTTTGATTTCTGATATAACCTGTTCAATATTGTGTTCCCATCCCTCAACATTGGAACTGGCCACGTAACAAATACTCCACCCGGATACGAGCAGGTCAGCGCTGTTAGTTTCCAGGGGGAGCTCGCGATGGTCAGCGACCGCTGTGCGCCAGTTTATGATACCGAGTTGTTTTAATTTTTGTTCATTGATTTGCAACATGGCCCGGGAAGCGTCCACAGCTGTAATTGATTTTGCATAAGGAGCCAGTTGTACGGTCAGGCGTCCGGAACCTGCTCCCAGATCCACAATATCCAGATTGTCGACACGGATTATCTGACGGATCCGGTCGATCACGTCCGGCTGCCTCGAAATTAATTGATCATATCGATCCGTTTCATTTTGATAGACACGGGTATGATCCGGCAAAACGCCTCTCCCCTTCCCCATTTTGATAGTTTATGGACGATTCAGATTGATGACCCAGTCCTCAAGAAAACGCGTGATCTGTGAAAAATGGTGTTCATCGTGTTTAACAAGATTCTCAAAATAGTCACAGAGCTTTAATTGACGAGATTCTATGGAGATATCCTTCAACCAGTAATCATCGCGGATGTTTCTTATCGTCTGTTGCAACCTGACACGGGTTGAGATAAATTTTTCAATGGTGTCTGCCTGACTTGCGTTACGGGCTTCGCAGGCAGCCTGCCAGTTCAATTCATCGACGTTCGGAGCCACCGGCAACGGTTCGGCTTTTAAAAAATAAGGAATCCGATTATGCATGAGAAATTCATCCCAGGGAATAAAATGGCCGATAACTTCCGCAATGCTCCATTTATCTTCTGCGACGGGGGTTCTCCAGAGTTCTTCCGATAAATGTATGAATGAATCAACAAAATGAATGGCGTTTGTGTGGTGAAGTATGATGTCTTCCTTCGACCGAACCAAATAAACATCCCCTTTAAAATCGAATCAGAACACCTATTCCTTATTTTATCATCTTTTTGCCGAATTCAGGAATTTTTTTCTAAACACACCGCGAGACAGGGATCTGGACACCCAACGCATAACCGCTGTCACGCCAGTCACGATTCTTTGCCTTCCCGCTTTCGAATGGCCAGGGCAAGATTCCGGATAAATGACCAGCCATCAGATTCAAGCTGTGCCATTTTAACCGGAAGCAAATTTGCCAGTCCCAGCCATAAATGAAATAGGGCGAAATAATACATAAGCGGATCAGGCTCAAGGCTATCAAAGGATAACAGAGTGACCAGCAACCCGTAACAGAAAAGATTGAAAGCAGGTCCTCCCAGGGAAACCACTGCAGCTCTCATGTAACTGTTTTGGTTAACGTTGAAATGATACCGGGTCCCGCCCCCGATAAAATAACCCAGATGAATCCGGATTCGGTTATGATCAAACAATACGGGACCCGCACCGATATAAATTTTGTAATCTTCCGCTTTCAACCATTTGGCTGCAAACAAATGACCGGCTTCATGAATCAGGATCGCCACCGGTGCCAGTCCAAAAATCAAAATCAACAAATTTAACATGCGTTTTCCCCGTTTCCTTCAGTTCCTACTCCACGCGTTGATCATATCAATAGATAATCGGCCTTTTCAACGATTTTCCCGTCATATAGGCAAAAGCAAAACCGGACACAAAACCGCCAAAATGACCGGCAAAACTGACATTCGGAAATAAAAACGTAATGGCCCACCCGATCACAATGAATAACAAGATAACCGTTCTTGAATGATAATCAAGAAAGTTTGGCCTCAACAAAATAAGATACAGGTAGAACCCGAATAACCCGTATCCGAATCCGGAAGCGCCGACACTTACACCTTTGCCGACCATCATGATCATTAAGGCGGAAAATAAAACCGTAACGACAAAAAACAAAATGAATTTTACTTTACCCAGCATTTTTTCCACCGGAGGTGCGATCAGATAAATGAAAAACACATTAAAAATAAAATGTTCGAAACCGCTATGTAAAAAGGCATAACTCCACAACCGGTATATCTGTCCATCCAAAACATCCTCTTTCACCATGCCACCCAGTTCATAGATCAGGCGAGAGCCAATAAAAAAACTGATCAGGCTGCTCAAGATCATACTGATGGTGATCGCGATAATCAGAACACTGGTAATCGGATATGCGTGCAGATACTGTCGCCATGATTCCCTTCTCAGAAATAGCATGGGACCTCCTCCTTATTGATTTAAAAGCGGATTAAAATCATGTTCTTAAGATCACTGAATGTGAAAGACGTATGACGATTCTCTCCAATCGTCTTTTTCAGGCAAATAAGTACGTTCCATCATGGTGACCCGATTCTGTTCATCAATGGTCAGGACCGTCGATGATCTTGTTCCGTAGTCAGAGCTGGTTATAAAAATCGGGGACAGCATGCGTTCTTTTTGAAGTCCGACACCCGTATCAGGAAGATCCTCATCTTTTGCTCTTTGCCGATCCTGAAGTAAATCAAACAAACATTCCACTGACCAGTCCGGTTGAGCAAGACATTGTTCAAGTTTTGCCTTTCCCCGTGTGACTTTCGGCCAGGGCGTATTTAACTCGGCATTACTGATCCCGTGTATTCCCGGCTTTAATTCCTCAATGCGGTCACTGTACCAGGCGTAATAATACAGGTTATCCGGGTCCCCGACCAGCAGGTTAAATCCATTGTACAGGTGACGTTTCGCTTTTACCTGCTGCAAATAGGTTTCCGGCCTTTGCTGACCGATCAGAAAACCACTGACCAGATTGCCCCGGGATTCAACGTTTTGCCTGATCAGACGTGGATCGCGGTAGTTGGTCAGAGCAGCGAAACGGCCGGTACGGGTCATTCCCATCCAGGTCCCCTTTTGTTCCAGGTCTCGACCTGCGAGGATGTCAGGGTGATCCTCCCAGAATGAGACGGGTGCCGTCGGCCTCCGGTAAAATTCATCCCGGTTGGCCGCCACGATCAGGCGATAACCCGGTTGATGATGATATGAAAACAATATTAGACACATACCGTTTCCCCCCTCTTCTCTCCCCTACATCATAACAAATTAAAAAGACACCTGCATGGGCAAGGTGCCTTCACTTCTAAGGGTCTTCAGAGGATCGGTGCGGCATTCTGTTTTCAAACAACTCCCTCGAAAATTCCATCCGTGATTCCCCCAGTCCGGGTTTAACCTGAAACACGGGACGGGTAAACGTGACGGGTTCCGGTCTGCGACCCCTTATACGAAAACGGGCAAAAGCCCCCCAGTACAGGATGGCAAAAAAGATCACCAGCGTTAAACCGGCTATCAAACCGGCTCCCTGGTCCGGTATCAGCGGCATACTGCCGATAATGGCCACGATACCTGCCAGGCTCAACCATGATGCGAACGGATAACCCGGCATCCGGCACTTTCCCTTCGGAGGACATCCTTTTTCCCTGCGAAATCGATAGTGCGTCGCAAGGATGACGGCATAGGCGAACAACAACGAAAACCCTCCGGAACTGACCAGAAACAGATAGACCTGTTGCGGAAGCAGGAATCCGAGGGCTAGCCCAGCAAGCATGGCTGCACCTGAAAACAGGATGCCCCGATAAGGGATGTTTGTTTTGTCTTTTAACCAGGCAGGTGCGTGCCGATCCTCAGCCAGAGAACGCAACATCCGCCCCAGGCCGAACATGGCGGCAAGCATTGTAGACAGGATGGCAATGACCAGCACCATATTCATGACGTTTCCTGCCCATCCCAAGCCCCACCTGTTTAATGTCGCTACCAGCGGACTGACTTCTTCGGTTAAAACAGCCGTCGGAATTAACGGAAGCATGACCACAATAGTAGCGAGGTAAAAACCGACTAGCCCGAGCACCGTAAATCGAATGGCCCGTGGAACGGTCCGATGGGGATATCGCGTTTCCGATGCGGCGAGCCCAATGATCTCAAAGCCGGCATAGGTAAACATGACAATCAACATACTGCCGGCAATACCGGAGAATCCGGCCGGAAACCAGGTTTCCCTCGCCAGTTCCCCGGCTCCTACCCGGGGCAATTCCGGAAGTAGCCCGGCGATCAAAGCCAGACCGAGAAAAACAAAGCCGGCTATGGCCAGAAGTTTAATCGCAGCCAGCCCGCTCTCCAGACGGCTCAACTGTTCGGCTCCCAGAAGATTGACCAGTGTCACTCCCATGACAATAAGAGACCCCAGTACAGGGAGTGACAGAGCAGGAAACCATTCCCGCAGAAAAACCGATACAGCAATCGCTTCGCTCGACATCGCCAGTACCAGTCCGGTCCAGTACACCCATCCCACAACAAAACCGGTCCCTGGCCCGAACATCCTGGATGCAAAGGTTCGAAATGAACCAGGCGCCGGATCAGCAACCGTCATTTCAGAAAGTGCCGAAAGGATAAAATAGACCAGGATACCCCCAAGTATATAAGAGATTATCACGGCAGGTCCGGCAGAGCGAATGGCGACTGCGGAACCGAGAAAAAATGAACCTCCGATGACTGTTCCCAGGGCCAGCATGGTCAACTGCCAGGTTTTAAGTCCTTGTCCGGTTGATTCCAACGGTTGGCCTCCCTCATAATGCGTGTATTTACACATAATATGTTCACAATCACAGCGAGTTATGAGAGAGGCATTCTCAAGTTTAGACCGGTCTTACTTTTTCCCGACCGTTACCTTTCCTTTTTTCTCATAGGGCAGGACAATGGCTGAAATGTCTTCATCAGCGTGCCCGTCCTGACTTGTTTCTTCAATCTTCTGTTCCGCAAGCGCTGTAAAATCATAATCCACTTCCAGTTTATTTGCCATATCAAGCGCCAGCCGGATATCTTTATGCAGCAACTTTACGCTGAAACGCTGCTTAAAATCCCGGTCTTCAATCAGCGGCAGGCAGCGATCCATCATCGTGTTGTAACCAGTACTGTGACGGATAATATCAAATAGTACATCGGATGTAATACCTGCTTTTGCACCCATCACAAACGCTTCAGAGAGAGCGGCTGTATGGATGCCGACCAGCAGATTGTTAATCAATTTGGCAACACTTCCACTACCGGTTTCACCAACTCGCACGATATGTTTTCCCATTGCTTCAAAGGCCGGAGTTGCTTTCTGGAAAGGTTCTTCTTCCCCTCCTACCATGATGGTCAATGTACCGGCCTCTGCTCCCATCGGCCCACCACTGATTGGGGCGTCCAGAAAATGTACCCCTTTCTCACCGGCTGCCCGGGCGATTTTTTTGTTTAGATCAGGGCTTACCGTACTGTGATCGGCCAGTATCAGGCCCGGCCGGGCGCCTTCAAGAAGGCCTTTTTCTCCCAGATAAACCGATTCCACGGTGTCCGGCATCGGAAGACAGGTACAAACCAGATCAACCTGTTCCGCCAGTTCCCGATAGGTGGAAGCTTCCTTCGCACCCCAGGACAGGGCTTTTTCCACGGGAGGACGACTCCGGCTGATTACGGTAACATCAAAACCCTTTTCAATCAAATTCCTTGTCATGGGAAGTCCCATGGTTCCCAGTCCTACAAAACCTACTTTCATAACAAATCCTCCTGACAGATAATTTTTAGAATAATTTCAGTAAAAATATTTGTCATATTAAAAAATGAGTGTCCAGATTGCTTGTCTTTCATAAATTCTTCATGAAACGCAAAAACTCCTTGTATAGGAGGTGTTGAATTTGCCGGTAAAGTTCCGATTGATTGCCTTTATCTGTATATGTATGGTCATATCTTTTACCCTCAGCCCAACTGTCGTTTACGGGGAAAGAACCATTCAATCCAACCCCTCGATCGCATCTTTTGTGATCCATGAGGTTCGTTATGGCGATACACTGTGGGAACTGGCCGACCGCTATCAAACATCAATCAAACTGATCAAGACCCTTAATGGTCTTCATCAGGATAATCTGATCCCCGGCCAGGCACTTCTGATTCCTGGACTCCATTATTATGCCGCAAAAGGGGAATCCCTGTTTGATATCGCCAATCGGCACGGCCTCTCAACACAACAACTGATACAGGCAAACAAACTGAAATCAACCGACATTTATCCGGGACAGAAATTATATATTCCATCCATCTATCAAAGAACCATCATGACCGGAGGGTATGTCGTCCCTCAAAATAAAGAACAGGATCAGGCGTTAATCAAGCGATACCAGAGGGTTGTCAGTCAAATCGGCGTTTTCGAATATCACCCGGACCGAAACGGCAATTTGAGCCGTCTGTCAGATACCACTGTGATCAGGGAAGCCTGGCGTAAACATATTTATCCGGTAGCCGTTGTGACCAATCTAACCAAAAAGGGATTTGATCCGGAACTGGCCCATATAATTTTACATGATCCCGTCACCCGGGACAGGCTGATTCAAAATATTCGTGATCTTCTTCGCAGTAAGGATTACAAAGGCGTCAATATTGATTTTGAAGGATTAAAACCCGATGATCGCAAAGCGTTTAACCGTTTTATGCGGAAACTCTCAGAAACGCTAAAGCCGATTGGTTTTACCCTGTCCATTGCCGTTCCGCCCAAACAGGGTGATGCCTATCCGTCCTATCATGGAGCCTATGATTACCGAACGCTGGGGCAAATCGTGGACTATATGTTTCTGATGACTTATGACTGGCACTGGCCGGGTACCGGTCCAGGCCCTATCGCCCCCTTCGGTCAGGTCAGGGAAACTGTAAAATATGCGGTTAAGGTTGTTCCCCGCCACAAATTATTTATTGGAATTCCCATTTATGCTTATGACTGGACTTACGGACCTAATGGCAAAACGACTGCCCGAGCGTATTCACAACTGAAAGCACAGCGACTGGCACTCAAACATCAGTCAACCATCCTTTATCATGAACGGGACAAATCCCCCTACTTTTCATATCGCGACGAGAAAGGTAACCGGCATGTGGTCTGGTTTGAAGATGCCCGCAGCATCATGGCGAAGTATAGATTAATGAACCAATATGGATTGCGGGGAATGGGAGGCTGGAGACTGGGACTACAGTTTCCCCAGGCCGAATACATGCTGGCCCATTTTTTTCAAATTCAGAAACCCTAAAAGAAAAAGCCACAGCAAATGTGGCTTTATTCTTAAACAGCATAAATGGAAAAATTTCCTCTTCCAAACAGCGATTTATAATATTCAATGTTGATCGTATTCAGTTGTCCGGCGATGGATTCATCGATCAGTAAGGTGATCCCTTCCACTTCTTCGACAACATCTCGATCCCGTTTTGACTCTTCCAGAGCCATGACAAAATTGGGACCTCCTCAGCCAAAGCCCTGGACATCGATTCGAATGTAGTAATCTGTTTTACCGTGTTCCTGCAGGATATTTCTTAATTCTTTCGCTGCATCTCTGGATATGTTAACCATTGTTTTTCAGCCCTGTCTCCTTTATTTTGCTGCATCGATTGCCTGCATCAAATTTTGCTCAACGCGCTCTGCGGTTTCACGCAGTGACGAATCATCCACCATGTTGATCAGTTGAGTAGGTTTCGGCATGCCGATGTAGTTTTGTCCGTCTTTTTCATAGACGACAATCTTACACGGAAGAAAATATCCCACCATGGAATTAGTCGTCAACACCTTGTTCGCTTCCCCCGGACTGCACACTTCAAGAACCCGGTAAGGTTGTTGAAAATCGAAACCTTTGTTTTGCAGAGTTGCCGTAATGTCAAAATCCCAGAGGATCCCGAACTTTCGCTCCTTCAATGTGGCTTCCAGTGCTTTGACCGCTTCATCCAGACTCTTGTCGGTCGTAACGGTATAATGAAACATGTGATGACCTCCTATCTGAATCCGGCATAAGACTATAAGACAGTATTATGAGTCAAACACCGGTTTTCGTTGTATAATGTAGAAAAGAAAGGACACCGGTTAAGATGCCCTTTCTTTTAACCTCTTAATTTTTGCGTACATAGAACTTGTATACGCCATCTTCTTCTTCGTGTTTAATCAATTCATGATTCGTTTGCTTGACCCAGCTTTGAAAATCTTTTACAGAACCTTTGTCCGTAGACAAAAGCTCCATTACCTGGCCGGGCTCCATGGAATCGATGGCTTTTTTAGCCTTCACAACAGGCATCGGACAGGAAAGTCCTTTTGCATCTACCGTTTGATCCACTTTCATCTAGATTCCCTCCCTGGATATGTTATTTATGTTATGCGGTGTGATGAACCGCGCAACGATTAGGTCCGATTTCCAGCTCAACCGCTTCTTCGCTGGAAGGAGTCAATTCACCACGGTTAATGCCAACGATTTTTTCAAAGTTCGGCGGTTTAACCGAAGATGCAGATTTTTCAACTTCTGCCAGGAAAGCATCTTTATCCGTGGTTTGCATAATTTCATTGTTTTTACGGATGTTACCCAGTGTTTCCCCAACGATACCGTTGTCTGCCATCTCAGACTTGATGTCCGCAAAGTGAGCCGGCAATACCAGTACATCATCGGCAATTTCAGCAATTTTTTCAAATACGGTGTTGTACAGATCCTGAGCCCACTCCTTAACTTTACCACCGAGGTCCGGACGTCCCAGTCCGCCTACGAAAATGGTGTCTCCGGAAAGCAGGTACTTGTCATTGATGAAGAAAGATACACTACCCGGCGTGTGTCCCGGTGTTTTCACAGCGAGCACTTCTACTTTGACATTGTTAAACTTGATTTCATCGTAATCTTCAAGTGCTTCGTGATCATAGTTGGCCCCTTCACTCTTCATCAGGTAGTATTTAGCTCCGGTTTTTTCTACCAGGTCACGGGCACCGGAAATGTGGTCGGCATGAAGGTGAGAGTCCAAAATGTGTGTAATTTTGGCTCCGTCTTTTTCAGCAAGTTGAATGTATTCATCAACGTGACGAGCAGGGTCTAAGACAAGTGCTTCCCCATCGGATACAACCACATAGGACAGGCACCCTTTGGAAACACGGTTGACCTGATACAGTTTGAAGTTATCTTCTTCAACAACCGGAGTGGCATAATAGTACTGGGACCATTCTTTCATGCCGCCTTGCAGGTAGGAAGCATCAAGCCCCGCTTCTACCAGCTGATCAGCGACGAATTTGGAAGATCCTTCCTTGGCACAGACCACCAGAATCGGTTTATCTTTCGGCAGTTTATCGAGATGTGCCTCAGTTCCGTCAAGGAAATCGAAATAAGGGATATTAAGGCTTGTTACCGTTTTCCCTTCAATTTTCCAGTCATTGTACTCCTCTTCATTCCGAACATCGAGAATGAAGACGTCTTTTTTGGCCAGGATGTCCTTAAACACCTGATCGGAAGTCACCATTTTTGCACTCATTTGAACCTCTCCTTTTCTCTATAAAGATTTAACCTTTTTATCCACGATTCTTTTGTTCTATTCTTTTATTCCATGACATCAGACTTTTAGAAAGTAACGGTTACGTCGGCATCATAGGCAAAATCAAGGAAAGTAGCGGCTCCGCCGACTTCAATACCGTCTACAAAATCTTCCTTCTCCAGTCCCATAACATCCATGGTCATCTGGCAGGCGATGAATTTCACGCCGGATTCTTTTGCAACTTCAAGAAGTTCACTGATGCTGGGCACCCCTGCATTTTTAAATCCTTCCATGAAGTGTTCTTTACCAGGTCCCATGCTTAACTGCTTATGTGCTTCTTTATGAATGATATTCAGTCCTTCGAAAGTGAAGAAGATCTCTACTTCTGCATCGGTTGCTGCCGCAGCAGTTCCGATATTCAATGCTTTATAAGCGTCATCCAATCCACCAGAGCTTGCAATAATTGCTACTTTTTTTGCCATTTCTTTACCTCTCCTTTTTATTTTAATCATTTTTTTAAAATACGTAAACAGGTTAGGGTATAAAATTGTTAAAAAATTTTCATTTATTTTTCAATTGGCCCATTCCACTGGCTCATTCCGGGCAACACATTTTTCAAGTTCTTAAACCCTTTATCGGACAGTAACTGGCAGGCCATATCACTGCGGTTCCCGGTACGGCAAACCACATAGATTTCTTTATCTTTATCCAGTTCATCTATATGCTGTTCAAGTTCGCCGAATGAATAGTTAACGGCTCCGGGAATGTGACCGAAGGCATATTCTGCTTCTTCTCTGACATCAAGGATAATCGCATTCGGATCATCAATTTTGGCTTGTAGTTCATCATTGGAAATGGTGTGCGGATATTTCTTTTCTTCTTTCACTTCATCCGGGTTTGACTTGCGGATGTAGTGCTTCAGCACACCCTCTTCATCCAGGCTGCCCAGGTAATCATGCCCGGTGCTGTTTGCCCAGCCTTTGATATCAGCCAGTGACCCTTTATCAGTCGCGATAACCTCCAGAACCTGACCCGGTTCCAGGTTTTCCATCGCCTTTTTGGTTTTTACGACAGGCATCGGGCAGGACAATCCCTGGCAATCCAATGTTTCGTCAGCTTTAATCTGGTTGGTAATGTTGGACATTCGTTTCCATCCTCCTTATACGATCCTTATTCTACATCTCCGGTCCAGGCCATCATGCCACCGACCATGTTTTTCAAATTTTTAAAGCCCTGTTGTGACAGGAATTCACAGGCCATTCCACTGCGGTTTCCACTCCGGCAGATCATAATTGTCTCTTGATTCGGATCAATCTCAGAGGCTCTTGCTGCGATTTCTGAGAGCGAAATCAGTTTCGCACCGGGTATATGGCCGCTTGCATATTCATCCGGTTCACGAACATCAATCAGCTGAACCGGTTTTCCACTTTCAATCATCTGTTTGACTTCGTCAGGAGTGATGTTTTCCCATTTCTGATCTACAAACATCTGTTGTCACCTCCTCCTATCCCGTTACCTTTAAAATACTATTACCCCTATGGGTACATGGTAAAGTATAATGAATGAGTGTCAAGTTTAGAAGTTTTTTGGTTTCTCTCTATACATATACCCCCATAGGTATCTTCAAGAATTATTATAGGTGTGATTAATGTCATTGTCAATACGTAAAAAACATTTTTTTAACTATTCCGATGTGTCCCGTAAAAAAAGGAAAAGCAACATCATCGAAGATGTTGCTTCGTTAATTAAGGGGTGGAATCCTGCGGCGGCAAAAACCTCTTACTTCATAAACGATTGAATCAACAGGTAGGCTCCTGCCAGGAGCCAGACGATCGTACCCGGTCAGAGAGGAATTGATTTCAACCCTTTCTTTCGGGAAGGATCGGGAACACCTCAGGTTGAACCGCTGCAGTGTTGATTTGAAGTTGTATCCGTGACAATCTGTTCATCCGTTAAGTTCTTATCATGATGATTCATTGTTTCTCAACCTGTATCATATAAAATTGATCGTGAATACTTCTGGATGCCGTCACGTGAAACCCTTCACTGGATAGAACCGGGATGAGCTCCTCTTTATCAATCCGTTCATGGTACGGAGGGCCCTGTTCCATCTCTTTTTTCTCCCAGTCTATAATAAGTGCATTGCTTCCCTTCTTCATGACCCGTTTCATTTCATTCAATACGCGAGACAAGTCCCCGGTTTCATGAAGGATAAGGGAAGCAATCACTTTGTCCACACATTGAGCCTCAAGGGGAATGTTCTCCATTTCGCCCTGTATCAGATCAATGTTGGAGATGTTTTGTTGTTTCATTTTTTCTTTAAGTATGTCCAGCATTCTGGGTTCCACATCAAGCGCATAGACCGTTTCTCCGGTCATTCCGGCGGCGGGAATCGAGAAATAACCGGTCCCCGCACCCAGATCCAGAACACAATCTCCGGATGAGATTCCTAATTCCTGCAGAATCTGCTCAGGAGGTAGAACTTTTCTTCTCTCCGGATTGTCCAGCTTGTGGGCGTGTTCGGGATTAAATCGGTGACCTGGCAAACAAGACCCTCCTTCTCATTATTCCATTACCGGCTTTTGACCAGTAAGTTAATGGCTTCCTTAACGACTTTATCTGTATCGCCGCCGCTTTCCATTTCCTGAATAATGCACTGTTCCATGTTGGAAGCAACAATATAGGCAATGGTACGGTCAACCGCGTTGCGAATTGCAGAAAGTTGACTGACAACATCTTTACAGTTTTTATTATCATCCATCATCCGCAGTACCCCGCGGGTCTGACCTTCAATACGCTTAAGACGGTTTTTAATTTCATCTGCGTATTCCATCAGGATTCCCCCCTCTCTCCTTATGCCATCAAAAAGTAAGCTATGACTATTATTTAACAGTTTTACCTTTCCAGGTCAAGATGCCACCTGCCAGATGGGATAATTTCGCCGGATTTTTTTTGCTCACAATTCGGGCGGCCTGTTTGCTTCTCATCCCGCTTCGACAGTAAAGAATCACTTCTTTATCCTCCGGAATCTCGTCCAGACGCGTTTTGATCTGGGAAAGCGGGATGTTTTTGGCTCCCGGTATGTGACCGGATTTAAATTCATTCGGTTCTCTGACATCGATCAGGACCTTATCTTTTTTGTTTTTTAGACGTTCCGCCAGCTGGTCGCTGTTCAGATTTTCCAGATTACCCACAGGTGCCAGCCGTTTATAAAGGAACCAGAAAATTAAAGCAATCAGGATTATATTTAGAATTGTATTGAATTCCATTTAGAGAATCAATCTCCTTTAAGCCGTATAGTCTAAGATTTACGAAACGTTTTGTTCAATCATTTGTTTCAGCATTTCCTTCGGCTGAACACCAACGATAGTCTGCACTTCGTTTCCATTTTTAAACAGTTTCATGGTCGGAATACCCATAATACCATGGTTACCGGCCGTTACCGGATTTTCATCGACGTTTAATTTGGCGATGGTCACCTGATCACCGATTTCCTGATTAATTTCTTCCAGAATGGGTCCTAAAATCTGGCAGGGTCCACACCACGGGGCCCAGAAATCCACCAGTACAAGCTCTTCCTTTTGAACGACATCATTAAAATTCTGGTCTGTTACATTTACAATAGCCATACAGCCTCTCTCCTTTATTTTTTAAATATGGTTTTTAATAGATACTTATACCCCTAGGAGTATATTACAACATCCCTGTTTTTTTTGCAAGTTTTATACAAATAAGCCTTAGGAACAAGGACCTAAGGCTTTCAAATCTTAAACCAGTCAGCTTTTTTTCACAAAGAAATGGAATTCATCATCGTGTTCGGTGACATCGAGAAGTTTATTACCCGTCCGATTTACCCAGGCTTCAAAATCTTTTAAAGCCCCTTTATCTGTGGCGATCAGTTCCATCACTTTTCCGGATGCCATTTCGTCAATGGCCTTTTTACCTCGTACAACCGGCATTGGACAAGCAAGTCCTCTTGCATCCACGACCTTATCAACGCGAACGTCCATGTTACACACCCCTTTTTATTGTGTGGTGTGATGGACGGCGCAGCGGTTCGGACCGATTTCAAGTTCGTCCGCTTTTTCCTGGCTGACCTGTTTCTGCCCCCGATTGATCGCAACAATGTCTTCAAAGTTCGGAGGCTTGGTCGTATTCGCTGCTCCCGCCACATACTCCGTAAATTCTTCTTTTGTTGCATTTTGCATAATCTGATTGCTTTGACGAATGTCTCCCAACAGGGCACTCACAATGCCACGGTCATTAATTTCCTGTATATCAGCATAGTGCGCCGGAAGCACCAGAATACCATCCGCCAGTTCGGAGATTTTACCGAAAATGGTTTCGTACAGATCAAGCGCCCATTCACGTGCTTTTCCGCCGAGGTCCGGTCGCCCCAATCCGCCTACAAAGATGGTATCGCCGGAAAGCAGATATTTGTCGTTGAGTAAAAAGGAGACACTCCCTGGCGTATGGCCCGGTGTTTTAATCGCAATAACTTCAACGTTTATGTTTCCAAATTGAATGTTATCATGTTGTTCCAGCGGTTCATACTCATATCCGGGATTTTCACCCATAAATTCACTCGAGTTGATATAGTAGGTTGCTCCGGTTTCTTTTGAAATAGCCGGCGCACCGGAAATATGGTCGGCATGCAGATGTGAGTCCATAATGGTGGTAATGGGGGCATTTTCTTTTTCCGACAATTCAAGGTAAATGTCTATATGCTGGTTGGGGTCTACCACCATCGCTTTACCGTCAGATACCACAAAATAAGACAGGCAACCTTTGGAAAGGCGGTTGACCTGTATAATTTTCATTTTTTCATCAACGGCGACAGTGGTCGGATAATAAAAACGGCTCCATGCCAGCATACCGCCTTCCAGACTATATACTTTATAACCCCGTTCCTGAAGCGTTTCGGCTACCATTTCCGAGGATCCACCCTTGGCACAGACAACAATAATTTCTTTATCTTTGGGCAATTTTTGTTCATTTACTTCGATCTGGTCTTCATCAAGAAAATCAAAATATGGAACATTTATCGATTCAACTGTTTTTCCTTCGATTTTCCAGTCATTATACTCGTCTTCGTTACGAACATCGAGAATGACCAGGTCTTCCCCGGATTTCATTTTTTCATACAATGCATTCGTCGTCATTAAACGTACGTCTGCCACTTTCAATTCCTCCTTTCTTCATGACTAGAACGTAACGGTAACATCGGCATCAAAGGCGAAGTCAAGGAATGTGGCGGCTCCACCCACTTCGATACCTTCAACAAAATCTTCCTCTTTCAGCCCCACAACATCCATGGTCATCTGACAGCCGATCATTTTGACACCACTTTCCCTGGCAACTTCAATCAACTCACCAACAGAGGGGACACCGGCCCGCTTGAATCCCTCGGCATACTGCTCCTTGCCGGGAGCAAGCTGCAACATGTTTTCGGCGTCTTTATGAATAATGGATAAGGCATCAAAGGTGAAAAAAATGGCGACCTGAGCGTCGGTGGCGGCTGCGGCTGTCGCGATGTTCAATGTTTTATATGCTGTCTCAAGCCCGCCATTACTGGCAATAATCGCAACTTTACGCATTATCTCACTCCTCTAGGATTCGATTTTATTTATTTTTCCTTTCCACTTAGACATCCCCGGCGTGACGTTAAAAGTTTTATCGAAACCTTTCTCAGTCAGGATCTGACAGGCAAGGTCACTGCGATTTCCGGTCTGGCAGACCACGTAAACTTCCTTACCCGGATCGATTTCACTTATTTTTTCTTCCAATTCACCAAGAGGGATCGATCTGGCACCGGGAATATGGCCAAAAGCATATTCAGCCGGCTCCCGTACATCCACGATCTGTACTTCGGGATCATCGAGCTTTCGCTCCAGCTCTTCATTGGAGATGACATGCGGATGTCGCGTCTCATGACGCTCTGCTCCCCCGTCTGATTTGCGGATGTAATGTTTGATGATCCCATCTTCTTCAACATGCCCCAGATACTGCTGCCCGGCCCTGTCTGACCATGCTTTCAGATCAGCCAGAGAACCCCTGTCAGTGGCCTGCACTTCCAGAACCTGACCGGGTTCCATGTCTTCCATCGTTTTTTTGGTACGGACGACCGGCATGGGGCAACCTGCGCCGATACAGTCCAGGGTTTCATCTGCATCGAATGAAATGGCATGGCTCATGTGTGTTTCCCTCCTTAATCCATATCTTGTCCATGCGCAATCAATTTACTTTCGGAACATGATGGAATTCGTGATAAAATAAGAAGGGAAATGAAACAACAGGGGTTGATCAGGTTGAGTCAGAAGGATCAGGAAAAAACATGCGAGGTTCCTCCCGAAATTGAGATGCATATCGATTCCTTTCTGGGGCAGTTGTCCAACGCCGGGAGAGCTGAGAAAACGATCCAGGCGTATCACCAGGATCTGAAAATTTTTTTCGAATGGTTACTGAGCCATTATCCATCCATTCGTTCCATTCATGATATTACTCGGCCGCAGATACACCATTTTTTCGGATATCTGGACCGGACCCGCGGAAATTCCTACTCGACCCGCAAACGCCGTATTTCTTCGCTCGGATTGTTCTTCGAAACCCTGGTCCATGATCGGGTCCTGGATGCCCAGGAGAACCCGTTTCCGGATTTTAAACAGCATCCGATCAAACAGAAAAACCTGAGCAAGGACCAGCCCGTGGTTTATCTGGAATATGAAGAAATGCTGACCTTTATGAATTCAGTCTTCAAGCGGGACGACAAGAAAGGCGGGCGCAAGGATTGGATGAAAGCAAGAGATATCTGCCTGTTCGACCTACTTTTGTCGACAGGACTTCGCATCAGTGAACTGTGCAGTCTCACCGTTGAAAACGGCCATGATGTGATCGTCAAGAACCTGCTGGGTGTTGTGGGAAAAGGAAACAAGTATCGTCCCATTCCCATCTCCAAAGAAACGCATCTGGAACGATTGCGTGATTATTTAAACAAACGGCCGGCTGAGGCTGAAACCGATGCCCTGTTTCTGACCAAGTCCCTTAAACCCATGCAGCCACGGGATATACAGTATTTAATCAAGACATACAGTAAAAGAAGTAACATACATAAAAATATAACGCCGCACAAGTTGCGCCATACGTTTGCTTCATTATTGATAAAAAATGATGTGGACATTCGAAAAATTCAGCTGCTTCTGGGTCATGCCAGTATCTCCACAACCCAGATTTATACGCATATCAACATCCAGGACCAGCGCGATGCCATTGACAAGTTGCCGGAATGGTAAACTTCCGCACCTGCCTGGAATAGGATATTCATACCGAGGATGAGAACTGGAGGAATAGCATTGAGTAACAAAATCAAACTTCATGTTTTGTTCGGCGGCAAATCAGGTGAACACGAGGTATCCAAACAGACGGCAAAATCGGTGATGAATGCCGTTGATACGTCGAGATACGACATTCATCCTATTTATATTACCGAAGATGGGGCGTGGAAATCTCTCCCCCGTTTGTCGGAACTCGAAGATATCAATTTGTTGATTGACCGGGTTCGGGAAGTGGCATCCGCTTCATTTTCGGATGAAGGTTTGTCAGTTCCCCAGCGATTGCTTCTAGAGAAGGCGGAAAACTCCACCGAAGTAATATTTCCCCTTTTACACGGCCCCAACGGAGAGGACGGCACGGTTCAGGGCCTTCTGGAACTGGCCAATCTTCCCTATGTGGGAGCCGGTGTGATGGCATCGGCTGTTGCGATGGATAAAGTAATGATGAAAACGGTGTTTGATCGGTACGGCCTGGAACAGGGGGATTATCTCTGGTATATCCGGAAAAAATGGCAAGAAAATCCGGAACCGATGTATCAGGAAGTAGAGCAGGTTCTCGGTTACCCCTGTTTTGTGAAACCCGCCAATCTGGGTTCCAGTGTGGGTATCAACAAGGCGCGTAACCGTGAAGAACTGGAGAAAGCGTTTCATGAAGCCTTTTTATACGACCGGAAAATTGTGGTGGAGGAATTTCTCGATGCCCGCGAGATCGAAATCGGAGTACTTGGCAATGATGACCCTGAGGTTTCGGTGGCAGGGGAAATCGTCCCTTCCGGAGAGTTTTATGATTACCGCTCCAAATATCAGGATGGTGACACGTCGCTCATCATCCCTGCAGCTATTATGGAGAAAACGTACCGGACCATCAGCGACATGGCGGTTCGGGCCTTTAAAGCCATTGACGGATCTGGACTGGCGCGGGTTGATTTTTTTGTCTCCCGCGACGAAGATAAGGTATGGATCAATGAAGTCAATACAATGCCCGGGTTTACGCCTTACAGTATGTATCCGTTGTTGTGGAAGCATTCGGGGCTTTCCTATCCGGAATTAATCGATCGTTTAATTGAGCTGGCCCTTGAGCGTTACCGGGAAAAGCAGGAAAACAAGTACACCTTAGATGATAACTAGGAAGGCAGCGCAAAGCGTATCAAAGCATAACCGATCCAAATCCTCTCTTTCGGACTGTTGAGGATTTTGGATCGGTTTTTTGCACGGGTAATGTTGATTTCAGGTTATACACGATAAAGTCCCATCAAGTCTTTGACCCGTTCCATCGTTTCTTCTGCGATGACGGATACTTTCTCGGCTCCCTGACGAAGTACGTCCTCTACTCCCCCATCTTTTTCCCATCTGCGATAACGGTCCTGGATCTCGGAGATGCGATCCACGACCACTTCAGCAAGATCCTTTTTAAAGGCACCGTACCCGAGTCCCTGATACTTTTGCTCCAGTTCGGATACCGGTGTTTCAGACATCAGGCTGTAAATGGTAAGCAGGTTACTGATACCCGGTTTGTTCTCCGGATCGAACCGGACCTCATTTTCTGAATCGGTCACGGCCCGCATGATTTTTTTGTTAATGATCTTCGGTTCTTCCAGCAGACCGATATAATTGTTGGGACTTTCAGCACTCTTGCTCATTTTTTTAGTCGGTTCATCGAGGGCCATGATTCTGGCACCGATCTCGTTGATCAAGGGTTCGGGGATGGTGAAGGCTTCGCCGTAACGGTTGTTAAAACGCTGTGCAATATCCCGGGTCAATTCCAGATGCTGCTTCTGATCTTCCCCCACCGGGACCACTTCCGTCTGGTAAAGGAGAATGTCGGCCGCCATCAAAACGGGATACGTATATAAACCGGCGGTCACCGTGTCTTTTCCCTGCCCTTTTTCCTTATACTGGGTCATGCGGTTCAATTCTCCGACATGGGCCACACACTGCAGCAACCAGGCCAGTTCACTGTGGGCACTGACACTGGACTGGGTAAATATCGTGGTTTTTTCAGGATCCAGTCCGATGGCCAGGTAGAACAGGGCCAGTTCTCTGGTTTTGTTTCTAAGTTCCTCGGGATCACGGGGGACGGTGAGGGCGTGCAGGTCGACAATACAAAAAATGCTTTCATAATCATCCTGAAGATCGACAAACCGTTTCATCGCCCCCAGATAATTCCCCAGGTGAATGGTTCCTGTCGGCTGTACACCGGAAAATACACGTTTCATGTTTCGTTTGACCTCCTTATATTATATTTGGATTATGCTAATGCAATGATGAAAATAAAAAACCCCCGTCCTGATTGCACAAGGGACGAGGGACCGCGTTGCCACCCTAATTAGCCACGATGGACGTATGAGACGCCCGCTATGCATGGCTCACTTAAATCCGTAACGGGGATAGGCCGCCGGCAACCTACTGAACAGATTAACATCTGCGGTTCGGTTCCGGTATTCCGAGGTCCATTCAGCAATGCTCCCGCACCGGTTTACACCTACCACCGGCTCTCTGCAGCGTTCGGCAATGCCTACTCTTCCTCTTCATCATATCATCCATATCCTTTTTCATGTCCTTTATTTTACAGATTGAGGAGTCAGTTTGCAATACTCTCCCACAATTCCGATAACGAATCAGGCTCTATTTTCCAGCGGTTGTAGAAGAAATCACGTTTCACCACGATGTCCAATTCGGCTTTGAACCTTTCTCCCTGCTCTGTATAGCCATCAACTTCTACCGGTACATTGACGAAAATCAAATCGCGGATGCCTGATTGATCCGGCGTGTCCTCGGATGAATCAGGAGAATTAAACGGATTGTCCCGGGTTCTACTTCCTCCGCCGACCTGGCGAATACTCTGAATCTGATCCGCCTGTTCAACGATGGCGGATATCTGCTCAGGACGGCTCTGGTCCAGTGTTCGTTTCAGTACATTAAAGTCCTGTTCGTTGAGAGACTGAATCATCAACGACACCAGTTCATCCGGTCCTGCTTCATAGATCTGTTGATTGAGAAGACCTGCCGCTTTCAACACCATCATCCGGTGTCCCGGGTCAGGATAGCTGCGTCGGTGGGTAGAACTGCCGTCAAAATGAATGCAGAAATGACCGGGGAAATGGTTGTCTCTGATTGCCCCCGCACCATGAGGCATACCGTTCATGGATGCAGCAATCTTTTTCCCTCCGATTTCCAGTAAAATGGCACGTCGTTGCCAGCTCCATTTACCATTGTAAATCTCTTTCATGGTCATGGTATCTTCCCTGGTAAGAGGCTGAACGTCAGCATGACGGCTGCCGGCACGCCGTTGAACGCGGAAAGATCGGCCTGTTTCCAGATCAATAACCGTTGCGGTTTTTTTCATGCTGAATATTTTTCGAGCTTCTTTCCAGGGAATCAGTTCGCCATAATGGCTGTCGGTGATCATCCTGACATACTGAAGCAGAATTTCTTTTAAACGGGGAGATAGCTGGTACATCATACGGTGTTGCAGATCAAACAAGTTGTGGGAATAGGAAAGAATAAATTTTCGACTGGTTTTTCCATCCATTACATTAAGATGAGCAAGAAATAATTCAGGTGTGCGGTTTACACGGACACGGGGACTTGACAGAATCTGATCTGTCAGCCATCCGCGGTCATCAATGAACAGGCTGGAATAAAGCCTGGCGTCTTCGGATGACTTCACAACAAGTTCAAGCCCTCTGTTCCCCACTTCATTCTCTGCGGCATTGGTATTGGATGGAAAAAACAGACCTGTTATCAGAACCAGCAAACTGATAAACGGAATCAGAGATTTCAGGTTGACCCGCCCCTTTCTTGAAAAGTCAATGTTAGTATGGGCGGTTCAACCGGAAAAAACTCACACAGATCGGCCGGTTATTTTTCTTCCAGGACAGGTACCCGCAAAACTTCACCGGGATATACCACTTTTGAATCCATCTGATTGAATTCCATGATGGCATAAATACTCTGCCTTGTGCTTGTATATGGACCAAACTCTGAAGCGATCTGCCATAAGGTATCCCCTTTTTCGACTGTGACTTCAATATATTCTACCCCGCTGAGGTCAGTTGCTTCAGCATCACCTGCCATGAGAATAGAACTGACGACAAACATGACCAGAACCAGCCAGACACTGAACAGAATCATATGTACCCTTTTCATTTATGATCACCCCGAACATATATTCTCGTTTAACTTCACTATAATACGAACAATTGTTCGTGTCAACATGAAAATTAGAACAATTGTTCGTAAAAACCGCAATAAAAAATCCGCCTCTGCTCAAGGCGGACCAAAACTATTGCAATCTTTTACCGGTTCGCGGGTTTACCGGATATCCTTCTTGATCGACAACCGTTATGTTATCCAATTGTGCTTTGAGTGACGTGCGAAATGCCTTTACATATTCTTCACGCAACTTTTTTTGCTCCTTCTTTTCTTCAGACGACAGACCTTCACGCTTTTGCTTTCTGGCCAGTTCATTAATACGATCAATTTTGTCCTGCGTAATCACTGAGATTAAAAACTCCTCTCTCTTGCCTTTAACATTATTTTAGCATATGTTTCTCCTGCGTTAAAGGCGTTCTGCCTTTCCCTTTAATTGCTTTTTTATTTGGCCTGATGTAACATTTAAATGACTTTGGTCATTTTATGAATTCGGTCATTTTTTAAGAATGAGGTGATACCTTGTCACTGAGACAAAAACGAAAAGAAGAACTCAAGGAACAAATCTTTCGTGAATCATTACGCTTGTTCAGAGATCAGGGATATGACAATGTAACAGTGGATCAAATCACACGTGCGTGCGGGATTGCCAAAGGAACATTTTATAATTATTTTCCGAAGAAGGAACACCTTCTTCTTCATCTTGGACTTGCTCAGATGGAGGTCTTAAATGAAAGTTTGCAAAAATATCACAACCACTCTGATATAAAAGAGAAAATCGAGATGATTTTCGGCGACCTTTTTCAGTTGTTTGAAAATGAATGGGATCTCATGAGTCTTGCCCTGTCGGAAATATTGAGAACTAATTTGGTATCCGGAAAGGAATTCGAAAACATAAACAGCTTTCAAGATGCCCTGTCTTCCATGTTGGATGAAGCGAAGCAACAGGGCCAGATTTCGAAGGAAGCTGATTCGGATGCCATTGCTTCAACGCTGATAGGCATTTATTTTCATACGCTCTTGATTTCCCTGTCATCCAATGACAGTTCAAGGTTATCATCTGTATTTCACGATCACCTTGAAGTGGTCTGGAACGGATTTAAACCCCTATAAAAAGGGAATTTGCTGTATAAGGAGATAAAAACAATGGGGAAAAAATTGATCATCATCGGTGCCGGAATAGCTGGTCTGACAACGGGAATCGCTTTGCAACGACAGGGGTTTGATGATGTCAGTATATACGAGCGTTACCCGGAAGCAAAATCAACAGGCTCAGGTATCATTCTGGCACCGAATGCTCTAAAGGCGTTTGCCGGATTAAACCTTGACCCGGAGTTAATCCGCGCTGGCAGGTGAGTCAACAACGTTAAACTTAAAACAAGTACCGGCAGGGTCCTGTCCCATATCGAGCAAGATGTCAATCAAACAAATGACGATATCCGTGTTTTAAGCATAACACGATCAGAACTTCACCAAATACTATACAGCCATGTGCACCCTGGTACCGTAGTGACGAACAAAACGTGTATTGATTTTGAACAGGACAGTGATGGCGTTACCGTCTATTTTGAGGACGGCACCCGGGTTCATGGTGATTATCTGATTGCGGCAGACGGGATTCATTCTGTCATTCGTAAGAAATTGCTACCTCATGTTCAACTTCGTTATTCGGGTTAAACTTGCTGGCGGGGTGTCACCTCGATTCCCGTACAGGCAAAGCCTGTTGAATTTACAGAAGTCTGGGGCGATCAAGGCCGATTCGGCAGTGTGCCTCTGGCCGAAAATCGCGTCTACTGGTATGTAACGATTTGTTCAAACCCCGGAAATCAAGAACTGGCCGGTTATCAAACAAAAGATATCTACCAGGTGTTCAAGCATTATCATGAACCTATCCCTCATATCATTGAAGCCACCAGAGATGATCACATCCTCTGGAACGATATTTATGATTTTAAACCGATTGATCAATATGCCTTTGGTCGAACGGTCTTAATTGGAGATGCGGCCCATGCCACCACGCCCAATATGGGACAGGGAGCCTGTCAGGGCATCGAAGACGCTGTCATCCTGGCCAGTTGTCTGAGCCGGTCTGAACAACCGGAAGACGCCTTTAAATTCTTTCAATCCCTGAGAGTGAAAAGGGTAAAGAAAATTATCGACACCTCGTGGAATCTGGGGAAAATAGCCCATATAAAGAATCCAATCCTATCAAGATTAAGAAACAAAATCTTTCAGTGGGCACCGAAAAAGGTTTTGCAAAAACAACTGGATTTTCTATATCACGTCCATTTTGACTAGAAAACCGGGGACCATCTCCCCGGTTTGCTCTCTTACTCCAATTCAATTAACACATCGCCTTCATTGACAAAATCTCCTTCATTCACTTTGACTTCTTTGACAGTTCCATCCTGATCCACGGTGATGGGAATCTCCATTTTCATCGATTCAAGCACCACGACTTCCTGTCCACTTTTGACACTGTCACCGGCGGAGACGGGGACACGAAGCACAGTCCCTGCCATGTTGGATTGAATTTGCGCCATAAGTCATTCCTCCTCTTTATTTTAAAGACTATGTCTCAATATCGAGTTCCTTCAGTTTGCGGTAAAATGATTTGCGGCTGATGCCGAGTAGTTTCATTGCTTCCGTTTTGTTGTACCTGGCAGCCCGGAGTGCCATGATAATCGTCTCACGTTCCACTTCCGCAACCCGGTCCTTCAATCTGGGAACCTGCTCCGGAGACGGGATGTCACAATCCTCTTGCTCCTGCTGTTGGTGATTCGCAGACAGGATGCGTTCAACCGACTGCGGATCTCTTTTGACCGCTGAAAAATAAGGCGGCAGGTGTTCAGGTTGAATGACCTCTCCGGTGCACATGACGGTACTGTATTCAACGACATTTTGCAATTCCCGGATGTTTCCCGGCCAGTCGTGGTTGTAGAAAATCTGCATGACGTCTTCGGATATATGATAGGCCTTTCCTGTTTTTTCCTTTTGCTGCGACAAAAAGTGTTCAATTAATAAAAGCAGGTCGTCTTTTCGCTCACGCAGGGGCGGGACGAATATGGGCACCACATTGAGCCGATAATACAGATCTTCGCGGAATATCCCTTCCCTGACCATCTGTTCCAGGTTACGGTTGGTGGCGGATATAATCCGCACGTTAACTTTGATCGGCCGGGTGCCGCCCACCCGTTCAAATTCTTTTTCCTGTATGACCCGGAGCAGCTTCGATTGCATGAGCAGACTCATATCACCCACTTCATCAAGAAAAAGGGTCCCGTCCTGCGCCAGTTCAAATTTTCCGACTTTACCGCCTTTTCTGGCCCCGGTAAAGGCCCCTTCTTCATACCCGAACAACTCGCTTTCCAGCAGGTTTTCCGGGATGGCGGAACAGTTGACCCGGATCATCGGGCCCCGGCAGACATTACTGGCTGCGTGAATCGCTTTGGCGATCACTTCTTTCCCCACACCGTTTTCCCCGCGGATCATCACGTTAGTATCACTGGCCGCCGCCCGGGCGGCAAGTGTAAGAGATTCCACGAAATTATGGTTGCGGCCGACGATCTCATCGAAGCTGTGGGGCAATTCTTTGGTTTTCTCCAGTTCTTCCTGGAGATAATGGGCCAGTCCTTCCATTCGCTGCAGGGCACGGGTCAGTTCCATCGCTTCCGTCACGTTTTTGAAAATAGCGACCGTCCCTTTAATCTCGCCGTTTTTGTAAATCGGGGTAATCGTAGAGACAATGTCCATGTTCAGACTGTCCACCCGGGTCCGTTCCTGCAGAATCGGTTTGCCGGTTTTGAGAACCGTCAGCAGGCTGGCCGTTGGTTCAATCTCGGACACTTTCCGATTCAGAATTTTATCGAGGCGAACCCCGAGAATACGGGTATAAGCAGGGTTGGCATAGACAATACGACTGGTTTCATCAGTGATGACAATTCCGTCGTGAATCGCATCCAGAGCGGAATGGATCAGGTACTCGTTATTAATTTTTTCCATATTGTCCGTCTCACCTCCGCTTATGGTCCCGTTTTTTTACACAACCATGCTGTTAAGCTCAACTGGCCCCGATTTCACGGGCGATGACCAGACGCTGCACTTCGGACGTTCCCTCTCCGATTTCACAGAGTTTGATATCCCGATAATGCCGTTCCACCGGATACTCTTTCATATAACCGTATCCGCCGTGAATCTGCACCGCCTGATCACAGACACGGGTGGCCATTTCTGAAGCAAATAGCTTGGCCATGGCTGCTTCCTTTTTAAAGGGTTTGCCCTGGTCCTTGAGCCAGGCTGCTTTCAGCGTCATGTTGCGAGCGAGCTCAATGTGGGTGGCCATATCGGCCAGCTTAAACTGGATGGCCTGAAATTTGGAAATGCTCTGTCCAAACTGCCTGCGCTCTTTAGCATACTGCAAGGATGCCTCGTAGGCTGCCCGGGCGATTCCCACTGCCATGGCAGCGATACTGATCCTGCCCCCATCCAGGGTGATTAGAAATTGTTTATACCCCTCATTTAACTTTCCTAATATATTCTCCTTCGGGATGCGAACATCCTCCATAATAATTTCCGCTGTATTGGAAGCGTTTAATCCCAGTTTATCGTAAATGGTGCCGATCTTGAATCCCGGGGAGGATGTCGGAACGATAAATGAACTGATTCCCCTGCTGCCCCGGCTTTTATCCGTAACAGCCGTGACCACGACCACCTCGGCGTATGCGGCATTGGTGATGAAGATTTTGGTTCCGTTAAGGACCCATTCGTCGCCATCTTCCACAGCTGTGGTCTGAGTGCCACCGGCATCAGAACCGGCATTGGGTTCGGTCAACCCGAAAGCCCCCATTGATTTTCCCTGAGCCAACGGGATCAAGTACTTTTTCTTCTGTTCTTCCGTGCCGAAATAATAGAACGGGCTGCATCCCAGAGAAATGTGGGCAGCATAACTCAGCCCGGTTCCGCCACAGGCCCGGGACACTTCCTCCACAGCGATGGCGTAACTGACGGTATCCCCGCCGGAACCGCCATATTCTTCCGGAAACGGAATCCCCATCAGGCCCAGTTCCCCCATTTTATGAAAA
Organism: Bacillaceae bacterium; assembly: GCA_017656255.1. Taxonomy (GTDB): domain Bacteria; phylum Bacillota; class Bacilli; order JACDOE01; family JACDOE01; genus JACDOE01. Next base: position 575,636 of record JACDOE010000001.1, read on the forward strand.
ACGTCCTGGGGGAATTCACCCGTACGATCCCGTTCCGCCGCTTTGGGCGCAATCTCTGCTTCGGCAAACTCCCGCACCATTTTACGAATCATGTCCTGTTCCTGGGTCAATTCAAAATTCATCTTTCATCCCCTCCCTCTAATGTCAGCAGATTAGACCGGATAGACCGGATGCTTGCGTTCACTGAATATCATCTCTTTACTTTCATAAGCTTCCAGACGGTCCTGAAGTTCTTTTCGCAGATCCTGTGGCTGAACGATTTCGTCTACAATCATTTCGGATGCCAGCCGGTAAATGTCAATGTCCTCCTGGTATTCCCGGCGTTTTGCCAGGATGAATTCCTGTCTTTCTTCCGGAGGAAGTTCGGCGATTTTATTACTGTAGACGGCATTGACCGCGGCTTCTGGTCCCATGACCGCAATTTGAGCTGTCGGCAGGGCGATGCAGACATCCGGTTCAAAAGCCGGTCCGGCCATGGCATACAGTCCGGCTCCATAGGCTTTTCTGACAATAACCGAAATCTTGGGTACGGTCGCTTCCGACATCGCGGAGATAAACTTGGCACCATGCCGGATAATCCCCGCCCGCTCCACTTTGGTACCAATCATGAAGCCGGGTACGTCCGCCAGAAACAGGAGCGGAATGTTGAACGCATCACACAGGGTGATGAAGCGGGCCGCTTTGTCGGATGAATCGACGAATAACACACCGCCCTTCACTTTCGGTTGGTTGGCAATGATTCCGACCGCCCGACCGTCTATGCGAGCGAGACCGGTAATCAGTTCGGGCGCAAACAGTTTCTTGATCTCAAAAAAACTGTTCCGGTCAATGATGGCATGGATAAAATCATACATATCAAACGGCGCATTCTGATTTTCAGGGACAATCTGCTCAATCGGCGTTTCACCTTCAATCGGCCGTTGCGGGGTTGTTCTTTGCGGTTTTTCACGATAATTGGCTGGAAAATAGCTCAGATAACGGCGCGCTGTCTCGATGGCTTCTTCCTCACTGGCAGCCAGGTAATCGCCGCATCCGCTGACGGAACAGTGCATGCGTGCACCTCCCATCTCTTCCAGGGTCACCTTCTCACCGATGACCATCTCCGCCATACGCGGCGAGCCGAGATACATACTGGCGTTTTTATCGACCATAATCACGACATCGCAGAAGGCCGGGATATACGCCCCTCCGGCAGCTGAAGGCCCGAACAACAGACAGATCTGCGGCACCTGGCCGGACATTTTCACCTGATTGTAAAAGATACGTCCGGCACCGCGCCGGTTGGGAAACATCTCCACCTGGTCGGTAATGCGAGCGCCGGCGGAATCCACCAGATATAGCATGGGTACTTTCAGTTTCATGGCTGTTTCCTGTATGCGGATGATTTTTTCGACGGTGCGTGCCCCCCAGGAACCGGCTTTTACCGTGGAGTCATTGGCCATGATGCAGACCTTCTGCCCGTTGATTTTGCCGATTCCCGTAAACACGCCGTCGGCGGGAAGATCATCACGCAGACAGTTGGCAAACATACTGTCTTCCAGTTGAAAATCCTCATCGAGTAACAGTTTGAGGCGATCGCGTACGAACAGCTTGTTTTGCTGTTTCAGTTTTTCATGATATTTGGGGGCACCTCCCCTTTTGATCCGCTCTGCAATTTCCTGATAACGCTGATTGGACATGTGTTAAAACCTCCTTTAACTCCTTTAATCTTTTTGCGTGGCCAGATAGGAACACAGGTATCTGGCAGGAAGGGTTTTGCCTGTCACACGCTGCATATAAGCGCCGATCTCTGCCAGTTTATCCAGGTTGATTGCCGTTTCAACGCCCATACTGTTTAACATGTAAACCAGATCTTCCGTGGCCACATTTCCGGATGCTCCCGGTGCATAAGGACAACCGCCCAGTCCACCCAGGGAACTGTCAAAGGTGGTGATGCCCATATCCATTGCGGCCAGGATGTTGGCCAGGGCCGTTCCCCGTGTGTCATGAAAATGAAGGGCGATCCGTTCCGGGTCCACCTGTTTGAGAAGAAGTTTGAGGAATGCCTGCACCTGGCGGGGATTGGCAACGCCGATGGTATCCCCGATGGATATTTCCTGACAGCCCATCTCCAGCAGGCGGTCAATCACCTTGATCACCTGTTCGGGTGCTACGTCTCCTTCATAGGGACAACCGAAGGCGGTGGATACATAGCCACGCACCGGAATCCCCTTCTGCCCGGCGGCTTCGACCACTTCCTGTAGAACCGGATAGGTTTCTTCGATGGTTTTGTTAATATTGCTTTTGTTATGGGACTGGCTGGCTGACATAAACACGGCGACTTCATCCACTCCGGCTTCCACGGCTCGCTCAAGCCCTTTCATATTGGGGACCAGGGCACTGTATGTGATACCGGGCTTTCGTTTGATCTCACGAGCTACTTCTACAGCATCGGAGAGTTGTGGGATCCATTTGGGATTCACGAAAGAGGTGATTTCGATTCGGGTGAGTCCCGTCTCACTCAAATGATTGATAAAAGCAACTTTGTCTTCTGTCGGAATAGGTTGCTTCTCATTCTGTAACCCGTCTCGCGGTCCTACCTCGACGATCGTTACTTTATCCGGCATATGCAGCACGTTTACTCCCTCCCTTCAGATGAGGCGAGCTGTTTTTGCAGAAAATCCGTGGTGGTGTTTCCGGCTATAAAATGGGGATGTTCCAGTACTTTTATCAGCATGGGGATGTTATGTTTGATCCCCTCGATTTTGTACTGATCCAGGGCCTTTTTCATCCTGTTAATGGCACTTTCACGATTCTCAGCCGATACAATCAGTTTGGCAATCATCGGGTCATAAAAAGGGGTCACGTTATAACCGGAAGTAACACCGTCATCAAGGCGAATGCCTTCTCCTGCCGGCGGCTGGTAGTCTTTAATCAGACCCGGCGCCGGATAAAAAGTGTCGGGGTCTTCGGCATAGATGCGGCATTCAATGGCGTGACCGGTGGGTTTGATTTCTTCCTGCCGCATTGACAGAGGTTTTCCGGCGGCAATGGCGATTTGTTCGGCGATCAGATCAATGCCATATACCTCTTCTGTCACCGGATGTTCCACCTGAATACGGGTGTTCATCTCAATGAAGTAAAAATTCTTGTTTTCATCCATCAAAAATTCCACGGTGCCGGCATTAACATATTTAATGGATTCAGCTGCGGCGAGGGCAGCTTCCCCGATCCGTTGCCGCGTATTGTCATCCACAAAAGGCGACGGAGCTTCCTCAATCACTTTTTGATGTCGGCGCTGAATGGAACATTCCCTTTCTCCGAGATGGATCCGGTTACTGTGCCGGTCAGCCAGGATTTGAACCTCAATATGTCTGGGATTCGCCACGTATTTTTCGATATACATGGCACCGTTTCCAAAATAGGTCTGAACCCGTTTCTGATTGGCTGCAAACGCTTTTCTCAGTTCGGATTCGTTACCGACGATCTGCATCCCGATCCCGCCCCCTCCTGCTGCGGCCTTCAGCATGACGGGGTAACCGATTTCCTCAGCATGGCTACAGGCTTCATCAACACTGTCAATGGCTTTCATCGTACCAGGTATCACCGGCACACCGGCCTGTTTCATTATCCGTCGCGCCACCAGCTTATCGCCCATGGCTTCCATCATTTCCGGTTCCGGACCGATAAAGGTGATGCCCTTTTCCTTTAACTTCCGGGCGAATAGCGGATTCTCCGATAACAGTCCGTAACCGGGATGAACGGCATCGGCGCCGGATTCGTCCACAATCTCCAGGATACGATCGATGTTTAAATAGCTCTGATTCACCGGTGCTGCTCCCAGCAGATAGGTTTCATCCGCTGCTCTTACATGAGGGGCATCCCGGTCTGCTTCGGAGTAAACGGCAACCGTCGGGATATTTAACTTTTTGCAGGTGTTGATCACCCTCAATGCGATCTCGCCTCGGTTGGCAATCAGGATTTTCTGAAACATGGCTCCCCCTCCTCACTTGAATGGTTCAATGATTGATTCCATTCATATGTATGTTGCAAAAACGATGCCAAACAAAAAAACAGCCGGTGGCGGCTGTTTCATAACGATTCGGGGACACACGATTGTGTCATTTTGATATATAGTGTGTCAATATGACACATAATGTAGTGTTTTTGACACAGATTCAGTTTCTATTTGATTTTCTTCTAGTCTATTTTATCATCCTGATCCGTCATAGGTAAATCAAACGGCGCGTACCCGAGTAAAAAATTTCCCTCCAGTTCAAGTCGGATCGAATCTTTCTTCAGCTGTTCGTCGGACTTCTGTCGGATTCGTTCCATGCCCTGTTCGCTTCGTTTCTTCAGAATCATTTTTCGATAACGGGTTTCAGAAAGATTGGGTTCGTCTTTATGACGGTTAAAGTCCATCGGCAGCATCCCTCCTTTCTTTATTCTGTTTTGTTTTTAATCCGTTTATCCATCTGTTCCACTATAGAATATACGTTCTGAGAACGGGTGTTTGTATTTCTGAAGGAGAACTGGTATAATAAAGTGAAATTAAGTTTAGGGAAAAGCGAGGGGGAAACATGAAACGTTTGTCCAAACGGCAGCAGGCCATACTGGATTTTATCAAACAGGAAGTGAGAGATAAAGGATATCCGCCTTCTGTACGAGAGATAGGCGAAGCGGTGGGACTGGCATCTAGTTCAACGGTTCACGGACATCTGGAACGCCTTGAGAAGAAAGGGCTGATTCGCCGTAATCCCACTAAACCAAGAGCGATTGAGGTTTTGACGGACGATATGCCTGCTGTGGAACAACACGAACAGATACATATCCGTAAAATTCCGGTTGTCGGTAAAGTTACGGCCGGACAGCCGATTACCGCTGTGGAAAACATAGAAGACTATTTTGTATTTCCAGAACATGAAGTCAGTGATGATACGTTTATGTTGCGGGTTCAAGGTGACAGTATGATCAATGCCGGGATCATGGACGGGGATTATGTCATCGTCAAAAAACAGCCCGTGGCCAACAACGGTGAGATTGTCGTCGCCATGACCGAGGACGATGAAGCGACCGTCAAACGTTTTTATAAAGAGAAGGATCACATTCGTCTGCAACCGGAAAACGACGCCCTTTCCCCCATTATTCTACCCAATGTCACGATTCTGGGAAAAGTGGTCGGTGTTTATCGCCGGATGCATTAATTTAAGAAACCATGACAAACACACAGTCAATTCCTTCTTTCCTCACATAAGGTATTAAAACAGGGGTGAAAGGAGGAATTTTTTTTGAGCGGATTTAACGGATTCGGTGACAATGGATTTGCCTGGATCATTGCGTTAATTGTGCTATTCTTCCTGTTTTCGGGGTTTGATGACTAAATAGGAAGTGCGGATGGCTTCCACCGGTAAACACGTATTGAAACGGTCCGGCGGAAGCCTTTTTATTTTTGTTTTGACTTTAGATGGCCCAGAAAAACCATCCGATCATGATCAGTTGCAGGGCTATTTTGATGATTGAACTGCTGAACAGGGCAACCAGTGTTCCCCATGCCACTTTAAAGGCATGGGCGTTTTCCTTTTCCTTGATCCATTCGATTAAAAAGACCACGAGAAACGGTCCGATCAAGATGCCGACTGGTCCCATAACAAACGGAAGAATCAGAAGTCCGAGGATTGCCCCAAGCATGGACCAGCGTGAACCGCCGTATTTCTTTACAAAAACCAGGTTGGCCAGCATATCCGCTCCGATGATGAAAAGCGTGATGATAGCCATCCCCCACCAGAAACCGGATGGGAGCCCCTGTTCAGCCAGTGTAAATTGATACAATAAAAACCCGCCCCATAATAAAATAGTATCGGGGATAAAGGGGATGATCACACCAACCAGACTGGTCAGGAAAAGAATGATAATAATAGCCCATAATAATACGTCCATACGGATACTCCTTTATGCTTTATTTTTCTGTCCCCTGTCTTATATACGTTTCCCGGTACGAGGGGTTTCAACAATTAACCGGCTTATAGGAAAGATATGTGTTGTACCGGATCCATTATACTTTATTCACCAGCATAGCAAAAAACCGGGAAGATTCCTCCCGGTTTTTGTTCGGCAACTTTTTATTAATATGTGGACATGTACTGATCGCGTTCCCAGCGATGAACCTGAGTACGGTACATGTCCCACTCGATTTCTTTGGCTTCAATGAAGTGGGTCAGCGCGTGATCACCCATCGCTTCGCAGATGATGGCATCATTTTTCAGCTCGGCCAGTGCTTCTTTCAGGCTGGCAGGAAGGCTCTTGATTCCCTCTTCTTCCAGCTCTTTTTCATCCATGATATAGATGTTGCGGTCAATGGCCGGCGGTACTTCCAGTTTGTTTTTGATACCGTCCAGTCCGGCTTTCAGCATGACAGCCAGGGCCAGGTACGGGTTGGCGGACGGATCGGGACTGCGAACTTCAATCCGGGTGCTTAATCCGCGGGATGCAGGAACACGGATCAGCGGACTTCTGTTCTTGGCCGACCAGGCCACATAGGAAGGTGCTTCATACCCCGGTACCAGACGCTTGTAGGAGTTGACCAGCGGGTTGGTAACCGCTGTAAAAGAACGAGCGTGCTTTAGAATACCTGCCGTGTACTGAAGCGCTGTTTCACTCAAACCCATTTCGGTACTGGGATCATAGAAAGCATTTTCTTTGCCACGGAACAGCGACATGTTGATATGCATACCGGATCCGTTCACACCGAACAGCGGCTTCGGCATGAAGGTCGCATGCAGTCCGTATTTACGGGCAACGGTTTTGACGACCAGTTTAAACATCTGGATCTGATCGGCAGCTTTGACGGCATGGGCATATTTAAAATCAACCTCATGCTGTCCGGGAGCCACTTCGTGGTGAGAAGCTTCCACTTCAAAGCCCATTTTTTCAAGGGTCAACACGATGTCGCGGCGGCAGTTTTCCCCGAGATCCAGTGGAGCAAAGTCAAAGTATCCACCTTTGTCGTTCAGTTCCATGGTCGGTTCGTCTTTTTCATCCAGTTTGAACAGGAAAAATTCCGGCTCCGGACCTACGTTCATCGCTGTAAAGCCCAGCTCTTCGGCTTCTTTCAACACTTTCTTCAGGATCTGGCGGGGATCTCCTTCAAAGGGTGTTCCGTCCGGATTGTAGATGTCGCAGACCATGCTGGCCACCTTGCCGTCCTCAGAACTCCAGGGGAAAATGGTCCAGGTATCGAGGTCGGGCTGCAGGTACATGTCTGATTCCTCGATGCGGACGAACCCTTCGATGGATGATCCGTCAAACATCATTTTGTTGTCCAGTGCCTTTTCCAGTTGGCTCAACGGGATCTCCACGTTTTTGATGACACCCATCAAGTCGGTGAACTGCAGGCGGATAAAGCGAACATTCTCTTCTTCCGCCATTTTCAAAATGTCTTCGCGTGTGTAATTTTTACTCATGGTTTCCCTCCTGTTTTCTCCTATAAAATATGGTATCTATAGATTCTTTCGATTAGTGGAAGAACCGTGACAGTTGTCCTCTAATCAAAGAATTTTCTGCCTGTCTGCCGCCGTGTATGATCTGCTTTTTGAGAAGCTGGTGCAGTTCATGGTCGGACATTTCCTGTCGCTTCTCTTCTGACTGCTGATCAATGACGGTCTGCTGTTGATCTTCTGTTTTCATCTCGAGCACCTGTTTGATGCCGGCGATGTTCAAGCCCTTTTCTAAAAGGGATTTGATCTCAAGCAGGCGGTCCACATCATTAAATGAGAACAGCCGCTGATTCCCTTTGGTTCGGGCCGGATGAATCAGGCCGTGTTCTTCATAGTAGCGAATCTGCCGGGCGGACAATTCCGTCAGCTTCATCACAATCCCAATCGGAAACAGGGCCATATTGCGGCGAATCTGATCGCTCATGTTTTTTCCCTCCCATCTCGGAAGTGAACTTGTGTTTATTGTACCATGTCAGGTTACTTTGTCAATAGATGTTAGGTATATTTACATGAAAAAATTTTAGAAAATTTTTATGGTTGTTGCGGGATCTGCAAAAAACCCTTCTGCACCATTTGGTCCAGGGCATATAGCACGCCAGTTTTGACGTGAGAATAGGTCAGACCTCCCTGCACGAATCCCCGATAAGGCGGTCGTATCGGCCCGTCCGCCGTCAGTTCGATGCTGGCTCCCTGTACAAAGGTGCCGGCGGCCATGATCACTTTGTCTTCATAGCCGGGCATGTCACTGGGCTGCGGGGTGACGTGGGCATCCACCGGGGAAGCCTGCTGAATTCCCTGGCAGAATGTGATCAGTTTATCAGGGTCTTCAAAGTCAACGGACTGAATGAGGTCAGTACGCGGGTCGTTCCAGGCGGGGTCTGTCCGGAATCCAAGCCTGTCCAAAAGCGCTGCTGTAAAAACAGCCCCTTTGAGGGATTCCCCTACAACATGAGGTGCGAGGAAAAATCCCTGATACATATCAAGCAGGGTATGCAGGGTGGCGCCTCCTTCCGCTCCGATTCCCGGGGCAGCCATGCGGTAAGAAGCCAGTTCAACCAGGTCCCCTCGGCCGACGATATAGCCGCCGGTTTTGGCCAGTCCTCCACCCGGGTTTTTAATGAGTGAGCCAGCCATGATATCGGCTCCCATCTGGGTCGGTTCTTCCTGTTCGGTAAATTCACCGTAACAGTTGTCTACAAAAATGATGATATCCGGTTTGACTTGTTTGATTTCCCCGATCATTTCCTTGATCTGGCTCACTGTAAAAGAAGGTCTTCCTGAATAGCCGCGGGAACGCTGGATGGCAGCGATACGGGTTCTGTCGCTGATGGCACTTTGGACGGTTGCCAAATCCACCTCGCCGTCCGGGGTGAGTGGAATCTCCTGATAGGTAATGCCGTATTCCTTAAGCGACCCACGACCATTGCCGCTAATGCCGATGACCTGTTCCATCGTGTCGTAAGGTCGACCGGTGATATACATCAGTTCATCCCCCGGCCGCAACAATCCGAACAGGCAGATGGCAATAGCGTGGGTCCCGGAGATAATCTGCGGGCGAACCAGGGCCGCTTCTGTTCCGAACACGTCGGCATAGATATCCTCCAGGGTCTCCCGGCCGGCATCGTCGTAACCGTAACCGGTGGACGGGGCAAAATGAAAATCACTCACTTCGTGTTTGCGAAAAGATTGCAGGACTTTAAACTGATTAAAGTCCACCAGTTCCTGAATCTCCTGAAAACGGGGTACGATCTGTTGTTCAATCTCTTTGACGATGGACTTCCATTGTTCTCCATTTTGAAGCAGGTTATACATAGTCGGGTTCCACTCCTGTTCCGTTTATATCTCTGATTGCATGGCCTGTTGAATCCGTCCATATGCTTCCCGACTCATACGGACAGTCATGTCCCAGCCAGTCTCTTCTTCTCTGGATTCGATCACTTCTCCGCTCTCATAGAGCTTCGACATCAGTTGTGGCCGTGTGTATGGAATACGAAAATGATAGACGGACATACTTTGTTTCAGTAAGTCATCAACGGCCAGAAGCAACCGGTCGATCCCTTCTCCGCTTCGTGCGGACAGATAAATGGTATCCGGCAGCGGTGCCAGGGCACTGCGTGTTTCCGGGTCAAGCCGGTCGATTTTATTATAGACGGTGATGATCGGGATGTCTTCAGCTCCCAGGTCATGCAGTACCTGTTCCACCGTTTTCATCTGTTGATGATGGTCGGGGGGGCTGGTATCCACGACATGGATCATGATATCCGCTTCGACCGCTTCTTCAAGTGTGCTTTTGAAGGCAGCCACCAGATGGTGAGGCAGGTTCTGAATAAACCCGACCGTATCCGTCATCAGCGTTTCTCGACCGGAAGGCAGACGAATCTGACGGGTGGTCGTTGATAAAGTAGCGAACAGTTTGTCTTCCGCCTCCACCGGGTTTGCATTTTCTTGACGTGTGTGTTGATAGACGGCATTAAACAGGGTTGACTTGCCGGCGTTAGTGTATCCGACAATGGACACCAGCGGGATACCGGTCTTCTCCCTGCGGGCCCTGGATAATTTCCGCTGTTTTTTGACCGTTTCCAGTTCTCTTTTGAGATCAGCGATTTTATCGCGAATGCGGCGCCGGTCCAATTCCAGCTTTTTCTCCCCGGCACCCCGGGTGCCGATACCTCCTCCCTGCCGGCTCAGTTCCACGCCTTTACCCGTCAATCGGGGCAGAGTGTATTGCAATTGAGCCAGATCCACCTGCAACATCCCTTCTTTACTGCGGGCGCGCAGGGCGAAAATATCCAGAATCAGGCGAGTGCGGTCAATTACTTTAACATCGAGTGCGTTTTCCAGGTTGCGGGTTTGCACCGGGGTCAACTCGCTGTCAAAGATGACCATATCCACGTCATAATGTTTGATGAGTCCTTCCAGTTCGCGCAGTTTGCCGCTTCCTATATAGGTGGACGGGTCCGGTTTGGGGCGGCTTTGCATCAATTGAGCCACCACCCGAGCACCGGCTGTCTCGGCCAGATTGGCCAGTTCACGAAAAGAGGACTCGCTTTCTTCTTTACTCTGTTCCGGAAGGTGAAGTCCGGCGAGGACTGCTTTTTCCTGTTGTTCTTCAAGTTCAAAGGGTTGTCTGTTCATGTGTTTTCTATTTCCTCCTCGGGTGTCCGTACCTGTCGCATTCTATTACTTACATCTTAACAGAATTTCATACATAAAAAACACCCGCCACGGGGTGTGACGGGATTTTCCTGTTTGAGCTTAGAGTCGGAGGTCCTGCGGACCAATCAGCATCAGGTCATCACGGGTCGGGGACGGTTTTTTCATCAGTCTGACGGCCTGATAGCGAATGGACTGTTCGATCAGGTTTCGTACATAACGGGCGTTGCTGAAGGAACGGAAAGGCTGGTTCATTTCTTTTAGCAGGTGCCGTTTCAGGCGTTCGATGGCCTGGCGACTAAGGCGATAGTCTTTTTCTTCGGCCATGAGACGGGCGATTTCAATCAACTCTTCAATGGTGTAGTCAGCAAATTCAAGCTGTATCGGAAAACGGGACGGCAGGCCGGGATTGGACTGGATGAAGTATTCCATCTCCTCGGAATAACCGGCGAGGATGAGCACGAATTCGTTTTTATGGTCTTCCATGGCCTTGACCAGGGTATCGATCGCTTCCTTGCCGAAGTCTTTGTCGCCGCCGCGGGCAAGTGAATACGCTTCATCAATAAACAGGATGCCGCCGAGGGCTTTTTTGACATGCTCCCTGGTTTTCTGGGCAGTGTGGCCGATGTATTCCCCCACCAGATCCGCCCGTTCCACTTCAATCAGATGCCCTTTATCCAGCACGCCCATCTCTTTCAGCAGTTTACCGACGATGCGGGCGACGGTGGTTTTACCGGTCCCGGGATTGCCTTTAAAGATCATGTGTAGCACCTGGGATTCTGCCTTCAGACCAGCTTTTCTCCGGTACTGATTAATTTGCAAAAGGGCATAAATTTCATATATGAAGTCCTTGACGTTTTTTAATCCCACCAGGTGGTCCAGTTCTTTGATCACCTGCAGATAATGGCTGTGTGTATAACTTTCTTCGGAAGGCTCCTCGAGGGGTTTCATTGAATCGTATAAGGTTTGTTTCTTTGCGGCGGGTTCACGGTTCAGGACGACCTGGATCCGGTGAGGAGCGCTTTTTTCCGTAACAACCTCCCTGCTCAAGTCGGTCACCTCTCTCTTGAAGGATTGCTTCTTCGGGTAACCATATTATATGGGCGGATGCCCGGGTTGGTGAATGTTAAAAAAAGGAATCTTTCTTATTTATTCTACTTTTTAAAAATTTATAAGTTGTTTTCGAGACCGCAATATAAATTTTCTTAGATAAAAATCAAAATTAACTCCTACGTTTTTTTTTTATATGTAACTTTTGTATTTTAAATTGCATCGCTCTAAGAGTCTTAATGCTATGAACAAAATTTAATTTCGAGAAAAAAGGTAACCTCTCGTGTATCTCTTTATCACCTTCATAAATGATAGCATACACAATTGTGTAATCCCGAGGATTAAATGTATCTATATCAAATAACAAAGGAAATTGTTCATCAATCTCTGATATTTTCTCGTTAATCTTAGGAATAACTTCTTCTGTAAAATAAACAAGAGTTTCTGCACTAACTCTCCCTTGAGCAAAAAGATGACTTAAAGTAGATGAACTTTTCCAAGGTTTTACATGAACAAGGTGTTTTTCTTTTGATAATAAATCACATAATTCAAACTTTCCATTATTATCAATTACGATATTTACTTTATCCATACAAAGAATTTCTGAGTTAGAATTTGAAATTGATTGATTATATTCGTTTTCACTACTGTAAACCGCTTCATCATAATCCAGTAAGTCAAGATTACTATTATCGACACTCTGTATAATACTATCTATTTCGCTTACATAGTCTCTATCAATTAAAAACCATTGACCTAAAGTTAAGACATAATAGTTATCATTAAATATTATTTCTGCAACTAAGCAATTGTAAATTGACCATTTATCAATTAATTGATTAGTTTCAGAGTTATAGACATATATCTTATCTTGTTTAAGTTTATTAACAGTATAATTGTTCCTAGGTTTTTTCTCTTTTATGTAATTTTTCAGACTTAATTCATCTTCTAATTGACCCATCTGTTTGTATGAAAATACAATATTATCCTCCATGTTTATTATTTCAGGTGGGGCTAAATGAATATTGTATTCATTATCATTTTCATAAATATCATTTATTTGATCTAATAACTCATTGTTTAAATTATTAATCAAAACAGGATCTTTAACTTCAGTTAAATAATCTATCCATTCAAAATAATCTTTATATTTTTCAGAATTAAAATCATAGATTAAATTATCGCATATTGTTTTCAAATCTTGAAAATTAAATGAAAAATAAAAATGAAAAGAGTCTCTACCTGCTATTATTTTTCCATACCTATCAAAATCTTTTGATTCTGCAGTCACTGCTTTTAACAAATCCCTAGTATCATCAATTTCGAAATGATTAATATCTGAGGATTTACTAGTTTGTATTCTAGCTTGAACAGTAATTGAATCGACAGTTGAAGAATCAATACTTTTCAATTTGTTTATTTCACAATTGTTTAACACTATTTTTAAACCAAACCCTCTTTCATAAGTCTCTGGTTTTATCATGTGTTTACCATGCCCAAAAGTAAAAGCAAAAATTCTACCTCTTCTTTTTATTAGCATTACAGCTCTAGTAGATTGATTCATAATTTCTGGTGGATTTATAATTCCTTTTTTTAATTCTTGGTACCAAGAAGGTTTAGTTTGTTGGTTATGCCCAATATAAATAATTCCATTTAAATCAAATGTATCCTTTATATATAATTTATGCTCCCATTTTTCTTCTTCTATTACTTCATCAAATTCAGTGTATTCTTCTTTAATTAAGAAAACAGTATATTTTATCTTAGGAGTATTGCCAACCATTGGTTTTCCTCCTTGTATGTATTTGAAGAATACTTTATGATAGTAAAAACTTAGAGCTATCAGAAATGAGGAATTCTATCGAAACAAAACACATCCTTCTATTAATTATTATTTATTGTACCAAAAAGAGGAAATTAAAACCATACTGTCATAATCAAGTCAAGACAGAACAAGTCCTATTAAACCACCTGACTACCGGCTTTATAATCTTTGTCAAACCTCAACAATCTCCCTGCATCTGGGGAAATTAGGGCACCCATAAAACACTTTCCCCTGATTTTCCCCTCTTTTAGCCTGTCGCTTAACCATCGGCACCTTGCATTTGTTACAAACAGGCGTAGCCTGATCCCCCGAATCATACTCCTGGTTTTCAGAAGTTACTTCTGCTTCTTCGAATTCTTCAGTCACAAAAATACCTTTCAACTTTTCCTCAATCTCCGCAATCTGATAAGCACTTTGATTTTTAAACCGGATCAACTTTAAACCGGCTGAATGAAATACACGATCCACAAACCGGTCCCGTTCCAACCGATCCGACCTTTGATGTGAGCGATCGTCCAGTTCAATGCCGCAGATCGGTTTCAGTGTCTCCACGGAACAAAGAAGAAAATCGACATGCTTGCGGCTGATTTTATTGTAATAGGCCGTTCTGTCACTGTTATTGGCAACATTCACAAAAAAAATATCCTGTAATGACACCTTCGGACAAATCAAGGCTTTATCGCCAACGTATTGCTGAAGTACCTTATAAAATGACAGTTCGGATGGAGACAGAAAATCATCCCGTTTTTTATACGGTAACCTAGTATCATGAAATCGGTCAGGAATGACACCAAATAACTTTAAAAATTGCCCTAAACAGCCAGGTCTTTGATTGAACATACTTCAAACACCTCTAACCTTGATTTATGAATCCCAACGAATATAACCATTTCTACATCAATCCTGAATTACCTTTAATTAACTTTAAAACAAATTAAAAAGAAAGACGCCCCACCCGGAACGCCTTTCCCACCAAACCCGTATTTATCTTAATTCGCCACGTTCTTCCGTTCTCTCTCCATCTGCCGCAACTCAACCCGGCGGATCTTGCCACTTACCGTCTTGGGCAGTTCCGTCACAAATTCAATTTCACGCGGATACTTGTAGGGAGCCGTTTTCTCCTTCACAAACTCCTGCAAATCCTTAACCAGTTCATCACTCGGTTCATGCCCCCGTCCAAGCACCACAAACGCCTTGACGATTTCCCCCCGGGTCGGATCCGGACTGGCCACCACCGCCGACTCCGTCACCGCCGGGTGTTCAAGCAGCACACTCTCAATTTCAAACGGCCCGATCCGGTAACCCGCACTGATAATCACATCATCGGACCGTCCGACGAACCAGAAATAGCCATCTTCATCTTTGTAAGCTCGATCCCCGGTCAAATACCAATCTCCGCGGAAACTGTTTTTCGTTTTCTCTTCGTTTTTCCAGTAACCGGCAAACAGTCCGACCGGACGCTCCGGTTTCGTACGAACAGCGACATCCCCTTCTTCATTGGGACCACATTCATTCCCATTCTCATCAATGACGCTGACATAAAAACCGGGAGCCGGTTTCCCCATCGAACCGGGCTTTACCTTGTTCGGCGGGAAATTTCCGATCAGAAGCACCGTTTCCGTTTGCCCGAAGCCGTCGTAAATCGTCAGACCGGTTTCATTTTTCCACTTGGCGATCACTTCCGGATTGAGTGGCTCACCGGCAGCCACACAGTGACGGAGGGAATTCAACTTATACTGCGTCAGATCCTCCTGAACCAGCATCCGGAAGATCGTCGGCGCCCCGCAGAACGTCGTGATCGGATATTTTTCAAGCAGTTGCAGCGTTTGAACCGGATCAAAACGCGGGGTATGATGAATAAACAGCGCTGATCCCTGGATCCACGGGCCAAAGAAGCTGCTCCAGGCCGCTTTCGCCCATCCAGTGTCAGACAGATTCCAGTGCAGGTCATCCGGGGTCAGATCCAGCCAGTAACGACCGGTGACCTGGTGCCCGATACCGCAGGAAGCCTGAGTATGTTTGGCCATCTTCGGGCTTCCCGTGGTTCCACTGGTGAAAAACAGGAATGCCGGATCATCCGGAAGCGTATCCGCTGCCTCAAAATCGTCGGAAGCATCAGCCATGACCCCCTGATAGTCCATCCAGCCTTCCCGTGAACCGTTAACCAGCAATTTGGCCTTTAAGGAATGGCCACTCTGGGCCAGTGCTTCATCCACCTTCGCCGCATTCTCATCATCGGTAATCACAGCCACGGCTTCAGATTCTTTCAGGCGATAGGCAAGGTCCCGTGTTCTCAATTGAATACTCCCGGGACTGACAACCAGTCCACTTCTTAAGGATGCCAGAATGCTCTCCCACCATGCGGTATAACGGGATAACAGGAGAATGACGGTTTCACCCTTTTTCAACCCGTGTTCCTTGAACACATTGGCGAGACGTTTGGACCGGTTCGCAAACTCTCCGAATGTGATCCGTTCTTCATTGCCATCATCGTCCACCCAGAGCATCGCCAGCTTCTCCGGATCATGCCGGTCAAATACATCCCGGCAGAAGTTGAACTTCTCGGGGACCTCCCACTTAAAATTGCGGTACGACTCATCGTAATTAACCATGTTCATATCCAGCTGTCTCCTTTCCTGAATGTGATCACTTTTTTTGAAACGCGGGCAACATCATCAACATAAATGAAGTCAATTCGAAGGTA
Source organism: Bacillaceae bacterium (assembly GCA_017656255.1). Taxonomy (GTDB): domain Bacteria; phylum Bacillota; class Bacilli; order JACDOE01; family JACDOE01; genus JACDOE01. Next base: position 591,840 of record JACDOE010000001.1, read on the forward strand.
TTTCCGGGGGTTCTGAAAAGAATCAGTCGGAACATACAGAAAGCGTTATCAGAATGAAATGAACCACCACCTCCTGAATCTATGACTATTCTCGGGGATAAACCATCAGGTTTCGGATGATCTTCAATATGCCAAAAATCTATGTATAAAAAATTTTCAGTCTATTATTACGGTTAACAATTTTAGAATAGAATTGTCACCGGTGTCTGTCAAGGTGAATCCATAAATGAACCGGGGTCTTTTCCAGAAGCCCCGGGCATCAACAGAGATTTGTCAATTTTTCAAACACCGGCCTCGATCTTTAACCCTTTTAAAAACATTTCCTGTTCCACAAACAAACGTTGCGCTTCCTCTACCGTCACCGATTCAAAAGCAATCGTGTTCCCCGGCACCATCTGGGCGATAAACGGGATATCGACGGTAATCACGGTGCCAATTCGGGTATAGCCCCCGATGGTCTGCCGGTCAGCCAGCAGGATAATGGGTTCTCCACCCGACGGCACCTGTATGGTACCCGGCGCAATCGCGTCCGACAGAATATCCGCCCCCGTCACATGCTGGATTTTCGGACCGGTAAGGCGATAGCCCATCCGGTCCGCCTGAGTCGTAATCTCATACGTTTCATTTAGGAACGTTTGGATTCCCGATTCCGTAAAAGCGTCCTGATCCGGCCCCAGGACTACCCTCGCTTTAAAATGAGCCGGATAATCCGGGATATAGGCAGGATGTAGCCGTCTTCCCACCCATTTTTCCAGTGAGACATGGCTCTCTCCCCGACTCAAAACATCCCGTTTTTGAAGCGGGCGGCCTTCAACTCCCCCTATGGCCGCCTTCATGTATGTGGATTTGCTCCCCATCACCACCGGTACATCGAAGCCTCCGGCAACAGTGAGATAGGCGCGCGCCCCTTTTTTCGGGGCGCCGAAACGGATTTTTTGCCCTTTTTTAACGCGAAAAGATTTCCAGGCCGGAATCGGAACACCTTCCAGCGTCGGGGACAGATCAGCACCGCAGATGGCCATCACCGTATCATCGAGGATTTCCAGTTCCGGTCCCATCATGGTGATCTCCAGCCCTGCCTCCTCCTGCTGATTGCCTACCAGTAGATTGGCTACCCGGAGCGCGTAGGGATCCATCGCTCCGGACACGACCATCCCGTATTGCTGGTAACCCTGGCGCCCCAGGTCCTGAACCGTCGTCATCAAGCCCGGCCTGACAACTTTTAAAACGTTACGCACCAGTCGTCCCAACTTTCTTGATATTGATGCCGTTTTGTTGAAGCTCTTCTCTCAATTTTTGTACAAAAAGAAGTGCGCTGGGCTCATCTCCGTGAACGCAGATGGTATCCGCCTGAATCGCGATATCCGAACCGTCCACAGCCTCCACTTTCCCCTCTTTGACCATACGGATTACCCGGGATACCGCTTCATCCGCATCGTGAATCATGGCATTCGGCTGGGTGCGGGGTGTCAGGGTACCATCCGGTTGATAGGTCCGATCGGCAAACACTTCCTGTGCCACTTTAAGACCGATCTCTTTCCCGGCTTTCACCAGTTCACCGCCCGCCAGTCCGAACAAAATCAGGTTCGGATTTACATCATAAACAGCCCGGGCGATCGCTTGAGCCAGCTCTCTATCTTTGGAAGCCATATTAAACAGGGCCCCATGTGGTTTCACATGGTTGAGTGAAGCCTTATGCACGCGAGCGAAGGCCTGCAGGGCCCCGATCTGATAGATCACAAAATGATAGACATCTTCGGGATCCACTTGCATGGGCCGGCGCCCGAATCCGATTAAATCGGGCAGTCCGGGATGAGCACCCAGCCCTACCCCTTTTTCCACCGCCATTTTCACCGTTTTATACATGACGTTGTGATCGCCGGCATGGTACCCGCAGGCGATATTGGCCGAGGTAATGTAATCCAGGACCTGTTCATCCTGTCCGATTTTATAAGCACCGAAACTTTCTCCAATATCACTGTTCAAATCTACCTGATACATCGTGCGCACTCACTTCCCCTCTATTTTTATTGCAGGTTATCTGTTACTTGACCATCATATTCGGAAGCCACAGCACAAGCTGCGGATACCATGTAATCACGGCAACGACCCCCAGAATGATCAAAAATGACGGCAAAGCATAACGAGCGATTTTCAATATATCATCCTTGACCAGACCGTTAATGACGAACAGATTAAATCCGACAGGCGGCGTAATTTGAGCCACTTCAATCATGATGACCAGAAAGATCCCGAACCAGAGCGGATCAAATCCTGCGGCTGTAATTAACGGTAAAGCCAGTGGCAGACTCATTACAATCATGGAAAAACCGTCAAGCATAAAACCAAGAATAATATACATAATCGCCATAATAACAATCAGTTCGTACTTCGACAAACCGAGTGATCCTACAAACTCGGTTAACTCGGACGGAATCCCCAGATACCCGACAGCTACCGACAGATAGGATGCCCCGACCACAATCAGCATGATCATGGCACTTGTCTTGACCGCACCCAGAATAGCATCCCAGAATATATGCCGGTTCAGACTGCGGGACAGAGCCGCAAAGAACAGCGCACCGATGACCCCCACAGAGGCCGCTTCAGTCGGTGTCGCCCATCCGGCATAAATACTGCCCAGTACCAGGGCGATTAACAGAATGACGGGAAGTAACAGGGGCAGTGTTTTCAAACGGTCAGCCCATGTATAGTGATCTCCCCCCGGTGCCAGGTCCGGATTAATCAGGCAGCGTATCGCTGTATATAAACTTAACGCTAAAGCCAGCATGATACCCGGAATAATCCCGGCAATAAACAGTTTTCCGATACTCACTTCCGCTACGATTCCATAGACAAGCATCACCATACTGGGAGGAATCAGAAATCCTAACGTACCGGCCCCGGCAAGGGATCCCAGCGTCAGTGACCGGTCGTAATTACGCTTCAGCAATTCCGGTAAGGTAATTTTACCCACCGTTGCCGTTGTCGCGGCAGATGAACCACTAACAGCTGCAAACAGACTGCTGGCTACAATATTAACATGAATCAGCCGTCCGGGTAAAAAACTCATCCAGGGGGACAGCCCTTTAAACAGATTTTCCGATATCTTACTGCGAAAAAGGATTTCTCCCATCAGGATGAATAACGGGAGGGCCATCATCGTCGAACTGTTCGTATTGTTCCAGAGTATATTGGATAAGATCGTCATCGGCGGACTGCTGGTAAACAATACAAAAGCGGCTATGCCGACCAGAAACAGAGAGATGCCGACCCAGATGGTACTGCCCAGTAAAAGGATCAAAAGTCCCAGTATCGTCAATGAAACAACCGTTAAGCTCAAAACCGGTATCCCCCTTTCATTTCATGTCTGTCGTCTTGATCATCGACCTAATGCCTGTGATTCTGTTTCCTCATCATCCAATTCACCCGAGCGTAACTTGATCACGGAACGGATGACTTCAGCAGAAAATTGTAACGTCATCAATAACGAACCCAGGGGCATCATGGATTGCGGAATGGCGAGATAGGTTCTTGAAATCTGCATGGATCGCGTTCCCGACTCCACTGAATCCCAGAAAAAATCAGCTGTTGTATAAGTGATCACCGCAAAGATGGCAAAACCCGCCAGAAATGCATAGAGATCGAGAAAAACACGTGCTTTTCCTTTAACAAATTTGTGCAAAAAAACCATGCGAATGTGCCCTTTTTCTTTAAGGGTGTATGCCAGTCCCAGAAAAGTAATCCCCACCATGAGATAGGCCGTATATTCTTCCGTTATATAAATCGTGCGATCCATCAGCGTTCGAACCAGAATCTCTGTGATGACAAGTGCCACACCGGCAAGCATCATCAACCCCGCTATCACACCAAAAAAAGAAGAAACACGATCAATCCATCGTACAAATTTTTCCATACACCTCGCCCCCTTTCACCATCATATTAATATAAAAAAAGCAACCGACAAACTTGTCCAGCTGCCGGTTGCATTCTGTCATGCTTATTTTAACGACCGACTTCTTCTTTAAACTTGTCCACAATTTCCTTCGCTTCAGCCGGTGCAGATTCTAACCAATTCTGTCTGATATCTTCGGTGACTTCAGACAATTCATTTAAAAATTCCTGACTCGGTGTTAGTGTTGTAATGCCATTTTCATTGACGACAGCTTCTTTTTCTTTATCCAGTTGTGCAACTTTCTCCCACATTTCTTCTTCCATTTCTTTACCGGCCTGAATGATGGCTTCCTGTGTTTCTTTATCCAGTTTGTTGAATTCATCCAGATTGACGGTCACCAGATTTGTAGCCATCGTCACACTGGCGGGTACATAGTAATCCAGTACTTCCCAGAACTTGGCATCCACGGCTGTCGGCGTGGAAGTCAGGACGGAATCAATAACCCCGGTCGCCAGTGAAGAATATACTTCGCTGAAAGGCAGCGGATACGGTGTTCCCCCGGCGGCTTCTACCACGAGCGCACCGTTCTCATCATACGTACGCATTTTCAAACCTTTCATATCTTCAAGAGACTTTACTTCATCCTTTGTCCAGAAACCGGCTGCCGGCCACGGTGCAATGTAAAGAATTTTCTGGTTCCATTTTTCTTCGGCTACTTGATCAAAATACGGACGGGCAATATCGTTCAGCAACTTACCTTCTTCAAAATTTTGCACCAGAAACGGCAGCGTGACAACACCAAAGAGCGGCTCATCCCCGGCAACTCCACTGGTCAACATGTCAGACACCGGCACGACACCGTCACGTACGGCTTTAAGAAGTTCCGGTCCTTTGTAACCAAGGGCTCCAACCGGTCTTAACTTCAAGCTCAACCATTCCACCTGTTGCTTCCTTGACTTTCGCGGCGAACGCTTCAAGTCCCTCACTGTGATGATTGTTAGGCGGCCAAACAGAATTGGCAACCCACTTCACGGGTTCTGCTGTCTCCTTTTCCGGCTCTGACGTTTCATTGTTCCCCGTGTTGTTGGCAGCATTATCATTTCCGCCACCACAACCGGCCAGTGCCAGAGACAATGTCAGAATGGCAACAAGACTCCATACAAATTTGCGCATAATCGTACGTTTCCCCCTTTTTGAGAATGTGTTTTTATACAGTCCTAACTAATATGCAAGTTGCGTGCCAAAAAATAAAATCCCATTATTTCAGTAATAATCGGACTTTTTCAACATCATGTTCGATTAAAAAACCGCCCTGATCGGGCGATTTCGCACATTTTACAGGTTTGCGCACACAACACCGGTTATGCCTTGGGAAAATACTTGTCGATTCTTCTCTGCAGAGCATAGCGGCTGATCCCGAGTAAAGCGGAGGCCTGGGAGATGTTCCAGCGCGTTTTTTGTAATGCCGCCTCAATATACTTTTTCTCCAGGTCCTCGACCATCTTTTCCAGGGATACACCGTCTTCGCTTAACCGGATCTCATACGTTCCGTCGTCTCTCACCATTGTATCCGGGGGAGATGTTTCAACCGAAGTCCGGTCATCCTTCTCGAGCTGCACCAGTTCTTTGGGCAGATCCTCAATCCCGACGTAGGCGTCCCGTTGCAGAATCGCAATCCGTTCCATCATGTTTTTAAGCTCGCGGATGTTACCGGGCCATGCATACTGCAACAATCGCTGTTTAACTGTTTCTGTCAGTTGTAATGGTTGCCTGCCCATTTGATAACAGTACTCGTCGAGAAAATGTTCAGCCAGGAGCAGAATGTCCTGTTCCCTTTCACGCAGGGGCGGCAACGTGATCGGCACGACATTCAACCGATAAAATAAATCAGAACGAAACGTATTTTCTTCGACCATCTGTTCCAAGTTTCGATGAGTGGCGGCTATCACCCTGACATCCACCTGAATGTCACGAAAACCGCCGACACGTTTGAATTTTCGTTCCTCCAGAAATCGGAGCAGTTTTACCTGCATTTCAGGTGCCAGTTCACCGATTTCATCCAGAAAAAGGGTGCCGCCGTCCGCCCATTCAAATAGCCCTTTCTTCATTTGATTGGCCCCGGTAAAGGCCCCTTTCTCATGACCGAACAGTTCGCTTTCAATCAGGTTGGCCGGCAGTGCCCCGCAATTAATCGCCATAAAAGGGCGTTCTTTTCGTTCACTTTTCTGATGGATGTAACGGGCGGCCAGTTCCTTTCCGGTCCCCGTCTCTCCCCGAATCAAAACGGTTGTATCCTTCACGGCAGCAACCCGTTCCAGTTCTCTCACGAAAGCCTCTGTCGCCGGACTCACCCCGATGAATGAAACCGTCTGACTCTTTTTCTCCTGGCGATAGAGTTCCACTTCCGACTGCAGGTTTATATGATTAAACGTCCGATTAACCAGTAATTGCACTTCTTCCAGCTCAAACGGTTTGTTAATATAGTCGACGGCTCCGGATTTGATGGCCCGAACTGTGCTTTTGGTATCACCGTAAGCGGTCATGATAACCACGGCTATTTCGGGATCGGTTGTCTTGATCTGTTCAAGAAAATCAAGACCGTTGCCATCCGGAAGCCGAATGTCAAGAAAGATAATATGCGGTAAAAAATCCTTTATCACACGCTCGGCTTCCTGAATGTTCGCAACGGCATTTACCTGGTATCCCTGATCTTCCAGCCCGGCTTTGAGAGATAGGCGCAGGGTCATTTCATCATCGACGATCAGGATGCGTTGTTCGTTCAATTATGCCCCCTCCTTTTGCACCACAGGAAAACGCAGGATAAAGACCGTCCCTTTTCCCTGTTCACTTAACACATCGATTTCACCATTGTTTTGCAGGACCAGTTGATGAACCATAGATAAACCCAGTCCGGTTCCCTTCGGGGACGTTGTGTAAAATGGATCGAAAATTTTATCAATCGCTTCCCCGTCAATTCCGTTTCCATCGTCTTTCACGAATATTTCCCCTTCTTCACCGGAAGAGAAGGATATCTCGCCCCCTCCCGGCATCGCTTTAATTGCATTCAGGCTCAAATTAATGATGATTTGTTTAAAATGATCCGGATCTACCTGATAATATAAATTTTTCGCAATGCGATTATGAAATGCAATATGTTGATCCTCACTCTCTTTTTCCAGTAGAACCAGGGTCTGATTGACCACGTCATAAGCGGATATGGTACGGGTCTGAGGTTCCCTGGGCCGGGCCAGGTTTAACAGATTGGAAATAATGCGATTGACCCTGTCGATCTCACCCGTGATCCCTTCAAAAAGACTCTGATTCTCTTTATCCAATTGCAAACGGGAGGCAAGCACCTGAATCGTCGTCTTGATTCCGGCCAGCGGATTGCGAATCTCGTGGGCGATACCGGAGGCCATCTGGCCCATCGCTGCCAGGCGTTCGATCCGCTCCATCTTTTTTTCCAGGCGTTTCTTCTCCTCCAGGTTATCGATCATCTCTTTGATGGACCGGGACAGCACGCCAATTTCATCATTTCGGGACAGGGGAATCTCCCCTTTCTCCTCAGCTTTCCCGCTCCCCAGTTGCTGGCAAAAGGTGGCCAGGTTTTTGATCGGGCGAGAAATATGATGGGACAGTAAGATCGTCATTTCCACTGCAACAATGGCGGCAATGATCATCACCAGTAACGTATTTTTCTGGATATCGATCAGAGGTTCCGCCAGATAGGAATAGCTGAATGGAATCACTACCGACCAGCCCCATTCCTGAAAATGATGGATCATGACCCATTCTTCCTCAAACCCGATTGTTTCCTGGTTTCTCTGAAAGGTGCCGTTCTCTTTTTGCAGTAAAGGAGACCACCACGCCGTTAATACATCCTCATCCAGGTTGCGAGTCTGATCGATCAGGATCAGAGAATTCATCTGTAATATAAAGGCCTTAGCCAGTTTTTCCGCCTGTTCATGACTTAATCCGCCCTGCCTCACCTGTCGATCCAGGGTGTTCAGATAGCTGGCAACCGTCTCCATCTTATTCTCAGCCTGTTCAAATTGATCACTCTTGTAGGACTGAAAATTGGTCCAGTAGGCGGCCGATCCAATGGCCAAACTGGGAAGCAATACCACGATCAAAAAAGGAATCATGATTTTCTTCTCAATGGTCCGTTTCTGCCTCATCATGTACGCTCCCTGTCTTTCATGAAAAATAAGATGCCAGACACAATCACAGACGGAATGGCGGGATGAAAATAACGACTCACGTCTTCAGAAATCAACAGAAAACTGATGATATAGGTCACCATACCGCCGACAAAAGAAAACATCGCTCTCCGACTGGTTGCACGTTGATCATAAAGGCCACCAAATAAGGGAAAGAAAAAGGTGGCGGCAATCATCCCCCAGATATGACCGCTGAATCGAACAAGGTCCTGCAGGGGAGTCAGGGATAAAACAAGCGCCAGTGTAACCAGAATCACGATGAGCCAGCGGTTATAGACCAGTAATTTCCGATCAGAAAGAGAGGTCTTTCGCACCACCTGATAGATGTCATAAATGGCACTGCTCCCGATTAAAAGAAGTTGCGAATTGGCGGTTGAAATACTGGCGGCAATAATGCTGATCAATATGATGCCCTTGAGGGGCGAAACAATAAACTCACTCATCATATAAGGGAAAATCTGATCGGTTGCCATCTCAGTCCCTGCTGGAATAAGCACTCTCCCGCCCATCCCGACGACAGCCAGCGCCAGATAAACAAAGGATAACAAAAGTACACTGACCGTTATCATTTTATACGCCGTCATTTTGCTGCGAGCGGACCAGACTCTGACCAGATACTGGGGATTAACCGCGAGCCCCAGCCCCAGAGTGAAAAAGGAACTGATAAAAAAAGCGATTGACATAGCCCCTTCCGGCAAAGGAACGAATAATTGCTGACTTTCTTCACCCGGGAATCGATCCAGTATCTGCGCATGCATCCGTTCAATCCCGCCCACCTCATTCAGGACAAGAAACGCGGCGACAAGGGCACCGGCCAGAATCAGTACAAAATTCACCATATCGGTTCGAGCCACAGAATGCATGCCGCCAAAGGTGGTATAGATGATGAACAAAAAAATCAGGAAAATACCAACCGTATAGGGAATCCCCAGCAATTTCCCGATGACGATACCAAACCCCTGGATTTGAATTACCAGATACAGCAGATAGCTCAGTAATAAAATAAATCCGGCGATCACCTGCAGGGACTTTGAATCATATCGAACGCGAAAAAATGCCGGTACACTAATGACATCATACTCATATAATTTATCCACCAGTAACACCATTACAGCCGCACCCAGAAACCAGCAAACTGCTGTAAACAGAATGGTCGAATAGCCGTGATAGAAGACAAGTCCGGTAAATCCCAACATGGAAGCCGCACTAAACCAGGTTGCCCCGAAGGTGGCAATACTGCTCCAGGTGCCGAGCCGGCGACTGGCCACAAAATAGTCTTTTAAACTTTCACTCCGGTCAAAACCATGTCGGCCGAGTATCAAAATGAGAATGGTATAAAACACAAAAAACCCCAGATATAATATCGGATCATACGTCATGGTCGTTTCTCCTTCTTCGTTTCAGAATCACCAGCAGTACCGGCAACAGGCTGGATAAAGCAAACGGGATTCCGATACCGAACCAGGTCATAGCAGGTAGCTCAAGCCACATCTTGTCCATCAACCTTTTCGTCAAATTTTTTATGTTGCATCTATTTTTATTAATACCATACCATGTCGGAAATAAAATAAAAACCAGCCACTACATGATCATGACGGTGAACATGACACTTTTCAATCTGTGAAAATTCATGATTCGTTTTTAAAATATTTTAAATTTTTTGTTGATTAAGGGGTGGAATTGTCGTATATTTCTAATAACACCGGGTACTTTAACCCAGTCACATTTAACCATCTGATAGTTTTTTTAAAAAAAAGGAGCGAATCGGCTTGCATCAAAAGCCCCACAAATTTACGTTATTTTTCATTATATTGTTTCTCCTCCCTTTCCTCATCACGGGCTGCCAGAACCAGGTTGAAGAAATGAAAAAAATTCCTTTCGAACTCAAAATACTTGAAGATCGCAACGGTGAATGGCGAATTTCTGATATCGTTCAAAAACCCCGGAGTGATTGGCAGTCTTATCAACAGGGCCATCAATTGGGTTACACAAACGCTGTCTACTGGATTCATGTGATTCCCCCGACCCATATGAAACCTGATCCCTTATGGTATCTGGAAATTCATAATGCAAGCCTGGATCACATTCAGTTATTTGTTCAAAGAGATGATATGACCTTCGAATCCAGAACAACCGGTGATTTATATCCCTTTTCACAGCGGGAAATCAACTACAAAAATTTTGTATTCCCCCTCTCTTCATCACAAATGATAACGGAAGACTTTTATTTAAGAATTGAAGCCAGTGGTGCAATGGATTTTCCCTTGACCCTCTGGACCCCGGATGGTTTTATTGAATCCAAAATTATGTCCCTGTTAGGCTGGGGCGCTTTTACAGGCACGATGGGGATTATGATTGTTTATCATCTTTTGTTTTTTGTCGCTTCGCGAAATACAGCCTATTTTTATTATGCTGCCCTTATGACAGGTATTCTTCTGTTTCAGTTAACGGATAGCGGCCTTGCTTTTCAGTACCTGTGGCCTCAATTTCCCGGGTGGAATGTGAGTGCACCGGGATTTTTCGCCGGTTTTATCCTGCTTGTCCTTGTATTATTCTCACAAACATTTTTGCAGACAAAGAAACATCATCCACGGATGCACAATGTATTAAATTCTTTGAATATCATGGTTGTGGTCATAACCACCACCTTATTTTTTGGAAACCATTCTGTTTTGTTTCGCAGTTTAATGTATCTCAGTTTTATCACATTTATCATCTTAATAATTTTGGCGGTATCCCGAATGAGACAGGGTTACTCACCGGCTCGCTATTATCTGCTTTCATTCTCAGCCCTGATTGCAGGAGGTACCGCGAGCATGGCACGAAATCTGGGGTTTTTGCCGTCGAATATTCTTACAAATAACGGGATGAAAATCGGTTCGCTCCTTTTTCTGATCGTGTTGTCTTTTGGCATTATGAATTTAATTAACGCCTTAAAAAAAGAAAACCTGAGGATTCATCAACATCGGCAACTTTTAGAGACGCTTTATCAGATGACCAATTCCATCACATCAACCTATGATCTAAATGAACTTGCTGAGCGAATATTGCCGATTATGAGACAGATTCTGCCCACTAAAAACGCTTTTTTGTTTTTGAAAAGCGGTTCGACATATAAATTAAAGGCAAGTGCCGGCGAATATGGTCCCAGGCGAATAACGTCTATTTTTCATATCATCAAGAACCATGACAACTTACACAACCATGAGCAGGACAAGTTGTTTCCGCTTGAGACGAGTGGTAACCGTTCGGATCGTCCTTCCCACTGGGCCCTGTCCATTCCAATTGTGTATGAATCAGACATTCTTGGCTTTATCATTTTGTGTGATAAAGACAGAGACCGGTTTGAAGATTACAAAATGGAAGTGATTCGCAGTTTCAGTCAAACAGCTGCCATCGCCATCAAGAACTCTCAATTGTTTGAGGAAGTCCAATTAAAAGCAGTGACGGATGATTTAACCGGTCTTTATAACCGCAGGCATTTTTTTGAACTTGCCGACATAGAAATGAGCCGTTCGTTACGTTATTCAAATGAACTTTCCATCATGATGCTGGATATTGATTTTTTCAAAAGAATTAATGACAAGTATGGTCATATCATCGGGGATGAAATCCTGAAGAAAACGGCCATACGCCTGAAACAAAGGCTTCGAAGCACTGATATCATCGGTCGATTCGGAGGTGAAGAATTTGTCATCCTCCTGCCCGAGACAAATTTGCATGATGCGGTCCGTGTCGGCGAACAATTAAGAACGTTTATTCAGGACCATCCCTTTGATGTCGGGATTGAAAACGATATATCCATCACCATCAGTGCTGGCGTAGCGGCTGTCACAAAAGAAACCACTACCATCGATGACCTGGTAGAAACCGCAGACCGGGCTTTGTACAAAGCTAAAGAAAGTGGCAGGAACACAATCGTTTCAAGGTTAATATACGGAAGTGATGATCCGGGTTAAACCGGTTCCGTGGCCACTTCTCATTTTTTACGTGGCACGTTCTATATATACGCCATGAAATCTCAGACTCCAATTCTTATAAGTATGTAACGCGACCGGTTTGATGTCCCCGAGCTTCTGCCCGTTTTCCTCACAGGTGTCCAGATAAGTTTTCATCCCGTCTTTTTTAATTCTAAATATATGCGGTTCTTTTAATTGCCCCAGTTTACGGCAATAGTCGTAATGAAAGTTTTCGCGCAACTTTTGATCCAGATAAGACGCCAGTGACAGGGGCAGCTCCTCACTTGTTTCCATATACAATGTGTAGCATTGCTTTTTATAATCATCATAAGCCAGCAAGAAAAAACGGGGATTGAGACTATAAGCATTGAACGTATCACGCAAAACCTCGGATACATGTGCTTCGTTTAACTTTTCCCCGAAATGATCCACCACTTTATCCGCTTTCCCCAGAAACCGTATCACCGGCGTCTTTTTTTCAAATCCGACCACCTCGATCATGTCCTGTAACTGATAACGATAAAATCCTCCCCCTGTCGTCACGATAACCGAATATGTCTTACCGGTTTCCAGTTGATGAGCCCCTTTTATATCCGATGATCCCGCTTCTTTAAATTCAAAAAAATGGCTGCGAATGGCCAGGACCCCATCATTCAGATGAACCAGTGGAAACGAGACAAATGCTTCCGTAGCCAGAAGGCCTTTAGCCTGAAAGGGAATGTCCCCCATTCGCCTTCTCAACTCATTGTAATAAGGTAAAGCATTGCCATCCCGCCAGCAACTGATCAGGGACAGCTTTGGCCAGATGTTATTGTATTCACGGGGGGTTAATGGTCGCAATTCATCTGCTCTTGCCGGGTCAGGTTGAATCTTCCTGACTAACTGACGGTAGATATTATCATCAATTCGGTTTGGCAGACTTAAGCGCCCGTGTTCGATGTCTGCGATCAGGCTGTGCCAGTGATACTCCAGTTGATCCAGCAGGATAAGCAAAAACGTCGGATTCCAGATTGAAATCAGCGACAGGCGCCGGTCTTTTAATAAAAAGAACAGGGTGGCATAGTGAAACGATGGGATATCGCTGATGTACTTCACTGCAGCCGGAACCGCCATCATGTTGTTGACCACATATTTTTCAATGAAACCGAAATAATCGGTATCATCCTCAAACCCGACAGGAATTCCACTTCGGGTAAATGTTTTGTTGGTGGAAACAGGGGTGATTGACCAGTAGGATGTGCCGAACAACAACCGCCGATGATGCGTATAAAGATTAAAAATCCAGGCCGATATTCCCCTCTGAAAGTCATGTTTTAACCCTTTGGTATAGGGAATCATTTTGGATGCAGCGGTGGATCCGCTTGATAATTCGAACATCAACACCGGATCACACGTCAAAACAGACTTTTGCCCGTCTGATAGCGCGTCGATATATGAAACATAATCTTCGTACATTGTAAGCGGAACCTTAGCCTGATAATCCTGGATCGACTTGATATCAGCAAATTGATGCCGTATGCCAAAATCAGTATTTTGATTTTGTCGCAACTGCCGTTTCAGATAGGTCCGTTGGGTTTTTTCAGGGTTTCTCAGTGACAATGTCAGGCAGATATATTCTTTCAGGCTGAGCAGCAGCCAGACGAGATGACTGAGTAACAGAATCCATGATTTCAAGTTATCACCCTGCTCCCGATGACACGATGTCCGGCTTTTGTCAGATTCTCGGGATGAATTTCACACAGGCAGACCAGTTCTTCCCCTTCATCATGTCGTGGATTTTTATCGATGAAAAATTGAACATGCGGATCTTTCAGTTTATCCGCGGTTACGGGAGCGACACCTTCCTTCAACCGCTCGCTGGAATGGCTGAACCGTACGACCCCTCTATCCTTCCTGTAATCCCGGCCGTATTTATAAGCTGCCAGATCATCCATCAACCCCTGTATGTCCGGTGGCGTTTGTTTGTAAAAACACGGGTAAAAATTCTTGAAGAATACCGGCAAAAAACGATAAGTTTTATAGCCTGAAGAAATCAAAAACCAGAACCACTTTTTGCCTGGATCGGTTTCTCTCAAGGAAAAAACAAGTTTGCCCCAGGCTTTTGGAAGTTCCATCGACCCCCAGTATGCCCGATCCACAATGGTATCACCCGAAAATACAATCTTAACGATTTTACCCTTCCAGTTAAAATCCATGACCATCATGTTTGAAAACCCGACGATGGCATTCTCGCCTGTATCTTTCAGTAAAATCACACGTGACTTTTCACGCAAATCGCGGATAAAATTTTCTCGGGTGATCCCATCAAAATACCGCTGTAACAATAAATACATGTTATTTTGATCCGCTTCGCTGATGTCATGAATCGATAGAATGGCACTTTTGATATTTGACATACTGACTCCCCTTTACAACCGTGCGATTTCCAGATAGGGAATTTGCCGGGACAGACGGGCATCCCTGATAGGCTCGTCCGGCTCGTCCCAGTGCACCAGATATAAAATGCTCGGGTATTTGATATGCCGGTACTTCTCAGGGATTCGGATGAGTGGATCTTGCTCGGAAAAGCCCACCATGATAAAGTCATAGGGTTTATCCGTAAACGCCCCATAAATAAAAGCAAACAAATCATCAAATACTGTGTCATCGTTATCTTTAACGGCCGTGTGGCTCACATAAAGATATGAAAATGCCTTTCCTTCCTCCGGTAATGCCGGCAATCCCGTCACCGTCGACAACATATTGTAAACGGGTTTGATCCGTTTTATTTTGCCGTGATAGGAGTGGATCATGGTTTGCTTAAAAGCTGACTGGTCCCAGATGGCCGTGACCCCGACAAGCTGACCCTGCTTTCTGGCCATATAAAAGGAGTCCCAGCTTAACCCGCGACTTAAAAGATCGGATTCCAATCGCGCTTTTGTATAGACCGGATAGAACAATTTCTCTTTTCCATGTGTGTTAAGAAAAGCGACGATCTCATCGGCATCCTGTCGGGACGCGCGTTCAATCTGATACTGAAAGCGGTGGGTATGCCGTTTATAAAAAGGTTGCTTCAAAAAAACACTGTACGTGATCATTTTCCCCACCCGGGAGTAGTAGGGCAACCCCAGGCGATGTGATGTCAACAGGTCTCGGACCCTGAAATTATCTTCAACAATGGTCGTCATAGCACAGGGCACATCCAGCTCTGCAATTAAATCTCTCATTTTTTTGTAACCGCCGGATAACAGGCGAATATCCCCCTGATACTCCCGACGCACGCGTAGCTGGCTCAAATAGCCGATTTTTTTCTTCGATTGGTTGATATAGGCGTCAAAGGTGCTGACACTGCCCATCCCCACCAGCTCAGATCCCTGTCTGGCTGTCAGAATGCGATAATCCTCCCCTTC
Organism: Bacillaceae bacterium; assembly: GCA_017656255.1. GTDB lineage: Bacteria > Bacillota > Bacilli > JACDOE01 > JACDOE01 > JACDOE01. The sequence goes on from JACDOE010000001.1 coordinate 607,303, forward strand.
AATCCGGGTGGCATGGAAGTAGTCAGGCTCCCTGGCAAAAACAACCGATATCTCCCCTTTCATCGGTGTTTCCCTCAATAATTGTCTTAACTGGCTTTCATCTGACGCCTTCGCCAGATCAAATGTGTATGTTGCCATCCTTTCACCTGATTTCCTAAACGATTACCTGGTTGTTCGCATCGGTTAACCTCGTTACATCCACTTTCAGCAGTTCACCCTCAAATCCTTCGTCACCCAGCGGATACCCTTCCCGCTGACTCGCTTCTTTTCGTAACAGAAAATTAATAAACCAGAAGTTGTACCACATGAAAAAGTTGCTGCTGTTGGTTTTGTTAAAAGACCGTTTAATGATCGAGGGAATGCTGTAAAAGCGTTTCCGTGATTCCACGCATTTTTCACGGATCAGATCGGCATTTAATTCTCCCTTCACCACAAATGGAACATCCCCATAGCGATAGCGGTCATCCAGCCACCATTTGTCATATAGTAAACGCCCTTCTTGTTCCAACCGCTCGTATAAAGGGGTTCCCGGAAACGGGGTCAAATGATTGAATGCCACCATATAGATGTTATGTTTCACACAGAATTTCACCGTTTCTTCAAAGGATTCCAGTTTATCGTGGTCATAGCCAAACACAAAGGTGGCATACAGACGAATCCCGTATTCGTTCAGCTTTCTGAGAGCTGCCGTAAAACCTCCTTTAGCGGCATTAAACCCTTTGTTCATATGTCTTAAATTGTCGGGATTAAGACTTTCGAATCCGATTAAAACCCCCTGACAGCCACTGGCCTTTAACAACGCCATAAACTCATCGTCGTGGGTACAGGTGATGCTTGCCTGCCCCACCCATCTGATTTTCAGCGGTATCAGGGCACGAAATAGTTCTTTCGCCTGCTCCATATTGGATACCACATTATCATCCACAAAGAAAAACAGTTTTTTACCCTGCTTCTTTAATATCCTGATTTCTTCCACGATTTCCTGGTAAGGCCGGCGGATCTGTGTGCTGTTAAAATAACTCTGGATCGCACAAAAATCACATTTAAAATGACATCCGCGCCCGGCCTCCACTAATGCGAGCGGCAAATATCTTTTTCCCCTGAAAATCGAACGGTCCGGTCTCACACCTTCTAATGTGGGCCGATCGGTCCGTGTATAAAAACGTTTCAGGCGGCCGTTTTTAAAATCTTCTATAACGGCCTCCCACAGGCCTTCCGCTTCACCGATGACGACCGCTTCTGCATATTCTGCCACTTCGTCGGGTACCAGTGTGGCATGAAAGCCTCCCATCACAACCGGGACTCCTCTTTTTCTGTATGCCGATGCAATCTGGTAAGCCCGTTTGGCCGTATAAGTCTCGATACTGATGGCCACCAGATCAGTGGTTTCATCGAAGGGGATGGGTTCGATGCGATCATCATAAAATTTAATTTCGACGTCGTCCGGGGTTAAAGCGGCGATCATGGCCGGCGGCAACGGCTCCATTTCCCATGATTTGATGTAAGATTCCCCTTTTTTCTTCCCGATACAGGGATGTATCAGTGTCAGTTGCATCCTGTGTTCACTCCCATCACATTTTACAACCAGTTTGCGTTTTGCCACAGCGTACAGTTTTTGCAGGTCTCAATTTCGTTGTATTTTCCCTCAACCATTAATCGTCGAAACCGGTTCCATTCATTTGAATTATAAATATCCCGGATACGCTGCTGTTTGACATTTCCCATGATGTTTGTGTGTGTAAAATCATTGACGCAGAACGGTACATCGCCGTTATGCAGGATATGCAAATGGGAAAAGGCATACGGACAGACGGGAAAAATACGTTTTGCAAAATGTTTTTTGGCAAATCTTTTCAGCCTGTTTTGGACCGGTTGTTGGACGACATGATATTTTTTCAGTGAATCAGCGCGGTTGTTGACATCAATGCCTAAGGTATTAAATCCTTTTTTGCGCCAGTATGTCTTAAAAAAATCGTACTCCTGGTAATTTTCATTCTGACGAACAAATCTGACGAACACATTGGTCCTCGACAGGTCCAATTGCGCGATCTGCTCAAGATTTCGAATGACGGTATCCCAGTCAAGCCCTTTCATAATGGCGTGGTAGGTTTCCCGGTTCATGGCATTCAGACTGATATTGATGAGATCAAGACCGTTCCGGATCAAGGCTTCCATTTTCGTTTTCGTTAACAGGCTGCCGTTAGTGGTGATTTCAATGCGTTGATGATGCCTGCGCTTTTCGTTAAATTCCCTGACGCGCTCAACCAGTTTGACATCCATTAACGGTTCCGTCTGCGCCATCGGGACGAAAACTTTTAAAGACGTTTCCTGGACGGCTTCATCAACGATTCTGGTATACAGATCATCCGTCATGATACCTTTATCTTCCAGATGAACCGTTTCCGGATACGGGCACATGATACAACGGCCGTTACAGCGATTAATGGTCTGAACCTGAATGACCGCCGGGAATAATTCAGTGTTTTCCCGTTGTTGAAGCCATCTATGAATATTGGGCAACAAAATCTCTTTCATTTGCATCGCATAGCCGAGTGCCGTTGTCTTTTTGGTCAGGGGGTTTTGATATCCGGTTCTGGAGTATTGAAACGCATAGATCAGCTTCATGATGAAAAGGATCCCGGCATATAAGCCATCGATCCATTTTTCTTTTATGACGGAACTTTTCGATAACTGGCTCATCTCATAAACCCACCGTTACAGGTATAGAAACGATGGAGGTTATAAGCGTAAAAACGATAACCGAGATTAGTGACCATTTGCAATGGAATCTGAATCCCGGACCCTGCCACACGCCTCCATATATTCTTGTAGCGATAAACGTATTTCCAGGTCCACTCATGACCCCGATACAACTCTTCAGGAGTCATATGCCGGGGCTCGAACACCACGTGTTGGCCATCATACTTTTCCCAGTCCTCTTCGATGATTCTTCCTTCGAATTTCAACCTTTGATATAAAGGTGTGGCTGGAAATGGGGTGACAATGGCAAAACGGGGCAAATCGATATGAGCGTCGATCACGAATTCAGCGGTTTCTTGAAACACCTCTTTTGTGTCACTGTCAAGGCCGAAGACAAAAGTTCCGTTAATGGCGATTCGGCGATCATGAAACTTTCTTACTATTTCTTTATATTTTTCCGGGGAGTTAAAGCTTTTCCTGGTTTCGCGCAGTGTCTCCTTTGAAATGCTTTCAAAACCCAGTAATAAACCAGAACAACCGCTCCTCGCTGCCAGATCCAGCAGTTCCTCATCTTCAGCCAGTAATGTGGTGGATAGGCCGTACCATTTCACTTTTAAAGGGATAAGCGCCTGGAAAAGTTGTCTGGCATAATTTCGATCGGCGATAAGGTTCAGATCAAAAAAGACCAGTTTTTTGGATTTCATTTGTTTAATGTCCCCGATGATCACATCGATGGGCTTTTGAAACGGTCTATTGCCCCAGGCAGTCGGTACCACACAGAACTCACATTGATGGATACATCCCCGTGTTGCTTCAAACGAATGGTTTGTTATATACGGTTTGGATGGCAGCAATTCCCGTCGTGGATAAGGCAAATCTCTCAACATATCCAGTGACAGATCCGGACGCATGTCATAACGCTGCTTCAACTGTCCATTTTTAAAATCTCTGAGCAATTGTGGAAATGTTTCTTCGGCATAGCCGGTGACAATACTGTCGGCATGTTGCATCGCTTCTTCCGGTACCAGGGTTACGTGAGGACCGCCCAAAACGACGGTGATCCCTCTTTTTCTGAAATGGGCTGCCAGTTCATAGGCCCGTGGTGCCGTTCCGGTGATCACGGTCATGCCGATGATATCCGCTTCAATATTTAAATCCAGTTCCCGGATACCTTCGTCCTGAATCTCAACAGTAGCGTTTAATTCCGGAGGGACATAGGATGCCAGGGTCGTCAGTGTCAACGGGGCCGCCCGCAGGTTTTTCTTGAAAATTCCCCCTTTATACCGATACAAAGGGCCTTTTGGAGAAATTAAAACAATTTTCATGATAAACAACCTTTCAATTCTCATCTCAGGTGTACAGGAACATAATTTTTAATTTTCAATTATTACATCCTTCGACAATAACTTTAATATTCCCTTCCATTCATAGCGACTACCCGTCTATGAAATCCATTGGATCAAATTCTATCTTTTCAATATAGGTCACCGGTTCGTCCATATAGGTGGTATACGGCAAATACTCCTTTAGATATTCTTCTTTCGAATCCATGCCGCTTTTTTCTTCTTTACCTTCGTAATAATGGTGTGTCCCCGTTTCGACCCCTGAGATTTTCCACTTGTCATCATCTTCTGTAAACATATATTTGTTTACTTGATAAAACTCATGCTCGAGACCTGATTCGTCTTCCCATTTGTCAATTTGCCTGGCAAAAACAATTTTCCAGTTATGGTCCGGATCCTCATAAACCTTTGAGATGTCAACGGTTATGGATAACGTATTGAATATCTCGTCATGTCGCATTTCTTTCTGATAGGTTTTCAGTTGTTGAAATTCATCATCAGACAGGCCTTTTAAATCAGCTATCCTGTAAGATTCTCCGTTATATACCAAAATCTCTTCTGCGTCAAAATAAGTGGGATCCACCAGAATGTCTTCAACCGTATTTTTATAATCTTCATACGACATGTTCAGGTACCTGGCCTGAATCAACGTCTGTTTCAAGGTCCTGGTTTTTTCAATAATCGATGGGTTGACAGATTTTTCTGTCTTGTTCATACAACCGGACAACAACAACACGGTGAGTAATACGAAACCGAACAAACGCCATTTAGACAGTTGTTTTCCTGTCATCTAGCCTTCCACCTTTCTTATACATAGAATTCCTTTTTATCAGTAATCCCACCCACAGAAGAACCGTTGGCAACATTGTCATGACTATATAAAAAAGAAACTCAAATAGAGGTTGACCGATCTGATCAATTATCCAGCCTGGAGCTATCCCGATTGGATTATACAGGTACCACAGAAATATTGGATCAAGGCTGATCACACCGAGAGATCCGTGGTAGCCCTGCCGCTCAGCCAGGGCGACAAAAAGAACAATGTAACCGATAAAAGCGGGAGAAAGGACAGAGAGAAAATCTTCAAAAGCTCTTTCAGTCGTTGTGAGTTTTGTTCCGATGTAGATGTAGCATACAAAAATCCCCAGAGTGGTTACAATAAAGACGATTGCTGTGTCCAATATGCTGATCAGGGGAAATACAAACGTCGCTATTGTGATCTGAAGTAACAGGACAATGAGATTATTTCTGATCATCCGCCGTCTCCCTTTTTGGTATCGTGGCCCCTGACCTTTCGAAATAGACCGATGATGATTTGTAACCCGATCAAAACAAATAGTATCACGAGTGCTCCCATGAGATAGATGCCGGTACTGACTAAAGGGGGCATCTCAAATTTTTGTAAGGATGGATCATCCGGTGTTAAATCGGCAATGACGAAGGTATTATTCTTTGTCAGCACAATATGTTCATCACGCTCCAGGCAGTGTGAATTCATGTTTATTCGGCCATCTCGTAATAAATCACCCTCAAATGACATGTTTGAATACGTTGCTTTCCAGGTATAAAACTGGCTCAACAGAGCCCAGGAAAAATTTATTTCACCCCGTTCAACCAGTGTTTCGTTACAAAATTCACGGGCAAACGATTTGATTGCGCCATCCAGGTTTGTTTCAAACCGATCTACCCTGGCATTCAATTCCAACCAATAAAAGACAAGGATAACATTAACGATAAACCAGCCGATAATAAGTTTCTTCAGCATACGACCCCCGGATCCAGAAATTTATATGATAAGATTCGACAACCTGCCTGAGATTCCTTTCATTTACTTTACAAACTCCCTTCGACATCATCCGTTCGATCTCTTTTGTATGAATGGTATATAAGCGCTGCTTGGTGAATAAACATATACAAGCCTTAACAAATGGGAGGGGATAACATGGCCGTAAAAAAACCGACGATTGATCAATTGAAAAAAATTGCTGAAGATTACGCTATGAATATAACGGATGAAGAGCTAAAAAAGTTTCAGAGTTTGATGGAAGGCTCATTACAGTCATATGAACGTCTCCATCAGTTGGTGGAACCCGGCCTGGAAGTCAAATATCCGAGAACGAGCGGTTATCGTCCGCAGCCGGATGAAAACCCGTACAATGCCTGGTACCGGAAAACATCGATAAAGGGGAACAGCGATGGAAAGCTGGCCGGCAAAAAGATTGTATTAAAAGACAATGTCAGTCTGGCCGGTGTTCCCATGATGAATGGTTCCACCATACTGGAAGGGTTTGTACCCGATGAAGATGCCACGATCGTCACCCGAATCCTGGACGCCGGCGGTGAAATTGTCGGGAAAGCAGTGTGTGAAGACCTCTGTTTTTCCGGTGGAAGCCATACCGCTGGAACAGGGCCGGTACTCAACCCTCATGACCTGCGCCGGACGTCCGGCGGTTCTTCAAGCGGAAGTGCCGTACTGGTCGCAACCGGTGAAGTGGATATGGCGATTGGCGGCGATCAGGGTGGATCCATCCGCATTCCCAGCTCCTGGTGCGGCGTATTCGGATTAAAACCGACTTACGGCCTGGTACCCTATACCGGGATTTTTCCCATTGAATTAACCCTGGATCATACGGGACCAATCGCCCGTTCAACCGAGGACGTGGCATTGCTCCTGGAAGTCATAGCCGGTGATGACGGGCTTGATCCCCGCCAGTCCGGACTTGAAGTCAAACCCTACCGACAGGCACTGACAGGTAACACCGAAAACTTGAAAATCGGAATGGTACGTGAAGGCTTCGGTTGGGAAGGATTATCCGAGGAAGACGTGGATCAGCTGGTAAAAGAAGCGGCACAGACCCTCGCTCAAACCGGTGGCGAGCTTGAAGAAGTCTCCATCCCGATGCATCGGGACGGCATTCACATCTGGAACGGAATCGCAACGGAAGGTGCGACAGCTCTTATGGTCAACGGAAACGGGATGGGAACCAACTGGAAAGGCCATTACAACACCAGACTATTGGATGTTTATGGGCATGGCAGACGCACACGGGCCAACGACCTTTCGGAAACGGTCAAGCTGGTGATGCTTCTCGGACAATACATGCAGGACCAGTATAACGGACGCTATTACGCCATCGCACAGAATCTGTCCCTTCAACTTAAAAAAGCCTATGATCATGCCCTTTCTCACTTTGATGTGTTGATCATGCCGACACTTCCAATGAAAGCCACTCCGATCCCGGATGACAGTGCGTCAAAAGAAGAGTATGTCAGCCGTGCTCTGGAGATGTTACCCAATACTGCACCGTTTAACGTGACCGGACATCCCGCCATGAATGTCCCCTGTGGAAAGTCGGATGGGCTGCCGGTGGGCATGATGATCGTGGGACGTCACGGCGAGGATGATGTGGTATTAAGAGTGGCTCATGCGTTTGAAAACATTTCCGGACAGTTGGGTTAACAGATCAAACATTCAAACTTCTTACCTTCCTTTGGTTACGACAAAAGGAAGGCTTTTTTATGTGGAGGATCAACAGCTCTTCCACCTCTTGCATGCAAAACTTTTTTATTCCCCCCCTTAAATCACATACATGGAAACGAACCTACTAATACCCAAACACAATAAACATAACAGGAGGTCATGTACATTGAAGAAATGGTTGATAACCCTGATGACAACAACACTTCTATTATCAATACCCCTTATGGCACTGGCAAACGGAGAAGACCAGGCAACCGATCAAACTGCGGAAGATGATGTCATTCAAGACTTGATTAAAACGGCAAGTGATCAGGATGACGAGACGGATTCAGATATCACGTCTCCCGACAGTTTTATCTATGTACTGGAACGTTTTTATGAGCAACTGAGACTTATGTTGACGTTTGACTCAGAGGAAAAGTTTAATCTTCATATGGAGCTGGCTTCAAAACGCCTGGCTGAATTGAAATCACTAAATGAGGAAATCAAAGCAGAATACTCCAGTGAACTCTACGCGGATTTCATTGAAAATCTGGAAGAAGCGATGACTCTGGCCGTTAAGCTTAAAACTAAGAAAGAAGAATTGAACGATCTCATGGCTGAGATGGAAACGGTTATCGAGCAGGGTGAAGAAATTGTAGAAGAAATGAAAACCGAGGCCGAATTAACCATCGAAGTTGATGAAGAAGAGGAAATCGAATCAGAACTGGTGAAGGTGACACCGGCTGTGGTCTCCCATTTAGATTCAGAGATTATTACAGAGCTTCGTGATGAAGGGTATGGTTACGGACAGATTGCACAAATCGCATCCATCGCTGCTCTGACTGATTCGTCTCTTGATGAAGTTAAAGAAAAAATGAAAGAACATAAAGGAATCGGAAAAGTGGCAAAAGAAATGGGGTTACATCCGGGAAATCTGATCAACAGAGGCAAAGTAGCCATTCAGCAGCAGAATAAACAGACTCAGGATGAGGATATTCAGGATACCGAACTGAAAACGGAGGGGGAATTAAAAGCAACGCTCGATCTGGATCAACATACATCTGTTGAACTGAATACTGAGAAAGGTTTGAATACCCTCCTCCCCTCTGTAAAAGTTGAAACTGAGCTTAAAGGAAAAGGACATGGTCAGGCGAAAATAAAGAACCATGGTCAGGCGGAGTTCCCCGGAAAAGGCCATGCAAAAGGCCATGGAAAATCCAGAGGGAATTCAGATAAATAGACCAGGCGATGCGATAGTAGAAAAGGAGTGCCCCTGGGTTCTGAATACCGGGTACTCCTTTTTTCTATAAGCGATTACGATTGCTGCGTCTTCCCAGATATGCGGCCCTTTTTCCCCTCTCCTCCCAGAATGATGACTTTTTGATGATGTCAGGAAATACGATGATATCATTCAATTTATCTCTTGGAATCCATTTGACCTCCTTGATGAAATGTTCATCCATTCCTTTTCCATCGATATGATCAATTGTCAATTCACCGTCGATAACGTCTGCCTCAACAAAAACCTCAAGATTAAGGGTGTGATATTCCTCATCTTCAAACTCACTGATGAAGCAAATATTTTCTTTTACATTTACACGCAAACCCGTTTCTTCCCACACTTCTCTTCTGGCGGTCTCAAAAATATTGTGATCTTCCTCTTCCACGCCTCCTCCCGGCGGGATCCACCATTCAAATCCCGTCTGGGGATGCACATGTTTAACCAGTAAAATGGAATCCCCCTGTATAATGATTGCTGCAACTCTTATTCGGTGTTTCATCATTTCTCCTCCCTGCTTCATTCGGCGTGCATTAATAAAGCCGATCCCTCAAGTTTTTATCTATAAACCAGACACGAATTTCTTCTATGGTTAGATTCCGTGTCTTGAAATCGATAAATAATTCATCTTTGGACCAGATCCCGTTTGATTGTTGATAGTAGTGATTATTTTTCAAGATTTTTTCTGATTTGCTTACATGGTCTCCGATACCAATACCGAATACATGATGTGCCGGATTGGATGTGTGAATGACGCTAACCTTTTTGTAGGCACGATTGTCCGGGTCATCAGAAAAACCCGCAAACAACCGGATATCACGATAGTTTCGTCCATATCCCCCCATACCAGGAACAAATTCACCTTCTCCAAACCCGTCTATAACTTCTGTCTCTCCGGTCAGCATTTGAATACCACCAAAATACGAGTGTTCATTTAATTCCTGTATTTCGCTGTCTTCATTTTCTGGCCATAACAGGGTAACAACCACAATTAACAAAGAAATAGTGATCAATGCAATCAAACCGTGAAATGGTTTCATAAATAAAACCCCTGTCCCATATGAATAATTTCCATTATGTACACATCCTAACTTCGGACCTAAAATTGTTAATCCTCAATATTCCGAACGTAGATTTCATCCAAAAACTGTTGCGGATTCAATTCTTGACATTCAACCACTATCGCTGTCATCCCATCTATTGTCGACGCTTCATGCCATTCCCCTGCTTCCCACAGTACCATTTCACCCTGCCGAAACGGGATGTTCCGGTTTTCTTTTCCTTTTACCCACCCTTCCCCTTCAATGACCATGAACAACTGGGGAACGGAAGCCTGATGCCACCCGACTAATCCGTCTTTTTTCAAAAATATGCAACTGATTTGAAGAACGTCAATCCGTTATTTAACAAACGCATGATAGGGGTCAGAAACAGGTTTCGGCTTCCGTGCTTTTCAATTTGTTTAAACCATATTACCCCGCCACTTGAATCTTCTCATGAATTCACCTCATTTATCCAATTTTAATTTTCATAAATCTATAACAAATATTTTTTAAATTAATGTAAAATTCCTCCACAAAGCTTTCATGCATATCTCGAAAACCTCAAGGAAAACTAACGAATGAAATTTTATGCAACCTTTATCTTTTGGGAGGTATAAATGAATGGATCGCAATGAACTGGAACAACTGGGCAACCGACTGAGAGAAATCGGCCACAGAAGGCGTGAACTGGCGGAAAGGATCTATAACGAAATCGAAGAAGGCGATAATCAATCTTCCAGGGAGTTGTATCAGGAATTAAGCCGCGTGTCAGATCAAGCCATCGATATTATGACCCGGCAAAAACAGATGTTTGATGAAGAAGTGGAACGTTTACAGGATTCACCCGTGTAGTGATCAAATGGAACAGGGAGGCGTTGCATGAACACACTGCGAGCAAAAGCAATTTCAGAATCCCCGGTAATGGCACATGTCACCTACAATGGTATACCGATCTATATTCAGCACATTGATGAAAAAAACGAAACAGCCCGTATCTACCCCCTTGATCAACCGGAAAATGAACAGGAAGTCCCTGTCGCCAGCCTGATCGAGCATTAATTGGAGATAATAGCCCTGTGTTCAGTGCAAACACAGGGCATTTTGTATGGCATGTCCTTTTAATCCAGGTCAATCGGTTGAAAGGCATTGCTTTCTATCAACTGCTGGACTTCTTCATGGCCGGGAGGAAAAGCAAAATGATAGCGTGCTGGAATGGCAAAAACATAGTTTTTATTTCGACCGATCTCTCTCGGTCCCACAGGTCCTGCTCCAATATGAAAAGCTCCCTGTTGCATCAGTTCCCATTGATGGATTGTAAAAATCATAATCGGGATGTCCTGTCTTTGATGTTCCCGAGACCATTCTGGATGTCTAATCAGGAGAAGCGGTCCTGTCTCGGCAGTTTCCATTTTGCCGGTGTCGTCATTTACCTTGACCCCTTCCCAATTGTCCGCGACAATACGAAACCCTTCCCAGCTTTGGGGAAGCCTGAAGGTAAAACCATAATTCGTATTTTTATAGATAATATCGTGATCCGTCTCCTCCTTGATCACCTCAACATCGTTTATCACCCATCGGCCATCCGTTTTTTTGACCATCAGAGTGATGGGATACTTCGCAGCTATGCCACCCGATGTTTTTTCCACACTTGTGATTTCAATGACTTCCCCACGTACTTGATATGTATCTACCGATATTTGTTCCATAGATAAAATGTCGATCCGCTCGGGCCATGGACTGGAAACAAGGCGTCCCGGTGCGGATTGTGGATTTTTCAACCAGCGGGCAAGAAGCGACGGTGAAACCAGCTCCCCATAATTTTCCTCAATGCTTTTTTCCAGTACCGATTCCGGTGCCTGAAGGGATACCTGTTGCAGTCTTTGACCGAACCTCTCAACAACCGAAACGACCCTTTCTTCTTCTGAAATAGGAAGGTCCTCGTTGTCAGTATTCTCTGTGAGTTGTTCTTCTTCATCAACGGTGGAAATAATTTCCTCATTCGAGCAACCGACCAAAAGAACAGACACCATTATAAAAAGCACACTGACTACAGTAACAAGTTTCATGATGCTACCTCCCGTCAACCGATCTTCCCTCTCACTTTTAGACGAAATAAATCACCCTTTTTGTTTCATTTACCATATGATCAATCTTCGAACAGGGTTCCTTATCCGTAAAAAAGCCCGCCGATCGTAAACTTGATCGACAGGCCGACAAAAGAATTTTTACGCCTGTTGTTCTTCTGCCAGTTGTTTCAATTTTTGATCTGACGGCAGGAAGAAAGTAAACAGCCCGATAAAGGGTAAAAAACTGCACAAAATCATGACCTGCCTGATTCCGATCAGATCAGCGAGCCCGCCAAGCGCAACCGCACCCAGTGCCCCCATGCCGAACGCCAGCCCGATAATCAGCCCGGAAACCATGCCAATCTTGCCCGGCATCAGTTCCTGGGCATACACCACTGTCACGGAAAAACTGGACAGGATAATAAAACCGTTAATCAGAAAAACGGGATAGGCCCAGAACAGTGAGACATGCGGCATGATCAGGGCCAGCGGTGCCGACCCCAGCATGGAAAACAACAGTATATTACGTTTTCCAAACCGGTCGGAAAGCGGACCTCCCAGAAACGTCCCGACCGCTCCCGCTGCCAGGAACAGGAAAATATAAATCTGTGCTTCCTCCACCCGGAGGCCATATTCATTGATCAGATAAAACGGATAGTAATTGGTAATCCCCGCATGGTACCAGGAACGGGCAAACACCAGAAAGATCAGCAGAATCATGCCGGTGATCATCGTTTTATTCGCCGATCGTGCCTCTTCCGACTTTCCCGTATTTCCCTTCCGGACCGGAACCGGCATCTCCCTCAACCTTGTAGCCGACCATGACGCCACATAAAAAAGGACCACGATCGCCACGGCGGCAACCAGGGTAAACCAGACGGCGCCGAACTGACCCAGCGGGACAAAAATAAGTGCCGTCATAATCGGGGCCAGAGACTGCCCCCCGTTTCCACCCACCTGAAAAATCGATTGAGCCAGTCCTCTTCTCGTTCCGGCCGCCATATACACCACCCGTGCCCCCTCCGGATGAAAGACAGCGGAACCAAGTCCCACCAGAATCACGGACAACAACAAAAAATAATAATTGGGTGCAAAGGCCAGCCCCAGCATCCCGAGCATGGTCGACCCCATGCCCAGCGGCAACAGATAGGGGGAAGGTTTCTTATCCGTGTACAACCCGACCACCGGTTGCATGATGGACGCCGTCATATTCAAGGCAAACGTAATCCATCCCAGTTGAAAATAGGACAGTTGCATAGATTCCGCCAGAATGGGGAAAATCGCCGGAATGACTGCCTGCACGGAATCATTCAACAAATGAACGAAACTGATCATAAATAAAATCGGGAATACGGTGGCGTTAACCTGCCGTCTTCTGTGAATAACCGTTTCCATGTTCTCTCCCGCTCCCATGACTCAAAAAATGAGTTAGAATAAAACTCATTCTAACTCATTTCATCTCAATTGACAACGGCGTTTCTCCGCTGGCAAAACACTCATTATCCCGTTATAAATTCAACGTGATCCTCCCGTTTCCCCGCGAAACACAGGCCAGCATCCGCTGCTTTTTCTCTTCACCTGTTAAAAATGAATCCTGATGAAGAATGTTTCCTTCAAGCACCTCTACCTCACAGGTTCCGCAGATGCCCCTCCGGCAGGCAAACGGCACCTGAATCTTTTGCTCATGTAACACGTCCAAAAGTGAATGACCGGCAGGAACCAGAATCTCTTTTTGACTTTGATGAAGCCGGCAGGTAAAAGGATTATCCTGGCTCACCATTGACGATGAAAACCGTTCAAAATGAATGTGCTTCCGGGGATAGCCCCGTGACTTTGCTGCTTTTTGTACATCCTCAATCATCGAAGCCGGGCCGCACACATAAACATGTGTCCCCATGGGACGGTCATCCATGGTTGCCTGTAATGCCAGTCGTTTTTCTTCCCGTGAGGAAAAATAGAAATGAGCCTGTTCCGTAAAGGTCTCCCGAATCAGCCGGTAAAAGGGACAATCGTCCTGTGATGGAGCAAAGTAATGCAGTTCAAATGATTTGTTCAGATCAGTCAGATGTTTCATCATCGACAAAAACGGGGTAATGCCGATCCCGCCGGCATAGAAAACATGGTGCCGGGCTTCAAAATGCAACGGGAAATGATTGGATGGCGGACGGATCCACAAAACGTCTCCTTCCTGTGCGTGTTCATGTAAATAGAACGATCCACCCCGGGACTCAACCTGTTTTTTAACGGCAATCTCATACTTATTTTCTAAACTGAGTGGATGATTGATTAAGGAATAATGTCTGTTTAACGTCTTCCCCTTCCACGGAATCAACAACTCAATGTGGGCGCCGGCTCCAAATGACGGAAGCGATCGATCCGGGGATGTCAGTATGAAACGTTTCACATCTCTGGTTTCCTGAATAATCTTTTGAATCACCACCCGTATGGATTCCTGATTACGCATGACTGTCACCCCCCAGCACCGGATAGCCCAGGTACGCATCATGATACCTGGAGTAATGGGTGGACGGTTCCAGCTTGAGGCCACAGGAATCACAGATGAAAACACTGAAATCTACGCGTTCAGTAATCATATAACATCGTGAACAAAAGATCCGGAAGCTTCCGTCAGTTACTTTCACCTGCATATCTCCATCTGTAAACCCTGACGCATAAGCGATCCGGCAGACCTTTTGCACCAGCCGGCGACTTCCCGCCACATAAAGATAACTGCCCACTTTTTGCCGGCCCAGTATTGAATCAACCACATGATCAAAACGGTCCTGTAATTCCTCTTCCAGCAACGGCCCCTCATAGGGCGATCCGATATCCCTGATGGCTTCAAGTAATGGGGCGAGGACCCGTAAACCCTGTTGATCGGCCACCAATACATAATTTTGTTTGCCGGTTGAGAGCGTTAAATCCTGATGTTCATCGATCATGTTGGCTGTTCCTTTCCCCGGGGAGCCATCGCTCCATATAGGCCAGCATGGCTTCCTGGTAGTGTGAGATCCCCTTATAGTCCGCGATGTCCTGATCCAGACTTATGATATTTTGATAGAATTGCCTGAGCCAGGCTGGATGTGTCACCAGTTTTACGAGCGGCAACAGATACGTGTGAATGGTAAAAAGAACATCGTTGTTGACGGGTAGACGGTAGAGGCGCTGAACCTCAACCCGAAGGTGAACCTTATCCCCGGCATTATCTTCCGTAACCTGATCACGCAGTTTCCCCCATTCCGCATAAGTTTCCAGATGGGTATCCAGTTTAGGTCCAATGGTAATCGACCAATTTTTTCGCTCCCAGGACTGGCCCGGCTGAATGCGTTTGATAAATCGATGCACTTTATTGATAAAATGATGCTGTTGAATGCCCGGCACCGGATCATGGATCGATTTAAAATCCATACCCAGTGTGAACACGAGGGACCAGTTGGATGGGAAGCACAACTGCCCGGCATCCAGAAACAAATCTCCGTGCCTGTCTCCCATCAGGATCAGGTCCTCCTGGACATGTCGACCGGCCAGATCGAGGGGCTCCAACTCGATTGATCCGGTATCGCGGAAGATGAAACGCTCTTCTTCCTGTAACCGGTGATTCTGAAAGATCCATTCATTTCCATGGCGCTTCAATTGGAAATCTTCCGGGTTATACTGCGCCAGTTCATAGAAGATAAGACGCAACACTTCCCATTGCGCTTCCAGTGAATGAGACAGAGATTGATAACATCTGTCATGATGGTTCACAAGCAATCTTCTTTTGAGATCCAGTTCTTCCTCATACCTATCGTCCACCGTGATAGAGCGGGGCGGATCAAGAAGAACGGAATTGTTTTTATAACGGTATTCATTTTCCTCAAACGGGAAAGGAAATTCATGTATGGACGAACTCATGTTATCACCTGTTTTTAGGTCTGTACGCGAGATGTCACTTTTTCCAGAGGCCACACACGGACATCTATTTTCTCCGAATAATGGCAAAGGGGCGATTGACCCGGAAGGTCAACGCCGACAGGCTGAAGCATGCTGTTTGCCTTAATCTCAGCTTCAGCAGTCTGTAAGGGCCACGGCTCATGATCGATCTCACATCGATAGATATAATCGGAGTCAAATGTGTACAGGCAGTATCTTTCTGTCAGCCAGTGATCCAGATTCCCCGGCCTGGAAAGATAAACCGGGGAAAGCGGTTGATAAACCGCCGAAAAACGAGCGTTTGCATCTTTTCCTTTTCGACTGCTATCATACACGACGTTTAACCCGGCCACATTTTGAGTAATCGACGCATGATAATAGGGCAGTTTATACATCAATTTGGCAGCCCTGACCGCCGGCAAACTGGCCGCATCCAGACTGAAAAAATAAACCCCCGGTTTATCATCCAGCGTCACATAGGTTCGTACATTAATTTCCGCAAAAGAAGAGGTAAACGGAACAGGAGGCAGAAATCGATACCGGATACCGCTCATATAAAAGGGTACAATACCTACCCAGGCTTTCCCGTCGTACGTATCCAGTTCAAGCGGATCCGGAATAAACGGTTTGATCCTGTCAGGGGCAACCGGCCAGTGGGCAAACAAAAGCCGGTGCCAGGTCTGTTTCATAATCCACGGTCTGGCAGGAACCGGCCATGGACGATGTGATTTGGCCAATTTTCATTCACCTCTTAAACTCAGTTACCACGGTTCAGTTCCCCTATCCAGCCGATTCCGGAGTCATATGTTGCTTCTTCAAAAGCAGGATCTACACTCCATTTTGCCGCCAGGCGCAATACATCCTCTTCATCCGGATAATCTCCCGGGATATCCAGTTCCTTTTCCGCTTCGGTCACGTCCCCTTTGTCCCAGATCGTTTCACCGCTTTCGCCCAGATAGGCGTAAGCCCGAACAATCTCCCCGTTTTGTACTCTGGCCCACGCATGGTATTCCACGACCCGGTGTGTTGAAAAGTAGTGAACTTCCTCAAATTGGGAACCCAAATCCTGAATCAATGGTGTGATTTCGTCCGGATGCCCCTCATCACCTGCCGTAGGAAGTGATTGTCCGATGACCAGCACCCATTCATCGAGGACCGGGGATACAAAAACTTCACCATCCATTTCATAGGCGGCTTCCAGCCCCTGGCTCCAGTTGGCTTCACGAACATTCCCCAGGTTCAGTTTCTGAATCACCTGTTTCGGATCAGAGGTTTTGATGGCAAGCCAGGAACATTTGTAACCAAAGGGATGCGGCGTTTCCGGTTCCACCTGATTCGATTCCTGGATGTCGAAGGTTTGCTGATGAGTATCTTGATGATCAGGGTCTTGATAACCGGTAGCTGTTTGATCCGTTCTCCTCCCGAAAGGTGACTGATTCCATTGCCAGACTAACAGAATGATGACGGCTATCAAAATCAATAATAATAGAAAAAATAACATAGATCGGATACCTCCATCCATATGGTTCTGTTATATCTTTTCAACACATTTTTACATTTTCCTCTAGTTCAGGTTAAAAAAACATTTTAGATAAATAAAAATCGGAGAGTATGAACTCTCCGAAGGTGCTTTGTTACAAACATACTCATGGGTATGTTTGTAACAGATTTGATTTATTTAATAAAACCAGCTGGTCGGGACGAAAAACACCCAGGGAACGGTTACAACTCCCATGGCGATTCCCAGTCTCTTCACTACTTTTTCAGTATAACCGTATTTTCTTCCCAGATAGACATTAAATCTGTAGATCATCAGACCGGCTATCAGAACAGCGATGGTATACATGAAAATAGTGAGAGGACTGTTCCATATTGTATATTCACTTAATCTTTCCGGATCTACAAACAGCATGATTAACAGGAACAGTCCCCCGACGATATCCGCAAAGAATCCAAAAACCCAGGCTCTTAAAACCAGCCCGCCAAATGTCCGGTTAAAATGAACGGGAACGCCGCTTAACTTTAAAGTTAGATAGATGACCAGACCATCGATTAGAAGATTTGCAGGTAAGACAAAAAACAATACGGGCGGGAAAAAAATTATCATCCAGAGCGGAAAAATGACGTTATAAAGCCGCATATCTTTCATTCTTTCTTCCTCCAATTCTACTAAGTTTAAATAAACATGCCCGGATCGATCAAAATCCAGACAATCAAAATAAAATTAAACGCTGTAATCAACAGACTCCTGATGAGTACCCCGGTTACGCGTCTCTGTCGTATGACCAGATACCCTATCAGAGGCATGAGATAGATCCATTGATAGAAACCGATGAAAACACGCTGAACCGTAAATACGCCATCATCGATCATTCCGATATGCATCAAGACTTATGTAAACCCGTAAAGCAAAACAATCAATATAAACGGAAGGATCATTTCTGAGACAACTTTTTTCAGAATCAATCCCCTCATTCATCGAGAAGTGACAGATACCGAACGGCCTCATCATAATCAAAGGAACTGTACCAGCGATAGTCTTCGTTATCGAGAATACGGTAATGCTGGCTGATCAAATTTTGCTGAAGACGAAAATTTCCCTTCCGCTTCACCTCTTTCCACCACACTTTTCCGCCCATTGTTTTCTTCTTTGGCCTATCAATGCGGTCATGAGCTATCGTTTCTATGATTTCGATCGGGTCTCCTCCCAGGGTTGTCTGCAGGAGATCACTGTCTCTGAATAACGCACATGCGGCTACAACAGTTGTCCAGCCGGCCGTTGCCCTTCCTTTCTCGATTTGCACCAGTGTTTTTCTGGAAATCCCCAGAATTTGGGCCATCTGATCCTGGGTATATCCCTTTTCGGTTCGGACCAGTTTCAATTTTTGGGATACCAGCTCGATCAATTGTTCTTTTGTCATGAGTCCTCCTTTAAACGTATTTATTCTCTTTATGTGTATTATTACACATTGAGAATCTTTTTTCAATACGGTAGGAGAATGATAGTGGCTTTCCGTTTTTCAATCGTTTTCTATACAAAGAAAAATCTGCGATATCTAATCGCAGATCGGTCTACAAAATCTATTTATTTTGGGGCTTTTTAACACGATTGAGCAAGATAGCACTTAACAGGTATAACAGTGAAACCAGTGCAAACAACTTAAATATTCCCGGAGTCATCAGCATATAGAGGGACATCGGGAGTGACCAGATAAAAGCGAAGACCATCAAGAATACTTTCCGTGTCAGGGCGGCAATCAGGGCGAGAACGGCCGGGGCAAACAGGGTCACCAAGGTATTCCAAAAAACATCACTTTCGATGGATCCACTGGAATAGGGATTCCAGAATACCAGGACAGCCCACAGTAAAACTGCAATGACAGATGATAATACCCCTGTCCAGTAAGCCACTGACATCTTTCCAACCGATTTCATGCTTATTCCCCCTTGCATGGTTAATCGTTTCTAGCACTCCGATTACTCCCCTCGCCAACTGAAATCTTTAACAAAAATGCCCAGTCCGCCTCGTGAGCCTGTTTTTCAGGATTAGCAAAATACACCCTGGTCCCGTTTTTATGGGCAGATAATCCCCAGATGATGGCTTCTTCTCCTTCTGCCACGTCAAACGGATTACCCATACGGATTGGACTGTATCCGTAATTTTCATTAAATTTGGGAATAGAAAAGCGAGCTGATCCTCCAGGCGTAACGGCTACCGTCACCTTAAACTGATTCTCATCATCAGGTTCTTCTTTCAGGGAAACTGAAACTTCGCCGTCAAGCGGTTTATTGATCGAGACGGCTAACGAATCCCTCTCCTCGACAACCTTTCCATTTTCCCATAATTCATATTTCGTTTTTAACACTTTGCCGTCCCCTTCATAGGTGACTTTAGCCGCTCCCCCGTTGATACCCAGATGCGGCTCAAGGATTGCCGCATCCCCGCGAAAAAGCTCGGCAGGTTCAATATGTAAGACCTGATTATCCTTAACGGAAGATTCCTCACTGCAGGCTCCCATTATCAATGAAAAACCGATGATAAACAGGAAACTGACTCTCCTTAGTATCATATTCTCACCCCCCTCCGACAATACCATCATTCCCCTCTCTTATTAAGACGACATGTGATCAACAAAGGTTCCGTTCTTTCTTTCGGTGAACAAGATACGCAGCGCCAATCATGCCGGCACGATTGCCCAGCCTGGCCGGAACAATCGCGGTAGTCTCCACCAGTTGAGGAAGTGCTGTACGTCGAAACGCTTTTTTTAAAGGATTAAACAGAATGTCGCCGGCATGGGAAATCCCACCGCCAATCACGATCCGTTCCGGATTAAGGATGTAACAGATCTGAGACAGCGCCCTGCCCAGCGTTTTACCTGTGTCTCCTACAATTTCCCGGCATGCATCATCACCCTGAAGGGCCAGTTCGATCACTTTGCCTGCTTTGATGTTTCCATCCCGTTCATAAAGTTGTTTTAACAACCCTCCCGATGAACGTCTGGCCCGGTCCACAGCAATACGGGCAATGGCAGTTCCGGATGCTTCCGTCTCCAGACATCCCGTTTTTCCACAATTACACCTGATACCGCTCTCCGGCTGGACCGGGATGTGTCCGATTTCTCCAGCCATGCCTCCTGCACCGTGGTAAATATCGCCTCCAATAATGATTCCGCTTCCGATTCCCGTTCCGATCGTCAAACAAAGAAAATCGGAAACGCCCTGTCCGGCACCGATCCAACTTTCACCCAGTGCGGCTGCATTGGCATCATTATCCAACTCAATCGGGATTCCCCATCTTCGATACAATTCCTGTTTGAGGGGAACATGATGCCATCCCAGATTTCCGGCATCTTTGACAATTCCTTTTTGGAAGTCAATAAAGCCGGGGCTGCCCACCCCGGCACCGGCCACCTGTTCCCAGGACAGGTCATGCGTATTCAGGATCTCAAGAGCCAGTTGATCAAACCGATTCAGAACCTTATGAAATTCATGTTCTCGCAAAGGTACTCGCCGGCTTTCCAGAAGGCTTCCGTTCCGATTGACAATACCCATTTTTATCGATGAAGCTCCCAGATCAATACCCATGTAGACGGATCCGTGATCCATGCCTCTGGCCTCCCGTGTTCAGACCTTATTCCGATTCATCACTGTTTTCATAGTATTACCACACGCAATCAACCCTTAAACACGCGACGTTTATCCCCTTTTTTTCTAACATAGCTTATCCCAGTGCAACATCCAGAATCATCATCACAGTAAATCCGATCATGAGGCTGATGGAAGCCAGGTCATGATTTCCCTTTTCATGGGCGCCGGGAATCACTTCTTCCGCCACAACAAATATCATGGCGCCCGCTGCAAAACTGAGCGCGTAAGGTAAGAGGGGTTCGATAAAATAGACGGCAAACGCACCGAGCATAGCCGCAACCGGTTCCACCATCCCGGACAACTGCCCGTAAAAAAAGCTTTTGCGCCGTGTCATTCCTTCTCTTCGAAGTGGCATGGAAACGGCGACACCTTCCGGAAAGTTCTGAATCCCAATCCCGATGGCAAGTGCGATCGCCCCGGTCAGAGATGCGGATTCAAAACCGGCTGCAACTGCTCCGAACGCCACACCGATAGCAAGTCCCTCCGGAATATTATGCATGGTAATGGCGAGAACAAGCAGGGTACTTCGCCGCTGACGCATCGGATGAAGCCCTTCCGCCTGTTTCATCGGGGCGTTAGGGTGAAGATGAGGTAACAATTTATCGATTCCCAGCAAAAAGATTCCCCCGAGCAGAAATCCAACAGCAGCTGGAATCCACGCCGGCAATGGATCCTGTTCTGCCATATCAATCGCAGGAGCCAGAAGCGACCAGTAACTTGCGGCAATCATCACCCCACCGGCAAAACCAAGCATGGCGTCCAGGAACTTCTGGCTGACCTCACGGGTTGTAAAAACAAGTGCCGCCCCCAGAGCTGTCATTCCCCAGGTAAAAAGTGTCCCGATCAAGGCCTGTAGAACCGGTGGAAGTTCCGCAAACAGTTGCATCACGATTTCAGGCCTCCCTTCCATTGTTTGTGATGTGAAACTATTTTGCATTAAGACAACTTTTAGGGTATAAAAGATTGTATGTCATCTGCTTCATATTCTATGTCATGAACGCCCATTTGAAATCTTGTGTCACCCAATTTTTTCAGAGAGCTCCTACCTGCACCCAGGGACGATTCTGTGACCAGGTCAGATTGATCGGAACCTGATAGGCTTCAGTGAGATGTTCATCGGTCAACACTTCTTCCTTTTTACCGGCTGCAAGTATTTGTCCGTCTTTCATCATCAGTACATGGGTAAAAGACGGCAGAATTTCTTCAATATGATGCGTGACATAGATCAAACCGGGCACATCAAGGCTTTCAACATACTGAAGCAACGATTCTCTGGCATACAAATCCAGGCCGGAACAGGGTTCATCGAGAATCATCAGACGCGGTTCGTTAAATAGGGCTCGGCTGATCAACACTTTCTGCTTCTCGCCCTGTGAAATCTGATGATAGCGTTTATCCGACAGGTCAAGGCAATCGAATGAACGCAGAATGTCCTCCGCACGCCGGATATCATCCGGATTCGGTTCTTCAAATAGACGCATGCCGGCCGTTTTGCCGCTGATTACGATGTCAATGACTTTCTGATTGCCCGGCAGTTGCTCGGAAAAGGATGAGCTCACCCAGCCGATGGATTTGCGTATTTCACGAATATCACACTCCCCGTAACGATGGCCGAACACGTCGATGCTCCCTCTAGTCGGCCACAGGTAACCGGTAATCATATTGAGAAGGGTGGTTTTGCCGGATCCGTTTAGTCCGATCACGGCCCATTTTTCACCCGTATTGACATGCCAGTTTATCCCGTCAAGTATCATAAGCTCATCTCTTCGATAACTCAGGTTCTGGATTTTGATCAAGTTCTTCCCCTCATTCCCATCATTAAACTTTCTGTTTGATTAAGATTATATCACTGACTGAAAGTGTAAAAAATCCCCCACAACGGTGAGGGATTACAGCAGACATCATTTTGCCCCGTGATAATAATAAACGCCGTCTTTTTCTTCAATGCGTGCTTCTCCCATATCCACAAGCAGATCCAGATGCCCCAGTGTTTCAGACATGGTAAGGGCCAGTTGCTGTTGATAGACCTTGGGGAAAAGGCGGCAGCAGATGTCAAAACAGGTCATCGATTCACTCTCAATCCAGCTTTTCATCAACTGTGCCCGCTCCATCTGCTTCTGAAGCCGGGTCTCAATCAGATCGTGGACACCGGTTACCTCCTCGCCGTGACCGGCCAAAACTTTTGAAATCTCAAAAGTCTGGCATCGTTTCAGAGACTCCCGGTACATGAGAAGAGAAAGCGGTCGCTCCACATCTCCCATGTTCGGATCCGGGGGCTCTGTCAGGGCATTGGATGAAATATGACCGATGATATGGTCACCGCCGATCATCAGTCCATCCGTTTCCCGATACAGGGAAATATGGCTGCGGGCATGCCCCGGAGTCTCAATCACCCGCCATCCCGGCAGACCCGGAACCGTATCCCCTTCTCTCAACTCCAGATCCAGAGATGTCGAGCAAGAATATCGGAAAATTTGCTGTTTTAGCCTGGGGATGGCATCCAGGTACTTCTCCGGTACGCCCAGGCTGCGATATAATCCCATAAAAAATTGCTCATGATGGTCATAAAAAGCTTTGTCCTGACTGATCCACGACTGGTTGCGGGGATGCCCCAGCAGTTTAAAGCTGCTTACCTCTCTCAAATAATCGAGAAGACCGACGTGGTCCATATGATGGTGCGTCAGGATCACCTGATCGATATCCGACGGCTGGATGCCGAGTTCTTTTAACTGTTGAATCAGACTTTCCCGTGCTTCGTCGGTTTTAGGGCCGGCATCAATTAACGTTAAGGCATCGCCTTCAATCAGATACAAGTTTACCGGACCGACCATAAACGGGGTCGGAATCACCAGCTTATGAATTTCTTTCACGCGTTGTTGACTTAATGCCACTTATGTTTCCCTCCACTTCCCACGACTCCATCCAGTAATGAATGACCATTCATTTATTTTATATATGTATTATATCTTATCTGATTTAAGTCAAATGAGCAAATCTTTGAAATCCCCTTACCTGACGTGAAATGTATGTAAAAAGACAGGATGTATCATCCTGTCCTGTCATCTGTTTAATATGATATTTGACAACCTTACCCTTAATCGTTATTCCGAATGTACATTCCCATAGTATTTTTGAAACTGGCAGCGGGGACAGTAAAGGTCTGCGCCGTATTCTTCCTGAAATCTTCGATAAGCTTCTCTAGTCACTTGATAGGTATGACGACATTCCGGGCAGGTAATATCCAGCTTTTCCTTCTTTCTCACCAGCAATCTCCCCTTTCCTGATGCAGCTTTCATTTTATCTTTTGTACGGGAGCAGCGGTTCATACATATTTTATTATAAAATCAAGATGAATAAACCCGGAATATATGCATCATATTCCGGGTCCTGGTCTCGGTTTATTCTTCATTTTCCGTTTTATTGTTCCCGTTGTCCTGGTTCATTAAAGAAACCGGCCGCTGGGGAGTAAACGTTGAAATCGCATGTTTATACACCATTTGCTGTTTTCCTTCGCTGTCGATCACAATGGTGAAATTGTCAAAAGCCTTGATCAGCCCTCTCAATTGAAATCCGTTCACAAGATAAATCGTAACGGGTACATTTTCTTTTCTGAGATGATTCAGAAATGTATCCTGTATATTTATTGTCTGTTTCATGGGAGAACCTCCTAATCTAGTCTTGTTTGATTATATTCTTCATTCAAAAAAACTTTCCTGCAACAAGCCTTCGAATATTTTCGACAATTCTATCCCACTGGCTGCGATCCGTCACATCGAACCATTCCACTTCTTTCATACGCCTGAACCACGAAAGCTGGCGCTTTGCAAACTGGCGGGTACGCTTTTTGATCGTTTGAACGGCA
This sequence comes from Bacillaceae bacterium, assembly GCA_017656255.1. Classification (GTDB taxonomy): domain Bacteria; phylum Bacillota; class Bacilli; order JACDOE01; family JACDOE01; genus JACDOE01. The sequence continues at coordinate 632,119 of JACDOE010000001.1, forward strand.
TCCTCCAAAGGTATTTCACCGTTGATATACGGTACTAATTCTTTATACCCCAATCCCTGCATGGATGTCAATTGGGGACTGTAACCGGATTCAAGCAATTTTTTGACTTCATCGCCCAGTCCCTGTTCCATCATGATGTCAACCCGCTGATTAATGCGGTGATACAGTTGTTTTCTCTCCATGGTCAATCCGATCATTAACAGATTGTATGGTGACTCCCTTTCCCTCTCTTGATATTCGGACATGGTTTTTCCCGTCAATTCATAGATCTCGAGAGCCCGTATCACACGTTTGACATCATTGGGATGAAGTCTTTCAGCTGTCTGCGGGTCAATTCGGGCCAGTTGTTGATGCAGGACTTCTTTACCATATTCTTCGGCAATCCGCCTGTATTTGTGACGAATGTTTTCATCCTGCCCGGCACGTGCAAATTTAAATTGATGTGTCACCGCCTCGATATACAGACCGGTCCCCCCGACAATCATGGGAAGTTTCCCTTTCTGATTCAGTTCCGTGATCAGGGGGATCGCCAGCCGCTGGAAATCCGCTACTGAAAATTCTTCATCGGGGTCACGGATATCGATGAGATGATGGGGAACCACTGCCCGCTCTTCCGGAGTCGCCTTGGCTGTTCCGATATCCATCCCTCTGTATACCTGCATCGAATCTCCTGAAATAATTTCGGCATCAAATTGACGGGCCAGTTCCAGACTGAGAGCCGTTTTCCCCACAGCCGTCGGGCCGATAATAACCATGAGATTTTCTTTTTCTTTCTGGTTCATGTTAATCGGTTTTTAAGCCTCCCCTCCTCGTCAGAGCCTGATGATTCCATATGTAAAACTGGCATTTGAATCGGCATCCAGGATGTCAAAGCCCAGTCTTTCAAATTCACCACTTTTCTTTCGTTCTTTTAATACAACCCGTCGACGGGCAACCCGTCTGGCTTCTTCTATCAGTTCCACCGTCAGCGGTTCCCCTCTGGCCAGACTGCGCAGTGGTGCGATGGGAGTTGATTTTTCAACGGTCTCGCGAAACATCGGATCAAAATAAATCACATCGTAGTAATGATCCGGACATTTTTTTAGATAAGTCAGGGCATCCGTTTGAATCACCTTGATTCGCCTCATGGCTTCCTGTAAAGGTTTCAATGAATCCTGGTATTCTTGCAGGCCACGGGAAACGACGGCAGAAAGGATTTGAACCGCTTCGAGCCCGGTTACGGAACCCTCTTCCCCGACTACATGCGCCGCTACGATGGAATCGGCCGCCATGCCGAGGGTGGCGTCCAGAAACCGATCCCCTTTTTGCAGTTGGCAGGCCTCTATCATTCTGTCATTATCGCCTTTCAACAACCTTTTTATACGAACCTTGGACATGCCGGGATGAAAAAACAAAGGGGTTCGATTCCCAGGGCCATATGCCTTCAGTCCCTCACTGGTCACGATCAGAAGCGGTTCACCCTCATAATCCTGAAATAACTGGGCCAGGGTCTTCCGATCCCGATAAATATAAGGGGCGTTCAGGTCCTGCGCCAGATCAGAAGCGGTTTTTTGTATAGGTTCGGGTGCACTGGTTGATGTTGATACAATCATCAGCCCTCACCTCCCCATATGAATCTGTAAGATGCTTTAACATTATCATTCCAGTTGTCCCCTTCCGAAAAGAACCGGGTCAAAGTTCCTATTTTCCTGCGGCTCCGACAAACAAAATGTGACAAAAGCCCAATATACAACATATGGAAATCATGCTATGATTTTAACAAATCAGCAAAGGAGGAGATATGATGAAACATACCGGTTTTCGTAAAAAATTCTGGATACTGGGAACGTTATTATTAGTGATCCTTTCCGGATGCTCCTATGACGGAGATAGTACCATCGCCATCCCGGACGGAAGTCATTCGAACATTCCAGTCACCGGAAAAGTTTGGAACTCTCATGCTGAAGAATACGTCACACTGGAAGGTAACATCCACATCCTTTCTCAGGATACAGCAAATGGCGAAGAAAAGAAACTGCATGTCAATCTGCAGGGCGTAACAGGAACCGGTGAGCAAACCGGAGAAACATACCGGGTTGTCGGTGCCGGTAATTCCAGTAATGGTACGTTGACAGTTACATATCCTTTTTATGGTCCCGAATATTCTACAACTTTACGCTGTGTCAGCAAAAATTACAATATTCAAACCCCGGTTAATGTTCTTGTTTACGAGGATGAAAATGGGGAACTGATGGTAAAGGTTGAGCCAGCTGAGTAATGAAAACGTTTTATTAATTGAAAATTTGTGAGTTTAATAGAATCCGATCCTGCCCGATCCCGGGAAGGATCGGATTTTTCTGTGTTACATCACCCGTTTAAACATCTTTTGAATCTCATAGCTGGAAAAATGAATCGTGATCGGCCGTCCGTGGGGACAGGTAAATGGATTGGATGATTCCCTCAATTTATCGAGCAACGCCTCCATTTCAGGTCGTGTCAGATAGCGGTTTGCTTTGATAGCCGCTTTGCAGGACATGGAAATGGCTGCTTCTTCCCGCAATTGAACCACATTAATTTTTTTGTTTTCCACCAGCATCTGAATCATTTCCCTGACGACGGCTTCCTCTTCCCCTTCCGGGATCCAGCGGGGAAGTGCACGAACAACATAAGCATTGGATCCGAAAGGTTCAAGATGAACCCCCACCTGAGACAACAAATCAAGGTTTTCCTGTATCACCTGTGATTCGGCCGCAGTCACCTCAAGGTGAATCGGCACAAGCAGATTCTGACTCTCTATGGTATCCTGTTTTAAGCGATTTAAAAAGTATTCGTAATAAATTCGCTCCTGTGCGGCGTGTTGATCAATGATGTAAAGTCCGTCCTCGTGCTGTGCCAGGATATACGTGCCATGCAATTGAGCCAGTGGATCCAGTACCGGAAGCCTGTCCGGTGAATTTTCACCTGCCATACCGGCTTGATCCATTTTATTTTCCGTTTGTTCTTCTCCGTTCTCAGGGTGTTGATCGGGTACCGGATTTTTAAAATCGGCGTTCCACTCGTTACTCTGACTGTCTTCTTTAATCATCCCTGTCGTTTCCGTTTCTGGTTCCGGCTGCACCCATTTCTGAAACGTCTCAATTTCCTTCGGCGTGGGTCGATCCTTTGTCCCTTTCACCTGAAAATTAAAAGAGGCACTCTCCGGTCTCGTTTTACGGGTTAATTCAAGGTCTGTCTGTACCGGTTTCTCTGTTTTAATCGACGTTCGGCCCGCGGCCGATTGCTTTGAGGGTTCCGGGATCAGGGTCTGTTTTTCAAGGGCGCGTCGAACGGTTCCTTCAACCAGCTCCAGCAGTTCCTGTTCCTTGCTGAAACGGATTTCCAGTTTGGATGGATGCACATTGACATCCATTAAAACCGGATCCATATCCAGGTGGAGAACAGAAACCGGATAGCGGTTGATCGGCAACAGCGTGTGATAACCCCGAATGACCGCCTGAATCAGCGGATAATTACGTATATAGCGCCCGTTGACAATCGTCGTCACATAGGTGCGATTTGCTCTCGTAATTTCAGGTCGCGCCACATATCCTTTCAATGTAAAATCGATCGAATCATTCTCCAGCGGAACCATCATTTTTGCTGTGGACGTTCCATATATGGCGGCGATGACATGAAGCAGGCTTCCGTCTCCCATGGTTTTTAACAATATTTTGTCATTGTGCTTCAGTATAAATGCAATATCCGGATGAGAAAGGGCCAGACGGTTGATCAGGTCGGAAACATGTCCCACTTCGGTATGGATGGTTTTCATATATTTGAGGCGTGCCGGCGTGTTGTAAAAAAGGTCGCGCACGATGACCTCGGTGCCATCGGGCATCCCGATTTCCTGTTCCTCTTTCAGTTTACCCCCTTCAATTAAAATTCGGGTGCCGGAATCAGATTCGCGCGTTTTACTTTTAAGTTCCAGCCTGGACACAGCGGCGATACTTGGCAAAGCTTCACCGCGAAACCCCAGCGTTTGAATGTGAAACAGGTCGCGCTCTTTCTGAATTTTACTGGTAGCATGACGTTCAAAAGCGAGTCTGCATTCATCCCGTTCAATGCCGTGGCCGTTATCGCTCACTTTGATCGAGGAAAGCCCTCCCTCTTCGATCACGATCTCAATTTTATCTGCGCTGGCATCGATCGCATTTTCCACCAGTTCCTTCACTACAGAAGAAGGACGTTCCACTACTTCACCGGCAGCGATCATATTGGCTAGACGGTCGTCCAGAATTTTAATTTTACCCATCGTCCCCCTCCTTTCCTATTTCAGTAATTTTTTAAGTTCATACAGTTTGTTCATTGCGTCAAGCGGCGTCATATTCAACAGGTCTATTTTTTCCAGTTCCTCAACAATGCGTTGTTCTTCACGTAAGGTATCCTGCTGTTGTCGAGATTTGGATGGCGTCTCGCCGAATATATCCAATTGAACCGGTTCCGCAGGCGTTTCTTTCACCTCGGAGGTCGCGGCCGCTTCCGGTAATATCTGATGTTGCCCTTCAAAATATTGCAGAAGTTCCTCGGCGCGCCGCACGATTTTTTCCGGTACCCCTGCGATTTTCGCTACATAGATCCCATAACTTTTACTGGCGGCTCCTTCTTTTAACCGTCTGAGAAAAATGACTTCGTCCTCTTTCTCGGTGACGGCCATGCTGACATTTTTCAACCGGGGAAGTTGTTGTTCCAGTCCCGCCAGTTCGTGATAATGGGTGGAAACCAGGGCGACACACCCGATATGGTCATGAATATATTCAATGACAGACTGGGCGATGGCCATTCCATCCGCTGTCGAGGTTCCCCTGCCCAGTTCATCGATGATCACCAGGCTGTTCCGGGTTGCCTGCCGCGTCGTAATCTTGATGTCATTCATCTCCACCATAAAAGTACTCTGTCCGCCGGTCAGGTCATCCGCTGCCCCGATCCGGGTGAAGATCCGATCAACGATGGACAGAATCGCTTCTGAAGCCGGGACAAAACATCCCATCTGTGCCATAATCACCATCAGCGCCACCTGACGCATATAGGTACTTTTACCGGCCATATTGGGTCCGGTAATCAATAAAATCTGTTCTTCGTCGCGATGCAGACGGACATCATTGGGAACAAATGATTCATCTCTGAGAACGGCTTCCACGACAGGATGGCGTCCTTCGACAATCTGATATGTACCGGAAGATGCATCCCTCATCTGCGGACGTACAAATCCGTTTTCCTGGCTGACCGTCGCCAGAGATTGCAGAACATCCAGCTCGGCAATCTGCTTCGCCAGCTGCTGAATACGCTCTATCTGTTCCGCAATCTGATCCCTTAATTCCACAAAAAGCTGATATTCCAGTTCTACGGATTTTTCTTCCGCCTCCAGAATCAGCGATTCCTTTTCTTTCAGTTCCGGTGTCACAAAACGTTCCGCATTGGCCAGCGTCTGTTTACGAATATACCTGCCCTCCGGAAGAGCGGACAGGTTGGCTTTCGTCACTTCAATGTAGTAACCGAACACCTTGTTATAACCGACCTTCAATGATTTGATTCCGGTGGCCTGTTTCTCCCGCTGTTCCAGTTCAGCGATCCACTTTTTACCTTCCCGTCCCGCTTCCAATAATTGATCCAGATGGTCATGGTACCCGGGGCGAATGATCCCCCCTTCTTTGACAGAAAGAGGCGGATCATCCACCAGTGCCCGTCCGATTCGCTCAACGATATCCTGACAATCATCCATTTTTTCGACCATCTTCCGGATGCGATCACTGGATCCGGAAGAACCCAGAATTTGTTTGATCTCAGGAACAATGGACAGAGATTTCTTGATCTGGATCAGATCACGGGCATTGGCATTTCCATAAGCGATCCGTCCGGAAAGCCGTTCCAGGTCATAAACCTGTTTCAATCTGTCCTGAAGTTCTTCGCGAACCATCCACTGTTCGACGAAAAATTGAACGGCTTCCAGTCTCTCCTCAATCGCTTCCCGATGAATCAAGGGCTTGTCTATCCACTTTTTCAGCATCCTTCCTCCCATGGCTGTCGAGGTTTTATCCAGCAACCACAGGAGGGATCCTTTCTTACTTTTGTCACGGACTGTTTCTACCAGTTCCAGGTTACGCCGGGTAAAGGCATCCAGAATCATATATTGCCGCGATTCATAGACATCCAACTGCCTGATGTGGTCGAGTGTCCGTTTCTGGGTACTTTCCAGATAAACAAGCAGCAGTCCGATCGCCTGCTTATGTATAGCAGTCAAATCCTGTCTGGTTTCAAAATGTGTAACCGCCCGCTCTTCGAGAGCCGTACGTTCTCTCTCACCCATCTCATCCATCACGGTAATGACGGGTGAAAACTGATGTTTTATCCGATCCTCCACCGCGTCGATATCCTGTTTTTGCAAAACAACCACTTCTGAAGGTTGATAATAACTTAATTCATTCAACAGGGGTATATCGCCGTTTTCGAGGAGGGTGGCATAAAATTCACCGGTTGTCACGTCACAGGCGGCCAACCCGTATGTCTCCCCCACCCTGGACACAGCGAGGATAAAATTGTTCTCTTTTTCTTCCAGGTATTGACCTTCCATGACGGTTCCGGGCGTAATGACCCGGACCACTTCACGTTTAACCACCCCTTTTGCCTGTTTGGGGTCCTCCACCTGTTCGCAGATCGCCACCTTATACCCTTTATCGATCAATTGTTTGATATAGGACTCGGCCGAATGATGGGGAACCCCGCACATCGGAATCCTTTCGTCGGTTCCCCCATCACGTCCGGTCAGCGTGATCTCAAGTTCTCTGGCAGCCCTGACGGCATCTTCAAAAAAGAGTTCATAGAAATCTCCAAGCCGAAAAAATAAAAAGGCATCCGGATAATCAGCCTTAATCGACAAATACTGTTCGATCATAGGTGTATATTTTGCCACTTTTTCTCACCTGCTCTATATATCCAATTACTCCAATTATATCATACCGGGGGCAGGATTCATCAATGCCCGTCTTTCACAGGCGGCTGGTGAGACGATGATAGGGCGGAAGCTTCCACACCACCCGTATATCCTGATATTCGTCCCATTCCTCCCCGGAAAGGACATGTTCGCAAAAAGGATCCAGATAGGAAGCAAAACGCGGATAATTTTTCAAATTTTTGACCTGATATAAAAGCTTTGCCACCACCGGTTTCAACGTTTCTTTATCCCCCTGGTAAAATGCTTCCTGAATATCCGCATGCAAAAGTGGAAAATCGAACAATGACATATATTCCACCGACAATAATTTGGCCATGGCAATCACCCCTTTGGTCAGCCGGGGAGACATCAACCAGCTCGGAAGGGTCCGATATTCAAACCCTCCGTGAAATTGTTGACGTATATCACCCAGGAATCCGTATTTTGGCCGTCTTTGGATGGATTCCCGGCTCTCCACCAGAACCAGGGGCAGGGCGAGATAATTGTCCAGACATCGCAGAAACCGGTTGTGAAGCCATACCTGGCTGAAATGAATGTGTCCCCCGATCGGGTAGCCTTTCATCGGCATCCCGCCGGCCAACCATTCAATATCCGGTTCATTTATTTTTTTAATTCCCTGTAACATGGCTTTGTAAATATTAATGACAAGTTGCCGTGGGCTTTGATCCGGACGGGGACGCAATTCAGCAAGCGGCAACTGGTTACGGGTACGGTCTTCCCGTAACCAGATGGCATCACAACCGACTCGCCCTGTTTTGTTAAAAAAAGTAGAAGCGAGGATAATTTCACCATTCTGGGCGCGTCGTAGCACAAACTCCGGGTCCGCGCCCAGAATGGCCTGTTCCCGTTTCTGTTCCGACCGATGGTCACTGTATAACGTCACATATTGATTAAACTTTTGTGCCATGTTTCTGGCAATGGTTTCATTTAAACGGGGCGCAGGCGTGACATGCAGGATTTTTATTTTCCCGGAAGGGGTGATCCCTGCCAGAACACCACCGAAATCAAGCCCGAGGACATAGATGCTTCGTGTCGCATACTTCATTACCCGTTTCAGTTCTCGTTGATTGGACCGTGTACTGATTTCGACATAACGGTCACTGGTAGGAATCGCACCGGGATGAATCCAGGCCATTTTGGCATTTGAGCGATATAACCCTATAATCTCATGTTCAAACACTAAAACAAAGTACCGTCTGACCATCATCTCTTTCTTTTTGATCAGAGAGGGAATGCCATTTATGGATAAAATATTTTTCATGATCTCCTGATCAGAACAGTTATGAATCCCTTCTGCACCATTAAGCAGATAAGCCGATGTCTCACCCTGATAAATAGTTGGCGTTCCCCATTGAAAAACGGGGGACGGTAAATGATCGGTTATGCGATTGTGAACATTTAATTCTTGCCACGTTCCATGACTCATACCTGCGTAAGGAAGCAGAGGTTTTACTTGATCCGGATCGCCATACAAAATGAACCCCGTCATCCATATCTTCCTTTCTTATCAGGCTTCTACATTGTATGACGATGCCGGTTTCCTGTGAAAAAAACAAAAAAGGGAGGTTTTTTCCTCCCGCCCTTTAATCGAGATCATCGATCATGACTTCGGGGTCCAGATCATCAAAATCATCCATTTCATCAAATTCATCGTCAAAATGAACATCTTTGTCTTCCAGGTCATCGCAGTTATCCGTGACCAGGACGCACATTTTTGTCTCCCCAACTACTTCGACTGCAAATTCTCTCTCAACGCGCACCATAATGGAATCCAGGCTTCCTCCCACTTTGGCTTCAATGCAGTTGGGCTGCTGTGTTTCGTGAGCCATCACTTCTACTGACCCTCTTACATGACCGTCATAGTAAGACAGGGGAACCTGTTCAACGTAAGAAACCGTTTCTTTACTGACTTCCGTTTTGGTGTTGTTGTCATAGGAGTACCAGATGTTGACGTCGTAACTTCCTACAACTTCTACGGATTCCCCTGTCTTTTCTGCGCTGTAGGTATGGTTTATGATCCATGCCCCTAAAATGGTCGACGGTGTGTTAGAGGGGGTGATTGTATGTGTAGCCTGGGAAAACTTGCGACCTCTTCCGATGACAGCTTTGGTTATAATCTCTCTACTTTGCATGTCTTTCAGAGTACCCGACATTTTGAAACCTCCTCGATACAACGTTTCAGTACATTTGTATGCATGACATTCGACTAGGGTGCAACATAATCTAAAGACACAACAGGACAATGAACATTAATCTGGGCAGTACTGATTCATGATTTACATTATGCAGCATACTGGACTCCTGTCACTATGTAAGCCGGGATTGTAAAAATTTTAAGGTTTCTTCCAAATCAAAAAACCTGCCCATAGGCAGGTTTGATCAATTTTATGTCAGATGTGAACAAGAAGTTTAACAACCGCAACCACATGAGTCGTCACCGGCTTTTGGACCGCCGGTTTCCCCGTAAAGCGGGTCTCCTCCTGTAGAGACGATGATATGATCGGTCACGGTATTGGTGATCACATGGGTCACCATCTGCAACAGATCATTTACTTCTACCTGAGATTGCTTGAACTCACGCACAATCGGGATTTCATCCAGTTGATCCTGAAGGGCATCGATTTCAGCTTCCACTTTTTTAACCAGATCGTGCTTGTTCATGTGCTCCAGCGAAACAGCTTCCTTCTGTTTTTTCTTAATCTGATTAATCAGATTTTGCACGCTGGCATTCTGCTTGATTTGCTGTTCAGCACGTTTGAAGAAATCTACTTCGCTTGAATTGGCGATTAACTCCGCCAGTTCCCGTGCCTTATCCAGAATTTCTTTCTGATCGACGATATTTTGCTCCTGTTTCATTTCAGACATGAGTTTTCACCACCGCTTCCCCTTTTAATGTCCAGGTCTGAGGTTCTGTTATTTTCACATCGACAAATTGACCAATACATGATTTAGGACCTTTAAAATTGACCAATTTATTGGTCCGTGTTCTTCCCGATAGAACATCCGGGTTATTTTTGCTCTCGCCTTCTACCAGCACTTCCACCACTTGCCCCTTCAGTGCCTCATTCTTTTTGCGGCTGATTTCATTCTGCAGATCCATCAACCGCTGCAGGCGATCCTTTTTCTCCTCTTCGCTGACGTTATCCTCCATCTTCGCAGCCGGGGTGCCGTGACGCGGCGAATAAATGAAAGTAAAGGCGGAGTCGTATTGCACTTCTTCCACCAGACTCAGGGTTTCCTGGAACTGTTCTTCTGTTTCTCCAGGGAAACCCACAATAATATCCGTGGTCAGGGATACGTTCGGAATTGCTTTTTTGATCTTTTCAACCAGTTCGAGGTAATGCTCACGGGTGTACTTGCGGGCCATACGTTTCAGCACTTCACTGCTGCCCGACTGAACCGGAAGGTGAATGTGTTCCACCAGGTTCCCTCCCTGAGCCAGCACCTCAATCAACCTGTCGTCAAAATCACGGGGATGACTGGTTGTAAACCGCACCCTGGGAATATCGATTTTATGAACATCATTCATCAGATCCGCAAAATCATAATGCTGATCCTGAAAATCTTTTCCGTAGGCATTGACGTTTTGACCCAGCAGGGTGACTTCTTTATATCCTTTGCGTGCCAGTTCCCGGATCTCAGCCAGAACATCGCCGGGCTGGCGGCTTCGTTCCTTACCCCGGGTATAAGGGACAATGCAGTATGTGCAGAACTTGTCACATCCGTACATGATATTGACCCAGGCTTTCAGGCCGTCCTGCCGCACTTTAGGCATGTTTTCCACGATGTCGCCCTCTTTGGACCAGACTTCCACCACCATCTCTTTACTGTAAAGAGCATCCCGCAAAAGGACCGGAAGCCGGTGAATATTGTGGGTTCCAAAAATCAGATCGACATACTGGAATTTCTGCAGGATTTTATTGACGACTGACTCTTCCTGGGACATGCATCCACATACTCCCAGAATCAGATCCGGCTTTTCCCGTTTGAGAGGCTTCATATGCCCCAGTTCACCGAATACCTTGTCTTCGGCATTTTCCCGAATCGCACAGGTGTTGAACAAAATAATATCCGCTTGATGTTCATCTTCAGTGGGACGATACCCCATATTTTCCAGAATGCCGGCGATGGTCTCACTGTCATGAACATTCATCTGGCACCCGTATGTTTTAAGCAAGTAAAATTTTCCTTCCCCGATATTTTTCATGTCATCGGGTATGGTGTCAAAATCTAAGACCCGGGTTTCTTCTTTGCCCCTTTTTTTGGCTTCTTTCAGATTGGGGGGTTGAAAATATTTGGAGAAATCAACCGTACCCTTGCCCATTTTATATCAACCCTTTCTAGGAGCGTTATCCGCGTAAATGTTCCGCATCTACGTTATTATATAGTATTCCAGGATGGTTGACAAATCATAATGCATATCCCGATAAAACGGAGGCAACCCTAACATTACCCCCTTTATCAAGGAGGCAAATACACGTGACCAATCATCACGATATTTTTCACAACAAACGGGACTTTGCCCGGGCCGAATTTGCCACTGAACTGTATAAACCGGCAGGGCGACCGAGGCCCCGCGAAGCGAAATCACAGGATCGGCAGTATGCCCCGGAGCATTTTGAGGGACACAAAGATAAAAAAGTTCCTTTTCACGCGAAAATCGGTTCTCCCCACAAATAAAACAGCAGCCCGGCAGTCGCCTTCGGCTGCTGTTTTTTTCATTCATGCTGGAGGGCTGTTTATATAATGCCCAGCTCTTTTCCGGCCTTTTCAAAGGCATCAAGTGCCTGCTGTAATTCTTCCCGGGAATGGGTCGCTGTGACAATCGTGCGGACACGGGACTTATCTGCCGGTACCGTCGGATAACCGATACCCTGGGCAAATACCCCCAGTTCCAGCAGGCGATCGCTTAACTTCATCGCCAGGGATCCTTCGCCGACGATAACCGGAGTCACCGGCGTTTCACTTTTCCCCGTGTCAAATCCCATGTCGTTTAATCCCTTTTTGAAAAAACGGGTATTGTCCCACAGTTTTTCGATTAATTCCGGTTCCTCCAGTAACACATCAATAGCCGCGGAACATGCCTCTGTCACTGCCGGCGGATGAGACGTACTGAACAGGAACGGACGGGCCCGATGAATCAAATAGTCAATCAGGACCCGGTCACCGGCGACATAGCCTCCGAGTACGCCAATGGCCTTGGACAGTGTTCCGACCTGAATATGAACCCTTCCGTTCAAATCAAAGTGATCCACACTTCCCCTGCCGTTTCTGCCCAGAACACCACTGGCATGGGCATCATCAACCATGACCAGCGCATTGTATTTTTCACAGAGTTCCACGATTTCGGGCAGCGGCGCAATATCTCCGTCCATACTGAAAACGCCATCCGTCACCACCAGCCGTGTCCGGTAATCCTGTGTTTCCTCCAGCGCCTTTTTCAAATCATCCATATCAGCATGTTTGTAGATACGGCGGGCTGCTTTAGTCAACCGTATCCCGTCGATAATGGAAGCATGATTCAATTCGTCACTGATGACGACATCTTTATCGGTTAAAATGGAACTGATCACGCCGACATTGGCCGTAAATCCGGACTGAAAAACCAGAGCAGCTTCGGTATGCTTAAATTCCGCCAGTTTTTTTTCAAATGCCTCGTGAATGGTAAAGGTTCCGGCGATGGTCCGGACGGATCCGGTTCCCGCGCCATACTTTTCAATCGCTTCCATGGCCGCCCGACGCATCCGGGGATGTGTGGTCAGGCCCAGATAATTGTTGGAGGACAGTTGAATGACTTCTTTTCCGTCGATGACAACCTTTGAGGACTGTTCACTTTCCAGCTCGGTCAGGGGGCGAAACAATCCCTGTTCTTTCAGTTCATCCAGCTCTTTTTCCAGATATTCAAATCCTTTCATTGGTCATCACTCACCTTTCCGCCTGTTATTATAATTACGGGATCAGGACCACCTTTCCCGATTTGCCGCTTTTCATCAATTCGAAACCTTTTTCAAACTCGTCGAGGGATAAACGGTGCGTGATCAACGGATTGAGATCGACCTGTCCGGATTGCAATAGTCCCGCTGTCTGACGCCATGTCTCAAACAGAACCCGTCCGGTGATCCCGTGGATGGTCGCACCCTTGAACACGATATCATTGGTAATATCCAGTTCCACCGGGGAGGTAGGAAGTCCCAGCATTGAGACTCTGCCTCCGTTGGCCAGCATCTTGAATCCCTGATTGATGGCAACCGGATGTCCCGACATTTCCAGCACGACTTCTGCCCCATCCCCATCGGTCAGTTCCAGGACCTTCTGGACCGGGTCCTCTTTGCTTGAATTAATCGTATGGGTGGCCCCCAGACTTTTTGCCAGTTCAATCCGATAATCATTGATGTCGATGGCAATGATTCGGGAGGCCCCGGTCGCTTTTGCAACAGCTACAGCCATGACGCCAATCGGACCACAGCCGATGACGGCCGTTGTTTTTCCGGCGATCGGACCTGACAGAACCGTGTGAACCGCATTGCCCAGCGGTTCCTGAATTGACGCAATGTCAAAGGGGAGCTCCTTTGAATTTTTCCACAGATTCTCAGCGGGCATCGCCACGTATTCGGCAAAACAACCCGGTCGATCAACGCCGAGAATCTCGGTCCGTCTGCAGACATGGTTTTTGCCGGTCATGCACTGCGAACATTCATTACAAACAATATGGGTTTCCGCTGAGACATGATCCCCCACCTGTACATTAGTCACCTGGCTGCCGACCTCTGCGACCACCCCTGAAAATTCGTGTCCGAATATCATCGGCGGACGAATGCGGCTTGACGCCCAATCATCCCATTCATATATATGTAGATCGGTACCGCAAATTGTGGTCGCTTTGACCTGAATCAGGACCTCATTCTCTTTAATCGAGGGGATTTCAACCGTGCGGATTTCTGCACCGGGACCTTCATGATGTTTAACCAGCGCCTTCATTGTTCCACCCACGGCGCACACTCCTTTCTAAATCCATTAACTTATGATAGCGATTACACACATAAACGGTACCATAAACACCCATTTTGAGTCCACGATTTAAAAATGACAATTGTACGCGTATTGTGGACACCTCAGCTTTTTTCCACCGTGATTAAAAAAGGCGGGTAGTGCTCTTTGTTAAGGTATTCATACCGTGTCACCAGAAATTGTCCTGAATCGAGACAGGAAAGCTTTGATTCCAGATATTCTTTTTCCAGTTTCCCCGTTTCATGTCCCCAGTAAACAACAAGGGTCAGGATTCCCCCTGATTCCAGAAGAGGAAGTGCTTTTTGCACTGCCAGATATGTGGTTTCGCCATGGGTAGTCACTTTTTTATCGCTCCCGGGCAAATAGCCCAGATTAAACATGACGGCGCGAACCGGTGTTGTTTCAACAAGATAGCGGTCCAGGTGTTCATGCCCGTCCAAAATCAGCGTAACCTGTTCCGAACACCCCTGTTCGGACAGACGTCTTTTCGTGTTTTCCAGTGCTCTGGGCTGAATATCAAATCCGTAAACTTTGCCGGTTTTCCCCACCAGCTGTGCCAGAAACAAGGTGTCATGTCCGTTACCGACGGTGGCGTCCACCACGGAATCTCCTTCAGAGACCCGTTCTCTGACCAGATCATGTGCCATCTCCGTTATTCTTTTAAACATGCTGTTTTTCCCCACTCTCCCATTTTTATAATTCTACCTGTAAACCGATGTCAGCGATTAAAATTCCTCCCCTAAAATATGGGGCTGCTTCCTGTAAAACCTCATCGTGGCGGTACTCGGGGTAAAGATGGGTAAGCATCAGATTTCGGCAATCCAGTTCAGCTGCATAACGGGCTGCCTCTGCCGCCGTCAGATGACCTCTTTTGCCATCCGGCCTATTCCGTTCAAGGTAAGTGGATTCACAAATAAACAGATCCGCCTGCCTGGCAAAAGGGTTCCAGGCAGTACCCGGTCCCGAGTCTGCCCCATACACCAGCGTTTTTCCCTTGTATTCCAGTTTCATCGCATAGCAGGGAACCCCGTGATCGGTACGCAGAAAAGAAAATTGAATCCCGGCCAGAGAACAATGGATGTCCTCAAAAAGGGGATGGAGGTCTATGTACTGTTTATAGGTTAAACGTTTATTTAAATCCCGGGGCTCATCCGGTGCATAGACTTTAAGCGGTTTATTCCTTTTTCCCGAAGCCTCCGCCATCATCATCGCATACTGCAAAATAGGCATATCCGTGATGTGATCATGATGAAGATGAGACAGGACGACCCCGTCCAGTTCCCAGGGATTCACAAAGTGTCCCAGTTGGCTGACAACGCCGCTGCCACAATCCAGCAACACTTTTCCCTGATCGGTTTCAACCAGATATCCGGGTGTTGCGCCTCCGGGTCCGGGATAAGGAGATTGATATCCCAGTACGGTTAATTTCATTGGTGCCCCCTCCTTTTTTAGCCCTATCATACCCATTTTGCCAAATAAAATAAACCACCCTTCATACGAAGGGTGGTCAGTTTGAGAACCGACTTACATAAATTCGGTCATCAATTTTTCAAATTCCTGTTCGCTGATTTTGAGCGACTGTTTGTACAGAGGTTGTTCGCTGAAACCAGGAATCTGTTGCTGATAGGACGGAAGTTCTTTATTCTGATGAATAATACCGGTTACCAGCCCGTTGTATTCCATCAATGTGCTCATGGCCCGGTTGCGATCAGAAGGATCATAGCCTTCAATATCATCCAGGCTGACCAGATTTTCTTTAAACCAGTCATAGGTATTGATTTTGTTGAAGGTGACGCAAGGGCTGAACACGTTGATAAAGGAGAATCCTTTATGCTGAATTCCCTGTTCAATGATGCTGGTTAACCCTTTCAGGTCACTGGAAACACTCTGGGCCACGAAGCTGGCTCCGGCCGACAGTGCCATCTGCATCGGAGACAGCGGTGATTCGATGGAACCTTTCGGCGTACTCTTGGTAACAAAACCAACTTCGCTTCGGGGTGATGTTTGCCCTTTGGTCAATCCGTAAATCTGGTTATCCATGACGATATAGGTGATGTCGATGTTACGACGGATAGAGTGAATGGTGTGGCTCATCCCGATCGCGTATCCGTCACCGTCACCACCGGCAGCAATAACCGTCAATTCATTATTCGCCATTTTCAATCCCTGGGCGATGGGAAGCGCGCGTCCATGAACGCCGTGAAAACCATAGGCGTTAATATATCCGGAAATACGACCCGAACAACCGATCCCGGCTACAACGGCTACCTGTTCCGGTTCCAGTCCGGCATTCGCACATGCTCTCTGAATGGCAGCCTGTACGGAAAAATCACCGCAACCCGGGCACCAGTTGGGTTTGATTTGATTTCGAAAATCTTTAAATGTAGCCATGTTAAATCAGCCCCTTAGCTTCGTTATAAATTTCCGAGGGTAAGAACGGATTACCATCATATTTCAGAATACGGCTCATTTTATCGCGGGAAACACCGGTATGAAGCACCACCTGATCGGCTAACTGACCTGTCGCATTCTGTTCAACCACAATCACCTTTTTGGCTTTATCTATATATGATTTTACCACGTCAGCAGGGAACGGTGCCAGCAGGCGGATGTGTGCATGGTTAATTTTCAGACCGTCTGCTTCCAGACGTCCGCGTGCCTCTTCGATCGCACCGCGCGTCGAACCGATACCGATGATCAAGGCATCTGCTTCATCATGCGGGCAATCGGCATAGACAGGCTGTTCTAGCTTCAGGGTATCCAGCTTTTTCAAACGTTTATCCATCATTTTCTTGCGGTTCTCCGGCGATTCGGACGGCAGTCCCACTTCATTGTGTTCAACACCGGTTACATAATGGATACCGTTCTTCTGTCCGGGTACGACACGGGGAGAAATACCGTCTTCTGTAAACTGGTAACGTTTGAATGTGCCGTCCTCAGAATCAGGTAACTGTTGATCTGCCATGTATTTTCCGCGACGAATCTGAATACGATTATAATCCAGAGGATTAACGGATTGCTTACCAAGCGAAAGCTGCAGATCGGACAGCAAAATAACCGGGCACTGGTACTCTTCTGCCAGGTTGAATGCTTCTATAGTGTCATAAAACGCTTCTTCAGCCGTACTCGGGGCCAGTACAATCTTCGGAATTTCACCGTGTGTACTGTAAATCATGGCATTCATATCGCTCTGTTCCTGCTTGGTCGGAAGACCTGTACTCGGACCGCCACGCTGTGTGTCAACAATGACAATCGGTGTTTCAGTCATGCCTGCAAGCCCGATGGCTTCCGTCATCAGGGACAGACCGGGGCCGGCGGAAGCTGTCATGGAACGTACGCCGCCATAGTTGGCGCCAATGGCCATGGTAACCGCTGCGATTTCGTCTTCAGTCTGAATCACGGTTCCACCGTACTGGGACAGTTTTTTGATCAAATATTCCATAATCTCAGATGCCGGCGTAATCGGATAAGCCGCCATCAGACGACAACCGGCAGCAAGCGCTCCCAGTGCAATGGCATCATTACCGATCATAAACAGGCGTTTGTTGCCGTCCCCTTTTTCCAGCTTGAATTCTTCCAGGGATCCGCCGGCTTCTTTACGAACATATTCGGCACCCTGAGCGATAGCTTTCATGTTATTGTCAACGACTTTCTGACCCTTGCGTGAAAACATCTCTTCAACCACATTCTGGAAGTAATCCAGTGGAAGGTCAAGAAGGGCTCCGGTCGCGCCGACCGCTACCATGTTTTTCATCAGGGAAGTACCCAGATCTTCCGCAATTTGCGTAAACGGTACGGAAAAGAGACGAGCATTGATTCCTTCCGGCAGTTGCGGGTCAAACTTGGAATCTGCTATAATAACTCCGCCTTCACGTAATTCTTTCCCGTCAATATCAATGGTTTCCTGATCAAAAGCAACCAGAACATCGAGATCGTCCGAGATGGTACGTACAGGCTGAGTGCTCACACGAATCTTGTTACTTGTATGTCCTCCCTTAATCCGGGAAGAAAAATGACGATATCCGTACAGGTAATACCCCTGACGATTTAATGCAATGGCAAATATTTCACCGGTACTATCAATTCCTTCTCCTTGTTGTCCTCCTACTTTCCAGGACAATTGATTAATCATGGACTCCACCCCTTAAACATTACATAAAATGATATAAATCGACAAAAAGTTTTCATGCCAGTTCCTGGTTGTCTGTATGGTTAACCAGCTTTCAATCTTCTGTCGATAACATTCACCTCTTTATTTATCATTTTGTTAACAATTTGTGAAAAACTTCATTTTAAACTTTAACAATTGTAGACCTATCTGTGTGAAATTTCAAGCCTTTTCCTGTGATTTATCAAAAAAGTATTAAGCGGGCAGGAGTTTCTGATACGTTTCTGCCCAATTGTCGCATAAAAACCTGCGCACCAGATGTTCGGGATAGTGTTTCAATAAGGCTTCCTGTAAAATATGGTATTCCCCTGAATCCGTCAAATCAATCATCGTATCGGAAATTCCGTCGAAATCAGACCCGAATCCGATGTGATTTTCTCCACCCAGTGAGCAAATATGTTCAATATGTTTGAGAAGGTCTGTTACGGAAACGTTCTCTTTATCGGCAATAAAACCAGGAACAAATGTCATGCCGATGACGCCTCCCAAATGAATTATGGTTTTTATTTGCTCATCTGTCAAATTGCGCGGATGATTGTGAATCGACTTGCAATTTGAATGAGAGGCCATGATCGGGATTTGAAAGTTTTCGGCTAGATCCCAGAAGCCTTTTTCCGACAGATGGGAAATGTCCACGATCATGTTCAGGCGTGCCGCTTCCTGAACCAGCTCCCTGCCGAATTGCGACAGGCCCCCGGGAGAAGGTTCCTCCACCCCATCCGCCGCCTCATTACGATAGTTCCAGGTCAGACCTATAGAACGTACCCCGGAGCGGTACAGCGTTCTCAGATAGGTCAGGTTTCCCTGGAGCGCGTCGGCCCCTTCAAGACTCAAAATCGCGCCGGGTTTGTCTTTTTTCTGAAGATGGTGTTTGAGATCATCCGATGTACGAATCAGGCGCATCTGCTTCTGATCCCGTATGATCTTTTCATAAAAGAGGTCCACCATCTCCAGGGCTGTGTGAAAGCGATTATGTACAGGTAAGGAAGGCGGCACAAACACGGCAAAAGTCTGGACCAGAATGTCGCTTTTCACCATATTCGGGTAATGAACATGCAGGTCGTCGTTTTCACAATAAAAGTCAATTTTCCCCTCAGATTCCCAGAGCTTTAACAATACGTCACAATGGGTATCAAACTTCCACACGTCCATGATCCTCCTTTTATTATCATAACACGGAACCCGGCCGGGCTAAACATATAAACACAGGCCGTCAAACATGCCCCGTCGCAAAAATAAAACCTGTTTATTCATTAAGAATAAACAGGTTCTTTTATAGCCTTTTTATCTGGGTTCCACAATCAACTTGATTGCAGTTCTTTCTTCCCCGTCTATGACAATATCAGTGAAAGCAGGAATACAAATCAAATCAACGCCACTCGGAGCTACAAAACCTCTTGCTATGGCTACGGCTTTGACAGCTTGATTCAGTGCACCTGCGCCAATTGCCTGGATTTCAGCCGCACCACGTTCCCTAAGAACACCAGCCAGGGCACCTGCAACGGAGTTAGGGTTAGATTTTGCTGAAACTTTTAATACTTCCATACGAGTACCTCCTTGAATCATTGTTATTATAATGATTAGCACTTCTACTATATTCGTTATGAAGATGAATAATTCCTGCTAATCCTTATAAAAATTCATAAAATTCGGACCACATATTTTTACCAGTCTTTTTTACATAAAAAGATGATCATCATCGATCCGAATTCGCTTGATTGAGAGGGCTTTTCCCTGTTTATCATCAAGTTCCAGCATCACCGCATTTAATTGCGCACGACCTTTTGCGACTTCAAAGCGGACGGGAAGCTGTGTTAAAAATCGTCGCAACACGGCATCCCGATCCATGCCCAGTATGCTGTCATAGGGACCAACCATTCCAACATCCGTCAAGTACGCTGTTCCTCCCGGCAATATACGTTCATCCGCTGTCTGAACGTGCGTATGGGTTCCCAGCACCGCTGACACTTTTCCATCGAGAAACCAGCCCATTGCCTGTTTTTCGGACGTTGCTTCCGCATGAAAATCGACAATAATGAGAGGCGTAATCGGGCGTACCTCTTCCAGAATGGATTCCATCATACGAAAAGGATCATCCAGTGGAGGGAGGAATGTTCTTCCCATGGCATTGATAAAAGCCAGCTTCTTTCGGTTTTTTTCAATGATCGTATAACCCCTTCCCGGTGTGTCGTGGGGATAGTTGGCGGGACGGATCAGATTGGGTTCATCATCAATAAAGTCGAAAATTTCTTTGTTGTCCCAGGTATGGTTGCCCAGTGAAATGGCATCCGCTCCCCATTCAAAGAAATTGTGGGCTATTTTTTTGTTGATCCCCCTTCCTCCGGCTGCATTTTCTCCATTAACCAGAATGACGTCCGGGTTGTACTTCGATTTGAGCCGCGGCAAATAGGATTTTAACATTTCTCTGCCTGAAGAACCGACCACATCTCCAACAAACAAAACTTTCAATGTTATCACTCCAATAATTTCAATTCCTGCCATTAATCTATTTTAATCCGGCTGTTGCAGTTCAATACTCTGGTCTCATTGAAAAAAGAAACTTGCCTTACGGCAAGTTTCACACACAGATGTAAGGCTCCATCTGTAACATGTGGATTCCGACAGGTACAAAATAAAGTGGCGTAAGCCACTCTATTTTGCATATTCGACTGCTCGAGTCTCCCGTATGACGGTCACTTTGATGTGACCGGGGTAATCCAGTTCATTTTCAATCTTTTTCGTAATATCTCTGGCCAGTGTATAAGCTGCCAGGTCATCCACCTGATCCGGTTTAACCATGATACGTATTTCACGTCCTGCCTGGATGGCATACGATTTTTCAACACCTTCGAAGGATTCGGAGATCTCTTCCAGCTTCTCCAGTCGTTTGATGTATGTCTCCAGGGTTTCCCGTCTTGCTCCCGGCCTTGCCGCAGACAGGGCATCAGCCGCTCCAACGAGCATGGCAATGATGGATTCAGGTTCAACATCCCCGTGATGGGAAGCGATTCCATCGATCACAGCGGGATGCTCATTATATTTTTTCGCTAATTCAACGCCAATCTGTACATGTGACCCTTCCACTTCATGGTCCAGTGCTTTTCCGATGTCGTGAAGCAGCCCGGCTCTTTTAGCCAGTGTAACATCTTCACCCAGTTCTGCAGCCATCAGGCCACATAAATGGGCCACTTCCATAGAATGGGTCAGGACGTTCTGGCCATAACTTGTCCGAAACTTAAGCCGACCCAGTGTCTTGATAAGATCCGGGTGAAGCCCGTGAACACCGGTTTCAAATGTGGCCTGTTCCCCATATTCACGGATTCTCTCATCAACTTCACGTCTTGATTTTTCAACCATTTCTTCAATGCGTGCCGGATGAATACGTCCGTCGGCCACCAGTTTTTCCAGTGATGTCTTGGCAATCTCGCGGCGGACCGGATCAAATCCGGACAGAATAACAGCTTCCGGCGTATCGTCAATAATAAGATCAATACCCGTCAATGTTTCAAGGGCACGGATATTTCTTCCTTCACGCCCGATAATACGTCCTTTCATTTCATCATTCGGCAATGTGACGACAGAAACAGTGGTTTCCGCGACATGATCAGCAGCACAGCGCTGGATTGCAGTGGTAATGATCTTGCGGGCTTTCTTGTCCGCTTCTTCCATCGCCTGCTGTTCAATGTCTTTAATCTTCATGGCCATTTCATGGCGAATTTCACTTTCAACCTGGGAAAGAAGCAATTCCTTCGCTTCTTCCGTCGTCAAACCGGATATTCTCTCCAGTTCTTCCACTTGCTTTTTATACTGCTCTTCCACTTTACTTTGCATCTCTGAAACAGCACGTTCTTTATCCTGAAGTTCTGTTTCTTTTCTTTCATAAGATTCCAGCTTTCGGTCCAGAGTTTCTTCTTTTTGAAGTAAACGTTGTTCCAAACGTTGTATTTCATTTCGCCTTTCGCGAATTTCCTTCTCGGCCTCTGTTCGCAGTTTGTGGACTTCATCTTTGGCTTCCAGCACCTTTTCCTTTTTGAGTGCTTCAACATCTTTGCGGGCATTGTCAAGAATCTGTTCAGCTGCCTGTTCCGCACTTGAAATTTTGGCTTCAGCTAAAGATTTGCGAACAAAATAACCGACCCCAGTTCCGACTGCTGCAGATGCAAGTAAAATGGCAATGGTTTGAGCATCCATACCCTTTCACCTCCTTGCATCTCAGGTCTGCGGTTCCTTGTTCAATTTTTGTCAAATTTCGTTGTGTGTTTAATAAAAACCGGTTTCATGCGGTCGTTTCCCTGCTCAAGTCTCTGACAAGCATAACCTTTGAAGATTAGCGAAAAAAATATAATAAAAAAATATACATTATCATTTTAGTCTTAGAATGGAAGCATTGTCAAGAAAGTTAGAAAATCATGCTTTTTGAAGAAGTTTTCGACAAAGTTTAATCTTTTTCTGTGCTTTTAGAAATGTAATCGCTTTCCATCTCCCTGAGCACTCTCATAATCAAGGCGTGTTCAAATCCTTTTCGCTGTAAAAAACCGCCTGCTTTTCTCATAAACTGCCCCCTGTCATCAAACTCCCCCCTGGTATATTTCTTTTCAATCAATTGACGGGCTGCTGTTTCTTCCGCTTCTTCACTCAGCCGGTGAACGGCGCGTTCAGCGGTATCCGCGTCGATTCCACGCTGAATCAATTCCTGTTTCAACAGATACCGTCCGCGGGGCCTCAGATGCATCCGTTCCCGTACCCACTGCTCCGCATATTGCCGGTCATTCACATACCCCTGTTCCTCACACCAGTCAACAGTCTCTTCTGCGATCGACGGCTCAAAGCCCTTCTGAATCAGGTGCCGGAGCAGTTCCTGGCGGGTTCGCGGTTTAAACCCCAGATACCGGATGGCTTTTTGCCTGGCGCGATTTCGCTCCTCTTCCACGGATATTTCCTCAATTTCCGCAGGCGTCATAAGTCTTCCCTTCAACAATCTGTATTTTATCAGAACATCCTCATGAACGGAAAAGGCATACTCATCATTCACATAGATACTGTATCGTTTGGGATTTTTCTTCTGTCGTTCAATCAATGTAATAACGGATTCCCTGTCACTCATATCAAGGACCTCCAGCATTCATCTTCTAAAACAAAAAGGGCTTCTGTCAGTTCAGAAGCCACAAAATAACCGGCACATCGTAATTGGCAGGATTATTCTTCCTTTTCATCAGCCGCAGCTGCCTGCTGTTCAACAGATACATCCGGTGTCTCAAGACCGAAATGTTCACGTATCTTCATTTCAATCGTACGGGTTAGTTCCGGATTTTCCTTCAGGAATTGTTTTGCATTTTCCCGTCCCTGACCCAGTCGCTCGTCATTAAAGGAATACCAGGCTCCGCTTTTGTTGATGATATCCAGTTCTGCTCCGATATCGAGAATGCTTCCTTCGCGGGAAATCCCTTCACCATACATAATATCCACTTCACACTGTTTGAAGGGAGGCGCCACCTTGTTTTTGACAACCTTGATCTTGGTACGGCTTCCCACCATGGTATCTCCCTGCTTGATGGTTTCGGCACGACGAACATCGAGACGGACACTGGAATAAAATTTAAGCGCCCTTCCGCCCGGCGTTGTTTCCGGATTCCCAAACATGACGCCCACTTTTTCTCGCAACTGATTAATAAAAATGGCAATGGTCTTCGACTTGTTGATCGCACCGGACAACTTGCGGAGTGCCTGTGACATCAGGCGAGCCTGCAATCCCACATGGGAGTCTCCCATCTCTCCCTCGATTTCTGCTTTGGGCACCAGAGCCGCCACGGAGTCCACTACGATGATATCAACCGCACCACTGCGCACCAGTGCCTCTGCGATCTCCAGGGCCTGTTCTCCGGTATCAGGCTGGGACAAAAGCAATTCATCAATATTGACTCCCAGTTTCCCGGCATAGACAGGATCCAGAGCATGTTCCGCATCGATGAAAGCAGCCTGTCCGCCCGCTCTTTGAACTTCAGCAATCGCATGCAGGGCAACGGTGGTTTTACCGGAAGATTCCGGCCCGTATATTTCAACAATCCGTCCGCGCGGATATCCGCCGACACCCAGTGCAACATCCAGTGCCAGTGCACCGCTGGACACGGTGGACACCTGACTGGTGGCACTCATTTCTCCCAGTTTCATAATGGAACCTTTACCGAACTGCTTTTCAATCTGGCGGAGAGCCATGTCTAAAGCCGCTTTACGATCTGACACAAACAATCGCTCCTTTTTATGTAAAATAAAAGTCTTCTAAGATTCTATAAGTATGATACACTTTTTTATTCAAGTTGCCAACCATTTTGCGAACATTTATTCCCCTTTTTAAAAGTTAAAAAAAGACCGCAACTGCGGTCTTTATCGTCATTTTCACTTGAAAAAGCAAACATTTGATCAAAATTTTGGCTACCTTTTATTACGGGGTTTGGCCGGTTCGAGATTGACACGGGCGCCGTTAATTTTGCTCTGGCGGAGCGCTTCGTATACAAATGGCGCGGCATCTCTGGGTACTTCGAGGAATGTAAAACGGTCAAATACATCAATACGACCGATGGACCGTGCTGGAATACCGGCGAGTTCCGATATGTCCTGAACCAGTTTGCGGGGTTCGATATTGACATTTTTACCGACGTTCATAAAGAATCGCACCATCCCTTTAGAAGCGCCGGTTTCACCGAAATCATAAACCTCTTCCTCGACGTGATGTGTCTGGCCGAACGCAAGCTGAAGCGCTGCAGCGGCAACCCTGTCCGTCGGATATTCTTCAGACAGTTCCCTGACGATCTCATAGAAGATTTCCCGGTGGTCTTCGTCCCGTTCCAGCTGCTGGATGAGCTGTTGTTTCCAGGCCGCCTGCTGGCGTTCCGCCACTTCCTCAAAAGAGGGCAGGTTACGGGCTTCAAGTTTGGTACGGGACACTTTTTCAATGGTCCGGAGTTGCTTGAGTTCACGAGGCGTGACCAGGGTCATCGCTATTCCCTTTCGTCCCGCTCTTCCCGTCCGGCCGATGCGATGAACATAACTTTCCGGATCTTGGGGGATATCATAATTGATCACGTGCGATACATTGCTGACATCAATCCCACGGGCAGCAACGTCGGTTGCGACCAGCAACTCAATCGACGCATCACGAAATGCTTTCATCACTTTATCCCGCTGCGACTGAGTGAGATCACCGTGCAGGCCGTCAGCCAGATAACCCCGTTCCTGAAGGGCATCTGTCAGTTCATCCACACCTCGTTTGGTACGGCAAAAGACGATTCCCAGCTGGATATCCTCACTGTCCAGGATACGGCACAGGCTGTCCAGTTTAGTCCTTTCAAATACTTTATAATAGACCTGGTCCACAGATGGTGCAGCTACCCGCGTCCGGTTAATCGCCACTTCTTCCGGTTTGTTCATATATTTTGATGCCAGTCGGCGAATCGGCGGGGGCATGGTCGCAGAGAACAACAACGTCTGACGATCTCGATTGGTGTGCCGGATAATCTGCTCGATGTCATCAATAAAGCCCATATCCAGCATTTCATCCGCTTCATCGAGGACGAGCATTTTCACATCATCCAGTTTCAATGTTTTCCGTTTCAGATGATCCAGCATCCGTCCCGGCGTTCCGATGACAACCTGAACGCCCTGTTTGAGGGCACGGATCTGGTGACTGATGGACTGGCCACCGTAGATCGGAAGTGTCCGAATTTTTTTATGCCTGGCAATCCGGCGTATTTCACCGGAAACCTGAATGGCCAGTTCCCGGGTCGGCGTCAGTACAATTGCCTGAATCCGATTTTTCGCTTCCACGTTTTCCACAATCGGAATTCCAAAAGCAGCGGTTTTTCCTGTCCCGGTCTGAGCCTGTCCGATCAAATCTTTCCCCTCCAGAATCAGGGGAATACTGGATTTTTGAATGGGAGACGGTTCTTCAAACCCCATGTCGTGAATCGCATCCAGTATGTTTTTACTAATGTTAAAATCAGAAAAAGAATTCATATTTTCTTTTCACCCTTCTTTCATACTTTGCCATAAGTAGTATAGTGCATATTTTGCAGCCTGAAGGCGAATCGCATGCCTGTGACCCGCCAGCTTCAATGGAAATACACGGGTATTTTCAGAGTTGGAAAGCCCGATATAAACGGTCCCCACCTCTTTTTCTTCCTGTCTGTCGGGACCCGCTACTCCCGTAACAGAGACGCCATATTCAGTATCCATTATTCCCCGGATATTTTCAGACATAAGTCGTGCGGTCTGCTCACTGACCGCTCCATATTTCCGGATGACCTGTTCCGGTATATGTAGCGCTGTTTGTTTGATACCGTTCGAGTAAGATACGATACTACCGGGAAATACCTGAGAACTGCCGGCAACCGATGTGATCATCTCAGCTATCATGCCCCCGGTACAGCTTTCCGCAACAGCGACACTTTTGCCCCGCTCTTTTAACATCCGGACCACGACCTGTTGAAGGGATTCATCATCCTGTCCATAGATAAAACGCCCTGTTCTGTTTCTGATTTCCTGCTCGATACCTGAAATCATACGGTTCGCTTCATCACGGGAAGCAGCACGTGCCGTCAGACGGATGGTGACTTCATATTCCTTGGCAAGAGGTGCAATGGTCGGATTGGACTGGTTTTGAATGAGATCCGAGAGTTTTTCATCAAGTCGGGATTCGCCAATACCGAAGAAACGAAGTGTTCTGGAAAAGACAGTGTATGAATCGGGCATAAGGGATTGAAGGTAAGGGCGTACATACTGTTCAAACATGGGTTTTAATTCAGAGGGTGGCCCCGGAAGCAAAACATAATGCCGATTTTCCTCTTCGACTGCCATGCCGGGAGCCATACCGTAATCATTGGGGAAAACACGGCTTCCTTCGATCACTTCTGCCTGCTTGCGATTATTGGATGACATGGGAAGCTGCCGGTGGCGGAAATAAGACTCTATTTTTTCAAGAGCCTGCTGATCAATCACCTGCTTCTTACCCAGTATGTCAGCAACTGTTTCTTTGGTTATATCATCCCGGGTCGGACCCAGCCCGCCCGTTAAAATGACAAGATCGGAGCGATTTTGGCTTGTCTGGATCGTTTCCCTCAGTCGGCCGGCATTATCGCCGACGACCGTGTGGAAATAGACATGGATTCCCAGCTCAGCAAGCTGCGTGGAAAGATACTGAGCGTTTGAATTCACAATCTGCCCGAGTAACAATTCCGTACCTACTGCAATAATTTCCGCTTTCATAACCTCATCCCCTGTCAAACACTTCCCTGTAACCCAACCGGCTCATGACTTAAGACGATAGATGAATCACACTTTTGTTTTTAATGAAATAGTCGACTCCGGACAAAATGGTGATAATGACGGCAGCCCAGACAGCGATGGTGTCAAAAGGAAATCCGACGGTGGCAAACGGAAAATTGTTCAGCATCAGGGCAACGATGGCGATAATCTGAACCCATGTTTTCAGTTTACCGAGCTTGCTGGCTGCAATCACGCTTCCATCCGCGGCCGCAATCAGCCGGAGACCAGTAACGGCAAATTCCCGGCTGATAATGACAATCGCAATCCACGCGTCAAGCCGGTCCATTTCAACAAGCGAAATAAGAGCAGCCGAGATCAGCAGCTTGTCTGCCAGCGGATCGAGAAATTTGCCAAGATTGGTGATCAGCTTCTTTTTTCGTGCGATATAGCCATCCAATCCGTCGGTACTGGCTGCCAGAATAAAAATCAGCGAAGCGATTAACTCGTTGTAGGTCATGCTGAAATCACCGATCTGAATCGTACCCAGTCTGAACTTTACCAGAAGAAAAAACATGACGATCGGCACCAGAAAAATCCGGGCCAGGGTAATTTTATTGGGAAGATTCAATGAGGACAACCTCCCCTGCCAGGTCAAAATCATAGGAATGTGTCACTTTGACTTTCAAAATTTGACCCAGAGAACCTGAATAATTTTTCACAAAAACCTCCCCGTCGATCTCAGGAGCGTCAAACTGAGAACGCCCGACATACACATCATTTCTTCCGTCATATTTTTCGATCAGCACATCGATTTCTTGCCCGACAAGCCTTCCGTTTCTCCGTCTTGAAATATCCCGCTGAACCTCCATTAAAATATTCGCCCGTTTATCTTTCATTTCCTGCGAAACATGATCGGGCAACCGAGATGCCGGGGTTCCTTCTTCATCGGAATAAGTAAAAACACCGAGCCGGTCAAATTCCATCTCCTTCACAAACTGAAGCAGGTTCTCAAAATCCTGCTCCGTTTCACCCGGGAAGCCGACAATAATCGATGTCCGAATAGCCACATCGGGAATCCGCTTGCGAATTTTGGAAATCAATTGCCGGATATCGCGTTGTCTGCCCGGTCTGCGCATCTTCTTCAGAATATGATCCTCACTGTGCTGAAGCGGCATATCGATATATTTGCACACCTTGGGATTCTCGGCGATCACATCCAGCAATTCGTCGGTAAAATATCCCGGGTACGCATAGTGGAGCCGAATCCATTCAATCCCATCCACGCTGGAAATTTCCTCTATCAGGCGGGGAAGGGCCTGTTCTCCGTACAGGTCCATACCATAATTGGTCAGATCCTGGGCGATCAGGATGACTTCTTTAACTCCCTGATCGGCCAGTTCCCGGGCTTCTCTCACGACAGATTCAATGCTTCTGCTGCGAAAAGCACCCCGAAATGAAGGAATGGTACAGAAGGTACAATTATTGTCACACCCTTCCGCTATTTTAATGTAAGTAGAGTAGGTTCCTTCTTTTACCTTCTTGCGGGTGACATTTTCATAAGAAAATGCCGGATTCCCTACCAGAATCGGTTTTTTGCCTGCCAGAGAATCTTCGATGATAGTGTTGATCTGATCAAAATCTCCTGTGCCGACGATGCCGTCAATTTCCGGCATTTCTTTAATCAGTTCATCTTTATAGCGCTGTGTCAGACAACCTGAGACAATCAGTGACTTGAGATTTCCCGTATTCTTATATTCGGCAATATCCAGGATCGTATTGATTGACTCCTCTTTGGCAGCATCGATAAATCCGCACGTATTGACGATCACCACGTCTGCTTCCTCAGGATTTTCCACCAGTTGATATCCTCTATCATCTATGAGATGAGACATAATATCGGAGTCCACCAGATTTTTTTCACAACCCAGCGTCACAATCGCTACTTTTTCATGTCCAATTTTTTCAGGATTCATTTCCTATCCTCCAGATGATCACGGTCGCATTTTTATCAGATACTCTAAACAGTATAATATAAGCGCTGAACCAGTGTCAAAAAAACCTTGTTCAGGAACATTGTATCAATCATCTTCCTGACCAAGGTTTTTTAACCCTTTTATTTCAATTGTATGACGAGTTCCTGACGTGACTGTTTCAGTCCGCTGGTGTCGAGGTTGCGGCCACTCACCAGAATATCGACTGCGGGACCGTTTCCGGTCACAATCGTCACCTGTTCCTGCAATTGTTGCCAGGATTGGGATTCGCCCTTTTTCATTGTTTTATTAAACAATTCCGTTTGCCCGTTACGGACGACCGTCCAGCAGTCTCCCCTGGCGGCGGATATCGAAAGGTCGATCACAGTCGCATTTTCCAGTTCATAGTAATAGGTATTGCCTTCCTGTTTAACAAAAGATAAAACAGGTTCCGGTTCAGGTTCAGGTGAAGGTTCCGGCTCATCGCTTTCATCCGTTTGATTATCCGTTCCGGATCCGACCGACCCACTGACATCGGGAATCACCGGCAGGTTTTCTTCATCCTGCGATTTGTCCTGTCCGTCAGAAGTTAAAAAGTCGGTACTGGTGAAAGCCATATAGATCACGAAAAGGATTAACGTGATGAAAGAATATAAAAGAATACGGGATAACCATTTACCAGTACGAAAGGATACAGCAGACGGTTTTGGGTTACGCTGTGTTTGTGTGACTTTCTCAACGGTTTGCTGTTCGGGTAATTCTTCTTTATATTCCTCAAACAATTCGTCAGGTGATAATCCGACTGCTTCTGCATAACTTTTAATGAATGCTCTCACATAAAAATGGCCGGGTAAGGTGCTGAAGTTCCCTTTTTCAATTGCTTCCAGATAACGGCGCTGAATTTTGGTTACCCGCTGGATATCATCCAGTGTTAACTTTTTTTCTTCCCGGGTTTGCTTCAATAATTTGCCTAACTCTGACACCTTCTCACCTCCATACGTTGATCCGCACCTGATATCAGGGCATCTCCAAGCCTCCCCATCCTTCTTCCACCGCTTCATAAGTAATCTCTTCATCGGGATGACGGCGGAGTTCGATAATACATTTAAAATCATCCAGGGTATATTCTGTTTCTTTTACAAAAAAATCAGGATGTTCGATCACCTTGGTTGCCGGAAGACGAAGAATCTCGTGCATCAGCATGTGATGTTTTTCAGTTGAGCGAACGGTGGATACAACACCATCAATCAGGTAAACATTATCCGGTGACATTTCATCATCTGCCAGCTGGCTGCGGATCGTTTGTCTCAATAATGTTGAGGAGATAAACGTCCATTTCTTATTAGCGGAAACACTGGCCGCAACCACCGATTCCGTTTTTCCCACCCTCGGCATTCCACGTATTCCGATGAGCTGGTGTCCTTCCCGTTTAAACAATTCCGCCATGAAATCAACCAGAAGTCCCAGTTCATCCCTTGTAAAACGAAATGTCTTCTTATCTTCCACATCCCGTTCAATGTATCTTCCGTGTCTGACAGCCAGGCGATCCACCAGTTTGGGAGGTCTCAGGTGCGTGATGGTAATGCTGCTAACCTTCTTTAACATATTTCGCAGAATTTCTATTTTTTCGTCGTCATCTGATTGAAGAAGCATCCCTCGACTTGAATCTTCTACCCCGTTAATTGTAATGATATTAATCCCGAGCATCCCAAGAATAGAGGCAATATCACCAAGTAACCCGGGACGATTATGATGTATTTTATATTCCAGATACCAGTCTTTGTATTCCATGCGTACCTCTCCCCTCGGACAGATATTCTACAAATATGTAAAAGTTCCTTCTTTAATTTTCGCATTTAAAAAGGGAATAGTTAAGGAACCCTTTTGCAAGGGTTCCTTGACGGGTTTGTTTAAGATTATTGAAGATTTTGCTGCTCTTTTTGTTCCTGTTCCACCAGTTTGATCATAAGATTGGCTATCGTGTGGCGTTCTTCTTCGGACCCCATTTTCCACATCTGTTGCAACAATCTCTCCTGAGAATTTTTGGGATCGACATGTTCTGCCAGATATCCCCCGATCTGATAGGCGAGATCAGAGATCGTGTTCTGTCCCATTCCTTCCTGTTCTGCGTGCTGGAGCCGTTCGCCGAGAAAAGACTTCCACTGTTCAAAGTTGTCAAGAACGGACATTGATTTACACCCTCCTTCAATTCGATTAGGACATTCATGTCCGTATATTTGTAATATGAGTCTAAGAACGGCCCAATATACACTTTTTTCAAAAGACAGAGGCTGGTAACGTATGGGGTTTGGTTACAACCATCCACCGTTACAATGGATGACCTGTCCATTGATATAAGAGGCCTGATCCGATAACAAAAAGCTGATGACTCCGGCGATTTCCCGCGGTTCCCCCAGTCTTCCGAGTGGAATTTCGCGGACAACTTCATCGAGATCTTCATCGGCAATTTCCTCGCTGACCATCTCCGTTTTAACAGCTCCCGGCGCCACCGCATTGACGGTGATCCCATTCAGACCGGCTTCACGGGCGAGAGAACGGGTAAAAGCGTCAAGCGCTCCTTTGGTGGTGGCATACAGCACTTCCATGGCAGCACCTCTGGATCCCCAGATTGAGGATACATTCACGATTCTACCGAACCTTTCCCGAATCATAAAAGGGAGAATCTCCCTGCTGATCCAGAGCGGTGCTTCAACGTTGACTTTTAACAAACGATTCCAGTCTTGCCGCTGGCTTTCGGTAAACAAACGATACTGCGCTAAGCCGGCATTATGCACGAGATAATGGGGCCTGCAGGGAAGCCGGTTCAGGAGTTGTTTGACACCATCATCCCGCGTGAAATCCGCCTGGATGGTCCAGGCTTCGACACCCAGTTCACGACATGCGGCAACGACTTCCCGTGCCTGTGCTTCCGAACGGTTGTAATGAACCAGCAGATTGATTCCCTGTTCAGCCAGCAACAAAGCGGTCGCCGCCCCAATTCCTCCGCTTCCCCCGGTAATGAGAGCCCATTTCCCCTGATATGTCCAGTTATACTTCATACGGAATATCTCCTCTTCACATGACAACTCTGTCTTATGCTTCTGTTTTGCCCGGTTTGACCACGGATGCTGAAAATCGCCCAACATCAACATGTTCTTTCAGCCTCCGGTTCATCTCATCCAGCGTCAGGTTTTCAAGGGTCGGGACAATGTCAAACAGATCGGAATCACCGAAGCGATAACGGGTAAACTGATTGGCAATAAACTCAACGGAATTTAAGGAACGGAGGAACCGGCCGATTCTTTTCTTACGGCTTCTTTCAAACGCTTCCTCATCCAGCCCTTTTTCTGTTGCCTCGAGAAATCCTTCTTTAACCAGGGCGATTAATTTGTCAGGATCCGGTGTATCTCCCCCGATAACGGAAAAAGCAAATTCCTCCTCGGCCGTATAATCAAACCCGAAACTGTCATCAATCAGGCCCTGCTCATATAACTTCCGGTAAAGATCGGAACTTGGACCCACCAGCATATCCAAAAGAAGCCCGGTTGCCAGTTCACGTGTCAACAATTCCTGTCCGCTAATCTTTGCAGGCTTTTCTTTAAATCCCATCAAGCATTTCGACTGGCCCACCTGAAGTTCAATGTCAAGCCGTTCCCGTTTAACCCGATCCGGTTCATCCGGATAAAAACGTTCAATGGAACGTGGCGGTTCAAATTGCTTTTGATTCTGATTCTGTTTGACCAGTTGATACACTTCCCCGGGATCAACCGGTCCCACCACAAACAGCAACATATTGCTCGGATGATAGAATGTATGGTAACACTGATAAAGGGTTTCCTTATCGATTCTGGCAATTGATTCGATCGTACCGGCGATATCAATCTGAACGGGATGATCGACAAAAAGAGATTCAATTAAACCGAAGTATGCGCGCCAGTCCGGATTATCCTGATACATGCGGATTTCCTGTCCGATGATCCCCTTTTCCTTTTCCACACTTTCATCCGTAAAATATGGATCCTGCACAAAATCAATCAAGGTTTCCAGATTTTCATACACTTGATTCGTACTGGAAAACAGGTAGCTGGTCCGGGTAAAACTGGTAAAGGCGTTGGCTGATGCACCCTGATTGGAGAAGCGGGTAAACACATCCCCCTCTTGTTTCTCAAACATTTTGTGCTCCAGAAAATGGGCAATCCCGTCCGGAACCTGAATGTCTTCTTGCCCCGACAACCTGAAATGGTTGTCAATGGAACCGTATTTGGTTGTGAATGTGGCGTAGGTTTTGCTGAAACCGGGTTTGGGAAGGATATAGACGGATAAGCCGTTATCAAGCCGATCCCGATATAATGTTTCTTTTAATTGATCATAATAAATCTCTTCCATTTTTACTGACCCTCCCTGTCACGAAGGAAATAAATCGTGTCGAGGTGGATTTTCCGGGCAATTTTTTGAATATCCTCGATCTTCGTGTTTTTAATGTCCTGAAGAATGTCCTCGAGTGTTCTGTTCCTTCCGCTGATCCGCCCGTTATAAGCGAAGTCGATCATCGTCCGCGCATTGTCCAGCGTTTCTCTAAGCTGATTGGTCAACATGGCTTTTGTCTGGTTCAATTCCTGTTCGGTGATGGTGCCATTTTTCATCAATTGCAGCTGTTCCTTAATAATGTCCACCGCTTTACCATAGTTGCTGATTTCAATGCCTGACATGATCATCAGAATCCCTTTATGGCTTTCAAGACGCGAAGCAGCGTAATAGGCGAGACTGGCTTTTTCCCTCACATTGATGAACAATTTGGAATGGGGAAATCCTCCGAGAATGCCGTTATACATCAAAAGGTGAATATAGTCGTCATCCCCGTAACTGGTTCCGGTACGGCATCCCATGTTTAATTTTCCCTGGGTGACATTTAAGCGGTCTGTTACCACTTTGACCTCGTCAACCGGAACTTGAACCAGAGTCGGTGACAGAGCTACCGGTTCACCACGCTCCGGTGTCAGGTGACGGTCGATTTCTCGTTTTACAGCATCCGGGTCGACATCTCCCACAACGTAGATATCAACAGGATTCTGAGCCAGTAGCTCCCGATAATAGGAATAAAGTTCTTCGGGAGTAATGGCATCCACCTTTTCTTTTTGACCGTATGCCATAAGACGGTAAGGCTCATCCTGACACATTTCCTCAGTAGCCCGCTGATTGGCGTAACGAATCTTGTCATCAATCAGGCTGTCCAGTTTCTTCTTCAATGTCTCTTTCTCCATGTCCACCACTTTGCTGGAGAATGCATTTCCGTCAACCAGCGGACTGGTCAGCACGTCGCCCAGAAATTCAATCCCCCTGGCAAATAAAGGTGTCTGATCAGCCAGAAATTGTTCATTGGCCACTTCCAGATAAAATTGAATAATCTGGCGTTCTCCTTTTTTAATCACATCGGTTTCGAAAACCGTGCCGTACAGGCTATCCAGATATCTTCTCATCGCCTGCGAGGTCGGATATTTTTCTGATGCACGTTTCAGTACCAGGGAAAGAAGCGCAGCTTTTGTTGCCGTTTCCTCCCGCAGATCCTGCTGGATATTCATAACTACTGTAATTGTTTTAAATTTCGGGGTCGGCAAAACATGGATATCCAGTTGCCTCACACGATCCGTTTCAAATGTTAAAGATGTGGTCACGTCTGGATCTCTCCTTAATGTGTTTGTTGCTTCCATTATAAACCATACCGAAAGATCCGGCATCCTGCCAAATCATAAATCACTGTAAAAATGCCGGATTTCTTCACTTTCCAGCCGTTGTTCATCCAGTTGATCAAATCGTCCGCAATCGGGGTGAAGGCATAAAATCCCTTTTAAATTGCGATCTTCGTACATCATTCCTGAGGAACTGCCGCAGTATGGACAGGTCCACATCGGCATCACCTTCCTTATCATCCGATTGTTCTTACATGGAAATTTCCACATGACGGGCAATGTCCAGCACAGCATCTTTTCCGATCGCCTGGACAGCGACAGCTTCCGCCACACCCGCACCTTCAGGATCAAAATACATTTTAATTTCAATCACGTCCGCATCATCATCGAGGGGAGTAAAATGAAAACGGCCCATTTTCCCTCCATCTTTCTGTTCGGCACGGGCCCGAATTAAATAGCCCATAAACCGATTGACCGAGATTCCTTCACCGGTTTGCCTTTCAAACTGAACATGAAGCAGGTCTTCACCCATTCTTTCCTGTATAATTTCCATCAACTCTTCCGGGTCTTCTATTTCGAGACGAATACCGGAATGATGGGCGTATTCCAGTAATTCCTGACTCCATAACAACCAGTCCAGATAAAAGGAGGCTTCTTCATGTTCAAGGGGAGACACATCCCGAACCGGATACATGTAAACATGTTCCGGGGTCAGCGTCACTTGAAACACTGCTTCACCTTCTCGCATCAATGTCAGTTCCAGTTTTCCCCACTGGCTGTTACGAACTCTGTAGTCGTAACGGGTTAAATCCAGATAAGGCTGTTGCATATTGTCTCGAATTAAAGCATAGGGAAGATAATCATGCTTGATAGCTCGCTGTGTGTCTTTGTGCAAAATGCAGGTCCTCCTTCCATGAGATTCATTTACTTTTATTGTGTCCGTAAAAATAAAAAACACCCCGGAAAAAGCGGGGTGCTCAATTTTGGGCTTGTTTTTGGTAAAATAAAAGAAATGCCCATTTCCTGAAAGATGCTGGAGGAGAATTGAATGACACAGGATAAAAAATTGACGGGAGAACTAAGAAGACAGCGGATTCTCGATATTTTAAAAAAGTCTGCCGAGCCTCTGACCGGTACGATGCTGGCCAGAGAAACCGGTGTGAGTCGCCAGGCGATCGTCCAGGATATCGCCCTGTTAAAAGCGCGAAACGAGCCGATTATGGCAACGCCCCAGGGATATCTCTATTTTCGCACCCCTGCAACCAGGCTTCCGAGACGGGTGATTGCCTGCCGCCACAACTTCGAGGACACAGAGAAAGAACTGAATATCCTGGTAGACAACGGGGTGAAAGTACTGGATGTCATTGTTGAACATCCCATTTATGGTGAGATTAACGGCTCTTTAATGATTGAAACACGCCTCGATGTGAAACGTTTCATGAACAAAGTTCATAAAGATAAAGCGAATCTTCTTTCATCTCTGACAGGCGGTGTTCACCTTCATACCGTTGAAGCTGAAAACGATGATCAACTGGATGCCGCCTGCCGGGAACTAGAAAAAGAAGGAATTTTGCTTAATCAGGACGTATAATACCAGTTATTGTCGAAGGTGCCCCTGTTTTTCAGGGGCTTTTTTGGCGAATGCTGCGCTTGCCCGGGTAATAATATCTTTCCTTATCCGGAAATCCACCTTCCGATAATCGGATAGTGAAATTCCTTTTCTTTAGCTGCGTACAGGATGCCTTTGATCGGATAGACCAGATAAACAATACCAAACAGAATTAAAAAGGGAATGCCGATGAGTAAAAACGATAAAATAGCTGAGACCGTCAGTAAAGCGCTAAGAATCAAGTGAAACAAAAGCGCTTCGATGGCCAGATACTTCTGTTCAGATCGGTCACTGATAAATACCATGATAACCGGAATCAAGATCGGGGCAAAAAAGGCACTGGCGTGAATTAAAATATTCATGACTTTTTGGTCCATGCTTATCCTCCTTTCTTCTCTTCTATTCCTTACGATAAATGATATGCAAAAGTTTCACCGGAAAACAAAAAACATTCGGCCTGAATCCTGCTTGCCAAATGTCTTAAAGAAGCAGGCCGAATGTTGATGATCTGTTTAGCTTGATATCTGGGAATCGTTTCTGGGAACCAGGACTTCCCGCGGTTTACTTCCTTCATAGGGACCAACGATCCCGCGGGCTTCCATAGCATCGATTAAACGAGCGGCTCTGGTATAACCGATTCGAAAACGACGCTGAAGCATGGAGACTGAGGCGGTCTGGGCCTCGACAACCGTCTGAACCGCTCTGTCAAACAGCTCATCTTCCACTTCCGTTTCATCCGCACTATCTTCCTGTTCATCCGGAATCATGTCTTCCTGATAATGGGCTTCCTGCTGCCCTTTCACAAACTCGACGATTTTTTCAACTTCCGAATCGGAAACAAAGGTTCCCTGGATACGGACCGGCTTGTTGGCTCCCACCGGGTGGAACAGCATATCTCCCCTCCCCAGCAGTTTTTCCGCACCTCCCATATCCAGAATGGTACGGGAATCTGCCTGGGAGGAGACACCAAACGCAATCCGGGAAGGAATGTTAGCTTTGATGACACCCGTAATAACATCTACAGACGGCCGCTGGGTCGCAATAATCAGATGAATGCCCGCCGCTCTGGCCATTTGCGCCAGTCGGCAAATCGCATCTTCTACATCAGCCGGGGCGACCATCATCAGATCGGCCAATTCATCGACAATCACGACAATATAGGGAAGCGCCGGAGACAGTTCTTTCTCCGAATCGCCGGCTTCGGCCGCCATCATCTGATTGTAGCGGTCAATATCCCGAGTTCCCGCCTTTGCAAACAGTTCATATCTTCTTTCCATTTCAGCCAGCACTTTTTTGAGTGCCACCGCAGCCCGTCTCGGATTGGTCACAACCGGTGCCAGCAGATGAGGCACCCCATTATACACATTTAACTCCACCATCTTGGGATCGATCATCATCAGTTTGACTTCCTGCGGTTTGGCTTTGTACAGGATGCTGGTCACAATACTGTTAATACAGAC
This sequence comes from Bacillaceae bacterium, assembly GCA_017656255.1. Classification (GTDB taxonomy): domain Bacteria; phylum Bacillota; class Bacilli; order JACDOE01; family JACDOE01; genus JACDOE01. The sequence goes on from JACDOE010000001.1 coordinate 670,246, forward strand.
ACTTTTACCACTACCTGTTGCTCCTGCGACAAGAAGGTGAGGCATTTTAGCCAGGTTGGCTACAATGGGTTCGCCGGATATGTCTCTTCCCAGCGCCACACTCAACTTGGACTCCGCTTCCCTGAAAGCCGAGCTCTCCAGTACCTCTCGCAGGGATACCATGGCGACTTCATTATTCGGCACTTCAATTCCGATCGCCGGTTTCCCCGGAATCGGAGCCTCCATCCGGATATCTTTGGCCGCCAGGGCCAGGGCGATGTCATCCGTTAAATTAACAATTCGGCTGACCTTGACCCCGACGGCAGGCTGTACTTCATATCGCGTTACGGCCGGACCACGGTGAATACGGGTCACTTTCGCCTTGACCCCGAAACTTTCCAGGGTTCGTTCCAGTTTTCGTGCATTCTGCTGAATATCTTTATAAGACATCTGGCCCGGTTGATGGTTTGTCATCTTTTCCAGCAAATCCAGAGACGGCAGCGTATAATCCGACATACCCCTGTCGTGGTGAATCTCTTTTTGAAAACCGTCTTCGATCGTTTCATCCGGTTCGATCACATCTTCGTTTTTTGGATGATTGGGACGAATGGTAATCGTCGCCTTTTCCTTATTGGTTTCATTCTGATACTGCTGCTGATGAAGTGAATCAGCAAAATCATGAATAACCGGCGACTCTTCCGTCACTGTTTCCATTGGTTCATCGGTCTGAATAACCATGTCATCATCGGCTTCGTCTTGAAAATCATCCTCCTGACGCCGGCGTTCCCTTTTTTCTGATAGAAGTTCGAGGGACTCATTTACTTTCCGATTGCCTTTCTGAAAGATGTGAACGGTTTGATCCTTTACTTTTTTGAACAACGTGACAAACGAGATCCGAAATAACAGGATTACCCCGATCAACGTCATGAAAAATACCATGATCCGGGTTCCGACCGACCCGAACAAATACGAAAAGACGACCAGCCCCAGAGCGCCAATCATGCCGCCCCCGATATCCGTCGTGGAAGCCTCACCCTGTGCCAGTTGCTCCCGTTCCTGGAAAAAGTGATCCCACGTCACCTGCATCACGTTTTGATCCTGCTGGGAATCCGCCGTGATCAACTGATAAAAGGAAAGATGATTCCAGATCAGAATGGCAAAAATGACAAGGAGATAGCCTGTCCATCTGCCTGACAAAACAGAAGGCCATTCTCTCTTTGCCATGATGTAGACGGCGATCGCCATACCTGTAACAGGGAAAACAAAATCCCACGTACCTGCAAAAAATCTGAAAATACCGGATATGATACTGCCGATCCACCCGTATCGGGTCATGGCAATCAAACTCACCGCTATAATCAATAATCCGTAAATTTCAAATTTAAGAGCGTTCTGAATTACCTTCGATTTTCTTCTTCTTCGTTTTTTCCTACTCGCCATTTCATCACCGCCTGCCTAAAAGGACATGGTTTAATACGGTTAACTTTCCAATTACATCAATTATAACACAGCCTTTCCTGTAGCTCTATAAACAGGCCTGCCAGTTATTTATTCGACCTGATCAGTATTTTTTCGACTTGATCCAAAACTTTTTTCATATTTTTTGTAACATATTGATCTTTGACGTGGTATGGGATATACCGATAAGCGTCGACTTCGGGGAGGGTTTTCTTCGTGTAGGGATGTACAAAAGTGGAACGGCATTCCATTTCCTCGAGAGATGGTAACTGATCGGTATGCATTAAAAACAGGTGCAAAATTTTTTGCGGTGTATAAGCAAATTCACCAAGGTCGATTAAATCTTCTTCAACAATTACCAGACCTGTTTCTTCCCGTGTTTCCCGAATACAAGCCTGAGCAGGTCTCTCGCCGTCTGCAATCTCTCCTTTCGGTAAATCATAAAAAGAATTTCCGGTGGAATGACACCCCAGAAAAACAGTTCCGTCAGTCAACACAAGAGCTGCCGATATTTTAATCATCTGTTTTCACCTTTCCTGTATTCTAATATAATGGAGAGTATGACAACAGACTGCCACATCAAAAAAGGAGGTAGACCGATGAATTCCGACCATAAAATCATGGCAGCCATTCTGGGTATTTCTATTATAGCAGCTGCATTTATGATCATGAATGGACTGGAAAAGATACGTCTGGACCCACAGGTTAACGCGGATCTTGATACGGGAAGAATCAGCTATGCGATTGAAAAACTTGCCAGGGCCCAGGGAGAAATAAAGCAGGAACAGGAATCGGATGACGTCCTTTATTTAAGTGAAGCTGCGGACTACCTGGGTATATCCGGCGACGTTCTCAGACAATTAATACAGGAAGAAAATGCCGACATTCCTTATGTGTTGATTAATGAACGGCTTTATTTATTTCATAAAGAAGCATTAAAAAATTGGCTGTCAGAAGGTCAGAAAAAGTATAACCTCAACGATTAAGGTCATAAGAAAAGACCGAAGTGAACGTGCACGACTCACTTCGGTCTCCCGGGTTTTACGTTTAGTGCAGGGGCAAAGGGCTATGAGGCTTGTTCCTCCGCATCAGCTTCACCCAGTTGACGGTGATAAATAAATTCAACCACGCCCAGTACGAGTGAAATCAGAAAAATTTCACCAAATGTCAAGTTCCAGTTTAACCAATCAGCAACAACCCACAAATAAACAAATGCCAGTACACCATCTGTCAGGGTTGCAACCAGGTTGTTGCTTCGCCGAAGAACCAGCTGGTCTCCAACAATATAGGCGATTCCACTTAATACCAGTGCTGCGATCAGGCTGGTCAAGAAAGTAGCTTCAGAAAACCATATCAGTAACGGTACTAAAACAATCCCATTCATCAAAATCTTTCTTAAAAGACGATTCATCAATTCACTCCCTTTTCATTCTTTTAACATGAAATTTACAAACAAAGAAACTAAAACCCGGGACGGAAGAAGATCTTGTTTCCCGGTGTATATTTCGGGTTTAAGTAATCCTGGGGATTCGGACTGAGCAGGCGTACAATTTTCCCTTCCATGGCGTTTACCGGTTCAACCAGCATGGTTAATCCATCAACCTGTACCTCCTGGTACTCAGGCTGATACCGATCCATTCCATCAAAAATTTGTTCAACCGGCATGGCGGAATAAACAATCATTGGACCACCATCTCCCCGTTTCTGATTTTATGTTCTTCAATCAGGGATTCCAATTTTTGCAAAGCGCTCCCCAGTCCGCCTACCTCATCAATCAATCCCACTTTAACGGCATCACTGCCAATCACATTGGTCCCGATATCCCTGGTTAACTCACCTGTCGTAAACATGAGATCCTTGAATTTCTCCTCGGTAATGTTGGAGTGTCGGGTGACAAAGCTGACCACTCTATCCTGCATTTTGTCCAGATATTCAAATGTCTGGGGAACACCGATAACCAGACCGGTAAGACGAACCGGATGAATGGTCATGGTTGCCGTTTCGGCGATAAACGAATAGTCCGAGGCCACGGCAATCGGTACGCCGATACTATGTCCACCCCCCAATACCAGTGTCACCGTCGGTTTGGAAAGTGAGGCGATCATTTCAGCGATGGCCAGCCCTGCTTCCACATCTCCTCCAACCGTGTTTAAGATAATGATCATTCCCTCAATTTTGGGATTCTGTTCTGCAGCCACAAGCTGAGGGATAATATGTTCGTATTTCGTTGTTTTATTTTGCGGAGGGAGAACTAAATGTCCTTCAATCTGCCCAATAATGGACAACGTAAAAATGTTGGACTCCGGGACGGGTGATGGAACCGTGGCCTGTCCCAGCTGCTGAATACTTTCCAGTATTCCTTTTTTCTTACCCGGCTCATCTTCCGGTGGTTTTGCAGGTGGTTGCCCCGGCGGCGTTCCGGGTGTTCCCGGCGCATCCGGAGTTCCTGGATTTCCCGGCACAGCCTGATTGTTGTTTTTATCCATCCACACATTCCTCCTTCTCTTCTCCCCTAGTATTTGAAAGAGCGAGGAAAAGCATGCACGACAAAAACAAAAAACGACCCTTCCGCAAAAGGGTCGTGAGTGACAGGGATTGATTGTTTTTTAAACTTCCATAATGATCGGCAGGATCATGGGACGTCTTCTCGTTTGTTCAAACAGGAACCGTCCCAGAGCATCCCGAACACTTGTCTTCAGACTGGACCATTCATTGATATTCTCTTCCATACATTTATTCAATGTATTGGTGACAATTCGGTTCGCTTCTTCAAGCAGTTCTTCCGACTCACGCACATAGACGAAACCGCGTGAAATAATGTCTGGTCCGGACAAAATGGTATTGTTTTGTTTACTTAGTGTAACTACAACTACAAGAATTCCATCCTGTGATAACAATTTTCGATCGCGTAAAACAATGTTTCCGACATCCCCCACACCCAGTCCGTCAATCAGGACATTTCCGGCATGTACCTTCGGTCCGAAACGGGCATGGTCCCGGCTGATTTCCACAGTATCACCGTTATCAACCAGGAAAATATTTTCAGGTTTGACTCCTACAGATTCGGCTAACAGGGCGTGTTGTCGTAACATGCGGTACTCTCCGTGGATCGGAATCAAATATTTGGGTTTCATGAAATTCAACATTAACTTCAATTCTTCCTGGCTACCGTGACCGGAAACATGAATATCCGATCCATAAACCACTTCGGCACCGATGCGATAAAGCTGATCCACCGTACGTGCCACATATTTTTCATTACCGGGTATGGGAGTGGCGGCAATGACAACGGTATCGCCGGGCAGGATATCAACCTGGCGGTGAGATGATCTGGCCATACGGGTCAGTGCCGCCATCGGTTCTCCCTGGCTTCCGGTGGACAGAATCACCACTTTTTCAGCAGGAAGTTTGTTAATTTCTTCCGGTTCGATCAACAGACCGTCCGGTGCCTGTAAATAACCGAGATTCATCGCAATGTTGACCACATTCAGCATGCTGCGCCCGATGACGGACACTCTGCGATTGTATTTAACCGCTGCATCAAATACCTGCTGAATCCGATGTATATTGGATGCAAATGTGGCAACCACGATCCTTCCCGGTGCTTTATGAAAAACTTCGGCAATGGCTTCTCCTACATTACGTTCGGACCCGGTAAAGCCAGGACGCTCGGCATTGGTACTGTCAGACAGTAAACAAAGTACTCCGCGTGCCCCGATTTCCGCCATTTTGGCAAAATCGGCTTTCTGATTGTTGACCGGAGTCTGGTCAATTTTAAAGTCTCCGGTATGAACCACAAGACCTTCCGGCGTGTCGAGGCAAATCCCGACTGCATCCGGGATACTGTGATTGACCCGGAAAAAAGAAGCGGTAAACGCCCCAAGTTTAACCTCGGAATTGTTATCGATGAGTACAAGTTTACTGTCTCTCAATATACCGGCTTCCTTCAGCTTTCCTTCAACCAGACCCAGCGTCAATTTCGTACCGTACACCGGGACATTGACATGGCGCAATACATAAGAAAGTGCGCCAATATGGTCTTCGTGCCCGTGTGTGAGAAGAATACCGCGAACTTTGTCCTTGTTCTCCTCAAGATAACTGATGTCAGGAATCACAATGTCGATTCCGAGCATGTCTTCTTCAGGAAATTTAAGTCCCGCATCAATAACGACAATGTCATTTCCATATTGAACGACATACATGTTCTTGCCAATTTCGCCCACGCCGCCCAAAGCGAAAATGGTCAAGCCTTTGTTGTGTTTGTTTGCCAAATGAATACCTCCTATATTCAGTTGTAGATACACTAATTCGCCGCACCCAGTCACTTAAAGTCATTATACATGATGTGAAACATCATTTACAAGTCGGTGCAAGGGTTTTGTTGAACGAGCCCAAAAACCCCGGCAAATCAACCGATAATTGGAGGGGGAATAATGGCATGGCTGAAATTAAAATCTCTGGTTAGCCACAGGTAATCAAAAAAATATTGCACAAAAAAAGCGCCACCGGCTGGTGACGCTTAAAGACCAAGGGAAGAAAGCACGTTTCTCAACCTTTGTTCTTCCTGTTCATTCAATGGAATCATCGGCAACCGAACCGTTCCGACTGAAACACCGGTCAAATTGAGTGCCGTTTTGACCGGAACCGGACTCGGTGCTCTAAACAACTCCTCAAAAAACGGTAACAGTTTGCGGTGAATGGATGCAGCCTCCGTTATATTTCCGGTAACAAAGGCCTCGATCATCCGCTTCATTTCCCTGCCGACAATATGGCTGGCTACACTGACCACGCCATCTCCCCCGATGGCCAGAACGTGAATCGTAAATTTGTCATCTCCGCTGTATAACAAAAAATCCTCGGGGGTATGTTCAATGATTTGTGCCATCTGAGTCAGGTCTCCGCTGGCTTCTTTTACTGATTTGATATTGGAAACATCTTCTGCCAGACGTAAGATGGTTTCAGAGGTCGCATTTACTGCCGTACGTCCGGGAATATTGTATAGCATGACCGGAAGCGATGTCTCTTCAGCAATCGCCTTGAAATGTTGATATAAACCTTCCTGAGAAGGTTTGTTGTAATAGGGGTTGACCAGCATGACTCCGTCAACTCCCGCTTTTTCAGCTTCCCGTGTTAATGCCATGGAATAACGGGTATTATTGGTTCCCGTTCCGGCAATCACTTTTCCCCGCCCATTCACCTTTTCCACCACGAACTGAAACAAAGCGATTTTTTCTTCTTTCGACAGTGTCGGAGATTCCCCTGTTGTGCCTGCAACAACAATGGTTTCGGTACCGGTATCAAGCAGGTGCTCAACCAATTTTTCAACGTGTTCAAAATCGATCTCTCCACTATCGTTAAAGGGAGTCACCATGGCCGTCATTAACCTTCCAAACTCACGCACTTTTTCTCCTTCCTTCCGGATAGTTTCTGAAAATATTGCCCCGCACTAAATCTTATGCAGATCAAAGGTGCGATGTAATACACGGACAGCCTTATTCATATCTTCATTTTTTACCAGTACCCAGATGGTTGTATGTGAATCGGCGGATTGGAGGATCTGAATGTTTTCAGAACTCAGAGCTTCCACAATCTTCGCCATGACCCCGGGTACTCCAGCCATTCCGGCTCCAATTGCCGACACTTTGGCACAATCCGGCTGCATCCGGGGTTCGTAGCCCAGATCCATCAGAATGGATCTCGCCTGCTCCGCATGTTCATCGCTGACAGTAAAAGCGACACCGTCCAGGCTAACATTAATGAAATCAACGCTGATACCGCCATCAGCCATCGCTTTAAACACTTTCGCCTGCAAGTCATAGGGATTATCCTGTGCCGCTACTCTGATCTGGGTGATACGGGACACCTGGGCGATTCCCGTTATCAAGCGGTCTTTAATTTCACTGGCAACACGCTCTGTATCCGTCACATGGGTGACCAGCGTCCCTTTGTCATCCCTGTCGAAAGTAGATCTGACCCGAATCGGCACATTGGCCTGCATGGCGATTTCAACCGCACGCGGATGAATCACTTTGGCACCCTGATAAGCCATGTTGCAAATTTCGGTATACGTCACCTGATTAAGCTGACGCGCATCCTCAACAATACGCGGATCCGCCGTCATGATGCCGCTGACATCGGTAAAAATCTCCACAACGTCGGCCTGAAGGGCGGCACCCAGTACAGTCGCGGAGGTATCACTTCCTCCGCGCCCGAGTGTCGTGGTTTCACCATCCGTGGTTTTACCCTGAAATCCGGTCACGATCACGACTTTACCCTGCTCAAATTCTTGAAAAATACGTTTGGGGTTAACGGTTAAAATCTGAGCGTTTCGGTGATCATCATTGGTGATAATTCCAGCCTGTCCCCCTGTAAGAACAACAGCATCAATCCCTCTGCTCTTCAACATACTCGCCATGACATTGGCAGAAATGATCTCGCCGCAGCTCAGTAGCATATCCCACTCTCTGGCGGATAAATGATTACCGTTTGAGCCGATCAGATCGATCAGCGTATCCGTCGCATACGGGTCTCCTTTTCTCCCCATTGCGGAAACGACTACACACACATGCTCATAATCCTTGATTGCCGTTCCAATATGCTGGATGGCCTGTTCTCTCTTTTCTTCATTGGTCAGAGAAGAACCGCCGAATTTTTGTACAATAATCCCCATGTATTCTCCTTCACCCTTTTTAGATCATAAATTGTATTTAATCACAGTTGCTACATTTTGGTAATGAGGTGTTCTGCGATCTGTACGGTGTTCCAGGCTGCCCCTTTCAGAAGGTTGTCAGAAACCACCCAGAGGTGCAGTCCTCTCGGATTTTCGACATCGCGGCGAATACGTCCCACGAAAACATCCAGTTTACCGGCAGCATCGGTAGCCAGCGGATATTCCTGTTCAGCCGGATTATCCTGGACGACAATTCCGGGAGCTTCACGGAGAAGGTTTCGAACATCATTCACATCAAAATCCTCATCTGTTTCAACATACACCGCTTCCGAATGTCCGGTAATCACCGGGAGACGAACGCAGGTTGCCGATACTTTAATATTCTGGTCATCAAAAATTTTCTTGGTTTCATTAACCATTTTCATTTCTTCACGGGTAAAATCATTCTCTTCAAAGACATCGATCTGCGGGACCGCATTAAACGCAATCTGATGCTTGCGGGGCAGGGATCCGACCGGCAAAATATCGGGATTCACCGGTTCATTATCCAGGACAGCACGGGTCTGACGCAGACATTCTTCCATGGCTTCATAACCGGCTCCTGAAACAGCCTGATAGGTTGACACAATAATCCGGTTGATGCCATATCGATCTTTGATCGGTTTTAACGCTGCAACCATTTGAATCGTTGAACAATTGGGGTTGGCAATGAGCCCTTCATGTTCAAAAATTTTGTCAGCATTTACTTCCGGTACAACCAGTGGTACATCCGGTTCCATACGAAAAGCATTGGTATTATCAACACAGACGGCTCCGCGTTTGACTGCTTCAGGCACCAGTTTTTTGCTGACACTGCCACCGGCACTGAATAATGCAATATCCACACCTTTGAAAGCATCAGGCGTTGCTTCTTCCACAACATATTTCTTTCCCTGAAACTGAACGGTTTTTCCTGCGGATCTTGCTGAAGCAAGAGGTTTTAACTGTCTGACTGGAAAATTCCGATCTTCCAGAACTTTTAGAATTTGTTGTCCTACCGCTCCAGTAGCTCCCACTACTGCCACATTAAATGATTTTTCCATTGTCATACCAGACTCTCCTCCTACAAATTGTTTGTTCATTAAGATATCTATTTTAACAATGAATAAGCAAGAATAAAAAATGTCCGGTTCATTCCGGTGTTTTCATTATCATAACATATGATCGAACCTTACGAATACTTATATTTCTCAATAATCACAGGCTGGAGTTGTTTGCCTTCCAGCGCTGCTTCAACCGTTTCTTTGATCAGATCCATGTGGGATACGAGCGAGTTTTGTTTTTTCTCCGGATTGTCCTGGCCGAACGGTACCATGTAAATATTTTTGGCAGCCATCAATTTGGCGATATTAGCCATATTTAATCCGAGTCCATCATTGGTCGAGATGGCGACTACCACCGGCCTTTGATTTCTCATGGTGGCCTTGGCAGCCATCAATACCGGATTATCCGTAATCGCATTGGCCAGTTTGCTTGTCGAAGCTCCGGTAGAAGGCGCAATCACCATACAATCCAGAGGATGTTTCGGACCGAGTGGTTCTGCTTCGGGAATACTCGCGATGATCTGGTCCGTACCTGCGGCTTCTTTTATTGCTTCAAGCCATTTCCGGGCCTCTCCGAACTTGGAATCAACACGGGCAACTGTATAGGTAACGACCGGAACCACTTCAGCACCCGATTCTCTGAGTTTTCGTATCTGTGGAATCACCTCTTCATAGGTGCAGTGGGAACCTGTTAATCCAAACCCAATTCTCTTGCCGTACACGTCCACCTTCATTCCTCCTGATTTCCCTTTTGTTCCAAAACAAGCCGGGATAATGTATCCGCCATGATTTTTCCCGCTGTTTTGGGGGCGACGATACCGGGTAAACCAGGTGCAAGCAGCGCTTTGATTCCCATTTTTTCGGCGTATTGAAAATCAGTTCCTCCGGGGCTTGATGCCAGATCAATGATGACAGCAGACTTCGGCATACTGTCAAGTACTTCCCGGGTTACGATTCTCGTGGGGATGGTATTGAAAAGGAGGTCAATATCATGGACACAGGAGCGAAGTTCATTTGTATGAAAAGGTATAAATCCCATTTCGTAAATTCTTGCCAGATGATCCTCTCTACGGGCTCCTACTTTAACACGGGCCCCCAGGTTCTTCAACGTACGGGCCATGGTCATTCCCGTACGGCCGAATCCCAGAACAGCACAGGTTGAACCGTGTATGGTAATGTCCGTATTTTCAATCGCCATCATTAAGGCGCCTTCAGCTGTAGGAATGGAATTATAAATGGCCACATCATTGCGTCCAAGTAACTGAACCAGTTTGATGGAATGTTTTGTTGCAAGACGTTCCAGGTAATCCCTGGCCATGCCGGTATAGATGACCGCATGTTGATTCAGGCACGCCAGATGCTGATCAAGAAGGCGGATGGGTCTCGAACTGAAAATACTTTCCACATATCCCTGATCATCCGTCCCTACCACAGGAAGGACCACAACATCCGCTTTTCTCAGAGTCTCCTCATCCAGTGGTTTTTTCTCGACAGAAGGCATTTCCTCGTTCAGATCCTCAAAACCGACCAGCGTCACGGTCGCCTTCAGATCAGAAAATTTCTTGATCACTTCCAATTGCCGGGCATCCCCACCAATAACGACCACATGGATTCCTCTCAGCATCCTCAGAGTACTCCTTTCAAAATATTGTACTGTAAATCGGGAGTTGGGTAAAGGTACGCCTGCTTTCCAGACACAACCCGGTATCGTCGTCACATATTTATCCTATTCGCCTTCATTTTTGTTGTTACAATAACAAAAAGCCCTGTGACCTTATGCAGGGTCACAGGGCACACCGGAAAGGGTCCTATTCTCTTGCCAATCCCCTTTGTTTTAATTCGACGATGATCATCTCCGGTCCGATTTTACGTATGGCTTTCCAGGGGATAACGACATCATCCCTTTTCCTGCCCAGTCCCAGAAAACCTGTACCCGGCAGGATAATAGATTCAATTTCCCCGCTTTCAGGATGAACTTCAAGATCAGACTGGGAGACGACTCCCACTCTTTCACCATTGTCAAGATTGACGATTTCCTTACCACTGAATTCAGAGAAACGCATGCCCATCCCTCCTCATTATTACAAATTATGCTGAACATCCTCACAAAAGCACTTGAAATTACGTCCAATTAGATTTGCATAAAAAAAGATCGGGCGTTGCCGCTCAATTGCCTGTTAAAGCCCGATCGATGTTTTCGTTATTTATACACCTGTATGTCCAAAACCGCCGGAACCTCGAAGGGAATCCGGTAAATCATCCGCTTCTTCGAGTCGAACAGCCGGAACATATTGAAAAACCATCTGGGCGATTCGATCGCCTCTGTTTATATCAAACGATTCTTCGCCGTGATTAATCAGGATCACACCGACCTCACCACGATAATCGGCATCAACAGTTCCCGGTGAATTCAGGCAGGTGATCCCTTTTTTCAGGGCCAGTCCACTTCTGGGACGGATTTGTGCTTCCAGCCGGGCCGGCATGGCAAGACTGAAACCGGCAGGTATCAGTTTTCGCTCGCCGGGCTTAAGCGTAACGGTTTCCTTCACCGCCGCAAACAAGTCAAAGCCGCTGGCCAGCTCAGACATTTGAGTGGGAAGTGGAATATCTTCATTTCCGGGTAATTTCTTAATTAGAACTTGAACAGGTTCAGACAAGGATATCACTCCTCAATTTTTCTGGAATTCCGGCATGGGGGCTGACCAGTGCCAGAGAAGCTTCCCCAGTCAGGACATCTTCCGTGACCTTTTTTACGGAGGACATGGAAACAGCATCCACCCGCTCGATCACGTCATCAAGGTTCAGGTGACGACCGAGAAGCAGTTCATTTTTACCCAGTCGGCTCATTCTGCTGCTGGTGCTCTCCAGACTGAGCATGAGGCTGCCTTTTAATTGCTGCTTTCCTTTTTCCAGTTCCTCTTCTGAAATCCCTCGATCACGAATCTCCTGCAGAATATCAAATACAACCTGGTGGACCTGCTCCAGCTGGTTATGGGCTGTCCCCGCATAGATGGTAAACATGCCACTGTCTTTAAAGCTGGAGTGATAGGAAAAGACAGAATAAGCCAGTCCCCGTTCTTCCCGTACCTCCTGAAAAAGCCGGGAACTCATGCTTCCGCCGAGAACATTGTTAAGTAATATCAGCGAATACAGATTTTCGTGGTCGATGGCATAACCGGGAAACGAGATACAGAGATGAGACTGTTCCGTTTCCTTTTTTTGATGGATGGCCCCCCTTGTAAAAACAGGGGGATTTAAAGTCACTTCAGACGATCCTTTGTTTTGATATTGTGCAAAATGGGTCTCAATCTGTTCCAGCAGCTCATCTGTGACATTTCCCGCCACCGCAATAACTGTATTTTCCGGGGTGTAACGGTCTTCTATGTACTTAAACAGATCATCACGCGATAAACTTTTTAAAACTTGTTCGCTCCCCAGAATGCTGTAACCGAGAGGATGGTCCCGGTAGCAGACCCTGGAGATCAGGTCATGAACCAGGTCATCCGGGGTGTCGTCATACATGCGAATTTCTTCAATGACCACATTGACTTCTTTTTTTAACTCATCCGGATCAAAGACGGAATTAAAGTACATATCTGCCAGAATATCCAGGGCATAGACAGCGTGTTCATCCAATATTCGTGCATAGTAACAGGTGTATTCCTTCGATGTAAACGCATTAACGTTTCCGCCGATCTGATCAAAAGCCTCCGCTATTTCGCGCGCGGAACGGGTCCGGGTTCCTTTAAACATCATATGTTCAATAAAATGAGAAATCCCGTTATTCAAAGGTGTTTCATATTTTGAGCCCGTTCCCACCCAGATCCCGATGGCGACGGACCGTACGGATGGGATTCGTTCGACAACCACGCGAACCCCATTGGAAAGTTTCAATTTTTCAATCACAGAGATCCTCCTCAAAATTTCTGTCTTTAGTCTACCTAATTGATAATAGCAAAAATACCCTGTTCACTCAACAACATCCATCCTTTCAGGAGATAAGACGTCACTTACCGTACCTGGTATCAGCCCTTTTTTTTCAGCTGCTTCGATCAGAGATGGGAGGGCCCGGGTACTGGATGATGTCGGATGCATCAGAATCAGTGAACCATGATCCAGCTTCGGTGAAAGGCGATTCAGAATTTGCTGCGGGTCCGGTTTTTTCCAGTCTATTGTATCCAGGGTCCACAGGATGGTTTTCATGCCGAGACGGTCAGCAATCACCACAACCCTTTGATTGTAATCGCCTGACGGAGGAGCAAACAGAGTCGGTTTCACTTCCAGTACCTCTTCAATCACCTTATTCGTCTGTACGATTTCCCCGGTTATTTTTTCAGATGATAGACGGCTCATATCAGGATGGGAATAGGCATGATTGCCAATTTCATGGCCGGCTTCCGCGATCTGACGTCCCAGTTCCGGATTTTTCTTGAGCCACTTGCCTTCCAGAAAAAAGGTGGTCTTGACCTGGTAGCGATCCAGAATTTCCAGGATTTCCGGAATATATTCATTTCCCCACGCCACATTAATCATAAATGAGACCATCGGTTTGTGGGGATTTCCTCTATACACGGGAGAAGGTTCCAGATCCTCCAGTTGAACAGAGGGAGAAATCTGCCGATATACCAGGTCCTCTTCGGAAACATCACGTTTTCCCCTGAGGTTTCTCAGCGTCGCTTCGATATCCACCTCTTTGCCGTTATACCCGGGAATCGCTTTCCAGACCGGATCGATTCGCGCATTATCCGGCGGAACAAACTGTTTTTCAGCCATTTCTTTCACTTTCTGTTCCAGCGCTTGATTCTGTCGAGACCTGGTTTCAATGACATCTTCGTTATTTTTTATAGTAGCCATGTATTGATTAACGGGTTCGGAATTGATTACAGCCACTGAGGCGAGGATAAAAGCAGCCAGCACCAAAAACGGGATCACAGGTTTTTGATTCATAAAAAAACCTCCATTTCATTAAAACCCATCCTTTCATGAACAAGGTATGCAAAATGAAACGGAGTTATTATACAGGCATAAGAAAAAAGCTTCCTTTCGAGAAGCTTTTTTTCGGGTTTTATTTAATGGTTTCTTTTCCTTTGGCTTCCTTGGACTCTTTCAAGACGACTTTACGTGAAAGATTGATCCGTCCCTGGTTATCAATTTCCACAACTTTGACCATAATGGTGTCTCCGACCGATACCACATCATCTGTACTCTTGACCCTTTCTTCCGCCAGTTGTGAAATGTGTACCAGACCTTCTTTTCCGGCGAACAATTCAACGAACGCCCCATATTTTTCAACACGGGTTACTTTTCCGAGATACACCTGACCGACTTCCACTTCACGAGTCAGATCTTCGATGATTTTTCGGGCCTTTTCGTTCATTTCACTGTCTACAGATGCGATGTAAATGCGTCCATCCTGTTCAATATCAATCTTGACTCCGGTTTCTTCGATAATCTTGTTGATAATCCGTCCGCTCGGACCGATGACATCGCGAATCTTGTCCGCATCAATCCGCAGCGTGGTAATTTTGGGAGCAAATGGTGAAAGCTCTTTTCTGGGTTCGGAGATGGCATCCGTCATTTTACCCAGGATAAACAGCCGCCCTTCTCTCGCCTGTTTCAAAGCCTGCTCCAGGATATTGCGGTCAATCCCTTCAATTTTGATGTCCATCTGCAGCGCAGTAACCCCGTTTGACGTTCCGGCCACTTTAAAGTCCATGTCTCCAAGGTGATCTTCCATTCCCTGAATATCAGACAGGACGGTGACGTTATCGCCTTCTTTGACTAACCCCATCGCAATTCCGGCGACCGGTGCCTTAATCGGTACCCCTGCATCCATCAGAGCCAGCGTACTGGCGCAGATACTGGCCTGAGACGTGGATCCGTTAGATTCGAGAACTTCCGATACGAGACGAATTGTATAGGGGAATTCATCTTCTGAAGGAATGACCGGTTCCAGGGCTCTTTCACCCAGAGCTCCGTGTCCGATTTCACGTCTTCCTGGCGGTCTGAGAGGTCTCGCTTCCCCGACACTGTATGGCGGGAAATTATAATGGTGCATAAATCGTTTGGATTCTTCAAGCCCCAGCCCGTCGAGAATCTGTACATCTCCTAGAGCACCCAGTGTACAGACGGACAACGCCTGGGTCTGACCTCTTGTAAACAATCCGGAACCGTGCGTCCGATGAAGCAGTCCGACTTCACAGGAAATCGGTCTGATTTCATCCACTTTACGGCCATCCGGACGAACCTTGTCTTCCAGAATAAGCCGGCGAACTTCTTTTTTCAGGATGTTATCCAGTACTTCCTGTACCTGTGACAACTGATCTTCTTCATAGATTTCTTCAAAATGCTTAAGCGTTTCTTCATTCACACGGTCAATGGCATCCTGTCGCGCCTGTTTTTCTTCAACCTGGATCGCCTGAAGCATTTTATCAGTGGCAAATTCACGAACGGCCCGGTCGATATCCTCATCCACTTTATGTAATTCAACTTCCATTTTGGGCTGACCGATTTCTTTCACGATTTTTTCCTGAAAGGCAACCAGTTCCTGAATTTTTTTATGCCCCACCATGATGGCTTCAAGCATGATTTCTTCCGGCACTTCATCCGCCCCGGCTTCCACCATGTTAATGGCACTGGCGGTACCGGCCACGACCAGATGAATATCACTTTTTTCAGCCTGTTCCACGTTCGGATTAATCACGAACTCTCCGTCGATTCTTCCGACATTGACCCCGGCGATCGGTCCGTTAAAAGGTACATTGGAGATCGATAAAGCGGCAGAGGTTCCAATCATTGCGGCAAATTCCGGTGAGCAATCCTGATCAACCGAAAGTACCGTGTTGACAACCTGCACCTCATTTCGAAAACCGTCCGGAAATAACGGGCGGATCGGCCGATCAATCAAACGGGCTGCCAGCGTTGCTTTTTCGCTGGGACGGCCTTCCCGTTTTATAAAACCTCCCGGGATTTTACCTACGGCATATAACCGTTCTTCATAGTTGACAGTCAACGGAAAGAAGTCAAGATCTGAGGGTTTATCCGAAGCAGTCACCGTGGATAAAACGGCGGTATCTCCATATCGGACTAAGACCGCAGCATTTGCTTGTTTGGCCAACTTTCCGTATTCAATGGATAGCTTTCGTCCTGCCACATCCATTTCGTAAGTCTTAACTTCCATGAAAGCATAATCCTCCTCTCATTAATCATATATACAATTCTTCATCATCTTATTATTTCCTTCTATCAACGGAATAAAAACAAATACCATCTTTGTTAAAAAAAATCTTTCCACCCGTGAAGATGGAAAGATTTTGCAACACATCTTATCGACGTAATCCGAGCTTCTGGATCAGGTTACGATACCGGTTAATATCATTTTCCTTCAGGTAGTTAAGCAGATTACGCCGTTTACCGACCATTTTCAAGAGACCGCGGCGTGAATGATGATCCTTCTTGTGTTCACGCAGGTGCTCGTTTAAGTAATTGATCTTCTCCGTCAGGATAGCAATTTGTACTTCAGGCGAACCTGTATCGGATTCGTGTGTACGGAATTCTTCAATAATCTGCTGCTTTCTTTCCTGGGTCAGTGCCATCCTTATTCACCTCCTTATATTGTCATCCCCTATAGCCCAGAGTATCGACGGTGACCCGATATTCCACGCTATGGTTAAAGCCTGTTAAAGGCATTGGCAGGATCGTCCAACCGACTGGTTGTGATCCTTCTTACAGGGAATTAGTATAGCATAAATGCAGTAGGAAAGTAAATGTTTAAATTCATTATTTTTCATGACTGTTTCAGGCGTTCCCGGGCGGTTTCTACATCCGTGTTGATTTGTTTGATTAAATCTTCGACACTTGCGAATTTTTGCTCTTCTCGGATGAAATAGAGAAAAGCGACTTCCAGCTCTTTTTCATATAAATTTTCATCCAGATCAAAAATGTAAACTTCCAGTGATTTTTCTTTTCGCCTGGTTTCAAAAGTGGGCTTGATTCCGATATTCATCAGTCCGTCGTAAATTTGACCCTCATAAGTCACTTTCACCCCGTACACCCCGTTGCGGGGAATGATGTAAGGATCTTCAAGGAGGAGATTGGCTGTCGGAAATCCGATTGTTCTGCCTCTTCCTTCCCCGTGAATCACTTTACCTTTGATGGTGTATGGACGTCCCAGAAAGTAAGAAGCCTGTTCCACTTCTCCCTGATGAAGATATTCCCGGATCATGGTACTGCTTACTTTCTCCCCGTAACGATTGACCGGTTGAACGACATCCAGATCATATCTGTCACGTGAAAATGAGGCCAGTGTGTGTGAGGTTCCGGTACCACGATAACCGAAGGTGTAATCGAAACCTACGACCACATGTCTGACCTGCAGCGGGATGATGACCTCTTCGATAAAATCCTCCGGGTATATGGAGGAAAAAGGAATATCAAAGTGGACGACATAGGCCATATCCACCCCCATTTTTTTCATAAGATTCAATTTCACCGAAAGAGGTGTCAGGTATTGATTGTATCCGGTTTTCCCGAGTACTTCTCTCGGATGGGGATCAAAGGTCATGACGGCACTTTTCAGTGATTTCTTTTTGGCTTCGTCAATCGCTTTTTGAATCACACGCTGGTGACCGAGATGAACGCCGTCAAAATAACCGATGGCCATGACGGAAGGTGCGTATTCCTCTTCCTCAGATATGGGATACTGCAAGTGATAAACTTTCACGAATGGCTCCCCCCTGCATGCGGAAACACTTTTTCAGGCTTGATGTGATAAACAAACTGTTCTGGTGTATCCAGCACTTGATAGATGGCTAGAAACGTCCCCCGACTGGCATAGACGCGAACCAGTGAACCTTTCTGCAGGTCCGTGTCCGGGGTATGAATGTTTATTTTTTTGCCGTTGTAGACGTATTCTTTGAGTTGATCCGGCACTTCCACCCGTGGCAAGTGAGTCAGTGCGGAATCAATAGGCCTCAGTAACGCTTCCCATGACTTTTCCTCAACCCTTTGTTCCATTTCTTCGAATGTCACACAATCACGGATCTCATATGGTCCGCTTCGGGTTCTGACAAGGCCGGACATATGGGCGGGGTATCCGAGGGCCCTGCCGATATCTTCACATAGAACCCGAATATATGTACCTCTGGAACAGGTGACCCGAAAGGAGAGGATCAGACGATTTTCCTTCCACTCGTAATCACGCAATTCAAGATCATATATCGTTACTCTTCTGGATTTTCGCTCTACCTGCTTTCCCTGACGAGCCAGTTCATACAACCGTTTTCCCTTCACTTTGACGGCTGAGAACATCGGGGGAGTCTGACTGATTTCTCCTTTAAATTGAGCAAATACCGTTTTGACCTGCTCCTCCGTGATGGTATCGGGAACATCAGCCGTTTCTGTGATGTTACCTGAAGCATCCAGTGTATCGGTAGCCACACCCAGTGTCAGTTCTCCTTCATACTGTTTGGGGAGTTCCTGGATGTACTCCACCACCCGGGTAGCCTGACCAAAACAAATTGGCAGCACACCGGTTACATCCGGGTCCAGTGTACCGGTATGACCGATTTTTTTGATTCCAGTTAAACGGCGCAACCTGGCCACACAATCATGAGATGTCATGCCTTCGGGTTTCAGCAATGGAAGTATTCCGTGCGTCATCGACCTCACCTACTTTTTTTGCTGCAATTCTGTTATAACCCGCTTAATCACGCGATCTTTTACTTCATCCAGTGTGCCTTCCATTGTACATCCCGATGCTCTTACATGTCCTCCGCCCCCGAATTCCCTTGCGATTTGGGATACATCAATATATTCACGGGAACGAAAGCTTACCTTTACTTTTTGATCCTCAAGTTCCTTAAAGCAGATTCCCACTTCAACTTTTTCAATATTTCGCGGGTAATTCACCAGACCGTCAGCATCTTCACGGCTGGCCCCCGATTTTTCCATATCTTTCAAACGGACTGAAATGGTTGCCAGCTTGCCTTCTTCCATAATTTCAAGGGATTGAAGCGAAAGCTGCAACAATTTCATATAGGCTTCACTTCTTGTTTCCAGGCATCTTTCCGCAATTTTGGCCGGAGATACCTGGTGTTGAAGCAATTCAGCGGCAACTCGCATCACGTTCGCTGTGGTGTTGGAATAACGAAAACCGCCGGTATCGGTTAACAAACCGGTGTACAGACAGGTAGCGAGGTCCTGATCAAACGGTTCTCCGGCACTTTTGACCAGGTCATACAAAACTTCTGTGGTTGAGGCGGCATCTTCACGGACCACATTGATCGTCCCATAACGGTCATTGGTCGGATGATGGTCGATGTTTAAAAGATTGGCCCCATCCGCAATATAATCCCGAACAGATCCCATGCGTTCCCGGTCCGCTGAATCCACCGCAATCACGTGGTCAAATGAACCGGTCAGGGGGTCCCGGCTCAAATCCCTGATTTGATCAAAAAGAGGAAGGAAGGAAAAACGCGCCGGTGTTTTTCCTTCATTCACCAGAACAAAATCCTTCCCCCATCTCTTCAGGAGACATCCCACAGCCAGCAGGGAACCGGTAGCATCACCATCTGGATTAACATGATTGACCACCAGAAAATGATTATTTGCTTTTAAAAATCGGATCGCATGCTTGAGAGATTGACTATATGTCTCCATTATTCTCCTCTTTCCCGCTTTCCTTCTTCCGATTAACCTCTTTCAACAGTTCATTGATCTTGTTTCCGTATTCAATGGATTCATCAAATTTAAAAATGAGATCCGGGGTATGCCGGAGTTTGATCACTTTTCCCAGTTCGGAACGGATGAACCCTTTTGCTTTTGACAGTCCTTCAAGTGATTGCATTTTCTGTTTGTCATCACCCATCACACTGATATAGACTGTCGCCTGTTGCAGGTCACCGGTCATGTCCACACCGGTAACCGTGACAAAACCGATACGCGGGTCTTTCAATTCCTGCTGCAGGATCCGGCTCATTTCTTTCTTGATTTGTTCACCAACACGATGAACACGAACATTTCTCACTGGTTTTCACCTCCGTCAGAAGGTTAACGGGCCACCGTCTCCATCACAAATGCTTCGATGATGTCGCCTTCTTTGATGTCATTGAAGTTTTCGATGGTAAGACCGCACTCGTAACCCTGAGCTGCCTCTTTTACATCATCTTTATAACGTTTGAGAGAATCAATCTTGCCTTCATAAATGACAACGCCGTCCCGGATAATCCGGACACCAGCATCACGGGTAACTTTTCCTTCCGTCACATAACAGCCTGCAATAGTCCCGATACGAGATACCTTGAATGTCTGTCTGACTTCTGCCTGGCCGATAATTTTCTCCTCATACTCCGGATCCAGCATTCCCTGCATCGCTGACTCAATCTCCTCGATAACGTTGTAGATAATGCGATGCAGACGAATATCCACTTTTTCAGACTCTGCCGTTGCGCGGGCGTTCGGTTCAGGTCTGACATTGAACCCGACGATAATGGCATTGGATGCGGAGGCCAGAATAACATCGGATTCTGTAATCGCACCGACGCCGGTATGAATAATTTTAACCTTGACCCCTTCAACATCGATTTTTTCCAGTGCTCCTTTAAGCGCCTCTACGGACCCCTGAACATCCGCTTTAATAATGACATTTAATTCTTTCATTTCTCCTTCTTTAATCTGTTCAAACAGATCATCGAGAGATACCCGGGTATTGGCGTTACGTTCTGATTCACGGCGCTTCATGGCTCGATATTCACCGATGCTTCTTGCTTTTTTCTCGTCTTCAAAGACCATAAACTGATCTCCGGCCTGGGGAACATCATTGAGTCCCGTAATTTCAACCGGTGTGGATGGAGGTGCGTCTTTAATACGGCGTCCCCGGTCATTAACCATAGCCCGGATTCTTCCATAGGTGGTACCGACGACAATCGGATCTCCGATCTTCAAGGTTCCGTTTTGAACGAGAACGGTGGCCACAGGCCCTCGACCGCGGTCCAGTTCCGCCTCAATCACGGTACCTCTTGCCCGTTTGTCGGGGTTCGCTTTGTAGTCATTGACTTCGGCGACCAGCAGAATCATTTCCAGCAATTCATCAAGGCCCTCTTTCTTCAACGCAGATACGGGGACAAAAATAGTGTCTCCGCCCCACTCTTCAGGGACAAGCTCATGTTCGGTAAGTTCCTGCTTGATTTTATCCGGATTGGCCTCCGGTTTATCGACCTTGTTGACAGCCACGATAATCGGTACACCGGCAGCTCTGGCATGGTTGATCGCTTCAACAGTCTGGGGCATCACGCCGTCATCGGCTGCCACAACCAGAATCGTAATGTCGGTGACCTGGGCCCCACGGGATCTCATCGTAGTGAATGCCGCATGGCCGGGAGTATCAAGGAAAGTGATTTTTTTGTCGTTGACTTCTACCTGATAGGCCCCGATGTGCTGGGTAATGCCTCCCGCTTCACCGGCAATAACATTGGATTCACGAATCGCATCCAGCAAAGTTGTTTTTCCGTGATCGACGTGACCCATGATGGTCACAACCGGCGGACGGGGTACCAGAGATTTCGGATCATCTTCGTCTGCAATTTCTTCGAAGTTACGCTCATCGATCAGCACTTTTTCTTCAACTTCTACACCATACTCATCGGCAATCAGTGTGATCACATCCATGTCGATTTCCTGATTGATGGTTGCCATCACACCGAGTGACATCAATTTCTTGATCACTTCACTGGTGTCTTTATTGAGAAGTTTGGCCAGTTCTCCAACCTGAATCGTGCCGCTTATTTCAATTTTTTCGGGAACTGTCTGTTTTTTAGGTTGTTCCTTTTTCTGCTGCTGTTTTTTACCCGAAGCGTGATCCTGCTTTTTGGATCGATCCTGTGTTCGCTTATCCGGCTGGTTTTTCTTCTTCCCTTTGCCTCTGGTCTCATGCTGGGCTGCCGAAGGTTTGTTTCTTTGCTGATTGTCTCCGGATCTGGTATTTTGAGCACGTTTTTTGTCTTTTGTACGTTCCGGTCTCCGCTCCCTGTCTTTGCCCTGGGCCGGACGTGCTTCACCGTCTTTTTTCTTCTCGTGGCGGGAAGCGCCGCCGCTCTTATTCTGCCCCGATTCTTTACGTGACTGTTCCGTTTTTTGCTCCGCCCGGTTTTTCAGATTCTCCATGTGTTTTTCAATCTTCTCAATGGTATCCGAATCCAGGACACTCATATGGTTGGACACTTCTATGTTCAACCTTTTTAATATATTAAGTATTTCTTTACTGCTCATATTCATTTGTTTGGCATATTGATAAACTCTCATTTTACTCATATACTCACCCCCGCGTTTAATCAAGAAGCATGGATTTGATTTTTTCCGAAAATCCCAAATCCGTTATTGCCAGGACAACTCGCTGTTTTTTTCCTGTTGCCTGCCCCAACTGTTCACGTTTCCCGAACTGAACACAATCGATTTGATAGGAAGCACTTTTGTCACGAAATTTTTTTGTGGTGTTGGGTGAAGCATCTCCTGAAAGAATCACCAGTCTGGCTTTTCCTGAACGTATGGCACGAAGGACGGAGTCTTCACCACTTATTACTTTTCCAGCTCTCATCGCAAGTCCCAGCATATTATATACAGCATTATGACTGGAGTTCTTCCCATTCCTGTTTAAGTTTTTCATAACCGGCATCACCCAGTTTAATCTTTAGAGCGCGGTCAAACGCTTTCTTTTTCAATGCTGTTTCAAAACATTCCATTTGAGCGCAAATATAGGCGCCGCGACCGGATGCTTTACCGGAAGGGTCTATGACGACTTCTTCGTCAGGTGTACGAACCACGCGTATCAGCTCTTTTTTCGGTTTCATTTCCTGACAGGCGATGCACTTCCGCAACGGAACTTTTCGTTTGCGCACAGCCACACCCCTCCTCAGCTTTTCATCTCATCTTCCGTTTCTTCTTCTCCCGACATCTCTTCCGCATCCGCTTCATCTGCCGGATCAAGCTCCTCTTCCGGCTCGGTTACATCCGTTTCATCAGAGTCAACCTGTTCTTCTTCCAGGATTTCTTCCTCATCAGTCAGCATCAAGTTTTCTTCTTCTGTTTCACCGGTGACTTCAAGATCAGATTGTTCCTCCCAGTCAATGCCCTCTTCCTCCGCCTGGGATTCACTCTTGATATCGATTTTCCAGCCGGTCAGTTTGGCTGCCAGCCGGGCATTTTGCCCTCTCTTTCCGATGGCGAGGGAAAGTTGATAATCCGGTACAATCACCCGGGTCATCTTCTCTTCCTCGTTAACACCAACATAGAGAACCTTGGACGGACTCAGAGAATTGGCCACAAATTCCGCAGGGTCTTCGGACCAGCGTACAATGTCGATTTTTTCTCCATTCAGTTCATTAACTACCGTCTGGACACGCATGCCTCTCGGCCCGACACAGGATCCGACGGGATCCACATTGGGATCGTAAGAATGAACGGCAATTTTTGAACGGTCACCGGCTTCACGGGCCACAGATTTAATTTCAACGATTCCGTCGTAAATTTCGGGTACTTCCAGTTCGAACAGCCGTTTCAACAGACCCGGGTGCGTACGCGATACGAAAACCTGCGGTCCCTTCGTCGTCTTCTCCACTTTGGTGATAAAAACTTTAACCCGGTCGCCCTGCTTGAAATTATCCGTCGGCATCTTTTCATTCAGCGGCATCAAGGCTTCGATTTTACCGAGGTTCACATAATAAAAACGGGCATCCTGCCTCTGAATGACTCCGGTAACAATATCTTCTTCCCGATCAATAAACTCACTGTAAATGAGTCCGCGTTCCGCTTCACGAATTCGCTGGGTCACGACCTGTTTCGCCGTCTGGGCGGCGATGCGGCCGAAATCTTTCGGTGTGACTTCAATCTCTACAATATCGTCCAGCTGGTAGCCCGGATCAATCTCCTGGGCGGCGTCCAGCGAAATTTCCTGACGGGGATCTTCCACTTCTTCTACGACTGTCTTTCTGGCATATACGCCGACATGGCCCGTTTCACGATCGACATCCACACGTACATTCTGTGCGGAATTGAAATTACGTTTATAACCGGAAATCAGGGCCGCTTCTATCGCTTCTATGAGGACTTCCTTGCTGATCCCCTTCTCTTTTTCAATGTCGTTCAACGCTTCAATAAAATCAGGATTCATAAATCGTTTCTCCTCCTTTCAATATCAAACCGGCCACTTCTCATGTTTAAAAAGTGACGGCAAGTCTGGCCTTGGCCACTTTATCCATCGGAATGGTAACGGAACTGTTTTCTTCGCGGACGGTCAATTCCTTGCCGTCATAGGAAACCAGTTCCCCTTCAAATGTCTTCTGGTTGTTGATTTGTTCATAGGTTTTAATGTGCACCCGTTTCCCTATGGATCTCTGGAAATCACGTTCTTTTTTTAACGGGCGTTCGGCTCCGGGAGATGAGACCTCCAGAAAATAGGCGCCGGGAATCGGATCTTCCTCATCGAGCCGCTTACTGAGTTTTTCGCTGACTCTTCCACAATCCTCGATGTCCACGCCACCTTCATCTTTATCGATATAGACACGCAAAAACCAGTTGGCCCCTTCTTTTTTATATTCGACATCCACCAGTTCCAGATTTTCCTCTTCCAGAATGGGGGCCAAAAGTTCTTCCGTCATTTCGGTTATTTTTTTACTCATGCTTTCCCTCCTTTACCAAAACAGAAAGAGTGGGACACCCCCACTCTTCAGTCACGTCTCTATGAACCAGTATAGCCAAAAAGATTATACCATATCCTTCCCGCAGGAGCAAGGTCCTGCCGTTTGGACCCCTTTTCCCCACCTAAAACAAGCTGAGTTGATTGGATTCGGGAAGATCTTTCAGGCAACCCTGTTGTTCGAGATATTCCACGACGGTTTTGGATACCCGGCTCCGCTTCTGCAGATCTTCTTTAGACAGAAATTCTCCTTCTTCCCGTGCCTTTACAATACTTAATGCCGCATTCGTTCCCACGCCGGGGATGGCATTAAAGGGAGGAATCAAACCGTCCCCTTCGATGATAAATTTCGTCGCATCCGATTTATACAGATCCACATTTTTGAAATGGAAGCCACGTTCACACATCTCCAGACAGAGTTCCAGTACAGTCAGCAAACTCTTCTCTTTGGGGGAGGCGTCGTTTCCTTTCTGATCGATTTCCTCGATTTTTTTGCGGATGGCATCGGATCCTTTGACGGCAAGTGCCACATCAAAATCATCGGCCCGGACAGTAAAATAAGTGGCGTAAAACTCGATCGGGCGATTTACCTTGAACCAGGCAATGCGCACCGCCATCAGGACATAGGCTGTCGCGTGGGCTTTCGGAAACATGTATTTAATCTGTTTACAGGACCAGATGTACCAGTCCGGCACACCGTGATTTTTCATCTCCTGCTCCCATTCTTCCGAGAGCCCCTTTCCTTTACGAACGCTTTCCATAATCTTAAAGGCAAGACTGGGTTCCAGCCCCTTATGCATGAGATACACCATGATATCATCACGACAACCGATAACGTCTTTCAATTCACAGGTCCCGTTTCGCACCAGTTCCTGGGCATTGTTTAACCAGACATCGGTACCGTGAGAAAGACCCGATATCTGCACCAGTTCCGCAAAGGTTGTCGGCCGCGTATCTTCAAGCATCTGCCTGACAAAACGGGTTCCGAATTCCGGAATCCCCAGCGTTCCGGTATTGGTCCGGATCTGTTCCGGCGTCACCCCGAGCACTTCGGTGCCGCTGAAGATTTTCATCACTTCCGGATCATTTGGTGGAATGGCCCGGGGATCGATTCCCGTTAAATCCTGTAGCATACGGATGACGGTCGGATCATCGTGTCCCAGAATATCCAGTTTCAAAAGATTGTCGTGGATCGAATGGAAATCAAAATGAGTCGTTCGCCATTCCGAATTTTTGTCATCCGCCGGATATTGAATCGGACAAAAATCATAGATCTCCATATAGTCGGGGACGACGATGATTCCTCCGGGATGCTGGCCGGTTGTTCTTTTGACTCCGGTGCACCCATGGGACAAACGGGAAATCTCAGCGTTTCGCAGGGTGATTTCATTTTCCTCCGAATATTTTTTGACAAACCCGTAAGCGGTCTTATCCGCCACAGTACCAATGGTCCCCGCTCTGAACACGTTGTCTTCGCCGAACAATTCCTGGGTATATTTATGGGCCACCGGCTGATACTCTCCGGAAAAGTTCAGGTCGATATCGGGAACCTTGTCCCCTTTAAAGCCGAGGAAGGTTTCAAACGGAATATCATGTCCGTCTTTTTTCAATTTTTCACCGCACTCGGGACAATCTTTGTCGGGCAGGTCAAACCCGGAACCCACAGATCCGTCGTCAAAAAACTCATGGTATTTGCATGACGGACAGACGTAATGAGGTGGTAGCGGATTAACCTCGGTAATGCCCGTCATCGTGGCGACAAAGGATGATCCGACAGATCCCCTCGACCCAACGAGATAGCCGTCATCGAGGGATTTGGCCACCAGTTTTTGCGAAATAAGATAGATGACGGCAAACCCGTGCCCGATGATGCTTTCCAGTTCCTTCTCCAGGCGGGCTTCCACGATTTCGGGAAGTGGATCGCCGTACAGTTCTTTAGCTCTGGTGTAGCACATCTCCCGGATTTCCTGATCTGCACCTTCAATTTTGGGTGTGTAGAGATCGTCCGGGATCGGTTTCACTTCCTCGATCTGTTCTTCGATCAGGCGTGAATTGGTCACGACCACTTCTTTAGCTTTCTCTTCCCCGAGGAATGAAAATTCGCCGAGCATCTCATCGGTTGTACGAAAATAGGCATCGGGAAGTTCATTGGGGTTCAGCGGTGATGCGCCCCCCTGACTGTATATCAAAATCTTGCGATAGACCTTGTCCTGTTTTTCCAGGTGATGAACATTACCGGTAGCCACCACCGGAATGTTGAGTTTCTCGCCGAGATCCACAATCCGTTTATGAATCTCAATCAGGGACTCACGGTCTTTGACCAGTTCCTTTTTAACCAGATGTTCATAGTTGGTCAGCGGCTGAATCTCAAGAAAATCATAAAACTGAGCAACCTGTTCCGCTTCCTCCGGAGATTTCTGCATCACCGCTTCATAAAATTCACCTTTCTCACAGCCCGATCCGATGATTAACCCTTCGCGGTATTTTTGCAACAGGCTGCGCGGAATGCGTGGAACCCGGTAGAAATAATCAACGTGCGAAAAAGAGACCAGTTTGTACAGATTTTTGAGTCCGGTCTTGTTTTTGACCAGAATGGTCACATGAAACGGGCGCTGGCGGGCAAAGTCCCCTTCTCCCATATGTTCATTCAAATGATCCAGATGATGAAGGTCACGCTCGCCGCAGTCCATGATCATTTTCCACAGCAGATACCCGGTGGCTCTCGCATCATAAACCGCCCGGTGGTGGCTGACCAGTTCGATGTTGAACTTTTTACACAGGGTATTCAACCGGTAATTTTTAAACTCCGGGTACAGATAACGGGCCAGTTCCAGGGTATCAATGACCGGATTGGTCATCTCATCCATGCCGATTTTTTTATACCCCATGTTGAGAAAACCCATGTCAAAACGGGCATTATGAGCGGACAGCACGGCATCCCCGACAAAATCCCTGAAATCTTTCAGGACTTCGTCCAGTTCCGGAGCATCTTCGAGCATGTCATCGGTAATACCGGTGAGTTCGATGATCGTATCCGTCAATTTTTCATGAGGATTAACAAAACGCTCAAAGGTATCGACGATCTCCCCGCCCTGAACCTTGACGGCAGCCAGTTCAATGATCGTGTTGTAATAGGAGGAAAGCCCGGTGGTTTCCACGTCGAAAACCACATAGGTATCCTCTTTTAATTTGCGTGGCTCCGGGTTATGTACAATCGGAACACCGTCATCCACCACATACCCTTCCATGCCGTAAATAATCTTGATCCCTTCCTTTTTACCGGCAGCATAGGCCTCGGGAAAGGATTGAACTACCCCGTGATCCGTGATGGCCACGGCGGAATGTCCCCACTTTGCCGCCTGTCCGACGAGATCCTTGACGGATGAGACGGCATCCATCGCACTCATGGGGGTATGTAAATGAAGTTCCACCCGTTTCTCTTCCGCTGTGTCTTTGCGGACCTCGGGCTCGATCAAATGAAAATCGGTGGCGATCATCACCAGTTCACGGACGAAGGTGTCATGTTGCACGGACCCCCTTACACGCAGCCACATACCATCCTTGAGCGCTTCCATGACTGGCACATCTTCTTTGTCCCGGGAAAACATCTTGACCATGATCGAATCCGTGTAATCCGTGATATTAAAGGTGAGCAGCGTCCGCCCGCTTTTCAGTTCCCGCGTTGTGACATCAAAAATGTTACCCTGCACCGCAATACGCCGTTCTTCCTCGACGATATCTTTAATCGGCGTGGGTTCTTCCATAATGGTAGATCCCAGTTTGATCTTGACGGATTCGTCATCCGCCGCCTTGTTCTTTTCCTTTTCCCTTTTATGTTTGGCAGCCTGTCTGGCTGCTTCTTCAATCAAACTGCGTTCTTCTTCCTGTCGCTGTTCATGAAATTCCTGATAGGCATCTTCCGATTCTTCCACTTTAAATTGAATGTTCGGCTTTTCGCCGGTCAGTTTATGAAAAACAGAGATCAGGATTTCATCTGCCTGTTTTTTGTTAGCCATTCCCAGCGTGACCTCATTGGGCAGAGGCACTGTAAGCCCATTGGCTTCCACATTCGGCACACAGGTTTTAAGTGTTGCGCTTAACGTACCCAGATCCTGCTTTACAAGATCGATAGCCAGTTCCCAGTATTCGCTGACAGCAAACTGCCAGTCAATCTCCCGGTTATATCTCATGCAACAATCGATTTGAGCCACATGAGAAAATTTTTCTTTTAACCGCTGGTAAAAGGCCAGATAGACATTGCCGGGTAATAATTGTTCAAGACGCAGGTAGAAAGTCCAGCTTCGACTTTTTTTACGGATCTCCAGTTTTTCTATGAGACCTTCCGCAAAATAGTGATCTATAAAGGCATCCGGTATTTCCACATGTTGAATCAATGATGAAAAACGCTGTTTCTTCTCGGCAGGGCTTCCCATAGATTCTCCTCCCCATCCCGGTATGAAAAAAGAAAGACCGATCGCCTTATATAGAGACGAATCAGGTCTGTCCAATCAAAATGTGATATCTCTATTATATTAAATCCGCTACGATTTTGTTAAGACGTGTCAGCAATTCTTCCACCGGAATTTCATACACTTCCCCATTGTGGCGCAGTTTAACCTCTACCAGTCCTTCTTCGATTTTGCCCCCGATGGTAATCCGGATCGGAATGCCGATCAGATCAGAGTCTTTAAACTTGACGCCGGCACGTTCCGCCCGGTCATCGAACAAGACTTCGTATCCTTCATCCTGCAGCTTTTGATAGAGTTGTTCCGCCGTCTCTCTCTGAATATCCTTTTTGACATTGACCGGGATCAGGTGAATATGAAAAGGCGCAACGGTCCACGGCCATTGAATGCCATCTTCATCATGCCGCTGTTCGGCAACGGCCTGCATGGTGCGTGAAATGCCAATACCGTAACACCCCATGATCATAACCTGTTCTTTCCCGTTTTCGTCGAGGAATTTGGCTCCCATCGCTTCGCTGTATTTGGTTCCCAGTTTAAAGACATGCCCCACTTCAATTCCCCGGGCAAAGGCGATTTCACCGCCGCATTTCGGACACTGGTCTTTTTCGGTAATATTGCGAATGTCAGCATACTGATCGACGGTAAAGTCTCTTTCCACATTCACGTTTTGATAGTGATAGTCCTGTTCGTTTGCCCCGGTAACCGCATTGACCATATATTTGACAGCATGATCGGCCACGACCTTGATTTTATCCCGGTTGACGTCAACCGGTCCCATAAAACCGGTCGGGGTACCCATTAACGTCTGCACATCACGGTCCGTCGCCATTTCAATGACATTCCCGCCGAAAAGGTTCTTCAATTTGAGATCATTCAGTTCATGATCTCCCCGGACAAGGGCCAGCACATACTGCTCGTCCACTTTATACATCAGAGATTTAATAATCTGTTGCTCGCTGATATTAAAGAAATCCCGAATCTGTTCAACGGTTCTGGCATCCGGGGTATGTACCTTTTCAAGCGGCAGCGGATCTTCAACACCTTCCTGAGTGCCGGTCTCTTTCACTCTGACTTCCGCTTTTTCCAGGTTGGCCGAATAGGAACACTCCCGGCAATAAGCGATGGTGTCTTCCCCGACATCTGAGAGCACCATAAATTCATACGTATCACTTCCGCCGATGGCTCCCGCGTCCGCTTCAACCGCCCGAAAATCAACGCCACAGCGTGTAAAAATGTGTTGATAGGCCTCGTACATCGCCTGGAAACTCTTGTCCAACCCTTCACGATCCACATCGAAGGAATAAGCATCTTTCATGATAAATTCACGGGAACGTAACACTCCGAAACGCGGGCGGACTTCATCCCGATATTTCGTCTGAATCTGATAGAGATTCAGGGGGAGCTTCTTGTAAGTATTGATATGATCCCGAACCAGACTGGTAATCACCTCTTCATGGGTTGGCCCGAGGACAAAGTCACGGTCGTGACGGTCTTTGAGCCTCATCAACTCAGGACCGTACGCATCCCAGCGCCCTGTCTCTTTCCACAATTCAGCCGGTTGAATCGCCGGCATCAACAATTCCTGGGCACCGGCCCGGTTCATCTCTTCCCGTACAATCTGTTCGATTTTTCTTAACACACGGTACCCCAGCGGCAGGTATGTGTAAACACCCGAAACCAGCTGGCGGATAAAGCCTGCCCTGAGTAACAGCTGGTGACTGGCGATTTCCGCTTCTGCCGGCACTTCACGCAGTGTCGGTATAAACATCCTGGATTGTTTCACGACGAGATCACCACCCTAATTCTGAATAATAAATTTTTGTATATCGTTCCATGTGACAAACAGAATCAAAAGCATTAGAAAGGCAAAGCCCAGGAAGTGCACCATGCCTTCCTTATGCGGATCGATCGGTTTGCCCCGAAGTGCTTCAACCCCCAGAAAAACCATGCGACCGCCATCGAGAGCCGGGATTGGAAGCATGTTGAAGATAGCCAGATTGATACTGAGAATACCGCCCCAGTTTAACAGTGCCATCAAACCACCTTCTGAGGCTCTCTCCTCGGTAAAATGGAAAATACCGACCGGACCGGATAGATCATTCACAGAGGCACCGCCTGTAATCAGCATGCCAAGCCCTTCAAAGATTTTTCCGGTAATCACAACCGTTTTTTCCAGTCCATCGGTCAGCGAATCAGTAAAAGAAAAATAGGTGGGAATGAATACGCCTATTTTACCTTCACTCTCTCCGGTTGCTTCATTGACGACTTCTTCCGGTGTCACCGCAACATCCATCACGGTCCCATCCCGGTCGATCGTAAAAATAAGTTCCTGGCCGTACGCATCGGAAACGATTTCCCGAATATCGGTGAATGACTGAACCGGTTGCTGATCTATGGATATTACCTGGTCATCCTGTTGCAGTCCTGCTGCTGCCGCCGGACTGTCCTCCTGAATCACACCCAGGCGGGGTTCATCAACCGGCAGACCGTAAACCATATTGGACACGATGAACAGAACGGCAGCCAGGATCAGGTTGGCAGCCGGACCGGCAAATATGGTCAAGAAACGCTGTCCCAGGGTTTTACCCGAGAATTGCCTGTCAGCCGGTGCAATCTGGGTTTCCTGGTGACCGGATACGATGAATGCCTTTGGATGAATCGCATAGGTCTTTTCCTGCTCATTTTCAGATACCCGTACAAACAGATCCTGTTCGAGATCGATTTCTTCTACCTTAACCCTGCGGGCCCCGGGAAACTGATCTGTTTTGTCCACAATCAGGCGCGTCACCTTTTGATCCTGATCCAGAATGAGCCCGATTTCCTGTCCGGTTTTGATCTCCACCACTTCCGGATCTTCCCCGGCCATCCGCACAAATCCCCCGATGGGAAGTATTCTTAATGTGTACAGCGTTTCTCCTTTTCGGAAAGAAAAAAGCTTGGGACCCATTCCCAGGGCAAATTCACGGCATAATATACCAGCTCGTTTTGCAAAAATGAAATGGCCCAGTTCATGAAAAAAGATTAACACACCGAAAAGTAAAATCACACCCAGGATTGAATTCAACATGTATCCACCTTTCACTCACTAGTCTTTTTTATATCATATTCGATGCCGTTGTCCTCGCCCATCTGTCGGCTTCGAATATCGCTTCCAGTTCAGGGTTTTCAATGTTTTTATGTTGGTCAAGAACAGAAGCTAACATACATTCGATGTCCAGAAAGGAAATCTGTTTATTTAAAAATTTATCGACCAGAACCTCATTGGCTGCATTCAATACCGTGGGCATCGTACCACCAGTTTCTCCGGCTTGATAAGCCAGCTTTAACATCCGATAACGGTCAAAATCCACTTCCTTAAACGTCAACTGTCCGATTCTGGCCAGATCCAGCCGCTCGACATCAAGTGGAAGGCGCTGTGGATAGTGAAGTGCATACAGGATGGGAACCCGCATATCCGGGGTGCCGAGCTGTGCCATCACCGCACTGTCTTCAAATTCCACCATGGAATGAATAATACTTTCATAATGAATCAGACAGTCAATCTTCGAAAATGGCATATCAAACAGCCAGTGGGCTTCAATCACTTCCAACCCTTTATTCATCATGGTTGCGGAATCAATGGTGACTTTAGCTCCCATGTTCCAGGTCGGATGCTTGAGGGCCTCTTCAACGGACACCTGTTTCAGGGCGTCCCGGGTTTTGTCCCGGAAAGCGCCCCCGGATGCCGTCAGCACAATTCTTCTTGCCGGATGATGCTCTTCTCCCTGCAGACATTGAAAAATAGCAGAATGCTCACTGTCGATCGGCAGAATGGGAACCCCTTTTTGGCGGGCCCGCTCCATCACAATATGGCCCCCGGAAACCAGAGTTTCTTTATTGGCGAGCCCGATGGTTTTCCCCGCTTCAATGGCGGCCAGAGTGGGCTTAAGCCCCTGACTTCCAACGACAGCGGTCACGACGAAATCCGCTTCGGGCCTGGTTGCGATTTCCGACAACCCTTCCTCTCCGTAAAAAACCTTCACATCGGAAGAAAGCTGGAACCGGGCCTTTTCCGCCAGTTCCCGGTTCGCCAGAGAAACAGCTTTTACATTATATTTTATGGCCTGTTCTACAATTAATTCTACATTATATCCACCGGCCAGTGCCACCACTTCAAAATGATCGGGGTGCTTAGACACCACATCGAGCGTACTGGTTCCGATGGACCCGGTAGAACCGAGAATCGCAATCTTTTTTTTCATCGTTTTGCTTCCTCTTTTCATTCAGTCTTTCAGTGTGAATTATGTATGAAAAAATTGCAGGATATATAACACGGCATAAATGGCGATCAAACTGTCGAACCGATCGAGAATCCCCCCGTGACCGGGCAGGATATGACCGGAATCCTTGACATCAAAATGGCGTTTGACAGCGGATTCGATCAAATCACCCACCTGTCCCGTTACGCCGATGACAAGACCGAGTGCCAGAACCAGGGGGTAGGTCAGGATACCGGTAATTGCCTGGAAAATCAGCGCAACCAGAACTGCCCCCAGAAGCCCCCCCAGAGAGCCTTCGATGGTTTTATTGGGGCTGAGTTCCGGACACAGTTTTCGTTTACCGAATTTTTTCCCGACAAAATAAGCTGCCGTATCCGTCGCCCAGGTGGAAAAAAGTATAAGTATAAACAAAAGAAACCCGTTTTCAAGCTGGCGGGTTATCAACATATAGTGAAAAGCAAATCCAAGATACAGGGACCCGACCAGAACATGCCCGATTTTCTCAATATGGATCTTGTTCCGGGTCAGGATCATCAGCAACATGAGACCCAGAACAACAAGGAAAATGACCTGTGGAACAGACAGGATTCCGAATACCTTTTCTCCCGTTTCGTTAAACAGAAGAACCCACAATAAAGCCAGTCCCAGAACACCGGTTCCGGTCAACATATGTATTTGGGAAAGCCTCGCCCATTCAAAAAAGGCGAGGGTGGCGAGTACAAGAATCAATGCGGTAAAGGCATATCCTCCCCAGTACACCAGGAAAAGAAAAAAAGCACCGCCTGCGACACCTGTTATGACTCTTTGTTTTAACATAATTCACCTCTACTAGATAGCACCATATCTTCGGGATCGACGCTGGTATTCCGAGATCGCCTCATAAAAATGTTCCCGAGTAAAATCCGGCCAGTATACATCGGTAAACCATAATTCACTGTAAGCCAGTTGCCACAGCATAAAATTACTGAGCCTGATTTCGCCACTGGTCCGGATCAACAGATCGGGATCCGGTAATCCTGCAGTTTCAAGTCTGGATTCAATCTGCTGTTCATCAATTTCATCCGGATTCAGTTTTCCTTCCTTCACTTCACGGGCAATGTCTTGAAGGGTATGAAGGATTTCCGCACGACTTCCATAATTAAGAGCAAAGTTTAAAATCAGACCGGTGTTATGCTTCGTCTTTTCGCAGGCAGCGGTAACGGCCTCAAGCGTATGTTCCGGCAACCTGTCTTCACTGCCCACCATCCGAACCTGGACATTGTTCCGGTTTAATTCATCCAGTTCGGATACCAGAAATTCCTGCGGGAGTTTCATTAAATATTCCACTTCTTCCCGGGGACGTTTCCAGTTTTCCGTAGAAAAAGCGTAAAGGGTGACAATTTTGATATTTAATTCACTGGCTGCCCGTGCCACTTCACGAATGGCGTTCATACCGGCACGATGCCCCGCAACGCGGGGAAGTCCCCGTTGTTTGGCCCATCTGCCGTTTCCGTCCATAATGATGGCGACATGCTGGGGGATATTATCTTCACGTAACTGTATTTTTTCCGTTAATTCCCTTTCATTTTTTTTAAATTGTGATTTGATCTTATTTAACATCATTGTTCCCCCACCCTGATCAATATACACAAGTCCCCCCGGAGAACGTACCATTGAGGGTGAATCCATTGTTTGATTCACCCGATACAAGCTCATTCTCATATTGAGGGGACTATAAATGGAACGATTAAACTTCCATAATCTCTTTTTCTTTATCTTCCACGATCTGATCCACCTGGCCGACATACTTGTCGGTCGTTTTTTGGATCTGATCCTGATAACGTCTCAATTCATCCTCAGAAACCTCGCCGTCCTTCTCCAGCTTCTTCAAATCATCGTTAGCATCACGGCGAATATTACGAATGGCGACCTTGGCTTCTTCCCCATTTTTCTTGACCACTTTCACCAGTTCATTACGGCGTTCTTCTGTCAAGGCAGGAATGGCAATCCGGATGACATCCCCGTCATTGGTCGGCGTCAATCCCAGATCAGACTTCTGGATCGCCTTCTCAATTTCGCCAAGAGCGGATTTATCCCAGGGCTGAATAACGAGCAAACGAGGTTCAGGCGCAGAAATGTTGGCAAGCTGATTCACAGGTGTCTGGGTTCCGTAATAATCGACCAGAACTTTGTCCAGAAGGGAAGGAGTGGCTCTCCCGGCACGAAGGGAGGCCAGTTCTTGCCTCAAAACAGAAATGGCTTTTTCCATTCTCTCTTCTGCTTCTTTCATGACTTTATCCGGCATGTTATCTTTCCCCTTTCACAACCGTTCCAATTTTTTCCCCCATCACGGCTTTTTTAATATTGCCTTCTTCCATTATTGAAAATACCACGAGGGGAATATTGTTGTCCATACATAGTGTTGAGGCGGTGGTGTCCATGACTCCCAGACCTTTGTTGATCACATCCATAAACAATAACTGGTCGTATTTCACGGCATTTTTGTCAACACTCGGGTCTGCAGAGTAAATGCCATCCACTTTATTTTTCGCCATGAGAATCACTTCAGCTTCTATTTCGGCAGCTCTGAGGGCTGCGGTCGTATCAGTTGAAAAATAGGGGTTTCCGGTTCCACCGGCAAAAATAACAACCCTGTTCTTTTCAAGGTGACGAATCGCTTTTCGACGGATATAGGGTTCTGCCACCTGGCGCATTTCAATGGATGTCTGAACCCGCGTCGGGACGCCCAGTTTTTCAAGTCCATCCTGCAGAGCCATGGCATTCATCACGGTTGCCAGCATTCCCATATAATCGGCGGTCGCCCGATCCATTCCCTGAGAACTGCCGGCAAGACCTCTCCAGATGTTGCCACCGCCTACCACGACGGCGACCTGGACTCCCAGTTCTACAATTTCTTTAATCTGTTCGGCGACGGAAAAAATGACCTTCGGGCCTATTCCGTATCCCTGCTCACCTGCCAGAGCCTCCCCGCTGATTTTCAGGACGACTCTTTTATAGACCGGCAGAGGCATACACCAATCCCTCCATTCCCTACTTATTCCACATTTTATCATTCATTCCTGCTGAAATTTCTTTAAAAAAGGGAACACCCTGTGTTCCCTTTTGTTTTGCCGGTGGTTGTCTTGTCTTATTTCTTTTTCACCTGAGACATAACCTCATCAGCAAAGTTTTCTTCTTTCTTCTCGATACCTTCACCGACTTCAAAACGCACAAACGTTGCGATTCCGGCATCTCCGTTTTCCTGAAGCACTTTTTTCACTTTTTTATCGGGGTCTTTGACGAAGGCCTGTTCTAAGAGACAGATTTCCTCAAAGAATTTGTTCAAACGACCTTCCACCATTTTTTCCACAATGTGTTCCGGCTTTCCTTCATTTAACGCCTGTTGTTTCAAAATGTCACGCTCTTTGTCTATCTCAGCCTGATCAACCTGATCCCGGGTCACGTATTGCGGTCTTGCTGCTGCAACATGCATCGCCATGTCTCTGGCCAGCTGTTCGTCGTTACTGTTTTCTACAACAACGACGACGCCGATGCGCCCACCCATGTGCAGATACTCACCAAAGCTGTCGCTGTCGGTTTTCTCTACAACTGCCAGACGGCGCAGGGACATGTTTTCACCGATGGTGGAGATTTTTTCTTTTAAAACTTCTTCCAGGGACTTACCTTCACCTTTAAAGGTTTTGGCAAGGGCATCTTCAACGGAATCAGCGTTTTGTTCCAGAACATGAACCGCCACATCTTTGACGAAATCCTGGAATTCACTGTTTTTGGCAACAAAGTCTGTTTCACAGTTAACTTCGACGATGGAGGCTTTGTTCCCTTCCGTATGTATTGCCGTCAAGCCTTCAGCCGCAACCCGGTCCGCTTTTTTGGAAGCTTTGGCAATGCCTTTTTCCCGCAGGATTTCAACCGCTTTTTCCATATCTCCATCCGCTTCAACGAGGGCTTTTTTACAATCCATCATCCCCGCACCGGTTTTTTCTCTTAATTCTTTAACCATACTTGCAGTGATCGCCATAAACAAATCCTCCTTTACCTTTATCGTCTTTCCATCATTGTTCCCATGAACAAGGTTCGGTTATTACATAAAAAAAGGGTGGTAAGGGCTATCGTTACCCTTCAGGCCACCCTTCCGTTTCTTACACTTCTGCGGTTTCTTCAGTTTCTGCGGATGCGTTTTCGTCCGTTGCCTCTTCCTTCACCTGTTCGGTTTCACCCTGTTCTTCGGAAGCAGGGGTTTCGGCATGTTGTTCACCCTGATTACCTTCCAGGACAGCTTCTGCCATTTTGGATGTCAACAGCTTCACGGCACGAATCGCATCATCATTTCCGGGAATGACATAATCGATCTCATCCGGATCACAGTTGGTATCAACAATTGCCACAATCGGAATACCCAGCTTGCGCGCTTCCGCAACCGCGATTCTTTCTTTGCGCGGATCGATGACAAAAAGGGCATCCGGTAGTTCCGTCATGTTCTTGATACCGCCTAGGAATTTCTCAAGGCGTTCTTTCTCCTTACGAAGAAGGATGACTTCTTTCTTGGGCAATACATCAAATGTACCGTCTTCTTCCATGCGCCCGAGATCATGCAAACGCTGGATACGCTTTTTGATGGTTTCAAAGTTGGTCAGCGTACCCCCGAGCCAGCGCTGGTTCACATAGTACATGCCACAGCGCTCTGCTTCTTCCTTCACAGAATCCTGAGCCTGTTTTTTTGTTCCGACAAACAGAATTTTCCCACCGGAAGCAGCCAGTTCACGAACGAAATTGTAAGCGACTTCCACTTTCTTAACCGTTTTTTGCAGGTCAATAATGTAAATGCCGTTACGTTCCGTGAAAATATAGCGGGCCATTTTCGGGTTCCAGCGACGTGTCTGGTGACCGAAGTGTACCCCCGCTTCCAGTAATTGTTTCATTGAAATAACTGCCACAACAATACCTCCTATGGTTTTCTTTTCCTCCGCTTTTGTCATATTCAGATAAGACTGCCGGTTCAGAGGTTTGCATCCGCCAATGGATCCAAACATGCCTGTGAGAACAGGAGCAGCACCTTCATCTGAATCGAAAAGCGTGTGTTATTTTTACACCGTTCAATAATATACCATAGTTAAAGGGGGAAAGCAACAACGCTTATTGATTTTTCATGATTCTTTCCAGTAAACTAAGAATGTAATCATTCTCGTGAAAGTGACACGGTTATCATAGCACTCATCATAACATGATCAGCGGACATGATTGAACCGTTACATATTCTATCTATCAGAAGGGAGCACGATTCATGTATCATCGCACGCAAACCCGGCCGGTAAAAGTGGGAGACATCACCATCGGCGGTAATGACCAGGTGGTCATTCAGAGCATGACGACCACAAAAACAGCAGATGTCAAAAGTACAGTTGAACAAATCCACCGGCTTGAGGAAGCCGGTTGTCAGATCGTGCGGGTTACCGTCAATACTCCCGAAGCCGCAGACGCGATAAAAGAGATCAAGAAGGAAATCTCGATTCCGCTCGTAGCTGACATTCATTTTAATTATAAACTGGCTCTCAAAGCGGTGGAAAACGGGATCGACAAGGTCCGGATAAATCCCGGCAATATCGGAAAAAGAGAGAAAGTAGAAGCCGTGGTCAAGGCCTGTAAGGAACGGGGAATTCCAATCCGCATCGGTGTGAATGCCGGATCCCTGGAAAAACATCTGCTCGACAAATACAAATACCCGACGGCGGAAGCGATGGTGGAAAGCGCCCTCTACCATATCCGGATTCTGGAGGATCTGGATTTTGAGGACATCGTGGTCTCTCTCAAGGCGTCCGATGTGCCACTGGCGATTGAAGCCTACCAAAAGGCGGCCAAAGCGTTTCATTACCCCCTGCACCTGGGAATCACGGAAGCAGGGACGCTTTTTTCCGGAACGATTAAAAGTGCGGCAGGACTGGGCGCTTTGTTATCGATGGGCATCGGGTCCACGATCCGCATTTCCTTGAGTGCGGATCCGGTTGAGGAAGTCAAGGTGGCCCGGGAACTGCTCAAAACATTCGGGCTGGCTGCCAACGCAGCTACGCTGATCTCATGCCCCACCTGCGGCCGGATTGAGATTGACCTTTTTTCTATCGCCAATGAAATTGAAGATTATATTTCAAAGATTAAAGCACCGATTAAAGTGGCGGTCCTCGGTTGTGCCGTCAACGGACCCGGTGAAGCAAGGGAAGCAGATATCGGCATCGCCGGGGCAAGAGGAGAAGGCCTTCTCTTCCGTCATGGCGAGATGATCCGCAAAATTCCGGAAGAGCATATGGTAGAAGAATTAAAAAAAGAAATCGACGCGATTGCGGAAACCTATGCCCGAACCGGAACCATCCCCGGACGGGAACACGAATAAAAAATGAGCTTTTGTTCTGTCCCCGAATCCTTTTTCCTGTACGGCAGAACAAAAGCTCATTCCATTTTAGCCAGCTGCAGGATAAACTGCACTTCCCCTTTTCCTGAACCGACCGCTTTCGCAATTTCATCAATCGTCAAGCCATTCTGGTGTAATTCAAAAATCCGTTGATACCTTTTTTTTAGAGCTAGTGCGTCCTCCTGTGATTGAGGTTCAGCAGCTGTTTCATGTGATTGTCGAGGTATTGCTTTCTCACTTGATAACGACCCCTGCTTCCCGTCATTGAACGCTTGTTCCAGCTCTTTTATACGAAGCTCCAGTTGTTCCACTTTCTTTTGCCATTTCTGCTCCGACTCCGAGACCGCCTGCAATAGAAGTTCATTTTGTTCTGTCATTTCTTTAACAAATTGATCCAGCGTTTTTTCAAGGTCCCCGGATAACGGGATGGGGCCGTTTTTTTGACGCATGAAAAGATAGACGCCGGCCAACACGATGAGAATCAACGCTGCGATGCCGTAGTACATACGATCCCTCCCCGTCTAGAGTGAAATATCAAGATGATGACCTTTATAAGGATGATTCGCCTGTTTCAAGTTCCCGGTCTTTTTCTTCCGTTCCTTTTGTGAGGAATCTTGTCCATCCCCGCGTGAATCCCGGTCACGGATCATACCTTTTTCTGTTTGCTCGGATGAAGTGGTTTTTTTTCGTTCAAGTTGCTGCTCTGTTTTAAGTTGCGCCGAGATATGCTGCTGGTCCTGGTACGGACGCTGGTGCATCTGTTCCTGAATGCGTGCAGCATCCTGTACCCTGGGAATGGCAACCTGCAGTTCAACCGTTTTCAAACTCATCCGGCACCTCTCCTTTTACACATGGCTTACCGCATGGGGTGCGCCACGATCTCACCTTTTTCAAGGACAAAATAAATACGTTGATAATTCTCCTTGATGAAGCGAATCTGATTCCCAAATACCAGTTTAGTCCCCGGGTAAATGTTAGACAGGGCTTCCACTCTGGAATACGTTATATTTTCCAGTTCCAGTACGATCTCATCTTTGCGGGCAGTTAATTCCAGCACTTTCTTCTCCAGTGTCATTTTGGCATTGGTTAATTGAATCTGCATTTTCTTTTTATCCGGAGGAAGAGACCCGTTCGTTGCCAGCATTTTATCAAACAGTTTAAGCGCTTGATCGGTTTTGCTCAGTTGTTCTTCCGCCTGTTTCAATTCACTCGAAATTGAATCCATCTCTTCTCTCAATTCCGGTTTGGCTCCAACCTCAATGGACGTTGCCGTATTCATCATGTTACCGATGGTCACGGCCTTTACTTTTTCTCCGGCCTGAACCACACCACCGACAATCAAGCCCTTGCTGCCTTCACACTCAACGTTCCGTCCGGCTTTTACGTGGCTGTGCATGATGGATTGCGATACGATGATATCCCTGCCGGTGATAACGTTTGCATTCTGAATGTAACTGGATTTGACATCGAGGCCGGCCCGAATGTATCCCTTGTTCTGGGCTGCGATCCCGGCCGTCACTTCCACACTGCCATTGACATCAACCTCTGCACCCTCAATACCGCCGTAAACACGGAGATCCCCTTCCGCTCTGACTTTGAATCCGGCGAGTATATTGCCGCGAACGACAACAGTTCCGACAAAATCGATGTTACCGATTCCAAAATCGACATCACCGTTCACCTCATAAACGGGAAAAACATTTAACTTCTCCCCGTCCGTCAGACTGACCTGCCCGTCGATCGCGGCAAAGACCGCATCTTTTTCTTTATCCAGTACCACGTTTTTCCCAAGTTTCCAGGGCTTTTCTTTTCCCGGCCTGGCTTTGATGGGTTCCCCCGTGACCCGAAAACCGTTTTCTCCCTTTGTCGGAGAAATTCTTCGGGCCAGCAGTTCCCCTTTTTTAATATTATCGACATTTTTGATTTCACGAAAATCAACTTTTCCTTTTTCATCACCCTTTTCCGGGCTGCGATCGTTTTGTTCGAAGGCATATTCAATGTATCCATCTTTTCCATTCTCCGCCGGTTTTCCCCGTGCAATTTCCAGAGGAACGCCCGCATAATTCAAGGGATTTTGCACAAGATGATGAACTTGATCCTCGATAATACCATAGATTACTTTCTTTGACTTCAGCCAGTTCGTCACGTGATCAGCAGAAAGTGTGACATTTTCTTCATCTGATAGAACTGATACAAATGCTTTGCTCCCATCATCCGAGATTTTAAGCTCGAGCATTTCATCCAGATTAAGCTCATTCCCACTTTGTTGTTGCATGGATGACTCCCTCCCGGGTAAAAGACTTAATAGATATATTTCTTCATTCGTCCCAGTGATCCTCTTAATCTGTAAATCGCTTTGGAATGTAACTGAGAGATTCTCGAAGTTGAAAGCCCCATAATTTCAGCAATTTCCGTCATACTGAGATCTTCATAGTAACAGAGCGAAATCACGGTTCTTTCTTTTTCAGGCAGTCGATCAATGACTTCCACCAGTAAATCTTTAAGCTGTGATTTTTCTATTTTTTCTTCGGGATTATCGGCTGTTTCATCTACAATCAACGAGTGGCGGGCGCTCTTTTGGTCCTCTTCATCATAGACCGGCTCATCCAGGGAAATCATCGAAGAAGTGATCGCGGTTTCCTGAATCACCTGGTGTAAGTCTTCCTCGGACATCCCCAGATATTCACTGACTTCACGATCAGTGACGGATCGTTTCAGTTCCTGTTCCAGGTTATGATAGGCTTCCTCGATTTTTTTGGATTTGTCCCGGACCGATCGGGGGATCCAGTCAGCTTTACGCAGCCCGTCGATCATGGCGCCCTTAATCCGCCACATGGCATAGGTTTCAAATTTAAGGCCCCGTTTGTAATCGAATTTCTGTAACGCATCCATCAGTCCCATTCTTCCATAGCTGATGAGATCATCCCGGTCCACCATCGACGGCAGACTGACCGACAGGCGATTGGCCACATAATTGACCAGCGGAAGATATTGTTTGAGTAATTCTTCTTCAATTTGCTCGTTTCCATCTTCGCGCCATTTTTTCCATTTTACCACAATTTCTTCATCTGGAGCCATCCGCTTTCACCGCCTTCTAATCATCAGATAAATGCCCCAGTACCTTTGCAACCTTTTCTGGATCTATTTTTTCAGGTCCAGAAGCAGATTGAGCCGCCGGATTAAACGGTTGGAAATCTTCCTGATTACTGTTTGTTCCATGTTCGAGATCGTCCGGCGTTGAGAGATCAATATGCCTGCCTTTGTCTGTGTCTCCCTTCTTCTCTACTTCTGAGTTCTTCACGGAGGTTTCATCCGTACCGGATGACAGAGAGACACCGGACATAACCTGCTGAAAAATCCATTGAACCGGAAACATCAAAAGAAAGAATAAGACAAAACCGATGATGCCGCGAAACAGAGACGTGATCCAGGTATTGAAACCCAGTGATATAAGAAATGAAACGATAAATACGGAAAGCGCAACAGACAGACTTACTTTTACCTGTGACATATTCACACTTCCTTGACTCCCTTGCTCACGGTCTTGATCATCAGAATGCCGGTTTCTGCATCCATTTCAATGGTTCTTCCATAATTGCCACCGGTGTCTTCGGCAACCAGCCTGATTTTCAGTTGTTCCAGAACAGATTTACACGCTTCCACATTCCGCTGACCGATTCTCATCGCATCACCGCCCGTTGAAAATGAAAACATTTGAGCTCCCCCCGCCATTTTGGCCGTCAATCTGCGTCTCACGGCTCCCAGTTTCTCCATTTTCTCAAGCAAAAGCGGAATGGCGGTGTCTGCAAACTTGGCAGGATTGGTTTTATCCCGGGCGATTTCCGATGAAGGTAACATCACATGAGCCATCCCAGCCACTTTAATCATCGAATCGTATAACACAACTCCCACACAGGATCCCAGCCCGGTGGTACGAATTTTATCCGGAGACACTGCTACATTTAAATCAGCCATACCAACTTTAACGATTTTGCTCATAGCTGAACTCCCAGTGCAGAAAATAACTTTTCAAACGAGTCAGGATCCGGTAACAAAAAGAAGTGTCCGGTCACTTCCTCTTCCAGACCGAAAAAAGAAGTGTCGATCATCAGGGCATAGTCTCCGGATTGACTGATTTCTACCAGTCCGTAACTGAGAATGGCCCCCGCCATGTCAATCGCAATGGCCGGAACGGAAGGCTGCATGTTTAAACCGGTCAGGTCAGCCATCGATGAAAGATAGGAGCCTGATAGAATATTGCCCACTTCATTCAGGGCGGAAATTTCCATGTCCGAAAACACGTCGTCCGGTTCGGATTGAACGCCTGTCATTTGTTTGACCAGATTCCTGGCCGATTGTTCATTAAGTACAAAAAACATATATCCCGGAACATCCCCAAGAATTCGCAAAAACACAGCGACGACCAGAGCATCTGCTCCGCCAACTTCACCGGCAATCTCCGTGATTGGCAGAACAGATACCTGTGGCACTTTCATATCAATCTCTTTATTAATTAGCTGGGACAGGGCGGTAGCCGCGTTTCCTGCTCCGATGTTACCCACTTCTTTTAGGACATCAAATTGAAAATCATCAAATTCCTTCGGGTTGGTCGTCATGATCTATCCCTCAAGCTGTTCAAGTTGTTGAATTTCTTCCATGCTCAATACTTTATTTAAATTAAGCAAGATCAACAGACGGTTTTCCATTTTGGCGACACCCCGCAGGTATTCGGCTTTTACGCCTCCTACGACTTCCGGAGGCGGCTCAATGGCGTTAACCGGGATATCAATCACGTCGTTAGCGGCATCGACAATCAAACCGACTTCAA
Source organism: Bacillaceae bacterium (assembly GCA_017656255.1). Taxonomy (GTDB): domain Bacteria; phylum Bacillota; class Bacilli; order JACDOE01; family JACDOE01; genus JACDOE01. Next base: position 715,076 of record JACDOE010000001.1, read on the forward strand.
TATCTCCAACATTGACGATAATCACCCGGGTTTCTTCGGTGTATTCAGTCTCCGGCAGGTTGAAGCGACTGGCCAGATCAATAATAGGCGTCACGACGCCCCGTAAGTTAATCACCCCTTTGACAAAAGGCGGTGTTTTAGGGACACGGGTGATGGTTTCCAGGCGCTCAATCGATTTGACCTGCTCCACTTCCACCCCGTATTCTTCATTCTGCAGACGAAATACAATCGCCTTGATTTCATCGACAACGGCTTCATTTTCCAGCATGAAAATCCCTCCTTATTTAATCAATGCATTGCAATCTATGATGAGAGCTACTTGTCCATCTCCCAGAATGGTAGCTCCGGAAATGGCAAACAGATTAACCAGATATTTGCCCATGGATTTCAGCACGATTTCCTGCTGCCCGATGAAAGAATCAACAACCAGTGCCGCCAGTTTATCTCCTTTTCTGACGATCACAGCTGAAATTTCATCTTCCTGCCTGTCCGGGTTTTCGCCGTCCGGGATCTCAAATATATTTTTGAGATATAAAAGCGGGACGACTTTTCCGCGGAAGTCTATAACATCCTGATGATGGGCATGCATGATCTGATCCTTTTTATATACTGCCGTTTCAATAATAGAGCTTAATGGAACGGCATAGGTTTCATCTTCCACTTTCACCAGCATCGCAGAAATGATAGACAGGGTGAGCGGGAGTTGTATCAAAAATGTAGAACCTTCCCCCGGGGTTGATTCGACTGAGACAATCCCTCCGAGGGATTCGATCTTGGTTTTAACAACATCCAGTCCGACTCCCCGTCCGGAGATGTCGGATACCTGTTCCGCCGTGCTGAAACCGGAAGAGAAAAGAAGATCATACACCTGTTGATCGGTCAGACTATCAGCTTCCTGTTCAGTGACAACCCCTTTATCCAGGGCTTTTTTCAATACTTTATCCCGGTTGATTCCTTTTCCGTCATCCCGAATTTCAATGAAAACGTGATTCCCGCTGTGATAGGCTTTTAATTCAACAACACCGGTTTCACTTTTACCGGCTGCAATTCTTTCTTCCGTAGATTCAAGCCCGTGGTCAATCGCATTGCGCAGTAGGTGAACCAGTGGATCTCCGATTTCATCAATGACGGTACGGTCCAGTTCGGTTTCCGCCCCGGAAATCTGCAAATCTACTTTTTTGTTCAGTTCTTTTGCCAGGTCACGAATCATTCTCGGGAATCGGTTAAAAACTGTTTCCACGGGGACCATTCGCATGTTGAGGATAATATTTTGTAAATCCCCGCTGATACGGCTCATGTGTTCGACAGTTTCCATCAATTCATGCTGACCGGACCTTCTGGCTATCGATTCAAGTCTACCCCGGTCAATGACTAGTTCGCTGAACAAGTTCATCAGTACGTCCAGGCGTTCGATATCAACGCGAATTGTTTTTCCGCCGGCGGCCTTGACTTTTTTGCCTCCATTTTTACCGTTGGAACCCGGTTTTTTCACTTCTTTCTTATTTTCTTCTTGCTTGACTTCGGTTGATGTGGCCGCTACCTGATCGTTTTCCGCCTTGACCGAATCGATATCTAATTTTTTGATCTCGACAGACGCAATCTCAGAAACGGATTCAATGGACTGACGGATCTCGTCTTCTGATTTTTCCGTGATAAACACGATTTCAAATGCGTCATCAAAATTCTCATCTTCAATTTCCTGAACCGATGGAACTGACTTGATAACCTCCCCCATCGATTCCAGATTATTAAACACCATGTAGGCTCTTGCCGATTTCAACAGGCATTCTTCTTCAATAACCGTTTTTATGTAATAAACTTGATGTCCGCTGTCCAGTGACTGTTTGACTACGGTTATTTCAAACTGATCGAGTCCAAAATCAGTTGTTTGTGCCGCCTCTTCTTTGCCTGCTGTCTCTTCAGAAGCCTGTCCGGTTTCAGCTGTTACCTCTGTTTCTTCCGATTTGAACTCCCCTGACAGAATCGCTTCCAGTTTGGACACCAGGTCTGAAACGTCTTCTTTACCATCTCCTCCTTCCGAAATGGAGTCCACCATGGATTCGAGTACATCCACACATTGAAAGATGACATCCATGATTTCGCTGTTTAACTTGATCTGATGGTTACGAATCTGGTCCAGCACATTTTCCATCTGATGGGTCAGTGAAGACATATCCTCAAATCCCATCGTAGCCGCCATGCCCTTAAGTGTATGGGCAGAACGAAAAACATCATTGACAATATCGACATTGTCCGGATCATTCTCCAATAGCAATAAATTATCATTAATCGCCTGGAGATGTTCCCTAGATTCTTCAATGAACATATCCAGATATTGATTCATCCCCATCTTAAACACCTCCTGGTCTGGTAATCTGATCTATGAGAAATTTTGAAATATCTGGCAAAGGCAAAATGTGGTCAATATGACCGGATTGAATGGCCGCCCGGGGCATTCCATAAACCACACATGTTGATTCATCCTCAGCAATCGCCATCTTAACTCCGGATTCCTGCAACCTGGTAAGTCCTGCTGTGCCATCACTTCCCATCCCGGTCATGATGACGATATATTTATTTATATCGGCCAATTTTTCAGCCGATTCAAACATCACATCAACAGAGGGGCGATGACCGCCGCGGGGAGGATCCTGGCTCAAACTGATAATCGGACGCCCTCCCGCATCCTTTTCAACTTTCATGTGGTAATCGCCGGGGGCAATATAGGCTATTCCGTTTTCAATTCGTTGTCCCTGTTTCGCTTCGACGATCTTCAACGGATATAACGAGTCCAGTCGTTCGGCGAGAGATCGTGTAAACCCCGGCGGCATATGTTGCACGATCAGGAAAGCCGCGTTAATATCGGGCGGGATCGGTGACAAAAAATGTTGCAGGGCGCGGGGACCTCCGGTAGACGTTCCCACCAGAACCAGGTTGGTTAGATGAGACGTTTGTTTTGATCCGGTTCCTGAAACCAGCCTTTTACCTGGTTGAACCGGGTGAACCGGGTGAACCGGGGGTATGCGAGGCCTTATTCTCTTCATTTTTGCCGCCGTTTTTACTTTCTGTATCAATTCATTTTCCACTTTATTAATATCCAGGGAAATGGATCCGGAAGGTTTGCTGACGAAGTCGACAGCTCCCCGCTCCAGAGCTTTGATGGTTGTATCCGCCCCCTGCTGGGTCAGACTGCTTAACATGACGACGGGAACAGGATGATTTTTCATCAACCAGTCCAGTGTTTCCAGGCCATTCATCTCGGGCATTTCCACATCAAGCGTTAAGACGTCGGGTGCCAATTGTTTCACTTTTTCAATGGCCTCCCTGCCATTCCGTGCCCGTTCGATGACTTCAATGTCCGGATCATGTTGCAACATGTCGGCGACCACTTTTCTCATAAACGCTGAATCGTCTACCACCATCACTTTAATTTTGTTCACTGGTGCCTGACCCCCTTTCTCAGATGACTGCCGTCTATGTTAACTTCATCCAGTTTTTCAACCGGTCTACAAATCCTTTCATGCCTTTTGCCTCATCCAGCTCATCTTTTCCTCTCAGGTAAACTTCAGCCATTCGACGTATCCCCTGGGATGCCATACTCTGGGGATATTGCAGGTAAAAAGGGATCTGTTTTTTAACAGCTCGCATCACGTGGTCATCATCCGGCAGGTAACCCAGCCGGTCAATGTCAACCCCCAGAAACTGGCTGGCAACCATGGCGATTTTATCAGCGGTATGCTTCCCTTCTTTCAGGGATGTGACCCGGTTGACCACCAGCCGAAACACGGCAGCGGGATCCAGTCCGTGTACCATTTTAATAACAGCATAGGCATCAGTCAGTGACGTGGGTTCCGGAGTCGTCACCAGAATCACATCATCAGCTGACAGAATGAACCGCAAGCTTTCCCGTGATATTCCCGCCCCGGTATCCATCAGGATAATATCCGTATAACCCTGTAATTGTTCAAGTTGATGGAAAAAGTAATCCAGTTGATCCTCATCCAGTCTCATAAGCTGATTAAATCCGGATCCCCCGGCAATATACTCCAGATCTCCCGGGCCCTTTTCCATGATATCCCAGATGCTTTTTTGATTTTCAATCATCTCCAGAATACTGTATTTTGAGCTGACCCCCATCAGGACATCGATATTGGCAAGACCCAGATCCACATCAAAAATCACCACTTTTTTCCCCTGGTCCATCAAACTGAGAGCGAAATTCAAGGTGAAATTTGATTTTCCCACGCCCCCTTTTCCACTTGTGACCGTGATAACCCGGGTTTGTTTGATGTCCTTTTTATCCTGATTCTGCATTTTTTCTCTCAATTTGCTGGCCTGGTCAAGCATTGGACTGTCCTCCCAAAATGAGATTGGCTACGGTTTCCGGGGAAGCCGGCTGGATGTCTTCCGGAACGTTCTGGCCATTGGTCAGATATGACAGTGACATGTTTTTCAAATAGATGGTGTTCAAGATGGATCCGTAAACGGAAGTTTCATCCGTTTTGGTAAACAGGACCCTGTTGATGGACAGGCTTGAAAAATTGTCCATGATTGCTTCAAGATCCTTATATCTTGACGTCAGGCTTAACACGAGAAACGTTTCACTGGGGACGGCCTGATCCAGAAATTTATTGATTTCCCGGCAATAATGCTTATTTTTGTAATTCCGGCCGGCTGTATCCATAAAAATCACATCGCAACCTTTGAGCCTCTTCAATGCCTGCTCCATGTCCTCTGCTGAAAATACCACTTCCAGAGGTGCGTTGAGAATATTAGCATAGGTTCTCAATTGATCCACTGCTGCAATTCGATATGTATCCGAGGTAATGAAACCGACTGATCGTTTTTGTCTTAACACATAATCAGAGGCCAGTTTCGCAATCGTCGTTGTTTTACCGACCCCGGTCGGGCCGACAAAGTGATAGAGACGCTTTCTGCGATCTGTCAGATTGACAGGGCTCCAGGCCGTTTTCAACATTTCCAATATAATTTGTCTAACTGCCGTCCAGATCTCTTTTTCATCCAGACGGGAAAGGTCATCCCATTTGTTTATCAGCCTTCTGGTAATCTCGAGGATAACGTCATCTTCAACCTCCTGTTCCCGCAGTTTCCGATCTACCTGTTGCAATACGGGATGGGACAATTCCTGGCTGTACTCACCGTTAAGCATTTTTAAAAACATCCCGCGCAGGTCTTTCAATTCACGGACCAGTTCCTGTTCATCGTCTTTATCTTTCGACACTGTGACAGGGGCTTCAGGTTGTTGGCGATGAACGTGTTGCTGGCGGTTAAGTTCAGGCTGTACAAAAGGGTTTTTCTTCTCCGTTTTGGGGACGGGATTGGGTCTCAGTTTATCGACCGCCGCAATGACTTCAATTTTCTTTTTGCCGAAGAGACCCATGATCCCGCCGGTTTTCACATTCTTGGTGTTTAAAATGACGGCATCCTTGCCAAGGTCATTACGTATTTTCTGAAGTGCATCCGGCATGGAATCTACCACATATCGTTTGACATGCATCAGACATTCACCACCCCTACGCTTTGCACCTCAACATGAGGTTCCAGCTCATTATAGGAAATAACCGGAACGTCCGGCAGGATCATCTCCACGACCTGTTTGAGATACATTCGGATCGCCGGTGAACAGAGGATAACGGGTTGTAAGCCGGATCGACTTATGTTTTCCACCTGTTCATGCAAAGCTTTCTGAATATGCTGCGTCGTTTCGGGATCCATAGCCAGGTAACTTCCCTGCTCAGTTTGCTGAACATGTTCGGATATTTTTTTCTCCAGCCCCGCTCCGGCTGTAATGACACGGAGGGGTTGACCCGGTTCGGTATATTGCTGCGTAATCTGTCGGGAAAGCGCCTGTCTCACATATTCGGTCAACACATTCGGGTCTCTGGTAAAATTGGCCTGGTCGGCCAGGGTCTCCAGGATGGTGTTCAGGTCCCGGATGGACACCTTTTCTTTCAATAGTTTCTGCAGGACTTTCTGCACATCGCCTACACCGAGCAGATTGGGTATCAGTTCTTCTACAACAGTCGGTGACGCTTCCTTGATGTTGTCGATCAAGTTCTGCGTACTCTGTCTGTCCAGCAATTCATGGGCATGTCGTTTAATGACTTCCGTGAGGTGTGTCGCTACGACAGAAGGCGGATCAACAACAGTGTAACCGGCCATCTCCGCTTTTTCTTTCATTTCTTCCGTTACCCATAACGCCGGAAGCCCGAAGGCAGGTTCAACCGTTTCAATCCCGGTGATGGATGAATCGTCATCGGTTCCGGGACTCATCGCCAGATAATGATCCAGCAAGATTTCGCCTTCCGCAACCTGATTACCTTTTATTTTGATGATGTATTGATTGGGCTTTAACTGGATGTTATCCCGAATCCGCACCACCGGAACCACCAGGCCCATCTCCAGGGCAAACTGGCGGCGGATCATGATCACCCGATCGAGGAGATCGCCTCCCTGATTGGAATCGGCCAGCGGGATGAGCCCGTACCCAAATTCAAATTCAATCGGATCCACATTGAGCAGGCCGGTCACACTCTCCGGATTCTTCACTTCTTCAATCTCCTGCTCTTCGACATCCTGTTGCATATCAGCCGCCTGCTTTTCAATATTCTTCTGCAGGCGATACCCACCGAAAGCGATGATCGCGGCGATCGGAAAGGTTCTGAGCGGCCCGATCGGGGTGAATATCCCAAGGAAAACAACAACTCCTGCCGTCACAAACAGTAATCGGGGATATGCGAAAATCTGCCTGACGATATCCGTACCCAGATTCCCGTCTGAGGCAGCACGGGTCACGACGATACCGGTGGCCGTTGATACCAGCAGGGCGGGAATCTGGCTGACCAGTCCGTCCCCGACAGACAGCAGGGTAAAGGTACTGGCAGATTCGGAAAATCCCATCCCGTGAACCACCATCCCGATGATAAATCCACCCAGGACATTGATAAGCAGAATGACAATCCCGGCAATGGCATCCCCTTTGACAAATTTGCTGGCACCATCCATTGCCCCGTAAAAATCGGCTTCCCGTTCAATGTTTTCCCGTCTTTCTCTTGCTTCCTGCTCCGTGATCAAGCCGGCATTCAGGTCAGCGTCGATACTCATCTGCTTACCGGGCATCGCATCCAGTGTAAAACGGGCGGCCACTTCCGCCACGCGTTCTGAACCTTTGGTAATCACAACAAACTGAATGATAACCAAAATGAGAAATACGACAAAACCGACTACCGGACTTCCTCCCACCACAAATTCACCAAAAGTCCGGATGACTTCACCGCCACCTTCATTGGACAGAATGGACCGGGTGGTGGAGACATTCAGCGCAAGCCTGAACAGGGTGACCAGTAGCAAAAGCGACGGGAATATGGAAAATTCCAGAGGCTCTTTGGTGTTCATGGCCACCATGAGAATAATCAAGGATAACGAGATATTGATGATGATCAGAAAATCGAGCACTGGTGTCGGGAGCGGGATAACCATCATAATGACAACCATAATAACCGCTATAAGTACAGAAAAATCTCTCATTTTCATGTTCATCTGTTATCCCCTCCTTTGTCCTGGAATCCAGTATCCTTTACACTTTGCCTTTTAATTTATAGACGTAGGCGAGTACTTCCGCAACAGCCTTGAACAGATCTTCCGGAATTTCCTCCCCGATTTCCACCTGGAAATAAAGGGCACGTGCCAGCGGTTTGTTTTCCATGGTGACCACATCATGTTCCCGGGCCACTTCTTTAATTTTTTCCGCCAGGTGGTCTTTCCCCTTGGCAACAACAGTCGGAGACGTCATGGTTTCCGAGTCGTAACGAAGCGCCAACGCGAAGTGGGTCGGGTTGGTAATGACCACATCCGCTTTCGGTACTTCCTGCATCATCCTTCGCATCGCCATTTCCCGCTGTTTTTCCTTGATTTTACTTTTGATCAACGGGTCCCCTTCGGTTTTCTTGTGTTCATCCTTGATATCCTGTTTGGACATTCTCAGGCTTTTTTCATGGTCATATCGTTGATAGACGTAATCAGCAACGGCCAGGACGATTAAAAGCAGAGCGACAAACACACCCAGTTTCGCTGTTAATCCGGAAATGACCTGAAGGACGCCTCCGGGGGTTGAAACGGAAAGATTCAAAATCTGCTCCTTCGCATTCCAGAGAATAATGGCCACCACAAGCGTGACAAATACAAATTTCAAGATCGATTTGACAAACTCAACCAACGCCCGCCACGAGAAAATCTTCTTGGCTCCTTCAATCGGATTGAGCTTGTTTAACTTCATTTTGAGCGGCTCCGTCGTAAACAAAAAGCCGATCTGAATATAGTTGGCAAAAATGGCTGCGACCATGGCGACAAGCAGAACCGGTGAAACAAGCTTGACAGATTCCCAGGTCAACTGCATAAACATTACTTGAATGTTGTTGGGCGTTACCTGCCACAGAATGTATTCTGACAGTGTTTGCTGGTAGATTCGTATAATCCCGGATAACATCATCTGCCCCAGAAAGATAAAACTGATAAAGGCAAACAGCATAATCAGGGCGGACGGTATTTCCATGCTTTTGGCAACCTGTCCTTTTTTGCGTGCTTCCTGTTTTTTACGGGGCGTCGCTTTTTCCGTTTTTTCCTGGGCAAAAAATTGCAGGTTAACGGGATATCTCCGTGTCGGGTAAGGCATCTAGGATCCCCCCAGGAGTTTCATGAGCTGTGCCATCGATCGGTACATCTCTTCAAACAACCTTTTCAAGATGTAAAAATATCCGGGTAATGCGACAAATAAGACAGCAAAACTGACGAAAATCTTTAACGGCAGCCCGACCACAAAAATATTCATCTGTGGAACGGTTCTGGCCATGATCCCCAGTGCGACATCGACCAGAAACAGGCTTCCGACTACAGGTGCAGCCATCATAAAGGCACTGGAGAACATATACACAAACACATTGACGGCAAATCTGGCGATTGAACCTGTATCCAGCTGCTGCCACATCACATCAACCGGGACGGCATAATAACTGGTGATAATGCCCTTGATCAACATATGATGGCCGTCCAGACTGAGCAAAAGCAAAATGGCCAGGATAAATTTGAAATTACCGGTTAACGGACTGTGCATCCCGGTCTGGGGATCAATCACATTGGCAATCGCAAACCCGATCTGCATATCGATTAATCCGCCTGCGATCTGTACCGCATAGATCAGCATCATGGCAATAAAGCCCAAACTGAGTCCAACCAGAACTTCTTTCAGGATTAACAGGACATACCTTCCGTCGAATGCGATCGGTTCTGCCGGATCAACCGTCATGTTGACGGCGAACACGGCGATCAGTGACAGGAAAAAAGCCAGTCCGATCTTAAACGTGTTGGGTACGCCCCGGGTTGAAAAAACCGGCGCAGCCAGGATAAAGGCACTCATTCTGACAAAAACCAGAAGAAACACAGGTAAAAATTCCAGGATGACCATTTCAACCTCTACCCGATAAAGTTATGTAATTGATTGAAAATACCATGCGTAAAATCCAGCAGTTGGGTCAGCATCCAGGGTCCGAATATCACCAGTGATATAAAAATAGCAACGATTTTCGGGATAAAGGCCAGTGTCTGCTCCTGTATCTGGGTTGTGGCCTGAAAAATACTGACCAGAAGTCCTGCAAGAAGACCGATCCCCAGAAGCGGAGCACTGATTTTCAAAATGACGTAGACTGCTGAAGCTCCAAGATTAATGACATCATCCGGACTCACCTCATCCGCCCCTTTCCTGTCTGTCTATGATGAATCTATTGATAGCTGATCAACAGCGATTTGACCACCAGATACCATCCGTCTACCAGAACAAACAACAGAATTTTAAAAGGAAGTGAGATCATGACCGGCGGCAGCATCATCATCCCCATCGCCATCAGGGTACTGGCGACTACCATGTCAATGACCAGAAACGGTACAAATATCATAAATCCGATTTGAAAGGCTGTTTTCAATTCGCTGATGGCAAAAGCCGGGATTAGGGCTACCAGCGGAATATCTTCCACAGATTGGGGCTGTTCAGCATTCATATAATTCAAAAACAGCGCCAGATCTTTTTCCCTGGTTTGTTTGGCCATAAATTCTTTGATCGGGTAAGCAGCGCGCTCAAACGCTTCCTGTTGCGACAATTCCCCTGCCAAATAGGGCTGGAGAGCCTGATCATTGATCTCACTGAACGTCGGCGCCATGATAAAAAAAGTCAGAAACAGCGCCAGCCCGATCAACACCTGGTTTGGAGGCATCTGCTGGGTGGCCAGGGCATTGCGGACAAAGGCAAGTACCACGACAATCCGGGTAAAACTGGTCATCATCACCAGAATCGCCGGCGCAATGGATAAAATCGTGATCAGAATCAGGATCTTGACGGTGTTGGCCACATCTCCCGGCTCCTCCGAGGTCCCGATGTTGATGTCGAGTCCCGGAATCGTCGGAGCTGGAGCCGCCTGAACCGGATCAGGAAACTGGAGTAAGATCATGAAGATGCCCAGTCCAATTAGAAGTGAATGCTTCCATGACTTCATGATTGATTGTCCCTTTCTTCATCCTGTTGTGATTGCAGATATGTTTGCCTGGCCTTCTCCCGGTTTGACTTCACTTCACTCAATTTTTGCTGAAGCATAGACTGAAAGCTGTCCTGATTGATGTCCTGCTCGTTCTCCCGTTTCTTCTGATGAATCATTTGCATCTTTTCCAGTTTTTCTTTTAACCATGACGGCCAGGATATCTGAAAAGCAGATTGATGCTGCTTTTTTACCATAGAAAGAAGTTCATCGATTTCATCCTGATTCTCAATCTGTTGAATCAGCCTTACGTCTTCGCCTACGCCGAGCAGGTATAATGAACGGCCAACCTGAACTAGCTGTACACTTTTGTTGGCTCCAAGCGATATCCCCCCGAGATGAGACAACAGGTTGCCCTGATGAAACGGTCTTTTTCGAAACGACAGGAAACGGATCAAGGCGTATATTAAAACAATGATGAACAGAAGAATAACCAGCATTTTAATAAACAGTGAGAAAAAATCATAGGACTGGCTTCCTGTCAAAGGGGAATCACCTGTATCCACAGACTCCCTCTCCTGATCGAGAAGAGAGTCATTCATTTCCTTCCCGGAATCTTCAGCCACTGCCCACCCGGTCTGTGTCACCAGAAAAATGAATCCGGCAAACAAAAGAACGATACGGATCAGCTTTCCGGTAGTTCGACCTGCTTGCATATCGTCCGGCATCCTTAACTCAGAGATTTCTTAATCGCTTCCAGTACGCGATCAGCCTGGAACGGTTTTACGATAAAGTCTTTGGCACCGGCCTGGATGGCATCGATAACCATGGCCTGCTGCCCCATCGCAGAACACATAACCACTCTGGCATTGGGATCAATTTTTTTGATCTCCTTCAGTGCCGTGATCCCATCCATTTCCGGCATGGTAATATCCATGGTAACGAGGTCGGGTTGCAATTCTTTATACATTTCAACGGCCTGAGCTCCGTCAGCTGCCTCACCTACGACCTCGTAACCATTTTTCGTCAGAATTTCCTTGATCATCATTCTCATAAAAGCTGCGTCATCTGTGATTAAAATCTTTTGAGCCATGTTGTTTCCTCCCTATCTTCTATGTTATGAACTTTAAGATTGATAGACAGTTATTGTAACTTTTGTACGCGGTCAAGCTGACTGATGATATCGGTGATACGAACACCGAAGTTTTCGTCGATGACCACAACTTCCCCTTTAGCAATTAGTTTATTATTAACCAGAATATCAACGGGCTCACCCGCCAGTTTATCCAGTTCCACAATGGATCCCGGACCCAGCTCCAGAATTTCGCGGATTTGCCGCTTCGTTCTTCCCAGTTCGACGGTCACCTGCAGGGGGATATCCATCAGCAGTCCGAGGTTTTTTTCTCCAATTTCAGGCTGAGGATCGGTGTTGAACTGTGAAAACTGGGCCGGCTGAACATTAGCCTGTTGAGCGGAAGGTGTCGGCTGTGTCGGCGTGCCGAACGTATGCGCCTGTCCTCCAGCAGAGGCTGCCGCCATTCCTGGCTGAGACTGTTCCTGCTGGGGAGGTGCCTGCGGCGGCGTTTGCGGCATGTCAGGCTGTATACTTCCAGCAGGGCTTTCAGCCGGTGCAGATTCCGCCGCAACTGCTTCAACTGCAGCCGATGTTTCTTCTTCCGAGTCCCCGATTCCCATCAGATCCGCCACCATCTTTTTGGCGAACGGAACCGGAACCAGTTGCATAATATTGGAATCTATTAAACTTCCGTCTTCCCCCACTTTTAATTGAAATGAGATCTGGACAAGTTGTTTCTCGTCCGTATGCAGGCCGGCATCCTCTCCTTTGGACAAATCCATAATCTTGATGTCCGGCGGCGTAATATTAACTTTTTTATTAAAGATGGTGGACATGGATGTTGCAGCTGAGCCCATCATCTGATTCATGGCTTCCTGAACGGCGCTCAGGTGCATCTCATTCAGGTCTTCTGTGGTGTTCGTTCCATCTCCACCCAGCATGAGGTCCGCTATGATACTGGCATCGATGGTCCGAATCACCAGGACGTTGGAACCTTCAAATCCGTCCGTATAGTTTACCTCCACCGCGACATGGGGAACGGGAAACTCCTCATCCATTTCCTCTGTCTGAATGATCGACACTCTGGGAGTGGTAATATCCACCTTTTGTCCCAGGAGCGTTGATAGCGCTGTGGCTGCACTGCCGAAAGAAATGTTCCCGATCTCTCCAAGTGCATCTTCATCAACCGGAGTTAATGTTTCCTCCTCTTCTGTTGCCTCGGAAGCATTTTGATCCTCACCGTCATCACCCTGGTTTAACAGAGCATCGATTTCTTCCTGGGACAGCATGTCCTTTTTATCCACCCTCATCAACTCCTTCCTCGAGTACTTCCTCGATCCTCACGGCCATCTTGCCTTTGATGACCCCCGGCTGTCCTGTAAACTTCAATCGTTTCCCCACATATACCGAGAGATCCTGTTCCGTTGACTGGTTTAACTGGATCACATCCCCTCGGGCCAGTTGCAGAAACTCACCGACCGTAATGGAAGATGTCCCGAGCTGAACCACAACGGGAATCTGAGCTTTACCGATAGATTGCTCAAGTGCCTTGACTTCCTTATCATCCCGGGATTTTTTCTGGGTTGACAGCCAGTAGTGGGCGGACAACTTGGGCATAATCGGTTCAAGAACCACATGAGGCAAACACAGGTTTATCATGCCTGTGGTATCCCCGATTTTGGTACTTAAGGAAATGACCGCTACGGTTTCATTCGGGGAAACAATCTGCATAAACTGCGGATTGGTTTCCATGACATCAAGAACAGGGTTTAATTCAATAACCCCTTTCCAGGCCTCGGCAAAACTCTCAAGTGCCTTGCTGAAAATACGTTCCATCACTGTTGTTTCTATTTCCGTTAAATTGGGACTTTCACTCAAACTGACGCCCTGTCCTCCCAGCAACCTGTCCAGCATGGCGTAGGTTACGTTAGGGTTGATTTCCATCACCATGCGTCCTTCAAGCGGACTTGCCTCGAATATATTTAAAATTGTCATCTTCGGTATAGAACGGATAAATTCGTCATAAGGCAGCTGATCAACCGAAGCAACCGTAATCTGAACAAAAGTCCGCAATTGTGCTGAAAAATAGGTTGTTAATAGACGGGTGAAATTCTCATGAATCCGTGTCAGGCTTCGGATCTGATCTTTGGAAAAGCGTAGCGCCCTTTTAAAATCATAGGTGCGAACTTTTCGTTCTACCTCTTCCTCTTTCAGTTCATCGGCATCCATTTCACCGGAGGAAAGGGCAGCCAGCAGGGCGTCTATTTCTCCCTGTGATAAGACTTCACTCAAGTTGCCACCCCCTTTGACATGGTTTATACCAGGCTATTGAAGAACTTTCTTGGTTGTATAAACCTTGACGACCCGGCCATTGTTGAGTATGGCATTCACTTCATTCATAATGCGTGCTTCCAATTCAGTCAGCCCCTCGGCTCCGTTAATATCCTCGGGCGTACTGGAAGACAGAATCTTGATGACGATATGGTTGACCTGATTTAACCTTTTTTCCAGTTCTGCTCTGGCTTCTTCATTATCCACCTGAAGATCAAACTGCACCATGATAAAATCACCGGAATACAGATTGGTCGTGATTTCATCTGTGGAAATCGTAAGGGACAGGATTTCATCGATGGATTTTGGTTCTTCCTCAATGGAAGAACCTTCCACAACAGAGCCGGTATCCAGATAGGTTTTCCACAGGACAAATGTGACTGTTCCAAGCAGTGCGATGGCAACGAGAATAATGATCGCCATATTAAACAATTTATTCTGAAACATCGGGACCTCCTACATTATCCTGGCTGTAGAATTTCAGCACATGGATATCTCGATAAAATCCTTTTATGATTTTAATGACGTCTTCCGCAGATTCCTTAACCACGTATTTTCTACCGTTGGTCAATGTGATGACGGTATCCGGGGTCTCTTCCACGGATTCAATCAAAAGGGCGTTCAGAACAAATGTTGTTCCATTTAGTCGGGTTACTTCAATCATGTTATCCCCCTCCTTTATACGGGGTAAAGGAGAGGGAGGACCCCTCTCCCGTTTTTATCAGGAGTTTAAACGTCTATTAACGCTTCAGATTGACGACTTCCTGTAAAATCTCATCGGACGTTGTAATAATTCGCGAATTCGCCTGGAAACCGCGCTGGGCAACAATCATCTCGGTAAATTCTTCGGTCAGGTCCACATTGGACATCTCCAACTGGCCGCTGATAATCGCACCGGTTCCGGTATCCGGATTCATCGCGGTGGTGTAATCATCAAATTCCCCATCCGGAATGGCATTGGCCGTAATTTCGTACAGGGAATTGCCCAGTTTTTTCAATCCTCCCGGATTGGTGACAGTAACCAGCCCTAATTCCGTGATGACTTCTGTCTCCCCTTCAGGTGTAACTCCAATGATTTCTCCGGTCTTGGAGATCTCAAACTGGCTGTATTCTTCCTGGGGAATGGTAATGACTTCACCGCCGGAATCTACCACAAAATAACCCTGCGGCGTCACCAGCTGGCCAAAGGCATCAAGGCTAAAATTTCCCGCCCGCGTGAGGTAGGGCACTTCCTGATCGGCATTGGTCTTGATGGCAAAAAAGCCGTCTCCATCAATGGACAGGTCAAGCGGCCGGTTCGTGGTCATCGCACTTCCCTGTGAATGAATCGTGTCGATGGAAGCGATTGATGCTCCAAGACCGACTTGTTTGGGATTGACGCCCCCCACCTCTTCTTCAACGGCCCGAGTCACCCCGCCGACGGTCTGACTGAGGATGTCCTGAAACATTACACGTCCTTTTTTAAAACCGACTGTATTGACATTGGCAATGTTGTTCCCAATGACATCCAGCTTCGTCTGAAATCCTTTCATACCGGAAATCCCGGAATACATGGATCGTAACATACTTAACGTACCTCCTTTGAAGTGTTCAGTTGCTTCGGTCGGTCCGCAACTGAGGGCCTCCTGTCAAGGTCCAGCCCTTTATAGCACCACGGCACTATCAATGTTGGTAAAAATATTCTCTTTCATCTGGTTGCCATCTACTGCCGTGATGACGGTCTTGTTTTTGATACTGACAACAAAAGCGACGTCATTCATAAGAATCAGAGATTCTCTGGCCCCTTTTTCCTCTGCTCTGGCTACCGCGGATCTGATCCGGTCCATATCCTGCTGAGTCAGTTCAATCCCCCTCATATCCAGCCTTTCTCTGGCATGCTGAGAAAAATGGAGCGGTTTTGGCTCTTTTTCCACCTGTTGTTTGAGCAGTTGCTCGAAACGGGGTGATTGAGATGCATCAGGGGTTCGATTGTTTTTGCGAACCGGTTGAAGCGGCTGCCCGGGAAAATAGGTTTGTCCAATTTTAAACTGATTGTTCACCTTTACCCATCTCCCATTCACGTCATCCGGAAATCACTGTGATTTGTTCAGCAGGAATCCGTTCTCCGGTATCCGTCAACACGTGGTACTGATCATGCTGTGTCTGTACGGATGTTACAGTAGCGGCGTTGATCGTACCATCATCGGTCTTCCATTCAATCTGCTTCCCGATCAAAGATGACAGTCCGAGAAACTGATTAAATTTGAGCATGGAAGACAGTTGTTGATTAATGTTCGTTAACTGTTCGACTGTACTGTACTGGGTCATCTGGGTCATCATTTTCTCATCATCGACAGGTTGCAGCGGATCCTGATTCTGTAATTTGGTAATCATCAGTTTTAAAAATGCGTTTTTATCCAGTGTGGTTTTGTCTTCTTGAGTTGTCTGTTCCGTAAAACCACTGTAGAAAAGTGAATTGTAAACCGTTGTCATCTCAACCCTCCTGTCTTACACGGTATAGTCAATACTCTGACGTACTGTGTCCGCTTCGTGACGGATCAGGGCTTCTTCAAAATCAAGTTCGGAATCATCATATAACGAATAGGCATCCGGGCTAAATCCGGAATGTTGTTCATGCTGCTGTTGATGTTGTTTCGGTTGTTGCTGGGAAAATCCATCGCCTTTGTCCGCTGCCTGGTGTGATGATCCTGATGTCGGCTGTCCCTGGCTGACTTCCAGTTTATCAACCTGGAGGCCGTGCTGAACGAGGGCATGTCTCAGGACATGTAGCTGGCTTTCTATCAAATCTTTTCCCATCCCTGTTTCAGCAATAAACTGGGCTGTAATCTGACCATTGCGGGTGACGATTTCCACATTCAGTTGCCCGAGACTTTCCGGGTAAAGCCGAATGGTAGCGCGTGATGCATCATGCCCTTTCATCATTTTCAACTGTTGCACCATCAGGGCCGGCATATCCTCTGAAAAACGAGACGCCTGAATCAATGGTGATGGTTGTCCTTCCTGCATGATCTGTGGCTGGGTCTGTCCCGGTTGCGGTTGCACGAGTGCGCTCTGGCGCTGATCAACTAGCCCGGCCTGTGCCTGCAATTGATGGGCAAAAACTCGAGCTGTTGCGTCTTCTGTTCTGACAGATCCATGCTGATCCGTCATCACCGCATGTGTAAACGGTCTGACAGACAGATTTTCATGTTCATTCAATCCGTTTCGGGTGAAGGTATCGACCCGAGCCTCAGCATAAAGGGTGTTGCGGATATGATCAGATACAAGCGTTTGCCCTGCAGGTTGGGATCCAAGCATGGACAAAACCTGTTCCAGTTTCGGTACGAGTTTCCCGGGGAGTTGCCTATCGCCACGGTCCAATCGGGATAACAGGGTCATAATCTTCAGAACAACCTGTTCACGACTGGAGAGATTAGCCCATTCCCGTCCGGCCAGGGTGGAAGCCTTCGTGAAAACAGCATCCTGGACACGTGAAGCGTGAACGTCTTCAACGTTCTTTTGAGATGATAAAACCTCTAATAAACGTTGAATCTGTTCGTGCGGAAGTTCCTCAGCTGTCACCTGTTGATTCAGCATTCTAGCTTCCTGACCACCTGTGAAGACAGGAGAATTGGTTGCTTGTTTGCGAGAATGTTCTGGAGGTTGCTTAACCATGGTATCCAGTACCTGTTCCAGTTTCGGTAGGTTCAGTTGTGCCGGAATGGCAGTCAGCTGTTCCCACTGGGACGGATCGATCGGTTGCTTGAGTCCCATCCAATCGGACAGTAATTGAAGTGCTTCTGTAAATTCATCCGATTCCGGTTGCAGTGAGCCGTTTAATAACTTAAGTAGTTGAGCCAGCTCAGATTCCAGTCCGGTTGCAGCCTGATTCTGTGTCTCCGTTCCCTGTTGGGATGGATTGAGAACAGAAGAAACATCAACCTGATTCAGAAGCATCATAAGCTGTTCCAGTTTAGTGACTGATCCTTCCTGCGGCAGGGTATCACCTGTCAATGTCTGCAGTAGAGATGCAAAACCTGCAGATTCCCCCTTCTTGCCGGAGAACATCGAACCTTTCTGGGCATTCGTTGCCATTATCATAGCAGACGTTTGTAGCGTTACCGTTTCATTCATCTTTTTCACCTCCTTTCAATGGGTTTGTTGTCTTATTCCTGCATTAACAGATTTGTTATTCGGGATGCCAGATTGACATCTCTTCGTGCAATTTCCGTCAGAATTTGAGAACGCACGCCATCATCGACTCCCGACACGATCGCAAGAGCTTTCGTCTGATCGGTATTCATCATATTGATTAAAATGTCGGCGGCTTCTTTCGGTGGCATCTGCGAATATGTATTAATCAGTTTTTCTTTGTCCTGAAGCAGGACGGCAGATTCACTGAGGGCTCGGGTCAGAACCTGAACCCGCTGCTGCAGGGCAGCAATTTGATCATCCTGATGCAGTTTGGTATCCTTTAGCAAAATGGATATTTCCGCCGCTTTTTCGGGATCCATTTTGGCAAAGATGTCCCCCTGTTCCTCGGGATCCATTGCTTTCATAACCAGAACCGCTTCTTCGAGTGTTAATGCTTCGATGATCGGTGCGGCTTTACTGGCAGACATACTGGAATAGAGTTCGGCAAGATCCCTGATTTGCTTGAGTTGTTCTTCATCACTGATCCGTTTGTCTTCAAGCGCTTTTTCCAGTTGTTCAATTTCCTGTTGCAATTCTTTGATTTTGGCTTCTCTTTCATCCGCGATTTTACTCAGCGTCGCCACTTCGCCTTTTTTTTCAGTCAATTCGGCATTGATGCGCTTCATCTGTTCATTGAGGTATGTCACTTCCTGCTGTGGCGTCAAATTGGCATCCGGTCTTGTATCTGGATCCGGTACAATCGACGCCACATACGGAACCTGATTTAACCAGACCTGCAGGGATCCCACAACATTGACTCCCAGAAAGTGTAGCAGGATTCCCGTTAAAATACTGGTGAAAAGAAGGGGGAGAATCACAATGTAAAAGATCCATTCTATCTTGTTGTATGATTTATCCTGTACGGTTTCCATTTCTTCCCCTCCCTTTGCCTTCATTTGCCGGTGATGTCCCGGGAATATTTGATTGATCCCAGTTCATCCATTAAGTTCTGTTCTTGTTTCTTTTGTTTCTCTATATATCGGTTAAAACGTTTTTCTTTTAAAATACGCCAGGTCTCCTGTTCTTTCTTCCGACCGACCAGTTGATTGAGAGCCGTGTCGGCCTGTTGCTGAACGCGTCCCTTTTCCTGTTTTTTCTGATTGATCACATGTTCGATATGCTGTAAATACTGCTGTACTTCAATCAACTGCATCGCTGAAATGGACTTTGTTGTCATTTCTTCAAGCATCAGGGTGACCCGCTGTTTTTCACTTAATAGTGTTTCAAGCTGACTTTCCTCCAGCTTTAACCGATGCAGGGCACTGCCATACTCGATCTGTGCAAGTTCCGTCTCTTTTTCCTTTAGATCCAGGATACGTTGATACGGATACTGGAAACTCATTCATCAATCCCTCCAAAATAGGTCTCCAAGGATTGTACGGCCTGCTGAAGATCGGAAGGCTCGTGGATTCCCTGATTGATAAACTGGGACATAATTGGCTGATATTCAATGGCCCGATCAACGTCTTTATTGGAACCCGCCTTGTAAGCCCCAATATTGATCAGATCTTCCGATTCCCGGTAAGTAGCAAGCAATTTCTTGAAATTTCGGGCAGCTTGCTGGTGGGTGTCAGTCGTAATCTGGTCCATCACCCGGCTGACACTGTTCAGAATGTCGACAGCAGGGTACTGTCCCTTCTGAGCCAGCCGGCGATCCAGTACGATGTGTCCGTCCAAAATACCTCGAACCGTGTCCGCGATCGGATCGTTCATGTCATCCCCGTCTACCAGGACATTGTAGAAAGCGGTGATGGTTCCTTTTTTTGAGGTCCCTGAGCGTTCAAGCAATCGGGGAAGCATGGCGAAAACGGATGGGGTATAACCCCTCGTCGTCGGGGGCTCACCGATGGCCAATCCGATTTCCCGCTGGGCCATCGCCACTCGGGTTACGGAATCCATCATCAACATCACATTCAACCCCTGGTCACGGAAGTATTCCGCAAAAGCGGTGGCGATCATCGCCCCTTTTATCCTCAGCAAAGGGGGTTGGTCCGATGTTGCGACCACCACCACCGAACGTTTCAACCCCTCTTCTCCAAGGTCTTTTTCAATGAATTCCACGACTTCACGCCCCCGTTCCCCGATCAGGGCGATGACGTTCACGTCGGCCTTTGTATGACGGGCGACCATCCCCAACAGTGTACTTTTACCAACGCCACTGCCGGCAAAAATACCGACACGTTGTCCCATTCCTACTGTCAGAAGCCCGTCTATCACCCTGACCCCAAGGCTCAGCGGTTGCTGGATCCGGGGGCGTGACAGAGGTCCGGGAGGCGGATTATTCGTCTCATAATCCACCAGTTCACCCGGCAACGGCAGATCGTCAATCGGTCTGCCAATGCCATCCAGTACGCGGCCCAGGATTTCCGGACCCACTTTAACCGCCAGGGGAGAACCGGTGGCGACCACATCACAACCCGGGCCGATTTGTCCCAGTTCTCCCAGCGGCATCAACAACACCCTGTTCTCACGGAATCCGACCACCTCAGCCTGAACCGGTTTTTGATCGTTGGCCGGATAAATCAGACAAACTTCTCCGATTTTCGCATCGGGTCCATTGGATTCCACGGTAAGACCGATGACCTGAGTCACTTTTCCGTTATATCGATAGGGATCGATCCTGTGTAAGACCTTCAGGTACTTGTTCACCTGTATCTGACTCATGTTTTTCACTTCCCCGCGCTACCTCTAACAGGGCTTTTTTTACTTCTTCAAGCTGTGTATCGATGCGGGCATCCAGACTGCCCATCGGAGTCTGGATGACACACCCCCCACCCTTCAACTGATGGTCCGGTATTATCATCAGTTCGGATTGCCCGTCTATCACCCGCAACAACCGCTCTCTGTTTTGCATGACGAAGGCGTGGTATTCCGGGTCTACAGAAAGGGTAATGGTGCCGATCACTCTGACACGTGCCAGAGCCTCGGCGACCATCTCCGTCATTTTATCGGGGTTAAGCGAAAGTTCTTCGGCTATAATTTTTTGTGCAATCTGTGTAGACAGTTCAATTAAAAAAGGCTCTGCTTCCGAGATGATCTTTTCTTTTTCGCGCTGGGCGGATTCCAGTATGTAAGCTGATTTTTCAATAAGATCCTGATACTCTCGGAGAGATTCCCGCCGTCCTTCTTCCCTGCCCTGCTCAAACCCTTCTTTTTGTCCCCGTTCCCGGGCTTCCTGTGCCAGTCTTTCTTTTTCCTGTTCAAAGGCCTTCCACTTTTCCGCAATCTCCTGCTCTGCTTCCTGCTTTAACTTTTCACATTGTTCACGGGTTTGTTCGAGCAGAGATTGCGCATCCTGATGCGCCTGTGCCATGATTTCGGAAGCGTCTGCTTTCGCCTGATTCATGATCGCATCTTTTTCTGATTCCTCGTGCTCTCGCTGCGGTTCTTTGCGAGGTTGAACCGGGATGCGTTTTGAGATCTTGATTTCCTTGAACTCGTCCAGTTGTCGATACAAAGAAGCCTTGATCACATTAGACAATGATATCATCTCCTCCGCCCCGGGCAATGATAATCTCGCCAGCTTCTTCGAGGCGACGTATGATGGCGACGATTCTGGTCTGAGCTTCTTCTACATCACGCAAACGAACAGGTCCCATGAATTCCATCTCTTCTTTGAAGTTTTCCACCATCCGTTTGGACATGTTGCGGAAAATCGTCTCTTTCACATCTTCGCTGGCCACCTTCAGTGCCAAAATCAGGTCTGCATTTTCCACATCGCGGATAACCCGCTGAATCGAACGATCGTCAAGCAAGACAATATCTTCAAATACAAACATTCTCTTCTTGATTTCTTCTGCAAGTTCGGGGTCCTGTAATTCAAGGGAATCCAGGATGGTCCGCTCTGTACTTCTGTCCACCCCGTTCAGGATCTGTACCACGGACTCAATACCACCCGCCGAGGTGTAATCCTGAACAACCGTTGCAGACAGTTTCTTTTCCAGAACACGCTCAACCTGACTGACCACTTCCGGAGACGTGCTGTCCATCAGGGCGATTCTGCGTGCGATATCCGCCTGCTTTTCCTGAGGCAGTGCGGAAAGAATGGTGGAGGCCTGTTCCGGGTCCAGGTATGACAGTACCAGTGCTATCGTCTGCGGATGTTCATTCTGTATAAAGTTGAATATCTGACCCGGATCCGCTTTGCGTGCAAAGTCGAAAGGACGAACCTGCAGGCTGGCGGTCAGACGGTTGATTACATCCATCGCCTTCTGCTGGCCCAGTGCCTTCTCCAGTACATCTTTGGCATAACCGATACCACCCTGGGCAATGTAATCCTGGGCGATGGCCAGCTGGTGGAATTCCTGCAGAACCTTCTCTTTTTCAACAAAGTCCACCTTTCGCACGTTGGCGATTTCAAGCGTCAGTTGCTCGACCTCTTCTTCTTTCAGATGCTTAAACACTTCTGCAGAAATCTCCGGCCCGAGTGCGATCAGTAATATGGCTGCTTTTTGCCGACCTGTGAGATCTTTCGTTTGTTGTTGTCGCGCCATAGTACCTTCCTCCTAATCATCTAGTAACCAGGAACGCATAAGTGTCGCAAACTCTTCGGGCTTGTTCTTGGCCAGATTTTCAAGTTGCCTGCGTATCTGCGCTTCCTCCGATTCATCTTCCTCAGGGATTTCATCCACTTTGACAGGTTCGATAATCTCCTCTTCCTCCTGAGACTTGCGACGACGCCTGATCAGCGTGTATATCATCGCTCCCGTAGAAGCAAGTGTTAACGCAATCAGCCCGATTAACAGGGTCGGATTAATCCGGTTCTCCGGTTCAAATGTCGGTTTGCCTTCGAACGTTCTCGGGAACACCGTGATACGGTTTTCGATATCCTGGTCTGTGAGAGCGGTGCCCTGAGAAGCCAGCGTGGTTCTGACCACATTTTTTATAATCTCTTCAACGTGCGGAATGGCGGGATCTCCATCCGGCAGATCCACCCCGACATTGATCGTGATGTCCTGTATTTCATAAGGGCTTTCCGTAACCTCCCGCTGGATACGATTGACTTCATTATTAACTCTTTCAATGGTTTTTTCGTATTCACTTTCACCGCCGGATGTATTGCCGGGATATCCGGGAACATCCTGATCACCCACACCGGCAACTCCTCCCGGGGCTTCACCTGTTCCCTGAAAACTTTCCTGGATCTTTTCAATACTGATGGCAATACCTTCATTATTTTCAGGGTCGACTGGTTCTACCAGATTCTCAACTCTACTTTCTTTATCAAAGTTCAGCTTGAGATAAGTGTGAACCAGCACTTTGTCGCGCCCGAGAATGGTGCCCAGCATATTCTTAAGCCCGTTTTCAATCTCCCTTTGCAACTGGCGCTGGATCTCAAGTTGCTCATCAATCGCCATTGAAGATGAACCACTATTCCCCTCATCTTCCAGGGTCAGCATTTCGCTGAACTGGTTCATAATCACGATGTTTTCCAGAGGCAGATCGGGAACACTGCGCGATACGAGATAATAGAGTGCGCGAATCTGGCTGTTGTCCAACCGTTTTCCCGGTTCTACCTGAACGATCACGGATGCAGTCGATTGCTGCGTTTCACCGGGGGTGATAAACACAGATTCTTCAGGCAATGTGATCATGACTTCCGCGTTTTGAACCCCGTCTATTCGAGTCAACAGATTACGCAGTTCATTTTGCATCGCATCCCGTTCGATCACATCCAGTTGCCGGTCAGAAGTACCGAACCCCATGTTCTGGCTGAAGACTTCGTAACTGATGGAACCGTTTTTGGGAATCCCCTGGGCGGCCAGTTCAACTGTAATACTGGCTGCGTCTTTTCGGGGAACCATAATATTGGTTCCACCCGGAGCCAGTTTGTAATCGTACCCCCTGTTGTCCAGTGCTTCTTTGATTTCTCCAATTTCCTGCTGACTTAGATTGTTGGAATACAGGTTGATATATTCTGGTCGTGATGCATATAAAATGAACAGAATGATGGCAGCAAGGAGAAACAGAAGCGATGCGCCTATCATTACTTTTTGTCTGGTAGTGAATCGATTCCAGTATTCAGTTGCTTTTTCTCTTAATTGTTGGAGTCGTTCGTTCATGTTTCCCCCCGTATATCCATGCGTCTGTTATTGATCTCGCTGATTGTGTGACTGGTCGGGATTAATTAGGATTAAAATTGCATTCTCATTATCTCCTGATAAGCTTCAACCGCTTTGTTTCGAACTTCGAGGGTCAGCTGCAGGCTCAGCATCGCTTTTTGTTCGGCGAGCATAACTTGATGAACATCCTGAACCTCACCTGCCGCCAATTTTTCTGTCATGATTTCCGCCTCAAGCTGTGCACGGTTCACTTTTTCAATAGACTGATTTAAAAAATCACTGAAAGAGGCGGCAGCTTCACGGACGGTATATTTGTTTACCTGTGAAGGAGGATTGACGTTTGCCAGGGCTCCTATCTTATGTATTTCCATCTGGTTTCACCTCCCGACAATAAACCGGTTATGACTTAACGCCCCAGTTCAAGCGCTTTGAGATACATCGATTTCGCTGTATTAAAAGATGTGGCATTCGCTTCATAAGATCGGGAAATCATGGTTAAATCCGCCATTTCTCTCAACAGATCAACATTGGGCAAAAGGACATAACCGTCTTCGCCTGCATCAGGGTGGTCCGGCTGATAAACCCGTTTAAAAGGGGTTTCATCCTCAACGATCGCCGAGACTTTGACGCCATCACCTGTTGTCGACTGTCCCCGATTGACCGCAGCCTGCAAAAAATTGTCAAATGACTGCGATGTTTTCGGTTCCAGAACCACCATTTTTCTGCGATACGGTTGCCATTCCCCGTTAACGTACTCCGCACGGGTTGTATTGGCATTGGCAATATTGGCCGAAACGACATCCATCCGTAGCCGGTTGGCCGTTAGTGCCGACGCACTAATATCAAGACTGGAGAAAAGCCCCATTATCTACCCCTCCCTTCAATCGCACTCCGCAACCGGTTGAAATATCCGCCGGTTTGCTGGATTAAGGACTGATACCACAGTGCATTTTTTGCCATTTTCGTCACTTCGTAATCAATATCCACATTGTTACCATTGTTGTTCATGACGGTCCCCTTCCGGACCACGATTTCCGGTTGAACAGCAACCCGGGACTTCTGTCCGATTTCAATATGCCGGGGGTCCGTACGGTAACCTTTGAATTTGCTGTCTGATTGCATCGCCTGTTGTAAATGAGATTCAAATGAAACCTCTTTGCTTTTGTAATGCGGTGTATCAACATTGGCAATATTGTCAGCAATGACTCTCTGTCGCATGCTGGAAGCATCCAGAGCCTTCTCCAGCAGTATCAGGTGGTTAGAATTGATCATCACAAAAGGCCTCCTAACCTATTGCTACCTTTTTCCTGATTCAATCATTCTACAAATAGGTTAATAATTCCTGCAATTTTCGACAGAAATTTTTAATGTGAGCTGGCGGGGGCTAATTTTGTTGAATTATTGTTAAAAAAGGGAATGACGGGGTACAGGGCTGTTATACCATTTTTTATTTTAATTTGTAGAATTTTTTTGCGCTTGATAAAAATAAAAAAAGTTCATCGCATTAACGCGCGATGAACTTTCACAAAACTTGTCCAAACCTTATGCTGAATCAAAGTTTACGAGGTTTTGATTTTCTCCAGTTCGGGGAGTAGTTTTTCATTGAGTACCTTAATATACGTTCCTTTCATACCCAGTGAGCGTGATTCGATGACACCGGCACTCTCCAGTTTGCGAAGGGCATTGACAATGACAGATCGGGTGATACCGACTCTGTCGGCAATTTTGCTGGCAACCAGCAACCCTTCTTTGCCATCCAATTCTTCAAAAATATGTTCGACGGCCTCAAGTTCACTGTAAGAGAGTGAACCGATCGCCATCTGCACGACAGCTTTGCTGCGGGCTTCCTCTTCAATCTGTTCGGCACGTTCCCTGAGGATCTCCATACCGACAACGGTTGCTCCGACTTCAGCCAGAACCAGATCGTCATCCGTAAAATTCTCGTTCAACCTGGCAAGAATCAGGGTACCCAGACGGTCCCCCCCACCAACAATCGGCACCAGCGTGGTCAGCCCGTTCCGGAAGACATCTTTCATTTCTACCGGAAAAGCTGTCAACGGGTTGTCAACATCCAGGTTAGCCGATGTTTCTTCTACTTTTAACAACTGTGAGCTGTATTCTTCCGGAAAACGTCTCTGTTCCAGCATCTTTCTCATTCTTTCACTGTCGATTTCCTGGGCCAGTGAATATCCCAGAAGTTTTCCTTTACGGCTCACAACAAAAATGTTGGCCTCAATGACTTCACTCAATACTTCTGCCATTTCCATAAAGTTAACAGCATGACCCGCTGTTTTCTGAAGCATACTATTAATTCTTCTTGTTTTTTGTAATAAATTCATTTTTTATCCTCCTACCTGTTCACATATTCACTTATAGAATGTATTGACTTAAATCTTTGTTTTTAATGATATCCTTCAGTTTCTCCTGAACATAGTCAGGGGTAATCTCGATTTTCTCAAGATGAATATCCGGCGCTTCGAATGACAGGTCTTCGAGCAGTTTTTCCATGATGGTGTGGAGACGTCGCGCACCGATATTATCTGTCGTCTGATTGACTTCTGTTGCCAGTCTGGCAATCTCTTTAATAGCATTGTCAGAAAATTCAACTTTTATTCCTTCAGTTTCCAAAAGAGACACATATTGTTTGGTCAACGCATTCTCAGGTTCTTTCAGAATGCGAACGAAATCTTCTACCCCCAGATTATCCAATTCGACACGGATCGGGAATCTTCCTTGTAATTCCGGAATTAAATCTGAAGGTCTGGCAATATGGAACGCACCGGCCGCTATAAACAGAATGTGGTCTGTCTTGACCGGGCCATATTTTGTCATAACAGTAGATCCTTCGACAATCGGAAGAATGTCACGCTGAACCCCTTCCCGGGAGACATCAGGACTTCCGCCCTGATCTTTTCCGGCAATCTTATCGATCTCATCAATAAAAATAATCCCGGATTGTTCCGCCAGCTCTACGGATTCCTGATAGACTTCGTCCATGTCAATCAATTTCTGTGCTTCCTCTTGAATCAGAACTTTTCTTGCCTCTCTCACCGGCAAGCGGCGCTTCTTCTTTTTCTTCGGCATCAAATTGCCGAACATTTCCTGCATGTTAATCCCCATCTGTTCGATGCCGGCTCCGGAAAACACATCAAACATGGTCGGCGCATGATCATCCACTTCAATTTCGACCATTTCATCTTCCAGTTCTCCCAAGGAGAGTTTAAATTTAACCTGTCGTCTCCGCTGGGTAATATCTTCATCGTTGTCCGGCTTTTTTTGCTCGTTTTGTGTTTCCTGATTGCCAAAAAACATCTCCAGCGGGTTATGAAATTTTGTTTCCTTTTTTGCGGAAGGGACCAGAATGGTCACCAGTCGTTCTTCCGCCAGTTGTTCAGCCCTGTCCTTCACCTGCTCCATTTTTTCAAGTTTGACAATACGAATGGCGGTTTCGACCAGGTCTCGAACCATGGATTCCACGTCTCGGCCGACATAGCCGACCTCCGTAAATTTGGTCGCTTCCACTTTGACGAAAGGAGCCCCCACCAGTTTAGCCAGTCGCCGTGCAATCTCTGTTTTTCCCACACCGGTCGGCCCGATCATTAGAATGTTTTTGGGCACGATTTCATCCCTGAGTGACTCATCCAGCAGACTGCGTCTGTACCGGTTGCGAAGTGCAATGGCCACAGCACGCTTGGCACGGGTCTGGCCGACGATGTATTTGTCAAGCTCTTCGACAATCTTCCTGGGCGTTAGATTCTCAGCTTTTTTCAATGCAAGCCCTCCAATTTGTTATCCGCTGATTTCCTCAATGACCAGGTTCTGATTGGTAAACACACAAATTTCAGAAGCCGTAACCAGGGCGGCTTCTGCGATCTCCCTCGCTTTCATGTCCGGGCTGTATTTTTTGAGGGCCCGGCCGGCCGCAAGGGCATAATTCCCTCCCGAACCGATGGCGAGAATCCCGTCATCAGGTTCTATCACTTCTCCAGTACCGGATACAAGGAGCAAATCCTCTTTATTCATCACAATTAACATAGCTTCCAGTTGCTTCAACATTTTATTGGTTCGCCAATCCTTGGCAAGTTCAACCGCAGAACGCTTGAGGTTGCCGTGATACTCTTCAAGTTTGCCTTCAAATTTCTCAAACAGGGTAATCGCATCTGCAACAGAGCCGGCAAAACCTGCGATCACTTTATCTCCATATAACTTACGTACTTTTTTGGCATGTTGTTTCATTACAACGCTGTTTCCAAGCGTTACCTGACCATCTCCGGCCATGGCCGATTCCCCATTATGTTGAATGGCAAATATGGTGGTGGCATGAAACGTCTTATCCATCCTGCCTCTCCTTTCATAAAAGTGGGACAGCCGTTTTGCCTTTACTCACGGGATAAGCAGACCATATACCCCCCATGAGCAATTTAATCGTATCACATCAATTCGTCCCTAGCAACTTAAATTGTGTACGTTTCGTGAAAAATTCTGAATACTTTCCAGTGCCCGTTCAGCCAGTTTTTCATTTTTTTCTTTTTTGTTTCGGATCCGTTTTTCCAGGGGCGGAAACAGTCCGAAGTTAGCATTCATCGGCTGAAAATTGGCCGGATCGGCCGTGGTGACATAGTGCGCCATGCTGCCGAGTGCAGACTCACGCGGGAAAACCAGCGGCTCCTTCTGTTCAGCCAGCAAACCGGCATTGATTCCGGCAATTAATCCGGATGCTGCCGATTCCACGTATCCTTCCACCCCGGTCATCTGTCCGGCAAAAAACAGCGAGTCCCTTTCCCGATATTGATAGGTAGGTTTAAGCAAACGAGGAGAGTTGATAAAAGTGTTGCGATGCATCACCCCGTACCTGACAATCTCGGCATTCTCAAGGCCGGGAATCATCCGGATCACTTTTTTCTGCTCTCCCCATTTCAAGTGAGTTTGAAAACCAACCATATTATATAAAGTGGCTGCACTGTTGTCCTGTCTAAGCTGTACCACGGCATAGGGTTGCTTTCCGGTACGCGGGTCTGTAAGACCAACCGGTTTTAACGGACCAAACAAAAGGGTTTTCTTACCCCGCTTCGCCATGACTTCAATGGGCATACAACCTTCAAAGAAGATCTCTTTTTCAAATTCTTTAAGCGGGACTTCTTCCGCTGTAATCAAAGCTTCATAAAAACGTTCAAATTCGTCTTCGTTCATCGGACAATTGAGATAGGCCGCTTCCCCTTTATCATACCGGGACGCCAGAAAAACTTTGTCCATGTCGATGGAATCCTTTTCGATAATCGGCGCAGCGGCATCGTAAAAGTACAGGTACTCTTCCCCGGTCAACTGTTTCAGTTTGTCAGACAGCCCCTCCGATGTAAGCGGTCCGGTGGCGATCACGCTGATGCCGTCGGGAATCTCAGTCACCTCTTCGGTACGGATCTCCACCCGGGGATGATTCCGGAGCGTGTCCGTGATGTAGCCGGCAAACTCATGGCGGTCCACTGCCAGGGCACCGCCTGCCGGAACCTGACATTGATCGGCGGCCTTTATGACCAGGGAATCGAGTCGTCGCATTTCTTCTTTCAGGACACCGACGGCATTGGTCAGGGCGTTGGCGCGCAACGAGTTGCTGCAAACCAGCTCTGCAAACTGATCCGTGTGATGTGCCGGCGTCTGTTTGACCGGGCGCATCTCATAGAGGATAACCCGGTGCCCTCTTTCCGCGATCTGCCAGGCCGCCTCACTGCCTGCCAGACCGGCGCCCACAACCGTAACGGATTGATTCATGATGCATACCTCCAGATTTTACTTGACTTCTTCCGTAAAGTCACAATCCGTGCATTTAATGGTCGTTCCTTTCTTGGAACGCTTTTCGACGAGCATGCCCTCACATTTGGGACA
The DNA here is from genome assembly GCA_017656255.1 of Bacillaceae bacterium. Lineage (GTDB taxonomy): Bacteria > Bacillota > Bacilli > JACDOE01 > JACDOE01 > JACDOE01. The sequence goes on from JACDOE010000001.1 coordinate 745,138, forward strand.
CTTGCGCGGAACGGGTTTGTCCCAGGATACAAAATCACATTCGGGATACTGATCGCATCCGTAGAACGTTCTCCGTTTCTTGCTTTTCCTTTCAACGACTTTCCCTTTCTCGCATTTGGGGCAAACCACACCGGTATCTTTTAAAATCGGTTTGGTATTGCGGCATTCCGGAAATCCGGAACAGGCGAGAAACTTGCCGTAACGTCCAAATTTGTAAACCATGGGTCGACCACATTTCTCACAGACTTCATCCGAAACTTCATCCTCGATTTCAACTTCCTTCATCTCCTCCTCCGCCTTTTCCAGGCGTTTTGAGAATCCCTGATAAAAATCGTCGAGGATTTTGACCCAGTCGGTTTGTCCTTCTTCAATATGGTCCAGTTCTTCTTCCATATTGGCTGTAAACTCCACATCCAGGATCTCCGGAAAAAATTCGGACATGAGTTCGATTACAATTTCCCCCAGTTCCGTCGGGACGAACCGGCGGTCTTCAAGGGCCACATACCCTCTTTTCTGAATCGTATCGAGGGTCGGGGCGTAGGTACTGGGTCTGCCGATTCCCAGTTCCTCCAGTGTCCTGACCAGACGGGCCTCCGTATAGCGGGGAGGCGGCTGGGTGAAGTGCTGTTTCGGTTCGATCTCTTTTTTATTGAGGGTCTGGCCTTCCTCCAGCGGTGGAAGAATCCGATCCTCATCCTTTTTACCGTCATCATTCCCCTCTACATAAACCTTCATAAATCCGGGAAACTTCACTTTGGAACCGGTTGCCCGAAACACGGCATCTCCCGCTTCAATGTTCACGGTCATAGTATCGAGAACAGCCGGAGCCATCTGACTGGCCACGAAGCGTTCCCAGATCAACCGGTAAAGACGAAGCTGGTCCCGGGATAAATATTTTTTCAGATCCTCCGGTCTGTAGTTGACGGAAGTGGGACGAATCGCTTCATGCGCATCCTGTGCTCCCGCTTTTTGTTTGTGGGTTCTCTTGCCGGCCGGGACATATTGATCGCCGAAATGTTCTTTGATGTAACTGCGGGCCTCGTCCTGTGCCGTATCCGATATGCGAGTCGAATCCGTACGCATATAGGTGATAAGACCGACAGTTCCTTCTTTACCCAGGTCTATCCCTTCATATAACTGCTGGGCGATCATCATGGTTTTGGCAGCCCGGAAATTCAACTTACGGGCGGCTTCCTGCTGCAGGGTACTGGTAATAAAAGGCGGAGACGGGTTGCGCCGCCTCTCTGTTTTCTTGATGTCCTTAACCACAAAAGGTTTGCCTTCGATCTGTCTGAGCAGTTCCTGTACCTCTTCTTCCGATTTCAGCTCTTCTTTTTTATTATGTCGTCCGTAAAATTTCGCTTCAAACCCTTTTTTGTGGCTTTCCAGATGAGCAGTAATACTCCAGTATTCTTCCGGTTCAAAATTACGGATCTCATTTTCTCGGTCGATCACAAGTTTGACAGCAACGGACTGAACTCTCCCCGCACTCAGTCCCTTTTTCACTTTCTTCCAGAGCAGGGGACTGATTTTATAACCGACCAGACGATCCAGGATTCGCCGTGCCTGCTGGGCATTAACCAGATCCATATTAATTTTGCGCGGATGTTTAAAGGCTTCCTTAACCGCCTGTTTCGTGATCTCATTAAATACCACCCGGGTCGGCTCATCCATATCCAGTTCCAGACTGTGGGCCAGATGCCAGGCAATGGCCTCACCTTCACGGTCCGGGTCTGCCGCCAGATAAACCTTTTTTACTTTCTTCTTCGCTTTTCTGAGCTCTTTTAAAACATCTCCCTTACCACGGATCGTTATGTATTTCGGTTCAAAACCGTCTTCAATCGAAACACCCATCTGGCTTTTCGGCAAATCACGCACATGCCCCATAGAGGCTTTTACGATATAACGTTTACCCAGATATTTTCCGATTGTTTTTGCTTTTGCAGGAGACTCGACGATCACCAGTGTGTCCGCCAAGCTGACCTCCCCCTTTCCCACTGTAGCTGAAATTACGGGATAATCACCCGGTGTTCTGATGCCGGTTTCATGATACGTACTCTTAAAATTAAAATCTTACTTATTATTAAATATTCATTCTCGCTTTGTCAAACTTCGGTTTCTTAAATTATGTGATATTGACATAAAACGACCCGGGCAATTGCCTGATTTTACGTTTTACCTGAAGTGATATCAGGGCCTTGTGAACCTGTGCCGGATTAAGTCCGGAACACCGAATGATATCATCGATATGAATCTGAGTGTACTGGATGACTTCAAGTAACAGTCTTTCCTCATCTGTCACCCTATCATCCGAATCTCCAAGGTCATCCTGGTTATCATTATGTTCCACATGAACGCCCGGATATTCCACAAATATATCATTCGCCTCTGCGATCAATTTGGCTCCCTGTTGAATCAACCGGTTGGGACCGGTACTTTTCGCAGATAAAACGGGGCCGGGAACGGCAAAAACATCCCTGCCCTGTTCAAGGGCGGCATCCGCAGTGATCAGAGACCCGCTCCGTGCGGCTGCTTCAACCACCACGACACCACGTGAGAGCCCGCTAATGATTCGATTGCGTACGGGGAACAAACCTTTGCGTGGTTGCGTTCCGGGAGAAAATTCAGAAAGGACGAGCCCGGACTTTATTATCTCCTCATAAAGTTTCCTGTTTCGACTCGGATAGACAATATCAACGCCGCCACCGAGTACTGCAACCGTCGCGTGTTTGTTTCGGGCCGCCAGGGCTCCCCGGTGAGCCTCTTCATCAATGCCTTCTGCCATCCCGGAGACCACGACCCATCCCTGTCGAACTATTTTTTGCGCCAGTTTGTTTGCGACTATTTTTCCGTAACTGGTAGGACGACGTGTTCCGACAATGCCGATCATCGGTAAATTCAGAAAGGAAAAATCGCCTTTTCCGTAAAGAATGGGAGGCGGGTCATCAATTTGAGACAACCACGCCGGATATTCGGGATCGAGAAGGGTAACAGCTGATATCTTTTTGTCTTCCAGATTGTTTTGGATCCTGTGAACCATCCGCGGGTTTAATGATTCTGCGACTTTCTGCGCAACCTCAATCTTGATGTTCATTAATGCTTTGATCTTTTCCGGTCCGGAACCTTTTAACGTTTCTATGTCGGGCCGTCCATCGACAATCTTCCGGATGATGCGCGAGCCGATGCCATCAACGTGATGGATGGCGATCAGATAATCTCTGGTTTGCATGTGACACCCTTCCTCTCAGCAAGTTACATGCTTTTTTCGACGAAAAAGCGTCTGACCCTGCCGAAGGAAAATTTTTGAGTGCGTAAAATATTTGCATACAAAAAACCCGGCATTTAAGCCAGGTTTTTTGTGGTTATAACCGGTTTATTTGATCAGGCATTTTTCGTAAAGGCCTTTTTCTTTCAACACTTCAATCAGGGTATCACCGATCACAGCAGGTGTTTTGGCCACGCGCACACCACATTCTTCCAGTTTGGCGATTTTTTCCTTGGCTGTTCCCTTACCACCGGAAATGATGGCGCCGGCATGCCCCATGCGTTTTCCCGGAGGTGCCGTCTGACCGCCGATAAATCCGACAACCGGTTTTGTCATGTTGGCCTTGATCCATTCTGCTGCTTCTTCTTCTGCTGTTCCTCCGATTTCACCGATCATGATCACAGCTTCAGTCTCGGGGTCTTCATTGAATTTCTCCAGAACGTCGATGAATTCCATACCCTTAACCGGGTCTCCTCCGATTCCGACAGCGGTCGATTGTCCGATATTCTGGGTGGACAGCTGATGGACTGCCTCATAAGTCAGCGTTCCACTGCGGGATACGATTCCGATTTTACCGGGTTTGTGGATGTAGCCGGGCATAATACCGATTTTGCATTCGCCGGGTGTAATGACACCGGGACAGTTCGGCCCGATCAACAGGCTCTTTTTCCCTTCCATGTATTTCTTGACTTTCACCATGTCCAGGACCGGAATCCCTTCCGTGATACATACGATCAACGGAATTTCCGCATCCACGGCTTCCATGATCGCGTCAGCGGCAAATGCCGGCGGTACGTAGATTACGGTAGCATCGGCACCGGTTTTTTCAACAGCTTCCGCCACAGTATCAAATACCGGAATCCCTTCTACTTCGGTACCCCCTTTACCGGGAGTCACCCCGCCGACCATGTTGGTTCCGTATTCGACAGCCTGTTTTGTATGAAATAAACCGGTTGATCCGGTAATTCCCTGCGTAATAACTTTGGTATCTTTATTCACCAGGATACTCATAAAACAATACGCCCCCCTATTTTACTAGTGATACGATTTTTTCTGCTGCATCAGCCATGGATTCAGCAGCCACAATGTTTAATCCGGACTCATTCAGAATCTTCTTACCGAGTTCCACGTTAGTACCTTCGAGGCGAACGACCAGCGGACGATCGATACCGACCTGTTTGGCCGCTTCCACAACACCGTTGGCGATGACGTCACACTTCATGATACCACCGAAAATGTTAACCAGAATGCCTTTTACATTATCATCATCAAGAATGATCTTGAAGGCTTCGGTTACTTTTTCTGTGGTAGCACCGCCGCCGACATCAAGGAAGTTTGCCGGCTCTCCACCGTAATGCTTGATGATATCCATGGTTGCCATGGCCAGTCCGGCCCCGTTAACCATACAACCGATATTTCCATCAAGTGCGATATAACTCAGGTCATATTTGGAAGCTTCGATTTCTTTGGGGTCTTCTTCATCCAGATCGCGTAATTCCTGAACCTCAGGATGACGGAACAGGGCATTGGAATCAAAATTTAATTTGGCATCCAGTGCCATGACTTCACCGTCTCCTGTTACAACGAGCGGATTGATTTCAGCGATGGAGCAATCTTTGCTCACAAAAGCCTGATAGAGGCCCATCATAAACTTGACGGCTTTATTTACCAGCTCTTTTGGGATATTAATGGCAAAAGCCAGTTTTCTTGCCTGGAACGGCATTAAACCAACTGCCGGATCAATCACTTCTTTAAAGATTTTTTCGGGAGTTTTGGCTGCCACTTCTTCGATCTCAGTACCTCCCTCTTCAGAAGCCATCATGACAACACGGTTGGTGCTTCTGTCTACGACGAGTCCGACATAATATTCTTTCTTGATGTCGCAACCTTCTTCAATCCATAACCGTTTGACTTCTTTTCCTTCAGGTCCGGTCTGATGGGTTACCAGTACCTTTCCTAAAAGTTCTTCAGCATAGGAGCGAACTTCATCCAGGTTTTTGGCCACCTTCACTCCACCTGCTTTACCCCGTCCTCCTGCATGAATCTGTGCCTTGACGACGGTTACTCCGGTACCCAGAGACTTGGCTGCTTCTACGGCTTCATCAACAGAAAAAGCCACTTTCCCTTCAGGTACCCGGACACAATACTGTTTCAGTATCTCTTTGCCCTGATACTCATGGATATTCATACTCCATCCTCCTATCTCTTTGTGAAAAAATTTACATAAATGCCTGACATGTACTGAAAATCAAGACATGCCGGCGATAGTCAACACACCAAGTATAGGATATTCGAGCCATTTTGCAAAATTCCTGCTCCAATGATCAGTTTTTAAAATTTTCCATGACCCGATCGACAATCGCCTGCTGAATCCCTTCTCTTTCATAAGCCTGGTTTTTATAGATAAAACCATCGGGATAAACGGCAACCGGAATTATTGTATCATTAATTTTGAATTGGAGCATCATGGATGGGGAATTTTTATTTAAATTTATATCTGCCGGCTCCCCTGTGGAAAGAAGTCTGACGAAAAAATGGGTGATGGATCTCACTTCAAGGGGATCCGTTCCTTCTCCCCCCACCAAGATTTCCGCCTTCGGAAGCATCTCCGCCATATCAATCAATTTAATCTCACTGGATTTAAAGAGATATTTGATATGACCGGGCGAATAATCCATCAGGGGAATCTGTTTTTTTAAAGGGCCATATAAAGATTCTTTCAACTGGTAGTATGACCTTTTCTCTCCCAGATCAACCGATAAAAGTGTCGGGGAGATGAGTTCAACTTCTATTATTTGTTTTCCGCCAACATCCAGTTCCAGTACGTAATATGGATACAGGGGATCTTGAATGCGGGGGGGCTCCTGAATAAAACGCGCATTCTGGAGAGATTGTGTGATCACACGGACATCTTCACCACTGAATTGTTTGGTCTGTCCCAGATCACGAGCTGATATCATAATACGGTCAATTTGAAGGTTATCAAAAAAATGATTACCGGCATAATTTTCAACCAGGTCCATAAGCAAAGTAACAGTAGAGCCTGTATAATATGTATCTCCCAACTTGACTCCGTTTTCACCGACCTGCATTACAACCGGATCATCCTGCTGATTCCAGAAAACAACGGTATAGTCAAAGGTGCTGAGTGTTTTATCAGATTTTTGCAGAGTAGGCAACAGGTCCTGAATGTCAGTGATAAACGGATCCAGTTCCACGTTGATTTCAGAACCGTCCATTGATATAATTGTGATTTTCTTGACATCCTGAAGCAGACTGGCCATATCTCCTGACGAGGAAGATGATTCCGTAACAGTCTCGATTTCGGCCGTCTCCTGAACCGTATTTTTAGACACATTCTGGTCATCTGCGGTGTCGTTACTGCATCCGGATACAAACAGGGCGATGCCGAACAGACTTAATACCAGTGCGTAACCCCTGGAGCCACGTCTCAAAAAAATCTCCTCCCCCAGTGCATAAAATAAAAGACCTTTCATATCATTCTTTAATAGGTTCATATCTTTTCCCCATTATCCAAATTATAACGAAAAAAAACCGTTACTTCTATAAGTAACGGTTTGAAATCTGGAAATTCTGCAGGAGAGAAGTTATACAACCTGCTTTTGCCCCATTTTTTCGTGCAGAACTCTGTCAAGTCCGCGGTGTTCAATCTCTTTTTTTAAGAGTTGAATAAAATCCTGTTCCAGATTCAGGTCCACCGCTTTCCAGTATGCCTGCAACAGAGCTTCGTCACTCAAAAGATACATCCGTGAAACCTCCCGTAACCTGTCCTTGTCTGTTTGTGTACCCAAATTTTATCATCCGTCTCCCGGACGAACAAGTGTACGACTCATCCACAGCAACCTGTGGATATCATGTGTATGAATTGTGTATATCCCGTTTAAGGCCTGTCCCAACCATGTGGTTTTTGGGGACAAGTTTATCCACATTTTGAGTTCAAATAAAGATTGTCGACAATTGATGAACGAAAATCGGAATATTACAATCTTCTCTATTTTACTGAAAGCTTTGTAGAAATTTGACTCTTTCCCCCATGGGAGGAGGCTCATTTCCTTCTGTTACAATCTCCAGAACGGATGGTCCCGGCTGGGAAATCAGGTCGCTGACCATCGATTCCGTCAGTTCAACGGGAGATTGAACCTGCCTGCTGGCAATGCCCCACGCCGCTGTAACACTGGAAATATTGACACGCCTCTGCGAAAACGCTTCCAGGCTTCTGTTATATTGTATTAAATGACCGTGATGCACCATCCCCAGCCGTGCATCATTCACGATGACAAACAGGACAGGAAGTCCCAGTTCCCTGGCTGTCAATATTTCATTTCCATGCATATAAAAACAGCCGTCGCCTGTTATAGTAACAACGGTTCTTTGAGGATTAGCCAGTTTCCCTCCGATCGACGATGCAATTCCGGATCCCATTGATCCGAATTTCAGTTCAATATTAAAAGATTGATTCCGGGTCACTTTGAGGTCACGAATAAAATAATTCATGAATCCCCCGATGTCCAGATGGTAAAACGTATCGTGCGGCAACAGTTCCTGTAATCGATGGACATATCGGGAAAGAGAATCGCTTGTTTGAAAAAGGGGTTCTACAGTGTCCCCGGGGTGGACCGTTTTTGTTTTTTCCATTTCAGCCACTGTTGGGTGATCTCCGTTTTCGATGAAGAACTGCAGAACACGTTTGACATCATCTTGAATCGCAACATCTGCCTGATAGTTTTTATGAAACTCGGAAGGATCGATATCGACATGAATCAGGGTTCTTCCACGGGCTAACGCCGGATTCCAGCCGGATGTAGCGGCTTCTCCCAGACTGGAACCTGCCACCAGCAGCACGTCAAAGGATCCTTTGTTGATCAAGCGGGTTGCCGCCGAATTGGATGCCAGTCCATAGACCCCGTACGAAAGCGGATGATCCTCCGGAAAAGTCCCTTTCCCTGCTGGAGAGGTGACCACAGGCCAGCCCATTTGTTCGGCATAACCGATCAATTCAGCTTTCGCTTTTTTGGCCCCTTTTCCGACAAAAATACAGCCCGTTTTGCCGGTTATCATCTTCAGGGCAGAACGAGCTGTATCTTTGTTGAACGAGGGTATTTTCCGTTGTGGGATGACAAAAGAAGTATCAGGCTTTATTTTTTTCATCTGAATATCAAGCGGAATCGCCATATGCACCGGACCGGGAACCTCATCCAGTGCTCTTTTCATCAATTCCGGCAGAAGGGAAACGGCTTTGTCCGCGGAATCAATCAAAACACTTTCTCTGGTAATGGATTGATAAATCGGGACAGCATCCAGTTCTTGTGCACCGCCTTTTCCCCGGGCAGCCGTGGGCACAGCTCCCGTAATAAAGATGACGGGCAATTTCTCCGCATGACAATGAGCAGCAGCCGTTACTAGATTGGTGGCTCCGGGTCCGCTTGATCCCAGACAGACGGCAGGTTCACCGGATTCCCTGGCATATGCGGCAGCCATAAATCCCGCCGCCGCTTCATGTTTGGCAATCACCGGCTGAATGTCCACCTCATGTATCGTATCGTAGATGGCATTGATGGAACCGGCCGGAATACCGAACACATACCGAACCCCGCATTCTTGAAAATACTTCAGCACATAATCCGCTACACGCATGTTAATCCCCCTTCGGTAGGAAGAGAATATGAAAAACGACTTCCCTTACCTTCTTGTGAAGTCACCCATATTTCCCCGTTGTGAAGTTCGATGAATTCCTTTGAAATGGCAAGGCCAAGCCCCGATCCATCCTTCTGATAATGGGCCTGATAGAATTTTTCAAATATATTGGTCTGTTCTTGTTCCGATATGCCACTGCCGGTGTCGGCAACTTCTGTAATGACACTCGTCTGGTCCCGGTACACATGGATGGAAATATGACCGGCCTCGGGAGTAAATTTATGGGCATTGGATAAAAGATTGAACAAGACCTGCTGGATGCGTTGCCTGTCCAGACATATTTGAGGGTTCTCAATATCCATTCGGACATTAACAGACTGGTTTTTTTTCTTAAATAGAGGCATAACCAGTTCCACGGTTTCTTCAACTAACGCCCGATAATCGGTTTTTCGGGGAACCAGCCTGATTTTTCCCTGCTCCAGTTTGGAAAAGTCGAGCAGTTCGTTGACCCGGGTCAATAATTTTTCTGTAGCCCGATCTGCCATGTCCAGCAATTGTCGTTGCTGAGGATTGACTGTGCCGACGATTTCCTTTTTTAAAATATCAATGGAGCCCATGATAGAGGTAATCGGGGTCCTTAATTCATGGGAAAGACTGGCGATCAGGTCGTCTTTGAACCGCACCAGGTCCTTTAATTCTTTCACCAGATTTTCCAGTTTCAGATTGGCCTCCTGCAATTCTACCGTTCTCTCTTTAACCAGAGAATCCAATTGTTCAGCATAAAGGGCATTGGACAGGGCTGTGGCCGTCACATCGGCTATGGTTTGAGCAAGACTGATTTCCGATTCACTGTAAGTACGGGGATGGTCGATGGACGGAAGTACAATCACTCCCATAACTTCCCCTTTCGCGATCATGGGCAGAGCCAGCAGGCTCTTAATGCCAAAAAATTGACAGACTTCGTGATTGAGACGCTTGTCCCGATCTACATCATCAATCGCTACAGGCTTACGGGTTTGAATGATTTCTTGAAACAGAGGATCTTCATGCAACTCCTGATGCTTGTTTTGCCATTCTTCCTCACTGATGGAACTGGATTGTGCTATTCGGAAAGCCTGAAAACGGTTAATACCCGGGTCATACAGATGAACGCCGATTTCACAGGCTGAGAGAGTCATATTCAGATATTTAAAAGCGGACTCCATAATTTGCCCGACTGACAACGACTGAGAAAGAGACCGGTTCACGTCAAGAAGCAGTTTCTGCTGTTTCAAAAGCCTGCCGGTTTTTTCAAAAGCACGGGCATTGGTAATGGCAACCGTTGCCATGTTAACAAAACCTTCAATTGTTGTAATATCTTCCGGAGTCAAATTCATCGGTTTTCCGAAATCATGAACAAAAACCATCCCGAACACTTCATTTTCGACGATGACGGGGACGCCCAGGATGGACTTGATCTGCATCAATTCCATTTTTGCAGGGTCCAGTCGCCCGTCCCGGGATGTGTTCGGAATGTAGACACTTTTTTGAGACTCAATGATTTTTCGTGCAAACCGGTCTTCCCGGGGGTCTATGACGAGTTGTTTAATATCGATTTGTTTGTTGTTTCCAGTGTGGCCGTAATAGATAGGGTTTTCTGGATGTTTCATAAAAAAGCCGACCAGATCAGCGCGTGCAATCTCTTCCGCGATGGCATTCACCACATGTTGCAGGATTTGATCCAGATTTAGGTTGGCATTGATCTCTCTCGTAATATGGATGAACCTGTCCAGACTTTTCATAATCTCTCAGCTCCGCTCCTTATTCCCAGTCAAAACGATAACGTCTCTTTGCAATAAAAAGATAGCATTTCTGTCCGAGCCATGATACCCCTGGAATATATAACAGAGGGACCAGAAAATAAAAACGTGTCTGCCACAGAATAAGTCGGAGGGCATAAAATCCCTTATAGATTTTACCCCTGTATTCAACATGAATCTGTTCAAAACATGATTCCGGATCGAGCCCGCACGCTTCAGCCGATTCCAGCGGAACCCATTGAACAGGCTTGCGCTCGATTGACTCAATCAAACGGCGAGATTTTCGGCATATGGGACACTGTTCATCATAGTACACAATCATGATGGTCATCTCCCGTCTTTTTAACCATCCGGGCACTGGATCGATGATGTTTTTCCTTATTGTAACATATCTGTTAAGTGATTGGATTTAATATTCCATTTTGGCGAATTTTGTTCCAGATTCGGGTTGAGATATCACCAATTGTCGACTGTACCAGATTCCGAAAATGGCAAGTAAAATCATCAGGCCCAGAACAAGAATAAGGAAAGAGGCACCGGTATAGGGCACTGCGATGGTAAACATCCCAATTAAGGTGACACGAAGGATTATGCCGATCACCTGAAAAAAACTGTTGACGCGTCCAATCAGATGTTTAGGGACGATTTCCATGATTAATGTGCTCCGGTTAATACGGGTTCCGGCATTTCCCCAGCCCAGCACGACCTTGAGGGCCAGAAAAACCGTTGCCGACGGAATCAGGGCGATCAGAAACATGGCAATCATAAAGGTTGTTGCCGTTGTTAAAATGGTTTTAACGCTTCCCCACTTCCGGGTCAAGGTATGAATGGTCAATCCGGCCAGGATCGCCCCGATCGCATAGATCAATTCGGCCATGGCGAAGATCGACCCGTCCGCCTTCAACGTTCCCGCAATATAAACCGGAAACAGATAGTTGGTCACCATCACGGCGATAAAAGGCATAAACGAAGACAGGAAAAAAATAATCATCAACGGTTTTTGACTGAGGTAGTGCCATCCAGCTTTGATGTCGGACCAGACCGACAACCGTTCCGGTGCATTCCCCGCCTTTACCTGAAACGACGGCTGATAATCCAGCATACGATATAACATAAATGCGGCCAGGTATGTAGTGGCATCCAGAAGCAAAATGTGGGGAAGCCCCCATTTCATGATCAAGATACTGCCCAGAGCGCCGGAAAGCATCGCGGAAGATTGACTGACCACTTCCTTCACACTATTGATGGTCCGGTACTGATCACCTGAAAAAAGCTCCTGGTTTAAAGCCGTCAGAGTGGGAAAATGAAAATTGTAATAAAGAATCCCCGACATAAAGATCAAACTGAGCTGCCAATTGAAAAAATCGCCATACATCCATCCCCACCAACCGAACAGGCCCATCATGACAAATCCCGCCAGATTATATACCATTTGCAGCTTTTTTCTTGAAAAACGGTCAATCAGAATACCTGTATAAGGTGTCGTGAATAATAACAGAGCTGTCGATATGAATGTCGTGGTCCCCAGAATGGTTGCTCCTCCGCTCTGATTAACCATATACCAGGGAACGCCGATCATAGTGATGCCGGATCCGACATGGGACAGCAAATTGGCTGATATCATGAGCAGAAAATTACGACTGGCGAATAACTTTTTCATAACCTGTTCCTCCCTGTTTGCCTCATCGTTATCTATTTACATCATACCTGATAAACGATACTTAGTAAACTATTTAATTTACAAAGTTTAAAAACGAAGTGCGAAACAGGGAAGTTCGGTTTGTAAAAGGATCGACTATACTTTATGAGACAGTTTCTTTATAATTTCCATATGAGGAACTTTTTTAGAAGTCGGTTGGAACCATCGACCTGCGGAGGTGACATGATTGAGTAAATTTTTTCTTTTTGCTTTGTTATGGTGGATTATCGGCAATCCGATCATTGCCATTCTGGTTCTCCTGATCATTCTTTATTTTGTGGACCGGCGCTATGTCGGCCTGTTTCCCAATCTGGCAAAACCGGTTAAAAGAAATCGTCGCATTGCCAGATTAAAGCAGGAATTAAGCTTAAATCCTCACGATACTTCAAATAAACTGGAACTGGCCCGTCTTTATATTGAAAAAAATCATTATAAACAGGCGTTACCGTATCTTCAGGATGCCCGTAAAAAAATGCCCGATTCGGATGAGGTCCTTTATGAGCTGGGTCTCTGTTATTTAAAACTGGGAGACATTGAAAAAGGAGAGCAGATGATACGCGAAGCCCTTGAGGATAATGAACGGTTAAAATACGGAGAACCTTACCTCAAACTGGGAGAAGCCTTTTTGCATACAGACAATGAAAAAGCCCTTCACTATCTTGAAACATTCAAGCAGATTCACGCTTCATCCAGCCAGGCCTATTACCTTCTGGGACAACTCTATGCCAGAATGGGAAAAGAGGCGGAGGCGAAAAAAGCTTTTGCCGAGGCGGTCGAAATTTACAAAGGACTTCCCAAATACAAAAAACGGACCGAACGACGCTGGGCTTTACTGGCACGTTTAAAAGGAGGGGCTTGACATACTGGCGGTATCAGCTGACCTTGATGACGCCATACATACCGGCTTCCCGATGTCCCGGTATGGTACATACAAATTCATATAACCCCGGTTTAAGAGGTGCCAGGGTAAACCGCTTCTCTGTCCCGGCAATCGTATAAAGTCCTTTGTCAATCACGGACCGGTCCTGTAAATCGTGAAATCTGGCATGCACGCCCATTATTTTAAAGTTGTGATCGAATCTTCCGCGATTCTGAACAATCAGTGTCACGGGTTGATGAGCATCAATGTTAATATGACCCGGCTGGATCATAAATTCCCGGGCTGTAATTTCAACCTGACTGACTGCCTGGAACAACGGTGAATCTTGCTGCTGGACAGCCGTGAACGGGATCCTGTGAACAATCACGTTGTAACCAGTGAATAATATGAACATGAGAGTGACGGCAAAGATCGAATTCTCAAACCAGGATCCATGTTTTTTGTAAGGAGGTATCTGTTGTCTGAGCATATAGAACAGTATTAAAATATTCCCACTAAACAGGAGTACCATTAATTTGAAGATGAGAACATACCGATGAGGTGGTAACATCTCACCCAGCATCGCCCCCATCATCCCCCCCATCAAACCGGACAACATCCCATCTATGACCGCCATCACCCCGATCCAGACACCTGACAAAAAACCTGCTGTCATCCCTGTTAACAGGCCCAGAACGGTTGAAACAAAAATATCTCCTTTAAAGATGACCCCGGCGGCGGTTCCTGCGATCAGCCCCACCATCATTCCCATTGTCATCGCCACCAGCATCCCGGCCATTTGCGAAATATGTATCCGATTACGCAGGGTAAATCGCATAATCAAAAGTAAAAATATCAGGACCATGAAACCTGACATCATGATGGATGCTTTTACAATCTGGGACAATCCTTTCTCTCCTCCCCAACCGTTTTTAATCATTCTATGTGAACAGCCTTCCCTCTAGTCCAACGAGTTTGTTTAGAGTGCCTCTCCCGTTTCAAACGGTCAATTTTAACAGAAGCTAGTCAACTACCTATGAAAACTTTTGAATAAATAGTAAACTAGAAAAAAAGACGAATAAGGAGGAAAGAAACATTGAACAGCAGACAACCGTTGGACCTGGGCAACCGCATCTATCTTATTGACGGTTATGATATGGGAATGCCCGGCAGAACAGGTACATATGTCATTCTGGAAGATGAGTTAACGATTGTGGAGACAGGACCCAGTCTATCCGTTCCCAGAATCAAACAGGGATTTAAGGATCTGGGTTTAAATCTGTCAGATTTGAAATATATTATCGTCACCCATATTCATCTGGATCATGCCGGTGGGGCCGGACTGCTTTTACAGGATTGTCCCGAAGCAACTGTTGTCGTCCACCCTCGGGGGGCCCGTCATCTTGCCGATCCTTCCCGACTTATCGCCGGTGCCAGAGCCGTTTATGGTGAGCGCTTTGATCAGTGGTTCGATCCGATCATTCCCATCCCCGAAAACCGGCTGCTAATAAAAGAGGATGGCGATACCCTGTCCATCGGGGATTCCTGCACCCTGACCTTTTACGATTCGCCCGGGCATGCAGCTCATCATTTCAGCATCTATGATCCGGTAAGCAACGGGATTTTCAGCGGTGATACAGCGGGGGTCCGTTATCATCAGACAGAGGAGCAGGGATTTGTCTTTTACCTTCCCTCTACGTCTCCGAATCAGTTTGATCCGGAAGCCATGCTTGATTCTATCGAAAAATACCGTCAATTAAAGCTGGATCGCATTTATTTCGGTCACTTCGGGATGAGTGAAGAGGTCGAGGAAGTCTATGAACAGATCAAATACTGGATTCCCATTTTTATGGAAGAAGGGCGAATGGCCTTTGAAAAAAGCGAAGGTACCCGGGGTATATACAACAGACTGCTTGAGCGGGTCACCGACTATCTGCAGCAACATGATATTCCCGATGGTCATGAAGTCTATCAGATTCTGAAACTGGACATGGAAGTCTGCGCCATGGGGATCGATGATTATTTAAAAAAAGAAGAGAAGCGAAAGACATCGTCTTAAATATAAAGTCATCCATCCGGCCTAAGTCGTTCGGTTGTGAGTAGAAAACCCAAATTCTCGTGGGAAATAGCAGGGCTAATTCGCATAGAAAAACGCAGAGTTTTTACATCCTCTGCGTTTTTCGGTATTTTAATGACATGTTATTTAAACTAACGCCCGGGTTAATTAAACAACCATAAATGTTAATCCCTTCTTTTGTGGTGGTTCAAGATTTTTTCTTTCCATGAGTTGGCCGACAATCAAACCTAATAAAATGTTTGTTACTAATATTGGTTCGAATGCATTCTCATTAGAAATAAACGTGAAAAATCCGCAATAATTGCAAATAACAAAGTATTAAATGACATGGCTACCCCTGTTAATAGTTGGTACGCGATTCCTTTCAAAAAAGAGCGTAAAACATCAC
The DNA here is from genome assembly GCA_017656255.1 of Bacillaceae bacterium. GTDB lineage: Bacteria > Bacillota > Bacilli > JACDOE01 > JACDOE01 > JACDOE01. The sequence continues at coordinate 760,880 of JACDOE010000001.1, forward strand.
GAGTCCACCTTCTCAAACGCTTCCGCCAGAAGCGTTTCAACTTCTGCAGGCGGAGTTTTACTGGCAACCGGCCGATTTTGTTCATCCATCACCGATAACACCACAGGATAATTCCTTCCCTCAATACTCTGAAACGGAGACAACTGTTCAGCGAGGATCCATTTTCCGTCTCCCGTTTCCAGTGACTGTAACCGGTCTCTGGCCCGCTCCAGCGGTTGATACCCGTAGTAATAGCCGTTGGTACTGCCTGAAAAATGAAACCCGGGTGCACGCCAGGAATCCGGTGTGTCCGCCCACATATAGCCGGGATACCACAGATCATAGAACCAGCCGTTCTCTGTTTCCACTGTGATCAATTGAATTTTTTCCCTGTCATACCGGTTCCGTACCTGGGGATGAAGCAGGGTATCATCGTCGATCCATTGATTGAAACCCGGGATGTTCAACGCCTTGTCCAGATTTGCTTCCGCCAATTCCGCTGGGACATGATAGCGGACAAAACGTTTATGGACGACATGACGTTCGATATGTCCCCGTTCAATCAACTCCAGTGATTGATTCAGGATGTTAAGACTTCGCTTGATTTTTTCACTCTGTTGGCCATGCTCAACGACCTGGATGGTCGCATCAAAACAGGCCTGATAAATATCCTGAATGTCCGTCTCTTTTCGTTTCAACTGAATCATCAGATCGGTCAGTGCCAGAAACAATACCTTAGCCGGATCTTCTCCCCAGGCCCAGAAATCGCCAATCTCCGCTGCCTGTACAATGGTTTCACGGTGCCTGAGTGAAAATTCAGGATGGAGAAGCGTAAACACGGCCAGAACACCATCCACATCCAGATGATTGTTAATAGCGAGATCCCATTCCTCCACCGGTTGATCCGCTACAAATTTCATGCAGATTTCGGTTGATGTATCCGCGCGGTATTTTTCCGGTGTTCGATTGGGGATCCAGTGACTCAGTTCCAGATCAATACCTTCTCTGAACGTATGATCCGGTTCACCATCTGTAAAAATGGTCTTTCGGCTGTCCGGCCTCTTTTTGTGGCTTCCCAGGATATAAAAACGGCGGGGCATGTCGGTTCCTCCTCTATCACATTTTAATTATATTACACTTAATATACTTTTTTGTTTATAAAGTGTCAATTGTTAATTTGTAAAAAGTCCTACACTTGCCTATTCCTCAGGGTCACAGATCCCTTTTTTAATTCCGGTTAATGTCCTTATCACAATTATATGGGTTACCTGTAATTCAATTCTCTCCATGTCCCGATTTTCCTCTGTCCATATACCGGTATTGAAGCGCCTCGGCAATATGAACCGTATCGATAATATCCTGTTCATCCAAATCTGCTATTGTACGTGCCAGTCTCACCAGGCGATCATGGGATCGGGCACTGAACCCCAGTTGATTCATGGCAGTATTTAACATAAGTTTAGCTTCTGAGGAAAGGGGACAGCACTTACGTATCATATCCGCAGACATTTGGGCATTGTATCGGACGATTTCGCCTGTACTAGCCCTTTCCCCTTTATACCTGTTCAGTTGAATCGTCCGAGCCCGGCTGATTCTTCTGTAAATATCTGTGGAACTTTCTTCGGGTGCGGACGAGTGAAACCAGGAGGATTCCAGACGGGGTACTTCAAGCTGGAGGTCGATGCGATCCATCACCGGACCGGAAATTCGCGCACGATAACGTTTGATTTGATGGGGCGTACAGCGGCAATATGTATCCTCATGATCATAACCATGATATCCGCAGGGACAGGGATTCATCGCTGCCACCAGCATGAAACTGGCAGGAAAAACACGCGTCCCCCGGGCTCTGTTTAAGTGAATCGTCCCGTTTTCCAGTGGCTGACGAAGTGCTTCCAGGACCGGACGGGAAAATTCGGGGACTTCATCCAGAAATAATACACCATGATGGGCCAGGCTTGCTTCACCCGGTTTGACGAGATTCCCCCCGCCTACCATTCCGGATGTGGTTATGGTATGATGAGGAGAACGAAACGGACGCGTCCCGATCAAACCGGTTCCGTCTGACATTTTTCCGATGGCACTGTAGATTTGCGTGACACGGAGAGACTCTTCCTCTGACATTTCCGGTAAAATAGCAGGAAGTCGCCGGGCCAGCATCGTTTTACCGGATCCCGGCGGACCGACCATCAAGACATGATGCAGGCCGGCTGCAGCCACTTCCAGAGCACGTTTGACATGGATCTGTCCTTTTACATCGGCAAAATCCAGTTGTTCGTCCATGGATTCAGGACATGGAATTTGTGGAATCGATGAGGGGGAACACCGAGGTTTCCATTTTCCCTTCACATAATGGATCAGCTGGGAAAGATTTTTGATCGGAATGGTTTCCAGTCCGGTCAACCGGGCCTCCTCCTCATTTTCCTCGGGCAGGACAACCCATCGGATGCCATGTCTTTTGGCTTCCATTGCCATGGAAAGGGTCCCGTGTACCGGCCGTAACCCCCCCATCAACGTCAACTCTCCCAGGAAAAGAATCTGGTCCAGCCGGGGCAGTTGAGTCGCCACTTTTTCATCGAAAGACAGTTGTCCGCTGGCTTTGAGGATCCCGGCAGCAATTGCCAGGTCGAAAGAAGACCCTTCCTTGCGAACATCTGCCGGAGCCAGGTTGGTCGTAATTCGCCGGGCCGGAAAGTGCAGTCCGCTGTTCCTGACAGCAGATCTGACGCGATCCCGAGCTTCTCTGACGGAAGCATCTCCCAGTCCGATAATATCAAATGCCGGGAGACCCGTAGACATATCAACTTCAACTTCTACCATCACCCCATCGATTCCCTGTAAACTGGCACTATACAATCTGGCGTACACTTTCTCACCTCTCCCTGATTATGTCTCTTCATTATAGGTGAAAAAGGTACCGGACATGTGTTCAAATTTTTGTACAATCGTCTATACTCTTTTGATATAATGTGACAAATGTCACAGTTTAAATGTTTCCCGTCCTGTTACATATACTGTTGGGTCGAGGTGAAATGCCGTGGATAATGAGTTTGAAAAGTACCATCATTTGTTTAACCATAATCACAAAAATGATCCCGCATCCGGTAATGATCCCAGCCGGATCGCGATGAGAATTATTGAGAATATGGACGAAGGGATTATGGTCACCAATCCCGAAGGTACCATTTTATCCGTCAATCCATCCTTTACCAGAACAACAGGTTACGAGTTTAACGAAGTGGTCGGAAAAACACCGCGCATCCTGCAATCCGGCAAACATGGCCTGTCCTTCTATCGAAAAATGTGGAAATCACTGAATCAAGAAGGATCCTGGGAGGGCGAGATCTGGAATAAACGTAAAAATGGTGAAATCTACCTTCAGTGGCTGCACATCAACTCCATTAAAGGAGAAGACGGGAACACCCTGTATTATGTTGCTTTCTTTTCTGATTTAACCAGTCAGCGCAACCAGGAGACGGAGCTCCTCCTTGCCACAAAAATTATTGAAAATACCATTGAAGGAGTGATGGTCACTGACCGTCACGGTCGGATTCTGTTCGTTAATCCCGCTTTTACCACGGTAACCGGATATTTACCGGATGAAGTGATCGGGCGTAACCCGCGCCTGTTACAATCGGGCAGACACGATATCCGTTTTTATAAAGAAATGTGGCATCAAATCTTGCATCAGGGAAAATGGGAAGGTGAGATCTGGAATAAACGTAAAAACGGCGATGTCTATCCGGAATGGTTGAACATCAGTGCCGTGCATAACCCTGATGGGGAAGTCACTCACTATGTCGCTATTTTCAATGACATCACCGTGCGAAAACAGGCCGACCACCAATTGCAAAGTTTAAAATACTATGATGCATTGACCGGATTGCCCAACCGTACCTATTTTGAAAAGATGCTCAACCGGGCTGCTGAAGAGACCATCAAACATCAAAAACACCTGGCGGTTTTCTATATTGATCTGGATCGTTTCAAAAAGATTAATGACGCGTTCGGCCACACATTCGGAGACCGTTTGCTTCGCTCGGTTGCCGGAAGATTACAGGCATGTCTGACTGAACAGCATATGATGGCCCGGCTGGGTGGAGACGAATTTACAGCCATCCTGACCGATCTGGATTATCAATCAGAGGCTTTTAAAATCGCAGATAAAATGATCAGTGCCTTAACCCGTCCGTTCTTTATTGACCAGCAGGAATTATTTATATCGCCCAGTATCGGCATCTCTTTCTATTCCGGAGAATCTGACGATCTGGAACGTATACTTGAACATGCCGATACGGCCATGTCCCGAGCCAAACAACAGGGGGGCAACCAATATAGGGTGTATCAACAAGACATGGACACCACCAGTTACCATGATGTCAATCTGGAAACTGAATTTAGAAAATCCCTGAAACAGAATCACTTTTATGTCTACTACCAGCCGAAAATAGACTTATTAACGGGTGTGCTGATCGGTGCGGAAGCGCTGGTTCGCTGGAATCACCCGATTCACGGGCCGGTCTCTCCGCAGAATTTTATCGGTATCGCAGAAAGAAACGGTTTAATCGGACGTCTTGATGAATGGGTACTCGAATCCGCCTGCCGTCAGGCCCGAAAATGGCTGGATGCCGGCTTCCCGCCCATTTCCGTTTCCGTGAATCTGTCCGCCATAAAGTTAGAACAACACAATATAGTAGAAACCATTACGGATGTGCTGCACAGGACCGGACTACCACCGGAATATCTCGACCTTGAAATCACGGAGAGTTCCATCATTCAGAATATGGAATCTGCCACGGTGACACTGGAAAAATTGAAAAGCCTGAACATTAAGCTTTCGCTCGATGATTTCGGTACCGGTTACTCTTCGTTAAGTTACTTGAGCCGACTGCCCATCGACATATTAAAAATAGACCAATCCTTTGTGAAAACACTGGATACCAATCAGAACAACGCCGCTATTGTAAAAGCGATCATTTCAATGGCACACAGTCTGGAATTGAAAGTGACAGCGGAAGGTGTGGAGAACGAGAAACAGCTGGCTTATCTGAGAGAGTACCATTGTGATATCGGTCAGGGGTATTATTTTGACAGACCTTCCGAAAGCATTGAATTTGAAAAAACATGGCTCTCAAGGGGAAAATGGGCCTAAAGACACCAGGTGTATGATCGGGTATGACAGGCGAAAATGCATGAAACTAATCGGAGGGATCAAAAGTGGAATACCCGGACTTATATGTGCGTTTTATCTATTATTTTAATGTCGACCGTGATTATTATGAATGTCATGAAGTGATGGAAGAACTCTGGCTTGAGGAAGGACGCAACCCGCTGTATCAGGGATTATTGCAGGTTGCCGTGGGCCTCTATCATTTCCAGAATCAGAATGTTTCCGGCGCCATCAAACTGATGGAAGCCGCTCTTGAAAAACTGGAGGATTTCCCCGATGAGGCGATGGGAATTGATCTTGGACGTTTAACCCGTGAAACGGCTGCCTATCTCTCAAAATTACATCATTACGAACAATCCCCTTTCCCCTTTTATGATCTTGACATTCTAATTAAGGACCCGCATCTTCAGGCGAAGGTGGAAGAATGTAAAAACAAACACCGGGACTCATACAACTCCTGAACAGAAAATCCCCTGCCTCATCTTGAGGCAGGGGCAATGAAGGAGGAGTCTTAACGTCGAGTACATCATTATCATACGTGTATGAGTCTCGTTTAGATGTAGGACAGATACCCTTTTTGTAGCCCAAATTCCGGCGGCAGATCAGAAGGCTGCCACAATATGTTCAAGTCTTATGGTTGACCCGATGAAGACCGATATCACATCAAACCGAACGGGGTGCTGGTACAGATGCTTCCGGTACAGATAATAACGGGCAACCTGCCTGATTTTATTCTGTTTGCGAAAGCCCACCGATTCGGCTCCTGTTCCTCCGTATTTCGTGGTTCGGGTTCGTACCTCAACGAACACAATGGTTGCGTTTAGACTGGCCACAATATCAATTTCACCGAAACGCGTCCGGTAATTTTGTTCGATGATCTGATATCCTTTTTGCTGTAAAAAACGGACTGCCAGATTCTCTCCTTTTCGTCCCGTCTGAAGCCGTTCCTGACTCACTTTCCGTAATCCTTTGCTTTCTGGTCGGCACGGTAAATGAAAGCCATCACTTCCGCCACTACCTGGTAGAGTTCCGGTGGAATCTGCCGGTTTAAATCTATCTGTGACAGGACTTCAACCAGAGAAGGGTCTTCCTGGACCGGAATATTATGTTCCTCAGCCAGGTGTAAAATTTTTTGCGCCACATGCCCTTTTCCTTTCCCGACCACGACAGGAGCCTCATCCTCCCCCGGGTTATAACGCATGGCAACAGCCCTTTTTATATCTGCTCGCTGATCTGTCATATGCGGATGTCCACCCCCTGATAACTGGAAAAGCTGTAAGGATTCGAACCTTGAGCGATATGCGTTGCCTGCTCCGGATCCCTGAATTTATGTTGAATGGATACCAGTTGATACCCCTCTTTTTTTAGATTTTCTTCCAGAGCTTTCTGTTCGTCACGAATCAGATTTTCTATCCTTGAAGCCTGCTCCTGATCATGTTCCGTATAGATCTTCATCGTCACTTGTTTGTTGACGATCTGGACATCCATTACCGTCTCACCGAGATGTTCCATATCTAGATGAAATAACATCCGGCAGTTTTCCGGATCCACCCCGCCATTTTTTGTCTGTCTGGATTCCATCTGGACGGTTGCCTGATTGCCGTCTCCAAAGAAAAAGGGGATCTGCAGAAGCAGTTGTATGATCGCCTGATCCTGTGACTGATGCATCATAAGCTGCTGGCCGGTAATATGATTTAACAGGTTCTGTGAACTTTCCCTGAGAGAGACGGGAATATCGGCATCGGACTGAACCAGTTTCAGTAACAGATGCTTCACATTTTCCTTCATATGCGGGTCAGTCTGAAGTTGCATCCTGCCAGTTTCCCCTGTCGGTTCACCCATTTGCAGCATCGACATCCGCAACAGATTTTTTTCATGTTCCATTCCCAGTTCCTGATAAAAAGATTTAATCACGGGTTCTTTCCCTGAATGGGAGGCTACTTTCGCACCCTCAATTGGCGATAAGGCAGGGGTGGGATTTTCCGTTCTCCTCCCTTCACTGACGAAAGGATCCGGGTCCCGATGGTAACCTGACAAGAGTTGAAATAACCGCCCCACCCATTCGACAGGGCGCGTCCCGGAACCCGTCACGGCGGGAGCATGATCACTCGTTTGCCCAATCCTATTTGTCTGCGTGTTGTCGCTGGTCCCCGGTACAATCGGCGGGAGAGATCCCATCTGGTATGCGGATTTTTCAGCCTGTCCCGTCGTGTGATGGTTCGGGCCGCTTACTCCCTGTTTGCCTGTCTGTTCATGTACCTGTCCGTAGACAACAACGGGTTGTGTCGGTTCGCCACGTCCTGCCGTTGACGAAAGACGTGCATAAGTGGAGGGAGCAGATTGACCCTCAGGCTGTTTCATCACGCCCCGTTCAGCTGACATGACCTGTTCCCCCGGGTGATGGGTGACGGTCGACACCTGACCGGCTGCGGGTGGACGAGATTCTGGCTGAAAAAGTCCGCTCTCCTCACCCCTTTGCCCGGAAAGCACGCCACTTGACGTCAAAAAGGATCGGGCTTCTTTCAGCCAGTGATCGACCTGTTGCTGAAACCCTCCCCCATGCAAAAAAGTGTGAAGCGCCTGCATTGTACCACCGGTTAAAGGAAGCTCCCTCTGTAATGCCATTAAAAGGGTCTGTTTCGTTTGTAGCGAAATTCCCTGATCCCGAAAAACGGTGGCAATCTGCTGAATCCGTTCTTTCGTAACCGGAATCTGTTCCTGAATCATAAAATCCAGAACCGTCCTGTTCAATTTATTATCGGGAAGGGAAAAAACTTTCAGCAGACCCTCGGTCGTAGGTTCCGGTAACTTGTGATGCGTAGTATTTCGTCCTGGATGCTCAACCACGCGTAACGTAACCGGTGTCGTCCCCGGCTGAACCTGCATCCAGGCCTGCTGGCCCACCTGTAGCGGAGCCTGCAGAACAGCATGTATCGTTAAACCGCCGATTCGGACCTGAGCGGTATTCTGTGGCAGTAATTTAAGTACAGTACCTTTAAATATCTGTCCGGGAATCAGTCTGATTTTCCCTTCAGAAGATTGCAAGTGTTGAAGTAGTCCGGTCAAAACGGAAGATGAAAACATGCGGACACACCCCTTTATCTATGATCAGGTGCCTTTAATACTATTTTCGGCAGGATCCCCCCTAATCCTTTATCAATTTCTTGCAATACAGACCAGGACAAATAAAAAACCCGTGCCTGTTTGATGGCAGGCCGGGGTGATCCAATCGCTGAACCCGGTCAGATCATATCGGAAACCGGTTTGAAACTGCGCCGGTGAATAGGGGTCGGACCATATTTCTTTAAGGCTTCATAATGATTCGGGGTGCCATATCCCACATTTTGATCAAAACCATACTCCGGATACTGCTTTGCATATTCCGCCATCATTCGGTCCCGGGTAACTTTGGCCACAATTGAAGCCGCTGCGATGGAGACACTTTTTCCATCTCCGCCGATGACCGGTACCTGATCAAGTTGAAGGTCCGGAATGGTCACAGCATCATTTAACGTGATCTCAGGCTGTGGATCCAGGGCGAGCACGGCTTCTTTCATCGCGCGCAGGCTGGCCTGATAAATGTTAATCTCATCGATCACTGCCACACTGGAAACACCGGTGGCGACAGCTACCGCTTTATCCATAATCTCCACATAATAAGCATCACGAAGGGATGGGGGAACCTGTTTCGAATCATTTAAACCGGGCAAATAGAAATCCCGGGGAAGAATGACCGCAGCTGCCACAACAGGTCCGGCGATGGGGCCTCTCCCTACCTCATCGACACCGGCGATTCTTTGATAGTTCTGGGAATATAAATTTTGTTCGAGACGTGTCATCCGATCCCATTGATCCCTCAATTTTTGCTGGCGTTCCTGCTGCTTTTTTACCTTCTCTGCCAGTCGCCGGATACCGGCCCGGCTGTCCTGTTCCAGTTGCTCAAGCAAGTCCTCTGTAAGTTCTTCCGATTGGTCCTTCAACCAGTTTTCAACTTCCTGAATCGTCATCTTATGTAAATCCATCAAACTCTCCTCTCCCGGCTAACGTTTAACGGGGTGGTTCGGGTGTTTCAGGAGCAAAATCTTCATAATGAAAAGGGTCATCCGGCCGCTCCAGGGAAATCGCCCCGATCTTGCCGGATCGGAATTCCCTCAACAGGATTTCGGCGGTTTTTTCATAATCGATGACACCACCACTTCGCAAACACCCTCTTTTTGTGCCGATCAATTCCAGTAATTCAACAGGGCTGTCCGGGATTTCGTCAATTTTAAAACGCTGTTTAACCGCATCCGCATAGTGAAACTTCAAATATGCCGCCAGGTATAAGGCAACTTCTTCAAGATCGATAATCTCATCTTTAATGGCACCACTGGCAGCCAGACGCAATCCGACCATTTTGTCTTCAAATTTTGGCCATAAAATGCCCGGTGTATCCAGCAGTTCCAGCTGTTTGCCGATTTTCACCCACTGTTGATGACGGGTGACGGCCGGCCGATCTCCGGTTCGGGCCACTTTTCTCCCTGCCATCCGGTTGATCAGAGATGATTTGCCGACGTTGGGTATCCCCAGAATCATCGTCCGAACCGCTCTTCCGGCGATCCCTTTTTTCTTTCGCCTGTCCATTTTGTCCTGTACAGCTTCCTGTGTCAGCCGGGCAAGCTGTGAGATCCCCTTTCCATTCAGGGCATCCACGGGAACCGCCTGCCGGTCTTCACTTTGAAAGCGGTCCACCCAGGCCCGGGTAATCCCGGGATCGGCCAGATCACTTTTATTCAGAACAATCACGCGGGGCTTGTCCTGAACCACCTCATCAATGACCGGATTTCGGCTGGACATGGGCAACCTGGCATCCAGAAGTTCAATCACCACATCCACCAGTTTCAATTTCTCCTGTATTTGTCTGCGAGCCTTCGCCATATGTCCCGGAAACCACTGGATACTCATCGACACTCACCCACCTGTTCATTTTAATGCAGCATTCGAATAGACGAAAACGGCCAGAAAACCAGATCAGCACGCCCGACAACCCGGTCCATTTCAATGGTTCCAATATCCCGGCTGTCGTCACTGACCGGACGATTATCTCCCATCACAAACAGCTTGTCTTGCGGAACTTTGACCGGACCGAAATCTTCCGTCCAGCTCATCCCCTGTCTCTGATACTGATCCTTCTCCGTTATTATGTATGGTTCTTTCACAATTTTTCCGTTAATATACAACGTATCGTCCCGAACTTCAACCGTCTCACCCGGTAGTCCGATGACGCGTTTGATGTAATCTTTGTCATGGGCATAATGAAAGACAATAATATCTCCACGCTCAGGCTCGCCAAACCAGTAGGCGACCTGATTGACGATCAGTTTTTCTCCGTGCTTCAGGTTGGGAAGCATCGACACCCCGTCGACAACAAAAGGAGCAAACAAAAACGATCGTATAAAAAGAGCCAGAGCCAGGGCGATCACAAGTGATTTACCCCATTCCAGCCACTCATTTTTACGCGTGATTTTCTGCGAATCAGACCCCATATCAGTCATGATGCACACTCTCCTTACAGGCAGTAACTCAGTAAACCGCCCCTAAAATCAAGAAAAGGGACTTGATAACCAAGCCCCTCCCTGCCTGAATTTAACGGCGTGCTTCGCGGATTCTCGCAGCTTTACCGACACGGTCGCGAATATAATACAATTTGGACCGGCGTACGCGCCCTTTACGTACCACTTCAATTTTATCCACTTTGGGTGAATGAAGCGGAAAAGTACGCTCAACCCCTACACCGGAAGACATTTTGCGTACGGTGTAAGTTTCGCTGATTCCGGAACCACGGCGCTTAATCACAACACCTTCAAATACCTGAATACGTTCCCGCTGACCTTCGATAACTTTAACATGAACACGAACCGTGTCCCCCGGACGAAAATCGGGAATATCCTTCTTCAGGTAATCCTGCTGGATGTTACGGATAATTTCGTTCAACGAAATTCCCTCCTTCCTTACCAAACGTTCATGCCCTATTTGAAGCACCTGACCCGATCAAACAGCCATCGCTTCACCATAAGCAGCGGAACGTTGTAATCAAAACGGCATCACGCCACAACGAACATTTTAGCATAACTGCTGGATAAATACAACAAAATTTCAGTTTTGCTTTTCTTCCTTTTTGACTTCTTCAAGCAGTTTCTGCATGGGTTCGGTCAGTTCCATTTCCTTAAGCAAATCAGGGCGGCGAAGATAAGTCCGTCGAAGGGATTCTTTCAGTCGCCAGGTCTCGATATTTTCATGGTGTCCCGATAAAAGTACATCGGGAACCTGCCATCCCCTGAACTCGGCGGGACGGGTATAATGGGGGTGTTCGAGCAACCCGTTTTGAAAGGAGTCAGTCCGGGCTGACTGTTCATTCCCCAGGGCTCCCGGAAGTAGCCTGACCACACTGTCGATTACGACCAGCGCCGGCAGTTCCCCACCCGTTAGCACATAATCTCCGATGGAAATTTCATCAGTGACGAGATGTTCCCTGATACGCTCATCATAACCTTCATAATGACCGCAGATGAAAATCAGATGCTCTTCTTCGGCCAGCCTTTCCGCCTTAGACTGGTTATACGGATCCCCCTGTGGTGTCATCAAGATGATCCGGGGTGAGCGAGACCCGGTACCATCAACGATGTGTTCCACGGCTGAGAAAATAGGTTCCGGTTTCAGAACCATCCCTCCGCCACCGCCATACGGGGTATCATCCACCTGACCGTGCTTGTTTCCGCTGAAATCCCGAAAGTTGGTCAAATGGTATTCAACAATTCCTTTCTCCCGGGCTTTTCCAAGAATACTGGATTGAAGAACGGCATCAACCATTTCCGGGAACAGAGTCAAAACATCAATTCTCATGGCAGTCCCTCCTAAACCAGCCCTTCCAGAAGATGTACCGTAACCGTCTTTCTCTCAATATCAATCTCCCTGATACAGTCTTCGATATAAGGCAGGAGGATTTCTTTTTTGCCGCGTTCGGGTTGCACAACCCAGACATCATTGGCACCTGTCTGAAGAATATCTTTTATGGTTCCCAGCTTTTCTCCTTCAGTCGTATAGACATCACTGCCTATAATCTGGTAAAAATAGTATTCTCCCTCTTCAAGCGTCTCATCTTCATCGACCTGCACCTTCAGCATGCCGCCTTTAAAAACTTCCACATCATTGATGTCATCATAACCTTCAAATTTAAGCAAATAAAACTTTTTGTGCGTCCGAACATGCTCAATGAATAATTCCAGGGGATCCGGCCGGTCGGGATGGTAAAGATATAACAAATTTCCCTTCTGATATCTCTGTTCCGGAGAGTCCGTCAGTGAGATCACTTTTACTTCTCCTTTAATGCCGTGGGTATTTACGATTTTTCCGACATTGAGATAACGATCCGCCACTATGATTCCTCCATTTCCGCCGGGTTCCGGATTGATTCTACGATTCCGTCCCGAATCACAATTTCCGTCCGGGCCATGATGTCATCCCAGTTATCCCCTTCTCGAACTGTCACTGAGCTTTCCACCGTTCCTTTTACAATTTCACTGCCGAGAGGGAGCCTGTCTACCTGCTGAAGCTGCAGTTCAATCTGTTCGATTTTTTGCTTGCGCATCTGTTCTTCCTTCTCGATCCGCTCTTCCACGATTTTACGCGCTTCATTTCCTTTCTTGAGCGCATCGCTCAGCAGTTTCTTCTTTTGAAAATGAAGTTGTTCCAGTTCCATTTTTAACCGGTGGATCGAATCTTGAAACTCATCCTTTAGTTCTTCCCTGCTTTTTTCGGTTAAAATCATTTTAACGGTTACCGGACGGATTATTTTAATCATGACACCACCTCAAAGGTTTCGGCATGGCATATCAAATGCTTAAAAAGCTGGGGGCTTCCCAGCTTTTCATGTTCAATCGATGTATAAGTATCAGACATCCAAAAGGTTGTCCGTACTCTAAATAATTTCGACCATCACTTTCTTTTTCTGTTTAACAGCTGCTGCATTGACGACCACACGCAGTGCTCTGGCGATCCGGCCCTGTTTGCCGATGATTTTACCCATGTCGTCCGGGTGAACGGACAATTCGTAGACAATGGTTCGTTCACCGGCATTTTCACTCACACGGACGTCTTCAGGATGATCGACCAGCGCTCTGGCGATGGTCTCAATTAAATCTTTCATGATTTCCTCCTAATCGTCAGGCGATTACTTCTGCCTGGCTTCATGGACTTTGGTCATAATTCCAGCTTTGCTGAACAGATTGCGAACAGTGTCGGTCGGTTGTGCACCGTCAAGCAGCCATTTCAGTGCTTTTTCCTCATCAATTTTAACCTGGGCGGGTTCTGCCACCGGGTTATAGTAACCGATTTCCTCGATAAAACGGCCATCACGAGGAGAACGGGAGTCCGCTACCACAACGCGGTAGAACGGATTTTTCTTCGCACCCATACGCTTCAGGCGAATTTTTACTGCCATTGATGTCACCTCCTTTAAATATGTATTGGTCTGGTTTCTGTTCAGCTGTCTTATTCAGGCTGACAAAAAGCAGAACAATACATACTCTGTTTAATAGCGGAGAAGGGATCGGCCCTGGTGTCCGGTCATCCCTTCCCCGTGGGATTTAAAAAGGAAATTTAAAACCGCCCAGCCGTTTTTTCTTTTTGCCCTGCATATTGCCGAATTGTTTCATCATCTTCTTCATGTCATTGAATTGCTTGAGAAGCCGGTTGACTTCCTGTAGCGATGTACCGCTCCCTTTCGCAATCCGTTTTCTGCGGCTCGCGTTGATGATACCGGGATTTCGCTTTTCCTCGGTAGTCATCGATTTGATGATGGCTTCCACCCGGGCCAGGGCTTTCTCATCGACATTCAGGTTCTTCATGCCCTTCATTTTGTTCATCCCGGGGATCATCCCAATCAGGTCTTCGAGAGGTCCCATGTTTTTAACCTGTTCCATTTGTTCCAGAAAATCTTCAAAGGTAAACTCGGCTTTGCGCAGTTTCCGTTCCATCTCTTTTGCCTTTTCTTCATCCACGTTGGCCTGCGCTTTCTCGATCAGGGACAAGACGTCACCCATGCCGAGAATCCGGGAAGCCATGCGATCGGGATGGAAAGGTTCAAGGGCGTCCATCTTTTCACCCATCCCGGCAAATTTGATGGGACAACCGGTTACAGCTTTGACGGAAAGGGCCGCCCCACCGCGGGTATCCCCGTCCAGCTTGGTCAGGACAACTCCGGTCAATTCAAGCTGGGAATTGAAACTTTCCGCCACGTTCACCGCATCCTGACCGGTCATGGCATCCACCACCAGCAGAATTTCATGCGGCCCTACAGTAGAACGGATGTCCTTCAATTCATTCATCAGCTCTTCATCAATATGAAGACGTCCCGCTGTATCCAGCAACACATAATCCAGATGTTGTTCCTTTGCGTATTCAACCGCTTCCCTGGCAATTTCCACCGGGCTGACCTTGTCTCCTTTAGAGAAAACAGGAATGTCCAGTTGTTCTCCCAGTACCTCAAGCTGTTTAATCGCCGCCGGGCGGTAGATGTCACAGGCCACCAAAAGAGGTTTGCGGTTCTGACTGGTTTTCAGATAACGGGCCAGTTTACCGGTGGTCGTGGTTTTACCGGCCCCCTGCAACCCCACCATCATCACGATGGTCGGTGCTTTGGGAGCCACGGCAATCTTAACCTGTTCTCCCCCCATCAAATCGGTCAATTCATCGTGAACGACTTTGATGACCTGTTGTCCGGGAGTCAGACTCTTCAACACTTCCTGGCCAACGGCCCGCTCTTTTACCTTTTTGATAAAATTCTTGACAACTTTAAAGTTAACGTCCGCTTCAAGCAGTGCAAGGCGGACTTCACGCATTGCATCATTGACGTCGTTCTCAGACACTTTCCCTTTTCCGCGAAGTTTTGAGAATGTTTCCTGCAGTCGGTTGGCTAAACCTTCAAATGCCATACCCGTTTTCCGCCTCCTTAAGAATCGATGGCCTTTAAATCCTGAATGGTGTTCCTGATCTTCTGATAAACATCCGGCAGGGAAGGATCCCGGTTCCATATGTCAATATAGGTTTCCAGTTCTTGGAGTAACGCCTGCCGTTTTTGATCTCTGGCCAGTAGATGCAACTTCTCTTCCAGTTCAAAAAGGGTTTTTTCCGCTCGTTTCAGCTGGTCATAGACCGCCTGGCGGGATTTATTCTGAAGTTCGGCAATTTCGCCGAGTGACAAATCATCGTGATAATACATTTCCAGTACCTGTTTTTGCTGATCTTTTAACAGGATGTGATAATAATCAAATAACAGATTAACGGTTGTCGTTTTATCCAGCATGGGCGTTTTCGTCACGTCCCTTTGCCCGGCCGAAAAGCCCGGCTCAAATATCACTCCGCCTTATTTTAACGTTTTTACAATCAGGGTGTCAAGTTTTTTTCCTTTACACCGATTTATCACTGAAAAAATGCGTAACGGCTTAAATCGCTACGCATTTTTTTCTTCCTGTTCTTCTTCCATCACATCCGCAAACAGGGCGTGTACAAATTGTTCCGCATCAAACGGCTGCAGATCATCCATCTTTTCGCCCAGTCCCACATATTTAACCGGAATATTCAATTCATTGCGGATGGCAATCACAATGCCCCCTTTGGCCGTGCCATCCAGTTTGGTCAGTACAATTCCGCTGACACTGGCCGCCTCACTGAACTGACGCGCCTGGTTCAATGCATTCTGACCAGTGGTGGCATCGAGAACCAGCAATACCTCATGGGGAGCATCCGGCACTTCCCTTTGAATGACACGAACCACCTTGTTCAGCTCATTCATCAGATTAACCTTGTTCTGCAGGCGTCCGGCTGTATCACAGAGGACAATATCCGCATCACGGGAACGGGCGGACTGGATCGCATCATAGATGACCGCGGCCGGATCGGATCCCGCCTGATGTTTGATCACATCCACACCGACACGTTCTCCCCAGACTTCCAGCTGTTCAATGGCACCGGCACGGAAAGTATCACCGGCAGCCAGCACCACTTTTTTGCCCTGTTGTTTAAACATATGGGCCATCTTGCCGATGGTCGTGGTCTTGCCGACGCCATTGACGCCGACAAACAAAATGATGTTCAGTCGTCCGTCTTCAACATTGAGACCGGTTTGTTGGGTTTCATCGTTTTTCAGAAGCCCCACCAGTTTTTCAGATAGGATGGGTTGCAGATCAGCGGTATTTTCAATCGCATGCTTTTTCGCTTCGTCACGAACATCATCCACCAGCTCCATCACCGTTGCCACACCGACATCAGATGCGATCAGGATTTCTTCCAGTTCTTCAAAAAATTCTTCATCTACTTTCTTGTACTGGCGGACCAGTTGTTCCACTTTTCCCACGAGGGAATCGCGCGTTTTGGAAAGACCGTCTTTAAATTTTGACGTGACTTCTTCGGTTTTGTTCGATATCTTTTCTTTTAATTTCTTAAAAAAACTCATCGCGTCGGGCCTCCTTATGCAGACTCATTCAACAGCTTTTCCTGGTCTTCCAGGCGTACGCTCACCAGCCTGGATACGCCGGATTCCTGCATGGTGATACCGTACAGGACATCCGATTCTTCCATAGTTCCTTTACGGTGAGTGACAACGATAAACTGGGTCTGTTCACAAAATTCTCTTAAATAACGGGCAAAACGTGTAACATTGGCTTCGTCCAGGGCCGCTTCCACCTCATCCAGTACACAGAACGGTACAGGCTTGACTCTCAGGATGGAAAACAAAAGGGCGATGGCCGTCAATGCCTTTTCGCCCCCGGACAGAAGGGCGAGATGCTGCAGTTTTTTACCGGGGGGTTGCGCGACGATATCAATTCCGGTCTGCAACAGATTGTCCGGTTCAGACAATTGCAGATCAGCGCGTCCACCCCCGAACAATTGATTAAATACATCATTGAAATGAGAGCGAATCTCTTCGAAAGTTTGCTCAAAGCGACGCGACATTTCTTCGTTCATTTCCTGAATCACCTGGTACAGGGTATCCATCGCTTTCAGTAGATCTTCTCTCTGTCCGGTCAGGAAATTAAAACGTTCTGAGAGCCGTTCATGTTCCTCAATCGCCCCCAGATTAACCGTGCCCAGCATCACAATTTTCTGTTTGATGCTCTGTACCCGGCTTCGCACTTCCTCAATGTTCTCCGGTGGCGGATACTCCTCTTTCGCCCGTTCATAGGTCAGTTCATAGTCTTCACTTAATTTATTCAACAAGTTGTCCAGTTCCACATCAAACCGATTGACTCTGACTTCTTCCTGATGCAGGCGATTTTCCGTTTCATTGAGCTGTTTGCGGAATTCGCGGTTTTCAAGTTCAAGATGCTCCAGATCCTTCTGCATGCTCTGTCTTTTTTCACGGAGCGTCTGAATGGTATAAGCCAGCTTTTCTTTTTCGCCGCGCTTCTCTTCGATTTCCTGTTCGGTTCTTTCTTCTTCATCGCCGCTGTTTTCCATCTGATGTTCCAGTTGTTCCAACTCGTTCAGGGCCTGTTCATGCTCCAGGCGGATCTCCTGATATTCCTGTTCGAGCCGGCTGTAATTCTGTACACGGGACTCATACTTCTGTCTGATTTCAGCCACCCGAACCTTCAGATCGGTGATGCGGGAACTCATTTCTTCCCGGGACGTTTCTTTTTCACGCTGAAGTTTTTCTGCCCGGGCGATATCTTCTTTCTTCTGGCCGGCAGCCTGTTCCGCTGCCTTCAATTCGTCCTGAAGTTTGTGGATCTGATTTCTTGCCTGTTCAATCTCTTTATCATAGCCCGCTTTTTCACGGTCATAATGGGTCAGGCGTTCATCGACATTCTTTTTCTCAACGGCTGCCTGATCCAGTTGTCCCTTTAACTCCTGTTCGCGTACCCGCAATTGTTCACCTTCAGAACGCAGTTCTTCCTGCTTCTGCTCCAGGGTTGAGATGGACGTATCGGTTTCTGTGATCCGTTTCTCCACATCTTCAATCTGGCTGCGTACCTGAACCAGCTCATCTTCGAGTTGTTCAACCTGCCTCTGTCTTCCCAGAAGACTGGTATTCTTCTGCCTGGATGTTCCTCCCGTCATGGAACCTCCCGGATTGACCACATCCCCGTCCAGGGTCACAAGCCTGTATTTATAATGTAACAGACGGGCAACCCGGTTTGCATCCTCCAGCGTTCTGGTAATCAAAACCGTTCCCAGCAGATTTTCTACGATCTTCTGATAAGTCGGGGCAAATTTGACCAGCCGGGAAGCGATTCCAACAATGCCCGGATCGCCGGCAATCTTTTGTTCATCCTGTTGATTTAAAAAGCGGGAGCGGATGACATCCAGCGGCAAAAACGTCGCACGTCCCAGGTTTCGTTTTTTGAGGAAGGCGATCGCGTCACGCCCTGCTTTTTCGTCTTCAACGACCACATGTTGCAGCGCACTTCCCAGAGCGGTTTCGAGAGCGATTTCATAATCCTTCGGTACCTCGATCAGTTCGGCCACCGCCCCGTGAATTCCCTGCAGGTGGGTATCCCGGTTTTTAAGTATTTCTTTAACACCCTGAAAGAAACCGGAATAATCGGACTGCATCTCTTTTAACAGTTCCAGACGGGAGGAAAGGGTATCCTGTTTCTGTTGCCACTGTCTGAGTTCCTTGTGTAATTGATCCCTTCTGGCCACGGATTCTTTCAGCTGAGAAACCGTTTGCTTATACGTTTCGACCCGTTCGGAAAGTTCGGTCTCGGCCATCTGCAACTGTTGTGTCAATGATTTGTGACGCTGTTCCACCTGTTTTCGAATTTCCAGGATACGGTGGTTTTCCTGTTCGAGGCTGGTTCGTTTTTTCTCGTTATGCTCCGCCGATTCTGAGTAGTGCCGAATATCATTGCGGATGGTGGAGATGCGGTTGAGGATCTCGTTATATTCTTCTTTTAACTTGTCTACATTGTTTTCAAGAGATTGCGAGATCCCTTCCAGTTCTTCCAGTTCAAGTTGAAGATTTTGTTCTGCTTCCTGCAGGTGTTCATAAGTTTCATCCCGCTTGGCTTTTTCCTCATCCATCTGTTTCTGAATCGTATCCAGCCTGTTTTTTAACTTCTCAATTGTCTCCGTGAGGGACGTTTTATTCTGTGAATAGTTCCGTTTACGTTCTTTAAGGACTTCCCGATGCCCCTCTTTCTTCTCTACCTCTTCACTGACGATCAGCAGATTCTTCTGGGATTCGTCAAGCTGCTTGTCCAGTTCATTCACATTCCAGCGTAGTTCTTCCATACAGGCATCCCGGCTGCTCACTTCTGAAGAAAGTTCGGCGTGCCGATCTTTCAGATCTGATAGTTTTTGTTTCGATTCATTCCATTTTCTATGTAAGTCTTCAATTTGATAAACATACAGGCTGACTTCATTCTGTTTCAATTCTTTTTTATAATCCAGGTATTTTCTGGCTTTATCCGCCTGCTGTTCCAGCGGCTCAATCTGTTCTTCGATCTCCGCAATGATATCCTGTATGCGATCCAGGTTCTGCCTGGTATCCTCCAGTTTTTTCTCGGCTTCTTTTTTGCGGGTTTTATATTTTACAATCCCGGCGGCTTCTTCAAAAATAGCTCGCCGGTCTTCCGATTTACTGCTGAGAATTTCTTCGATTCGCCCCTGTCCGATGATGGAATAAGCTTCTTTTCCCACACCGGTATCCATAAAAAGTTCCACAATGTCTTTCATGCGACAATGCTGCTTGTTGATAAAATACTCACTGTCACCGGATCGATAGACTCGCCGTGTGATGGTCACTTCCGCATAGTCGATGTCGAGTGATCCGTCCGTATTGTCAAGAGTCAGCGATACCTCACAGAAATTGACCGGCTTGCGTGAATCACTTCCGGAGAAAATAATATCTTCCATTTTGGCGCCACGCAGGGATTTGGCACTCTGCTCCCCCAGTACCCAGCGAATGGCATCGGAAATATTACTCTTGCCGCTTCCATTGGGACCCACTACTGCTGTAATACCCGGAACGAATTCGAGTTCAGTTCGATCCGCAAAGGATTTGAACCCGGTCAATTCCAGACGTTTCAAACGCATATCTCTTCCTCCCAACCTGCTATTAACTGTATTATTGTATCATATTCTACCGGTAAATCATAACCATTTCCCTATATATCGTCATATTTGCGGCAACGTATAAATCCTGACGATATAAAGAAAAAGGCCCCCGTCACCGAAGGCCTTTTTTCCTGAGATTTAGTCCTCTCCTGCACCTATAATGACCAGCAGAATAAACAGGACGAGGATGATCAAAAATTCTTCTTCATCTAATCCAAGCAAACCCATTTTGCGTCAACCCCTTTCAATGAATTTAGTCTTCACCTGCCCCGACTATCACAAGCAGGATGAACAGGACGAGGATGATCAAAAACATTTCATCATCGCCGAAAAAACTGCTGCTCATGCTGGGTTCCCCCTTTCATCCTTTTCACTGATAAACTATGTAAACGAATGTACGGTTGTATGTTTATCTGCCTATCTGCTGTAAAGTTGGGCGGTTACATTCGGACAAGCCCAGACCTGCCACTACCCATCTTACAAAACTTTATTCGGATAAAAAAAACCCGGATTCATGCCGGGTATCTGAAAACGACAGATTCAATTTTTTCAAAAATAAAAACCGATGTGGCTCACCGGTTTTTTCAAGACTTGATATTCTGTTCGTTGTTCAGCTTCTGAAGCGCCTTTTTGGCCGCTCTCTGCTCCGCTTCTTTTTTGGATCGTCCTTTCCCCCTTCCGAGGGTTTCATGGTTCAGCATCACTTCTGAGATGAATTCCCGGTTATGGGCCGGACCCGTTTCTCTCACAATTCGATATTCCAGTTCTCCCCTGTTCTCATTTTGCACCTTTTCCTGAAGCTGGCTTTTATAATCCGTCAGGTGCGCAAACTCTCCTTTTCCCACACGGGGGAATACAAATTTATTAAGAAAGTCGTCGACGGCATCAAAACCCTGATCCAGATAGAAAGCGCCGATAAACGCCTCAAAGACATCAGCGAGAAGGGCCGGCCGTTTGCGGCCTCCGGTCATTTCTTCCCCTTTTCCCAGTAACACAAGATCGCCGAACTGAAACTGTTCGGCGAACTTTACCAGAGAAGGCTCGCAGACGATGGCCGCTCGCATTTTGGTCATGTCTCCTTCACTCATCTCGGGATACGTGTTGTACAAGTAGCGGGACACAGCCAGTTCAAGGACAGCATCCCCGAGAAATTCAAGCCGTTCATTGTCTTTGTATGGTGATTTTTTGTGTTCATTCACATAAGAAGAATGCGTAAATGCCTGCCGGATCAATTTTCGATTGTTAAAAGTTACGCCGATTTTTTTCTGTAATTCGTCCAGATTCAAATCCTGTCACCACCAGGTAGACTGTTATTCCTCATATTTCTTCAACACAATCGTGGCGTTGTGACCGCCAAATCCAAGGGAATTGGACATCGCCGCCCTGATTTCACTTTTGCGGGACTGATTGGGAACATAATCCAGATCACAATCAGGGTCCGGTGTTTCATAATTGGTCGTGGGAGGAATGATCTGATCCCTGATGGACAGTGCCGTCGCAATCGCCTCTACACCGCCTGCAGCACCCAGCAGGTGTCCGGTCATCGACTTGGTTGAGCTGACCGCGAGCTTGTAAGCATGATCACCAAACGTTGTTTTGATGGCCATGGTTTCGAATTTATCATTAAATTCAGTAGATGTGCCGTGGGCATTGATATAATCAATGTCTTCCGGGGCGAGTCCTGCGTCAGTGACGGCTTCCTTCATCGCACGGGCCGCTCCTTCTCCCTCCGGAGCAGGCTGGGTCAGGTGATAGGCATCGCCACTCATGCCGTATCCCGCTACTTCAGCGATGATATCGGCACCGCGTTCCAGGGCATGATCAAGGGATTCCAGGATCAGGATGCCAGCCCCTTCACCCATGACAAACCCATCGCGATCTTTATCAAAAGGCCGGCTGGCTTTCTGCGGTTCATCATTACGGGTGGACAGCGCCCTTGCTGCACAGAATCCGGCCAGGGCCATCGGTGTTATGGTCGCTTCCGTCCCCCCGGCAATCATCACATCGGCCTGTCCCCGCTGGATGATCTTAAAGGCATCCCCGACAGAATGTGTTCCGGTTGCACAGGCTGAGATAGCTGAACTGTTCGGGCCTCTGGCGCCGGTAGAAATGGAAATTTGCCCCGATGCCATGTTGGCAATCATCATCGGGATAAAAAACGGGCTGACACGACGCGGTCCCTTTTCAAGCAGCGTCTTGTGCTGCTGTTCCCAGGTGGTCAGTCCTCCGATACCGGAACCGACATATACCCCGACCCGTTCCGTATTGACTTTGTCCATATCAATACCCGCATGCTCCAAAGCCATCCGGGCTGCAGCCACACCGAACTGAACGAACCGGTCCGTTCGTTTCAGTTCTTTGCGTTCCATAAAATCTTCAGGACGAAAATCCTTCACTTCTGCCGCAATCCGGGTGGGATATTCACTGGCATCAAAGGATGTGATATGGTCAACACCGGATTTGCCATTAAGTAAATTGTCCCAGAATGTCTTGATATCATTACCAACGGGAGAAACCACTCCCACACCTGTTATGACTACCCTACGGTTCATCTCTATTCACCTCAATTTAGAAGACAGTTTGTGGACATGTCTTAAGCGAACCGCTTGCTTTTAAATGATCAGTGATAATGCATCTATTTCAATAAATCCCTTAAGGATCATGGTATAAACATGA
Organism: Bacillaceae bacterium; assembly: GCA_017656255.1. Taxonomy (GTDB): domain Bacteria; phylum Bacillota; class Bacilli; order JACDOE01; family JACDOE01; genus JACDOE01. The sequence continues at coordinate 783,804 of JACDOE010000001.1, forward strand.
AGGAAGCCCCGTTCGGGGCTACCGAAAAGGGTGAAAGAATCTTCTTGTTCCTTTAACTGTGGGAATTTATGTATTCGATAACTTCACCCACAGTGGAGATCTTCTCAGCATCTTCATCAGAGATTTCCATGTCAAACTCATCTTCCAGTTCCATAACCAGTTCCACAATATCCAGGGAGTCTGCTCCGAGGTCATCTTTGAAAGATGCTTCCATAGTCACGTCAGATTCTTCCACTCCAAGGCGATCTACAATAATCTTTTTCACTCTTTCAAAAGTGTCTGCCATTTACCTTCACCCCCTCTCACGTATTATACGAAAAGATTGTACAAAAAACCAGAAAAACCCGAGAAAAAATGTTTGAATTACATATACATGCCGCCATCAACATGAAGGGTCTGCCCGGTCATATAGGACGACGCATCCGATGCCAGAAAAGCAATGACATGGGCGACATCACGCGGTGTACCGAGACGGTTCAGCGGAATTTGCGCCATCAATTGATCTTTTGCTTCTTCCTGCAATTTCTCGGTCATATCCGTTTCGATAAATCCGGGTGCAACGGCATTGACGGTAATCCCACGGGAAGCCAGTTCACGGGCAACCGATTTTGTCAGGCCGATCACCCCGGCTTTGGCGGCAACGTAATTCGCCTGACCCGCATTCCCCATGACACCCACAACAGAAGAGACGTTGATAATCCGTCCGCTTCGCTGTTTCATCATCGGGCGCGTCACAGCCTTGATGCAGTTGTAAACACCTTTCAGGTTGGTATTGATGACGTCATCCCACTCTTCCTCTTTCATTCTCATTAACAAATTATCCCGTGTGATACCGGCATTATTAACGAGAATGTCGATTTTTCCAAATTGATCGAGAGCCTGTTTGATTAACTGTCCCGCCTCTTCTGAAGAAGAAACGTCCGCTTTGACCGTAATCGCTTTCCTGCCTCTTTTTTTGACTTCCTCAGCCACTTCAAGCGCCGCCTGTTCATTGCCGGCATAATTGATCACCACATCGGCTCCCGCCTCTGCCAGTTCCAGCACCGTTTCTCTGCCGATTCCCCGGGAACCGCCCGTTACGACTGCCACTTTGTTTTCTAACATAGCGTCCTCCTTCTCAATGTTTATTTAATGATCCTTCTCATGCCATACTTTTATAAATTGATCAAGCGAGTCAAGGTCCTGGATGTTGTGGGTCTCAACCCGCCGGTTTACCTTTTTGACCAGACCGGTCAACACATTACCCGGTCCAATTTCCACAAAGGTATTCACCCCTTGATCCAGCATATAGCGTACGGAATCTTCCCATAAAACGGGAGACGACACTTGCTCGACCAGATATTGAAAAATGTCCGCTTTCTCCTGGACAGGTTCGGCGGTGACATTACTGATGACGGGAATTTTCGCATCCTCGACCGGCACCTGTTCCAGTTTTTCTTTAAGCCGATCCGCTGCCGGTTTCATTAACGCGGAGTGAAACGGTCCACTCACGTTGAGGGGGATGATGCGCCGAGCCCCTTTTTCCTTTAATTCGATACCCGCTTTTTCCACCCCCTGCGCACTTCCGGAGATGACGATTTGTCCGGGGGAATTCAGGTTGGCCAGTTGAACCGGGAATCCCTGATCCGTGATATGCGAGCAAACAACGTCGATCTCTTCTTTGCCCATTCCCATGACAGCCGCCATTGCTCCCTGCCCTGCCGGAACAGCTTCTTCCATGAACTGACCGCGATCCCTTACAATCTGAACCGCATCAAGAAAAGAAAGAGATTTTGCCGCCACCAGGGCTGAATATTCTCCCAGGCTGTGGCCAGCGACATAATCAGGCGTAATGTCGAGCCTGTTTAAGAGTACTTGTAAAAGAGCGGTACTGGTTGTCAGGATAGCAGGCTGTGTGTGGACGGTCAACTTTAATTCCTCTTCGGGACCTTCAAAACAGAGGCGGGACAGTGAAAATCCCAGTGCCTCATCCGCCTGCTCAAATACCTGCCGACCTTCATCCGTCTGCTCATACAGATCCTTTCCCATCCCGACATATTGAGAACCCTGCCCGGGAAATATAAATGCCAGTTTGTCGCTCATATTATCCCTCCCTGTCATCTTATTTCTTTTCCTTCGTGCTCCATTTCATGGCACCGGCACCCCAGGTCAGACCGGCACCGAAACCGACCAGGACCAGAATGTCACCGTCCTGAATACGGCCGTCTCGAACCGCTTCATCCAGGGCGACCGGAATAGAAGCCGATGACATGTTCCCGTATTTATTCACATTGACCACCACTTTGTCATAGGAAAGTCCCAGCCGGTTGACGGCGGAATCAATAATCCGAATATTAGCTTGATGCGGTACAAGGAAATCCACATCCTCTTTGGTCAGGCCCGCCTTCTCCAGAACATTTTCCGACGCGTTCCCCATGACACGTACGGCAAATTTAAACACTTCCCGTCCATTCATATAAATACAGTGGCTCTTATCTTCCAGTACTTTCTCATCAATCGGCCTGCGTGATCCTCCCGCTGCCTGTTTCAACAGGTCACCGCCGGACCCGTCAGAACCCAGTTCAAAGGAGAGGAATCCATAGCCGTCTTCCACCGGCCCGAGTATTGCCGCACCGGCACCATCTCCGAACAAGACGCAGGTATTGCGATCTTCCCAGTTCACAATCCGGGACAATACTTCAACACCAACAACCAGAACATAACGGTACATGCCATTCTGAATAAACTGGGTCCCGGTGGTCAAGCCGTATAAAAATCCGGAACAGGCAGCCGACAGGTCAAATGCAGCCGCTTTTTTCGCTCCCAGTCGATCCTGCAATAAATTGGAGGTCGAGGGAAAAGACATGTCTTCCGTCACCGTCGCCACAATGATCAGGTCCAGATCTTCCGCAGCCACGCCGGAAGCATCCAGCGCCTTAAGTGCCGCTTCATAGGCCAGATCAGAAGCCGCCTGATCATCGGCAGCAATGCGTCTTTCCTTGATGCCTGTTCGACTGACAATCCATTCGTCATTCGTATCTACCATTTTTTCTAGATCCTGATTGGTTAATACTTTCTCGGGCACATAGGAACCGGTACCGAGAATGCCTACTGATTGCCCCCCATTAGTTTTCATCATCATCACTCACTTCCTTAATCTCAGTTGAAATCTGCTGAATAACCTGCTGTTCAAAAAACTTTTTCGTCTGATACACGGCATTTTTGATCGCCCTCGCATCAGATGAGCCATGGGCCTTGATGCAGATATGTCTCAAGCCCATCAAAGGTGCACCGCCATGCTCGGCGTAGTCCATTTTTTTCTTCATCCGCTTGAGGCCGGGTTTTAAAACGGCCGCTGCCAGCTTGCTGATCGTGTTACGGGTAAATTCCTGCTTCAAAACATCAAAGATGCTGTTGGCTGTTCCTTCCATGGTTTTCAACAGGATGTTGCCTGTAAACCCGTCACAAACCATGACATCACATACGCCGTAAGGAAGATCCCGGGCTTCCACATTACCGACGAAATGAATCGGGGCGGATTGAAGCCGGGCGAAAGCCTGTTTGCTTAAATCATTTCCTTTTTTCTCTTCTACCCCGACATTTAACAGGCCAACACGGGGTTTTTCAACTCCCATCACTTTTTGGGCGTAAATACTTCCCATAATGGCATACTGCACGAGATGTTGCGGCCTGGTTTCCATATTCGCTCCCACATCCAGCACCAGTGTCCCTTTTCCGTCAATGGTAGGAATAATCGGGGCCAGACCCGGACGGTCGATCCCTTTAATACGCCCCAGATGCAGGAGTCCCGCCGTCATGAAAGCGCCGGTGTTTCCTGCTGAAATGACGGCATCCGCCTGTCCTTCCTTTACCATATGTACAGCCTGCACCAGTGAGGAATCTTTCTTTTTGCGGACCGCCCGCACAGGCTCCTCATCGGTCTGGATGACCTCCGGCGTATGAAAGATATCGATATTGGATGCAAGGGATATCCTTTTCTGATCCAGGACTTTCTTGATACGCGATTCGTCTCCCGTCAGGATAAAATGAATATCGGATAATTCCCGGGCTGCCTGGTTAATACCATCTACGGTTGCGTCGGGAGCAAGGTCTCCTCCCATCGCGTCAACTGCAATTCTCAAGATGTCCCCTCCTACAATGATTGGATTTGATCTCGATGGACCCTAAACTATGAGACCCGAAAAACACGAAACGTACCGGTGAAAACAAGTTCATCTTTCACTCTGGTCTCGACTCTGACTTTACTTTCATTTCCTGAGGTGGATCGGACAAATGCTTTACAGATCAATTTTTCACCCAGTTTTACCGGCCTGATATAACGGATTCGGGCTGCAGCTGTCAACACGACGTCATAATTGATCACCGCCACAGCCAGCGAATTGGCCTGGGCAAAAATATGGTGTCCCCGGGCGATTTTGGTCCGGGAAAAGACGTGTTCTTCCCGAATTTCGAAGAGTGAAATGGCGGAGTGATCCAGTTGCAGATCGAGAATTTCACCGATCACTTCCCCTTCCGTCAGGGAGCGAACTTCATCCAGGCTTGATTGCGCCATATGTTTCATCCGCTCTCTTAATTCAGGGATACCCAGTTCCAGCCGATCGAGGCGAATGGTCTGGATACTGACGGAAAATTTCCGGGCCAGATCTTCATCAGTTAAAAACGGATTATCGTTCAGTTCCTGTATCAGTCGGTCGTGTCTTTCCTGTTTTGACAGACGGGTTATGGTTACCACCACCGTTTATGATCAACTTTTGGTACCAGGTACTAAAATGAGTATATAAAAATTGAGCCGGCTTTACAAGTGTAACCAAACGACATACAGATGATTTAATAGCCGGGCGTTGCTTCTTGCCGCCGATGCAAGATCATCCTCCATTTCTCTCAGGTATACAGTTTATCACGAAACCATCGTCTTATTTTAACGCAAAAAGAAAACGCATGTGTCATTTCACATGCGTTTTCACGTTTATTCAATCAAATTTTTGACGGTTACTGTACCAGATCTTCCAGATACGTCAGATCTCTTTCAAATGTGCCGGAACCCGGTTTCTTTTCCAGTCGGACGCCTACCTCACCGTTTTGATCCACATAATAGATAACGGTTCTGTCCGACGCTTCCAGGTTACGGGTTGATTCTTTAATATAATACGAACTCTCAGGCACACTATATACAAATTCAATGTAAAAAGGGGCTTCCTCTTCACCGTATTCTTCCTGATATTTTTCATAAATCTCCGCAAATCCATCTTCTTTCGAAGCATACTCCTCTTCAAACGCGATCAGTTTCGTAAAATCTACGATCCCGTCCGGTTTTCCATTACGGGTCGGATATTCCCCTGTCATAAAATGATAGGTCAGTACCGCATTGCGGACGCGGCCCAGACTATAGGAAAGATATTCTTTGAATCGATCGTAAATGTCACCTTCTGACGGGATCTGAATCGGTTCTGCTTGATTGAAATTTGAATAGGTAAAATGGAAGGTGCTTTTCACTTCCATCATTTCCCCATATCCGCTGTTATCATAATCAAAGGTTACGATTATCGCATGATCCTCGACGTGTCCATCATGGTCGACCAGAAGTTGAACGTGAATGTTCAGGGTTTCAAACAGTTTTTTGTATTCAGGATAGGATTGCACCATTTCTTCCAGCTCGGCACGGGCCTGTTCCTGATCTTCTTCCGGAACAAAATTTTGCACGATAAATTCAATCAATTGGTCTTTATTAATATCAAATGATATCTTCTTGCCCGCTTCCCCGGCACTATCCTGATAAGGTTCCATTTTAACATTCTCGATCAGGGCCTTTAGCGTCTCCATGTTTTGCACCGGCTGACTGACCAGCGGTATCTCTTCTGTCAGAGGCTCCACACGGTATTTTTCTTCATCGCCGGTCCGATAATAAATGTTTTCATCCGTCAGAATCCAGTCTCCCTTGATAAAAGCAGAACGAAAATGAACGGAAAGAGTCTGATTGTTCTGGTACGTTCCAAAAATAGAACCTTTAAAAAACATGCCGCCGGATTCCAGTGAAAAACTGCTGGTATAATCGACAGATTCTATATCCATCATTTTTTTGCCGGTTTCCAAAATAAAGGCAGGTGCATTTCGGTATTCTTCACTTTCCACCGTGATGGTCTGGCCTGATGCGTCTTTTGTGACGGTGGCGTTCAGCCCACTAGCCAGTTCATTAAGCGGAACATAGAGGGTACCGTTTCGTATCACCGGAGCCGTACTTAACGTCACGCTGTCTCCATTGATCACAGCTACCGACTGTCCGACGGTAAAAGACAGTTCTGCCTCCTCTTTACTTACCACAACCGTTTTCGTTTCCCCGTTCCATGCCAGTGTCGCATACAATGATTCAGAGACCGCCCGGACCGGGACCAGCCATACTCCGTTTTCCATCACCGGTGACGTTTCACCGGCATAGATGTTGCCGTCCACTTTCAGTTGGACCTGCTCCTGGGCTGACACCATCGGCAGGGATGAAAACATCATCATCAAAACCAGTAACCATACAGTCAATCGTTTCACAAAAAGCCCTCCCATTTCTAATTTGAATATTTTGTATCAGATATGTCCCGAATGTGATAGAAATCGGGCCACTCTGTTTTTTGAACGTATGTCTTCGAGTGGTCATGCTCCATTTGCACCTGGATACCGGCATAATAAACATGGCCGAATCCGTATTTGATCAACGAGACGACATGTTCAATGACTTTCCCATCAAGGATTTTGATATTATCCGGGTGGAATGAAAGATAGAGTTCACCTGTTTTTCCCTGAAGTTTAATGTTTTTCAGTACCCGGTCATTCTTTATGAGTACCGCCTTCCGGTTTTCCGGATCGACGTCGAGTTGATAGGTCCCGGCCTCAAGCCTGCCGAATGAGGTGTGTTGCGGGTCCTCGCCTTCCAGTTCAAAATCCGTCAGCTGAACCTTCCCTGAAAAATCCGGGTCGACTGAAAATTTAATCGTAAAGGGAGCGGTAGGCTCTTCCTCTTCCCTCGCGAGCCGTTCCTCCACAAACCGTTGAAACTGGGCCGGATCCATTTTGAATACCCGGGTAAAAGCCGTTTTATAATCCACATCCTGTTTGAGCTGGACCAGATACGATACAATCTGGTCAAACCCGTACACTTTTTCCAGTTCGCGGATCGCCCACTCGTAATGGTCATAGGACCGGTACTGAATCAGGCCTTCCTGATGATCGATCAGGGAGAAATCGAGGGGGGCAAGTTCACCGTTTGCCGCTGCGTGGATCACGGAAATCACGTCAAATCTGGCGTTGCCGGGTACGTCACGACTGTCCACGTTCAGATCATGCCGGATCCGTTCAGCCAGTCCTTCTTCATACCAGAGGGGGATGTTTCCCCGTATGCCCAGGTGGCTGATGGCAACATGAACCATTTCATGGGCCATCACTTCCCTTAACATATGATCGGTGTTGATGGCATAATTGGCCACCAGAATCGTCGTCATCCGGGTGGCGGCCAGGGTATTGTCCGCATAGTAATCACCCATGTACCCAAAGTTTTCAGCATAATTGTCCCTGGATGCATACAGTTTGATCGTATAGGTTTTGGAAAAAGTGACGGGAAGCAGTTGCTCGATGTATGGGACAATTTCGTTCTCCAGCATACTTTTGACATGGGTTATTGTTTCTTCGGAAATACCATCGTCTCCAGTCACGACAAATTTAGCTAAAGAACGGAGATAAACGGTACGGGTAGCCGCGTCCCATTCCACTTTTAATCCCAGTGTTTCCGCAACAAACCGCAACGGAACCAGCGTCCGTCCGTCGACAACCTGTGGAGCCGCATCCAGGACAACGGGATCGCCATTGACGACAGCGTTCTGCTGACCGATGGTCAGCACCACTTCGCGGTCACCTTTGACCGCGCTGACCGTTCGGGTATCCGGATTCCAGTCCACCTCTGCTTCCAGAGCCTCAAAGATGCCTCGTAGCGGAACCATAGTACGTCCGTTGATGATCCGGGGACTGACATCAAACTGCATCTCCTGTTGATTCAACACAACCTGTATGCTGTCAGTTTCTTCTGCCTGTACAGGGACCATCACAGACAAAAACGAGACAATTAAGACCAGTACAATAAAACGATAAGTGACTATTCTCGACAACCTGTTTCCTCCTCAATACCCGATTTGCCTTTGCCTATTCATCATCTACCTTATAGGCGCGGCTCAGATCAACGGTGTTCACACTGAACGGATATCTGATCCCTTTCACATTTTTTTGTTTCAGCAGATGTAAATCTCTTGTGTATAACGGGATATTGACCGTTTGGTCAATCAGATGCTGTTCCAGTGAATGTATTATTTTGATACGTTCGCTCATATCTATCTCTTCATACGCTTTCTGGAGCAGTTGATCATACGACCTGTTTGTATAATGCGACCAGCCCATGGATGCCCCGGATTGGAACAATTCCAGATAGTTGAGCGGGTTATCATAATCGAACCCCCAGCCGGTAAGTCCCATATCAAAATTTCCTTCACGATACTGATTGTATAACTCCCTATTGGATACCGGGATCAAATCAACGGTAAAACCTCCCTGTTCAAGCCCGTTGATGACGTGATCGACGATAATATTTGCATTCCCCACCAGAGAAGACTCACTGACCACCAGTTGTACATGGGGAAGTTCAGTGACACCCAGTTCCCTTTTGGCTTCGCTGATCAGTTTTCTGGCCTGTTCCACATCATAGTCCAGAAGCTTCGGCGGATTTTCCAGATGGTACGCTGTTTTTTCACCTTTCACTCCGAAAGGGATATGTCCTTTCAACGGAACCGTCCCAAGTTTTTCCGCCAGTTCCGTCTGATTCATCAAATGCGCCACGGCACGGCGAAGTTTAGCATTGGAAAACAGGGTCGATTCATGATTCAACAGGGTGTAAAACATGACAGGGCGGTTCACTTTCATATAATCCGAATGCTGGCGCAATGCCTGTTCATCATCCGGGTACAGGAAACCGGCCAGATCATACTGTTTCCGATCAAACGCCTGCAAGAACTCCTCCGTATTAACACCCAATTTAAGGGAAATGGTTTCCAGATAGACTTGCTCATGATTCCAGTAATGTTCATTTTTCTTTAGGTACACGGCTTCATGACCCATATAGTCAATGACGAAGGGACCGTTTTGTAACAGATCCTCCGGTGCAACCCAGTAGTTCTCTTCTTCCTCATCCACTTTTTGTTTTTCAGGATAAAAGGCAGGGTTGGTCACAAGAGAAAGGAATCCGGGATCCGGATGAGCCAGCGTTACCTTCAGCGTTTTTTCATCCGGTGTATCAATGCCGATATCATTCATAGAACCTTCACCGGATATATATTCATCCACACCTTCAATCATCTCGAAAAGATAACTGATACCGGGATCATTGATCCCCTCAATCCAGCCGTACTTGAAATCACTTGCGGTCACAGGACTGCCATCGTTCCAGGCTGCATCTCTGAGATGGAAGGTATAAACCCGGCCATTCTCTGAGACCTCAACTTTATTCGCCATTCCCGGTTCCGGCTGCCTGTCCTCTCCCAGCCTCATCAATCCTTCCATAATATGAAGCACCATAAATTCGCGGTAAGCATCATAAGCCTGCCGGGGGCCGATCGGAACATTTCGAAGACTGTAAATATACGATGGCCGTTCCATCCACATGGTCAGATTCCGGTCATCGGAAACATGTGAGTCCAGAAGGATATCCGAAATGGAGATGGTTCGGGTCTGCGGATCCCAGGAGACCTTTTTATCCAGGGATTCCGCCATGTAACGCATTGGTACATAAGTCGTATTTTGATAAAAAATCGAGAGCGGTACATCGGATGTTCCGTTGTTATACCTGCCTTCATGCTCTCCCGCATTATAGCGGACACCATTGAAGACAAACCTGTAATTGACGGTCAGATTTGGAATGACCATCTTTTCCCCCGGCGCAAGATTCGGTAAAGATCCATCTCCCCGGAGAACAACAGGCTGATTTTCCGTATCCGTGATAAAAATGGTCCGGATGGCCGGATCCCAGTGTACTGCTTTTCCCAGAGATTCACTGACAAAGCGAAGTGGCACATAGGTGGTTCCTTTATGTATCAAAGCAAGAGGTACATATTTTTTACCATTGAAGTAAAACCCGTTTTCGCCACTGGTAACCTTGCCGTTGAGATTAAATGTCACAGGATGAAAGGTTACCTCAAGTCCGTTCTCGTCAGCTGATACAGCTGACAGCTGGACCGCGGAGAAAAACAGGGCCAGCGTCAATAAAAGCGCGATACTTTTTTTAAACATAGCCAAATCGAAACTCCTTCCCTTAAACATAAAAACGCCACAGGAAAAAATCGCCTGTTGTTAATTTTCGACAAAGATTGTCAATCTCCTTTTACTTTTTTGTAAAATAAAGAAAACGGGAACCTTTTATTGTAAAAGGCTCCCGTTTCGGTCCTGCCACATTTTTATTTTTCAACGACTTCTTCACCTTTATAGTAACCACACTCTTTACATACGCGATGTGCCAGTTTCATTTCTCCGCAGTTGGGGCACTTGATCATACCCGGCACCTGCAGTTTAAAATGAGTACGTCTTTTTCTCTTTCTTGTTTTGGATGTTCTCCGAAAAGGTACTGCCATTCCTTCCACCCCCTTTAAGGAAAAATCATTTCTCCCGATTTATGACGACTGTCCATCCTCGTCTTTTTCAAAAAACTTGGCGAGGTCGGCCAGACGGGGATCAATTGTTTCAACCTTACACTCACAGCTTGATTCATTCAGATCCGTTCCACAGTTCGGGCACAGCCCTTTGCAATCCCGATCACAGAGAGGCACCGGATCCAGATTTAATAAAACTTCCTCGACCACGTAAGGAAGCAGATCGATTTCTTCTCCCACTTCATACACGTCGCTTTCATCTTCCAATTCGATGTCCGTCTGTTCTTCCACAAAAGCGGCCTGAAACGGCAGCGAAATCGGATGCGAGAATTTCTTCAGGCAGCGGGAACATGACAGGGTCAACTCTCCTGTAATTTGGCCCTCTACCATGATCAGCCCGGCAAGCGTATAGGCTTTACCCGAAAATGTCAGAGGAGAAGATTCGGCGACATCGGGATGTTTTTTAAAAGCATCCCCGACATCGAGCGTTTCCTCAACCGGAAGATTCTCATCCGGTTGCTGCTTCAATTCTTTAATTGAGATTGGCATGTGAGATTCACCTCAAAACAACAAGTGTAATTATAAGCTTTCATACCAGCGTTTGTCAACAATTCTACGGATTGTTATAATAACTTCACGTGTAAAGGAGTGTTTCAATTGGGAACTGTCGGTTTAATCGTCGAATATAACCCGCTTCATAATGGACATCACTATCACTTTGAACAGGCCAAAAAAGTGACCGGAGCCGATACCGCTGTCGCCGTGATGAGCGGCCATTTTTTGCAGCGGGGGGAACCGGCCCTTGTCAACAAATGGGCGCGGGCCGAAATGGCGCTCAGCATGGGAATTGACCTGGTGGTGGAACTCCCCTTTGCCTATGCGACCCAGAACGCCGAAATGTTTGCCTTCGGCGCAGTATCCATTCTCGATGAACTGGGGATTGTGGATTCCCTCTGCTTCGGAAGTGAAAGCGGTAACCTGGAATGGATGATGACACTTGCCTCTCTGCTGGAAGAGGAACCGGCCCCGTTTACACAGGAGATCCAAAAGCAACTGCGTCAGGGACTGCCGTATCCCCGAGCCTATGCCGATGCCGCACAAGTGCTGATGCGTGAGCACGGTTTTGAAGATATTCCCGTTAATCAACCCAACAACATTCTCGGACTTAATTATCTGCTTTCATTAAAAAGGCGAAATAGCACGATTCAGCCCTATACCATCGAACGCAAAAAAGCGGGTTACCACCAGCGCGACATAACCGATGCCCGAATCGCCAGTGCCACAGCCATCCGATCACGCTTAATGGAGAAGCAGGACCTGGCTGCGATCAGAGACTATGTCCCCCCTGCTACCTATGATATTTTACAGAGAGAGATAAAAGAAAAAAGAGGACCGGTTCACTGGGACAACTTTTATCGCCTGATCCTCTCGCGCATCATCCAATCTCAGGTTGATGATCTGAAAAACCTGCACGAAATGACGGAAGGACTGGAATACCGGTTTAAGCAATTTGTGTTAACATCCGAATCGGTCGATGAACTGCTGAACAGGGTAAAAAGCAAGCGTTATACCTGGAACCGGCTGCAGCGGATCCTGATTTCCGTACTTTTTCAGCTTGAGAAACAGGACTATCAGCAGTTACAGGTCAAACAGGGTCCGCCCTATGTCCGGGTTCTCGGATTTAATGAGAAGGGACAGGCTCTGCTTAAAAAGGTACGAAAAACCTGCCGGCTGCCCATTATCACCAACATCTCAAGGGAGCAACCCCCGATGCTGGAACTGGACGTTAAAGCCGGTGCCATGTACGCTCTGGGATATCCCGGTCCCGTCAGGCAGGAAGAATTGCGCAGAGAATATGTACAGACGCCGGTACGAATATAAATCTATTTTTCCTCAAGTCGCTTTAAATAATGAATGGCGTCATCGATGGTTTTGACCGGTACGATTTTCATATCAGTTTTAATATCTTCAGCGGTTTCAACGGCCAGTTCATAATTTGATTTTTCGCCAAAATGACTCACATCGGGCGCGAGGAAAATTTCTGCTCCTTCCCGATGGGCTGCTACAATTTTGTGTTCAATGCCGCCGATCGGCCCAACAGAACCATCTTCCTGAATCGTACCGGTTCCGGCGATCTGATAACCCCGGGTCAGGTCATCCCGGGTCAACTGGTTCAGAATCTCAAGCGTAAACATCATACCTGCCGACGGACCACCGATCTGACGGGTATCGATCTCCACGTCCCTCGGCAGATTGACAATCCGATCGGTTACCGGATAAATGCCGATTCCGGCACGGGGCGGGTCTGTTGGTACCATGTCACCTTCTTCGTTCATTTCTTTTAAATGAGCCAGTCGAATTTGCTCGCTCATCTTCTGGCCGTCTCTGATAAAGGTAAGCGTCATGTCATCGCCGACTTTTTTGTCGGACGTATAATCCAGCAGATCCTCACTCGTTTTAATCTCATGACCATCCACAGCGATGATCACATCCCCGATCTGAAGCTTTTCCGCACCCGGCATTCCGGGGACCACCATCATCACCTGTGCCCCCCTGTTTTCTACGTGAACGTTATACCCTGCTTTTCGAAATGCGACCAGCATCGCCGTCTCCTGTGATGAACTCATCACCTCGAGTTGTCTTCTGGAATACTGCTCATCCGTTTCATGCGGACTATGTATGCGGGTTTTGGGAACAACCTCCACATAGGGCATTACTGCCGCATACAGATAAGAACCCAGATTCCCGGGACCCAGCCGGATGGTCGTCAGCATAAAATTTCCCTTTTCCGTGCGGTATCCGTCTTCCACTTCTATGATCGGCTCCAGGGTTACGGCTGAACCCGGAGAGGTAATGTAAAAGGGAAGTGGAAAAAACAGGGATAGTGAAACAAGCGCAGTAAACACCAGTAAAAACCACTGTCTTCTCGTAGGGAATTTGAGTCGATGATTACGGTTACGCATTCCTGTCTCCTTTCTCAGCCTGTTCAAATTGACGGATATGTTCCTTGATCTGGTCGATGACGCTTTCAGCGGCACGTTCTCCCTCATCGATGATTTTGTCCAGGTTGGTATAAGAGGTCGCACTGTAGTTACCGACGTCCGGTCGAATCATCACATCAGCATCAGCAACGCGGTGCCGAAAAATTTCCTGTTCCATCACGTCGATGGTCTGGGCAATCACATCAAAAATGGTGGATATTTTAAAGGTGGCCGTATTCATGGCGACATCAACCGCCAGTACAATATCAGCACCCATATCCTTGACCACAGAAATCGGCACACGGTCGATCACACCGCCGTCCACCAGAAGCCTGCCGTCTATCCGTTCCGGTACAAATATCCCTGGAATGGAGATGCTTGCCCTGACGGCATCCGCGATCGGTCCCCTTCGAAATACGACCCGTTCCCGTGACTCGATATCCGTCGCCACCACGGCAAACGGAATGTCCAGATCTTCTATATTTTTTCCCCGAGTCAGCATGCGAATCATGTCCTTTATTTTGTTTCCGTTTATAAATCCCATTCCCGGCACGGTGACGTCCATCCAGTGTTTCCGCTTAAGATTCAGCGCCAGTTTTTCCAGCATATCAGGATCCAGGCCGCAAGCATAAAAAGCTCCGATCAGACTTCCCATGCTGCTTCCCGCCATCATATGAACCGGTATCTGATGTCTCTCCAGTACTTTTAATACACCGATATGTGCCAGCCCTCTCGCTCCTCCTGATCCAAGGGCGAGTCCGACTCTGGGTCCGGTCATGTTCCTCACTCCTTACCCGGTCAGTTACCTGTATGTGTTTTATATATTTATCGACACGGCTGCTCATGCCTGTTCGTACACTTTTTTCAGACAGCCTGGTCTAAATCGGGACAACACCACGTATGATGATAGAGATACGAGCAGATCTGGAGGTTTTTCCATGTCACAAAAGTCTTATCTGTTAACTTTATTTCTGGGTAGTTTATCCTTATTTCTTGTCATCACCATCGTTATTTTTCCGGAAGAAGCTTTTGATTCGGCCCTCCGCGGACTTAAAATATGGTGGGATGTTGTATTTCCTGCCCTGCTTCCTTTTTTCATTACGTCTGAAATCCTGTTGGGGTTCGGTGTGGTGCATTTTCTGGGCGTGCTTCTCGAACCTTTTATGCGTCCCGTGTTCAATGTCCCGGGATCCGGCGCTTTTGTGATGGCCATGGGCCTTGCCTCCGGATACCCGATCGGAGCCAAATTGACGGCTCGCCTGCGTGAACAGGAACTCATTTCCCGATCGGAAGGGGAACGGCTGGTATCCTTCACCAATACAGCAGATCCCCTTTTTATGTTCGGGGCCGTCGCCGTCGGTTTTTTTCACAATGTATCCCTGGGGGTGACCTTCGCCATCGCCCATTATACATCCAGTTTTACGGTCGGGCTTGTGATGCGGTTTCACGAAAGGCAGGGAAAAAAGACGCAGATGAACACACACCATCAGCGTCTTCCACTCCTGGTTCGCGCCTTTCATGCCATGCACCGCGCACGGTTGAAAGACGGCCGTTCCTTTGGACAATTAATCGGAGATGCTGTGATGTCATCGGTTAATACGCTTTTAATGGTCGGTGGTTTCATCATTATTTTCTCAGTGATTATTAATGTGTTAAATATTGTCGGGATTACGGCATTTCTGGCCTCCGCCATCTCGATTATTTTCATACCTTTTGCCATCCCGGCAGAACTTGCCCAGTCCGTGATCTCAGGTTTTTTTGAAATTACACTGGGTGCGCGGGATGCCAGTGAGACAGCCGCTTCCATCCCGATGGTGCACAAAATAGCGGTTACCAGCGCGATCATCGCCTGGAGCGGGATGTCCGTCCACGCCCAGGTCGCCAGTATACTGAGCAGCACGGATATCCGTTATAAACCTTACCTGTTCGCCCGTGTCCTCCATGCCGTCCTGGCCGGATTCATCACGTATCTCATCTGGGAACCGGTTCACAAATATCTGGTCTCCCATGACATCGATGTGTTTTATCAACAGGTTCCCTCTTTCGGGATGATTGAGATGTGGGACCGTTTCAGCTTCCTCGGCCTCCGTGCGCTGTTACTGTTATTATTTATCGGCGTTTGTTCTATTTTAATCTACGGTGCTGGAAGATTGGCCAGAAAGATAAAAAACCCCCGTTAAATCAGTCCAGGGGGAATTTATTCTTAAACGCTTGGACAACAGGTGGCGGCACCAGGTCATCCACATTCGCTCCGTACTGGGCGACTTCTTTGACAATACTGGAGCTCAAGTATGAATATTTGTTGTTGGTCATCATAAAAAAGGTTTCCACGCCGGGATCCAGTTTGCGGTTAATCGATGCCATCTGCATTTCATATTCAAAGTCTGAGACCGCACGGAGCCCTTTAATGATCGCATTCGCCTTTTTTTTATGCATATAATCAATCAACAAACCCCGATAGGAATCCACTTCGACATTGGGCATATCCCGGGTGACTTCACGAATCAACGCCACCCTTTCTTCCACCGTGAACAACGGATCCTTCTTGCGGTTGATCATCACACAACAGATCACTTTATCAAACACTTCCGCTCCCCGCTGAATAATATCCAGGTGGCCATATGTAATCGGATCAAAACTGCCCGGGCATACTGCTACTGCCATATGCAATTCCCCCTATTTTTCATGAATGAAAAGAATATCTGTATATCTATTCAGATAGAATATAAAAACTGATACTGGTATAACGGTAATTTAATGTTTTATGCTTTTCCAGATTTCCGACTCTGTCCGGCAATGTGACAGCGGCATCATGTTCGGCAATCACAGTACCGTCTTCCTTCAGAAGACCGTGATCCGATATGAAATTCAGCTGTGCTTCAATCTTTTGTTCGGCATAAGGCGGATCCAGAAAAATAAGATCGAAGGCCAGTTCCCTTTTACGTAATGCACGCAGGGCACGGTCGGCATCATTAACATAAACTTCAGATTTATCCATCAAGCCGGTGGCCTTCAAATTTTTCTTCACAATATCGGCCGCTTTTCGATCTGCGTCAACAAATAAGGCATGGTCCATGCCCCGGCTGAGGGCTTCAATTCCCAGACTTCCCGTTCCGGCATACAGATCCAGCACGCGTCCGCCCTCAAAAAAGGGGCCGATCACGTTAAAAACGGCTTCCTTCACTTTATCAGAAGTAGGCCTGGTCGACATGCCTGGAACAGAATCCAGGCGCATCCCTTTTTTGTCACCTGCTATAATTCGCACAGAGGATCACCTTGTGAAAATATTTTGAATATCCAAGCCTATTACATAGTAACACAAACGAAGGGGATGGTAAACTTGCGCAAAAAACGAAAAAAATTAATTGAAAGATGTATATTTTGTGATGGGACGGGACATGAATAATAGTAGCAGCACCCCATAAGGTGCTGTGGACAACCGCGGAGAAGACTTACGTTTCCCCATAAGCTCTTCCTCCGGTTTCTCCTCTCCCATTTTTGTGTGAGTCTGTTTCGACAGGCTCACGCCGCAGGGAAAAAACCCTGCGGTTTTTTTATGTTTTTTGTCGGTTTCTGCGATAACCCGGGAAATAGTCACGTTAATCCAGTATCTTATTTTCAAAAATACCACGTGATTTAAGGTAATTGTTCAGGGGCAGATACTCCGGATCGGTCCAGAAATCCGGCGCCTGGACCAGCTCTGAAGCTTCCTGCCTGGCAACCTCCAGGGCTTTGTAATCCCTGGTAATATCAGCGATTTTAAAATCGGGAAGCCCGCTCTGTTTGGTGCCGAAGAAATCACCTGGACCCCGCAGTTGCAGGTCTCTTCGGGATACTTCAAAGCCGTCCGTGGTTTCCGTCATGACTCTCATCCGTTCTTTCCCTTCTTCCGTGGATGGATCAGCGATCAGAATACAATAAGCCTGATCCTGTCCTCTGCCCACTCGACCTCTCAACTGATGAAGTTGAGCCAGACCGAACCGTTCCGCATCATAGATCACCATCACCGTGGCATTGGGGACGTTGACCCCAACTTCGACCACCGTGGTGGATACGAGAATTTTAACCCGATTGGCGGCGAAGGCTTCCATGACCTGTTCCTTGTCGGATTGGTTCAACCTGCCGTGCAGGAGGCCCACCTGGTGTTGCGGAAAAAATTCCGTTAGCCGGGCATGGATATCGATAGCATTCTGGACATCCAGCTTGTCCGATTCTTCGATCAGCGGACAGATGACATATGCCTGCCTGCCCTTGTTTACCTCTTTTTCAATAAACGCCACTACACGATCAAACATATCCGGGCGAACCCAGTAGGTTTCAACCGGCTTTCGACCTTCCGGCATCTGATCGATGGTGGAAACGTCCATATCTCCGAAAGCGGTGATGGCAAGGGTCCTGGGAATGGGAGTCGCTGTCATAAAAAGCACATCCGGGTGAAGCCCCTTTTCCCGTAAAATACGACGCTGTTCTACGCCGAAACGATGCTGTTCATCCGTAATAACCAGCCCCAGATTATGAAAATAGACATCCTTCTGGATTAAAGCATGGGTCCCCACGATGACATCGATAAAGCCCATCTGCAGTTGACCCAGTATATCCTGACGCTGCCGGGCCGTCAGGCGCCCGGATAAAAGAGCGACTTCAATACCGTGGGGAGTCAGCAGTTCTTTCAACGATTGCACATGCTGCTCGGCCAGTATTTCTGTGGGCACCATCAAGGCTCCCTGATAACCGGCTTTAACCGAGGCATAAAGAGCAATGGCGGCGACCACAGTTTTGCCGGATCCCACATCTCCCTGTAGCAGTCGATTCATCGCGGACGGCGCTTTCAGATCATCCAGGATTTCTTTGACCACCCTTTTCTGTGCCTCTGTCAGGGAAAAAGGCAGTTCTGAGACAAATCGGCGGACCGCATCCATCGGGATCGGTTGTGCGGCGCCTTTCGTTTCTTTCTTGGTGATGTAACGATAGGACTGCATTTTCAGTTGAAACAAAAACAGTTCTTCAAAGGCCAGCCGTCTTCTCGCCTGTTTTCCCCTGGCAGTGTCAGTCGGAAAGTGAATTTCCCGGATGGCTTCTTTTCGCGGCATGAGTTTGTATTTTTGCATGAGTGAAGTGGGCAGAATTTCCTCGATAGCCTGTCCATACTGGTCAAAAGCCCGGGTAATCCAGTTACGGATCTGCCGGGAAGAGATGGAGCCGGTTGATGAATAAACCGGCTGTATCGTTTCTTCCAGTTCACTTTTCGCTTTGTCGCCAATATGATGTTCGGTAACCGTCAGATGCATCCGTCTCCGGTCCCATTTTCCGGTCAACAGGATTTCTCTGCCGGTTTGCAGTTGTTTTTTTAAAAAGTGACGATTAAACCAGACAGCCGTAAAGACGATGCCGTCAGCCATCACTCTGACGGCGAGACGGGACTTCTTTTTCCCGTAAAAACGGATACTGGGTTGCGAATGGATCACGCCCTTAACGGTGATTTTCTCGCCGTCAGCTGCCTGGTGAAGGTCCTTGATCCGGTAATCGTCATACCGGTAAGGATAATACTCGAGCAGTTCGCCGATGGTTTCAATCCCCATTGTTTTCAAATGCTCAGCCTGTTTCTCCCCCACTCCCTTAATCGCAGTGACAGACTGATTCAATGTATGTTCCACCTTCATCGTCAGGCATCTGGTGATTTACCAAAAATTTTTTCTTTCAACGCCTGGCCGGTGGGGGTAGCGGCCAGTCCTCCGAGTGCTGTTTCTTTCAGGGCGTTGGGCATCATGTTTCCCACACGATACATGGCCTCGATCACTTCATCAACGGGGACCACGCTTTCGATCCCGGCCAGGGCCATATCCGCCGATACCATCGCCGTGGACGCCCCCAATGCATTCCGTTTGACACAGGGGACTTCCACCAGACCGGCGACAGGATCACAAACGAGGCCCAGCAAATTCTTCAGGGAAATGGCAACCGCTTCGCCGGACTGGCGGGGTGTCCCACCGGCCATTTCGACGATTGCTGCCGCCGCCATGGCCGTCGCTGAACCGATCTCAGCCTGGCACCCCCCTGTCGCCCCGGCTATAAAGGAGTTGTTGGCGATCACATACCCGACTGCCCCTGCTGTGAACAGAAACCGGATCATTTCTTCCCTGGAGGCGTTCCGTTTTGCGGATACAGCGAACAGACATCCCGGTACGACCCCGGCTGATCCGGCAGTCGGAGTGGCACATATCGTTCCCATCGCCGCATTCACTTCGTTGGTGGCCATGGCCTGACTCACCGCATACAACAGTGTTTCTCCAGACAAAAAGTCATGTTGACGGATGTATTCCCGCAGTTTTCTGGCGTCTCCTCCAGTGAGGCCGCTGTGAGATTTAACCTCTTCATTCAGCCCCCTGTGAATGGCCTGCTCCATCACTTCCAGATTCCGGCTCATTTCTTCCATTACGTCGTCCCGGGTACGTTCCGACTGGGCCATTTCATCCTCAATCATGATTTCGGAAATGGGCTTATTTTCCTTTTCCGCCAGGTCAACCAGTTCTTTAATGGATTGAAATCTCAATGTGATTCCACCCTTCCCTTCTGTTTACGGAAATATGACAAACACATGATGGACATGAGGTAAATTAGAAATCTGATCCATAATCTGATCAGAAACCTTCTGGTCGGTTTCGATAATCATCAGGGCATCGTGTCCTCTGGATTTACGGGACATTTCCATTTTTCCGATATTGATCCGGTTATCGGCAAGTATACGAGCTACGGAGGCAATCATGCCAAACCGGTCCTCATGAAACACGATTAAGGCGGGAGAATTTCCGGACAGACTGATATCAAAACCGTTGATGTTAGTGATTTCGATTTTTCCACCGCCGATGGAAGAACCGGTCAGTTCAATCTCTCCCTCATCATCCATCAGCTTTATTGTTGCCGTATTGGGGTGATGCTGATTCTCCTCTAGGGGAATGATTGTAATTTCGATTCCGGCTTCTTCGGCAATTTTGAGAGAATCGACGATCCGTCTGTCATGCGGATCAAAATCAAGGATACCACCGACAATAGCGACGTCGGTCCCGTGTCCCTGATACGTTTTTGCAAAGGAACCATATAAATAGATTTCCGCTTTTTTGGGCTGTCGGTTGAACAGTTTCCGCGCAGCCCTGCCGATACGGGCGGCACCCGCTGTATGTGAACTGGACGGCCCGATCATCACTGGCCCGATGATATCAAACACGGAACGGTATTTCATGAACGTATGTTCCCCCTTATAAAAAACATCCCTATCGATCAGACAGGAATGTTTTTACTTCTTACCCTATTCATATTATCATAAACCGGAATAAGTTCACCAGATGTGGACACATCAGGTATTTTGTCTATAAAACCAGGAAACCGGTCTTAATGTTTCTGATCCATCAATACCGCCAGCACACCGGGACCGATATGCGCCCCGATCACCGGGCCCAGTTCGGACACGATGATTTCCTCATCTTCCCCGATCAACGCCTGCAGCTGCTGGCGGAACTGTTCCGCTTTCTCATGATTGTCAGAATGTAAGATAGCTAACTCGACAGAGCCGTTCTCTTTCACATAGTGTTCACACAGCTCCAGAATACGTCTGACGGCCCGCTTGCTTCCCCTCACTTTGTCGAAAGCGTAAATTTCGCCGTCCAGATCCAGCGAGAGGATGGGTTTGACGTTTAAAAGGGTACCCAGCAGGGCGGACGCCTTTCCGATCCGGCCCCCTTTTTGCAAATATTCCAGGGTATCCACGATGAAATAAACTTGCTGGCTGACAATCATCTTTTCCACGAGTTCAACACATTCGTCACGACTTTTTCCCTGTTTGACCGCCTGGTCCAGTTTGACGATGATGTGGCCCAGCGCATAAGAAGCCTTTTTTGAATCCATAACAGTGATATCCATATCTTCCAGCATGGAACTGGCCAGATTGGCGGACTGGTAGGTTCCGCTCATCGCTGCCGACAGATGGACGGAAATGATTTGAACATCCGGTCCATGCTGTTCCGCCAGTTTCTTGTAGGCATCCACAAAATCCATCGGGGATGGCTGTGAGGTACTGGGAAGTTGCGCTTCCTGCGGCAGACGTTTATAAAACTCGGATGTGGTGATGGTTTGTCCATCCAGATAAGTATCTTCACCCATATGAACTTTTAACGGAACAATGGTGACGTCCAGCTTTTCCAGAATGTGAGGAGGGATGTCAGCGGTACTGTCCGTCACAATACATACTTTCGACATATCGATTTCACCTCATTTGATTATTCGATCCTACATCATGTTTCTATTCAATGGAAAAGATGAACGGATAGAGCGGCTGTCCACCGAAGCGGGATTCAACCTCCAGATAGGGATACTCCGTTTCCAGCCATTCCGTCAACTCGGAAACCATGCCTTCTTCCGCGTCATCACCCGTGATGATGGTCAGGATTTCATCTTCTTCCTCAATCATTTTAGAAAGCAACTGACGGGCCGTTTCCGTAATCTCGGCAGAAGTGGACAGAATCTGGCCATCGGCGATGCCGATATAATCCCCTTCTTTGATGTCGAGGTCATCGATGGTTGTATCCCGAACGGCGTGGGTAATCTGCCCCGTTTTGACCAGGGACATGGCGTCTTCCATCGCTGCCTGGTTCGCCTCCGGATCAAGATCGGATTTAAAAGCGAGCATTGCGGAGATCCCCTGCGGTACCGTTTTGGAGGGAATGACCACAGCGGGGACATCCAGTAAATCGGCCGCCTGTTCTGCCGCCATTACAATATTGTTGTTATTGGGCAAAATGATAATGTTTTCCGCGTTCAATTCCCGTGCTACGGCCACGATATCTTCCGTACTGGGGTTCATCGTCTGTCCGCCTTCAACAATCTTGTCCACACCGAGGCTCTGAAAAATTTCGGCGATTCCCTTTCCGGCTACAACGGCAATGATTCCATATGGGACTGTCTTGACCGGAACCGGGTTTTCATCCTGAGCCGATTCCGGTTTTGTTGCCGGTGTCTGAGGTTGCTTTTTCTGCTCTCGGTCCACAATGGTCTCATACTGTTCTCTCATATTTTCGATTTTAATTTTCTGCAGACTGCCATATTGCTGTGCCAGATTGAGAGCCTCTCCAGGATGTTCAGCATGAATATGTATTTTGACCAGTTCATCATCGGAAACAACCAGCAATGAATCGCCAATTCGGCTCAATTCTTCACGAAACTTATGTTCATCAAATTCGACGTATTCACCGGGTCCGTATCCCAGATGTATCATAAATTCGGTACAGTAACCGTATTCAATGTCCCCGGCATCCATATCCAGCATTGTCTGGGCATGAACTTGCTCCACCATGTCCGCCAGGGGGTCGTCCTGCTCAGACGGGGATTTCATATCCGTAAGCGTATCCCAGTCTGTTTCTTCGCCTTTGAGACAGGCGAGAAAACCCTCATAAATGTAAACCAGGCCCTGTCCGCCGGAATCAACCACACCGACTTCCCTGAGTACTGGCAATAATTCCGGTGTTTTTTGCAGTGACTTTTGCGCTTCCTCCAGAGTCTTTTCCATGACCAGCACCAGGTCGTCACTTTTACTGACAAATGCCCTCGCCGCTTCAGCCGATTCCCTTGCTACCGTGAGGATGGTTCCTTCAACCGGTTTCATCACCGCTTTGTAGGCGGTTTCAACCCCTTCCTGCAACGCTTCGGCAAATTGGCGGGCCGAAATCTCCTTCTGTTCTTTGACGGCTCGGCTAAAACCTCTGAACAACTGAGACAAAATAACCCCGGAATTGCCCCGTGCGCCCATCAGGATCCCCCTGGACAGGGCTTTGGCTGCCTCACCGACGTGTCCGGTCGTTGTCTTTTTAAGTTCTTCAACACCGGAAGCAAACGACAGGTTCATATTGGTACCGGTATCCCCGTCAGGAACCGGAAATACATTCAGTGCATCTACTTTCTCTACATTCTGATGAAGCCTTGCCGCTCCGGCATAGATCATCTGTCTAAATAAATCCGCGTTGATATGCTTATGTTCCACAACAATCCTCCTATCTAAGCGGACCTTTAAATGTTACGTACGCCCTGTACGTAAACATTGACCTGGTCCACGTCCAGCCCAAGTGTTTTCTCAAGTGTATATTTTACTTTGTCCTGAACATTGTGAGCAACTTCGGAAATACGTGTCCCGTAACTGACAATGATATAAAGGTCGATGATGGTTTGTCCATCCTGTTCGCGCACTTCGACCCCTTTACTCATATTTTCTCTTCCAAGAAGCTCGGTGATTCCGTCTTTTAATGATTTCCGAGATGCCATACCCACAAGGCCATAACAGTCCATGGCTGCTCCACCTGCAAGGGTGGCGATGACTTCCGGGGAGATATCGATACGTCCCAGCGAATTTGTAATTTCAACGGTCAAATTTGACAACCTCCTGCATCAGCAATGTCATTGTTATTCTTTCCAATTTTACTATAAACGGATTTATTTTAAAAGCTGTGCATGCCCTTGCTTTTTTGAGCACCCTGTGCTATGATATGAAAAGTTTGTTAACGACACTGTCAACACGGAGGTGTTAAAGAATGGCTCGCAAATGCTTTGTTACCGGAAAAGGACCTTCTACGGGTAATAAAAGAAGTCACTCCAACCGTGCCAGCAAACGCCGCTGGGGAGCGAACGTGCAAAAAGTCCGGATTCTCGTTGACGGTAAGCCGAAACGTGTTTATGTCAGTGCCAAGGCACTTAAATCCGGAAAAGTTGAACGTGTATAAGTAAAGCCTGGTGATCACTGAACTTGCCTGTGAAACGGCAGTATAAAGAAAACTTGCCCTTCGGCAAGTACGGTGTCCAGGATTTCACGGTATATGCACAGATGTGGGTATGTTGAAATTATTCAAATACGGTATCCACAGACAAAAAAGCACCATGACGGGTGCTTTTCTTTTTTTCATTTATTTTTGCGAAACATCCCCATGATTCCCTGAATAATCCCCCCGATAAATCTGGGAAGTTTGATGGTATAAAATCGCATGAACACACCCTCCTTACCTCCAGAAATTCTGGGATATAAACAAATACCAGCCGATAATCGTCATCGCCGCCCCGATCATCGCATACCAGAACCAGGTCGGCAACGTTTTAACCAGTATGGTGATCCCGATCGAAGCTGATATTACCCCGACGCCCCTGCGTAACCAGTTTCCTCTTCTTCGGTTTGTTCGAAACGCCACAGACAGGCACCCCCTGACCGGGCCAGTTTTACAACACGAGTTATTAAATTATATTCATCATCTCGTAGATATGTGCCTATAAATAAAAAAATCCGGTTTACCTGAATGTAAACCGGCCAGATTGGGATTATCCCCGAATGGCGGCAATGGCATTTTCTCGGTCTTCCTGGTTGAAAACAGCAGAACCTGCCACCAGAATTTCAGCTCCCGCCTCCACGACCCGGGGAGCTGTTTCAGGATTGATGCCACCGTCTACTTCAATTTTGACATGGGATAGTCCCCTTTGCTCAAGGACTTGTTTCAACCGTTTGATTTTCGGTACCATGCCGGAAATAAACTTTTGACCCCCGAATCCGGGATTGACGGTCATGATCAACACCATGTCGATGTCTTCGAGAACGTCTTCAATGGTGGTGATCGAGGTGGAAGGATTTAAAGCGACCCCGGCCCTGACCCCCTGATCTTTAATATGATGAATGGTACGATGCAGATGAGGACAGGCTTCCTGATGGACCGTGATGATATCGGCACCCTGTTTAGCAAATTCTGGAATGTACAGATCCGGATTTTCAATCATCAGATGCACGTCCAGAGGAAGCTCCGTCAGGGGTCTCACAGCCCCGACCACCAGAGGGCCGATGGTAATGTTGGGGACAAAATGACCGTCCATCACATCCACATGGATCCAGTCGGCTCCCCCTTTTTCAACATCCTGTATGTCTTCACCCAGTCTGGAAAAATCAGCTGATAAAATAGATGGTGCTATTTTAATCAAGATCAGTACCTCCGCTTCTTCTCATTCATTTCCTGTAAAAACTGCACATAATGTTCGTATCTTTCCGGATGTATTCCGCCGTTTTCCAGAGCTTCCTGGACCGCACAATCGGGTTCGCTCACATGCAGGCAGCCCCGGAATTTACATTGCGGGGAATAAGCTCTCAGATCGATAAAACAATCGCTTAACTCCTCTTTTTCCATATGCCTGAAATCCAGCTGGCTGAATCCAGGCGTATCGGCCACGGCGCCTCCTTCTTTAAACGGAAGCAACTCGACGTGACGCGTGGTATGGCGTCCCCGTTTTAATTTGGTGCTTACCTGGCCGGTTTCCAGATCACGACCGGGAAAGATTCGGCTTAACAATGACGATTTTCCCACGCCGGAAGGGCCGGCGAATACTGAAATTTTGCCGGCCAGGTGTTTTTTAAGCTGTTCGATTTCTTCATTTTCTTTTGCACTGGTGGTTATAACGGGATACCCGATGGATTGATAAAGTTGAATCATCGCGTCGATGTCTTCCTGTTTACCTTTTTTGCGTTCCAGATCCATTTTATTGATGCAGATGAGTGATTGTATCCCGGCATATTCGGTATGCACCAGAATCTTGTCCAGTAAATAAGGATTGAAGGGCGGCTCATCGAATGAAACAACCACGACAGCCAGATCGATATTGGCAACCGGGGGGCGGATCAATTCGTTTTTCCTCGGAAGCACATTTTGCACATACCCTTCCTTCTCGCCAGTCGGGTCGAATTCTACCTGATCACCGACCAGGGGCGTGATGCCCTTTTTTTTAAACAATCCCCTCGCCCGACATTGCCAGACGACGTTGTTTTCATCTGACACATAATAATAACCGCTCAGTGCTTTGATGATTCGCCCCTTCGCCATATATCTACCTCCTTCCTCTTTATCTTATGATGGATGGGTCGCCTTCTAATCCCGATAGCTAACCATTTTCTTCTCCAGCAGGCTTCCGTCCTGATACACCTTGATATAACCATTTTGTCCCGGTGCCAGCACCAGATGGACGCGGAACACCCGGGTCTTCGAAACAGTCTCGTGAATCTGGGTCAGGTCTTCGCCCCGGGCGTCCGTCACCATGATGGTTACATCCACCTGCTGGTCCCGTTCCACTTCAACTTTGATTGGGTAATAAAGCTCTTTGGCATCATCCGGATATCCCTTGCTGATTTTAATGGCTACTTCCGATCCCGGAGATACTTCATCACCGGGCTTGTAGGGAAATTGCCAGTACACTTTTCCGGGAGGCTGGTAGCTTTCGCCGTACTGGATGTCTTCAGCCAGTTCCAGTCCATATTTCAGCAAAGTCGCTCTGGCTTCTTCCTCAGTCTTTCCGATAAGATTCGGCATTTCGATGGTATCTACTCCCTTACTGACCGTAAGGACCACTGTCGTTTCACCGGGGATAACCATTTCACCGGGTGCCGGTTCCTGACTGATGATTTTCCCGGCGTCAACGGTTTCACTGGATTCCTTCTCCACTTTGATTTCTGCAAATTGATTGGCCAGTTCGGCCTGAACTTTGCGGTAAGGAAGACCGCGGAAGTCATCCATTTCTACCTTCTTTTTACCCTTGCTGACATAGAGCAGCACCTGCGTATTCTGCTTGACCACCATGCCGGGAGCCGGTTGCTGTCTGACGACAAATCCTTCCTTGGTCACATCGTGATATATTTCTTTAATGTCAGCCTGAAGTCCGTTCTGTTTTAATTTCTCCACCGCTGCCTCTTGAGACAGATTGGCCACGGACGGCGTCGAAACGTCCGGAACATACAGGATGCCCCGTGCATAATTAAAGCCCAGCACCCCTACCAGAACCAGTAGCATCAGGGTGGACACCCACATCACCGGTCGAATCCAGAAGGACAGCTGCTTTATTCTCCCTTCATGCGGTTCTTCCCCGGACATTTCTTCCTGAAGGTGCTGACGTTCCATGGCATTTACCTTTGTATCCAGCATATCTTCAGAAATGGCCGGTAAGATTTTGGTGGCTTCGTCATCGACATCTTCTATGTGAAGCGGCGCCTCATCTGCCCTTTCTTCCAGCAGGCATGTTTTCAGATCCTCTTCCATTTCCCGCACTGATTGATAGCGTTTGTGAGGATCTTTGGCCAGGGCACGCAACACGACATTTTCAACACTCTGGGGAATGTCCGGATTTATCTTTTTTGGCGGAACAATGTTTTCCTGCAAATGTTTCAGCGCTACACTGATCGGGCTTTCTCCGGAAAAAGGCACTTTTCCCGTCAACATTTCATAAAGGACGATTCCCAGTGAATAGATGTCCGATTTTTCTTCAATCATGCCCCCTCTGGCCTGCTCCGGTGAAAAATAATGTACAGATCCGATCACGGAACCGGTATGGGTGATCGTATTCGTTGAGACAGCACGTGCAATGCCGAAGTCCGTCACTTTAACCCGACCATGATGGCTGATTAGAATATTGTGTGGTTTAATATCGCGATGAATAATCCGATTCTGGTGAGCGTGGTCCAGTGCGTCACAGATTTGAATGGCATAATCGACCGCTTCGCTGACATCGAGAGGAGCCCTCTCCGTGATGATGTCCTTCAGCGTCTGGCCATCTATGCATTCCATAATGATGTAATAGGTGTCATCTTCCTCACCCACATCAAAGATACTGACAATATTCGGGTGGGAAAGACTGGCCGCTGACTGGGCCTCACGGCGGAAACGCCGGATAAAATCTTCATCCTGGCCGAATTGCGGACGTAACACCTTGACGGCAACAGAACGGTTCAGCAGGCGATCATGGGCCTTGTAAACGACTGCCATGCCTCCGCCACCGATCCGCTGCCTGATTTCATAACGGTCTCCGAGTACCTTTCCGATCATTGTTCCTCACCTCCCCCGTGACAGGAGGAGTCAGGATGATGGACAATGATGACCGTAACATTATCATCTCCTCCTGCCTTCAGGGCTTTTTGCACCATTTCATTGGCCTGATCATCGACCTGCTCAAAGGTGGTTAAAATCTGGTTGAGCTCATCATGCACCACCATGTTAGTCAACCCATCCGAACAGAGCAACAGCGTTTCTCCGGGCTTCCAGTCGACCATCCGAGTATCCACCACCACTTCCTGTTCCGTTCCCAGCGCGCGGATCAGGACATTTTTTTGCGGATGGTGATGCGCCTCTTCTTCCGTGATTTGCCCCTTCCGCTGTAATTCATTGACAAGCGAATGGTCTTCCGTCAGTAAAACAAGCTGGTCCTCTGTTTTTTTATAGATACGACTGTCGCCGATATGAGCGATGGCCACCCAGTCCGGTGAAGCCAGTGCCGTGACAATGGTGGTTCCCATTCCATGGCATTCATCATTTTCAAGGGAATATTGATACACTTCCCGGTTCGCTGTCAGAATGGCCTGTTCAAGTAGGCGGCAGGCTTCCTGTCCGGTTACCCCGTTGTCAATCGAGGCAAGTTCACGCTTGACCACCTGAACCGCCATCCTGCTGGCCACATCACCGGCCTGATGTCCTCCCATGCCATCCGCCACAATCGCCAGAACCCATCCGGTATCATAATGGATGCAGGCACCGTGATCTTCATTGAGCCGGCGGATACACCCCACATGGGAACGTAAAGCGGTTTCCATCTGGTTCACTCACCCCTCATTCTTCGACGCATGCTTGGCACGAAGCTGGCCGCATGCAGCTGCGATATCACTGCCGTGTTCCCGGCGGATTGTGGTGTTGACCCCTTTTTGCTGCAGGATTTTTTGAAAACGCAAAATGTCTTCTTTCGGGGTCCGGACATAATCTCTTTCCGGCACATAGTTCACCGGGATCAGGTTGACATGACACTTCAAATCGCCGACGAGTTCGGCCAGTTCCTCTGCATGTTCCGGCTGGTCATTCACGCCGCCGAACAGCCCGTACTCAAATGTAATTCGTCGACCGGTGGTTTTAATGTAGTACCGACAGGCTTCCATCAGTTTTTCCAGCGGATAGGCCCGGTTGATCGGCATCAGTCGGGACCGGATCTCGGTATTGGGGGCATGAAGGGATATGGCAAGACTGACCTGTAATTTCTGATCGGCAAAATCATAGATTCGGGGCAGAATACCACTGGTGGACACGGTGATGTGACGCTGACCGATGTTCAATCCCCGTTCATGATTGATAATCGAGATGAATGTCATGAGCGCATCGAAATTCTCAAATGGTTCACCGATCCCCATGACCACGACATGACTGGCCCGACTTCCTTCTTCATCCAGCATTTCCTGGGCTTTCAACACCTGGGCCACCACCTCTCCGGCAGTCAGGTTTCGTTTCAACCCGCCCAGGGTAGAGGCGCAGAAAGTGCAACCGATCCGACATCCAACCTGTGTCGTCACACATACACTGTTTCCATAGTTGTGGCGCATGATGACTGTTTCAATGGCATGACCATCCCGCAGACTGAACAGAAACTTGATCGTTCCGTCCGCGGAAACCTGACGGGTGATTTCGTCCAGAACATGCATAGAAAACGATTGATCAAGCTTTTCACGAAGTTCTTTGGACAGGTTGGTCATTTCCTGAAAGGAGTGAACCCGTTTGACATATAACCAGTCATAGATCTGGGAAGCTCGAAAAGCGGGTTCATGGTTATCCTTCAACCAGGATTTCAACCCTTCAAAAGAAAGGTCATAGATGACCGGCTTTTGCTGTTGGTCTTGATGAACTTGTTCGGGCTTCATGGATTCTTGCATGATTTCACCAAATTCCTGCTTGTTATTATATTCATAGCTTTTCCTTTTTGAATACATGTATCAACTTTCGAACATCATTGTACCATAGCTGCGGGTGAAAAGAAAAAAGGAAATCGCGAGGAAACGCTTTATGCCTCTCTCTTTAAACGGGCAATAAAAAACCCGTCGCTTTCAAAATGATGGGGAAGAATCTGAAAATACCCCCGGCTTAAATCATACTTTTCCGATAAGACTACTGGCAGAATATCAGCCGTTTCTGTATCCAGTAAAAATTCAGGATGTTCTCTGACAAAACGAAGGACTTGTTGTTCATTTTCTTTCGGTTCGACAGTACAGGTACTGTAAACCAGCACCCCGCCGGGCCTGACCAGACGGGATATTTCCTCAAGCATCCGGTACTGAACCGAAGCGATATCGGCCACATCGGACTCCCGTTTTTTCCATTTTAAATCCGGTTTGCGCCGAATCACGCCCAGCCCGGTACAGGGAGCATCCAGAAGGATACGATCAAACTGTTTCTCTTCGAGGATAGAAGCCAGGTTCGTCGCATCAGCGGTGATCGTATCAATGATGGTGATGCCCAGCCGGCTGGCATGTTCTTCGATCAAAGCTTTTTTATGCGGATGGATATCAGCTGCAACAATTTTTCCCCGGTTCTCCATCAATTCTGCCATATGGGTCGTCTTGCCTCCAGGAGCGGCACAGGCATCCAACACCTCCATACCGGGCCCCGGGCGGAGTGTCTTACCCACCAGCATGGAACTCTCATCCTGAATCGTACATTTTCCTTCACGAAATGGCGCCGTATCGGCAACATTGCCGATACCGGACACTTTCAGGCTTTCCGGTACCAGCGAAGACGCCTCGATCCGCGCTTCAGGGTACTGATCGGCCAGGTATTGCCTTATTTCATCCGCCGAAGCTTTAAGGGTATTAACCCGAATTGACGTCAGAGGGGGCTGATTGTTGGCTTCCGCCATTTTCCGCGTGGTTTCTTCTCCGTAGACCTCGAGCCATCTTTTGATCATCCATTCCGGATGAGAATACTGAAGGGACAGGCGTCGCTCCAGCGGATAGGTCGAGGGAATTTCAACTTTTTCCGGCTGTCGCAAAAAAGAGCGGAGTACACCGTTGACAAAGCCGGCGATGCCTTTATGACCCCATTTTTTTGCGATTTCCACAGCCTGATGGACAGTCGCCCGGTCCGGAATCCGCTCCAGATAATAAATCTGGTAAAAACTGATCCGGAGTAATTGTTTTACCCAGTTATCCAGCCGATTGGTGCCCTGTTTCACAAATTGATCAATCATCCAGTCCAGCGTATTCAAACGGGAGAGGGTACCATACACCAGCTCCGTTGCCAGTGACTTTTCTTTATGATCCAGCGATACACGCTGAAAGGCCTGGTTTAATTCCAGGTTGGAGTAGGAATCATGTTCCTCCACCTTTTCCAGCACGTCGATTGCGATTTCTCTGGCACTGGAAGGCGTCATACGTTTCTTGTTTCGTTTTCCTGTTTTCGGTCCGGTACGACGGCTCATGCTGTCATTCCACCTTTAACCCAGTTTATCTGCTACGTTCAGCCGGGAACCCACTCCCCGCACAAAATCGCCCACCGGCATTCTCCGTTTGCCCGCCGGTTGCAACTCTTTAAGTGTGATGGCTCCCTGCCCCGTTGCCACCACGACGCCTTCTTCGCTGACCTGGACAATGGTTCCCGGTTCATGCCCGTCCCATTTTTCACCATCGGGCGTTACCTCGGCCCACCAGATCTTTAAAACCTGTCCATTCCAGCGGGTAAAAGCAACCGGCCACGGATTTAATCCCCTCACCTGATTGTAAATGGCGATGGCCGGTTTTTCCCAGTCAATTTGTTCATCTTCCCGCTTGATGTTGTAGGCAAAAGTTGCTTTTGCTTCGTCCTGGGGGATCGGTGTGATTTCACCATTAACCAGACGTGGAATAGTTTCTCCCAGAAGCTCTGCCCCGATTTCACTCAAACGGTCATGCAGGCTCCCGACCGTATCCCTGTCATCAATGGGAACAGCCCGCTGGCTGAGAATATCTCCGGCATCCAGCCGGTCAATCATGTACATGATTGTGATGCCGGTTTTCTTTTCTCCATCGATGATCGCTTTATGTATGGGGGCCCCTCCCCGGTATTTCGGCAACAGGGAAGCATGGACATTTATACAGCCGAAACGGGGAAATGCCAGTATTTTTGAGGGCACGATCTGTCCGTAAGCGGCGGTGACTATCAATTCCGGATTCAGATCCAGTACTTCTTTCACGGCATCGTCCGCCGATAATTTTTCCGGCTGCAGCACTTTAATACCGTGTTCAAGGGCGGCTACTTTCACCGGTGGCGGGGTCAGCACTTTTTTTCTTCCCTTCGGCCGGTCCGGCTGGGTGACAACGGCCACGACCTCATAACCATCCCGGATCAATCGTTCAAGTGAAGGGACACTAAAATCCGGTGTTCCCATGAATATGATTCGCACTGCGGTCACTCCCCCTCAATCCGTAATTGACTCGTATTTACTCGTTTTTTTCTCTTTCTTCCGGTTCCGTATAAGTTCGAACGGCAAGATCGATAAACAGCACCCCGTTCAGATGATCCAGTTCATGTTGCATAGCCCGGGCAAAGAAATCCTCGCCTTCAATGGTAAATTCATTGCCATGGCGATCCTGGGCTTTCATTTTCACTTTTTTGGCGCGCAGGACATCTCCCATTAAACCCGGGATGCTGAGACAGCCTTCCGGTCCCAGTTGCTCACCTTCTTTTGCCACAATTTCCGGATTGATGAACTCAACCAGTCCATCACCCACATCCACGACAAAGACGCGTTTCAGAATACCCACCTGTGGTGCTGCCAGGCCGACACCATTGGCATGATACATGGTTTCGGCCATATCATCCAGTAATTTATGAAGATTTTGATTGAATTTTTTTACGGTGACACTTTTTTCTCTCAACACGGGGTCGGGATGTTTGACAATCTTACGAATACCCATTCATTTCGCCTCCATTTACAGAAAAAATAAATAGATGAATCCACGATCTTCTTTCTCACATGAGATACTGCGGATCGACATCGACGACTATCTGCACGTCACCGTGGGAGCGATCCTGTTCAAATTCCCGTACCAGCTGTCCGGCCTGATCCGGAATACCTTGCTCCGAACCGTATTTTAACACACACTGGTAACGATATCTATTTTTGATCCGGGCAATCGGGGATGGGACCGGACCCAGAATGGCGACCGTTTTCGGTAGTGCTGATCCGAGGCGGCGGGCGAATTGATCGGCCGTTTTCACCACTGTCTGTTCGTGTTCATGTATGAATGTAAACAGAATCAATCGGCTGAAAGGCGGGTATTGATTGCGCATCCGTTCTCCGATCTCTTTTTGATAGAAACCGGTATAGTCATGACCGCGGGCAAACTGGATGCTGTAATGTTCCGGGGTATAAGTCTGAATCACCACTTCCCCTTTAATCTGATGCCGCCCGGCTCTGCCTCCGACCTGGGTCAGGAGCTGAAACGTTTTTTCCGAAGAACGAAAATCAGGCAGATGCAACACGGTGTCTGCCGCAATGACACCTACCAGGGAAACCCGTTCAAAATCCAGTCCCTTGGCGATCATCTGGGTACCCAGCAGCACATCCCCTTTTCCTTCTTTAAAACGGGACAGCAGGGCCTCATGGGCTCCTTTGCGAGACGTCGTATCCACATCCATCCGGATCACGCGTATGCCCGGAAAATGACGGGACAGTTCTTCTTCCACCCGCTGGGTTCCGGTACCGAAATAACGAATGTGCCGGCTGGAACAGCAGGGACACTGATCCGGCTCTTTTTCGGCATATCCGCAGTAGTGGCAGCGCATCGCCCGGTTTTTCCGGTGATAGGTAAGAGAGATATCGCAGTGAGGGCACTCCATCACATGACCGCAGGAACGGCACATCACGAATGTGGAAAACCCTCTTCGATTTAAAAACAGAACCATTTGTTCCCCGCGATCCAGTCGATCTTCAATCTTCTCCGTCAGGACCCGGCTGAACATGGATCTGTTTCCGTTTCTAAGTTCCTCTCTCATATCGACCAGCTGGACTTCTGGCATGGGACGATTGCCGATCCGTTCTTTCAGGGTCAGTAATGTTATTTTTCCTTCCCTTGCTCTATGATATGCTTCCAGTGAGGGAGTGGCACTTCCCAGCAGCACAACGGCCTGATGATATTTCCCGCGGTACATGGCTATGTCTCGTGCATGGTAGCGGGGGTTTTCTTCCTGTTTGTAGGAAGATTCATGTTCTTCATCGATAATGATCAGGCCCAGGTTCTCAAATGGGGCGAATACCGCAGACCGGGCTCCGATGGCGACCCTCGCCTTTCCTTCCTTGATCCGACGCCATTCGTCAAACCGTTCACCTCCGGAGAGACGGCTGTGAAGGACGGCCACATCTTCACCGAATCTTCCTTTGAAGCGTTCCACCATCTGCGGGGTTAACGAAATTTCCGGTACGAGCACAATCGCCTGTTTTCCCAGTTCCAGCACTCTTTCGATCACCCGCAGGTAAATTTCCGTTTTCCCGCTCCCGGTGACACCGTGCAACAGATACGGATGAAAACGGCCCTGATCGACAGCAGGAAGGATCTGATGTATCACCTGTTTCTGTTCTGCCGTTAATTGAGGCGGCTTTTGCCGTTCGTAGCGGATGCCTTCATAGGGGTTGCGGTAGGACTGAACCTCTTCGATTTTGAGAAATCCTTTCTCAACCAGGCGATTGACGGTCTGGCGGATCGTACCCACTTCCGCAAGCAACTCTTTCAAACGCACACTTCCCATGCCGGGCCGGTGCAGAAAATACCTGAGAATTTCCTTCTGTTTGACCGCCTGTGCCGGAAGCTCGTCAATCACCGCCGGCAATTGATTTTCCTCAAGCAACAGGGTCACCACGGAAACCGTTTTTCGGGTCACCCGGTCTTTCACTTCCCGTTCAATGAGGAGCCAGCCCTCTTTCACACCCTGTTCCAGCCAGTCTTGATCCCCCGGACATTTTTGCAGGAGATGCTTCCATTCTACGTGTTTGATTTCTTTTAACAGTTTGAACGCCTGCTCTCCTTCTCCGGTCAAAAACACCTGTGTTTCAATGCGCTCCAGTTGTTCGGGGTCCAGTGACACCCATTTTTCATAACGGGAACGCATCACAGCCGGGACCATACTCTCCAGAGCCGTAAATTTATAGCAAATATAGCGGCGGCTCATCCAGATCCCCAGTTGAACCAGCTCTTCCGTGAGAGGGGGTTCCGGGTCCGGTACTTCTTCCACATCCCGCAGGCGATCCGGCCCGACAGCCCCGTCGGTATCATCCGTGACAGCAATGACGAACCCCTGAATTTTGCGTGGTCCGAAAGGCACGATCACCCGACTCCCGACCTGAATGCTGTTCGTCAGGTGATCCGGTATCCGGTAATCAAAGGTTTTGTCCGTATTGAGTACGGGAACATCCACAACAACTCTTGCAATCATTCAGCCGACGCTCCCAGCCCCAGCTTCAACGCTTCATCCCAGATTTTGTCGGCCAGTTCCCTTTTGGACAGCCGGGGGAGATTTTGGGAGCGACCGTTTCGGTCGATCAGGGTGACGATATTGGAGTCTGTTTCAAAGCCAGCGCCCTCTTCCAAAATATTATTGGCGACAATGAGATCCAGGTTCTTTTTCTGGATTTTCATTTTCGCATAATGCTCGACATCATTGGATTCCGCAGCAAACCCGATCAAGAACTGACTGGTTTTCCTCTTTCCCAGGGTTTTCAGGATGTCCGGTGTCCGTTCCATTTCCACAGTGAATGCGCCGTCCCCTTTTTTAATTTTCTTCTCAGACACCTGAGCCGGTCGGTAATCGGCAACGGCAGCCGCTTTGGCGACGGCATCTATATCATCATAAACGGATAACACGGCATCATACATGTTCTGCGCCGATTCCGTCTGAATAACCTGTACCCCATCCGGCGGAACCAGGTGAGTTTTTCCGGTAATCAGAATCACATCGGCCCCCCGGTCCCGGGCGGCTTCAGCCAGGGCATAACCCATTTTTCCCGTGGAACGGTTGGTAAAAAAGCGCACCGGGTCCACAGCCTCCCGGGTGGGTCCGGCCGTCACCAGTATTTTTAACCCCTTGAGGTCCTTTGTCACAGGCTTCGATTCACCCATGGTTCCGTTTTCCCCGGATAAAAACCGGTCGATCGTATGCAGAATCTGTTCCGGCTCTTCCAGACGACCTTTGCCGACATAACCACAGGCCAGTTGTCCTTCGCCCGGTTCAATAAAATGGTAACCCCAGTCGTACAACTTTTTCATGTTTTCCTTGACCGCCGGATGATCATACATATGCACGTTCATGGCCGGTGCAATAAACACCGGTGCTCTTACAGCGAGAAGGGTGGTGGTCAGCATATCATCGGCGATGCCGCCCGCCAGTTTGCCCAGAAAATTGGCCGTTGCCGGTGCGATGATAACGAGATCGGCCCGATCTGCCAGATCGATATGGGAGACAACCCTGGGATCCCGTTCTTCAAAGGTGTCGAGGATCACATGATTCCGTGACAGGGTCTGGAAGGTTAACGGCTGTACGAACCTGGCGGCAGATTCAGTCATGATCACATGAAGATCCGCTCCGGCCTGGGTTATCTTACTGGCAAGAGCGGCTGCTTTATAGGCGGCAATACCACCTGTGACGCCGAGCAATACCGTTTTTCCATCTAAATTGTGATCATACGGGTTCTGATTTATCATTGATCTCACAACCTCTCATCTACATCACGCTGAGTTATGTAAAAAAATAACAACCCGTTCAGGTTGTTATCCTGTCACGCTCGATTTATTTCCTCTGTTCATAGGAAACTTTACCTGTCACAATCTCTTCAAGCGCAACCCCTACAAATTTTTTGGACTTCGGTTCTTCGATGAGAACTCTGGCGTTGTCTCTCAATTGACGTGCCCTTTTTGAAGCGATGGACACCAGTGTATATTTACTGTCTACTTTTTTAACCAGTTCATCAATAGAAGGGTAAAGCATGTCAATAACCTCCCTTGTATTATTAAGTGGAATGAATCCAGTTCTTGAACCGGGAAATCTGCCGTTCTTTTTTCAGGTGTTCTGCTGTGATGATGGCTTCAATCTGCTGAACCGCCAGTTCAACCCGGTCATTCACCACCACATAGTGATAACGATCCATCATATCAATTTCCTTTTTGGCCGCCTCCAGCCTGTTGTTAATGGTCTCGTCGGTTTCAGTCCCTCTTCCTTTAATCCGGTTGCGAAGCTCTTCGAGATCAGGCGGAGCCAGAAAGATAAATACGCCTTCCGGAAATTTTTCTTTAACCTGCAGGGCACCCTGGACCTCAATTTCGAGGATAACATCCTTCCCCTGCTCAAGGGTATCTTCAACAAACTGCCTGGGTGTTCCGTAATAGTTTCCCACATATTCGGCCCATTCGAGCAGCTGGTTGTTGCGGATCATGTTCTCAAATTCTTCCCGGCTTTTGAAGAAGTAATTGATGCCTTCTCTTTCCCCTTCCCGGGGTGCCCGGGTTGTGGCTGAAACCGAATAGACCAGTTCAGGCACTTGCCTGCGGAGTTCGGCACAGACCGTCCCTTTTCCCACACCGGAGGGACCGGACAATACAAAAAGAATTCCCCTTTGCGGCTCCATCTGTTACCTCCTCTTATTCTTCGTCGTCTACGTCTTTTGAACCCAGCCGCTGCGCAACTGTTTCCGGTTGTACGGCTGAAAGAATAACGTGATCGCTGTCCATGATGATCACAGCCCGTGTCCTTCTTCCATAAGTGGCATCTATCAGCATGTTTCGATCGCGTGCTTCCTGGATGATTCGTTTAATGGGAGCGGATTCAGGGCTTACGATAGAAATAATGCGATTGGCCGAAACAATATTTCCGAAACCAATATTAATCAATTTGATCGACATGTCAAACCTCCTACCACAGACACCTCTACACCTTCAGATGACCTGATTCATCTGTTCTTATACTGGATTATAGAGGAAAAACAAAATTTATTCTATATTTTGCACCTGTTCTTTCATTTTTTCCAGTTCCGCCTTTAATTCTACGACTTTGCGGCTGATCACAAGGTCGTTGGCCTTAGAACCGATGGTATTCACTTCCCGGTTCATCTCCTGGAGTAAAAAGTCCAGTTTCCGCCCGACGGGATCAGACAGATCCAGCGTCTCCAGAAATTGAGCACAATGGCTTTCCAGCCGTGTCAACTCTTCATCAATATCAGCCCTGTCGGCAAAAACAGCCACTTCCGTCATCAGACGGGATTCATCCGCCTCCATCTGATTATGTAAAAAATCAGTGACCCGCTGATATACTCTTTCGCGATAATCTTCCACCACGACCGGTGCCCTGTCTTTAACGTCCTGCAACAGGTTTTGAACCGTCTCGACTCTGCCGACAAGATCTTCTCTCAATTGTTTCCCTTCTGCCTTTCTCATATCCAGCAGTCGGTCGCAGGCCATGGTAACGGCACGTAAAAGCGGCTCCCTGTACGAATCGAGATCTTCCACATGCTCATTGATAGTCAGTACCTCGGGAAATTGCATCAGATCCAGGGCGGTGAGCGTGTCTTTTAAATTATATCTGCCATTCATCTGTTCATGGATTTGATGATATTCATCCGCCAGATTCCAGTTGACTGTCAGGGAGTTGGAAAGCCGTTCAGGGTCTTCAATCGTCACATATACATCGACACGGCCCCGCTTCACTTTCTCCTGAACTTTTTTCTTGATCGGATCTTCGAGGGAGACAAACTCTCTCGGCATCCGAACGGAAATCTCACAGAAACGATGATTAACGGAACGCATCTCAACCTGAAACTTTTTCTGATCTTCGCTGTACTCAGCCTGACCATAACCTGTCATGCTTTTAATCATCTTATCACTTCCATCATCTATTTCAACCATTCCCCCACAAATACTTCTTCCGCAGGTCCGGTCATATAAACATGCCCGTCCTGTTCACACCACTCGATTAACAAATCGCCGCCCTCCAAATGAACAAGGACACGGCGTTCTGTTTTCCGGTTCAGTGCGCCGGCTACCGCAGCCGCACAGGCGCCTGTACCGCATGCCAGGGTCTGTCCGACCCCTCTCTCCCATACACGCATATCCATCTCGGTAGGAGATTGAACCGTGACAAACTCCACATTGGTTTTGTGGGGAAAATGTTCATGTTGTTCAATTAACGGACCCCATTTTTCTACCTGAAAGGAATCCGCCTGATCGACAAACGTCACGGCATGGGGATTCCCCATGGAAACGGGTGTATACTCAAATTCTTTCCCGGCAACGGCCAGGGAGTTCCTGATCGCGTTCGGGTCGGAAACATCCCCGCCGGATAACGAATCAGTCAGGATCTCCGGACGTCCCATATCGACCCTGATGCGATTGACCCGGTCCTTTTTATCTATTTCAAGCCAGACCTGCTGAATTCCTGCCAGCGTTTCAACAGACATCTGTTTTTTTCGAAGCTGTTTATGTTCATAGGCATATTTGGCTACACAGCGTATGGCATTCCCGCACTGCTCCGCTTCCGTTCCATCGGCGTTCATAATCCGCATCGTCACATCCGCTTTCTGCGAAGGAAGGACAAACACCAGGCCATCCGCGCCGATCCCGAAATGGCGGTCACACATGTCAATCGCCATGCGGTCTACCTGCTCCGGAAGTTTGTCCAGATGGCCAATCACGATAAAATCATTACCCAGTCCGTGCATTTTGACAAATTTCATCGTTTCCCCTGAATCTCCTTTATCTATCGGTTATTTATGCTTTCTATTTTACAAGAAATGAGTAAAAATTGTTAGCCCATCTCGCTGGTGTTTTGCGAAACATTTTGAACAGAATCAAATTGAGAATTCCCGCCAGAAAAGTGGGAATCGCTGAAAAGATGAGAATGATGATCCATTCTTCGATACCGAGGGAAACCGTTTTAAACACGGGCTGAAGTTGATCAATATAAATGACGCCGAGCATCAGAATGACGGAGACGATAACGGAAAGCACCAGCCACTTGTTTTCCAGCAGGTTACGGTGAAAAACCGATTTTTCACTGCGACAGTCAAAAACATGGATCAACTGGGCCATGACCAGGGTGGTAAACGCCATTGTCTGCGCTTTCACCAATTGATCAGGCTCCTGTTGAAGCGAAAGCCAGAAAACAGCCAGCGTCGAAATGCCGATTAAAAATCCCCGGCTGACAATTTTCCATCCCAGTCCACGGGAGAAAACACTCTCGTTTTTCGGCCGGGGCGGGCGATTCATCACATCTTCTTCGGCTGAATCAACACCGAGGGCCATCGCCGGCAACCCGTCCGTGACCAGGTTGACCCACAGAATCTGGATCGGTACCAGGGGCAACGGCATCCCGGCCATCATCGCCATAAACATCACCAGAATCTCTCCGACATTGGATGCCAGCAGGTAACGAATAAACTTGCGGATATTGTCATAGATGTTGCGCCCTTCTTCAATGGCGGCCTTGATCGTGGCAAAATTGTCATCCGCCAGGATCAGTGACGATGCTTCCCGGGTTACATCGGTCCCGGTAATTCCCATGGCAACGCCAATATCGGCCGCTTTGATGGCCGGTGCATCATTCACGCCATCGCCGGTCATGGCCACCACATGTCCCCGGCTCTGCAGCGCCTTTACAATACGCAACTTGTGTTCCGGAGACACCCGGGCATAGACGCGGATATCATTCACTTTTTCTTTCAATTCTGTATCGGACATATTATATAAATCCTGTCCATTTACTGTCAACCCGCCGGAATCCAGGATTCCCAGCTGAGCGGCAATGGCCTCTGCCGTTGCCTGATGGTCTCCGGTGATCATGACGGTCCGGATACCGGCCTGCCGGCAATGGGCGATGGCTTCCCTGACTTCCCGGCGCGGCGGATCGATCATGCCCATCAACCCGACAAACACAAGGTTTCGTTCGGCATCCCGTTCACTTTTGACCTGTTCACCGGCGGCCAGATCCCGGTAGGCTACCGCCAGGTTACGCAGGGCCTTTCCCGCCAACTGATCATTCATGTGCAGGATTTTCTGTCTCAGGGACGGGGTCATCCGCTGTATCCTTCCCTGATACAACAGATAGGTGCATTTCTGCAACAATACATCCGGCGCTCCTTTTGCCACGACCCGGCGCTGTCCTTTCTGACGTTCGGCGATGACTGACATCATTTTGCGCGTCGAGTCAAAGGGAAACTCTTCCACGCGCCGCCATTCCCTGAGGACATCTTCCTTACGGATGCCGGCTTTGCGGGCGGCTACCAGCAGGGCCCCTTCGGTGGGGTCTCCCTTGATATCCCAGCCATTTCCCTGCTTTTTGCGAAACACAGAACGCTTTTGCTCATGTATCAGTTCACTGTTATTGCAGAGTACTCCGTAAAGTAGCAGTTGATACAGCGGTGAATTTTTCCGGATCGAAATTTCTTTTCCATCCTGAAAAAAGTTGCCTGCCGGGTGATACCCGCTCCCTGTCACCTCCACCGGATTACCCCGGTCCGTCCAGAGATGGGTCACCGTCATTTTATTCTGGGTCAGGGTCCCGGTTTTATCGGAACAGATAACCGTGGCACACCCCAGGGTTTCTACGGAAGGTAGTTTTCTGACGATGGCCCTTCGTTTGATCATGCGTTGCACGCCGAGGGCGAGGGCGATGGTCACAATGGCCGGCAGTCCTTCCGGGATGGCAGCTACCGCAAGGCTGACTCCCGCCAGAAACATTTGATAGGGACTGTGTCCGTGCCAGATGCCGGCTACCACCACCAACACCGTCAGGGCAATGGCGACGCCGACCAGCACTTTCCCCAGTTGTTCCAGACGTTTCTGCAGCGGGGTCTGCAGAGAATCGGTAGACTGCAGCAGATCGGCGATTTTTCCCATCTCCGTGGACATGCCGGTGGCCACCACAACCCCGCGGCCGGAACCCTGAGTGACCATGGTTCCCATAAACGCCATATTTTCCTGATCGCCCAGGGGAATGTTCGGTTTGTCAATGGGCTGATCATGTTTCTGAACAGACAGGGATTCTCCGGTCAGTGCTGATTCTTCGATCTGCAGGCCTTTTGCCGACAGAATCCGAATATCCGCCGGAACCCGGTCCCCGCCTTCAAACACGACAATATCTCCTGGGACCAGTTCCTTCGCCGCTATTTCCTGCATGTTGCCGTCCCGAATAACTCTGGCCATGGGAGCAGTCAATTCCTTCAGGGCCTTCAGCGATTTTTCCGCCCGAAATTCCTGCACAAATCCAAGGATACCGTTGATCACCACGATGGCAATGATGGTGATCGCATCCGTATATTCCCCGAGCAGGCCGGAGATCAACGTGGCCGCCAGTAATACCAGCACCATAAAATCTTTAAATTGATTCAAAAGGAGGGTAAAAGGCGAGATCCGGTCCTTTTCTTTAATCTCATTTTCGCCGGTTTTATCCAGTCTCTTTTGCGCTTCTTTTGACGTGAGCCCTTTTCCCGCATCTGATTTCAATATGGCAAGCACTTCTGTTTTGTCCAGGCTATACCATTCACGTTGTTTTCGCACCCCAGGTCCTCCTTTGACTTTAGCAGGTCTTCTAGACTAACATTATTCAGACAAGCAGAAAAAAATGCCCGGGGGGCAATCAGGATTTTTGATCGGGCCGGGTGTGTAAGTGTTATACACTGTTCAGAAGTTGAAAACAACGTATAATAGAGTAAAGGTTAAGTGACTCATTACTTTTTTTGACAGGGAGAATGTGATGTACGTTTATCTGTGGATGACAGTCAATGCTTTGATTATTCTGGTGACCACATTTTATATCTGGATGCTTGATCCGCCAGATCTAAAACTGGTTCTACTGGCTCAGTTTCTGGGACAGGCGGCTTTTCTTTTATTCCTGGTTAATGTCAACATGTACTTTATTTTTCTGGTGATTCGAAAATCACCGATCAGAAGCTGGAAAGTAAGGCTGGCTGCCGTGTCCCGAATCATGATGAAGTTCCATATTCCGATCGGATTGACGGGAACGGTGCTGATTCTTTTTCATGCCGGTCTTCTTTTAAACGTTGCCGGTTCATATCTCGGTTATGTTCACCCGAAGCTGGTCACAGGTTACACGGCTCTCTTAATGCTCGCCGTCACTTTGTTCGGCGGATGGTTGCGGCACAGGCGGGCTTCCGGTTTTCGCAGAAAATTCCATCTTTCCGCCGCCCTGATATTTGCCGCGGTTGTCCTGATTCATCTGTTTTCGTCCATCAATTGATCCCGTATGGTATGATAAATGAACGAGGTGAACATCCATGGCATTTGACGGAATCGTAACCCGGGCCGTGACCCGCGAACTGTCGGAGGAACTTGAAACCGGCCGGATATCTAAAATCTATCAACCGCGAGAGATGGATCTGTGTTTTGTGATCCGAATGCAAAAGGAAAATAAAAAATTGTTTATATCAGCCAATCCTTCATTTCCCCGTATTCATCTGACTGAAAAGACGTTCTCCAACCCGCTCAATCCGCCGATGTTTTGCATGCTTTTGCGCAAACATTGTGAAGGCGGGATCATCGAACGGATTCGGCAGGTTGACATGGAGCGGATCATTCATATCGACATCAAAACACGGGATGAACTGGGCGACTGGAAGGTTGTCCGGCTGATTGTGGAAATCATGGGGCGGCACAGTAATATCATCCTGATCGACCCGGATCGTAATCTGATCCTGGACGGGATACATCACGTCACCCCGGCCGTCAGCCGTTACCGGACCATTTTGCCCGGAAAAGACTACGTGGCACCCCCGGAACAGAACAAAGCC
The DNA here is from genome assembly GCA_017656255.1 of Bacillaceae bacterium. Taxonomy (GTDB): domain Bacteria; phylum Bacillota; class Bacilli; order JACDOE01; family JACDOE01; genus JACDOE01. Next base: position 828,076 of record JACDOE010000001.1, read on the forward strand.
AGTCCACTGGACGTGGATCGGGAACAGTTTATCCGCGGGATGGATTTAAATGCAGGAAAAATGGATAAGCAAATCGTACAGCGTTTTTCCGGAATCAGCCCTTTGATTGCAAGGGAAATCCTGCACCGGGCCGGACTGCCGACCCGGGAAAATCTCTGGAGAGAATTTTCACAGCTGATGCACGACATCAAGGAACACCGATATGAACCGATACTTGTCCACGGGCAGGAGAAAAGTTATTTTTCCGTGATTCGTTTGACGCACGTAACAGATGGACTTGAACCGGATCGTATCAAGACATTCCCTACTGTAAGCCGTCTTCTGGAAACCTATTATCATGAACGGGCGGAACGGGATGCGGTGCGGCAGAGAGTTCACGATTTGACCCGCTTTTTGACCAATGAAATCAACAAGAACCAGAAAAAGATCAAAAAGCTGGAACAGACCATGCGTGACGCCGAAACGGCGGACAAGTGGAAACTGTATGGAGAACTGATCACCGCATACATGCACCAGATTAAAAAAGGCGACAAATCGGTGCGTGTGATTAATTATTATGAGGAGGACCAGCCGGAAATCGACATCCCGCTGGACCCGGAAAAAAGTCCGGCAGACAATGCCCAGCATTATTTCAAGAAATACAACAAGACTAAAACCGGTCTTAAAGCTGCCCGGGAACAACTGACCAAAACCAGAGAGGAAATTGATTATCTCGAAGGCGTGCTGGTTCAGCTGGATCAGGCGACGATGAAAGAAGTGGAAGATGTCCGGGAAGAACTGGAGGAACAGGGGTACCTGCGCAAACGCAAGCCGGGAAAACAGGATCGCCGCAAGAAAAAAGAAAAACCCGTGCCGGAACGGTTCGTATCATCGGAAGGCATCGAGATCCTGGTGGGTAAAAATAACAAACAGAACGAATATCTGACCAACCGACTGGCGTCCTCCCGCGATACCTGGCTTCATACGAAAGATATTCCGGGGTCCCATGTGGTGATCCGGGCGGAACAGTTCGGGGAACAGACCCTCCTGGAAGCAGCAGAACTGGCCGCTTACTTCAGCAAAGCGCGACAGTCCAGCCAGGTTCCCGTTGATTATACTCTGATCAAGCATGTCAAAAAACCGAACGGAAGCAAACCCGGGTATGTCATCTATGATAATCAGAAAACAGTTTATGTCACACCGGATGAGGCCACTCTTCGCCGGTTGAAAAAACAGGAAGCCTGAGCGGAGGTTGGAGGCCGGAGGTCAGAAGCCGGGATCCGGATTTAAGATAGCAAAAGTTTTTCCACTATCATCCGTTTTTCCAATCGTTTTCTAAACAACAAAAAACATCCCGATCCACGTGCATGATGGATCGGGATGTTTGTTATAAGTATGTGGTTCGGTTCATGTACCAGGCCCCTGGATATCGAACAGTTCCGGCTGTACCACATCATCCCTGGTGTGCCGGTGCTCAATCTTTCGTTTCTGCTCCGGAATGATGGATACAATCTGTTCTTCCCGCAGGGTGAAAATACGTTTTTCCCTGTCGCGAATTTCCAGCTTACCGTACTGCCAGGACAGAATATCGCCGATGATTCTCGATTTATACTTTTGCTGTAGCAGGTACGTAATCTTAAACATCATGCTTTTCCACTCCCAACATACGGTCGGTCAGGGACTGATTGCCTGTTTCTTTAGTTCGACATACGTACCCGTCTTTCCTGCATGGCTTCTCCTAAGATTTTGCGATATTCCGGCTTCCCGGTTTTTCAGCAGGTGACGCGCCTTCTTTACAGAGCGGGCAATCCTCAGGCAGATAGGTTTCAATCTCGATAGGAAGAAGGGCATGCAACGGATAACCAAAATCGACGTTCCCGTTACTCCGGTCCACCATCACGGCGACCCCGACAATTTCTCCTCCCGCCTGTTCCACAACCTCAATTACTTCTTTAACCGAGCCTCCGGTGGTTACAACGTCCTCTACGATCAGGACGCGGGTACCCGGTTCAATGTTGAATCCCCGGCGCAGCGTCATCTTGCCATTTTCACGTTCTGTAAAAATGCTTTTCACACCCAGCTGGCGAGCCGTCTCATATGCGACAATTACACCCCCCATCGCCGGTCCGACGACGGTTTCGATGTTTTGGTCCTGAAAAGCTTCAGCCAGGTCGCGGCACACCTTTTCCGCCTTGTCCGGGTATTGTAAAAGCTGGGCACACTGCATGTACTTTGCGCTATGACGACCTGACGTCAATAAAAAATGGCCTTCCTTGAGCACGCCGGTCTCTTTAAAGATGTTCAACAATTCATCTCTGGTAAGCATGTTCACCGCTCCTTTACCTTCTATCTTTTTATCATCTCGACGCAATGGCGTTTTTCACTTCTTCGGCGATTTGTGTAAAAGCTTCAAGCGGATCTTCGGCACGTGTTACCGGACGGCCGACCACGATAAAATCAGTCCCGTTGCGGAATGCATCCTCCGGCGTGGTGATACGATGCTGGTCCCCTTTTTCCGATGTTGCCGGGCGAACCCCCGGTGTTACCGTCAGAAACGGATCACCGCAGGACTCTTTTATCAGGCTGACTTCCAGGGGGGAAGCGACCACGCCGTCCAGTCCGCTGTCCCTGGCCAGCAGGGCGTAATGACGAACACAATCTTCCACCGAACCGGGAATCCCGATCTCCTCATTCATGACAATGCGACTGGTACTGGTCAGCTGAGTCACCCCGAGCAACAGCGGAGGTTTCTGGCCGGCCCCCGTTCCTTTGGCCAGTCCTTCCCGGGCCGCTTCCATCATCGCCTTTCCACCGGCGACATGAACATTGACCATATCCACGCCCAGACCGGCCAGGGATTGCATCGCTCCCCGTGCCGTATTGGGAATATCATGGACTTTTAAATCCAGAAAAACGGAAAATCCGCGCTTTCTCGCTTCCTCCACGATGGACGGACCCGCCAGATAATATAATTGCATACCGATTTTGACATAACGGGCCGTTCCGCTTAATTGGTCCATCATGGAGACCGCCTCTTCCGTTCCGGGAAAATCAAGAGCGACGATCATTCGTTCTTCCGCTGTCCAATCCGTCTTCGCCATCATCTTCTCCACCCTCTTCCGGTCAGTTCGCTGATCTTATCCACACCCAGATCATCCAGCAGGGCCGGCAGAGAATCAATCACTTCCGGGCAAACATAAGGGTTAACAAAATTGGCGGTTCCGATGGCAACGGCTGAAGCACCAGCCATGAAAAACTCGGCCACATCTTCAGCGTTCTGGATGCCGCCCATCCCGATGATGGGGATGTTGACCGATTGGCTCACTTCCCAGATCATGCGAATTGCCACCGGTTTGATCGCCGGTCCGGACAATCCGCCTGACTGATTGGACAGGATCGGTCTTCCCGTCCTGATGTCAAGGCGCATCCCCACCAGGGTATTGATCATACTGAGTCCGTCGGCACCCGCTTTTTCCACTTCAGTGGCAATGCTGACAATGTCGGTGACGTTCGGAGAGAGCTTGACGAAAACCGGCACTCGGCTCACTTTTTTGACCTCCCGGGTCAGATCGGCAGCAATCTGTGGATCCGTGCCGAACGAGATCCCGCCACATTTGACATTGGGACAGGAAATGTTTAACTCCAGTGCGGTAACACCGGGTTGACGGGAAATGGTATCGGCCACTTCGACATAATCTTCAACTGTCGTGCCGGCAATATTGACAAACACCGGCAGATCAAATTGCTGAAGCCAGGGCAATTCCTCCTGTATGACGCTGTCCATCCCCGGATTCTGCAACCCGATGGCATTGAGCATACCGGCTTCGGTTTCCGCCACCCGGGGGGTCGGATTACCGAGCCGCTCTTCTACCGTCGTCGCTTTCACCGCGATGGCGCCCAGTCGGCTCAGGTCATAAAAACGGGCATATTCCCGCCCGAAACCAAAACAACCGGAAGCCGGCATCACCGGATTTTTCAGGGTAATGTCACCAAGTTTGACCTGCAGGCGTTCTGATGTCGTTGCAGTTCCCATTACAGCGCCACCTCCCGCAGTCCGAATACCGGGCCATCGGAACAGATTTTGAAATAACGTTTCCCGGTGTTTTGCCGGGTTTCCTCAGAAGGATGGCAGACACAGGCCAGACAGGCCCCTACACCGCAACCCATACGCTGTTCGAGCGAGATGTAGGCTTCTGTCTGCTCTTTGCCGTACAATTCCTGCAGGGCTTTCAACATCGGAATCGGACCACAGGAATAAAGAACATCCCAGGGATCCACATCCCCAACGGTGAGGACATCGGTCACCAGTCCCCGGGTCCCGTGGCTTCCATCCATGGTCGTCACGTAAACATCTCCCAGTTCTTTCAGTTCATTTTCCAGAAAGACCTGTTCGCGGGATCCAAAACCGATGACGGATGTGACACGGACACCCTTTTCCACCAGTTTTCGTCCCAGATAATAGAGAGGCGGAACCCCGACACCTCCCCCTACCAGAACAGCATGCTCCCCGGATTTTCGCTGTTTAATCGGATAACCCTGCCCCAATGGTCCCAGTACATTAACCTGCTCGCCGGGATGCATACGGGAAAGCAACCGGGTTCCTTCTCCCTCCACTCTGTAAATCATGGTGAATTGCTGTTGATCGGCATCCACATCACTGATACTGATCGGCCTTCTTAAAAGGGGAACCGATCCGCTGCCGCATTTGACATGGACAAATTGACCGGGACACACCATTTTATCCACCAGGTTTCCGGCAAGCGTCATGCGGAAGATTCGTTCCGCAATCCGCTCATTGGTAACCACGGTCATATCTTCCACGCCGGCGGGACAGAGCGTCTCTTGACCGGTTGGATCATACATCGTAAGCCAGCTCCTTCTGTCCGACCTCCGGCAGAGCTTCTGTGACAAAGCTGATTGTTTCCAGCACATGCAGCAGTGCTTTTGCCGTATCGAGCGAGGTCAGGCATACAATTTCATTTTCTGCAGACTCCCGGCGGATTCGGAATCCGTCACGTTCCGGTTTCTTCCCTTTTGTCAGGGTATTGATCACGATCTGGGCTTCCCCTTCCCTGATCACATCCAGAATCGTCGGAGAGCCTTCCCGGATTTTGTTAACCCGGGTAACCTGCATCCCTTTCTCTTTCAGATAACGGGCGGTTCCATCCGTGGCCAGCAGTTTAAACCCGAGGTCATGGAAACCTCTGATGATCTCCGTTGCCTCCTCTTTATCTTTGTCCGCTACGGTGACGAGAATCGTACCGAGGGAAGGAATTTTCATGCCGGATGCAATCAATCCCTTGTAAAGGGCTTTTGCCAGGCTCCGGTCTCTTCCCATCACTTCTCCTGTTGATTTCATTTCCGGCCCCAGTGTGGTATCGACCCGGCGCAGCTTGGCAAAGGAGAATACCGGTACTTTGACCGACACATGGTTATCTTCCGGATGAAGCCCGCTTTCATATCCCTGTTCCGCCAGGCTGATGCCCAGGACCGCCTTGGTCGCCACATTAGCCATGGGGATACCGGTTACTTTACTGAGAAAAGGCACGGTTCTTGAAGAACGCGGGTTGACTTCGAGGACATACACGTTGTCCTGATAAATCACGTACTGAATGTTGACCAGTCCTTTAATCTGAAGGGCACGTGCAATCCGCGCCGTCATGTCAACCAGTTTTTCACGCATTTGCTGACTGATGGATTGCGGCGGATACACGGCAATGGAGTCACCGGAATGGACCCCGGCCCGTTCAATGTGTTCCATGATGCCGGGGATTAGCACATTTTCCCCGTCGGCAATCGCATCCACTTCCACTTCCGTTCCCAGCAAGTAGCGGTCGATCAGAACGGGATGCTGGGGGTTGACTTTAACCGCTTCTTCCATATAGTGAAGCAGTTCCGTTTCGTTATACACAATTTCCATCGCTCTTCCCCCCAGAACATAGGAGGGGCGAACCAGTACCGGATAACCCAGTGAATTGGCCGTACTGACTGCCTGATCGACGGATGTGACTGTTTTACCCGGCGGCTGATCAATGTTTAAGCTTCCCATCAGGCGTTCAAATTTTTCACGGTCTTCGGCGGCATCGATGTGTTCCAGGTCCGTACCCAGGATTTTGACGCCGGCCCGGGCCAGTCCCTCGGCCAGGTTGATTGCTGTCTGGCCACCGAATTGCACAATCACACCCTCCGGTTGTTCCGCCTCAATCACTTGTAACACATCCTCGAGATAAAGCGGTTCAAAGTAGAGTCGGTCGGATGTATTGAAGTCCGTGGATACCGTCTCCGGATTGTTGTTGATGATCACGGCTTCATAACCGGCTTCCTTGATGGCCCATACCGCATGAACCGTGGCGTAGTCAAACTCGATTCCCTGCCCGATCCGGATCGGTCCGGAACCCAGCACCACGATTTTACGTTTGTCGGAAGGCTCATGTTCATCCTCTGTATCATAGGAAGCATAATAGTAAGGCGTTTCAGCCGGAAATTCAGCCGCGCAGGTATCGACCATTTTATACACCGGTTTGATAGCGAATCTGCGCCGTTTTTCCAGAACCTCTTCTTCAGCCATATCAAAAATTTCCGCCAGTTTGCGATCGGTAAATCCGGTTTGTTTGGCTTCCAAAAGCAGTTCCTGATTCAGTTCACCATCGCTTCTGGCTATATCCTGCAACCGTTGTTCCAGCTTGATGATATTCTGAATTTTATAGAGGAAAAAGAGATCAATCTTCGTCAGTTCATTAATTCTGTCGATGGTGTAACCCCGGCGCAGGGCTTCTGCCACCAGAAACAACCTTTCATCATCCGCCTGCACCAGCCGTTGTTCCAGTTGTTCCTCTGCGAACGATCCCGCTTCAGGCAGCTCCAGATGGTGGACACCGATCTCCAGAGAACGAACCGCTTTTAACAGGGATTCTTCCAGGGATCGCCCGATAGCCATCACTTCTCCGGTCGCTTTCATCTGGGTTCCCAGTTTCCGGTTGGCACTGACGAATTTATCGAAAGGCCAGCGCGGAATCTTGGTAACCACGTAATCCAGAGCCGGTTCAAAGCAGGCATAAGTTCGCCCGGTTATCGGGTTTTTCAATTCGTCCATGGTATAGCCGATGGCGATTTTGGCTGCCATTTTGGCGATGGGATACCCCGTCGCTTTGGATGCGAGTGCACTGGAGCGGCTCACCCGGGGATTCACTTCGATGACATAGTATTGATAACTTTCCGGGTCCAGTGCAAATTGAACGTTACAGCCCCCTTCGATTTCAAGGGCATTGATGATTTTCAGGGAAGCGGAACGTAACATCTGGTATTCTACATCACTCAGGGTCTGGCTGGGTGCTACCACAATGCTGTCCCCGGTATGAACACCGACCGGATCAATGTTTTCCATGTTACAGACCACAATGCAGTTGCCGGCGGAATCACGCATTACTTCGTATTCGATTTCTTTGTAACCCAGCAAGCTTTTTTCAATCAGACACTGGGAAATGGGGCTGTATTTCAATCCGTTGGTCACCGTTTCGATGAGAGATTCACGGTCTTCGGCGATGCCGCCGCCCGTTCCTCCCAGCGTGTATGCCGGACGAACGATCACCGGATAGCCGATACGTTCCGCAAATTCAATCGCTTCATCCACCGTATGAATAATCTCACTTTCCGTCACCGGCTCTCCGATTTCATTCATCAGGGTACGAAACTGATCGCGATCCTCCGCTTTCTGAATCGAGGACAGGTTGGTCCCCAGAAGTTGAACCCCTTCTTCTTCGAGGATCCCTTTCTCGGCCAGTTCCACAGCCAGATTGAGTCCAGTCTGACCACCGAGGGTTGGAAGTAGCCCGTCCGGTTGCTCCTGGCGGATGACCCGGGCCAGGAAGTCCACGGTGAGCGGTTCGATATAAACTTTGTCCGCCATCGCCGTATCGGTCATAATCGTTGCCGGATTACTGTTGACCAGCACCACTTCCATCCCTTCTTCTTTCAATGCCTGACAGGCCTGGGTTCCGGCATAGTCAAATTCTGCCGCCTGTCCGATGACGATGGGGCCGGAGCCGATGACGAGAATTTTTTTGATGTCACTGGTTTTAGGCATGCTGTTTCACCCCTTTAGATTGCTGCATCATGTCCATAAACTGATCAAACAGATAACTGGAATCTTCCGGTCCGGGAGAGGCTTCCGGATGGTACTGCACGGAAAAAGCCGGATATTTTTTATGCTTTAAACCTTCCACCGTTTCATCATTCAGAGCCAGATGGGTGATTTCCAGATCCGTCTGTGCCACTGATTCGGCGCTGACGGCATATCCGTGGTTCTGGGAAGTGATATAGACTCTTCCCTGTTTAAGATCTTTAACCGGATGATTGCTGCCGCGATGGCCAAACTTCATTTTTTCCGTATCCGCACCGGATGCCAGGGCAAATAACTGGTGACCCAGACAGATGCCGAAAATCGGATAGTCCCCCAGCAGTTCCCGAATCGTATCCGCCGCACCGGGTACGTTTTTGGGATCCCCGGGTCCATTGGACAACATGATACCGTCCGGCTGGATCCGGCGAATTTCGTCAGCCGTTACGTTGTACGGAACCACCGTCACATCACACCCCCGGTTAACCAGTTCCCGCAGAATGCCCTGTTTGCTTCCGTAATCAATCAGAACCACACGGGGCCCTTTAGCCGGACAGCGATAAGATCTGCCGGTGGAAACCACTTCGACCTGGTTGGTCATCAACGGCGTCTCTTTTAACTGGTTTATAAGGACATCATCCGACTCCCCAGATGTGGTGATCATCCCTTTAAGGGTGCCGTGTTCCCGGATAATCCGTGTCAGTTTGCGTGTATCAATTCCGGCGATTCCCGGAATCTCAAATTCTTTTAAAAACTGATCCAGTGTGATTCCGGAACGCCAGTTACTCGGAAATTCGGCATATTCTTTGACCACAAACCCATGTACGTACGGACGGATGGATTCAAAATCGTTCCGGTTAATCCCGTAATTTCCGATCAGGGGATATGTCATGGTGACAATCTGACCGCAGTAAGACGGGTCAGTCAGGATCTCCTGATACCCTGTCATTCCGGTGTTAAACACCACTTCACCGGTGGAATCCGTCTCATGGCCGAATGCTGTTCCTCTAAACACAACGCCATTTTCCAATATTAATCTCGCCTGTTTCTCTCCCATCCTTCTATCCCCTTTCTTTTATAAAATTTTCCTCCTGCCATACGATCTGCCCGTTTAACATCGTCATCACCGGCCAGCCTTTTAACTTCCATCCGTGAAAAGGAGTGTTCTTTCCTTTGCTCAAAAATTTTTCCCGATCAACCTGTTTCTCTGTTTCCAGATCAATGACGGTAATGTCGGCAGGGGCTCCTTCTTTCAACTCGCCCCAGGGCAGCCCGAACAATTCAGCAGGCTTTCGAGTCATCCGGTACAGAATTTCTTCCAGGGTAAACATCCCGGTTTTCACCAGATGAGTGTAGAGGAGCGGGAAGGCCGTCTCCAGCCCGACAATCCCGAACGGTGCCCGGTAAATGTCCTGATCTTTTTCCTCCCGGGTATGGGGCGCGTGATCGGTGACGATAATATCGATGGTTCCGTCTTTCAAACCTTCCAGGAGTGCCTGCCGATCCCGCTCGGAACGAAGCGGCGGGTTCATTTTAAAATCGGTGTTTACCCGGCCATCCGCATCCGGTGCCGGAATATCTTCATCGGTCAAAAGCAGGTGATGGGGGCAGACTTCGGCTGTCACATTAATCCCACGGGCCTTGGCTTCCCTGACCATCCACACTGATTGTTCAGTACTGATATGGCAGACATGGTAATGAGCCCCTGTGGCTTCTGCCAGCAGGATATCCCGGGCGATATGCACAGACTCCGCTTCATTGGGAATACCGCGAATACCGTGTTTTTCGGCATAGCTACCCTGATGGATAGCTCCGCCCCGCGCCAGGGAATTGTCTTCACAGTGGGCAACCACCGGCAGTCCCAGTTTTGTTGCCTCGGCCATGGCATCCATCATCATCCGGCCCTCCTGCACACCGACACCATCGTCGGACAGGGCGACTACACCGGCTTCTTTAAGCGCCTGCATATCAGTCAATTCTTTGCCCAGTTCCCGAACCGTAATGGCTCCCATGGGAAGGACCCGTGCCGAGCCCTGTTTATCCGCTTTTTCACGAATATAGGTGACCGTTTCCGGGTTATCGGTAACCGGTCTGGAATTAGGCATGCAGGCAACCGTGGTAAATCCACCCCGGGCTGCCGCTCTTGTACCGGTCACGATATCTTCTTTGGCTTCAAAACCTGGATCGCGAAGGTGGACGTGCATATCGATAAATCCGGCTGAGATCAGCTTTCCTTTGAGATCAATCGTTTCTGTATTTTTTTCCGTATGGGGAGGTTCACTGCTTTCCCAGATCTTCTCAATCCGGCCGTCTTCCACCAGAACGTGAACCGTCATTTCCGTTCCGTTTTTTACATATTTACCGTTTGCAAGTAAGGTTGCCATATTTCCATCCCTCCAAGTGCTCTTTCCATAACTGCCATTCGCGTATAGACGCCGTTTTCCATCTGTTTCAGAATCAGTGATTTCTCGCTTTCCACCAGCTCATCGGCAATTTCCACGCCGCGGTTGACCGGGGCCGGATGCATAATCACCGCTTCTTTTTTCATCTGCTCCGCCCGCTCCAGGGTCAGGCCGTATTGACGCTGATAGATTTCGGGAGAAGAGAAGAGTTCGCCGTCATGGCGTTCGAGCTGGATACGCAGCATCATGACCACATCCGCCCGGCGAATCGCCTCATCCACCGGCAGCACCCGGATTCGTTCCGGATAAGCCACGCCTTCTTTTTGCGGATCGATAATCATCTGTTCCGGACCGCTCAGCATCACGTCTGCACCCAGACGCGGAAGTCCCCACAGGTGGGAGCGGGCCACTCTGCTGTGTCGCAGATCTCCGATGATGGCAACCTGAAGCCCTTTCAGACTTCCAAAATGCTGCTTCATGGTCAACACATCCAGTAAAAATTGGGTGGGATGAGCGTTCACCCCGTCCCCGGCGTTGATCAATCGTATGTTGACCCGGTCCGCCAGCGGTTCGAGGATGCGGCTTTCTCGATGGCGGACAACCGCCGCTTCAACACCCATGCTCTCCAGCGTTTTCAGCGTATCATACAGGGTTTCTCCTTTGGTGACACTGGATGATTCCGCCGAAAACTGAAGCACATTCAGCCCCAGTTTTTTCTGGGCGACTTCAAAGGAAAAGCGGGTTCTGGTACTCGGTTCAAAAAACAGATTGACGGCAAACTTACCTGCAAGCGGTAAGGGGCCGGACGGACTTTTCTGTTCCGACCAGTGCTCGGCCCTTTTCAACAACATCTCGATTTCCTGATGTTCCAGACTTTTAATATCCAGCAGATGTTTTCCAACCGGTTTGTTCATGTTGATCTCCTCCCCGTTAGATAACTCTTATAAAAAAACTCCTGACCGGAAACCGGTCAGGAGTTGGGTAGGCTTAAAGAGGGACACTCCGGGTACTCGGGCAGCCAGTATTTCCGGAGAATCCCCTGTTTCAAAAGCTCCGAACATCCTTTCCAGTCTCACGGGACTGAATTAAAGGCATGCTAGTGTTAAATTGTGTGTTTTTCTCATATTCCGTTATTCAATCGGACTCAGGAAGCCATTTTTTCTTCCTGTGCCGGAGATTTTTCCCCAAAGGCGCTTTCTTTACCCGGGAGAACCGCATGCAGGATCATCCCCAGGATCGTCGCCATCGCAATATTATCAATGGTCAGGTTGGCGATGAAGTCGTTCCAGGTAATACTGTGGAAGTCCAGCTTAAATCCACCGATTCCTGTTACGGCGATGATCGCCGTGATGACCATATTCCGTTTGTCGGACAGATCAATGCGATTTTCCACATACATCCGAACTCCCTGGGAGGCGATGATACCGAACAGGATGATGGTTACGCCGCCCAGGACCGGTTTGGGAATCGTCATCAGCACGGCGGACACTTTGCCCAGGAAGGCGAACAGGATGGCAAACACCGCTGCTCCCGCCAGCACAACCCAGCTGTAAACCCGAGTGATGGCCAGAACCCCCATGTTTTCCCCGTAGGTGGTGTTCGGGGGGCCGCCGAAGAAGGCAGCCAGCGATGTTGCCAGACCATCACCGAGCAATGTCCGATGCAGCCCCGGTTTTTTCATCAGGTCACGATCCATGATTTTGCCGGTTACGAGCAGGTGACCGATATGCTCGGCGATCGTCACCATCGCGACCGGAACGATGATAAATGCTGCCATCCAGGCAGAGGGAGAGGAAATGGCATCAAACAGCTGGATGGTCAGCATGTGATCTTCCCACATCTCCTTAGGACCGATGATAACCGGTGCTTCCTTAATCACCTGGAAGTTGATCATTTCCGGATACCGCATCCAGGTGTAGAGGTATCCCACAATCATGCCCGCCAAAATAGGAATAACCGATAAAAATCCGCGGAAGAAGTTCATGGCCACGACGGTCACAATCAGCGTGATGAACGCCACTTCCACCGACTTCAGCGAATACACTTCTTCATCCACTACGGTCGGATCCAAAAGGGCCCAGTTTACAGCGACACCGGACAGGCTCAGTCCGATTACCACGATCACAGACGCAATCACTACCGGAGGCAGGATGGCATCCAGCCATTTAATCCCGGCTACTGAGATAATGGCCGATACCAGTACATAGACCAGCCCTGCCAGCAGACAGCCCAGCATGGCGGCTCCGAACCCTTCCGTCGTCGCAACCGTTATAATCGGGCCGATGAAGGCAAAGGAGGAACCCAGATAGTTCGGTACAGCCCCCTTTGTTATGATGAGAAAAAGAAGTGTTCCCAATCCACTGGTCAGAAGCGCTACCGAGATATCAAGTCCAGTAATCAGGGGAACCAGGACAGTCGCCCCAAACATCGCAAACAGGTGCTGCAGACTGAGCGGAATCAGACGTTGAACCGCAGGTGTTTCGTGTACGTCAACATATGATTTCATGTGTGTGTTCCTCCTTTTTATCATGCGATATCATTTCTTCTATGCCATTTTTTCCTGAATCGATACTCTGTCTTGATGATCGATTTCGGATAATTCCACAACGACGATCTCTTTACGGGATGTCGGGACATTTTTTCCGACATAGTCGGGGCGAATCGGCAGTTCACGATGACCGCGATCAACCAGAACGGCCAACTGGATCATCTCCGGACGCCCGACATCAATCAGGGCATCGAGTGCTGCCCGTACCGTTCTCCCGGTATAAAGCACATCGTCCACCAGGATCACTTTTTTGCCGGTGACATTCTCCGGCAGGTCGTGCCCTTTAACCAGAGCCTGCTCATTTTTTTCCGTGAGATCATCCCGATACAGGGTAATATCCAGTTCTCCCACAGGTGGCCGCTGACCTTCGATTTGCTCAATTTTATCGGCGATACGCCGGGCCAGGTAAATGCCACGAGTCTTAATCCCGACGATGACGCTGTTGTCAATCCCTTTGTTGTTTTCCAGAATTTCATGGGCAATGCGCGTCAGAGCTCGACGAATGGCGGCGTCATCCATAATCACGCTTTTTTCCGCCAGATCTTCCTGATTTTTCATCCCCAACCCCTCCCTTTCAACAAATTTCGCCCATTTTCACACAAAAAAACTTCCTGTCCGACTGACAGGAAGCTGTTTCCACATAACATGTGTACAGATATCCATACGTGTTCATGTGCCTGAGCACACGAAACCCTTAGAAACGCCAACCTTGCCAGCCTCTCTGGACTGATTTAAAGGTTCTGGATTATTCAATTCTTATCGTTCAAATTATCCCATAAACCACGGGATAAAGTCAATGCTTTTTTTAATCTTCATCATTCGCCCATTTTATATTATGATGTTGATTATAACATTGTTCGACATCCTGGTATATGAGGTGATCCTATTTGAAGTCCATTTTCAGGACGGCTTTCATTTTTATGCTGACCATCTTGATGGTGGCTTGCTCCCATACGGATCATCAAGCGGAGCAAACCATGACGGATCATAGACCGGAACAAGATGTGCCTCCTCCCTCTGTCAAAGATACGCGTCCGGCTGTCGTGATCGATCCGGGTCACGGCGGAGAGGAAACCGGAGCCATCGGCTGGCATACCGGGGTCCCGGAAAAGCAAATCACGCTGGCGATCGCCGGATACTGCCGCGACTATCTGAGACAACAGAATATCCGGGTGATCATGACCCGATCATCCGACCGGATGATGAATGCGGAAAGTAAAGATCACGACCTGCATGACCGGGCGCAGCTGGCGGACAAGGTGGAGGCGGATCTTTTCGTTAGTATCCATGCGGATCAATATGATGAAACCGTTCACGGGTCCAAGGTGTTTTACAGTGAAATCAACCCCTATACCGATCAAAGCCAGGAACTGGCGGGGTACGTTTTTGATGAATTGATCGGAGAACTGGGTTCCAGGCCGCTGGGTGTCTTTATGGAAGACTTTATCGTCCTCAGAGAAAATTCAGTCCCGGCTATCCTGGTCGAGACCGGTTTCGTCTCCCATCGTGAAGAAGAGCAAAAACTGATCACCCCGTCCTACCAGAAAAAAGCAGGTATGGCCATCGCAAAAGGAATCATGGCATACCTGAAGCATGAGGGACTGCTTAAACCTGAATCTGAAAAGTCGAAAGATGTTCACTAAGAAAAGACACCCACGCGGGTGTTTCAGACTGAAGACAAAAGCCCTTTGTTCGGGAACGAACAAAGGGCTTTTTGGACTTAAAATTAATAAATGATCTCTATTTTTGTGAGAATGACCTCTCCCTGAGGTCGATTTCCATATCCAATTGGCCAACTTCTTTAAATTCATGGCAGCAAAAGCTAGCATCGCCTGCATCGTCACCTTATCCCGTCCGCGCAAGGTGGTCCAACGCAAACCATGCTTCTCTTTCAAGTCTGCAAATACACGTTCAATTGTTTCTTTTCTCATTTCGTAAATCTTTTTGTTGTACTCCGTATGACGAAGGTGGTCGGCTTCCTCTACATGTTCTTCCCATATGTGTCGGCCAATTCGCTTCGTGTAATCTTTACTTTCCGTGCACCGCTCTCGTAACGGACAATTCATACAATCCTTTGGATCAGATTGGTAAATTCGGTACCCGTCACGATTGGTCGTTGTGTATGTTAATACCTTGTTCATTGGGCATATGTAACAATCGTAATATTCATCATACGCATACTGATGTTTCCGGAGGAATCCTTTTTTGGTCTGGGGACGTTTATATGGCATCACAGGGCGGATTTCCTCATCCTTCAAACGTTTTGCAATATAAGGTGTTTTGTATCCCGCATCCATCGCAGCGGCATATGGGGTTCCCACTCGTTTTTTGATCTCGTCCAGAATATCATCAAACACCTGACTGTCATGGACATTTCCCGGCGTTACTTTTACACCCAGTACAAACCCTTTCTTGTCGCAAGCTGTGTGAAGCGAATAAGCAAAGACGCGTTCTTTTTCATTCTTCACAAACAGGCCACTATCCGGATCTGTCGTACTGATCTTTCTTTCCTTCACTTCAATGTTTTGTTTTTTTTTAAGCGGTTTTTTACCCTGCTTCATGCGATCTTCATTAATTTCTTTATCCAACTGTTCCTGGTAAGCCTTACTTTCAACCTTAACCGCCTTTTTAATGTATTTCTTTTTATTGGCACTGGCTTTGACATGGGTAGAATCTATAAACACAGCTTCCGGATCAACCAGACTGTGATGAACCGCTTCTTCCAGGATACGTGTAAATATTTGCTCGAAGATATCGGTCCCTTTAAACCTTCTGGCATAGTTTTTCCCGAACGTCGAGAAGTGAGGAACTTTTTGAGTAAAGTCGTACCCGATGAACCAGCGGTATGCGACATTCGTTTCAATTTCTGTAATGGTCTGGCGCATGGATCGAATGCCAAAAAGATATTGGATCAGCACAATTTTGAACAACACCACAGGGTCGATACTGGGGCGCCCATGATCAGCACTATATTTATCTTCAACCAGATCATAAATAAAACTGAAATCAATAGCTGCTTCTATTTTCCGAACCAAATGATCTTTGGGAACCAATTCATCCAAAGACACGATGGATAATTGATATCTGCCCTGATCTTCCTGTTTGCTTAACATCTTGCTTCCTCCCCAAACCTTGTCTCTCATTCATAATGATAAATAAAAAAGCCTGCCGACGAAAGACTTTGTCGACAGGCTGAGACACCCACGCGGGTGTCTTTTTGTTTACTTAACTATTCAGTCACGGTCTGGTTCTGTGTTTCAGCTGAATCGGATTGACCCTCTTCTGCTGTGCCGGAATCTTCAGTTTCACTGGACTGGTTTTCAACGCTTTCCCCTTCAGATGAAACCGGTTGCTCACTTTGCTCGAGTGCTTCCTTTTCTTTGGCCAGCCTCTCTTCTTCAATCTGCTGCCTTAACAATTCATCCTGCCTGAGGATTTCTTCTTTTTTCTGCTGGTCGATTTCCGGCGTATAATCGACACCCGGCGTATATTTATTACCGGCATTCCATATCAGGTACTCCCGGATTCCCGCTTCGTTCAAGGCCCGGATCTGGGCTTCTACGTCAGCTTTACCATATGTTTTGTAATTTCCTGCTCCCAGCCACCTCGCAGTAAAATCCTGAATCCACGGACGGGAAGTCGGCGGGTTCTCCAGTCGGAACAATTTTTCCTTTTCTTTGACCACATAATTCTGAACGAGGCGATAAGGTTCGAGATCAGGTTTTGGAATCCCGAGATTGTAAGGTCCCCAGTGAGACGGATAAATCATCGAAGAGATGACATCAACATGCTCACTGATTCTCGAAAAGCTCTGTCCGATATTGGGTGCGGAATCCAGGGTAACCGTATAACCGAAGACATCGACGGACATGGCGACACCCAGGGGAGCCAGTTGTTCCTTGGCATAGGCCACAAAATCGGTGACAGCCTGTACCCGTGCTTCGATCGGATCCTGTTGATGGGCCGCTACATAGTCTCCGTATTGATACTCCAGTTGCTTGTTGTGAAATCCTTCAGGAAAACGGACATAATCAAACTGAACTTCCGGAAAGCCAAGTTCAATCGCCTTTTTGGCGACCGCCACATTATACTCCCAGACCTCTTTCATATACGGATTGACAAACGCCTCTTTTCTCCCGTTTTTCCAGACCGCCCCGTACTGTTTAAAAGACAGATCCGGCCTCTGGGAAGCCAGGACGGAATCTTTAAATACGACGATCCGGGCAATGGGATAGATATTGTGCTCCGAGAGTGTTTTCAGAAGGGCTTCCGGATCCTTGATGATCGGTTTGGCATTTAACCGGAGCGGGGAATCTTCAGGTTCATCCTCCGGTATGAACGTAATATTGCCGTAATCGTCCTTGATATCGATCACCATCGCATTCAGGTCCGTGGAATCAACCAGTTGAACCAGTTCCTCAAACCGGCTTCCACCGGCGGAATGCCCGGTGACATAAATCCCCCGAACAGCATCAGGGTATGAAAAAGACGGTTTTTGTTTCTCCGGCTTGACCACCTGCTCATTTTCATCTTGATCGGGATCGGTGGCGTCTTCATTCGGTTCGGTTTCGTCTGAGAGATCATCCTGTTCTGAGGGGTCCGTTTTCTTATCGTTGTCCGATTCCGATTTTTCCTGCGGGTCCGGGTCAGGTTGCGTAACAGGCGTACCAGTTCCGCATGCGGACAACAGGATGACGATGAGTAATAACATAAGAGCAGGCCAGAATTTTTTCATGTCTCAGTCTCCTTTTGTGGGTTCAAAAATATTCTTAATTTTACAATATTAATAAAGAGGTTCGGGCAGACTTTTTGTAATGAAAAAGTTACACTTTTTTCTCTACAAATTTAGTGTCCTACGAATCAGGCAGGGTGTCAAGAGATGTCGAATACTTTTGTAGAAAAATCAGCACATTTCTGTTACAAACATACCCGCAAGTATGTTTGTAACAGAAAACTTATTCCGTACGTAAACGGGTCAGGATCGAAGCCATATCCTCGGGAAGAGGAGCGTCAAACTCCAGATATTGATCCGTACGAGGATGACGAAAACCCAGTACACCGGCATGAAGCGCCTGGCCCTGAATGGGCAGGCTGTTTTTGGGGCCATATTTGGGGTCTCCGGCAACCGGGTGACCGATGTATTTCATATGTACCCGGATCTGGTGGGTTCTTCCGGTTTCCAGTTTCAGATCTATCAGGGTATAGTCTTTAAACCGTTCTTTAACCACAAAATGGGTGACAGCGGGCTTACTGTTTTTAAAAACAACGGCCATCTGCTGTCGATTCTTCGGGTCACGCCCGATGGGCGCATCCACTTTTCCGCGGTCATGGGAAATGACGCCATGTACCAGAGCGGTATAGATGCGGGTCACCGTATGCTCTTTCAACTGGCTGGCCAGGGATTCATGGGCCATGTCATTTTTGGCTACCATCAGCAAACCGGATGTATCCTTATCAATCCGGTGCACGATCCCCGGACGCAGAACACCGTTAATGCCAGACAGATCCCGGCAATGATAAAGCAGTCCGTTCACCAGTGTTCCGCTGTAGTGACCGGGAGCGGGATGTACGACCAGGCCCCGCGGTTTGTTGACCACGATGACATCGCCATCCTCATAGACAATATCGAGATCCATTTTCTCCGGTTCCACATTCAATTCTCTGGGAGGCGGAATGCGAATGGTAATCTCATCATGTTCCGCCACCCGGTAATTGCCTTTAATCGCCATACTGTTGACCGTTACCCGCTTCTCTTTAATCCACTGCTGTACCCGGGTTCTGGACCAGTCTTCATCCTGCTGTGCCAGAAATTTATCGATTCTCTCCCCGGTGTCGCGATCTTCTACAACAAAATCATGCCGTTCAAAATTTTCCATACCCATTCTCCTGTATCCCTGTATCTTAAATACGGACTCTTGATTTTTTCTTCGATTCCAGGAATGTATCCAAAATAAAAAGTCCGACCCCGATCACAATTGCTGAATCCGCGATATTAAAAATCGGGTAGTTAATCAGCCGGAAGTCGAGAAAATCCACAACTTCCCCGGTCATCAGCCGATCGGCAAAATTGCCCAGTGCTCCACCCAGAATCAGGGGGAGTGCCCATGCCATTCGACCGTTCATTTCTCTTGACGTTTGAATATAATAAATGATGCCGACAACCACGATGATGGTGACAATGATAAAGAACCAGCGCTGGTCCTGCAGAATACCGAATGCAGCACCGCGGTTACGGTGGGATGTGAAATGAAAAACCCCTTCCCAGATGGGAATGGTCTCCCCTTCATTCATCCACTTTAACACTGCCAGTTTCGACAGTTGATCCACCACAAATACAAAGACCGCTATCAGATAAGTATACACCCTTGCTCCTCCAGTCGTTTAGAATCAACTTGACAACTAGCATTTTAGCATAGCGGGTTGGTCACGACAAGAACGGAGCCACTCCCCTGACGGCGTTTTAATCCCACGCATCTTCATCACCGCGGACGATGCCTTCCCCCTCATCCCGGTCTACATATCGGTGGTAGGCCTGATTATCGGCAACGTCATATTCCTCTCCCGCTCCACCGTCTTCATCGGTGATGATGAAACCTTCCACCTGGTCCACATACCCGATCGGCTCATCACTTTCAATATACATATCGTTATAGTCGAGTCCATCATGAAAAAAATCGGCGGGATTGGACGTCCCGTAATGGGCAACGGCCTGCCAGGCATCCTCTCCGTCAAACTGGGTATCATCACCCTGTTTATCGAGACTGGTTCGACCGAACGGGGGCTGCAAAAACTCTTCTTCCACCGGCCGGTCACGAGAGACATGATCATCCACCGCATGATCCACACAATACCGGGCTGTCGGCTGGGCCTGCATCCGCTCAAACGGAATTTCCTTTCCGCAGGTCAGACATATCCCATAGGTCCCTTCAGCTATTCGACGGAAAGCCTCCTCAATTTGTTGCAAATGGTGTTCATCATTTTCATTGAGGGTGAGGTCTTTCTCCCGTTCAAACATTTCCGTTCCAATATCCGCAGGATGATTGTCGTACATGGAAAACTCCTTGATGGCGTCCCCCATAGATGATTCCAGATCATAGTGGTGATTATGCTGAAGACGACGTTCAATCTCATCTTTTTCTTCAAGTAGTTGCGCTTTGAGTTGTTCAAGCTGCGTCCTGTCCATGACGGGGTTCCTCCCTTTCCTCAGGTTCACTTTTATGGATAGTGTAGCCTGACAAAAAGGGCGGTAATCAGGTAAAAGAAGGAGATGAAAAAGGCCCGCTTGCTAAAAGCGGGCCTGCTGTCATTTATTCAGCCAGATGAGCATAATGTTCTTTGACGGTGGTCACGCAGCGTTCGCACAGGGCCGGGTGATCGGGATCCTGACCGACTTCCGGTTTCACCATCCAGCAGCGTTCACATTTTTCTCCCGGTGCCACTGCCACTTTGACCTTGATGCCTTCCAGGTCCATGGCGTCTTCCGGTGCTTGTTCACTCGGCTCATGCAATTCAAGGCCGGATACGATCATTAACTCCTCAAGATTTTCGAAGGTCTTGAGCAGTTCGAAAGTTTCTGTTTCTGGATAAAGATGCAGATAGGCTCCCAGAGAGTTTCCGATCACTTTGTCACGCCGTGCTTCTTCGAGAGCCTTGAATACCTCATCGCGAACGTCAATCAGGCGATCCCATTTTTGCTCCAATTCATCATCGAAGTAATCGGCGTTCACTTCCGGCATATCGGTCAACTGGACGCTTTCCACCTGCTGGCCGGGAATATGTTTCCATACTTCATCGGCCGTATGTGGAATAATCGGGGCCACCAGTTTAACCAGTGCGTTCAGAACCTCATACATCACCGTCTGAGCTGCTTTTCTCTGTGTCGCATTCGGCGCACTGGTATAAAGTCTGTCTTTGGATATATCCAGGTAGAACGAGCTCAAGTCAATCGTACAGAAATTGTGAATGGTATGGAACACAGTATGGAACTGGTATTCATCATAAGCTTTCTTGACGCGTTCAATCACGTGCTGCATCTTGATCATGATGAAACGGTCCAGTTCCGTCAGTTCGTTAAGTTCAACCCGATCCGTTTCCGGGTTAAAATCATTCAGATTACCGAGCAAGAACCGGAATGTATTGCGGATCTTGCGATAAATTTCAGCAATCTGTTTGAGAATCGAATCCGAAATACGGACATCTGCCTGATAATCCACGGAAGCTACCCAGAGACGCAAAATATCTGCCCCCAGCTGGTCCATGATCTTCTGGGGAACCACGACATTACCCAGGGATTTGGACATTTTGCGACCTTCTCCGTCCAATACAAAACCATGGCTCAATACGGATTTGTATGGCGCACGGCCGTTAACGGCCACGCTGGTCAACAGGGAAGAGTTGAACCATCCCCGGTACTGGTCGGATCCTTCAAGATACATGTCTGCCGGCCAGGTGAGATCTTCACGTTCCCGCAGGACGGATTCATGGCTGGATCCCGAATCAAACCAGACATCCATGATATCCGTCTCTTTACGGAACTCCTGGCCACCACATTTCGGACAAACCGTTCCTTCCGGAAGCAATTCCGCTTCACTTTTCGTAAACCACGCGGAAGAACCTTCTTTTTCAAAGATACCGGCAATATGATCAATGGTCTCGTCATTGATCAGTTCATGTTGACAGGACTTGCAATAGAAAATCGGAATCGGCACACCCCAGACCCGCTGTCTGGAAATACACCAGTCACCACGGTCGGCGATCATGTTGCCCAGACGCGTTTCTCCCCAGGCAGGAATCCAGTCCACATCCTTGATCGCTTCCAGCGCTTCTTTCCGAAATCCGTCGATGGAAGCAAACCATTGTTCGGTGGCCCGGTAGATCACCGGTTTTTTGGTGCGCCAGTCATGTGGATACTGGTGCGTAATAAAGGTCAGTTTTAAAAGGGCGCCTGCTTCTTCAAGCTTCTCTGTAACAGCTTTATTGGCATCATCATAGAACATGCCTTCGAAGCCGGGCGCTTCTTTTGTAAAGACCCCTTTTTCATCCACCGGACACAGAACGCCGAGATCATATTTCTGCCCCAGCAAAAAGTCTTCTTCCCCGTGTCCCGGAGCCGTATGGACGCAACCTGTACCCGAGTCCAGCGTTACATGGTCTCCCAGAACCACAGGAGACTCCCGGTCATAGAACGGGTGGCGGCATACAACCCCTTCCAGTTCTTCGCCTTTAAAGGTTGAGAGAACCTGATAATCTTCCCATCCAATCACTTTCGCCACTTCTTCCAGCAGACCGGAAGCGAGGACTAACCGGTCACCCTGTACCTCAACCAGGGTATATTCCAGTTCCGGGTGAAGGGCAATGGCCAGGTTGGCCGGAATGGTCCAGGGTGTGGTTGTCCAGATGACCACGGATGCATCCGAATCCAGCTTCGCTTTTCCGTCTTGAACCTGGAATTTGACATAGATGGACGGGGAACGTTTGTCTTTATATTCAATTTCCGCTTCGGCCAGAGCGGTTTCTGAAGACGGGGACCAGTAGACGGACTTCAGCCCTTTATAAATATAACCCTTTTTCGCCATTTCCCCGAAAACGCGAATCTGACGCGCTTCATACTCCGGCTTCAGGGTGATGTAAGGGTTGTCCCAATCTCCGCGTACACCGAGGCGTTTGAACTGCTCCCGCTGCTTATCGATATACGTATAGGCGTAATCCGTGCAGTACTGACGAAATTCGGTCGGCGATACTTTATGCCGGTCTATCTTCTTATTCACCGTCACCGCATGCTCAATCGGCAACCCGTGTGTATCCCAGCCCGGGACATAAGGTGCATCGTAACCGTTCATAGATTTAAAACGAACGATCATATCTTTTAATACTTTGTTGAGAGCATGCCCCATGTGGATATCCCCGTTTGCATAGGGAGGGCCGTCATGCAGAATAAACTTCGGACGTCCCTCATTACGTTTCTGTACCTTTTCATAGATATTAATCTCGTCCCACCATTTCTGCATATCCGGCTCCCGTTTCGGGAGATTGCCACGCATCGGGAATTCCGTTTGCGGCATCAACAATGTCTCTTTGTAATCCATCCCTATTCCTCCCTTATCGATATTCGCACAAATTAAAAAGCCTCCTCACCCCGGAAGGGACGAGCAGGCTCGCGGTACCACCCTTGTTGATCTAAAAAGGAAACAAAAGTCCTCTTTAAATCCTCTCTTTCATCCGTAACGGGGATGAACACGTCCATGTCTACTCGGGAATACCTTTCGCATGGAAACTCAAGGGTGATCTTCCAGAAAACGTTCTGCACCGGGCTTCCACCATCCCCGGCTCGCTTGGCAGAAATCTGTTCTCTGTACTCTCCCTCTCATCGTTTATGACACTGTTTAAAATGTGACACGTCCAAAAAACAACTTATGCTTTATGCTATGAAATTATATGTAAAAACGAAACCAGCGTCAAGATACCCAGCGGGATTATTTCATTTCTTCGTAAAAAAGCCTCCCCATTCCCCCCAGGGACGAGAAGGCTCCTGTTTTACCGTTACCGTATTGACAGGAGAATCAGATAAAGTCAGGTCATATCAACACATTCTTGACAGATCACCTGTGATTTATTCAGAACATACGGGCTTTTTTAAGAGGTCGTTTCTTCTTCGGGCTGTTTAACCGAAACATCTTCCAGCTCGGTATCAAGCAATTCATCCCATTTGCCGTTGTCCAGCATCTCCATTTGTACCTCCAGCAGAGAGCGGAAACGCATGCGGTAAACAGATGCTTTCTTCTTCAGTTCATCGATTTCCATGGTAATGGCCCGGGATTTGGACAGGGCTTCATTGACGATGCGGTCGGCATTTTTCTCCGCTTCTTTTATAATAAGCTCCGCCTCTTTTTTGGCATTGGCTTTCACTTCTTCCGCTGTTTCCTGGGCAACGACAATCGATTTGCTCAGGCTATCCTCAATGTTGGAAAATTGTTCAAGCTTTTCCTGCATAGCCTGAACTTTTTCTTCCAGTTCCTTTTTCTCTTTTAAATGAAGTTCAAAGTCTTTAATAATCTGATCCAGAAATTCATTCACTTCATCAATGTCATATCCCCGGAACGCTTTGCTGAATTCCTTGTTATGAATGTCCAACGGCGTTAACGGCAATGGTGCCACCTCCTTAAAATCTCTTTATTGGTATTCTACAAAGATGACATAAATCCTTCTCTGTCTACAATTTTCAATTTTATTTTTTCAAACGTATTTTCCGATCTCAAGAATGTAACGGCCTTTTCGGGATTTTCCCTGTATATCCAACACCTGATAGCGCCCAAATCCTTTTAACGACACAACATCACCCGGTTCCAGGGAAAGAGACGGCGTCTCCACCTGTTTCCAGTTCACTTTCAGCCGCCCGTTTTTGATGGGCTGGACCACTTTGGAGCGAGAGAGATGGTAGACTTCACTGGTAATGGCATCCACCCGGGGAGATGATACGGAGATTGTCTGAATTTCCTGTTCGCGCCGGGGAGGCTTAATCCGGTCAAGCTCGACGATGTCAGCGGAAACCTGCACCCGGTTGACCTGATGCAGATGAAGTCGAACAAAATCAGCAATCTCATCAGCGACAATCAGCTGACAACGATCATCATCAATAAGAAGAAGATCTCCGAACTTGTCCCTTTTTACCCCGAGCCCGAGCACCGCTCCCAGATAGTCACGGTGACTCAGTTTGATATAACGGTTTCCATGCGTGATTTCGATGAGGGCCAGCCCGAATTCCTGTGCTTCGGGCTCCACATATTCGGGGTAAATGACGGCCCGTTGTCGCTCCGCTCCTTCATATCCGCCGAAAAACCGAACATAGACACCGGTCTCATGGCCCACAACCGACCGGACAATAAAAGCCTGTCGGGGGTCAAGAAAATCAGTGGTCCTGATTTGATAGCGCTCACGGACCTGATCCGTCCATTCCATTATCCGTTCGACAAACGGTCGTTCTTCTTCCCGAAAATGATCAAAGAAACTCATCGACTTTAACTCCACCCCATCCTATAAAAGGTAGGCCAGAATGGCCAATAGTCCCTGCTCGGCAAAATACAACGTCATCAGGGCAATGATGGGAGAGATGTCGATCATGCCGCCGATCGGCGGAACCAGAGAGCGAAAAGGGCGAAGATAAGGTTCAACGAGGCGTCCCAGCATCTGTCCGAGGGGAGATCCCTGCATCTGAGGGACCCAGGACATGAGAATGTAGGCGAAAATCAAATACATATAGATTTGAAAAAGAAACTGAATGATTTGTTTGATTGCGTCGAAATCCATATCTTCTCACCTCTGTTATTTCAATCGTTGCTCCAGCATCGTATCTGAAATAGATCCTTCGACTTCTACATTTTTGGTGTCAGCAAAAAGGTGTGTGCGCCGATTTTCTGAATTTCTCCATTTAATGCATAAACCGTCCCGCTGAGAAAATCAATGATTCTCCTCGCTTCATCATCATCCACCTGGTTCAGATTCATAATCACCGGTCTTTTGTTACGCAAATGATCTGCCGTCTGCTGTGCCTCTTCAAACGAATAGGGTTCCTTCAACACCAGCCGCGTGCTCGTTTTGGCCTGGGACAGGCTGACGACATTACTCCGTCGACCGGGTACATGATCGAGTTCACGATCGTCCGGTACGGGCTCTTTTCCATCATACAACCCCAAAAAATCAAGGATTCTTGAAAATACGCTCAATTCTCCGCACTTCCTTTCCCGAAAAGGAATCTAAGGATGAAACAGGACCGATCCGATCCTGACAAATGTCGCGCCTTCTTCCACGGCAACCTCAAAATCCTGTGACATCCCCATAGATAAATGTTCGAGATGAATTCCCGGAATATGGGCCTGATTTATTTTTTCTTTTAATTGACGCAATTCGCGGAAGATGGGACGGGTTTCTTCCGGGTCGTCGACGATCGGGGCCATGGTCATCAATCCGATGACATTCACATGTTCCTTTTGACCGGCTTCCCTCATGAAATCCATCACCTGATTGGGAAGAAGGCCGTATTTGCTTTCTTCACCAGAGATATTGACCTGGACAAAACAGGGAACCCTGACGTCCTTCTGTCTTCCCCTTTTATCAATTTCTTTCAACAGCGAAATCCGATCGAGGGAATGTATGTAATGAAATTTACCAATTACATCTTTGACTTTGTTGGTCTGAAGGTGTCCGATAAAATGCCAGGTCCCCCGGTCTCCCAGTTCATCAAATTTGGGAATGGCGTGTTGAACCCGATTTTCGCCGACATGCTCGATTCCCAGACCCATCACCCGTTTCATCTCGTCGGTGGACACATATTTGGTCACAGCGACCACATTGACTTCTTCAGGGTCTCTTCCACTACGCCTGCAGGCTGCTGTTATCCTTTCCTGAATATGGTGTAAGCGTTGCTCAAGATCTTCCAATCAATCGCACCTCCAGATTTATTCATCCATGATTCCGATAAATGAAGCCATTCTCCCTGTTTTCCCTCCTTCTTTCCGGTGGGAATAGAACAGGTCGGTTCTGCAACTCGTGCAATATCGAGATAATTCGATATGGGATGGTGATATTCCTGCCCTCTCCAGCAAGATTCGATTGGATTCTTTCAAGTCCAGCATAAATGTGTTTGCCCCTTCAGGCGTCAGGATGTGTTGAACATCCTCCTGCAAAAGTTCCTGAAAACGGTCCGCCACCCGGTGATCCACCTCATAACAACAGGGGCCGATGGACGGTCCGATGGCGACATGTATTGTATTCACATCGGAACCTGGATCCCGCTTAAGAGTCTCTACCATTTCAACAGCAATTCCAGCCGCCGTTCCACGCCAGCCGGCATGGGCCAGACCCACCACGCGACGAACGGGATCCACAAAATACAGGGGGACACAGTCCGCATAAAAAGAGGTCAGCATAATCCCTGCCGCCGTTGTATAAAGCCCGTCTGTTTCCGGGACTGCACTTTCCACATCCAAACGGCCGCTGCCGGCATTGTTTCGATCAATGCGGGTAATCCGCTTTCCATGGACCTGATTGGCGCAGGTCCACGTTTCATAAGAAAAACCAGCTTTTTGAGCCAGTTGTTTACGGTTTTCAATCACATCGTCTTTCTCGTCCCCCACGTGCATCCCCAGATTAAGTTCATTGAAAGGAGGACCGCTTACGCCTCCAAGACGGGTACTGATTCCCGCTTTTAAGAATGGAAATTTCCTTATCCAGGTAGAAATGTACAGGAGGCTCTCTGTTTCACCCGGTGTTTGAAACGGTTCCATCCATGATCCACTCCCTTTTAATAACATATTATCACATCAGACATAAAAAAAGCACACCGTTCGGAGTGTGTGCTTTCTTAAAATATACGTCCATTAATACGGTTGATATTCATCATCACTGTTCTGGAGAAGCCCCGGTGATTCTTCGAGTCGGACCAGAACAACATCCTTGCCGATCTTGACGATGTTTTTCCACGGAATGACCACATCATTACCGGAACTGAACAAACCGAGAAACTTTCCCGGCCCGGGTATTACAATGGCTTCCACCCTGCCCTGATTCAAGTTCAACTCCAGGTCGGAAACATTCCCCAGCCTTTTGCCATCCAGGACATTCACCACATCTTTCGTTTGAAATTCCGATATCTTCATCATCCATGTCCCACCCAACATTCTATACTTGACGTTAGAATCGAAAGATACCTTATCTTAGTTTATGTATATGTCTAAAATAGTGAAAATGTCCTCATCATAAAAAAAGACCTTCAAAAGAGGGGCGTCTTTCCCTTTTGAAGGTCGGGTTGATTCACATCGGGTGTTACTTGACATGTTTTTGCATCTGGGCGATGGCCGCTTTTTCCAGGCGTGAAACCTGTGCCTGGGAGATGCCGATTTCCTCGGCCACTTCCATCTGGGTTTTTCCTTCAAAAAAACGCATTGACAGAATCAGTTTTTCGCGGTCATTTAACCGATGCATCGCTTCATGCAATGCAATTTCTTCTACCCACTGAACGTCCTTGTTTTTTTCATCACTGATCTGATCCATGACATAAATCGGATCGCCCCCATCCTGATAGATGGGTTCAAAAAGGGATACCGGATCCTGAATGGCATCCAGTGCGAATACCACGTCTTCCTTGGGAACATTGAGTGCTTCAGATATTTCATAAACGGTCGGTTCTCTGGCATTTTTGTTGGTCAGGTTATCTCTGACCTGCAACGCTTTATAGGCAATATCTCTGAGAGAACGGGAAACCCGAATCGGATTGTTGTCCCGAAGATAACGCCTGATTTCGCCGATGATCATCGGAACGGCATACGTGGAAAATTTAACATTCTGGGATAAATCAAAATTGTCGATTGCCTTCATCAACCCGATACAACCGACCTGAAAAAGATCATCGACAAATTCCCCCCGATTGTTAAAACGCTGAATAACGCTTAAAACCAGGCGCAGATTTCCGTTGACCAGTTTCTCCCGCGCTTCATACTCTCCATTTTGCAGGCGCTTGAACAGATCTCTCATTTCTTCATTGGTCAATACCGGAAGCTTTGATGTATCCACGCCACAAATTTCAACTTTATTTCGTGCCAATGTTCCCCCTCCTCAAGGAGCAGTTCGTTAATGTTAAGTATCTCCTGAGGAAGGAATTTTATGCATAACGGCATCAGACCATTTTATTGAATTCTTTTCTCAACCTTTTGATAATTCTTTTTTCCAGGCGTGAAATGTAGGACTGGGAAATTCCGAGCATATCGGCGACATCTTTTTGTGTTTTTTCTTCACCGCCGTTTAATCCAAACCGCAGTTCCATGATATTTCTTTCCCTCTCAGACAGCTTGTCGAGCGCCTTTCTCAATAACTTCCGATCCACCTGCTCTTCAATATTTTTATGGATGGTATCACTTTCCGTACCCAGTATGTCGGACAACAACAGTTCATTGCCGTCCCAGTCGATGTTGAGCGGTTCATCGAATGAGACTTCGGAACGGACTTTATTGTTCCGTCGCAAGAACATCAGGATTTCATTTTCAATACAGCGGGAAGCGTAAGTGGCCAGTTTGATTTTTTTCTCAGGGTCAAAGGTATTGACCGCCTTGATCAGGCCGATGGTTCCGATACTGACCAGATCTTCAATGTTAATCCCCGTATTTTCAAATTTGCGGGCAATATAAACGACCAGCCGCAGATTACGTTCTATCAGCATGGATCGGACCGCCGAATCTCCCTCGGGCAATTTTTTGAGCAAATATTCTTCCTCTTCCCGTGATAACGGTGGCGGAAGCGCTTCGCTACCTCCGATATAATAGATTTCCTCCGCTCTCGCTCCGATGAATATGAGAAAACGGTACCAGGATAATTGAATAAAAAGTTTGATCTTTACCAGCAATGCTATACCTCCCCCATTTGTTGAATGGACTGGTGATCTGAAACGAGATGTTGTTCGTGAACCAGATCCGGATGAATAATCGCCTGATAATCACCGTGTGAGGCCAGCTTTTCCGGATTGATCCCGACCAGAACTTTCTCAGGCGAGTAAACGTGATCCTCCATGTGGATCCATACACCATCCGGACGAAAGGCCAGTAAAAAATCCATTTTGCCCATCACGCCGCGAAAAGGAATGACTCGAAATGTATTGGCCCAATCCGCATCCAACCCGGTGAAAAAATCATGATCTTCCATCACGTTAACCCCTTCCCTTACTTTGTCCACGAACGACGAGGGCAACAGGTCTTTGACCTGTTCCATCTCTATGATCATGACCGGAACCCGGGTCAGGGGTTCATATAATTTGTTCCCTGTATCGACCAGACCTTCACAGGTCACATTTTGTTGATTCATTTCGATCAATACACGTGCTTTATAGCGGGCCATTCTTTTACTGCGCCCGATTCCATGGTAGGTTCGGACGGCCAGCCAGACGATAAGCGGAATGCCCACCGCGAGCAGACTGAATGTGACCGGGTGAAAAACTCCCTGTGTCTGGACAAGTGCCACGCCCGACAGCATCTCCATTTTCCCCTGTAAAAAGAAATGGAGAGCAAGAATGCCTCCGCCGATTAAAAATGAAACAAAATAAAAAAGGGTCAGGTTCCACAGAAAGGCTGTCCACCGGTGAAATCCGAAAACAATGCATATAATGACCATCGAGAATAATAATTTGATAGCAAACGTATATAAAAAAGATAAAGGCGGAAAAAATAAAAACACTGTGTACCCGGCACCGACAAGAGCACCCAGAATAAGCCTGCGGGACGATACTGTTCTTCTGGCAAAGAAAGCCGTTAAGCGAAGCAGGATCAAATCAATGATGAAATTAAGCAAAAACGCCACATCGAGATAAACGACCACTACATCCGAATACCTCCTTTCAATGAGAACAGTATAGTACATGGCTGTTCCAAAGTCTGTTGAAACGTGCCGGGCAACCGTCACTTTTTTAGTCGAAAAAAAAAGACATATGCGGTTGGAAATAATCCCTTTAAAATGCAAAAAAGCTTTCGCTGTTCTTTCAGCGAAAGCTTTTCAATTGACTGATTTTGTGTTATTTTTTCCGGCGACGGTTGCGAAGGAACGCCGGGATATCGAGACTGTCATTGACGCCTGAGAATGGCTTGACATCATTGACATTGATCCGTTCTTCCTGATCTCTGGCTGTACTGCCGATTCCCTGACCGGACTGTTTCGCTTTTTCATCAAAACCGGTGGCGATCACAGTTACCACGATTTCATCCTTGAGATCTTCATTGATAACCGCTCCGAAGATCATATTCACTTCATCGTCAGAAGCAGAAGCCACGATATCCGCCGCTTCATTAACTTCATAAAGACTGAGATTGGCGCCCCCTGTAATATTCATCAGGACACCGTGTGCACCATCGATGGACGTTTCAAGCAGCGGGCTGCAGATCGCTTTCTTCGCCGCTTCCGCAGCCCTGTTTTCACCGGAAGCCACGCCGATTCCCATCAGGGCAGAACCTTTGTCGGTCATGATAGTCTTCACATCGGCAAAATCCAGGTTGATTAATCCGGGAACCGCGATCAAATCGGAAATCCCCTGGACACCCTGCCGCAGTACGTTGTCCGCTTCCCGGAAAGCTTCCAGCATCGGTGTATTTTTATCAACAATTTCAAGCAGGCGGTCATTGGGGATCACAATCAACGTATCCACTTTATCCTTAAGCGCCTCAATCCCCTGTTCAGCCTGAACCGATCGTTTGCGTCCCTCAAAAGTGAACGGACGGGTGACCACACCGACTGTGAGCGCTCCGATCTCTTTGGATATCTCGGCAATGACGGCTGCGGCACCCGTACCGGTACCACCACCCATGCCAGCCGTGACGAATACCATATCGGCACCCCGAAGCACATTTTCAATGGCCTCGCGACTTTCTTCGGCAGCCTTTTTTCCGATCTCAGGGTTTGCTCCTGCCCCCAGACCGCGGGTTAATTTTTCGCCCAGTTGAAGTTTGTGCTCAGCTTGGGACAGGTGAAGGGCCTGAGCATCTGTATTAGCCGCAATAAATTGAACTCCCTGAACTCCGGCTTCAATCATACGGTTGACGGCATTGCTGCCACCGCCGCCAACGCCAATAACTTTAATCTGGGCGAGTTGATCCATTTCCATATCAAATTCCAACATATAGAAGTCCCCCTCACTTGTCGTCCGAGTAATTATATAAATTCGCTAAACCAGTTTTTGACACGTTCGATCATGCCGCTTCCTTTATCCCTGTCCGTCCTGCGTGATGAGGAACCGGAAAGATTCTGAGAAGCATTCGACTGCTGTAAAGAAAGTTTGCTGATGGCATATTTAATCAGCCCAACCCCATTGGTGAAAGATGGAGACCTTACACCGATATAATCCGGCACTGCCACCCGAACGGAGGATTGAAGTTCTTCCCTGGCCAGTTCGAGTACGCCGGGCATGGAGGCAACGCCTCCAGTAATCACATAGCCACCCGGGATTTCTCCCTGATAACCCAGTCTTGAAACTTCGTCATCAACGAGATTGAAGATTTCAGCCACACGGGGTTCGATAATACTGGCCAGATCCACCTGTGTGAATTCTTTTTCCAGGTCACTGCCGATTCGTTTGACTTTAAACACTTCATCTTCAGTCGCTTCATCGATCAGGGCACAGCCATATTTCTGCTGCAGTTGTTCGGCAATACCCGTCTCTGTTCTCAGTCCGATTGCGATGTCATTTGTTATGTATTCACCGCCGACAGGCAGGACCGATGTCGCGGCCAGTATTCCCTGTTCAAACAGGGAAACGGTCGTAATTCCCTTGCCGATGTCCACCAGGACAACGCCCATGTTTTTCTCATCGTCGGACAGTGCAATCTGGCTGGAAGCCAGTGGCTGAAGATACAGGCCCATGATTGTTAAACCGGCACGGTTAACACATCTCAGTAGATTATGGATCACGGTTTTGGAACCGGTAATGATCGTTCCCATCATTTCCAGCCTGACCCCGATCATGCCTCTGGGATCACGGATTCCACCCAGCCCGTCCACCACAAATTCTCTGGGAACCACATCGATGATTTCCCGTTCAGGCGGAATTGCGACAACTTTCGACGCCTGCATGACACGATCAATATCTTCGTCTCCGATTTCCCGATCTTCATTGGAAACGGCGACGACTCCCTGGGTAGGTTGCAGTTCAATATGATTGCCGGTGATCCCTACAACCACTTCGTCTATCGTGACGTCTACCATTCGTTCAGCCTGATCGACGGCCTCCCGGATGGATTGAACAGTTTGATCTATATCAACGATGGCGCCTTTCTTAATCCCGTGTGAATCTGCTGAACCAACACCGATAATATTGATGCTGCCGTTATTGATTTCTCCAATGATTACACGTACCTTGGATGTACCAATATCTAAACTGACGATATATTCATTGCTGCTCAAGCAGTGGCACCTCCCCAACTAGAACAGTATCGAAACATAATTCCCGCTCCTTAACTTATTTCGCTACAGGTTCTGGTTTCCCTTTTTTTTAAGCAATTTTTTTATTAAATTTCTCTTATTTTTTCATCTGGAAATGGTAAAAATCAGCTGGAACCCTTGAACCATCTGGATAACAAAATTCGACGAATTACTGCAAGATTGTTAAATAATCGCACACCGAATGCAAAAATAGCAGCCAGATACAGATCGACTCCCAGATAAACCCCCAGAAACGCCAGAAAGGCAGCAAGCAGGGTATTAAAAAAGAAACCCGACATAAAAACTTTAATATCGAAATGATGTTCCAGATTGGCCCGGATTCCCCCGAACACCGAATCCATCGATGCCAGCACAGCAATAGACAGATAATTGCTGTATTCCGGAGGTACGCGCAGTTCCAGTGACAGGCCCAGAACAATGCCAAGTATCAAACCCAGTATCGGTAACCACATAACGACATTTAATCCCCCTTAAAACTAGCTGATCCGGATCACGATTCGGTGCCGGAGGCCGGTTCCATGTAACGAATCTCTATATCACCGTCAAACGGCGGAACAACCAGATTTTCTCTCTTCTGTACGGTCAAGACTTTATTGATCACCTGAAAATACTCATGCATTCCTGTTACTTTAATGGTTGATATCAAGGTATCCGGATCGCCGATAACTTTCAGATGATATGGCATGGTCACCGGGTAAGTGTCCACCTGAATCTGTCCACCGATGCTCCGGATGGCCGAGGTTGCCGTCAGTCTTCGCCCGTTGATCGAAATGGCCTTTGCGCCGTTATAGAACAATTCATTGACCAGCGTTCGCAGATCTTCATCGACCACAACCGTGGCAACTCCCTGTCCGCCTTCAGGCAAATCCGGCCCTCCTGTCATGGATGGATCATTCTGGATCGTGATGATAATACCCGGACCGCTGACCGCCTTTACGCCGGCAAATGCTTTAACCTGCTCCAGTTCTTCTCTCATCACCGATAATTGGTCCGTTTCATTCACCGATGTCTCATATTCATAGAGGAGCAGTTCATATTTTGACAGATCGGAGAGTAATTGCTGATGACGTTCCATTTCTTCCCGAAGTTGCTGGCGTAATTGTGAGATATCCCGTGATTCTGACTGATTCGGTTCATAGTAGGTTTGATATTGGGCAGCAATCATCAATCCGATGATGGTCGTAATTCCCGTAATCAAAATGATTGCTGTACGTTGATTTTTCATAAATTAGGGCACCTCTTTCCAGGCATCTCACTGTCATACTTTACAGGTCTTCTCCGGGAAATTGAACCGAGACATCTCCGACGTACCCCGGAACCGTCACTTGTTGATGTCGGGTAATATCTACCTGAATCGTCCAGGCTCTCAACACTTCCGCCACGCCGCCGGGCATCTCAAGGGCCGTATAGAGGGTGTCCGGATCCCCGATAGCCGTTATTTCAAACGGAATCGTTGATTTGACGCCATTAACGATGATAGTTGGCCCGACACAGCGAATCGCCGAATGGCTGACGAGACGCTGTCCGTTAATACTGACAGCTTCCGCCCCTGCTGCAAACAGTTCATTCACCACTCGGCGCACGTCCTGCTCATGGACGATATAATTTGTTACATCTTCGTGTGCCGAGGCGTTTTTACTGTCATTCAAAACGACTTTAACACCGGGACCTGTCACTTCCATGAGGCCGCTGATCATCCGGTATTTTTCCAACTCTTTTAAAATCCCGCGTCCTGTCCCCTGTCTTTCAGCCAGTTGCTTTTCCAGTTCGGCCACTTTGTTTTTCAAGATATTCAGCTGTTGCTCATATTTTCGGTTGGTTTCCTGTTCTTCCAGGAGCTTTTCCTGTATTTCCTGCTGATCCAACCACTTTCTATCATTATACTGTTGCTGCCCGTTTTCTTTAGATACCTGCATGTTATAAGAAAATAAAAAGCCGAGTACAAGCAACACCAGGGTTAAATAAACATGAATTTTACGGACTCTCATGTTGCGTTTCCTCCCCGGCCGCATTTTCTTCCGGTTCCATCTCCTCTTTTACGGTCGTGGACGGCTCATAAGGAACAAACCATTTCCCATCCAGCAACGTCACAATTCCATTTGATTTCCCCTCTTCTTCCAGATATCGCACAAAAGAAGGGTACCAGTTCATGTTTTGGGAAAAATCCCGAATGGACGTGTGAACTTCGTTTCCGTCTTTCATATAGAGCCGCAGGCGATACGGGTCCGTATCGGAAGGCCAGTGTTGAATTTCGGATATTTTGGCTGCAACCCCCCGGTCCAGTGATTTCAACTCGGATGCCAGCTGTTCAAGCAGATCATCCCGCTTAAACGATGTGACAATCGGACGATCGATCACCCCGTCCCAATCTGCCGGCAATGTTTTTCCGTTCTCAAGAAGGGGCAACAGGCGACCATTTTTCCCGACCAAAAAGGCGACATTACGGTATTCCTGAATCTCAACCCGGACTCTGCCGGGAAAATCCCGGTCCACATTCGCCTGATCCACGGCGAGGAGCTGCTCGATTTGTTGTTCTACTTCATCCGTATCGATTCCGAAAAAAGGCATGTCCGGTTGCAGACCGGAAGCGGACAGAATAGTTTCATCCCGAAGCAGTTCGTTCCCCGTTATCTCAATCTCACTCACTTTACTGAGCGGCGAACGAAGGAAAAGGATCACCAGTACGGTTGTAAAGAAAAGATAGATTAATAGTAAAAACGTTCGATTTGTTCTTTTAGTTGCATGACGTTTGCGAATCCGTGGTATATGTTCAGACTGGCGCATGGGATCCCTCCAAAAATTTTGAAAAGCGGCATACGTGATCATATGCCGCCATGAACCCTGTTTCAACGCTGTTTCGACCTTTTTTGTTGTACCCAAGACGTGATGTTCTGTCTCCTGTTGTTTTTACCCTCATTATAACACGGGTAACCTTCTTTTCAAGCCGGAACTGAACAGTCACCAGTCAACAATATGTTGAGACGCCCCCTGCCTGTCCTGATCTTCAGCTTCTAACCTTTCGGGCTTCATTCCTCACCGACAACCCGGACTTCGGGTACCATGTCAATATCATATTTTTCTTTAATAGTCCGCTTGACATGTTCGATAATGGACAGGACGTCCCGTGCCCTGGCGTTTCCGTGATTGACAATAAAGTTGGCATGAATGTCGGAAATCTGGGCATCTCCGACGCGATACCCCTTTAACCCGGCCGACTCGATCAATCGTCCGGCATAATCTCCCTGCGGATTACGAAAGACACTGCCGGCACAGGGAAGTTTAAGGGGCTGGGTATGCATGCGTCGATCTTTGTATGAGGCCATCGCCGCCGCAATTTCTTTCCGGTCACCATATTGCAGTTGAAACGTAACTTCGGTCACAATGCCGCCGATTTTGGTTTGCAGCACAGAGGTCCGGTACTGAAACTCCAGTTCTTCCCCGGTAAATCTTTTTAATTCCCCATCAGCCAGCAGAATTTCGGCATCGACGAGGATACGGGATACATCTGAACCGTGAGCACCTGCGTTCATAAAGATGGCACCACCCACCGTTCCGGGAATACCTCCGGCAAATTCCAGACCTTTGAGCCCCATTTTGCCTGCCATGATAGCAAGCCGAATAAATGAATAACCGGCACCAACATGTATGCGTTCTCCTTCAAAACGGAGATGATTTAACCCCTCAGCCAGTTTAAATACCACACCCCGGATGCCGCCGTCCCGGATCAGCAGGTTGGATCCCTTTCCGATGACGAACCAGGGAACCTGATGCTCATGGACCAGTTTCATGCTTTTAACCAGGCCATCTTTGTCCCCGGGGATAATCAGGACATCTGCCGGTCCCCCGATTTTCCAGGTCGTATGATTGGATAACGGTTCATTCTCCAGTACCGTTCCCACATTCGCTTCTTTGAGATGTTTCACGAGTTCCCTCACAAGTTTCGAACCCCCTGCGCTATCCTTGTCTGGACCCCATTACGTTATATTGTATTCTATGATCCGGCAAATGCCGGTGTGACACTCGCCTAAGAAAGAAGCCGGTCCATTTCTTCAACCATCCGGGGAGCCGCATCCGGTTTGCCCATTTTTTCAGCGGCGCTCTTCATTTTGGTCCACAGCTGTTCGTTCTCAAGGATCCGTTTGATCTGGTCCAGTAACAGGCGGCCCTCCAGATCCCTTTCCAGTACCATCACGGATGCGCCCTGTTCTTCCATCCATCTCGCATTTTTCTCCTGATGGTTATTGGTAACATACGGAGATGGAATCAGGATGGACGGAATCCCAAGCGATGTAATCTCGGCAAGAAATGAGGCACCGGCCCGGTTGACAATTAAATCCGTCGCCGCCAGTACTTCCGGCATATTATAGAGAAAAGGGCGAATGGTTACATTGGACAATTGATCTAAATCTCCCAGCTGTTCTTTCATTTTTTCATAATGGACATCTCCGGTGACATAGATAAAATGAATGTTTGGCTCCCGTTCAAAATCCGGCAGGACGGACAGAACCGCTTCATTGATCGGTTCCGCTCCCCGGCTGCCTCCTGCGATCAGCACGATTTTTTTATCATGCGGAAGGTGAAGGGACTGCCTCCCTTTGATCGGATCTGCATCCTTGACATCGGTGGCCCGCGGATTACCGGTCACCACCACTTTGTCTTCCGGAAAATATTTGGCCGATCCGGCAAAAGAGACACAGATCCGGTCTGCAAAGCGAGCCAGAAACTGATTGGTCAGACCGGGGATCACATTCTGTTCATGAATCATGGTCGGAACCGACATGCGGCTGGCGGCATACACCACCGGCCCGGCCACATATCCCCCGGTTCCGACTACCATATCCGGTCGAAAGGAACGTATTCGCTTTTTCATGCTGTGAACACCTTTGAGAAAAAGATAGAGTGTTCGAAGATTATGAAACGATAATTTTCGTTTAAAACCGGTTATCTCGATTGATTCAAAGGGGATCCCTTCCCGGGGAACAATCTCAGCTTCCAGTCCCCGGGAGGTTCCCACATATAACAATTCCGCATCCGGATGTTCTTTTTTAATCTGTTTCGCAAACGCAAGAGCCGGATAGATGTGTCCTCCGGTTCCGCCTCCCGTCAGCATGACTCTCATATTTTGCACTCCCATCAACGAGAATACCGGGTGATGTTGAGCAGGATGCCGACACCGGTCAGCATCAGGGTCAAAGATGAGCCTCCATAACTGAGAAACGGAAGCGTGATTCCGGTAACCGGAAACATCCCTGTCACCACTCCGATATTGATGATTACCTGTAAGGCAATCATACCAACAATGCCTGTTGCAAGTAAACTCCCGAATAGATCAGGTGCTGTAATGGCGGCCCTCATTCCTCTCCATAGTAACAGGAGAAACAGAAGAAGTACCGTCGAGCCGCCGAGAAACCCCAGCTCTTCGGCGAGAATGGAAAAGATAAAATCATTGTAAGGCTCCGGCAGATAATTAAATTTCTGACGGCTCATCCCCAGACCCAGCCCCATAAACCCTCCGGGTCCGATAGCATACAGAGACTGGATCAGTTGATAACCCGCCCCCTGCGGGTCCTGCCAGGGATCCAGAAAAGCGACGATCCGCTGGATTCGATAGGGAGCGGACAGAATAAGACCGGCAAATCCAATCAATCCCGCCAGTCCCAGAGCCATGAGATGCCCGATTCTCGCCCCGGTTATGTAGATCATCACCAGAGACGTCCCCACCAGCACGGCACCGGTTCCCAGATCAGGCTGAAGCATGATCAGGCCGAACACGCCGCCTACAATCCCGAGAGCCGGCATGAGTCCCCGGGAAAAGGTGACGATTTTTTTCTGATTCTCGGAAAGCCAGCGTGCCAGGAAAATGGCCATGGCCAGTTTGGAAAATTCGGCGGGCTGAATCCCGAAAGACCCGATACCCAGCCAACTTTTCGCCCCGTTGACTTCTTTTCCGATCAAGAGGACCAGAACCAGAAGGGCAACGGCGATCAACAGGCCGATTCCGGCCCATTTTTTCCATACCCAGTAATCAATGTTCATCGTCACATACATGGCGAAAAGGCCAAGTACCGCAAAAACCATCTGCCGTTTTGTAAAATAGTAGTAATCACCGTCATGTTCATGATAGGAAATAACTGCACTGGAACTGTAAACCATGATAATCCCGATGGATAACAAAAGAAGGGTACACAGAATCATAATCAGGTCAGGGGTCGATCTTGCTTTAGGCACAGGCAAAACACCTCATCTAGTCAGATTGCCTGATTTCAAGACAGGCTCGTTCTAAGATTATGCACGGCCTGCTTAAAAATGCGTCCCCTTTCTTCAAAAGATGTGTACATATCCCAACTGGCACATGCCGGAGATAGCAAGACAACCTCACCAGGACGGGCGATACGGGAAGCAAGCAGAACCGCTTCTTCCACATTATCGACAAGATGTCGTTCATCAATTCCTGCCTGTTTTCCCATACGGTCAAGTTTTGGTGCGCTTTCCCCGTATGTAATCAACGCCCTGACTTTTTCTGAGACCACCCCGGTCATATCCATGAAAGCGATCCCGCGGTCCAGTCCCCCCGCTATCCAGACAACCGGCCGGTCAAAAGCCTTGAGTCCGGTCATGGTCGCTCTGGGATTGGTCGCTTTGGAATCGTTATAGTAGTCGACCTCATTGATGCGATCCACAAATTCAATGCGGTGCTCCACCCCTTTAAAAGATGCAATCACCTGTTTCATCACTTCCGGACGTACGCCGGCCACACCGGCAATGGCGACCGCCGCCAGGACGTTTTCCAGACTGTGGTCACCGGGCATGCGGATATCATGAACATCCATCACATGATGGTCCGTTCCCTGTTCATCCCGATAAATAATCTTTTTTTCTTTCACAAAAGCACCACGTTCCACTTCTTCCTGCCGGCTGAACCAAAACAGGCGGGATGGCACCTGTGAGGCCAGTTCGCGAAGCATTTTCTGGTCACGGTTCAGGATGGCGACATCCGACTTCGCCTGACGTCGAAAAATATTCATTTTGGAATCGATATAATCTTCCATGGAACCATGATAATCCAGGTGAGCTTCATAGATGTTCAATAAACAGGCGATCGCCGGTTTAAACGCATCGGTTCCTTTTAACTGGAAACTGCTCAGTTCAGACACCAGTACCTGATCCGGTCTGGCTTCCAGCGCTTTTTCCGAGAGAACGGTCCCGATGTTTCCGGCGACCACCGGTTTTAACCCGCCTGCTTTCAAGATTTCACCGGTGAGGGTTGTGGTGGTCGTTTTTCCATTAGAACCGGTGATGGCAATAATCGGGGCATCCGATATCTGATAGGCCACCTCAATTTCCGTCACGATGGGAATCCCAATTTGAAGGGCCTGTTGAACCGGGGTGATTGTATAGGGAATACCCGGATTTTTCACAACAAGATCCACCCCCGGGTGGATCAGATCATCGGGATGATGCCCGCAGATCACGTTCACCCCCATTTTTTCCAGATCTTCCGCGCCATGGCAATCCTTTCGGTCTTTAACATCATTGACGGTTACCTGTGCGCCGAATTCATGAAGCAGTCTGGCGACGGCCGCACCGCTTTTGGCCATGCCCAGTACCACGATGTTTTTTCCGCTGTAGGTTTGAATTCCTCTGTTTTTACCCATTCGAACTAAGCACTCCTGACTTTCAATACCCGTTATTTAAGTACTTCCAGATAAATGCCGACGCCGGCAAACAGGATGGAGACAAACCAGAATGTCACCACCACTCGCCATTCCGACCACCCGCCCAGTTCAAAATGATGATGAAGCGGGCTCATGCGAAAAATCCGTTTTCCCCTCAATTTGAACGAAATCACCTGAAGGGCGACGGATAAGGTTTCAATGACGAACAGACCGCCGACAATCGCAAGCAGAATCTCGGTCTTGGTCATCACCGCCACAGCTGCCAGCGCGCCACCGAGTGCCAGGGAACCGGTATCTCCCATAAATACCCTGGCCGGATGAGCATTAAACACAAGAAAACCCAGTACCGCTCCGACGACGGCGGCACTGAAAATGGCAATATCAATATAGCTGGATAACCACGCGATAATGGCAAAAGCACCGAACGCAACGGCACTGGTACCGGCCAGCAAGCCGTCCAGCCCGTCCGTGAGGTTCACGGCGTTAGCCGCCCCGATCAGAATAAAGATCAAAAACGGGAGGTAAAGCCAGCCGAGCTCAATTCCCCAGTTTGTTCCGGGAAAATAGATCGCCGTATCATGCTGTTTATCCATGAGAAAATAGAAAAAGACGATGGCCACCAGAAGTTGGCCGAACAATTTCTGTCTGGCGGTGAGCCCCAGATTTCGCTTGAGAGAAATTTTGATAAAATCATCTAAAAATCCGATCAATCCATACCCAAGCGTCACAAACATAATTAAAAAGATATCAAAAGAACGATTGGCAAACTTGAGCACGGTAAAAGACAGGGCCAGTAAAATAATCGTCCCGCCCATCGTCGGTGTCCCGGCCTTTTTAAAATGAGAACTGGGGCCTTCTTCCCGAATACTCTGACCGAATTTCAGTCTCCGGAGGACAGGGATAAACAGGGGGCCCAGTACAACGGCTATTAAGAAAGATGCTGCGATAGAAAAAAGCAGGATCTGTAGAGGCATCCTCCACCCCCCCTTTCTATTTCTTGAAGTTCATCGCACGTCACGTATGACACGGGATAGATTACTTACTTTCGATGGACCAAATGGCCTCTCTCGCCACTTCCCGATCATCAAAGGGAAGGACCTGATCCTTGATGATCTGATAGGTTTCATGTCCTTTTCCGGCAATCAGGACTATGTCCCCCGGTTTTGCCTGTTCAACAGCTTTAAAAATCGCTTTCCTGCGGTCCACAATGGTTTGATAGGCCTCTTCCGAAACCCGGTTCTCCACCAATCCCTGTACCATATCCTGAATGATCGCTTCCGGGTCTTCGGAACGGGGATTATCGGATGTGATCACGACCCGGTCTGAATACCGGGCGGCAATCTGGGCCATCAGGGGACGTTTGGCTCGGTCGCGGTCTCCGCCGCATCCCACCACGCAATAGACATGGCCGTCCGTCAGTTCACGAACAGTCTGCAGGACATTTTCCAGACTATCCGGTGTATGCGCGTAATCCACAATCACAGAAAAGCCCTGGCCTTCATCCACTTTTTCAAATCGTCCGCTGACCCCTTTCACTTCTTCGAGACTATGTACAATGGTATCCAGATCAATCCCTTCGGCCAGACAGACGGCGGTCGCAGCCAGTGCATTATAAACGCTGAATTTACCGATTAACTGGAGGGAAACCTTACGGCTTCCTTTAAACGTATCCAGTACAAAACGAGTTCCCTTTCCGCTCATCTCGATCTCAACAGCTCTCACATCAGCGGGCCGGTCAATTCCGTATGTGATCACCTGGGCAGAGGTTGCCACAGCGTATTCCAGTGAAGCGGGATCATCCACATTGAGAGTGGCATGCTTCATATCATCCCGGTCGTAACGATTTCCCATCTGCGAAAAGAGAAGGGATTTCGCATACCGGTATTTATCCATGGTACCGTGAAAATCAAGATGATCCTGAGTCAGATTGGTAAACAGAGCGGCATGAAAATCACATCCCCGGACTCGGCCCAGTTCCAGAGCATGGGAAGAGACTTCCATCACGGCATAATCCGTTCCCCCATCCACCATCCGTTTAAAAGCTCGCTGTAATTCGACCACATCCGGTGTTGTATTCTTCACTTCTTCTTGCCTGCCGTTAATCTTCATATACATGGTCCCGATCAAGCCGGTCTGATAGCCGGCATCCTGCAGAATCTTCTCGATCAGATGTGTGGTGGTAGTCTTGCCATTGGTTCCGGTCACCCCGATCAGTTTCAGGTGATGTGTCGGCTGGCCGTAGAATAAATCCGCCAGCACCGCCATGGTTCGGCGTGTGTCGGGAACCCGGATCTGCACCACCTCAGGATCGAGATCGAGAAATCGTTCCACCAGCAGCGCAACCGC
The DNA here is from genome assembly GCA_017656255.1 of Bacillaceae bacterium. Classification (GTDB taxonomy): domain Bacteria; phylum Bacillota; class Bacilli; order JACDOE01; family JACDOE01; genus JACDOE01. The sequence goes on from JACDOE010000001.1 coordinate 871,108, forward strand.
TCCTTTATCCACGGCATCCCTCGCAAAATCATGACCATCCACGGTAAAACCCGGTAAACAGATGAAAAGATCCCCTTCCCCCACCTGACGAGAATCTACTTCCACCCCTTTGATTTCCAGATCAGCCGGTATCGGCCGGTTCAATTCCCTGATCAAGACGGATTCTATCAATTGCTTCAGCTGCATCTCTTGTTTCCTCCTTCTATCAGTATGGACATAAACCCCGGCAGACAATCAAAGGTTAAGGGGCGGCATCCTTTATATTTTAATCTCCTTTTTGTAATTTGTCACCCGGTTGATCACCCAGATAGAGGCGAATGGTGACCCCTTCTTCGACACGGGTTCCCGGTTCCGGTGCCTGATGAATTACATATTTTCCCTTTCCGGATACCTGGATCGGAAAAGTATAATGTTTGCGCTGGAGTTCCTGGACGTTCATACCGGTTAAATCCGGTATGGTCATCCACTTTTTATCCATCCCGTAACGATATTCTTTCGGGATCTGATTGTCACGCGGTTTGACATCCAGATAACGGAGACTGGATTCAAGAATATTTTGCACAACCGGAGCCGCCACGGTTCCCCCGAACTGGACGGTTCCTTTCGGATTATTGACCGCCACATAGACGACGATTTCCGGATCATCTGCCGGCGCAAAACCGATAAAAGAAACTATGTGTTTGGACCTCGAGTAAGCCCCGTTTTCCACCACCTGGGCGGTACCGGTTTTGCCACCCACCCGGTAGCCGTCAATATAGGCATTGCGTCCGGTCCCTCTGGCAACCACACTTTCCAGGGCATAACGCACTTTTTCTGACGTTTCGGGGGAGATCACCTGTCTGACTACTTCCGGTTCACGGACCTCTACCGTCTCACCGGTGACAGGCGAGACCCATTTTTTCGCGAGATAAGGCCGATACAATTTTCCGCCATTAATCGCGGCGGACACCGCTGTGATCTGCTGAATGGGAGTGACCGATACCCCCTGTCCGAATGAGGTGGTGGCCAGTTCAACCGGACCCACCCGGTTCAACTTGAACAAAACCCCATTTTCTTCACCGATTAAATCAATCCCGGTTTTTTGTCCGAATCCAAACTGGTGAATGTAATCGAATAGTTCCTCTTTTCCCAGTTTCTGGCCCAGTGAAACAAAGCCCGGGTTACATGAATTTTCGACGACTTCCAGGTAACTCTGGGAACCGTGCCCGCCTCTTTTCCAGCATCGAATGTTGGCACCGGCCACCTTGATAAACCCGGGGTCATGGAAATGGTCCCGCTCCAGGTCCACTTTGTTCTCTTCCAGTGCTGCCGCCAGGGTGATGATCTTGAATGTGGAACCCGGTTCATACGTCTTCCAGATGGGTAAATTCCGATTATAGACTTCGGAAGGATAGTCCTGATAATGCATGGGGTCAAAATCGGGGCGGCTTGCCATGCCAAGGATGGCTCCGCTGTCAGGATCCATGGCAATGGCAAGGGCGTCATCCGGCTGATAGACGAGCTCGACCTGATCCAGTTCGCGTTCGAGGACAGCCTGAATGTTAACGTCGAGGGTCAGTTCCAGATTCAGACCATCACGGGGAGGCTGAAACTGTTCCGGTTGTCCCGGCATCCGCTCTCCCCCGGCTTCCGCGTAGAACGATATATATCCCCGTTGTCCTTTCAATTTGTCATCGTAAACCATTTCAATGCCGGTCAGACCCTGATTGTCAATCCCGGTAAATCCAAGGACATGCGAGGCAAAGGCTCCCCGGGGATAATAACGCTTACTGTCTTCCATGATCAGTATCCCGGGCAGGTTCAACTTCATGATTTGCCGGGCTTTTTCGTCTGAAATTTTTCTGCCTCCGGGAACACGCACCATCAACTGGCGTTCGGTAATCTTCTTGTAGATGTCCTCCTGGCTTCTCTCAAGGATGGGTGCAAGATTTTTTGCAGTTGCGGCAGGGTCCTGGATTTGAGCGGGAACAGCCATCACCGAAGGAACACTGATATTATATGCCAGCACTTCCCCGTTCCGGTCCAGTATTTTTCCTCTTTTCGGTTCAAAAGGGAGGTCACGGCTCCACAGTTCCTCGGCATGTTCTTTCAGCCATTGTCCCTGGACAAGCTGTACATACCCCAGTCTGATAATCAAAAGAGAGTATAGAATAACACCAACCAACAATGCGATCAATATCCGCCTTCTTACTGTTACACTGGAAACTCTCAAGCTACTCCCTCCATTTTTGCCATGGGTCGTCTCAATAAATAAGACAGGTGTTCTTTCATTACCCTATTCAGAAAAATGGAGGGATAGAACAAGCTAAGCCTGTTCCCGGAATGGTGAGTACCTTTATTGCGAGTCCGATCTGGATTTCAAATAGAGGATTAATTCCCCGTTGTCTTTAACCGGACTCCCGGGCGGCACATTCTGGTCTATCACATAACCATGTCCTTCAAACCTTGCCTCGATTCCCAGAATAGAACAGTACTCCAATGCTTCTCGCAGGGATTTACCCGTAAAGTCAGGCATAGCCAGATCAGCTGTTTTGCGGGTGACCAGGTAAACCGTACTCCCTTTCCTGAGTCGTTTACCTTCCTCCGGATATTGCTTGAGGACCCGCTCTCCTTCTCCGATGATTTGAGGGACACCCCCGGCATCCAGCACTTTTTGTTCGGCCGTGACAGCGGCGTATCCGACAAGGTCGTCAACTTCAAACTCCGATTCTTTTTCTTGCACAACGGTCTTCATATCGGGGACAACTTTCATATATTGGAGACTGTTTTTCATAATTGATTTAAATATGGATGACGTTACCTGAGCTCCGAGATAGATGTTATCCACTTCCGGTTCATCCACCACGACATAGACCAGTAACTCGGGATTTTCTCTGGGAGCAAACCCCACGAAAGAATAGATGTATTTGCCGGGGGCATATCCCCGTCCATCTTCTCTCGGTTTCTGGGCGGTCCCGGTTTTTCCTGCCACATGATATCCGTCGATTTGATATAGTGTTCCGGTACCGTCAGTGACGACGGTCTCCAGGATTTCCCTGACCTGTTCCGATGTTTCTTCAGAGATCACCCGACGTTCCTGGACCGGTTCGAATTGATCAATGACTTCGCCTGTCTCGGGATTTTCAATTTTTTTCACGATAGACGGCTGTATCAGGGTCCCCCCGTTGGCTACGGCAGAGACCGCTGCAACCTGCTGTATGGCGGTGACCGCCACCCCCTGCCCGAATGTCATCGTCGCCACTTCCACCGGGTAGGCACGATTCGGATTTCGCAGCACACCATCTTCTTCTCCGGGCAGTTGAATGCCTGTTGGAGAACCAAATCCAAACTTATGAATATATTCGAAAAGACGCTCTTTTTTTAGTCGTTCATAACCCAGAATCACAAAGGCGACATTACTTGATTTTTGTACCCCTTCCAAAAAGGTGATTTCACCCCACCCTTTTCCGTTATGGTCATGGATGCGGTCCGGGCCGATCTGGTAAGCTCCGGACTGATAGGTTTCATTCGGGTGAAACAGACCTTCTTCGACAGCTGCCGACAGGGTCACGATCTTAAACGTCGATCCCGGTTCAAACACACTCGAGACCGCATGATTGATCTGAACACTGTAATCCTCGATATCCCAATACCGGTTCGGGTCAAAATGAGGCCGGTTGGCCATGCCCAAAATCTCCCCCGTTTTCGGATCCGCAACGATGGCAGTCATCTTTTTGGGATGATACTTTTGTTCAATGTCATCCAGCGCATCTTCAACATAACCCTGAATCTGTTTATCCAGGGTGAGATATACATCTTTTCCATCCTCGGCCGGGGTGATCGACTCCAGTCCATTGGGAAGCTGATAGCCGAGCCGGTCCTTTAAAAATTCATAGGAACCCGGTTTGCCGGACAACCACTTATCCTGGGATTTCTCAATCCCCATCACAGCCTGTCCGTCCAGATTGGCATAACCCAGTACATGGGAAGCAAAGGCGCCGTTGGGATAATACCGGCGGGTCGTTTCATTCAAGATGATCCCGGGAAGTTTCAATTCCTCAATCTGTTTGCCGGTCTCCTCATCCACTTTCCAACCCCCGCGGGGGATCTCCACCTGCCGGACATCTTCACGGGTCAACTGTTCAACCAGATCTTCCATTGAAACGTCAAGAACCGGTGACAGCTTTTCAGCTACATCCACCGGATTTCGCACATAGTTTTTATCGTTTTCACTGTAAGGTTTTAACCTGGCAATCACGGTATAGGCTTTGCCGGTATATGCCAGAAGTTCGCCGTTCCGGTCAAAAATGGCCCCTCTCTGGGGTTGTAAAACCTCTTTACGGGACCAGAGGTTCTGTGCTTCTTTCACCAGCCAGTCGGCATTGACCGACTGGATCCAGAACAGACGGGTTAACAGAATGATGAACAGGAGTGTAATGCCCGTCCCCACCAGCAAGATACGTGCCTGAATCCTCTTTTTCCCCATGGCTTTCTTTCACCTTTCTCTCGCACTCAAGGAGCTCAAATCGTGTAAAACCATCACGGCCTTCCGGATGAAATAACTTTTACATTTTCTTCAGCCGCAACCATGCCCAGTTCGTTTCGGGCAATTTCAATAATCCGTTCACGGCTGCTCAGCCGATCAATCTGTACCTGCAACGAACGATTGCTTTCCTTCAACTCACTGATCTGACTGCGGGTGTTCTGGATTTCATAATTGTACTCCGAAATCAGGGCATAACGGGAGATGATCGCACTTGATACCAGGACAAAAATAATCACGACTGCCAGATAAATCAGTTTCTCCTGAACCGGGATGGAAGCGGTGGCGACTTTTTTCTTGTTCGTTGTCGTTGATTTTTTGCGGTAAACAGTCACATCTTTTTGCGGTAATTGAACGGCTAAGTTTCCCTGACGCATGTTTTTCACTCCTTGCCATGTAAATTCGTGTATGAATGTCATCTGGCTATTATAATTTCTCAGCGATACGCAGCTTGGCCGACCGGGCCCTGGGGTTTTGTTCAATTTCTTTTTCCCCGGGTAGAACAGGTTTGTTCGTGATGACTTTAATGATCGGTTCATTGCCGCATACACATTGCGGAAAATCAGGCGGACAGGTGCATCCCCGGCTGTAAGATTGAAACATTTTCTTGCAGATACGGTCTTCCAGGGAATGGAACGAAATGACGGCGATTCTGCCACCGGGATGCAACAGATGGATGCCATCTTCGAGTGCCTGCTCAAAGGCTCCCAGTTCATCGTTGACGGCAATCCGAACCGCCTGAAACGTGCGTCTCGCTGGATGCGGCCCTTTTCTGCGGGCTGCTGCCGGAATGGCCTGCTTGACAATGTCAGCGAGCCGGTCCGTGGTCTCAATCGGTTCTTTTTCCCTCTCGGCAACAATCCGCCGGGCAATGCGTCTTGCAAATTTTTCTTCACCGTAACGGTAGATGATATCTGCAATTTCTTCTTCTCGCCATTCGTTAATGATATCAGCAGCCGATAACGACTGACTGCGGTCCATTCTCATGTCCAGAGGAGCAGCAGCATGATAACTGAAACCTCTTTCTTCTTCATCCAGCTGGGGCGACGACACGCCCAGATCGAACAAAATGCCATCCACATGCCCCAGATGCTGTTCCCGGACAATTTCTTTAATATGGCGGAAATTGCTTTTAACCAGGGTCACCCGGTCCAGATAGGGTTCAAGCACTTTCTCTGCGGCTTCGATCGCTTTGTCATCCTGATCAATCGCCAGGAGACGGCCTCCTTCTGTCAGCCTGGAGGCAATCGAAAGGCTGTGCCCCCCTCCGCCCAGTGTACAGTCGACATATATGCCATCCGGTCTGATGTTCAGACCGGTTACGGCCTCTTCTTTCAGTACGGTAATGTGATGGAACATGATAACCTCCGTTTACAGATCAAAATCCACGATTTTTTCAGCAATTTCGTTAAATGACTCGGAGGACTCTTCGTAATAACTTTCCCACATTTCTCTGCTCCAGATCTCCACCCGATTGGACACACCGATCACGACACATTCTTTTTCCAGTTTGCCGTGTTTTCGTAGGGTGGGAGGGATATTGACTCTCCCCTGTTTGTCCAGTTCTGTTTCCACGGCACCCGAGAAAAAGAAACGGGTGAAAGCCCGGGCGTCGGAACGGGTGAAAGGAAGTGCCTTTAACTTCTGCTCCAGCACTTTCCACTCTTCCTTAGGGTAAACAAAAAGGCAGTTATCCAAACCGCGGGTGACCACGAATTGTTCGCCAAGCTCCTCACGGAATCTGGCAGGTATGATCATGCGCCCTTTTTCGTCGATATTATGATGAAATTCACCCATGAACATACCGGATCACCCACTTTCTCCCCATTCTCCCCCACACCGACCCACTTTCTACCACTTGCCTACCTATTCGCTGCACATAAAAAAAAATCCTGCTTTTTTTACAGGATTTTTTCAAAAATATTTTTAATGCTGTTTTAAAGGAAGAAATGAAAGGGGCCGCGGGGCCCTTTTACAAAACGGTTCAGTCGTGCTTCCAGCTCTCCAGATAATTCTTCTGATCAGCTGTCATCGTGTCAATGGAGATACCAAGGGACTCCAGTTTGAACCTCGCCACCTGTTCATCGAGATCATAGGGAACATTGATCACCTTTTGACCGATCTCACGGTAATTTTCATTAACATAAGCGAGGGATACCGCCTGCAGAGCAAAGGTCATGTCCATAATCTCGGCAGGATGTCCGTCTCCGGCCGCCAGGTTGACCAGCCTGCCTTCCGCCAGAAGATAAATCTTGCGGCCATCCCTCAGTTCAAATTCCTCAATATCTTTGCGCACGACCCGGCTGTTTCGGGAGAGTGCTTTTAAATCGTCTTTATTGACTTCAATATCGAAGTGTCCGGCATTGGACAGAATGGCGCCGTTTTTCATCCGTTCCATATGTTCACCGCGGATGACATGTTTGTTACCGGTCACCGTGACAAAATAATCTCCCACTTCAGCCGCCTGTTCCATACTCATCACCTGAAAGCCGTCCATATAGGCTTCCGTTGCTTTAATCGCATCCACTTCCGTGACTACCACCCGGGCTCCCAGACCTTTGGCCCGCATGGCAACCCCTTTTCCGCACCAGCCGTATCCGACAACCACCACCGTTTTTCCAGCCACCACCAGGTTCGTTGTCCGATTGATACCGTCCCAGACAGATTGGCCGGTGCCATAGCGATTGTCGAACAGATACTTGCAGTAGGCATCATTGACCGCCACCATCGGAAACTTGAGTTCACCCTCTTTCTCAAGCGCCTTTAACCGGATGATGCCGGTTGTGGTTTCCTCGCATCCACCGCGTACATTTTCCATCAGGTCCGGTCTTTCCTGGTGCAGAATGGATACCAGATCGCCCCCGTCGTCAATCAACAGATCCGGTCGGGTTTCCAGTGTGCGGATAAAGTAGTCTTTATACTCCGCTTCCGACGGATTGTATCTGGCAAACACGGTAATCCCGTCTTCCACCAGCGCGGCCGCCACATCGTCCTGGGTGGAGAGCGGATTACTTCCGGTAATCGTCACATCAGCACCACCCGCCTGAATCACCTTTGCCAGGTAAGCGGTTTTGGCTTCCAGGTGGAGCGATATCGCCACTTTCAGGCCGGCAAAAGGTTTCTCCCGCTCGAATTTTTCCCGGATCCGATTGAGGACCGGCATATGCTCCCGCACCCAGTCGATTTTAAGATGTCCTTCCGGGGCCAGTGCCATGTCTTTTACGATGCTTTCATTTACCATGATCGTTCCTCCTGTATCACTTTCTGTTTTTATAGATAGATGAATTTATGAAGGCCATTGATCTGAAAATTCTGGTCCATTAATCTGTTCACCAGATCAGGGCCGTATTGATTGAGATAACTGAAAATATTGTAGACCCGTTCCTGGGGTTTATCCAGTGGTAAAATGGATCGCTGGATCTGTTCAAAACGGCTGAGATCCTGGTCATATTTTTGCCGGAATGCCTGGAAAGATTTCTTCTGCAGATAATCCACTTCGTTCAGGATCCGATTCAAGTTTTGCTCGGTCAATGTTGACAGGCCTTTCTCCAATTGTGCCAGTTCCTTTTTAAGCGGGCGATATACCTGTGTGATGTCATGTCGGACCTGATCAAAGCGTTCTGAAAGATGATAGTCTTCCCGCTGTTTCAGCCATGCATCCTTTTTATGTTCGAGCCTGCCCTCCAGAACATCGTGTAAGGCAATATCATATTTTTTCATCCATTTTTGCACAAAAGGTTCCATCAGAGTCATCGAAATCCGGGGGACGATAATCGGCATACGCAGCCCCATTTGGTGAAAAGCGGGACGATAAAGTCCCCAGTAGGCGATTTCACCCGGACCTCCCACGAAGGCCAGCGTTGGAAAAAGATGTTCCTGCATCAAGGGCCGGCTCACCACATTGGCACTGAATTGTTCGGGGGATTCTGCGAGCCGCTCAAGCAACTCGTCTTCCGTCAGCTGGATGACACCGTCTTTGCTGACGAAAAGACCGGCCTTTCGTGTAAGCAACACCCTTTCACCCTGGTGATAAATGAAAAAATGGGCGTGATCTTTTTCAACTTCCACCTGGGCATGATAGCCGGCAGCCTCCACTTTTTTGCGCTGTTCATAAACCAGGCCGGCCAGTTGACTGTTTTGTTGTATCAGTTTCTGAAACACCGGTTGTTCCAGCTTTCTGACGAATGGGAGGGCGGAATCGACCAGGATCAGTCCGCTTTCTCCGAATAACCAGGCCATTGTCCGTGCGAAAAAATCGACCAGTGTACAGGATTGGGAGCTGATCTGTTCCAGTTTTTCAGCCAGTTCGATTTTTCCGATGCCGTCCGGCTGATGCCCCCAGAATCGGTTAACGAATGCCACCAGTGATGTTACATCCATTTCATGATGACTGACTGAGGCCCGACAGTCCGGTTCCGAATCAAGGGTCAATTTTTTCACGTCTTCTCTCTCAGACGTCAGCGTATAGACATGATTGACCTCATCAAAGTCATGGTCTTCCCCGGCAATCCAGAATACCGGCACCACCCGGCAACCCAGTTCCTGCTCCTTTTGGCGGGCCAGTTGAACTAACGTGATCGCCTTATATACCGAATACAACGGACCCGTCAGAACGCCCGCCTGCTGCCCGCCGATCACCACATATGTATTCTCTTCCCTCAATGCACCAATGTTCTCCAGTGCACGGGGGTGATTGTCAATCTTCTCGTTATAATCAAGCAGGCCTTTCACCAGTTGTTCACGGTGTTGCACCGGGTTCTCAGATAACCAGTGCAGACGGTCCTGCCAACTCTTTTGTACAAACGGAGCATAGTCATAAAAAGGCTGTACCTTCGCAAAGTTTTCCAGGTAGTCTGTCATCAGTTGATGCGGTTGTGTGACTTTATGTTCTTCTACGATCATTTTGTCTCTCCCTTACAAGGAAAAGTAAGTGATACCTTTTAAAAGTTTAACATAGATATAAAAAAACCTTCCACTTAAAAAAATAAATAAAAAAAGTACTAACTTCACAAAAGATACTAACAACCCAAAGAAAAAAAGCCTGACATACGGCTTTCCTCCTGTCCCGTCACGGGCACGCGACCTGTCCTATCTTTCAAAATTTAGGTCATCTGAAAATAACGGACGATGCCCATAAGGAAAAAGATGACATACGTGATGCTTAACCCCAGAAAAAACACGCGCCACACGGCTCGCACAAGCCTGGCGGGACGCAGTTCCCCCTTTAATTTGATCTGCATAAAGGCAAATAAACCGAAAAAGAGTAATAAGAACAAAACATACCACCACATAATGGAGGCTGCGGACTGTTGAAAGATCAATCTGTACATCGCAGCCACTGAGCTTAACAGAAGCAACGTGGTGACATTGACAGCCCAGCCGGCGGCTTTCCTGGAATCCCGTGAAATCCATTTGATGACCAGATAAAGAACAAAAAATGAGATAAAAGGGATGGTAGCCAGAATGGCATAAACATCAGCAAACCAGTTCAACAACCTTCACCCCCCCTGAATCACTTCCTCCCTGGCATGTATCATCGAAACCAGCAACCTGTTGGTACTCATGTCCAGATGATGTTTATTCCCGCACTCAACCAGATAGCCGTTCATGAAGTCAATTTCCGTACGGCGTCCGTTTCGAATGTCCTGCAACATGGAGGATTGATTTTGTGAAGTACTTCGACAAACGTCAATTATTTCCTGCCAGAATTCGTCGTTCACCTTAATTTGTTCACGTTTCGCCACTTGTTTGCCTTCCTCAAAAACCTGTTTCATACATGCCATCAGGGAAGGGTGGCGGATCAGTTCCCCGTTTTTTACGTCAAACAACGCCGTCAACGGATTGATGACACAATTGGTCAGTAGCTTATGCCAGGCCCGATGCCGAATTTGCGGATCCTGTGCGGCTTCAAATCCTGCCTTCGTAAAAATCTCCAGCAGCCGGGCCAGGTCAGGATCCGGTATCTGATCCAACTGTCCGCGATCATCGGATTCATCCCGCCAGCGGCCAACCCAGGTCCGTCCTTTCCCGGCATGGATGACGCGCTCCCTGTCTTTCCGGTAAGCACCTTCCGTCGTCACTGCCATATACAGGGGAGAATCCAGTCCGGCACGCAAACGTTCCATGTGCCCCATCCCATTTTGAATGGAGACAATGTTTCCATGCCGTTTCCACTGTGTGAGAAACCGGATCACTTGCTCAGTCTGCGTCTGTTTGACAGCGATGATCGTCCAGTCTGCCGGCGGGACTTCAGCAGGTTGTGAAAAGGGATGGGCTGCCATCCTGACGGTGGAGCGATGGCCGTCAAGATCGGTCAATGTCACACCCTTCGTTTGAATTCGGTCAGCCTGTTCTTCAGTCCGGGTCACCACCTTAACTTCAGCACCCGTTTCTTGCATACGACTTGCCAGTAATAGTCCGATCGAGCCGCCACCAATGATTGCAATTCTCACTTTAATGCCTCCGTTTCTTGAGAAACCGGAAATTCCGGAATGATTACGGTACGAAAAATATCCAATATCATGTATAATAAATATTGAAAGCGATCTGATCACCAAATCATTTTTCATTTTGAAAGGGTGATAACCTTGTCGAAGCCTGAAGTAAAACGGTTGTATATTAATTATAAAACGCTGGAAGAATTTCAACAATTTCGCGAATACGGTCTGGAAGAATTATCGATGCTTGAAGACCTGCAGGCGAATATCGTTGAAGATGACAGTGAATCTCCGTTCTATGGAATCTATGACGGAAACCGGTTAATCGCCAGAATGAGCCTTTACCCGATCGATGCCAAATATGACCGCTATTTCTATCCGCCACAGACCTATTATGAATTGTGGAAACTGGAAGTATTACCGGAATACAGGAAACAGGGATATGGCACCGCACTGGTAGAGTATGCGAAAAGCCTCGGCAAGCCGATCAAAACGAATTCCCGTTGCCGGGCTGATGAATTTTGGAAGAAAATGGGGTTTGTTCCCGTTAAATACAACCCCATCCGGGATCGTGGTGAAAACCCGTATATCTGGCTGCCGGAAGGTGTTGAAAGCCAGGATGATCATCAGGCAGAATAATATTTTCATGATTTAAAAATTAAATCCCTTTGATACCTGATAACCGTTAAATGCAGCATTACAGGTATCAAAGGGATTTATTCAACCAGAACAAAAAAAGCATTCTTATTTGTCAACACGTTCCAGATTACCGTTTGGATCCATTTTAAAACGTGTCCTGTCATCCGGATCCTCTTCCTCTGAGAGAACTGCCAGTTTTCTGGCACGGTCCATAATACGGATCAGGGTTTTATAATCATCATTGATTTCCCGGTGTTCAGACTGTACCTGATCCAGTTCTTCTTTCATTTTATCATTTTCTTCACGGAGCCTGGCGATTTCCTTTTCTTTCTGTTCAAGTTCTGCTTCCAGCTTGCGCAGCCGATTGTATTCTTCCTTTTGTTGCCGCAAGAAACGGATGACCGCATCGAATGATACCTCCGTTTCGGTCCGGGTTGGCGCAGAAGCAGAAGCAGATGCCGTTGATGTGGTATCCGGCGTTTCGGATTTTTTGTTACGTCCCGAAGAAGACTGCTTCTTTTTTTGCCGCTGGGCTTTGGCGATCTGAATGGCCGCTTCGTACTTTTTGCGAACCGTACTGTTCCAGCGAAATCCACAGGCAGCGGCCGTCCTTCCAAGTTTTTGGCTGACTTCTTCAAAAGCGGCCAGCTGGGTGCTTCCCTCCCGAATATGGCGAAGGGTCACTTCCGCCAGAAGCAGATCATCATCAGGAGACCAGGCATCCTGTCTTGTTGCCGTCATATATTCCCCTCCAATCAAAATCGTGTTCGTTGTCATATTTGTATGCAACTGATAGAGTTCATAGAATCAATTTTCTATTAAATGAGTATGTCCAATCTTTTAAAACTTTAAACAGAGGGGAATAAAAAAATAGGTCAGGATGATTTGTTTTTTTCCACGAAAGGACGTACCACACTGTAGTGAGCCTCAGAACCCCAGAGATCGGAACAGATATCCAGTTCCCGTTCAATGGAGACGTCAAGATCCGTCCCATTTTCATAGAGACGGGCCAATTCCTTAAACCCTTTAATCGACGCCGTGTCATGTCTGGCAATTCGCTGACAGAACGACATCACTTCATCTTCTAGCCGTTCGTGTTCAAAGATTTCATTGACAAACCCCAGTTCTGCGGCCCGAGATGCCGCCATAAGATCCCCGGTCAATAATAGGGACAGGGCACGGCTGCTGCCCAGTTTCCGAATCAGCCGACTGCCGCCTCCCCACCCGGTGATAATATGCATGCCGATCTGGACAAACCCGATTTTGGCCCGGTCACTGGCAAATCGGAAATCGCAGGCCGTGGCAAACTCGGCACCCCCACCGAGCACAACGCCGTTGATCATGGCCACGGTCGGCTTCGGATAATCTGCGATGTTTTGAAGAAGACGACTTACTTTTTTCAGTACCGGATAAGACTCTTTTTTGTTGCGGGCGGACATGAACTGTTGCAGATCGCCTCCCGCCATAAATGCTTTATCTCCGGCACCGGTAAACACCAGCACCTTCACCGATGCATCAAACCGATAGCGATCCAGGACTTCGTTCAATTCGTCGATCATTTCCAGGCTGAGAGCATTGCGGACATCCGGACGATTAAAGGTAATGCGTAATACCCCTTCATGGACTTCGAGGCTTAAAGTTTTCATGTTCATGACTCCTTTGTGACAGGTTATGTATGCTATTATCATATAAAAACAAAAAGCGGAGTGACAACTCCGCTTTTATCGAACCCGATTCATATACGTTTTTATTGCAAAATCGCTTTAAGCCAGCAGGTCATTCAACGCTTCCCGGTTATACCCGACGATTAAGTGATCCCCGTTGACGATAATCGGCCTGCGCAGCAAGCGGGGTTCTTCACTCAACATCTCCAGCATCTCGGACATTTTCAGTTCCTCTATATTAACGTCCAGTTCTTTATATTTCTGGCTTCGCTTGGACAGGATATCATCCATGCCATTCATGGTGCGTTTCACGATTTCCTTTAGTTCTTCCACCGTCGGAGGGTTTTTAAACAGATGTCTCTCTTCATATTCAATACCATTTTCCTTCAGCCATGCCTTTGCCTTGCGACAGGACGTACAACTCGGATATGTGTAAAATTTAATCTGTGCCATCTTTCTTCTCCTCCCCGGATATCTTTACTATATGTAAAGCTTCGCAGCATACCTTTCTACATAAAAGTATATTACTAATAAAAACACTATGTCAATAGTGTTAAATATCTTTCGTTTACCATAACAATCGTTTATACTATAATGAAAATGTTTATATTATAATGGAATCAAAGGCATACGAACCCGGAAGGAGGGTGACGGTATGGATCAGGAAACGCTCCGGCTGGCCAATGTTCTGGCAGATTCCACCCGATTTTCCATTTACCAGTACATTTTCAACAACCGAAAAGCGGTTACGGTTCATGAGGTTGCGGATAAATTTGATATTCATCCCAATGTAGCACGACTCCATCTTTCCAAACTGGAGGATGTCAATCTTCTGTCGTCACGATCAGAAAAAACCGGGAAAGGTGGACGGCCCAGTCGCCTGTATCACTTATCCGATGAAGTGATCAGCCTGCAGTTCCCGCCCCGGGATTATCAGCTGCTGGCCCAGATCGCCATTGAAGCACTGGCCAATCTTGGTAAGGAAGGCCAGAAAGCCCTGACCCGGATGGGCGAAAGGTTTGGACGAGAAGCGGCCAGGCAGGCCATTGAAAAAGAACATATCACGACCAGGGACCGAATCGATAACCGGACACTGGATCATATTCACCGGCTGGCGCTGGCACAGGGCCTGAACCCGCAGATCGAAATCCAGGACGATCAATCGGTCCGCATTAAAGTATTCAATTGCACGTTTCAGGAAACGGCTATGAAATATCCCCAGTTTGTCTGCCAGATGCATCATGCGTTTCTGAAGGGGATGTTCAAAGAGTTTTTCTCAGATGTTCAGGTGATTGAAGAAAACTCCATCATCGCCGGATCAAGTTCATGTGATTATACGATTCTTTTAACCTCAAACATGGACTGATTCTCCCTGATATGAAAAATCATCTCACCTGTCAAAATATAGACAAGAGTTGACGTTTACAGGTGAGATGTTGTGCTTTATAATGTGAATGGGAATATTGTTTTTTTATTTTGTACATATTAGATAGAGATAAGGAGGGAGAAAGATATGGCTCGCATGTACCGGGTTCTGGCGTTTTGGACGCTGATGATCGGGATCATGGCCCTGTGGGGTGAACTGGTTCCCATGGCGATCCTGTTCTTTGGACAAACCGCCGCATTTATCGCTTTAAGTTACTTAAACCTGACGGAAAAGATGTATCTCTACATTTTCTTCGGATATATGGTGGTTTCTTTCACCGGTTTCAGCTTTTATGCATTCTTCATGATGGACGGCGCCGGAGAACATGCCCTTTCCGCTCTGTCTATGCTTGTCTGAAGGGACATTTTAAAAATATGATCGATCACGAAAAAAGTGCACCCGTTTCCGCGGCGCACTTTTTTTGTTATGGCTTCTTTCGCTGAATCAGCACTTTGAATGTTTCCCCCATCCCCCCCGGCATGATCAATTGGCGAATGGCCCGGTTCTGTTTCGCTTTGGGACTGAACGGGTCGGGATCATGATGTGACTGCAGGCGATCCAGAATACCATGCCGGATCAAAAACTCAGACTGGGATATGAATTCGGATTCCCTGAGTCCGCAGGCCTCCCCCCGCCTGATCAGCGCTGAAAAATTGATATGGCTGGTCAGATCCTGTTCCCCCACACGAATATAGGGATTCTCCGCCATCTGGTGCTGATAATAAGCCACGAGTGTTCCTTTGTTTCGAGCGGGGTGATGATAGTCTTCCCCCGCCATCCCGTAATCAATGGTGATGATGGTCCCCCGATCCAGCCATTCTGCAGCCGACTCAAGCCAGGTGAGGGCATCCAGATTTACTTCCGTTCGGTACCCTTCTTTTTGCGGCACCTGTTCCTGGTCCAGATAATGCGTAACCTCCGCTTTTTCCAGTGGTTTCAGCACTTCCGTCAGGGTTTGCCTGTCATGATCCCAGCTCACGCCTACTTCCATCCACTTGCCCTGCTGCCATTCCACCACATACACGGGAAACGCATCGAGAAATTCATTGGAAAACAGGATGCCGGTTAGGCCTCCCAGTTTTTCTTCCCCCGCTTGAATGTCTTCGACCCAGACCACTGGAAAACCCGACAATTTGTCTTTCTGTATCCTGCGGTGATAGGGGCTTTTCTCCACCATCACATAGGTAACTTGTTCAAGTATATGCGGATAGGTTTGGTCAAGATATCGGAGAATCTGAAGCGCCAGATCCCCGGTCCCTCCCCCGAACTCCACCAGATGATATGTGACGCCGGATTCCGGTTCGATCTGTTTCAGATATGTATACAGGGCTTCGCCCAGTGTTTCGCCAAAAATCGGTCCCACTGATACACTGGTGTAAAAATCCCCCTCCTTGCCAATCTTCGGCCTCTCCTTCATGTAGTAACCATGCCTCGGATCGTAGAGAGCCCTGTTCATAAATGTATAAAAAGACATCCATCTGTCGCCACTGTTTTCAATTTCAGATCGTATCGCCGCTACCAGTTCTGACACCTTTTTTCCTCCTCACACTGGAAAACATGTTGAAAAATTCATATCCAATCTTAACCACTTTTATTATAATGAAAGGCAGAGAGGGGGAGGAGAACGTGATTCCAAATCAAAAAATGATCCTGACGCTCTGTTTCATGCTCATACTGATTGCCTTCCCTGTCCATTCGTTTGCAACACAGGATTGGAAACCGGAAATGTCTGAAGTGAATCCGGAAAAACAGGCCCTGCAACAACACCTGACTTTGTTTGAATTAAAGCGAGACTTGAACCGCATCGAACAAGAAGAGGCCGCGCTGGAAGAAAATCTGTCGCAGTTGCAACAAAAAATACAGGCGCAACACAACCTGATCGACCAACAGAAAGATAAAGTCGGCCGTATGTTGCGAAAGTATTACACGGGTCAGCGTCATCATATGCTTGATTTTATCCTTTCCTCCACGGATTTCAATCAATTGATCTATCGATCCTATATCATCAAGCTGATCATTAACCGGGACCTGATGTTAATGGATAATTACAGGGCCAGCCTTGACAAACTGGACGATTATCAAACCGAACTGAACGCCCGGATTGAGGAAGTGAGAGAGATCAAGCAGGCCTATCTGGACCGGCTTGCTTCCATTCAGCAGGAAGAAAAGGCCCTTGAGGCGACCCTGCAACAAGTCAAAGACGAAAAGAAACTGCAACTGGAAAAAGAGCAGTTGCTAAAAGAGTGGGCCGATAAAGGCCTGCCCACTTTTCATCAATTTTTCGAGGCGTTGAACCAGGCCATTGAACAACTTCCGTCTCATATGCAACAACATCAAATTAAATCCGAGAATTTTTTTCGTTATACCTATACCCTTACCGATGAAGAATTAAACCGGTTTTTACGGGAGCAGAATCCCATTTTCGCCAACACCCGGTTTTCATTTCTGGACGACCGGTTAAAAATTGAAGGGGAATACCAGGATCAGCAGTTGCAGGTGGTCGGTGAATATGAACTGGTTTCCCCCGGATACTTGAAGTTTCACATTCGCTCCATGGTTTACCAGCAGTTTGAACTGCCGGAAACCACCGTAGAGGAAATGGCAGCGTCCTATGACCTGGGATTTTATCCGGATCAACTGGTGAACAATTTGTACATTGATGATTTTGTGATGAAAAAGGGAACGCTGCAGATGGAACTGAAACTGAAATTTTAGTGACTACCGAAGAAGGCCGGTTATAAATGGATTATGTTCTTTTTCACTTCCAATCGTTGTCTGTGGGCCGTGTCCCGGATAAACAACCGTCTCATCCAGTAACACCATTAATTTATCCTGAATACTGGTGATGAGTTGTTCATAATCACCGCCCGGCAGGTCGGTACGCCCGATGGAACCGGCAAAAAGTGCATCGCCACTGAACACATAATCTCCGGTTATAAATGAGACACCGCCCGGGGAATGTCCCGGAGTGTGTCGAACTTTCCACGTCCTGCCCAACAGGTTGAGTTCCTGTCCGTCTGCCAGTTCATAATCGGCCCGTTCACACTGTACAGGGCCACCCACCTCCGGCCAGCGGGCGGATCCGTTTTTCATCGGGTCCGCCAGCCAGTCCTGTTCGGAAGGATGAATATAGACCGGCGCACCTGTCAATTCCCGAATCTCATTCAATCCGGCAATATGATCAAAGTGAGCATGGGTTAAAAGAATCGCTTCGACTGAAAGATCCTGCACGGCTTGAACCAGAGGTTCTGCAGCCTGAGCCGGATCGATCACAATCCCCCGTCCCTGATTGTCTTTTATCACATAGGCATTGGTCGCCAATGCACCCAGCGGCAGCATCATAATATCCATGTTTCATACCTCCTCTTGAGCTTTATCGGGGGCTGTTTATTAATTATTATTACAGCAGATCGGCAGCTAACTGGGCCAGCGATGAACGTTCGCCTTTCTGCAGGAAAATGTGGCCGCTCATGCTCTGCTCCTTGAAGGTTTCCACCACATAGGTCAGACCATTGTTGTATTCATCCAGATACGGATGATCGATTTGCTGCGGGTCCCCCATGAGTACAATTTTACTTCCTTCCCCGACCCGGGTCAAAATCGTTTTGACTTCATGCTTGGTCAGATTCTGGGCCTCATCAACGATGATGTACTGTTCAGGGATGCTTCGCCCTCGAATATAGGTGAGGGCCTCCACCTGGATACTGTTCATCCCCGCCAGTATTTTGTCCAGATCTCCAGAGTGCTTGGTATTAAACAAATATTCAAGATTGTCATAAATGGGCTGCATCCAGGGGCGCAGTTTTTCTTCTTTCTCCCCCGGCAGGAACCCGATATCCTTACCCATCGGCACAACCGGTCGTGCCACCAGCAATTTTTGATAAAACTGTTCATCTTCCGTCTGAAAGAGACCGGCGGCCAGCGACAGCAGCGTTTTACCTGTCCCTGCTTTCCCGGTCAGGGTGACCAGGGGGATTTCTTTGCGAAGAAGAAGTTCCAGTGCCATACGCTGCTGGGCATTACGGGCCTTGATGCCCCACACCGGATCTTCTTCCATCAGCAACCTTTCAATTCTGCTGCCGTCTTCATTTACTTTTCCGATGGCGGATACGGAACTCCCCCCTTCGTCTTTCATAATGACAAACTGGTGCGGATAAGCGAGCTCGACATCCTCAAATACCTCGTTTGAATCAAGCCGATTCTCCTGATAAAATCGACTGATCATTTGCCGGGGGATCGATAGGCTGACAAAGCCTGTATATGACTGGGAAAACTCATGTACCACCCGGTCGGACAGGAAATCCTGTGCCGGAATGCCAAGCACATCGGCCTTCACTCGGACCAGCGCATCCTTGCTGACCAGTATCACCGGTTTCCCCTTTTCTTTTTGCTTTTCTTCCTCCTGAATATTCAATGCAACGGCGAGAATACGGTTATCGTTGGTCGCCTCCATAAACAAGTCCTGCATTCTGGCAAAGGAACGGTGATTGATCTCAACCCGGATGGATCCTCCTGAATCCAGCGGAACCCCATCGTGAAGCTTTCCTTTCTCTCGAAAACCATCCAGCAGTCTGGACACATAACGGGCATTTCGGCCAATTTCATCCATGTACCTTTTTTTGGAGTCCACTTCTTCAAGGACGACAGCCGGAATAACCACATCGTTATCCTGAAATTTAAAAATGGCTCGGGGATCCTGCAACAGCACATTGGTATCAAGGACAAATATTTTTTTCAAATTCCCGCCTCCCACACAATTGGAAATAATATAAACGAATCATTCATTTTATGAATGATGTCAACGAAAATCGGAAAACTAACAGATAGTAAATCACTTTAAAGAAGGGGCGAAAGTCAGTGAGAATCTTGCCTATCTTCATGCTCATGATCACGCTGGCAGCCTGCCAGCTCGCCAATGAACCACCTGCCAATGAAGCGGCTCCTTCTCCCGGAGAACAGCCGGATCAGACACAACGTGTCGAGCAAACGGCGCCGAGAGAACAGAATAATAATGAAACGGCACAGGAAACGGCAGAACGTCTGGTGCGTCTTGCCCGGGAAGTTCCCGGTGTCAAGGGTGCGACTGCTGTTGTCGCCGGTAACACAGCTGTTGTTGGGATCGATGTCAAGCAGTCACTGGATCGTACCAGGGTCGGGACAATTAAATATTCCGTGGCCGAAGCGTTGAAAGAAGATCCTGACGGTGCCCGGGCGCTGGTGACGGCAGATCCGGACATTGTACAGCGTCTGAGAGAAATGAATCAGGAAATTCAAAACGGTCGGCCGATTGCCGGAATTGCCGAAGAACTCGCTGACATCGTCGGTCGAATCATCCCTCAGATGCCGCGTGATGTTCAGCGAAGAGAACAACCCAATGATACAACCAACGAACAACGCATCAACCAGGAAGAAAGTCCGAACCAGACGGATCCTTCGGGAAACAAGGAAATTAAGCCGAATCAATAAAAGGGTTCCTGCATACCTATAGAAATAAACCAGTGCCCAGTCATACTCATGACTGGGCACTGGTATTTTTTAAAGAGGCCATCACCTGATTATCCAGTTTCGCTGCAGCCCCTGGATCGTATGTTTTTTCATATGTAGGCTCCGTTGAAATACGTGAACCGTAGAACATCACATCGCGGACCAGTTCAATTTCCATTTCAATCATAGCCAGTTTTAACGGCACATCTTCCATTTTTTCCACTGCGACTCTCGCATTGCCGATAATTGAATAAACAGAACCGGCTCCAAAAAGGCCGATCGCCACACCCGGGCTGGCCTTGATATTCTTCACGATACGCGAGCGATTATCCACCGCAAACCGAATCGTTGAAGAGTCGGGAGCGTAGATCCACGACAGGGCACTGAGTGTTGGACCACCTGTTTCATGATCCATCGTGGATAACATGACAAAACGTTCTTTCTGAAGGAGTGAAAGCAATTCTTCAGAAAGTGATTGGGCAACGGTTTCAGCCATGGCATAACCTCCCTTTTATCTTTATTCTATTCTACACCGAAATGAACCTTGACAGCAAATACCAAAATTATTGATCGTTCTGCATGGCTGATTTTAAAATGTCCCGAATCTCTTCAAGCCGTTGTTCCGGTATGATCGTGAAGCCGAGGGAAGAATCCCAGTAGGCCTGATTGTCAATCGTCGTGATGCCATCGGCGTCCATGTCCTTAAAACGGAGTGCCGTATCTTTGATCGTACTGAAACGGATATCCGTTTTGATATGGTCTCCGGCAATCGCCATCAAATCATGCAAGTGCGTAAAACCCTCCAGAGATATAAATTTGTTGAGCGCACTTTTTAACACCTGACGCTGCCTTCGATTTCGATCAAAATCACTGGAATAATAAGCAGGTCCCCGGTTATCCAGCCGGTGCCGCACATAACCCAGTGCTTCCTCTCCGCTCAGCACCTGGGGTCCCTTTTTCAGGAAGATATGGGTATTATCAGTCGGATCATCATAGATTAAAGTACGGTCCACATCGACTTCGATACCCCCGAGTTCATCAATAACCGCTACAAATCCTTCGAAATCAACGGTAACATAGTAATCAATGGGGATATCGAGAAGATGGCTGAATGTTTCTTTGGCCATGGAAATACCTGTTGTGGTTATCGGCTGATCATTACGAACCGCCTGCCTGCGATACATTTCTCCATACGCATAAACCGCATTGGCCTTATACTCGCCACTGTACCCGGGAATCGTGACCCGGGTATCGCGGGGAATCGACAATAAATAGACCTGTCTGGAATTTGGATTTACAACGGCAACCATGATAACATCTGTATTAAGAGAACCGGTAGCCGGTCGACTGTCTTTTCCCAGGAGCAATACAGCAAACGGAGAAAATGATTCTTTCTCTTTGGCACTGGCTGAACCAATTCCGATTGACCCTTTCTGGGAGGCATTGTGGGACGCATCATCCGGCTGGTAAATATTCTGATATGTCTGATACATATGCCACATCGTTGAACTGACCCAGAACACAATGCCGATGAGGGTCACGAACAGAAGGGTCTGGATCAGGGTCTTTCGTCTTCTGGCCTTTCGCTTTTCCCGTTTTGATGTATATTTCAAACTGTGCCACCTCCAGGGAAATTAAATCTAAGGGAGCGTGCTTTGAGAATATGGATTCCAAAGAACCAAGACAGGAACTGGTCAAATATCTGGATCTTCTGCATGAGGATCTGCAGACCGTACAAAATTTGAATAAACGTCTGGACAAACTGGCGATTACCATGGAGGAAATGAAACTTGGCGATATTCTGAGAAATTATAACAGACCCCGCCGTGTGTTCGCCATCAATTTCCTGGCCGGCCTGGCCCGGGGCCTGGGACTTACCGTCGGAACCGCCATCGTCCTTGCTATTGCCGGTTTTATTTTGAGCAAATTCCTCAGTGTTCCGGTTATCGGTGAATATATTTCAAATATCCTGGATTATGTACGCCAGTACCAGTAAACAACTTAACTATATCATTATATCTCAGGTTATCGCTGATGGCTATACACATGACGCATAAAGACCCAGGACATCAGTTGCACCGCGTTGACGACAAGCAATAAAAACGCCAGCATATTGTGAGAAGGATTCTTCAAGACAACCCACAGGAAAAACAACAGTCCCCCCACTCTCCCGATATTGAGTGCCCACTCACGAAACACCACATATTCCACGCGCCTGACCGCCTTCTCTTTACTTTCACCGATCACATCAAAGGTAGAGGACGTCAGCGCAATGCCATAAAAGGGGTAGAAAAAGGCACCCCCGATTCCAACGATAAACAGGGTGTAAACATTAAATTTTAAAAAAAGCGGCAGGACGGTTAATGTCATCATCAGCGCCCCGATCAGCAGCGCCTTTTCCCGTTTTTCTTTCGACATCCATTTTCCCACATAATAAAAAGAAATTAAACCGAATAACGAGATGGCGAAAGTGTAAGCGCCCAGAACCATTTCACTGGTTGTCACAATATAGATAAGCAGACCAAGAAAGAATGTGATTAATCCTTCCCGGGCCCCCTGAAAAATGACGGCAAGCGATACCCAATGCCAGTGGGAATGTTCGGATATGGTATCTTTCCAGGTCGTTTTCAGATCATAATTGCCTTCAGCTTTTCGCGACACAATGAAAAAACTGGTGACCACCGCAGCCAGAAAAATACCCAGGGAAACGGAAAAAATGATTTTGTAACCGGTGAAATTCTCCATCCGGCTGATGATCCAGCCGGCCAGCACTGGAGCCGCCATCCCCGCACCGGACCCCAGAAAGCCATTGACCCCGTTAAAACGGTCCCGATTCTCAGGTCCTGTGATTTCAAAATACATCACATTGTAACCCAGCCAGTACAACCCCTGGCCGATTCCCAGTACGATCCCCAGCACGATGATATAATCCGCCGCCGCTTTACCCAGAAGTAAGACCACCAAATAAAAAAGAGCCATAAATGCGACACCCAGCCGAATGCTCATAACACGATCCACCCGTTTGACCATGATTCCCCCGAGATAAAACACCACGGGCATGGTGACATACATCATCAAGTTGTATAAACCGATCAGGGAAAAATCATTTTTGATTTTCCAGAGGTATACATTAACGAATGTATTGGATAGAGCCACGGCAACTAAAAACAGCCCGTTCATCGCGAGGAGAAGTTTTGCCTGATGTCCGAGCGGCACTTCCGGACGCGTCCGCAATCCACACACCACCTTGCCCTAAAAGGATGACACTCTTAGGGTTGGCAAAAATCAGGTATAGAATGACAACTAAAAAGAGGGAATCACCATGATCCCCTCTGTTTTCCCCTGCTATTGCCCGAATTTAGGCTCATTTTCAATGGCATCCAGCAGCTGTTCTGACGATTCACGGTCAAACATCTGGGTCTTGACCGTTTCACCTTCCTGCTGATAGCGAATATGATACATGGTGTCGTCCTTTTTGACTTCCACGATGGAAACGTCATGATCTTCTTTTAACAACTGTTCGAAAAAGGTACGGGTTTCAACAGCGGCCTTGTCATCCGGCCTTGCATCGGCCACAATTTTAATCTGCAGCCAGTTAAACAGGGCATCAAAAAGTTTCATGTGTACCCTCCTCCTGTGTTAGTGGGTTATACCTCCTGATCCGTCTCCTCCCTGTGAAACAGGCGTACCACACGATAAATAATCAGCATGGCCGCCGCCACACTCAATGCGCTGATCATCGGCAGGCCGAGGGCATGGAAAACTTTGAGCAGGATGCTTCCCAGGGCGATAAAAATGTAGATGATCAGGGATTTTAAAAAGGGAAGTTTTCTGGCAAATCCCAGTTTATAGATCAAAGCGGTTAAAATGAAAATAATGTAATACGAATATTGCTCCACCCACTCCTGTAAATCCATTGATTCATGTCAACTCCTCTATTGCTCCTGTTTCAGACTGTGAAGGTATTTCATTTCCTCGCCGTATTCCTTTTCGTCATCAACCGGTGTCTCAAGCACAACGGGAAGTCCGGAGAATTCCGGTGCGTTCAGAAAAAGGCTCAACGCCTCCGACCCGATTTCCCCCTGGCCAATTTTTTCATGCCGGTCCTTGCGACTGCCGAACGGTGCCTTGCTGTCATTGAAATGGATGGCCACCAGATCATTGAGATAACCTGTTTCTTTCATCGTTTTGACTAATTCATCAAACGTATCGCCATTCCAGACCCCGGCAGCAAATGCATGGCAGGTATCAAAACAGAACCCGATTTTTTCCGGACACTTCGTGGCTTTGCGAATGGAGACGAGCGTTTCGATTTCCAGCCCCAATTCGGACCCCTGCCCGGCCGTATTTTCAAGCAACAGGCGAGTCTCACCTTCATAGTCCTCCAGAATAAGATCCAGCGTTTCAATCATCCGTTCAATCCCGTAATCTTCGCCTTCCCCCACATGTTTGCCACAGTGGACAACCGCCCCGACGGCCTGATAAGACTCGGCAATGCTCAAATCTTCCTTAATGGAACGAATCGTGACTTCATGCAGATCCTCTTTGGGCGTGGACAAATTGGTAATATAAGGCGTATGGGTCACCACTGTCAGGTCATGCTCCTGGCAATATTCAACCCCTTTACGGGCATCGTTCATATCCAGTTTTTTGGGGCGAAGCGCCCTCGGATTTTTCGTAAAAACCTGAAAAGATTGTGCGCCCAGCTCATCCGCCGTACGAGCCGCTTTTAAAAACCCTTTGGACACACTGATATGACAACCGATCTTCATCCACAATCACCTCAACAATGTTCTCCTACTACTTTACTCTTTCTCCTCCCATGAAACAAGTCATATGTATCGGTCTAACACACCCATCCGAGCGAAGCAATGGATGGGCCCGGGCTACCCCCCATCCCTTTTTAGGGTGTTGAGACTTTGCGAAGACCGCCCGAGCGAAGCGAGGAAAAAGGCAAGCAAATCTCAACACCCTAAAAAACCAAAAGAGACGAGGCATCCCCGTCTCTGTACTTTCCTTAGCCTTTTAAACTTTTTTCTTCCTGCTTGAGAACCGGGGTCACAACATCAATTTCGCCCAGTCCCCTAATCAGCTTTTTGGAGTAAACACGTTTTGGTTTCAACACAGAAATCAGATAATCAATCGCAACTTGTGGATCCACTGTTTCCCCGCAGGTATAACAGTCAAACGCGGCAAAACCTTTCTCGGGGTACGTGTGGATGGATAAATGACTTTCTGAGAGCAGAACCAAAACCGTCGCTCCCTGCGGCTCAAATTTCTTGGATTGAACATCAAGTACCGTCGCACCGCTCACTTCTGCCGCCTCAACCATGTGCCGCTTCAGAAATTCAACGTCATTTAATACGTCGAAGTTGACACCCCATGTGTCAATTGCAACATGCCTTCCGAAAGTAGAGTATTCCATCTTTCGGTTCCCCCTTCCTAGCAAGATTTTTTCAAACATCGCTAGGACCTACGTCATTCACTACCGGGGGCGAGATTCTACCTCGACATTCCACCCTTTGAGTGAATCCTGGTTCCTATCTTATTTTTGCTGACGAAAATAAAAATATCACGTATTTCCCCAACTTGCAATAGCTTTTTTCAAAAAAACATTTCTAAATTTTTCATCAATCAGAAAGACGGCATCATGATGATATGCCGCCCTGGAAATCCACTAACTATTGTTCACTTTATGCTTCCAGAATAAACAGCCTGTGCGCGATTTCTGAAAGCCTCTCATCAATTTTATTCAGCGCTTCCGGTTGATCGGCCATTTGATTTCTTTGGTCCAGAAGCGAATCGGCCTCCACCTTGAGCCGGTCAATTTCTTCCACAGCCTCATTTGACCGGTACACCGCCTCAAGCTGGCTGGCAAGATTCCTGTATTCGTAAATCACACGCTCATGATCTCCGATCATTTCCGAAATTCGGGTGACAATCCCTTTATCATAATGATAAACCATCGTAAAGTTGGAGTAGATACGATGGACAATGGCACAGCCCTGATATCGTTTCAACGCTTTTCTCATCATCCCTGACAGCCGCTGGTCGGATATGCGGCAGGTGTCTTCAAGCTGGTATGACTGGTTACGTTTTCTAAATACGAGGTGGAGTGCTTTCTTGAGATCACACAGTGTCACTTCGCAATCTCCATTCCCTCGAAATTTAACACCATTGACGAATCCTTGATCGGCAAACCAACTGATGAACTCGGCCAGAGCAGGTTTATCCATATCCAGGATCACCTTCATATAGTCGGTCGCTAATCGCTGAGTCATGTTATCCCCCATTTTGAACCGATTTATATATTCATTATACTATATTTTTTTGTAAAAACCATCTGTTCCCGTTGTACCAAAAGTCAGTTTAAAGAAACAAAAATGCATACCAGACATCCCGGTATGCATGCTTATATCCTAAGCTTCTAACAGTAACATTTCCTTTCTCAACACATCAAGGTTTTCCTTACATTCTTTAATTTTTTGATCATTACCCTGGAGGATCGCTTCATGAAGTGTGGCCAGTTCATAATCGATTTCCATTCTGACAACCGGGATCCGGCGTTCTGCATCCGTCCGCTTAAAAGCTTCCATGACCTGTTCCATGCTTACACTACACTCCTTTTCGAACAGGATTCTCTTTTCAGAGCCTTTGATCTCCACAATCCGAACCGCCTCACCATACCGAATATTCTGTACGACAATCTGTCCGTTGCGGACTATTTTGATCACCGCATGTCCCCTGGCCTGTTCTATAAAATGCTGCAGGATATGAGCAAACCGAACATCTTTAATCTGATAATGATGGTCTTTTAAATGATACATATCTGAAACCTGCTGAAAAGTCAGCCTCTGCGTGGTCCACGACGTTTTAACCGAAAGCGTGAATGCATATGCGCTGTCCTTCCAGGCTACATTCATCCCGGACTCCACCAGTAACTCCATCAGTTTTTGAATTTGATCCCGTTTAAACCACAGCGCTACGTTACAATATTCCATTTCCTCATAAGTTTGCATTCGATTATCCTCCTAAAAAGGGATATACGCACTTGACTGAATTGTCAGATTTTTTTATGTTTTTATACTATGATATTATGTATCGGCGGAAATTGCAATGCCCAAAAATGTGGAAAAGTCCCTGTACAGCAATGCCTGCCGCTATTTTTCAACGAATTTAAAGCGCTTACAAATGCTTTTGTTTTAAGAAGCCGAAAGCTTTATGATAATATATAAAAACAGGATGATACATAAGAATGGGAGGAACAGACATGGTGTTTGAAGGGTTTACAAAAAAGGACTTTGATGTCTTTAAGGTTGAAGGGCTGGAGCCCCGGATGGACGCCCTGAAAGCTGAAGTCCGTCCGAAACTGGAAACGCTGGGGCAACAGCTTGCTCCTTACCTGTCAGGACTGGTGGGAGACGAAATGTTTTATCATGTGGCGAAACATGCCCGCCGCACTGTCAATCCGCCGGATGATACCTGGGTCGCCTGGGCAGCGGATAAAAGAGGATACAAAAAACATCCCCATTTTCAGGTCGGCATGTGGTCAACTCATTTATTCGCCTGGTTCGCCGTGATTTACGAATGTGAGAACAAACCGGTTCTGGGAAAAAACCTGGAAAAAGAACTGGATACGATCCGCAACGCGATCCCCGGAGATTTTGTGTGGTCAACTGACCATACCCAGCCAGATGTCACCCGTCATCGGGATATGACAGACGATGACTGGGCACGGGTGATCCACCGCCTGCAGAATGTGAAAAAAGCGGAACTGTTGTGCGGCATCCACATCAACCGGGACGATCAGATCCTTGAAAACGGCGAAAAATTGGTGGAAAAGATTGAACAGACCTTTGAAACGGTGATGCCGCTGTACCGTTTATCATTTTAGGAAGATAAGAGAAGGAAGCCTGTAGCCGGGTTACAGAATACGATTCCATTTCCCGGCAATCTCACAGGCTTCCTTATTCATTTGTTCAAACAATTCAGCCACGGTCGGAATATCATCGATCAGCCCGATCACCTGGCCGGCCCAACCGAAGCCCTCTTCGGGTTCACCGTCATAGATATAACGCTGATTGCGTTTCCCCGAGATATAATCCTTTAAATCTTCATACACGGCCCCTTCCCGTTCCATCTGAAGAATTTTTTCCGCAAAAGGGGTTCGAATCGTACGAGCCGGCGCCCCGAGACTCCGCTTGATGACCATGGTATCGGTTTCTTTTCCTTTCAGAATAGCGTTTTTATAGGCCTCATGGGCATGGACGCACTCCCGGGTGGCGATAAACCGTGTCCCCATTTCAATCCCTTCTGCGCCCAGTGCCATCGCCGCCATCATACCGCGCCCGTCACCGATCCCTCCGCTGGCAATGACCGGTATGTCAACGGAATCGACAACCCGCGGAATGAGTACCAAGGTGCCGACATCATCTCGTCCGAGATGCCCGCCTCCTTCCTGACCAACTGCCATCACGGCATCGACGCCGAGTGATTCAGCTTTCTGGGCCTGTCTCACAGATGAAATCAGGACCAGCGTCTTAATTTCGGTACCTTCCAGCCGTTTTAACAACGGTGCCGGATTTCCTCCCGTGATCGAGACAACCGGGACTTTCTCCTCGATCGCCACTTCCAGCATGTCCTCATAGGGTCTTCCATGCTGACCAATGGCATAATTGACCCCGAAAGTTTTACCCGTTTTGGCTTTAACTTTATGTATTTCTTCTCTTAATTTTTCAGGACTGGACAGGGACATTGCGGTAATCTGACCCAGCCCTCCCGCTTCTGATACAGCAGCGGCCAGTTCTGCGTAGGCCAGGTGAGCCAGTCCTCCCTGTATAATCGGGATATCAATATTGAGTAACTCTGTGACACGTGTCTTCCATTTCACCCTGAATCACCCCTTTTTAATTATTATACTTGAATGGACGGTTTCAGACTATGCTGAGCCGATGCCTAATTTTTGAACCTTCAACCATCGCGACCATATCCTATAACTACAAGGCGGGATTCAGTCAAAGAAAAGGGCAGTGATCTTAGGATATCACTGCCCCGCTCTTTTAGAATCCGTTATTTTTTTCGATTCCGGCACTTGCACCCGCACAGGCGGCATGCCGCATATAACACAACCACTTTATCACTGTCAAAATGATCGATCGTTCTTCCACAGTGCTGACAAACGATGGTTCCCACCGGCATTCCCCCCCCTTATCCCGCGGATCTGACCAATTTTTATATATTGTACAGATGAGGGGTTCAACTTTTCAATGAAATCCCGTCGCCAATATCTTCCTAACGGCTTTCAGAGGGAACTCTGGGAAGGTTTTGAATGAAAAAATCAGAGAGTTCGTCAGCTTCCTCCTTTTTTTCAAGCTGAAAAACCTGTTGCAGATAGGATGCATTCCGAGCTTCTTCCGAACACAAAAGGGTGGACCGTCCGGTCTGCATACACACCACCAGTGGTTTCTCAAAAAACTGCTTGGTATAGACGATGGCGAAATCATAACGGGCCTGGCCGGTCGTCAATCCGACAAACCTTACCTTTGTCCTTTCCGACTGGTCATACAAGAGCTGTTGAAGTGGCATGAATCCCTCTCCTGTCTAAAATATTCTGAAAATATAGTTAAATCAAATTATAACACACTGAAACCTCATTGTCCTGCGAAGACACAAAGTTGTCATTTTTGGTGTAGCTCAGTGAATGCCTTGTGCCATTGACAGGTATCCTGTTTAATGTCAGTATAATGGAGGCCGGAGCCTGAAAATGGATCATGGACGGCTCCTTCAGGAGGTTTCGTCAATGGCTAAAGTCAAAATCCAATTCTGTGTCAATAATGAAATATGTGATGAGGTCTCAAATCTGGACCGGTTGAAAGAACGTTATCCGGATGCGGACATTGAACCGGCGGAATGCCTGAACTATTGTGCCAGTTGTGAAAAACATCCCTATGTCCTGGTCAATGGGGAGATGGTTTCAGGCCGAAATATTAAAAAATTGTTCCAATACCTGGACAAACGGCTCCGTTAGTCTGTCCGGCCTGATAGACAATGCCCTGCCTCTTTCCCGGTTGTCAAAAGCAAGCATGGAATGCTAAGATAAAATGGATGTTTCCGTAAAATTATTCACTGGGAGTGAAGACGGGTGAGTTTGTCAGCTTACATAAAATTCGTCAAGGGTTCGACCGTTGAGAAAGTAACCCTCGAGGACCTGAAAGAAAAACTCAATCATTACATAGACATGACTTCTAAAACCGGCCAGCAATTAAACTGGGATTATGCCGGTGCCGCGTTTCCCTATGAGATTGTGGAAACGGATGAGGGAAAGGGAACCTGGTTCTATCTGAAAGGAAAAGACCCCAATCTCTACAAATATATTGTAATGGGAGTAGGTTCGGAAACGATTGAAAAAGAGGTTGAAAAACCGGCCGGGGATGGAGAAGAGAAGGAAAAGGTCACGGTAAAAGAACCCCATGAACAGCATTACATCCAGGTGGTGCTCCCCGATGGCGCCACACACGGGGATAAAGGCAAAGCCAATGAATTTTGCAAATATCTGGCCCGGGAATACAAAGCCGAATTGCATTTGTTTAACGGAAGAGTCATGTATTTTAACCCACGCTAAACGATTAGTTGACAAATAAGGCAACCCGCATCGCCTGTGATGCGGGTTGCCTATTTAATGTCTGAGTGAAATTCTGTCTATTTACCCGATTATAATCCGTTCTTCCGGATAGCGAACCCGGGTGGTGCGTGTTTCCGTACGCACCAATGTCAACAGGGACAGGATTCCGATACGTCCGATAAACATGAGGATCGTAATCACCAGTTTGGACCCCGGTGAGAGATCGCCGGTTATCCCCATGGACAGACCGGTTGTTCCAAAGGCAGAGGAAGCTTCAAACAAAACTTCGATCAAGGTAAAACGCTGCATTTCAAATGCATCGATAACGATCACGGCAACCAGTACCAGGATAATGGCCGTTGAAAAGACCACAAAACTTTTCAGGGTGTCCTCCTGATTCAGGCGGCGGCGAAACACCCGGACCTCCTGATTCCCTTTGGCATAGGTATAAAGGGTTAGAATAACCACAGCAAACGTGGTCGTGCGGATTCCCCCTCCCACACTGGAAGGACTGGCACCGATGAACATCAGGATCGAAAGGATAAACTGTGTCGGAACACCGAATTCAGCCACATCCATCGTTGAAAGCCCGGCACTCCGTGCTGTCACCGAGTTAAACAGCGAGTAGAAGACCTTTTCATGCCAGTTCATTCCCGCCATATAATGCTGGTTTTCTAGTAGATAGATTAAAATGGCACCTGCAATAAGCAGAAAAAAATAGGTGAACGTCGTCACTTTTGTAAACAACGAAAATCGAAAATTTTTTCCTTTTCGAATAAAATATTCTCTAACCTCGATCAGGACCGGAAATCCGATGGCCCCGAGAATAACCAGAACCATGGTAATTCCCTGCACATAATAATCGTGAGAAAAGTCTGCCAGTGAATTGCCGAAAATATCAAATCCGGCATTGGTATACGAAGACAGGGCGTGAAACATCCCGTAGTAAAAGGCTTCATACCATGTATCGGCATAACCGATATACAGAAAATAGGTCCCGAACAAAATCGTGCCGATCCCTTCAAAAAGAAAAGCCATTCCCAGTACCAGCTGCATTAATTTGACCAGGCCCGAAAACTCATAACGATTCTGGTCAATGGCAATCAGACGGCGCTGAGATAGCCCGATATTCTGTCCCATGATAATCCAGATGAAGGTACTGAGGGTCATAATCCCAATACCACCGAACTGAAGGATCACCATCAAAAAGAAAACCCCGATGGGTGTAAATGTATCCGCTGTATTGACCACCGTAAGCCCCGTCACACTGATGGCACTCACCGCTGTGAACAAGGCGTCCAGTAGCGACAGTTCCTGTCCGGGTTTTACGGATATGGGAAGTAATAATAATATTGTTGCGACCAGTACGGCAACCGCATAAAAGGTGACAATCGCCCGAACCGGCGACCATCTGCGTCGTTTTTGTTCCATATTTTTCCACCCGATACCCGATAATTTCAAGTTCAATGATACTTACACTTTAGTGATACTTGTTTTTTTTGTCAAATAAAATTTGCTTAAACCCCTTTCTTCCCCTAAAATAAAAGACAAAACTTTGTCGCAATTATAGAAGGAGGTCATCATGATATACCCTTATCAGAACAAACACCCCAAAATTGACAAAACGGCATTCATTGCTCCCGGAGCCCGCATCATTGGTGATGTAACCATCGGAGAAGGTTCGAGCATCTGGTTCAACACCGTCCTCCGTGGGGATGAAGCGCCCATTCAGATTGGTAAACGTGTTAACATTCAGGATAACAGTATGGGGCATATGTATGAAGGTTCCCCGCTGATTCTCGAAGATGACGTGTCCATCGGACACCAGGTGATTCTGCACGGCTGTACCATCCGAAAAGGCGCTCTGGTCGGTATGGGTGCCGTCATTCTGGACAATGTGGAAATCGGCGAGGAAGCGTTTATTGCAGCCGGAAGCCTGGTTCCTCCCGGCAAAAAAATTCCGCCCCGCACCATGGTCATGGGATCTCCGGGAAAAGTGGTACGGGAATTGACGGAAGAAGACCTGGAACTGGTGCGCAGTACAACTCGTGTCTATGCGGAAAAGGCTCAACAGTACCGGAAAGAATTTGAGAATCTGAAATAAAAAACATAGGATCGGCCATTCCCTGCCCGGAAAGCCGATCCTTTTTTATTAACCCTTCAGATGCTAGTCCTCTTCTCCCGTCTCCCTGAATACGGTCATCGCCTTCTGGAATTTGATCAATTCATGCCTGTGAAGATTTCGGCGAAAATGCCCAAATAAATAAGCGGCTCTGGGAAATGTCAGATCTGTGTGACAGATAACCCCTTCCGTTGAGAACGGGTTATTGATCACAATTTGCCACTCCCCCTCCCTGTCCGCAGGAGGAACCCGGTCATAGGCTTTTTTCTTCAGCGTAAATTCCTGTTCCATCACATCCCAGATTCCTTTCCAGGACGGGCTGTATGTCTCGGGGTCGGGAATCCACTTCCTGCCTTTCTCGAGTTGCCGGTCCATCCAGGCAAAGTCCGGTTCATCCACGTCTTCCAGTTCCTGTTTCAGCCGATAAATCAGGGAACGGACACCGCTAAACCCCTCCGATGTCATGGTGTGAACAGCTTCAGCCAACATTTGCTCATCATCTGTATACAAAAACGTGTCAATCGATTTGTCCCGGTATTTCAACAACACTACTTCCTCCTTTTATTGGCCAATTTATAAAAAAGAAAAGGCCCCGCAGGGCTAAGACATGTATATGCACAGCAAATTTATTGGGCCCGGTTGAACACCGCTTTCAGCACCGGACGGATTTCCTCCGGTTGCAGGTACTTCCAGAAAACTTCTCCGTAAATCAGGATATCCGAATGCAGATGCAGACCGATCAGATTTCCTTCCACACCGTAACTGGTACCGGAATTGCCTACATATCCCACGATGTCGTCGGTCGTCACCCGATCCCCCACTTTCAGATCATCCGGAATATCGGACAGGTGGACATAACGTACCATCACGCCCTGATCATACTGGACCCAGACCTGTCTCCCACGCATTCTGTCCAGGATATAATCAGGCGTACGCGGCCTTTGTGCCGCTTCCCGCAGGAAAGCGTCCCTTTCTTCAAACGTCATTTCCCGATAATCATGATCTGCCCGCACGACCACCCCGTCCGCCATAGAATAAACCGGTGTATGCTGGTCCACATGAACTCCGACATAGCCGCTGTACCAATCAATCCCTTCATGCGTACCGTTTCGATAGCTACGTGGGGCTCCCGGAAGATGAGAGTCTTTGTCACTGATTTTTGCGCCTTTGATCGGTAAAGACAAAAAGGAAAGATAAGAACTGATTGCTTCCGCATCCATCGTTGGAAGCACGGGATCTTGAGTTCCCTTGAATACAGGTGATGTCTCTGTGCCTGTACCGATTGTGGCATCCCGAATCACAACCTGATTCTCACCAGAGACAACATCCGTTTCCAGCCCGAGTCCCTCGCGAACAAAGGTAATCGGGACCTGGATCTCTTTTCCTTCTTCTTCAATAAGCGGCTGACACCGGACCGGCAAATACACCCCGTTACGTTCGAGCACCGGTGCTCCCTTGATCATTTTGAACCGATCACCGCCCACGGCAACTTCCACCAGGCCATTGACCGCATCATAGTTCAGCGTTCCTTCAAATGCGTCAACCAGCTGATTTAAAGAAATGTAGGACTGGCCGTCAACCTCTCGGAACGCCAGGGCAAGTTTCGGTTCAGGTTCCGGCTTCGGTTCACCTTCCCCTTTTTCCGAAATTGAAGCTGGTGGTTCCCCTTCCTTAACGTTTTGAGGATGGCCATTCGTCTGATCAGTCTGATCATGGGCGCTCGACGACGAGTAAGCGAAAAACATCACCGTTGAGAAGACGATTAATACAGAGATAATACCCGCAAAAATCCATATTTCTTTTTTCATATTCTGATGACTCCCCGCTGTTGATCTATAATTTCACCATAACGGAAAACAGCAACGGATGCAATACAGAAAACCCGGTCAGCATCAGGGCTTTCCGGGTAAGATGAGAAAAGGTTGTTGAGCGACTCAACAACCTCCTACTCGACGTAAATCACATTTTGTCCTACTGTTACATAATCGGAATCCGGTGTTTTCATCAGGAATTTCACGGTATAATAATCCTGAGATTCTTCAAAGGTAAACTCCGGAACTTTCTGGGTAAAAATAAACCGGCTATCAGTAAACATGCTTGGTGAACTGCTGAATTGTTCCGTTCCATCCTGGTCTTCTATCACGACTTTAAAGAACAGTTCTTCCGCTTCCGGTGCCTGTGCAACTTCGACGAAAACTTTAAATGTCAGGGTTTGGCCGGCTTTAACGGCCATAAAAGGATACAGCCTGTTGTCCTCACCGTTCTTGATCGCGGACACAATCATATTGACATGGGGTTTCGTAATATTGACTGTTCCGTCTTCGTAGGAAACAAACCCGCCCATCTCCCGGGCCAGTGAACGAACCGGCGCGACAGATGTCCCTTCTATGACAAACGGAGGAACAGATGAATCCAGTGATTCTCCATTAATATTAACCCTGATGCTGGGATATTTATCGAATACCAGACCGGAAACGGGCTTTCCATAGACCGTGGTGATGCCGATAAGTAACATCAATGCCAGGATCAACCCGATTTTCTTTTTCATCCTGTTGAAACCTCCACTGTTTTTGTTCTATATGGTTATACGCATGAATATAACATTTGTTTTGTTCTTTTTCAAAAAAATTTTCAGAAGTGAGGAGAAACCATGTCGTATCAACAATTAAAGTGGCTCATCATCATCATACCCAGTCTGACCATCGGGGTCTGGGAATTTGTCAGGCACCGTTACCTGCTGCCTGTCATCTCCATGGAACTGGGGAACTGGCTCTCCCCCCTCATTACCCTGGCCGTGTCCATGCTTTTTCTGACCCGGCTTTTTGAGATGATGGAAAAAATGAGAGAGACACTGGAAAAGGAAAAAGAACGGAAAGCGATCACCGAGGAGAGGGAACGAATCGCCCGTGAAATCCACGACCGGATCGCCCAGTCTCTCTTTTTTCTCAACGTAAAAGCCCAGCAAATAAAAGAGAAAGTGGCGCGCAACGAACCGGTTGAAGAAGATATCCTTAAAATGCAGAATTCCCTTCGCAAAACACACAGTCATGTGAGACAGGCCATTACCAATCTGAAGACCCCCACTGAAAACATCTCCATGTTCTGGCGGGACATGGTGATGGATTATCTGAAACAATTTGAAGACGACACCCCTATCAAGGTAAGGGCCGATATTGAAAAAGAGGATTTCTTGACATCACGGGAGAAAGTAGAATTGTTCAGTTCCCTGCAGGAACTGATGGTCAACATTCAAAAACACGCTCAGGCCGAGAACGTGACCGTCAGTTTTCACAGACAGAAAGAGGGATGGGTGCTGAGAGTAGCGGATGATGGCATCGGGAAGCCCCCTTTTCGCGAAAACAACGGATACGGTATCAACATGATCCGGGAGCGACTCAAGCCGATCGACGCTGAGCTTGCCTTTAAGCCGAATCAGGAACCCGGACATGGCACCATCGCCGAAATAAAGAAAGAAAGGGGCTGATTCTGTTGTACACCTTTCTTGTCGTAGATGACAGCGCGGAAGCACGGGAAGCCATTTCAGACATCCTGTCCATGGAGCCATCCTTCTATGTGATCGGACAGGCCAGCGGCGGACAGCAGGCGCTGGATTTTCTCAAACAGAGAAAAGCCGACATCATTCTGATGGATATTAACATGCCGGAAATGGACGGATTTGAAACCACCCGCCGAATCAAAAACAGTTATCCCGAATCAACGATTATTATGTTAAGTGTGTCGGACGATGTACAGGACTTTTTTGAAGCCCTGAAACTGGGGGCACAGGGTTATCTGATTAAAAATCTGGAGCCGGATTTGTGGCTGGATTATTTAAGAAGCGTGGCCAGCGGCGATACACCCCTGGAAAAACGAATCGCCCTTCGTATTCTCAAAGAATTTACGGAAGGAAACGAGCCGTCTGTACCGGAAGCGGAACAGGATGTGTTAACCCGGCGGGAAAAAGAAATCCTGCAGTACGTCGCCGACGGCTACACCAACCGCAATATCGCAGAAGCACTCTCTATTTCCGAAAATACGGTAAAAAACCATCTTAAAAACATTCTGCAGAAACTTCATCTCAAAAACCGTGTCCAGTTGGCCCGGTATGCCATGGAACATGAAAACAGGGACGATCCCCTATAGACATGTCAAAAATTGTTCACCTAAAATAGCCCGAACGGGCTATTTTTTTTGTCGAACGTTCAGACTAGTCTATAAAAGGAAGGAAAAACAGGCCCCGGGGAGGTGATGGGACTATTGCCAAAATTGATATTCGTCCGGATCATCCTGCTGTTGATCACCCTGCCCTTTTTCACACATACCGCATCAGCGGAAGATATGGTCCGGGTTCCGGCCGGTCCGGGCATGCTGGAGCGATATGTAAAGGAAGCAAAAAGCGGTGACACCCTTTTATTGCAAAAAGGCGTCTATTCACTTAAGCAAACGCTGGTGATCGACAAAAACCTGACGCTGACAGGACAAAAAGGAACCGTGATCACGGGAGGCGATACGCTTCCCCTGCTGGAGTTAACCGCTGATGGCATCGTGGTGGAAGGGATCACTTTTCGCTATGACGGACCGGATCGGGGCATAGAGCAAAGTCTCATTCTGGGCAAAGGTAAGCACTTGACCATTCAGCATAACCGATTTGAACACCTTCTGGTCAGCGGGATCAAACTGGTGAACAGCCGGGACTCTCTGATCGGCAATAATGAATTTATCGGAAATCCAGACTGGTCCAAAAGTAAGCGTGGTAACGCCATCTACCTGCAGAACGCTTCAGCAAACCGGATAATCGACAACCGCATCGATGCGGTGCAGGATGGGTGTTATGTGTTTGATGCTCACGAAAACCGGTTTGAAACGAATCATGTCACCCGTTCCCGCTATGCGATTCACCTGATGTATGCCAACGACACCCGGATCCGCAACAATCTTGCATCGGGCAATGTGACCGGTGCGATGATCATGGGAGCCGTCCGCGGCGAAGTGACGGACAATCGTTTTGAGGACCATTCATCATACAATGGTTGCGGCATTCTGTTATATGATACGGAAAGCTTTGATATTCACCATAACACCCTGAGCCAGAACGGCATGGGGATATATATGGAAACCACCCGTTCCACGCAGATTCGGCAGAACGAACTGCTGCACAACCATCGGGCCTGGGTGATTCAGAAAGGCTTACAGGACAACCGTATCTGGAACAACAACATGATCGGAAACGTCTATGCCCTTTCTCAAAACACTACTACGGATTCTCCGATTTTCTCCCATGACGGTCAGGGTAATTACTGGGACACGTATCAGGGATTTGATCTGGACCGTGATGGGTACGGTGATGCTCCCTATTGGCAACAAACAGCGCTCAGTCGCTACACATCTCGTGTTCCGGCCCTGCAGGTTTTCTTTAACAGCCCGGTGATGACCGCGCTTGATTACAGCCGTCCTGACCAGAACATGGTGGATCCCCACCCGGCAATGGTCCCCGTCACTATACGGAAAGAGACCGCACCGGAGCAACCGGGAGCACGTTATGCCCTGTTCATATCCGGCATGATTTTATTTGTTACAGGTTTTTTCATCACAAAAGGAGGTATTCGACATGCGTAAATCCCTGTACTTTTTATTCGTTATGATGTTTGTGATTGTGAGTGGATGTGGAACCAATCAGGCCAGCCCTGTGGACATTAACCCGGAAACAGACAAATGTGACGTCTGCCATATGATGATTCATGACCAGCGTTTTGCCGCTGAGATTATCAAGGATGACGGTACCGCTTATAAGTACGATGACATTGGATGTCTGATCAAACATATGGAGGAACAACCCGAGCTGGCCGACAACACCAAGTTTATTTATGATTACAATGAAACCGGATGGGTAAATATGGATGAAGGTCACTATGTGTACAATCCGGATGTGATGTCTCCCATGGGATACAATGTGTTTACCTTCTCTTCCGGAGGCGACGCACAGGCTTTCGTTGATGACAATGGTGGAACACTGATGACTGCTGAAGAGCTGGATAACCACACCTGGGAACGTCATATGACCGAAGAAATGAAGAAAAAAATGAAGGAAAAGATGAATAAATAAAAAGGAATCTGTGATAAAAAATGGACACAAAAGCATGGTTGACCATCGCCCGATTTGAATGGAAACAGGCTTCCCGACAGTTCTGGATGATTTTGTTCACATTTTTACTGCTCCTTTTTCAGGGACTGTTTCTGATGTCTGAACTGTTGACAGCCGGAAGCCCCGGTTTTTCCGGGTTTAACCGTATGACCGGACAAATGCTGAATCTTAACCTGATCCTGCTTCCGATCATGGGCATGTTGATCGGAAGCCTGTCCATATCCGGAGGGAAGGAAGATCGGCAGTGGCAACTGATTCAAACCTACCCCCTTCCCACCGGTCACCTGATTCTGGGCAAATTTGTGGGACTGTCCCTGGCTTTTACCGGAATTCTCGCGGTTTCCTACGGGTTGCTGGGGATGATCGGATTCTTTGTGCTTCCCGGCTCGTCAATTGAAAAATTTTTACTGTTTCTGCTGGGAAGCCTGGTGCTGGTCCTGATTTATCTGTCAATCGGCATTTGGCTGGGTAATCTGGCCCGTAATCGGTTGCAGGCCATTGCCGGCAGTGTGGTTATCTGGTTTGTCAGTCTGTTTGTGCTCCCTTTTGCTGCGATTAACACGGCGATGATTCTGCCGGCAGGCTGGGTCAAATCCTTCTTGTTGACGCTAATCATCCTGAATCCGGTCGAGTTTGTACGGGTCTCGACCATCCTGTTGCTTGGAAATGGCGCCATTCTGGGAACCCCCTATTACGATCTCAACCAGTGGTTCCCTTCTCTTTACGGATATATGACGGTTTTCAGCTACACCCTGATAGACTGCCTGATCATCCTGTGGCTGGCATCCCGCACCGGAAGGAGGGCCTCCTGACATGGAACCGATTCTGGAAGTCAATGATGTCTCAAAATCAATCAAGAAAAAAACGCTTCTGTCCCCACTTTCATTTCGCGTTTACCCGGGCGAATGCCTGTCACTCTGCGGAGGAAACGGTGCGGGTAAAAGTACGCTGATTCGCATGATTTCCGGGCTTTTAACACCGACCACCGGTCATATCCAGATTAATGGAAAATCACGATCTAGGATGACACCACAGGAACGTTCCGTTTTCGGCTATATGCCGGATCACCTGTTATTCCCGGAAAATATGACGGCGCTGGATATCCTCCACTTTTACGGGAAGTTGAAAGGCGTCCCCGGGGAACAGGTTTATCTAGCCCTTGACCGGGTGGGACTGACAGAGGTTGCCCGGCAAAGAGTCGGTGGATTTTCCAAAGGGATGAATCAGCGCCTCCTGTTTGCGCAGGCTATCCTGGGCCGACCTCGACTGCTGGTGATGGATGAACCGACCAACGGCCTTGATCCGGACTGGGTCCGCACCTTTGAAAATCTGATTCAAACGATTAAAAACGACGGAACCGCCATACTCTTCTCAACCCATGATCTGCATGTCGTGGAACAAGTAGCGGATCGGGTCATTTTTCTCAGAGACGGCAGAACGCTATTGAATGAGACGGTCCCTCACATTCAAGATGAGTATGATTCGGTCCAGGACGCCTTTTTTTCGTTAAAATAAAATTTTTGGTGAACATTGTCATTTTCCCCCTTTTCCTGTAGATAAATTATGGTAATATGATATAAACAGAATTTATCGAACAGGAGGGGGAACCATGAACCCTGAACAATCCAGCGTGAAAAACAGGGTCCGTTTCGGCCTTGTGAAAAAAATCGTTCTGGGCATTGCTATTCTCTCGATGGTTACATACGGAACCAGTGCTTTCTTTATCTTTGTACTGGGGGATTATTTTTCTTCATACATACCTGAATGGCTTTTTGTCTCGTTAACACTTGTCCTTGGAATCATCTGGTCCGGGATTCTGGGATGGATTGCCGCCCGGATTATCATCAAACCGCTCACGATTTTGACAGAATCGGCGGAAAAAGCGGCTGAGGGTGATTTGCGCGTCGAGGTCTATATCCCGAAATCAAAGGATGAATTGCATGCACTGGCCCTTGCCTTTCGCAACATGATTGACAATTTAAAAACGATGATTGAGAACATTCAGCAAAACTTTGAACAGTCCACCCGCAGTGTGGAAGAGTTGAGAAATGCGTCTGAAATGGCCGCCGACCAGGCGGAAAACATCAGCCGTACTATTGAGGAAATTGCCCGGGGAGCTGAAAAGCAGGCCCAGGCTTCTCAGACAACGCTTGCTTCCGTCGAGGAGGTCACCCGACTGTCTGAAGAGGCCAGTGAAAAAGCCGACCACTCTAAGGATCAGACAGAACGGATGGTCAATACGATCAATGAAAGCCGTACCGTGGTACAATCCCTGGTTGAAGGCATGCACCGCCTGGCCCGGGAAAATCAGGAATCGATCAAGGTGGTTCGCCGCCTTCAGGACAATGCGAACAAAATCGGCGAAATTACGGAAGTGGTCGGGGAAATTTCCGAACAGACCAATCTGCTGGCCCTGAATGCTTCGATTGAGGCGGCGCGGGCAGGCGAACACGGACGAGGATTTGCCGTCGTCGCCGAGGAGGTACGGAAATTGGCCGATCAGAGTTCCACCGCCGTTCAGAATATTCATGACCTGATCATTCAGATGCAGGCCGAGGTGGAACGTTCGGTCAGCCAGATTGAATCCCAGGTGGAACTGGCCGATCGGGAATCCAAACGTGGTGAAGAAACCACCCGGGCTCTTGACGAAATCAACCACTCGGTCAATGAAGTCGTTTCCTCTGTTGAGGAGATTGTCGGCCTCATCCGCAAACAGGCGGATAACATGAGCCAGACGGCATACGAAGCAAGAGAAGTCGCTTCCGTGGCCGAACAAACTTCCGCCGGTTCCGAGCAGGTAGCCGCTTCTACCCAGGAACAGACAGCTGTCATGGAGGAGATCGCTGCATCAATCCAGGTCCTGGAGAAACAGGCCCATACGTTGCAAAAGCAAATTGAAAGATTTCAAGTTTAGCAAAATGGTTGATAAAAACACCCTGCACCGGGCAGGGTGTTTTTTTTGCGCCGCTGGAACACAGTCCGGGTACCCGTTTTATGTGTGACTAAAAATAATTCTCCCCTTTGACTGACACACTAATATAAAAAAGGAGTTTCCTTATGCAGCTTGAACCGATCATCCCATTTGAACCGAAAAAAGGTGATCAAATACCCGTGAAGGACGACTGGCTGGCCCAGATCAAATGGGACGGTGTCCGTATTCTCACCTATTTTGATGGTCATCAGACCCGACTGTTTAACCGGAAAAAACGGGAAAGAACCCGGACTTATCCTGAACTGATCGATGTCAAAAGATACTGCGCCGCTGATTCGGTCATTCTGGATGGCGAAGTCATTGCCCTGGGTCACGACGGGAAACCCTCTTTTCAGACGGTAATGAAACGGGACGGGATCAGACGGATGGACCGTGTCAGCCAAATGGTGTCACACGTTCCCGTCATCTATATGATCTTTGATGTGATTTTTGTAAACGGACAGTGGATTCACCAGCGTCCCCTGCAGGAAAGAATGGACATCCTCTCAGATATCGTCAACCCCCAGGAAGACGTACAACTGGTACCCTCCCACCATGACGGGGAAACCCTGTTTGAAGTCGTCAAACAACAGGGGATGGAAGGCATCGTGGCCAAAAAGAAAGATTCAACTTATGACATCGGGCAGAAAAAAGACAGCTGGCTGAAGATCAAAAATTATCAGGACGTGTATGCCGTTATCGGTGGATTTACTACCCGGAGCGGCACGATCAATGCGCTTTTACTGGGATTGTATGACCGGGAGGGCAACCTGTGGTATGTGGGGCATGCCGGGACCGGAAAACTGTCCCGCGCTGACTGGCAGGCGTTGACGGATGTCCTGAAACCGCTGCAAACCGGGGAACGCCCTTTTATCAACAGGCCGGAACGGTTTCGGGATGCCGTGTGGATTGAACCGAGGGTAACGGCGCGAATCCAGTTTATGAACTGGACGCATAACCGGACCCTTCGGCAACCCAGCATTCAGGCGTTT
The DNA here is from genome assembly GCA_017656255.1 of Bacillaceae bacterium. GTDB lineage: Bacteria > Bacillota > Bacilli > JACDOE01 > JACDOE01 > JACDOE01. The sequence goes on from JACDOE010000001.1 coordinate 914,128, forward strand.
GTGGCCGTCCCGCCGGAAGAATGTACCCTGGATCAATAAAGATGCAGGCCTTATTTTCTGGTGGCGGAGATCATAACACCGGTCATAAACGGAAGATCATGCCGGCTCACCTCAAGTAATTCAAAGCCGGCTTGCTTGATGAGTCGCTGTGCCTCGTCAATATCATGCTCACTTAAACTGATACGGTCGAGCATCTTTTTGGCATCCGGATTCTTGCCGCGAATCGCCAGTAAAAATGTGCCTCCTGTTTTCATGACCCGACGGATTTCATCAAGTGCCTTTTGGCGGTCCGGCCAGAATTCATAATTGTTCACGGAACAGACCCGATCAAAACTGTAACCTTCAAAAGGAAGCTGACAGACGTCTCCCCGAACAAGGCGGACGCTACCCTCCTGGATAAAACGCTTATTAAGATAGGTGGCCTGAGACACCATAGTCTCCGAAATATCAATGCCGGCCACAAAGGAACAATCGGATTTACTCATCAACCGGTGAATCAATCGGCCGTGGCCGAATCCGATTTCGAGAATGCGATCCCCCGGCTGTATGTTCATCAGTTCCATCACTTTTTGATTCATACCGTGATTGGTAAGCGCCATCAGATGTCCGGCGAGTCGTCCCTTCCAGCCCCGTGGATAAGCAAATTGCCCATTTTTCATCCATCCTCTCCTCCCTTATCATTCAGTTTGAGCCGTTTTTCCTGCATCAAGCCTGCCACAAACATCGGTATCATCGTATCGAGATACACATCTGCCGGGATGTCATCCACCCAATCGACATGCCGGTAATTGGATGTCGTGAGCACATATTGATACAAGCAATCGAAAAAGATACGGGCCTGTACCGGAAAATTTCCTTCCGGTATAATCCCCCGCCGATGGAGCCGGCACAAATATTCGGTCAAATTCTGATGAAGTCGCCGGGGGACTTCGGAGGCCATCCGAGCCAGTTCCGGATGACGGGGAGCCTCCTGAAACACGATCCGCATATAATCGGCATACTCAAAGGACACACGCAGATAAGACTCCGCCAGCAGGCGAAGATCACAAACCGGATTAAAGGTCCAGTTGTCTTCCAACCATGTATCTTCAAGAAGTGACAGCGTGGAAAAATGGCGAATCCCTTCTCTCAATAAATTTTCTTTACTGCCAAAATGCCGAAACAGGGTCATTTCGGACACCCCGGCCCGGCTAGCGATTTCCTTCGTCGTCGTCCCTTCATACCCTTGTTCCCCGAAAATATCCAGGGCCGCCTGCAACAGTTTGTTCCGCGTTTCCGTTTTACTCATCCTATCCTCCTCTCATATGTATGTTAGTGCTTACTAACATTTTATATCAAAAAAATTGACTTTGACAATAAAAAGCCTGCGGAGTTTTTCCACAAACTCCGCAGGCTCCAACCAACACATCATATGGAAATATCGGCTCCGGCCTCCCCGTTTTGACCGGTTTTTTCACGGACATACCGGGTCAGATCGGCACTCATTTCATAATAAGAAAACGGGGTGATAATATAGATGCCATTAAAATATTGTACGGCCTTATCGATTAATTCTTTCGCCATCTCCAGCCCTTCCTGCCGGGCTCTTTCACCGTTATAGCGTCCCATTCGTTCCAGAGCCTCGTCAGATAATTTGATGCCGGGTACTTCGTTATGCAGAAAATCGGCATTCCGCTTGCTAGTGAGAGGCATGATTCCGATGAAAATGGGTATTGGGATATGCCGTGTTCCTTCATAAATCCGGATAATGGATTCCTCATCATACACCGGCTGGGTCATTACAAAATCGGCTCCGGCTTCCACTTTCTTCTCCAGACGTTTAACCGCCGCTTCAAACTTGCGAACATGCGGGTTGAAGGCAGCCCCTACGGTAAAGCGGGTCTGCTGTTTCATCAACCGGCCGGAATGGGTGATCCCCTCGTTCAACTGTTTGACCATACGAATCAAGTCAAAGGATGTTAGATCGAATACCGATGTGGCACCGGGAAGATCGCCGAAGCGGGACGGATCACCGGTGACCACCAGAATGTGATGGATATCCAGCGCATGAAGTCCCATCAGATGGGACTGCTGCCCGATCAGGTTACGATCGCGACAGGCCATATGCAACAGCGGTTCGATCTTGAATTTGTTCTTGATAATGGCGCCGAGGGCCATATTGCTCATCCGCGTTGCAGCCAGGGAATTGTCGGCCAGGGTAACGGCATCCGCCCCCGCTTTCTCCAGTTCTTCCGTTCCTTTTAAAAACTTGTTGATATCCAGATCCCGCGGCGGATCAAATTCCACGATGACAGTATGACGTTGTTTGACCCGATCGACCAGATTAACTGATTTATTTTGTTTATCCTGAATAGAGCGGATTTTGCTGCGAATCTGGTTGGCGTTGACATCCGTTTTCGGATTGACACGTTCTACCGGTTTCAGACCATTGAGGGCTTCGGCCATCTCCCGGATATGCTCCGGTGTCGTCCCGCAACATCCTCCGATCAGACGAACCCCCTGTTCACGAAAACGCCGGGCATTTTCCGCAAAATACTGCGGGGAAGATTTATAGGCATATTCCCCGTCTGTAAACGCGAGCCGGCCTGCATTGGGAAAAATGGACAGAGGCGTATCTTCCGGCACCAGCGCATTTTCAATGGAGCGGAACATTTCAGCCGGTCCCATGCGGCAATTCAAGCCCAGAATGTCAGCCCCGCTTTCCTTCAGAATCTGAAACGCCTCGCTCAGACTATATCCGTCGCGGGTCCTCCCCACTTCCATCAACGCCAGCTGGGCAATAATGGGCAAAGACGTAAGCGGCCGAATCTCGTCCAGCACCAGCAGCAACTCTTCCACATCGAGAAACGTCTCCAGCAAAATACCGTCAACCCCGCCATCAAGAAGGGCTTCCACCTGTTCCCGGTACTGGCTGCGATACCCTTCCATCGGAGAGTTGGAGACTTTACCAGCACGAATGGAGCCGACGGAACCCACCACATAGGCATCCGTTCCAACCGCTTTTCTGGCAATCTCAGCCGCTACCCGGTTGATCTCATGCAGCTGATCCTCCAGGCCGTAACGGGCCAGACTTTCCCGATGCGCACCAAACGTATTGGTCGTGATAAAACGGGCTCCTGCCTCATAATAGGCCCGATGGACACTGGCAATCAGTTCAGGCCGCGACAGATTCAGTTCCTCATAACAGACCCCAACGGGGACGCCCTGGCCGTACAAATACGTAGCCATCGCCCCGTCACCCACAAGCAGGTGATCAGTCAGATAATCTTTGAGATTGGTCTTTTGATGCATCTCTTTTCCTCCGCTCCCCATTTTTCTATTCCTCCGCTCCGACATTGAAATACCTGGCTTCCGGATGGGAAAAGACCATCGCCGACACCGACGCTTCCGGCTCCATCATAAACCCGTCTGTCAGCTGGATTCCGATATCTTCCGGTTTCATCAACCCGAACAGTTTGGCCTGGTCTTCCAGGTTCGGGCAGGCCGGATAACCGAATGAAACACGAATTCCCTGATATTTGGCGGCAAAACGTTCCTGCATCGTCATATCCGCCGGATCCGGGATTCCCCAGGCATCCCGGATCATATGGTGCAATCGTTCTGCAAAGGCTTCTGCCAGCTCCAGAGCCAGTGCCTGCAGAAGATGGGACCGCAGGTAGTCCCCTTTTTCCTTCCATGCCGTAGAAAGCTCACGAATGCCTTCTCCGGCCGTCACATTCAAAAAGGCCACATAATCTTTGACGCCGCTTTCCCGTGGACGGACAAAGTCAGCCAGGCACAGGTAAGGCGCCTGTTTTTGCCGTGGAAATGAAAAACGTTCGATTTCCTGCTCCGGATGCTCCGGGTCAAAGATCACAATATCATCACCTTCGGATTGAGCCGGGAAAAACCGGTACATGCCATGCGCCTTGATGATCCCTTCTTCCTTCGCTTCCGCCAGCAATCGGTCTGTTTCCTGTTTCAATTCAACGGCACGGGGATCCTGTTCCGCCAGGAGTTTTTCCACTTTGCCGCGCAGACCGAGATGCTTGCCGAGAAGCATCTGCAGGTTGAGGTAGGGTGTCAAGTGATCCAGTGGATAATCACGCAGAATATGCCGTTTAAAATCCGGTGGCTGATAGACCGGTGCTTCCTGAGATACGTCGGAACGGCGGCGTTCGGCGGGTTGTCCTTGATTGTCCGGTTGATCCGCCTTGTCCGCAGAAGGTGATGAGACCGATGCCCGATCTTTTGCTGACTTATCGGCCAGTTGTGCCCGTTTTTCCGGGTTCATCAACTGGTTGGCCAGATCAAGGCCATTCATGGCATCTTTGGCATAGACGACAATGCCGTCATACTGTGGCGCAATGCGGGTCTCGGTAAATTTTCGGGTGAGGGCCGCACCCCCGACCAGTAAGGGAACATCGATACCGGCAGCTTTCAGATCCTGGGCAGTGACGATCATTTGCTGGGCAGATTTGACCAGCAGACCGGACAAACCGATCATATCCGGTTTTTCCTTTTGACAGGCCTCAATCAACTGTTCCGGCGTCACTTTAATACCCAGATTGACCACTTGATACCCGTTATTGGACAGGATAATATCCACCAGATTTTTGCCGATATCGTGCACATCCCCTTTTACCGTCGCCAGCAGAATTTTGCCCTTGACGCTGCTTTCTTTCTTCTCCATATAGGGCTCCAGATGGGCCACGGCCGCTTTCATCGACTCGGCACTCTGCAACACCTCGGCCACGATCAATTGATTATCGTTAAACAGGCGTCCCACTTCTTCCATCCCGTCCATCAGGGGACCATTAATGATATCCAGGGGATCGTCATACTTCTGCAGGGCTTCATCCAGGTCTTTCGCAAGCCCCTCTTTCGTCCCTTCGATAATATAATGGGCCAGCCTCTCTTCCAGACTCATCGTCGACGTTTCACGGGGTGTACTCTCCTTTTTCTGACGGTAAAATTCGGTAAAGGTCTGCAGCGTCTGATCATCGGTCTCGAACAGGAGTTTTTCCGCCATCTGGCGTTCTTCTTCCGGAATGGAGGCGTAACGCTCCAGTTTTTCCGTATTGACAATGGCATAATCGAGGCCCGCTACCGTACAGTGATAAAGAAATACGGCGTTGAGTACTTCCCGCCCGGCAGGGGGCAGTCCGAATGATACGTTACTCACCCCGAGGATGGTCTGGGTACGGGGCATCGCTTCTTTAATCAGACGGATGCCTTCCACGGTTTCCTTGGCTGAACCGATATAGGCTTCATCCCCCGTTCCCACCGGAAACACCAGCGGGTCAAAAATAATGTCTTCCGGTTGCAGGCCGTATTGATTGACCAGCAAGTCGTAAGAGCGTCTCGCCACTTCCAGTTTCCTTTCCCGGGTGACGGCCATCCCTTCCTCGTCGATGGTACCGACGACCACCGCCGCTCCGTATTTGTGAATGAGCGGGACGACCTGGGCGAAGCGTTCTTCACCGTCTTCCAGGTTAATCGAGTTGATGATGGCTTTACCCTGGGAATATTTGAGGGCCAGGTCGATGACGTCCGGGTCCGTTGAATCGATCATGAACGGCACTTTCACCTTTTTGGTGACATATTCAAGAAAACGGCGCATGTCTTCTTTTTCATCGCGGTCCGGGTCGGCCAGGCAGACGTCAATCACCTGGGCACCCCGTTTCACCTGGGCACGTGCTATTTCAGATGCTTCTTCATATTTGCCTTCGGCAATCAGCCGGCGAAATTTTCTCGAACCAATGACATTGGTTCTTTCTCCGACGAGAAGCGGCCGGTTATCTTCTTCGAGATACACCGGCTCGATCCCCGAGACGGCCGGCGGATGTTCGCCGATCACCTGACGGGGTTGATAGTCTTTGAGTGCTTCAGCTAATGCCCGAATGTGTTCCGGGGTGGTTCCACAGCATCCCCCGGCAATATTGAGCCAGCCTTTTTCTGCGAAGCCGGCCATCTTTTGCGCCAGTGCCTGCGGGGATTCATGATAATGTCCGTCTTCATCCGGCAGACCGGCATTGGGATAGCAACTCACCGCATAGCGTGACATGCCGGACAGCGTCCGGATATGATCCCGCATGAATTCCGGACCGGTGGCACAGTTCAGACCGACGGAGATCGGTTTCAAATGTTCCAGTGAGATATAAAAAGCCTCAATATTCTGACCGGCCAGGGTGGTTCCCATAGGTTCAATGGTTCCCGAGATCATGACGGGAAGTTCCCGGCCCGTTTCCTTAAACGCCCGGCGAATCCCGATACTGGCCGCTTTCACATTGAGCGTATCCTGTGCAGTTTCTAGGAGCAACACATCCACGCCACCCTCGATCAGGGCACGTGCCTGTGCATAATAAGCCTGTTCCAGTTGTTCAAACGTGGTGCCTCCGGTGACCGACAGGGTTTTGGTGGTCGGTCCCATCGAACCGGCGACAAAACGTGGCTGCTCTTCGGTAGACCACTTCTCCACGGCCCGGCGTGCGATTTCGGCAGCCGCCTTGTTAATCTCTTCAACTTTGTCCTGCAGATCGTACTCGGCCAGTACAATGTCCGTCGCACCGAAAGTATTGGTCTGAACGATGTCCGCCCCGGCTTCCAGATAGGATTCGGTGATCTCCTGAATCAGATCGGGACGGGTCAGATTCAACATTTCGTTACATCCATCATATGCTTCACCGCCAAAGTCCTCCGCCGTCAGGCCGGCCTGCTGGATCATGGTCCCCATCGCACCGTCCAGAACCAGAATTTTTTTCTTCATTTGTTCCTTGAACGCCCTGCTTCTTGATGCCACCATCTATAAACACCCCAACATTTCTTTTGAGATTCCCTTCGATCAAGCACTCTAGGTTCAATGTCAAAGGAATCAGCACATAACTGCGAAAATAACCCAAAATAAGCAAAAGGCCTTCCCCAAGAAAGGCCCCCATGATAATCACGCTATCATTTTTAAACGCCTTTCTTATCTCTCAGAACCCTCGGGGTCCTGCTGGAATTAGCACCGCTGCAGGAAAAGCTTCCTGCCGGTTGCCGGGTTTCATAGGGCCAGTCCCTCCACCTGCTCCGGATAAGAATGGATTCCGATATTTAAAAAATCTTGTAACCACTATAAAGGATTCCACCTGTCATGTCAACGAAAAAAACGTTGTTTGCAGCCCATTCTCCTCCTGTTTTGAGTAACTGTCAATTTCTTTACATAAATTAGGTGAGAACTGGAAAAAATGAAAGGCGTAAACCCATCAATTCAAATAAGAGGAGGAATCACAGATGAACACCAAACTAGGCGCCCATGAAGTCATGGAAGTTCACGAGGTGCTGACCGATACCATCGACGGTATCAACCAGTTTCAACTCTACCGCCCCCACGTGCAGGATCCGCAACTGGCTACCATTCTGAACAACCAGATTCAATTCCTGATCCGTGAGTATAACAATATGGTGCAGGCCGTCAACCAGCACGGTGGAGCAGAAGCGATCCCATACCGCAAGCCGTCGGATAACTTCTCACCGACATACGGTCTCGACAATCCGTCCCCCCAGTCCCCCAATACATCCATCAACCAGATGAATGACCGGGATGTCGCCAGCGGCATGCTCGGCTGTCAAAAATCCACAGCCACCCTTCGCATGGCCGCATCTCTTGAATGTGCCGATCCGCAGATTCGCCGGATCATGCAACAGGGGGCGGTGAACTCCTCAGAACAGGCGTATGAAGTCTGGCAATATATGAATCAGAAAGGTTACTATCAAGTGCCGACACTTAAAGACGTCACCACCAGCACCATGGTCAACACCTACACACCTGCGGCAACCGCAACCGACAGAACGCCGGGACACATTCAACAATAACTTGAAGAAAACCTGCCTCTTCCACGGCAGGTTTCTTTTTATTTCGTTAAGGTATAACAAAAATTTATAGGGGTATAAAAATATTGGTTTTCCGTTGAGAATGGATGGAGCCTATTGAATTCCCGGAATGACAGTTGTATACTTAGAATTATCCAAAATGAAAAAAAGTTCCCGTTATTTTATGGCGTTTCTATGGGGTATCATCTTTTTTATTGTCTTTTTTCGTCACTTTATTCCATTTTGGTTATAACTTGAAGGTTGTGAAACGAAAATGATCTGGAATATCCGTAACAAAAAAGATGCGACACTGAAAACGATCTTTCGTTTGATTCGGGACAACAGGGAAATGACCCGTTCGAGCCTGTCCGACGCGATGAAAATAAAACCTTCTACCCTGAGCCGTGCCGTCGACCAGCTTTTACAGGCCGGCTTTATTAAAGAAAAGGGGCAGGCAGGTTCCACCGGTGGCCGACGCCCCACTTTATATGAAATTGAAAAAAACGCCGGATACATGGTCGGGATCGACATCTCCCGGACCTACTGCAGCATCGTGCTGGTCAACCTGACCAATGAAGTGATTGAGGAAACATCCTATCCCATGGATACAAGCCAGTCCCCCCGACAGGTGATCGACCGATTAATCACCGGAATCCACGAGTTCCTGCAAAAACACGACATCAAGCAGGATCAATTTCTGGGAATCGGGATTGGAACGGTCGGACCGATCAATCGAGAAACGGGGTATCTTTTATACCCGCCTCATTTTCCCGTTCCGGGATGGGGAGATTTTTCAATCAGTCAACAATTTGAAGATGCCTTCCATGTTCCCGTATTTATGGAAAACGGGGCCAACACCGCCGCCTGGGCGGAGTTTCACCGGGGCGGCCTGAACCGGGAATTTCGTAACATTGCCTATACACATATCGGTATTGGTATCCGATGCGGCATCATCTCAGAAGGACGCCTGGTGCAGGGTAACAACCAGGAAGATGCCTTCGGACACACGGTGGTGGATATTGACGGAAACCCCTGCAGCTGTGGAAACTACGGATGTCTGGAAACCTACTGTTCCATCCCTTCCGTAGTCAATGCGATCAAACGTGAAATCAAAAAAGGGAGGGACTCCCTGCTTGCTGAACTCAAGCCGAATATCGACAACTTAACGTGGGAAGATGTGATGAAAGGCTTGACTCGCCGGGATCCCCTGTGTGACGAAGTGATACAGAATTCAGCCCTGTACTTTGGAACCGGGCTGGCCAATTTGATCAATGCCCTACACCCTGAAGTGGTCATTCTGGGTGGCCCCCTCGTTCAATATTCACGTACCTTTTTTGAACAGACCCGCCGGACGGCGGAAAAGAAAATCTACCGGGCGCCTGGATATGACGTGACCTTCCGGATTGCATCCCTTGAAAAACGATCGATTGCGCTGGGCGCAGCGATTCTGGTCCTTGATCATTATTTGTACAGGTAAGGAGAGATTCTGATGCAGAGTGAACAAACCCTTGAGAAATCAACAACTTCAGAAAAACAGGGCCGCATGAAGATGGTCTTTGAAATCTTCTGGGCTTTCTTCAAAATCAGCCCGCTGACCTTCGGCGGTGGATACGTGATGATTCCCCTGCTGGAACGGGAACTGGTGGAACGTAAAAAATGGGTCAAACCGGAAGAGATTGCGGATTTATTCGCCGTATCGGAATCGGTTCCCGGTTCGATCGCGGTGAACTCGGGTACGTTCATCGGGTACCGTCTCGCCGGCATCCCCGGCGCCATCGCCGCGATGACCGGAGCGGTTCTGCCTACCTTTATGATTATTCTGACCCTGTCGATTCTGTTCGTGGGATTTAAGGATCATCCCACTGTACAGGCCGCGTTTCAGGGCATCCGCCCGACCATCGTCGCCCTGATTATTGTGGCCGGGATTAAAATCGGAAAGACGGCAGTTATCGATAGAACGACGCTGGTACTGGTCGCGATCACCACGTCGGTGATGCTGTTTTCCCACATCCATCCGATTGCCACCATCCTGTCCGGTGCGGTGGCCGGTATTGTTCTGATGCAGATCAAGAAATTGCTGAAAGCGAAAAAAGAGAGCGGGAGAGAATAAACCATGGCAGAATTACTGGAGATTTTTCTAACGTTTTTTAAAATCGGATTTGTCAGTTTCGGCGGTGGGATCGCCATGCTGCCACTGATTGACTATGAAGTGACCCAGGTTCACGGATGGATTGCGCCCCAGGAGTTCCTGGACATTATTGCCGTGGCCGGGATGTCACCGGGACCGGCGGCAACCAATGCGGCGATCGTGGTCGGATATGCGGTGGCGGGTTTTCCGGGAGCGGTGGTGGCCACAGTCGGGATGGTGTTACCTTCTTTGATGATCATTCTGATCGTGGCCATGTTCTTTTTCCGCATCCAGGAAAAGCCGCTGGTCCAGTCCGCTTTTTACGGGCTGAGACCGGTGATCACCGGGTTGATTTTCTATGCGGCTACGGTGTTTGCTCTGCGTAACGAGATTATCGGCGGGGAAAAATTGATCAACCCGCTTTATCTGTTGATTCTGGTCAGTGCGCTGTTGCTGATGCTGTTTACCCGGATTCATCCGGTGTTTATCATCATTGCTTCCGGTTTTGTGGGGGTTATGTTATTCGGGTAGGTTTATTGAAGGAAAAAAAGCATGTCGTCCGTTGCGGATGGCATGCTTTTTATGATGGCTATTTTACATCACCGAGATGCGATACTTGAGAATACCGTCAACCTGAACCTGTTTTCAGGAATTGACGTTTACTGCCGACTTTTTGTCTGATTCCTGAACGGTAATCACCGCCAGAAGAACCAGAATGACGCCGAACAACTGCCAGATGGAGAGAACCTCCTTAAACAAAGAAACACCGATCAGTGTCGCCACCACTGGTTCGATGGTGGCTGCGATGGCAGCCCGGCTGGACTCCACCTTCTGTAAACCGTAAGTATAAAGCAAGTAAGCCAGTACGGTGGGCACAAGGCCGAGTCCGCCAATCAACAGCCAGGCCTTTCCAGACTGGAACAAGTGCGCGGACTGCCATAACCCACCGGCCGGGATTAAAAAGAGACTGGCCGTAATAAAGGTATACAGGGTAACGGTGTAGGTATCATAGCGGCGCAGGGCCACTTTACCGAAAATGCTGTAAAGGGCATATCCCAGGCCGGACCCAATGCCCACCCAGAATCCGAACCATGAGACTCCGTCACCTGAACGAGGGAGATATTCCACGACCATCATGCAGCCGACAAAGGTCAGGATGAGGGACAGGATTTTACGCGGAGTCAGCCCTTCTTTAAAGAAGATGCGGGACATAACGGTGACAAAAGCCGGTCCAGTATATAAGAGAATCGCCGCCACGGAAAGGGATGTTTCCCGAATGGCAAGGAAATAACAAAAATTAAAAAAGACGATGCTCAATATGCCGCTCCCGACAAAAATGGGCCAGTCCCTGAGGCGAACCCGAAAAGCGGTGGGCCTGGCCAGCCACAGATAAACGATGAGAAAGATTGTAGCCGATAAAAGACGCACGGCTACAATCTGCATGGAGGAAAACCCGAGTTCATATAGTCCTTCAACAAAAATACCGATCAATCCCCATAGTGCTGCCCCGGCCAGTACAAAAACGTATCCCCAGTTCTGCATGTTACTCGTCCTCTCTCCCATTTACACACTTACTTTTAGATTGTAGCATGAGGCTGAATAAAGATTTTGTCGTATTGTGCGATGTCCCGGGAAATAGGTATTCCTCTCCGCGTGATCATTTCCCGTTGAATCGATCGTAAATTTTGTGTTTGTACATATCGAAAGCAGCCGAGTTGGATGTTTTTCGTTTTTCCATCAGCATATCAAAGCGCAGTTGTTTTTCGGTCAGCTTTTTGCGAAGGGCTTTCTTTTCCTCCGGGTGGTGACAGCAGTCTATCAGATTCTGCAGGGTGACCAATTCTTTCTTAAGCTGCATTTCCTCCGGGATCATCCCGGCGTTTTTCATGATGATATAGCCACTGCGCAGATCCTCCGGCAACCGTGAAAGGTCTTCGAGGTTCAGCGGCTTCCCTTTTCCTCTCAAATTGTCCAGTTCCCCATTATCAATGGCCTGGCGGATTTTTTGTTCCGCGAGTATGGATACGGCGTCCATGGTCGGCCTCCTCTGGTTTTTTCATGTTTGTTTATTAACTTTATTTTACATGGTTTGTAGTTGAAATGAAATGATACCTCTCAAACGAGACGTTTGAAAAGTGAGTGACATGAACTGATTTATTAAGTCAGAAAAACGAATCAGTCATAGATCTCCACTTTGTGATCATCAAAAATATCTCCGGACACCAGTAACGTTTTCATGTCCGTGACGGTTTTTAAGCTACCATCCCAGGGCGATATTTTGGTCGCTGTGTAACGCAGCGTATAAGTTCCATCCTGTGTCGGCAGTGGGATAATCACATCCTTGCCCCAGTTATTTAGCTTTGTTGAGGTTGAGAATTCTGGTATCAAATCAATTCTCTCGTTTTCATCATTGAAATCCCCGTCCTTGTTCCAGTCTACCTCTACAAATACATGCTGTGCTTTTCCTTCTGTATCGGCTGTTAATGTAATAGCCTGTCCAGAATGAGCCTCATACGGGTTTAAGTCTCCTGTAATTCGTAGTGGATCTTCAACGATCAGGTGCTGAATCTGCCAATCGGACCATAGTGTTGGCGATAATCCATTTGGTGACGTATCTTGAACCCGGTATTGAATGGTGTATGTGCCAACCCCATCATTTGGGAATCCAACTGCCTCAAATATTTGGATGAACGCACTGCTCATATCCTTTGGTGTTCCAGAGCCTTTCCCATAACGACCGGTATATGTCTGAGACACACCGGACTCCTGCTGTGTCACAATCAGTTCATAAGCCTGCAGCTTTTTCCCTTCCGGATCTGTGGATCGATCGATCCATGTTAAAGGCTCGTCCGCCGGTACGGGATTAGGCGATAATACCAGGTTAGCGACCGGCTTGTTATTTCCTTCCACAACCGTTAAAGTGCGGGTGAACCAGGATGACCATTTTGGCGTAAGCTGGCTTAATGCCGGCTGGTCCTTAACCCGTAGCGCTATGTCATAGGTGCCGGTTCCAAGCGATTCAAAGCTGGTTGGCTTCCCGCTTATCCATGCTCCGCCATCCTTTCTGTATCTCCACTGCCAGGCTACAAGCGGATCGCCATCCGGATCATAGGATGTATCATGGTAGCTTACATCGACATCCTGCGGGACGGGGTTAGGGTTGACAGTAAATCTGGCAACAGGCGGCGTATTTGCCGGTATGACCTCTAACGTCTGATAAAACGGTTCTGACCAGGCCCCATACGAATCTTTTACGGTCAGTTCGATTGAATAGGTACCGGTCTGTGAAAAAGAGACAGGTGGATGTGAACCATAGTCAACCCAATTGCCGGAGGGATGCTTTATTCTCCAGCGGTGTTGGGTGATGGTATCCCCTATGTCCGGATCATAACTTCCTGATGCATCATAGCTGGCCACTTTTCCAACAGGAAGCGGATTGGGAAAAACCGTAAAGTGGGCCACCGGGGGTACATTGAGATTGTCAGTGCTAATTACTTTAACGTTAGGGTCCGACCAGACGCCTTCCTTATCCTGAACCCTTAAGTAAACCAAGTAGAACTTTCCGGGATTCAGGTAAGTTGGTTTTCCCGAATGCCAGGTGCTTTCAGATGCTTCTTTCCACTTCCACTCTGTTGCCACAATCCCTTTACCCGATTCAGACTCATGATCCAGATCATATGACAAGTCGTTAAAAAAAACCCTGTATCGATTCGATTCTTCTATTGTATAAAAATTAAACTGGGAGATCGGTTTGCGATGGACATAAATCCATAACGTGTCTACCGGCATATCGGACCAGAGTCGATAATTGTCGAACCTATCATCATTTTTGGGGTTATCTTTCGCCTGAAATACGACTTCATATTTGCCTACTTTTGAAAACCTTGTAACAGGATCCGGTATAAATTGATTGTGGAAACTGGCCAATCCAAGCGAATTATCAAAGTAATTCGGATCATGCGTGTACATCCACCGGCGTTCAATCTCCGGATCGTTTTCCTGGTCAACATACGATGTTTCGTATTGAATTTCTTCATCCAAAAGAAGGTACTGAACGGGGTCCCCCTGTTTCAATTCTACCTGAGATATAATATAATCCGCGATCTGTGAGAGAGCTGTATCCATGTTGTTGTTATAGACAAACGTACCTTTTCCATCATTTTGTTCGATGATGTCTTCTGCCTGGGATTTGTTTGCGTTTGTTCCCATGACACTGAAGTGAATCTTTTCATTCAACAAACGTGAGAGAATGACGGATGACTTTTCCTGGTCGTTAAACTCAGCAAATTCTTTATCGCTGATACTAACCACAAAACGCTGGGCATCTTCTCGCCAGTTTGGTTCTTTGAGGACTTCATCGAGTGATCTACCTGTTTTTGCTGTGATTTTTACATTTTTAAAATACCCTTTACGTTGGCTGCTGGTAAATGGGCCGTACCCGCCTTCAAGCAAGGGGTTATTGTTATCTGTGTAATTGATGACCTGAGATCCGTCTATCCATACCTTGATGTTATTACCTTTGGCATGAATTTTTACATTGTACCAGCGTCCGACACTTCTCAAGAAAGGAATATCAATAAGTTTTATCCAACTGGAACCTACGCGTTTCCAGAGACCTGATTGATAAGCTCCCCCACCATTAGTAATAAAAGCATAGTAACTGTATGTGTTAAGATTAGTGGGATCTGTACCGTTATGAGTCATTCGGAATGTGAACCCAATGTTGTCATCATCAACCCAGCCCCCATCATTATCAAGCTGCGCCATATCGAATTCAATAATGGTCTCTTTGGCGTTATCTTCTTTCCAGAAACCTGTCCATCCCACATTTTGCGTCGTACCCAGCGCTTTAATGGAAGGATCATAGTGCCATTGTCCTCTATCATTCGGATAATTCTCCCAGGTGCTGAAAATAGCTTGAGCGTCTGTACTATTCGTACTGATCTTGCTTGTTGAAATCGCCTCGATCGTGCCATAGTCAATATCCATCGCAGACAGTTTGGGAATTACAATGGAATTAATTTTGGCATTTAAGTCTTTCGTTTTAGACTCAGCCGCTTCTCCAACTGTAAAAACAATATCGACTTTCTTTCTCGGGAGTGTTGTAAAGTTGGTAACCGGCTGAATGTTGATGACTTCAACTGTTGATTCGGATAATGACTTAGTTGATGTATCCCCTGTCAATTTGTCCGCTTCTGTCAGGAGTTTCGGTATCGTCGACTGGCCGAAAGATTCTTCAGCATACAAATAAATCTGGTATTTCCCTACATCCGGCACAAGAAGAGATGGTTCTGGTTCGTTGCCATCACTGAACGTGATCCAACTTTCATCAACAAATGAACCGTCATTATCGGTGTCGTAACGGTATTTCCATACCCGTTTGCTAATCACATCCTGGTCCGGTGAGTAAGACTCGTCGATGATTTCGATTTTAGCTTTCGTTCCATGAGATGGATCTCGAAGAGCCTTTTTAACCAGATAAAAATCAATGACCGGGTCCTGGTCCGGATAAATTTTAACGTCTTTTTCCACCCACTCCGACCAGTGGCCGGCACTGTTTCGTACCCGCAACCTGACCTTATAGTCACCCGGTTTTTTAAATAATAGTTTCTTGACTTCCTGTGTGGACAGGTTGGAGCTGATTTTAATATCCTCCTCCGTGATATCGAGAGACAGGGGGATAAATTCAAACTCGTAATCGGTCATAGGAAAGACCGGTGATGTAAAGGATTCTGATCCATCAGCCACAAACAACCGGTTCTGCTTAAAATACTGGCCGAAATTCAAAATGGCGGTGGGAATGGCCGGCTGTACCTGAATCGATTCCGTGGTGCTGTCGGATAATTCATCTCCACCATGAAGACCGCCATCCGTTACGGTCAGACCGATTTCATAATCCCCTTCTTTCATAAACTGGATTTTAATATAATCCTGTGTTTCTTCATGAATGATAAAATCACTTTCGGTTAAGGGTGCGACGGGCGTTACCGTCCACTGAGCATCGGCAATGGATCCATCTCGATCATAAGAGTCATTTTCGTAGGTGATGATGTCGCCCTGCAGTGGTTCTGAATCTCCACCTATTTTAGCTGTGGGAGGTTCGTTGGCAGCCAGGGCTCCGATTTTATGATCGGTACGATCCGTTAACCCGTCATTGTCTGTGACTGTGATACTGATGGTAATACTGCCACTGTCTTTTACTTTAAACCTAATACGGCTGTCTGATTTAGAAAGCACATCGATCTTCGAACTGGGGTAATCCCAGGAGACATCCACAATTTCACCGTCGGAGTCGTAGGAGTCGTTGGTTACGACAATGGTATCTCCTTCAATCGCTTCTCTGGGGCCATCCAGAATAGCGATGGGGCCTTCCAGGGGAGCTGATGCGGAAATGGTATGAGTGGTAGAACCTGTATTGCCATCATTGTCCGTGACTGTTAAACCAAAGGTGACGGATCCGGATGTATCCAGTTTGAAGGTGATCTCATCCTCGGATTTGCTTTCAACACGGACTCCGGAAGGTACGTCCCAGACACTTTTGACAATCGTACCGTCCGTATCATAGGAGTCGTTGGAAAGGGTGATGGTATCCCCTTCCTGGCCTGTGGTCGGACCATTAATGATGGCAATCGGGTTGGCTGTGGATCCTTCGACCTGAAAGGTATAAGTGGTGGATGAGTCCGTTCTCCCGTAATAATCTGACACTTTAATCTGCAGGATGTTGGGGCCTATCTGGAGTTGGGAATACGGAATGGTATAGTCGCGGGAAATGGTGATAGCAGGAGAAGTCCTTTTTTCCCACGGATTCCATGCTTCGTAAGATTTGTTAAGCTTGCCGTTTAGATAGATTTTGTCGATCTCTTTGCGGAACCAGTAACCTTCTGTTTGATATTCATAACTGATGATGGCCGCTTCCCCTTCAGCTACGGTGGCAGATGAAGGGCTTGAGCCGTTGACGGATACATCGAGGATTTGCGGGCCGTTGGTTAAGGCATAACGAACCCAGCCGGGGTCTGCTTTCCAGTCTTTGCTGTATCCATCTCCCTTACCGCCGCTGTATTCAACGATTTCGGAGAGGTTGTAGTAGGTTTGGGTGGAATAGTTGTAAGTAATTTTGTACTTTCCTATCTTTCCTTGACTGATAAAACTTCGTATCGTGGCCGGATCTCCATTTAGTCCTCTAACCCAGTCATAGAGCACACTGGAGTGAATCAGGGGATATCCGTTATTTAAATTGATGTCTGTCCTGTAAACACCGACTGCCATTCCGATGGTGCCATTTAGATCGGTTCGGACTTCGGTGTTTTTGGAACTGGCCGGGGCTTCTGTACCATCTGGAAGAGTAATTTTTAGCTTGTCGGTACCAATTGGAAAATGAGCATTAGAATCTATCCCTGTAGCATATGAATTAGGAAGGAAAGGCTGGACAGAAATTAGTCCAGCCAATAAAGTTACAACAAGGAAGATTGAAATATATTTTTTTATTTTTGTTCTCATGATTTTCAACTCCCTATTCAGACTACTTCCATACCTTTACTTCGATATTCGGAAGGTAAATATTTGCGTCAATGATAGCTATACCTCCTCTTATATCAGCTATCATAATACCAAGATAACCTTTTGTTCCATCTGCCTCAAATTTTACCCCACCTCTACCAAATCGTTCGCCATAAAGTTCTTTAAATTCCCGATCATTACTTTCGCTCCATGAAGGACCGTCAAAATATGTCCATTCCAGACTAATCGTATAGCCTTCCTTTACCTTAGGTAAGTACCCTGAAACAACCCCATCTTTAATATCTAAAGACTCCACCAATTCCTGCAGAATCTGCTCCCCATACTCTTCAACCTCAATCCTGGCTTTCATATTCTCGATATATCTGACAGCATCCGTTTCAGAGATAACCTTGTTTTTATGTGAGTCATATTCTTCACGAGTAATTATTTTATAACTCACGGCTTTTCCCCAGAGATTGTCTCTATATCCCAGGGCTTTAATAATCAGTGTCGCCGCATCCTCCACCGTCACATCCCCATCCGGATCCACATCAACCACATCCAGAATACCGGCGGCCTGAGCCTTCTGATAATACTCCTCAGCCCAGTGTCCTTCTACTTCCTCAACCGGCTCTGTTTCGGTATATCCCATGGCGTCAACCAGCATCTTCATAAACTCAGCCTGAGAAAACTCGGCAACATCTTCCCCTTCTACCGGTTGTGGCTGTGACTGTTCAGACAGCCTGTCCAGTGTACGCAGCACCATCACCACCGCTTCAGCCCGGGTCGCCTTTTTCTCCGGCCCAAACGTTTCATCCGGATATCCAAGTACAATGCCCAGATCATTGGCGATCTTGACATATCCTCTCCAGTCTTCATCAATGGTGTGCAGATCCTTCAAGTCACTATCTATCGCTTCCCACTTCACTCTGTTTTCAGCATCCGCTTCCATCCCCAGGGCACGAACCGTCATAACCGCGATCTCCCGGCGCGTGATGTTTTTGTTTGGTTCGAACTTCAAGCCCGGGTATTCATCTGTTTTGACGATTCCACTTCCAATGGCCGCCTGGATGTAACCTTCCGCCCAGTTGTTGTCATCCACAAAAACGGACTCATTCGCTGATTGTTGAATCTGCAGGGCAACCACCAGTGATTTGGTAAACTCGGCCCTGGTGATATTGTGATCCGGCCGGAAAGTCTGATCCGGATAGCCCTGAATAAATCCAAGCTGAATCGCCTGATTCACCTGATTTTTGGCCCAGTGACGGTCCACATCGGATAGTTTCACTCCATTCGCCTCAACTGCCAGTCCACCTGCCAACTGGACAAACAACGCCAGAACAAGTGATAAAATCATCATTTTTTTCATTAGAATCCCCTCCACATGTCTAATTCTTTAAAATCGTAATCTCTTTTTTGTCCTCATCATAAAGAATGGTGTAGCCCAGTGCCTCCGCAACAAACCTCAGTGGAATATAGATTCTCCCCTGATCACGGACTGCTGAAAGTGACACCGGTTCAACTTTCCCATTCACAATAGCCGTATCTTTCCCCACAAACAGAAAAACGGAATGGAACCGATTTTGAATGGCTACCATGTCTAAATCTCCGTGATATTCAAGGTGAGCACCCAGCTCATCCAGAACGCCGCGAATCGGTACTACGGCATGTCCATCCACCATTTTTAACGGATCTCTCAAAACGTTAATTTTATGGGTTCCTCCGTCACGGCCAACAACGACCCGGGTATTATCCAGATACAGAATAACTTTACGGTTTTCTTTAGAATCATCAATTTTTAAGTCCGCATCCGATTCTTTCCGTAAATTTGTCGGAGCCAATGAATCTATTCTTCCAGAGGCAGACTCAACCAGTTCCTGATTTTCCTCATCCCAGATAAAAGAGTGTTTATACAGAACCCCTGACGCTCCGCGAACGACCCATTCAATGTACTGGTCTTCTTCCTTTTCAAATTTAAAGGAAACTGTTTCGCCGCCCGTCCCGGAATAAATCTGGTCAACCCCGTGGTAAAATTCAATCACATATTTGTCTTTCTCGATACCTACCAGGTCAACCTCAAACACCCCTTGATTTAATTTTGCACTGTTAATTTCAGCCATCTCTAAAACCTGCCGGGCAAAATTGGTCTGATCTTCAGCAAAAGAAACCCCAGTAAGCAACAGGCAAAAACAAAGTGAACCGAACAACCCGGTCCGAATTCGTTGATTCAACCACTCCTCCTCCAATCAGATGCTAGAATAGATCATTTTCAATGTTACTCAACATATCAATATCCAGATTGACAGTTTCTCCAAAGAGACGAAACAAGGTTCTGACATTAACATTTATTCGGGAATATACTGATACCCTGTCTACCAACATGCCGTTTGGAGCTTCAACTGGAAGATCCTCAGATAAATAAACATCAAATCGTTCAATCCGAACAGGACCTTCTATAATACTTGTATCGGTATTTATAGGAGTTAAAATAAATGGGTTTAATTCCATGTTATAGGATAAATATTTTTCAAAAGTCGCCCGACCCCGCCTGAGTCCTTCCATTCTGGGTTCATCTTTTCTATGTAAACGATAGGTTCCGTAGGCCAGCCCTTCTCGGTCCATATCTTTCCAGACAGCCATATTGGCAAAATCCAGGTCGTTTTTGACATGATGGACGGCCATATACAAATGAGCTATTTCAATTAACAAAAAGATCATCAAGCTTAAACCCAGGAGCAGGAAAACACCTAAAATGGCATTTCCGGTTCCCCGTCGATCTTTCATTAATTTTGCAATACCCCGATTATTTGAAATACTCACGACTCACCGAACTCCTGCTTAACTCAATTTCAAACGGTTCCGAAAATGAAGAAAGAACCATTTGTTTTAACTGATAATCTGTATAATCCGTTTGATACAAAATTGTTAATTCCACTGTATTCCCATACTGAACAGGATAAGGCGTAGCACTTGAAATATGGATTCCAGACATATCAAAGTTAAATGCATTCAATCTATTTTCAATTTCCTGTTTTATTTCCGGCGTTAATCCTCCACTGGCTTCCATCTTCAGCAGAGCGGAACGATGAACATTTTCCAGGATCAACTCTTGAAAGATTATTTTCACAGGTTGATAGAACTGGAGCAGGATAAACATTAATAGAAGAAATGTTGCTGCAAATGTAATCGCTTCAGCTGCCCCCCGGTGATCCTGCTTCCACAATTTTATTAATCTCATGTGATCCCACCTTTTATTGGCCAGAGTATTTGAAGAAAAACCCCTCCTAAAAATGCGGGAGCATAGGGAACTTCCGGCTTCAGATCCCGTTCCTTCAACATATACAGTAAAAAGAGCGGCAGGCTGCATATCAAACTATAGACAAACATGTAAAACGTCCAGTCTCCTCCCATCAGTGCTCCCGCAGCCATAAGAAACTTTGAATCTCCCCCGCCCAGGGTTCTGGTTTGCCACAGAAAAAAAGAAAACAGTGCCATCAAGATAAAACCTACCAGCCAGAACGAAGAAAAATGAAATAGGTGAAAACCACAACCTGCAAGGATTCCTCCAAACGTAAGCCAGTTCGGAATGACCCTGGACCTTAAATCAGTTGCCACCGCGATGAAAACCATCAATAACAGTACATAGACCATGATTATTGAATCTGATTGATTAATTGGCTCTTGACATAATCGAAAACATTGCCGATGGCGTCCCCCAGATTGTCCAGGTTTGAGAAGATAGCCAGTGCGATAAAAGCAACAATGGCAACCGTCTCAATAGACGGGGTGCCCTTAACTTCCTTTAAAAAATGTATCATCGTTTTCATTTGACATCTCTCCTTTTATAAAAATAATTTTCCCTGATAAACAATGAATAGAATCATCGGAACGACGGTAAGAAGTAAAATATTGATCACCATTCCGACCGTGACTAACGGTAAAAAATGCGTGCGATTCCGTGTTCCTTTTTTGGTTTTAAATTGAGCGTAACGTTTCAAAATCTCTTCCTGCTTTTCGAGCATTTCGATCGCTTTTCCGGAACGTTCGCCCTGTTTAAGAGCCAGACAAAAATGGTCAACCTCAGTTAAATTAATCCTTCTTGAAAAATCATCCAGACACACATTTATTTTTCCTTCGATTTGATATCGTGCTGTCAGTCTAACTACTTCAGACTGAAGCGGGCCTTTCAATTTATGAGAAATCATGACCAGTGTCTCGGATAAAGGGACATTTGAACGTAACAAACGTGCAACCGTCTCGATCAGATAGGGTAGTTCTTTAAGAATTTTTTGTTGTCGGGTACGCATTTTAAAGTAAAGAAACAGATCCAGACTGAAAAAACCCAAAATAATATAAAATGAAACGGCTATCCATCCTTTCTGAAAGGCAAATAGAAAATAAAACAGGAATAGTATGACGAACTTTAATCTCAGGTATTTCTCAAAATTCAACCGATCAGATTCCCCGGCATTTAAAATCAGTTTTTCAATAATCTCTTTTCTGGGCCACAATCGCTCAAGTCTCGATATCCAGTTACCTGCTGCAGAGAATCGGGGCTGGTACCATGGATATCTCTTTAACCGTCTATTCCTTCTTACAATTGAATTTATAAACTCGTAAAGAATGAGACTTGTCGAAACAAACAAAACAGATAAAAGACCCGAAATCATCCCTTGCACCTTCCCACCCCCATTAATCTCCTTCCATCCGTTTCATCCTTTTTAGCAGGAAGAAAACAATCATGGTAATAACCAACATCATGACCACGGCGACCTTTCCCGCAAACGTTGTGACCAGCAGATTCATCGCCACCGGTTGGACTTTTACCATCGAAAAAATCAAAAATACGAATACAGCAAACAAAAAGTAGGAAACTTGAGAGATGGCTGTCACTTCTCCCTGGCGCTCCAGCCTGTTGAACTCATGTTCAAAAGATTGATGAATGTAGGAAGAAAGAACTTTATTAAAGTCACCACCATAATGAACCTGAGTTTCTAGGTCGGTGAAAAAATCTGCAAGTAACCGGTTCTCAATCTTGAGTTTCATATTCTGAAAAATCTCAGAAACGGGAAATCCGTATTTTATTTGATCGTTCATCTGAGAGAGTATTCCTTTTAAAGGTTCTTTCACATTCTCTGAACACTCTGCAATGGCAACAAGGGGATCACGACTGTTTTGATAAAAATTTGATAGCGTCATGAAAAAGTAGGGTATCTGTTTCCTTAACTTCCTGTCACGGTAAGATTTCTCCCAGTTAAGCAAAAATACAGGTATTTGATACCCCACGATGAAAAGAAGCAAGGACGCAGCAGGGTTATCCAGAATCAGAAATGCTCCGGTTCCGGTTATGAGTCCGGTCAGTACACAGATCATTATGAACACGTATTTGTTCAATTTCTGCTTCACACCATAATTTTGACCTTTTTGTTCAAGGCGGTGATCCAGATGACGAAAATAATCCTGAACCTTCGGATTCTTCATCAGCAGAATTTCGGTTTTTCTTCCAAATTCTCGAATAAAGCGAGGGGAAACTCTTTTTCGGAATGACAGACATTGATAGAGTGTAAAACCAATACTTAATCCCAGAAGGATCCACCCCAACCCTTTTAGATCAACGTAGATCATCGCAAGTGGACAGCCTTTCTAAACGCCATTTTTTCCTGCAAGGATCCAGATGGTAACATTTTTTCATATTTTTCTCTCCCACTGTGTGAATCAATTTTCCATTTCCAGATCGTTCGGGCTTTTATCCTGGATTGGGCCGGATCATAACCACTTACTTCTGCTACTTCAACCACCCTGTGATTAACAATGTGTATCACCAGATCCACTGAATCAGATACCATGGTCATCAATTGTGCCGGCTTGAGAGGGGTGTCCGCATACAGCATCAAAAAAGATAATTGAGTTAAAGCTGACTCGACGTTATTGGCATGTATGGTTGTTAAACCTCCATCATGTCCCGTTCCAAAAGCCCTGATCAAATTCAAAGCTTCTTTTCCACGTAATTCCCCCAGGATGATACGCCGCGGGGCCATGCGCATCGCATTTTTAACCAGATCATCCATTGAAATCTGCCTTTCGTTTTGCTCGGACCCCTTAAGCGTCTCCAGTGACACAATATTTCGATGCCAGATCTGCAACTCTTCCTCTTCTTCAATCACAACCAGCCGTTCCAGCGGATGAATATATTCAGTTAGCCCCCTTAACAAAGTGGTTTTTCCCGAACCTGTCGGCCCCGATATCAAAATGTTTAATCTTGAATCTACATATCTTCCAATTTCACTGGCCAGTTCTTCCGTTAATGTCTTTTTCTGAATCAGTTCCTTCATCGTCAACTCCCCGTGTTGATGTTTCCTTATTGTAAAATAGGGAGTTTTGACCACAGGCCGTATTGCTCCGTTAATACGCAATTGATAACGGGAATCTCTCGTATCCACAATCGGATTTCTGCGATTTACCTGCGACTTCACCCGGGTTACGATCGAACGAAAATATTCTTCAACCTCCCACTCATCTTTGAAACGGATTTGAACCGGGATATCCTTTCCACCGGCCACTCGTTTCAAAATATTGTCGTGACCATTGACAAAAATATCTGTTACTAACGGATCATCAATTAAAAATTGCAGGATCCCATACCCAAACACTTTTTCCAAAAAAATTTTTCTGATCGTATCCGGTTTAACATAATGGGGAAGTTGCCTCTGATACAGGAGATGATCCACTTTTTCTTTCATGACCCCTTCGGACAGTTCTCCTGCATAAACCTGATGAATCAATTGGGGATAATCCATGGAAAGGGATGTGATCAATTGATCCACGATTTCCATCATTTGCGGATTCATATAATGGGAATTTGATAAATTGACATAAAACGGGCCATCCGTCACGCTTTCCGGATGATTGAACATGTTGATAACCTGCACTTTTGCACCTCCTATCCTGTTTTCTTAAGAGGCCAGAACCTTCTGGCTGAATCGATGTCAACAACTGATTGGAAACCCAGTAACTCAAGAAGCGAATTAAGCGGGGATTCCGAACGGATGTCGTGACCCTGAATGATTTCTGTCAAAGCACCTTCGCTAAGCGTTGCCACCACTTTATGATCCAGGAACTTTTCAACCTGGGAGACAGGTAAAGAGAGAGAACCTGTATTTTGTAGCAGGATGAAATGGATTCTGGTATCGATCTGATTTTTCTGCAACCAGTCCAAAAACCTGATGATAATATCAACATGGTGTGTTAATGGGTGAAAAGGGATAATCAGATCAGTTGCATGAATGAACGCGTACCATGACGGAGCAAACTGAGGATAGGAAGGAATGTCCGTGATGATTGTCTGTTCTTTGGGCAGGGATTGAAGCCATTTCCAGACCTCCTCAATTTCAGTCGCTCTCCATTTTTCTACATCTACCCAGTCAAGCTCAGCCGGTAAGATACGTAACATCCCTTTTTGATACTGATAGGTTTCAAGGTTTGATATTGATTTCCCATGCCGTAGATCATGGAGTAGTGCATTGATTCCTTTTCTTGAATCAGGCCGAAGCGAAAAATAGGACGAAAATGAGGCCGTAAACGGGTTCCATTCTATCAGGTTAACCTCTTTTTCCCGTCCGATTTTCATAGCCAGGTGACAAGCGATCAAAGATTTCCCTACCCCTCCCAGAGGACTGAAAACACAGAGGTTTTGAGGTGTGGCATGATCAAGATCATACAGATTTAAGTGCTTTTTGCATTCTGAAATACGGGTCCTGCCGTTTCTGATCACGGGAATGTTTCGTTCCTCAACGGCACGTTTCACCTCATCCGATGATGCCGAATCATCAAGCAGGACGGCAACATGAATCCCCTGCTCAAGATAAGAAGTTAGATGATCCAGATCTCTGATGACGGTAAAATCAGCCCGGTTTTGCGCAATATACAGAATCGACGAAGACGGATCCGGTTGATCGGGCACATTTTCCATTAAAATGATTTGCTCCGGATCCAGCCATTTGCTTAAATCCTGATACACGCTAGCAACGAGGCTAACAACATAACATTTCATCCATTTATCCTCCTGTCACTCAATCGGTAATCTCTCGACTCAACAAACGAATAGTCCCGGCCTCCAGCGCATGGTTCAGTACCTCTCCCTGATCTGTTGAAACCTTTAATGTCAAGACCGCTGGAAGATGACTTTTTTCATCCAGTGGTTCCTCTTGCATAGGTTGATTATCAATCGAAATCCCTCGATGGTTATAAATATCCACAATCTGCAGATCCTGAAGAATCAACTTGCTGACGCCAGTGTCCTGCTGTTTAAAATAGGCGATCACGTCTACGTAATCCCCTTTACGGGGATACCCGCCAATACGATCTAAAGTGACGGGTACATTCATCGTGCGCTCACCTTTCCCGAGAGAAATAGGCTGGTTTATCCGCAGCTTTTCTTCCCTTATAATTTCTCCGGGTAAAATGTCTGACTTTGTCCATCCAGGTGGATCATGAATCTGAGTCAGCATGCCTTCGTGGTAATTGGACTTTTTGATTTTTTTAGCTTTGAGACTATCCGGGTTAATGCTTGTATTCGCCTCAATGAACTGGTCAGCAACATAGACCTTAATCAGGTTCTGGTCTTCGGGTGCAGGTTGAACAAGATAGAACAGCAATCCGGTTGACAGGGATGCTCCCAGCAAAGCCAGTAAAACGCGGTATTTTTTCTGTAAAATTTTATATCACCTTACTTTTCTAAAAATAGCTTGAAAAAGATTGACCGGGCCTTTATCAATAAATTGATCGACAATAGATTGTGGCAGTATCTGTTTTGACAAAGGAATAAACGCTTCTTTTAATTTTTCTTTCAAACCAGGATAGTCCCATGCCATTTTCCCCTTCCATAGAGCCAGGTTGTTTTCATGACCCAGTTCCGGAATCAATGATATGACAGGGATTTTAACCGGTTCATTTTTCTCCCGGTTCCAGATCTCCGCCCATTCCGTGATCATACTTTTATCTGCCTCATCAAACCATCTGTTGACAATAAAAGAAAGTTTCTGATCCAGCCGATCATAAACGGGTTGTAATCGAGATATGGCATCTGTTTTCTTCAACGGATCTGTATCAGTGATTAGCCAGACCATATCTGCTTCCATGAGCAAGTGTTCATGAACCGGTTTGTCCCATTCATTTGAAAGATCAACCAGTACAAGTGGCGTCTGTTTTACCTGACGTGTCAATTTCAAAGAATCTCTTTCCGTCCATGTTCGCTTCAATGGCTGGTTTCCTGCAGGTACCCATTTAACGCCAGATTGTTCCCAATCTGTCCCTTCTTTAATTTTTTCTTCAGATTGTATTTGAAGCGCCCAGGGTACCCAGTCTTTCGGACTTTTTTCCGCGCCACCGAGATAGTCAAATAGAATGTTTTGCTCCATGACAGGTTCATAAACGGACACTGGCAGGTTCTTCTCTCCAAGAAATCGAGCCAGATTAACTGTAATAAATGTTGTACCACTTGAAGGTGAAAGGTTTCCGATGACGATAAATTTAGGTGGAAAAGACACAAATTCGACTTTTTTTGCCTGTTTTTTGTCTTTAATTTCAGTTCTGGATGGCACGCCTGTCAAATTTAAATCTTCGTTATATCCCTGTCTTAACAGTTCAACGACATGCTTGAAAGCGGGAGGGTTTTTAAGCAACCTGATCAGTTCCTCAGGTTGAAAAAACCCGTTCCAGAAGATATCCCAGATCCCTCTCTGGATTAAATGCTTTAAGAAAATATCTTCCTCACGTCGCCGGCATAAATAGATGATGCGTATCGGCTCTGATTGTAACCGCAGCTCCTCAATGATCTCAATCATTTCCCTGTCTCTTCTCTCAGGGCTTTGCAGCGGAATGTCGCCGGGCAGATTATCACTGATGATCAGGACATCAACCTGATTCTTCTGACATTGCGGAACAATGTGTGTCCGAATATAAACGGTTTTGACAACCTGACCAACAGGTGTCAGAATGTCATTTAACCAGTTGTCCAGTTCTTCATCCCCGGTTGCAAGTAAAATGTTGTGATTCATCTCATATTTTCCCTGGCAGGAGCCAAAACCGATTTGTTTTTACCGGGAACGGGATGATATTTATTCTTTAATTCTTTGACCAGTGTTCGCCTGATTTTCTCACTGCACGGCACCGTTCCGTTTTCAATTCTTGAAATGACACTGTTATGAACACCGGTTAAGTAGGCCAATTCCATTTGATTTAAATCCAGTTTTTTTCGAGCCAGCATCACCCATTCTGCATCGTTTTCAGGGACAAGGTAATACCAAACACCATGTTTTTCTTTCATTTTCTTTTTCCTCCTCAACTCAAGTTAAATCAGACTAAAAAGAGGCGATGACCCTTTTAAGATGATTCTTTCTATTTCCAAACCAGCCCTTATGGATCCCATCTCTTTGTAACAATTTTTCATCTGATATCCACAATTGCATGTATGCACTCTTCGGTGCATGTGATGTCAGATTTGAAATCACTGATTCACTGCCACAACTCCAGACCAGAATGGGAGTTCTGTCAATCCCTTCTATGGACAAGAAAGATTGAATTTCAGATCTCTTTTGGAACATATCATTCCAGAATTCGATTCTTTCTTTCAAAAACGGAACTCCGTCTTTTTCTTGAAGAATTCTTTCGAATATAACCGGAATGGATCCCAGTGACGTTTTTATTACAGCAAACGCAAACGGAGATTTTGAATTTTTTTCAATGACCGGAGGCCATACCCATCGGGATAATCTGTCTGTAAGCTGTAACTGATGCCGGATTTCATTCAATGCTGCAAATTTTTGCAGTTGTGCCACACCACCACGGGTAATAAAACGGGGATCCGGTATATCGTGGTGTCCAAACATATGAAAAAGCACCAGATAACCGCCGTAAGATAAAGACCAGCCGGTGTAATGAATTATTGAATCTGTAAATGGCGTTTGAACAATCCACCGATCCAGCAATCCTGTTTTTTCAAGGTAGTGTAATCGTTTGGACAAGGGTTTACCAGAAAGAATATCTTTGACTCTGATCTGAAATTGTTTTTCCGTTAAAAAACAGGCTTGTCCAGCGACACGAATCAAATCAAGGTCCTGTTCTGTGATCATACCTTTTTTAAGCTTTTTTTCAATTTGATTAAACATATAAACAGGGTGTCTTAACAGAGACGTGATTTTCCCATTCAGACAGGGGTTGTCAAAGTATGGAACCGACCCTTCTTTCGTCAGAAACACTTTTCCTTTTTTTCCTCCCTGAATGGTATTCATGATTCTTCCCTCCCGTGTGGATAATGGACAATAATTCCCCGCCCTTTTCTACGTTCCGCATCCATTCGCATGATTTTGACAGTCACTTTCATACCGGCTACAGGTTCCGGAAGGCGCCGGGCAACATTACATAAAATCTCGAGGCCTTCCCCCAGTTTGACAAATACACCGTGTTTGGGATGAACCGTTGTAACTTCCCCCAGATGGAGATCGTCAGGTTTATAAATTTTTTCTGCTTCCGGCCAGGGGTCCTGAAGAACGGCTCTGCGTGATACCCGAACACGTGATTGGGATGGATCAAGTTCCACAATTTTAACCCTGACCTCCTTTCCAAGCCGACTCACATCCTTCAGTTCTTTATACTCATAGCTCCAGTCCCGAATATGTAAAAATGCAGTCACGCCATCAATTAACACAAACAGGTTTTTTGAACGTTCATTCCAGCCACTGATACGTCCGGTCACCACCTGTCCCACCCGGGCACATCTCCAAAAATTCTCCTGGAGTTTATGCAGCGCTTTTACCCGATTGACTTCAACCACACCGTCTACGGAAGAAGACAGTGATGTAATCACAACCTGTACCCTGTGTCCAACAAAACCGGCAAGGGATCTGAACTGGTGAAAGTCGAAATCTTTCGCTTTACAAATTCCCTGAATGCCATCCAGATCGATCAAAGCATACTCCTGCTCATCATCTCCCTCTATTCCTCGGTGAATCGAACAAACCGTTCCTGCGATCACCTCCTGTTTTGAAAAACAAAAATTTAAATAATCCCATCTGCTCTTCTCAATCCTCTCATTTGTTTGCATCGCCTCTGTCATTTTGTCATCTCCTTTAAAAGATTTAATATATAAAAAACGCACGACTAGACAGGAGAGTTATGCTCTCCAATCTGGTCGTGCGTCGTTCGCTCGGACCTAAATGTTAAATTTGATATTATTATACACATTCCATCCAGCGTTTTCAAGTATATTTTAAAAAATCAAAATTTTGACACCTGTTTCCTTCATCATATCCCCCGGCAAAATTTCTTAATACCGCATATCAATCTTCTTATCGGTTTTCCCCTGCAATTGCACCAGCCGCATCATCACCACTGCCGCCTGGGCACGGGTGACATGGCCATCCGGACGAAACAAGCCGCCGCTTCCGTTCAGGAGTCCCAGTTCCTGGGCGATCAGCACCGCTCCCTTCGCTTCGATCTGATCGGCATCTTCAAACGTCAGCAGATCCCCTCTCGCATCCAGATAACCGGCCAGTTTGTCATAGCCCAGCATATGCGTCAGGGAAACCGCCAGTTCTTCCCGGGTGATCTGTTTTTCCGGTTCGAACCGTTTCTGATCTTCGTCAATCCAATAATATTCCAGTGCCGCATTGATCGCATTGTAATATGGACTCTCCGGCGTCACATCCTCAAAGGGTGTACCCCGATCCCGGATATACCGGTCATAATTGGGCCGAACGGCGCGGACCATCATCTCCAGCCATTCTCCCCGGGTAATGGCCTGATCGGGATAAATCTTAGCCTGCTCATCAGGCTCGATAATACGGTATTGCACCAGCGTTTCAAGCTCATTTTGCGCCCAGTGGCCCTCGATATCTTTCGGTTTCACCATCTCTTTATCCATTTCCGGTGCACCATACCAGCTCGATACCCATTCACCGGACCCGGCATCAATCGCATAGCCTGCATTCAGGCCGTTTTCAAAAACCTGATGGTAAACCAGTTTGATCACCGGCTCCTGGTAACCTTCCGTGGTCCGGATACCCCGGAATGTCTGATACTGCAGGCGCAGATGCGTATTCTCCAGATATTTTGCTTTTGCCTCTTCCTCCGTCACCTGCACGTTGAGATCCTTGACCTTCTCCTTCAGATCCGGCGTTCGTTCTACCCGGTAATAGAGAAGCTTTCCGGAAGCGTCCAGTGTCATGTTCACCCAGTCATTCATCACCGGGATATCCTCATAAAAACGTTGAAATCTATAACGGAAACTATTTGATGACGGTTCAACCGGAACAGTGGCATCCTGTTTCATCCACTTCAGCTCGTTCATGGCATCAGGATACAGACGGTTCACCAGTTGAATCGCCAGTTTGTCTGCCTGTTCACGGGAGATTTTATCGGCATCCTGAGCTTCATCATCAGGTTTCGCCCTATAAAAGCGATTATATTCATACTCAAGTAATTGTCCCGTAATAGCATCCACGACGGCGTAAGATTCAGCAAATGGACCCGGTTGGTCGGGATCACGCCAGGTCAGTCGCCATAACTTACCGTAGTCGTCACCTCGCCACGGTGCATTTCCAAGTGTTTGACTGGCCAGTTCTCGTCCTTCCGGAATCTCGGCTACCTCTTTTACTACCGCAACAGCCTGTTCGGCGCTGATATAGCCATCGTCCCCTTTCGGTTCTAGAGCAGCAAATCTCTCTTCGGACGCCGGAATTTCCTCATATTGTGGCTGTTCCCCTTCAACCGGATCTCCCGAGTAAGTCAAGAATTTGCCACTCACGGCATCAATCCATCTAAACGAAAGGGATTGGTCCGGTCGCCATCCCAGAACCCAGTCCACCTTATTTTCTCCCCGTCTGATAGGTATGTAATGCAGACTGAGATCAAGTGCCTCTTTATACTTCTGCTCCGCCTCTTCAAGCGTCAGAGTCGGTTCCAGATCGGGATATTCCGTCGGTCCGGCGGAGTGATACAAGTTTAATACCTTTCCGTTGCCATCCACTGTTATCCGGATGGATCGATTCGGTGCCGGAATCCCGTTATACGTTGGAATCAGGTAAAAGGAATACGTCACCGGTCCAAAAAGAGGCTGCTCCTGAAAATAAAGGTTATTAACAGTGTCGGTTTCTTCACTCAGACTGTCCACCGGTACGGAAGGTACCGCTCTCTGAATAAATTTTTTGGCTATGTCGAGAGCTTGTTCTCGTGACACTTTCGGTGGATAATAGACCTCACCGATTTCAGCAAGTGGACGATGAATCCCGCCTGTAATAAGATCCCCTGTCATCGCATCCACGCGACTGCTGAATCCGTAACTGCCGTTGCCATCTTCATACCGCCAGTGAATGTTCCAGTAGTAATGATTGGGATCGAAATCACTAGCTTCTAATTCGGCTCGATCCACTTCCGCCTTTTTTAACTCCGGAAATAGCGATTGCAGTTTTTCAACCGCCTGCTCCTGGGTAATCTTTGCTTTTTCCGGGTCGACCTGTACACGGGCAGCCGCGATCCGTTCCCCTTCGGGTACGACGGTTGATCCGGCACTTGCCTCCCCTGTTCCCGCTGCCCATACACTGCTGTGCAACAGGGATACACAGAGCGCCGGAATCGCCACCCATTTCGCCATCTGAACCCTTGTTCGATGATCTTTTTTCATATAAATCCTCCTCCCCCTGAATATGTTATGGCAAAACTTATCCATTAACTAATACGTGCCTATTAGCCGGAAAGTTCCACCAATTTTAAGTAAAAACACCTTGAAGCTTGTTTAAGATTTTGAAATCAAATCGGATGTGACCCTTTGTGCATATATATCAGGTGGCAACCCGCTACCTGTTAAACGCCCAAAAATCAAACATCGTTCCCGATTTAAACACATTAAAAAACCCTGCCCCTGTTACATCCATACCCGCGAGTATGGATGTAACACAAAAGGCAGGATTTTCGATTTAAAAGACTTCGTTTAACCCACTTCGATCATGACCGCCTTCTCATCAATTGAATAAATGTCGGTCAGTGATCGGATGGTACACAGACGCTTCAGCAATTCACGCCTTTTCAATCCGGAACGGAGATAACAGATCACCGTCTCCCCGCCGTGATCAAGCAGTGCTTTGTAGAAAACCCCTTTTCCGTTCACTTCCTGCTTGAACATGAGCACACAGATGTCCATATCATCACCCTGCACCTTGATTCAGGTTCATAATCGGTACAGGATTAATGTACACCGTTCCACAATAAATTATTCCAGAAATCTGATGAAAAAAGGGGTTAAGATTCCGCCCGATTACAATCCTCACAGTAACCGTAAATCTCAAACTTGTGCCCCGTAATTTCAAACCCCTCCGGCATGCCGAAAAAAGCACTCATCGGACACATTTCAATCGCCCGGGTTTTCCCGCACACCGTACAGATAATATGGTGATGATGTCCTGTACCCGAACAGGCAAAACGGTAGTGTTTTTCCCCGTTAAATTCCGTGGACTCCAGAATATCCAGCTCTTCAAAAAGGTTCAGATTCCGGTAAACCGTATCAAAACTGAGCTGTGGATAGTCTTCCTGCATGTGGGACAGAACTTCTTTGGCGGACATATACCGTTTCTGGTCCGCAAAGATACGCACCATTTTCTCCCGTTTGCCCGTATATTTATATCCCTTGTCTTTGAGTAGCTGTAAAGCGGTCCCGATATTCATAAGACCCACTCCTGATTCAACTTGATTTCAATTGTAAAAGGAATGTCGGTGACCGTCAAACCCCACCGGTATGAACGGATCGCCGAACGCCCATCTTTCTGGCCAGAAACACCGTCACAAACAGGACCGTAGAGACCAGAATGATCGTTCCCCCGGACGCCAGGTCAAAATAATACGAAAGCACCAGCCCGAGGATGATCGACAGTTCACTGAATAACACCGCATAGCCCATTGTCTGCTTAAACCCTTTTTCCATCTGGACGGCAGCCGCTACCGGAATGATCATCAGCCCGGTCACCAGCATCACCCCGACCGCCCGAACCATCACCGAGATCGTAATCGCCATCAGCAGCACAAACAAAAACTGCATAAAACGGGCCGGTATCCCGGAAATTCGGGCGAACGCTTCATCAAAGGTGACCATCAGCATTTCCTTATAGAATATGAATATGGTCACCAGGACGACAACACCGGTCAACAGGGTCAGGTTAAAATCGGTCCGGCTCACCGCCAGCAGATTCCCGAACAGATAACTGAACAGATTCACATTAAATCCGTCCATCCAGCTGAACAACACCACACTCATCCCGATACTGACCGAAAGAAGGAGCGGAATCGCCAGCTCAGAAAAATGACGGTAGACTCTTCGCAACCCTTCGACCAGTAAAGCCCCGATTACTGCAAATATCATGCCAAAGACCGGGATGCTCACCGGTGCCAGATACGAAACGGAAACCCCGACCAGAGAACCGACGGCGATGCCGAACAGACTCATATGGGAGACCACTTCACTGACCACCGAAAGCCGTCTGGCCACCACAAACACACCGACAAGCGGACTGATCAGCCCGACGATCAGCCCCGTGAGAAGCGCACGCTGTATAAATGAAAATTCCAAAATCGATTCCAGCATTGTTTATCCTCCATCTCAAACCTGCCGTATCTTCCGGGGTGAACGGGGGGACCCCTTTGCCCAGGTCACCATTTTTTTGACAAATATCACACCGGCCAGTAACAGCGCCGCCAGCACGACAATCGTGCCCCCGGTGGCCAGATCAAAATAATAGGACAGAACCAGTCCGGTCAGGACAGAAACCTGTGAAAAAAGAACAGCGTACACGAAAACCTGCTTGAAACTTTTTGCCAGTTGCAGCCCGGCCGCCACCGGAAGCGTCATCATCGCCGATACCAGCAGGATTCCCACGATATTCATCGATACCGCAATCACCAGGGCCACCAGCAGGACAAACACAAAATGAATGGTATTTTTCGGAATACCGGAGGTGACGGCTGCCTCTTCCTCAAACGCCAGATAGAAAAGTTCCTTGTACAAAAGCACCACCATCACCAGGACAAGTAACGCGATCAGGGCCACAATCATCAGATCCGTCCGGGAGACGGCAATCAGGCTGCCGAACAGATACCCGAACAAATCACGGTTAACCCCGTCGGCCAGGCTGATCAACACCACACTGAGCCCTGTTGCGGAAGCCAGTACGATCGGAAGAGACAGTTCCTGATAATACCGGAACCACCTTCTCAGATTCTCAACGAACAGAGCACCGGCTATGGAAAAGACCATCCCCACGTAAACCGGATTAATCGGCTGCACCACTTTGTTTTGCAAGAAAAGTCCGGCAGCGACCCCGGACAGCGCCACATGGGAGAGGGTATCGGCAATCAGTGAAAGCCGCCTGACCACCAGAAACACCCCGATAACCGGTCCGATAAACCCGATCAGGATGCCGGACAGAAAAGCATTTTGCAAAAATGGGAATTGTATTATATCCTGAATCATGTTCATTATCTCCCGCCCATTAATGGTTGTGCTCGATCACATGGACATCATGACCGTACATCTGGTTAAGAATGCACTCCTGCTGTTCTGAGAAATCTTCCGGGTCACCATGGAAAAACAGTTTTTTGTTCAGGCAGGCCAGTCGATCCACTCTGGACGTAATCACCCCGATATCATGAGAGACCAGCACCAGGGAAACCCCCATTTTTCGATGCATGTTATCGAGAAGTTGATAGAACTGCGCTACCGAATAGGCATCCACCCCGACTGTCGGCTCATCAAGAATCAGCAAGTCCGGCTCACTGACCAGGGCCCGGGCAATAAACACACGCTGTTGCTGCCCGCCCGAAAGCTGCCCGATATTCTGCCGTGTATAATCGGAAAGCCCGACCGTTTCAATGGCCTGATAAACCTTTTCCTTTTCTTTCTTCCCCATCCATTTAAATAGCCCCATTTTACCGAACAGCCCCATCGACACGACTTCAAAGACGGTGGCCGGAAACCCGGTATTAAAACTGTTGGCTTTCTGGGAGACATAGCCGACTCTCGACCAGTCCTTAAAGCGGGAAAGCGGCTGTCCGAACAGCCTGACTTCCCCTTCCTGCGGCTTTAATAATCCCAGAATGATTTTGATCAGAGTGGACTTCCCGGAACCGTTGGGGCCCACCAGGCCCAGGAATTCCCCCGGATTCAGGGTCATGTTTATATGTTCGAGAACGGGACGGTTATCATAACGAAACGTCACATCCCGCAGTTCGATAATGGGCTCTTGACTCATTTTGATTCAACTCCAAGCGCTTTAGACAGTGACTTAAGATTCTGGCGCATAAGCGAGAAATAATCTTCTCCCCGTTCCAACTCCTCTTTGGTCAGGCCACCAACGGTATGAAGGACGAGGGCCTCCGCTCCGATTTGCTCTCTTACCATCTGCGCCACTCTGGTGTCCACCAGATTTTCAAACATGATATATTCCACCTGGTTCTCCCTGGCAAAGTCTATAATCTCCTGCAGTTCCTTCTGACTCGGTTCATCTGAGGGTGATAGCCCGGAGATGGCGATCTGTTCCAGTCCGTATCGTTCCGCCAGATAGCCGAATGCGGCATGGGAAACAATAAAGTCTTTGCGTGTCGCGTTTTTCAATGTTTCTTCATATTCTTGATGGAGCCGGTCAAATTCTTGCATTAAGTCCTCATAATTTTGTTCATACACAGCTTGATTGGCAGGGTCTGCCTCAATCACCGCATCTTTAATAGCGGTGGCAATCGCTTTGGCACGCAATGGATCTGTCCAGAAGTGGGGATCATAGATACCGTGATTGTGCTCATCGGCTTCCTCCTCATGGGCTTCTTCCTCATGTTCCCCATCTTCAGCATGTTCATCCGCGTGCCCAACTCTGTGGACGATATCCTCCCTCTCCATCGGTTCAATCTCTTCACTGGCGTTGACCACAATCATGCCGGAAGTGTCAATCGACTGCAAAACATCTTCGATCCAGGTTTCAAACCCTCCTCCGTTATAGACAAAAACGTCCGCTTCACTTAACTTGACCAGATCTTTCGGGCTCGGTTCAAAGTCATGCGGTTCTGCTCCAGGCGGAACCAGATTGACCACTTCCGCCTTTTCCCCCGTAATTTTACTGGAGAAATCATATAAAGGATATATACTCGTATATATGCGTAATCCTTCAGGCTCTGCCTGCTCCTCGGCAGATTGGCCGCCGCAGGCTGATAAAACCATGGTAAAAATCATAATGAGTACGATTAATAAACTTGTTTTTCTCCCGGTTGCCATCATTTTGCATCTGTCCTTTCCCTGTTGTATCCTTTAACGTTATTTCAATTGATTCATCCCGTATTATACACCTCATACCCACCCGTTGTAAATAAGAATGATTACGTTTTAAATGTTTAAAATATGTCGGGGGACCTGTTGCATCCCCCGAACAAGCTTAACCTTTTATACCGGCCGAAATAACGGATAGCGATCGGCCAATTTTCCGTACCAGGCCGCTGCCTGTACCTGTAAGACAAATGCAACCGTAATCGCCAGGGCTGCTTCCGCTCCGAAGGTCGTCACCGCAATCCCAAGTGCGATAGACAGATTGCGCAGGGCTGTCCCAAACACAAGAGCCAGGCCGTCTTCCCGGTTAAACAACCACCTGGCCAGGAGGGTCGCCAGTCCGAAGTTTAGGATATAAAACAACACCACCATGAATAAGATATTGATGAGCTGGTCCGGCTCCTGCAATAAAACCCGCGCTTTCATACTGATACTGGAAAAAATAACGCTGATCATCGCCCAGACGCTGACGGCAGGTAACAACGGCTTTATCCGCGTTGTAAAACCTTCCTGACCATATTTTCGAAGCAGCCATTTCGTTGTAAACTGACCCAGCACCATTGGCAAAAACACAATGATCAGAATGGTTCTGGTGATGACAGTCAGATCAATTGGCAGATACTGTCCTACCATCCATTTTAAATAGAAAGGTGCGAGGACAGCTCCGAGGATCAGACTGATCGCAACGATCTTCACCGCAGCTGTTACGTTCCCTTTCGATATCATCGTCCAGGAAATGGTCATGCCGCTGGTCGGCAAAAGGGCAGCAATGGCCAGTCCGGCATATATCTGCGGATTGCCTCCGGACAACGGTAACCCGATCCCCCAGGCGACGAGAGGGATGAGGATGAAATTAATAAGAATAGACCACAGGACCACCCGCCCGTGAGAGAGGTCCAGGGCTGTTTTCAATTTAAATCCGATCATGGTTGGAAAAATCATAAAAAAAGTCCCGATTAAGATCCAGTTTTTTAGAAAACCGGTGTCTACCAGACTGCCTGCGATAAATCCCAGTAATAAGGTAACCGGAATGGTCATTAACATATTTTTACCGGGCATCATGAATAGTCGCTTTAACATGGATATCCCTCTTTCACGGTTTTCTGTCTATTCTAAGCCGGGAAAGCAGATATCATCCATGAGGAAAATCACTTATTACCATACATATAGGGGAAATCCCTTGTTCATAAAATTTTAAAACTTTACATCTTGCACCCCTATACCCCATGATGTATATTAAAAGTGTAGTTTATAATTATTATAAAAAAGGAGTGATTTTCAGATGAGTGAGTTTGTAAATCAAGAAGCTAAAAAACAGGAAGAGGTTGTGAACACCCTGCCACGCATCGGTTCGCCGGCTCCGCAATTTGAAGCGGAAACCACACACGGTACCATCAGACTGGAAGATTACAAGGGATCCTGGTTGATTCTGTTCTCCCATCCTGCCGACTTTACACCAGTTTGTACCACCGAATTTGCTGCCTTCCAGGAAATCTATCCGAAATTAAAAGAAATGAACACCGAACTGCTGGGATTAAGTATCGACAGTGTTTACTCTCACATTGCCTGGGTAAGAACCATTGAAGAAAAACTGGGAGTTAAAATTGAATTCCCGATTATTGCAGACTTAAACAAAGAAGTAGCCAGCAAATACGGTATGATTATGCCGGAAGAAAGCAAAACCGAAGCGGTTCGCGCTGTATTTGTCATTGATGACAAGCAAGTTGTTCGCGCTGTAATCTATTATCCGATGTCTGCCGGACGCAATATGGAAGAAATTGTACGCCTGATTCAATCCCTGCAAACTTCTGATCAACACGGGATTGCAACCCCGGCCAACTGGAAGCCCGGTGACAAAGTGATCGTACCGCCTCCGGGAACCCAGGAAGCTGCGGAAGAACGCGTCAATGACGACAATGTGGAATGCATCGACTGGTTCCTCTGTAAAAAAGAAGTCAAATAACAGGGTGATGACATGGCATGTATCGATGATAAAGGTAACCTGACCACAACCGCCAAAAAAATACTCAACGCCGTTTCCGAAGATTTTCGGTCTCCGGAGGAGATCGCCAAAGATACCGGCCTGCCTCTTTTTAAAGTGAGAAGCAGCCTGCGTGATATGAAAAGTATGGGTTTTGTAACAGAATCAGAAGAACAAACATATAAAATTGAAGAAAGAGCGAGAACACTGCTTAGTAAATCTTAAATACAAAAACCTGCCTTGCATAAAGGCAGGTTTATTACATATTCTCTTGTCGTCCATCTTTATTTATTGACACTTAACTACCGGCTTCTTTTATTTGACCGACATCACGGGGTAATGATTTATTATCTTTAAACCACTCCTTTTCCAATAAAAACCATAAAACAAAACCTATCCCAAGCCCCCATGCAGCCCCCTTTGTCGCAAGAACAGCACCGATCATTATAGCAATCCCCATTTGAAGTCTTCCTTCGTTTTTCAACAATTCCATGCCTAAATATCCGCAGAGATAACCCTGAATTAACATTGTCAGAGTCATGCCGATATTTACACCCGGTTTAAAGAGAGAAACAATTGGTCCAAGCATCAACGCAAAACTCATTCCCCAAAAAATCCCGGTTGCGCCACCCCAGTAACTATCAACCTGCTCTTTTTTATTATTAATGTAGCGATTAATAACGAGAACTTGACCGGCAGTCCACTGAGGTCCGGATAAAGGCAAGTAAGGCATAAAAATCGATTGAATAAAATTCCGAACCGATACGATGATACTGTTTCGCGTTACACTAAATTTAATTTTCTCATCTTTGCGTGAAGCATCCGTACTCTTCAGCAAAGTACTAGCAACCAGAATATCACCAAATGCTATAATATAAGCAGCAACAGCAAGTGGAAGCGCTTTCAAAAAATAGTCTGCAGGAGGAAACCCTACCGCAAATACACTATAGGTAGAAACAATCTCACCCAGCGGAATGGGTACTAGATTCCAGGTTAACTCGGGTGTGGCGACTTCACCAATCATGATACCAAACAAATACGCCAGCCCAAACGGTACAGCAATACCAAACTGAGCCACATAGCGAAAAAAACTGTACCTTTCGCGAAGCGGAGCAACTGTTCTAGAAAACATCATGAAGAACCCAAGAGCAGCACCGAACATTATTGTGATGGGCATAGTCCATACACGACCACCATCGTTAAACTCTCCGAAAATAGCTGCAAAAGCTGCACCAAGGAGTATTCCTGCTTTGATCGATATCGGCACACGCTTAACCATGGCTTCTGCACCTTTCAATAAACCCATAATTAAGAAAATTATAGCGATCATTGCCTGCAAAGCAATGAGTGCCTGTATTCTGGCCTCCCCTTCCGGAAAACCGGTCAAAAATCCCACATATAAAGGAATTCCTGCTGTTATCCATCCGGCGATTGATGGATCACCAAAACTCGTATGAAGTAAATATAGAAAGTTGTTAATGATGACAAAAGCGATAGCAAGTTCAAATGGAATGCCCAGAACGTCCATCATGACAGCAGTAATTCCCATAGGAACAACACAAAGGATTGCACCCTGAATCCAATCAGGTATTTCAATACCATAATGAATAAACGGTAATCTTAGTTTGAGAAGGCCAAGAGCAGAAGGTTGCTCTGCTCCGTATTCCCTCTCTTTCCCAATATAAAACGCCATCTTATTTCAAGCCTCCCCCTTATTTTTTTACTTTAATTCAGCTCACGCGCAACCTCATCTCTAAAACACTTTATTATAGAGCAAAATTTTTCTGCATTTTCTAATGGAACGTAATGACCTGTATCGGCAATGGTTTTGTGTCGAACATCTGATTTAACGGAAAGAAGCCGCTCCTTAGCATCAGCAGGAAGCAATCGATCTTGCTCACCATAGATCGCCAGTACAGGAATTTTTAGATTAGCAAAAATTCGTTTGCCATTATCATATCTATCACAACTCATAAAATCTGCAAGAGCTAACGAAACCGGTGTATTTAATAAATCTTTTCTTTCTTCTTCCAGTAATGTTTCGGAAACACTTTTTGCATAGGATGCACGAAATAAATTTTCCGGAAAGATACCGTTTTCCAGTTGTTTTATGATCTTTGGATCTACAGGTAAACGATAATGGCTGTTCACCAGTACCAGTGCTTTAACTTTATCACTGACCGAAGCCAATTCGAGAGCAATCAATCCACCCATAGAATGTCCGACTACGATCGTATCTTCGTCGATGTTCTGATTAATAAGAGCTACATATTCTTCAATGGATGCAGGTACTCCTCCATTAAATTCTCCATGTCCTGGCAAATCCGGAAACATGGCAGGTGTCTTTCCCAAATGTTCTCTAACCTTTCGCCATTTGTCAGCGTTACCCCCTGCTCCATGAAGAAACAAAAAAGTGAGCTGTTTGCCATCCATCGTTATTTGCCTCCCAGCATTGTTCTCGCTATTACCAGCCGTTGAATCTGATTAGTACCTTCATATATTTGAGTTATTTTAGCATCACGCATCATTCGTTCTACCGAATACTCCTGAATATATCCATAACCACCTAGAAGTTGAACGGCATCGGTCGTCACCTTCATGGCTACATCGGAAGCAAACAATTTCGCCATCGAGGCTGCTTGAACAAGTTTCGGGTTTTTGCGATTCACCTCAACCTGATCAGACATTTCCGCCGCCCGATATACTAATCCACGAGCAGCTTCAATGTTAGTGGCCATATCAGCCAGTGTAAATTGAACGGCCTGAAACGAGGAAATAGGCTTGCCGAACTGTTGCCTCTCCTGAACATACTTTTGACAAACATCAAGTGCTCCCTGGGCAATACCAAGTGCTTGAGCCCCAATTGTCGGACGCGATTTATCAAAAGTTTTCATTGCCAGAATCCATCCCTGGCCCTCTTCTCCGATCAAATTGTCCTCTGAAACACGACAGTTTTCCAGATATATTTGCGCAGTTGGTGAACCTTTTATGCCCATCTTTTTTTCTAATTTTCCTACTTCAAAACCCGGTGTATCCTTATCTACGACAAAGGCACTTATCCCCTTTTCCGTTTTGGCGAATACGGTATAATAATCCGCCACACCGCCGTTAGAGATAAACATTTTTTGTCCGTTCAAAATATAGGTAGAACCATCTTTTTCAGCACGTGTTTTTAAACTCTGTACATCTGATCCCGCGTTTGGTTCGGTCAACGCATAAGCAATGATTTTATTTCCTGCTGCTAATTCAGGAAGTACACGTTTTTTTAGGTCTTGACTGGCGCCAAGCATAATCGGTAACATACCAAGTTCTTGAACGGCGATGATCTGGGAAGATGACGCACAGACACGGGCAACCTCTTCAACAACAATACAAAAACTTAACAAATCTAAACCTGAGCCTCCATATTCCTCAGGAACATTTACTCCCAGGTATCCATATTCAGATAACAACTTTTTAATATCCCATGGATACTCACCTTTTTCATCAATCTCGATGGCTCGCGGTTTAATCTTTTCTTGAGCCAGTTGATGAATACTAGTCTGTATTTCCCTGTGCATTTCAGACAGCTCAAACAACATAAGAAATCTCCTTTCTTGGCAAACTTTAATTCAATTTCTTTAGTTGTTCTTCCAGGATGAATTTTTGAATTTTCCCGCTTGGAGTTTTGGGCAGACTGTCCATGAAAAGATATTTCCTTGGTCTTTTATAGCGAGCGATTCGCTCACCTTTTAACAAAAATTCGTCCAGTTGTTCAGCATTTAACCCACTCCCCGTTCTGGGTACGATACAGGCAACTACAATTTTTCCCCATTTCGGATCAGGCTGTCCTACAACTGCCACTTCAAGAACATCGGGATGTTCAAGTAGTTGGTCCTCCACTTCTCGTGGATAAATATTTTCCGCTCCGGAATTGATCATAAAATCCATTCGATCCTTAACCCATATATATCCATCTTCATCCACATAACCCATGTCACCTGTATGGTACCAACCATACGCCATCGCCTTTTCTGTTGCTTCAGGGCGATTGTAATACTCTACCATCATGCACGGCCCTCTAACAATGATTTCACCAATTTCGTCAACATC
This sequence comes from Bacillaceae bacterium, assembly GCA_017656255.1. Classification (GTDB taxonomy): domain Bacteria; phylum Bacillota; class Bacilli; order JACDOE01; family JACDOE01; genus JACDOE01. The sequence continues at coordinate 957,010 of JACDOE010000001.1, forward strand.
ACAAACATCATCCGGACGGGAAGGACTTCCGTCTGGCTGTAAACGTACAACCCTTACATCATGAGTAAGAATGGGCTTTCCTGCAGAACCCGCTTTGACCAACTGTTCATCAGCAAACAACACAGTAAACACCGGCCCCATTTCCGTTGTACCAAGCATCTGCACAAGCGCCGAATTTGTTCGACGTTGGAATTCTTTAATCAATACCGGTGCCATGGAAGCTCCTCCGTAACCGAGTAAACGCACGGTAGAAAAGTCTCTGCGATCGAATTCAGGGTCATTAAGCAACATATTTACCATTGTCGGAGCCGCAAAAATGTGAGTGATTTTTTCTTTTTCAATCGTTTCAAGAACTTCAGTCGTCTTAAACTCATGAAGAATGACATTGGTTGCTCCCACCATAACCCGCGGCAAAAATGATGTATGCAATTCAGCAGTATGATTTAGCGGAGCAACCGTCAAACCAATATCATCCTTTGTTAATCCCATACACTGCATCATCAATAAACTGTGATGTACCATATGGCGGTGACGGTGAACCACGCCTTTAGGACGCCCTGTTGTTCCGCTGGTGTACATCATGATGTAGTAATCATTTTCATCCACGATCGGATGTTCAAAGTTATTCGATCCCTGCTCTAATAGCTGATCATAACTGCTCGCCCATTCCGGCACATCTTCGTCCACATAAATATATAGATCCACAGAAGTCCCCAGATCTCTCGTTTTAAAGATTGTATCTTTTACAGCACCTTCGAAAAGAACTACTCTGGATTTTGCATCGTTTAGGATATATTGAAGTTCATGAGCAGATAAACGATAATTAATCGGGTTAAAAATGGCTCCGAGTCTGGCTGCAGCAAAAAGAGCAACGGCAAATTCACTTGTGTTATAGAGGAATGTGGAGACCACATCTCCCTTTCGCACACCATGGTTTTTAAGCGCAGAAGCAAAGCGACTAATTTTTTCATTAAATTCAGCATATGTCCAGCGTTGATCTTTACGGGGATAAACAACGGCTAACTTGTCCGGATAGTTCCTGGCAGACCATTGAACTAAATCACCAATCGTCGTACTCATCGTTTCCCCTCCTTTTCAATATCAACGATATTCATAAAACCCTTTCCCGGTTTTTCTCCCCAGATGTCCCGCTCTCACCAGCTTTCTAAGCAACAAAGCAGCGCGATACTTGGAATCCTGTGTTTCTTCATAAAGTGAATCCTGAACAAAAAGCAACGTGTCTAGACCGATCAAATCTGCAAGAGCAAGAGGCCCGATCGGGTGATTTGCACCCAATTTCATACCTTTATCAATGTCTTCAGCACTGGCAATGCCTTCTTGCAAAACCAGGATTGCCTCGTTTATCATCGGCACTAAAATTCGGTTGACTGCAAACAGTGGAGACTCTTTTACATCGATTGTTTCCTTTCCAAGAGATTCCATTAATTGTTTGGATGTCTCGTACGTTTCCTCACTCGTATCATAACTGCGAATTAACTCTACAAGTTTCATCACCGGAACTGGATTGAAAAAGTGACACCCCATTACACGGGAAGGATTGGATACAACACTGGCCATTTCAGTGATACTAAGTCCTGATGTATTGCTGGCAAGGACCGTATTCTTATCTACTATCTCATCCAGCGCCTTGAAAATTTGTTTTTTCAGTTCTAAATTTTCAGTTACCGCTTCTATCACATAGTCAACTTCAGCCAGCCTGTTCATATCTGTTGTGGGGTACAACCGATTTTCACATCCGGCTTTTTCTTCTTCTGTCATTTTCCCTTTTGAAATGGAACGATTCCAATTTTTTTGAATGATTGATAATCCTCGTTCAAAATATTTTTCTTCCTTTTCAAAAACCACCACTTCATATTGAGACTCCAGACAAACCTGAGCAATGCCAGAACCCATTGTTCCGAAGCCAACTATTCCTACTTTTCTAATCATGTTAATTCCTCCTATTTTCCTGTAAAATTAGCTTCTCGTCGTTCAAAAAACGCATGAACTCCTTCATTTTTATCTTCTGTTTCACAGATTTCGCCGAACAAACGAGCCTCTATCTGTAACCCATGTAAGATATTTGTCTCCAGACCCTGATTGATGGCACGTTTGGTAGCCTGAACAGCAATCGGACCACGTCTAAGTATTTTTTGTGCCCATGACATAGCTTCTTCCATCGCCGACTCTGCTATCTCTTCAATTAAACCAATATGATAAGCCTGGTCAGCGGAAAGAAATTCTCCTGAATAAATCATTTGTTTGGCCTTTCCATTCCCAATCAGGCGTGGAAGACGCTGTGTGCCTCCATAACCCGGAATAATACCTAACTTTACCTCGGGTAATCCAAATTGAGACCTTGGCGTTGCAATACGAAAATCACAGGCTAAAGCCAACTCCAGCCCACCACCCAGAGCAAATCCGTCAATGGCAGCGATAACGGGTTGTTTAAGATCTACAATCTTTTGAAAGACTGACTGTCCTTTAAGACTGAGAGCCTCTCCATCCCTGCGTTTTAATTGAGGAAATTCATTAATATCGGCGCCTGCTACAAATGCTTTTTCTCCAGCACCCGTTATAATAATCACACCTGCTTCATTTGATACGTTGTCTAAAATACCCGATAGTTCTGTAAGAACTTGCTGATCAAGAGCATTAACCGGTGGAGAATTCACTTCGATGATTCCCACACCTTGTTCTTCAATGTAAGTTACTTTACTCATGGAAACCTCCTTTATTATTTTTATAATTTTTATAACTATTTAGTATTGCAATAATCATACCAATTTTCAAAACTTATAAAACGGGTTTTGTTGTTTCGTTCAAGAAACAAATTTGTTTCCATTTTGTATCGTTCAGGTGACGCCTGTGTGTTTAGTAATAAAAAAAGAGCACCCCGAGAGATGCTCCTGTTAATTTATATGTGAGTTCCTGTTATCGTAGGGGCGAGATTTAAAATGAGGCTTTCTCTTTTCAACAAAGGAAGCCACTCCTTCCGGAAAGTCATGTGGATGGACAAAGTTTGAATCTTCCCAACACTCTTTATGCGCTTGAATACAATTACTTACAGATCTTTTAATCGCATATAATGATGCAGCAGATTGCCTTGAAATGATCCTCGCAGTTTTTATTGTAAAGCTGTCAAGTTCATCTTCTTCTACCAGATAATTCAACAATCCCAGCTGATAGCTTTCCTCTGCATCAAAAAATCTACCGGTATACACAAGATCTTTGGTACGGCCGGGGCCAATCAGGTCTACCAGACGTTTGGTAAATTTGTTATTCAACATAATTCCCAGTCGTCCCACAGGAATGCCAAGTTTGACATTTGGAGAACCTATACGCAGGTCACAGGCTAGAGCCAGTTCGAGACCGGCCCCCATTGCTGGTCCATTCATCATGCAGAGAGTGGGCAGAGGTAACGTTTCAAATGTGGAAATTGCTTTTTCCATTTTTTCGAAAGCCTCTTCAGCATCTTCGACAGACATTTTGTAGAATTCTTTGATATCGGAGCCTGCTGTAAAATAGCCTCTGGAACCCCTCAAAATCACAACTCTATTTTTTGGGTTATGCAAAATTCGTTGTCCTGTCTCCTCTAACTCCTCCCACATTTTTGTTGAAAGTGCATTACGAACACGTGGTCGATACAGAGTTACAATAGCCAGACCTGCAGACTCTTGAAGTGTAATCTTGGCTTGATTTTCAACTCGTTTAATCATGACTTTCATACCATCACTCCAATCGATCGTAAGGTACCTGTCATAGTTAAACAAATGCAAAAATCAAGCCAAAAAAAACATTATTTAATTCCGTATTTTTTTAGTTTTGCATAAAAAGTTTTTCTGCTGATTCCCAATTTTTCAATTGCTTCAGTACGGGTTCGACTGGAGCGAATTGTGTCTAACAGTTTTTTTCTTTCCACTTCTTCTAATGTAAGAGCTAAATCAGATTTTGTAGATTTTGTGGAATAATGAGAGTGATTGGCCGAATTTGATTGTTCCGAATTACCAGCGTTACGTATATATTCCGGAATATCCTCATACAAAAAAGTAGAATGAGAACAGACTACAATCATTCTTTCAAGCACATTATATAATTCGCGAATATTGCCCGGCCAGTCATACCGACGAAAAGTCTCATAAATGTGATCGTTGAGGGTAACAGGTTTATTGTACTTGGAGATCAGTGTGCTCAAAATATTACTGGCAATGTAAGGAATGTCCACCTTTCGTTCTCGCAGTGGCGGAATGTGAATTGGTACTACATTTAATCGATAGTACAGATCTTCACGAAATAATCCCTGCTTAATCAAAGCGGGCAAATCACGATTTGTTGCACAAATAATACGAATATTTAAAGGATAAATTTTCGTTCCACCAACTTTATGATATTTCCTCTCTTGAATTACCCTGAGTAATTTAGCCTGTACATTCATTGACATTTCTCCAATTTCATCAAGAAACAGGGTGCCTTGATTGGCCAGTTCCAATAACCCTTTTTTTCCTCCTTTGCGTGATCCGGTAAAAGATCCTTCCTCATAACCAAACAGTTCACTCTCAAATAATGGTTCCGGAATTGAAGCCATATTGATTGGTACGAAGGGACGATCCTTACGGGTACTTGTTTCATGGATTGCTCTGGCAAATACCTCCTTGCCAACCCCGCTTTCTCCATATAATAAAACGGAAGCATCAGAGCCGGATACTTTGCGTGCAATTTGAACAGCACTCTTCATTTTTGACTCCTGACTTTCCAGTAGTGTAAACGGGCTCCTATCAATCTGGCCTTCTAGTTGAATAGAATACATCCGATAGCGTTCCAGCTCTTCCTGTAATTTTCTGATCTCACTAATATCTTTCATAATGGTTACTGCTCCCACTACTTCGCCGTCTTCCAACAACGGCGTAATATTAGCATAGATATGTTTCTTTAATGAATGTACATAACTATAATCATTAATAAGCGCCTTTCCACTTTTTAAAACATCCAGTATTCTGGCTTTTTCTTCAATTGTACTTAATTTTTTCCCGATTAATTTATGTTTCGGCACATTAAATTGACGTGAATAAGCAGAGTTTACAAAGATGATGGTACTGTCCTTCCAGACTACGATCACCGGATCTTCCATTGATTCCATGATGGATATTAAATGTTTTTTTTCCAACTGCATATGTATTCCTCCTGTATTGTATTAATCAGGATTAAAATATACTAATTATTCAAACTTTTCTAACTTATTATCTAAAGTATAACATAAATTTACTGTTTTTCTGATTTTTTATAAGGAAATTTTTACTCACAAAGTTTATTATTAAAGACAAGGGATTAGGTCTATATTTGACTGTCTTATGGTTTGAGTTACTCACTATAGAGGGTTCAAATAAACAAAATGGCGTACCAAATTGTTATCAATTGGCACGCCATTTTACATGCTATTTTTATTTTGCACTTCCTGAAGTTCTTCCGTTAGCATTCAAATGCACTGGGTTTTTTTATGGACTGGCTTTGATAGTTTGTCGGGTTTTACACCCATCCCAGACTTCTTGCGAGTGTCGCGGTGATCAGCGTGACACCCACCGCAATCGTGGTTGGAATGGCAAAAGCCATGAAGGTCCATTTTGCACTTTTTGTTTCCTGATAGATATTGAACAATGTGGTCCCACAGGGATAATGCAGCAGTGAAAAAAGCATCATATTCAATGCTGTCAGCCAGGTCCAGCCCTGGTTGACGAAAATGTGCTTCAACTCACTCAGACTGTCGATCTCCAGCATGGCTCCCTGGGACAGATACCCCATCAACAGGATTGGAATGACAATTTCATTGGCCGGTAACCCCAGAATGAAGGCTGCGATGATAAATCCGTCCATTCCCAGCAATTGTCCGAACGGGTCCAGAAAATTGACGAAATACATGAAGATGCTGGTATCGCCGATATAGATATTGGCAAAGATCCAGGTGATGATGGAAGCAGGAGCAGCGACAATGACCGCTCTTTTCAGGACATTCCATGACTTATCCAGGCTGGCCCGGATCACGGTATTGAGGATTTTCGGCCGGCGATACGGCGGCAATTCCAGCGTATAATGGGTTGGCACTCCACGTAAAGCCGTTTTAGACAGAGTCCATGATACCAGAAGGGTCACCAGAACACCGAACAACACCATGCCCATCAGGATCAGAGCCGTAACCAGCGTCGCCGAACTCCCTGCAAATCCCGCCGCCATAAAAAGGGATGCCAGCAGGATTAACGTGGGCCAGCGCCCGTTGCAGGGAACAAAGTTATTGGTCAGGATCGCCAGCATGCGCTCCCGTGGCGATTCGATAATACGTGTGGACATCACGGCCGCGGCATTACATCCGAAGCCCATCGCCATCGTAAGCGACTGTTTGCCGTGAGCGCCCGCCCATTTAAACAATCGGTCCATGTTAAACGCTACCCGCGGCAAATACCCGTAATTTTCAAGTAAATAAAAGATGGGGAAGAAAATAGCCATTGGCGGAAGCATGACACTGACAACCCAGGCGGTTCCTCGGAACAGCCCGTGCACCAGGATACCATGTAACCAGCCGGGTGCGCCGATCGCCATGAACAGGGCCGTCAACCAGCCCTCCACCCGGGCAAATGTTTCGGCCAGCATACTCGAAGGCACATTGGCCCCGGCAATGGTAAACCAGAAAATCACGCCCAGCATGATCAGCATGATCGGATAACCCCAGATGGGCGAAGTCAGAATCCGGTCCAGTTTTTCCGTCCGGTCCTGTTCCCCTGCCCCGGTATATATAACAGCTTCCCTGCTGAGTTCACGGCTGGTACGATAAATTGATTCAGCAATTTCGTCCTCAATCTGTGCATCAGATAAAGATGTCGCCCTGCTAATCAGATTGTTTAAGGACTCAGGTATGGCAGCTGACGGAGAGTTCACCGGTTTCCACTCCTTTCCCGCGTTGATTCAATAATTGATCCTGCAACGTTTTTAATAGACTATAATCGCCATCCAGCAAGCGAAGGGCGATCCAGCGAGCCGGATACTGATCCCCCACTATTTTCCGCACATCAGGTTCAATCTCCCGTATTTTTTGCTCCAGATCTTCCGAGTAAGTTACCCGGTAAGGACGGGTTGTGATCTTTCCTTCTGCCATGCGTTCAATGGCATCCAGAAGTTGATCGATTCCCTGTTTATTCCGGGCCGATATTTTCACCACGGGTACACCCAGCCGGTCGGCCAGTTTCCGGTCATGAATAGTCATCCCTTTTTTCTCCGCTTCATCCATCAGATTGATACAAAGAATTACCCGATCCGTCATTTCCATGACCTGCAGGGCCAGGTTCAGGTTTCGTTCCATCGCAGTGGCATCCATGACGACAACCGTCACATCCGGTTTTTCAAAAACAATATAATCTCGTGCCACTTCCTCATCGGCCGAGTTGGCATACAGGGAGTACGTTCCCGGCAAATCAACCAGGGTATATTCCTGATTGTTGTGAACATAGGTTCCTTCCGCACGGATGACGGTTTTTCCCGGCCAGTTTCCCGTGTGTTGCTTCAGCCCGGTCAGTGTATTGAACAACGTACTTTTTCCCGTGTTGGGATTGCCGGCCAGCGCAACGCGATAGGACGTCATCCCTGATCACCTCCAATTTCTTCTACCCATATTCGTGAACTCTCTTCCTGACGTAAGGCAATGGTCGTGTGACTGACCCGATAAGCGACCGGATCCCCCATCGGGCTTCTCTGCAGAACTTTGACGCAAGCACCCGGAACAAATCCCAGATCCAGCAACCTCCTTCTCATCGTTCCTTCCACCTGTAACGATTTAATCTGGACAACCTCTCCTGACTGACAATCATAAAGGGTTTTGGTTTTATTCAACACCATTTGTTATTCCTCCGGTCAAATAAATTGCGTTTAGTTTAAAAAGTTTACCATGTGCAACTTTTGATTTCATCTTATGCTTTTGCTGAGAAAGTGTCAATGTTTTTTTGTGCATATGTGAAAATATTTTTCCTTAAGGAAACTTTTTGTTCACAATAAAACGGCATTGTGAAAATGCCGTTCTTGTAAAATCCCTTTATAAAAGTTTAACGGTTTGGAAGCTAACTGCTTCCGTCGGGAATTTTTCAGCCTCCTTCAACGCAGGTCAAATCTGAACTGCCGACGACCTTGTTTAATTCGGTCATGAGTGTGGGAAGTTGTGATTTCTTAACAAGTTTATCGATCGGCCATGAACTGTCAGGCGATACGTGATACTTTAGAAAAACGGTTCTTGTTTCCTCCCATATCATGACGATTTGTGAGGGAGACATGTTGCTCTGAATGACCATGAATGCTCCACCTTCCCGCGCTGACCGCAATTATGCCCTACTATGATGAACATCCTTAATCCCCATGATCTCATAGATTTTATCCATATTCACATGTTCCCGGACGACTGAGGCGAGTGACGCATAGATGGCCTCACGGCGTTCAGCTTCAGACAACACTTTTTCAGCAACAGGCGGTATCGATTTTTCCCTTCGAATCTGGTTCAGCCACTCCCGTGTAAACATCCGGTTATGAAAGATGCCATGTAAATATGTTCCCCATATGTGACCATTATGCGTGACAGCGCCGTCCAGCCGCCCGTCTCTCAACTCTATCAACGGTTGGGCGCCATCTTTCAGCTGACTCCGGCCAAGATGTATTTCATAGCCTTCAATTTTATCCCCGCGTCCAATTGGGAGACCGGTTAATGTCCCTTCTACTTGTTTCGTGTGTTTATCACCGATGTATCGAGTCTCAATCGGCAATAATCCAAGCCCGTCCAGACAGGGATGTTCCGATTCGATGCCGTCCGGATCTTGAAGCGTCTGTCCGAGCATCTGGTAGCCTCCGCAGATGCCCACAACATGGGCTCCCCTGCGGGCGGCCTTAACAATGAGATCGGAAAATCCGCGGCTGTTCAACCATAGAAGATCTTCCGTTGTGTTTTTGGTACCGGGGATAATAATCACATCCGGATCATCCCATTCATCCACGGATGAGATGACATTCACCCTGACTCCCGGCTCCTCATACAAGGGATCAAGGTCCGTAAAATTGGAAATACGGGGCAATTGTATAACTGTAATCCTGAGTGTATCCGGAGATTCATCCTGTTTTTTCAATTGTAATGACGAAAGGGCCAGCGAATCTTCCGCTTCCACCCCCGTCTCCACGTAAGGAATGACTCCCAGTACCGGAATCCCCGTATACTCTTCCAGCCAGTCCAGTCCCGGTTGCAGGATGGACAGATCTCCGCGAAATTTGTTAATCAGAAATCCTTTCACCCGTTTTCGTTCATGCGGATCCAGTAGGGCCAGGGTCCCCACAAGTGAAGCGAACACCCCGCCGCGGTTGATATCTGCAGCCAGGATGACAGGTGCATCCGCCAGTTCAGCCACTTTCATATTGACAATGTCCCGATCCTTCAGATTAATTTCCGCCGGACTGCCGGCCCCTTCTATTACCACAATGTCATAGTGCTCCCGCAGTCTATTTAACGAATCTTCAACCACCGGCCACAGCTGGTCGACATAGGTCTCTCGATATTCTCCCGCCTTGACATCCCTCAATCTTTTTCCATGGACAATCACTTCCGCTGTCATGCTCTGTTTTGGTTTCAGCAGGATCGGGTTCATGTCCACCGTTGCTTCAATCCCGCACGCCTCGGCCTGAACTCCCTGTGCCCGGCCGATTTCACCCCCGTCACGGGTTATGTATGAATTAAGAGCCATGTTTTGCGATTTGAAAGGGGCCACACGAAATCCGTCTTCCTTAAAAATACGGCACAGCGCTGTACATAGAACGCTTTTTCCGACGTCAGAAGCCGTCCCTTGCAGCATAATCGTTTTCATCGGTCTGTCTCCTCTTCATGTTACTTCTCTTTAGGTGGCATTTTAAACCATACTCGGGCGAAAGCCAACCTTCATTTTTTTCTCACATCAAATCGCGTCCGATCAGATTGGCTGAAACCGGCTCTTCTCCGATCTCTCTGGCCCATACGGACACCTGACCCATGTGGTGAATTTCATGGGCGATCATATGGCGCAGAACTTCTCCCACTTTGCAGGGGATCCGGTTGCCGCCGGGGCTTACATAAGTGACGACCCGCTCATGTTCATCCGGTTGCAAACGTTCAATCATCTCCCCTGTTCTGATCATCTCCCTGTCTGAAAAAGCTTTGATGCTGTCCAAGGACTGAAAATCCTCATAATCATACCGTGTGATTTCCTCCTGCATGATTCGGGAGACCCACCGTTGTTCCACATCCACAACATGAAAAAAAGTTTCTAAAATGCTTCCCATCCCCCCGGTTCTTGAGCGTAACAACTCTTCATGCGGAATCCGGCTGGCCCATTCAAACCACTCATTCCGTCTTTCCCAGTTATATTTAAAGAAATAGATCATGTTCATCCTCCTTTGTTCAACGCTTCCTATCAAAAGTATAATATAAATGGAAAAACATGATAATAAAATGAATAAAAAAACCGTTTAAAGGTGAAGCCATGATTCATTTTGTGATTAATCCCAGTTCCGCCGGGGGACGCGGAAAAAAAATAGGGGCTAAACTCGAAAGAGCCCTGCAGGAAAGTAAGCTGGACTACACCCTTTATTTTACCAGAGGATCGGGGGATGCCGGTCACTATGTGCAACAAATTATTGAGAATCCGGACGTTACTGCCGTGATTGCAGTGGGTGGCGACGGGACCGTTCATGAAGTGGCACAGGCATTGATCGGGACGCCGATTCCGCTGGGATTTATCCCTGCCGGTTCCGGCAATGATTTTGCCCGTGCCTTAAACCTGTCAACCCGTTACAAAAAAGCGTTTAAACATATACCGGCCATCAACACATTGGAAGCCTCCCGGATTGATGTGGCGCGGATCAATGACCGCTACTTTGTCAATGGGGCCGGAATCGGTTTTGACGGGGCCGTGGCGAAACATATCAATGAGTCTCAATTGAAGCCCAGGCTTAACCGGCTCAAGCTGGGCCGGTTTGCCTACCTGTTCAGCGCCCTGAAACTTTTTTTTACCTTCCAGCCCACTGACATGGATCTGATCGTGGATGGGAAAACATATCACTTCTCCGGGGTATGGTTGATCGCCGTATCCAACATTCCCTTTTACGGGGGAGGCATGAAGATTTGTCCCGATGCTTCCTGTGAGGATGGGTCACTGGATATTTGCATTGCCCACAATATGAGCCGCATACATTTTTTAAAAAGCTTGATGAAGGTTTTTGCAGGAAATCATGTCCGTGAACCGGGGGTCCGGATCATGCGGGGGAAAAACATTGAGGTTCGTTCAGACAGTCCTGTTCCGGTACATACAGATGGGGAGACCTGTCACACAACACCTGTCCACATCAGCATCCGGAGCGGCAAATTGTTTGTCATGAAAAAACCTGACAACACAGATTAATCCCCGCGTAAGCGCGGGGATTTTTTTGTGGCTCAGTAATATTCTAGGACATGGGCACCTGGGGAATGATCCGCCCTTCAATTCGTTCAAATATGTCGTCCAGATCTTCGCCGGTAATGGTCAGCCCGTGATTTTTCAATCCGATCACCGCATGGGCCGGGTCATCTTCCTCTCGTATAAGGTCCGCCACCGTTTGCGCCAGTTCCAGGGTGCCGCAGGGGTAATTAATTTCCGTCGCCTTGACCCCGTCCATCCAGGCATGGATATGCACAATCGCACCAACCTCAGGGTGTTCCCTGTAGATCATCCAGTGTTCAATGGCATCTACCGACGCGCGTTTCGGGGATACTTCTTTGGGGACGCTGAGCAGCATTTTATTCCGGTCCGCATCATAGTCCTTGATTAACAGCACATCCTGCCCGATCCTTCTCAGATCAGCCTTGTTCACCCCACTGGCACTCATCCAGAACGTTTCATCATCGTGCCGGCTGCTGAGATTACCATAGCTCAAGCCACCGATACCATAGAGCTTCTTTAAATGTTTTAAATCGCGGGGCGTCAGATACTCTTCAATGGGAAAAGGGGCCGGCAGAAGATTCATCTGATCCAGCTTCTTCCCGGCTTCATACATTTTACGGGTTGTATCGGTCCCCGCAGTCAGATGATCCGGCAGATCGTCATGAAATTCATTGTCGATGACCAGTCTGGAAGAGGCCAGGGGCTCCAGCCGTTTATAGATCCGATTCATCACCTCTGATTCTTCTCCCGGTCGAAAAGTGATGTTGTAAAACCCCTGTTCCGGCGTCACAAAATAGATATTGGATTCCTGACGGGCTGTATCGTGACTGATGTACATCAGGTGATTGGACAGCGACCTTATTAAAAATGGATAGGCCGTTTTCAACACATGATCGGGTTGCTGATCACTTTCCACCACAGACACGACAAACGTGGACTGTGCCTTTCTGCGAAACGGGCGGGGGCGTTCCGGTTCGATGAAATTAAATACCAGCCGATAATGTTCATCAGGATCATCGTCATACTCATAACCGTTGGCGGAAAATTCACGTATCAGTCCTTCAGCCATATTATGCAGAAATTCACTGTTCAGCGATCCATGAATGGTAAATTTGTTCATATAACATCCTCCTTGTGATGATTTCTGTTACGCTCAGGGCTCGAGTACGACTTTCATGATATTCCCGCTGTCCTTTTTGAGCGCCGTCTGTAGGGCACGTTTATACTGATCAAGGGGAAAACGGTGGGTGACCAGCGGGGCCAGGTCGACTTTTCCGGATTCCATTAAATCAATGGCCACCTGATGGGTACGCTTTTTTTCCCCCTGAACGTGCTCGGTTCCATAGGCAAAACTTCCTTTGATCGAAAGTTCGTTCAGCCATACCGTGGTCCAGTCGATATCCTCCAGAATGGAAGCCAGTCCCAGGACGACCACTTTTCCTCCATTCCGGGCGAAACGAAGTGCGTCCTCCATACTTTTTTTCTTGCCCACACATTCAAATACCACATCGGCTCCACTCTGTACCACCGGCGATCCAAACAGTGGTTTCAACAGTCTGGCATCCAGTCTTTCCGATAATTCGGGAAAATAGGTGTCGCCCGGCGTTAACTGAACCGTTTCGTCCGCCCCGTAACGTTTGGCTGTTTCAGCCTGAAACGGATGTTTGGCCAAAACGACAATCCGGGAGGCGATCCCCAGCGCCCGAATCGCCGCGATGACACAGATGCCGATGACGCCTGCCCCAATGACGAGCACCGTATCTTCATCCCGTGGACGATTTTGCATTACACTATGCAACGCACAGCTAAAAGGTTCCACCATCAGGCCATTCAAGTCGTCCACCTTGGCAGGTAAAGAAAAGACCTGATACTGATGAGCCACCAGATATTCGCCCCAGCTTCCGCCGGTATCACGGCAGGCTCCGATTAACAGGCCCGGTGAAACATCCCCATCCGTTTTATGGTCACAAAGATTATAATCCCCCCGCCTGCAGGCAGGACAGGGGTTGGATATGCCTCTCATCTTACAGGACAAAAGTGGATCCACGACCACGCGGTCGCCGGTATTCAAGTTTTGGACATCCGAGCCGACCTCTGTAATCTCGCCCAGCAACTCATGGCCGATCGTAAACGGAAAAGACGAGTAGGGCGACGTGGCCGGACTATCATTGAGGAAAATGAGATTGAGATCACTGCCGCAGATGCCGCCGTACTTGACCCTGATTTTCACCCATTGTGAGTTGGGAAGATCGGGTTCTTTCGCATCCGTTTGATAGCGAAGACAGGAAATCCTCGAATTCCACATTGCAGAAGGCCTGATTTTCCCGGCTGCTTTAGAGAGCACATAACGCATCATACTATAGTCAAACTGAATCGCTTTCAAAGGTTATCACCCGCAGAAAAATGAGATAAAATGCGATACCTGTTCATTTGATAATATGAATAACCTGGCAAAATTTATACCTGAATGGCGTAAATATGTTAGAAATTTCTATGTATAAGTCTTTCCCTTTTTCGTTAAAGTAAACCTTGTACAGCTGTTGAGAAAAAAAGGAGGCAGGGTTGATGAACATCCATACTTTACGTGAACGGCTGGATGACGTTTTACATTCCGTGATGCTGGATGAACGGCATGTGGATGCAAAGTGCGAACATCACTGGGAAAAAAGGATAATCGGGGATCACTTGACGGGATATTATTGTTCGCGTTGCGGGAAAGTGACACTGCCCTGATAGGCTGATCAAGTGAGTCCGAAACGTAAAAAAAGAACGGTACCTGAATGGCATTTTTGGAGCAAACAGGTAGCCGTTCTATTAACTGTTTCGAATTATTCGTTTTCAACCAGAATCCGGGCATGTTCGATGATTTGTTCAAAAGGCACATCCGTGCCGCTGTACCGTTTGACAATCACACCATCCTGATTAACCAGATAAAAAGAGGTTCCGTGTGAAAACTGATCCGATCCTTCTGCCGGGGCCGAGACAGCCGTCTTAAACGAGGTTGTGGCGAATTCCTGAATTTCCTCAAAGGCATACCCGGTCAGAAAATGCCAGTTGGAAAAATCGGCGCCAAACTTCTCACCAAATGCAGTCATTGCCTCCGGTGTATCCCGATTCGGGTCCACGCTGAATGAGACAATTTGCACCGGCACACCGGCCTCTTTTAGCTTTTCCTGCAATTTTGCCATATTGGCGGTCATTGGCGGACAAACGGTGGTACAGTTTGTGAAAATAAAGTCGGCAATCCAGACCTGTCCTTTCAGGTTTGACAATCCAAAGGGATTGCCGTTCTGATCGGTGTAGGTAAAATCCTGAACCTCCCAGTTCAGTGAATCCGGGATGGTCTGACTGCCGCATCCGGACAGAATGGTGATGATCAACAACAATGAGAAACTTAAAACGGTTTTATCGTTCATACGCTGTCTTCCTCTTCTTTCTTAAGTTTTGTGTCGATTCTTTCCTTTTATACTTTAACATGAGTTGACAGAGTCAGCAAAACTTGCTTTACAATGTTCAATCAATTTTCAAAGAATGTTTATTTATTCAGCACACATTCGGGATATGTGATTCTGTTTTTCGTGAATCAACTTATAATTGACTACCTCATGCAGAACAATTGCTAGACACGAAAAAAGGCAATGACGGCCATAATAGACAACACGGAAGGCTTGACAAGCAAATACGACACAAGCACACTTAGGTGTTTCCAGGCTTCATAAATAGATCACTGCGTGATGACCCTGTTGTTTCCGGTTGATATTGGACCAGTCATCTCTCTCCAATCCTCAGGTGCTTTCGTTGAAAATTTTGTGCGATCAACCCCCTGATCAATTGCCAGAGATAGTACCTCAATACTGTTGGATACTTGGTTATTTTTATCTGTGGCTATCAACTTTAACAGGACACCTGTTTCCGTATCCACCCACATTTTAAAATAAGGCGCGTCATGTTTCTTCGCCATATAGGGCTGGTTTTGACCTTCAATCACAGCTACATCCCGACCTAAATACTTCTCATGACCTGTAATTTTATAATTGCTCGGATCGGTCAGCCAAAAAGCATAATCTTGAGGGAATGTCACGTCATGAGCCGAATATGCCCGGGCAGGATCTGGACGTGTTATCCAAATATGTTGCCCCTTCTCATCAACAAAATAACGCGGACCTTCTGGGATGGGACCAGGGTTAGACACAGGCTCCCACTGATATTTTCTTTCGAGATGATCCATAAACAAAAAGGACTTTCCATCTGATCGGTATTCCGTCAAAATTCTGCCGTCCGTTCCTTTAACGACGACATAACTGCCTGGTTTATCCCCTTCTGATATCTCAAATTCAACCATGTTGTCCAATTCAAGTTCCTTGTGAACAATGTGAAACTTTCCCTTAATATTCTCATAGTTATCGATTGCATTCAGCATTTTTTCCTGAATCGTCTTCGGCTCGGAATCACCTGCGTAAACGCCGTGAAACTCGCTCTCTCCCTTTAAATTCCCATTCGTTTTTAATGCTGTGCGTTCATGGTCATTCAAAGCCGTTAAATGATTGGCTACCCATTGTTGCCCATGCGAAGAAATGATCCAGACCATCAATAAAAAAATAGCTGCGAACCCACCTATTAATGAGACATAACGGCTCCACTTTCGTGTGATCGACCTTCTCCGCTCCATCATAACCAGTTTGTTTTCCAGGTCCTTCACAAAATTTGGATCGGGATCCTGATCAGGTATATACATTTTAAGATGCTTTTCTAACTCTTTTTCAGTGAAGGTAGACATTCTAAACCTCCTTCCAATCCTATTTCCTGCTGAAGTTTTTTTAACGCACGATGATAATCAACTTTCACTTTGGATTCGCTGCACCCCAGGATTTCAGCCGTTTCCTTAATGCTAAGCTCTCTTAGAGCCCGAAGAATGATAACAGCCCGATAATTGGGTTTAAGAGCTAATAATGCCTGATGAACCAGATGACGTACTTCTCCATGTTCTACCTTCATTTCTGGAATGCCTTCGGTAGATGGTATGTTTTTTAGAAAATTGATTCCACTCAAAACGCTGGTGAATTTTTTTCGTCGATAATGATCCAGGGCCACATGTTTTGCTACGGAAAAAACCCATGTTTTCAGGCTGGATTTCCCACTATAATTAGAAAGTGACTTTAAAATCCGAAGAAATGTTTCTTGTGTCAAATCTTCTGCATTGTTTTTATCGCCTGTAAAATGAAATAAAAAATTATAAACGTCTTTGTAATACGTCTGATAAATCCGGCTTATATCATGTTGAGGGTATTTCTCTTCATACATGCGCTCCCCTCCAGTGTGTCTTCCCTATATATTTAGTCGTCTTCGTATCAAAAAAGGTTACAGTCTTATTAAATACATTTTTCGTGATTTAATTAAACTGTCAAACAGATTACAAAGCTGGTATTATGTTAAATCCCACAAAAAAAGGCTGAAAAAGACATCGTCTTTTTCAGCCGATATGTTTATCTACTTAACAAATCAACTTACCCGCACTTACTGTACCCACAGGACGCACAGTGCTTACATCCTTCTTCCGCCACCAGCGATGCGGAACCACAATCGGGACAAAGATCCAGTTCCTGAAAATCATCGCCATCTTCATCTTTTTCCATCTCGCGAGCCGGCTCAGCCGGGATCGCAACACCCGAATCTGACGCGACAGCAATTGTATTTTCCGGATCTATACCGTCCAGATGGAACTCCAGCGCTTTCGCCACGGCATCTGCGATGGATTCAACCCGGTTGGGACCAAATCCGACCGCACCGGAACCACCGATTCCTTTTAGATGTTTGATAAGCAAGCGAGCCTTGTTTCCGTCCGGAAGTTCACCGAAACGCAGGAACAGGGTGGAGACTCTTCCCAGTGCCTCCGACATAGCGAACACATCACTTCCCGCTTTACCGACGTTAACAATTACCTCAAAGGGTTTTCCGTCAATGTCGTTGATGGTGATATAAGCTTTACCCAGCGGCGTTTTCATCTTATAGGTCGCGCCCTGCAGCTTTTGCGGACGACGGTGATACTTCTTCTCCATTGTTCCATTTCCGTTTCCATTCGGTTGAACGGCAGTGGAGGCAGTAGATTCCTTCTGTTCATCCTTTTTGTCATCTTTCTTGGCAGTCAGAACCTGCGTATCCCGACTTCCGTCACGGTAGATCGTAACCCCTTTACATCCCAGATCGAAGGCCAGTTCATACAGCTTCTTGGTGTCTTCCACCGTAAAATCACTGGGGCAGTTGGCCGTTTTACTGATGGAAGAATCCACCCACTTCTGAATAGCGGCCTGAACCCGGATGTGATCTTCAGCAGACAGGTCCATTGCGGTGACGAAGTAATCCGGCAATTCTTCCGTTCCATTTTCCTCAATCCACTGTTTCGCAATCGGCACATACTGGGTATCAAAGCCCAGTCGGCTCTGGCGATAATACTCAAAGGCAAAGAACGGTTCGATACCAGTCGAGGTACCAACCATGGTACCGGTTGAACCAGTGGGTGCCTGCGTCAGCAGGGTGACATTGCGCATCCCTTTTTCATAAATGGCCTTTTTAACCTCATCGTCAAACTGCTGCACAAAACGGCTTTGCAGGAACTTCTCCGTGTCGAACTCGGGGAAGCTTCCTTTTTCCGCTGCAATCTCGGCCGAGGCCAGATAGGCGTGACGGGCAATGAAGTTATACAGTTTGTCCAAAAAGTCCAGCGACTCGGCGCTTCCATAACGGATACCCAGCTTGATCATCATTTCAGCCAGACCCATGGTACCCAGACCGATGCGCCGCTCACCCTTCTGATTCTTCTCGTTTTCCTCAAAATGATAAGGCGTCTTGTCAATAACGTTATCCAGAAAACGTACGGAAATACCCACACATTCGGCCAGGTGATCCCAGTCCACTTCCCCGTCTTTGACAAACTTCGACAGGTTGATGGCAGACAGGTTACAGACACCCCAGGCCGGGAGTCCCTGTTCGCCGCACGGATTGGTTGCGATGATCGGGTTAAAGTACCAGCTGTTGGACATTTCATTGTAATAATCAATGAATACCACACCGGGTTCCGCTGATTTCCAGGCGGATTCGATAATGGTGTGCCACACATCGCGGGCACGAACCGTTTTATGTACTTTTACGGGTTTACCCAGTTCATCCTTCCACTTTTTCATATTGCCGTCCCAGAGTTCATCATAGTCCGGGTCACTGGTATCCGGAAAATAGAGATCCCATTCCAGATCCTCTTTAACGGCTGTCATGAAATCATTGGACACACAGACGGACAGGTTGGCATTTGTGATTGTTCCCATATCCTGTTTCACCGTGATAAATTCCAGAAGATCCGGATGCCAGTCGTTAAGCATGAGCATCAGGGCACCACGGCGGGAACCTCCCTGTTCAATCAAACCAGTGGTATAACTGAACAACCCGCCCCAGGAAACCGCACCGCTGGAAGAACCATTAACCCCTCTGACCAGGGCTCGTCTCGGACGAAGCGAAGACAGGTTAATTCCAACACCACCACCACGTGACATGATCTCCGTCATCTGTCCCAGGGTATCCATAATACCACCGCGGCAATCTTTGGGGGACGGGATCACATAACAGTTAAAAAGCGTCAATTCATCATTGGCTCCGGCACCGGCAGCAATCCGCCCACCTGGAACAAGTTTCCAGTCATCCAGCACATAACGGAACTTCTTTTCCCATTCCTTCTGTTTCTTCGGCGTGGCCTCAACAGAAGCAATCGCATTTGCCAGGCGGTCCCACAATTGATCCGGTGTGGTTTCGAGAGGTTTGATCGCTTTAATAGCTTCCACCTCGACAACATCGCCACTTCTTAAACGTACGGATATATCTTTTCCCTTTTTTTCGATAACTTCCCCGACTTCCTTCTGGGGGAATTTAGGATCATCTTTAGTTAAAACGATTACAGTATCTCCCACTTCAATATGTTCGGGATTCAAATCTTTGAGAGCATAGCGATCCAGAAAGATTTTTTCACTTAATCCTTCCAGACGGTACGTTTTGTTTGCGACCTCCATAACTCACCCTCCGATAATTTTTATTGCCCTCTTCCTGTTGTGTCTGTTAAGTTAGTTTTATGAGGTGTTTTTAACATATCATATTTTACCACTCTGTATCAATATATTGTGTGCTATTTTTATAAAAATACTATATATTGTGTTTTTGATCGGATGATATGAAATTTGTCAAGGGTCTTTGGTCCTATTTTAACTAATTTTTTGTCGAAAGGGGTAAAAATAATGAAGATTTTGTGGAACGATCGTATTGTGGATCGAAACGAGTGCCGGATCGATCCGGAAGACCGGGGCTATCAGTTCGGGGACGGCATATATGAAGTGATTTCCTTTTACAATCATCAGCTTTTTAAGTTGACCGAACATATGGAACGCCTGTCCTACAGTGCCGGCGAGATCGCCATGGATCTTCCCTATTCGACGGAACAAATTGCGGAAAACCTGAAAAAACTGGTTGAACTGAGCGATAAAGCGGACGGCCAGATTTATCTTCAGGTGACCCGGGGATACGCTCCCCGCAACCATGCCCTTCCTGAAAAAGCTGATCCGGTCCTGACCGCTTACCTGATGCATCACCCTCGTCCGCTGGACGCCCAAAAAACGGGTGTCGCCGCTGTGACGGCGGAAGATGTCCGCTGGCTTCGCTGTGATATCAAGAGCCTCAACCTGCTGGGCAGTATTCTGGCCAAACAGAAAGCCGTTGAGAATGGAGCGTCTGAAACTATTTTGCATCGCGGGGGAACCGTGACGGAAGGAAGTTCCACTAATGTGTTTATGGTCAAAAATAATACCATTTATACACATCCCATCAACAACTTGATCTTAAATGGTATCACCCGGCGCGTCGTCAGGGATCTGGCAGAAAAAGCGGACATTCCCTTTCGGGAAGAGGCCTTTACCACTGATGATCTGATGGCGGCCGATGAAGTTTTTCTCTCCAGCACGATAATGGAAATTATGCCGGTGGTCCGGGTTGATGGTCAAACCATTGGAACCGGTCGTCCCGGAAAAGTGACGAAAACTCTGGTGCAACTCTTTCATGAATTTGTCAATTAACAAGCTTACCTGATTTAAGGGAACGAGACAAGCCAAACATGCCGGGGAAAGCAGATTCATGATCAGAAAAGCGACAGAAGTGGATATGGAAGGAATTGTGGCCGTCTTCAAAGAGACCTTTTCTGACAAAGCATTTTTTATTGCAATGCGTGAAGAATTTGAGAGCCATATAGATCCTTAGAGAAAACACCTGATTCAAACCGACGAACTGTCCCTGGTCGTAGAGGTTTATGGACAGTTCGCCGGTTAATCTTCAGGAAAATGAAACAGTTAATGATACCGGTCCACCATCCAGATTTCCTGTTACGATCCTCCGAAATTTTTGATTTCATGCCGAACAGGTTCGGCCAATTCATGCTGACCGATAAGTTCAAATAATGCGAGCGACTTTTCCATGTATGTTTTGGCTTTCTCCTTCTCCCTCAACGTCTTATAATGCTCCCCGATCTGATAGTGCAGTTCAGCCAGCAAGTACAGGCTCTCATGCCGAATGCAGAGGGCGATCGCTTTTTCACACATGTCGATGGACTCCTGGTACCGTTGCATTTCTGTAAGTGTCTTTGCCATATTGAAATATATCCGGATATGTATTTTCAAGTCATGTTGCTGAGGTACTTTTTTTATGACATTCATCGCCTGGTGATAGGTGTTAATAGCGGTATCATATTGATTGACCTCAGCATGTATGATCGCAATACTATTGAGTATTTCAATTTCCGTATGCTGAAATTGAGATTCTTTTTCCTTTTGTTAGAAATAATGCCTTTTCTAACATCTTCAGTGACTGCTCAGTATCTTTTTTTATGTAGAATATACAAATCCCCTCATGCCAGAGTAAAAACTGTTTCAGCTCCATGTTGTCCTGAAACAATGGATTGTTCTTTTCCAGTTGAACGATCTCATGCACTGTCTCATAATCACGGTCACGAATCGCCTCTCTAATCTGATGTATCACCTCCTCAACATAATCATGCCGGGGGGGTTCCATTTCTTCACCCCCAATCGCCTGGCGATCCGGTAAAACATTTCAATTGTCGGGAGACATTCTCCCTTTTCAATTCTGCTGATAAGCGATTGGTTACATATTCCTTCAGCCAGCTGTGCCTGGGTGAGATTTTGTGCTTTCCTCAAATCTCGAATTTTCCACCCTATATTTCTTGAAAGCAAGGTGAGATCACCCCACAATTGTAACAATTTATGATTATTTTTATATTTTACATAATTTTTATGAGGTTCGTACAGAATTTTTCGCAAATTTGTCACGTCATTATTTGTAATCAAAGATACGTGATTTCTATTTTTTCATTAAAATAAAAAAACGAATGTGACATGAAATGAATAACTGCTGTGATTCTGGACCTGGCAGGTGACATGACATTTTAGAAACAGTATCGCCGTCAATTGGATGCCACATTTGATGATTGACTGATCGCAAAGCACTTTGAATGGAAGTGAACAAATGCAACATGTATTAAAGCAAACTCAAAACAAGATTTTCCTGGCAATGTTCTTATCAAATTTAATAGGAATGGCAAGTTATCTGGCACTGAGTGTATGGATTCTTCGGATAACAAATTCATTTTTTCTATCTGCTGCTCTTTTCGGTTGTTTGTGGATTCTGCCGATACTTTGGCCAAATGGCATTGCTAGATTAACAAATCACAAAAATATTGGTTTGGTCGCAACCTGGTCAGAGTGGGGGAATGCCATACTATCCATCATGATCATTATCGCTATCGTTATTAAAACGGCAACACCGGTTATGTTTATGGTCATCATTCGAGGTTTCTTTGATGCTTTAACACGAACTTCTGCTTCTCTTATTATAAAATTGGGTGAGATGAAACCTGATATGGTTGAGAAAAATATAGCAAGAGTAGAATTTTGGAGAATCATGGGTACTTCTGGTGCCGGGATTCTGTTTAGTGTACTGGCAAACATTAATTCAGAAAATTGATCCTCTTTGCTTCTATTCTGGTTTTTTTGTACACCGGAAGGATATTTCGCGGTATAAACATTTACCACCCTATTGATTACAATGAAACTCCATATAAAAAAGCCGGTTTTGAGATGTTGTCTCAAGCATTACGTATGCAACCTTCCGCCGTAAGGTGGTTATGGCTGCTTGCAGTAGTTGCAGCCTTTCAAGGATTGCATAATGCTATTCGTGTCGCATATCCTGAACAACATTTGGCACAGGGAGCCACAGGAGTTGGTATTGTTAGTACCATTAGTACTTTTGGAGTACTATGCGGTGGGTGGCTTGCCAGTCGAACCAGCGTGATAAATAAAGTGAAATTATTCCCCAGCAGCATTCTTATAGTTACAATAGGATTAATAGTTGCCACAGCTGTATTTGTTCCAGTTGTTCTACCCAGCTATATGATTTATTTTACGTTCATGGTACTTTTCGAACTTTCATTTATGTTATTTAATATGAATTTTGTTACATCTACAGATGAGAAACACGCCTCAATTCTAATAGGATTTCGTACGACAGTCCTGAATGCAAGTACTTTGTTTGGACTCGCACTTACATCATTTCTTTTATTAAAGTTTTCTGACGAATGGTCAACTTTATTTACATCTATCCTTCTAGTCGGACTTTCTTTCGTAATATTCTATGTATATAGAGGACATGTGTAAGAGGGAAAAGCAGGTCATAAGTTTTTATCAGGAAGCCAGCAAATGCCTTTTTGACTGATTCTCATCTTGTACCAGTATTTCACATCCCCTGGTGTTCTTACACGCGTGTTCATAATAAAAAATCAGCCTGGTTGTTTCAAAGTGTCAACTATCATGAGTAGCGATTTATACGGGAGTGGGAGAAAATTGAATTCAAAAAAGCCATTAACACAAAATGACAACTGGGCAGCCGAAGGTATGAACTACTGTCTTCATGTTCCTCGATTTTCACAGCGATTTGAATCCAATGAATGGCCAAATGGGAGCCTTTGTGAAGGGGAAGGTCCGGAATTCTGGGGAGATCGATGTTGTGGGCTGGCATGTCTTCGTATGATTATGGCGTATTACAAAAAACACGTGCCTTCACAATACGAACTCCTTGTTGAGGCTCTTAACATCAACGCATACTGCTCAAAAGGCTGGATACACCGTGGGCTTGCTGAACTGGGAAAAAGATACGGGTTAAAAGGACACCCGATCGCCATACAAAACGGGGATCACCTTCAACAATTACTTGAGACAACAGGGCCTATTATAGCATCCGTTACTCATAAATTTCCTGAAGACGGAAGACGTGGCGGACATTTAGTCGTTGTATGTGGACGTCATAATGAGAATACATTAACCATTTCATTTCGTGATCCTTCTCGGTGGGGCCAAAATCATAGTTGTGTATCCGAAAAAAGATTCTTTAGCAGCTTTTCCGGCAGAGGTATTTGTTTTTCACTTGACCATGAATCTGATGCGGATTTTTCTAAAAGAGATTGGCTGTAAAGCGTCTGATTTTGCTGACCGTTATTATGACACAACCCCCTGTCACTTGGGACAGGGGGTTGTACGTTTCTGCTGTTTTGTTCCACTCATCACCAATCAGTCAACAACCACCTCATACACCCGGTCATCCAGCAGATAGAGCGTTACGTTCGCTTTCTCCGGTATGCTGCGGAATGTCAGAGATGTGTCTCCCTGATGGAGATAGGCCTGCTCATGGAGACTGTAAAATTCATAGGTGCCGTTTCGGATGATGTAGATTTTGTCAAAATCATCTCCAACGGTGACAAATTCACCGCTTACTTTGTTCATTACTTTAATGATTTTGGATCCTTCCAGTCCTTCACTGATTTCCACACGATCCTGTACGCCCAGGTAACGGATATCATGATAGATCTGTCCATCAATTTCAATCTCCACACTGTCTCCCAGGTCAACTACCTTTTGCGTTCCATCAAACGTCATGAGCGTCATTTCACCGGTCATGAGATTGAGAGACGTGATTTCTCCCAGTTGGTGCGGAAGCACTTCCACTTTGACCAGTGCATTGCCCAGGAATGTGGCCCGTACGGTAACCCCTTCCTGAACATCCTCCAGTTCCGGATTGGTGATACCGGGGACAACCAGTTCAACACTTCCTCGAATATACAGATTCTTGTCATCGCCATCTTCATCAATGGTCTCCAGACGATCCCGGCTTTCATTCACGTCTTCCACCTTATACATGCGGACAGCCTGAACATCAATGTCCGTGACCACATTATTACTGATACGAAGCTGGACTGTATCGCCTTCATTGATATCATCAAGATCTTCCCTGGTCATGCCCTGAATATGAACATCGACACCGGAACTGAGGACATAACGGATCCGTTCCCCGTTCACCCGGAGCTGAATCACATTCGTATCTTCACTGATTCGAACCACTTCACCCAGAACATCATAACGGGTCTGAAGCCGGATGATTTCATCATTATCCAGTTCCAGAACCACATTGGCATCCACATTCAGATCAGCCAGCGTCGGATTGGACAAATCATCAATGATCAAACTTGCATAAGGACTTACTTTGCTTACCTTGATGGTTCCGTCCTCAAGCTGATAGGTGACCAGACGGTTATTGACATCCACCGCGACAACCCTGGCCTTGATTTCAGTTTGTACCTGACGATTCAGGACTGTTACCGTCTGAACCTGTCCGTCACGCACTTCTACTTCAACCTGATCACCCAGTTGAACATCGGATAATTCGGGAATGTCGAGTCCGCTGATGAAAACATCCGCATCCCCGGATACATAATAGGATTTTAATCCGGAATCCGTCTCCAGGGTAATAATACCTGATTCTGTTTGCAGACTCTTGACCACACCGGTCTGAATCAGTTGATCACTGGTTTTGATCAGGGTAATTTTCGTGATCGTATCCGCCTGGATCTCCAGTTCCACCCGGTCTCCTTTGCTGAGATCGGAAACGGTCGGGAAACGAACGTTGTCATAAACCACCTCAACTTGATCACGGTAATAGTAGGATTCAGGCATTCCCGCATCTGTTTCGATCGTAATCAGCTTCGAATCCTCGTTGATTGCCAGAATGACACCTTCACGGGACGCATCATCCGTCAAACCGGCCAGTTTGACCGATACAATCTTTCCTGTGTTGTCGGTGGTCAGTTCGACCTGATCTCCCACAGAGAGTGCTTCAATACCGGAGAGTCTCACACCGTTCTGATTTTCAAAAATCACCCCGGCATCCAGAACGTATGTCTGGAGACCCTCATCACTTTTTACAACCAGAATCCGGCTATCCACCACAATGTTTTGTACAGTCCCGCTGATGATCGTCTGAGGAACCTCAATCTGTTCATCTTCGATCACTTCTATGTACCGCGCCGTTCCCAGTTCACTGATCACCATCAAACTGACGTTAAGCGGAAGCTCCTGTAATGAAACCCGCTCATCCCCGTTATAAATAAACGTGTTCTCATTGGTAATGAAAGACTTCTCACTTCCGCCCGAAAGCTGCAACGTCAGAAGCGTTCCGTTCAGGCGGACGAACGTCCCCCGGTCCACATTGGATTGATCCACATCCAGATGACGGTCACTCCGGCTCAAAAAGGTTACCATCTGGCTGCGGGTTACTGTTTTGTTGGGCTGAAAAGAACCGTCCGGATTTCCCTTAACCAGTTCATACTGAACCGCTGCATTAATATAACCTCTGTATGACTGGGAAATCAATAAATCATCCGTAAATGAGGTTGTCTGATTGATTAACGTATTGGCTTCCGTTTCTTTGCCGATCATCC
The DNA here is from genome assembly GCA_017656255.1 of Bacillaceae bacterium. GTDB lineage: Bacteria > Bacillota > Bacilli > JACDOE01 > JACDOE01 > JACDOE01. The sequence goes on from JACDOE010000001.1 coordinate 983,335, forward strand.
GAACCATTAAGCGGGCTACCCAGGCTCGGCTTGCTCCCTGATCAGCCTCGAATTTTTCGCTCTCTTTAATTAACCCCTGATCCAGGGCAACCGCAATATAACCTTTTGCCCAGGAGGGTGCTTCAAACGGAATCGCATCATCGGACTGTTTGGCTTCTTCTTCAAGCCCGAGTGCACGAACGGCCATGATCACGGCTTCCGCTTCCGTCACCGGATCATCCGGCCGAAACAGTCCCCCGTAACCACTGACGATGCCTTTGGCTTCCATCTTGACAATATGTTTGAGTGCCCAGTGACTTGACGACACATCGTTAAACTTGATTCCGGCTTCCCCCATTACCGTTGTCGAAGCAGGAAAGATCATGGATACAGCAAGAATCATAACGATCAGCCACTTGAAAGATCTGTAAGCAGGTTTTACTTCCATCCTCGTTTCTCCTTTCCTCCTGTGTAAGAATAGTTGCTGTAAATAAAAAAAGGGCGATTCTTGTCTTCGCCCTTCTTCTTCGACAATTTCTGTGTTAAATCCTGCCGGTTTTGCAAAAAGAGAACCAACGTTTTTATGTTCATTCACCGTTTGAAATTCCATTCATCCCTTGCATACCGGGTCTCCGCCAACTGTTGCGCCAGGTTCCACTCTTCCTCTGTCAGACTTTCCGGCTCAAGCGTGACGCCGAGTCCCTTCGAAAACCCCTTGAAAAAGGCCTCCGAAGCTGTTTCAACATCAATTTTTTCAGACAGAAGCTGGTTGATGGCCACCGCCTTATTGAAAAAAGAGGATTTCAGTTGTTGTTTTACCTGTTCCGACGGAAACCGAAGTACATCAAACAACAGATCTACATCCATATCAAGCAGGATTGCCCCGTGTTGCAGGATCGTCCCGTTTTGCCGGGTCTGGGCACTACCCGCCACTTTCTTGCCTTCCACCACCAGCTCATACCAGGAAGGGGTGTCAAAACAGACGGCGGACTGTGGTTTTTTAAGGCTCTGCTGATGTTTTCCCGGTTGCACCGTCACCATTTCCGCATTTAATCCAAGTTCGCGAAACCCTTCCATCAATCCGCGACTGATCACCTGATAGGATTCAATCACAGACGGGGGAAAGGCCGGGTGCTGTTCCGACACCACCACACTGTACGTTAATTCAGTGTCATGCAAAACAGCCCGGCCTCCCGTCGGCCGGCGGACAAACCCCAGTCCGTGAGCCCGGACCTGATCCATATCCACTTCTTTCTCCACTTCCTGAAAATATCCGATGGAAAGGGAGGAAGGTTCCCACGTATAAAAACGGACCGTCGGGGGAACCTCTCCTTTACTGTGCTGCACGAGAATGGCTTCATCAATCGCCATATTCATGGCCGGAGAAAGCGGTTCAGTGCGAACAAATCTCCAACTCTCTTTTTTCTCCGCCATCTTTTGCTTCCTCCCTTATTCAGGCTGGTACCGCAGGACCGGTTTACGGGCCGCCGTTACTTCATCCAGCCGGCTGACCACCGTGTTATGGGGGGCATCCAGTACCATTTCCGGATTTTCTTCCACTTCTTTTGCAATCTGGATCATCACGTCGGCAAATTCATCCAGCGTCTCTTTTGTTTCCGTTTCCGTTGGTTCGATCATCAGACATTCATCCACAATCAGCGGGAAATAGATGGTCGGCGGATGATAACCGAAATCCAGCAGACGCTTGGCCATATCCAGTGTTCGAACTCCCAGTTTTTTCTGCCTTTTACCGGACAGGACAAATTCATGTTTGCAGTGTCCCGGATACGGTACATCAAAGTGTTCGGACAGCCGTTTCATCAGATAGTTGGCGTTCAACACGGCATTTTCCGAAACTTCCTTCAATCCGACCGGCCCCATCGTCCGGATATAGGTGTAGGCACGAACGAGAATACCAAAGTTTCCGTAATACCCTTTAACCCGTCCGATGGTCTGTGGGCGATTGTGATCCAGTTTATACATATCGCCCTCTCTGACAATAACCGGCGTCGGCAGGAACGGGATAAGGTCCTTTTTCACCCCGACCGGACCGGCCCCCGGTCCCCCACCGCCATGGGGCGTGGAGAAAGTCTTATGCAGATTCAGATGCACCACGTCAAATCCCATATCTCCGGGACGTGCTTTACTCAAGATCGCGTTGGCATTGGCTCCGTCGTAGTAGAGAAGCCCACCCGCTTCATGCACGATTCGGGCAATTTCCATAATATCTTTTTCAAACAGCCCGAGGGTATTGGGGTTAGTCAGCATCAGCGCAGCGGTATCCGGTCCCACCACTTCTTTTAGATCTTCAACGTCAACCAGCCCGCGTTCATCCGATTGAACTGTGATCGTCTCAAAACCGGCTACCGTGGCACTGGCCGGGTTTGTACCGTGGGCCGAATCGGGAACGATGACCTTGTCCCGCTTTTCACCCCGGCTCTCGTGATACGCCCGGATCATCATGAGTCCGGTCCACTCTCCCTGGGCCCCGGCCGCCGGCTGAAGGGTAACTTCATCCATGCCGGTGATTTCAGCCAGATCCTGTTGAAGCTCGTATAACAATTCCAGCGCTCCCTGGACGGTTTCCTCCGGCTGGTACGGATGGATATGGGCAAAACCGGAAAGTCGCGCCATGTCTTCATTAATTTTCGGGTTGTATTTCATCGTACAGGAGCCGAGCGGATAGAAGCCGTTATCCACCCCGTAATTTCGGCGAGACAGTTCGGTATAATGCCGCATCAACTGGACTTCAGATACTTCCGGAAGTTCAGCCGGCTTTTCCCTTCTTAAATGTTCCGGTATCATCTCATCCATCGTCGTTTCCGGCACATCGTTTTCCGGAAGGCTGTATGCCACACGCCCCGGATTACTCAATTCAAAGATCAGTTCTTTTTCATTCGCCATGATGAACTTCCTCCAATCCGCTTACCAGTGCATCAATTTCGGCCTTCGTCCGCAACTCCGTCACCGCGATCAGCATATGCCCTTCCAGTTCGGGATATACACGACCCAGATCAAACCCGCCGATGATATTCTTTTTAAGCAGGTGCCGGTTGACTTCCGCCACCGGTTTGCTCAATTTAACCACAAATTCATTGAAAAAGGGGACATCAAATGCAACGGAAATGCCTTTCACCTGCTCCAGTTGCTTTTTCGCATAGTGGGACTTTTGCAGGTTCAGGCGTCCCATCTCCTGCACACCCTGTTTACCAAGCGCCGTCATCGCCACGGCAGCTGCCAGCGCATTGAGCGCCTGATTGGAACAGATGTTGGAGGTGGCTTTTTCCCTGCGAATATGCTGTTCCCGGGCCTGCAGGGTGAGCACGAATCCGCGTCTTCCATCTTCATCCTTTGTCTGTCCGACAATCCGTCCGGGAATGCGGCGCATCAGTTTCTTCGTTACTGCAAAATAACCGCAGTGCGGTCCGCCGTACTGAGCCGGAATGCCGAACGGCTGCGCATCCCCGACCACGATGTCGGCTCCAAATTCACCCGGCGGCTTGAGCACACCGAGGGAAAGCGGGTTGGCACTGACCACAAATAGGGTTTTACTGGACTGATGGGCAATCGGTTCAATCTCCTGCAAATCCTCAATTCCCCCGAGAAAATTGGGATACTGCACGATCACAGCGGCTGTATCGTCATCGACCACCTGTTTCAACTGTTCCAGGTCGGTCATGCCATTGGTGACGCCGACTTCCACTACGTTGAATCCCAGGCCTTTTCCGTATGTGGCCAGGATTTCCCGCGCTTCCGGATGAACGGCCCGGGAAACGACCACCTTTTTCTTATCATTGAAACCGTAGGCCAGTGCTGCGGCCTCAGCCAGTGCCGTCGGGCCATCGTACATGGAAGAATTGGCCACATCCATGCCGGTTAACTCGCAGATCATTGTCTGAAATTCGAAAATGGCCTGCAATTCTCCCTGACTGATCTCCGGTTGATAGGGGGTATAAGCCGTATAAAATTCAGAACGGGAAATCACATGGTTAACCACACTGGGAATATAGTGCTGGTAAACGCCCGCTCCCAGGAAGGGAACATAGCGAGAAAAATCTGCATTTTTTTCAGCCAGGCCTGAAATGTGACGGACCAGTGACGGTTCATCCATCGCCTCGGGAATATTCAAACGTCCCTTAAACAAGACATCCTCCGGGATATCGTCAAACAATTCGTCAACACTGTCGATCCCCAGCATCGACAGCATCTCTTTTTTATCTTGATCGGTGGTGGGCAAATATTTGAATGCCACGTCGATTCCTCCTATCCATTCCGCTTATTTAGGCCGACGATAAAACGGTGTTTTCACAATTTCGGCCTTTAATCTTTTCTTGCGTATCTCCACTTCTACCTCACGGCCCAGTTCCGCAAATTCACTCTCGATCAGGGCGAGGCCTACATTCTTTTTCAACGTCGGAGACTGGGTACCCGTTGTCACTTCGCCGACCTGGCGGCCTTCCGCATACACCGGGTAATGACTTCTCGGAATGCCGCGGTCAATCATTTCAATGCCGACCAGTTTGCGTGGCGCCCCGTTTTTTTTCTGTTCCGCCAGTATCGCTTTTCCAATGAAATCTACCTCTTTGTCGACTTTAACGGCAAATCCGATGCCCGCTTCAATCGGCGTAATCTCCTTCGTCAATTCCTGACCGTAGAGGGGAAGCCTCGCTTCAAACCGAAGCGTGTCGCGTGCTCCCAGTCCACAGGGAAGCACCCCTTCTTCTTCTCCGGCATCCAGAATGGCTTTCCAGACATCAATTGCATGTTCTGCAGGTAAATAGATCTCAAAACCGTCTTCCCCGGTATATCCGGTGCGGGACACCATCATCGTCTTATTGCCGGCGATGCTCACATCCTGTTTAAAGTAAAATGGTTTGATCGCAGCTAACGCTTCATCCGTCAATTTTTGCAAAATCTGTTCCGCATGCGGTCCCTGCAGAGCAAGAAGTGCCACCTCATCGGAAATATTGCGGATGGTGACATCTCCCTCGGCGTGTTCCTGAATCCATTCAAAATCCTTCTCGATGTTGGCCGCATTCACGACCAGGACATAATCCTGATCACCCCGTTTGTAGATCAGCAGGTCGTCAACCGTCCCGCCGTCAGGATAACACATGGCACTGTACTGCGCCTGATTGTCTGCCAGTTTGGACGCATCATTGGTCACCAGTTTCTGAATGAGAGCCAGCGCATCCGGACCCTGAACCACGATTTCACCCATGTGCGAAACATCAAACAGACCGGCTCTTTCCCGAACCGCCCGGTGTTCCTCCAGAATGCCGGAGAATTGCACAGGCAGTTCCCAGCCGCCGAAATCAATGGTTTTGGCTCCGTAATCCTTGTAAACCGGAAATAAAGGCGTTCGTTTTAAATCCGACATAAAGCACCTCCACACGTGTTTTGATTTCTATATAGGATTTGTAACCAGATTGGAAACATACGAAGAAGGGGCTGCGAGCCATGATAACCTCTCATACAAGGGGGGATGAAACCAAAAAAGGACAGAAAAGGGGTACGTATCCGTCCCTTCTCTGTCCTTGGTACCTGAGAGTTACCTTTGCCGACTATCAGAGAACCAGCAAAGTTTCCCCTTGGGTGGCTCCCGACTTTCAAGGAGCTCTCTCCAGAGTTGCGTCGGGCAGAAGTACTTTTGCCTGAGAGATTCACCCGACCCACTGGTCAAAGGGCTTGCTCCTTCGGCGCCGCTTAAGTTAGCGATCTCTCCTCCTGCCTTCATTCGCCCATATAAAATTTTTTGGATCCCCGGGTAATCATTTCGCCCGATTCTGTTCAAACTATGAAGAAGCCGTCTTCTTTTTACCCTATAATATCCTACCATGATTTGTGATTCAAGAAAACTACGAATTTTTTTCGTATAAAAGGATGTGTTGGCATGACGGACATTCCGGTTCACTTTGAACGGAATTGGGTGGAGGAATTGAATCAACGGATCACACAGGACGGCCCGTGGGACAAATGGGAACTGTTCCAGCTTGCCATGGAAGCTGAAGAAACCATGGCGGTCAGAGAATTTGACCAGCTTCTCTGTTTAAAACATCTGCCCGATCTGACCCCATTCGATCATCAGATCGAAACAGCCAAAAAAGTACTGTTTGACATGCACGGCCGGGCCATCCTGGCAGATGAAGTGGGGCTTGGAAAAACAATTGAAGCCGGGCTGGTTTTAAAAGAGTATATGGTTCGCGGACTGGCGAAAAAAATCCTGATCCTGGTCCCGTCCTCTCTGGTGGTCCAGTGGTGCCGGGAACTGAATCAAAAATTCGGCATCCCGGCGATGGCCCAGAAAAAGGAGTACATGTGGAAGCAATATGATGTCCTGGTCGCCTCCATCGATACAGCCAAGCGGGATCCGCACCGCAAACATGTCCTGGAGCAGGACTATGACATGTTGATTATCGACGAAGCTCACAAATTAAAAAACAAAAAAACAAAAAATTATCAGTTTGTAAAAGAAATCAAGAAGAAATATGCCCTGCTGTTAACTGCGACTCCCATCCAGAACAGTCTGGATGAACTCTATAATCTCATCACCCTGTTGAAACCCGGACACCTGGGCAAAACCGCCGATTTTCAAAAAAACTACGTGGAGGGCAAACGGCAATCGAAAAATAATGCGTTGCTCCGCCGGGAATTGGAAAAAGTGATGATCCGTAATCGGCGCAGTGACGGTGGAATTGAGTTTACCCGCCGCCATGTACAGACCGTCCCTCTCACCCTGTCCCCGGAAGAACGGGAACTCTATGAAGGGGTGAGCCGGTTTGTTAGAGAGGAGTATCAGCGCAGCGGAAAAAGGGGGCAGAACGCATTTGCCCTGATCACCCTGCAACGTGAAGTCTGCAGCAGTCGGGACGCCGCTTTTGTCACACTGGCCAATATGTACAACCGGGCTGCCCCGGATTCACCGGTCCGGGATGGGGTCCGTAATCTGATTCCCCTGATCAAGAATGTGAAAACACATTCCAAAGCCGAGAAAACGGTGGAACTGATCCAGGAAATCCAGGACAAGGTGATTATTTTTACCGAATATCGGGCGACCCAGGAATTTTTACAACAATATCTGGCTGAGAAAGGGATTACGTCCGTTCTGTACCGGGGCGGGTTTAAAAGAAGCAAAAAAGACTGGATGCTGGAACTGTTTGAATCCCGGGCTCAGGTCTTGATTGCAACAGAAGCCGGTGGTGAAGGAATCAACCTTCAGTTTTGCAATCAGATCATCAACTACGACATGCCATGGAACCCGATGCGGGTTGAACAGCGTATCGGACGTGTACACCGGTTGGGACAGACCCGGGATGTCTACATTTATAATCTGTCAACCACCGATACCATCGAGCAACACATACTGAATCTTTTATATGAAAAAATCCGTCTGTTTGAAATGGTCATCGGTGAACTGGATACGATTCTGGAACGCCTCAATCTGAAACACAACATGGAAGAAAGCCTGGTGGAAATTCTGCTGGAATCCGACAGCCAGCGTGAAATGGAAATCAAACTGGATAATATGGGACAGGTCATTCGTTCGCTGCGAGAAGAAATGACATCCGGCAGTGCCGACAGGACCGACAGCCAGAACCCGATCACTTGGTGAGGATGTGAAACCTATGAACCAGCAGGAGATACAGCACTTCGTTGAACGCTATCTGGAAGCCCACGAAAGTACATTTGTCGAAAAACAGGATACTTATCTGACCGTCACCCTTCCGAAAGAAGTTGACAAAGATCTGGGAAACCGTCCCTTCTACTGGACATATTGTGAACGGATGGGAATCGAACCGGTTCCGATTACCCTGACCTTTATCTTTGACCGGGAACAGGTACCCGATCATATTCAGGGAGAATGGGTAGGATTCGGAACACGCCGGCTTCGGCAAATTTTTCAGTCTGCCGTCAAACACGGTAAATTTGTCCGATTGTATGAAGATGACGGGAATTCCCGTTTTGATACCGTCCCCCTTGTTCCCTGGCTGGGAATCAATTATCGGGTGGAGTTTATCTGTGACCAGAAACGGGACCTGATCCTGTCCCCCGGAATCAATCTGATTTCCGGCAACATTGTTCCCTCTTTTCTGGATAAAATCCGGTCCCTGCCCTTAAGCGCCCGACTTCCCGATTATCGATTCACCATGGAACCTATTTTTTCTGTAAATTCTGCAGTGTCTCGGGTAGAACACTGGATTCAACAGATGATTGAGAGAGAAGATCGAAATTGGGCAGAACGTGCCAGGGAAAGGTTACAGGAAGAATTATCCCTTTTGTCGGCGTATTACGGGAGTGAACAAAAAGAAGAAGATCGGGAAAACGTGGCGTCGGAATACGAAAAACGGGTCGAGGAACTCAAGTGGCAGTTTGAGCCGAGAATCGAGGTGAAATTAATTAATGCGGGTCTGTTTTATCTCCACTCTTCCTTTCCGTCATGAAAAAAGAATATTCTTTTGTCGCCCTGTGATAGAAGTTGATTTAAATTTACGATGGACAGGTGACAGATTGTAACAAAAGATTTCTTCATCATGGCGTAAGATAGGACATATCCTAATAGATTAGGCGGTGTAAAAAGGTTGGGTAAGAAGAAAGGGTTCATGATCGTGGTCACACTCTTGCTGATCCTGTTTCCGTCTGCTACCGGATTGAGTCAGTCCCATTCTGCAGAGAAAACAGCTGAAACAGAAAGCTGGCAAACAGTATTTAAACAGCAGGTAGAGCACTGGATAAACGAATTGTATCATCAGGATGAGCGGTTTCAGGCATGGAAAGGAGCAGCTTATGATTACCAGGGGCTCGGACCCCATTCGAAAGAGTGGATGATCAGCGTCTACAGAGATGATAAGGCCCTGGGATATATGATCGTGGGAGAAAACCCACCTTCGCCGGGTGAGACAGTCAACAGACCGTCATTTTCATTACTGGAATACGGGCTGGGCACACCCCTTTTTGAGGGGAGTCCCGAAGATGCAACCATTATATATGGTGGGCTTGAATCCTTCTGGAGAGAAAACGGTGCCCTGATTGACGCCAGAACCGGTGAAACGTTTCCGAATACCATCGATCCCTCCTTTGTCCCGGAAACTCCGAACGGAGACGTGTCGGGAGCGGCCTTATTATCCGGTATCACACGATCGGCGGAAACGCTGGATCCCTTTGAGGACATCTTCTGGCTGGATCAACATGCACAGAAGCTGGAAACTGAACAGGATGTCATGCGCTCGGTGGAGAAAGCCCCTGTTGTCCTGGTCTCAGATCTTTACCAAAACAAAGTCCTCGCCCCTTTTACCGTAGCGGGTTACCATCTGTGGACTCAAATGTCAGGGGAAACGAAACATGCATTTATTGAACTGAACGATCAGGGGGCGAGGTTTCTGCCCTTATCCTATTGTCTTTCTAAAGGAAGCCTGAAAGCAAAATAGCATGTGACGCGTTAATGCGCACATGCTATTTTTGTGTATGTTTGACCTGTGATTATCTCTGGTTTTGCTGGTTGGGAACCGCACGGTTGACCGCTTCATAGACCTCTTCTGCGGTCATGCCTTCGGCATTAATCACGGAAGCACCGGTCTGTCTGTCCTGCATTCCCATCATATTCCGGTCCTGTCCGCTGATGACCACGGCATCCACCTGTTGTTGTTGATTGCCAAGTCTGACGACATCATATCCGTTGTTTCTGAGTATGTTTTCCACTTGATCCAGATTATCTTCTACCGCTACTCTCGGCATGGATGTCCACCTCCTGCCATTATTATGAGCATTGAGACGAATCTTTATCACAATTTCCGATCTTTTCTGCGGATTGCCATCATGATGGACATCGGAATCATGCCGAACCACCGGCTACTCCAGTTTTCACGGACTTTCCTCTCTTTACGCTGCTTACGGGGTGTCTCAACGTACTTAACAAATTCCTCGGTGAGATATTTAACGAGATCATGGGAAGACATAGCCATTCCCTCCCGATAAAAAAATTGGTTATCTGTAGGATTCCCCGTTTTTTCACCTGGTATTCATATCAAACACAGCCATTCACCGTGCACGCCTGCACGATGATATCCACAATCTCATCAACGGTTTTATCAGACGTGTCGATTTGTAATGGTGCAAAATCATATTTTCCTTCCCGTTCCATTAACAACCGTTTGACTCGTTCTTCAACGTCACCGCTTAAAAGAGGTCGCTGTTTATCATGTTTCACCCTGCGGATGATTTCTTCAGGGGTTGCAAACAGCGCTACCACCAGACCCCCATCTTTCATCAGCCGGGCATTTTCATCCCTTAACACGATCCCTCCCCCGGTGGTGATAATCTGTTCTTCCTGCGTCAGAATGTCTTTTAACACTTCTGTTTCCTTATCCCGAAAAAACGCCTCTCCCTTTTCGGAGAAAATGTCCGGAATGGACATGCCCACGCGGGCTTCAATCTCCCGGTCTGTATCAATATGTACCCAGTTGAGTCGGGTTTTCAAACGGGAACCGACAGTGGTTTTTCCGGTTCCCATAAATCCGATTAAGATGACATTACGTTTCATTTTAAATCAGCCACACCCATCCTGTTTTTTCCCACCATTATAACATGTGGTTGACCGCTTTTGGCCGTGCACGGCAAAACCAAACAAAAAAATACCCGGACTTAAAAGTCGGGTATCACTCGTGCTCGTTATTTATTATTCTTCCTGCTGTGACAGGAAGAACATCATCACAAACCGGACAAGTTCGAGCAGGGCAACCAGAGCACTTGCCACATATGTGAGAGCCGCTGCACCGAGAACTTTATTCACGCCGGTTTCCTCGTTATTGCGGATGAACCCCTGTTGCAACATGAACACCTTGGCACGGCTGCTGGCATTAAATTCGACCGGCAGTGTAATCAACTGGAATGCGACGGCAGCCGAGAAAAATAGAATTCCCATTAATATCAAATCTGCCCAGCTGAACAAAATACCGCCGATTAACAGGAACGGTGCCAGTGAAGATCCCAGGTTAGCCACCGGAAAAAGGCGATGTCGCAATACCAGGGCACCATATCTTTCTTTATGCTGGACGGCATGCCCCACTTCATGAGCCGCTACAGAAATCGATGCGATCGAATTTCCGTAATAGACTGGTTCAGAGAGGCGTACCGTTCTCGAAATCGGATCGTAGTGGTCGGTTAATTTTCCGGGAACTGGTTCAACCGGAACGTCATGCAGGCCATTAATGTCCAGAATACGCCGAGCAACATCCGCACCGGTCAATCCGGAAGAAGCGGGTACTTTCGACCATTTTTTGAAATTACCCTTAACACGGAACTGGGCCCAGATCGCCAGTCCAAAAGCGGCAAAAGTCAAAAGCCATAAGAATGTGATAATGTTCATTTGATTCTCGTTACCTCCTCAATTTATAGCATATACATCGTTTCGTTTAACAGCGTCAGGATTACCTGTGCCATGGAGACACCCCTGGTGGCCATTTCCTGTACAGCCTTTTTCAATTCCTTATTGTGATGAATCTGTTTCAATATCGGTTCAAGATCCTTTAAATCCTGTTCCACTTTTTCCATGTTGTTGCAGATGGCTTCTAATTTATGCAGGACATCATCATCCGGAATGTCCTTGACGGAAGCCAGTTTCTCTTTGATTTCCCGCAGGGAATATTTTTCCTTCTTCAAACGTTCGATCATCTTTAATGTGACAAGACAATCTTCAGAATATAAGCGGTAATTCCCGCTACTTCGCTGTACAGGCTGAATCAGGCCGAGATTTGTATAATAATCGATGGTTCGAGTTGAAACATCGGCTTTTAACGCCAATTCTCCAATTTTATACAAATTCACACTCAGACCATCTCCCTGATTATATTTTCCTGCTTTTATTTTAGCATGGCTTGAACCATACAGTCAAACGTGATGGTTTACGGGAAGATCACCGTTTTTTCTTCTTCATGTAAAAGGGGGTGCATGCCCAGGTCCTGTATGAAAAAGGAAAGCGGGACCAGGGAGCGATTCTCGATTTCAATCGGCGGCTTAATTTCTGTCGTCATTTCCCCATGGACAACCGCGACCTTGTCCGTTTGAGGGTCCCATGTTACTTTCATCCCCAGTTTCTCAGCTGTCTCTCGCAGCGGCAGGTAGGCCACCCCCTTAATCATCCTCGCCTGCACCTCCGGTTTCAGAATTTCACCTCCAACAATCACCCTCAAATAGGGGTGAATAACCGGTGCGGCAAATCCGTTACGGTGAGGACGATTCAGGTTTAACGTGAAATAACGGGTTTCACCGTTGACAACTTGACCGAGGGCCCTGTCCAGTTGTTCCGGCCCTATTATGGTATGTACGTAATCGCCATTTAAAAGTTTCAGGAATTGCTGATATTTTTCTTCACCAATTTCTTTTTTCAAATGACGAAATAAAAGGGCTGATTTGGTGTACCAGGTTCTTCTGAATTCAAAGTAATCCCCAAACTCATACAGTCCTTTTCCAAGGTATCCTTCAGGATGCTGCCTCCGGAGAAGTTGCCAGTTCCGCTCGAAATCTGTCCATTTTCTTTGCGCCGTTTGCTCTCCATACACCTCTTCAAGATAATCCACGACACTGGCTTCCGCCAGTCCTTCATCAATCCATCCGTACACCGGTTCCAGTGTGCTGACGGAATTATACCACCACAAATGTGCGATTTCATGGGGAAGCCAGTGTTCCACCTGGTTATGCCGGTGCATGTCAACCGAATAAAATGCGATATTACTGTATTCCATGGCAAAAACGGTTCCCGGACCAGTCTCCACCACCCCGACGTGGGGATAACGCAGGGGTCCATAACGATCGGCAAATGTGGTAAAAGCCTGCCGTACCATATCCAGGATTTTTTGACGGTTTTCTCTGTTTATCAGGGCCACAGTCACTTTTGTATCCCCTGCGTCGATGTGATCGATCATAAAACGAGAACTTCCGGCCAGTACAAAATTTAGGACGTTTTCCGCTTCCCAGTCATGGCGGTTTTTGCCGTCCCCCGTTTTCTCATCGTGTTTATGAACACCCGTTGTCACCCATTTTAGATCCTGTGGAGAGGTTAACCGGACCTTGTAGTCAGCATGCTGATAGTAAAAAGGGTCCCCGCCGATCGATGCCGGAGGTTTAGGGACATACCAGTCTCCATCGGTGGACTGAACCCCGAGCATGGGATACCAGTGCGTCAGGAGCCAGACCCCGTCTTTATAGCCGAATCGTGTCCCTGCTTGAGGAACCGAAGACCGGAATGAGAGGTGAACGGTAATCCGCTTCCGGGACCGATACGGATTTTGAATCGTAACGACACGTTCTTCACGGCTGAAACTCAATTTGCCGGCTCCCGCCATAATGGTTTCAATCTCCATGCGATTCCCGGGATAATCATACAGATAAAACATAATCTCATCCGTGCCGGGATTATCGAAGGTGACCTCCATTTCTCCTTTGATTTGATACAGAGTCGGTTGTAATTCCGCCGTTATATCATAAACGGGATTTAATTGGCGGATCAACGAAGACTCTTTCGGACGGGCATCCTTCTTTGCAACCGAGTTTTCACTGTGTATCACGTTATTTGAGGCCGACGCCGTCGTCTTTACATTTTGTTGGGAATTGGTAAAAAGGAGGATTACCCCCACCGTCAAAGCCAGGGTAAGTCCGGTGACGATGAGGCTGATTTTAATCAATCGCCTGTTCGGATATTTCTCAGTCATAACAACATCCAGCCCTTTGTTAAGATTAGTGTATTTAAAAGCGGTAGAGATACGTTTCATGTTTCGACCTTCTACCGCATAATTCCTGCCAGATGTTTTTATTCATCAAACTGAACTTCTTTTACCCCGTCCAGTTGATTCAGGCGATCAACCACTTCCAGCAATTGTTGTTTGGAACCGGCCCTGACCTGTAGAAAAACTTCTACTTCAAAATCATCTTCCCGGTCATCATCTACAATTTGAAGTTTGCGAATATCCACATTTTCTTCACCGAGAAAAGAGGTTATTTTTCCCAGCATACCCGGCCGGTCTTCGAGTAACAGTGTCAGTCCGCTGACACGTGAGCCGGGAACAATTGCCGATTCAACCCGGCGAATCACAAACATCATAAATAATACGATTGACACAGTCGTGATGGCCGGCATATAGAACCCCGCGCCGACACTGAGCCCGATGGCCGCGACAACCCAGAGGGTGGCTGCTGTTGTAATCCCCTGTACTATACGGTTGGATTTGAGCAAGATGGCGCCGGCACCGATAAAACCGATACCGCTGACCACCTGGGCGGCGAGCCGTGCCGGGTCAAATCGGGCGTTGGGATGTTCAATCAGTTCACGAAATCCATAAATAGAAATCAGCATAATCAGGGCAGAACCGAGTGAGACTAACATGTGTGTCTTGATCCCGGCCTGTTTGTTTCGATATTCACGCTCCCAGCCGATAATACTTCCAAGCAGGGCTGCAATCACCAGACGCAACACACTTTCCCATGGTTCAATCATATAATTCCCCAAATAACCTACCCCCTTAAAGCTCTATTGTGTATATGTTATGGCCGGCGGTTATGATCCATACTCTCCGGGAAAAATAAAATGACGTTTCTCTAACAGGAGGTTTGAACATTGGACAAGTATATCACCGTCAAAGAAGCTGCCCGAGAGCTTAATGTTCCCGTTGAAACAGTCCACAGCTGGATTGAACAGGGTGTGATTCATGAGACGCCCTATGGCCTTCCCTGGGACCGCTTTGTTGAAACACTGGAATCAGACGATTTTAAAGCGATCTACTCAATTCTCAACCAAAAAGTCCTGGGGTCTGATGAAGAGTAAAAAGGCGTCATAATGACGCCTCATCCACTTTTTGATCATTTAGTTCTGTTCTCGGCCTGGATGTTACGAGTGCTTTATCAAGCTCATAATCGTATTCCTTGGCCTGATCCGGTCTGGCATTATCATATTCAGTCGGGATCAGGTGGCGAAAAGACCGTTCCACCCGGGTCACAAACTTGAACTGTTGAATACGTCTTATAATTTGATCAACCCTGTCGGCATCGACATACATGGAAACATATTTCATGCGACGGGAAACATAATGAATATTACCGAACTTTCTCAAGTTTCGCGCTGCCCGCGTATTTTTCACCCATACGGCAAGTCCTACTCGTTTCACCTTCATCTCTTTCTCCCCTTTATACTCAATCCTGTCTGTTTCAAGACCGGCATCCGCAACTTCCGCCGGTACCACAGCCACATCCTGCGCTTTCCATATTTAACAGAGGATGATCACTCGGAACTTTGATCTGGTCTGACACAGCTGTGGCGATGGTTTTGCTGATGCTGTGCAACAGTTTTTCCAGTTCGAATTCAGCTTTTTTAAATCGGGCAATGACCTCCATCGAATCCAGCTCACGTTTAAATTCCCGGGTTTCCCGGGTGACTCGCTGATAATCGGGATGCCATCTGCCGAATCGTTGTACCTCTTCGTATTGTTCTTTTTTTATTTGAAAATCTGAGATTTTTTTCTGCGCTTCCTTATCGTTTTCTAGAGCCTTTTTGCAGGACATGTAATGATCCATGACGTCTGACTGACAGATGAGTGTTGCCAGATCATGGGCTTTTCCTAGAATTTCTGCCATGTCCAGGGTTGCCGCTTCCTTGATCACAGGACACCCCTCCTTTCTTTATATTGTAACATGAATATTCTGTTATATAAATAAACTTGCCCGGTCATGCTGTTTGACTCCCTCACGTTCTGAGAGGTCCGCGACCAGTCGGAAAAGGGCTTCATCCTTTTGCTTCGCTTCCACCATCACGTCGAGATGATTTGTATATTCTCCGGCAAATCGCAGAAATGAATCAATATCATCGGGGTCGATCAAATCGGCGTGGTCCCGAAAATTCTGCTTGTTTCTCGGACTCGAAACATGGATTTTAACCGGGAGCGGCGAATGCTCCCAGGTTTTCACAATTTCCGGCCACAGTTCCTCCAGGTTCTCCCCCTCGTGATGACAACGGTGATGATGAATATCAAGAACCATCGGGATGGACAGCGACCGACAGACATCGAGCACTTCCCGGGCTGTATAGGTGGTATCATCGTTTTCCAGGATGATGGTCTTTTGTATGTCTTCCGGCAACAGTTGATATTGTTTGTGAAATCGCTCTATTGCCTTTTGCTTATTCTTGTAGGCTCCGCCGAGATGAAGGACACACCGGTGAATCGGATCGATATTCATCGCTTCCAGCATTTTGACATGACGTCGCATCACCTGTCTGGAACTTAAAAACACGTTTTTTCGAGGAGACGTAAACAAAACATAATGATCCGGGTGAAAATCCACCCGCATATTTTCTTTCGCGATCACCCGGCCCAGCTTTGCAAAAGATTCTTGAAGAGGCAACATGTAATCCCAATCTCTGACCAGTTCGTGATCAGCCAGGGGAATCAAACGTGAAGAAAGGCGAAAAAAACGAATATCATGAGCTTTATTATGCCAGAGCAGGCGCAGGCAATTTTTCAAGTTCTCTTCTGCAATACGTTCCAGCTTTCGAATGGCGGCTTTTCTGTCCCGGATTTTCTTGAATTGCGTGACGGTCATCGTTTTGGACGGGGAAGCATTTGGCACATGAACACTCATCGCAACATAACCAAAGCGTACATACAAAATCGGACACCTCCTGTGACTTATCTTTAGGGTGTCCGATCCTGTTCGATGCCTTTCATGTCCATTTTTATGAAAACAATTCAGGAACCACCAGCTTAATGCGTTCAATATCTTCCAGTTTGACCTTCATTTCCTGACTCGGTTCCGCATCACCACTCCCGTACAGTACCCAGTATCCGTGCTCATTTACCAGACGTTCCGGGTTAAAAACCAGAGGCGTCTCATGTTGCTTCGCTTCAATTTGCAGGGGGAGCTGAATCTGAATACCGCGTTGAATCAGGTCCCTTAACGTGGTTTCATGATAACGTCGAAAATGCTTCCACCATATCTTGGGTATCTGATGAAAGCCAGGAAAAGCATCCTCGAGATCCGGGAATACATTTTCAACTTTAAATCCCTGCTGGGATGGCCCGGATCGGATAATCGTCTCGCTGACGTGCGCATAGCGTTTTGTCTCCTGTAATTGTGCTTCTTCTTCCGACAGGGGGCGCGGCGCCGCATACCCTCTTTTACCCATTTCTTCAAGCAAGCGGTCCCAGTTGTCAGCCGCGACGATAAAATGCAGGTCTCCCACCCGTTCCAGAAACGCCTGAAAAACGGGGGTGTCAGACAATTCATCGGCTGTCTGTTTATTGCGACAGGTTAACAGGCGCACATCACGGTAATAAAAACGGTTAATATCTTCCGACCATCGCTCAATCGTGTTGATCAACGAATCCTGCAGTGGAATCAGACTGTGATCAGATAGAAAACTTTTTATCGATTCGGTATCCCAGCCCTTTTCGATCGCCCGACGGATGGCGGTTTTGCTCAGATGATACCGGGTAATCCCATCCTCCACCTCAACCTCGGAAAAAGAGGCGATTTGCCATTCCACTGCTAAATCCGTATTCGGCGGGACCGCGATTTCCAGATCGGGCTGGACATAGACTTTGTCCTCGGTTTCCGGTAGCGTCATCTCTGTCATGGCTGGTACCCATTGCCATAATATGTCGGTTTTCGACTGTTCGATATGGATAAATCCCAGTTCACTCAGAGGCCGGATCAACAATTCATCTGCTTTCTGTAAAAATTCATTCTCACTCTCCGGTTTGATATGATCGGGCAGGTCCGAAAAAGCTGTCCCCTGTTCCATCAGTTTCCTGAAGGAATAAATGCCGTTTTGCCGTGCTGACACCATCAGGTCCAGGATATACTGGATGTCCGGGTCCTGCGGGAGCATACGGGTTCTGAAAATATCGAACAATTTGTTGGTCATCCGGCGCGGTGATGTCTGAAACCACCTGTTGGCCGCTTCTTGATCTACCCACCATTTTTCATCTCCTTCCACAAGGAGCCCGAGGTGGATCAGGAAGTCAAATAAAATGGCTTCGGATAAGTTATAGGCATTGTTAGGGTCAAAGGAGATGCCCAGATGCAAAAAAGGCTCGGCCGAGATTCGGCAATCCGCTGTCACCCGCTTTACATCCCGCCTTCTCACCGTCCCTTTCCGGGTGAGCGAAATGGGAGCATCATGTATATGTTTTAACAGTAAAAACAGATCCCGGACCAGAATCGGATAAGGATATGTAAAAGGGGACAATGATGTTGACGGCTCCACCTGATAACCCGATGACGGAATCTGTTTTAACAGAACGCCACGCCACACCTGTTGCAGTTCTTCGGGTATGATATAGCCCAGTTCTCCCCACTGCCGGCGAACGGTGTAGACCAATCCCTTTCTGCGCAATAGTGTTAATGCATATCTGAAACGGGCCGCGGGCAGTCCGGGTATCCCCTTTTCCATCTGTCTGTAGGTCAGTACCTGATCCCTTATCTTAAACAAAAAATAGGACATAACCGTCCTTTCTTCCAGGGTGAAGCGGTTCCACAGGGACTCCAGATAGTCCGGTTCCATCAAAAAATCGAGAGGTGTTCCCTCTTTCCTTTGTCTGGTGGGATGTTCCGGGTGCTGATCCAGGATCAATTGTAAGGTTCGATCTGAGAGCATTGAAATTGTATTTTGCCATTCCATTATAACCACTCCGACTGTGTCAATTTTTCTGCATCCATAATGTCGTAATGATAGCCCTGTTCTACCAGAAACAGTTGCCGTTTCAGGGCATATTCCTGATCTCTGGTATCACGGCTGACAATGGTATAAAAGAAGGCCCGGTTATCTCGTTTCTTCGGCCGCAGAATACGCCCCAGTCTCTGGGCTTCTTCCTGTCTGGAACCGAATGTTCCGGAAATCTGAATGGCGACACTGGCATCCGGCAGGTCTACCGCAAAGTTTGCCACTTTGGAAACAGCGAGAACGCGAAATTCCCCCTGTTTAAACTGTTGATAAAGTTTTTCACGTTCCTTTTGCTTCACATTTCCCGTAATCAATGGAATGCGGAAGCGTTCAGATATCTCTTTTAACTGATCCAGATATTGTCCGATGATGATCACCTGGTCATGCCGGTGTTTGATCAAGAGTTGCTCCAGTACATCCAGTTTTCGGGGGTTGGCAGAAGCAATCTGATATTTGTTGCGGACGGGTGTTTCGGCATACTTTTCCCGCCATTCCGGATCCATCGGCGTGCGGATTTCCATACAGGAAGCACGGGCAATAAATCCCTCGGACTCGACCTTTTTCCAGGGGGCTTCATACTTTTTCGGGCCCACCAGCGAAAACACTTCCTTCTCCCGCCGGTCTTCACGGATTAACGTGGCAGTGAGTCCGAGGCGCCGTTTGGCCTGAATCCCGGCCGTCGCCCGGAATACCGGAGCGGGTAGCAAGTGTACTTCATCATAAATAATGAGTCCCCAGTTTTTCTGATTAAAAATCGCCATATGGGAAAACTGGCCGTCCGCACTATCGCGATGGGTTAAAATGTGATACGTGGCCACCGTCACCGGACGTACCTCTTTTTTATCCCCCGTGTACATCCCGATCTCCTCTTCTGAGAGATCAGTCTTGTCCACGATTTCCCGAATCCATTGATGAACCGACGTATTGTTCGTGGTCAGGATGAGGGTCGCACACTGAAGTTTCGCCATCACGGCAATGCCAATCACTGTTTTCCCCGCACCACAGGGCAACACCAGAACGCCACTCCCCCCATGGACGGAACCGTCCGAATAAAAAGCCCGTACGGCTTCTTCCTGATAGGATCTTAATGAAAAGGGCGTTCCATCCTGCAATCTGTCCCTCAGTGCGATCGGGAGATAATCCCCTTCCTGATATCCGGCCAGGTCCTCGATCGGATAACCCAGCTTCATAAACTCCTGTTTGATCTCGCCACGGTATCCTGCTCTGACAAAATAGGGGGGGCCGTCCGTCTTTTCAAAAAAATCACGAATAGATGGATATTCAAGTAATCGGGTCAACAGGTCATCATCCCGACAGACCAGCTTCAACAGATTTTTTTCAGCGGGATGAAGCTGAAACAAGCCGTACCGTCCCACATAATCATGAATTTCCTGCTCAATTTTGCCCGGAATCTCAAATTTGCTGTATGTATGGAGCATTTCCACGATCTGATCCGCAGACATTCCGCTTGCAGCTGCGTTCCATAACGATAAGGGGGAAATCCGGTATGTATGCATGTAATCAGGGCTTTTTTCAAGTTCGGCAAATTGAGAGACTTGATCCCTGACTTCAGCAAACCGGGGATGGTGCGTTTCCAGCAGTATTCTTCGATCTCCCTGAACAATCAACGGCATATCCGGATTATATTTCACAGAGGTCCCCCTTTCCCCAATTTGTTCAGGAGCTTTCTGCCTGATCAACCTGGAAAATAATTTCCTGGCCGATTCCATAGTTTTCATGATTATTATGTGCCAGTTCAACTTTGACCGTGTGTTTGCCCTCTGGAATATCACGCAGCACATAAGAAGGTTTAAAGATTTTCGCTACTTTCTTTCCATCCAGATAAATGTGAATGTGATCTTCTCCAAACTTGTTTTCCTTCCCCATGTTCTCAAGAGTCAGATCGAAATGATCGACCTGGACATCGAGTGAAAGATCGTTGCCATTCAATTGATAGGATACATCTAATTGCGGAGCCTCTTTCAGGGTATTCTCAACCGCATCATTTTTCATCTGAAATGCCTGAATCACGAGCAGAAACAGCAAAATTAACAGATAGCGCTTTAAAAATCCCTTCCAGCTCCAGGTTTTCTCCCATAGCATCATAGTTTCGGCATCCTCCTTTGTGAACATAGTGGATGCCGTTAGTATGCCACAATGAAAGGCAAAACATTCTGCTTATCCCTGTGAGGCCGTTATTCCCGTGCCTTTCGAAAACCGGCGTCCAGCGCTTCTCTTTCAGTCTTGAACCATTTTTCCGGTTTCACCTGGTCATAGTAGCGTCCGCCGGGCATATGATAGATTTTTTCTCCGCTTGAATTGATGTTTCCTTTGATTAACGGACGACCATCCTCATCGACATAGGGCTTATCCAGATCCTGAATCGCCCACAACCCCCGGTTGTGATCCCGCGCTTCTTTCTGTACAGAAAGAAAATGTTCGGCATACGTCACATTAGGTGGCACGGTCATGACCTGGGCATAACCTTCTTTGAGGAGAAGTTCATTGAAAAAGGTCCCGTCATCCAGATACACATATGCCAGCAGGCGCCCATAATGATCCTTCTTTTCGATATCGTATTTCAGCCGGACTTCACTTCCCAGGAGATAAGTTTTAGTAAAATCAGTGGCTTTTTGAGCCAGCATACGTTCTTCTTCCGTTTTTCCTTTCATTTCAGGTGTATCGACGCCAATCAATCGGACTTTCCACTTTTCATCCAGGGTGAACGTATCACCATCGGTAACGGCGGTCACGGTGCCTTTTTTCGGATTATGGGTTTTATCATCGGAAACGGAATCGATTGGCATGCCGCATCCTGAAACAACCAGAATCAGGAGAAAGAAGATGATCCATCGGGTTGTTTTTTGTAACATAGCTGTATCTCCTTTTGCAATGGGATGGATAACATCACTATGATATCATCCACTCACACAAAATAGAAAGATGCTGATACCGGGAATTTAAAAAACCTGTTGGCCTGAGATTCACAGGCGTAACAGGTTTTATAATTACGATTGTTTTTTTGAAATGGATCCGATTTTTTTAAAATACGCAAAAATCGTATCCACAACGGTCAGAAATTTGCCGAGGAATAGCACGATCTCGGTCCGGTAAGTCAGGGCAAGGTTTTTTCCAACCGCCTTGCTTCCCACGATGGCCGAACTGGTCAATCCGGCAACAAGAACGGATACCACAGATTCATACATGGTCATCTCATCACTTAACCGTACAATCTCAATCACAATGGAAGCCCCGGCAAAACCGGCAATATATCCGGCTACATCCCCCACCACATCGTTAAAAAAGTTGGCATACTTATCAGCATTTCGTATGATATGAATACATTTCCGGGCACCATAAACTTTTTTGGCCGCCATGGCATTAAACGGAGGTAAATCCACTGCCGTAATCGCCACGCCGATCATATCGGTCAGAGCTCCGATCAGCACG
Source organism: Bacillaceae bacterium (assembly GCA_017656255.1). Lineage (GTDB taxonomy): Bacteria > Bacillota > Bacilli > JACDOE01 > JACDOE01 > JACDOE01. The sequence goes on from JACDOE010000001.1 coordinate 1,005,467, forward strand.
ATCATGATCAATGTGAGAAATCCCAGCAATAGAGAAGATTGCCGCAGAAGAATGTCACTGATCGAGCTGATGCCCACCGCAATAAAAAAAGTCCAGATGGAAATGATCAAACTCCAGCGGGTAAAAATAACCATCTTTTTACCATTCGGCTTTTTATCCTGTCTGGAATAAAACGGCATTTTTTTCAGAATAACAGTCAGCAAAGGCACTATAGGCCCAGGCCTGTCACCCTCGTTACTCAAAAGTCATTTCCCCTTTTAAAAAAGATAATTACTTATTTTTTACTATTTTTATTATACTTTTTTCTATTAAAATGTGCCAGTGTTCACCTGATTGTATGATCCGGATTATAATGACAATCTGTCGTGTTCAAACCGGATCTCGACCGGACCGTCTACGTACTCAATGCCACGGGATTGTTTAATATCTTCATAGATACTTTCTGAAACCCATAATTCATCGAGATGAAGTGTATTATTTAATACAACCATGTTCAGTTTCGATGGTTCATTCATTCTGAGCACTTTATTCACGGCGGCAAATAAGTCCCTGTCATCGGCAAAAGTCATGGGAATCGCGGCTCTGGTCACAAAACCGGTGGTCATCGTATTTAAATAAGTTGCCTCCCTGTCCATTTTGTCTACCAGACGCTGGGTGGTGAAATCGGCCAACCCAATCCCTGTCGCATTTCCGTGAGATGCTTCCGATAAATCCAGTACAGCCAGGTATTTGATATGGATGTGGTCGGGTTCTTTTACGCCCTCAATTCTTAATCTGCCGATGACATTGGTATCCATGCCAGTACCGCTGTAATTTTTCCCCATTTCCCGAATCACAGCAAAATCAACTTGCCGTACAGGAAGTTTCGGCATATATTGTCTGGCTTTGACAAGCAGTTCTTTTTCCTTTTCCAGGATCTCCGTTTTACGTAAACCTTTGATGATGGCTGTCTGTTCCATCGCATTTTCCACTATACCGATACCACCGATAACCGGGCCTTTTTCCAGTACTTTTCGGGCAATTGAGGGAATGGATTCAGCCAGTTTTTCAGCACCCAGGCTGTGAACCATGGCGGCACCTTCTGCCCTTCCCAGCCCGACGGCCATCATTTTTACAAGTCCGCTTTCAAAGGGACCTGAAAACGAGGTGTGAGGCTTAATGCGATTCAAAACCAGTATCCCGTCTGCTTCAGCCGCTTCTTTCGCCATATAGACCGGTAAACCTTGGATACCGGTATCGGTTGTCCCCAGAAGAATGACTTCAGATGAGACACTGACCGGACAACCCGTATTTTCTTCCGTTATTCCCAGACTGGTTAGAACCGCCTGTTGACCTTCTTCCGTCCCGCCTCCATGACTACCCATGGCCGATACCAGAAATGGTTCAAAACCCGCGCCCTTCAGTTGATTCACGACAGCCCTCAATATCGGGATGATACCGGAAATCCCTCTGCTTCCGGCTGTAATTGCAATTCTGGCTCCCGGACTGAGCGAAATGCCGTCCAGTATGTAAGCAACCTGTTGATTTATCTCTGTTTCAAGATCCCTGACGACGGGCTGATCATCATATTTTTGCTTGATCTTGTAGAGTTTCGGCCAGGCTTTCATACATCCACCTTCAGATCTTTGACTTTATTAACCAGCGTTTCAAACCCGTTTATCCGGCATTCGACCACATCACCATCTGAAATCGGAACGGCCCCCGGCGTACCTGTTGACAGGATATCTCCCGGTAACCACGGCATTACTTTAGAATGAAAGGATACCAGATCCCAGGGACGAAAAGTCATGTTGGCCACCACATTTTTTCGATGTATTTTCCCATTAATAACCGTTGCTACTTCCAGTTGAAGGACATCTTCAACTTCGTCGGGGGTGATAAGATGGGGGCCGAAACTGAAAAAGGTGTCAAAACTTTTGGACCGGGTTAAATACCTCGGATTTTTTCGCAGAATGTCTTCCGCCGTCATATCAATGATGCATGTATAACCGGCCATATAATCTTTGGCCTCAGCCTCAGAAACATCCTTACATTCCCGGCCAAATATGATGCCGAGCTCTGCTTCAGCCGTGGTTTGTTCTGATTGAACCGGAATCTTGATCGTATCACGGGGACCGATAATTGTCGTATCCGGTTTCATAAAGCTGGCCGGTTCGGTATCGGGGGCCTTTTCACTTAAATCTGAAGCATGTTCCACATAATTCAAACCAATCCCCCAGATTTTACGGGGACGACGATATAACGGACCGTAGACCACCTCTTGATGCGGAATAACCTCCAGCTCTTCCAGTTTGTTTTTTCCATCCTTTCGATACCAGTCGTTCATTTCTTCCAATTGTCCGGTTTGTATCAGTTCAAATAATGTCGTCGACCAGTTTTGGTGCAAACTGTTGTTGACAGTTTCAACTAAAACAACCCCTTTTTCTGTAACGATGGCAGCTACTTCCTCCGATCCTTTCTTCACAGTTCCCAGTCTCATGGCAACTCTCCCCTTTTGAATCACGAGATAGAATAGAAAAAATTAATCTGATGCATCATCTTATTTCTCTACTTCACCCCTTTTTCCCTTTATGTTATACAAACCTGATCAATCCATAATAAACGATAAAAGCTCCCATTTTCAGGGAGCCGGATTTTAAACAAAATCGTTTATGATTAAAATTTTAATTTACTGAAGGGGTTGTTGACCTTGAGAATGCTGACCGGTAGGCTCTGAAATTTCAGAAAGGGCCTGTCCGGCTTCGTCGGCAAAATCACGACGTACCGCCATATCTGCCATGGCTACAATACCGACGAGACGACCGTTTTCTACGACAGGCAATCTTCTGATTTGCTGATCGGCCATAATCCGGCTTGCGTCATCAACCGTCATGTCAGGCCGTCCCAAAATGACATCGTGACTCATCACTTCATCTACTTTTGCAGATCCGTCTTTTCGTTCCGCAATGCCCCGAACAACGATATCCCGGTCGGTTACGATCCCGATACAATGCTGGTTTCCATCTACCACCGGGACGACACCTACATTACGGTCTCTCATAATTGTAGCAGCCCGGTAAACATCATCGTTCTGTGAGCAGGTTGCGACATCGCTTGTCATAATCTCCTGTAAGGTTTTTTGCATCTCAATACCTCCTTTTCAATTCTAATTTGCCCCGTGAAAATGCCTTTATGCATGACTTCTCAAAATGGTTCTTAACTTTGCCATACCTACGCCATTTCCGATGTTTCGTATTTCCATAAATATGTTATAATACGAAAAAGATAAATAGTTGAAGGAGGAAACCAACATGATTTTAAAAGATACAGGAATTGAAGGACTTGAACTGACATTTGCCGAGCTTGATTTTCTGTTGAAAGAAAACGGATTTGTTCGCTGGTCCTGGGATTACGATCACGCTACTTATGATTACAAATACGAAGAGCAGGACGGCGTCTATTACCTGCGTATCACAGGAGATGTTCTGGAAGGCGAAGTTGAAAAGGGTGAATCCGTACTGCGTTTGTACGAGCCTTATATCGGAAAAGCTGTTTTCCCGCATGGTATTGATTATGACATCGAAGTTCCCAATCAGGTGTTAAACAATGCTAAACAAAAATTGTCTGAAGTCAAATCTGCACTTGTAGCAAACTGATTCAATCGTTCTGCGGTTGTAAAGGAAGTCTGTTTTCCTTGTTGGGAGGCTAATTATGGAACGATCCCGTGGCGCACCTGATTTTCTGTTGTTGTTTCTCACCCTGTCCCTGGTTGGGTTTGGTATCGTCATGGTGTTTAGCGCCAGTTCAATCCTTGCTTACATGAGTGCGGATTATAATCATGACAGTATGTACTTTGTGAAAAAGCAGGCTCTGTGGGCCGTGATCGGCTTTGTCGCCATGCTGGTCGTGATGAACATTCCGTATCAGTTTTATAAAAAATTGTTTTTTCCGATTATGATACTTTCCTTCATCCTGCTTTTACTGGTCAAGGTTCCCGGACTGGGTGCAACCATTAATGAAGCCAGAAGCTGGTTGAAGATAGGGCCATATACTTTACAGACATCCGAGCTGGCCAAACTGGGCTTGATTATTTATCTGGCCGGCCTGATCAACAAAAAAAGAGAGCGGTTCCGCGTGTTTTCCACGGGCCTTCTGCCCGCAGTGGTGGTAACGGGTGGTTTTTTTATTACGATTGCAACCCAACCGGACTTCGGAACAGCTTCGATTCTGCTCGCTACGGCGGTCATTGTCATATTCGCCGGGGGGGCTCATCTGAAACATATTTTCTACCTGAGCCTTCCCGCCATTTTATTCAGCCTTTATTATATTTTTGATCCCCGGCATCCCTACAGAATGGACAGGATTACGTCTTATCTGAATCCCTGGAATGATTCACTGGGATCCGGATTCCAGTTGATTCACTCATACTATGCAATGGGACACGGGGGACTGACGGGAGTAGGATTTGGGAAAAGTATCCAGAAATTTCTCTACCTCCCTCTTCCCCAGACTGATTTTATTTTTGCCGTGATGGCGGAAGAACTCGGTTTTATCGGATGTACCGCTTTTATCATCGTATTTCTGTTGTTTTTGTGGCGGGCTGTTTATATCAGCCTGAAATCCCGTGATGTATTTGCCTACCTGCTTGGTATCGGCATTGTGGGAATGATTGCGGTTCAGGCTGTGATTAACATTGGTGGTGTTACCGGTACGATCCCCATCACCGGGGTTCCCCTTCCGTTCATCAGTTATGGCGGTTCCTCTCTTTTGACCTGTATGATCGGGACCGGGCTTATCTTGTCGATCTCCCGGCAAATCGACAGAACAGAGGACAAGGAACCGGCCAGAGGTTAAAAATCACCAAATCAAATAAGCACCCGTCAATGGGTGCTTATTTTTAATCCATTTTACTTAACCCGATTGTCATCATCGCCGGAGGCTTCCTCTTTCAAATCTACGCCTTCGACTTTAACGTTTACCTCTACCACATTTAAACCAGTCATGGACTCTACCGCATTTTTAACATTATTTTGCAGGTTCCGGGAAACCTCGTCGATCTTCATACCGTATTTGACAATAACACGTAAATCGATGGCTGCCTCGTATTCTCCAACTTCAACATGAACACCTTTATGGACGTTTTTACCACTGACCCTTCGGGCCAGCCCTTCTGTAATACCACCTGACATCGCCACGACACCGGGTGTTTCCGACGCTGCGATGCCCGCAATAACCGCTACAACATCATCCGCAATTCGTACAATGCCGCTCTCCTTGGTATCAGCCATCCAAAAGCCTCCTTTTTTACTTCCCTGTGTCCAATTGATATGGGCGAATGACACAGTCCTTTTTTATTATTATATCGTGAACTGATCAAATCGCTACTTATTTTCTTCGATTTTTTTTCTGAAAAATCCTTTTTTATTATAATCGGACAGGTTCCAGAGGTTCTTTTTTCTGTTCAGCTGTTCGTTCGGGCATTGTACTTTCCGGGACAGGAGTGGTACAGAGAACATCCAACAGAGCCGGGCCATCTGTTCGAAAAACCTGGTTAAGAGCCGCCTCCAGTCCTGAACTTTCATCCACACGTAAACCGGCCATACCGGAAGCCCTGGCCCAGGCAGAGAAATCAGGCGTATGAAGAGCAACACCAAAAGGTTGTCTTCCTTCTTTGGCCATCTTATGTTGTTCAAGGGCATAGGACTGATTGTTCACAACCACAATGCGGATCTGACTGTTTTCTCTTACCGCCGTATTCAATTCACCTGCATTCATTAAAAGTCCCCCGTCTCCGGTAAACGCTACTATTTGCCGGCCGGGATATATTTTAGCGGCTGCAATGGCAGCCGGCAGGGCAAATCCCATTGTTCGCCAGGTACCAGAAAAGAGAATTTTTTGTTTCTGGCCTTCAAACAGGCGGTTGAACCATACGGTATGTTCACCTGTATCGATCGTCACAATGGCATCGGGAGCAATAAATTTCTCCATCTCTCCGATCAGGAACTGGGGGGATACCGAAGAACCGGCCTGTTGTTTTTCAGCGGAAATTTTCTGCATATGGAGGCGATGGGCTTTTTCTATTTTTTGCTTCCACGATGGCTGATTTTTTTCAGTCATTTGTGACGTGAGCAGAGCCGTAATTCTTCCTGCTTCTCCCCGAATGGCGCAGCTCAGCTCCTTATCCTGAGATATATGGGAGGGGTGAAGGTCAATTTGAATGACCGGGGTATCTGCGGGTACGTATTTTTGCGGATACCAGGTAGCCCCGATCATGATGACGAGATCCGCCTGCTGGAGGAGATTCGCTGACTCCTGACTGCCGCCGGAGCCAATCCCGCCGAGGACCTGGGGATGTGTATCAGGAATCACCCCTTTGGCTCCCAGGCTCAGAATAATACCGGCATTCAATTTTTCGGCCAGTTCTACGACCTGCGATCCCGCCTGTTCCGCTCCCAGTCCTACCAGGACGACAGGTTGTGAACTTTGTTCAATCTGATTGAGTGCTTCCCTTACCGATCTGTCTGGAATTTCAGGCTCTTCATCCAGATAGGAAGGAAAAGGCTTCACAGGATGTGAGGTGGGCAAATCCCCAATATCTTTGGGGAGTGAGATATGTGCCACGGTATTTTGCGATATGGCTGTCTTCCAGGCACGGGACATGATCGGGAAAATACCTTCCGGATGAGAAACCTGAGCCGTATAGGATGCAACCGGATGGACGAATGCCGACTGATCAATATATTGCTTATATCCGGTACCGATTTTATCACTCGGCACCTGACCCGTTATCGCTAATACAGGAACCCGGTCTTCCGCAGCATCGGCCAATCCATTCAACAGGTTGGCCACACCGGGGCCGGAAGTTGCCACACAGACGCCGGGTTTGCCCGTCAATTTGGCTTCAGCAGAAGCCATCATACCGGCTGCTGATTCATGGGCTGTCAATACAAATTCAATGTCCGACTGTTTTCCGAGGGCTTCAATCAGGGGAAAAAGGGCATCCCCCGTGACACCATAAACGCGCTTCACTCCCCACTCAGACAGTTGATTCACGATAAATTCAGCCACTTTCATCATCAATTAAAACTCCCTTTCTTCGTTAAAGGATTTCATTTTTACTATCCCCTGCAAAAGATAAAAAATGACCCTTATACTATCGAAAAAAGGGAGTATATTAACGATATTAAGTCCACTCATTGATAAAACGGGCCAGTTCTTGCAACTGATTACGGTTGACGCGATAACAAACCCACGTTCCTTTCATCTCGGTTTCCACCAGTCCGCTTTGTCTGAGTATTTTCAAGTGATGGGATACAGTGGATTGTGCCATCCCCAGCACCTCCACCAGGTCACCACAAAACTGTTCATCATTGCTTAACAAAATATCCATAATTTTAAACCGCACCGGGTGACCCAGTGTCTTAAACAATTCCATCATTTGTTCGCGACCCTGTAACTTCTCTTCCATATTTTTCACCCTATTCTTTTGATTTCATTTCCTATTATACACATGTTTTTTTCATTTTCGTTCAAAATATGGATATTACAACGGTTCAAATGTGTTTTACATATTTATTTTTCAAATAGAGGAGGAAAGGCATGAAACACAGATGGATTATCCTGGTACTTGCAACATTACTCTTGTCAGGCGTGGCAACATTCACATTGAACCAGGCACCCTCTGAACAAACATTTGGGCAACAGACCCTTTATCGGGGTGCTCAGGGCGGCGATGTCTATGAACTGCAGGGCAGGCTGAAACTGCTCGGGTATTACACAGGACCTGTAGACGGCAAATTCGGCTGGCGTACCTACCGGGCCGTTCGCCTGTTTCAATATGAATTCGGATTAAAAATTGACGGCGTTGTCGGGCCAAAAACAAAATTAAAACTCTGGCAGGCAACCAAGCACTGGAGACCGGAAATGACGGCTCCACAACAACAGGCAGCCGCTCCGGCCAGGGCAACACCAAACGTCTCCAATTACGGTCTCTCAGCCAATGATTTGAAAATTATGGCCAATGCCGTTTATGGCGAAGCGCGAGGTGAACCCTATGTCGGACAGGTGGCCGTCGCTGCTGTGATTCTGAACAGGGTGGAATCACCATCCTTCCCCAACACGCCTTCCGGTGTCATTTTTGAGCCTGGTGCATTTACAGCTGTTGCAGATGGGCAGATCTGGCTCACACCGAATGAAACGGCAAAAAAAGCCGTTCAGGATGCCTTGAACGGATGGGATCCTTCAAGCGGAGCCCTGTATTATTTCAATCCGGATACTGCGACTTCCAAATGGATCTGGAGCCGCCCGCAAATCAAGCGAATCGGAAAGCACATTTTCTGTAGATAATTCCGGACAAAATAATAACGCCCGACACCTTGACCGGGTCGGGCGTTCATTTGTTCTTTTTTACATCGACGGATGCGGATGACTTTGCGCCATCCTGACATATACTTCCTCATCTTCAATGATACCGCATAAAGCACACTGGATTTTTCGCTGTACGCCACGATATGGCATATGGAACGGATCGAGCGCATCATCCTGGTATTCTTGCAGAATCTCTCCCGTCGCCGGATCTTTTTTCACCGGACGGGGAACCTGCTCAATAATGTTAAATCGCTGGCGATTCCCTTTGCAGAAAGGACAGTAATAGGGACTTTCCATGATTCCCACTCCTTTTTTACTGTTATATTTCCCCTATTTCAATTAATATAGTCCGTTTTTTTCTAATAAAAGAAATGGCTTTTCAGGTTACCGTATTTTGGTTAAACTAAAGAAAATACAGATTGGGAGTGGACGTCAATTGGTTAAACAGAGGTGGATGTTTATCGGAGTCGTCCTGGCGGTGATGGTTGCAGGATGGGCTCATTATTTTACAGAGGTAGAAATCCTCCGTTTTATCACCGCATCCGTGGCTATCATTTTTCTGGCGGGATTAATGGGAAAAGCGACGGAAAATGTGGCCCTTCATGCGGGGGAAAGGATCGGAGGCTTTTTAAATGCGACCTTCGGTAACGCGGCCGAGTTAATCATCGCCATCTTTCTGATAAAAGAAGGATTTTTCGATATGGTCAAAGCCAGCATTACCGGTTCGATCATCGGGAACCTGTTGCTGGTCCTGGGTTTGAGCCTGGTTGCCGGAGGAATCAAACACAAGATTCAAAAATTCAATTCGCTTCTTGCCGGGCACAATGCTTCTCTCATGCTCCTGGCCGTCATTGCCCTGTTTATTCCTGCCATGTTTGCAAACAAACTGGAATACGAAACATTAATATCGCTCAGTTTAATTGTTTCCGGAATTCTCATTCTGTCTTACCTGTTGTGGATTATTTTTTCCATGGTGACACATAAAGAAGAACTGGCAGACGGGATTCCTGACGGAGAAGATCCGGTATGGAGTAAGGGGATGTCCATCCTTTTATTGATTGTATCTACGGTATTTGTAGCGATAACCAGTGAATGGCTGGTACATAGTGTGGAGCATGTTGCGGAGGTTCTGGGATGGTCTGAATTGTTTCTGGGAGCTTTCGTCATAGCCATTGTGGGAAATGCAGCGGAACACAGTGCCGCTATTTTTCTGGCCGCTAAAAATAAAATCGGAGGCGCGATTGAAATAGCTGTCGGCAGCAGTCTTCAAATCGCTTTATTCGTAGCCCCGGCACTGGTTTTCATCAGCCTCCTGTTCGGTCCGCCGATGGATATCATCTTCACCGACATCGAGCTGGCGGCCATCGCGGTAGCAGCATTCATCGCCAAATCCATTTCAAGAGACGGCAGTACCAACTGGTTTGAAGGGATATTGTTACTCGTGGTTTATGCGATCCTCGGAACCGCATTTTTCCTGGTTTAAAAAAGTTACTTTCTCTTGTAAGACTCATGCAGTTCGGAAAATTTCTTCTCCAGGTTATCGAGGATTTCCTTACCCGTTTTTTCGTCAATCAGATTCAGGCGAACGGCAAAATCGATTTCCCTTGAAAGACCGAACATCTGTGTATCCAGAACTTCTTCATAAAGCGGGCACTGGGGCATGGTCAGGTTATCCATCTGAACTTCAATCAGTTTCAGGATTTTGTCCGCATCCCGCTGAAGGAGTTCCAGCGCTTTTTTGTTAATCTCAGTTACCATATCCGTCGACAAAGAAGATCCCTCCGTTTATCAACATCCTCGAACCGGAATGTGAATCTTAGTGGTGAAACTTTTGCTTCTTCTAGTTTAGCATAGTTTCCCTTCCTTAGCTAACGAAAAATGTACGTCAAGATGCCAGACGGCGTGTTTAGAAAATACTCAATTGCCATTCACGGGACAATGTCTCCAGAAGTCTTAATCCCCCGACGCTGTTGCCGTGCTTGTCCAGCGCCGGACCAATCACCCCGATTCCCATCCGGTTAGGGACGGCGGACATAATCCCCCCGGATACGCCGCTTTTCGCCGGAATTCCCACATCAATGGCAAAGGCACCCGAAGCATTATACATCCCACATGTCACCATAAACGTCTTGACAATTCGGGCCAGGTCTTCCGGAACAATCTTTTCCGATGTGATGGGATCCTTTCCCCTGTTGGCCAGCACAGCTCCCATGTACGCCAGGTGAGAACAAGTCACTTCAATGGCACACTGACGGAAGTAAAGATCGAGAATATCTTCTACATCACCATGAATAATGCCGTTCTCCCGCATAAAGTAAGCGAGTGCCCGATTTCGATCAGCCGTTGATTTTTCCGACAGATAGACCTCTTTATTGACATTGACGGACGTGTCGTTAGTCAACCGGCGGGCCAGCTGCAACAACCGTTCCAGTTTTTCAGGGTTATCCTTTCCTGCGATCATGGACGTCACCGCAATGGCCCCCGCATTGATCATTGGATTGAGCGGCCGGGACGGTTTGATTGTCTCAAGTTTAACAATGGAATTAAATGGGTCACCGGTCGGTTCTTTCCCCACTTTATCAAATACCCGTTCCGGTCCGATATCCTGAAGTGCCAGGAGCAAGGACACAATTTTGGAGATGCTCTGCATGGTAAAATAAGCATCGCAATCCCCTGCCGTAAATGAAGTGCCATCCATCATTGTTACGGTAATGCCAAGGGTTTTGGGGTTGGCCGACCCAAGTTTGGGGATATAATTGGCTACCTCCCCATCTGTTGTAAAGCGTCGGTGTTCTTCAACAGCATGCTGTAATTGCTGTTCCATTTCATTCGGAGACATTTGGGAAACATCCATGACAAAAAACACTCCTCTGTTTATCTTTGGCTTTGTCCCCTTTTTTGAAATATAATAAAAAGGACATTACAAAAGGGGGCTTTTCACATATGGCTGAAGTCATCACCATAACCGGAAATGTAAAATTTCCCATCACACTGGATCCCAGCGTCTGGATCTTTGACGATCGTAAATTAAAAATGCCAGACGCACTGGAGAACCGAAATGAGACGCAACCGGATCTGCCACAGGCTCCTCCTTCGTCGGTTCCCCTGCAATGGGAGCGTGAGTTGCAGGATCGCAACATTCCCAGCCTGAAATCGGAAAAATTATTTGTGGAAAAAAAAGACATCTCAGGGGATTACGGGATGAAACTGGGCCCGTTCCTCGGTAATGCCCAACCCTCCGAAGAAGCGAAAGAGGTTATCTGTCATCTGCAACAGGGTGAACCGGTTTCCATACCACTGGAACAGGCGAAAGATGCAATTTTATTATTTGCCTTAGACGGTCAGCCGATACGCGGAGAAGAAGGCCCGGTCCATCTCTTCCTTGCGGACGGCACCAACCGGGACAACCCGATCAAAGGGATATACAAATTTGAGGTTCTTTAATCACCTGAGCGGCCTCCCCGTCATAGAGTAAATTGAAAGGACTTGTTTTTAAAGGGGAGGAAACGATGGCTAACAAAAAACAATTACAGGATATGCTGTCAAAACTGAATAAAAAAAGTAATAAAAACTGGTCCATAAAGGACTTGAAAAAACTGGGGGCGGGTATCTCTCCCCAGGACCTGCAGGACAAGAACAAGGCGCCGGACATGATTAAAAAGGTAGCGAAAGCAGCAGGGAAAAATATTTCCGATGAAAAAGCGAAAGAAATTGCTAAAATGGTTAACCAGCAACTGAAGAAATAAACTGTGGTTAATTAAAAAAAACGGAGGAGTGCAAACAGCATCCCTCCGTTTTTTTATGGCTTAAATCTAAAATCCCTTGTACTGGGGTTCTTCTGTTTCAATCTGATTCACACGGGGCTCTACACTGTTGATGATGGTTTTAAGCTGCTGGGCGGCATTGCTGTAAATCTGCTTTGCGCTTTGATCCTGTGTCTCAAGGGCAAAAGATTCCAGGCTGGCCTGTGCACTTTTCATGCTGGCAACCGCCTGTTTCACCTGTGTACTGACAGTCATGTCCATCCTCCTTTTTAATGATCTGACATCTTTTATATTCTCTTTTTTGTGAGGGTTTATGTATCTTTTTTCGGTGTATTTTCCTCAATCGGCTGTCATGAATTCAGCATCATGAACGACACATTATTGGACAAAATAAAGATGTACACAATCTGAAAAAGGGCTGGTCGAGATGAAACAAAACCAGAAAAAAAGACTGCTTCTGTGGCTCGGTATCATCGGAACCGTCATCGTTGTTTTCTTGTGGACAGAACCTGAATATACATACCTTCCACCTGAGGAAGATATTACAAATCCCAGCGTACAAATTGCCGGTGAAGAAAACCGGGAACTTGGCCGACAGCTGAAACTGGGAAAAGAAACGTTTTATCAGGAAACCTTTGGAAACGAAGTGTTTTTCACCGATATTCTGGGATTATTTGATGGTCCCATTAAAACCTCCACACTGTTTCAGGAAATTTATCAACTGCGGGGAAAAGGAACTGATAATCTGCAAATTACACTCCCGGAAACGGTTAACATCGGGGGAAAAACCTTTGAAAAGGGAACGGTGATCAATACGGGGCTGGACGTTCCCCGTAATGCCTATGTACCGCTGGGACTCTCGTTTAAATATCAGGATGGCAGGATCAAAACGGGCATGAGTTGCGCTCTCTGCCATGCAACGGTTAACCGGGAAGGCCAGGTCATACAGGGAGCACCCAACAAAGATCTCAATGCCGGATTACTGCTGGCGATGGCCAAAAATTCAGCTGCCTATTTTTCCTATACGGATGTCGTTCCCATGCAGGATTATTTAAAAGGGAAGAGAAAATTCAAAGATTCAAAAGAACAGGAACGGACATTACCAGATCCCCACAAGTTTGAAAATGCAGTCGACCGCTCCCTGTTAAACACGGCCCCGGGAAATTTTGATTTAACCAGTGATTTCGTCCACAACCCGACGCAAATCCCCGACCTGTTCACCAGAGGAGATCATCCTTACGGCTGGGACGGATTCGCTGCTTATGGTGACTACAAAGGATTAAGTTCGGCCACCAATCAGATGCATATTATGATTTCAGATCCTATTTCCCGGGCTAACGGCATTTCAGAAGCCTTTGGCATTGATAAGGAACTGTTTCTGGGAACCATTTTACAAAATGCTGCCAGTGATAAATTAAGACTTAGAGGTGTGACCCCGTCTGAGTTCTGGGAGAAGAACAAACCGAATACAAACTCCCCCGGCGTCCTCAAAGCCGTTAAAAATCCAGGCTGGCCAAAAGGCTCGGAGGTTGCTCCAGATGCGTTGACCGTTGGAACAAAAAAATTCAAGTTTGGCGAACAGATCAATGCCATGGCCCGCTGGCAGAACACATTAATGCCTCCCCCCTACCAAAGTGAAGTGAGGGATGAAGAAAAACGGCGAACCCTGCTGGAACAGGGAGAAAAGATTTTTCAACAGGCCGGTTGTATCACCTGCCATGCAGGTCCTTCTTTTTCCAGTAACCGGATTATTCCGTCCGAAAAAATCGGAACGGAGGATTCAAGAGCCAGAGCCCTTTCCAAAATGAAGAAAAATTTTACAGAGTCGAAGATGTATGAAAAAGGCACCCGAATCCCTATTCCAAAAGATGCCAAATCTAAAAAGATGCCACTGACCGGAACGGACCCGGATTCTTATTCTCTCGTCTACGATGCCAGCAAGAAAGGCGGATATAAAACAAAAGGCCTGATCGGCCTTCATTTGACTCCTCCTTATCTTCATGACGGGGGCGTTGCCGTTGGAGCGAAACCCGGCCAGTGGGGATTAACCGACACCCTGCTCAAGGGACGGCCGGCCGACCCGGCCAACAGTTTGAAAGCCCTGATCGACCGTGAATGGAGAGAACAGGTTATCCGCTCAAACTTCCGTTCCGCCCGCCTGCTAAACACGCATACAACTGGCGAAGGCCATGCATACTGGGTGGATGAGCAAAACGGTTACAGTCCGGACGAACAGCGGGCTCTGATTGAATATCTGTTGACGCAGACAACCGTGAAGCCCAAATAATAAAAAAAAGGCCCGGTCAACGGGACCGGGCAAAAAATAATAACTCTCAACCTTGCTCTCATAGTTATAAGCATATAACATCTTTACGATGAAAACAAGGGTAAATTTAAAAATTAAAGCGTTGCCATTACGTTTTTCGACAAAATCGAACAATGACAAAAAAAGTCCCTGATCCGTAACGAGCAGACCAGGGTGAAACAATAACTCTCAACCTTTAAGTTATGTTTCTATATCTTGAAGATACACGAAAAGAAACAAGATTTCAATACGGGTTTTGATGGAAGCGTAATCAAGATTTACATCCTTTCCGGCATGAATCGTTTTTAATCCTTGATCTCATAGGGGATTTTATGATTTTCCAGTCTGGCAAAAAAATTTAAATCTTCCTTAATTTTTGAGTAAAATAGTATTTTTTCTCCAAAATAAACATCCAGAAGCAAATCATTATCCTGGTAAAACTGATAACGGGGCAATTCTCTCAAATCCCAGAGAGAATAGAAATATTCCAGTTGTTCCGATGTAACAGCTGTCGTAAAAGATCGCGAAACGACAAAACCATTTTTTCGATTTTCCTGCACCTGTGCCCGTTCCGCACCCAGAATCCGTAAAATTTCCCGGGCACGTTCAATCCCCACTTTATCTGCCAGTTCATAATCGGAATATTCCACGCTCAACTCCGTCATCACTTCACGATACTCATCCAGTAAAAAGTAAAAGATTTTTCTCACCAGAAGATTGGACGGGGAAAGATTATGTTCGCCTATGGAAAATACATATTCCTGTCTATTTCCCTTCACGTTTCGGTTAAAAATGAGTTTTTGCATTTATCGATTCACCCGGTTGGCAAAATTTTTATTTCCGCTGTTCTTATCTTTTCCTAATGGACTCTACGGTTGCACGATCCAGCTTTTTCACCAGCTTCACCAGTAATTCCAGGGCTGCCTGATAGTCATCGGTATGAACGATGGATGCATGGCTGTGAATATAACGGGCAGGGATACCAATCACACTTGATGGAACACCCTGACCGGATATGTGAACTCTCCCTGCATCCGTTCCTCCCTGGGAGACAAAAAACTGATAGGGGATGTTGTTGTCTTCTGCCGTATCCAGAATAAAATCACGAAGTCCCCGATGGGTGATCATAGTCCGGTCAAAAATCCGCAGTAAAGCACCGTCACCCAGTTTTCCGAATCCGTCCTGGACACCGGGAATATCACCGGCCGGACTGGCATCTACGGCAAAGAAAATATCAGGCTGAATCATGTTGGCAGCTGTCGCCGCCCCGCGCAGACCCACTTCCTCCTGTACCGTGGCCCCGGCATACAGCACATTGGGATGATCATCATCCTGCAACGCTTTTAACAGCTCAATGGAGATACCGCAACCGTAACGATTATCCCAGGCTTTCGCCATGATTTTCTTGCCGTCCGCCAGCTCAGTAAAGGGGCAGACCGGAATGACGGGTTGGCCGGGTTTGATTCCCAGTTTTTCAGCTTCTTCCCGGCTGTCGATCCCCACATCAATAAACATATGATCAATGTTCATCGGCTTTTTCCGTGAAGATTCGTTCAGCATGTGCGGTGGAATAGATCCAATCACACCGGGAATACGTCCTTTTTCCGTCATGATTTCCACACGCTGGGCGAGAAGAACCTGGCTCCACCACCCGCCGAGCGTCTGAAACTTGATAAATCCTTTTTCTGTAATCTGTGTGACCATAAAGGCAACTTCATCCATATGGCCGGCGACCATGACCGTCGGCCCGTTTTCATCACCCCGTTTGACACCGAAAATACCTCCCAGATTATCCTGAACAATCTCGGATGTATATTTTTCCAGGTATGTACGCATCACGTCTCTGACCTCATATTCAAAACCGGGTGCTCCAGGAGTTTCTGTCAGTGTCTTGAACAGTTCCTTTTGCCATTCATTCATATTTGCCCACTTCCTTTCGTCAGGTTCATCTTATCACATTATATAATGAAACGCTGTTCACCATCTTTATCCCTATCATCACGAAAGCGGCTGTTCTGCCTTCTTCCTGCCTTCCCCCTGCCTGATTTCCGCGACGGAAATCCCGATCAGAATCGTAACAACACCCAGCCATTGCAGGGGAGTGACCTGTTCATTCAATACAACCGTTGCCATGACCACAGCCATGGGCAGCTCCGCCGAACCCAGAATAGTGGCCAGTCCTCCACCGATATGCGGTACACCGTAGGTAAAAAACAGCGTGGGCAGGATCGCGCCGAACAGGGCAAGCAAAAACCCCCAGAAAAGCAATCCTTCAAACAGGGAACCGTTAATCAGAAAAACGGGAGGAAACACGAGTACGGTAATCAATGCCGATCCCGTCATCATAATGGAACTCCGCATCCAGGGGTCAATAGCTGAAGCCACCCTCCCGCTTGAAAGAACGAACGATGCATAGGTCAGACCTGCCAGTAACCCCAGTATAATGCCTTTGATCGGCAGACCGCTGAATCCTGCATCCCATACCCTTCCTGCCAGGACAGTTCCAATGGCCAGAAGCACCAGGGAGAAAATCCTCGGCAGGGAAGGCCATTTTCTTTCCAGTACAGACTCGATCAGCACCCCCATCCAGGTAAATTGAAACAACAGGACGATGCCGATGGACGCCGGAACATACCTTAATGAGGAATAATAAAAAATACCGGTCAGACCCGCAAAAAAACCGGCACCGATTAAACTGAGCCAGTTTTTGCGTGAAACTTTGCGAATTCCTGAAAAGAAGACCGTCAGCACCCATAGAATAAGGGCCCCCATCACCATCTGGCTTCCGGAAATTTCTCCGGTGGTAAAACCCATGGCGTATCCCAGTTTGACCATGGTCGCCAGTACGCCATAGGAACAGGCACCGAGAAACACCAGAACCACTGAACGCCAGTATGTCATCTTTTTATCCATGATTTCTCTCCCTCTTCAGGCGGCATCTGTTTTTGATACCTTTCCCATTTTACAATATTTTGACCCATTTTCACCATATTAAATGACACCGAAACGGGAATTTTAAAAACAGAACCAAATGGAGGTGGATGATAACGATGCAAAAAGGAACGATCCCCCTGTTACTCGGAACTGCCGCCACGTTAACCGGTTTAAGTATGTTGAACGAGCATGTTGAGGAACGAAGAGGGCGCCCCTTTGCCTGGGGACTGGCCGGATTTGGGCTGGCCCATCTGATTCTCGGAACCGTTTATCGCAATATGGATCAACACATAACGACAGCCGATGATGATCTGCTGGATGAAATCGACTATTAAAGAGGTGACAGTCCATGCCAGCTCGCAACAAACGGTTACTTGTTCCGGAAGCACGCAGAGCACTGGATCAATTTAAAGCCACCGTTATGTCGCAAAAAGGATACCCGGTCGACCGGAACCACCCCGATCAGGTGAAATATGAAGTGGCCGAACGCCTGGGAGTTCCTTTAAATAAAGGATACAACGGTGAGATCAAAGCAGAAAATGCAGGACGGGTCGGGGGCCAGATCGGGGGCAGTATGGTTAAAGAAATGATCCAGATGGCCCAGGAGCAGATGAGCAAGCAAAAAAAATAAGCCTGGCTTTCGGTCAGGCTTTTATCATTTCTTCAAGCAAACACAGTTTTTTATTCGTAGATCTGTGGACGGCGATCGCCAAAAACCGGGATTTGCTTTCTGATCTGATCCACGTTGTCCGTGTCAATCTCAGCCTGGATAATCTCTTCATTCTGCATGGCTTCCACCACAATTTCACCCCAGGGGTCAATCACCATGGAATGTCCGCAGAAGATATTCCCTCCTCCTTCTCCAACACGGTTACAGGCGACAACATACATTTGATTTTCAATCGCTCTTGCGATCAACAATTGTCGCCAGTGCTGAAGACGGGGATGCGGCCACTGCGCGACTACAAACAACACCTTGCTTCCTAAAAGGGCTCCTTTACGAACCCCTTCCGGAAAACGGATATCATAACAGATTTGTAATGAGGACGGAACGTCACCCAGGGAGAAAACACCGATCCGGTCGCCTGCCAGGAGATATTTTTCTTCCTCCATCAGGCGGAACAGGTGAACTTTACTGTATTCATGCAGAAGTTCTCCCCGGTCATTAAAGACATAGGAGGTATTATAGGTACCTTCTTTTGTTTTTTGGGCGATGGAACCGCCGACAATATGCACCTGATGCTGTCGGGCCAGACGGCTGAACAACGAACGTGCCCTTTCGCCACCACGGTCACCGATTTTATCCAGCCTTGTCAGGTCATATGCAGTATCCAGTAACTCCGGGAATACGATGACGTCCGGTTTCTCCCTGGCGTTCACAGCATCAGCGACAAACTGTTCCACTTTTTTATAATTGGCTTCCGGATCTCCGAACTGAACATTCATCTGACAGAGCGCTACTTTTAAGTGATTCAGAAAGAACGCCTCCTTTTAATGAAAAATCCTGTTTGTATGGAAAACTCCCCGTCACCACACGGGGAGTTTATTAACACAATCCAGAACATCCTGGACTTACTTGAAAACAGGGTCAGCAAATTGAGCCAGTTTCTCAAGAGACGTTTTTTCTACGTCTTCATGCAGACTGTTGCCGTGAGCATCCATGGTGACGATAGCGGCAAACCCTTTGACGCGAAGATGCCACATCGCTTCCGGAATACCGAATTCCATCAGGTCGACGCCTTCTACCTTCTCAATACAATCTGCATAATACTGGGCTGCCCCACCGATGGCATTGAGGTAAACCGCACCATGCTCTTTTAATCCCTGCAGCGTTTTGGGCCCCATGCCACCTTTTCCGATGACAGCACGGATGCCGAACTTCTTAATAATATCAGCCTGGTAAGGCTCCTCACGAATACTGGTGGTCGGTCCGGCTGCTTTCACGTGCCATTCTCCGTTTTCATCTTTCAACATAACCGGTCCGCAATGGTATAAAACGCCGCCATTAAGATCAACCGGCGCGTCATGATCCATCAGGTATTTGTGGATGGCATCCCTTCCGGTATGCATCAAGCCGTTGATAATCACCACATCGCCGACTTTCAGTTCGCGAATCTGTTCTTCCGTAATCGGTGCCTGCAATTCGACCTGACGTCCGCCGCCTTCCTCAGCCATCTTCCGGGCCTGTTTCTTCACTACCTTCGCAACAGGTGTTTCCCCTTCCGGCCCGGCATCTTTGTACAGCCATTCCTCAATTTCTCCGGTTTCCGGATTGATAGTGACACCCTGACGGCGAAATGCCCAGCAATTGTATGCAACGGAAACAAAAAAGCTGGCCGGAATCCGGTTCATCGAACCGATTTTACATCCCAGAAGCGTGGCTTCTCCGCCAAAGCCCATCGTTCCGATGCCAAGCTGGTTGGCTTTCTCCATGATGTAATCTTCCAGTTTGGCCAGATCCGGATTTGGGTTGGTATCATAAACCTTGCGGAACAGTTGCTGCTTGGCCAGTTGATAGCCGCTGGACCGATCGCCCCCGATGCCGACACCGATGAATCCGGCGCTGCACCCCTGTCCCTGTGCCTGATAGACACTGTGCAGAATGCATTTCCGAATCCCGTCCAGATCACGGCCGGCCCGTCCCAGACCTTCCAGTTCACAGGGCAGACTGTACTGAATGTTTTTATTTTCACATCCGCCACCTTTCAGAATCAGGCGGACATCGATTTCATCTTTATCCCATTGCTCAAAATGGATGACCGGGGTTCCTTCTCCCAGGTTATTGCCACTGTTTTCACCCGTGAGGGAGTCAACGGAATTGGGGCGCAATTTACCCTTCTCTGTCGCTTCGGCGATCGCTTCTTTAATCATCCGGGTCATTTCCAGCTGGTTGGCCCCCACCGGACACTTGATCTCAAAAGTGGGCAGACCCGTATCCTGACAAATGGGAGAAACATTTTCCTCCGCCATTTTAATATTCTGATCAATGGTATCGAGAGAAAGAGAAGATCTTGTTCCTGCATTTTCCATCTCTCGGGCTTTCTCAATCGCCTGGCGCACATCCGGAGGCAAATTGGTTGACGTTTCGACAATTAGTTGATAAATGCTCTCTTTAAAATGTTTCACGACCATTAACCCCTTTTCTAATCTTTTAATATTTGAAACACATCTCCACTTCCTATTCTTACTACCTATTATATATGAAACGATTTTGTCGTCTACACCCCTCTTCGGATTTTTCCCCTCCTGTTTCATGCAGGACATATCCTTGTCCAGATGTTCATATACTTTTTACTAGTTTTGAAGGAAGGGAGATCGGGGTAATGTTGGAAAAATTAAAAAAGAAGATCGCGCTCCTTCCGCGTCCCCTGCGAATCCTGATACTTGTCGCTTTTATCGTGATACATATCGCGCCACTGTTGTTTGCCGGCACATTTTTTTTCGGGGAAAAAACCCGACCAGCCCTGATGCATTTCCCGTTAAATCCGGATCATACCTTTCAGAGCGCCGACACCTATCTGTCTGTTGAAAATCCGGATGAGCACCGTTACACCATCCGGGTAGACACAGTGTCACAGACCAGCAAAAAAGCCTATTTGCGCCAGGATGTGACCCTGCTGTTCCAGGATGGCATTCTAATTAAAAAATCTTACGGCTGGAAAGAAAACGAGGACACACTCATTCACCGTGTGGAAGCACCCGCCCGATACAATCATCTGTTTCAGGCGATTTCGTTTCATCATGCCGAATTTCATGATCCGTCCGGTGTAAATGAGACGATCACCAGCCAGTTTGCGATGAGTTATGATTACCTTTATGTTGCGGCCTCCAAGTTTGGCGGTATCCATCAATTCCATCAACCGGAAACGGATAAACAGGTAAAATGGAAAGAAGTCATGGACCGCGCCGTTCAGCGCCAGCTCCAATTTGAATGGGATAAAGCGATAGAAGAATTTGAGATCGATGAAGGAAATTACTACAAAATTCCACTCGTTCAGCTGGAACTCTACGGAAGCAAGGAAGAATTGCCGGGAATCCCCGGCAGCAAACAGGCAGAAGTGATCGGAAGGCTGTGGGAAGGTCTGTACCGGCATTATGTACTGGGCAGTGATAACCAGACGGAGACGGAAGGTAGCAGCATGCCGCTCATTCTGATCGACAAACAGGGGCAGCATTTACGCATTGTCTATCGAACCGCCAACGGCATATACCACCAGCTGTTTCAGGAAATCAGCTAAACCCGGAATCCGAGCATGATCCCAATCGCCATCAGTACCACCAGAATCACAAATGCGGCCAACCGCTGCATAAGATATCCCGTTTTTTTGTGGGGCAGGGCAACGGCCGTCGCTGCCAGGAATCCGCCGATCAAACCGCCCAGATGGGCATAATTATCCACCCCGGGAAACAGAAAACCGATCCCCAGATTCAGAATCACAATAAAAATGACATCATTGCCGATCGTCCGGAAAAAGAGATCCCGATACCGCAGCCCAAAATGAAGCAGCGCCCCGAACAAACCGAAAATAGCCCCGGATGCCCCGGCCGAAAGATGGGGAGAAAAATAAAAACTGGCGACCACGCCGGCAACACCGGCGATCATATAAATCCAGAAAAATCGGATCGAACCGTAAATCTTTTCCGCAATGTTTCCGATAAAATAAAGC
The DNA here is from genome assembly GCA_017656255.1 of Bacillaceae bacterium. Lineage (GTDB taxonomy): Bacteria > Bacillota > Bacilli > JACDOE01 > JACDOE01 > JACDOE01. Next base: position 1,027,483 of record JACDOE010000001.1, read on the forward strand.
GCCACATTGTTAAACAAAAGATGGATAAGTCCGATATGCAGAAACATAGGCGTGATAAACCGCCACCACTCTCCTTCCAGAATCAGCGGATTATATTTGGCCCCATAATGAATCAACACATACGGATTCTGACTTCCTCCGGAAAGCTCCATCAGAACGAACAGGAGGACATGTATCCCTACCAGCCAGTACGTCAAACGCGTACGTCCATAGAAAAAAACGGCTTTCTCTCTCTGTTCCCTCTCCTGCTGGATCACTTCCATTTTTCTCATCGTATCCATTAACATTTCCGGAGAGTAGAAATCCTGGTGATAAGGTGAAAAGAGTTCTGCTGATATATCGAAGGTTTTTAAAAGGGAGGGATCTCCGATCCATTCATGGTTATCCAGATCATAGGCTGCGACACTCAAGTTCCCTTTTGAAATTGAGAATGATTTGTGCTGGTGAATGCGGGACGTCAAGGCGGGAAGCGTCGCATCCCGAAACAGATATAGATTGAGCCCCTCTACCCGGCGTGCATTCACCTGTTTCTGAAACGTTTTCAACCGATGTAAAGACGCCTGTAGATCCCGGTCAATCTGGGCCGGCCACATGTAGTCCACCAGCATCAACCGGATATATTTAAACTGTCTTCCCCTGTTTTTAACCAGAATTAATTCCTGGTCTCCTTCTGCGTGAAGAAATTGATAATCTTCTTCTTTTACCAGGTTATAGGCTGTTTTCCACAAATACAGCAAAGCATTTTCCCATTCCAAACAGAAAACCTCCACGTTTCCCAGTGCAACATGAAACAAGAAAAAACCGTCAATCCTGTAGTTTTATGTTACAATGAGAATAATTACAGGAAGAAAGGATTCTGATCATGCAGATTTTTGATCTGAATATGACTTCAGTCCTGGCAGGTCTTACCGCCATTATTGTCGTCGCGTTGTTTCGCATGCATTATCCCTTTCGCTATCAATACCTCTGTATGTTATTCGGAAATCGTCCTGACCGGATTAAAAAGTTATTGCAAAGATCATACAAAAAAAATCGGAGTCTGGTCGGCATTCTGGACAAATCATCCAAGGAAATTCTCGACCGCAACTATGACAGAGCCGCACAAACCGTTCTGTCCGGAATTCTGACGGTTCAGACGAGACCTAAAACGACATTGAACCAGGTCATTTCCCATCTTCTTTATTATAATCTTGCCCTTACTTTATATTATCGAAAAAATTACAATAAATCATTGCAAATCCTGCAAAACATTTATCAGTATGATCCGGGTTTGACCAACGCGCTCGCCCTGATGATCTGTAATTTTGCCCGACAGGGTGATATTCAGATGGCTGTGGAATCCCTCATGGAACTAAAAGAGAAACGGAGGGTCAACCCGGGTGTGATGCTCCCCTGCCTGGCTGAAATTGAAGCGGCGAAGGGGAATTACACGAAAGCAATCCGCCTGCTCCAGCGATCGAAAAGATTTACCAACCACTTGAATATTCTTCTGTTGAACGGAGAACTGGAACAGCGAATTACAGAACTTCAGCAGGAGGCAGAAAAGAAAGAATCACAACAGTTCAGTTCCCAATAACCCGGTCCGGGTTTGTTTTTTTATTCCCCCCTGTATAAAACAGGACTGAAAATGGCTACCCTTTTCATATTAAAAAAATTTGGAAAGGGTATGTCAGCATGAAGCGGCAATTTCTCATGGGCCTGTGTGCCCTGTTGATGTCTTGCCTGCCAATCCTCATTCTCCTGTCCGGGATCCACAATACAAGTCAGCGCCCAACGGTTACCGAGGCGGTACTGGACGAATCCTATTCAAAAGCGTACAACATCCCCTCAATAAATAGCAGTTGGAAAAATGAAATACCTGTGCTAGAATACCCTTAAGGGTATTATGCCAAAAAGATTTTCATGAGTGGAGGGGTGAAACAAACAATGCCGATTTTTGATTTTCGCTGTCAGGACTGCAGTGAAGAATATCAAAAAATGGTTTCCCATAGTAAAAAGGATGAAGTGACCTGTCCTTCATGCGGCAGCAAAAATAAAGAACAACTCTTTATTGCCCGGATAAAAGGACCGGTATCTTCTTCGTCCTCATCTTCGTCATCATCGTACGCTCCGGTAAGCTCAGGATTTACCTGAGCAGGCGGTTGCTGATGGAAAGCCGTGTGCTTTCCGCCAATTATTCCATGTTAAATTTAAATACCTTATGTTTAAAATGGGACGCCACCATGCCGTCCCATTTTTGTATTGCACCCGGCCTCCAACATCTGTATGATGAAACATATAAAAATTGCAATGATTTGAGGTGATGGTTGTGGAGAGTAAAAAGGCAAGCCTGTCCCGTACATATATGACCGATCTGATCCTTCCCCCTGATACCAATAATCATGGTACGATTTTCGGGGGGAATGTGATGGCCTATGTGGATAAAATCGCCAGTATCGCCGCGATGCGCCATTGCAGGCGACCCGTCGTGACAGCATCCTCTGACAGCGTCGACTTTATGGCCCCGATCCGTACCGGGGAAGCGATTTGCATCGAAGCGTTCGTCACCTGGACGCACAACACATCTATGGAAGTCTATGTAAAAGTTGAAGCGGAAAATCTGATCACCGGAGAAAAAAGGCTGACCTCAACCGCTTATCTCACCTTTGTCGCCCTTGACGAAAACGGCAGGCCGACCGAAGTGCCCCGGGTGGAACCCGAAACTGAAGAAGAATGGTATCATTACAAAAATGCAGAAGAACGTTTTCAACACCGGGTGAAAAGGCGGAAGTCCCTGAAAGAGCGCATGGAACAAAAAAGACAGGATCATTAACATCTGAAAGCGTGTCGGCATGAACGGCACGTTTTTTCATGGTGTCCTAAAGCCCCCGCTCCCCCTCTTATTACCGAACGACCCGTCAGAAGTTTTCCCGCTTCCTTCCAGCGCTGCCCAATCAAAGGTATGAATCCCTGAATAAACATGAAGTGACGACCATCTAACATTCTGCAGGAAGGAATGTGTGTCATATGAAAAAACAAATGGGGATTCTGCTGGACCGTTATGTCCTAAAAAGAGAATTGTTAAAAGCCCCGGTATTTGAAAAAATTTACCTCTATGAAAAGTATGCCAAAAAATATAATATCGAACCGGTTTATTTTCACATCTTCAGTGTCAACCTCGACACCCGGGAAGTCAGAGGCTATGTCTGGAATGACAGAACACTCACGTTTAAGAAAATCAAGACTCCTTTGCCGAAGGTGATTCATAATCGCCTGCTGACGGGAAATGCAAAAATCAACAGGCGTGTAGAAGAACTCTGCCGCGACCCGGAAGTCAAAGTATTTAACCCGCTGATCAACCGAAACAAACTCTATCTGCATCACTACTTACAGGAAGACGACAAAATTGAACCTCATCTGCCTGAAACCTATCCTTTTTCAAAAGAAAACTTTGATCAACTCCTGAAAAAAAATGATGCCTTTTTTTTAAAACCGGCGACCGGATCAATCGGCCGCGGTATTATCATGCTTAAAAAAATGACAGACGATGCTTACCGGTTCATCAGTTTCAACCGGCGACACGGCATCATGCAAAAAGAAAACATGTTTGAAAGACTGGAGCGTTTTACCAGAAAACGTCCCTATCTCATTCAAAAGGCGATTCCGCTGGCCCGATACCGCAACCGTCCTTTCGATCTTCGGGTAACGGTGCAGAAAGCAGGGGAAAATGCATGGACCATCAGTGGGATGGTCGGTAAAGTCGCTCCGCGTGGCACAGTACTCACCAATCTGGGAAGGGGCGGAAAAGCAGTTCCGGTAGACAGAGTTTTGTCGGCTGCCTTTCCGGACAAATCAGAGGAGGACCTGGATGCGATCAAAGTTTCCATCACCCATTTGTCCCTGTCCATCTGCAAACATCTGGAGAACAAATGGCCGAATCTGGCAGATGTCGGTCTTGACATCGGTCTGGACACAGAAGGAAAGCCCTGGTTTATTGAAGCTAACGTCCGCGATCAACGCTACTCCTTCCTGTCAGCAGGCGAGAAAAAACTGTTCAAAAAAACTTACCGGCATCCGGTCCAGTATGCCTATCATCTTTTAACCTGTCTCGACTCTGAAAAAGAAAAAGAGACATCAGGTTGAAACTTTCCAGGTACAGAGACTGGTTGCCGTTCCAACCGAAAAGATGGTCACCAGTGAATACAGAATCATCCGGGGGTCGAGGACCAGGAACCCGGCCAAAATGACCAGGGCATCGATGAAAAAAATCATAATACCCACATTGATTCGGTACAAATCAGAAAGAAATTGCGCCAGCAAATCCGTTCCTCCCGTACTTACATGGTATCTGAGCATGATTCCAATTCCAACTCCGACAAAAATCCCGCCCAGAATAGCACTCGATAAAATGTCCAGATCCCCGAATTCCCGGAGCGGCGACAGCAGATCAATCATAAAAGATGAAACCAGCATCCCGTGAAGACTGTTATAAAAGTAGCTTCTGTTATGGACCCAGGCGATCCAGTAAATCGGGATGCTCAGCAAAATCATGGTCAACCCGACTTTCAACCCGGTCAGGTAGTGAATGATCAACGATACACCGATCATACCACCGTCAAGCAGATTCCAGGGTACGAGAAAGACATTAATCCCGACGTCCAGAAAAAGACTCCCCATCAAAATCGACACAATCCGACGGCCCTGGAAGATGTGATATTTGTTCCCTTCACCCCTGTTTAAAGTGGACATGTTTAAATATATGCCGCGTTCAATAGATAATATGAATAGCTGTGAAAATGATATGATCAGGCCCCCTCCCTTGGGCGCATGCGATAATTACCATTGAAATTGCATGACATGATGTAATACAATAAACACATCCTATAACAAAAAAGTAGTACGTAGAAATTAGGTGATATAAAATGCTATGGGGACTCGGAGCATTATTTGGCGTGTTGATGTATTATGCTTATAAAAATACCCATCAACTGGTTTTTAATAGAATCAAACTTCCGATTCAAAAAACCAATTCTTCTTTGAAAGATCTGCATATTTTACATTTATCAGATCTTCATATGGAAAATATCTCGATTACACCCGAACAACTCTATGAACAGTTAAAGGATGAAAAAATAGATCTGATTGCCCTGACAGGAGATTATCTGGATAAACCACGCAATATCCCCAAACTTGAAAAATACCTTGACGTTCTGCAAAAACTGCCGGTACGTTATGGCATGTATGCTGTGTTCGGAAATCATGACTATCTGCTCCCTGACAAAGAATTTCAACGTCTTAAACAGACACTGGCCGCAAAAGGATGTAAAGTGATGCAAAATGAACATCATCACATTCAAATCGGCTCATGCCGGTTAAATGTGATCGGCATCGATGATTTTTGTACTCGAAGAAGCAAGCCGGAACAGGCCTTTGAAGGGATTGAAGATGGTATTAACCTGATTTTGACACACGATCCCAATCTGGTTCTGCATCTTGACAGGCATTTCGATTATTTGCTATCCGGTCATTTCCACGGCGGACAGATTCACTGGCCCAGACCGTATCATCTTGCCAAAATGGGAAAACTGGCCCGTATGAATATCATTCGCGGCCTACATTTCCACAAGGAACGTGCCTTCTACATCAGCGAGGGACTCGGTCAGACCGGTGTCAACATCCGGTTGCGTTCCCGTCCTGAGATCACACTTCATACCCTTGTAGGGAATTCGGATCTGTCACATAAAAATGTCGGATAAAACAAAGAAACGCATTTTTCCACCACACCGGTAATAACCCGGTGTTTTTTTATGGAAAAAATATCATGACAAAAACAGGAGTAAAATCCACCTTTTTATTTCAGGCTATATAAAAACGACCCCTTATCTTCTAACAACGGAGTTGATGAACGTTGAAACGATGGGTCCTGATTACGGTTGCGTCCATGACCATATTTTTTATTCTGGTTACCATAAGCCTGATGTCGAGGCAGGAAGTTCAACCGCCGGATGAACCCCTGACCAGAATCAATTACATTGGCCATGTGGAACAGATTAAAACACGGCTGGACCAAAATCCTCAAATCCTGAGCATCAAACATAACCCTCAGGCAAAATCACATTTTATCGAAAAAGAAGTGACGGTCAAATTTAAAGAATATCCCGATCAAAATGAAATCGATCAAATCACCAGGGAGATTGACGGAAAGATTAAGAAAAGGCTGGATCACACCAGTATTTTTAAATCTCGAACGTTATCGACACCCGAACTGATCGATTATTTCGAACAAAGAGAAGATGTCCGATTTGCCGAGCCCAACTACCTGCTACTCCCCAACGTGGTTCCCAACGATCAATTTTATCAGGATTATCAGTGGAACCTGGATATGCTGGGTCTCGAAAAAGGATGGGAACTTTCGGGGGGAAGTGAGGTTATCGTGGCGGTGGTTGATACAGGTGTAGATCTGGATCATTCCGATTTTTCCGGTCAACTGGTCACCGGACATAACATTCTTTTTGACAACGATCAGGCGGATGATGATAATGGACATGGTACCCATGTTGCCGGTGTGGTGGCTGCAGCCACCAACAATTATCTCGGCGTGGCCGGCATTTCCTGGAACAGTAAGATTATGCCAGTCAAAGGGATCGGTGGAGATGGAACAGGATCCGCTTTTGACATCGCCAACGGCATTATCTGGGCAACTGATCGGGGAGCAGATGTGATTAATCTGAGTGTCGGTAACTATACACCTTCCCAGGTATTACATGACGCCATCCGTTATGCGTTCGAACGGGATGTCGTACTCGTCGCCGCCAGTGGTAATGATAACACCAGCCAACCGGGATATCCAGCTGCTTATCCGGAAGTTCTGGCGGTAGGAGCGGTGAACTATCTCAGCCAGCGTGCCAACTTCTCCAATTATGGTGATTATCTCGATGTGGTGGCACCGGGAGTCGATATACCGAGTACCTATATCAACGACCAGTATGCCTCCCTGTCCGGAACTTCCATGGCCTCTCCGCATGTTGCCGGGCTTGCCGCCCTGATTCGTTCCCGGGCTCCCAATCTGTCCAATCAGGAAGTGATGGACATAATTCGTGATACCGCTACCGATCTGGGTAGTGTCGGCAAAGATCCGTACTACGGATATGGATTAATCGACGGATATAAGGCCCTTAATCTGATTGCCGGCAACGAAGCCACTCCTCCTGAAACACAGGATTACAACAGGACACCGCTTCAATTCTTGATGCGATTGTTCAGGGATCTGCTACAAATTGAAACAACTATCCCCCTGTTTCCCGCATAAACAAAAATCGATTTGGATATCACCTGAATGCGTGGTGTATCCAAATCGATTTTTTATATTACATGGACTTCATTCTTTTTTTGGTCACATAATCGGTTTCGTAATAATGCAATTCTTCCCTGAGATATTCAAAAATTTTGGAATTGGACAGGACCAGTTTCCGCAATTCCGGTGTCACGGGTTTGTGAAAGATAATGGCGTCTTTCCCCGTATAGGAATGGCGTCCGTCCTCTTCATAGACTTCCTGTTTGGGGTAAAAAAACTGGTTGATACATGTGTGGTATACCTGATACAGCGTTTCTTCCGCAAAGTTTTTGTTAAACTTTGCACGCCGCAAAACAATTCCCAGCTTCTCAGTGGCGTTTTCACAATTGACCAGCAGGTGGCGAAGGTCAGCAAGGAAATCCCGGTAGTAAGTTTCATACTCTTCCCGGTCTCCCGACTCTGAAACCAGTTGATCCAGCGTTGTTTCATTCAAAAACCGTTCCGTATCCATACATACCCTCTTCAGCCGACTGTAGGACTCTTCACAAAGGTTTTTCAACTGCACCTCTGGCATTCATTACCCCAACCCTTCGTATTGGTTCTTGTTTATTCATTTTAACAAAACTGTCACATTTGACAACTACTATGGGCAAAGTTTAAATTTTCAAACTTCGTTCCTGAACTCAATAACCGTTGGGGCGCCCGTAACTTTTTGCAAATTTCATCATCATCCGATACATGGTTTTATCTTCAAACCATTTAAGGGGATAAAATTGAGGGCGGCGGGAATTGACTTCAATGATCCAGATGTGATGCTGGGGGTCCAGGGTAACATCAATCCCCATTTCATGCATGCCCGGATACCGTCTGTGCAGCGTCCTGGCAATTTCTGCTCCCAGATTGGCCAGTTTCTCTCTGGTACCTTCAATGGTTTCTTCATTCATGCCGAATCCGGCAAGCGTATTTTCCAGGGTATCCAGCTTCCCACCCTGATGATAATTGGTCACGATCAAACCGGGTTTACCCAGTTTGGAGAAAATGCCGGTACATGTCCAGGGCCCTCCGGGTTTACGCTGAAACATCATCCGAAGATCGAATGGCCGCCCCTGAGACTTTCCCAGTTCAATCCCTTCCTGTACAATATATTTTATTGATCCGATACGTGATCTAATAATTCGATAGAGCCGATTGATCGATTTAACCCTGGTCTTTTTTTTGCCGTCGTACAGGATATATCCCTGATCCCCTGCCTTTTCAATCCGCATGATTCCTTTGCCATGTGTGCCGATGTTCGGTTTGGTATAGAGAAACGAATAAGTATTTAACAGTTCCTGCAGGTTTTTAAGTGTGAGCCATCTTGTTTCCGGGAGGTGTTTTTTGATTTTGGGGTTCTGACTTAAAATCGAATGAACCTTCCATTTGCTCCGAACATGTTGACTTTTATAATTTTTCACTGTGCCATCACCTCTTAGTATCATATAGAGGTGGGTAAGTGTCTGAAACGGGTAACCGCCCAGAACCGCTAAAATAGGCAAATTTACCGGAGATCAGAGATCAGAAGCCGGCGTTCGGAACTGGGATAACGGAAGTTTTCCCGCAATCATCCGGTTTTCGTCGATTTTATAGATACCTTGCTTAAATACGGATCTTAATTCAATGCCTGAAGTTGAATATCTACCCTTCCCACGGCGTCCCCGTTACCGAAATGAACATAAAATGAATCCAGATATTGATTGGGATTGGTGATAATAAACGTCTGTCCTTTTTTTATCCGGTTGGAATAAAAGGGATTTTGCAGATTGCTCCGGTTGACCAGGGCCTGGACACCAATATTGTCGAGCGGCGTCCCTCTTTGTTCAAACAGTTTGATTGTTTCAGCATCATATTGAATCCGGTTTACCGTAACCGACAACCGCTTATAACCTTTCGGCAGGGTCACCTGAAAAGTCCGGTAGGATCGATCAAAATAAAAGCTGACTGTCTTTTTTTCTTCCGGTTTTAAAACCATGTTGTGAAAACTGATCTTTTGTTCCCGTTCATCCCAGGAAATCGCAGTCCGTGAATGTTCAGCCACAAAACGCAGCGGTACATAGGTTGTCCCATTATAAATAAAACTGGTCGGAACCGTTGTTTTTCCGTTAAAAAAGGTTTGAGATTCAATCACCCTGTCAGCATCAAATTGAAACTTCAAATTCCATCTTTCCACCTGAATCGTCTGATAATAATAAGCGGATGTTGTCAGGGGAATTGCCAGCAAAAATCCGATCACAACACCTATTATTGATTTTTTCACCTGATCCAACTCCTTCTCGTCAATACTTCTTTCAGGACTCACGAAAACAGCTATGTATTAATAGAAAAAGGGGGGATTGATTATCCCCCCACCACCGGGACCAGCAGATAGATATGATCCCCTTCCTTTAAAACATAAGATTCCTGAACAATCCGGTCATTGACCGTGACCAGGGCTTCCTGATCCCAGGCGATTTCCTTTTCTTCAACAAATTCCCGGATTGTCATGCCGTCCGGAATCTGATGATCTCCCGTCAATTCAGATCGCCAGGGGATCATGCAGGTCACCTTAACCTGCATGGTTTCCTTCCACTCCGATGGCTTCCATCTCTTCCTGATCGACATCAAACACGGTGCCGCTCGCCGGATTTTCCTCTTCATAGAAATGTTCGGGCAGGCGGTCATGTGCTTTTGTAAAGCCGGCCATCCGGTTAAACTCATGTTCATCCTTCAGGGTCTGTTTCGCCATATTCTTGATATCATCAGCGGTGACTTCCACTCCGATATATCCGGTAATCAGTCTGGCCAGCATATCCAGGTTGGGACCTACCGCACCGGCAGCAAAGTAACAGAGTCCCAGATTATCGTAAATCGTATTGACAACCTGTGATTTTTGAGAAATCTTGACCTGACCTTCCGGTGAATGATGATCCACCTGGGCACGAACCGTCTGACCGGCGGTGTGGTCCGCTCCCTGCGGTGAAGTAGCGAACGTAACCCCCAGTCCTTTAATCGAACGGGGATCGTAAGCCGGCATAGCCTGACCTTTAACAACCGGTACTTTACGAACGCCGTAGATTTTACCGACCAGTTCAGCACCGCCACCGATAATGCGTCCCATCGGCTTATCAGCTTCCAGGTCAAGCAGCAACTGTCTGGCTCCTTCAAAATCACCGAATTCCAGAAGTCCGGCTTCCATCGCTACCCCGATAGCAGCACCCGTTTCAATGGTATCGACAGCCAGTTCGTTACAGAGCCTGTTCAATTCAACAATCTGGTCCATATCTCCGATTCCGAGGTTGGAACCAAGCAGACCAATGTTTTCGTATTCAATCGGAGACGTCACAGCTTTACCGTCCTTGTCGGGATAAATGTTGGAACAACGAATGGCACATCCCGGCATACAATTGTGGGTCGGCGTTCCTTCTCCGCCTCTTTCGAGAATAATCTCACGCAGGGTTTCCCCGCTGATGGATTTGTAGTGTTCAAAACTTCCGGTTGAGAAATTGCGTGTCGGCAGAGCGCCCAGTTTGTTGGTTGAACGCACCATCGCTGCCGTTCCCAGTTCCGGGAATAACTTGCCGGTTCCCGGATTTTCACGTAATGACAGGGAGTACTGTTTCAGTGCTTCTTTATAAACATCCGGATTTTTGGGACGATTTTTCTCGACACCTTCATCATTAAAGACAATCGCCTTGATTCCTTTGGCTCCTGCAACAGCACCCAGACCACCACGACCGCAGAAACGGGTCGGAGATCCGTCTTTGTCGGCATTGGCCATGGCAGCCGTGTTCATTTTACGTTCTCCGGAAACGCCAATCATGTACAGACCGACATTTTTTCCATATTTTTCATAGATCAACTGAGCGGATTCACTCACCCTTTTACCCAGCAGGTCATCGGCTTTTTCAAAGCGAACACCATCTTTGTCAATATAGACCGTGTAGAAATCATCACGAATGCCTTCAAAAATGATGGCACGGAGTCCCAGGCGGCCCATCTTCAAACCGGCGGTTCCTCCCGCATTACTCTCTTTGATTCCTCCAGTAAGGGGGCTTTTTCCGCCCAGTGACGTTCTTTCAGCACTCGAAGCCATGGACGCTGTCAGTACGCCGTTAGAGAGCACCAGTTTGTTATTGGGACCCAGCGGATGACAGGTTGCCGGCACTTCTTCCTTAATGATTCGGGAAGTCAATGCACGTCCGCCAAGCAAAAGTTTGTCAGCAGGTACTTCTTCTTCTCGATAAGTTAAGTCACTCATGTTAATGCGTAGAATTTTCATGTTATAACCCCTCTCCCAAATTCCTTTGACATTATATTAACATCTTTACGTTTTAGAGTGAACCTGAAGATGTTGTTTACCCAATTTATTCCAGCTATCGTCATTCATCGCCTTCATCACCAACAGGAAATTGACGATAAACAATGCCGCCGAAAAAAGAAAAATAACACGTAAACCAAACCAGCCGCTTAACAGACCGCCAACAATCGGTCCCATCATATTTCCCAGAAAAACTCCGCTGCTGCTGTATCCATAAGCCCGGCTCTCCATTCCGTCCGGGGCAAAATGTCGGACAAGCGAATTAATCGAAGGAAGAAGCCCACCCAGACACATCCCTAGCAGAAATCGGACGGCTAGCAGCTGCCAGGTGGTGACCACAAAGATATGGGGAATTGAAAACAACGCCGCACCCAGCATACTGTAAACCAGAACCCGATGCGAACCGGCACGGTCTCCCCATCTCCCGAGGATCGGTGAAAAAAGCATATTCGCAAACCCGGTAATAGACATGGCCAGCCCCGCAAACAACGCCACATGGCCGCTGTTATGCATCAATTCCTTGACAAAAACGGACAGAAACGGAATGGTACTTAACAACGCAAACTGGATCAAAAAACCGGCTCCGATCAGAACCCGAAGCGGTTTGACTTCCATAATCTGTTTGAAGTCTTTGATCAAACTTCCTCTTGTTTGCTGACGGGGATCCGGCTTGTTTTCCTCTTTAACCAGAAACAGTACCATTAAAGTTGAAGAAAACAGAAGAATCCCGGTAAGGATAAAGATCATGCGAAAACCGAACATTTCCGCCATGACTCCGCCGAAGAAAGGACCCAGAATCGATCCGGCTACCGCACCGGAATTGAGAGTACCCAGTGCGAACCCGACCCGTTCCTTCGGCGTGTTGGTCGACATCAGGGCGATGGATGCCGGAATAAACCCGGAAATGACCCCGTTTAAAAGTCTTAACAGCAACAGATGGACAGGTGAGGTCACCAGTCCCATTAAACCTGTGACAAGTGCCATCCCGAACCCCGACCGCAGGATCATGATTTTGCGGCCGAACTTGTCTGCGAGATTTCCCCAGATGGGAGCGAATATAAACGCCGTTAAAAAATTGGCTCCAAATATAAAACCGGCCCACAGATTGAGAGCACGGTCATCGGCAACACCCAGATCTTCGTGTAGAAAAAGAGGAAGAAAAGGCATCACGAGACTCATCGCAGACATAACCAGGAACTGGGCAAACGACAAAATCACAAGGTTCCTTTTCCAGGAAGGCATTCATGTCATCTCCTTACAATGAACCATTATACTCCTCTTGACCATAAAAATCATCCCCCTGACGGGGGATGAAGTTTCTCCGTTATGTCTGCGACGGTTTTGAACCCTTTTCATGAGTGTGTTTATTTCAATTTCTTTTTCGCCACACTGGCTGCCTGTTGTAACGGGCTCCACACCGTTGCGAAAGGAGGCGCGTATGCCAGATCCAGTTCCTGTATCTCATCGAGGGTCATTTCATGATACAGAGCCGTTGCCAGTACGTCTACCTGCTTGTCAACGGCATTGTAACCAATAATCTGGCCACCTATGATTTTCCCGCTGTCACGGGTAAACAGCAATTTAACGTGCATTTTGCGCGGATCCGGATAATAATGCGCATGATCGGGGGCCTGAATCATCACCGAGGCAACATCATAGCCGGCATCGATTGCTTCCGTCTCACCCATGCCACTCCGGGCAATATGAAGATCTTTTACTTTAAAAATGGACGTTCCAGCAACTCCGGCAAATTCTGATGAATCTCCCGCCATGTTGGCGCCGGCGATTCTTCCCTGTTTGTTGGCATGGGTTCCCAGCGGAATATAATCATCCTGTTTCTTAATCCGGTTGTACTGAACGGCGCAATCTCCCGCTGCATAGATATCCGGGAGACTGGTTTCCATCCTGCGATTAACCTGGATGGCCCCTTTTACGCCAGTTTTAATGCCGGCATCCGCCGCCAGACGGCTGTTGGGAAGGACCCCGATGGCAACCAGAACCAGGTCGGCCGGATACAGATCGCGGTCCGTTTTAACGGCCAGGGGGGTGTCACCGTTATCATTCTTCTGGATTGCCTGCACCTCTTCTTCCAGCTTCAGATTCACGAGATTTTTGACATACGCGACGGCATGCTCTGACATGTCCGGATCCAGTCCTGTTCCAACAACGCCGGTCTTCTCAATCACCGTCACGTCCATCCCCCGTTCAGTCAGAGCTTCAGACATTTCCAGGCCGATGTAGCCGGCACCCATAATGACGGCTTTCTTGACGGGATTCCGGCTTAAATAATCCTGAATCTGTTCGGCATCCGCCATCGTTTTCAGTGAAAAAACGCCCTCCAGATTGATGCCCGGCCAGTTCGGCCTGATGGGAACGGCACCGGTAGCAATCAAAAGTTTGTCATAGTCGTATTCTGAGAGCTCATCCTGAAGCAGATTTTTGACCCGTACCTTCTTTTCATCCGGTTTGATTTCCACCACTTCATGCCGGGGCAGGGCCTCGATGTTATGTTTTTCCCGAAATTGTTCCGCGGTCCGTGCGACCAGTTTATCAGCGGACGGTACAACGCCCTCTATGTAATAAGGCAACCCGCACTGGGCATAGGAAAAGGTGTCACCTTTTTCAAATGCAAAAATTTTGGCATCCGGTTCTTTTCTGCGGATCTGCATGGCGGCGCTCATTCCTGCTGCATCTCCACCAATTATCACATAAGTTTTCATGATTACACTCTCCTTTTTCGAGTTGATACAAAGATACGTACCACCTGCTCGGCTGTATAAGTCAGGAGGGATTTGCCTCTATCTACAGCTTGAGCCAAAGTCATCGGACGATCTATGATACTGATCACACCTGCAAACCCATGCTGCACGAGCCTGTCAGCGCCTTCTCCCAGACTTCCGGCCAGGGCGACGACAGGAACACCGTGATTCTGTGCGACTTTTAAAATTCCGTAAGGCGCTTTTCCCCGAGCAGTTTGCTCATCCATCTTTCCTTCACCGGTGATGACCAGGGATGCCCCTGCCAGCTTTTCTTGCAGCCTGCCGGCCCGGATCACCAGGTCGGAACCTTTTTCCATTTTGCCCTGAAAAAAAGTATGACATACAGCGCCGATCCCCCCGGCTGCCCCGCCTCCCGGGAGGGTGTGAACGGAGATCCCCGTTACTTCCTCAATCCTGTCCGCCAGGTTTGCCAGATTCTGATCCAGTTTTTCCACCATCTCCGGAGTCGCTCCCTTCTGCGGGCCATAAACCCGGGACGCTCCCTTATCACCGACAAGCGGGTTGTCCACATCACTGGCGATGACAAATTCAGCCTGTTTCACTCCGGGGTGCATCCCATCCGAATCGATCCGTGCCAGCTGATGCAGATAACCTCCTCCAGGAGGAATGTTCTGTCCATGACGGTCCAGCAGGCGTACCCCCAGTGCCTGCAGGATGCCGGCTCCTCCATCATTGGTGGCACTCCCGCCCAACCCGATGATGAAACGCCGGTAACCATGATCCAGGGCATGATGAATGAGTTCGCCGGTTCCATAACTGGTGGCTTTAAGGGGGTTGCACTCCTCATCAGAGAGAAGGGTTAATCCCGATGCGGCCGCTGTTTCAATCACACATGTCTCGCCGTCTCCCAGTATGCCATAAAAAGCTTCAATTTCTCTCCCCAGCGGATCAGTGGCGGTGGTATGTATAATGGTGCCACCGGTTGCGCTCACCAGGCTTTCCACCGTTCCTTCCCCGCCATCCGCCATTGGAAACAGAACGGTGTCGATGTGGGGATTAACCCGAAGTATCCCCTGTTTAATCGCCTCTGAAGCTTCACGGGCCGTCATACTGCCTTTAAATGAGTCGGGCGCTATTACGATTTTCACGTTTACGGATCAACTCCATTTCTGCCGGACGTTTACTATTTATTGTAACATGGACACATCAGGACGTAATGAATTAAAAATAAGAATATATGTAATGATTCTAATAGTAAAAAAGCCTGCCGACATAAGAGCCTGTCGACAGGTTGAGGAGTAGAGCCCTTTCTATTAGAAGATACAAATTTACAACCCTTATTTTTCAATTATCATTAATCCTCTAGACCACACCATTTAATCAGCGTATTGGCCACAACTTCCGCACATTCAAACACCCGATCCAGTTCAATATATTCATTGGGAAAATGAGCCATGGAGGTAACCCCCGGTCCAAATACCACAGATGGCGTGGAACCAGCCTGGGTCAACAGGCCGCCGTCCGTTCCCCAGGGTGAGGCTTCTACAACCGGATCCGCCTGCATAACGTCCCGGTAACTTTCAGTCAGGACATTCATAAAGGCATGCTCCAGATCAATCGAACCGGGCACCCACCTGGCCCCAAACCATTCTAGGCGGGGTGGATGCTCTTTCATCCATGCGTCCTGTTCTGCTGCTTGCTCCAGGCAACGGGCCAGTTCAGCCCTCGCGTCTTCCATTTTTTCCTCCGGAGCAACACCCATACGTCCTTCCAGCACGACCAGATCCGGAACCGATGACGGCCAGTCTCCGCCCTGAATCTTTCCGATATTGATCGGGATCGGGATGGGAATGCCGTCATAAAGCGGATCGTCGATGCGATCGTTCCGTTCTTTCTCCAGTTTCCGGATGGCTTCGCTGATCTGCAATGCCTTCTCAATCGCACTGACCCCCTGGTAACGGGTTCCACCGTGGGCGGATCGTCCTTTTACCGTAATGCGAAACCACATGGAGCCCTGCTGCTTCGGAAATATTTTCATGCCGGTCGGTTCCGGGATCAGGGCGGCATCAGCTTTGTACCCTCTCAATACGGCTGCCAGCGTTCCCGAACCGCCGCTTTCTTCTTCAATCACACTCTGAAAGATCACGTCCCCTTTCAGACTTACCCCCAGCTCTCTCAGACACTGCACAGCAGCCAACAGGGCCACATTACCGCCTTTCATATCTGTCGCCCCGCGTCCGTACATTTTTCCGTCCTCGATTTTCCCGCTGAATGGGTCATCCTCCCACTGCTCGCGGTCACCGGCAGGTACGACGTCAATATGTCCGTTCAGAATAATCGATCTGCCACCTCCGCTTCCTTTCCATACCCCGACCACGTTGGGGCTTCCGGAAAATTGCTCGCGGGGCGAATAAAAATAGGGGTGTTTTTTTAGTTCATTACCATCCGGTTCCCAGACATCCACATCCAGCCCCATCTCATGCAGACGTTCCGCCACGATCTGCTGGGCCTGCTTTTCATTTCCCTGCGTGCTGTCTGCCTGTACCACATGCTGCAGAAACGTGGTCAGCGATTCCCGATTTTCAGCCAGCCAGGTATGAATACGTGTCTTTAAAGATTGACGATCCATGAATCTCCCTCCCCCTTGTCTATTGAAAAACCTCCACATGATCAGGAACCTTGAGCGGGGCTCCCGTTGCCTGTTTCACCTCATCCACGCTAAAATCCTGATGAACTTCTTTTAACAGTAGTCCGTCTTCACAGACTTCGAGTACGGCTTTTTCCGTGATGACCATGTCCACACAGCGCGGGGCTGTTAACGGGAGCGAACAGGATTTCACAATTTTCGGACTGCCATCTTTGTTATTGTGGCGGGTGGTGATGATCACTTTTTTACTTTTCTGGGCGAGGTCAATGGCACCACCCATCCCGGGCACCCTTTTTCCCGGAACGATCCAGTTGGCCAGGTCTCCCTTCTCACTCACTTCCAGTGCACCCAGAATTGTCATGTCCAATAGCCCTCGACGGATGATGCCGAATGCCACCGTACTGTCAAAATAAGACGCTCCCGGCACAACGGTGACTGGAAACCCGCCGGCGTTACATAACATGGGGTTTTCCTGCCCCGCTTCCGGGCTGGGCCCGGATCCCAGAATCCCGTTTTCTGCATGAAACATCACCTGGATGTCGGGTGACAGGTAGTCGGCGACCAGCGTGGGAATGCCGATTCCCAGGTTGACAATCATGCCGTGCTGAATCTCCTGTGCGGCTCTTCGCGCAATTATTTGTCTGTAGTCGACTCCCACATCCATGTCCAGTTCACCCCCCGGGAAGGTATTACCATATCCACAAAAGCCCCCGGTGTGACAATCTCCTCCGGGTCCAGTTCCCCTGTCTCCACAATTTCATCCGCCTCTGCAATGGTAATATCCCCGGCCATTGCCACCAGCGGATTAAAGTTGCGCGCGCTGGTGTCATAGACCAGGTTCCCATATGAATCCGCTTTCTTGGCATGCACAATGGCCACTTCAGCGGTTAAAGCCGTCTCAACCAGGTACGTCCTGCCGTCTACCTCTACCTTTTGTTTGCCTTCTTCGGCGATCGTGCCAAGGCCGACATCCGTCAGAATGCCTCCCAGTCCCATGCCGCCGGCACGAACCCGTTCCGCCAGGGTTCCCTGGGGAGAAAATTCAACTTCCATCTCCCCTTTCGTCATCAACTCACCGGCCACGGGATTGGAACCGATGTGGGAAGCGATTACTTTCTTGACCCGCCCCGCCGTCACCAGTCGGCCGATGCCGATGTCAGGGAAAGCCGTGTCATTGCCGATAATAGTCAACTCGTCAATCCCCCTGTCCAGAATGCCCTGAATCAGGGAAGGGGGATTTCCCACCCCTCCGAAACCACCGAACATCAATGTCATACCGCTATAAAAGTGTTCCATAGCTTGATCCAGCGTTCCGATCTTGTTCATCCGTTTGTGATTCACAGGCAGCCCTCCTTACCCTGCATGAAAATGTTCCATGGACCCTTCCTGTTTCAATTCCTGTTCAATTTCCTGAATCGTTTCATCGAGAATTTCAATAATCCGGTCGATTTCTTCTTTTTTAATAATTAATGGCGGAGCCAGCATGATCGCGTCACTGGCCTGGTCTTCCAATGCGCCCACCGCCGGGTAGAGGATCAGTCCTTTTTCAAAAGCACGTTCGGTAATTCTGTAAGTCACCTTCTGTTCAGGCGAAAAGGGTTGAAGGGTCTGCTGGTTCGCTACAAATTCAATACCGCACAATAAACCAATTCCGCGAACATGACCGATAACGGGGTGACGGTGAGCCAGCCCGGTTAACTGTTCCAGTAAATAGTTGCCGGTATCCGCCGCTTTGCGGATGAGATCATGTTGCTCCATATATTCCATCACCGCCAGGGAAATGGCAGTTGAAAGCGGATTTGCACTGAACGTATGTCCGGACATGACCTGACCGGATCCCCGGCGGATCACATCGATAATCGACTCGCTGACCAGGGTGGCCGAAAGCGGTGTATAGCCCGCACTGAGCCCTTTTCCGAGGGCGATGATGTCCGGTACCACACCCCAGTGTTCGATGGCAAATTTTTTGCCGGTTCGACCGGCGCCTGTCATCACTTCGTCTGCAATAAAAAGTATGTTGTGACGGTCACAGATATCCCTGATTTCCTGATAATAGTCTTTCGGTGGCACGATCGCACCACCGGAAGCGCCGATGACCGGTTCCGCAATAAAAGCCGCCACATGATCGGCTCCGATTCGGAGGATGGCATTTTCCAGTTCCCGGGCGCAGAGCAGATGACACGACGGATAAGTGGCTCCAAGCGGACAACGATAACAATGTGGAGGCGATGTCACCGGCAAATCTTCCAGAAGTGGTACAAACCGTTTTCTGCGGGCCGCATGCCCCGACATGGACAGTGCGCCGAGGGTAATGCCGTGATAACTCATCCAGCGTGAGAGGACGCGTGTTTTAGTCGGTTTCCCCTGTTCCTGCCAGTATTGCACCGCAATCTTCATCGCCGTCTCTGTCGCTTCCGAACCACTGTTTACAAAAAACACCTGGTTTAAGTCTCCCGGTGCCCAGTCACTCAATTTCTTCGCCAGCTTTTCAGCCGGTTCACTGGTAAACTGGGAACGATACGAGAAAGCGACTTTTTCCGCCTGGTCCTTCATCACACGGGCAATTTCTTCAACACCATGTCCGATGCTGGCGGTTACCGCTCCGGAACAGGCGTCAATGTACTGCTTGCCTTCCGTATCATAGAGATAGATGCCTTTGCCATAGCTGACCGTGGGATATGATTTGTCCAGTTCAGGTTTAATGACATGTGTCATCTCGCTTCACCCCTCTCCAAGCGGAATCTCCCTGTTACACACATACTATTACAAAGCTGTGTCCGCCACTATACTACGCATTGATACAAATTTCATTTTCTTTTTTATACACAGCGTACAATATGTGATATCCTTCCTGGTCCGTGGCCCGACTACCCTTTTTTACAGGATTGTGACATAATGAAAACGTAAGAAGTGACCGGAAAGGCAGGGTGAGAACATGTCGATTACGATAGAAGAAGCGCTGCAACTGCCGATTATGAAGGAAACCAGGCTGGTGGCCGGAGAACGGGGGATCCACCGCCATATTAAGTGGGTCACGATTGTAGAAGTGATTGAGGACATATCCCGCTTA
The DNA here is from genome assembly GCA_017656255.1 of Bacillaceae bacterium. GTDB lineage: Bacteria > Bacillota > Bacilli > JACDOE01 > JACDOE01 > JACDOE01. The sequence goes on from JACDOE010000001.1 coordinate 1,047,526, forward strand.
TCGGAAGGGGAATTCCTAATTACGACCGGTTACGGGCTGGATCGGGACGACCAACTCCGCAAAACCTTTATCGACCGGCTCGTGAAGCAAAAGCTTTCCGGCGTCGCCATTCACACCGGGTTTTATCTCAAAGAAATCCCGGAAGAATTTATCCAGTCGGCAAACCGCCATGGTTTTCCGATCATTGAAATCCCCATGAAATTCAACTTTTCCATGATAACCAAAGTATTGCTGCAACAAATCGTCAACCGGCAAATTCAAATGCTTGAATATTCGGAAGATATTCACCAGCGTTTTACACAGCTGGTGCTGTCTAACCTGGGTCTTGCGTCCATCGCCGACATTTTGCATGAGCTGACGGGGGGTGCCGTCCGCATTTACAATGATATCGGCGAAGAACTTTACCAGTCGCACCAGAACACGGGACCCGCTGATCGCGAGGAAATACGTTCCATTTATCACAAATTATCGCAGGCGGGAAAAGTGGAAGAGATGTTTGCCCTGAAAGAGCTGGTGGAACATGAAATTCTTATCGGAGATGAACCGCACAAAGTCGTGCTGCAGCCGGTGGTTGCCAACGACTACACGTACGGTTTTATCACTGTGGTTAAACCGCTGTCGAGGTGGGAAGATCTGGACTATCTGGCCATTTCCCATGCTTCCACGGTCTGTGCCATCGAATTCTTAAAACAGGCGGCGATCTCGGAAACGGAGATGCGCATGCGGGGAGATTTTCTCGAGGAACTCCTCAGCGGACATACCACCAGTCCGATCAATCTGATCGAAAGAGGAAAAAAACTGGGGTATGACCTGACTGGCTCCCATGGTGTTCTCTGCTTTCGCCTGCATTTTTCCAGGGAACAGCAGCTGGATACGGAAACACAGCAATATCGGGACAAACTTTATCATACCGTTGAATACATTGTGCAACAGCAAAATCACCATGCCATTCTCAGGCAGCGCCATGACCTGTTGATTTTAATGGTGAGATCGGACGGCGACGAGGAAGCCTTTTACCGGATTGCCAGAGAAGTATTAAACCACTGGCGGTATTACCATCCCACCCTGCCGCTTTCCATTGGGATCGGCTACGCTGCCTCTTCGGTGGAATCCATTCCCCGAAGTGCGCGTGAAGCGGAATATGCCCTGCAGTTCGGACGATTGCTGGCGGGACCCGAACCGATCTATCACTATCAGGATCTGGAGCCGTATCACATTCTAATCGATATGCTGGAAAATGGCGTAGATTTAAAAGCCTTCTACGAAAAGACACTGGGAGGACTGCTCGATACTCGGCGTAACCGCTCCGGGAACCCGCTGCTGGAAACACTGGAGATGTATCTGCAGCAGAACATGAATATGCAGAGTACATCAGCCTCTTTGCACATTCACCGGCACACTCTGAAATACCGCCTGCAGCAGATCGAAAAAAAGACAGGCAAGAGCCTGTCTTCGCCGCACCAGCGGATGCAGATGCAACTGGCGGTCATGGCTTATCGTATGTTAAAGGAAATGGAAAACAATCCGTTCCAACCCTTATCCAGTCATTAATCGTCTACCTGACGCAATGGCTTGACCCAGATATTCATGTCTTCAAATCCCGTTGAAATGACACAATTTTGAATTAAACGTCCCCGGTAACGATATCCATGCCGGGCCGTGGTAATATTCATACCCGGCGAGATCGCGCGGGTCAGGGAAAAAAGGTAATAGATCCCCTGTTGTTCCAGATGATCCTCCAGGGCAAAAAACAGATAACTCAACAGACTCTGTCCCCGAAATTCCGGCAGAGTGGCACAGTCAGTCAATTCCGCACAACCGTTTTCAGGCGTTATTTCCGCTGAGGCCACACTGATGATCCGGCCCTCTTTTTCAATCAGCATAAAAGCAACGTGATTTTGCATCATCTTTTTGAGATAAGCCGGCTCATGGACCGGTGTGGGGTAAACAGGAAAAACCGTGCGAAACACCTGAACCAATTCATCAGCGTCATCCGGGCAAGCCTGACGCAGTGTCAATCCTTCCGGCAACACTTTTCGTTCAAGCGGATCCTTGCTTTGAGCCAGTTCCAGAATACGATCCTCCTCTTCCGGCTCTACCGGGATCCCCCGCTTATTTTCCGGAAACGAAGAAAGCAGATACGCATTTTTCCCGTTGAAAAACCCGTCGATTCGTCCCTCTTCCCGATATCCGAATGAACGAACCAATTCCACATCTTTTTTGCGGGCATAGACAATGATTTTGCCCGCCTGTTCACGCTGTGCCATGACGGGAAGTTGCGCGAGAAGATCCTTCAAATCCGGCCGTTTGGAATCCATCAGCTTGATTCGCCGGTTAGGGCGGTCGATGATGAGATGACGGTCTGTTAAAGGTTGCTCTTCCATGGTATCCCCCTTTCTTTATCATCGTAACAGAAAGAGGGCAAACAGCAAATATGTAACCAGTGAAATGAAAAAAGGAAAGCTCTGAAAGCAATAAAAAAGAGAGGATATAAAAAGTGAGGGTGGCTGGGCAGGCTGGATTCGAACCAGCGCATCACGGAGTCAAAGTCCGTTGCCTTACCACTTGGCTACTGCCCAACAACATTATGTATCTTGCCATAGATGGGCCTTTTTTATACAACCCGTTTCTCATTTTATGAAGAAAACCTGTATCGGGTCAACCCCTTGATCAAAAATTGTCCTTTATTTAACCGGAATGAAGCGAATCATGTTACAATGTCAGGTGTACCCATGAAGGAAAAGAGGTTTGAAATCAATGGCATTATACCCGATGCTTTCTGTTTTTTTGTTCGGACTGATTCTGGGTCTGAAACATGCGCTGGAAGCTGATCATGTGATCGCCGTATCCACGATGGCAACACGCCAGTCGGGGTTTAAGAAAGCAGCGCTTACCGGAATATACTGGGGGGCCGGTCACACCACGACCATTTTCTTGATGGGACTGCCGGTGTTTTTATTTAAAACGCATCTTCCCGCTGACATGGCCGTCGGATTTGAATTTGTGGTGGGACTGATGCTGTTGTATCTTGGTATCTCTGCCTGGTACCAGAAAGAAAAGAATCGGACGGACGGTTCCCTGCAACCCGGTATCAAATCCATGATTATCGGAATGATACACGGGCTGGCAGGTGGAAGTGCCGTTATCCTGCTGGCCATTGGGACAGTCGATTCCATCTGGTATGCTGCCGGATTTATCCTGTTGTTCGGCGTGGGAACCATCCTTGGCATGCTCGCCTTCAGTTCGGTCATCGGCCTTTCCCTTGCATATTCACACAAAATGGGGGCCCGAATCCAGCAGCGTGTTACCGGATGGGCCGCCCTGCTCAGCATCCTTTACGGCCTCTTTTTAATCGGTAAGATCGGCCTGGAATGGATCGGTTAAAGCCATACTCTCCACCCCATAATCCGTATGAAACCACATTTCGTAAAATCCGGCGGCTCGCCATTCCGTTTTGTATGTCTGATACAATTTTTGGTTGACCTGAACCAGGAGGGGAGCACGCAGCTCTCCTTTTTTATGCTCCTCCATTACTTTGCGGATCCATTCCGAAATTTCAGTGTCAGGCTGATCAGCCGAGAACCGCACCGGCTCCAGCCAATCAGCCTCCTCAATCTTTCCATCCCGCCCGCCTGGGAAAAGCAGTTGCACAGTGCCTCCTTCCCCTTTTTTAAAACCGGCTCGCTGCATCCGTACGGCCCATAGCGGCTGGACACTGTAAGATGCGCAGGTCAGACTTTGTTTTCCAATGCGTTGCTTCAACGCCTGCAAAAAATGGGCATAACTCCCCGGCTTACATTCCGGGTTCCAGTATATGTACGGAATGTAAAACGAACCATCTTCCCGTTCTTGAAGTAAAAATATCGCGACATTTTTACCGTTTTCTTCATATACATAAAGCGTAGTCTCTTTATCCCGGTGATATCTGCCCCAGGCCCAGCCATCACAGATAGAAAACCAGGGAAAACGTTGTTGAAGACCCGACTTGTCCATCGATCCTAAATCAATGAAACACTGCATGGATGTGAAACCTCCTGCATTTAAAGGATGATTTAAATGTCCGGAAAAGCATTTAAAATTTTTGCCCATCGGGGGCTTGCCAGGAAATATCCCGAAAACACAATACTTGCTTTTAAAAAAGCACTGGCCGCGGGAGCGAACGGGTTGGAACTGGATGTCCAGTTATCCAGAGACGGACAGGCCGTTGTCATCCATGATTTAACCCTTGACCGGACCACCAGTGGGTCGGGTGCGGTCCGGCATTTAACCCTGCGCCAGTTAAAAAGATTCAGTGCCGGGAGCTGGTTTCATCCCCGTTTCAGGCACTGCCGGATTCCGTCACTTGAAGATGTATTGCAACAACTTGCGCCCCACCCTGTCTATTTTAACATTGAATTAAAAAATTTGATCGTTCCCATGCACGGGATTGAAAAAGAGGTGATTCGCCTCCTGCGTCAATACCAGGTTAAAAATCGGGCGATCCTGTCCAGTTACAACCTGGACAGTCTGGAGAAAATAAAAATAATCGATCCGACCATCCAGACTGCTCTCCTTTATTTTGGTAAGCTGGAAACCCCCTGGAAAACAGCCGCCGATTTGCATGCAAGTTATGTCCATCCACCGGCAAACGTGGTCAATCACCACTTTGTCACCACCTGCCACCGCTATGGACTTCGGGTTCACCCATATCCGGTGAACGATACCCGTACATTCGCCACCCTATACAAAAATGGGATCGACGGGGTGATCACTGAATCACCGGAACGGATTACCCGCTATCTTCGCTATGGTAAAAAGAAAAACCACCCCGGTGGTTAATCCCATAACCGGAGTGGCCAGTGTCAAGATGATTTGTGAACGGCCAGTTTATTTTTCTTTAACTGTTCCAGACGCATTTTGGCAAGCTGCACACAGTAGTCCGTTTCCTGGATCATTTGGGACAGATACTCCACTTTCTTTTCCAGTTCCTGCTTGGATCGTGCCCGTTTTGAAACCTTTCCACTGGATTCAGGATGTTTGGCCATCACATAATCCGAAATCCGTTCCAGAAATAATAGATCGTCAGAATCCATATTCATTTGATCATACTCCCCCTATGAATTGGATGACTTTTTTTCCTCTTTTCAATTCCTATGTAATATATTACCAATAAAAAACCTAAAAATAAACCCTTTTTTACCAATTTTATTTAAATTTTTTCTCTAAATCACGATAAAATCAGCTAAATTACGCACAAATGTCGAAATCATCAGAAAATTATTGTTTCTCATGAAACCAATCCCGAAGACTGTCGATTTACATAACGGAAGTGTTGAATGGGTACATTATTATTACCGGATGGCCCTTTTAAAACGCAGTCATTCCAGAAAGGAGGGCTTATGTCATGCCGAACAACAACACCAATAAATTAATTGTGCCTACAGCCCAGAGAGCTGTTGACCAGTTGAAATATGAAATTGCATCCGAATTTGGTGTGCAACTTGGACCTCATAACACCTCACGCCAGAATGGCAGTGTCGGTGGTGAAATTACGAAAAGATTGGTTCAGCAGGCTGAAACCGAAATGCGTGATTTTTAATTGGTTAATCCCCACACATTTTTACGAAAAGGTTGTGGGGATTAACCTTTCATTTTCTTTGATCGGTAGTTATTATCTTCCTGTACTGAAGATTTTATTCATTAAAAGACACGTTTTGCAACAACAAACCCTTTTCGCCAGTAGCTGGATAGATAATCGACTCTTACCCCACCAGGACCGTACGTATGAAGAATTTTGCCGTCGCCGACATAAATGGCGACATGATCGATGCCCGGCCGTCTGGTAACATTAAAGAACATCAGATCTCCTCTGCGAAGTTTGGAAGTGGGCACATATTTCCCCATCCGTGCCTGATACTTGGATGAACGAGGCAGATAAATACCGTGTTTACCGTAGACGTATTTGGTAAATGAGGAACAATCAAAGTATCTGGGGGCATAATTCAGTGAAACACCGAATACATACGGGGCACCATAATACTTCAGACCCAGTCTGACAATGCTGTTTGCCAATCTTTCGTCACTCGTTGCCGCCTGTCCATCCTGACTCAATACCGGTAAAAACAGACTGGCAACCAGAAAAAAAGAGAGTAAAACCAGCGTTTTTTTCTGCATCCTATCGCCTCCACAACTTGTATTTGCTAGAATGGGCTTGTCTTACACATGTTTTAGTATAACAACGCTGGTTTTAGCATGAAATACAAAATGATTGGCACATCAACTAATCATTTCCTGTAATATTTAGACATTTTCTAATTTTAAGTCACCAGGTTTAATTAGCCCCGTTTTACGCATCACTTCGGATATCAACAATGAGAGCAATGCCGGTAATATAAAATGTAATAAGATAATGGCCCAGAATACCCCCGACGATGTTCCCATCGCCTCAATGGTTCCGAATTGGCCGACCAGTCCGCTCGTTCCCATCCCGGCTCCGGAAGGCACATTACTCATGGCGAACCAGGTGGTGGCCAGAGGACCCAGGATTGCCCCGCTTAACGTCGGAGGCAATAATACCGCCGGATTTTTCACGATATTGGGGATCTGAAGCATTGAGGTTCCCAGCCCCTGTGCCAGTACGCCGCCAAACCCATTTTCCTGGTAGCTGATTACAGCAAAACCGATCATCTGAGCTGCACATCCGACCGTGGCAGCTCCTGCAGCAATCCCTTCGAGCCCCATCATGATCGCGATGGCCGCACTGGAAATAGGAGCAGTCAAAGCCAGTCCCATCAATGTTGCCACCAGAATTCCCATCAATACCGGACGCAGTTCCGTCGCCCACATGACAAGTTCTCCAAATCCTTTCATACCCCGGTCAATATAGGGTCCGATGAACTGGGCCGCCAGTACCCCGATCACGATTGTCACAAGCGGAGTCAGGATAATATCCAACTTGGTTTCTTTGGAGATCATTTTACCGAATTCAGCGCCGAGTACCGCTGCAATGAAACTACCGGCCGGTCCACCCAGTTCCGCTCCGGCAGCCCCCGTGATAACCGATGCAAAAATAACAAGCGGCGGCGATTGCAGTCCAAATGCGACGGCAGCTCCGATAGCCGGTCCCATCAGACTCATGGCCAGTTTGCCGGTTTCCACCAGCCAGGCCAGGGGAGGCACATGTTCCCCCACCACTTTCATAATCAATCCGATGATCAGTGAACCGAACAATCCATAAGCCATATAGCTGAGAGCTGTGATCAGATAGCGTTCCACTGAAATTTCAATGTTTTTTCTTTTTAAGAATGAGGCCACTTGATTCATGTTTTCTTCACTCCCTGGATGTATATGTCATGTTAGTCATTATACAATCTTACGGGTGTAAAGTCACCTGTAAATTCAAATTTTATACAAAAAACAACCCGGCAGGCTTTGTCAAAGAAGCCAAGCCGGGTTATTCTCCCGTTTTGTATCAACCAGTATACAATTTTCCCTGCCAGCTGTCGCGTCTTTTTATCTCAGCATCAATACCATTCAGAACTTCCCACTTCTTCAGACTCCAGAGTGGTCCGATCAACAGATCGGGCGGGCCGTCCCCAGTCAACCGATGAATGATCATCTCAGGGGGCAGGATTTCCAGGATGTCTACTACCCTCTGAATATACTGATCGCGGGTCATAAATTCCAGCTCCCCTTTTTCCCACTGCTTTACCATCGGGGTTTTCTTCAACAGATGCAGAAGGTGAATCTTGATCCCCTGCACATCCATGTGAGCGACAGCCCGTGCTGTTTCCATCATATCTTCATCGGTTTCGCCGGGTAACCCGAGGATAATATGGGAACAGACCCGAATATTGTGCTTCCGCAATTTTTCCACACCGTCCAGGTAACATTGAAAATCATGGCCACGGTTAATCAATTCTGCGGTATGTTCGTGAATCGTCTGTAATCCCAGCTCGACCCAGAGGTAGGTCCGCTCATTCAATTCGGCCAAAAGTTCCACCACATCATCCGGGAGACAATCCGGCCGTGTTGCTATAGACAGGCCGACCACACCGTCCTGTTGCAAAATCAGTTCATACATTTCCCGCAGGTCTTCTACCGGGGCATAGGTCCCGCTGAATGCCTGAAAATAGCCGATATACCGGGCATCTGGCCATTTTTTATGCTGGCGCTCTTTTACTTCTTGAAACTGCCTGACCAGATCATGCTTTCTAAGGCCGGCAAAATCCCCGGATCCTCTGGCACTGCAAAACGTGCAGCCCCCGATGGCAACTGTACCATCACGGTTGGGGCAGGTAAAGCCTCCATCCAGCATCACTTTAAACACTTTATGGCCAAACGTCTGACGAAGATGGTAGTTCCAGGTATGATATCGTTTATCTCCCCAGAGACGGGGAGTCTGTTCAGTTTCTGCTTGTGTCATGGCGATAACCCTTTCTATATATCAAATCAACATGGAAAAAGGAGCAGACTGTTTAATCTGCTCCTTCCTATTATACCATGTTTTCACGTATCCGATTAACCGCGAGCCTGTTCGAAGCGCTTGCTAACTTCATCCCAGTTGACCACATTCCAGAAAGCTGAAATGTAGTCAGGGCGCTTGTTCTGATATTTCAGGTAATAGGCATGCTCCCAGACATCGAGACCCAGAATCGGGGTTTTGCCTTCCATCAACGGGTTATCCTGATTGGGCGTACTCATAACGGAAAGCTTGCCGTTATCCAGAACCAGCCATGCCCAGCCACTTCCGAAACGGGTTTTGGCAGCGGTGGCAAACTCCTCTTTGAACTGGTCGAAGCTGCCAAACGTCTTGTTGATCTCGTCAGCAAGGGCACCGGTAGGCTCCCCGCCACCGTTCGGGCTCATGATTTCCCAGAACAGGGAGTGGTTGGCATGTCCGCCACCATTGTTGCGAACAGCTGTCCGGATATCCTCCGGTACGGCGTTCAGGTTACTGATCAAATCTTCCAGACTCTTTTCCAGCAGTTCAGGATGTTTTTCAAGGGCATTGTTCAGATTATTGACGTAAGTGCCATGATGTCTGTCATGATGGATTTCCATGGTGAGCGCATCGATATGGGGCTCAAGGGCATCAAACGAATAGGGCAAATCAGGCAGTTCATGTTTGGGCATACTGATCTCCTCCTTGTATGTAATGTTTGGTAACCGGGGAAAAATCATCCCCGAATTATTATAGCCAAAACATGTTAAAAGCTTTCTACATTTATTATTATGACGGATGATTTAAACTAAATCAACATTAATATAGTAAAAAGTTTAAAAAGTAAGCCGGGCTCCCACTACAGCAACGTTACCCATTCCCTGTTGATTTTGAGTTGTCCATCTTCGTTAACCAGAAGCGTCCGCCGCTGAATATGACGCAACACCTTTTCGAAATTCTTCGGATTGCCATACCCGCATTCGGGCATCATTTCTTCCAGAGGAGGCAACGTATAATCTTCTTTGTCCGCCAGTTCACACAATTTAAAAAAAACTTTCACTTCTTCCATTCTGGCAAATTTTTGTCCGATCCCCAGTTTAACCTTTGCTTCCTGATTCATCTAAACCGCATCCTTTCCCAATTACTACTATGTTACCTATAATCATACACATCTTTTGTCCTAGAAAAAAGGGAATAGAACAAAAAAATAAGTTAATTCTGGTTCCGGATCTCCTTTTTCTCTTGATCAAGCCATTCCTCCAGGATCTGAATTTCAATCAATTTGACAGCGACGGATTGCCGATCTTCCTCCTGTCCGGTCCGTTCCCACCTCTCCTTCAACAAATCAAATTCCAGTTGACATTCTTTCAATAATTGGTTAATTTTAAAAATGTTCATTTTCATCACCTTTTATTGAATATATGCAGGCACTCTTCAAAATAAAACCCCTCTAATTTTCAAATTTTGTAAATTTTTATCCAAAGTGCAAAATTTGCAGTAAAATCGAAGCAGGAATTTACAGTTATACATATAATTATTTAACTTAGCTGAAAGGAGGGGATAGTAGATGAAAGCAACCGGAATGGTACGCAAGGTAGACGAGTTGGGTCGTGTTGTGCTTCCCATTGAACTTCGCAGAACGATGGGAATCGAAATTAAAGATGCGATGGAAATTTATGTAGACAACAACAAGATCATCCTTCAGAAATATCAGCCCGCTTGTCTGTTTTGCGACAACGCTGACAACATAAAATATTATAAAGACAAAATGATTTGTTCCGAGTGTATTGACAAAATTAAGGATCTATAAGAAATTCTCGCAAAAAGCCGGATTCAATTCCGGCTTTTTGCTTTGACATATGGTGCCAAAAACGGCACTTCAGGCATGAATCCACCCGTCCCGTTATGTTATAATGACAAAAACAACACGGACTGTTGGAAATTAAGGAGGAACATTCATGGATTTGTCAAAACCGAGCAGGGAAAATTTGGCTTATATCCTGAACTGGATTAGCCAAAAACTTAAAGTGGTCAATACCACCATACTGGATCCGGAAGATTTTACAGCCGATCATTATGAAGACTTGCTCGATATATACGAAATGATGAAGAAAAAAGATAAATTCAGCATTTCGGAACAGGAAGCCATTGTCTCAGAACTTGGTAAAATGCGAAAGTCTTAATGGAGTCAGGCAGGATAAAACCCCTGCCTGATTTTTAATTGGGTCATGATCAGATTATTTATTGCGTTTGAGTTTGATACCCCATTATGTTTTCCGTCCGGATATTCATTTGATTCTGAAGCGGGGCCGGCTGGTAATGGTGAAGAAAAGTTTTCGCCGTATGGCTGTCCATCGTCGGGACTTGATAAAGGCCTTTTTGATTCATATACTGAAAAACTTCATACGCTTCGTTGACACAATTTACGGCGGAATTCAACATCATCTGCCTGACATTTGGATCAGCACATTCGAGGGCCTGAGTGACGCTGTTTCTAGCTGAGTTCTTATGAAAACTGAGCATTGCTGCGGCAATCTGACTGTCCTGAAATACGGTATTATTCAGTGTAGGCTGCTGAGGCTGTGGCTGACGAAGACCATACTGAATCTGACCCGGCTCTGTCTGATTCACAGGTTGAGGGGACGGCGTTCCCATCGTTGTTGTAACGGGAGACCTATAATCATGGGTATAGCCCACCATCTCATTATAGGCTCGAACGGTGGAGTCCAGGTGACGGTCAATCATTTGCCGCAGGTTCTGATCTCGACACTGTTGACGGTAAATGTTAAAGTGATGCATCATATTCAGTTTTTCCTGCATAAATTCATGGGCTTCCATCGCCTCATGGGCACCAAAAGGCATATTTGATTCCTCCTTGAATAAGTTTCATTTTTAGTTAGCTTCGGGAACCATACAGATATGAATTGATGATTGTGTAATGAAAAACCCCGGCAGGATGAAGCCGGGGCCTGAAATCATTCTGGAAAGGTGTTCGTTACTGTAATTGCTGCGGTTGCTGCTGCTGGTTCTGCTGGCTTTGCTGGTTTTGCTGACGAACTTGCTGGGTATTGGTACCCGCAAAGTTAGGGTTAAACATCTGCTGAGGTTGAGGCTGCACCTGTTGTTGCAGCTGTTGTTGCTGTTGCAGTTGCTGTTGTTGGGCACCCTGAAAGCCAGCCTGTTGCACAGCTTTCTGTTGTGAAGCCTGGTTCTGTGCACGAACTTCGTTTACATTGGTTCCTGCTTGGGTTTGTTGTTGATTCATATGATTTGAACACCTCCATTAAGTATGATGTCCGGGTACCCAGTTTTTTAGGCAGGTGATTCCTGTCACTCACACAATCATTTTCCCGTAAACCACTTAAACCTGCTTTCTGCCCACGCCGCCCAGTCCAGTTTTTTCAATAATTTGCAGTAAGATGTCGTGAATGTTTTGTCTCCTCGATATTCCGCTTTCTCAAGATGCTTGAACATCGTGGTGTCATGAAACCAGTCCGTACGATCAGGTGCCTCATGGACCCTGTTTTTCCAGACATTGAGGAGTTCAGGGCTGTAGATTTTGTTCTGTCCTTTTTTTAGGTGGCAATCGAATATTTTTCTTTGATATATGTGCCGAAATTCCATTTTTTTACGACTAAATACCTCAGGCCAGTAATCGGCACGCGAGCCGGTATGCGGGTGATCCCTGGCCCAGCGAAATATTTTCGTATTTAACCGATTGCGAGGAAATAAAAGATGATAAAGACTTTTCCCGGTCCGGATACGCTGGTCGAGTGATGAGAAATTACCGGTTTCCATTCCCGCAAGTTGTACGTTTTTTTGAGAACCGGGTCGACCGTTGTATGGAAAAAGAATCGGATTCATGTTAAAAAAAATCCTGGCTTTGTATTCCATCGTGTGGACGACATTTTCAACAAAGTAAGGATTTTCAATCAGTCGCTTCTGGATATAGTTCTGCTCATTGATAATCAGGGCCCGGGTCAGAAAAACAGAGTCCGTTCGTATCAAGAAATCATCCCAAATAGGCCTCATAAACCGGGACACATAAAAAAAAGGGAGCAAGTAGCTGAGGTTCTTTTTTCTTCGTTTTCCTTCCGCATAAAGTAATAATTGTGGATAAGCATCCTGAAAAATAAGCCAGTTCCCTTTTTCAAGAAATTGAAAAAAAGCGGGGATTTCATGCGATTCCAGAAGATATGGAAGCCATTCTCCCTTAAGATCTGTCATATTCCATCCGCTGTTTCGGGATACCATATGAGCCAGGAATGCCCAGTGAATTTCAGGATAGTGTTGATAAAAATAATAATAGGCTTCGGTCCGGGTCATGTTGTTCAGGTTGCAGGCTATGGTCTGTTGATGGATCCGGTTTACCAGTTGCTGTTCCCAGGGTTTTAAATCAGAAAAACCATGGCCGGTTGGCGGATTCGGTACGGGTTTTTTGGAAAGTTGCTTAAGTTGTGTGAAAACATGTTGGTTGCGGAGGTTGCGATGAGCTATCTGTAACACGGGTAATCCCTCTCTGCATTAATGGATAAAAAACACACTTCAGTTCCCTGAAGTGTGACAACGGCATTATGGTTGGTTGCGGCGTTCCGGGTCCATACGTTTGGCCATGTTTTCAGCCGCTTCAGCGGTGTTTTCAAGGGCATTTGATGCTGCTTTGCGCGTATTTCTCATGGCATTCTGCGTTGCCTCTGCAACCCGTTCTGCTCCCTCCCGAGTAGCTTCTACTGCCTGTTCCATCATATTATTGCGTTCGTTTTGCTGACCCTGTTGCTCCTGTTGATCCATAATCACAATCATCCTCCTTTTCATTTGTTTTTATTATCTGACAGGAGGACATCGTTTATGCAAAATCCTCACCACATTTTACTGCTTGTCTTATACTCCTTCGACGTGTTCGAGCATACCGTGTTCCTGATCCCGTATTTTTTCAAGCATTTTGATAAACTCTTCCAGTAAATACGGGTCAAATTGTGTAGAAGCGCATCGGGACAATTCCTCAATTGCTTCGTTATATGTTTTGGTCTGCTGGTACCCCCGATTTGTGGTCATGGCGTCAAAGGAGTCCACAATGGTAAGAAGACGGGTTAAAAAAGGAATTTCTTCCCCCTTTAGTCCGTCGGGATACCCCTTTCCATCATATCTCTCATGATGATGGCGAACCAGGGGAAGAATCGATTTAAGCTCGGGAATGTTTTTCAACAGACTCTCACCATATTCACTGTGTTTTTTTACCCATTCCCACTCATGATCCAGTAATGAGTCCTTTTTATTTAAAATTTCCCGGGGAATCTCCATTTTACCCAGGTCGTGCAGGATGGCCCCAAATTCCAGTGTCCGACGGTCTTCACTGGATAAATTCAGCCATTCAGCAAATGCAAGGGCATACTGGCAGACACGCATGCTGTGGTCGTAGGTCGGCAAATCTTTGTTTTTTAACATACTCATCAGTGAATCCACCAGTTGATGCAGTTCCTGATCACTCCGCAGGGCGGCAACGTCCTTGGGTGCATCGGTTTTAATGGAATAGATCTTGGACTTGTTTCGGCCAAGTCTTTTGGCTGCATACAGGGCCTGGTCTGCATTCCGAACCAGCGCTTCTCCATCGGGGCTGATTTCAGGATAGGTGGAGAGCCCGATGGAAACGGTTAAACAACCATACGGCATAACAGACATACCGGTAAAGGAAGCCTTTTGTATTTTTTTACGAATGTTTTCGGCGACATTATAAGCTTCTCTGGAATCGGTATCGGGAAGCAGGACGACGAATTCCTCCCCACCATAACGGGCAAATATTGCTTTTTCCGGTAAGTTACTGGCTACGATTCCGGCAAACTGTTGCAGGACCTGATCCCCTACCTGGTGGCCGTATGTATCGTTATATTTCTTAAAATGGTCGATATCCAAAAATAAAACAGACAAACTGTGATCAGTTCCCGCCTTTTTCAATTCCTCCTTTAACGCCTGCTGAAAGTACCGGTGATTGTAGATGCCTGTCAACTCATCACAGTTTGCCTTCTCCTTGAGTTTTTCAAGTAGGTGAAAATAACGTTTGTAATTGTCTGCCATAAGTACAACCATCAGTATGAAAATGATCGATCCGATGTAGGTTTGTACTTTGAATAACATGGTCAGGATGAATGCGTAAATGATCATCATGAAGTAGTTGTTAGCTGAGTTTTTAAAGAGATCAGACAATGTTCTGATGAAAGATAAGTTGTCTGACAAAAATGCATTAGCTGAAATAATAAGACCATTTGTAATCATATAAGTTATTGCCGTTAAAAAAAAAGGCCATGGATTAACAAAATTTATTTCACCAATCATTCCACCAGCATTTATATAAACTAATTTGGCTACATAAAGCATTATTAAGAATTGAGATGTATTAAAAAGTGCTTGCCATATTTTTAATTTACGATAGAAGAAAACATAAACATTCGTAAATAAAACTATCCACATTGTAAGTGAGTACCCATACATCGCTAGTGATGCTAACAAAATAGTTGTATCCAAATGCAGATATTGTTTTGTAGGAAGTGGAATAGCAATTCTATCAATCACAATTACCATACCAACTAAAAAATAAATAAGGACCACATCTTTTTGATTAAGAGGTCCTAAATTATCAATTAATAAATATGTACCACCCAATATTATTATTGAAATAAATACAATTGCTTTTTTGTTCATTATATCACCTTAAATAATTAAGCAACTGAATTAGTCCTTAATATAATAACCTATATTTATGATTTTGTATATATTTTAATAGTAATACCATCCAGATGTTGCACTTACGATAAACGTTGCTACGATCCCAATATAAACCAGCGCTTTTTTCATCTTCTTCCCCTCCTTTAATTCTTTTTTCAAATTAATAGTAATACCATCCAGACGTCGCACTTACGATAAACGTCGCTACGATCCCAATGTAAACCAGCGCTTTTTTCATCTTCTTTTCCTCCTTTAATTCTTTTTTCAAATTAATAGTAATACCATCCAGACGTCGCACTTACGATAAACGTCGCTACGATCCCAATGTAAACCAGCGCTTTTTTCATCTTCTTTCCCTCCTTTAATTCTTTTTTCAAATTAATAGTAATACCATCCAGACGTCGCACTTACGATAAACGTCGCCACGATCCCAATGTAAACCATCGCTTTTTTCATCTTCTTTTCCTCCTTTAATTCTTTTTTCAAATTAATAGTAATACCATCCAGACGTCGCACTTACGATAAACGTCGCCACGATCCCAATATAAATCAATGCTTTTTTCATATAATCTCACCTCCGATATTCCGCTTTCTTCTATGCTTCAACATCGTCTTCCAGACGAATATGAAACCTCCGACGTTCAAAATGACATCTCCCAGGCTAATCACCTTCTGATTAGGATATGGAGAAACCAAAGGAATAATATCTCCCAAAAACCACAGGTTTGTCTCATCATTCATCGGGGTATGTTTGATCGCAGCACCACTGGTTAGAAGGTCCATTGTCTCAGGCTTAACCATCGCAACCGCTTCCACGGATACCGGCATCTTTCCTCCATTGACCAACATAACGATCATATTTAACAGGATCCCCAGCAACATCAGATTAAAACCAGGGACATGACGGTTTTGCCATCCCAGAAATAATAGAAAGATGTAAAAAACAATCACCCAGAACGGAATCCAGGACGCCACCGTCTCATTATAGGCTGCTACAATAAACAAAATTAATTGAATCACAAACAACAATACAATCCAGATGCCATGCCGAAACTTGATCTCATCAAAACCTTTGAATGTTCCACCTCTTAATAGAGCGATCACAACAGCTAAAATTATTCCGTCAAGAATCATATTTTTACTTGCCTCTTTCTATATTTAACTTTAATATTATAATGGGCTATTATTTACTTTTTTTCAAGATATTTTTTTCGACAAATGTCCCTATATTCTGTTCCTGGGCCTATTTTCCCTTATATATCAACCATAAGGACCTTTTACCCAGTATCTTGATTCATTACTTATCTCTGTCCTTTTTACTTCAACACACACGCCAAAAAATACTTCCTTTGTTCCTTATCGTCACATTTTAAATTACATTAAATATTGTATCACAATCATCAAACCAGCAAAAGAATATTTTGTTAATTCAATAATTTTTTTCATCGATTCCATTGAATCTTCCGGGTTCATCTATACTACAATCAAAAAAAACTCTGCAAACAACTGTTTGCAGAGCTCATCATTCATTAACCGCATGAAATCAATTATTAACTTGATTTATACAGCATCAACCATCATCATCACAAACATAACGGTCAGATATAGAATCGAATATTTAAACATCTGTGTAGCCCAGGCGACATCCTGCTCCTCATCAACAAACAATCCGCGTACCGCCAGAACAATATAGATCAATCCCATAGACAACGCAACCCACAGATAAAGTTGGCCTACCGCGTTATACCAGTAAAGAAACAGAGATACCGGCACCATACAGAGAGTGTAAGCCAGAATCTGCCTTTTGGTCGGTTTGAATCCCACGACAACCGGTAACATCGGGACATTAACGCCACGATATTCATCCACCCTGCGCATGGCCAGAGCCAGGAAATGCGGAGGCTGCCAGAGAAACAGAAAAGAAAACAGGATTAAGGCGATCATGTCAACGGATTCTGTCACCGCAGCATAACCCACAAGTGGTGGCATGGCTCCGGAAATACCTCCGATAACAGTGTTCAGAGTGGTGGTCCGCTTCAGCCAGGCACTGTAGATAATTACATAAACCAGAAGACCTACAAACGCCAGTAAAGCCGACAGAGGATGAACACCGAACGTTAACACCACTTCCCCGGTAACGGCCAGGATCAACCCGTAAACGGTCGCCGTTCGGGGAGTAATACGATTGTTCGTAACCGGTCTTAACCTGGTTCTTTCCATATGCCGGTCGATATCGCGGTCAATAACATTATTCAGGGTTGTCCCACCTGAGATGACCAGTGCCGTCCCCAGGAGACTCCATATCAGTAACCAGACAGTTTCACTGGTAAACGACTGGCTGCCCATGGCGAGCATAAATCCGGCAAAGGTTCCCAGTATATTGGACATGGTTATCCCCGGTTTTGTCACCGTAATATAATCCCTGAATGTTCCATTTACATTTGTTGATGAAGGGGCCACATCTTGATTGGCCGCTTTCAGGCTGACAGAACGTTGCAAAGGGATGCCCCCCTTTTTTCATTGATTCCGGATCACGAATGCTGATCCAGTCTGATATTCGGCTGAGAAAATTGGGTTTCAGGTAATACATAATACTTTCCGAAACCTGTTTTTCCTGCTAGCCAGACGCCTACTCCAAGTGTAAAACTTGCCGTCAGCATATGCAAGGAAGATAATACCGTTTCCAGCTTCAACACCACCGTGATAAAGCCGAGAAGTCCTTCCAGCATGACCAGTCCGGCAAAAAAGGCCGCCAGTTTAACACATACTTTTTCCCGCATGGCATAAAACAGGACCCACAGCGCACTGACCAGAATAATAAATGTGAAGATACCGTGTAAGTCATAAATCAATTCCGAGATAAACGGTGAATGGATAAGCCGTTCATCTTTGGTTATGCCGGCAAATACGGAACTGGCACCACTGTGTTTAAAAAAGGCGCCTAACGATATTTCAATATAAAAGAGAATGATTGCGGTCAAAATCGGATAAAAAAGTTTTTTCATTGACCTCCGTTCCGCTTCCATCTCCTGCGTTAAATAAGAAACAGGTTTTCGCGAAAGGATGATCGTCAACAGAATGATGCTTGAAAACATGGCCAGACTGACTGATACATCAATCGTTGAAAAACCCGGCGGTGTTGAGAGCATCACATTGATACCACCAACCAGGGACTGGGTAATCAGAAGAATGACGGTCAACGCGGCCATAATGCCAACCTCACGTTCGCCGGGCAACTTCCTGCGCCACGCGACAAAAAAGTTAATCAAGATTAAAAATCCCAGACCACCGGTAACCATACGGTGTGTATACTCGATCACTGCCAGTGGATCCGTAATATCCGGAAACAGACTGCCGTTACAGCCCGGCCAGTCCGAACCACATCCGTCTTTTGCTCCGGTTGCCGTCACAAGGTTTCCCATGAACAGGACGAAAAAGGTATAAAATGTCGTTATTAACGATAACCGATGTCTCATTTTTTATCTCCTCACACTTCATTTTGTCCGGTGGCAGGAGAAATAACCATTCTGTTATCTGATGCAAGCTTGTTTTCTCTAGCCCTTTCACTTCTAATCCACTGGAAGAAAATGATACCCAGTACAGTTCCATTCACGATTTCCTGCATGATCTTCATGATTACACCGCCTAGCTGCTGGTCCTGAAGGGGTGGAAACAGGGCAAACAATTGCGGTCCGCCGAATCCTGAAACATCAAGCGTTGAAGAAAAGGGCAGACACAGCGACAGGGCTTGTGACCACACAACAGGATCAGTATAGGTGGCATACATTGGTTCTCCTGCAAATATGATCAGGGCACAGGCAGGTGTCAGCAGAACACTGTTGGCAAAAATAAGAGCCAGTTTCTTTAATTCCGAAACCCGGTTCAACTCAGGTATTGGACAGAAAAACGGCCACCACATCATGAATGCAGAGATCAATAAGATATCATGATAGAGATTGTAAAGTGCATAATTGGTCATGATAAAATCAAGGACGATCGGCAGGTGGTATAACGAAAACAATACGTTGAAAAAAGCAACACTGGCAAAGGGATGTGTCAGAACCCGAACCACTTTTTTCAACGGCTCAACTTTAAGAAATGGTTTATAGAACCATTCCGGAGACCCCAGAAAGATAAACGGGGGCATGACGAGATACAGAAGAGCCTGTTTGGTCATATGAGCACTGAACATTAAATGACCGATCAAATTCAGCGGTCCTAACGTGATATAAAACAATAATAGCCCGAATAAAAACAGAACCTTTTTATATATTGGAACCGGTCCAGCATCCGTAAATCGATGCCGCATCGGTCCGGTTATCACGAGATAAGCGATAGCCAGGACAACGGTAATAACGATCAGAATCGGATTCCACAATTCGTTGAAACCGAATAACTGTAGACGGGCCAGCATGTGACATTCTCCTTTCCGGAGTCATCGTCATGAAACGACTTAAACATTTTTCAGCGTAATGTTAGTAAAGTGTTTAAAATTTCCAGACAATGAGAGCCCTCCTGTCTTTAGATATTATATTGTCACCCTAAAGAACAGGAGGGACCCACTGGAAAAGCGCTTTTATTTCATTGTTTACCACCAGATCATCAAAATAATACCTGCAACTGTTACAACAGCTGCGAACACGCCGGACATCATAAATGTCAACGGGAACTCATGGTCTTTCTGGTTCATATGCATCCAGATAAAAAGCTGAAACGCTGCCTGAACAACTGCCAAAAAAATGATGAACGGTATGGTAAACGCTGTGGAGACCGCTTCACTCGCTACGGCTGCAAAAGCCAGTATCGTAAATACAATGGACAGAAAGAATGCCCACAGATGAGGTTTCGGTCCCTCATTGTGGTGAGCCGTTTCACGTCGGCTCTGAGGCGAATGTTCCATTTCCGTCTGCAGATTTGTCTCCATCGTTTTAACCCACCTTTCCCATGAGATAGACAACGGTGAAAATGAATACCCAGACAAGGTCGACGAAGTGCCAGTAAAGGCTGGCAACATAATATTTGGGTGCCGTTACAACCGTCAGCCCTTTTTTTATTCCCTGCAGTTGCAGGACCAGGATCCACAGAACGCCGAACAGAACGTGGCCTCCGTGAAATCCGACCAGTGTATAGAATGCGGAACCAAATGCACTGCTGGTAAACGTGTGTCCATGATGAACATACTCTACAAACTCATAAATCTCAAGACCCAGGAACGAAAACCCAAGCAGTACCGTAACACCAAACCAGAACTGCAGACCCTTCATATTGTTGCGATGCATAGCCTGGATGGCCAGCACACTGGTCAGACTGCTGACAAGCAGGATAACCGTTGCGACAAACACCATCGGAAGACTGAACAGTTCTTGTGTAGTGGGGCCACCATTCGTCGAGTTACGAAGTCCCAGATAAGTTCCGAACAGTGACGCAAACAGAACTGTTTCCGCTCCCAGGAACAGCCAGAAACCCAAAAATTTATTACGGCCTTCCATCGTGGCTTTTTCCGGTTCGGGAGGGAGACTCGTTGAAGTCTGTACATGCGTATCACTCATTGATTAAACCCCCTTCTCCTGCAACTCGTCCGTATGGATATGATAACCCAGATCATCCTTCAGTGAACGAGCGAGCATACTTCCCAATCCGATACCCATACCGATGATAATCACAGGCAGGACATGGTAGATAAATCCGAAACTTGCAATAAAGAATCCGAGCGACATGATGAACGGCAGAATGGACGGAGACGGCATATGAATGTCTCCCAGCGGTTCAGCCGGAGTCATTTCCTTATTGCCCTGCATTTTTTCAATCCAGAAAGCATCGATACCCTTAACCAGAGGAGTCTGCTTGAAGTTATACTCCGGCGGCGGAGAAGGAATACTCCACTCCAGGGTACGTCCGTCCCACGGATCGGCCGGCGCTTTTTCACCTTTAACAAAAGTCATTACGATGTTAATCGCAAATACGATTGTTGCCACACCCATAATCAGCGCACCAATGGTACTGACATAGTTCCAGGTATCAAGCTGCTGTCCTTCCAGATACGTGTAGACACGACGCGGCATTCCCATAAGTCCCAGCCAGTGCTGAGGCAGGAAAGCCATGTGGAATCCGATGAACATCAGCCAGAAATGAAGCTTTCCAAGCTTTTCATTCAGCAGTGTACCGAACATCTTCGGCCACCAGTAATAAAGACCTGCGAACAATCCGAATACAACCCCACCAAGAATAACGTAGTGGAAGTGGGCAACGACGAAATAACTGTCGTGGAACTGGAAGTCAGCCGGAGGCAGTGCCAGCATAACACCGGTGACTCCACCCATCACGAAAGACGGGATGAAACCGAGCGCCCACATATTCGCAGTCGTGAACTGAATACGTCCGCCCCACATGGTAAATAACCAGTTAAATACCTTAATACCAGTCGGTACGGCAATTGCCGTGGTCGCCACAGCGAAGATCGAGTTCGCAACAGGTCCCAGTCCAACCGTAAACATATGGTGAACCCATACCATGAAGGACAGGAAAGCAATCAATGTTGTTGCAAATACCATGGAATGATATCCGAACAGACGCTTTTTGGAAAACGTCGGGATAACTTCAGAAAACACACCGAAAGCAGGCAGAATCAGAATATACACTTCCGGGTGACCAAAAATCCAGAATAAGTGTTCCCAGATGATGACGTTACCACCCATCGTCACATCAAAGAAGTTTGCACCGAACAGACGGTCGAACATCATCAAAAACAGTCCGACTGTCAGCGGAGGGAACGCAAACAGGATCAAGGCGGAAATGACAAATGATGTCCAGGTAAACAGAGGCATACGCATGAAAGTCATTCCCGGCGCACGCATATTAATGATCGTTACCAGAAAGTTGATTCCACCGATCAGCGTACCTGCACCGGACAGCTGAAGACCCAGAACATAATAATCAGATCCTGTCCCTGTGTATTCAGGAAGAGCCAGAGGTGCATAAGCCGTCCAACCGATCTCGGGTGCACCTCCACTGGTAAACCAGCTGATGTTGGTTAACGTAGCACCGAAAAAGAACAGCCAGAAACCAAGAGAGTTCAGGAACGGAAATGCGACGTCTCTCGCACCGATCTGCAACGGAATTGCCGCATTCATTAAGGCAAATACAAGCGGCATCGCTGCAAAGAAAATCATCGTTGTACCGTGCATCGTCAATAACTGGTTAAACGTAGTACCGACAAACAAATCATTTTCGGGAACCATCAATTGAAGGCGCATAAGAATCGCTTCAATTCCACCGATCAAGAGAAACAAGGTTCCGGCAAACAGATAGAGGATAGCGATTTTCTTATGGTCCACAGTGGTCAGATAGTCCCACAGTATATTTTTCTTCTTATGCGCATGTGACACATGTGTAGACACGGTTGACCCTCCTTATCAAGAAACTCAACAAATCTGTCTCTTTTGAATTATTCAATCGTTAAAGTCTGCAGATATTCAGCCACTTTTGAAATTTCTTCTTCAGTCAGCTTGTCATGGAAAGCCGGCATTCCTTTCGGACCGCTGGAACCGGGTTTCACATCGCGTGCTGCCGGATCGGTAATCCATTTTTCCAGGTTTTCCTTGTCGTTATCCATAAACCCGGCGATGGTTTTACGATCGGCGATACCATTCAGGTTCGGGCCAAGCGATTTTTGTCCGGCATCCGTCGCATGACATGCCATACAATTGTTCTCGAACAGTTGTTTTCCTTCCTGTGCAGAGACTGTAGTCGGTTCAGGGGCCGGTTCTTTCATATCGGCAACCCATTTTTCAAACTGATCCCGTTCAAGGGCCACAACTTTGAAATCCATCTTGGCATGGGATGCACCGCAAAGCTCAGCACATTTACCTTTATAAGTACCGGGCTGTTTGGCTTCCAGCCACATTTCGTTGACGAGTCCCGGGTTAGCATCCATTTTACCTCCAAGAGCCGGTACCCAGAAAGAGTGAATAACGTCCACAGAAGTCAGTTCAATATGAACCCTTTCACCAGCCGGAATGTAGATATCCTGCGCGGTTACGATCTCGTATTCGGGATATTCCACTTCCCACCAGTACTGATGAGCTGTTACTTTGATCTCAACAGGATCTTCTGTTGTTTCAGCAGCATCTTCTGCCAGCACAAACGTCTGATAAACCGTTGGAACTGCCAGGATAATCAGAAGAATAATCGGGATAACCGTCCAGATGATTTCCAGTTTTGTATTTCCTTCTACCTGTTTCGGGATATGATTATCTCCCGGACGTTGACGGTAACGGATCAGGACATAAGTGAAAATAACGATGACAACCGCCATAACTCCCAGCATAATGTAGAGGCTGAGCATGATCAGGTCGAGTTGCATGTCCGCCCCTGTACCCTTGGGATCAAGCGCTGATAATTCCGGGTCTCCACAACCCGTCAGAACGAGCGCCAGGGTCGATACCAGAAATAATAGGCGCCAGAGATTTCCTTTCTTCATTGCTACTTACCCCGCTTTCTTTGAGGACTTGTTTACAGAAATTAGAAAGTGTTTAAGACTACTTGCATTTTGTACCTGTGATAAAATAATTGCAGGAATAAATCCTAACTTTTTCGACAAAATCTATAACTGTTTAAAATACCAGAATCCTGCCCCTTCATCATCCCCCCATATTTGCTTTTTTCTCTTTTCGTTAAAAAAATTTGCTAGAACGTTCGAAAAAATAGGGACTTCCCCCTATCTTGAATACGTATTTATTCTAGTTTGTAATAGGGTCTGTGTCAAGGCGCACAAAACGGTAATTCCTAGAGATAGAGAGGGATGGGAAGGATTCACATCTCTCACCCGGATCATAGGGCATATCTAAATGTTTCAATGATCGTGTAATCCCCTGCTATTACTGGTATACTCAGGATTCAACCATAATTTTTACAATCTTTTAGCATTAGTTTGAAAACTTTGTGACAATATTTTGAAACAGCTTTTCCGACTTTTTTCGACATCGCCAAAAAAAGGAAGGCCCATGAACCATGGGTCTTCCTTTTTATATAGGCCTGTTAAAATAAAAGACTATGTTACTTCTTCAATACCCACTGACCGTCTTTGACTTCAGCAATAACCATGCTCTCAGCGGTCAATCCGAGATGGTCGTCCGGACTCATATTAAAGATACCGGTTGCACCCACATAATCTTTAATGTCATTTTCGAGGTAGTCACGGATAGACGCACGATCGGTCGCACCGTTTTTCAGTGCTTCTACCACCATATACAATCCGTCATAAGCATAGGAAGCAAAGTTGGTCGGATCAGAGTTAAATTCAGCCTGATAAGCTTCGTTAAACTGGCTGATCACTTCATATTGAGGATCATTAGACGGGATCTGTTCAGGGAACAGCAGTTTACCCGTCGGGATGACGATACCTTCTGCATCTTCTCCCGCCAGTTGCAAGAAGCCTTCATTCGCAATACCGTGGCTTCCGATCAACGGAATATCAAAGCCCAGGCTCTTCATATTTTTCGCTACAGTTGCAGATTCATTGGTAATTCCCCAGACGATAATCGCTTCCGGGTTCTTGGACTTGAGGTTTGTCAACTGGGCACTCATATCCGGGTCCTTGGCCTGATACGATTCGATACCCACAATTTCAACTCCGGCCTGTTCAGCCAACTCTTCCAGTTTCTCACGGCCACCTTCGCCATAAGCGTTGGAGTCATGAATAATTCCGATTTTCTTGATCCCTTCACTATTTAAATACTGATAGATACGGCCGACAGCCTGTTCATCGGAGTGCGGAGTTTTAAATACCCATTTGGTTGCCGGATCTTCCGGATCAACAATCTGAGCAGCAGCCGCAAAAGATACCATCGGTACCTCATTATCCAGGGCAATTCCTTTTAACGCCAGGCTAATTCCGGATACAGTCGGTCCAATAACAGCCAGGACGTTTTCATCATTGATCATACGAAGTACTTCTTGAGTCGCTTTGTCCTGATTGGTCTCGTCATCCACCAGAATCAACTCAAGCGGAACGCCGTTAATGCCTCCGGCGTCATTGATCTGCTTTTCCAGGAGCTGCAAGGTATTGTATTCAGGTTCACCCAGTGCATTGGCAGGACCTGTTTTGGAAACAATCGCCCCGATTTTGTAACTCTCGGGTGCTTCCGCATTTCCTTCATCATTGTTCTGGGCATTTTCTTCAGTTTGTCCACCACAGCCTGCCAGCAACAGAAGGCTGAGAGACAACACAAGCGCCATAATGGAATAAAACTTCTTTTTCATGTAAAAACCCCCTCATGTGATGTTTAATATTTATTGGGAAAACTTTTAAACCGCTTTATGGCCCAGATAGGCTTCTCTGACCTCTTCATCATCGAGCAACTCGCGGGAGGAGCCCTGCTTAACGATCTCTCCCCGCTGAATCACGTAAGCGCGATCCGAAATCTTTAAGGAAGCGAATACATTTTGCTCGATTAAAAGCACAGTCGTTCCCAGTTCATCTCGCAACCGCCGGATCAGCTCCAGCACTTCTTTTACGATGATGGGAGCGAGACCAAGAGAAGGCTCGTCCAGCAAAAGAAGTTTCGGATTGGTCATCAATGCACGGGCGATCGCCAGCATCTGCTGCTGACCACCGGACAGCGTACCGGCCAGCTGGCTCTCACGCTCTTTTAATATAGGAAATAATTCATACATTTTTTCGATTTCTTCGTCAACTTTGTTTTTTCCCGTCTTCTTGTAATGGTGATAGGCGCCGAGAATGAGGTTATCTTTTACCGACAGAGTGCCGAAGATCTGACGGTGCTCCGGTACATGCCCGATTCCCAGCGTCACGATTTTCTCAGGCTGGTAGCGGGTAATTTCTTCCCCTTTGAACGTGACTTTTCCTTTGCGGGGGGAAATTAACCCGGACACCGTATGAAGCAATGTGGTTTTTCCGGCTCCGTTGGCTCCCAGTAACGCCACAACTTCACCTTCATGAACTTCAAGAGAGACACCGGCCAGGGCCTGTATCTGATCATAATAAACCTGCAAATCCTCCACTTGAAGCATCGGCTGTGTACTCAACATTTTCCCCCCTTTAGGACCCGACCTGATCTTCTTCGATTTCCGCACCGAGATAGGCGGATATTACTTTCGGATCGTTCTGTACTTCGGAAGGGGTTCCTTCAGCAATTTTCTCCCCTTGATCCAGTACAATAACACGATCCGAGATGGTCATGACCAGGTCCATATCATGTTCAACGACGAATACCGAGATGCCCTGATCCCTGATTTTAAGGATCAAATCGGTCATTTCTCTGGTTTCAATATGATTCAATCCTGCCGCTATCTCATCCAACAATAATAATGATGGCTTCGTGGCAAGGGCTCTGGCCAACTCCAGAAGCCGCTGTTTTCCGAGCGGCAGACTGCCGGCTGAAACATCTGCCAGATCTTGAATTCCGGTAAATTCCAGCATTTCCATAGCAGTCTGCTGAATCGTTTTTTCTTCTTTCAACAATCGCGGAAGACGAAACGCTGCACTCACAAAGCCGGATCGGGTACGGACATGCTGTCCGATCATGACATTTTCCAGAACTGTCATGTTTTTAAACACTTGCAAGTTTTGAAATGTTCTGGAAATGCCGAGAGAAGCTACTTGATACGGTGCCAGATGATCAATGCGGTGTTCTTTAAAATAAATCCGACCGCTGGTCGGCGGAAAAACAGCCGAACACATATTAAACATGGTACTCTTTCCGGCACCGTTCGGACCGATCAGGCCGATAATTTCACCTTCGTTGATTGTGAAAGAAACTTCGTTGGCCGCTACAACACCGCCGAATTGTTTCGTCACATTTTCTGCTCTTAAGATGGAAGTAGACATAGCTCCTCCTTTTTATGCCGCTTGATTCTCTTGAACCGTGGATTGGTCTGATTTCCGCTTCTGCCATGCTGAAACCAGCGTCGGAAACAGTCCTCTGGGCATGAATATCACCACACCCATCAAAATCGCACCGAAGATCACATATTCAAATTCACTGGTAATAAACGTAAAATGTTCACCCAGTGTTTGCACAAACAGTTTGATTAACTGCACCAGTATGGTTCCCAGTACGGCCCCCCAGACACTGGTCATGCCGCCCAGGACCACCATTGTTACAAAAAGAATCGAGGCATCCAGTCCGAATGATCCGGGATTGATACTGTAGTTCATATGGGTAAATAAAAACCCGGCCAATCCAGCAAATACGGCACTCAGAATGAATACCTGCATTTTATATTTACCTGTATCGACACCCATCGCGTTGGACGCAATTTCACTTCCATGAATGGAACGAAGTGCCCGTCCGACCCGAGAATGGATAATATTCAACGCGATTAAAATAACCAGCAGGGCAAAAAACCAGGTGAGATAGTAATAACTGATCCCGGGTTTAAAGGCAAATCCGAACAGTTCCAGTTTCGGAATACCGTACAAACCCGACGCCCCTTTCGTTACTGATTTCCACTCAACAAGCACGGCATGCACGATGATTCCGAATGCCAGTGTGGCCATCGCCAGATAATAACCACTTAACCTGGACATGGTATGTCCCATAATATAGGCCAGCACCGCCGGAATCAGCAGTGAAAAGATCAGGGCAATCCAGGGACTGAGATCGTACTGAGTCGTTAATACTGCCGATGTGTACGCTCCGATCCCGAAAAAAGCCGCCTGACCGAGTGATATCTGACCGGCGTACCCCATCAATAATCCGAGTCCGACCGTCAGAATCGTGTAAATACCAGCAAAAGTCAAAATACTAATATGATAGGATTGCGTTAAAATCAGCGGCAAAACGAGGACCAGTACGAGAAATCCGAGATAGCCATACCATCTTTTGTCCAACTTCTTCATGCTTTACAGCCCTCCTTTGCCGACACTTTTTTCCCCGAGAATACCACTGGGACGAATCAACAGGATAAGCAGAACGACGCCAAAGGCAATCGCATCTTTCAGACCGGAGTCGATCAGTCCGGCTCCCAGCGATTCAACCAGTCCGATGGTCAGTCCGCCGATAACCGCTCCAGGTGAACTTCCGAGTCCCCCGAAAATGGCCGCAGAAAACCCTTTCACTCCCAGCATTAAACCAACATCAAATGACGGGTAGAGAATCGGGGCGATAGCCATACCGGCGAGAGCACCGATCGCTGCACTCAATCCAAAGGAGAGAAGTGACATTCTGGCAGGACTGATACCGAGGAGTCTGGCTGCCAGGGGGTTAGCGGAGCACGCTTGAAAGCCCTTACCAATAACCGTTTTCTCAACGAGGAAATAGAGACCAAGAACGACAACCAGCATGATTAGCATAACCCATAAACTCTGTGGTGTAACGGATGCTCCTGCAAATTGAATGGGGTCATTGCTTGTAAAAGGTTCAACTTTTTTCGGGGTTTTACCCCAGATCATGCTTGCGATACCCCGGATAAAGATAGAAGCTCCGATCGTTAAAATAATGAGGCTCAGGGCATCCGCCCCTTTGGCGGGGCGGATGACGATGCGCTCAAGCAGCATCCCGAACACCATCACAAGAGGTATGGTCAGGAAAAAAGCGATCCAGTAAGGCAAACCGGCTGCTGAGAGGGTATACATCAGCATACCTCCCAGCATCACGAATTCACCCTGAGCCAGATTAATCACTTTGGTTACGCTATAGATCGTCACAAAGCCGAGCGCAACAATCGCGTAGATGCTGCCTGTCGTCAGTCCGGTTACAATGTACTGCAGCAGTTCGCTCATGAAATCCCTCCACACCTGTTCAATCAGGTCAATTCTCTAGTTTCTTTATTTATTGATTCCGTTTGTCTACGACACGCACGGCTTTTCCTTCACTGCGAGGAATACTTCCCGGTTCCATGATCCTGATTCCGGTCGTCACATTCAAGGTATCACGGATGATTTTGGACAACTTACCCTGTAATTTGAGCAGGGCAGAATGTTCCGGATCAAACTTCGGCATATCCAGGCCGGCCAGGAATTTTTCCTCGACTTCAACCTGAAGTTCTACTTTATCCAGCGGACCTTCTTTGGTTACAACCAGCTGATAATGAGGTGCCAGTTCAGATACGGTCAAAAGCGGTTCCTCAATCTCAAGCGGGAATACATTGACACCGCGGATAATCAGCATGTCATCATAACGCCCTTTGATGCGGGACATTCTGATGGTCGTACGTCCACACTTACAGGGTTCCGGATTAAGCGATGCAATATCTCCTGTACGATAACGGATAACCGGGAATGCTTCTTTGGTCAAACTGGTGAAGACCAGTTCTCCTTCTTCCCCATAATCCAGTTTTTCACCGGTTTTCGGATCGATGATTTCGGCGATAAAATTATCATCCTGAATATGAAGTCCGTCCTGAGCTTCGTGACACTCAATGGAAACCCCGGGGCCAAGCACCTCACTCAAGCCATAGATATCGATGGCTTTCAAGTTCAGTTTTTCTTCGAGAGTAGCTCTCATTTCTTCAGACCAGGGTTCCGCACCGAAAATACCGTATTCCATCGAAGTTTCACGGGGATCAAGACCCATTTTTTCCATTGTTTCCGCAATGTTTAAGATATAGGAAGGTGTTCCTGCAATTCCTCTCGGTTGGAAATCTTGAATCAGGGTAATCTGGCGAGGTGTGTTTCCTCCGGACACAGGAGTTGTGGTGCATCCGAGACGCTCGGCACCATAGTGGAGACCCAGACCTCCTGTAAACAGTCCGTAGCCATAAGCGTTGTGGAACATATCTCCGGGTTGTCCGCCGGCTGCCGCAATACTGCGGGCTACCAGTTCAGACCACATGTCAAGGTCATTACGGGTATATCCAACGATGGTCGGCTTTCCTTTTGTTCCGGAAGAACCGTGAATACGGACGACATCTTTCATCTCTGCGGCAAACAGTCCGAACGGATAGTTGTCGCGAAGATCCTGTTTTTTGGTGAAAGGCAGTTTCTGCAGGTCATCAAGACTCTTAACGTCTTCCGGCTTCACGCCAGCCTCATCAAATTTCTGACGATAAAAAGGGACATTTTCATACACCCTTTTTGCCGTCTCTTGCAACCTTGACAGTTGCAGTTTCTCCTTCTCTGATTTCTCCATCTGCTCCATTTCAGGATTAAAAATCACAGCATGTCCCCCCCAAAAAAATAATTCATTTTGACATAATTCCACATTTGTTCTACAAAAAATTTCACAAATATGACACAAAATCCGTTTTGCGTTTTTACAACGTAATTATAATTTTTCACACACCATCAGTCAATAATTTTCTGAAATTATTTAATGGCAGCGAGGGTTGGAAAGTTTTAAATGTTAAAAATTCAAACGTTTTCAATCGGCATTGGCGAAAAATTCTTTTTTGCGATAGACCACACCTTCGGCCAGCGCAACCAGTTCTTCTTTCTGGTTCAGGATCTCGATGCGATACAGCCCGATGCGGTTTGACTTTTTCTCTTCTGTCGCTACGGCTGTCAATCGGTCACCGGTAAAACCGGGAGCCATATACGTAATATTCATATTCAATCCAACTGCCGTCTGGCCGTGGGAATTGCTGGCCACCGCAAACGCGGCATCAGCCAGAGAGAAAATAACGCCTCCATTGGCTGCACCATGAAAGTTGAGCATGTGTTCCTTGACTTCCATGGTCAGCCGGGCAGTGCCCGGCCCCACTTCAATCAATTCCATGCCCAGGAATTTGGCATACGGATCCTGACTCACTTTTTCTTTAATCTGATCATTGACGGACAATGGAAAAAACCTCCCGATTTAACATAGAAGTACCCTAATGCGATTCCTAGTCCAGTCTTTCAACCAGTGTCGCAATTCCCTGTCCGACTCCGATACACATGGTAGCCAGTCCTTTTTTCACTTCTCTGCGTTTCATTTCATGAAGAAGTGTCGTCAGAATACGGGCTCCACTGGCTCCGAGCGGATGACCCAGGGCAATCGCGCCTCCGTTGACATTCACAATGTCATGATTAAGCCCCAGTTCACGGATACACTGCAGGGACTGGGATGCAAACGCCTCATTAAGCTCGACAAGATCAAGATCATCCACTGTCCATCCCGCTCTTTTCAGCGCTTTGCGGCTGGCTCCGATCGGACCGAGTCCCATCACATCCGGTTCTACCCCATGGATCGCCGATGTGATGTAACGAGCGAGCGGTTTGAGTCCAAGTTCTTTCGCCTTGTCCGCACTCATCATCAAGAGAACGGATGCACCGTCATTGACACCGGATGCGTTTCCTGCCGTGACGGAACCCCCTTCAAAAAGCGGACGAAGCTTGGCCAGCTTTTCCGGTGTGGTATCGGGGCGCGGATGTTCGTCTGTATCGACAACCGTCTGATTCCCTTTGCGGTCTTCGACTGTCACCGGAATGATTTCATCGTTAAATACACCAGATTCCATTGCCTTTTTGGTACGCATCTGGCTTTCATAAGCAAATGCGTCCTGTTCTTCCCGGGAAATGTTATAACGGTCTGCTACATTTTGGGCCGTTCCCGGCATGCTGGTTGACCCATACATGTCATCCAGCTTCGGGTTGATAAATCGCCATCCGATGGTCGTGTCATACATTTTAAGGTCTCCACGCGGAAATTCCGATTCGGCTTTCCCCATGACAAACGGAGCCCGTGTCATACTCTCTGTACCGCCGGCGAGAAAAATATCTCCCTCACCGATGGCAATAGCTCTGGCTGCATAGTTAACCGCATCCAGCCCTGAACCGCAGAGGCGATTGATCGTGGTTCCGCCAACTTCCAGCGGAAGTCCGGCCAGAAGCGCAGCCATTCTCGCCACGTTCCGGTTGTCTTCCCCTGCCTGATTGGCACATCCAAGGACAACATCTTCCACTTCTTCTGCCGGTACGTCCGGGTTACGTTCCATAATCGCCTTGATGACATGGGCAGCCATATCATCGGGACGAACAGATTTGAGCGCCCCTTTGTAACGACCGATCGGTGTGCGAACGGCATCAACAATGACAACTTCTTTCATGCCCTTTTCTCCTCCCTTTTATCTATTCACGGTCACTGTAATCGTAAACGCCTCTTCCTGTTTTTCGGCCAAGTCGACCGGATTTCACATATTTGACCAGCAAGGGACAGGGACGATATTTTTCCCCGAGGGTTTTATGCAGATATTCCAGGTTATTGAGTCGGGCATCCAGACCGACAAGATCCGCCAGTTCGAAAGGACCCATCGGATAATTCAGTCCCAGCTTGATCGCCTTGTCAATTTCCTCCGGCGTTCCGACACCTTCCATCAGCATGTAGAATGCCTCGTTTCCAACCAGGGCGCTGATCCGGCTGGTTACAAATCCAGGGAACTCGTTGACGACAACGGTTTCTTTCCCCATTTGTTCAGCCACCTGACGAATTGCCTCAGCCGTTTCATCACTGGTTTCCAGACCACGGACAATCTCAACCAGTTTCATTTTGTGTACCGGATTAAAAAAGTGCATCGCAATCACTTTATCCGGACGATTGGTGTAAGAGCCGATTTCAGTCGGACTCATCGTGGACGTATTGGTTGCCAGCAGGCAGTGTTCGGGTGCATACTTATCCAGCGTTTCAAATACCTGCTTTTTGATGCTGATTTTTTCCGGTACGGCCTCGATGACGATATCAGCCTGTTTGGCCGCTTCTTCAAGGCTTTGTTCATATTGAAGACGCGCTTTGGCAGCCTCTGCATCTTCCACACTGATTTTGTTGCGATCGATTCCTTTTTGAAAAATAGCGTTAATTTCCTGACGGGCACTTGCCAGTGCGTCTTCATTAACGTCGATCACTTTGGTATTAAAACCTCCGACAGCACCGACATAGGCGATACCTCGTCCCATCACGCCGCTTCCTACTACGACTAGATTTTTAATCAATGAATCATTCCCCCCTGTCATTTAACCAATATTCATTTTTATGTGACATTAACACCAAACGGATTGAGCAGTTCAGAGCCTGCAGACATAAGGCCTCCGGTATCAATGTTTCTATCCAGAGTCCGGAAACCGAAACGGATTGCATGCATCCTCCCAACGGATATCAGAGAAAGGTAAAAAAGGACATATAAAAATAACGATTCCTTGTCCATGGCACTTGCAATCCGATTGAACCGGCCGGTGCCTGTGGTTCTCTGCCGCTGACAGTCCGTTGTTGGTGTCACTGACTCCTTAACCCACTGATCTTTTCTATCATTCCATGACCACGATACGGGACCGAAATATTTCAGTTTTTTTGCCCTGGCATATGTTCAAAAGGCCTTCTGGCAACTGGATGTGCGAAATGAGAGGTGGGATGTGAGGGGCATTGCTTCTCCTGCTTGCTTCTGCTTCACTCAACATCCTTTAGTACTTATTTAACACGAATATCGCTCCATTGTATGTGGTAAATAGTGGGTGATTCGAACAAAATTTGATTTCATGACATTATTTTAAATTTTCAATCAATATGAAACTGTATAAAAGTACTACGTTTTTCTAACGTGATATTAACAAACTGTCATACTTTTTTCAATCTTTTTTTGTAACTTTTGTCCCCGCTTATCCACTGATGAAAGCGGCTTCATCGCCTTCCAACATGGACCGATCAACCGGGATAAAAAATGAATTTTGTTGTCGATTATATTGGGGCTGTTTTGGTAAAATAAAAGGAGTATTTTTTGAAATCAGGTGAGTGTATGGTTGAAGAATATCATCATGATCATCCGGAAACGACGCAAGAACGGAAACAGAATCGTCGTTCTCTGACCATTGCCTTTTTAATTACAACCGGGTTTATGATAGCAGAAGTGATCGGCGGGATTATCTCCAACAGTCTGGCATTATTGTCCGATGCGCTTCATATGTTAAGTGATTCCGCTTCTCTCGCTCTCAGCCTGTTTGCGATGTGGGTGGCACAGAAGCCGCCGACGAAACACAAAACCTTCGGCTATTATCGGTTTGAGATTCTCGCTGCCTTTATTAACGGCGTGACCCTGATTATTATTTCACTCTATATTTATGTCGAAGCTTACCATCGTTTCATGCAACCCCCTGAAGTGGGAAGCATCACCATGATAACCATTGCGGTCATCGGCTTACTGGCCAATCTGGTCAGCGCCTGGGTTTTGACCCGCGGACAAACCGAGGAAAATCTCAATATTCGAAGTGCCTTTCTGCATGTGTTAGGGGATATCCTGGGTTCCGCCGGCGCAATCGTCGCAGGTATTCTGATTCTGACACTGGACTGGCAGGTAGCAGATCCGATTATCAGCGCCGTGATTGCCACGCTTGTCCTGATCAGTGGCATTCGTGTCACCCGCGAATCCCTTCATGTGCTGATGGAAGGAACTCCGAAAGACATCGCCCTGGAAAGCCTGGTTCGCCGGCTAAAAGAAATACCCGGCGTTGTGGAAGTTCACGAGTTACACATCTGGACGATTACGTCGGGCTTCCATTCCCTGAGTTGCCATATTGAAATTCTGCCGGACAAGGATGATCAGAAAATCCTGAAACAGGCCAAACATATCGTTCAGGAAGAATTCGGAATCTATCATACAACCATTCAGATTGAGCGAACCCAAAAACCGGGGACTTAAAAAACGCCGGCTCTTCACCCTCAACTGAACTTATATTATCATAGAGTCAGCACGCTGACATCGCCCTGTTACACCCATACTCACCGGTATGTATGTAGCATTGGAGGAGGAGAACATGAAAAAGATCACCAAATTTATGGTCTTGCCGTTTATCGCATTGCTATTACTTATGGCTGGCTGCAGCCAGGAAAACGGATATGATAATGTCAATGTTGAAGAAGCAAAAGAACTGATTGATTCCGGCGAGGTTGTGGTACTTGATGTACGAACTGAACCTGAATTTGAACAGGGGCATATCCCGGGAGCACAGCTTTATCCGCTTCAACAGATCGACCAGTGGTCCGGGCAACTCGATCCTGACCAGACATATGTGGTGGTGTGCCGAAGTGGAAACCGAAGTACCCAGGCCAGTGAGTATCTGAGTGAAAAAGGGTTCAAGAACATTTATAATATGACCGGCGGCATGAACGAGTGGACCTATGAGACAGACAAGTAAAACGGACTGAGGAATTTTACCGGCCCTGAACGGCCGGTTTTTTCATTCTTGTTGAAATTCTTCAATGCGTGATGATATCCAGAACATATTGTTTCATATCCACCAGTCTGGGTGGGGATGGATACGGGAGATCCGTTCCCGCTATTATCAGCGGGATTTGCGAATCATATTTATGCAGAGAACCATGGCTCCCCCCATTCAGATGAGTCGGGTAATAACGGGATTTAAACTCGAAACGGGGACGTGCCGTCACCACAATCACCGGGGCATCCTGAGCATATAATGCGCCATATAATCGGGCCAGGACATCCGGATAATCCCCGTATTGCAATGTTTCATTATCCCACTTCAAATCCAGCGTGCCGGGATCACCATCCAGTTCCCAATCCTCCCCGTAAATATCAGTAACAGAACCCTCCGGACGAAAAAACAACGCTTTACCGGACCCTCCCTCCTCAACCCGGACACCTCCATTTTCTTTCCAGGCAATGATGTCGATCCTGGCCTCTTTCTTCAATTCACCGATGACACGATTTTGTACCTCCTGCTTGAGAGGATATAGGTAGACCATTCTTTCGTTATTGCAAACCACCAGTTCATGCCGATTTGTAACGGACTCATTCAATTGCAACACCGCAAAGGGCTGAAGCATGAGATCCAGGTCAATATTGTAGTCTTTTCCTTTACCGATTCGTGTCTGACCGTGATCACTGATGATAATAAACACCGATTGCTCAAGCGCTTCGTCCCAGGTTCCATAAGCATTTAGTATATCCTGAATATGCTGGTCGACTCGAATCAAGGCATTTTCAGCGTGTGCGGGATTGGTTTTATGTATTTCATGGTCATTATCAGGGAAATATCCGAGAATAAAATCGGGCTGTTTGCCTGATCGAATCAAGCTTTGCACCACCTGTGACGCAAATATGTCGTTAATCCCGAGCATCTTTTTGATTCCCCGCACATCTCGCGGTATGGTCAATTCGTCACTGGTTTCAACCATGGTACCCAGAGTCAGCACTTCCGGACCGGAAACAGTCTTCATTTGACGAAACCGCTTAAATATCTTCATAAATAAAGGAAGTTTAAGCGAATGCGCTTTGGTACCACGATGAATAATAGCATTGATGGATGCCGACGTTTTCCCCTTTTCTGACAATTCTTCAAATATTGTTCTGACTTGATCGCTTAAATGAACCTCGTTTAACCGATAAAGAATATTTTCAACACACCTGGACACCCCAAGTCGGGAGACGCATTTCCACCCGTTTATATAATTGACGATTTCATTATTTTCATGATCAAACCAGATCAGACCGGGAATACGATGAACATCAGGATATACGCCGGTTAACAGCGAACTGTCCACAGAAGCGGTCATCGTGGGAAAAACGCTCACGCAATCTTTCGAATACTGGCCCCGTTCCATCAGGAATTTCAGAGCAGGTATTGTTTTATGATTGACTTCCTCTTCGAGGACATCGGGCATCAATGAATCGATTAACAGTAAAATCACTTTTTTCATCCAAATCTAACCCTTCCCTGGCAATTTTCACAACATCTACAGTATGTCACAGTGAACATGCCGTTATGAATGGTGACCCACAAAAATAAAAAAGACTCACTCCTGTTCCGGAAAATGAGTCTTCCATATAAAAAACGTCCCGCTCATGCCGTTTCATCAAAGTGTTTCAAGAACCCGCTCTCGCAGGTGGGTGTCCGCATGATGACTTTCGCTGTCCCCTGTCCGAGGCATAGCGTCCACCATCAGATATAAGACTCCCTTATTAGTGTTACGGTTCGAAACATCATTGGATGAAACGGGCACAGCAGGATTGAAGATGCTTGATCTTCTGTCCTTTCATAGTATAACAACCTTTAAGGCTATTATTCAAGGGAACTTTTCATCCGTTTCTGCCAGTTACAGGATTACTTTCGTTTGATGGGAGCTGATTTTCCGGGATTCTGAATAATCATGACCGGTTCCAGATCGCCGTCGGGATGATAGACGAATGGAAGCGGCGAGATCGGGATATCCCCCTTCATACAAAAATCCATGTTCACCTTGCTCAGGATTTGGTAGCCCACGTCATTTCTTAAATCAGCCACGATCAAGACATCCTGATGCGGGATCGCGACCCCCATCTCTCCCTTTACTTTCTTGAGCATCCCTTTCAGCAGGGCGTCGTTCAACACACGACTTGCCGCGTAACCGTCCTTCTGACTGAAAAAGTAGAAGACATTTCCCTGAACCTCATCCTGCTTCGGGATAATATCGAGATTCTTCAGGTTACGAACAGCGGCCTCATGCAGTTCATCTTCTGTCAGACCGGATTCTTCCAGCATCTTCTGATCAATCAGGGCATAACTTTTGCCCAGATCCAGCGCATAAAAGATCGTGGATTCAGCGGTGTGCTTCCGGAAAACCAGTGAGGTTCCGTCTCTTTTTTCGCGGGGAAACGAAGCACTTCTGAGTACCGGATAAACGGCATCACGGCGAACTTTTTTGTCTTGTTCGCCGGCCCGCATCGTCTCTTTAATACGAACCATCACCTCTTTGAGCGCCTGGTCTCTTCCGACCTCTTTTTCCTGATCGTCGAGCTGGCGATAGATACCGGAAAGTGAAACACGTAATCCCTCTTCTTCTTTCTTCCCAGCGGGGGAATCCGGCATGAGTACCATCACGTCTCCTTCATCCCCTTGCTCAATCTCATAGCGCCAGTTTCGTTTCAGGTCCGGATCATTTTCGATCATATCATCAAGCAGTTCCAGGAATTGTTTTTTCCAGCGAGCTTCTTTTGTTCTGTCCGTCAAAAAAACACCTTCTTTCCAGTGGACTTTTTTAAAGAAATGTAAACGGATCTGTATTTATTTTAGATGTGATCACGTCGGTCTGATAACGATTTTGCTGCAATTTATCACACAGGACCCGGGCCACGCCCTCTTTCATCACTTTCTCCACATGGTGGCCGGGATCGATGAGGGAGAGTCCGCCGGCCAGGGCATCATGAGCCGTGTGATAATAGACATCGCCGGTGATCATGACATCGGCGCCCTTAAACATGGCTTTTCCCACAAAACTGTTGCCGTCCCCTCCCAGAATCGCCACCTTCTGCACCTGCCGGTCCAGCGATCCAACCACGCGCAGGTGAGGAACATCATAGGCCTTCTTGACCTGTTCCGCCAGTTCCTGAAGGGAGACTGGTTCTGAAAGACGACCGATACGCCCGATTCCGTAAGTTTTCCCCGGCTGATCCACCGGATAGACATCATAAGCCACTTCTTCGTAGGGATGGGCCTTGATCATCGCCCGGATCACTTTTGCCTGCAATCCCTGCGGAACGATGGTTTCCAGACGGATTTCTTCCACTTTTTCCAGTTTGCCCTGTTTTCCAATAAAGGGATCGGTTCCTTCCCGCGGCATAAAGGTTCCTGTTCCTTCCAGCTGAAAGGTACAGTGGCTGTAATTGCCGATCCATCCGGCACCGGCTTCCGACATCGCATTCATGACCGGCTCCAGATGATCCTTCGGAATAAAGACGACGATTTTTTTCAGAGGTTCTGTATGTAAAGGTTCCAGAATCTCGGTATCTTGAAGGCCCAGTTTTTCAGCCAGCAGATCGTTGACACCGCCTTCTGCGACATCCAGATTGGTGTGGGCGGTGTAGACCGCAATGTCATGTTTGATCAATTTTTCGTAGAGGCGTCCTGCCGGCAGGTCTGTACGCAGATGCTTTAACGGACGGAAGATCACAGCATGATGGGCAATGATCAGATCGACGTCCTGTTCAATCGCCTCATCGACCACCTCTTCCAGGACATCCAGCGTCACCATCACTTTTTTGACCTCTTTATCCAGGGTACCGACATGCAGGCCGATTTTGTCCCCTTCCATTGCGAGGTGCTTCGGAGCCAGCTGCTCCATATATTGAATTACCGTTTGTCCTCTGGCAAACATGTGAAAACCTCCTTGATCATACGTATTTTCTCTTCGACCTCTGTTTTTTTACGCAGCGCTTCCGGATCGGTTGACCGGCTGATCTGGTCCCGGATACGGTTCAGTTTATGTAATTCCTGATTCCATTTTTCAAGTAAGATCGGGGATGATTCCTCCAGTAAAAAGGGGCCGATCTCCAGTAACCACTCCTGTGGATATGGCTTTTTCCGATACGGACGGTATCCGTCCCCCGGTGTGGCTGCCAGAATTTCATAGATCTGTCCGTCTTCTTCGATAATGGACTCGGCTGTCAGTTCCCAGCCATGTTCCATCAGCCACTGGCGTACCAGATATTCGCCAACATTGGGTTGCAGGACAAGGCACCTGACGTTTTCAAGTTGAGTCCGTCCGTCTTCCAGGATGCGAACCATCAAAGCCCCACCCATCCCGGCGATAGTGACGGCATCGGCTTCCCCCTTTTTTAAAACAGCGAGGCCGTCACCCAGTCTCACGTCGATGCGAGAGGACAGCCCGTATTTTTCCACCTGTCCCCGCGCCGCCTGATAGGGGCCCTGATGAACCTCTCCGGCTACAGCAGAGGGGATGCGGCCGGACCGGACCAGGTAAATGGGCAGGTAAGCATGGTCCGTTCCGATATCAGCCAGACGAAACCCGTCCGGAACATATTGCGCGACAGTCTGTAACCTGCGGGATATTGCGATTGGCATGCTGCATCATCCTTTGTCTGTTCTCTCCTTATTTTAATGGAATACCGGAAGGAAACACAAATGATGAAAGTTTGAAACAGCCTCAAACTAATTTTGTCAAAACCTGTAGTTTCTCTTGAAGTCGCTTTCATTTTTCCCATACAATAGATATAATCAGAGGAATTTTGATTTGATTATGATACATAGGGAGGAGAGGACGAGATTGGGAGGAAAAGCAGTCTGGCACCCTGTTGAAGAAGATGTTAAGAAAACCCGGCTCTATCAACTCATGCAAAAAGCCGGATTTTCAGATTACGATGCTTTTCATCAAAAGTCCATCGATCAGATTGACTGGTTCTGGGATCTGGTGGTTCAGGACATGGGCATTAAGTGGATGAAACCCTATGAGCGTGTGTTGAACCTGTCCCGCGGTATTCAATGGCCTTCCTGGTTTGAAGGCGGGCAATTAAATGTAACCGATTACAGTCTGGAAAAATGGCGCCAGGACCCGGAAGTGAGCAGCCGCCATGCGCTTCTCTGGGAAGGGGAAGATGGCGAGGTCAGGACTTATACGTATCAGCAGCTGTCCGAAGAGGTCAAGCGGGTCGCAAACGGCCTGAAGAAAATGGGAATCGAAAAGGGCGACCGGATTACCCTGTATATGCCGATGTTACCCGAGACTGTGATCGCTATGCTGGCCATCGCCCGAATCGGAGCTATTTTTACGCCTGCTTTCTCGGGTTACGGGGCGGATGCAGTGGCAAAAAGAATTGAGGCAGCCGGCTCCAAAATGGTGATCACCGCCGACGGTTTTTACCGCCGTGGAAAAGTGGTCCCGATGAAAGAAGAAGCGGATAAAGCTCTCAGCCTGACCGAAGGTGTTGAAAAAATGGTGGTGGTTCGTCGTACCGGGCGAGACATCCCCTGGAACGAAAAAAGAGATGTGGACTGGACGAACCTGGTCATCGATGGCGATAACGCTCCTGTTGAACCGATGAAAAGTGACGATCCGTTTATGTTGATCTATACGTCGGGCACAACCGGGCGACCCAAGGGCATTATCCACACCCACAGCGGTTTCCCGATTAAAAGCGCCTTTGATGCCGGCTATGGGATGGATCTTCGCCCTGGTGAAGTCCTGTTCTGGTTAACTGATATGGGCTGGATGATGGGACCGTTTCTGGTGTTTGGATCTCTGGTAAACGGCAGCACCATGCTCCTTTATGAAGGTTCACCCGACTATCCCAATCCGGGCCGTCTGTGGAAACTGGTGGAGGATCACAAAATCACCCATCTGGGCATTTCCCCTACCCTGATCCGCGCGTTGATGAAGCATGATGAGCGCTGGTTTCAGGAACGGAATCTGTCCAGTCTGCGGGCCATCGGTTCCACCGGGGAACCTTGGAATCCGGAACCCTGGATGTGGCTGTTCGAAAAAGTGGGGGGCCGCCGTATTCCCATTTTCAATTATTCCGGTGGAACGGAAATCTCCGGCGGTATCCTGGGCAACCTTCTGTTAAAGCCCATCGCACCGACCGGTTTCAACAGCCCGCTTCCCGGTATGGATGCCGATGTCTGGGATCAAAACGGAAATCCTGTGCGCGGCGAAGTGGGAGAACTGGTGATCAAAAAACCCTGGGTCGGCATGGCCAACGGTTTCTGGCAGGAGCCCGAACGCTATGAAGATACCTACTGGAGTCGCTGGCCGGACACCTGGGTTCACGGTGACTGGGTGGAGATTGATGATGAAGGATTCTGGTACATTACCGGCAGATCGGACGACACCCTGAATGTAGCCGGAAAAAGGCTCGGCCCGGCAGAGATGGAGTCGGTGCTGGTGGATCATCCCGCTGTTGTGGAAGCCGCGACCATCGGCGTTCCGGATGAATTGAAAGGAGAAGTTGCCGTCTGTTTCGTGGTATTGAAGCCGGATGTTGAAGGTGATGACGAACTGACCAAAGAATTGATGAATATGGTTGGAGAACGGCTCGGAAAGGCGCTTAAACCGAAAAGGATTCACTATGTAGATGACCTGCCCAAAACCCGGAATGCGAAAGTGATGCGCCGTGTTATCCGATCCGCTTACCTGGGAACAGACCCCGGTGATCTGTCAGCCCTTGAAAATCCGCAG
Organism: Bacillaceae bacterium; assembly: GCA_017656255.1. GTDB lineage: Bacteria > Bacillota > Bacilli > JACDOE01 > JACDOE01 > JACDOE01. The sequence continues at coordinate 1,089,505 of JACDOE010000001.1, forward strand.
ACTGTATCAAAAATCACGGAAATGTCGCAGGGAACTGCGTAAAATAATACGCAGATCGATTCAAGCCTCAAAATTTTCTCGTGGAAAATTTGCATTCCCCTGTCAAAATGGATAAAATGAAAAAAAGAAAAAACCACTAATTCTCACAACTTATGGAAAACAAAAAACCTGCGGTTCAGAGTTACCGAACCGCAGGTAATCAAACATAACCTGTTGTTTATTCGAGAAAATCCTTCAACCGCTTACTGCGGCTAGGATGCCGCAACTTTCTCAATGCCTTCGCTTCAATTTGACGGATGCGCTCTCGGGTCACACCGAATACCTTGCCCACTTCTTCCAGTGTCCGGGTGCGCCCGTCATCCAGACCAAATCGTAAACGCAGGACATTTTCCTCACGGTCTGTTAGGGTATCAAGGACATCTTCCAGCTGTTCTTTCAACAATTCATAAGCGGCTGCATCAGACGGCGCCAGTGCATCCTGGTCTTCGATGAAGTCGCCGAGGTGAGAATCGTCTTCCTCGCCGATTGGGGTTTCAAGAGATACCGGCTCCTGAGCGATTTTCATAATTTCCCTCACTTTTTCAGGAGTCAGATCCATTTCTTCGGCAATTTCTTCCGGAAGAGGCTCTCTTCCTTTTTCCTGTAAGAGTTGCCGGGAAACCCGAATCAATTTATTAATGGTTTCCACCATATGAACCGGAATGCGGATGGTACGTGCCTGATCGGCAATCGCCCGTGTAATCGCCTGGCGAATCCACCAGGTCGCATAGGTACTGAACTTGTATCCTTTGCGGTAATCAAACTTCTCAACCGCTTTGATCAAGCCCATGTTTCCTTCCTGAATCAGATCCAGAAAGAGCATTCCGCGTCCGACATAACGCTTTGCAATACTGACTACAAGACGAAGGTTGGCTTCTGCCAGAAGTCGCTTGGCTTCCTCATCACCCTGTTCAATTCGCTTGGCAAGTTCAATCTCTTCTTCAGCAGATAGAAGCGGAACCCTTCCGATTTCCTTGAGATACATACGGACAGGGTCATTGATCTTCACTCCCGGAGGAACACTGAGGTCTTCGAGATCAAATTCTTCCTCGTCCTCGGCATCTTCCGGAGGAAGCGGGATATCATCTTCAGACTCTCCCACCACTTCTATTCCCTGTTCAGCCAGATATTCAAAAAATTCATCTGCCTGATCGGAATCCTGTTCAAAAGGAGCCAGGCGATCCATGATTTCTTTATAGGTAAGAACCCCGCGCTTCCGACCTAACTCAACCAGTTGTTCCTTCACCTGATCGAGAGTCAGTTCTGTGGTTTCGGGTTTATTTTCTATTTTTTTAGCCATCTGTCTCCCTCCTTCCCTGAGAATTTGGACGGGCTTTCAGTTGTCGCTGCAGACGGAAGATCTCAACACCGATCTCCGCCGCTTCTCTGGAGTTGCCCATTTTTTCCAGCCGTCTTTGCTCTTTTTTTAATTGTTCTATATGCAACCACTTTGGATAATTTAAAACTTGCTGTATATAATCTGTCAGTTCCTGTTCGGAAACCTCTTCATTTATATCAAGCATTGCCAGCTCGGATGCGAGTTTCATCAATCTTTCGTCATCCAGGCGGTTGACAAACTTCCCGGGATCCGGCTCATTCCCTTCTCGGTAGTATTTGTAGAGAAAGGCCGCCAGAGCCGCATGTTCATCGACGGAGAACTCGCCTCCGACCTCCGCCTCGACGCGAGCTGCAATGTCCTGATTACGCATCATCCAGACAATCAACATACGTTCCGCTTTATGGTGGGCAGGCAACAAAGACTGACTGGCAGAATGATTGCCATTATTTATATTATTATTCCACTTACTGGTCCAATTATCCCTGCTGCTGTCCCTTTTTTGTTTTCGATAATTTTTTTGATGTTCCTGCCTGATTGCCTGAAAAGATATATCAAATTCTTCAGCAAGCCTGCGCAGGTAATGATCGCGTTCGACAGCACTGGACAATCGGGCTATGACTTCAAGGGCTTCATGTATATAGTTCATCCGCTCCGTTTCATCCTGCAGATCTTTCCCTGTTTTCAGGTAATCCAGTTGAAACGCGGTAGCGGATTGAGCCTGCAGCAAAATGTCCTGCCTGAATCTTTCCCCACCATGACGCCGGATATAATCATCCGGGTCCATACCTTCCGGCAATCTTGCTATTTTAACATGACAGCCGGTTTTTGTCAATATTTCCATACTCTTGAGCGCAGCTTCCACTCCGGCACGATCCGAGTCATAACAGATGATCACCTGTTCTGCATTACGGCGGATCACTCGTGCCTGTTCTTCGGTCAGTGCCGTTCCCAGTGAAGCGATACAATTGTGTATCCCCCCCTGCCATGCCGAAATAACATCCGCATATCCTTCAAACAAAACCGCCTCACGTTCCCTGCGAATCATGTTTCGGGCTCTATGCAGGTTGAAAAGCAGGCGCCCTTTGTTAAACAACCGGGTTTCGGGGCTGTTCAGGTATTTCGGTTGCTGGTCTCCGACAGCTCTGCCGCCAAAGGCAACTACCCGTCCCTGCGTATCATGAATCGGAAACATCACTCTTCCCCTGAACCGGTCAAAGTAACGTTTTCCGGCTTCGCGAAGGGCCACCAGTCCTGCCTCTTCCATCAGCGGGAGCGGCAGATTTCGTTTCTGGAGAAATTGTGTGACCAGATACCAACTGTCAGGCGCATATCCGAGCTGAAATTCTTCAATGGTCTCCCCTGTAAAACCACGCTGTTTCAGATAGTCCAGCCCAATCTTCCCCGCTTCTTTGTGAAGCAGAATGTGGTGATACAATTTCGCCACCAGATCATGGGCTTTATACATCGTGTTCTTTTCTTCTTTATGCTGCTGGTTTTCCCGGGGTTGTCCACGCTCGGGGATGTCGATACCGGCGCGTTCTGCCAGATACTCAACCGCTTCAACAAAATGAAGCCCTTCGACTTTCATCAGGAACGAAATAACGTTTCCCCCTTCACCACAGCCAAAACAGTGAAATATCTGTTTGTCGGGAGATACGGAAAACGACGGTGTTTTTTCGGAATGAAACGGACACAATCCGAAATAGTAACGGCCGCTTTTACGCAGTTGTACATATTGTCCGACAATATCCAGGATGTCAAAATGACTGCGCACCCGATCTATAATCTCCTCGGGAATAGGGCCTGTCATGAGAAACCACCTTTGCTTATCTTATCAGTCTGTTACATGGTTGTAAGCCTAAAATGTTTCGGGATATAACTATTCGGCAAAATTCTACGTTTTCCTGCCTGAATCGAGTTAAAAGTTTTTACCAGATTTTTTAATGATTTTATATGTTTATGTTCTATTTAGTATATGCGACTCCCGTCAGATACAGACAACAAAATAAAAAAAGCTTTTGGGAGGGGTTTAAACTATCTATTCTACACCGGGTATAGTTTTCCTTCTTTAAAATAATTTGTTTTAATAATCGGAAAATAATTAAAAACCCCGAATTTGACGTTCGATTCACCGCAGCCGGCGAAAAAAGGTCAAACCGGAGTTGTCACTTTTTTATTTATGATTTTGCACCAGATTAAAAATAATGTTGGCGGTTTCCTCAACTGCTTTGTTTGAGACATCAATCACCTGACATCCGATACGGTCCATAATCCGGCGCGCATGATCCAGTTCTTCCTCTATTCTGTCAATATTGGCATAGTTGGACTGGGACGGGAGGCCCAGGGATTTCAAACGTTCTCTTCGAATGATGTTAAGTTGTTCCGGGCTGATGGAAAGGCCGATGCATTTTTCAGGCGGAATCATAAACAGTTCTTCCGGCGGTTCCACTTCCGGAACAAGCGGAACATTGGCGACTTTAAGCCTTTTGTTAGCCAGATACATGGACAGGGGTGTTTTGGACGTGCGGGAAACCCCGATCAGGACGATGTCCGCCCGGAGAAGCCCCCGCGGATCGCGGCCATCATCATATTTAACTGCAAATTCAATTGCTTCCACCTTACGAAAGTAATCATCATCAAGTTGTCGAACCAGCCCGGGTTTGTTTTTCGGTTTCTGATTCAACATGGCGGACATGGGATCGACAATGGGACCCATGATATCTATGGCTGTCACTCCCCGGTCCCGGGCCTTTGTGACCAGGTACTCTTTTAATTCCGGAATGACCAGTGTAAAAGCGATGAGCGCTCCGGATTCCCAGGCTGACTGAACAACTTCATCAATGGTTTCTTTATCCTCGATGAAGGGAAATTTCTGTATCACCATCTGTTCAATATTGAATTGACTGGCAGCAGCTTTCACCACAATCTCAGCGGTTTCACCTACTGAGTCTGAGACGACATAAACCGTTTTTTCCTGTGCCATACAGCTGCTTCCCTCCTTAAATGTCCTGATTTTCCCCGAGTTCGACGAACGCTCTGGTTATGGTTGTTTTTGTAATGCGCCCCACAACCTCGTACATCACTCTTCCGTCCGCCTGATGCTCTTTCACCACCGGCAGGGAATCAATCTGATAAGAAATCAGTTTACGTGCTGCTTCAAAAAGGGTCTCCTCTATGCTGCACATGACGATATTCGGCATTCGCGTCATAATAATATGAACTGCGACATCCTCCAGACTGTGTTTTCCCATGGCCGCCCTGAGCAAATCTTTTCTGGATATGACCCCGGACAGATACCCCTTCTGATTCACGACGTACAGGGTGCCCACATCTTCAAGAAAAAGGGTACTGATGGCGTCAAAGACAGACGATGATTCCTGTATGACAATCGGATGGGCTTTATAATCATTCACCCGCATTTTGCGAATGTGTTCCCCAAGAAGTTGCATCCCCGTTTTTCCTGTATAAAAGTAGCCCACACGGGGCCGTGCTTCCAGAAAGCCAGCCATCGTTAAAATGGCGAGGTCAGGCCTTAAAGTAGCCCGGGTCAGGGACAACCTGTCAGCAATCTGTTCTCCGGTAATCGGTCCTTCCTCTTTAACGATTTGCAAAATCTGTTCCTGGCGTTGCGTAAGTTCGATGACCTCCACCACCTTTGCCCGTCTGCATTTCCTTACGATTTGCCACCCAGTTTTTGTCGGTTTGTTCTTCTAGATATATACTATATGGAATCCGTACCTCCTGCAATAATGGAAAAATTCTGTGACTGGGTTTAATGATGAGGTCTTGAAACCTATTCATGAAGTTATATACAGCCATATATTACTGGTTATTGCTTAAAGACAGGGCTAAATAATAGTTTCAAATTGAAAACATGATCATGAGTGCATTAAGGATCAATACAATTCAAGCACATTATACTTTCTCGCCAATTCAAGCCAGTCGCTTCGTTTATGGCTGCCCAGTTTTTTGCTGATATTGCGCCTGTGATTTTCCACTGTTTTTACTGAAATACTGAGCTTTTCCGCAATTTCTTTTTGTGAATGCCCGAGAACAGTCATAATAAACACTTCTTTTTCCCGGGGAGTAATCGGAAGGTCCCATGGGGTATCAGATTCTCCCCCCTGTGTTTCATCCTCATCCAGAATTTTTTGATCAAATACTTTCTGTCCATCCAGGATTTTTTGCAGGTTTTGAATCACGTCTTCACCTTTCTGATTTTTGACGAGGTACCCATCAACGCCGATCTGGAATGCTTTTCGCTGATAAGCTTCTTCATCAAACATGGAGAAAACTACAATTTTGGCATCCGGCATAATCCGCCGCAGTTCACGAGCCGTTTCCATACCGTCGAGACCTTCCGGCATGGACAGATCAAGCAGAACAAGATCAAGCGGATAATGGAACGCATGTTGAATCGCTTCTCTTCCTTCAGAGGCAAACACAACACCGTCAATATCAAAGAAATCCTGTAACAACAGAGCCAGTCCGTCACGGACGACTTCGTGATCGTCAACAATCATCACTTTCATCTTATGAACTCCTTTCCAGGGGCACATACCCTTCCAGGCGAGTAGGTCCACCTTTTTTACTGAAACATCTCAATTCTCCGCCCACGATCTCCATGCGTTCCAGCATGTGATAAAGACCAAGGGATGTGTTCCGCTTTTCTTCCACATCAAATCCGATCCCATTATCAAAAACCTGGAAATATAATCGGTTTTCTTTCAGATCAAGGACGATCCTGATGATATCCGCTTTTCCATGATGGACGGCATTGCGGACAGACTCCTGAATGACCCGGTAAACATGAAGGGCCACTTCCCGGGGGACCAGGTTTTTCCCAATGTCCAGGATATCTGTTTCAATCGTGACTTGATACATATTTTCCCATTCCTGAACCGCGTTGTTGATAGCCCGTGCCAGCCCCAGATGGTCCAGGGTAGAAGGGTGAAGTTCTTTGGACAGCCGTTTGAGGTCTTCAAGTGTCTGTTCAATCTGATTTTCCATGTTGACCAGATGGTTTTTGTATTTTTCATCCCGAAGTGAATGTTTAAACGTTTGAAGCCCCAGGAACACACTGTAAATACTCTGTCCGATATGGTCATGCAATTCCATGGCGATGCGTTTGCGTTCCGACTCCTCAGCTTTCATTGTTTCCTGAATCAACAGATGGCGGACCTTCTGATCCTGTTCCTCATAGGACCATTTGGGATTCCGAAGTATCAGGATGATATATTTGTGCCCATCAAGAACAATCGAAGAGGTACTCATCTGAAACGATTCCTTCAATCCTTTATACGTGGGCATATGAGCCTGAAAAACAGGAAGGGTTTCTTCCCGGACCAGCAGACAACGCTCCTCACCGGGTGCCACTTCCCTTAACTGGCAGTAGGAACAGTAGGGGACCTTTTCCCCGACTTGCCATCGCGTCATTTTATCCGCCAGTTGATTCAGGTAATGAATAGTTCGGTTCTCATCCATGATGACAACGCCTTCTGACAGATGATCCACGACTTCCTGAAACGATTCAACCTGCATCTTTTCCCTCCCTTGTTTTTCAAGTATGCCCCACAAAAAAAAAGTGGTTATTCCTTATTATCGTTAGAAATACTGCTTTTTTAATGCTTTTTTCTCATTGTCTATAAATTTGTCATAAATCGACACCTGTGATTTATGTTATAGGTTATATCCCTTATACCTCATCATGTCCCAAAAGATTACATTGAATGTAGTCCTGGCAAAAGTTCAATTTTCGTATTTGCGAAAGGAGAGAGAGAGGATGGATGTTATTTTATTAAGTCGTATCCAGTTTGCCGTCACAGCTATGTATCACTTTTTGTTTGTCCCTTTAACGATCGGACTGGTCATTCTGGTTGCTATTATGGAAACACGCTATGCCGCAACCAAAAATGTCATGTACCGATCGATGGCCGATTTCTGGGGTAAACTCTTCACGATTAACTTCGCCCTGGGTGTGGTCACCGGGATTACGATGGAGTTTCAATTCGGTACCAACTGGTCGGAGTATTCAAAATATATGGGAGATATTTTCGGATCACCGCTGGCCATTGAAGCCCTGTTTGCTTTTTTCCTGGAATCCACATTTATCGGGTTGTGGATTTTCGGGCGTGATCGAATCAGTCCGAAAATGAGAGCCTTTTCCATGTGGATGGTGGCTATCGGTACCAACATTTCAGCGCTGTGGATCATAACGGCCAACGGGTTTATGCAAAACCCGGTCGGCTATGTCCTCAACAACGGGCGAATCGAGCTTGCCAGCTTTTCAGAGCTGGTTCTGAATCCCTATTCCTGGTACATGTTTTTCCACACCATCTTTGCCAGCTACATCGTGGGATCATTTTTTGTGATGGCTGTCAGCGCCTATCACCTGTTGAGAAAGCAGCACATTCCCTTTTTCAAAACATCATTTCGTATGGCGCTGGTAATGGCGATGGTCGCCACAATTGCTGTCCCACTGATCGGTCATGCTCATGGTGTCAACACTGCTAAAGTACAACCGGCCAAGGCAGCAGCTATGGAAGCCGTGTGGGAAACAGGTACGAACCATCCGTTCCACTTGATTCAGATCCCGGATCCTGAAAATGAAAGAAACGCTGTTGAAGCGCTATCTATTCCGTACCTGGGAAGCTTACTTTACACCAACAACCCGTTTGGTGAGGTGGTCGGTCTGAAAGATATTCCGGAAGATGAACGGCCGAATGTAAGTCTGGTGTTCTGGAGTTTCCGCGGTATGGTCGGATTGGGATTACTGTTTATGATCATCGCATGGTATGGTTTCTATCTGTCCAAAAAAGACAGATTGCTAATTTCCACCCGTTACCTGAAACTGGTTCTCTATTCTGTCCTGTTGCCTTATGTCGCAATTAATCTAGGATGGGTGGTTGCTGAAGCCGGCAGACAGCCCTGGATCGTGTACGGGCTGATGAAAACAACGGAAGCGATATCCCCGATAGGAATCAGTCAAATTCTGTTTTCCATATCCGGTCTGGTCATTTTCTATACCATGCTGATCATCGCTGATGTCTATTTGTTGCAAAAATATGCGAAAAAAGGACCGGATCTCGGTCAAAGCGCAGAACCGCAGGGAAAAGAAATGATTGCATAAATAAAAAAAAAGAGGTGTGACAACCATGACACATGAAACCCTGGCTATCATCTGGTTTGGTTTATGGGGATTGATCTGGGCTGTCTATTTTGTACTGGATGGCTACACCCTGGGTACCGGTATGTTGTTCCCCTTTGTAGCGAAAAAAGAACAGGAAGAACGGCAGCTACAGGAGACGATCGGCCCATTTTGGGGCGGAAATGAAGTCTGGCTGATTACGGCAGGGGGCGCTACGTTTGCAGCATTCCCCGAAACCTATGCCCTGATGTTCAGTTATCTCTACACGCCCCTGTTTCTGATACTGTTCGCGCTGTTTTTCAGGGCGATCGGACTGGAGTTTATGCACAAACACTCTTCTCCCAGATGGAAATCGTTCTGGAAAAAGGCGTTCTTTACCGGTAGCAGCCTGATTCCCTTTCTGTTCGGGGTGGCCTTTGCCAATCTGTTTCGGGGGCTGAACATCGATGAGAACGGATATCACGACACCCTGTTCAGCCTGTTGAACGGATATGCCATACTGGGCGGACTGCTTCTGGTAGCTTTATTCCTTTTATCCGGTTCTCTCTGGATCACGTTGAAAACGAGCGGGGCCGTTTCAAACAAAGCCCACCAGGCGGCAGGAGTTCTCTGGTACCCGGCTGTCTCTTTACTTGGTCTGTTCTTCACGGCAACAGCCAATAAAACCGGAATGTTTGAAAATTATACAAATCAGCCCTTGTTGTGGTTAATCCCGACGGTATCCCTTGTTGCTCTGGTGTTAAGTAAGCTATGGATTCGCAGAGATAGAGACGGAGTTGCTTTTACGATGGTTTCCCTGTCCATCTTTACATTGATGGCGACAGGATTTACCGGCCTCTTTCCGAACATGATTCTTTCCCGAGTCAATCCGGAATACAGCCTGACTTTATTTGAGGCGGCGGGAAGCGAGCTGAACCTGAAAATCATGTTCTTCGTCGCCCTGTTCATCGTGCCTATCGTCATTGCCTACCAATCCTGGATGTACCGAATCTTCCGCGAGGAAATTTCTCCGGATAATGCAAGGGGATACCAGTAAAAGCTGTCCTCTGCCTCTAACCTGGCTTCCGCCGGTTACGCGGAAGCTATTTATTTTTAACTTTCACTCGATCCATGTAAACCACTCCCATTTCAGACATATAAACATCCCGAACCACCGGGTGGAACGGGATGTTTATATCGAAAATCAATTATTTATGATGGGGAGGAAATAAAGCCGTTTTCAAGATTTTAAGATTAAGCACGATAAAACGAATCAGTTGAATGATTTTACACTGACGGATAAAGAGTGTTCTCGCTGTCGGTTTCATATCAGTAATCCGCTGCATGTGTATCTCTCCTTTCATTATTCAGGAATTAGACTCCAGCCCGGATTCCCTTTCATCTTATAGATAAACATGGTGTGAAGGATACGTTTAACCCAGGCTCCGGCCAACCCTATTTCCATATGATTCGTGCTCAAATCACGTCCGTAATCCGGATAACGTTCATAATCCTTTGCGACTGGATACATCAGGATCGACGCGGCGGAACCATTCCATACCGACTTGTTGATAGAAGCGATACAGGCTCCGGGCATCTCCGTCATCCGTTCGTGATGGGACGGTTCTTTTCCGTTGATCATATCAATGATATTTTCTGCGACAACCCGCCCTGTAATACCGGCAGCCATCCCGGTGCGTGGTGGTGTCGCTGTAATCTGGACACCATTTTTATTGACAAACGGTTGTGAAATCGGTCCGGGTGGTGCAAAGGCGATCCCCGCTGCAAACATATTTTTATAGAGAGGAGATTGATAGGTGGCGGGCCAGTCGCTGCTCTTCAGGTCCTCCCATTTTTTTTCGTAAATTCCGTCCACTAGCATAAATCCGCCCGGATTGGTTAATTTGGCGGTGATGTCGTTACCGTCTCGATCAACATATTTAAGACGGGCTCCCTGGAACTGGGGGATCAGCATGGCGAAATCATACTCAATTTCTCCCTGTTCACCCTGAAGGTTTTCCCAGTGAACTTTATCCTTCTCCACTTTTTGAACGGATGACTGTATTTGATAGTAGATTTCCTGTTCAGCAAACAGCGATTTCATAAAGGATTCAGACTGCATGATATAACCGTGTTTTTTGGCACTGACACCGCCCACGCCCAAATCCCCCAGTTTGGGTTCATTGGAGAGCCACATGATCTGTGCTTTATTCCGCAGTCCTCTTTTGACCAGATCGTTGTGAATGTTGGTGATATACTCCAGCGCCGCTCCCTGGCAGGTGGCCGTTCCATGCCCGGTTCCTACCAGAATTTTTTGCTTTTCTCCTTTTTCCATGCGTTTGACGGATTCAAGATAGGCGTCTCTGGCCATTTTGGCATGGTGAATATTACAGATGGATTGGGATGTTCCATGATCCGGCCCCAGTCCGGGTGTTCCTTCAAAGTTCAGATGTGGACCGGTGGCATTGATCAGGTAGTCATAGTCCACCTTTTCCTGTTTGCCGTGCTTGTCCTCTGTCAGCACGTACTGCTCATCGGGATGAATTTCTCTGGCCCAGGCCATCTTAAATTCGATTCCCATTTTATCGTAGACCGGCTCCAGTTCAAACATCGGCTTGTCCGGTTCCATTCTGCCAATCCCGACCCATACCAGCGAAGGAATATAGGTAAATCTCGGCCAGGGATTAATCATGGTGACCTGGTGCTCATCACCCAGTTTTTTTCTGAGATAGAGAGCGGCTGTCTGTCCGGAAAAACCGGCTCCGATGATGACGATTCTTGCCATTTTATATACCCCCCTTGTTTGTCGTCAAAATCATGATACTGTACCTTAACTTGAACCAACATCAGGGAAAAACCCCATTTTCAACAATGGCTGTTTTATATATATCCTCAGACAGAATAAAACCCCGGCACAAAGGCCGGGGAAGCAAGACATATCAGGCATTCTGCTGTTTAACTGACGGTTGTTGTACCTGTCCGGAAATTTTTGTAAAATGTTTTTTGTTTAATTTAAACATAACCTGAATGGTTTTAAATTGGATAAAGATGAACGGGACCAGAATGACAAAGTAAGGAATGGAGAACAAGTCCACGATGCCGTTTTTCACCAGTCCCCAGGAAATAAAGAACATCCCCAGAACGAAGAAGGCAACCCCCGGACAAATCAGGGCATAACTGCCAACACTTTTTTGATCGCCGTATACGAACTTGTCAAAGTATCCCAGTTTTTTCAGTACAATATAGCCCAAAACTCCGAACATGATCTGCATGGATACCAGAATCGACAGGATCACAAACAGAATGGACGGTGTCGGTTCTGTGTGGGCAATATGGTGATGATATCCCATATACAGACGTACAAATGTGATTCCCAGCAGGCTCACAATCGGGATAATGATCCACAGGGTCGGGCTGGTTTCCTTTGCAATTCCCTGTTTGAAAATGGATTCAAAGCCGAGTACAAGTTTGACAACTGCCATCAACACAGCCATAATCCCGAAAAACAGGGATAAAAACATTCCGCTGGCATAGATGAGTGTTTGTCCACTCATCGCAGCCGGAGCGGCAAAACCCACGGCCACCATGGAAAATGCAAAGATGGCCAGCATCTGGCTCAAGTTGTTATTATTGATAAAGTCAAAGTCACCATTAATGATTAAACGCGAGAAATAAACAAAGAAGATTCTCATGGCATAGATCCCAACAGCCAGAAAACCGAGTAGGGCAAACGGGAAGAGATACTCAACCACATTCCAGAGCCCCGGTATGAAGGCCGCACCCATTACGAACATCACATTAATGGTCATGGCCAGTGTCAGCGGAACGGCCATCAGGGTCACTTCCGCATTGGATTTTTTCAGCTTTTGAAAAGCTTCCGTATGCCGGAACAGGCGATACTCATTCACATTCCAGATCAGCAGGCGAATGTGATGAAAGGCAAAGTACAGAATCAATATCATGGCAATTCCCACCAGACCGGCTGCCATTTTGTTTCCCCCGGTCAACACCGGGTAGATATCTTCAAAAGTCGGCATCGGTGTACCCGGATGGGGAACCATAAACATCAAATACATAAAGAATGAGACCGAAAGCCCTCCATTTCCCAGTGATGCCAGGAAATACAGAGGATTATACTGCTCTCCCAGATTTTTCGGCAATATGACCACCCTTTCTCTTATTATTATTTCCTCCTCCTTATACCCCTATAGGTATATGGCGACGTAAAAAAATAAGGCGCCTGCCCGGCCTCCTTTCAGCGGAATGTTCCCTGTGTAATAACAGATTACAACAGGACCACCTCTTTTTTATATAGGGATAATCCACTATTTTAAGATTTCTTCCGTGGAGCCAACAAAAAAGCTTGCCGACAATTATTTGTCAGCAAGCTGAATCGTCAATACGTACCAACTACGATGCAAACACAATCTTATTGAAATCAGCATACTGTTGAATACGATCCGATACCATTTTCAACAGGGCCAGACGGTTGTTTTTCAACCGTTCATCATCCACCATCACCATGACATCGTCAAAAAACCGGTCAATCGGTGCCTTTAATTGCTCGAGGGCACGTAACGCCCGGACGGCGGATTCGTCATCCCAACGCCCATCGGGTAAGACCACCTGATTCAGACTCTGATACAGGTTTTGTTCGGCAGCTTCCTCAAACAGATCCGGGTCGATATCCACCGGTTCTTCCGCCTTCTGGGCCAGATTGTACACGCGGGTAAAAGATTCCACAATGCCTTTAAATTCGGGATCCTGAATGCGTTCCATCAGGTGATCGGCTTTATACACCGTCTGTTGAAGATCATCAATCGAAACAGCCAGTACTGCGTCAATCACGTCATAGCGTACCTGACGGTCCTGAAGCAGATTCTTGATCCTGAGTGTAAAGAAATCATAGAGATCCCGGCGGATTTCCACGTCAGAGCGATTCCCCAGATTTCGTCTGTTATGAATCTCCATCACACTGTCAAACAACTGGTTGAGTGTCAGCGGAATGTGACGCTCCCAGAGAATATGCACGATACCGGCCGCCTGTCTTCTCAGGGCGTAAGGATCCTGAGATCCTGTCGGTACAATGCCGATACTGAAACAGCCGATAATCGTATCCAGCTTGTCCGCGATACTGACCAGTGCGCCGCTCAGGCTCTCCGGCAGCTGATCTCCGGCAAAACGGGGCAGGTGATGTTCGAAAATGCCCCGGGAAACTTCTTCGGATTCTCCCGCATGGCGGGCATAATATTCTCCCATGATCCCTTCTAGTTCCGGAAATTCATAAACCATACTGGTCACCAGGTCAAATTTGCAGATCTCAGCAATCCGGCTGACCGTATCCTCCTCATGTGAGGACAAATTAAGATGTTCGGCCATCACGGCAGTAATGTCTTTTAACCGCCTGGCCTTATCCCCGATGGTTCCCAGTTCTTCATGAAATACCACATGCTCCAGTTTGGAGAGGGCATCCTCAATCGGCATTTTCAGGTCTTCTTCATAGAAAAAGCGAGCATCGGACAGACGGGCACGCAGTACTTTTTCGTTCCCCCGGGCGACGGTATCCAGATGACGGTCATCGCCGTTTCGAACCGTCACAAAATGAGGGAGCAGATTTCCATTTTCGTCCCGCACCGGAAAATATCGCTGATGCTCCCGCATCGAGGTCACCAGCACTTCCTGGGGAATGCTGAGAAAGGCTTCTTCAAAACTGCCATAGAGAGCTGTCGGGTATTCCACCAGGTGCACCACTTCATCCAGCAGATCTTCTTCGACGGGAATCACCCAGTTCTGTTCCTGTTCCAGCTGTTTGAGTTGATCCAGAATCCGTTGCCGTCGCTCATCCGGATTGACCAGCACATACTGATCCTTCAGGACCTGTTCATATCGACCGGCTTCCGGGATTTCCACTTCCTGTCCGAGAACGCGATGCCCGCGGGTTTTTCTTCCAGCACTCACACCGGTTAACTCAATCGGAATGACCTGTTCGCCGTAGAGGGCCACGATCCAGCGAATCGGGCGGACAAATTTCAGATCATAGTCGCCCCATCTCATATTTTTTGGGAAATGCATGGCTTCGATCACCTGTGTGATCGCCGGCAACAGTTCCGTCGTGTTCTTGCCGATTTCCTGCCGGCGGGCAAACACATATTCTTCTCCCTTATGCTCTTTAAAATAGAGCTGGTCGGGCCTGACCCCCTGTCCACGGGCAAACCCTTCAGCGGCCCGGGTCCAGTTCCCCTGTTCGTCTACCGCAATTTTTTTGGCGGGGCCCCTGTTTTCCATATCGATATCTTCCTGTTTCTCCGCCAGTCCTTTTACCAGAACAGCCACCCGTCTCGGGGTTTCAAAAGATTGAATGGCATCAAATGATACCCGCTGCTCCTTGAGAAATTCCTCTGTTTTGGTTTTCAGCTGTTCCGCTGCTTCCTCAATAAACCGAGCCGGGATTTCTTCTGTACCGATCTCCAGCAAAAAGTCCTTTTTATTCACCGGCACTCACCCCTTTTTTCAGCATCGGAAACCCGAGTCGTTCCCGTTCGTCGTAATAGACTCTGGCGCAGCGGCGGGCCAGATTGCGGACGCGTCCGATATAGCCGGTCCGCTCCGTCACACTGATGGCGCCCCGTGCATCCAGCAGATTAAAAACATGAGAGCATTTCAGCACATAATCATAGGCGGGGTAGACCAGGTTTTCATCCAGCGCGCGCTGTGCTTCCTGTTCATAGGTATTGAACAGGCTGAACAGCATCCGGCTGTCCGAAATTTCAAAGGTGTATTTGGAATGTTCATATTCCTGCTGGTGGAAGACGTCTCCATATGTAAATCCGTCCACCCATTCCAGATCAAATACATTTTCTTTCTCCTGAATGTAGGAAGCCAGCCGCTCCAGTCCATAGGTTATTTCAACGGCGACGGGATCACAGTCCAGGCCGCCTACCTGTTGAAAATAGGTGAACTGCGTAATCTCCATGCCATCGAGCCAGACTTCCCAGCCCAGCCCCCAGGCACCCAGGGTCGGCGCTTCCCAGTTGTCTTCGACAAACCGGATATCATGCTGTGCGGGATCAATTCCCAGTTGTTTCAGACTGTCCAGATAGAGCTCCTGGATGTTGTCCGGGGACGGTTTCATCACAACCTGAAACTGATGATGCTGATACAGACGGTTGGGATTTTCCCCGTACCGGCCGTCTACCGGTCGACGGGACGGCTCTACATAGGCCACATTCCACGGTTCGGGGCCGATGGAACGAAGAAAAGTCAGCGGATTCATCGTTCCCGCCCCTTTTTCAACATCATAGGGTTGTCCAATAATGCATTTCTGTTCCGCCCAGAAGTTCTGAAGCGTTAGAATCAGTTGTTGAAAATTCATATTCCTGCACCTCCATCCTGTAAAGGGAATCCCCGCAAGACCACATAAAAACTCCCGTCCCTTATGCCTGGCATAGGGACGGGAGCGACCCGCGGTTCCACCCTATTTGGTTTACCTTAAGTAAACCCGCTTTATTCAACCTGCGCTCGGGAGTGCCGTTCACCGGCGTTTCTGCCAGGCTTCCACCATCCCTGACTCGCTTAACAAGAAACGGATCCGGTTACTCCTTTCCGTCGTCACGCATCGTATGCATTTTGAGAAAAATATTACCTGAAAATGAGAACGAAGTCAAGAGAGCTTTTCCAGTTGATCCAGGAACTCTCGCGACTTAAAGCGTGCACCGGAATATTCGTCAATAAAATGGGTCAGCGCTTTGCGCAACTGTTCCCGGGTCTTATCCTTCACATTAATGTTGCCCAGCCGTTTCATGTCAAAGTGTTGAAACAGTCGAAGCAATTTGACGGCGCCTTCAGTCAAGACGATAGCATGAGGGTCGCGGTGTCCACAGCGGTTGCAGAGCAATCCCCCTTCCCGAATACTGAAGAGATAGGGTCCTTCTTCGGAACTGCAACTTAGACAGCGGTCCACCTGGGGGCGGTATCCCGCTGCCTGTAACATTTTTACCTCAAAAATGCGGGTGATGATGTCGGGGTCTTTTCCCTCTTCGATATATTGAAGCGTGAGATGCAGGGTTTCAAAAAGATAGGGATTGACCTCTCCTGTTTCCGTCAGTTTGTCCACGAGTTCCAGCACGTAGGCGGCATATGCGGTCTGGGTCAGATCCTGTTTTAATTCCCGGTAGGAATGGATGATATCTCCCTGATTCAGGCTGGCGAGTCCTGATGCAGGTTGATAGTACAGATAACGACCATATGTAAGCAGCTGGGAGATGGCAGCCAGTCGGCTTTTGGTCCGTTTTGCTCCGCGGGCCATCATCCCGATTTTTCCCTGATCTCGTGTGTAAAGGGTGACGATTTTGTCACTTTCCCCATAATCCGTTGTTTTGATCACAATACCTTCCGATTTGACAAGCACATCCCTCTCCACCTTTTACGATCGGGGGTTATGACTGAACTTCTTCCATGTCCATTTCCTGCTCTGTTTCTTCCTTGTCCGCTAACAGGCGATAATGGTCTTTCCAGAGAAGGTAAGATTCGATGTCTCCTGTGGATGAAAAATAGTTCCAGAGAAATTCTCGCAACAATGGACTCATCCTTTCGCAGCGCAATTTGGAATGGCGCTGAAGGGTATGAATGACAGACAAAAGGATATGAAGTTATATGTTTAGCGTAACCCCCGTAAATCGGTTATATGCCTTGGAATATTTGTCATTAAAGGCTCTTCGCCGGTCTATTCATCCTCCCGGAATCCGAAGTTTCTCAGATGAACCTGTTTGTTACGCCAGTCTTCCCGGACCTTCACCCATAAATCAAGATATACTTTGTTTCCCAAAAGCCGTTCGATGTCTCTTCTGGCTCGTTTGCCGATTTCTTTGAGCATGGCACCCTGCCGCCCGATGATAATTTTCTTCTGGGATGGTCTTTCGGTAAAGATGCTGGCATAAATATGAACGGTTTCACTGTCTTCCGGTTTTTTCATTTCTTCGATGGTGACCGCAATGGAGTGAGGTACCTCTTCCCGGGTCAGATGAAGCACTTTTTCCCGAATCAACTCGGCCACGATAAACTGCTCGGGATGGTCGGTGACCTGATTTTCCGGATAATACGCCGGCCCTTCAGGCAGATAGTCAAAGATCTGATCTTTTAACGAACCGATATTGTTACCCTGTATGGCCGAAATTGGAATATATTCCGCAAATGAATAGAGTTCACGATATTCATCAATAAGCGGAAGCAGGGCCTCGGGATGCACCTGATCGATTTTGTTGAGCACCAGAAATACAGGTGTACGAACCTGTTCGAGCCTTTTCAGGATGTATTTTTCCCCGGGGCCTGGGGATACGGAAGCATCGACCAGAAGCAATATCAGATCGACTTCTTTTAATGTATTTTCTGCAACCTTCACCATGTAATCGCCCAGTTTCGATTTGGGTTTGTGAATACCGGGCGTATCGATAAAGATGACCTGTCCTCTTTCTTCTGTATAGACCCCATGAATTTTATTGCGGGTCGTCTGGGGTTTATTCGACATGATGGCGATTTTCTGCCCGATCACCTGATTCAAAAGGGTCGATTTACCCACATTGGGTCTGCCGATCAAGGCGACAAAACCTGACTTTTTATCCGTATTCATGTAAAATCCTCCTGTTTAAAAGCTCCTGGAAGCAATTCCTCTACGGTTCGGGTGGTGGTCTCGCCTTTCACGTTGGACAGGACCACCGGCATGTCCGGCCCAAAAAATTCGACCATGACCTGCCTGCAGGCCCCGCACGGGGATACCGGTCCTTCTGTATCCGCAATAACCGCCAGCTGTTTAAAAGAGCGGACTCCTTCGGAAACCGCTTTAAAGATGGCGTTTCTCTCCGCACAAATCGTCAATCCGTATGAGGCGTTTTCAACATTGCACCCGGTAAAGACACGACCATCTTCCGCGAGTAAAGCAGCCCCCACTTTAAAATTTGAATAAGGCACATAAGCTTTCTCCATGACCTGTTCAGCCATCTTTAGCAGTTCTTTCTGATCCATGTGCGTCATCCTCCATCACCATCCCAGTATTGTAAAAAGAGGCGGTCCGAATACACCGATCCCGATGATCACTGATAAAACAGCAGCGAACAGGACAGCTCCTGCTGAAGCATCTTTGGCGATTTTGGCCAGATGATGGTATTCTTCCGTCACCATATCCACCACACTTTCCACAGCCGTATTGATCATTTCCGTGATCAATACCAGAAAAACAGCAAAAATGACCAGTAACAGTTCCTGTAACTCAATGGAAAGCAGAAACCCGAATGGAATGACCAGCAGCGAAACAGCAACATGAATCCGCATGTTCCGCTGTGTACGAACCGTATGTATAATTCCGTCCCGGGCATGTCCAAAGCTTTTTTTCAGACGCTTCCACTCATTCATGAAAGACGGCTCCTTTTTATACGGTTATCTTGTTAATTGAAAACGTTCCAGGATTTCTTCCTGTTTGGAAAACATGTTTTTCTCATCCTCGTCCGTCTGATGATCATAACCCAGCAGATGCAAAAAACCGTGTACCATCAAAAAGCCAAGCTCCCTTTCGAAAGTATGCCCGTACTCCTCGGCCTGATTTATTGCCCGGGGAATAGAAATAATAATATCCCCCAGCATGACCGGCATGTCAGCAGGCATCTCATCCGGAGGCGTTTCCTCCCCTTCCGTCATCGCGAAAGACAACACATCGGTCGGGCGGTCCACCCCACGGTATTCACGGTTTAACTGGTGGATGACCTCCTCATCCACCAGAGAGACCGCAACCTCTGCTTCTTCTATGTTTTCCATTTTGGCCGCATATTGTAGCAATTCTTCCATTTTTTTTAATAAAGGCGGGTCCAGAGGCCGCCTGTCCTGTTGATTGATAAATTCAACGGTGAGCGACAAATTTATTTCACCTCTTTAAGTTCATCTTCATTCGGATATTCAATACGATGATGAAACATGCCTTTCAGTGTTTCGCAGATACTCGATATCACGATTTCCAGTTCTTTCAGGGTCAGATCACATTCATCAAATTGTCCGTCATCCAGCTTGTCTTTTACGATTCCGCGAACCAGTGATTCGATTTTTTCCGGAGTCAGATCGGACATTGAGCGGGTCGCCGCTTCCACACTATCGCAGATCTGGATGATCGCGGCTTCTTTAAACTGCGGGCGCGGCCCCGGATAACGAAATTCATCTTCGGATACCGGCTTGTCAGATTCTTTTTTCGCTTTATGATAAAAATACTTCAGGAGAGAGGTTCCGTGATGCTGTTCAGCGATATCGCAGATCGGCTCCGGAATCCTGTATTTTTTTAACATTTTGACGCCGTCATAGGGGTGTGAAATAATGATGCTTTTACTGAGTTGCGGCGAAATCCGATCATGCGGATTTTCACTGTTCATCTGATTCTCGATAAAAAAGCTGGGACGATTTAATTTTCCCATATCATGATAATAGGATCCGACACGTGCCAGAAGCCCGTTAGCCCCGATGCTTTCACAGGCTGACTCGGCCAGATTCCCGACAATCACACTGTGATGATAGGTTCCGGGAGCTTCTGTCAACAACCGGCGCAGAAGCGGATGATTGGGATTGGACAACTCGATCAGTTTAACCGTGGACAGAATCCCGAAAGCCCCTTCAAAAAAGGGCATGAATCCAATAGTTAAAACGGCCGACAACAATCCTCCCAGGACCCCGTACACATAACTTTCCGATACTTCTCGCCAGGGGAATGAAACCTGGCCGAACATATAGATAATCGTAATCACGAGTACATTCAGTACCGATACCAGTATCCCGGCCCGGATAATATACCGGCGCTGGATTGTTTTGCCCAGGGTAAAAGCGCCGGTGAGGGTACCGGCAAGGGTGATCAGCGTATATCGATAACCAATCGGCACCAAATACTGGTCCACGTTATACATGATTCCGGCAGCCAGGGCAAGCACAACCGCTCCCGGAATAACCAGACGGCTGTCAATCAGCAGGGTGATTAACATCGTTCCCAGCGCGGCCGGAGCCAGGTAAGCTACTGTGGGATGATCCGGGTTCTGGCCGAGACTGACGATTTTCATGGCAGCAAGGGTTAATAACAGGATCAAAACCAGCATGAACAGATTTCGGTTATCTTTCAGAATGGCGGGATGTAATTGCCCGATCGCAATATACAGAAAAAGAACGATCAGAACGGACAGCAAAGCCAGTGCCAGCGGAGGCAAAAAATTCGTCCCCTCCGACAGGAGGCCGACGACCTGAAGTTTGCGGTAAATCTCAGAATCAACCCGTTGATCCTTTTCCACAATAATGTCATTTTTATAAATCATGACCGGTTTGACACTTTGTCTGGCTTCTTCCTGCAACTGCCGGGTCGCCTCGTCATCATAGACGATGTTGGGAATAATACTGGCTTCAGCCAGTTCCTGAATTAATAGGCGTGTCGTCTCTCCATAATCAGCTACGGACAGATTTTCCCGAATCTGGGTCTTTGCCTGTTGGACACCGCCGTAACCCTGAACCCCATCCATCATGATGTCGAGAACCACGTTGGTCGTCAGCGCCTCAGCGATTTCCAGATTCTGTTGCGGCAAGTCCAGCAACGCTTCAAACGTTTGGTCAGAAATGGAAGAAGCCGGGTAAAAACTTTTCAGATCCCGGATCTTGTCTTCGCGGGACAGATCTTCATTTCCCCTGATTTTCTTCGTTTCTGTGAACAACCGTGTCAGCTTGTCCAATTGTTCTTCCGTAATCGAATCTTTTTTTCGATAAACGGGTTCCACCTTGTTTACAGCCGCTTCCCGTGCTTCTTCCGTTTTTTCGATATCTTCAATGGTGATCGGGGAGCGAATGTCTCCCGGACTGGGTTCAAACTTGCGGATTTCCAGAGGTTCAGGAAGGTTTCCGAGAAGCAACAGAAAAAAAGACAGGCCCAGCCCTGCAAACAGAACAATTCGAAACATGAGGCTCGATTTAAAATGCTGACGCTGTAACCATGATTTCATTGAATTCCAGACCATTCAATCTTCCCCCTGTCAGCGGGAACTTCCGTCAAACGCCTCATAAGCCTGAATAATACGTTGTACGAGACTGTGGCGCACAACATCCGCTTCAGTCAAATAGACAAACGATATACCTTCCACTTGATACAGGATTTTTTCTGCTTCCTGCAAACCCGATTGCTTCCCGCGCGGGAGGTCGATCTGGGTCACATCTCCGGTGATGACCATCTTGGAACCGAACCCAAGTCGGGTTAAAAACATTTTCATCTGTTCCGGTGTCGTATTCTGGGCTTCGTCCAGAATCACAAACGAATCATCCAGCGTTCGCCCCCGCATATAAGCCAGGGGCGCCACCTCAATAATCCCCCGTTCCATGAATTTGTTAACATTTTCCGTTCCCAGTACGTCAAACAACGAATCATACAAAGGACGCAGATAGGGATCCACTTTTTCCTGAAGGTCTCCCGGCAAAAAGCCCAGATTCTCCCCGGCTTCCACCGCCGGCCGTGTCAGGATAATCCGTTTGACCCTGTTCTCTTTCAGTGCCGAGACCGCCTTGACCACTGCGAGGTATGTTTTTCCCGTCCCCGCCGGGCCAACGCCGAACACAACGTCATACTTGTCGATCGCTTTAATATAATGGCGCTGACCGATGGTTTTGACCCGTATCGGTTTCCCCTTGAACGAAGTGGTGATGTTTTCTTCGAAAAGTTCAACCAGTTCATCCGTCAAGCCATCCCGGGCCAGTTTGATGGCATAGGGAATATCTCTTTCTGTCAGTTGAATACCTCTGCGCAAAAGTTTCAACAGTGTCTCAAACAGATCCTTGAGGATCCGGACTTCTTCCGGATCACCACTGATGGAGATCTCTTCGCTCCGACTGACGATTCTGGCATCTGTTGCTTCTTCAATCCGTTTTAAAAAGGCATCATGAGGACCGAACAAGCTCAGTGCCTCTGATGCATCTTCGAGTAAAACCTTGCCTGTTACCTGGTTGGCCTGCAAATGGACTCCAACTCCTTATACACATAATTTATCCATCATTCTCTGTCTCGTTTTTTTCAAAAGGATTCGGATCAAGAATCGGTTTTTCCTTTGATATCTCCTCAATCACGGCAAAATGTATCTTCATATAAACTTTATCATTGTCCAGCTGCTTTCGCAAAACTTTTTCTTTTTTAATTCTACCATCTTTGACCCGACTTAAAACATCCTGTCTGGCCATTTTAATCCCCAACCGAACCGCTTCTTCTTCACTCATTTTGATCTGCTGGTTGCGGGTCTCTTTCAAAACCTCGGTTTTCCAGCCGAGCGGAATACGGAAATCACGAACATGCAAATATTTTCTTTCGGTTTCAGTCTCATACTGGTCAAAGGAGATCTCATCGTATCCATTGATTTTAACGGCATAACTTCCAATCAGCAAATAATCGTTGCGGTGGGATTCTCCGGTGTACTGAACGGGTTTCATCGTAAGCGGAACGCTCACTTCCGTTTCATACCAGACTTCCCCCATGATTTTTCCTTTGGCCGGGATCATGTCATAGTTCTGTTCGTTTCCGATGATGCCGGACACCAGGATATCTCCCGGGTTTACCATATCATGTACCTTGACCCTGGGACGTCCCTGTTCCACAAAGATTTCATGGATCGTCGCCCTCTTTTTGGCGATCAGATGGCGCGGGTTGAGATCTTTTTGCTCCTCCGGCACCACCTTTTCCACGACTTGTATGATCGCCCGGGTTCCTTCGATACGAAACCCGATCCAGGAAGCACGATCCATTTCCTGCAACAGATACTGCTGGACATCTTCCGGGGGAGGAACTTTGAATTTGAATGATCCCCGCTCGATTCCAAGTTGTTCGGCCAGTTCGAGTACCCTCGCCTCTTCAATTTCTTCATTCCCCACGACTTCCACCGTCCAGATCATTCCGGAAAATGCATATAATCCGATTAAAAAGATCATGATGCCTGCGACAAACCCGATTCTTTTTTTCATGGATACGGTAAAAAAGGGGAGCCCTCCCCGCCTGAGTATGCGTACGCGGCAATCGGTTTTTCGTAACAGGGGGCGCAATCGGTAAAAATCATCCAGTAAAATGGAAAGTTGTCCCTTATCCGGCCCTTTTTTTTGAATCGACCAGATTGTCAACCCTTGTCCCACCGCCAGGTTGACCAGGCGTTCCAGTTGTTTCCCGTTTATTTCGAGAACCAGATATCCCTGCCACCACTCCATAAATTTGTCGTACACCCTTCCTTCCCCCTTTTAAAGAGCCTTTCGGAGTCCCGGATCTGTTCAATCCAGGTCTTCATCGATATATTGAACATCGGAAATTTTGCCGGCAACCAGTACTTCTTCCGGTAAAATGGCCTGTATCACAAGATTTTCTCCC
The DNA here is from genome assembly GCA_017656255.1 of Bacillaceae bacterium. Lineage (GTDB taxonomy): Bacteria > Bacillota > Bacilli > JACDOE01 > JACDOE01 > JACDOE01. Next base: position 1,113,403 of record JACDOE010000001.1, read on the forward strand.
CTGATGAGAAGTTGTCCCCGTGTTAACAACAAACGGAGCTCCTTTTCGTTGAACTGGAGAACTCCGCGATGATTTTCGATATACATTTGAATTTGCCCGATCATGGTTATCCGGGGCATTTCCAGGGTGACATCCTGCGGTAAGTCCAGGACGTCTGCGATTACTTTTCGAAACCGATGGCTCCATCGTTTCATTTTTTCAGGTGCGCCCCCTTCCTCTCCATAACCATATGCGGACAATCGTGGAATTATGAGAATGAAAAAACCTCTGCCGTAAAAGCAGAGGTTAAAAAGAGAAAGTGATCAAACCGGGTCAAATTCGCTTTCGTTGTAAGCGGGAGAAGCGACTTGTCCGGTGCGGGACCCTCGAACGGGGCGGACCGAAAACCTGGGACCAGACCATTCCCTTGAGCGCATCTTCCCGACGCGGTATCAAACCGGCTTCCGTATGGATCCGATCTTCTTCGTCATCGAGGTCGATCACCTCAAGCGGTTGATTCTCATTCTGGTAAAGCGGGCTTCCTTCCCGGATCACCGGAGGCGTCGCCTCCCGGTTAACCGGCGTATCTATTTTCTCTTGTTGCGGCTGATCGTCCATCGTTTTCTCCCGGAGTATCGTCTCTTCCCGTTTTTCGTATTCTGGTTTCAGTGGGCGAACCGGTTCAGGTTCGTCCTGATCCCAGGGGAAGGAAGGGAAATCCGGCATTTCCGGAAAATCAAATGGTTGTTCCGTTTTTCGGGGAGCTTCCTCTGTGGTCGCCTGCGGTTGTTGCTCGGTGCCCGCTTCCTGTCGCCTTCTGTGTTGCTGTTCTCTCCGGAACAACGGGGCCAGAAACCAGACCGCCACAATGATAAACCAGAGGTTGGAAAATATAAAATCCAGTAACTGTTCGATCACCGCTCCCTCCTTTCCATGAAGACGGGAAATTTATTTTCGGTTACCATTTATTTATTCCGATCGTTTTTATCTCCAGTGTTTCCTTTGTCCGTCATTTTACCGAAGGACTCTCTCATATCGGTATCCGCCATAATGTTTTCCATGTTCATGTAATCCATCACACCCAGTTTACCGGTGCGTAGTGCTTCCGCCATGGCCAGCGGTACCTCGGCTTCCGCTTCAACCACCTTGGCTCTCATTTCCTGTACGCGGGCTTTCATCTCCTGTTCATGAGCCACTGCCATTGCCCGGCGCTCCTCAGCTTTGGCCTGGGCAATCTGTTTGTCGGCTTCCGCCTGATCCGTCTGCAACTGGGCGCCGATGTTTTTACCGACGTCTACATCAGCGATATCAATAGACAGAATTTCAAAGGCTGTACCGGAGTCCAGCCCTTTGTTGAGGACATTGTGGGAAATGGTGTCCGGATTTTCCAGCACATCTTTATGCGTATTGGACGAACCGATGGTGGTGACGATCCCTTCACCGACACGGGCGATGATCGTTTCTTCCCCGGCACCTCCGACCAGTCGGTCGATATTGGCACGAACGGTGACGCGGGCTTTGGCCTTCACTTCAATCCCATCCATGGCCACCGCTGCCACAATCGGCGTTTCAATCACTTTCGGATTAACACTCATCTGAACGGCCTGCAACACATCCCGGCCGGCCAGGTCAATGGCAGCCGCCCGTTCAAACGCCAGCGGAATGTTCGCTCTCTGGGCGGCGATCAGCGCATCAACGACACGATCCACATTTCCTCCGGCGAGATAATGGCTTTCCAGTTGGTTATTGGTAATGTCAAGACCGGCTTTTCTCGCCTTGATTAACGGGTTGACAATACGGGCCGGAATAACGCGGCGCAGGCGCATTCCCACCAGGGTGAAAATCCCGATTCTGACTCCGGAAGCCAGTGCCGAGATCCACAACATAATCGGTACAAACGTAAAAAATACCGCCAGTGCCACGACAACCAGTGCAATAATAAGTAACAATCCGATAAAACCGGATTCCATCATGTGACAATCATCCTTTCTTATTTACGATTTAATTTCTCGCACCACAATACGGGTTCCTTCTACTTTGACCACGCGAATCGGTTTGCCGGATTCAATGTAGCCGCCTTCACTGACCACATCCAGCCGTTCCTCATCGATTTCCGCGGTACCAGCCGGACGCAGCGTACTGAGGGCGGTTCCCTCTTTGCCGACAAGGTGCCGGCGATCCTCCGACGCGACATAACCGGATTCCGTTTTCATTTCATCTCTAAGGATGAAACGATTCCAGACGCCCCGGTAGCCGAAATATTTCACCATCACTACCACAAAAATCAGCGTGAGGACAAAGGCAATCCCCAGGGAAACGAGTCCCTGTGCCGTGTCATAGGCCGACATGACAATGCCTGCTACCAGTGCGGCGATCCCCAGTCCGCCGAAAATGCCGAAGCCGGGGACAAACACTTCAATGAACATCAGGAGAATTCCAACTACAAACAATAAGACGTGAATCCAGGTGGCATGACCGGCAAAAAAGTGACCGAAAAAATACAGGATAAAAGCGGAAGCTCCGATGATTCCCGGAACACCGAACCCGGGAATTAACAGTTCCAGTGCCAGTCCGATCAGGCCGATGCTTAAAAGAACCGGCATCACGTAAGGATGCGTCACCCAGCGGGCGATTTGTTCTCCGGCTGTCAGATCGACTTCAATCACGGTTGCGCCTTGAAGGTTCATGTAATCGAGTGCTTCAGCCCGATTGTCCGCAATATGTTCCGCATAGCCGTGCTCCAGTGCTTCGCTGGCATGGAGGGACAGAACTTCGCCTTTTTCTGTTAACCCCGGTATCTCCACGTCCGGGTTGACCATCGCCCGGGCGATATCCGGGTTTCGGTCGTTCAGGTCGGCAGCCGCCATCATCTCCTTCGTCCAGGCCGAAACCATCTTCTGGGAAGCCATGTTTCCGGAGAGATCGATGGGTGTTGCGGCACCCATGGCACTGCCGGGGCGCATGATGATCTGATCGGCATTCAAGGCTATGTATGTGCCGGCTGAAAACGCATCATTCAGAATAAATGCGGTGACCGGTATTTCGGAAGAACGAATCAGGTTGCCGATCTTATCAGCAGCATCCACCACGCCGCCCGGGGTATCAATCTCAAGTAAAATGGCATCGGCCCCACTATCATGTGCTTCCGCAAAGGCTCGCTGCAAAAAATTTTGCAGTCCCCGTTCAATGGCATGTTCGACCGGAATGACGTAGACCACTTCACCCTCCGCCGACGCATTGGGAGAAAAGCCGGACATCAGGATGAAAAGTCCCATCAGAAACGCCATGATACGTGTCAAGTTCCCTCGCAAACTTTAACACCTCCTTCCCTGTAAAATGTGTCTATGTCATAAATACGTTTGAAACGAACAGCGGTTTCGTGTAAAGGTTAAAATGTTTGGAATACGTTCTGTTTTTTACTATATTTCCTATCATATCAGGAACTTATACCGTTAGAAAGCACTCACGGGAATCGAATGGTTTGAGGCATGGCAGAAGAAAACCGGTGACAAATTACATAGGAGTTTTTACGTTTTGTGCTAAAGGTTATTGAAAAAATAAACCGGCACCCCGCAAAGCGAAGTACCGATTGCGATTCGGAAGGATATTTTATTTATTGCAGGTGTTTCTGAACGATGGAACTTACCCGTTTACCGTCAGCCCTTCCTTTGACCTGCGGCATCAGGTGACTCATCACCCGGCCCATGTCTTTTTTGCCTTCGGCTCCGGTTGATTTAATCGCTTCCCTTACCAGTTCTTCAATCTCTTCCTCTGATAAGGGCTCAGGCATATATTGTTGAAGTATTTCAATTTCTTCTTTAACGCCTTCTACCAGATCTGCGCGACCGGCGTTTTCAAATTCCTGGAGGGAGTCGCGTCTTTGTTTCAGTTCACGGGACAATACAGCAAGTACTTCTTCCTCTCCGAGTTCCCTTCCCTGATTAATCTCCTCATTTTTGAGGGAGGATTTGATCATGCGAATCACAGAGAGTCTGGCTTTATCTTTTTCTTTCATCGCCTGTTTCATATCATTGTTCAATTGCTGGTAAATGTCCATGCTTCAAGCCCTCCTAGAACTTACGCTTGCGAGCCGCTTCTGATTTTTTCTTGCGTCTTACGCTCGGCTTTTCATAGTGTTTGCGCTTTTTGACTTCGGCAAGCACGCCTGATTTGTTGCAATCACGCTTGAAACGGCGGAGTGCAGCATCCAGGGTCTCATTTTTTCTCACGCGAACTTCCGGCACTTTATTTCCCTCCCTCCGCATCAACCATAAAAAGGGAACTCATCACCTCTTTACGGATGAAGACTGTCAAAGCCCATTATATTATAGTAAAAATAGCCGGTCAACTGACCTGGAGACAGTAACAAGCCGTCATACAGTAAAAAATCACTATTTTTTCACTTTAACCGGCAATTTTTCCCCGCCCATCAAATGATAGTGCAGGTGAAAGACTTCCTGTCCACCGTTTTCTCCACAGTTATTAAGCAGTCTGAATCCTTTGTCGAGCTCCGCCATCTCGTTCCCCAGTTTCTGAGCCACCCGGTGAATATCGCTTATGTAAGTCATATCCTCTTCCGTCACATCCATCAGGGTCGGAATATGTTTTTTCGGGATAATCAGAAGATGAACTTTGGCCTGGGGGTTAATATCATGAAAAACAAGAACCCGGTCATCTTCATATACTTTTTTAGAGGGAATCTCTCCGTCAATAATCTTGCAAAAAATACACTGATCCTGTGCCGACATGCTATATATACCTCCTTTAAAAAAATGACAGTTTTACAGTCATTATAACCAATTTTTATTCTCGGGACATCCTGATCGCACAAAAAAAGCCGTTTACAGGCTCAGGTAGGTCCAGCCCTGTTCCTGTTTTTTGACGATCTCGGCCACACCGGAAGGAACGACGCTGACGCCGGGGAGAAAATCATCCGGGGTCATGCCTTTCGCATTCAGGGTATTCCGGCAAATCGAAAATCCCACTCCGAGCTGCATCAGTTCTTCCCGCATTCCCTCCACGTAATCCACATTTTTTAGAAGAAGGCCCACGCCCTGTCCGAACGCAACGACCTCGATCTCAATATCACCGTCAAAGGCCCGGTGCAAATTTTTGATGTTATTCATGATCACATGCCACTTTTTAGGATCGGCCATATTAATCTGGACGACCGTCCGGTGTGATGGACTCATCTGGCTACCCCCATTCTTTTTCCCTGCATTTTATATTCTATCATACCGTCTATTTCTTAAGTTCATGAAAAATCTTGCCGGCCCATGAGCAATCATGATAGCATTTACGGCAGAACGACTGCCCATGAGCCGCGATGGAGGGAACGACATGTACGAATATACGGTTAGACAGATTGCCGAGATGACAGGTGGAACACCCGTCACGGGAAATGACGAACAAACGGTTCGTTCCGTTCACTTTGATTCACGCCTTCTGGAAAAAGAGAGTCTGTTTGTGGCCCTCACCGAAGGTAAACGGGACGGACACCGGTTTTTACCCGACGCGCTGAAACGAGGAGCGACGGCCGCTCTGATCTCGGACCCCGCCTGGTCTGAAAGGGATGAGCTTAAGGGGCTCAACCTGATTCTGGTTCCGGATACGCTGAAAGCTCTTCAAAAACTGGCTTCCGCTCACCGGGACAAACTGAATATGCCGTTGATTGCTGTTACGGGCAGCAACGGCAAAACAACGACCAAGGACATGATTGCTCATTTGCTGGAAAGCCGGTTCCACGTATTCAAGACCTACAAAAATTACAACAATCATCTGGGCGTCCCGCTTTCTCTTTTACAGATCAATCCGGACCATGAAGCGGCCGTCCTGGAAATGGGGATGAACCATTACGGGGAGATCGACCTGCTGGCGTCACTTGCCCGGCCGACAGCCGGTGTCATCACCAATGTCAATGACGCCCATATCGAATATTTCGGTTCGCGTGAAAATATCGCAAAGGCAAAAGGAGAACTGCTACCCCACGTTCATCCGGATGGCTATGTCCTGTTAAACGGCGACGACCCTTACGTTACCGGCATGAGTCATTTGTACCCGGGGGACGTGATCTATTACGGGATTGAAGGGGAGAACGAACTCGCAGGAAAGCCGCCGCTTCACATATGGGCACGCGGCATTCACCATACGGATAACGGAACGGCCTTTGAAGTGCGGATGGAGGATGAAACACTTCATCTTGAGATGCCGCTGTTCGGGATGCACAATGTATCCAATCTGCTTCCTGCCATCTGGATTGCACGAAAGGAAGGCTGTAGCCCGGAACAGATACGGGAAGCGGTCCGTACCCTTCATATTTCCGCGATGCGCTTTGAGCTTCTGAAGGGGGACGACGGCAGCCTGATCATCAACGATGCCTATAATGCCAGCCCCGCGTCAATGAAACAATCGATCAGCACGTTTAAAGATCTCTTCCAAAATCGCAAAAAAGTGCTGGTGCTGGGAGATATGTACGAACTCGGCCCGCAGACAGATCAACTTCATGCTGAGATCGGGAGCTTTCTCAATGCGGTATTTCAGGGACAGCCGCTGGAAATGGTGGTGACGGTAGGTGAACACACCGCTCACCTTTCATCCGCCTATGAAGGAAATAAAAAGCACTTTACGGACAAAGCAGAAGCCGTTTCTTTTCTGAAGCGGTACATGAACGGCTCTTATGCCCTGTTGTTCAAGGCTTCAAGAGGAATGGAACTGGAACAGGTCATCCGTGAATTAAGGGAAGGATGAGCAAGGCGAATAGATTAAAAGGAATCTGTGGCGGGCAGATTCCTTTTTTTATTGTTTAGGCTTTGTTAAACCTCCGTGTGGGGTGATGTTGAACTAAAATATATCAAAATTCATTCTAACAAGTTTTTCATAATACTTTGCTCAAAAGACACATTTTATTTATCTTCGTGTTTTTGAATATTAAAAAAGTCTCCCTCACTGGTGCTATTAACAGTCATGCCAATAAGCTGCCCGTCTTTTTCAAACACGTAATAGCTACCCATCTGTTCGCGCATTTTCCATCCCCAATTTTCAATTGCTTTATATAAATCTTCCCTGATACCACCATTGTACCTTTTGCATTGTACAGATATTTCTCATACACACCTTCTTTATTTTCAACAAGATCAGCTTCGACAGGTACAGGGAAATCAGGAAAAGATGTTGAACCTTTGAAATCACCTTCATTAAGGTTACTACAACTTACAAATATAAAAATGACGAAAATAAATAATACAGACAATTTTTTTCGCATTTTTTCACTCCTTTTAATCATTTGATTATATCTTTTTCCAATTATTGTTTTAATCAATATTAATAATATAAAACTCCAAGAACTGCATCTACCTTTTTATATGGATCCTTAACAGCCTAGAACCAGAAGGGATTGCAACGATGCCTTGAAAGAGGGGGGATCGTGTTTTTTGATTCAGCCCTGGGCTTTTTCCATTGCATCTTAGTCAAGGCTATAAACAAATGGACGTTGTTGATTCCAGTATCAAGCCTATTGTTGTGAAAACTGAACGAGAACAACAGGGTGAACATGTTTCCGGATCTACGGATGCAACAGAATCAGCCATAATGGGATGACAAGAAAGTGGAGTTTTGCGATTGAATACTTCGCATAATATCAGATAGTATTAAGAAGGCAAAATTAGCGGAAATTTTTTCCCCAATTTCTCAAAATAGCAGGATATCCAAAAAAATAGCGAAAAACATTTCCGTTACCTGCGTTGAATACTTCGCATAATTTTAAATGAGGCACATAGCGGCAAATTTTTCACCTATTTTTTATATATCCAGAAAAACCGGATAATAGCGTCAAAGATTTCCGCTATGCCAAACCGACTTTTGATTCTGTTTAACTCTGACCTGGCGGAAAAATAAAGAGGCGGCGAAAGCCGCCCCTCCTGTTCCGGGTCGATTAATCCAGTTTTTCTGCCTCGACGGCATTCTTATTCTTCTCTTCGTATCTTTCAAAACCGAGCCGGATCAATTCATCGATCAATGCCGTATAGGACAAGCCCGCTTCTTTCCACAGCATGGGATACATACTGAACGGGGTAAATCCGGGTAATGTATTAATTTCGTTGATATAGACCCGGTCCTCTTTTTCATCCCAGAAAAAATCCACCCTGGACAGGCCGGCAGCATCGACAGCCTGATACGCCCTTACCGCCAGTTGTTTAATCTGTTCTTCTACATGAGCGGGAATGCGTGCCGGGATCTGAAGCTCGGTTCCCGTATCTTTATATTTGGCGGCATAATCATAGAAATCATGGGCCGGCAGGATCTCGCCCACCACCGACGTACGGGGTTGTTCATTGCCCAGAACGGAGACTTCCAGTTCCCGCCCGTCAATAAACTGTTCTACGACGATTTTACGATCATACCGGGCCGCCTCGATAAGGGCCGCTCTGAGAGAATCGCGGTCCCCGGCCTTGCTGATCCCCACACTGGAACCCATATTGGCCGGCTTCACAAAACAGGGGTAAGCCAGCCGACTTTCAATGCGGGACAGGATGTCATCCATTGCCTCTTCCACTTCAAAACGCTTGATCGCCAGAAAATCCCCCTGTGGCAATCCGTGATAACCGAACAGGGCTTTCATTGCGACTTTATCCATTCCCGCCGCTGAACCCAGTACCCCTGATCCCACATAGGGGATATTCAACATTTCCAGAAGTCCCTGGAGGGTTCCGTCTTCGCCGTTGGGTCCATGGATCACGGGGAACACTATATCGACATGATCCTTAAGTTGAAGCAGGATCGGCGGCATGTCTGATTCTCCGTTCCTGAGCCGGAGTTCATCCACGGAAGCAGGAAGGCCATCGATGGCATCTCCCTGATGCCATTCACCGTTCAAATTGATATAGATGGGAATGATATGATACTTGGATTGATCAACGGCCTGAATAATACTGAAGGCGGTCTTGAGGGACACCTCATGTTCGCTGGATTTCCCGCCGTATATAATCCCCAGATTGATTTTCTTCCTCATGTTCTCCTCCCTGTTTTTCATGTCGCTGATGCGATCTTATTCTCCATTGTATGCAATGGCCTAAACGACAGTTCAGCCGTCATCGATAACAAAAGAGCCCGGGAAAACCTGTCCCGGATTGCCTGTCATGCCCGTCTACTGTCTGTCATACATATAAAAAAAGGGATCGGGCGATTTACATTCTCTTAACACAGGAGACGGTTATGATACTGAAAGAAATTTTAATTCCCATTACCGTGGGGTTAACGCTTTTTTTATTCGGAATGCAGTTGATGAAAATCGGACTGCATAACCTGGCCGGAAAACACATAAAATCCATACTGGCCAGTTTTTCCCGGACACCCCTGCACAGCTTTGTAACGGGGACACTGGCCACTGTCCTCCTGCAGAGCAGCAGTGCAGTCACACTTCTCACCATTGGTTTGACCAGTTCCCGCATTCTTTCCTTCCCACAAACGGTCGGCATTATTCTGGGAACGAATGTGGGAACGACCATCACCACCGAGATCATCGCACTCAATATTACACAATACGGCCTGACTCTGTTTCTCGCCGGAAGTGTCCTCTGGTTTGTTCCCCACCGGGCCTTACGCTGCTCCGGTCTGGTTGCGGCGGGATTCGGTTCTATTTTTCTGGGATTTGACCTGCTGCACTGGGTTGCCCAGCCGCTGAGGGAACTGCATGTGTTTGAACAGGTAATGAATCTGGGAAGTGACAACAGTGTGATCGGAGTCTTGTTCGGAACGGTGTTTACCGCTTTGATTCAGAGCAGTACTGCAGTTACCGCGATTACGATGAGCTTTATGGATGAGCATTTTATTCCTCTGACGACCGGCATTGCCATCATACTGGGAAGCAATATCGGCACCTGTGCCACCGCCTGGCTGGGAAGTCTGGGAGCGGGTACAGAAGCGAAACGGGTCGCCTGGGCCCATATTATCCTCAATGTCGCCGGTGTGATCCTGTTCATTCCACTGATCGGGGTGCTTTCCCTGGTCTCGATGGCACTCTCACCACATCCGTCCGCCCAGCTCGCACATGCCCAGACGCTGTTCAACATCGCCTGTTCACTTGTGGCACTCCCTTTTGCCCGTCCCTATGCACACCTGATTTCCCGGATCATCCCGGGGCCGGATCAGGACTGACCGGTTACGATGGCCACACTGGCACTGGCACCGATACGGGTTGCACCCGCTTCGATCATTTTTTCCGCATCCGAACGGGTCCGAATCCCCCCGGACGCCTTGACTTCCATGTGATCACCGACGGTTTCCTTCATCAGTCTGACATCGGCGACTGTGGCACCACCGGGACCGAAGCCGGTGGACGTTTTGACAAAATGGGCACCCGCATCCCGGCTAATCCGGCAGGCTTTTTGTATTTCATCTTCCGTCAGCATAGCCGTTTCCAGAATCACTTTGACGGTGATGTCTTTTCCCTGAACAGCAGCCGTCACCGCTTCAATATCTCTTTTGACATAATCATCATCGTTCGCTTTTAACCGTCCGATGTTAATTACCATGTCCAGTTCATCGGCGCCGTTCTGAATCGCCTGAACCGCTTCAAACGCTTTTGCTTCCATGGTCGTGGCCCCCAGCGGAAAACCGATCACCGTACAAACCTTGATATCCGTTCCCTTTAACTGCTCCGCACACCGTCTCACCCAGCCGGGGTTGACACAGACGGATGCAAATTGATGCGTTTTCGCTTCTTGAACCAGTTGGTCGATCATATCTGAAGTAGCATCGGGTTTTAACAGGGTATGGTCAATCATACCGGCTAACGGATCTCTTGCCACAGTTCATACCTCCTGTTCTGTTCAACAAAGACATTTATTCCATAATTGCAGGGGGAATTTTTAACAATTTAAATGCTTTTCGGGTCACCGAATAGTTGTTTTCGTATCCGGTTTTCAACTTTTTCCATGCTTCACGGGGAGAAAACCAGGCCACACTGTTGATTTCCTCCAGTTGAGCGGTCAACTCCCCCGACAGCGCTTCTACGAGAAAATAATGAACCTCTTTATCAATCTGACCGTGTTCCGGATGATAATACCGGTAATGGATCACTTCCAGGGGTTCTACAATTTTTCCGGTGATCCCTGTTTCTTCTTTGATTTCACGAAGGGCCGTTTCCATCAGGGTTTCTCCCTTTTCCACTTTTCCCTTGGGAAGAGAAGCCTTCATGTAACGGTCCTCAATAATCATAATTTTAAGGTTGTCTCCTTCTCGTTTGTAGACGACCCCCCCTGCCGATATTTCTTTCATATTCAGTCACCCTTTCTTCTTGCAAACTTAAAAATTCAGTTCCCGGATCAATGACGTGATGAAATCGGTTCGTTGGCTTTGCGGCATACGGCCAGCTGCAACCAGTATTTCTTTCCCGGGACCGGCATTTCAATGGTTTCATTTACCTGATGAAAGAACATCACGTCATCAAATCGCTGCATCAGTTCGCGAAACTCTTCCTCGGTGTACTGACAGACGTGGAAGGGATCCGCACAGGGGTGATGGCGCCCCTTTCCGAACGGCGTGGATATCACAGCGACCCCGCCCGGTTTTAACATCCGGTAAAGGTTGTCGACAAACTGAAAATCCTGTTCAATATGTTCGATGGTTTCAAAACTGATGATGGTATCAAACATCCCCAGTTGTTGCACAATGGACGGATCAGCTCCGTCTGCGAGTCTCCAATCAATGCGTTCATCATCATAATGCTCCCGGGCATAACGGATGGCATCCTCTGACACATCGACGGCCACCACCCGTTCGATCCCCGTGCCGTAACGGAGTAGAATCTGCGGTCCGTAACCGGCACCAGTGGCGATGTCGAGAACTCGTCCATGTGTATAAGGCACCGCAAAATGGTAACGGGCATAGTGTTCGAGAAGCATTCCATTTTTCGGATTCATCAACTCCGGGATAACGCGTTCACCTGTATCTTTTAGCATAGAACCACCAGAATACTTTATTTACTTTATTTTATATGTAATTTCGGCCCGATACAATCACAATCAAGAAAACGCTGCTTCATATAAAATGACACTGCCGCGTCACAGCAGCAGTGTCTTTAAATTAACGGCATTAATTATATTTAACACAAATACTGGCGATATAACCCCTTCGATCACTCTTTTCGTTGCGGATCCCAGCTGTACATATACCCGTCATCTTCACAGGTACGGGCCTCTTCTGTTACACGAAGCGGTCGGAATGTATCGATCATGACGGCCAGCTCCAGCGTTTCCTTCGCACCGATGCTCGCTTCCACCGTACCCGGATGGGGCCCGTGCGGTAGGCCGCTGGGATGAAGCGTAAATGAGGCCTCATCAATCCCTTTCCGGCTCATGAAATTACCCTCCACATAGTACAGCACTTCATCACTGTCTACGTTGCTGTGATGATAGGGGGCCGGAATCGCTTCCGGATGATAGTCAAACAACCGTGGCACAAACGAACAGACGACAAAATTTGCTCCTTGAAAGGTCTGGTGTACCGGCGGCGGCTGATGAATGCGCCCGGTTATCGGCTCAAAATCTTCGATATTGAAGATGTATGGATAAAGATAACCGTCCCACCCGACCACATCGAGCGGATGAAACCGGAAGAAAAAGGAGGTCAGCTGCTCCCGTGCTTTGACCCGAACTTCAAATTCCCCTTCTTCCACATGGGTTTCCAGCTTTTCCGGCAGGCGAAAATCCCGCTCACAAAACGGCGAATGTTCCAGTAACTGACCGTGTTCGTTGCGGTACCTGCGCGGTGTCTCGATGGGAGAACGGGATTCTACCACCAGAAAACGGGGCACCGTCTCCCGGGGGTCATCCAGTACAATCCGGTAAGTGGTTCCGGTGGGAATCACGATATAATCGCCTTTTCGAAAGGTCAGTGTTCCGAAAACGGTCTCCACCTTCCCGCTGCCTTCGTGTACGAACAGTAATTCATCTTCTTCCCCGTTGCGGTAAAAATAATTCATCTGCTCCGTGGGTCGGGCGATCCCGATGGCCACATCTTCATTACCCATCAAAATACGGCGGGCTTCAAGAAAATCTCCTCCAGAAGCGGCTTCTTTTGTGGCAAAATGACGGTGTCTGAGTGCTCCCTGTTCTTCATAACGACGTTCCACTTTTGCCTGATGTTCAACTCTCGATACCTGTGTCGGTGGATGGTGATGGTAAAGGATCGATTGAATCCCGGAAAAGCCGCGGGTTCCCATCACCTGTTCCCAGTAAAGTGATCCGTCCGGTTTACGAAACTGCGTGTGCCGTTTGTGCGGGATCTCACCCATTTTGTGATAAAAAGGCATGACGCTTCACTCCTTTCTTAATCAGCTGACCGTACGAGACGGTTTCGCAGTGTTCCCAGCCGCTCAATCTCTAATTCCACGATATCGCCGACTTTCAGCCAGGGGCGGTTTTCCGGTCCCAGTTCGAGAATACAGCCGGTACCCACCGTTCCCGACCCGATGATATCTCCCGGTTGCAGCCGGCATGCCTGAGACGCCCGGGCAATCATCTCTGCAAAACTGAAGTAGATCGATGCAAAATTTCCTTCGGAATAGAGCTCTCCATTGATACGTGCCGTCATGCTGAGATCAAACCGCTCGCCCCGTCGGCGGTCTTCCAGCTCATCCGGCGTGACCAGATACGGCCCGATTGACGTCGCAAAATCTTTCCCCTTGGCCGGACCGAGTCCCACTTTCATTTCTTCAGCCTGTACATCCCGCGCGCTCCAGTCATTTAATATCATGTATCCGGCAATGTGTTGACGGGCTTCTTCCACCGGAATGTTGATGCCGCTTTTGCCGATGACACAGGCCATTTCCAGCTCATAGTCCATCTTTTCGGTGTAAAATGGGATCACAACATCCTCATCCGGTCCCCGCAGAGTACGGGGATTGGAGAAGTAAAACACGGGAAAACGGTACCACTCGGGAACGACATCCAGTCCCCGGCGCCCCCGGGCATTCTTCACATGTTCTTCAAAGGCATAGAAATCCCGAAACGTTGGCGGATTGGGAATCGGCGGATGAAAGGTGATCCGGTTCGTCTCGTAAACAGCGTCGTCTGGCAGATGTGACAGTCCCTCTTTTTCGAGCATGGAGAAGGTGTCCTCCACCCATGAGGTAAGGGCGGAATGGCGGTCGGCCTGCTGCAGGTACTCAAGCAGGGTCACAGGCGGTTCCGGCATTCCCTGTTCCACCTGTAATCCGTTTTGTTGTGACCAGTGAAGCGTCCGGGCCAGATCGACCACCCGTCCATCCTGCAGCCAGCCGGCCCGGACCTCGCCACGGTCGTCGGAATAGGAGACCCACTTCATCACAGGTTCCCTCTGCGTGCCTGTTCGCGTTCTATTGATTCAAAAAGGGCTTTAAAGTTTCCTTCGCCGAATCCGCGTGCCCCTTTTCGCTGGATGATCTCGATGAACAGCGTGGGCCGGTCCACAATCGGCCGGGTAAAAATCTGCAGCAGATAACCTTCATCGTCGCGATCCACCAGAATTTTCAGTTCGCGGAGTTTCTCGATGGATTCATCAATTTTTCCAACCCGATCCGTCAGCATGTCGTAATAGGTATCGGGGGTATCGAGGAACTCGATGCCGTTTGCGCGCAGGGTGGAGACGGTGGAGATGATGTCATTGGTCAAAAGGGCGATGTGCTGGACGCCGGCCCCGTTGTAATAATCGAGAAATTCCTGAATCTGAGACTTTTTCTTCCCTTCCGCCGGTTCATTGATCGGGAACTTGATCCGGCCCCCGTTGTGCATCACTTTGGACATGAGGGCGGAATATTCGGTACTGATATCTTCGTCGTCAAAATGAATCATCTGCTTGAAGCCCATCACCTTTTCGTAATAGCGGACCCAGGGCTCCATCTGTTCCACATTTCCCACGACGTGATCAATGCCGACCAGTCCCGCGGGGTTGTGAGGAATGTTGAGCTCTGTTTTCTGGTATCCCGGCAGGAACGGGCCGCGGTAATGTTTGCGCTCAATCAGGGTATGAATGGTATCCCCGTATGTTCCGATGATTGCTTTTTTGACGGTGCCGTGTTCATCCGAAACCTCATGGGGTTCTTTGATCGCGATGCCACCGCGGGAAATGGCTTCTTTGTAAACCTTTTCAACATCGTCCACACGAAGGGCGATGTCTTTGACGCCATCCCCGTGCTTTTTGACAAATTCAGCGATCGGATGGTCTTCCTGCAGCGATCCGGAGATGACAAAATAGATCTTGTTTTGTTTCAGGACATAGGACACCTTGCTGCGTTCACCGGTTTCCAATCCGGCGTAGGCTACCGGTTCAAACCCGAATCCGGTGCACATAAAATGGGCGGTCTGTCTGGCATTGCCCGCATAATATTCAATGTAATCAACATCCTGAACCGGAAAAAAGTCTTTTTCCGTTTCCTGTTGTTGCATCACGTTCTGTTGAGCCATCTGTCATCCCACCTTTTATCAAGATTTCTTAAAGTTTCAACTTATTTAAATTGTACGGAAATGGTGAAAAAGCGTGCAAGAGTACGCGTTAAAACCTGAATGCGATATCGCGTTAAAGGATGCGACACGTTTTTTTGCGGGTGGAGTTAAACGTGTTGCGGGAATTTATAAGTGGAGAAGTGGATAAAGGAACCATTTCGTTACACTCGTTTACGAAAACTTGTTTATGTTTTGACCCTTACGTTACTGGAAGAAAAATAAGAAACCATCATGAAAAAGCAGGACCGTCCGGTCCTGCCTGGATACAAAATCGATCAAGTTTTTAGTGCAGCGGATGTTGCGTGTATGACTCCGGTTGTCTGTTCACCTGCTCGTGTGCCATTTCCGGCAATCCTTCAAAGTACTCCGACTGTTCTTCCGGTGATATAAAAGCCAATTCCACCCCGATTGCCCTGGCCAAAAACGGATCAAGACAGCATAAATCCTCCCGGTTCACATCGGAGACAGATGTTTTGCCCAGGGTATAACAAACCAGTTCCATTTCACGTGAAGATGCATTCAGGTAGTTAAACAGACTGGTCGCCCCCCGTTCCAGATCCAGCTTGTCCGTCATTTTGGCCTGGTAGACGACAAGATCGGTGGGCGGTTCAAAGGGCATGGCCCGGGTCATCTGGTCCCCCACCAGTGCCATCACAGCAGTCGTTCCAATGTAGACGGCATCGGCTCCGAGAGCCAGCGCCTTGAGGTAATCCCCAGGGGTGACCAATCCACCGGTGGCGATCAGGCTGACATCACCGGTTGCCCCTTTGCGGGAGAGAAATCGGGCTGCCCTGGAGACGGCATACATGGTGGGAAGGCCCACATCGTCTTCGAGAATGGGGGCCGCCGCATGGGTACCGCCTTCCGCCCCATCCACGGTAATAAAATCCACTTCCGCTTCCAGGGCGATTTGCAGTTCTTTCTCCAGGTGATGGGTGGCGGCAATTTTTAACCCGACAGGAACGCCGGTCTCCTCTTTCAGTTTACGGACCAGGGAGATAAACTGCTCTTTCGTATCCACACCGGGAAGGCGTGAATGAATCAGGGCATCTTCTCCTTTCGGGATTTCAAATACTTCATGATATTCCCGGCCGATATTTTTGGCCGGGGTCCGCTGGGGAGTCGATCCCTGAGCTCCCTGACCGAGCTGGATTTCAATGGCGTCCAGTTGCATGTATTTGTCGGGGGTATTCAACCATCCTCCCCGATTATACTGGCCGATGAGCAGATCGGCGGCTTCCCTTTCCTCTTCCATCAATCCTGCTTCACCTGTATTGGTTGCTGTGCCGATCCGGGTCGCCGCCTGGGCCAGTGCGATTTTCGCTTTTTTACTCAGGGCACCGCCATATGACATGCCGGCAATCATAATCGGGATGGAAATAGTCAGGGGATTGCGTGCCCGTTTGCCGATGGTCACAGCGGTAGAAATCCCCACATCCTCGGGAGTAGGAAATCGATAGAGATGAACCGGGTTAAACAATAGTTTGTCCCATGGTGAGAACCGCATGTGGGTTCCGAGTGGGCGTCCCGGTGGCTGTCCCTTGCGGCTGCGCATTACCAGTTCAATCAAATTGATCGGATTCACTTTTTTACTGACCGGCATCATTTCAAACAGGTTCTCTGTATACTGATCCCGGGCCAGGCGTTCGATTGCTTTATCTACGGTCTCATTTACCATGCTGCGCATGAAGTTGCTGACGAATTTAAACATTTGATTCACCTGTCGGGAGATTCTTGTTGTTTGTATTGATTCTTGATGTCTTCGACTTTCTGGACCAGGTTGATGCAAATCTGTTTGACTTCACCCAGCTGTCTTGCCGCATTCTGTTCCTCATTGGCGATCTGGTTCAGTCTGTCATCCCCCATGTCCGTCAATTCTTTATAATGTTTTGATTCACTGGTGGAAAGTGTTCCGGCAATGGTCTGAACACGATTTAATTCCGAATGAATATAAGAGAGGGTATCATTAAGGCTGGTCTGCTGTTTGTCCACTGGATCCTCTTCCTTTCTATCCATTGTTTTCTAGTCATTCCCCCTTATTTTGCAACAGGTAAGGGCGACTTATGCACGGGGAACAGAATTTTGATGAGCCGTCTGCGGGTTAAAACGAGGTCAGTTGATGCACCATTTCCTCATTTTTGAATACATGTTAAAAATTTTGTCATAAATTTGTTATAAAATTCTGATAAATTTAGTTAAACAAGTCGTGTACTTGTGATAAAATATAGTTACCAGTTAAAAAGGAGGTCGATTCAATGGAGCATGACAAGTGCATACGATGTGGAAAAGAACTGGTCACCTGGGAAAGAACCCGCAGTGAATGCTGGAACTGTCGCGAATTAACCGTTATCACATACGACGATACGGAGAAAATAAATGAGGATAAAGTAAAAGACCTGTAACCGATCCGGTTATTTATACACTTACTGACATGAAAAAGCCCCCGATTCCTTTGCGAATCGGGGGCTTTGCCTTTTTATGCGGCGATGCATTTCTCATCAGCCGGCTCGCTCCTCTTCAACACGATCCAGCCAGTTGTGAACCAGATTCTCAAAGAGATCGGGTTGTTCGATCTGAAGATTATGACCGGCCCCATCCATCACGATATAGGAGGAACGGGGAAAATGTTGCAGCAGGCCAAAAGCATCCTGATACCCGGTTACGGCGTCCTGTCTCCCTGTCACGATCAGGACAGGTTTTTCATAGGGATGAGCATAGTGATCCGGATCACAAGAAAGGGCGTATCCCTCTTCTTTGATTCTCTGTAAAAATTGATGATCGGCTATGCTGGATGCTTCTAGTATGTCAGTGTGAAATCGGTTCAACACCTCCTGCGTCTGGATGACGGCCAGCGATTTGAAAACATCATACGCTTCCGGTTCAAGCTGTGAGGCCAGGCCCGGTTCCTTTCTCACCACACGATGCGGGGGGAGGATGCGTTCATTGACATCGGCTTTTATCATCGGACAAATCAGAGCCATGCCATCGATCCATTCCCGTTTCTTTTTTAAGATTCCCCCGGCCAGATAAGCTCCGTAAGATTCTCCGGCAATCAGAAAACGCTGATCCGGTATGACCGTATCGATAAACTGAAGAAGCACCTGCAGGATGTCATCTGAGCTTTTGATCCAATCGGCTCCCTTCGTCTTCCCCATACCCGGCAAATCAATGTAAAGGCGTTGCCACCCCTCTCTTCTCTGAAAAACCGGTTCAAAACAGGTCGCCATCATGCGATGATCCAGTGAAAAGCCATGAAGCATCAACACCGGCGTTCCCTCACCCTGTATCTCATAGTAAACCGATATATTTTGAAGATCAGCCCACAAGCCAATCACTCCCCTCCCCACTTCTCCGGGATGATATAAAAAACCTCTGTTACATCCATACCCATGAGTATGGATGTAACAGAAAGTGTCACATCACCATTCAAACTTCTACCTCATCCCCGCTGTGGGTAAAAAAGAGTATCCTGCGATCCACCTTCAGGTTCAAGACTTGTTCAACCACTTCTGCATACAGATCCAGCTGTTCCCGGTAATAGTCCACCATATCTGTGATGGCATGCCGATCGGTATCATTGGTTTTGTAATCCACCACCACCGCTTTTTGTCCCGGCAACTGATAGATCAGGTCGATCGTGCCGTTGATCAGCCTGTTCGTCTTCTCCGGGTCCCGGATGACAAACGGAAGTTCCCGCCATATCCTTTCAGCATGCTTCAACTCATCCAGCAATCGCGACCCGGGTATCCGGTTCAGATGCCGGTGAACTTCCTTAAGCACCGGCTCCGGATCCAAATCAAACCGGCCGGATTCCACCAGCTTTTTGTGGACAATGCGGGCCACCTGCTCGGATCTGATCTGATCACCATCAAAGGGCCAGCGTTCAAGAACGGCATGAACCAGCGTCCCTCTTTCCGCCGCACTCAACCCATCACGAGCCGGGCCATCCGCCGCATCGGAGCGGTGGAGATGATACGCAAACGGGCGATCCGAATCTTCGTTTCGCTCTAATTCGTCCGGCGGAATCGCCTCCCCTTTTTTCTCCTTCACAATTTCACTGACGGATGTCAGTTGCAGCATGTTCGCTTCAACCGTTTCCCGGTCAAATACCATCCCTTCCGGCGGATCATCCGGAACAACGGATTTCAGACCGGCGAACGGGTTCGCTTTGTCCCCGTCTGCTTCAGCTGCCTCTTCGTTTGAAGCGGAAGCCTCTTCCAGCCGGATCTCATCCAGGTATTGATACTGAACGGGAACCGGGAATGACTGAAGATTCTCCTCGATCTGCTGAATCTCCCCGTCGGCCATGGCATACACCAGCCAGCTCCACCAGGTGGCCCGATTCATGTCGTAGACCGTCCTTGTTTTGGGAATCGGGCTGGCGCAGGACAGAATCAGATGATCCCGCGCCCGGGTCATTCCGACGTATAATTTTCGTTTTTCTTCTTCCCGTTCTTTATCTTTTTCACGTTCCCGGATGTCGGCCGTGATCCCCAGATGTCTGAAATTCTCACCATCGAGGGAGACCGACAGGCCCAGTTCCGGATCAAAGGCAAACCGCGACATCTGCATATTGAACCGTTTTTGCAAATTAGGAAGAATTACCACCGGAAATTCCAGTCCCTTTGATTTGTGAATGGTCATAATTTTAACCACGTCACTGTCAGCGTTTTCCACCTGGGCTTCTTCTTCATCCGCTCCGCTTTCAATCAGGCGTTTCAGATAAGGGACCACCCGGCGCACCGTGGTATATCCCTGTTTTTCTTTTTCGCCAAGCAGTTCCAGAAACTTGCGCACATTTCCCACCCGCTGGGCACCGGACGGCATCATAAACAGGACCTGCTCATACCCGGTTGTCTGAATAATCTCACGCAGCAGCCCATAGGGCGTTACGGTACGGGCCCTGTCTCGCCACTCATCGAGGAGTCGCCGGGCGTCCAACAGGCGGTTGCGCTCGATCCCCCCGACTTCCGGCGGAATATGGCCGGAGGTCCAGTTGTCCAGCAATTGTCCGTCCTGCCCCAGGAGAAAAAGGGTCTCATCCGACAACTGAAACAGTGGGGAACGAAGCACGGCCATCAATGAGCGTGCATCATCCTCACGGACCAAATAATGCAACAATTCGTAGAGGTCCCAGATTTCCTGACGGCGAAAGAAGTTGCGGCTGCCCAGGATATAATAAGGAATCCCTTCACGCTGCAGGGCTTTCTCAAATACCGGTACCCGTCCGGTAGACGAAAACAGCAGGGCAACATCGCCGTAACGGACCCGTCGCAGTTCCATGCCGTTATCCGTCTCCACCGGAATCCGCTCTTCTTCCGTCAATTCGCGGATCCGGCGGGCCACCGCAGCCGCTTCATCTTCCACCGACTTGCTGCCGACATGTAGCAACTCAATATTGGCGTGGTGATGATAATCCGGCTGTGTGGCTTTCATCGGAAAATCATAAACCGAACTGTACAACGGAAGTCCCTCCGTCTCCGGCAGATGCATCACTTTGCTGAATACCTGGTTGACGGTGGTGATGACGGATGACTGGGAGCGAAAGTTTTCTTCGAGGTTGATCACTTTCCCCTGCTCTTTTTGAATACGTTGCTGACTTTTCAAAAAGAGTTCCACATCCGCACCGCGGAAACGGTAAATCGACTGTTTGGAATCTCCTACAATAAACAGGCGCAGATCCGGTAAAATCTGCATCATCTGTGTGATCAGACGGAATTGCACCGGGTTGGTATCCTGAAATTCATCCACCATCAAGTATTTAAACTTGTTTTTGAGTTCCTTTTGTACGCCCGGATTATCCATTAACGCGGCCGCTTTTGTCTGCAGATCCGTAAAATCGAGGACATTTTCTTTCTTTTTCCGCTGTTCATAAACCGCGTGCACCCGTGCCAGGCACGTTCCGGTATCGAGAATGGCCTGCTCCAGTTCATGGGCACTGATGTGCTTTAACAGGGTGTCGAGGGACTCATGAATCGGCTCCAGGTACTCCATGATTTTTTTGGATTTGCCCCAGCGTGAATCCCGCAGGTAGTTAAAAATCTCAAACACGTCTTCTGTATAGTAAAAATCGGATGATGTCCATGCCTCCCAGACCCGGTTCCAGCCATCCTCCCATTTTTTCTGCAGACGGCGCAGCGCTGCCTGCGGTTTGGCCGGCAATTCTTCCGGATCGACCCGCAAAAGCCGGTTTAAATAGGGTTCAAACCGCTCCACCATCGGCGGTACCTTCTTGACCGCTTCCTGCATGCGTGCCACCGTTCGGCGGGCCACGGATTCAAAATCCTCGGTGTATTCACGAATGGACGGATAAAATTGCATCCATTCCGCCACCAGGGTTTCATAGGGAATGGACTGGAGCAGGCGGATCACCGTCTCATCTTCGCCACTCAACCCTTCATCCAGCACCCGGCGAATACTTTCCTCAAGCAGGACCTGGCTGTCCTCCGGCTCCACCAGCTTAAAATCGGGGTCCGTTTCCGCCTGCAGGGGGAACATGCGGATCAGTTCGCTGCAAAATCCGTGAATGGTGGTGATGACCGCATCTTCCAGCTCTTCCATATGTCGTTCGATTAACGCCGCCTGATCCGGTTCTTCATCCTGCCAGTCCCTGAGGCGTTTGCGAATCCGGGTTTTCATCTCCGTCGCCGCCTCCCGGGTAAACGTGATGGCTACAATCTCAGAAGGGCGTGACGGCGGTCTGCGGGCCGGCATGCTGAAGCCTTCCGGCGCATTGACCAGAGGCCTTCCGGCCAGCATGGCGGCGTATCGCTCGGTAAGAACCCATGTTTTCCCTGCACCGGCCCCTGCGGTAATGGCAAGATGAGAATCCAGGTCGGAAATGGCTTTCCACTGATTCGGGGTGGGCGTGACACCACTCATGTCCGTTCCCTCCCCGTGACATTAGGCGTGCCTTTATTAAGCTTCCACTGGTTCAGACTCATTGATCGTCACCTTCCAAATCTCGACTCATCGGGTTGTAACGGCATATTCGGCGATATGGGCAGTAGCGGTTGCAGTGAGTCAGGTCAACCCGCGGGGCCACCCGAAAGTCTCCCTGCTGAATCCCGTCCAGGTACCGGGGAATCTTTTCCAGACTCTCTTCCATCAACATCTCCCAGTCTTCTTCTTTTTTGCCGCGGACCAGCCCGTCCAGATCCAGTCCTTTCCCTTCCATCCGCTCTTTGTGAAACACAGATTTGGCTGCGTAGTCCCGTTTTTCCACCGAATAGTAGGCCGCTCCCACGGCGGAACCCTCCCCGCCCATCAAAAGTTCTTTGACGGCCCTGACATAGACCGGGAGTTGAAAATCATAACCTTCCTTCATATGTTTGACATCTACGGCACCGCCGCTTGTCTTGTAATCAAAGACTACGAACAGGCCATGACCATCCGTATCGATCCGGTCAATGACACCGCGAAATGGGACGCCCCGGATCAAAAGTGGTGCTTCCACACTGCCCTGATCCGTGTCCTCGCGTCCACCGCCTCCATGTCGGCTCATGCCGAAGGCCCACTCAAAGTAACGCGGTTTAAACGGTGTTTCTGTGAGACGTTCCAGGTCAAAACGGATGAATCGTTTCAGTTTGTCCAGCATTCGTTCTTTTTCAATCCGGTTTCGCAGGGATTCCGCTTGATATCTCTCGGAAAAGATGGCCTGCCACTGTTCATCAAAAAGTTGCTCTGCCCGGGATAAAATCTCCGTCAGCGGAGGAAGTTCCGGGCCAGTTGCATCGCCTGCTTCTGCGCCCTGCGGGAAAAGTTCCCGGTACAACTGTTGCAGGACAGCGTGATAGATATTTCCCTTTTCCAGATGATCCATATCTTCCGTTTCTTCTTCCGCTTCATCCAGTTTGACCAGTCGGGACAGAAAGAACTTAAACGGACACTGGCCGTATGTATTGAAATAGGTGACACTGAACGCCCTCGGCAGCTTCGATGTAATCCGCTCCCGGATCGATTGAGATGTGATTCTGCCATGATAGGGATGGTCGGTTCCTTCTTCCCGCGCCTGCTCGATCAATGCCCGATGTATCATATCTTCCCAGTCCACCGGTGCACCTGTTTCACCCGCATGCGGTACAGAAGGAAAAGCACGCACTTTCGAATCCTGCGGCAGCTCCGCTGGCAGAGATTGAGCGAGTTGAGCAGCGATCCAGTCCCGCCATTCCCGCGGATTGGAAATCTGGTCCCAATCTTCGGGATAGAGCCGGGACCCGTTCAGGTAATCTCCCGTGTTGACTTCTTCCACCGGAAATTGACGCATCCATTCATCCAGATAACGGGAACGAAGCAAATCCCGACGCCCGGCCAGATAACTGAACGTGCAGGTTTGTTCGGCACTCTCCACCGCCTGGTAAAAATGGATCTTCTGGAACTGCTCTCTTGCCCGCAGCACCCGGGGAAATTCAATTACTTCCCGCAATTCTTTTTGCAGACGGTCCGTCACAAACCAGAGTCGGGATGAACCGGCCGGAAACTCGCCTTCGTTCATCCCCACAAAAAACATGTGTGTAAAGGAAAAACCCCGGGCCTGAATCGGTTCCAGAAACCAGACACCCTGCTTTATTTTCGAGGTGTGAGCCTTGACCCCCTGGCCCGCCTCATTCAAAAAGCGGATAAATTCAGATGGAGTCAATCGCTGTCTATCCTGAACGTGACGGGAGGTCCGTCTCAACTCCGCCAGCAGTTGCAACATTCTTCTCCCGCTCTCCTCTTTTTTCCAGTTCAGCGTATTGATCATGTTTTCCATGGCCCGAACATGCTCAATCAATGTTCCCTTCTCCGGTACTCCTGCCACCATCTGTTCCAGTTGTTCCAGCCAACTGCGGAGTCTTTTGAGTTCTTCATGCTCCTGTCGGGACAACTCCCGGTCCAGTATCTCATACCAGGTGTCGAGGCCGGCATAGATTCCCATTTTTCCTGCCCAGTACGCCACTCTCAGGGGTCGCCGGGACGGGCTGTCTTCCCCTGGTGCTGCCTCAGCAAAAAGGGGCGAATCGTCCAGATGAGACAGGCTGTCCCGGTCAAACCGGTTCTCACCGAGGGTGTACAGGACACCGAGATCATCCACTTCCGGTATCTGCATCAGCGGGCGCGCAAATGTATAACGAACCGGGATCTGTTCCTCCTGAATCAACTGGTGCAAAAAGTCCTGTTCACCGGGTTTACGGTGGGTGACAATCGCAATCTGTTCCGGAGCTGTCCCTTTTTTCAACAGGGACTTGATCTGTTTTAACACATAAAGCCATTCCTTCTCTTCGGAAGCGGCAGCCGCAGCATAATAGGCAGGACAGAGTTCTTTGTTGCTATTGTCTAACTCCTTTTCTCCGTCTTGAAACTCAAATCCGTGTTGTCTAAAAAACCGGAACAGCTCCGATGCCTCCTGCTGCACGGCAGAAAGTGGCGCCCACTGCTCCCGAACATAAGGAAAACAGATTTCGACCTGGTGGACCTCGAACAATGCCTGCAGAATCAGGCGCTGAATCGGTTCCAGTTCAACGAATGAATCAACATAGACCTTTTCAAGGGACGGGAAAAAATGGTGAACCCCCTCTTGTTGCAACAACCGGCCCGCTTCCAGATACTGTTCTTCCAGATCCAGCAACTGGCCATCCATACCCGTATTCCCCTGATCATAGGAACGAAGTATTTTCTCCTGATAGCCCCGGTACAGGGCAACCAGAATGCGATATTCTTCCGAACTGTCGACCTCCGCCCTGTTGAGATCCTCCGGTTGTACCAGATGGCGCTTCAGCATGGCGATGACCTGAAGGATACCGTTCAACACGCTTGTAGATGATGCATACGATTCGAGCGGGCGCCCTTCCCAGGTGATCTCCCCGTTTTCCGGTCGGGTCATCAATTCTGCCAGAATGCGTTGCTGCAAATGGCGTGGCATCATATAATACCCGCTCTCTGATTTTTCTAGAATCATCCGTGTCAGCTCGTCAAAGGTTATAAAACGCGGATCGATCAGGCCGGTATCGCTTTTTTGCATCACCCGGCGCCGCAGATTGACGGCCTGGTCCCTTCCGGGAACCAGCCAGATCCACGAACCTGGTTCCAGCTGTGCGGCCACTTCATCCAGCCACCGTTCCCGGATGGCCCGATGTGCGTTTCCTGTATATAAAATCCGATTGGGATGCTTTTCCTTCACCTGATCATCACCTCATTATCCTGATGAAAAGGCCTGTTACCGAGAGGGTAACAAAATCTTCTGATGGGTAACGGCTTCTTCCTGAAACAACCGGGAAATATGCGGATGACAGGTGAAAAAGAAGATCTGCCTTTCTTTCGCTGCTTCCTGCAGGGTTCGAACCGCCCGCTTCATCCGTTCCGGGTCAAAATTGACGAAGATGTCGTCCAGAATCATCGGTAAAAGGGCCTGTTTTCCATATTCCTCGACCAGAGCGAACCGCATGGCCAGATACAACTGTTCCACTGTGCCCCGGCTTAAATAGGCAGGTTCGAGCCGGCGGCCGTCTCCCCGTTCTACTTCAATCTTGTTTTCCCCGAGCGGGGCCAGGATTCGGACGTAACGTCCATCGGTCATTACCTGCAGATACTTGGACGCCCGCTTTAATACGCCCGGCTGTTTTTCCCGTTCATAAATCTCCATCGCCTTTTGCATCACATGTCGGGTCATCACGGTAATCGCCCAGTCCCGGGCGTACTCCTGCATTTCCCCCACCAGCCGATGATATCGATAGTTGAGGTCGGACAGTGTTTCGCCCGATGCCAGACTGTCCAGGCGGGAGCGAATCCGGCTCCTTTCTTCCCGCAGTTCGTTCTGTTTGGCCTGCCATTCTTTTAACTGCTGGTTCAATTCAGCAAATCGATGATTGAGCTGGGTTCGGGATGATTCCTTAAGCGTGTTTAAAAAGCGGGACAATGCCTGTTCATCGTTTGCTGTGATACGGCGAAAAGATTGTCGGATTTCACTTATTTTAAACTGAAGCTGTTCCCGTTCTTTATAATAAGCAGCCCGTTTTCTGAAGGTTTCCGGATCCGATGCCCCGCCGGCTGCAAGGAGTTGATCCCGTGCTTGTTGTTCTTCGTTTAGCCGGTGCTCGATTTTCTGGAGTTGTCCTTCCACCTGTTGCAACTGTTCGGTGATTTTTTGCCGGTCTTTTTCCAGTTGTCTGTTTTCATCCAGCATTCGTACCAGCTGCCGTACCTGAAATTCCGGTTCCTCCTCTTCCAGACTGATGCCCGTTTCCTGACAGACACGATCGATACGTTCCCGGTAGGTGTCCATAAATTGTGTAAGCCGGGCCATCTCTTCCGCGATTTCAGATCCACGGCGGAGCCGTTCCCGCAGGGCTTCCACGGTACGAAGCATATCCAGGATCAGGTCCGGAGTGGGTATCTCTTGATGCTGCGGTTGACCGGGTTCCTGCTCGCGGATCCATTCTTTCTGTATCAGCCATTTCTGCCAGTCCGCCTCTAATTTTCGGGATGCTTCCCGAAGTTGCATGAGTTCCTGTTTTCGGTCGGCCAGTTCCCGTTCCGCCTGCTGAAGTGCTTCTTTTCTTTCTTCTCTGGTCCTGTTCCAGTCTTTCCATTCCCGAAGGTGATCGCGCATGGTTTCAATATTGGACTCCCACTTTTGCAGTAGTGATTCGTCCAGGGGACCGGTCCGGTTCCAGTCCAGAAGCAGCCTGTCCGCTTCCTCTAACAGGCGTTCCAATTCTTGATCAACACGGGCAAGCTGCTTTTCAAGCTCCTGCTGTTTCTGTTCCAGTTCACCGGGTAAAACGGATGAGGCGGGTTGCTGCCCTTTGCGCCAGTCATAAAGGGTTACTCCGGCCAGAAGCACAAAGGTAACGGCCGGAACCCACGGCGTTCCCAGCAACGCCCAGAGTGTTAACGGAATCAGGATGGTCGCAATCCCCGGGCCCCATTTTCGCATCGCCGACGAGGAAGAGGGAGATGCCTGCCGGAACATCTGAATCATTTCTGCCTGCTGGCGGACCTGTTCCTGTAACAGATTCCGTTCGCTGTCCGTGTCCCTGATTTGATTCAACAGGGAACGGGCCTGTTCCACCCCCTGAAGCTGGCGGTCAATCTCCTTCTGATACGCCGATTCCGGGTCAGTCGTCCGGTCCGCAGTTGATTCGTCACGCCCCGGGGCAAACGACGGTTCTTTCGCCAGCCACTCCTGCAGACGACGGGACCATTTTTCTGTTTCTTTGATGGCATCCTCATGGCGATTTTCTGCGGTTCTGACTTTTTCCCGCATCTCTTTAAAACGGTGGGCATAATCGGTAACCGACTGTTTGACGGCCACCGATGTGTCCATGCTTTTCGCCTTATTCCGGGTCCAGTCCGGCCCTAACTGCGACAGTTTGTCTTCCATATCGCGATCCAGTTGTTTGTTTTCTGTCTCAAGCCGGTTCAACTGTTCCCGGTATTCCCGGTACATGTTCCATTCTTCTTTAAGCAGTGTGATTTCGTCTTGTTTGTCAAGGATAGCCGAGTTGATCTCAATCTGTTCGTCCTTTTGCAGCAGGTGCTTCCGTTTCTCTTCCAGATTGTTCTGTTCCCCTTTCAGGGATCGAATGCTTTTCTCCAGCATCTCCAGTCGGGCCACGCCCTCTTCGGGGAACTGGTCGATGTCCGGAATGGTGCCCAACCGGTCTTCCAGTTCGACGTAAGTCTCATACGCGCCAACCTGCTGGATTAATTTTTCATACCAGGCTGCCTCTTTTCGCGTCTTATCCATCGTCTGGTCCAGCTGATCCAGTTCCTCATCCAGTTCTTCAAGGGTCTTCACGAGCTGATCAT
Source organism: Bacillaceae bacterium (assembly GCA_017656255.1). Taxonomy (GTDB): domain Bacteria; phylum Bacillota; class Bacilli; order JACDOE01; family JACDOE01; genus JACDOE01. Next base: position 1,141,650 of record JACDOE010000001.1, read on the forward strand.
ACTCCGCGTTTTCCTGCTTGAGACGCTGTAACTCCTGCCGGGTTTCTTTGATTTCATGCAGGCGGGCATTGATGACGGCGGAATCTTTTTTACGCGCATTCTTTTTAAAGAGCTGCTGTTCCCGCTCATCCAGTTCTTTCCGGGCATCGAGGATGACCTGCCCATCCCCGGTTCCCGCTGTATAGATAAACTGGTTGATCTCATCTTCCCGTAGACTGTCCAATTCCTGCAGCTCGGTTAATCCGAAGGAAAATATCCGGTTAAATACGTTCTTATTCAATCGGCCCAGGAGTTTTGCCAGCATCTCTTCTCCGGCTTCACCGCCATCCGGTAGGTAAACGGTGACATCTCCCGCCACCTTATGCCGCGACACCCGTTCAATTCGATAAGTTCGGCCGTTATCATCGGTGATCTCCAGTATGCCGCCCAACCTGCCACCATCCAGCGGTTCATAACGTTTTTCGGGATTGCGCCGGCTTTCAAAACCGAACAACATCGCACGAATAAATGCCATCAGCGTTGATTTTCCTGCTTCATTCATCCCTTCCACAATATTGATGCCCTCGTCAAAAGCTAGTTCAACCTCTTTCAAGTGGCCAAACCCGTAGATTTCAATCCGGTCAATTCTCATGACGTTTCCTCCTCATTTCTGTAGAAAAGGCGGACAGCCATGTTCTCCACTTCTCCCAGCCATTCATCCAGTTCGTCGTCGGTGGGAAGTGAGAGATGTTTTTTTCCGTCGCGATGCCGGTACAAATCCTTCAGGATCTCCTCTTTAATCAACGTCCGTTCATCCGGATTCTGCCGGATTTCATCCACCATCCTGAGGAAGTCCCCGACAAAACCGTGGCTCGCCAGCAGTTCTTCCCGTGACACCGCCGGCCGGGTACGGATGCGAATGGACTCCGGCCAGACCCAGTTTTCCTGTGCGAAAAATTCTTCAATGTAAGGCTCCAGTCCTTCCATGAAATCGTCAACGGGGAAAAGCTGTTGGTGGACGGAAGTGACACCGACGAGCTCCAGCCTGATGATGGACGGTCGCCCGGACGATTTATCCGAAATGTCCTGAAACAATTCCTGGATCCGGTCAAACACCTGCTGAATCCGGTCCATGCCGGATACATCCACCTGTTCATGATACCAGCGGACATCATCGGTTTCCCGGAAGGTTAGCGAGATGATGTCTCCGTTGCGGACATCCACGACATAGCATCCTCTTGCACCGGTTTCTTTGATGCTTCGCCCCTGGATGTTCCCGGCATAGACAATGGCCGGTTCTTTCTCATGGATCACTGCACGCTGATGAATATGGCCCAAGGCCCAGTAATCAAAGTCTTTTTCCAGCAATTCACTGCGACTGCAGGGGGCATAATTGTCATGGTCGGGATCTCCGTCCAGATTGGTATGCAGGAGGGCAATGGCAAAGGGCACATCCGGTTCCCGTATGTATTGGTCGATGATCCGTTCCGTAAATTGGGCGGTGGGATAACTGCGCCCGTAAATGCGGGCCGCTTCCTCGCCGTTTTTCACAAATGCAGCGGATTCCACCGCCTGTGAAGAAAAGAAGGTGGTGTTGTCCGGCCAGGACAGGGAGGCTTTCCCGCCGTCCTCGGGATCGTGATTGCCGTGTATGACGTACACCTGAATGCCTTCCTGCGCCAGCCGTTTTAACCCTTTTTGAAAATAGGTCTGGGCCCGCAGGCTGCGGTCTCTCAGGTCAAAGACGTCTCCGGCGATCACCAGAAAATCGGCGCGTTCCTCGATACAGAGCTTGATCAGGTGATCAAAAGCGCGAAATGTCGACTGTTTGATGCGTTGATAGATCTCGTCCGGCATCTTGCTCCTGCTCCCCAGCCCCCGGAACGGGCTGTCGAGATGCAGGTCGGCTGCATGGACAAAACGAAAGTGAGCCATGCTATTTTCACCTCGAGTTGATTGTTGTGGTATCCGATTATCTCTATCTATCGGTATTCTACAGGCAGGCTGAAATACCTGCCCCGACAGGCCAAGCTGATGAATGCAAATTATTGAAATGGGTACATTCGGCGGAATGAAAGAGGAGTAGCGGAAAAAATAAGTGATCTTTTTTCCGCTACTTCCGGACCATCTCCTTACACAATGTCAAAAAAGACAGCATGCCTGCTGTCTTCTTTATCCATTTCAAATTCATTCTCTATTTTTATTGAACCACTTTCTCCGAATCGTCCAGCACCCGGGCCAGTGTTCCCCTGCAGGTTTCCGCACCGGATTCATCCAGCCGTACACGGCATACTTTACCGATCAAATCCTGCGGTCCTTCAAAGACCACTTGCAGGTAATTATCGGAGTATCCCATCAACAGGCCGCTGTCGGGATCTTCCTTATACGGCCGCTCCGGAATAACGTCGAGCACCTGCCCGACAAATTGGGATGCGTATTCCTCCGACAGGCGGTTGGACAGCTGGATCAAACGGTTCACCCGTTCATGTTTCACCTGCTCATCCACCTGGTCCGGCATTCTGGCAGCCGGTGTTCCGCTCCGTTTGGAATACGGGAAAACATGCAGTTCGGCAAACTTCATCTGTTCAATGAAGTGATAGCCGTTTTCGAACTGTTCATCCGTCTCACCGGGGAACCCGACAATCACATCGGATGTGATGGCCACACCCGGCAGGGCTTCCCGAATGGCGGCCAGTTTATCGGCATATTCTTCCACCGTGTATTTACGGCGCATTCTTTTTAAGACCTCATTGTCACCGGCCTGCAGCGGAATATGCAGGTGGCGGCACATTTTGTCAGAGGCATTGATGACTTCAAGGACTTCATCTGTAATCTGGCTGGCTTCAATGGAGCTGATACGGATGCGGTTGAGTCCGTCCACTTTATCCAGATCCCACAGCAGATCAGCCAGATTGTAGTCCTCCAGATCTTCGCCGTAGCCCCCGGTATGAATTCCGGTCAGCACAATCTCCTTATAACCGGCTTCCACCAGTTTCCGGGCCTGGGCGATGACACTTTCCGGTTTGCGGCTGCGCATCAGGCCACGGGCCCAGGGAATGATGCAGAAGGTGCAGAAGTTGTTGCATCCTTCCTGGATTTTGAGTGAAGCCCGGGTTCTGTCAGCAAACTCGGGGACGTCCAGTTCCTCAAATTCCCGGGTTTTCATAATATTTTTCACGGCATTGACCGGCTGTCGTTCCTGACGGTACTGTTCAATGTAATCGAGCAGTTTATCCCGTCCCTGCGTGCCGACAACCACGTCAACACCGGGGATATCCATCACTTCATTGGGGGATGTCTGGGCATAGCAGCCGGTAACGGCTACAATGGCGTCAGGGTTTCGACGGATGGCACGACGGATGATCTGACGGCTTTTCTTGTCCCCTGTATTGGTGACGGTACAGGTGTTGATCACGTAGACATCCGCCTTGTTTTCAAATTCCACTTTTTCATATCCGGCATTTTTGAACAACTGCCAGATGGCTTCGGTTTCATATTGATTAACTTTACATCCCAGTGTGTGGAAAGCGACAGTCGCCATCCTTCACCCCTCCTTTCTACTCACAATATGGGCGAGAGAGGCATGATTTAAACCTCATTTTCGCACCTGTTCATAATGATACGATATACAGGATAATCCGTAAAGAGATGCGGTCTCTGTACGGAGTATTCGCCGGCCGAGTGAGATGGATCGGAACCCGGCAGACAAAGCCTCGTCCACTTCTTTTTCGGAAAATCCGCCTTCCGGGCCGATGAGCAGTAAAATGGAAGATCCTTCGTCAAGCGGTTGCAGGGCCTCGTAAAGCGTAGCTCCCTGCTCCTGTTCATAGGCCAGAAGCCTTGTATCGAACGCATCCGCCTGATCAAGCAGTTCCCGCCAGGTATGGATTACCGTGATCTGCGGGATCCGGCTGCGATGAGATTGTTCAGCCGCTTCTTTGGCGATTCGGGACCAGCGATCGATTTTTTTGGCTGCCTTTTTGCCATCCAAACGAACGATGGTCCTTTCCGAAATGACGGGAAGAAACTGAAAAGCACCTAGTTCGGTGCCTTTCTGGATGATCAGTTCCATTTTATCTGCTTTGGGCAGGCTCTGGGCGATGGTGATTTGGACCGGCAACTCCCGGTTGTCATCAAGCTCGCCTATAATGTCACAATGAACCACTTCGCCGGACACATGGCGAATCCGGGCCGTTACGTCACGCCCCCTGCCATTGCTGACAATAATCTCATCGCCTTCGCCGTAACGCATCACATTTTTAATATGATGGACGTCATCCCCGGTGATGGTCAGGTCGTTCTCTCCCATCTGCGGGGGATCCACAAAATATCTTTGCATGGTCAAAACCTCAACTATTTTACACTTTTTTCGCAATAAAGGCTACCCAGTCTTCCATATTAAATGTTTCCAGTATCTCGAGACCGGCATTTCGCGCGGAGTCTTTGACTTCCGCTTCCTTGTTTTTGATGATGCCGGACGCAATAAAATATCCCGAGGGAGTGAGGACACGCCCCACATCATCGACAAAGCGAAGGATCACTTCTGCGAGAATGTTGGCGACCACGATATCCGCTTCCATGTCCACTCCGTCCAGCAGATTGTTCTGCCTTGATTCGGCAATGGCATCAATCCGGTTCAATTTAAAATTAATCCGGCTGGCGCTCACCGCCACATCATCCAGGTCCAGGGCCAGAATACGAGAAGCGCCCAGTTTGGCCGCCGCGACACTTAATACGCCGCTTCCGGTGCCCACATCGATCACCCGGTCTCCCGGTTTCACCGTTTTTTCCAGCGCCCGGATGGCTAACACGGTGGTGGGGTGGGTTCCGGTACCGAAAGCCATACCCGGATCCAGTTCAATCACCATTTCGCCTTCCCGATCCGGCGGGGTTTCGTAATTTTCCCAGGTCGGCGTGATCGTGAACCGGTCTGAAATGTGAACCGGTTTATAATATTTTTTCCAGGCCGTCGCCCATTCTTCCTCGCGGACTTCAGTCAGAGTGACCTGTCCTGTTCCCCTGTCAATGCCATACAAAAACAGGTTGTTGACAGCATCCTTGATTTCTTCCACCGTTTCCTGCAAACAGCTGTTAATGGGAAGGTAGGCTTTGACGATGACCCCTTCTTCCGGAAAATCGCCGGGTGAGAGTTCATACACTTCCCCGAATTTGCCTTCCCAGTCTCGGTAAAGAACTTCCGGGTCTTCAATCACCACCCCGCTGGCCCCCGCTTCATGGAGAATGTTGGCAACCGCCTCAATCGCCTCCTGGCTGGTATGAATACTGATTTCCGACCATCTCAATTGTTCCACCCCCTCACCATCCGGCATCTCCGGCTGATCCCCGAGCGCTTCAACGGCGCATTAATCGCCGCGAAAAGCCCGTTTCATTTTATCAAAAAAGGATTCCTGATCGCCATGAATGGATTCGCCACTCTCTTCGGCAAATTCCTTCAGCAATTCTTTCTGTTTGTCGGTCATATTGACCGGTGTGACCACCCGCACCTGTACATGTTGATCTCCCCGGCCATATCCTCTCAAACGCGTGATTCCTTTTCCCTTAATTCGAAAATAGGTTCCGGTTTGTGTCCCCGGCGGGATTTTCAATTTGACTTTGCCGTCCAGAGTCGGGACCTCCACTTCATCTCCGAGGGCGGCCTGCACGAAGGTTAATGGAACTTCGCAATAGACATCGTCTCCGTCCCGTTTGAAGAAATCGTGCGGTCTGACACGAATCAGCACGTACAGATCCCCGGGCGGTCCCCCGTTGCGGCCGGGTTCCCCTTTTCCGGCGACACGCAGGCGGGCGCCGTCGTCCACACCGGCCGGGATTTTCAGGTGAATTTTGCTCCTCACTTTCATATGGCCGCTGCCGTGACACTTGCTACATTTTTCACGAATGATTTTACCTGTTCCCTGACAGTTTTGACAGATTCGGCGGTTCACGATACGTCCGAAAGGCGTATTCTGAATCTGCTCCTGCTGCCCGGTGCCGTGGCAGACCGAACACTCTTCAGGCTGTGTGCCAGGCTTTGCACCAGTTCCGTGGCACTGATCACAGGTTTCTTCACGGGGGATTTCAATGTCCTTTTCAATGCCAAATGCCGCATCCTTGAATTCAATCTCAAGGGTGTACTGCAGATCTGCTCCCTGCTGCGGAGCATTCGGGTTTCGCCGTCTTCCCCCGCCGCCGAAGAACATATCGAAAATATCGCCAAATCCGCCAAAATCCCCGCCGAAGTCGCCAAAACCGCCTCCGCCAAAACCCTGGCCGGGGTCGGCGTGGCCGAACTGATCATAATTCGCTCGTTTCTGGGAATCACTCAACACGTCATAGGCTTCTTTGACTTCTTTAAACTTTTCTTCCGCATCCGGGGACTTGTTGACATCCGGATGATATTTTCGCGCCAGTTTGCGATATGCTTTTTTTATTTCATCGGCACTTGCATCTTTCGATACGCCGAGAACTTCATAGTAATCCCGCTTGCTCATTCAATCAACTCCCAGTATAAGCCTTCATCCAGTCCTGGTCCAGAACGATGCATGATTCCCCTTTAATTTAAGAAAAATGTAAAGTCAAAGCTGGCGGTCACACCAACTTTGACTGCATAAGTCCGGCAGAGCTCCCGATTTATATCGGAGCCCTGCGATGATCAAGTGTTGATTCTTATTTTTTATCGTCGTCATTGACTTCGGTATAATCGGCATCTACGACATTGTCATCGTCTTTTTGCTGTCCGCCTTCAGCACCTGCTGCTCCGGCTCCACCCTGGGCGGCCTGGGCCTCCTGGGCAGCCTGTTCATACAGTTTGGTGGAAAGCTGCTGGACCACCTGCTCCAGTTCCTGTTTGGCGGATTTGATCTCGTCGATGTTATCGCCTTCCAGTGCTTTTTTCAATTTATCTTTCGCTTCATTGGCCTTGTCGATTTCGGACTGGTCCACTTTGTCACCCAGTTCTTTGAGGGTCTTTTCTGTGGTGAAGACCAGCTGGTCCGCTTCGTTGCGGAGTTCAACCTGCTCTTTGCGCTTCTTGTCCTCTTCAGCGTGTTCTTCCGCTTCTTTGACCATCCGTTCGATCTCTTCTTCGGAAAGTCCGGATGTTGAAGTAATGGTAATCTTCTGTTCTTTACCGGTACCTTTATCCTTGGCGGAAACATTGACGATACCGTTGGCATCGATATCAAAGGTGACCTCAATTTGCGGAACACCGCGCGGTGCCGGCGGAATATCGGTCAACTGGAAACGGCCCAGCGTCTTGTTGTCGGCCGCCATCGGACGTTCACCCTGCAGCACGTGAATATCAACTGATGTCTGGTTGTCGGCTGCCGTGGAGAAAATCTGGGACTTGCTGGTCGGAATCGTGGTGTTTCGCTCAATCAGTTTGGTGAATACACCACCCAGTGTTTCAATACCGAGAGACAGCGGTGTAACGTCAAGCAGAACCACATCTTTCACGTCTCCGGTCAGCACACCGGCCTGAACGGCAGCTCCCAGTGCCACCACTTCGTCCGGATTAACGCCCTTGTTCGGTTCTTTTCCAATAAACTTCTTGATCGCTTCCTGTACCGCCGGAATACGGGTGGATCCACCCACCAGAATCACTTTGTCGATGTCTTCCGGCTTCATGCCCGCATCCTCGAGGGCCTGACGGGTCGGTCCCATGGTGCGCTCGACCAGGTCCGCACTCAACTCTTCAAACTTGGCCCGGGTCAGGTTCATCTCCAGGTGTTTCGGCCCGGAAGCGTCGGCTGTGATAAATGGCAGGGAAATGGTGGTGGTCAGCACACCGGACAGGTCTTTTTTCGCTTTTTCCGCAGCATCTTTCAGGCGCTGCATCGCCATTCTGTCCTGGCTGAGGTCAATGCCGTTTTCCTTCTTGAATTCCTGAACCAGATAATCGATGATCACCTGGTCGAAGTCGTCTCCACCCAACTGGTTGTCTCCGCTGGTGGCTTTAACCTCGAAGAAACCGTCACCCAATTCCAGAATGGAAACGTCAAAGGTACCGCCACCCAGGTCATAGACGAGAATGGTCTGGTCATCTTCTTTATCCATACCGTAAGCCAGCGAAGCGGCTGTCGGTTCGTTGACGATTCGCTCTACTTCCAGTCCGGCAATGCGGCCGGCGTCTTTGGTCGCCTGACGCTGACTGTCATTAAAATAAGCCGGTACCGTAATGACCGCCTTTTCTACTTTTTCTCCGAGATAGGCTTCCGCATCCGCCTTCAATTTTTGCAGAATCATGGCGGAGATTTGCTGCGGGGTATATTCCTTACCATCTATGGTCACTTTATGATCGGTTCCCATATGGCGCTTGATAGAGATAACGGTGTTATCGGGGTTGGTGATCGCCTGCCGTTTGGCGGCTTCTCCAACCAGTCTTTCCCCATCTTTAAACGCGACGACAGACGGGGTAGTACGATTTCCTTCCGCATTAGGAATAACGACCGGTTCTCCACCTTCCATTACAGCGACACAAGAGTTTGTTGTACCAAGGTCAATTCCGATGACTTTTCCCATTTTATATATACCTCCTATTTCATCTGGTTTACTTTAAAATACTGAAAATGTTGTATAGCTCTATGAGCTGACCTTCACCATGGAAGGACGAATGACTCGATCTTTCATCATATATCCCTTTTGCAATTCTTCCACCACGACACCGGATTCATGTTCATCACTGTCTACCTGCATCACGGCCTGGTGGTAATTGGGATCAAACTTTTTACCCGTTGCTTCGATCGGCTTGACATCTTCTTTCTCGAGAATCTGCATGAATTGCCGGAATACCATTTCTACCCCTTCCATGAGGGCATCGTTGTCCGATTTTTCCTTTCCGGCTTCGATGGCTCTCTCAAAATTGTCCACCACCGGCAACAGCGATTCGATCACATTCATCGACGCATATTTGGCCATCTCTTCTTTTTCCTTCATGGTGCGGCGGCGGTAGTTGTCAAAATCAGCCTGGGCTCTGAGAAAACGATTATAGTTTTCTTCCACCTGTTTTTTTAATTCATCGATCTGTTGCAGCAATTCCTGTTCACGTTCCGAGAGGGACGATTCTTCCTCCCCTTTATTATCCGGTGCTTCTTGCTGAGCTTTCATCGAATCATCTTGTTCCTGTGGCTGTTCTTTCTGCTCCAGGCCTTCTTCCATCTCATCCTGGTTTTCTACCGATTGGTTCTTTTCTTCCAAAGCCATTCACCTCAAATTCTGTTATTCTTCTTCCTTCATGCGAATGATCGTATGAATGCGCAGTATCGCCCGGCTGACTTCCGCAGCCGCCTGGACCGCCTGGATCTTGACCTGTACCGGATCCACCACACCGACTTCCAGCATGTCAACCGGCGTTCCTGTGTCCAGATCCAGTCCGAAGGCATGATTGCCGGTTTCAATCTGAGTTGCTTTAACCTGTTCCACTTTTTCCAGCGGGCTGAATCCCGCATTCTGAATCATCTGGGTCAGGGGCCGCCGCATGGCGTGACTGACCACTTCCATGCCGAAACTTTCCATGCCTCTTAACGCTGATTTTTGCTTTTCCAGTTCAATGGAAGCTGCCAGTTCAATGGCGCCGCCTCCCGGTATGTATCCGCTGCGTACGGCAGCCTGAACGGAAGAAGCGGCATCTCTAGCAATCCGTTCCCGTTCCCCGACCAGTTCCGGAGTGGGCGCGCCCACAAGAATGGTCGCAGTCGGTGTTCCACTTCCATCCAGGATACGGACATGTTTCATCCGGTGATTCACGACGACTTTACCGGCATTACCCAGATACCGGGACAGTTCTTCCACCGGTTTAGCGAGACCGGTCCGTTTCACACTGCGGGCTCCGGTATGTTCCATGACGCGTTTGATTTCTTTTTTGGCTACCCGGTGCACAACCATAATCCCCCGGTCGCGACAAAACTCCTCAGCGAGCGCATCCAGGCTGCGATCCACAATCACCAGATTGACGCCCAGTTGTACCAGTTTGTCCAGGTCCTTTACAAAGGCATCTTTTAATTCCAGGTATCGCTGAAATCCGATTTCAGTGCCCAGTGCTTCATCATCCACTTCTTCCGGAGCAAAGGCATCATCCATTACCAGAATCCTGGCCTGATCCAGTTCCGACGGCATATCATCCGCAACGGGCAGTTTGCTAATCAGCACACCGGAGATGACCTCATGCTCACTTCCCGGGGCAGCGACCACGCTGTCGGCAAAACGGTATGAAGTTTCAACCAGCTTTTCTGCTCCAACTGTGTGCGCGCCCTCCATAATCAGGCGGGCGATATCTTCCTGTTCTCTACCGGCAATTCTCGCAATCTGATAAAGTACCGGATCATCGAGTGTTTCAATCGGGGACGACTTTGCCCTCATCCATTCAATTGCCAGGCGGGCCGCCTCCTGGATCCCGGCGATAACCTTGGCCACCGGGACGCCCTGTTCGATCTTTCTCAGGCCTTCTTCGACCATGGCCGAGGCCAGCACCGTTGCCGTCGTCGTGCCATCCCCCACTTCATCCTGCTGTGATCGGGCGATGTTTATCAACATTCGGGCAGCGGGATGTTTCACCGCCATTTTATCCAGGATCGTCACACCATCATTGGTGATCAGCACCTCTCCGGATTCATCCACCAGCATGGTGTCGAGCCCTTTTGGGCCCAGTGTTCCTTCCACGGCTGAAGCCACTGCCCGGACGGCACTGGCATTACTCTGAATCACGGAAATCTGATCATCATGTCCATTTCTTTCTTCCCTGTCAGATGCGCTCATGTCTCAACGCCCTTTCCATGCATAGCGATAGGGGGTTCAGGATCAACCCTACCCCCCTTTTTATCATAACCTGATACACATTCCCTTTTTAACCTGACGAAGATGGATTTATACGAGTGTTGACTCTAGTCTTCATAAAACTTGTTCAGGGTCTGGGACAGGTCACGGGTCAGATGGTTGAGAATGCGGATGACTTTGGCATATTCCATGCGTGTCGGCCCCAGGATCCCCACCACCCCGACGGGATTCCCGTGCAGTTCGTAAGTGGCCGTAATCACGCTGCAGTTGTTGACCGCTTCTTCATCCAGCTCCTGACCGATCCGAACCTGAAGTCCGCTTTCTGTCTGACCGAGGAGACGTATCACAGCATCATCACGTTCCAGAAGTTCCAGAATGCCTCTTACTTTATCAATATCACGGAATTCCGGCTGGTTCATGATGTTGGTCGTCCCCTTCAGGTAAATACGATCGGCGGATTGTTCGTCAAATGCGCGGGAAATCATCTCCATCGCCTGATCATAGGTTTCAAGATGTTGCCGCAGCTCACGGTTGATTTCAGTAAAAATACGGGTCCGGATCTGCGAAAGCGGAACGCCTTTTAATTTATGATTGAACAGATTAACGAGTTTCTCAATATCAGAAAGTGAAATATCCTCCGGCACCTGGATCGTTTTATTCTCGACCCTTCCGGTATCAGTCACCAGAATAGCCACCGCCGAATGTTTGGAAATGGGAATAATTTGAATGTGATTTAACTTGGCCTGAAAGACTTCGGGTCCCATCACGATGGACGTATAGTTGGTCAACTGGGACAGGATATCGGCTGTCTGCTGAATCACCTGTTCCACTTCATAAAACTTCTGATCGAAAAAATATTTGATCCCCATGATTTCCGGGGCCGTCAGTTTTCTCAGCTTGAGCAGGTGATCCACATAGTAGCGGTATCCTTTCTGGGACGGCACCCGGCCTGCCGACGTATGCGGCTGCTCCAGGTATCCCATTTCCTCCAGGTCCGCCATTTCATTGCGGACGGTCGCCGAACTGAATCCGATATCTTTGCGTTTAGAAATCGTTCGCGAGCCGACAGGCTCGGCGGAACGAATATAGTCATCTATGATGGCATTCAGAATCTTCTTCTGCCGTTCCGTCAACATGATGTCCATCACCTCACGATTAAGAGGACATGGCGGATCGACCCGACAATCGTCAATCTCCATGTTTTAAACCTTATTAGCACTCATGCCCCACGAGTGCTAATCCTTATCTAAAACATACCAAATCCGGTCAGCTGTTGTCAACAAGACCCGTTCATGTCCCAAGGAATGCGGCGAATACCTCATTGCCAAGGGGAATCCCCTTTTCTGACAGGCGCACGGAGGAGGTATCCATGACAATGAGTCCCTGTTCCCTTAACCGGCCCAGCGGCTCCGCAAACACCTCTCTCATGCCCTGTCCGTACCGGTGGTAAAAGCGGTCGAAGCGAACCCCTTCCAGCATACGAAGGCCCATGATCATAAAATCTTCCATCGATTCCCGCTCCGACACCGCAAATTCCTCTACCCGGGGGAGTCCCTCTGTTTTTACTTTTTCTAAATACATGTTTAAGGGTCCGGCATTGACATGTCGCCTGCCAGCGACGTAGCCATGGGCGCCTGCCCCGATGCCGTAATAAAATTCATTCAACCAGTAAGTGATGTTATGCCGGCTCTCAAATCCGGGATTGGCAAAATTACTGATTTCATATTGTTTAAATCTCCGTGCGTTCAATTCATCCATCAGCCACAGGTACATGTCCAGTTCTTCCTGTTCGGAGGGTAGCGGCAGTTTTCCTTTTTCATACAGATGATAGAAATGTGTATTTTCCTCTACTTTTAGACTGTATGCTGACAGGTGCCGGATTGGTAACTGCACCGCCCGTTCTACCGCATCTTTGAGATGATCGAGTGTCTGGCCCGGAAGGCCGAACATCAAATCGATTGATATATTATCAAAACCGGCGTTGACCGCATTTTCGATACTTTCATAAACCTGGCGACGGTCGTGAATCCGTCCGATTCGTTTTAACAGTTCATCATTAAAGGTCTGCACCCCGAAACTGATCCGATTGACACCGCCTGCTTTCATCACATTCAGCTTGGCAGGATCCGTCGTCCCGGGATTCGCTTCCATGCTGAATTCGTAATCCCGTTCCAGCCGGGGAAAATGCCGGGATACAGAGTCAAGAAAATAGGCCATCTGCTCCGGGCTCAAATATGACGGCGTGCCACCACCCACATAAATGGTAGAAATCTTCTGCGGCGGCACCTGCCTGACCGTTTCTTCCATTTCGCGGTCCAGGGCATACAGGTAATCCCAGATGATCTGTTCATCCCGAGTGACAAAGGAGTTAAAATCACAATAATAGCATTTGTTGGTGCAAAAAGGGATATGAATATAGACCGCCCCGGGCGGGGATTCAAGGCTGATATCCGGTTTTGGTCCTTGTTTCTGTTCTTCCAGCATGGCACTCACATTCCTGTCGCTTTGATTTTTTGTACGAATGACTCCAGCCGGTTCATGCCTTCTGCCAGCACCTCATCGGCATAGGCATAAGAGATACGGACAAATCCCTCTCCGTACCGGGAAAAAGCGGATCCCGGCACCACCGCCAATTCCTCCTCTTTAAGCAGTTGTTCGGCAAAAGCAAAGGAGGAAAGCCCGAACTGGCGAACAGACGGGAAAATATAGAAAGCCCCCTCCGGTTTGACGACTTCGAGTCCCATTTGACGTAACCGGTCATAAACGAAGTCTCGTCTTTTAACATATTCCGCCCTCATCACCTCCGCATCATCCCGGCCTGCCGTCAGGGCCTCCAGCGCGGCATACTGGCTGATGGAAGAGGCACAGGACACATTATACTGATGCACTTTTAACATATGTTGCATGATCGGTTGCGGTCCCAGAGCAAATCCGATTCGCCAGCCGGTCATGGCATGAGACTTGGACACCCCGTTGATCACAATCGTTTTCTCCCGCATGCCCGGCAAAGACGCAATCGACCGGTGCGTCCGCCCGTAAATCAGTTCGCTGTAAATTTCGTCTGCGAGCACAAAGATTTCCTTATCCTGAAGCAGCCGGGCGATGTCCTGTAAATTCTGTTCATCAAGCAGACACCCGGTGGGATTGGACGGATAGGGAAGAATGATGCAACGGGTTTTGTCCGTGATACGCTTCTCTATCATATCCGCCGTGATTTGAAAATCGGTTTCGGTGGTATCCACATAAACCGGCGTTGCCCCGCACATCTGAATCACCGGGGCATAACCGGGGTAAACCGGTGCCGGTAAAATCACGTCGTTTCCTTCCTGTAAAATGGTTCGCAGGGCAATGTCAATAGCCTGGCTGGCTCCGATGGTCGTAATGATTTCCTGCTTCGGATCGTAATCGAGGCCATACCGGGTTTTGACAAAGTCAGAAACAGCCCTTCTCAGTTCGATCAAGCCTGCATTGTGAGTATAGGTGGTCCTGTTTTCCTCAATTGCCCGGATCCCCGCCTGTTTCACGTGTTCGGGCGTCGCAAAGTCCGGTTGCCCGATTGTCAGCGAAATGGCATTCTGATATTTTGCTACCATATTGGAAAACTGCCGGATGCCGGAGATTTGAATATTCCGGACCCGGGGATTAATCAGATGTTCCACTCCTACCATCCTTTCCGTTTCATTACAAAAAGTATAACAGGAATAGAGATAAAATCCGAGCCGCAAAACCACATGACCACAAGATTTTGTATAAAATTGACCGATTGGAAAAAAATAACGAAGTGCCCTGGTTTAAATATCATGAACAAAGGAGGTTGTCCAATCCATGGCCTTGATTCCCTACGAACCTTTTCGGCATCTGGATAATATGAGGCGGGAACTGGACCGTTTTTTCACCACCGGTTTTCCCTTCAATCCGGGTACGGAAACTGAAATGGGAATGCCCCGTATTGATGTGCATGAAACGGAAAACGAAGTGGTCGCCACCTGCGATCTCCCCGGCCTCGAGAAAAAAGATGATGTGCATATCGATGTGGATGAAAACCGGCTGACCATCAGCGGCACCATCAACCGAGTCCAGGAAGAGGTAAAAGAAGACCGGGTTCACCGCCGGGAAAGGTACACCGGACATTTCCAGCGCACCCTTTCACTGCCGGCGATGGTCAATGCTGATGAAGTCAAAGCCACTTACAAAAACGGAGTCCTTGAAGTCCGCATGCCGAAGGCAAAACCCGATACCAAACGAAGAATAGACGTAGAATTCCACTAAATAACCCCCATGAAAAAATCCGATCCGCTGTCTCCCGGGCTGAAAAACCCGGGAACATACAGGATCGGATTTTTACTGGATGTCAAGCAAATGGGCGGTTACGCATTCTGAGTGCGAAGGGCACGGCGCAGAATCTTGCCGGTGCTGTTCTTGGGCAACTCCTCCAGAAATTCAATGCGGGACGGGATTTTATATCTGGCCAGATGCTCTTTGCAATAGTTGATCAAATCCTGTTCCGTCAACGTCTCATTCCGGGAGACGATAAAGGCTTTGACGATTTCCCCGTATTCTTCATCCGGTTCCCCAATGACGGCTGCTTCTACCACATCCGGGTGCTGGTAGAGGACTTCTTCCACCTCCCGGGGATAAACATTGTATCCCCCGACGATCACCATGTCTTTTTTACGGTCTACAATGTAATAATAGTCTTCCTCATCTTTACGGGCCAGATCACCGGTGTACAACCAGCCGTCTCGCAGTGTCGTCGCCGTTTCTTCCGGCATCCGGTAATAGCCTTTCATCACGTTGGGACCTTTGACAATGAGTTCACCCACCTCCCCGACGGGTACTTCGTTACCTGCTTCATCCACAACCCTGCATTCGACATCAGTGACGGCCGTACCGATGGAGCCGGGTTTCGCCGGACGATCCAGCGGATTGAAACAGACAACCGGTGACGCTTCAGAGAGACCGTAACCTTCCGAAATTTGGACGTTAAACTTGTCCTGAAATTGGTGAAGCAGTGCCACCGGCATTGAGGCGCCCCCGGAGACACAGACACGAAGCGAGGAAAGGTCTTCGGGCCTGGCGTCCGGATACTGCAGCATAAAGTTGTACATTGTCGGCACCCCGGCAAAAAACGTCGCCTTCTGCTCTTTGATCGTCCGAATCACTTCTTCCGGGCTAAATCTGGGGATAATCAGGAGCGTGGCACCCGTGGCCAGCGGGGCATTGAGACAAACCGTCAAACTGAACACATGGAACATCGGTAACACCGTGACAACCCGGTCTTCCGGCTTGATTCCCAGATAATCCACGGTAGACAGGGCATTGCTGCACAGATTCTTATGGGTCAACATCGCCCCTTTTGGCCGGCCGGTCGTTCCGGAAGTGTACAGGATCACCGCCACATCCTCTTCGTCGACAACGGGGCCTTCATATGCGGGATCTCCGTTAGCCAAAAGTGTTGAAAGCGCTTTCCAATTAAGCCTGGTATTGCCTTCCGTATGATTCAAGTCTTCCGCTGCACCCACAAGAATGACATGTTGCAGTGAAGGAACGGATACGGAGACCTTTTCCAGCAATGGTGCCAGCTGTTCCACAGCAATCACGGCTTTCACATTTCCATTGTTTAATATATAACTAATTTCTTCGGCGGTATAAATCGGATTGATCGGGATCACCGTGGCGCCTATCCGGGTAGCCCCGTAAAGAGAAATGACAAATTCCGGACTGTTCCCCAGAAGCAGGCCGATATGATCCCCTTTTTCAAGTCCTAGCCGTTCCAGACTGTCGGCCAGGGATGCCACCTGCCGGTTTAATTCGTGATATGTAGCCGAGCGTCCTTGAAAATAATAGGCTTCCTTGTCTCCTGCGGCTTCGACTGAACGTAACAGATTCTGATTCAGATTCACTGATGTGCCTCCTTTTCATGTGATTGGAATGGTTTCTCCGGTATCAGACACCGGTTTTATGAATGAATAATCATTCATTTCCGTGAAAATAAAAAACAAGGTGCTGCTAACCCTCTTTCCCCTGGATACAGGTTGTTTTGTCACAATTTTTAAGAATCCGGCTTGTCTAACAATTCTCTTTCTCTATCATACCCGAAACACCCGGCAGCAGGCAAGGAACACCGCCATCATTTTGACGCAATTTGTTCAAAAAACGTTTTCAACCTGTTAAAGATTCTGTCACCTGGAAGAACAGTCGCCCGTGGCAAAAGGGCTTATGATAAAAATAGAAAGATGATTTTATAACACGGGGGGATAAATTATGGAGGGTGATACGTTATTAATGTCGCGGATACTCACGGCTCTCACACTCGGCTTTCATATTATTTTTGCCACCCTGGGCGTGGGTGTTCCTGTGATGATTTCCATTGCAGAATGGCTGGGAATCCGTAAAAAGGACCCGCATTATATTTTAATGGCACGCAGATGGACACGGGGATTTGTGATTACGGTTGCGGTAGGTGTGGTGACCGGTACCAGTATCGGGCTGCAGTTGTCCCTGTTGTGGCCCAGATTTATGCAGGTGGCCGGTCAGGTGATCAGCCTGCCGCTGTTTATGGAGACATTCGCTTTTTTCTTTGAAGCGATTTTTCTCGGCATTTACTTATATACCTGGGAAAGGTTTAAAAAACCCATTTACCACTGGTTGCTTTCCATTCCGGTGGTGATCGGCTCATCCGCGTCCGCCTTTTTCATTACGGTGGTCAATGCCTTTATGAACACACCGCAGGGATTTACCCTTGAAAACGGGGTGATTACGCATATCGACCCGATCAAGGCCATGTTTAATCCGGCTACGCCGAGCAAGGTGGCGCACGTCCTGTCTTCCGCTTATCTGACTTCCGCTTTTGTGCTGGCAGCTATCATTGCTTTTCTCATTCTGAGAGGCAACCGGACGGATTACTATAAAAAAGCGCTTCGTTTCACCATGTCGGCCGCCCTGATTTTCTCTGTGGCAACGGTGCTGATCGGGGACTGGTCCGGCAAATTCCTCGCCGAATACCAGCCGGAAAAACTGGCGGCGGCCGAATGGCATTTTGAAACGACGGCTCGGGCCGATTTGCTAATCGGTGGCGTGCTGGATGAAGAAACGCTGGAAGTAAAAAATGCCCTGCGCATTCCCTGGGCACTCAGCATTCTGGCGGGCAGTTCACCGGACACGGAAGTCAAAGGCTTGAACGAATTTGATCGGGAGTTATGGCCGCCACTCATGGTCCATTATCTGTTTGACCTGATGGTGATGATCGGCATGTACTTAATGGCAGTGGCGATCCTGTTTATCATCGCATGGTTCTGGAAAAAGGGGAACGAATGGAACCCCTGGTTACTGCGGTTCATTGTCTGGGGCGGTCCGCTGGCCATGTTGGCGATCGAAATGGGCTGGATGTTCGCCGAAATTGGACGCCAGCCATGGATTCTGAGAGGTTACATGACGACGGCGGATGGGGTGACCACGACCGCCAGTGTGGGCGAGATGCTGATCCTCTTTTCTCTGCTTTACCTGGCTCTGGCCATCATCAGCACCAGCGTGTTAATTCGCATGTTTAAAAAGAAAACGCCGGAAGCGGAACTGGAAAAGATGAACCTGCCACTCTAACAACTCATGTTATGAAAGGAGGATGACTCTCATGACACTGGAAATGATCGGGATTACGGTCCTGTGGACCTTTCTCTATGGATATCTGATTGTCGCTTCAGTTGATTTCGGGGCCGGCTTTTTCTCCTATTACGCCCAGCGAACGGGGAAGGGCCACACGGTCAACCGGGTGATTGAACGCTACCTTTCACCGGTATGGGAGGTTACCAATGTGTTTCTTGTTTTCTTCGTAGTCGGGATTATCGGCTTTTTTCCGGACACGGCCTACTATTATGGAACTGCTCTCCTGATTCCGGGTAGCATCGCATTGATACTGCTGGCCATTCGCGGTTCTTTCTACGCTTTTTCGCAATACGGTGTGAGGGATAACAAGATCTATCTGTTTTTGTACGGGACAACGGGGCTGTTCATTCCCGCGTCACTGTCGACGGTGCTGACCATTTCGGAAGGCGGGTTTATTGTGGAAGAAGGTGAACGCGTCACATTCCTTGCCGGGGAACTGCTGACCAGTCCCTATTCCTGGGCTGTGGTCAGTCTGGCCATCGTCAGTGTGCTGTTTTATCAGCGCCAGTTTTCTCACCTATTATGCCAGTCGGGCGGAAGATCGTGAGGCCCTTGACATACTGCGTCGATTCGCCCTGTTCTGGAGCCTGCCCACGATCTTTACCAGCTTTCTTGTTTTTGTGGCGCTGCGTGACCACAATCCGGAACATTTTAATCGCATGCTGGATGTCAGCTGGATGTTCGTTCTGTCTCTCGGGTTTTTCCTGATCGCCGTCTGGCTGATCGCATCCAGAAAGGCTTATGGGACGGCGTTCATCATGGTGATGTTGCAGTTTGCCTTTGCCTTTTTCGGCTACGGGGTATCTCATCTCCCGTATCTGCTGTACCCCTATGTGACGATTTCCTCCGGCGTTACCAATCCGGTGATGGGAAAGGCGCTGGTAATCGCGTTTATCGGGGGGCTGATGCTGTTGATTCCGTCTTTGTATCTGTTGATGAAGCTGTTTTTGTTTGATGCCCGTTATGTGAAAGGCGTTAAATAAAATGACGGGTTAACAAACGGATGCCATAAAATATCACTTCCCTCTTTTACAACGTCGGGGGAAGTGATTTTTCTATCGATCGATCCATTCATATAATTCTATCGTATGATACACCGGTGAAAAGAGCGGCGAGGAATGAAATTCACCGACTTTGCGGATTTTCCCGTCCAGTTCCGCTCCCTGGGCGCGAAAACCTTCGATCACTTGACCGGTTACATAAACATGGTCTTCCGTCCTTTTTTTCATTTCATATAAAAAGAGGTCATAGGTATAAAGGCGACGATGGGTATAATCAACATCCAGATACTGCAGCACCCGGGTCTCTTCCCAGGTGTAGACCACCACATCATCACCCCATTTCTCCACTTCCTGCGCCAGTTGATAGGTGGCGGGAAGTTCACGGGTCTGCTGATACGTATATATCATCCCGGCGACACTTTGAACCACGAGCACCAGCACCGGAAGCATCAGGGCCATGCGTGATCGCGCTACACCCAGAACAGCTGCTGTGGCCATGTAAAAAACGGGTCCGATCAGCGGTGAAATATGCCGGGGCTTCTCCACATTTTGTGCCAGCAGTACCCAGATCAAATAGACCAGGCACATGATGACCATCCACATATCAAATGATGGCAAAAGCCGGGGGGTACGAGCCCATCCGTCTCGCCGCCTAAAACTAAGCACGCTCGCCGCAGATGCGAGAAAAAATCCCCCGGTGACAAAGGCGACGATCACTGAATCGGCAAACCAACCCGTCCAGATGATATCATCGAACAAAAGTCGGGACAACCGTTCCACAAAGGTTAACGAGGAGGAACTGACCGCCCCGCCCCAGTCTTCAAAATGCCCGGTTACAAAAGCCAGCGCCAGTTTGACAAAGCCCCGGATACTGCCGGTAACCTGGACCAGTCCGCCGATCCACAGCAGTTGAAAAAAGGTTGCCGCCATCATATAGAAAAGTAATCGACTGATAACCTGCCGCCGGGGTTTTTCCCAATGGCGGTACGCGTCATAGATCCACAAAAACAGTATCCCCAGCCCGAACGGAAACCAGGAAAGGCGAACCCCCATCAACAGACCGAACAAAAACAATGGGAGCAACTGAACATACCAAGTTCGATTGTCCAGCGCTTTCGCCAGGCCCCACCAGTACCACCAGAGGATGGCGAGGGCTGTTCCTTCTGAAACCGGCTGCGCCGTCAGTATCCAGAGATAGGCGGGGGCCTGAACCATCAGACTGATGAAAAGACTGTAAACAGGTTGAAACCGTCGTCTGGCAAGCAGGTAAACCGGGATCACCGCGGTCATCGCAAGCACCACATTGAGTACCGAAAGCGAGGTCACAGGATCCTCCAGCCAGAGATGAAACAGGCGCCCGCCCAGGATAAAATAAGGGTACCCGGGGAAATGGGGCTGCATGGACAGGAGGTCAAATCGTTCCAGTGCCAGCACAAAATCCACCTGGTCCCAGGTGGATGCATAGGGAGAAATATAAAAGAGTCGCCATGCGAAAGTCATAATGAGAATCGCAAACAATCCGAACCAAACTGTACGTTTCATCATGAATCCTTACATCTTCGTTGTAAATTTGTTCAGTACTTTGACAAAACCGGCCTGGTAAGAATGATCCCGGCGGGAACGATTTTCCTCTTTAGGAGTAGATTCTGCCGCCTCCTCTTCCAGCTCGCGATTCCGTTTTAATAACAGATAGATCACGAAGAAGTAACCCAGGTAAGCGACAATCTCCTCAATCGACGGCATCGATGAATAGCCGAACAGCGCTTTGAAGAAGATACCCACATCACCTGAAATCAACGGTTCATGGCCTGTATCTCTCACATAGTGGGCATGGTCAATCGGATGTTCCGGCATCAGCCAGGTCAAATCATACACCTGCGGCATGGCACTTCCGATGAGATCAATGTCCTGCATCACGGAAATCCCCTGTACCAGAAGGCCGGCGGCAATGAACACAATAAATACGCCTGTAACCTTGAAGAAGGTTTTGAGTGGAATACGCATGGTTCCTTTAAAGAAGAAGTAACTGACGACAGCTGCCAGGACCAGACCCGTCAATGCTCCCCAGTTCTGTATTGCCGCACCGATGTCACCGCCGGAAATGGCGGCAAAGAAGAAGACTGTTTCAATCCCTTCACGCAACACAACCAGATAGGCATGGGCTACCATACCCAGAATATTACCGGTGGTAATGAACTGATCCATTTTGCCTTCCAGTTTCCCCTTGATGTCCCGGCTCTGACGGGCCATCCAGAACACCATCTGTGTGAGGAGTATCGAGGAGATCAACATGATTGAGATCTTGAGATACATTTCGCTTCCCATCACTTCAAAACCGGTCAACACCACCTGGAACAGAAGCGCAACAAAAAAGCTGGACAGAACAGCAAGCCCCGCTCCACCCCAGACATATTTGGTTAATCTCTGATGACCGATCCTTTTCAGATAAGAGGTTATGATTCCCACAATCAAAAGGGCTTCCAGTGCTTCACGAAATGTTATCAATAATGCCTGTATCTCCATGTTGATCCTCCTCTGCTCCCCCGTTCATATATGTCTGCTAGCGTCTTTTTCTCCATGTATAGATCAGAACTGCTACAATAACCAGCACAATCACTAACAATGGCAACCAGTTACTCGTACCGCCCTTTGCAACTGGCGTTTTGTTCGGCTGTCCGGTTTCCGCCGGATCTTCTTCTGTAAAGTGGCCGACATCCAGGCTTTCCAGTTGAAAATAATCCTGAAGTTGAGAAAGAATCCAATCTTTCGTCTCAATGAAAGTATCCGGGTCTGATTCCTTCTGACCCACCCCAAACAAACCGGGGTTTCCTAGGGCTTCCAGCGCCAGGTCGAACTTTTTCCTGATTTCTTCATCCAGTGCTTTATCCTGCTCCCTGACGTCCAGTGAAAGAGCCTCATAGGTGGAATAAGCCTTGGCAAGCAGAATTCTGGAAGTATTATAATCTTCAAAATTGGTTTCAACGTTTTCCAGTCGACGCGCGATATTCAATACCAGAATTTTTTGCATCGTTTGAAGGGTCAATGCTTTATCTTCATCGGCCAAACCCTGGTTGACTTGCTCGACCCAGTCCGATCCCATATGTAACTGAACCTCTTCTTCGACTGTACGAAAGGCCTCTTCAGCAGCCTCAAAGTCAGGAGAAGCTTTTTCCAGTTCTTCCGCCATCACCTTGTAGACTTCCGCCACCAGTTCTTCACTGGGGTCACCGTAAGAATAGGCCATAGCCTGCTGAATATGAAGGGTAAACAGGATGAATAAGCAGAGCAAGAAGAATATCAACCGTTTCATATGCAAGTTCCTCTCTTTTACCGATGTATTGATGTATTGAAAATCATCCTCATTGAAAATGATAATGATTATCAATGCGGATGTCAACAATTAAAGTTTGAAATCCGTCAAAAAATGTTCTGACGGATTTTGCAGACATCTTCCATCAAGGCTTTTACTAATGATATATGCCCACCCGTTTTATTTTGCCCGTGGGCACCTGCGGATATTTAGGCGGGATCAGGAAGAGACCGCCTCTGCCTGATCCGCCGCAAACCGATGGGCCTCTCGGTCTATCTCAACCTTGCGTACGGGCCGGCTCATCTCACGCATGATCGCCGGAATGACAGATGTGATGTAGGCACGGAACTTGATGAACGATTGCCCTTTTTTGCGAACCTGGTAGCGAATCGGAACTTCCTTCATCCGAAATCCTTTCCGTACCAGATTCAGGGTCAGGACCTGGGCATAGTTATAATCATGGATAATTTCCGCCTGTTCCATTGCCTGGCGGGAAAAGGCCCGCATACCTGATTGCCCGTCATAAATCCAGGTTCTCAACAGGATGGACTGAACCAGGGTAAAAAAATAGTTACCGAGCCGACGGTGAAGTTTCATCCCCTGGATCTGCCCCAGAAAACGGGACCCCATCGTATAATCCGCCTCTCCTGCAAAAATCGGAGCCAAAATATCCGGAATCTGTTCCGGGGGATACTCGTTGTCCGCATCAATCATAACGGCAATATCGGCACCGAGACGAACCGATTCCTCAAGCCCCCGTCTCACCGCCGCTCCCAGTCCCCGATTCCACGGATGGGAGACAACATGATCCACGCCCGCTTTTCGAGCCACCGACACCGTCCGGTCTGTTGAACCATCATCAATCAGCAACACTTCCACCTGCACCCGCGGATCAAACCGGCGGGGAATCCGGGATATCACGTCTGCAATGGATGCTTCCTCATTATGAGCGGGTAAAAATACGATAACCTTCTGCTGTTGTTTCACGCCTGATTCCCCTCCTTCCGATGTTGTATGGCTTCTGTCAGCACCGGACCACGGCTACCGGCCGGATAAGGTGCCCCCAGTAAATAGGCAAGTGTAGGTGCCAGCGATATCAGGCTGTGTTTCTGTTCCACTTTCTTCCCCGGCTGAACGGCGTTTCCGAACATGAAGAAGGGAACATACCGCTCTCCTTCATCGAGATGGCCGTGTCCGCCGATCCCATCCGCCTGTCCATGGTCGGCGCAAACGATAAAGGTGGTTTTGTCGCCGATTCCCCTGTCATGGATCCAGTCTACGAAGTCTTCAATCAGACGGTCTGCCTGCTCAATTTTCTCGATGTATTCCGGATAAAAGACCCCGCGACTATGTCCGGTCTGATCGGTGGCAATCAACTGTACCACCAACAAATCCGGATCCTGCTCGTTCATGATCAGGCGGGCCCGTTTCATGATGTTCTGATCGGCGACATCATTGTGCATCACGGCAGTAACACTTTCCACATCATCGCCCATCGCATCGATCAGGTGGGCGATTCCCAGCAAACGCCCCTTTTTTCCCACTTTTCTCAGCGAATCAAAAATGGTTTCCGTCCGAACTCCCAGTTTCCAGACCATATTGGAGGTAATGCCGTGTTCACGGGGATAGGCTCCGGTAAACATGGAAGAGAAACAAACCACCGTCCGGGCGGGATAAACTGTTTCCATTTGGGTATATTCTGTGCCATTTTGACACATTTTGTGTAAAAATGGCGTGTTGGCCTGCTGAAAACGGTCCTTCCGCATCCCGTCAACCACGATGACCACCACTTTTTCAGAAAGGGGGTTGGCGGGTGGTTCCGGGCGATGGACATGACCCCGGATCTCTTCCGGTTTCCAGTCAAACAAATACCGGTGCAAGATGTAGCTGTAGAGCCCGACCGCCACCTGAAACCCGATCAGCCAGAACCAGTCCAGGCCGGTAAACGGCGTACCGTTTTGCAAAGCCAGGAATTGCGCCTGCCACAGAGCAAGAATCAGCAAAAATTTTGGAATCTGTTCCTGGGCGTTCCCGCTGGTGGAATCACTGTTTTTGAGGACCAGTTTCCAGAAACGGGTAAAATTCCACCAGGTGGTCCCGATTCGCAGATGATAATAGAGGGTTCCCCAGAAGAACACCGTGAAGAAAAAATAAAGTGCCAGCGAGAGCGCAACCAGTTTCAGTTCCATCTCCCACCCGATCAACAGGTAAACCACCAGGGGCGCCCAGAGATAATTGCGCAGCATGAGTGGAAAATCATAATGATAATAAATGGCTAACAACGGCAAAACGGCAACCAGTCCCAGGGCAGCAGCTGCCCAGAAACCGGGTTCCGTCCAGTTGCCGATATGATAAAAGAGAAATGTCCCCGTCACAAAAATCGGCGTGAACGGTTTCCCCTCGTTTAACAGATTCCAGGCCCTTGCCGCGATAATTTCAAACCAGGAAGCCTTTTTCATCGTGTTGTCTCTCTCCTTCCCGCCTGTTTCATGCGCCCCGCATTCCGTAACGTTTTCCAGCTGACCGGTGACTTGACCAGTACAATCGCTCCGACCAGATACGCAAATACAAATTTAAATCCGTGGCTGATCAAGGCAATATGATAAGCATCCTGCCAGGGGACCCCCACCGAGGCCATCGACAGGCTCATGATCCCTTCATAGGTCCCGATCCCGCCGGGAAAAAGATGAAAGATTTGTCCGGCAACCGTGACACTGTTGACCCAGACACTCTCCCAGAAAGAGAGGCCGGCAGCAAAAGAGCGGGCCACCCCGAACACCACGATTCCTTCCAACACCCAGCTTAAGCCCGATAGAAGCAACAGAGCCAGGCCACGCCTGCCCCGAAATCGCTGTTTCACCCGTTTCAGGTGCTTCTGCATAATATGGAACCACTTTTTCCTCATTCCGTAAATCAGAAGTGTCACCAACAAAATGAACAGGACCGGTACGGCCCCTCCCACCCACGACACTTCCTGTAAGATCGTACCGCTATAAAAGAGGACACCGAATCCGGCCAACATCGCCAATACAAGGATATCTACTATTCTCATGACGACAACCGTGTGGATAGCCGTCTCCCATCTCATCTCCCGACGCTCAACCGTCACGAACGCCCGGATCAGATCCCCCATTTTGACGGGGAGGAGATGATTCCAGAACATACTGTGAAATACCCCGTACAGGGCGGTAGAAAGGGAAAGCCTGTCCCAGCCAGCATAAAGCCGCCAGGCCAGCGCCCTCAGGTAAAAAGCCGTCGTATAGACCAGAGCCATCACGGCTAACCAGAGCGGATCAGCCAATAACCGACGGCTCTGCTCCCTGAGAATGTACCAGTCGAAATATTGAACGGACAAATAGACAAAAAACATAAACAACAGAATGCCTGCGAGTCGCATCAACCACGAACTTTTTTTCATATTGACTCCTTACATGACAGGGACGGATATAAATTTAAGGGAGCCGCATGCAAAAAAGCGGCTCACCTTTGTTTAAAAACTTCCGTTTATTATTGTACCATTTGTTTTAAAGCTGTCGTAATTTCATCGCTATAGGGCTTTGCCTCTTCCCCGTTTTCGTTTTCAATCGCCTTGTACCATTTTTCCGCTTTATCAAATAATTGATCCGTTTCATCCTGTCCCAGCTTCTCGATTAACGCCAGTTCTATCGCTTTTAAGAAGGTATTGCCTTCCAGCGCACTTCCGCGGGCACCGCGCAAATCTCCCTCTTCCAGCGCTTTCGGTGCTTTTTCATGGTAGGATAAAATTTTTCCGACAAACGCTTTGACAAACAATTGTGAAACCTGTTCGGCGTTGATGTCTTCCGGATTCGTTTTGGATAAATCAAACCAGTCGTTCAGCGTGAGTGCAGCTTCCTCATCCCCACCAGACAGCGATCCTTTAATGGCCTGATAGAATCCCCAGGCTTCTGCCTGCATTTTCTTTAAAGCGGTCGGATCAGCATTTCCTTCCTGTACCGCTTTTTCAATTTTCTCGGCATAGGACTGGGCTGCCAGATAATAACTGCGATAAATAGATTTGTCTGTAATTTGCTTATATACCGCGAAATCATCAGCATTGCCTTCATTGAGTGCCTGTTCCTGCAGACTCAGCCCATTTTCAATCTGGGTCTGCATATCCGTTCCGTAATACTGATCACGTTTGGATGCCGTCGGGATCATGACTTCCTGCACCAGGTATTTCAGTTCTTCAAACTTTTGCTGAGCTGCATCAGTCTGTTCCTGTTCCATCAGTTCCACGATATCCTTATGCAGTGATTTCTGTTTCTGGTAGAAGTAAGACTGAATCAATTTGTCGATCAATTCTTCCGCTACTTCCGGCTCCAGCTGGCCTTCTTTTCCACCGGCCATGGCTGCCTGGAGTGCGGCGTCAAATTCATTGCTTTTCGCAGAAACAGCCTGCTTCAATCCCTCCTCATATGTAGTTGTCAGGTTATCCCAGTCAATTGCTTCTCCCTCTTCAACTTCCAGCAATTCAATAATTTCCTGATAGGCGGCTACCTCGTCACGAACTCCTTTGTCTTCGGTCGCATTTGATTGATCCTGATTTGTTTCTTCATTGTTCGCCGCCTGTTCCTGTTCGGCCGGCTTATCATTTTCGGTTGCGGCATTTTCATTACCACATCCGGCAAGCACGCCACTCAATACAAGCGATGCAGACAATACCATTATTATTTTTTTGTTCATGGTTTCATCCCCCTCATTGATAATCATTTTCAATTATTACGTGAAACATTATATCGAGAACGATTATCAATGTCAATGATTAAAAGTGTATTTCGTCGAGAAAAATGGGCGTACACATCTTTCACCCATTCCCCCCGGGCACATACCCTGTTGTTGAGACTATGAAGGAGGATCACGTCGAGTATGAAAGACAAAAAAAACGTTCTTGATGAACATCGTTTCTGGTTGCAGATTCTGGGAGACCACGCCCGTTTCATCTATCACGCTTTATCCCCCTCTGAAAAAAACGAGGTGCAAACGGCCCGGTATTTTATCCATACTTTTGATGAATTGTGGCATCAATCCCGTCAGAACCTTAATTCGCAGGAGCTTCATGTCCTTAATGATCGAGCATTGCGCCATGCCAGAGAAATCCGCCTGTTTAAGTTAAAACTGTTACGCCGGCACCTGACCGAAGAAATTTCCATCGGGCTTTCTCCCACTTTTATCAATCACATGGTGAATGAAGTGGAAGAGTATCTCAGGATTCTGGAGTACTTAGTCGCCGGCAAAGTTCCTCCGCCGGCCCATCCGGTCCACCACCACCTGCTGTGGTTACAGGATGCCGTGGGGCATGCCGCGACCATCACCTGTTCCCTGGACTTTACGGAGCAGAAACTGCGAAATAAAAGTGAAACTTTTACCCGCCACTTTCAGGATTTTTATCTCAAAGCCGTGGAATTTGCCGGCTATCTGCGGACGTCCCTGAAACAGTTTCCCGCTTTGAAACGCTTTAATCACCAGGTGGAGCTGGAGATGAAAATGTTTCAAACGTTTCTGCATGAACTGGAAGAAATGGAGATGGATGAAACGGTCCTGGGGACGCTTTCTCCCCTGATCGCCGATCATATGTTCCGGGAAGAATGTTATTACCTCACCCGGCTGGCCATGGTGTCGGAAGTGGAACAGCCGGACTGCGATCCGGCTCATCCGCGTCCCGAAGAAAAATAAAAAACGATTCGGCCCGTCGCAACTGCTCGCCGATGGACCGAATCGTTTTCTTTTTCATCAATCGTATTATTTATTGTTTTCCATTTTCAGTACTGCCATGAACGCTTCCTGGGGAACCTCTACATTCCCCACCGCTTTCATCCGCTTTTTACCTTCTTTCTGT
The DNA here is from genome assembly GCA_017656255.1 of Bacillaceae bacterium. Lineage (GTDB taxonomy): Bacteria > Bacillota > Bacilli > JACDOE01 > JACDOE01 > JACDOE01. The sequence goes on from JACDOE010000001.1 coordinate 1,170,229, forward strand.
TTTTCCAGCAGTTTTCGTTTGCGGCTTACGTCCCCGCCGTAACACTTGGCCAGTACGTTCTTTCTCATGGCACGGATTGTTTCCCGGGCAATCACTTTATTGCCGATAGAAGCCTGAACCGGAATCTCAAACATCTGGCGCGGGATTAATTCTTTCAGACGTTCACACAATTGCTTGCCCCGCTGATACGCACTGTCCCGGTGCACAATCACGGACAGGGCATCCACCTGTTCGCCATTGAGCAGAATATCCATTTTCACCAGGTTGGATGGCTTGTATCCGATCAGTTCATAATCGAGGGAGGCATATCCCCGGGTACTGGATTTGAGCTGGTCAAAGAAATCGTACACAATCTCCGCCAGCGGGATTTCATAGGTGATCTGCACCCGGTTTTCATCCAGGTACTGCATATCGATAAAGTCTCCCCGTTTCCCCTGGCACAGCTCCATGACGGCTCCCACAAAATCATTGGGGACCATGATCGAAGCCTTGACATAAGGTTCTTCAATATGATCGATTTTTTGCTGTTCAGGCATGTCGGACGGGTTTTCAATCTGAAGCTCACTGCCGTCCGTCATGTAGACTTTATAGACCACGCTGGGGGCCGTCGTGATTAAGTCGATATTGAATTCCCGCTCGATCCGCTCCTGGATGATTTCCATATGAAGCAACCCGAGGAAACCACAGCGAAATCCGAAGCCCAGAGCCTGGGAAGATTCCGGCTCAAATTGCAGGGACGCATCGTTGAGCTGAAGTTTTTCCAGTGCTTCCCGCAGATCATTGTAGTCGCTGCTGTCCACCGGATACAGCCCGCTGAACACCATCGGATTTACTTTTCGGTAACCGGGCAGAGGCTCGGCTGCGGGACGGTTCGCATCGGTAATTGTATCCCCGACCCGGGTATCGCCGACGGATTTGATGCTGGCCGCCACAAATCCGACGTCTCCGACGGTCAGTTCATCAACGGCCACCGGTTTGGGAGAAAACGTCCCCAGTTCCGTCACTTCAAAGGTCTTGCCGGTAGCCATCATTTTGATTTTCATCCCTTTGCGGAGCGTGCCGTCCACGACACGGATATAGGCGACAACGCCCCGGTAGGGGTCATACAGGGAATCGAAAATCATCGCCTTAAGCGGAGCTTCAGGGTCTCCATCCGGCGGCGGCACTTTTTCCACAATCTGTTCCAGGATCTCTTCGATCCCGATACCTTCTTTGGCTGAGGCCAGCACGGCTTCACTGGCATCCAACCCGATCACATCTTCAATCTCCTGCTTGACCCGTTCCGGTTCCGCACTGGGCAGGTCAATTTTATTGATGACCGGAATGATTTCCAGATCGTTGTCCAGGGCCAGATACACGTTGGCCATGGTCTGTGCCTCAATGCCCTGGGCGGCGTCAACCACCAGAAGCGCCCCTTCACAGGCGGCAAGACTTCGGGATACCTCGTAGGTAAAATCGACGTGTCCCGGTGTATCAATCAGGTGCAGAATATATTCTTCTCCATCTTTCGCTTTATAATTGAGGCGGACGGAATTGAGCTTGATCGTAATCCCGCGTTCGCGTTCCAGATCCATCTGGTCGAGATACTGATCTTCCTTTTCACGTTCCGTCAACGCGCCTGTATATTCCAGAATACGGTCAGCCAGCGTGGACTTTCCGTGGTCGATGTGTGCAATGATAGAGAAATTGCGAATCTTTTTCTGTCTTTCTCGCGGATCCATAAGTTCATACCTCCAGGAGGATCAAAATACACTGCTTTTTATTATAACAGTTTCCGTCCGAATCCTCCATATCGGGATGAAGTTTGTTCTGTTGCTTTTATCCATAACCGATGCCGCGATAAGTAAATCCCATTTCCTTCATCAGGCCGGGACTCAACATATTGCGTCCGTCAAACAAAAAGGGACTTTTCATGCGCTGTTTAATGAGCCGCCAGTCCAGATCCCGGTACTGGGGCCAGTCGGTACAAATCACCACGGCATCCGCATCCCGCGCGGCCTCTTCAGCATGTTTGTATTGCCGGACTCCCTGATGAAGTTTATCCTCTGGCATGGAGGCAACCGGATCATGAACCCGCACCAGGGCCTTTTCCTTCAGCAGGCGCTCAATGACGGGAAACGCGCGGCTTTCCCGCAAATCATCGGTATGCGGTTTAAAAGCGATTCCCAATACCGCGATCACTTTCTGATCAAGCGAACCCAGTTCGTTGACCATTCGGTCCACCAGATACTGCGGCTGAGAATCGTTAATGGCGATTACTTTTTCCAGAATGGACAGATTAAGCCCGTGTTCCCGTGCCGAAGCCATGAGAGCTTTCACATCTTTGGGAAAACAGGAGCCGCCAAAACCGATCCCGGCCTGCAGAAAATGCTCACCCACCCGGGGATCCAGTCCCATGCCTCGGGCCACATCTTTAATATTGATCTGCAGTTCATCACACAGTCGGGCAATCTCATTCATGTAGGAGATTTTCATGGCCAAAAATGAATTGGACGCATACTTGATCAATTCCGCTGTCCGCGGTGTCGTGATGATCATCGGACAATCCATCTCTTTGTAGAGTTCCTTTAAAACCGCAATGGCGGTTGCACTTTCACTGCCAATGACAATGCGGTCCGGGTGCAGGCCGTCTTCGAGAGCAGACCCTTCCCGCAAAAATTCAGGATTGGACACGACTTCTACCGTCTCTCCGGCATTCCGGCTGGACTTGAGAATCCACTTTTTCACTTGTTCCGATGTTTTCACCGGAACCGTACTTTTATTAACGACGATCTTGTATCGGTTCAGATTCTCTCCGATATCCCGGGCCACCTGCCGTACGTAGGTCAAATCGGCGCTTCCGTCTTCGCGTGAGGGCGTTCCGACGCAGATAAAGATCAGGTCATTTTCCCGGATCGCTTTCTTTTTATCGGTGGTAAAACAGATTTGTCCTGTTGCCACATGTTTGTTCAACATCTCATCTATGCCCGGTTCATGAAAATAAGCTTTACCCTTTGAAAGCATTTCCACTTTTTTCTCATCCGTATCCAGTCCGGTTACCTGATGGCCCAGTTCCGCAAAGACCAGACCAGTTGTTGTGCCGACATATCCCGTGCCGATCACCAGTATTTTCATTGGGATCCTCCTAGCTGTTGTCACGTTGAAATAAGTAACCTCATGACATATCTATACCGGAGCCTACTGATGCGGCACGGCAGATGCACAGGAGGAAGGAAAATGAAAGCAGGTGTGGAATGTATGAATGTATTGAAAAAACACCCTGAATCGGGTGGTTGTGTATCGGGAGCAAAATGATGACATTCGAACTCAACCTTAAGGGAAAGTCATGGGAGGGATTCTGATGAAAAAAATGCTCGTTTTTACAATGATGCTAGCTATTATTGCCATTGCCGGTTGTTCTAATTCTTCAGAAACGGATCAGAATGTATTCAAAACAACAAAAGTCAAGGCTGCAAAAATACAGGTGTACGAACAATCTTTTTTGGCTGAAGATGTTACTGTCGACCTTGATGGTGATGGCAAAAAGGAAAGTATCAAACTGTATATTGAACCTGCCCCGATCGAAAATAAAGAAGGTGAATATCTATGGGATGACAGTCATGTCTGGCAACTTATCGTTTTAGCCAATGGTCAAACTTTTCCGCTTTATAACGATCATTTTAACGGCAAATTGAAGTTCTGGATTGTCAACAATGGCGAGAAAAAGGAGATCATCTTACTTAAAGATGGCATACAATTGTCGCTAGAGACTTATGAATATAACCAAAATGGGTATTTTGAGAGGAAAGTTCACTATCTCAGTTCAGAAACGTTGATTCGATCATCTGCCATTCATTAGAGCGGGACTTGCTTAAAAACGTTTTTTCTGTAAAAAAGGCGTAACCACTTCTTGTTGAACACGATATAACTTCTCCCTGATTTTCATCGTACTATCTTCATTCAGGGAAAAGTCAAGGGTCTGCTCAAATTCTTTCAAAACCCGGATCAACTGCTTGATGTCGCGGACATCCTGATCCTGAAAGTCTCCCCGGGTTGCTTTGTTCAACTTATCCGAGATGGTCTCCTGTAAATACTCGTTAAATTGATAGAAAGGATAGCTCAGGTCGGCAAGATTACCGATTTGACGATTGGCATATAGAACTTTCTGTACAATGGAAAGTTGTTTTACCCAGTTCCGATCCCTCTTATTTTGATCCAATACGCCTTCCAGCCGTATCCGAATGTGATTGTGATTCTGCACATAACGGACAAGAATTTCCCGTTCCGTGGAGGCACCGCGATGATAGCCCCAGTAGAGAAGTACGGCATTTAATAATAACGAAACGATTAAAATATGTTTTATATTCATGACTTTTCCTCCTCCGGTAACCCTTTAATACCGTTGTTAATAACGTAATGAAAACGACTGTGATTTTTTTCTATACGTACTCCTCTTTTTCCAGGTGGTGAAATAATGAACAAAAAAATCACCCTGTCTATCCTATCATTCTGGACCAGCTTAATCCTTGTTTTTGTAAGTGCGTTGATCTATTTGATGCCAGCGGTGACGAACTTTAGCTTTAATGATGCCACTGAAATTTTACTATACATAATGGGATTGTTTTCGTTGTTAACTATTCTAATGGCGTTTGTCGGTCTTTTTAAGGACAAAGGCAGTTTAAAGATATTCGGATTTCTGGATATCGCCATCAATATTGTAGCGATTTTACCCTTTTATGGTTTATGTTAATTGGACTCAATCTCATGAATTAATTTTTTCGAATCCTCCGGGAACATAAGGTTTGTCAATCCGCTGTTCTTCTAAAATGAGTTATATGGTAAATTTTCATAAGTATCTCAAACAATCGTTTCCTCACAACAAAAAAGAGCAGCCCCTTTACCAGATCAGGGCCACCCCCTCTTCAAACCTAAAATCACAAAACCGTCCACTGTTTCGGATAGGATGTCAGCACCTCTACACCCTGCTCCGTCACGATCACATCATCTTCAATCCGCACACCGCCGATATCCGGAATATATATTCCCGGCTCCACCGTAAACACCATCCCCGGTTCAATCCGATCCTGATTCTCCTGGTGCATGGAAGGCGGTTCATGGACTTCAATGCCCATGCCGTGACCGACCCGATGGATGAAATTGTCGCCGAAACCCGCTGCTTCGATGTGTTGGCGGGCGACACGATCGATCTCACCGATGGCAGCCCCCGGTTTGATCGCCTCAATCGCCTTTAGCTGGGCTTCGAGCACCGTCTGATAAATGGTGCGCATGCGGGAATCCACAACATCCTCATCCCCCACCACAAACGTACGGGTAATGTCCGAAGCGTAACCGCCGGCAAATGCCCCCATGTCAATCAGAAGAAAATCACCGGGGCGAAGCTCCGCCATGCCTGGTTTCCCGTGAGGGAGCGCGGTTCGTGTTCCGGTGAGGACAATGGTATCAAAGGCCGGGGCCTCTGCCCCCAGCAGTCTCATTTGATAATCGATTTCCGCCGCCAGCTCCATCTCTTTGACTCCGGGCTTTACCTTCCTGACCGCAATGGCCAGAGCTTTTTCCATCATCTCAATCGAAGCCTTGATTTTCTGTTTTTCCAGATCGTCCTTTTTCATGCGGATCCCGTAGGTTACATCCGTCATATCGACAAAGGCGGCTTCCTGAAAAAGGGATTCCAACCCTTCATAGCGGTCGAGGGATACTACACCTTTTTCCAGACCAATCGTCCGATATCGGTCGAAGCCACCCACTCCCTCTTTTTTCCACAGTTCATAGGGATCTTCGTGGTCCCGGTAATACAAAATCCGGTCCACACTCGCCTTTTCTTCAGCTTCCTGCTTCTCGAGAAAAGGCACGATCATAAAATCAGATTCGTGTCTAGACATAAACAGGGCCAGTAATCGTTCATGGGGATCGCTAAGAAAACCGGTAAAATAAAAAATATTGGCCGGAGACAGCAGGATCACTCCGTCGATCCCGCTCTCCTCCATCTTTTCTTTTAATTTCGCCCGTCTGAGAACGTACAAGTCCTGTTGTTCCGTATCCAGTTGAGCCATGCCAGCGCCTCCTGATCATTGTTTCATTTTGGGGTCCAGGGCATCACGCAGACCGTCCCCCATCAAATTAAATCCTAACACGGTCAACATGATACATAAACCCGGAAAAACCACGGTCCAGGGAGCTTTCTGGATGTAATCCTTGGACTCCGCCAGCATCGTTCCCCATTCCGGCTGCGGGGGCTGAGCCCCGAGGCCAAGAAATCCCAGTGCAGCGGCCTCCAGAATCGCAGTAGCGATCCCCAGCGAAGCCTGAACAATAATCGGCGCCGTGCTGTTCGGCAGAATATGATGAAAAATAATGCGGGCATCTTTCATCCCCTGGGCCCGGGCCGCCATGATATAATCCTCTTCCTTGATACTCAGCACCGTGGATCGGACCAGGCGACCAAAGGTGGGGATATTGACGATGGCGATGGCCAGTATCGCATTTTCCAGAGACGGGCCCAGAATGGCGACGATGGCGATAGCCAGCAGAATACTGGGAAACGCCAGCATGATATCAAAAATCCGGGAAATCAGCATATCTACCCAGCGTCCATAATAACCCGCCAGAATTCCCATCAGGGATCCGACCACCATCGAACCCATCACCGCAAAAAAGCCGACAAACAGTGAGATTCGCGCCCCGTAGATCAGGCGTGTAAACAGGTCGCGCCCCAGTCCGTCTGTTCCCAGCCAGTTTTCGGAAGACGGCGGTTTCAGGCGATTATACAGGTCTTTTCCGTCCCACGGGTGAGACGTAATCACCGGAGCCAGCACCGCTAAAAGAATAAATAAAAGAATAATCAGTGCACCTGCAATGGCTGATTTATGCCGCCATAACCTGCGCCACGCATCACGCCATGGGCCGGATGCCGCAGACGGATCGACCGCTGTTTTCTGTGTTTCCTCAAGCATGACCTGGCTCATGGTATCCCCCCTTATTTATAGTTGATTCTCGGGTCTACTGCTGCATACAGAAGATCCACGATCAGGTTGATGAGTACGAAAATGGTGGCAACCACCAGGATGCCCGACTGAATCACCGGGTAATCCCGATAGGTAATCGCATCATAAATGTATCGTCCGATCCCGGGCCATCCGAAAATGGTCTCGGTCAGGACAGCACCGCCTAAAAGCAGCCCGGTCTGTAACCCCACCACCGTGAGAACAGGGATAAACGCATTTTTAAGGGCATGCTTGTAATTGACCCAGAATTCATTCAGGCCTTTGGCACGTGCCGTACGAATATAGTCCTGCTTCATCACTTCCAGCATACTGGAACGAGTCATCCGGGCAATGATCGCCATGGGGATCGTTCCCAGTGCAATACCGGGAAGAATCAGATGTTTGACTACATCCCACAGGCCGGACCAGTTTCCGGTTATAATCGTATCCAATACATAAAAATGGGTGACCACTTCAATTGGTTCCCGGACGTTATATCTTCCGGTCGACGGCAACAGTTGCAATTCCTTGGCAAACACCCACTGTTCCATCAGTCCCAGCCAGAAGACAGGCATCGACACACCGATCAGGGCGATCAGCATACTGATGTAATCAAACCAGGTTGCCTGTTTCCATGCCGCAATAATGCCGGCATTCACACCGACAAAAATAGCGATCAGCATGGCCACGAATGTCAATTCCAGCGTGGCGGCCAGAAAAGGACCGATTTCTTCCGCAATCTCTGCTCCGGTACGGATGGAAACTCCCAGGTCTCCCCGCATCAGATCGCCGAGAAAATGAAAATACTGAATGTACCAGGGCTCGTTGAGTCCCAGTTCCTCCCTCAATTGAGCGAGGGCCTCATCCGATGCCTTTTCCCCGAGAATCGCCCGGGCCGGATCCCCCGGAATCGCCCGGATAATGGAAAAGACAATCAGGGACATTCCGAACAGAACCGGGATCAGCATCAGCAGTCTTCTTGCGATGTATGTCCACATTATCGATCCCTCCAGCAAGGCTCACTTGTGATAGAAAGAAGGAAGGGCAGTGCCGCCTGTGGAAGAGCACTACCCTGTCCATTCAAGTCATGTTATTCACTGAAATAGACGTGGGTAAATTTATCAGAGCCGGTCGGATGCGGTGCAAAATCCTGGATGGTTGCTTTACCGGCCAGAGGAGGCGTCGAGTGTACCAGCGGTACCCAGGGCGCATCTTCATGGATGATTTCCTGGGCCTGCATGTACAGCTCTGCCCGCTCAGCCTGATCGGAGAGCTGCTGGGCCTGGATTAACAGTTCATGAAGTTCATCGCTTTTGTAGAAAGCAATGTTTCCGGCGTCCGGACCTTTGGCATTGTCCTTGTCAAGCAGGACATACAGGAAGTTGTCCGGATCTCCGTTATCCCCGGTCCATCCGAGGAATGCCATGGTGTGCTCCCCTTTACCGGTTTTCTCCAGGTAAGGTGTCCACTCATGGGTAATGATTTCAGCATCGATGCCGATTTTCTCCAGGTCTGCCTGAACCGCTGCTGCAATTTTTTGTGGTTGCGGCATGTACGGACGCGGGTTAGGCATTGCCCAGAGTTCCGTTTTAAATCCATTCGGATAGCCCGCTTCGGCCAGAAGTTCTTTCGCCTTTTCCGGGTTATATTCATAGTCTTCGATACTGTCGTTGTAGCCCCACAGAGACGGCGGCATCGGATTCTTGGCCGGAACACCCAGACCGCCATAGAATGCATCAATCAGGGCCTGTTTGTTAATCGCCATGTTGATGGCGCGACGAACCTGTACATTGTCAAACGGTTCTTTCTCTGTGTTCATCGCCAGGTATCCGACGTTCATGGACGGGCGCTTGAACAGTTTCAGATTGCTGTCTGACTCAACCGCTTCCACATCATCCGGGTTGAGCCCGATCATCAGATCGATTTCCCCGCTTTGCAGCGCAGTCAGACGTGCACTGTTATCCGGAATCACTTTAAAGATCAGGCGATCCAGTTTCGGTGCGCCTTCCATCCAGTAGTCCGCATTCTTTTCCAGAGTAATGGTGTCATTTTTCTTCCAGTCCTTGAAGACAAACGGTCCGGTTCCTACCGGGTTTTCACCGAATTTGTCACCATACTTCTTAACGGCTTCCGGGCTGGCGATTCCAAACGGAGACATAGCCAGGTTATTCAGGAACGGGCCCAGAGGCCGCTTCAACTTGAATTCAACGGTGTAATCATCCACTTTTTTGACTTCTTCAATGATGTGGCCTTCGTCTCCCTTATACCCGCCAAACATATAACCGTAGTACGGGAAGTTCCCCTGGTGATACGGGTGTTCTGGGTCCATCCAGCGTTCAAAGTTGAACACGACAGCGTCCGCATTGAAGTCCGTACCGTCGTGGAACTTGACTCCTTCACGCAGTTTGAAGGTCCAGGTCAGGCCGTCCTCAGAGTTCTCCCATTCCGTGGCGAGGGCCGGTTCAACCTGTGTGGTCTGTCCTTTATAGTCAAGAAGTGTGTCAAAAATGTTCTTGGTTACAGCGAGAGATTCACCATCTGTGACCTGAGACGGATCAAGAGATTTGGAGTCGGCACCTCTACCGAACACCATGGTCCCTCCCTGACCCTCATTTTCACCGGTAGAACCGGTTTCGGTCTCCGAGTTTCCTTCCTGCTGACCGGACTCAGCCGGTGTGCTGCTTTCCTCTGTTGATCCACAGCCTACCAGCGCCATGGACATAGCCAGAAAAACAGATAATACTACCAGCAGCCATTTTCGCATGTGAAAATCCCCCTTTTTTAATAGTCTGAAAGATCATGAAAAAAGAAAGCCAACAATGTGAAAGCCTTTCTTTTATATCTTTCTATCAACTCCTTTTTTTCGAGATTTATATCAATTCTTTTTCGTAATGAAAAAGAAATGATTTAACGGTTGTAAAGATGGCACGACACGAAATGTTCGTTCCCTTCGTCTTTAAAATCGGGACGTGCTTCCTTGCAGATGTCCATGACGTGAGGGCAACGGGTATGAAAGGCACACCCTCCCGGCGGATTGGCAGGACTTGGTACATCCCCCTGCAGAATGATTTGTTCCCGCTTGAAATCCGGATCCGCAACGGGTACCGCGGATAAAAGGGCCTGTGTATAGGGATGCATCGGATTTTCAAACAGTTCATCCCGATCGGCCAGTTCAATAATCCGGCCGAGATACATCACGCCGATCCGGTCACTGATATGCCGAACGACACTGAGGTCATGAGCGATGAACAGGTAGGTCAGTTGAAATTGTTCCTGAAGGTCCTGAAGCAGGTTCAACACCTGGGACTGAATGGACACATCCAGTGCCGATACGGGCTCGTCTGCGACGATCAGCTTCGGGTTCAGCATCAAAGCTCGTGCGATTCCGATACGCTGTCGCTGTCCCCCGCTGAATTCATGGGGATACCGTTTGGCATGGGAACGGTTCAGCCCGACCACTTCCAGCATTTTCTCCACCCGTTCCTGTCGTTCTTTACGGCTCGAAACACCGTGTACTTTAAGCGGTTCGGACAGAATTTTTTCCACTGTATGGCGGGGATTCAAAGAGGCATACGGATCCTGAAAAATCATCTGCATATCCCGCCGCAACTTTCTGAGATTTTCCTTCGACAGACGGGTGACATCCACTCCGTCAAAAAGTACTTCGCCTTCCGTCGGTTCCACCAGCCTGAGAATGGAGCGCCCGGTGGTCGATTTTCCGCATCCGCTCTCCCCAACCAGCCCGAGTGTTTCTCCTTTACGCACACTGAATGAGACATCATCCACAGCTTTCACATAGGCCTGCGTGGTGGAAATGACGCCTCCCCTGACCGGATAATACTTTTTCAGGTGATTGACCTTCAGTAGTTCCTGCGCCTGATTCAATTTTTCTTCAACTCCCGATTCTTGACGTTGGCTGTTGATGTTGCCACTGATTCATCCGTTTTCATGACCACGTAAGTTGTTGACGGTTCACGGTTACGGCTGAATCTGGTTGTGTTTTCCTTCTTCCGTATATAAAAAGCATCGACATGTGTGCTCAACTTCGACTTCCTGAAGTTCCGGCATCTGAGTCCGACAGATATCCATCACTTTTTCACATCGCGGGGCAAAACGACACCCCTCCGGCATCGATCCGGGTGCCGGCACATTTCCGGGGATCGAATAGAGCCTTTTTTTGGTATCATGGATTTGAGGGATGGATTTGATCAGCCCTTCCGTATAGGGATGCTTCGGATTCTTGAAAATGGTACGGACATCCCCTTCTTCCACCACTTTCCCGGCATACATCACCACGACTCGGTCACACATTTCAGCCACAACACCCAGATCATGGGTAATCATCATAATCGATGTATTAAAATCACGATTGAGATCTCTCATCAGGTTGAGGATCTGGGCCTGGATGGTCACGTCAAGGGCCGTGGTTGGCTCATCCGCAATCAGAAGTTCGGGATTGCAGGCCATCGCCATCGCAATCATGACGCGCTGGCGCATGCCTCCCGACAGTTGATGCGGATATTCATCCAGAATTTCTTCAGCACGAGGGATCCCTACTTTTTTCAACATGTTGAGAGAATGTGCCCGCGCTTTCTTCTTGTCATATTTGAGGTGAAGACGCACCGGTTCACTCATCTGGTCTCCGATGGTATAAACGGGATTCAAAGATGTCATGGGTTCCTGAAAGATCATGGCGATTTCATTCCCGCGGATGGAACGCATACGTTTTTCAGAAACCTGAGTCAAATCTTCATTTTTAAAAAGGATGGAACCCCTTACAATTTTGCCAGGAGGGGACGGGATCAACCTCATCACGGAGAGGGAGGTGACACTTTTCCCACAGCCGGATTCTCCCACGATCCCCAGTATTTCTCCCGGTTTGATATGCAGGTTCACCCCTTCAACAGCCGGAACAACACCGCGATCGGTGTAAAAATATGTATGCAGATCCTGAATCTCAAGCAAGTGATCGGTCAATGAAGGGACACCTCGTTTCTATCGTCTATAGACTTGCTGTTGTTGATATATGAAAATTATCCCATTTCTATTATATGAATTCAACACAAAATTGCAAATATTCAACTTTATTGAGTATTTTAAAAAATATTAATATTTATACATATAAATGTAATATTATTCATTATTTGTTAGGGGGAATTAACAGGACGCCTCCTTTCCCGACCTGTGTCAGGATGACATTCTTGTAATCAACCATTCCAGCCCCCGTCGTGTATTCGTACTCAACCAGTCTCCCAGCTGATTACCAATCCGGCTCAGCCAGCTGGTTTCACGCGGAGCGGGTTCCGCCTGTTCCTGCGGGATGACCGGTTCCTTTTTCGGCTCCGTCTGCTCCGTTTCTTGCTGTGAAATCGGATTTCCACTGCGATCGGTTACGATGGTCTGGCCGAGGACCTCCAGTTCAATGCGATTCCCATCCACTCTTTTGATATGAAAGGCGCCGGATGCTCCCGGATTCCCGTCGATCCGGCGGATGCCCTTCTCAGCGGTATCAATGCCCAGAAGCACCCCGAACAGCAGGATGCTGACCAGAAAGAAAAACTGAAATGCCAGTTTCATCGGCTGTAACCTCCTCCCTTTTTGTCTGTTGCTGTCAGGATGCCTGCTTTTGGTTAGCGGGTGCATTCACTTTTTCCGCATCCCAGTAGATATCGGCAATCACCTGCGCCAGCGCCTCTGCACTCCGGTATGACTCTTCCAGTGTATTCCCGATGCCGCCGATCTCAACAATCACACTGTTGGGGGAAACCGACTGGTTGTATTCACCGTGCCCCTGATTTTCCGCCTTTCCGATAATGCCTTTGGACAGGCCGGGATATTTCTCATTAATCTTCTGATGCAACTGTTCAGCAAATGCAAGATTTTTCTCCCAGTGTGGATTGGCTTTCCCGATGACAAAAAAGATCTGGGCGTATGACTGGCCGTTAATGGTAACGGTTGTTTTTTCCCGATCGAGTCCGTCCCGGTGAATATCAAAAAAATAGGCGATGTCATCGTTTTGCTGAATAGCCGCCTGCACCACTTTTCTAGAACTCGCGTAAGCCAGGGAATACGGCACCTGACCCAGATGATCATCCGCATTGACCATGGTTTTAACACCGAGTCGTCTCAACTCTTCCGCCAGTTTTTTTCCGACCAGTGTAATGTTTTTGGTTTTATGCTGCAGGAGACTATCATTACTTTCATTCTGCAGTTCCGGTATGGTTCGCCAGGACTCACGATTATGCGTGTGGTAGATAAATACGACCTTTTCCCCATCCGTGTCCAGATCAGGCTGAACATCCGTCACGTCGCTTTCCGGGTCCGGTTGTTCTTCCTGGCCTCCTCCCTCTTTTTCTACAAAAAAGTCATCTGTCGGAGGCGGGGACTCCCGTCCGAAATCGGTATAATTGACACCATCTGCCGCCACCAGAACGTCGATGTCATAGGTCTCAAAACCCGGCAGTTCCCTTCCCAGAAACGTCCGTGGATCCCGGGGATTGATGCTGGTAATCAGTTCGAAAACGAAATCGGTCATCGATTGTTGCTGCACGGTCCTGTTTTGAGCTTGTACAACCTGCTTCGATACCGGGATACCGTTTTCGATGACCCGGATCAGCGTCGCCGATGAAACCCCGGAAACCAGTTTTTTCACGGAGGGCGAGGAAAACGTGACTGCGACCCTGCTCGCCGATAAAAATCCCACCACAATAAATAGAAAAGCTGTTGCCACAACCAGAAAAATAAAGCTTCTCTGAACACTTGTCCGACTCATATTTACGGTCATACTTCGAAATCGTCTGTGCCGGCGCAATGCCTATCACCCTTCCTCATATCAGTCTCCCCTTCGACATGGTCAGCAGGGTGCGTTTCGAATGAAATACCTTTTCTACTAGACTGTATGAAGATGGACAGGCATTTAGAACAACCTAGTGGGTATAGGCTGATACATTCTCCATGTCAACCACTTCGTGCAGGGCCGCATTCAATCCATTCGCCAGGATATTACCCATATCTTCGATAAATTGATCCACTTCCTTGGGCGTGACGATCAGATTGTGCCCGAGGGGCTGCAACACTTCCCGGATCAATTCTCTTTTTTCCTCATCTTTTAAATTTCCGACCAGGCCCATGATCACTTTCTGCTCCTCGGGGGTCGGCAGGTCATCGGCCGTATAGGGTTCACGTTTTTCCGGGAGGGAGGCACCTTCCGGAGCCAGTCTGCCGGCCGGAGCCGGGGGCTTCTGGTTCGCTTTCATTTGCCGCCCCAGATGAGCCAGGATGTACTCAATCGTGTCACTGGCAATCGTGGTGGCGTCCACCACAGTGGGAACCCCGATGGCAATGACGGGGACGCCCAGAACTTCTTCGGTGATCGGCATGCGTTTGTTTCCGATGCCCGATCCGGGATGAATCCCCGTATCCGTGATCTGGATGGTGGTGTTGACACGTTCAATGGCACGGGAAGCCAGGGCATCCACGGCAATAATAAAATCCGGTTGCACCTTCCCAATCACCCCGTGCACGATTTCTCCGGTCTCAATCCCGGTGATTCCCAGAACACCGGGAGCCAGCGCACTCACCGAACGATACCCTTCATCCACTTCGTCCGGCATCAATTGATACAGGTGCCGCGTGATCAGCACATTTTCGACTACGATTGGTCCCAGGGCATCCGGTGTGACATTCCAGTTTCCCAGACCGATGACAAGTGCCCTGGCATCGGAACCGATTCCTTTTTTCTTGAGGAACTGATCAAAATTTTGCGCCAGCCGGGTGGTCACTTTATCCTGAAAAGGCGTGTCCTTGCGTCGTAACCCGGGAGCTTCCAGCGTCAGGTAATGGCCCGGGAGCTTTCCGATTTCTTCACCGCCCTCTTTTGTTTTTACATGCATCCAGGTGGTTCGGATGCCGTCCTGTTCATCCGATTGAATCTCCACCCCCGGAATTTCGCCGCCTCTTTTTTCCGTCATCATCTGATGGGCTTCAAGCGCCAGATCCGTTCTCACCTGATACCGGCTCAAATCCAGTTTTCCGTGCTGTTCAGACATATTCGGACTCCTTTCATGCAGATTGGAAAATTCTTACCTTTAGCTTGTATTTGCCGGCGTATGTTTATTCATGACCCCCTGTTGCATTTTCTTGACCTGCATGATAAAATACGAAATGTTGTATTGGCCCGTTACGGAGTTTCATCAAGGAGGTGAAAGACATGCCTAACATTAAATCAGCGATTAAAAGAACCAGACAGAATGAAAAACGCCGTGCTCTGCGCAAGTCTCAAAAAAGTGATCTGCGCACAGCTATTAAAAATTTTGAAGTAGCTCTTGACAAAAACGATCTGGAAACTGCTAAAGAAACACTTAAAGTGGCAACCCGGAAACTGGACAAAGCCGTAACCAAAGGCCTTATCCATAAGAATGCGGCTGCTCGCCACAAGTCTCGTCTCATGAAAAAGTTCAACAAAGTTTCGGCGTCCTGATAAGCCGATTATGTATAAAACACCATTTTTGCACACTCATTTGAATCAATCCACGAAAAAAGGGAGCTTTCCGCTCCCAATTTTATTTACTACTAATGAAAGAGCTTCCTCGATTGAGGAAGCCTTTTTAATTTTTACAGGCTTTTTATTTGCGTTGTGCCAGCTGTTCCGCTTTCTTCAAATCGACGGGCGTGTTGACATTCATCAGGGCCTTATCGGGATCGGCCAGGTGTCGGAACGCGTGTTCCGCCACATTTTTCACCCGAATCCGGTCGAGAAAATCGATCATCCGGTACTGTTTTTCCCTCAGTGTCTGTTCCAGCTCCGACTGAATCCGGCGGTGCCAGGCTGAAAAAAGGGGATGAACCTTGCCTCCTGCTACCGGTACGACCGCATCGGTCTCATCATCCAGTTGTTCCAGCAGATATGCGGCCAGTTCGGATGAAACGAAGGGCATGTCGCAGGCACTGACAAAAAGTCTGTCGTGCCGGCTGCCAGCCATCCCCGAATAAATACCGGCCAGGGGCCCTCTTCCGGCAAATTCGTCAACGTCGGTAATCACTGTAACGGGGTATTCCCGAAAAAGACCGGGTTCTCCAGAAACAATGATGATTTCCGAAAAAAGGGGTGACATCCTGTTAAGAATACGTTCAGTGACCGGTACCCCGCCGACAGGCATGACCGCCTTGTTCCGGCCCATTCTTCTAGAACTTCCGCCGGCCAGCAAAATCAGGGCTGCATCCATTACATCACCCATTCTTTCAGTTTTAACAGAAACATCTCAAGGGCCAGCACCCGGTCCGTCTGTCCCGTTTTCATCCGCACATCTTCCTCAGCAAGGTGCTTGAGTATGTTTCGGAGCGTTGACTCCTGCAACTGTCTTCCCTGCTGGGAGGCCAGCTTAACCACATAGGGGTGAAGTTTCAACTGGGAAGCCACTTGCTTCTGCGAATATCCCTTTTCACTGAGGATTTTCACCTGCAGGATGATCCGAAATTGCCTCGCCAAAAGACTGAGAATCCGAATGGGCTCTTCTTTATTTTTGAGAAGGTCATACAGAATCTGAAAGGCATCATCCAGCCTGAGGTGAGCCACCCGATCGACCAGAGTAAAAATGTTCTGTTCCAGGGATCGGCTGACCATCATTTCCGCCATTTCTCTGGTGATAGTTCCGCTGGAACCGGCATACAGCGAGAGTTTGTTCAGTTCCTGGTCGAGCATCTGCAGGCTCGCACCCACCAGAGCCACCAGAAGTTGAACAGCTTCCGGGTCAATGTCAGCCTGATAAAATTTGGCCCGCTTCCTCACCCAGTCTTCCAGTTCCTTGCCTTTCAGCGGAAGGAACGGTGTAACCACCGCTTTACTTTTCAATGCCTTGACCACTTTTTTTCGTTCATCCAGTTTGTCGTGAGGCACAATCAACACCACGGTGGTGTAATCCGGCGGATCCTGAACATAGCGGATCAGGGCATCCACATCATGCTCCACAGCATGCTTTGTCTTATTACCTGTTAAAAATAGGGCGTTCTGACCGACAACCATTCTTTTATCAGCCATAAAGGGGTAGGTTTCCGCATCTTCAAGCAGTTGTTGTAGCGGCGCTTCCTTTAGATCATAAACGGAATAGTTAAAATCCCTTGTATCCGCCGTGACAAGTTGACGTTCCATAAAGGCGGTCAGTTCGGAAATGAGAAAGTCTTCGGTTCCATAAAATAAATAGAGGGGGGCTACCTGTCCATTTTTCACGTCTCTGGCGACCTGCTGATACGTCATCGCTTACACCCCCGAAAAAGATTTGAATTAAAGATCACGAATTAAGACTGATGAAACTGTTGTTGCAATTTTTTTCCCGTTCTGGGTCAGTTCCGCCACCAGATAGGCAACCGTTTTTCCCATTCTCTCCACCCGGGCTTCCACGTCAACGACGCCGGGTAAAGCCGGACGGTGAAACGTCGTGTCCAGATCGATGGATGCGAATCCCTGGCTGTCGTCGAGTTTGGATGCGATCGCATAGGCCATCATAATATCAGCGGCCGATGAGAGAAATCCGCCCATCACGATGCCATGTCCATTAACAAACTTCTCATCCACTTCCCATTTTCCTCTGGCTATTCCGTCCTCGGCATATTCCGCCTTGATCTGCAACGTCAGATCACAGTTAGGCGGTACATGCCCTTTACGGGGAACATCCATGAGATCGCTGATTTTATAAATTTTACTATTACTCATACGCCAACTCCTGTTCGTTTTATTTTCTATTATAGTGAATGGTTGTTTGGGGTGTAAACAATTCCACTAAAAAACGCAGCCAAAAATGACTGCGTCTGTCGATTCAGGGCGAATGTTTCGCGTTTATGTAAACGCCCGGTGAAAAGCCATCGACTTTTACACCGGACGGTAAGCAGGTGGGTTGTGGTATTATATTGTACGCCGCCCACCTGCAATTGGTGACCGTTGACAAAGACTCATTTTTTCATCTTTTTACCGGATATCGGAAGCGGTATCCCACATTTTGAGAAAAGGATAGGGATTAACGGCCTCAGATTCCAGTGACAGCCAGCTCTCCCTCACGTAAATGCCGAAATGAAGATGGGGCGGGAATTGACCGGTAGTTCCCACGTCACCGTATCCGCTGTCTCCGACATATCCGATCAACTCGCCCGCCTTCACCCGTTTGCCGATGTGAAGATCATCGGCATAGCGACTGAGGTGGGCATAATAGTAAGACATCTGGGGATGGTCGAGATCCAGAATAGTCACCGCCCATCCCCCCAGTCGATTCCAGCCTTTGCGAATCACGATCCCGTCACAGACGGAGACGAGAGGCGTTCCGTGATCGGCCATCAGGTCCGTCCCTTCATGTGTACGATTTCCCCCGAAACTGCGTGAGGCGCCCCACGTATCTTCATAAGCAATATGCGGCCGGTCCTCGCTTAAAAACGGAAACACATATGGCTGATCCAGAGAGGCGGCTGCCCATCGGTACCCGTTTGCTACCTCACGCATTTTTATAAATGCCGGATCTGTTGTTTCTTCCAGAAAACGTTCGATGTCCCTACCGCCAGCTGCTTCTGTCAGATGTCGTGCCGCCTGTTCGATCTTCTCCCGATTCAGGTCAAGGTATTTATCCTGTACTTCATGGTAGGCAGCCAGGTGATACCAGGGTATCCCATATTTTTCACCGGTCTCGATATATTCGGTTACCCACGCGGCAGGAAATCGGATCTCCGGCACCGGTGTGGCCTGCTGCTGGTCATAGATGATGAATATGCCCAATAGGATCAGCAGAGAGACCAATATGCCTTTGACCAGATACCCGATCCATTTTTTAAATGACATGGCGACTCCTTTAATGATCTTGTTTTATCTGGCGGATACCAGTACTCTCTTCTCAAAAGGCGGCGCATCTTCAGGCAGGTGAATTTCCCAGTTTTCCTCACTATCCTTCCCGATCAACCGGTAAAAGATCAATTGATCGGACTCCCAGTTGTAATCCAGTTCCTTATCAGCCATCCATTGATGGGATTTAAAAATCACCTGTCCCTCACTGGAACGAATCACCATATTGCTGACACGCTCATCACTTTTTACTTCGGCAATATATACGCCGGAAGGAGAAGGAAGCGATGATATTACGACCGGTTCCCCGGGTCCCGGTGCCAGCATGGAATGGGTAACCTTATCACCCGCATCCAAGTCTGCAGTAGCAGACTCCTGTGAATCCGCCTTCATGCTTTCTTTAGAAGCTGATTCTTCTACCGTCAGGGCATTGGCAAAATCCTGCTGATTCTCGGCAGATTCCAGTTGTCCGCCTTCCAGCGCCGCATCGGATGATTGTTGCATCTGTTGTTGATTATTCCCGGACCAGATTAGAATCAGTACGGCTGCAGCCGCTACAACTCCACTGAACGTCTTCCATCCGCCGAACCGGCGACGGTTGGAGGTGACTGCACGCCGCTCCCCGTGGTCGATTTTATCCAATTCCGGTTGAATGGCGTCAACCAGGCTATAAGCTGGTTTGACATCCGGAAGTTTTTCCAGGCCATGGGACAAATTTTTCATTTTTTCGTACAGGGTGGCGCATTCCCGGCAATCAACCAGATGTTTGTTCATCTTCAGTTTTTCCTCCTGGCTCAAGTCAGCGTCGAGATCACGCTGAATCAACTCGACCACCTCTTCACATCTCATCCCCGAACACCACCTTTCTCATACTCTTGAAGCCACTCCTGAAGCTGCAAACGTGCTCGGAACAGGTAAGATTTTACCGTATTAAGCGGCATTTCCAGAGTGTCTGCGATTTCCTGGTAGGTCATATCCTGCAGGTATCGTAGTGTTACCACCGTTCTTTGTTTGTCAGGCAATTGATTGATGGCATCTTTAATATCACTGGCGATACCGGAACGCTCGATTTCTTCTTCCACATTATGAGAACTCTGAAACATCATGTTGTGTTCATCGATGGATACTGTGTCCTTTTTTCTGCGAAACTTATCAATGCAAATATTGGTGACAATCCGCTGAACCCAGGTGGTAAATTTGGCTTTTTGCTGATAGGTATCTATTTTGGTATAAATGCGAATTAAAGCCTCCTGGGCAGCATCCATGGCATCGTGTTCATTTCCCAGCATATAATAGGCTGTACGGTAGACAGAGTGCTCGATTTCCCGCAGCAGCCGGATTAAGGCGTCGCGATCGCCTGACTGTGCGGCACTGATCAGTTCTTGCTCAACCACTCCTTTTGCCCCCTCTCAGTTAATAAAACAGACGGAATAAATAAAAAAATTGTTGCAGGTAAAAATTGACGGTCATTTCATTCTGGTGATGTCCATGTTGCCGCTCGGATCAATAAAAATAGTAATGGCGCCATCTCTATCGGTTCGGAATACGCGCACATCGGATTGCACAAGCCGCTCGATAACCTCATCAGCCGGATGTCCGTAAAAATTAAACGCTCCCACAGATATAATAGCATAATTGGGACGAATCCAGTCTAACCATTCTTTTGAAGTGGACGTACGGCTGCCATGATGGGCCACTTTCAGGACATCAATGTCGCGATTTAGCCCCTGTTGCTTCCATTCAGAAATCAAAGCTTGCTCCCCCTCTTTTTCCAGATCTCCGGTAAACAGGATAGAACGCCCGTAGGCTTCGAGCAACATGACCACCGATGCATTATTATCGGTCTGTTTCAGCCCGGATTGAAAATCTTTCCGCGATAAGGGGGATAGAAGGGTCACCCGTATCCGGTCATCGATCTTCCATCCGGCTCCGGACGTGCCACGAAGAAGAGGAATCGACCTGTCCCGGATGCGGGTGATAATTTTCTGTTCTGTTTCACTCCCTGGACTCATCCCATTTCCAATCACCTGCCTCACGGGAAAAAGGCGGATCATCTCATAAAATCCCCCGATATGGTCCAGATCCCCGTGGCTCATGACCAGGGTATCAATCCGGGAGATCCCGTGGTAACGAAGAAACGGCGCAATGATATCCCGACCGGGATCAAACTCCGGATTTCGTGTTTTCCAGGTAGCTTTTTCTTGAAAAAAAGAAGGGTTACCGCCCCCGTCAATCACATAAACCCGGTTATCCGGAAAACGGATCACCGCCGAATCCCCCTGTCCCACATCAAGAAAAGTAATCTCGACGCCTTCCTGTTGCGGAACAGGATGCCAGGCATACGCAATCAGTCCGATTAACAGAATCAGCGGGATCAACTGCCACCCTCTTCTCCCTTTATCCTCCCGTTGAGAGACCCGGCTTACCCACAGGAACAGAGCCAGGCCATATAACACCATCCAGGCAATCGGGGGCGGTGCCCAGGACCAGTGCACCTGATTCCAGTTCGCAACCACCAGAAGGAGTCGCTCGATTCCTCTCCAGCCATACTCCAGCAACCCGGACACCAGAAATGTAAGAGCCGGATGCATCAGTCCCAGGAGAAAGGCGGACAGACCGACGGGGACAAAAATCCCGGCGATAATCGGAACAAACACCAGATTGGTCAGGAAAGATAGGAGCGAATACTGATGAAAATAGTAGATGGTAAGTGGAAAGGAAACCAGTTGTGCGGCCAGGGTGACAGCAAGCAGATTTCTCAGCCAGGTCCAGGAAACCGGGAGGGTCTTCGACAGAAACGGTACCAGGTAAAACAATCCTCCTGTAACTAGAAAGGAAAGTTGAAATCCGATCTGCCACAGATAATAAGGTTCAAACAGAACCATCACAACAAAAGCAAATCCCAGGGTGTTCCAGGGGTCACGGGTACGCCGGATCAGCCACGCCACCAGCGCCACCTCCCCCATCAATACCGCCCGGATCACGGAGGGTGTCAGACCGGTTAAAACAGCATATAAAGGCAGAACCACCAGTGTAAAACGGATCGTATGCTCAAATGTAAACCCCATCAGACGGCCCCCGCCGAGCAACAAACTGATCAGAATCCCGACGTGAAGCCCGGAAATCGCCAGAACATGTCCCAGTCCCAGCCTCGAAAACGCTTCTTTCACTTCGTGGGGTATGTCCTGCTTGTCTCCCAGTAACAGCCCTTTAAATACAGGAGCCGTCCGCTCCTGAAATATCTGATCCATCTTCTGAGACAGATACCCCTGCAGCCGATCGGCGACAGCCATTCCCCCGTTCGCCTGTTCCTCAATGGATATCGCCTGCAGCCCATCGATTCGACCCATCAGATGAATATGTTGATAATATAAGTATCTCGGATAATCAAATGCCCCCGGATTGGACGGCGCAGGAGGAGGATGCAACGTAATCCCTGTCCGGATCCGGTCGCCCCGATGCCATCCGGACACCCGCTGTTTCTCCCGGGATGATTTGAGCCTCAGCGTCACCTGTACCTTTTCCTCGGAAACCCGTTCCCATTGATCCCGGCGGATCGCGTCCACCTCCAGTACAAAACGGACACGATCTCCATTGACTTCCGGCGGAGACACCAGTATCCCGCGAACCTCACCGGCCCACTCTTTTTCCTGGCCGTGATCGGCTTCTTCGCCGCTCCAGAGGATCTGCGACAACCGGGAATGGTTCATCATGTCATACCCGGTATAAAAAAGGTAACCGGCCACAATCATCAGACCGGTTACCCATAACCGGGGAAAATGCCTGTATGTCAAAAACGTCATCAGGGTGAACGTGATGAGAAACAAAAAAATACCGGCCCGAAACACCATTGCGGTGACAAGACCGGCCAGCAACATGCCGCCTCCGAAAGCAGCGGCAAATTCGGCAAAAGGTCGGTTCATGCTCATCCTCCGGTCCACATATTACAAGCCAAATTATTTGACATATCCCCTTTTTTTCAGCTTTTCAATATGTTCCTGAACCAGAAGATCCGTATCCATCAAAAAGGTCTGCTGCAAAATATATAGCATGGTGAAACAGCACTGGGCGATATGTAACAGGTTCAGCCCGCACCCTTTCCAGATCTCCTCCTGTGTTTTGACACGGGTTTCCCCGCTTGCCCCGCTGAATTTCCCGATCCACTGTGCAAACCTGCCGACACCGACCGATATTTCCAGTACGGTGTTGTCCAGCGTCACACCGGGAATCGTCAGCCGGGGCAGACTCATTAACCGAAACCCTTCTTCGGTGACCTTGAAATAGATTTCGCCCGTATCTTCCTGCAGATAACCCTTGCGGCGCAGCTTTTGCAGATGATCATCCATCAAATCATGCAACCGGACTTCCGGTGCCATCTCTTCCAGCACGAAGGTGAGAGAGATACAGGTCTGGGCGACATCCAGCAGTTCCCCCGCCACCTGATGCAGGGCTTCTCTGGCTTGAGGGGTTCCCTGCTGCTCGCTCCAGTATAATATGGCGTCACTCAACTCTCCCTGTTCTTCCACCAGTTTATGAAACGTGGATTCGATGGTTGGAACCAGCCCGTTTAACCGGGGCAGTGCAATCTGAATCATCTCCTGTTCTCTCCCTCCCTGTATCTTACTCGGTCCGGTCCGGCTCTACAACCCATTTCAAATCATTGCACGGGTCAAGATTTTGCAGGCCGTTCGACCCGGGAATCATACTGCCGGAAATGGATGCCCGCTTCCTCAAACAACCGGCTGACTTTGTCATGATCCTTGTCATACGAACGGGCGTACACCACTTCCTTGATACCGCTGTTGGCCAGCATTTTGGCACAGTTCCAGCAGGGTTCATCCGTCACATAGACCGTCGCCCCGATCCGGTCCTCCCGATCCGTAAACAGCATCAAATTCACCTCCGCATGGATGGTGCGGGTACAACGTTCATTCACCTGACCACCCTCATCGTACTTCTCCATCATACATCCCGTATCATAACAGTGGGCAACCCCTGCAGGGCTTCCATTATAACCGGTACCCATCAGCTTTTTATCCTTGACCAGAACCGCTCCAACGTGACGCCTCGGACACGTGGCGCGCTCGGCAACCATAAAAGCCAGATCCATAAAATAGGCATCCCAGCTTTTTCTCTGTTCCATGGTACACTCCCTCCCGAACACTCATCCGGACATTCGACATATTCTGATAACAAAATCTTACTACAAAAGAGGGACAAAAACTAGTAATGGAATACAGGCTGATAAGCATTGCTTCACATGTCAAAAACGTGATAGAGTAAGAATGTCGAAACTGCCTTACCTATTTAATTTCACTCTTAAAGGAGTTATGAACATGTGCGGATTTGTCGCTCTTTTTCAAAAAAATGGAGAAGCCGTGCAATCCGAGACACTGGACAAAATGACCCAGATCATTCTGCACCGGGGTCCGGATGATGCCGGTATTCATATAGATAAACACGTGGGCCTGGGTTTCCGCCGGTTAAGCATCATCGATCTGGAAAAAGGGGCTCAGCCGCTTTCCAACGAGACCGGCGACATCTGGATCGTATTCAATGGTGAAATTTATAATTATCAGGAACTGAAAACCTGGTTAAAAGACCGCGGGCATGAATTTAAAACGGACTCGGATACAGAAACAATCGTGCATCTTTATGAAGAAGTGGGAACGGACTGTCCCCGTTATCTGCGGGGCATGTTCGGGTTTGCCATCTGGGATCGCCGGAAACAGCGCCTGTTCGGAGCAAGAGATCATTTCGGCATCAAACCGGTCTACTGGACGGAAACGCCGAGCGGATACGGTTTTGCCTCCGAAATTAAAAGTCTGCTGGAGATGGATGAGGTTCGGAGAGAGGTTAATCCCACTTCATTTTTTCATTATTTGACCTTCCAGTATGTTCCGGATCCGGAAACCATGTTTCAGGGGATCCACAAGCTGGAGCCGGGACATTCTTTTACCATTGAAAACGGGCAACTGTCCATTCAGCCCTACTGGCAGGTTGAGTTCGAACCGGACGAAAGCAAACCTTTCTCCTACTTTGTAGAGGGGACCCGGGCTGTCCTGGAAGACTCGGTGGCCAAACACCGGATCAGCGATGTGCCGCGGGGAGCCTTTTTGTCCAGCGGGGTTGATTCCTCAACCATCGCCGGCCTGTTGAAAAAACATGAAGATGTCAAGACATTTACCGTCGGTTTTGATATCCCGGGGTACAGCGAACTGGATTATGCACGCCGAACGGCGAAACACCTGGGAACGGATCATCACGAGGTGGAAATCAAGGCGTCCCGGTACCTGGAAGAGTTGCCCCGCCTGATCTGGCATCAGGATGATCCAGTTGCCGATCCGTCGGCGATCGCCCTCTATTTTGTTGCCGAACTGGCATCCCGTCACATCACGGTGGTGCTGTCAGGAGAGGGCGCAGATGAATTCTTCGGGGGTTACAACATCTACAGGGAACCTGGTTCTCTCCGAATGTTCTCCTATCTGCCGAAGTCAGCCCGCCGGGCCATCGGGAAAATGGCGACCCGCCTCCCGGAAGGGATGAAAGGCCGAAATTTCTTGATCCGCGGATCAAAAACCGTGGAAGAGCGATTTTTCGGGAACGCCTTTATTTTCGATGAAGCACTGAAGGAAACCGTGACCATGCACCACCTTGAGTCCCGCAAAGATTACCAGCATCCGCATGAGATTACCCGCCCCATTTTCGATCGGGCAGCGGGTTATGATGATGAAACAAAAATGCAGTATCTGGACATTCATACCTGGTTACGCGGCAACATTCTGATGAAAGCGGACAAAATGACCATGGCCAATTCACTGGAATTGCGGGTTCCGTTTATCGATACCAAAGTATTTGAGTTTGCCGCCACCATCCCGACCAAATACAAGATTGCGAATGGCACGACGAAACATGTGCTGCGGGAAGCGATGAAAGATTTTCTCCCGGATGAAATCAAAACGAAAAAGAAGCTGGGTTTCCCGGTTCCGACCCGCCACTGGCTGAAACATGATTTTTACGACTGGGCAAAAGAGTTGATCTATGACAGCCAGGTGGATTATTTGATCAACAAGGCGTTTGTGATGTATATGCTGGACGAACATAAGGAAGGCAAAGCGGATTACAGCCGGAAACTGTGGACGCTCCTGGTGTTTATGCTGTGGCATCAGATCTACATTGAACAAAAGTTTCATTTCAAGCCTTATGTGAGTCCGTACATTGAAGAGCGGCGGAATCGGCTGGCTTGATGGTGTGGGTCGACCAGGCGTGAGTGTGAATCTCCGGAAATAAGATCTTAATTTTCCGCTATTGAGTAAAAATGATGGGTTTCTTGAATTTTAGCTGAAAATTTTCCGTTTTCCTCTATTTTACGGAGAACGAATCTTCCCGGCAGCAAAAACAGCCGCAAAAAATTTTGCGGCTGTTTCCATTTCATCATATCCACTTGATTTACTTCTGGCTGGCTGTCAACGCCTGATCCAGATCCTCAAGCAGGTCATCAACCGTCTCCAGTCCAATAGAGAGACGGATCATCTCCGGATTTACACCGGCACTGCGCTGATCTTCTTCAGACAGTTGCTGGTGCGTGGTACTGGCCGGATGAATGACCAGTGATTTGGCATCTCCCACATTGGCCAGATGAGAGAACAGTTTCAGCGCGTTGATGAATTTTTTGCCTTCTTCCACGCCACCTTTTAATCCGAAGGAAAGAATCGCACCCTGTCCTTTGGGAAGATACTTCTGTGCCAGGTTATAATACGGGCTGCTTTCCAGTCCCGGATACTTTACCCAGGTAACCAGATCATGTTGTTCAAGGAACTGGGCTACCTTCAGGGCGTTTTCGCTGTGGCGTTCCATTCTGAGATGCAGTGTTTCCAGGCCCTGTAAC
Organism: Bacillaceae bacterium; assembly: GCA_017656255.1. Classification (GTDB taxonomy): domain Bacteria; phylum Bacillota; class Bacilli; order JACDOE01; family JACDOE01; genus JACDOE01. The sequence goes on from JACDOE010000001.1 coordinate 1,196,915, forward strand.
AGCAAGAACGCATTGAACGGTGAAATGGCCGCTCCCGTATCCCGCAGCAACTGAACACGGGCTTTGATGATGTAGGCCAGATTCCCGACCGCTTCCGTGTAGACCACACCATGGTAGCTGGGGTCCGGCTCGGTTAATTCCGGGAACTTGCCGTTAGTCCAATCAAATTTACCGGAATCGACAATGACACCCCCGACCGACGTCCCGTGGCCGCCGATAAATTTGGTGGCGGAATGCACAACAACATCGGCCCCGTGATCAATCGGACGGCAGAGATACGGGCTGGCCAGCGTATTGTCAACAATCAGCGGAATGCCGGCTTCATGGGCAATATCAGCAAACTTTTCAATGTCAATGACATCCATTTTGGGATTTCCCAGCGTTTCGCAATAAACCAGTCTCGTCTTGTCATTCAATTTCTCCTTGATCTGTTCCGGCTGATCAGGATCGATAAAATGAACGGTGATCCCCAGTTTAGCCAGAGTATATTTGAAAAGGTTATAGGTCCCTCCATACAGACTGCTCGATGAGATGATTTCATCGCCCGCTCCGGCGATATTAAGAATCGCATAGGTAATCGCAGACTGTCCGGATGCCGTGGCAAGAGCCGCCACGCCCCCTTCCAGCTCGGCTACTCTTTTTTCAAATGTATCCTGGGTGGGGTTCATGATTCGGGTATAGATGTTCCCGAATTCTTTCAGTGCAAATAGATCAGCGGCATGATCTGTGTCCCGGAAAACATAGGATGTGGTCTGATAAATCGGCACAGCTCTTGAACCCGTCGTGGGATCCGGCTCCTGCCCTCCGTGAAGTGCAATCGTTTCAATGCCGTACTTTCTTGAATCTGTCATCTTCTCTCATCTCCTCTGAATCATTTTTTCTCTCGCTAGCCTTCTCCCTCACTCAATTCAGCAGGGGTCTGCGAGGAATTAAAAATCAATATAAAAAATGCCTCCCTGAAAAGTGAGAGGCATTCGTCTAGTTCACCGATAAACAAATGCACTCTCATCTCTCAGGATCTTTCATGAACCTGCAGGAATTGGCACCTTTACAGGGACGTTCGTTCCTGTATGGTTGCCGGGCTTCATCGGGCCAGTCCCTCCACCTCTCTTGATAAGAGTAGCTACTTCATATAATATTTTCCCCATTATAGACGGAACCCGGAGCAGTGTCAACAATCGATATGCTTAATCGAACCATTTTTGTCGGAATTCATTCAACCGTCAATTGCTCCTTCCATTCATTTAATGTTTTTGCACCGATCCCCTTCACCTGAAGCAACTCCTCCACAGACTGAAATGGGCCATGCTCTTGCCGATAGTCCAGTATCGCAGCGGCTGTTTTGGGGCCGACACCGTTCAACCTTTGAAGTTCCTCACTTCCAGCGGTGTTAATATTGATTTTGCCGGTATCTTGTCCGTTTTCAGAGGAACCGACGGTGGATGCCGTATTAACTCCAGGAGTCAACTCTTCAGTTACAATTAGTGATGATCCCTCCGGAACTTCACCGGACTTAACCCCTTCACGCTTCCTAAAAGGGATATAGACAACGGCTCCATCCTTGAGTGTCTGAGCCAGGTTTACCCGGCTGACATCCGCTTCATCTGACAGCCCCTCTGCCTTTTCAATAGCCTGAAACACACGGGTGCCGGCTGTCAATTGATACACACCGGGTGACTGGACGGCGCCCTTGATATCCACAAAAATGGAACGGGGGATTTCCTTCGATTCTTCTGATTTCCCGGACTCCGTGTCGGGTTGAGCCGCGGAAAGCTGTTCAGCCTGTTTGCTCTTTTTATTTTCCTGTTCTGTTTCCTGTCCGGTTTCACGGTCATACGGGGCGAGAGGCAAATTTTGTTTTGATTGTGGGCCATACAACGCATATAATAGTGTACTGACTCCAGCTAATAGCAGAACAGCTGCTATCAGCAACCATTTCCCTTTTTGGGACAAATCATAAATCCAGTTCAATGATTCCACCTCAGCTCATGGAACTTGGAGAGAACAGGAGGTTCATCAAATGAGTGTCCATCGATTCATCAGTCAGCATCTTGAGAAAAAACAGAAAGCAATTCAACAGTTTACCGAACTGGACCAGCAGAGAGAACAATATATTGAGGAAGCCATTGAGCGGTGCAAACAGGGGCTTTCATTTTCTACGGAGAAGATCAACGAGGTGACAGGCAAAATGAATGAGCTTGCCGCAAATTATCAGCTTCCACGAAGAAAATACGTTACAGAAGATATGGTCAAAGAATTTGTCTCTAAACATTAGTATCCGGGATAACAAAATCTATTTCAATTGAAAATTTTTGTTCATGGTTTCCTTCCGTCCTGCATAAGTATGAGATATATGACCATTAAAGGGGAAAAGGATGGGAGGGAACTTGACATGCAAGTCGGCTTTATTGGAACCGGAAGTATGGGGTCAATTCTGATTGAAGCCTTCATCGAAGCGCACGCACTGCTTCCGTCCCAGATTATTGCAAGCAATCGCACTCGAGAAAAAGTTGAAAAACTCGCCAGCCGGTTTCCAGGTCTACAGGTTGCAACAGATAATCAGGAAGTTGTCCAGAACAGCAATATCTTCTTAATCTGTGTTAAACCACTGGAATATAAAAAAGTTCTGGATGAGATCAAAGATGTGATCCGGCCCGCTCAAATCCTCATATCCATCACCAGCCCCGTTTTCATTGAGGAGCTGGAACAAAACGTATCCTGCAAGATCGCAAAAGTGATCCCCAGCATTACCAACCTGGTGCAAAGCGGATCATCGCTTGTCATGTTTAGTGAGCGATGCAATCAAAAAGACAAAGAGTCCATTCTCCGCCTCTTTTCTAATATCAGCCAGCCCATTGAAATCGATGAGAAAGTGACGCGTGTTTCCTCGGATATCTCCAGCTGCGGTCCCGCTTTTTTTAGTTTTATTTTGCAGAAATTTATCGATGCAGCGGTGGAGGAAACGAACATTTCACGAAGTGAAGCTGTTTTTTTAACCAGTCAAATGATTAAAGGGTTCGGAAAATTGCTCGCAGAAGAAAAATTTACACTCGAAACCCTGCAACAAAGAGTTTGTGTCCCGGGAGGCGTAACAGGAGCAGGCATTCAAGTGCTGGAACGTGAATTCGGAGACATTTTTAATCAGCTTTTTCATACCACCCATGAAAAATACAGGGAAGATTTGAATAACCTGGATCGTATGTTTCATAAGCTTTAACCATGACTTATTCAATAATACCCAGAGCGATATAGTCGTGGTAACCAATTTGACCTGTGACCTCCAGGTTATTTTTCTTTTGCCAGGCTATAACGGATAATTCCGTATAACGGTCAAAAATCCCATGAGCAGGTCCTTTATAATACCCCGCTGCTTTCAACCTGTTCTGGACCAGTTGTACCAGGGAACCGCGGGATCCCTGAACCAGAATTCGATATGTAAGCCGGGAAGAACCCATGATCGGACCGTCAATATACACCGGTGTACCCACTCTTACCCGATTGTAGAGTTTTTCCACATCGGGATTACGCATTCTCACACAACCCGAGCTGACATTTTGCCCAATTAACCAGGGCTTGTTAGTGCCATGAATGCCATATTTTCCCCAGGGCACATTTAATCCCATCCAGCGTGTACCAAAACCGGAACCCCAGTTGCGTGACTTGTTGACAATTTTAAAATGTCCGACCGGTGTCGGTTTATCTTCTTTACCGGGAGCAATGTTCAATTCCAGAACTTTTTTACCGTTTTCCAGAAGATATAATTTATTTTTCCAGAGGTCGATATGAACCTCCTGATTGATGTCATCCGCGTTTTTTTCTTTCTTTTCTGCTTTCTGAGCTGCCACGTCAACCGGAATCATCAACAATGCTAAACAAATAAAAATAAGAAAAAGTCGGCATGTTTGCTTCAATGTCAACACCTCATCTTACAGTTTAAAGCAAAATCATGCCGACTATTCCTTTATTTATTCACCAATTAATTCTTTTGCTTCATCTCTGATCTCATCTGTAATCTCAAGACCGAACTGTTCTGCTGATTGGACATTGACTACAAGATCAATTTCTTTTGAGACTTCAACCGGTATGTCTCCCGGGTTTTCTCCATTCAGGATTCGAACCATCATTTCACCGGTTTGATAACCCAGTTTATAATAATCCATGCCGTAGGAGGCTACCGCACCACGTTCCACGGTGTCAACATCAGAAGCAAAAACAGGGATTCCGGCATCATTGGCCGCCTGCAAAACACCTTCGAATGCAGAAACAACCGTATTATCGGTGGGGATAAAAATCGCCTCTACTTTCCCTGCCAGCGACTGGGCTCCCTGCTGGACTTCTGAGCCATTGGTAATCCCCGCTCTTTCAACCTGAATGCCCATCTCGGAAGCGGCTGCTTCCAGAGCCTCTACCTGCACGTTGGAATTGGTCTCCCCGGAATTATAAATGACACCGATTGTTTGTACTTCCGGAATAAACTTCTGAATCAGTTCGATTTGTCTGCTCATCGGTACCGCATCGGATGTACCGGTCACGTTGGCCCCGGGATTTTCTACAGAATCAACGAGCCCCGCTTCTACCGGATCTGTTACCGCAGAAAACACGACCGGGATCTGTTTATCCATCGCAGCCTGCACCGCTGCCTGTGCGGATGGTGTCGCAATCGCACCGATGACATCCACTCCATCGCCAACGAATTTCTGAGCAATCGTCAGAGCGGTATCTCTGCTGTTCTGTGCATTTTGATAATCCACAACCAGATTATTGCCTTCCTCAAATCCGTTGTCAGCCAGGGCATCCAGAATTCCCTGACGTGCGGCATCCAGTGCCGGGTGTTCCACAATCTGAGTCAGCCCGATGTGTACCGTATCAGCCTGATCATCGCCTGCCTGATTTTCTGATCCTTCGTTATTACCGGTGTTGTTTCCTTCCTGACCGCAACCTGCCAGGATCAGAATACCTGCCAGTAACATAAGAAATACAAAACGTCCTGATTTTTTAAAAGCTTTCCTCATCTCAAAACCTCTCCTCTCAAGCTTACAAGCTCTCCTGTTTGATAGCAGTTATTATATCACTGGCGCCCATGACTGGCAAATACCTTTTTCGTCAAAAATTTGAAATGTTAATCGCTGTCCTGATAGGGCACAATAAGTTAAAGGTAGTGAGTTCCATCCCTCTTCCCACTTCTCACTTCCCACTTCTCACATCTAAAATGGAGGGTGTTGAGATATGTTTGAAATCAGACTTCAACCGGATCAGGCTGATGGACTTCCTTACTTCAACCGGAGTCAAAACAAAATTGAATTTTCCAGGGAACAGCACTTACTCGTGGCGAACATGCCTGAAGAACAATTTGAAAAGTTCTTGCGTGACAACAATTTAATTGTCTACCACAATATGTTGAAGGGGTATGAGGATGGGGAAATATACGGTGAATTCTCGGTTCGGGATTTACCCGGATAAATAAAAGGTGGGAAGTGAGATATTGCTACCCACCTCCCACCTCCTATCACCAGGTTCTAATCGGGAGTGATCCCGGCGGCGCATGTTCAAACAGACTGATAAACGGAATGGTGTACGCGATGATCGACAGGGTCAAGGATAATCCAATCCAGACCGACCAGCGTTCCAGAATACGCGGGGGTTCCTTCGCTGTTTCCGCCATGTCTCCAATCGGATATTGCACCGGTTCATTCGTCTTGGGAGCCACAAACATCAAATGTAGAAAGATGTAAAGTTCTATCAGGGATCCGACGAAAAGAAACACTGCACCGATGGCAATAATGTCATAATAGGGCAACCAGGCCATGGCCACTTCATGATTGCCATAAGTCGCATAGGCACTTCTGCGCGGTGCTCCCATCAACCCCACAATATGCATCGTTCCGGATAAAAAGATCATGCCGACTCCCCACAGAATCGCCTGCACAATCCCCAACCGGTTCATATTTCGCGTTAACTTTCTCCCGGTTAATGAAGGAATCAGCCAGATGGCGATGCCAAAAAAGGTCAACACCACTGTAGAAGCCAGGGTCATATGGAAATGTCCGGTCACAAACCACGTATTGTGAACAGTCTGATTCAATTGATAACTGGCCAGGATTATCCCACCCGCTCCAGCGGGTACAAAGATCAACATGGCCATTACCGGTGAAAAAAAGCGGGCATCCTTCCACGGCAACTTCTTGATCCAGCCGAACAAACCTTTAGCTCCTTTCGCTCTTCCCGCCAGTTCAAATGTTGCCAGAATGGAGAAAGCCGTCAACAGCGAAGGGACTACCACCATCATAGTCAGGATGACCTGCAAAAATTTCCAGAACGAAGTAATTCCCGGTTCATTTAATTGATGATGAAACCCGACGGGAATGGAAAACAGAATAAACAGCAAAAAGGTTAAGCGCGGCAGGGAATTACTGAAGATTTTCCCGCCCACAATTTTGGGAATGTTCACGTACCAGTACACATAGGCCGGCAACAGCCAGAAATAGACCAGAGCATGTCCGAAGTACCAGAACAACGTGCGACTCAGGCTGACATTAATCCGATCAACCCAGCCAAATGACCACGGGATTAGTTGAAATACAACTTCTACAGCGACTCCCAGAGTAGCATGAAGCCACAGAATCATGGTCGCCACAGCCATAAAGGCAAATAACGGTGAGCTTTCACCTTTATGCTCCCGGCGCCAGCGCAGGTAACTGGAAAAGACCGCAAAAGCACTGAACCAGCTTCCCACTACCAGCAAAGCTGCTCCCACATAAAACCACGGAGAAGCCTCCATCGGTGCGTAGAACGTGTATAGTACCGTGGCTTCATTGACAAGAATTAAGGCCGTCGCGATAATCACCCCGACGGACATCATGTAAAAACCGATCCAGCCCAAAACGCGGGCACGGGGATTCAATTCTCCCCCGAGTGTTCTGGCCAGGCCGGAATAAAAATATCCCACAATAAAAAATGTGGTGAAAACCAGGGCCAGCAGGACACCATGTGCTGTGAGCAACTGATAGTACCCGATCTGCGGTGGAAGTGTAATCCAACCGGCCCGCTGCAGAGTTTGCAACAGACCGGCAATGGTCCCGATCAACAGCGCACCGAATGCAAAACTGAGGTGGGCCAGGATCAGCCTTTTGTCCTCCGGTTGAAACCGAAACGAAGAAGAGTCGATGTTCGCTTTTCTATCATAGACTGCTGTTTCCGCCAATATTACCTCACGTCCTTTCTCTATGTTGTGGAGGGTTCGACAATAATTCTTCCTTGCATCAAGTGATGACCGACTCCACAGTATTCATGACAGAGATAGAGATACTCTCCCGGTTTGTTGAATGTCTGTGTGAATTCTGTAATATGACCGGGAATCAGCATCAGGTTGATGTTCGTGCCAGGTACATAGACACCATGGATGACATCCCGACTGGTTGCTTCAAAATGAACGGTAGAACCCTGGGGAATCGTGATGGTCCCAGGGTTATAACCGAAAACATAGGAAAGCATCACCACCCGGTACTCTTTTGGTCCGATCTGATAGACACCGGGCTGGTCAAAAGGAGGTGCCGTCTCCACTTTTTCCGGTGCTACCGTCGTCCGCAGGCTGTCCGGTGGATTCAGCCCCATGAACGCAGCCATAATACCGAGAATGGCAAGAAATAGAATCAGGGAAGCGAAACCGAATATCATCCATATTTTTTCATAGCGGGGCATATCCACTGTTTACTCCTCCTTATGTCTGTAATCTGGATAAGTAAATATATAAAACAGCCAGCCAGGTAAGTAATATAAATCCGCCGATAAAAAAGACCAGAAAGAAAGTGCCTCTCAAATTTTCTTCTTCATGTTCATCTTTTTTATTAAAAGTTGACAGATCCGCCATATACATCTCTCCTTTCAAATTGAAAATGGGTTTATACGTTTACTCAGTATTTCCAACTTTACCCTTGTTAAAACAAAAAAAGCACGGGTTACTAACCCATGCTTCTGTGTACAGAGTATTATATTTTGCAGATGTGAAAGCCTTATCCTGCGACGATATTCACCAGTTTACCCGGTACGACGATAACTTTGCGGACGGTTTTGCCTTCTAGTAATTCTTTCGTTCTGGGATCTTCCATCACCTGTTTTTCCATCTGTGCCTTGTCCGCATCCGCCGCCACCATCATTTTGTGTTTCACCTTTCCGTTCAACTGCACGACAATCTCAACTTCGTCCACTTTCAGAAGAGACTCATCGTAAGTCGGCCACGGCTCATAGGCCAGGGTCTGATCATGGCCCAGACGCTGCCACAACTCTTCCGAAATGTGCGGTGCAATGGGAGAAAGCAGAAGAACAAAGTCTTCCATCGCTTTCTTCGGAAGTTTGTCTGTTTTATAGGCTTCGTTAATAAACACCATCAACTGGCTGATCGCCGTGTTAAACTGCAGGTTCTCAAGGTCTTCCGTCACTTTTTTAATGGTTTCATGCCAGACGCGCTGAAAATCGCGGCTGCCCGCTTCATCGACAATAGCCGGATTCAATGCACCGTCATCTTTGACATAAAGGCGCCACACACGGTTCAGGAAACGATGTGCACCGTCTACTCCGGTGGTGTTCCACGGTTTGGAAGCTTCCAGCGGTCCCATGAACATTTCATAAACGCGCAGCGTATCCGCACCGTATTCTTCGACAATGTCATCCGGGTTAACGACGTTACCGCGGGACTTACTCATTTTTTCGCCGTTCTCCCCGAGGATCATCCCCTGGTTGACCAGTTTCTGGAACGGCTCTTTCGTGGTCACCACGCCCAGATCATACAGCACTTTGTGCCAGAAACGGGCGTACAACAGGTGCAGAACCGCATGTTCCGCTCCTCCAATGTAAAGATCGACCGGCAGCCATTTTTCCTGCTTTTCTTTGGAGCAGAGTTCCTGATCATTGTGCGGATCGATGAAACGCAGATAATACCAGCAACTTCCCGCCCACTGGGGCATGGTGTTGGTTTCTCTTCTCGCTGGTTTTCCGGTTTCCGGATCGGTGGTGTTGACCCAGTTCTCGACATTGGCCAGAGGTGATTCTCCGGTACCGGATGGTTTGATCTGATCTACTTCCGGAAGTTCTAAAGGCAGCTCGTCTTCCGGAATCGGCTTGATGGTTCCGTCTTCCAGATGAATGACGGGAATTGGCTCACCCCAGTAACGCTGGCGGCTGAACAGCCAGTCACGCAGACGATAGGAGATTTTGCGTTCCCCTTTTCCTTCCTTCTCCAGCCACTGGATCATCTTTTCGATGGCATCTTTATTGTTCAAACCGTTAAGAAATTCGGAGTTGACATGCGGACCATCGCTGGTGTAGGGTTCTTTTTCCAGATTGCCGCCCTGAACCACCTCTTTAACAGGCAGGTCAAATTTACGGGCAAACTCCCAGTCTCTCTCGTCATGTCCCGGTACGGCCATGATCGCACCCGTTCCATAAGTGATCAGGACATAGTCAGCAATCCAGATCGGAATCCGTTCACCATTGGCCGGATTGACGGCATAGGCTCCGGTGAACACACCGGTTTTCTCCTTGTTCAGGTCGGTTCTTTCCAGATCATTCTTGTGGGCCGCCTGTTCACGGTAAGCTTCCACTTGTTCTTTCTGTTCCGGCGTGGTGATTTTGTCGACCAGTTTGTGCTCCGGTGCCAGAACGCAATACGTCGCGCCAAACAGGGTATCAGGACGTGTCGTAAACACTTCGAATTCTTCATCCGTACCGTCCACTTTAAAACGCACCTGGGCCCCTTCGGATCGGCCGATCCAGTTGCGCTGCATTTCTTTAATGCTCTCCGGCCAGTCCAGTTCCTCCAGGTCTTCCAGAAGACGGTCGGCATATTCGGTAATTTTGAGCATCCACTGTTTCATCGGCTTACGGATGACGGGATGGCCGCCCCGTTCACTTTTTCCGTCAATGACTTCCTCGTTGGCCAGGACCGTACCCAGGGCCGGGCACCAGTTAACCGGAACTTCCGCTACATAGGCGAGTCCTTTTCTATACAACTGGAGAAAAATCCACTGTGTCCACTTGTAGTAAGAGGGATCAGTCGTACTAAATTCACGTTCCCAGTCATAGGAGAATCCGAGCGATTTGATCTGGCGGCGGAAGTTGTCGATATTCTTTTTGGTGATCTCCCGTGGATGTTCGCCGGTATCGAGGGCATGCTGCTCCGCCGGAAGCCCGAAGGCATCCCATCCCATCGGATGCAGGACATTGTAACCCTGCATGCGCTTGAACCGGGATACGATATCTGTTGCCGTATAGCCCTCGGGGTGCCCCACATGAAGCCCGGCTCCTGATGGATAGGGAAACATATCCAGGGCATAGAATTTGGGTTTGTCTTCGTCATCCTGCACTTTAAAAGTTTTGTTTTCTTCCCAGTAGTTCTGCCATTTTGGTTCGATTTTTCTAAAAGGATAGCTCTGACTCATGATCGATTCCTCCCGATTTCCTGTTCTTAAACTGCCGCTTTGACTCCACTCATACTCGTTCCGTTACATGACACATTAAAAAAACCTCCCATCCTCAGCCTGAACGCTAGGGACGAGAGGTTGATCAACAATCCCGTGGTACCACCCTACTTAGCGCATGAAACCCGGTTCATGCACTCACTTCATTCGGATAACGGATTCATTCCGGCAGACGGTACTCCCCTGTCGGTAAAAAGGTTTCCAGTCTGCGACTCAGAGGCGAGTTCACCGCTCGGAAGGTTGACTTGCACCGACCGTCAACTCTCTGGATACGTTCCTTGCGATTACTACTCCTCATCCACGTCTTTTGCGGTTCGTTATTTGACAATTTATTTCAAATTATATGCAAAACCCGCCCTTTGTGTCAACACCTACGTTCCGAGTACCTCGTCGAACTGGCTTCCTGCTCGAGGAACACTGTAGTCCTCGGAGAGGGCAACCTCTACGTTCCGAGTACCTCGTCGAACTGGCTTCCCTGCTCGAGGAACACTGTAGTCCCCGCAGGGGGCAACCTCTACGTTCCGAGTACCTCGTCGAACTGGCTTCCCTGCTCGAGGAAC
>JACDOE010000002.1 GCA_017656255.1 Bacillaceae bacterium
GTCGCTTTTAAGAAGCCGAAGCGCGATACGCAGATCTGGTTTTCAGGGAATGACTAAGAACCAAATACCCTGTTGATCCGCAGTAGCTCAATGGTGGAGCAACCGGCTGTTAACCGGTAGGTTGCAGGTTCGAGCCCTGCCTGCGGAGCCATGCTCCTGTAGCTCAGCTGGCAGAGCGCATCCATGGTAAGGATGAGGTCGCAGGTTCGATCCCTGTCGGGAGCACCACTACAGCAAAGCAGATATGTGGCCCGTTGGTGAAGCGGTTTAACACACCAGCCTTTCACGCTGGCATGCAGGGGTTCGAATCCCCTACGGGTCACCATCTTTCTAGAAATGAGAAATGGGAAGTGAGAAGTGGGACAGATGAAAGAAATCGACAGAGTCGATTTCAACGACTAATCTCACATCACACCTCACACCTCTCACATCCAGTATGGACGGTTAGCTCAGCTGGGAGAGCACCTGCCTTACAAGCAGGGGGTCGGCGGTTCGATCCCGTCACCGTCCACCATGCCGGTGTAGCTCAATTGGCAGAGCAACTGACTTGTAATCAGTAGGTTGGGGGTTCGATTCCTCTCGCCGGCACCATTTTCAAAATGGGACAGACGTTATATAATGTTATTAGGCATGGAGGGGTAGCGAAGCTGGCCAAACGCGGCAGACTGTAAATCTGCTCCCTCTGGGTTCGGCGGTTCGAATCCGTCCCCCTCCACCATGTATGATGGGGCGTAGCCAAGTGGTAAGGCAACGGACTTTGACTCCGTGATGCGTAGGTTCGATCCCTACCGCCCCAGCCACCTTATGAGCCATTAGCTCAGTTGGTAGAGCACCTGACTTTTAATCAGGGTGTCGCAGGTTCGAATCCTGCATGGCTCACCATTTTTTCTGCGGGTGTGGCGGAACTGGCAGACGCACTAGACTTAGGATCTAGCGCCTTTGGCGTGGGGGTTCGACTCCCTCCACCCGCACCAGATAGAGATGAGAAATGAGACGTGAGAAGTGGGATCAGATAAAAGAAATTGACACCAGTCGATTTCACCAAATAAATCTCACCTCCCACATCCAACCTCTCACTTCCAGAAAAACGCGGACGTAGCTCAGCTGGTAGAGCACAACCTTGCCAAGGTTGGGGTCGCGGGTTCGAGTCCCGTCGTCCGCTCCATAAAGTGCCCGTAGCTCAACTGGATAGAGCGTCTGACTACGAATCAGAAGGTTGGGAGTTCGAGTCTCTCCGGGCACGCCACCTATAAACTGAAAAACGGGAAGTAGCTCAGCTTGGCAGAGCGCTTCGTTCGGGACGAAGAGGTCGCAGGTTCAAATCCTGTCTTCCCGACCATCTAAATCGAGCGGGTGTAGTTCAGTGGTAGAACATCGGCCTTCCAAGCCGAATGCGAGGGTTCGATTCCCTTCACCCGCTCCATTATTTTGCTCTGAGCTCTACGTCGAATAGGCTTCATCGCTCGAAGAGCATTGTAGTACTCGAAGGGTGCTCCATTATTTTGCTTTGAGCACGACGCTGTATAAGCATCTTCGATTAAAGAATTGAATACATATGTTATCAATCAAAACCGACATACCATCATGTCGGTTATTTTTATGCCTGAAAAAGGGGATTGATGGATTTAATATGAGTTAAAAGTGGTATAACTATACAAAATTCTGTTCAGTTGAGTCATTAAGCCGCATCAAGATACAATAATGAAGGATATCACGTGAGAAAGGTGGATACCATGAACAAACATATATCCATAATCGGGGTACCGATGGACCTCGGAGCCGATCGGCGCGGTGTCGACATGGGACCGAGTGCGATTCGATACGCCGGGATCAAAAAAAGATTGGAATCACTGGGTTACCAGATTAAAGATATGGGTGATTTACCGGTTCCGCGTCCTGAATCTTTTGAAATTAAAGATCAGAACCTGAAATATTTACCCGAGATTCTTGAAGTCAGTGAACAACTGGCCAAAACCGTTGAAGAAGAAATTCACAAAGGCTTTTTCCCGCTGGTACTGGGTGGCGACCACAGTATTGCCATCGGGACCATCGCCGGAGCGGCCCAGCATTACAAAAACATGGGTGTCATCTGGTTTGATGCACACGGGGACCTGAACACTGCTGACACAACGCCTTCCGGCAACATTCACGGGATGCCGCTCGCAATAAGCCTGGGACTCGGACATCCTGATCTGGTCAATGTCGGTGGCTTTTCACCCAAGATCAAACCGGAAAATACGGTGATTATCGGAGCCAGACTGCTGGATCCCGGTGAAAAAGACTTGATTAAAGAAATGGGAATGAAAGTGTTCACCATGCATGAGATTGACCGGATGGGAATGGCAGCCGTGATTGAAGAAGCAATTGCCCATGTCACCAATGGCACGGACGGCGTTCATCTCAGCCTGGATCTGGACGGTCTGGATCCCGCTGATGCACCCGGGGTCGGTACACCGGTGATTGGTGGCATTTCATACCGGGAAAGTCATCTGGCGATGGAGATCCTGGCGGATGCCGATATTTTGACCTCGGCTGAAGTGGTAGAAGTTAATCCGATCCTGGACAGACGGAACAAAACAGCTCAGGTTGCCGTGGCCCTGATGGGTTCCGTTTTTGGAGAAAAGTTGCTATAGCTCAAAAATCATACTGTGATATAATGGAATCGTAGAGAGGGCGTACTGAAGGGACATGGTCCCTTTTTCTTTTGTGTCAAAACAGGCATGCAACATACAGGTGAAACTTTTTTATTTATCATTCGTATTACAGGAGTTAACACAGGGGCAGGGGAAAATCATGGACCATGTGGAAAAAAGGCTGGTGAATCGGATCAAAGAGGGAGATCACCGGGCTTTTGAGGAAATAGTGGAGTTATATAAAGAAAAAATTTATCAACTCAGTTACCGGATGCTGGGCAATCGGGAAGAAGCGGAAGACGCCGCGCAGGAGACCTTTCTGCGCGTCTATTCCAATATTGGGAAATACGATGATAACCATAAGTTTTCAACATGGATCTATCGGATTGCCTCCAATCTCTGCATTGACCGGATACGCAAGCGAAAACCGCAGTATTCACTGGATGCCGAGTTGAGCGGGACGGATGAACGCACCCTGTATGCCACCCTGCCTGACCGTACCCGAACTCCTGAAGAAGAAGCGATATCCGGTGAATTGCAACAAAAAGTCCAGCAGGCTATTTTATCACTGAGTCCCACTTATCGTTCCATCATGATTCTTAAATATATCCATGATCTGTCTCTAAAAGAAATCAGTGAGATCGTCGACCTTCCGGTGTCTACGGTCAAAACACGGATACATCGGGGAAGAGAAGCGTTGCGTAAGGTTCTGGGTGATATATAGATGAACAAACAACATTTCATGTCAATAGAAAGGGGTGATAATGGTGGACTGCCGCTTTTTTCAAAAATATATGCATCAATATTTTGACGGTGAATTAAACCCCCGTGAAAAAAAGCTTTTAAACGAACATATGAGGGAGTGCGGAGCGTGTGACCGGCATTTTCACCAGCTGGAGAAAACGCTGGCGCTGCTGCAGAGCGCCTCTCATGTCCAGGTTCCGGACAATTTTACACAGAGCGTCATGGCGCAATTACCCGATAACAAAGAAAAAAGGAACTGGAAATCCTTTTTTAAGAAGCATCCATTTTTAGTCGCCGTCAGTTTGTTTATACTTTTAATGAGTGGCAGTTTGTTCTCCGTGTGGAATGGTGGGGAACAGGATTTTCAATTGACCGCCAGTCACCCTGAAAAACTTCGGATTGACAAGGAAAATGGGGTTGTGATCGTACCGGAAGACACGGTGGTAGAAGGAGACATTGTGGTGCGTCATGGATCGATCCAGGTTGAGGGCGAAGTAAAAGGGAACGTGGTGGCGATTGAGGGAGATGTTTTCCTTGCCTCGACGGCCGCGGTGAGCGGACAGGCTGAAGAAATCGATCAGATACTGGAATGGGTCTGGTATCATATAAAGAAAATGATTCCTTTTTAGGCGGGCAAATTGTACGGGACGGAGGCATATACGCCATGGATCGGATACAGATAGACTGGGGAAATTTCACACAGTATGTGAGTGTTATCATTGATATTTTGCTGGTTTCTTATGTTATCTATAAATTAATCATGTTGCTCAGGGGAACGCGGGCGATTCAGCTGTTGAAAGGAATCATGGTAATTGTGGTTGCCTGGCTGGCCAGTACGTTTCTGGAGCTCAGGACCCTGCAGTGGCTGATGTCCCAGGCCTTCACATACGGGGTGCTGGCGATCATTATTATTTTTCAGCCTGAACTTCGTCGTGCCCTGGAACAGCTGGGGCGGGGAAGGTTTTTCTCCCGCACCGGTTCGGTGGACGAGCAGGCCGTATCCCGGCTGGTCAATGAAGTGAATAAGGCGGCGCAATATATGGCGAAACGCCGGATCGGAGGACTGATCGTCATTGAGCGGAACACAGGCCTTTCCGATTATATTGAAACGGGGACAGAGATCGAAGGAAAAGTCAGTTCGGAATTATTGATTAATATTTTTATACCTAATACCCCGCTTCATGATGGCGCCGTGATCATCCGCAAAAATATGGTGATGGCAGCCGGGTGTTATCTGCCGCTGTCCGAAAATCCGACGATTGACCGGGATCTCGGCACGCGGCATCGGGCAGCCATCGGTATGAGTGAGGTTTCCGATGCGCTATCCGTGGTGATCTCGGAAGAGACGGGAAATGTCTCGATTGCGGTCAATGGGGAATTGAAACGCGGATTGAGTGAAGAAGAGGTTCGGGAGTTTTTGATGCAGGAACTACGGCCATCTGAGAAATCACAATCCGGATTCTGGAACTGGAAGGTGAAGAATGATGGATAGATGGTTAAGTCATCCCACTGTCATCAAAGTGGTAGCCGTGGTTCTGGCGGTCATGCTGTGGATGGTGGTCAACATGGATGATCCGCCGGCAGCCGAAACCGTTCCCGCTGAAAAATATACGATTCACGATGTAGAAGTCACGGCACGGGTAGATGCTGATGAACTGGCCGTGGTGGATATGACGGATACGGTGACGGTGGAACTGCGGGGACCGCCGGCACTGCTCAACCCGGTCAGTATCCCGCCGGATTCCTACCAGGTGTATGTGGATGCAACGGGGCTGGAAGCGGGCACATACCGACTTCCGGTGCAACATGAAGGATTCCCGTCCAATGTGTTTGTGACCACCAATCCGGCTTACATTGAGATTACCCTTGAACGGAAAGTGCAGGCGCAAAAGCCGGTGCATATCGAAGTTATCGGAGAGCCACAGGATGGTTATGCTATCGGAGATGCGGTGATCAGTCCGCTGAAGGTGCATGTGACGGCACCAGAAAGCGTCATTGAACGTATTGCTCAGGTACGGGCGGCGGTCAACGTCCAGGATGCCGTTGAGACCATTCAGAAAACAATTCCGCTACAGGCCATCGACCGGGACGGAAACGTGATCAACGCCATGATCCAACCGGCCATCGCCGAGGTGAGAGTGCCGGTAACCAGCCCGTTCAAATCGGTTCCACTAAAAATCAATCTGGAGGGACAACCGGCTGATGGGTACAGCATCGCTTCGGTAGAGCAAAATGTGGACAACATCAAAGTCTACGGCCCGTTAAATGTCATTGATAATTTGTCCGTCTACGAGGGACCGACGATCAATGTGGAAGGGGTCCGGATGAACCGGTTCTATCAATTGCGTATTCCGTTACAGGAAGGCGTGGAAAAAACGGAACCGGAATTTGTGGAAGTCGTCGTGCACATTGCCGAGTCTGAACAAAAAACGCTGGAAAATGTAGTGGTTCAATTAAACGGGGACAACGGAAACCGTCAGGCTGAATTCGTGGAGCCGACGGAGGGAAGCATCACCGTCACACTCACAGGGGCTCCGGAATTGCTGGCTGAACTGAGTGCCGCTGATATCCAGGCTTATGTGGACATTCAGAACCTGTCCCCCGAAGAACAGCGGGTTCCCGTTCAGTTTAATCTACCGCCGTATATCGAACTGGCGGATGATCAACCGATCTACGTGACGATTAACGTGACGGAAATTAACACAGATGGGCAAACGGAATAAAAAGTGCGACATATAGATAAAATGGACCATTTTGGGAGGAGAGAAAATGGGGAAATATTTTGGAACTGACGGCGTAAGAGGTGTAGCCAACCGGGAACTTACCCCCGAGCTGGCGTTTCAGATCGGACGCATCGGCGGGTATGTGTTGACCCGTCACAAAGAAGAAAAACCGAAAGTGGTCATCGGCCGTGATACCCGGATTTCCGGACATATGCTGGAGGCGGCCCTGGTTGCCGGCCTGCTTTCCATCGGTGCGGAGGTGGTCCGGCTCGGTGTGATCACCACACCGGGGGTCGCCTATCTGACCCGCAAGTTATCGGCGGATGCGGGGGTGATGATTTCGGCATCGCATAATCCGGTGGAAGACAACGGGATCAAATTTTTCGGATCCGACGGATTTAAACTTTCCGATGAAAAAGAGGCGGAAATTGAAGCTTTACTGGACCGCAATCAGGATGAACTCCCGCGCCCGATCGGTCAAGAAGTGGGTACCGTGATGGATTACCTGGAGGGCGGACAAAAATACATTGCGTTTCTGAAATCGACGGTTCGCCATGAATTTGACGGCTTGAAAGTCGTGCTTGATTGTGCCTACGGGGCTGCTTCCTCCCTGGCGCCCCAGTTGTTCGGTGATCTGGAAGCGGATGTGATCACCATCTGTTCCAACCCGGACGGGTTGAACATTAATGAGGGCTGCGGTTCGACGCATCCGGAACGGGTGCGGGAAGAGGTGTTAAAACAGGAAGCCGATCTCGGACTCTCCTTTGACGGAGATGCGGACCGGCTGATCGCCGTCGATCATCAAGGAAACATTATCGACGGGGACTATATCATGGCTATTTGTGCCAATCATATGAAAAAGCGGGACCGCCTGAAGCACAACACGGTGGTGACCACGGTGATGAGTAACGTGGGATTCCATAAGGCGATGGAGGAACAGGGCATCTCAACCTGCCAGACCGCCGTGGGGGACCGTTACGTGATGGAGGAGATGCGAAAAGGCGGTTATAATCTGGGCGGTGAGCAATCCGGACACATTATTTTTATGGATTATAACACCACGGGCGACGGCCTGCTGACGGCCATTCAGCTGCTCGATGTCATGGTCGACGAGGATAAATCGCTGCACGAGTTGAGCCAGATCATGGCAAAATATCCGCAGATCCTGGTGAACGTCGAGGTGGCGAATAAAACGCAGTTAACCGGAAACCGGGTGATAACCGAGGCGGTCAACCAGGTGGAAGAAAAAATGAACGGCAATGGCCGGGTACTGGTACGTCCTTCGGGAACGGAGCCGATTGTACGGGTGATGGTGGAAGGACCGGATCGCGATGAACTGGAAATGTACGCCAACCAGCTGGCCGACGTCGTGAAAAAAGAGCTGGGATAAAGGCTGTTGCGGCAAGTGGGAAGCGATACGGAAACTGCTGATCTCAAGTCAGCAGTTTTTTTGTATAGATGGGGAACTGTCCGTTGTGTTATTGCATATTCTGAAGTGAGCCGGGGGTCAAAAAGTCATTGTCGCCGGCGAAAACTTATGATAGATTATAGGCTAAGAACAGGAGGTGGAACTTTTTAGCCTTTTAGTCAATCGATAGAAAGGAGGATCGTTAAACATACGTTTAAAGCGCCAGGACTAAGGACGAAATATCGGGATCGTTCTTAGTTGACGAGGAGGAGGTTTCATCGAGTTTCGGCGGGTGCCTCCCGGCACGTTGTCGGTGCCGCAAGCCGGTTTACAAAACAGCGGGGTGACCTGCTGGACAAAAGGGCCGGTACAGACAATGACCGATTTTTGACGAAAAAATAAATGGAATGGACAGATAAACAATGGAATGACGGGGGTACATGGCCCCTGTCAATGCTTAAGGGTCAGCCCCCGTCTCCCGTATATAGAGAAAGGGGAAATGACATCAATGTGTGGCATAGTAGGCTATATTGGAGATAAACAGGCACAGGATGTGCTGATTAACGGACTGAAGAAACTGGAATACCGGGGATACGATTCTGCTGGTTTAGCGGTATATAACGGTTCGGTGAAAGTGAATAAAGCAAAGGGACGGATTGATCAGCTGGAGACGTTGCTCAGTGAGTCCCCGCTGGAAGGGACGATGGGGATCGGACATACACGCTGGGCAACGCACGGCCAGCCTTCTGATGAAAACTCGCATCCGCATCTGGATCAGTCAGGCAAATTCGCGGTCGTGCACAACGGGATTATTGAAAATTACCTGGAGATCAAGGAGGAGCTGATGGCCAAAGGGTATCAGTTTTCCTCCGAGACGGATTCGGAAGTGATCTCCCATCTGCTGGCCGACCTGTATAACGGCAATCTGGTGGCGACGGTTCAGGAAGCGGTGAAAAAGATCAAGGGGGCCTATGCCCTGGCGATTATCAGTGAGTATGATCCCGGCAAAATTGTCACGGTCCGTTTCGACAGTCCGCTCGTGATTGGTGTGGGAGAGGGAGAAAACTTTGTCGGTTCGGATATTCCCGCCATTCTGGAGCATACCCGTAATGTCTATATTCTTGAAAATAACGAGATGGCGGTTCTTACCCGGGACAGCGTGGAGATTATGACGGTGGACGGTTCGATCGTCGCCAAGGATGTTTTCCGGGTGGAATGGGATATGGTCCAGGCGGAAAAGGGAGGCTATGAGCACTTCCTGATCAAGGAGATTCATGAACAGCCCCGGGCTTTCCGCGATACGCTGGCCAGCCGGATCAGTGAGGACGGCCGGCGTGTAGTGCTGAAGGAACTGGAGCAGGGCCGCGATCTGTTAAAAGAGGCGGATAAAATATTTATCGTGGCCTGCGGCACGTCCTACCATGCGGGGATTGTCGCCAAGTATGCGATGGAACAGCTGGCACGGGTTCCGGTGGAAGTGGATGTGGCGTCGGAGTTCCGTTATCGGAACCCGATCATCACGGATCGCACGCTGGTTATCGTGATCAGCCAGTCCGGTGAAACGGCGGATACGCTGGCGGCTCTCAGGGAAAGCAAAAAGCAGGGTGCGCGAGTGCTGGCGATTACGAATGTGGTGGGCAGTTCGGTGGCCCGCGAGGCAGACGATGTGATCTATACATGGGCCGGGCCGGAAGTGTCGGTGGCTTCGACGAAGGCTTATACGTCCCAGCTGGTGGCGTTGTATTTGACGGCGCTTTATACAGCGCAGGTACGGGAAACGCACAGCGAGGATGAGATTGCAGACTTGATCAGCGGTCTGCAGCAGCTTCCGGAACAGGCGGAAGCGATCCTGGAACAGAAGGGCCAGATCAAGGCGTATGCGGAGAAGATTTCGAGTCATCCCAGTCTGTTCTTCATCGGGCGAGGCATAGATTATGCGGTGTGTATGGAAGGGTCGCTGAAGCTGAAGGAGATTTCGTATATTCATTCGGAAGCGTATCCGGCAGGTGAGTTGAAGCACGGTACGCTGGCACTGATTGAAGAGGGTGTGCCGGTGGTGGCGATTGCAACGCAGCCGGAGATTTATGAGAAGACGATCAGTAATATTGTTGAGGTAAAAACGCGCGGTGCCCATGTCCTGGGTGTCGGGACGGAAGGGGACCGCGAGCTGGAGAAGTCGGTGGATGAGACGGTGTTTGTGCCGAAGACGCATCCGCTACTGGCGCCGGCTTTGTCCGTCATTCCATTGCAGTTGTTGGCTTATTACGCATCTGTTGCCAGGGGTAATGATGTGGATAAGCCGAGGAATCTGGCTAAGAGTGTTACGGTGGAGTAGGAAGGAACGAATCGAGAAGCGTACTTTAGATAGTACGCATTCTCGATTTTTTTTTGAGCAAAAAAATATGTAAACGATATAACCACGTTTGATAATCAGGGTTAATTTTAATTTGTATAAAATCAGATAAAAAGGAAAATAAGGGAATTATTTTTCGGTGAAAAAATTTAAAGCATATAAGGGTAAATTGTTAATACCTAATTTTACGGCACTCAACTTCGATTACTTCATCATCTAGCCGGGGAAATTTCATTTTTACACATAATTTTGGACTCGACCGGAGGGGCTTTTCACCCTGAAGACAACCCTGGAATTCCATCCGATATATCACCGTCTCGAAGCCCGGATCCGTTCCCAAATTTTGCTGAGTTTGTTAGTATCATTACTTCTGGTAAGCATGGTCGAAGTGAAACGGGTGGGACCTGGAATAAGTTGAGTCACCTCCACGGTTCCTAGAAATCCATCCGGAAGCATAGACACGCCCACACGCCCTATTTCTATCTGAATACCTGTAAACCCAAGTATGACATGGATTTACAGGAATTTTATTTGCGTAGACGAACTCAGGTCTTTTTGGGGTTCTTTAAGGCTATCATCATAAACTTGAAAGAATATTTATATGTTTTCCTTCAACTTTTCATAGCTTTCGGCTACTTTGTACTCGACATTTGTTTTTAGAGCTTCAAAATGTTTGCGACCACACCTAATTTTTCCTACCTCTTTTAATCGTAGATCTTCTTGTTCTGTACTTCCTTTTGTTTCAACAACAAAGTATAACTTCTCTACACCTTGTATATCCATCAATATTGCCCAGTCAGGGTTGTAGTTTCCAAGTGGAGTATCAATGATAAATGAAGGCGGAAGTTTTACAAACAATTTGACGTCATCATCGTTATTCAATTTTTCTGCAAAAGCTCGTTCCGTATTAGAATCATAACGAATGTAGTCATATACAGATTTATTTTTTGAAACTCCTATAGCATTTGCTTTCATGTAACCAATAAGCTCTTCATGTTCGAATAAGGACTGTTGGTAAAATTCATGGTCACCAATGCGCTCATATTTGATGCCATCGACAATGAGTTTTTTCTTCTCACGATTAATTATCTTCATAACTGCTTCCATAAATGCCTGTGGATTTTTCTCAAACTCATTTAAACGTTTAGAGCCGATTAAAATCTCAACCAATGTACGACGCTTTAAATGGGTTTGTTCTTGAAGGTAACGTAAGATGTCTGGGAGGCGACGGTTCTCTTCCAATGCTTCGTAAACTCTAATCGTTTGACCTTCACCAGATACCCCAGATTGTTCTACTTTTAACAAAGCATTTTCTCTTTTAATCTTTCGTGCTTTGAAAGGCTCTAGTTTCTTTATTTCTTCAATACAACGTTTTTTAAGGGTTTCAACGTTAAGATCTACGGAATAGGTCGTTTTGTATTTGATTTGATTCCATAATTGTTTGAAATCATCCCCTAATAAAACTTCTTTATTCAGTTTAATGGTAACCTCATCTTTTTTGTTAAAAACAGGTAACTTTTTGATAGAACGTCTAATCACGTGTTCAATATCGCCTTTTATTTCTTCAAATTCGGCCGGCACTGCAAATGTCTCTTTGACTAATGCTTCCTTAAGCGTGTCCTTTACTTTTCCTTGCTTCGTTATATAATTTTCTTTTAATAAGAATGAGAAAATTTTGGCTGATTTATCGTATCCAATTTCACTTTCTTGGCCTGTTTCTTCATCAACCATTGTAATCGTCGAAAAAGCATGCTCTTCAAGGTAACCGAATTTAACGCCTGTTTCTTCTTCCATTTCTTTCTGTAGCGTCTCCGCAAACTCGTGATACGATTCGTTTGCGATTACGGTTAAGATATTTACGTCTTCATCATATTGGCGTTTACCTTCTTGGTTGACGGCAAGACGTAATCCACGTCCGATTTTTTGTCTTTTCGTAAATGTATCCTTTGTTTCAACAAGCGTACATATTTGAAAGACATTTGGGTTGTCCCATCCTTCTTTTAAAGCCGAGTGGGAGAAAATAAATCGTAAAGATGTATCAAAGCTTAATAGTTTTTCTTTCTCTTTCATAATCAACTCAAATGTTGATTCATCGTCTTTATTCGAACGTAACGATCCATCTTTATTCATTCGGCTATCTTTAAATTGACCTTTCTTATCTTGAGAAAAATACCCGTTATGCACTTCTTCTGCATTACGGTTTACTATATATTTATCTTCTTTCCAAAGTGATTGGTACTTCGGTAAATTAATTAACTTTTCATATTCTTCTTCGAACATTTTGGCATATTTTCCTTTTTGCCAAGGTTGGCCTTTTGGGTAAATGCGGTAGTTTTCAACTTTGTCTATAAAGAAGAGCGTTAAAACTTTGATCCCTTTATGAACGAGACGGAGCTCTTTATCTAAATGTGTACGAATCGCTTCACGAATTTGATACCTTTTTAGTAAATCGTCATCCATTCCGCCTATTACTTCACCTAGTCGCAATACTTTACCGTTTGTAAACTCTACCGATTCATTTCCTGGATAACAATCAATTCCCTCTACCACATATCCTTTATACAGGTCCCGTTCACCGGATAAAAGGTATAAATCATTTTTTGTGTTTGGATTAATTTCCTTTTTCACACGTTTAACGGTACCGTTTTTCTTTTTCTCGTCTATTTCAATCGTAGCTTTGTAGCCATTTTTATTCGAAACACTAATGAGTTTAATGTATGGATCATTAAAATCATCATCCGAGTTTACCGATAATACCTCAATTTTTTTAACTAACTTTTTTTCATACGCATCGACAGGGTCAAGCTTGTACATCAAATTGTATGTTTCCCGATGTGTAGCCGAATAACGTAATTTACACAATGGGTTTAAGGATGCAATTGCTTCTTTAGCTTTTTCCGTATTATCGACACTTTGTGGTTCATCGATAATGACAATTGGATTCGTTTCTTGGATGAACTGTATTGGACGTTTTCCGTTCATGGAATCACGTTCACGGTGAATTAAGTTTGCTTTATTTTCTTTTTCTGGATCATCGAAGCTCTTTTTAAATGCATCGATATTAATAATCATCACTTCAATATTCGTACTTGTCGCAAAATCACGAACTTGTTCTAAGTCAGAAGAGTCATATTTAAAATAATGGCAATGTTGTCCTGGATACAGTTCAGAAAAGTGCTCTTCCGTCATTTGAAGGGATTTATAGACTCCTTCACGAATTGCAACACTTGGAACAACAATGATAAATTTTGAAAAACCGTACAGCTTATTCAATTCAAATATCGTTCTCGTATAAACATAGGTTTTACCGGTGCCTGTTTCCATTTCAACCGTAAAATTGCGATCTTGAATATCGGTACTTTTTTTCAAATGATTGCGAATTTGGATCCTTTGGACGTTTTCAAGTAATTCAGCATCTGATATCTCCAACTTGTTTCCGATTCCTAGTTCGGTAAATTCTTGCCCCACAATATTGCCCATACTGACCGTGAAATTCGATACTTTTACAGGCTGCCCTTCAAAGATATCCGTAATGGATTTAATGGCGTCGAGCTGATATTGTTGTTCATCAAACTTAATCTTCATGACTCCATCTCCTCCTTAAATGACGCGGATATCTTCGACGCCATAACGTTTTAAAATTTGTTGTGCATTAATTCGAACGGTATCATCTTTAAACCCTTCATCATAAAATACAACTCGTGCAGGTTTTTTCTGCGCAATTTCTTCAATATGTTCAAGCGTTAAATCTCTTTCTAAACAAATGAGTAAATATCCCATACCCACTGAATAAACAACTTTATCAGCTACTTTTGTTTCTTCAATTGGAACTGTTAAATCAACACCATACTTGAGTAAAATTTCATACACAACATCTTCTTGTGTACGCCCTTCTTTCACCGGATCAATTAAATCTAGTAAATTTCTTTCTACATCTGCTGTATTCTCATCCCAAACCTTTAAATTTGTATCATCAAGCTTGAATACCTTAAACCCGATATCAAGATTCTCAATTCCTTCCTTGTCTTTATTCTCTTCCAATATCTTCTGACCCGCACGGCGAATACGTTCTTTTCCGATTTCACATATATTTTTAAAGCCTGCTTTAAATGCTTCTTTTTGATCATTTATTGGTTCATCTAATT
Organism: Bacillaceae bacterium; assembly: GCA_017656255.1. Lineage (GTDB taxonomy): Bacteria > Bacillota > Bacilli > JACDOE01 > JACDOE01 > JACDOE01. The sequence continues at coordinate 14,007 of JACDOE010000002.1, forward strand.
GAATAAGGATAAACTTCCTTTTTCCATTATCTTCGCTATTTAAATCAAAAACAGCATGAGCCGTAGTACTTGATCCTGCAAAAAAATCAAGTACTGTATCATGCTCTCCAAGTCCTAGCATCAATGACTTCTTAATTAATTCCACAGGCTTTGGATGGTCAAAATACGAGGAACTAAAAAGCTCTCTAAAGACTATTGTTCCACGTTCTGTCCTAACATCCGCTTCATCCCATATAGTCTTAGCTTTTGTAAGTGTTTTTCTATTTTTCTCATAAATATTCCATCCACCATTACGCTTTTCCTTAGCAATAACATTACTGTTTTCCGGATCATTTTCAATAATGTTTTCCGATAATAAATTTACCCCCCATCTCCAACAACTATCTTTCCCTTGACTATTTAATGGAAATACCTCTATATATTTATCATTTTCTTTTACTAGATTTACAGGTGAAAATCCGTTCTTGTCTTTTATGTCAGGGTTAACATAAATTGGATAATAAAGATTTGGCCTGTTATTTTTGTTAAATTTCGGATTACGATTTCTTAATTCTCTTAATTCAAATCTTCCTTTATTGTCTTCATATTTAAATGATGACGTATCGGCCTTTGGAAGTAAGTTCAGAGTAGATTCATTGCTTTTAAAATAACATATCAAATATTCATGTGTTTTAGCTAAGTCTAAATAGTCTTGACCACCTTTATTCGTTTGTACAATGATTTGCCCTACAAAGTTGTGTTCACCAAAAATCTCATCACATATCTTCCGCAAATTATGAACTTCATTGTCATCAATACTTATAAATATTACACCATTATGTGTTAACAAATTTTTCGCTAACTTTAAACGAGGATACATCATATTAAGCCAATCAGTATGATACCTACCATTTGTTTCTGGGTTTGATTTCATGCTTTCTTCATTCTTTTCTTTATAGTTTTTAATATTATCATGGAAGTCATCTTTATAAACGAAATCATTCCCTGTGTTATATGGTGGGTCAATGTAAATCATTTTTATTTTGTTACGATAGGAGTTCTGAAGAACGCGGAGTACTTCTAGGTTGTCTCCTTCAATATACAGGTTTTTTGTTGTATCCCAATTCACACTTTCCTCTTTACATGGTCGAAGTGTGCCTGTGGTTTGTTTTTGCGCAAGTTGAATGGCCTTTGTTTTTCCATTCCAAGTAAATTCATAGCGCTCTTTTTCTTTTTCAAGGTGTTCGCCAAGTGTCAGCAAGAGCTTTTCAACGTCAATTTTGTTTTCTGTAAATACTTCAGGGAAAAGTTGTTTTAGTTTTTCAATGTTGTCTTGTACAACGTTAAATGTCTTTCCATCTAATTTTTGCATCAGTCACACAACTCCTTTAATTCACTTAAAAGTGATTCAATGTTTGCTTGAATTTGTTTCATTTCTATATGAAGTTCCATCTTTATGCCAAAGTCTAACACATGATTTTGTTTTTGTTTTAATTCCTCTAACTGAGATTTTCTTACATTGACTTCTGATAACTTAGAAATGATTAAATCACGACTTTCATCTTGAGTTGGAAAGCACTCTATCCACTCAATGATTGGTGAACACTGCAACCAACGATTCAAGTCATCATAAAATTTGTAGAGATCAACAAACGATTGATTCGAGCACTTTAAGGCGTTTAGCAACTTTTCGTAGGAACTGTTATTGTTTTTTGGATGGAACCACCCAGTCAGTAATGGTTCATCCAACACAACTTTGGTAGGATCATTTTTATTCAACCGCTTATGACATGTGCTCAGCAACCACTCTTTTTCCTTTGACTCCATAATCAAAACAGCTGGATTTGGAATCGATTTATGAATCGCATGGATTATTCGATTAACATGTTGGTTCGTACGTAATTGTACATAAATCCAAACCACTTCAGCATATTGATGCACCTCTGACTGATACGTAGAGATATTCATGCTTTGACGATTCATTACACTCAGTAAGTATATTCCTTCTATTTGAGAAGTAAATAGCTCTTTCTCCTTTTTCGATAAGTCACCTTGAGAAAAGAATGTTTTTTTCGGAACTTTTCGATTTAACACCGTTCTTTGCGGTATCTCAAACTGCTGGATAACCCATTCTCGCAACCTTCTCACCTACTTAATAATTAAAAATGAAATTAATTCAAAGTCTTCTGACGTTGTATTTGTATCTACTAATAAACTTGAGTCTCCTAAACTAAATAAAGATTCCATTCCTTTTTCTTCGACAATTCCAAGAATAAATTCAACGACTGTATCTAATAATGACTTATAATCAGACATGTCCGCTAATTCATCCGTTTCTTTATGAAATTGCAAGATTAATTCCGTAAACAATACATTTTGGCCCATGCAAACCTTTCGATAGAGGTCAAGGATTTGCTTCGTTTTGGAATGACCTAATAAAATATCACCGTCATTACTCACATACACAAGATAATATGGATACAGAGCACTCAACTCTTTTATTTTGGCATTAGCGTTTCGTTGTTTGATACAAAAAATGACACCTGGTTTTGCTTCACCATTAGGAGTTAAATGTTTAGACGTGATTGAATACATACCTAGCGGAGCCGTTTCTAAATCAAGTTTATGTTTATTCATATAATCAACTAAATCCATCTTGAAGTCGTTCAATGTTAAGTCCGTGATCGAAATCCCGCCTGAAATATCCTCTAGATCAATTACTTCTTCTTGAAGTTGTTTCAGCTGCTTCGCACGATACTCTAGATCGTTCATTTTTTTCTTTTCATCATACTCGATTACATTCTCTTCTCCTGTTGCCGATATATCTAATAAAACCATACGACCACTTACACGAGCTTCTAAATTGATATACTCGTCTAAATCCATGTTTGGCCAGAAGTTCACAAGCTGAATCACATCATTTTTTGATCCGAGACGATCAATTCGACCAAATCGTTGAATAATACGCACTGGATTCCAATGAATATCATAATTAATTAAATAATCACAGTCCTGTAAGTTTTGACCTTCAGAAATACAATCTGTTGCAATAAGTAGATCAATTTCTTCATTTGCCATTTCATCCACTTTATTTCGTTCTTTTGATACAGGGGAAAAATACGTTAAGATGGTATTTAAATCTTTTGGAATATTGCTTAAAGTTGTTTTATTTCCACCTGTACCGGTTACTAGAGCTGTGTGAATACCATATTCCTTTAGGATCCATTTGGACAGCTCATCGAATAAATAGTTTGCTGTATCAGCAAAAGCCGTGAACACAATTATTTTTTTATTGTTTTGGTTTATTGGATTTGAAAGCTTATGATGAATCATAGACTTTAATTCTAAAAGTTTAGCATCCCGGTAAGGTCTGACTTTTGCCGATTCGACAAGAAGCTTCTCAAGTTTTTGTTTATCCTCTTCAAGGTCTTGACGCAATTTAATTTGATCAATGTCTTGAAGCAGCACCTTGACTTTCGATCCAATTAGCATATCTTCCACATCATCGTCATCTATATTTATATCTGTAATATTAATCGACTGTTCAGTGAATTGATTAATATTTTCAAGCTTATTCAATAGATCATCAATTTTACCTAATAACGAGGCAATTGTCATGCCGAATGAGTGAATAGAGCTTTCCATTCGTTTTAAAAGATTAACACGCATTAAATGAACGAGACTACGTTCCCTGTCAATTTGTTTAAAAACAGATCCGCCTTTTACTTGGATATCGTATTTCTGACTATATTCGGCCTGTTTCTCAGGCAAGACATATTTTAAAGGCGAATAGGCACTCAAATTCAATCGATTAATAATTTTATTTACTTCTCTAATTTCAGGAAACTCTTTCTCTTCATCTATATCAGGATAAACATTAATTGGTTTTAATCTTTTTGGAAACTTCCCTATTTCTGACATGTTGTAGTATTTTTCAATATGTTTTCTAGACCTTGCGATAGTTATAGCATCCAACAATTTAAAATAATCAAAATTTAACATTTCTAATAATGTATCTGTTGTCCTTTTTTCTTCACCTAATTTTAACCATTTATTAAAGTCTTGCTGTGCTTTTCTTAGTGTTAATTCAATACTATCAATTCCTGCTGAATTTAATGCATTATCTTTTCCTTCCGTAATAAAAGACACTTGATTTTTTAAATCATTCATTTTATTATTTACTGGTGTTGCTGAGAGCATTAAAACTTTTGTTTTTACTCCAGATCTAATTACTTGATTCATTAAACGTGAATAACGGGTTTCTCGGTCTTTCCGCGCTTCATTATTTCGGAAATTATGTGATTCATCAATCACAACTAAGTCGTAGTTACTCCAATTTACAGTTGCTAAATTAATATCACCAGACATTCCACTATATCGACTAAGATCCGTATGATTTAACACATCGTAATTAAATCGATCTGCAGCTAAAACGTTTCGTTTGTCATTTTGTGTATAGATTAGCCAATTTTCACGTAATTTTTTAGGACAAAGCACTAATACACGATCATTTCGAAGCTCGTAATATTTAATAACAGCAAGTGCTTCAAAAGTTTTTCCCAAACCAACACTATCAGCTATAATGCAGCCATTATATTTTTCAAGTTTATCAATGGCTCCTAAAACCCCATCTTTTTGAAATTTATATAGTTTATTCCAAATGATCGTATCTTTAAAGCCTGTTTTAGATTTGACAATATCGTCTTCACTTAATTCTTCTAAAAAGTCTTTAAAGATATTATAAAGGGTCACATAATACAGAAACTCAGGTGTATTATCTTGATAAATTTTTTCGATCCGACTTAATACTTCTTGTTTAACATTTTCTACATGCTCATCATTGTTCCAGATTTGGTCGAACCATCTGAGATAATTCATTGTTTGGCCAGGTTCATTTATTAAAGAATTCATTTCATAATTAGTTGAATACGTATATCCTAATCCACTACTCGTGAAATTTGAGGTGCCTTGAATGGCAATTGAATCATCACTCTTGTTTTGCACATGAATAAGGTTCCCGGGTGCCATTGGTAAATTTAACGATTTCATTTGAACTTTTGAACGAATCCAGTCCGCACATTCACGTGCAATCTTAGCTTGATTGAGTTCGTTCCTAAATTTTACTTCTAAATCTATGCCTACCAAGCTATTCTCTCGTTTAAGCATTTCATGTTTGGCCATTTGATCAGGAATTTTCATATCACGTATAAAAGTTGGACTATTGAATAAAAATCGAACCTCTTCTACTTTTAATAACTCTTTCTTAAGTGCTTCAAAAGCATATATTGTAAAATATGAAGACATAATCGATATTTTTGAACCCTTTTTTAGGAATTTCTTCAACTCGTCCCCAACATTACCATGCGTTTTATTATCTAGCATTTTTCCAACCATGCATATCCCCCTGTTTCTTTATGTATTATTTTTTAGGGATTGATTTATAATAACAATTTTATTTTATAGTTACATTTTACCATTATCTTTGTACATTATTGCAATAAGTTAAGTCCATATAATTGTGTAAAAAGAAAATCTATAAAAAAGGAGCCATTTTCAAATCCCTCGGTTAGAATGAAGTTGTGCACACTACATTCGAGAGGAGAGATTTGAAATGGCTCAATACAAGATTAACGTAGATTCAGAGATTTTGCATCAACTTTTTCTGGGGAATTCTCAAGATTCAGGGGTAGCGGCTTTGTTGGAGTCCGTGTTAAATCAGGTCTTAGAGGCACAGGTTTCAGAACAATTAGGGGCCGAACCCTATGAACGCACAGATGAACGCCAGGGTTATCGAAACGGTACATATCCTCGTCAACTGACGACGCGTGTCGGTAAGATCACCCTTCGAGTACCTCGTCTGAGAAACGGCAAGTTTTCTACCGAATTGTTTGCCCGTTACCAGAGAAGTGAACAAGCATTGGTTCTGGCTCTGATGGAAATGGTGGTCAATGGGGTTTCGACGCGAAAAGTGAGCCAGATTACAGAAGAATTGTGCGGTGAGGAGTTTTCCAAGTCGACAGTTTCTGAGCTGTGCAAAAAACTGGATCCGATTGTACAAGCCTGGAATAACCGAAACCTTCGAGATCGAAATTATCCGTTTGTCATTGTGGATGCAATGGTGATTAAAGTGCGTGAAGAGGGGCGGGTTCGATCCCGTGGTGTCCTGATAGGATACGGGATTAATGACGAAGGGCATCGGGAAGTATTAGGCATGATGCTTGGAGACAGCGAATCTGAAGCGAGCTGGAATGACTTTTTCTCCTGGTTGAAATCCCGCGATTTACGCGGTGTGGATCTCATTGTTTCTGACCACCACAGCGGACTGGTCAAAGCGATCCGAAATCACTTTCAGGGGGTAACGTGGCAGCGTTGCCAGACTCACTTTATGAGAAACATTCTGGATGCCACCCCAAAGGCTTTAAAAGAAGAAATCCATACGCGGGTCAGAGCCGTGTTTGATGCACCCGATATGAAGACAGCCAGGCTGTTACTTGAAGATGTGTTGGCAGAATATGAAGAGAAAGCTTCAAAGGCGATGAATATCCTGGAGACCGGTTTTGATGATGCGACAGCCGTCCTCGTTTTACCAAAGAAATACCGCAAACGTCTCCGGACAACAAATGGGATGGAGAGGCTGAATGAAGAGATCCGACGCAGAGAACGGGTCATTCGCATCTTTCCTAATAGAGAGTCGGCCATGAGACTCATTGGAGCTTTGCTCATGGAACAGGATGAGAAATGGTCCAGTGGCCGAAAGTATTTGGACATGACGGAATACCACTTATGGCTTCCATCTCAAAAACAAGATAAACAGGTTCAAAAGGTTACTCAACTTCGAACTTCATCTTCTAACAGGGGGATTCATTTTTACACATAATTTTGGACTTAATCGACATTTCCCCTTTGTAGTTATAGCCAGAGTAAATGGTAAATAACAAAGAGAGATTTATATTATTATAAAAGAAAAAGGAAATTGAGAATAAATATAGAAGTTAGAAGTAAATTTTAATCATTTGTTTAGATCAGATGTTTAGGATGTGTATATCTATGACTGGAATAATATTTGTAGGAGGAATTCATGGAGTTGGTAAAACAACTTTATGCAAGCAAATATCTGAACAGTTTAAATTATTACATTATTCAGCGAGTGATTTAATATCACAAAGGAAAAAAGTCGATTTTAATAATGAGAAAAAAGTTAGGAATATAAATGAGAACCAAAATTTATTACTGGAGGCAATAAATTGTTTAGATACTCGAGATAATTGTTTATTATTAGATGGTCATTTTTGCTTAATAAACACATTTGGAGAAATTAGAAAAATTCCTATTGAGACATTTATTAATTTATCACCTAGCGCAATAATCTGTTGTACTGAATCTCCTACAAAAATTTTTACTAGGTTAAAAGAGAGAGATAACATAAATTATGATATTAATTTTTTAGAAAGATACCAAAGAATCGAATTAGCATATTCACAAGAAATATCAGAGAAATTAAATGTACCTTATTTCGTTTACTCTCCGGTCGAAGAAATGAATAATTTTTATAAATTTTTAGAAAGAATAATTAAAGGAGGGGTAGAATGTGAGTGATTATTTAGAAAGAAGAAAATTTAAGGATGTTGATTTAAACGATAATTTTTTTGATTCTCTAAAAGAAGATTATCACGAATTTGAAACTTGGTTTAGAAAAAAAGAAGAAGAGGAAGCGTTTTTACTATATGATAATGATAATAAAATTCAAGGATTTCTTTATTTTAAAATTGAGGAAGGTCCAATAAAAGATGTTGAACCAGACATTAATCAAAAAAAAGTATTGAAAATCGGAACTTTTAAAATTAACCCTCATGGTACTAGATTAGGTGAGCGTTTTATAAAGAAGGCTTTAGATTATGCCATTGTAGAGAATGTAGATGCGTGTTATGTTACTATTTTTGAAAGGCATGATGTCTTAGTAAAGCTGTTTGAAAGGTATGGTTTTATTAGGTACGGCGTTAAAGATACATCCAACGGGATTGAACTAGTTTTAGTTAAAGATTTGCGTGAGTTAAAGAATGATATATTATTGGATTATCCTTTAATCAGTACAAAAAATTCAAGAAAATTCATCCTTTCAATTTACCCTAAGTACCATTCAAGGATGTTTCCGGATTCTATCTTAAAAACTGAAAAAGTCGATATTCTAGAAGATGTTTCATATACGAATAGTATACATAAGATATATGTTTGTAGAATGGCTGTCGATCAAGCGAACCGTGGAGATATCTTTGTAATATATCGCACAAAAACTCCTGGACAAAGTGCCGAATATACATCTGTTGTAACATCAGTGTGTGTTGTAGAGGATATAAAGAGTCAAGATGAATTTAAAAACTTTGAAGAATTTTTTGAATATGCTAATGCTTATAGTATATTTAATCGTGATGATCTAAAAAAGTGGTATAACAAAGGGGGATGTTTTATTATCAAAATGACTTACAATGCAGCTTTGAGTAAAAGATTAATTAGAAAAAAACTAATTGAAGAAATAGGTCTTGAACGTAATAGCTATTGGGGATTTTTCGAAATATCAAATGAGCAATTTAATCGAATTCTAGAAGAAGGTGAAGTTAATGAAAGTATTATTATCGATTAAACCCGAATATGTTGAACAAATTGAAAATGGAAACAAAAAATTCGAATATAGAAAAAGAATTTTTAAAAAAAATGTTGATTCGGTAGTGGTTTACTCAACAAAGCCGGTTGGGAAAATAGTTGGAGAAATTATAATAGAAGAAATTATAAATGATTCTCCAGAAGAAATTTGGAACAAGACAAATAAATATTCTGGAATCTCAGAAGAAAACTTTAAAAATTACTTTTCTAATCGAAAGGAAGGGTTTGCTATAAAGATCAAGAAATTTCTTAAATATGATAAACCTTTAAATCCATTTGAAATTTTTAATGATTTTGTACCTCCGCAGTCTTATAAATATATAGAAAGATAAATAGGGTGACTACAAGTCACTTATTTTTTATGTACAAGTAATCAAAGTAAAAAAGGTGATTCATTATGATACGAACAGGCGTTAGGTGGCTAGAATCCGAAACTCGCAAAATATTTAATGCAACCAAAAAATCAGACGAATTATTGGCATATCTTGATTCACTTTTATTTCATAAAAAAGTGGCTACTGGAAGTGCTGAATCATTTGAATCTGGTCGAAAGCAGGGCAGAATGACGTATTATAAAGAAAATAAAAGATTCATTGTAGCCGCACCTAGAAAAAAAGGAGATTACATACATGTCGTCCTAACAATCCAAACTATCAGCAGAGCTGAAATGGAGGAACAGGGATTTAAATTGGGAAACCAACATGATATTTATCTCTATAATAAAGAAGAAATAGAAAGGTTTGTCGATTTTTTAAATTTTAAACTAAACCGGGGACGACAATTAAAATTATCATCACTGGTGTTGAAAGAATGGATTAAGAGATACATACAAGATGAAGATAGTCGTAAACGATATAAACAAGTTAATAAATCCAGATTTACAACACTTGAACATTTTAAAATTTATCTTGAACAGTTAAAATCCGGTGACCTGTCGCTATTAGAATTTAAAAAGAACATTGACCAGTTATTTAAAACAAAACATGAAATAGCCGGCGAAAAAATCAACATATGGGGATTCAGCGGCTTTTCAGGTCAAATGTTTTTCAACCAAATCTGTAATCAGGTTGAACATGCCGGAATGATGGATGAATTAACCAATGCTTTTCTTGAGGCAATTGAATTACCTGAACAAATCAACCATGATTTCAGCTGGGTCAAACATAAATTTCAAACCTTTATTGAAATCATTAAAATATCGGCTAAAAAAGCCATTGAGAACGGGTTTCCCCCACAAAAATGTGCCAAAGTTAAATTTTCAACATTTTTCTTAAGTTTTTTCTGGGGGATTCAGGATCTTTATCATATCCCGATTTATTATCGGTCTTCCAGAGATGCACTGGAGTATCTAGAGTATCCACTTAATCAAAACACTAAACATTTTGATGGAACCAATTACATATATTTTGCAGAACGTATGAACGAAGTTTCTGACGAAGTATCCACTTATTTGCCTGATGACAATACATTTAACATGTTAGAGCTGGAACATTTTCTTCATTATGTAAAACAAAAAGTTGAGGAACAAAAGCAAAGTCAGGATGAAATTTACACTCTTTCAGATGATTTGTTTGCAGAGAGAATCAAGAATACATTTATTGATATAGGAATCGTGATCGATGAGATGTCCAGCTCAATGGGTGAAGAGACGGATTTACCCGAGAGCCATCATGGCCAGGAGGTATGGCGGTTTTCGGGGAAGACAAACAAAGATGCCATGGTTTCTTATCTATTCTGCTGGGATAATCCGGATACGTATCTTTCCACCGTTTATGAAGAAGATGAAGAAGGTGCCTCCAAAAATATAGGGGAGATAGGCGGAGAAAATGAAGATGACTTCCTCCGCAATATGAAAAGATTTTTCATAGATCGTTTTAAGGAAAAAAAGCCCTATACACTTGAAGATGCGGTAGGGGAGACTTATATTGAAAAGAAATTGCTGGAAGAATGGCTGGAGCTTTTAAGTGAAAACAAGCAAATTATTTTTTATGGTCCGCCCGGAACGGGTAAAACCCTTGTTGCCAAAAAACTGGCAAAAATACTGGCACAGCACGAAAACAGAACACGATTTATCCAATTTCACCCTTCTTACACCTATGAAGAATTTATAGAGGGACTGCGTCCTGAACTGGTTAAGACGGATCAGGGGACTTCCCAGTTATCCGTTAAAGTAAAACCCGGTATTTTTAAATCCTTATGTAAAGAAGCTTCAAAACCGGAAAATAAGTATGATTCCTATGTTTTAATTATCGATGAGATTAATCGCGCAAACACAGCTAAAGTATTTGGAGAATTGTTATATGCGCTGGAATACCGTGATACGCCGGTCCCTCTTCCTTACTCGAATGAAGATAAATTAATCGTTCCTTCAAATGTGTATCTGATTGGAACCATGAATACGACTGACCGGTCCCTGGCCCATATAGATTTTGCTTTACGTCGCCGGTTTCAATTTATCCCCTTTTTTCCAGAGCAAACCGAACACGTCTTAAAATCATATCTGGATAAACATCAACCGGAAATGTCATGGGTCTTTGATCTTGTTAAATACGTTAATCAAAAAATAGAAGATCCCCATTATGCGATCGGACACAGTTACTTTATGGGCCAGGAATTAACTGAAGAGAAGTTGGAACGAATATGGAAGTATCAGATTATACCTTATCTTGAAGAATGCTTTGTTCATCAGCCTGATAAAATAGAAGAATTTAAACTGGAAACGTTATTGGAAAATGGGGAGTTCAGGCATGACTAGGCGACAGTGGTACCGGATCAAGGAATATCAAACACGGCAAGGGGTTCAACTGTCTGAACAGAGTGTCCAGTTGTTACACAATCATTTTCGTCAAGTGGTCAAAGTAAGAAAAGCAGCGGATGGCTCCTGGGACATAAAGGCCAATTCGATCGTGGGCCACATTAACTTACCAGACGCCATCATTCAAATTGAACCCAAAATCCCCATACAAACATTGTGGGAATGGATGGCGTGGGCGTATGATTTAAAGTCCCTGGAAATCTATCCATCCATGTCACCGTTCCAGCATCATGTTGGTGATCAAGAATGGCTGGTCAAAATCTTTTTATATGAATGTGAAAAGATATATTCACAGGGGATTTACAAGGGATATGTGACGCGTGAAGAGGCCCTGGGGCATGTTCGGGGTCAATTAAATGCTTATCCGACCTTTCGTTTATGGCTTCAAAATGACTATCAATTTCTGTGCACCTTTGACGAATTGACATATGGGGTGACGGAAAATGAAATTATTTTCGCTGGCTTGCAGGACATGAGCTCTAAAACTTTTCAAGATCCTGAGGTAAAGTCCCGGATTCATAAATTGATCCATGTATTTGGCGCTGAATTTTCTACCACACCGAAAAGATCGCCGCAGGAATGGATCGACATGATTGATAGTATCAAGATAACCCGACTCAATCACCATTACACCCGGGCGTTCCGTTTGTTGCGTTTATACTGGGAGGCTGCTGGACTTTCTTTTCAAAAGGGGAACATACAATGTCACAGTTTTTTGCTGGATATGAATGAGCTTTTTGAGCGCTACATTGCCAAAAGGTTGCAACATGAATTAAGTCCCTATCATGTGAATGTCATAGCCCAAAAGCAGGACTGGCTGGCAGTCGGAGGGCGCATTAAAATTGTTCCTGATCTAATCATCAAAGATGCGTCAGGTGACGAGATTGTTCTGGATACAAAGTATATCGGAAAAACCGAAGAGAGCTCCATCAACAGTCATATCTTCCAGATGCTTGCCTATTTAACTGCTCGGCAATCTAAAAAAGGCATTCTTCTTTACGTTTTTGGACCTGAACGGGAGGACGTGATTAAAAATACCGATATGGTTATATATCAATGGGGATTTATGGATAATGAATTCAAGGAAGATGGCAAAGCGTTGACGGATAAGATTATGGGTCTGTTTAATAAACATTTATCTCATTCTAGTTAAGGAGGGGAAAAGATTGTCCACACAAAGTGATGCCATTATAAAAGCTTTTGAAGAATTAGGAGGTACCAGGAGCATTAGAGAAATAGAGGATTGGGTTAACAGAAAGTATGGAGCCAAATGGAAGGATTTTAGTACGTTGATGGCTGATATGGTACCTGTGTCTCATGGTGGCAATACTTCTTCAACTGTACCCGAAGAAAAACGGGTTTTAGAAAGGGTTTCACGGGGCTATTATCGTTTGATAAAATGATTCACAAATTCGAATTAACATTTTCAAAAAATATATTAATTTCTCTTAATATATTCACAAATATGAAGCACAATACTACCAATTGAGTTTGGTGATCTAGTTTCTTTCCACCATAAATTTTCAGTACTTAATGATTGAATGCATTTAACAACTTGGAGAGGTAATGATTGTACATCCTGGCTTTTGAAATTTTAATAAATAGTTTCAAAGTTTCATTTGCCATTGACTCATTCCCCTATTTAACCAAGTTCTAATTTATTATTATATAGAATAATTTGAGTTGCAGCTACTAACCACGCGTGCCTCCAAATCCTACAGGTATTTTTGCCATCAATCGCATCCATGCAACAAATATTAGAGATAACCTTTTTGATTTAAACTATTCATTATTGCAGAATCTTCATGGTATACTAATGTTACATATCCAACTGTATAAAGTCTTCTAACACGGCAACACTAATCCTAAAAACTTTTTAGGAGGTGAGGTCGTGGATAAAAAGGAGGGGAACGATATGCTCACTCCGGTTAAGCCTATTAACAAAGCCAAAAAAACAGGACTAACAAAGGATAAGAAGGAGCTTATGAAGAAATATCAGGGGTCTGCTTCTGCTCCGGTAGATTTGAATAAAATACGCCAGTGGTCAAAGAAGAATGAATCTCATTAATTTCTCAGATAATTTCACAGGTTTTCATGAAGGCGAGGATATTTTAGTTGATACTGGAATATTACTTGCCTATTTTAATGAGTATGATGCGTATTATTCCACTGTTAAGGACCTGTTTGATAATCACATTTATGGAACCGATAGAACCCTGTTCCTTTATGTAAATCCAACTATCGTCAACGAGATTACCCATTTAGCCCAGGATCCTGTAAAAAGATATTTAAACGCATATCCTTCAGAACGGGATAAGTTTGATATGATTACCTTAATTAATTTGCAAAATAAGATAGCAAACGGAGTAAAGAATTTAATTGAAAATGAAATCCTGTATGTGCTGGATGGAAACGAAGAAAGCGTGAAAAAACAGATTGAACTATACAAGACTTTAGGGTCTGCTGATGCTGTGAATGCATCTGTTGCTAATCTTTATGGGACAAGCTTCTTAACGGTAGATGCAAAACTGGCTTACAATCTAAAAAGCGTTGAAAATCAACTTCCTTACATCCAAAATGTATACTATACAACTTCTAGATACCGTGATTTCTAAAAGAAGTAGGAAAACCAAAAAAATAACGAACGAAGTGTTCCAGAAGGAACAGTCCCAACTTCGTCAGGTTGAACAATCAGTTATACCTTTATTTAAATAACCTCGCCGTTATTTGAACAATTTTTCGTTAAACCATACTGTCAAAAGTGTAATAAATACACTAATAAACCCGGCATACACGTAAGCAGGAGTAAAAAAGATAAATATATCTTGAACGACATCATACGCCTTGGTTTGCAGTTCTGGAAATTCATAACTACCGATTTCCCTAGAGCCTAACCAAAGAAGCAATATCCTTTCAAGAATCATTGGAATCAGAGATACCATAAAGGCAAATTTATATGGTTGACTGATCTGGCCATTCTTTTTAAAACTTATTGTTATGAACCCTAAAATAATATAAGGTATGACAATGAGCAATGTCCCAATGACTATTTCAACGTGGCCAAAATAAATTCTGGTGCCGAATCCAATACCGCTGATTATTCCATAGACTAACAAATACATAACCCAGCTTACAATAAAATATCCAGCCTTCTTTAGCATTTTCAATCCCCCTTTGCAGGAATAAGAATAAGGGAGAAGCCACCTTATTCGTTTAGTTATGAGATCACTTTCTGTCTATAGTAACGTTTATAATTTCCATAACGTTTCTATGAGTTAGCAAAATTAATCCCCGATTGTAGTGTAGGTTACGGTTGAGCAATACAGCACAATCCAATCATGAAACAGCAAAGTTATTTCAAAATCACAAAATAAATCTTGTTAACCCCCAAAAATTCCCCTATAATAAACCCAACAAAACTTTTCTTAACACTTAAGAAAATTATTGAAAAATCCAAACTAAAACCACAGGGAGAACCAACATGCTAACCGGAAACTACGAAATCATCAAATCCGTCAACATATCCCTCGTCCTTGACGCCCTGCGACACCACGAACAACTCTCACGATCCGACATCGCCAGACTGACCGGCCTCACCACCGGCACCATCACCAACATCGTCCACAAACTCATCGATCATGGCCTCGTCGAAGAAACCGGATCCAGCACCTCATCCACCGGCGGAAGAAAACCCATCTTGCTCCGCCTTGCTGCCCGGGGCGCCTATGCCATCGGCATCGAAGTCACCACCACCGGCATCAAAGGCATGCTGGTCAACTTCCTGGCAGAACCCATACATACGCTTGAAAAACCGGGTGTCTTCCGCTACCAGCAGGGCCTATACTCCATCGCAGACCTCATCAAAGAACTGCAGCAACATCTGCCGGACGAACAGGACAAATTGCTCGGCGTCGGCATCAGCCTGCCGGGATGGGTCCATTTTGCCACCGGGAAAGTTCAGAATCTTCCCAACTTGCCGGGCTGGGAAAACGTCAACCTCAAGGATGATCTGGAGCAGGAGATCCGCCTCCCGGTGTTTATCGACAACGACGCCAATCTGGGCGCACTGGGCGAATTATGGTTTGGCAAAGGCAGGATGTATCAACAGCTCATCTATATCCTGGTTGAAGACGGAATCGGCTCCGGTTTTGTGTTCAATCATCAGGTCTATCACGGCAGGGGGTACACGGTCGGTGAACTGGGGCATATCCCCTTCGGCGGGAGTGATCAGCCCTGCTCCTGTGGCAACAGGGGATGCCTTGATGTCACCGCCTCAAACCGGGCCATGCTGAGAAACTATGCCACCCGGACGGGGGAAAACATCACCATCGAAGCATTGAACAGCCGTTTTCAACAGGGAGAGGAAGCCGCCCGTGCCGTCATGGAGGAATGCGCCGACAGGCTGGGCAGGGGCTGTGGAGCTCTGATCAACCTGTATGGACCCGAAGCGATCATCATCGGGGGAACCGTCGTCCATCAAAATCCCCATTTTCTGGATCTGGTCAAAGAGGCGACGCTCAAGTACGCCCTCCCCGTCATGTCCCGGGAGGTCCTGCTGACCGGGTCTCAATTAAAAGAACGCAGCGGTCTCTACGGCTGTGTCGCCCTCGTTTTTCAATCGACCCTGCAGCCCTATTCCCTGCAGTCGGTAGGCGGAACGCAATCAGGATAACCATGGGGGAGCCCCCATTTTTAAAAATATACAGAAATGAGGGAGGAAGCGTGGCAGGTATCAAGTTTAACCATGTTTACAAACGGTATGACAATAGCGATCAATACGCGGTCAAGGATTTTCATCTGGAAATCGAGGACCGGGAATTTATTGTGTTTGTCGGGCCTTCCGGATGCGGAAAATCCACCACCCTGCGTATGATCGCCGGACTGGAAGAAATCACGGAAGGGGAACTCTACATTGGGGACCGTCTGGTCAATGATGTGCCGCCCAAGGATCGGGATATCGCCATGGTGTTTCAAAGCTATGCCCTGTACCCGCACATGTCCGTTTATGATAACATGGCCTTCAGCCTCAAATTACGAAAGTTTTCCAAAAAAGAGATCGATAAACGCGTCCGGGAAGCGGCCAAAATACTGGAGATTGAGGAATACCTCGATCGTAAGCCAAGGGCATTGTCCGGGGGACAGAGACAACGTGTGGCCCTCGGTCGGGCCCTGGTCCGCGAGCCGAAGGTGTTCCTGCTCGATGAGCCATTGTCCAATCTGGACGCCAAATTGCGGGTGCAAATGCGGGCGGAAATCCTGAAGCTGTATGAACGGTTGCAGACCACTTTTATTTATGTGACGCACGATCAGACGGAAGCGATGACCATGGCCACCCGCATTGTCATTATGAAGGATGGCGTGATTCAGCAGATCGGCAGCCCGCAGGAGGTTTACGACAAACCGGATAACCGTTTTGTCGGCGGCTTCATCGGTTCTCCGGCGATGAACTTTATGAAAGGGGAAATCCGGGAAGAAGACGGCAACGTGGTGTTTAAAAATCAGGATATTGCCATTCAGGTGCCACAGGGGAAAGCCGGTCAGTTAAAGGATTCCGGTTATGTGAACCGGCCGGTTTATCTCGGAATTCGCCCGGAAGATATCCATGATGAGCCGGTGGTGCTGGAGACCTCACCGCAAACCCATTTCAGAGCCAGAGTCGACTTGATGGAATTGACCGGGGCGGAGAAATTACTTCATTTGTCCGTGATGGATCAGAAGGTGGTGGCCCGGGTCGATTCCCGCTCTGCCATCCAATCGGGAGATATGGTGGAGCTGGCGATGGATCCCAACAAACTTCATTTTTTTGACGTGGAAACCGACCAGCGCATCGGGGGTTAGGAGGACATCATGACGGAACCATCGATCTATATCGGCATTGATCTGGGTGGCACATCGATCAAAATGGGACTGGTGGACCAGCAGGGCCACCTGATTGACTGGACGGAAGCGCCCACCCGCGCCCGGGAGGGATACCACAAAGTCAGTGAGACCATGCACGCCATGGCCGGTAACCTGTTACATCATCACGGGTATGCCTGGCATGATTGCGTTGGAGTCGGCATCGGCGTTCCCGGGTTTCTGGATTTGCCAAACGGCATCATCGTAGAATCAGTCAATCTGGGCTGGAAAAACATCGATCTGAAAAAACATCTGGCGCAAACGTGGCGCGTGCCGGTTGAACTGGACAACGATGCGAATGTGGCAGCCCTCGGGGAAATGTGGTGCGGTGCCGGCAGGGATATATCCGACATGCTCTGCCTGACCATTGGCACCGGGATTGGCGGCGGCGTCATCATCAACCGGGATATCTATCATGGTGCCAACGGGATGGCCGGTGAGATTGGCCATGTCCGCGTGAAAGAGCGGAACGCCAGAACCTGTAACTGTGGCAGAAAAGGGTGTCTGGAAACGGAAGCCTCGGCCACCGCCATTGAACAAAACGCACTGGAAAGAGCGCAACAGCAACCTGCAGGCAAACTGAAAGAGATCTACGAATCATCAGGGACCATCACCGCGAAACAGGTCATCGAACTCGCCCGGCAGGGAGACGCAGACAGCCGCCAAATCATAGAGGATGTCGGTCAGGTTCTCGGCCGATTTCTCGCTGAAATGAGTTATCTGCTGAACCCGGAACTCATCGTTGTGGGTGGCGGTGTTTCCCATGCAGAGGATGTGCTTTTTCAGCCCTTGATCACCACTTTTAAAGCATCGGCCCTCCCCAGACTGACCGAAAAAACATCCGTCGTCCGGGCACAGCTGGGCAATCGGGCGGGCATGATTGGAGCGGCCTGGCTCATTCATCGAAAACACACGGAAAGTAGCCTGAGGGGGAGGATGAACCCTTGAAATCACTCAATAAAATAGCTGTTTTAACCAGTGGTGGAGATGCCCCGGGAGGGTTGCTTAATTCTAGATTAGTAGTTACACAGGGGCTGCTTTCTGAGCAATACATTTGCTGTAGAGAGTTTAAAGTATTATGAATTTTATATAATGGTAAAGTGAAAGAGATGTATATAATCTTGAGGTCTTAAAAGTTTCTGTTCGATGATTACCATAACCTGTTTGAAGGGAAGTGTTGCATTGAATTACTTATTCGAAACAGAAGAAAAGGATAGGGAAATTTCATTTCCTGAATTGATCAAAGAAAAGCCTGTGCTATTGGTGTTATTACGGCATTTAGGATGACCCATCTGTCGGAATTTCCTCGCGCAGTTGCGTGAGAATGCAGATACCATTCAAAATAAAGGGCTTTCCATTGTCGCAGTTGTTCCAACAGATTCAGATCAAATAAGACAGTTTTTACAAGTCTATGGGCCCTACCCGTTCCAAATATTAGGCGATCCCAATCTCAATGCTTATAAGGATCTTTCGCTCAGGCGAGTATCGATTGGAAGATCTCTTAAAATCATCACGCAGTATATTTTTTCTGGAAGAATACGAGAAATTTTCCCCAGAGATCCTGAACAGATGAAAATCGTGAAAAAAGCATTATCGAGTCAGGATGTATATCAGCTAGGAGGGACCTGGTTGATAGAAACTACCGGAGAGATTCTCTGGCAACATATTGATTCTGACCCCTCTGACCATGCTACTATTCCAACCATTTTATCAGTTTTAAATGAACTTAATGGAGAAGATTCATCTATCAGGTGATCTATTGCATAACAAATGTAACAACCCCGTTAAGAGGCCGTTCACCCTGCACCGGCCTTTTTTTCATGATTTTGTGTAAAAAGGGATTGACTTTACGGCCATATTTTATATAATACCTGCAAAGCGGGATGAAAAATAATTATCGGGACACAAAACGTCCCGAACAAGAAACAGGTGGTCTTAATCGATGAAACAAATTTGGCACGTCCTGGACAGCGTTCACCCCGAACTGGTGGCCGAAGTGAGGAAAAGGCATGACGTTCTGCGGTACATTCATTTGCTTCAGCCGGTGGGAAGACGCAATCTCACCACACACCTGCAACTGACGGAAAGAACGATACGGACGGAAATGGAATCCCTTCAGGAACTCGGGCTCATCTCATCCAACAACAGAGGCATGTCGCTCACCAGAAAAGGATTTCACATTTTGCAGCAACTGGATGCCTATCTCAGAGATAGCTCGGATCTGGGCAGCCTGGCCGCGGAGCTGGAAGAACGACTGGCCATTGAAGAAGTCATTGTCGTGGCGGGCGATTCGGAACAAGATCCGCTGGTCAAAAAGGAAATGGGACGTCAGGCGGCCCTGAAGCTGGTCTCCCTTTTTGAACATGCCAGCGTGGTTTCCCTCACCGGGGGTACTTCCGTCGCCAGTGTCGCCGAATTGATGCCCTCCCTGCAGGAGTTTCCCGATCTTCTATTTCTGCCGGCCAGGGGCGGGCTGGGACAGAAGATGGAAACCCAGGCCAACACACTGGTTTCCATGATGGCGGAGAAAGCGGGCGGCCGATACCGGCTGTTGCATCTCCCCGATCATTTGAGCGAAGCCTCCTATCAATCCCTGAAAAAGGAGCCGCAAATCAAAGAATATTTAAACCTGATCGCCGAATCGGACATCATTGTCCACGGCATCGGCGACGCCCTCAACATGGCGGAAAAAAGGCAGATGGATGACAGCATCCTTCAATTATTACAGCAGGAAAAAGCCGTGGGCGAAGCGTTCGGCTATTACTTCAATCAGCAGGGGGATGTGGTTTATAAAATGCCCAATATCGGGATTCAACTGGATCAGGTGCGAAACGCGTCTTATGTCTTGGCGGTGGCCGGAGGTGCCTCCAAGGCGAAGGCGATTGCAGCTGTGGCCAAGCAACAATTGCAGCAGGTCCTGGTGACAGATCAGGCGGCAGCGGAACGTCTGTTAGGAGAAACGCGCAGGTAATCCTGTTTTTTTACGATAAAAGGAGGTATGAAACATGATGAGAGTTGGAATTAACGGGTTTGGAAGGATCGGACGCAATGTGCTGAGGGCCGCAATGATGAGTGACGCTGACATCGAAATCGTGGCGATTAATGACCTGACCGATGCGGATATGCTGGCTCATTTGCTCAAATATGATTCGGTACACGGTCGGTTTCAGGGGGAGGTAACGGCGGAGGATAACCGGCTTATCGTCAACGGCAGGCCCATTCACGTTTTTGCCGAGAAAGACCCGGCGGATATCCCCTGGGGAGAGATGGATGTGGATATCGTGATTGAATCCACCGGCCGTTTTCGCCGGAAAGAAGATGTCGAGAAGCATCTGATGGCCGGCGCGAGAAGGGTGATTATTTCCGCACCGGCGAAAAATGAGGATATCACCATCGTCATGGGGGTTAACGAGGACCGGTTTGATCCGGATCAGCATTTCATCGTGTCCAATGCCTCCTGTACCACCAACTGCCTCGCCCCGGTGGCAAAGGTCCTGAACGAACAGTTCGGCCTGAAAAGAGGGATGATGACCACCGTCCATGCCTACACCAACGATCAGCAAATCCTTGATCTGCCCCATTCCGACTATCGGCGGGCCCGGGCAGCCGGCCAGTCTATCATTCCCACTACCACCGGAGCGGCCGAAGCGGTATCGCTGGTTCTGCCCGAACTGGAAGGAAAACTGAGCGGGATGGCGATGCGTGTGCCGGTCCCCAATGTGTCGGTGGTCGATCTGGTCGCCGAACTGGAACGGCCGGTGACAGCGGATGAAGTGAATGAAGCCTTCAAACAGGCGTCTGAAGGCCCGATGCATGGCATAATGAGCTGCAGTGACGAACCGCTGGTATCGCGGGACTTCCTCGGAAATCCGCATTCCTCCATTGTGGATCTGTTATCGACAAAGGTGATGGATGATGCCTTGATCAAAGTGGTGTCCTGGTATGATAATGAGTGGGGATATTCCAACCGGATTGTCGATTTGATTCAGTACATCGGAGAAACCGAAAAGTCAGATGACAGGAGGGGGACTGACCGTGAATTCGCTGCGGGTACAACCGGAGGCCGTCATCTTTGATCTGGACGGCGTGATGACCGATACAGCTGAATACCATTTTCTCGCCTGGAAGGCGCTCGCTGAAGATCTCGGCATTGCGATTAATCGGGCGTTTAACCAGCGATTAAAAGGCATCGGCCGCATGGAATCGCTGGAACTGATTCTGGAGCACGCGGGAATGGCGGAACAATTTTCAACGGAAGAAAAAGAAAAATGGGCCGCTAAGAAAAATGACCATTACAAAAAACTGATCCGCCTGATTACGCCCCGTGATCTTTTACCCGGCATCGAACCGTTCATGAAAGCGATCAAGCAGCACGGCATCAAAATCGGGCTCGCCTCTGCCAGCCGAAACGCCCTGTCGGTGCTGGAGTCCCTCCAGATAACCGCCTGGTTCGACGGGATCGTGGATGCCGGTAAAATCGCCAGAGGCAAACCCGATCCCGAGATTTTTTTAACGGCGGCACAGCTGTTGTCCGTCCGGCCTGACCGGTGCGTGGGCATTGAAGATGCGGTGAGTGGCATCCGGGCGATCAACCGGGCCGGGATGTTTTCCATCGGGGTGGGAGACACCCGGGTGTTGCACGAAGCCGATTATGTCGTTACCTCAACAGCCGAACTGGATCTACAGGATGTCATCAGCCGCTTCCACGCCTGGAAAACGTGATTTTTTTCTGATGTTTAGTTGAACGGGTTTCGTCGCATCCAGTTGATATGGACGATCGTACAGGGTGAGTGACAGGCCCTCTCCCCGGACCAGTTTGATCCGAATCTCCTGCTGATTGATCGACACGTGTAACAGACGCCCCAGATACTGAATCGAGAACGAATAGGCGTTCCATTTTTCTGGAATGGAAGGGGCAAATGAAAGCCCTTTTTCCTTCAGGCGAAGCCCGGCAAACCCCATTACAATCGCCATCCAGGTGCCTCCCATGTTCGCCAGGTGCAGCCCATCCTTCGTGTTGCCATGGATATTGTCCAGATCCAGCCTCGCCGTTTCCCTGAAATAATCATAGGCTTTTTCCTGATAGCCCAGCCTAGAGGCCATGATACTGAACACACAGGACGACAGAGACGAATCATGGGTCGTGATTTTTTCATAGTAATCATAGGAATCTTTCATCACGGAAAAATCCTGTTCGTCCTCCAGCAGAAAATGGGCCAGTACCGTATCCGCCTGTTTACACACCTGATGGCGATAGAGGGTGAGCGGGTGGTAATGCAGGAGCAGCGGATAGCGATCAGCGGGGGTGCCGGCAAAATCCCACACTTTTTTGTTCAGAAAATCATCGTCCTGGGGATTAATATTTCGCTCCGCATCATAGGGCAGATACATCTGCGCCGCCGCTTTCAGCCACGCCTCCACTTCTTCCGGATCCAGGCTGATTTTCTCGACAACTCGATGCAGCCGATCGGCATTTTCCTGCTTCAGCATGGCATACATCTTCGCCGCCCATTTCAGGTTATACTTGGCCATCACGTTGGTGTAATAGTTGTTGTTGACCAGACAGGTGTATTCATCGGGACCGGTCACCTCGTGGATGTGAAACTGCCCCTGATGATAATGCCCTAGATCCACCCACAGCCTCGCCGTTTCGAACAGCATCTCCGCCCCGTAATCATAGAAAAAGTCCAGATCGCGGGTGGCCAGATAGTACTGCACATAGCTGTAGGCGATATCAGCACTGATGTGATACTGGGCCGTTCCCGCCGGGAAAAAAGAGGAACATTCCGACCCGGAAATGGTGCGCCAGGGAAACAGGGCCCCCTTTTGGTGTCCCAGTTCCCGGGCGCGGATGCGTGCCTCTTCCAGCGTGGCGTACCGGTAGATCAGCAACTGCCTGGCCAGGTCGGGCTGTGAGAACAAAAACACAGGAAACATAAAGATCTCCGTATCCCAGAAGTAATGCCCCTCATAGCCTTCGCCGGACAACCCCTTGGCCGCAATGTTGGAATACGGGTCTCGCCCGATCGATTGCAGCAAATGATAGAGATTAAAGCGAATCCCTTCCTGTAAAAGGGCCGCTTCCCTCAGCTCCCGATCACTCTCGATGGTAATGTCGGCCTGCTGCCAGAAATCCCTTAATACCTGCGTCTGTTGTTCCGCCATATCAGGGAAGGTTACCGATTGGAGACGTGCATGGGCCTGCAGTGCCTGCCGGATAAGGTCCGTTCCATGCCGCAGTGAATCCATATAAATATTTTTCCTGGTCAAAACAACCGGTTCGCTCAGGGAAAAGGTGAAAGTAGACACGACGCCGTGGGTTGTTTGCTGACCCGTTCGCTTATGGTCCACAGACAGATCATGGGTGGTGGCACATACTGCCCTTAGTCCGGATCGGCTTGTGGCTGCTTCCACCAGCGCAATCCCCTTTTCCATCCGTACATCCGTAACGGAGAGGAGTTTGCTGACATCCGAAGCGATGCGGGGATCCTGATCATCCACATAATTGGATACATCCCCGGTGACCGTTGATACGATTTTCACCGTGCCATGAAAATTGACCGGTTCCAGCCGGACTTCCTGGATGAACAGTTCCTTTTCCGTCAGGGAGACCAGGCGGCGGAAACGTAACCGGATTTCTTTTCCGGACGGGGAGCGCCAGTGGACGAGGCGTTCTGTATAGCCTTTGTCAAGATGGAGAAACCGGTCATAGTGCAGGAGGTCTCCGGCAAATAAAGAAAACCATTCTTCCTTCCCATGCTCGATCAGCGCAATCCGGATGGTCTGGGCATCGATGAGATTGACGATCTTCTGTTTCTGTTCGGGGAAACCGTGGTGTTTTTCACCGTAAGGGATGTCGGCAATGTCATAGAAAGCATTTAAATAAGTCCCCCGTATCGTCGCTGCCTGTGCGGGATAGCCTTCTTCAAAATTGCCGCGAACCCCGATGTAGCCGTTCCCTGTAAAAAAGAGACTTTCTTCATTTAACAAGACTTCGAGATCTGTGCTTTGAGAATGAATCCGCCAGTTCATCGGCCATACCCCTTTTCGCGTGTATTACAAAAATGATATATTACAATTTTTTGATTTTTGTTGAATTGCTATAATTTTCTGTAATATAATATCATTGAAAAGGTTTTCAAACAACATTGATCGACACTTTACTAAAAGGAAGAATGCGATGAAGCCCACAATCCGAGATGTTGCCCGGATGGCCAATGTGTCCATCAGCACGGTATCCCGCGTGATGAACGCCCCGGAAACGGTGGTGGAAGACAAGCGGGAACGTGTCCTTGAAGCCATCAAAAAACTGCAGTATCAGCCCAATGCCTTTGCCCGCGGACTCATTTACAAGAAGTCCAATACCCTCGGCGTGATGATTCCGGATGTGGAGAACCCCTATTATGCCGGTGTATTGAGAGGGATGCAGGATTCCGCGGTGAAACTGGGTTACAGTCTGATGATTTTTAATACCGACCGCAACAAGCAGCGAACCGTTGATTATATGCGGCACCTGTATGAAAAACAGGCGGATGGCGTGATCTTCGCCAGTGATGTTTTTCATCAGGAGTACTATGAAGCGGCCCGGCATTATCAGATTCCGATTGTGCTTGTTTCCACCAATTCACAGGAATTTGAAGTCCCGTCTGTGGATATTGACGATGAAAAGGCGGCTTATGATGCGGTCAAATACCTAATTGAATCCGGTCATCGCAACATCGGAATGATCAGTTTTCCCTTCGATGATTCGATCTCCGGCCTTCCCCGTTACCAGGGGTTTAAGAAGGCATTGAAAGATTTTGAGCTCGAAGACTGTTTGTCACAGGTGTCTTTTGCCAATCATCGGTTTGAAGAAGCCTATGACGCAACGCAGCAACTTTTCTCCCGATTTCCGGATCTGACAGCCATTTTTGCATCTTCAGATGAATTTGCCATGGGTGCCATTACCTACCTGCATGAACACGGCATTGCTGTACCTGAACAGGTAGCGGTGATCGGCTTTGACGACATTCGCATGGCACACATGTTTATCCCCAAATTAACCACCATCGCACAGCCTGTCTATGAAATCGGGCAGCGCTCCGTAGAGAAACTTCACGAATTGATCACACAGGGGAAAGTTAAAAATCTGAGAGAACGTTTGCCACATAAGCTGGTTATCCGTGATTCCACTTGATAGATAGAGAAACCACTCATTTTGTTTGCTTATCTTTGAAAAGGTTTTCAAAGACAGAATTTTGCGGTCTTAAGGGGGTGTTGCATACATATAATGACTCTGGACAACGAGAGACAGCCTCAAGATATGGTCTTTGTGAATTGATAAAAGGGGGATGAATGTCTGAATGAAACCAGTGAGAAAAAGTCTTTTAGCCGTTTTATCGTTCGCTCTGATTTTTGTACTCGCCTTTACGGCCTGCAGTAATCAGGATGAGGCCGTTGATCAGCAACCGGCTGAAAATGAAACGGATCAGCAGGAGCAGCCGGTGGCAGATGACAGCGAGAATAAGGGAAGTTACCTCGAACGAGCCTATGCTGGCGAGTTTCAGGGCACAAAGGTCTCCGTGTTTGGTCCGTTTGCCGATGCGGATGAGGTGAAATTTGAACAGAGCATCAAGCCATTTGAAGAAAAAACAGGCATCGATATTCAATATGAGAGCTCCAAGGAATTTGAAGCGACCATTTCCATCCGCGTGGAAGGTGGCAATGCGCCGGACATTGCCGATTTTCCTCAGCCCGGTTTGCTTGAGTCCTTTGTTAAAACCGGTAAAGTGATTGATGTTCGCACGTTCCTTGACGAGGATTATTTAAAAGAACAATACAACCAGAGCTGGCTTGACATGGCGACCATGGAAGGTCCGGACGGCGACGTGATGGCAGGCGTCTGGAGCCGAAGCAATCTGAAGAGTCTGGTCTGGTATCCCAAAAATGAATTTGAAGCGGCCGGCTACGAGGTGCCGGAGACCTGGGATGAACTGCTGGCGCTCTCAGAACAAATTGCAGCCGATGGCGATACACCCTGGGCGATCGGAATAGAAAGCGGTGCGGCAACCGGATGGGTCGCCACCGACTGGGTGGAAGATATCATGCTGCGAACCACGTCACCCGAGAATTATGATAAATGGGTGAAAGGGGAACTTCCGTTTACGTCGGATATCGTCAAGAATGCGGTTCAGGAAATGTCAAAAATCTGGTTAAACGATGATTACGTCTATGGCGGAAGAAAAGCGATCGTCACCACGCCTTTCGGAGATGCCCCTGCACCGATGTTTGACGTGCCGCCAAAAGCCTGGTTGCACCGGCAGGGTAACTTTATCACCAGCTTCTTCCCGTCCGGTTTAACCCCGGGAGAAGATTATGACTGGTTCTATTTCCCGCCGATTGATGAGCAGTACGGAAAGCCGGTTCTTGTAGGTGGCGACATTATGGCCATGTTTAACGATCGTCCTGAAGTACGTGCCGTAATGGAATTCTTTACGACAGGAGAATCGCTCAAAACCTGGATTCAGTCCGGCGGGACGATTGCCCCGATGAATGATGCCGATCTGGACTGGTATTCCAACGAATC
The DNA here is from genome assembly GCA_017656255.1 of Bacillaceae bacterium. Taxonomy (GTDB): domain Bacteria; phylum Bacillota; class Bacilli; order JACDOE01; family JACDOE01; genus JACDOE01. The sequence goes on from JACDOE010000002.1 coordinate 40,922, forward strand.
GGATCGTCGCATGGCGCAACTGCTTCAGGAGGCCACCACTATTCGATTTGATGGATCTGACCAGATGCCCGGTTCAGTCGGAGCGGGTACCTTCTGGAAGGGGATGACTGACTATGTGAGTGGCACCGTTGATCTGGATGAAGCGATGGAAGAAATTCAGGCGGGATTCAATCAATAAATCTCAGACGTTCCACCAGGGAAGCCATGATGCTTCTCTGGTGGAAATGTCTCTTTAAAGTCGGGTAGGGGGTAAAATGAATAAATTAGCATTCAGAGGCTTTTCCATAAGGCTTGTTTTTTTATCCATACTGGTACCGACGGCTAATCTTGTTTTACACGGGTTGATATTTTTGTTTTTTAAACATATAGACCTGCACCCGCTTTTGGCAGCAGCCCTTGCGGTGCTCTGGGGTGTCGTGGGGATCTATTTTGTCTATCTTTCGCTTAACTGGGTGGTCGAGCAATATCCCCAGCATCTGCGGCAGAAAATGCTGCCCTTCGTTTTCGTGGGTCCCGCTGTCCTAATACTGGGTTGGTTACTTGTTTTTCCGACGCTCAGAACCCTGTATCTCAGTTTTCTGGATGCACAGTCCGTCAATTTTGTCGGGTTATCCAACTACGTCGCGGTATTTACGGATCGATTGCTAGTGACGGCATTGCGTAATAACCTGCTGTGGGTGGTTTTTGGGGCGACCAGCTGCGTGGCACTGGGTCTGTTAATTGCGATTCTGGCAGACCGGAGCAGCTACGAACGTCTGGCCAAAACCATTATTTTTATGCCCATGGCCATCTCATTTGTGGCGGCCGGGGTGATCTGGAAGTTTATCTATTACTACCAGCCCGGGGACGAACAGGTGGGGCTGTTGAATGCAATCGTCGTAGCCCTTGGCGGAGAACCGCAGGCCTGGACCAGTTTGCTTCAACCGTGGAATAATTTATTTCTTATTGTGATTTTAATCTGGATGCAAACCGGGTTTGCCATGGTCATTTTCTCAGCGGCGATCAAAGGGGTTCCGGGTGAATTGCTGGAAGCGGCAAGAGTCGATGGGGCCGGTGAGATCCGAATATTTTTTCAGATCATTATCCCGTATATTAAGGGGACGATTCTGGCGGTGACCACAACGATTGTCGTCTTTACGCTGAAAATATTTGATGTGGTCATGGTGATGACCGGTGGCCAGTATGACACGGAAGTGGTGGCCACGCAATTTTACCGGCAGTTCTTTATGTACCGGAACTTTGGCTACGGTTCCACCCTGGCGATAGTTCTGCTGATTGCGGTCATTCCGATTATCATCTTTAATCTTCGTCAGTTCCGCAGGCAGGGAGGCGTATAATCATGCCGGAGAAGGAAAGAAAACGCTCAAGCTGGATTGTGAATATTGTGCTGGCGGTAATTTGCCTGGTATGGTTGATTCCCACACTAGGCCTGTTCATTTCATCTTTTCGCCCTGCCACGGAGATTCTGCAGACGGGATGGTGGACGGTATTTCCGCACCGAACCTGGGAAACGGTTGAACAGATTCAACTTCCGAAAGATCTGGATTTACGCAAGCCCGTTGAAGTGAATGGTCGTACCTACACCAATGAGGAGTTGCGTGCCGGCATTGAAATTGAAGACGGCCGCCGGCTGATCTGGGAAAACCCCCGAGAACGTCTGTTGAACGTGCAGGAACGGGGGTGGGGGATGAATACCAGCTTCACCCTGGAAAATTACAAAAGCGTGTTGACCGGTAAAGAATATGAAATTGCGCAGCCGGATGGCGGTGTCAGGCTTGAGAAGGGAAGCAATCTGTCCCGAAGCTTCTGGAACACGCTGGCAGTATCAATACCGGGAACCGTCATTCCGATTTTGATCGCGTCGTTTGCGGCCTATGCCTTTGCCTGGATGCCGTTTCCGGGCCGTAAACTTATTTTCGTGACCATGATCGCCCTGCTGGTGGTTCCGTTGCAGGTGGCGCTCATTCCTGTGTTAAAAGATTATACCGCGCTGGGGCTGAACGGCAGTCTGCTGGGGATATGGCTGGCTCATACCGCTTTCGGCCTGCCGCTGATTACGTATTTTATGTACAACTATATCAGCCAGTTGCCCGGGGAGATCTTTGAATCCGCCTATCTGGACGGGGCGAGCAATTTTACAATTTTTACCCGGCTGGTGTTACCGCTCTCGGTACCTGCGCTGGCGTCGATCGGAATCTTTCAGTTTCTCTGGGTATGGAATGATTATCTGGTGGCGCTCGTGTTTATCGGCAGCCAGCCGGATGTGCAGGTGTTGTCGATGCGGATTGCGGACCTGGTCGGGTCGCGGGGCAGTGACTGGCATCTGCTGACGGCCGCCGCGTTTATCTCGATGTTCATGCCGCTCATGGTTTTCTTCTTTTTACAAAAATATTTTGTCAGAGGCTTGCTGGGCGGGTCCATTAAGGGGTAGTGATGTTTAATCCAACTCATTTACATCGTGACAACAAAAATAATGGGGAGTCTTTGCGGATCATGAACCGATTAAAACCCGTGTATCATTTTATGGCACCTGTCGGCTGGATGAACGATCCGAATGGTCCCATTTATCTAGAGGGTGCCTATCACTTGTTTTATCAGTATAATCCCCATGGTGATCACTGGGATACGATTCACTGGGGGCACGCGAGAAGCCGGGATATGGTTTTCTGGGAACACCTGCCGATTGCCCTGGCCCCGTCACTGGAAAAAGGGGAACATCATTGTTTTTCCGGTTGTACGGTAGTCGATGATGAGGGCAAACCGATCATTTTTTATACCTCCGTGGGTGAGGGCGAACGAAACCAGATCACCGGGGCAGAGCAATGGATGGCAACCGGGTCATCCGACCTGATTTCATGGAAAAAATGGTCGGGGAATCCGGTGATGACGCCGGATATTCATGGCGACATGGCGGTTACCGAGTGGCGGGATCCGTTTGTCTGGAAAGAGAAGGATAGCTGGTATATGTTACTCGGCGGGTCCTATCAAGGGGCCGGTTGTGTGTTGATCTATCGTTCCCCGGATCTGGTGAACTGGGAATTTCTCAATAGGGTGGATGAGGACAGGGAAGGGGCGGGGGTCTGGGAATGCCCCGGTTTATTTACCCTTCAAGATAAACATGTCCTCCTGTATTCGCCGGATCAGACGGATGATTATCGAGTGAGATATAAAATCGGGACCTTACGGGATGATTTTCGTTTTGAATCGGAATATGAAGGGATTCTGGACCACGGGGGAAAGGAAGGGTTTTATGCGCCGACCACTTTCCTCGATGGGCAGGGAAGACGGGTGATGTTCGGATGGATGCCGGAGACCCGGGGGGATTTTGAAGGCATTAAGGGATGGGCCGGTGTTCAGGCGATTCCGCGAATTCTCTCATTGCAAAATGACCGGTTGTGTGTGGAGCCGATTCCGGAAATCAGCAAGCTGAGAGAAGAAGAATACCGGTTTGAGGAGCAGGCGGTTACCGGTTCCATGGATACCGGTATTCGCGGAAAAGCGCTGGAGTTGCAACTGGTGGTGAGACAGAGCGCGGGGCGTTTCTGGCTGAAGGTATTCCGCTCTCCCGGCGGCGAGGAAGAGACCGTTTTATGGATTGATCCGGAGAATGGCAGCGTCGTTCTTGACCGCAGTCGCTCAAGCCTTTATCCGGGAATCAGCAACACGGCCATTAACGCTGATCTTGATCCGGCGATGGATGGGGTCTATCACATCCGTGTTTTGCTGGATCATTCATCAATTGAAGTGTTTGTTAATCACGGGACGTGCCTGTCGACCCGGGTCTATCCGCAACGCGAAGATAGCATGCAGGTCCATATTGGCTCGGAGAAAATATTGCAGATTGAGGCGTTCAGGGGCTGGAAGTTAAAAGCGATACGCTGAGGATGTATCTTAAAGATAGGGTGAAAACGATGTATGATGTTTGCGCGCTGGGAGAACTGTTGATTGATTTTACGCCGGTGGGAACATCCGATCAGAACAACGTGATTTATGAACAAAACCCGGGAGGGGCCCCGGCCAATGTGGTAGCGGCTCTCAGTAAACTGGGGAAGAAGACGGCGTTCATTGGAAAAGTGGGGAATGATGCGTTCGGCCATTTTTTAGGGAACGTACTGGGTGAACGGGGGGTTGATGGGCAGGGGCTGGTTTACTCGGATGAATTCCCGACGACGCTTGCCTTTGTTCATCTGCAGGAAGATGGCGAGCGTTCCTTCAGTTTTTATCGGAAACATAGTGCCGATCAGAACCTGTCAAAAGATGAGGTTCGATTTGACCTGATCGCCGAGTCCAGGGTGTTTCATTTTGGATCGGTGTCGATGACGGATGAGCCGTCAGCGACAGCCACGCTGGAGGCGGCCCGGTTTGCCAGGGAGAACGGGGTGCTTGTCTCTTTTGATCCCAATCTGAGGGAGCCGCTATGGGATGATCTGGCCCGTGCCCGTGATCAGATCAGGGCGGGGCTGGGCTTTACGGATATACTGAAGGTATCGGAGGAAGAATTGTATTTTATCACGGAGTCCGAGGATCTGGAGCGGGGATCGCATATGCTCCATGAAAAATATGCCATTCCGTTTATTTTCGTGACGCTGGGGGAGAAGGGCTGTTTTGTGCGCAGAAGGCATGAAACGGCCACCGTTCCCGGTTTCTCTGTCCCGGTGGTAGATACCACGGGGGCCGGGGACGGCTTTCTGGGTGGGATTCTCAGTCGCATCCTTAATTTTGACGATGAGCTGGCGCGTTTGTCGAAGGACGATATCGTCAAAATGACCCGGTTTGCCTGTGGGGTTGGGGCTTTGACCACCACCAGACGGGGTGGGATGACGGCACTTCCCGGCAGTCTGGAGGTAAAAAGGTTTCTGGCAGAGAGGAAGTAAAATTCCTCTGATCAACCAAAAACCTGGGCGGCGATGCCGTACAGTGTCTGATTTCGTGGAGGTAACTGCTTTGCGTTTCGGATCATGACGGGAGGCTCACTTACTTTGTTGAATCCGCGATCCTCCAAAAACGTTAGTATTGGATACTGTTCATCGGGGACATCGATTCGTAGCTTCCCCCTGCTGTTTGTGGCCAGGTGATCGATAATGCTTGTCGCCACATCCTGGTTGATGGCGACAATGGGCCCGAGTATGGTATTGACGGGTCCTTTTATACTTAGTCCGTAACCCACTGCAATTCCCGTCCTGTCTGTGACGACAATCCCCCGATCAGCCTGCCTGATGCGCAACTTAAGAAAGGCGCTTCTGTTAGCCCCGACGGCAGATCGATCCAGCTCCACAATCCGGTCTAAGTGGTCATCAGTTAACGGTGATAGGGTGTACTCACCGTTTTTTCTATGGGTGTAAAACGGTACATAATCTTCGCTTAAAATCTTGTGGACACAGGAGACGGTGTGAAACCCCAGCTTTTCATAAAGCGGTTTCCCCTCCGGGGTGGCAATCAGCATAATGGTTATGTCTTCAGGAACGGCCTCGATACAGGTTCGGGTTAATGCGGAGCCTAACCCGTGTCCTCTATAACGTTGGTCTACAATGACCATGCCGATCGAAGCCAGTTTCTGGCCATAGGGAATGATGGCGGCACTTGAGATGATCTGTCCCTGTTCATTTTTATGGCCATAGCTGGTGCCGGCGGACATAACGGTTTTGATTTCCGCTTCATCGTAGTCCCAGCCGACTGAGGCGGAAAGTTCAATAAGACCTTTTATATCTTCCTGGTGGAGTGTGTGGATTTGAAAATGGGTTGTTCCCGTCATATTAACGCCTCTTTTTTATAAACTGTATCTGTCTTTCATACACCTCAATCTTACCAATTTTACACAGTTCAATAAATATATAATGATTTAAAGGTATGGCATCTTTTCATATCAGGCCTGATCCCTTCAAGGGAATGTTCTTGTTACAAACATACCCGAGAGTATGGTTGTAACAGAGTGAAACAAATAAGGATCCCAATTGTCTGGATGAATCCATGTGTTACGAAAGAATCCTGTCTCCATTCCCAAAAAAGTTGAGAGTAACATCGGGAAGCAACTTAAATATCATTGATCACGTCATAAATAGGGGGTGATAGTCTATGAATAGGCTATTTCTGATCATATTGACAACATTGCTGTTAGTCTCAGCCGGTTGTGGCACAAATCAAAATGATGCTAACCAGACATCAAACCTGGATGATTTCCAGGTCCAAAACACACAGGATGAGGTCACGGAAGGCGACTTTACCTACCGTCTCGTCACAGAAAAGAAAGAATACCAGCAGGGAGAACCGGTCCGGATTTACGCGGAGTTAGTATACACCGGTGACCGGGAAGAAATCACGATTTATCATGCCGCATCCCCTTTCTATTTTCCCATGGTTGAAAAAACAAGGGGATTTACCATTGATTATCCGATGGAACAACCGTTGGTGAGCACGACACTTAAAAAAGGAGAGCCGATTCAAAAAGAATACCGGAGAAGCGGCGGGTACGGTTCGCAGGATGAAAAAGCGTATATCGATTTTATGAAATCCTTTTTAGAAGAAGGGTTTCCGGCCGGCTATTATGTGGTGAATGGATTTGCTGACTTTTATGTTGAATGGGATGAAAATGGCGAAAAGGTTAAAAGAGATTACAGGATTGAAGCCGAGATTGATTTTAAGGTGAAATAACAGAGATAGGCATCGCTTCGCATAAACAGTTCTTCCGGGTTTTTGATACAATAAAGGAAATCACAGGATAAAAACCGGGAGGGCTTTCATGAAATATTTTATTACAGGGTCAATCATGGCCGTGATTGTGCTTGCGGTGGGGTTCATTTCGGGTGACCGGGATTTAATGTTAAACATGATCGGTTTTGCGGCCATTGTCCCGTTGATGTTAGCCGGTGTATTTACGGGAGCCTTTTTAGGTAGCGACGGTGTGCGCAATGAAGCCAGGAGATATCATGACACGGAAACCCCGGAGAATAGAAAAAGAAAAAATAAATGGGCGACAAATTTAGTTCTGATCGCCCTGCCCAATCTTGTTTTGCTTATTGTATTATTATCATTTAATGACGGTTAAAAACGGCTCCAACACCTTAACATTGCCCCCGAGCATGCTTAACGGGAATAGGCCGGGGGGTGAACGGCATCATGGGGCTCCCTTTAAAACATCCCGGATCTTCTCTTCCAAAAGAGAGGAATCACCGTGTCTAAAATCCTCAATCACCTCATCCTGGACGATTGCCTGAAACAATTTTCTTCGTATCTCCGGATCATCAACCTGACGTATGATCTCCCGGCGCCACAAAGATAATTTCTCTAAAAAAGCTTCATATTCGGGTCCATACATCTCCTCAAGCTGGAGGCGTATTTTTTTAGAAAGAGCCGGGCTGACACCTGAGGTAGAAATGGCAATGGTCAGCGACCCCTGTTGAACAACCGATGGAAAAGTAAACGTGCAAAGTTCCGGCTGATCGACCACGTTAATCAATGGGACGTGATCTCTGGCATCTTGATACACGGCATGATTGATCCCTTGATTATCGGTCGCCGCAACGACCACAAAGGCACCCTGTGTATCTCCCTTTTGAAATGAACGGTCTTGATAGTTAAAATGATCCCTCTGCGTCTGTAATGCCGGGTGAAGATCAGGACTTATGATGGTGATATCAGCTCCGGCTTCGGCTAGAGTTTCAAACTTTCTCGCCGCCACATCTCCGCCACCGACAATCACACCTTTTTTATTTTCCAGGTTGAGCATAAATGGCGTTTGTCGTTGCATACAACCGCTTTCCTTTCATCCAACATGATTATGCGTCATTCTATCACAATCTGGTAGACAACTCATCCGCTTGATGATAATATATTACTACAATTGCATATCGGAAGGGTACAGGTGCCGGGCGTTGTTTAACAACAACGATGAATAAGTTCATCGTCCGGCTTAAAAGGGAAGTTCGGTGAGAATCCGACACGGTCCCGCCACTGTGATGGGTTCCGGCAGATTGCCGGATATCTTTCAGTTTATGCCACTGGGCTAAGTCAACCGGGAAGGCACTGAAAGAGAGGCCCTAAGTCAGGAGACCTGCCTGTATCAACAACACTGTCGACCTACGAGGATAGGGAGGTGTTAGAGAGCGGCATATGGTCTTTTTATGCCTGTGTGCGTCCAGTACAAGCATTTCTAACCCCGAGTAGGTTGGAAATGCTTTTTTTAATGGAAAAAGGAGTGAGAAAACATGATGATGGAATTTCTTGCACTGGCCGGGTTTGCGATTCTGATCGGTTTCCGGCATGGGCTGGATTCCGACCACATTGCAGCGATTGCGGACATGGTCGGAGCGGAGAAACAGAAAAAGGGACAGTTAAGAATGGGGATCATGTATGCGATCGGACACGGTGTGATTGTGCTGGTAATGGGATTGCTCGTGATTTTTCTGGGATCCCATTTGCCCGAATCCGTTTTAAAATCCATGGAATTTCTGGTAGGGATAAGTTTGTTCGTGCTGGGATCGATCATTCTTTATTCCGTCCTGAAACAAAATAAACACTACACCTACGAAAGTCGTATCATGATTGTTTACAAAGCATGCCGTCGTTTTTTTAGGAGAAAGACAGACGAAAAGCCGGTTAACATTACAAAATTTGGAATATTCGGATCTTTTGTTGTCGGTGTGATTCATGGAATTGGGGCCGAAACGCCCTCCCAGGTGCTTGTTATTTCCAGCAGTGCGGGGTTGAACAATTTAACCGCCTCTTTGATGCAACTGCTTCTTTTTGTCGTCGGTCTGCTGTTGGCGACCATTCTGGTGACGTTCATCGCCTCCTGGGGATTTATGAAAGCCAAATATAAACGCAAAGCCTATCTATTTCTCGGCGTCATTACCGGGGTGTACAGTGTGTTTTTAGGCCTGAGCATGATGAATGGAATTTAGGGGAAAGGGTGAGCCACCATGACGGGAAAATTACTGGTAATCGGATTCGGGCCCGGCAGTGAAGATCATATGACGAAACGGGCCCGGGAAGCCATTGAAGAAAGTGATGTCATCATCGGGTACAAGACTTATGTGGATTTGATTCAGGATCTGTTGGACGGGCAGCAGATTGTGCAAACCGGGATGACGGAAGAGGTCAGCCGTGCCCAGGAAGCGGTGCGCCAGGCGGAAGAAGGAAAAAAAGTGGCGGTCATCTCCAGTGGGGATGCCGGTGTTTACGGAATGGCCGGACTCATCTATGAAGTTCTGGTCGAGAAAGGCTGGACGGAAGCGTCGGGGGTTGAAGTGGAAGTGATCCCGGGTATATCAGCGATCAACTCCTGTGCCTCCCTGCTGGGAGCTCCGGTGATGCATGACGCCTGCACCATCAGCCTGAGTGATCATCTGACCCCCTGGGACCTGATAGCCCGAAGAGTGGAGGCGGCGGCAGCAGCTGATTTTGTGATCGCTTTGTACAATCCGCGCAGCGGACGAAGAACCCGGCAAATCGTGGAAACGCAGAAGATTTTGTTAAAGCATCGTGCACCGGATACACCGGTGGGCATTGTGAAAAGTGCCTATCGTGAACGGCAGCGAGTGGTTGTCACCACCCTTGAAAAGATGCTGGATCACGAAATCGGGATGTTGACCACCGTGATCATCGGGAATGCCACCACACGTGTCTATGATGGAAAAATGATCACCCCCCGGGGTTACCAGCGCAAATACACGCTGGATGCCGAAGAGCAAAAGCTGAAACCGCATGAACGCCTGAAAAAGGAAGTGGAACCCTGGGCATTGCCACAATCTGATACCGCCTCATCGGACAAGCCGGACGCCTATCAACTGGCCGAGGAAGCGTTGCAGGCCATCGATCCGAGCCGGGGAACCCCGGGAGATCATAACACGGAACAGCAGCAAAGGGCGGCCGCTTTTTTCAAACAGAAAGCGATCTTTGAAGTGGCGGTCAGTCCGGGGCTGGCCAACAAAAAGTTTACCGCCGCCCAGATGAAAGTCCTGGCTGATGTGGCCGGGGAAGAGGGCGAAATTGAATATACCCCGCATCATCAGATCCTGCTTCGGATCCCCACCGAAGACCCGGAACAGATTCGCCGGCGCCTGGAGCAGGAAGGCCTGATGCTGTCTCCTGTTGGCGATGTGCTTCAGGTGAAGGCCTGTGATTTTTGTGACGGGGAGAAGGCGGATTCGATCCCGTATGCTGAAGCCTTGCATCAACGGCTCGGCCATCTGAAGGTGCCGAAACAATTAAAGATTGGATTTAACGGTTGTGCCATGGCCTGTTACGGCGCGGTTAAAGAAGACATCGGCATCGTCTACCGCAGGGGAAAATTTGATTTGTTCCTGGGGGGCAAGACCGTCGGCCGCAATGCGCATCCCGGTCAGCCGGTGGCGGAAGGCCTTGAACCGGAAGAGCTGGTGCCGGTTATTGAACGCATTGTGAATCGGTATGTCGACGAAGGGTTTCCCAATGAACGCTTTCATAAATTCTTTAAACGGGTCGGCGAAATCGAAGGATTTCCTTACCGGGAAGTTCCGACGATCAAAATTGAAAACGCGGTATGCGGCGATTAAGGAGGAGTACCGGATGAATGCGATATTGTTTGTGGGCCATGGAAGCAAAGATCCTGAAGGGAATGAAGAAGTACGCCGGTTTGTAGCCTCCCTTGACCTTTCGGTATCAGATACGATCATCGAAACCTGTTTTCTGGAATTTGAGCAACCGGACATCGGCCAGGGGATTGAAACATGTGTGAAAAAGGGAGCGACCCGGGTTGTTCTGATCCCGATTATTCTGTTTCCAGCCGGGCATGCCAAACTTCATATTCCGGCCGCCATCGATGAAGCCAGAGAGAAGTATCCGGACGTGACATTTACGTATGGCAGGCCGATCGGGGTCCATGACCGGGTGCTGGACATCCTGTCGGCACGACTGGAGGAAGCCGGAATTCAGCTTGATTCTTCACCGTCCGATACAGCCGTTTTGATTGTCGGCCGGGGAAGCAGCGATCCGGATGCCAACAGCGATCTGTTCAAAATCGCCCGCCTTTTCTGGGAACGCGGGCAGGTGAAATGGGTGGAAACGGCTTTTATGGGTGTCACGTCCCCGTTAGTGGATGAAGGGATCGAACGGTGTGTCATACTGGGGGCCCGCCATGTGGTGATACTCCCGTATTTCCTGTTTACCGGGGTTCTGATCAAACGGATGGAAAAAATGGTGGATGCGTTTCAAACGCGTTACCCGGATCATCAGTTTTCACTGGCGTCCTATTTCGGGTTTCATCCGACCTTAAAAGAGATCATCAAAGACCGGGTGAACGAGGCGTTACAGGATGAGGTGAAAATGAATTGCGACAATTGCCAGTATAGGCTGGAAGCGATGAAGGACATGGATCATCACCATCACCATCATCACCATCACGGATCATGATGCGAAGCGATACAAGACAGGAGGAAGCCCCTATGATTCTGGTACTCGCCGGAACGCATGATGCCAGAGAGCTGGCATTAAAAATCAAAGAGTCGGGATATGGCCTGATCACAACGGTCGTCACTGAAAATGCCGCCAGAAGCATGCGCAAAGCCGGGTTGCCCGTTCATACCGGGAGGTTGTCTGCCGAAGATATGGCGGAGATGATCCGCCAACACCGGGTTTGGGCCGTGGTGGATGCCAGCCATCCCTATGCGGAAGAAGCCTCCAGAAATGCCATGGCCTGCGCGAAAACGGCCGGGGTCCCTTACATCCGGTATGAACGTGAGTCCCTGTCCTATGAGTCACACGAAAACATCATCATGGTCGAGGATTATGCGGGGGCGGCCGAGGTGGCAGCAGAGAAACGGGGTGTGATCATGCTGACCACCGGCAGCAAGACACTGGAGATTTTCACAAAAAGACTGCTCGGGTTGCCGGATGTCCGGCTAATCGCGCGCATGCTACCCCGTCAAGACAATATGGAAAAATGCGAAGCCTTGGGCCTGGAGCAAAAAAACATTGTGGCGATGCAGGGCCCCTTTTCCCGGGAACTGAACAAAGCCCTTTTTAACCATTACAACGTCACTTTGATGATTACCAAAGAAAGCGGGAAAGCGGGGGCGGTTGACGAGAAGGTGGAAGCGGCCCTGGAACTGGGGATTGAAGTGGTCATGATCGCCCGTCCCAGACTGGCCTACGAGAGGGTGTTCTGCAATTATCGTGAGGTCATCGCCCAACTTAACCAATTTAAAAAGGGGGGAATCCGCCATGGATTTTCGGACGCATTTTAAGCCGGCTACCGTACAGCCGCAGGAAATTGAAGGGAAAAGTTTTCAAATCATTACGGAAGAGCTGGGGGAGCATTCTTTTACGGAGGAGCAGTACCCCGTCGTTCAGCGCGTGATTCACGCATCCGCTGATTTTGAACTGGGAAGAAGCCTGATATTCCATCCCGATGCGATCCGGGCCGGGATTGAAGCGGTTCGAACAGGTAAACGGGTGGTGGCTGATGTGCAGATGGTGCAGGTTGGGATCAGCAAAGCCCGCCTTGAGAAATTCGGGGGAGACGTGAAAGTCTATATTTCCGACCCGGATGTGGTGGAGGAAGCGAAGCGGCTCAACACGACCCGCGCGATTGTATCAATGCGTAAAGCAGCGAAAGAAGCGGAAGGCGGCATTTTTGCGATCGGGAATGCGCCGACGGCGCTTCTGGAATTGATCCGCCTGGTCAAGGAAGGGGAAGCCAGGCCGGGCCTGATTATCGGGATGCCCGTCGGGTTTGTCTCCGCAGCGGAGTCCAAGGAAGAACTGGCCAAACTGGATGTGCCGTTTATCACCAACCGGGGGAGAAAAGGAGGAAGTGCCGTGACCGTAGCTGCCGTCAACGCGATTATCCGGATGGGAGAACAGGTGTAACCCATGGCGGAAGAAAAGTCATCTTCGATGCGGTACGGTTATACAACCGGTGCCTGTGCCACCGCTGCGGCGAAAGCAGCCCTTTTGGCCCTGATATCCCGGGAGGAGCAGACAGAGGTTACCATCGGGCTGCCCATTGGCAAAGAGGTCACTTTTTCGCTGGAACAGTGCGCCTGCACCGGCGATGAGGCGGTGGCCGGCGTGATCAAAGATGGCGGGGATGACCCCGATGCCACGCATGGTGCCCTGATCCAGGCCACCGTCACCTGGAAGGATGAAAGCGGGATCGAGATTGACGGCGGTACCGGGGTGGGGCGCATCACAAAACCCGGGTTGCCCGTCCCGGTCGGGGAAGCGGCGATCAATCCGGTGCCGCGCAGGATGATCACCGAGACGCTGCAAACGGTTCTGGTTGAGCATCATATCACCAGAGGGGTTCGTGTGGTCATCTCCGTTCCGAAAGGAGAGGAAATCGCGAAGAAAACCCTGAATCACCGTCTGGGCATTGTGGGGGGCATCTCCATTCTCGGGACACGGGGAATCGTCGTGCCTTTTTCCACAGCCGCCTACAAGGCGAGCATTGTGCAGGCGATTCGGGTCGCCCGTGAATCCGGCTGCCGGCACCTGGTCCTCTCCACCGGGGGAAGAAGTGAAAAAACCGGGATGGCGCTCTATCCGGATTTACCCGAGGAAGCATTTATTGAAATGGGGGATTTTGTCGGCTTTTCCCTGGTTCAATGCAAAAAATCCGGCGCTGAAAAAGTCACGCTTGTCGGCATGATGGGCAAGTTCTCCAAGCTGGCCCAGGGCGTGATGATGGTTCATTCCAAAAGTGCCCCCGTTAACTTTGATTTTCTCGCAGATGTTGCCCGGGATGCCGGTATACCGGATACGCTGGTTCAGGAAATCCGTGGTGCCAATACGGCGTCCCAGGTGGGATCGCTGATGCATGAGCATGGTTATGATGGCTTTTTTGAGGCATTGTGCACGTCCTGCTGCCAGCAGGGGTTGAAGCAGGTGAAAGGCGGCATGGAAATGGAAACAGTGATTTGTTCCATGAAAGGTGAGATTCTGGGAAGGGTGAGCATGCATGAATGATACGATCAAAGTGATCGGAATCGGGGATAATGGCCGGGACAGCCTGCTGCCGCTGTATCAAAAATGGATCCATGAGAGTGAACGGCTGGTCGGCGGTGAAAGACATCTAAACTTTTTCCCGGACTATCAGGGAGAAAAAATCGTGCTGAAAGGCGGGCTTTCCAGACTGGTTGAAACATTGCAGCAGGAGAAAAAGAAGACGGTTGTGCTGGCTTCGGGAGATCCGCTTTTCTACGGAATCGGCGGCTATCTGGCCAAAAAAATGGCGGTGGACATCTACCCGAACTTAAGCTCGGTTCAGCTGGCCTTCGCCCGGATTAAGGAAAGCTGGCAGGATGCTTATGTCACCAGTGTGCACGGGCGCAGTATGAAAGGATTGATTCAGCGCATCGAAGGCAGGAAAAAAGTGGCGTTATTGACCGATGAAGCCCATAATCCGAATGAGATTGCCCGTTATTTACTCTCCTATGGCGTGAATGAGTACGAAGCTTATGTGGCGGAAAACCTGGGCAGTCCGTCGGAGAAGATCACGCATCTTACGCTGGAGGAGATGGCAGAAGGCTCCTTTTCCCCGTTAAACATTGTGATATTAAAACAGGTGAAGGCATCCCCGTCCTGGCCGCTGGGGATAGACGATCAGGCGTTCTATCAGCGAAAACCGGACAAAGGGTTGATCACCAAAAAAGAGATTCGGGTTTTAAGTCTAAGCCAACTTAACATCCGAGAAGACAGTGTGGTCTGGGATATCGGTACCTGCACCGGCTCCGTCGCGATTGAAGCGGCCCGGCTGGCACGGCATGGCCAGGTGTATGCGATTGAAAAAAACGAAGCGGATCTTCACAACTGCCGAAAAAATATGGTCAAATTTCGTACGGATTTTACGGTGGTGCACGGGAAAGCCCCTGACGGCCTGGATAATTTTCCGGATCCGGATGCGGTGTTTATCGGTGGGAGCGGAGGCCGCCTGCAATCCCTACTGGAAATGTGCTGCCGCCGACTCAAGCCGGGGGGCCGGATCGTGCTCAATGCCGCGACGATGGAAACCCTGCACGATGCGAGCCGTATTTTGGCCGATCAGGGTTTTCAGACCGATATCACGCTGGTTCAGGTATCGAGAAGCAAACCTGTTTTAGACATGAATCGGTTTGAAGGATTAAACCCCGTCTTCATCATCACCGCCGAGCAGCACAAAGGAGGAGAAACAGATTGAGTGATATTGGAACGTTATATGGCGTCGGCGTGGGGCCGGGCGACCCGGAACTGATCACGGTCAAGGCGTTTCGGGTTTTAAAGGAATCACCGGTGATTGCCTATCCGAAAAAACGAAAGGGAAGCAAGAGTTATGCCCATGCCATTGCCGAGGGATATCTCCATGAACAGGAAAAAGAGAGGCTGGGGCTCGTTTTCCCGATGACGAAAGATCGGGATATTCTGGAGCGGGAATGGCACCGTGTCGTGGAAACCGTCTGGGAACCGTTAAGCCGGGGAAAAGATGTCGCATTTGTCACGGAAGGCGATCCGCTATTATACAGTACGTTTATTCATCTCATGCGCCTGATGAACCAGTGTCATCCAGAGGTTGAGATCCAGGTCGTGCCCGGCATCTCATCGATCAACGGGGTAGCTGCCCGGCTGGGGCTGCCTCTGGCGGATGGCGATGAGACGCTGGCGATTGTCCCGGCAACCGATGATCACGAGCAGATGAAGAAAGTGCTGCAGGATCATGCGTGTGTCATTTTTTTGAAAGTGGCGAAGGTGATCGATCCGATGCTGCGTGTCCTGGAGGAACTGGATTTATTGGACCGGGCGTCCGTGGTCACGAAAGCCACATCGTCGGAAGAAAGAATCTGGAAAGAGGTTTCAGAGCTTAAACGGGCGGAACTTCCCTATTTAACATTGATGGTGGTGAGGAAATGATGAAGGTTTATATCATTGGCGCCGGCCCGGGCGATCCGGACCTGATCACGGTCAAAGGGTTAACGTTGTTGCAGGAGGCAGATACCGTTCTTTATACGGATTCACTGGTCAACGATGCGTTGATCGCCAGAGCCAGACCCGGTGCCGAGATCTTGAAAAGTTCAGGGATGGATCTGCAGGAAATGGTTTCGATCATGGCGGAACGGGTCAAAGCAGGCAAGAAGGTCGTCCGGATCCACACCGGAGACCCCTCGGTCTTCGGGGCGGTGATGGAACAAATCGCCCTGCTGAAAAAAGAGGGCATCTCATGCGAAGTGGTGCCGGGGGTCAGTTCCGTTTTTGCGGCTGCTGCGGCGATCGGGGCAGAACTGACCGTCCCCGACCTGACCCAGACCCTGATTCTGACCCGGGCAGAAGGAAGAACCCCGGTACCGGAACGGGAAAAATTAAAGGATTTAGCCGCCCATCATGCCACGCTCGCCTTGTTCCTCAGCGCCACGCTGACCAAAAAAGTGGTGAAGGAACTGCGGGAAGCAGGCTGGCAGGAAGAGACCCCGGTGGTGGTGGTGCAGCGCGCCAGCTGGCCGGATCAAAAAATTGTACGGACCACGTTAAGCCAATTAGATGACGCGATGCAACAAAACGGGATTCGTTCGCAGGCGATGATCCTGGCGGGCTGGGCGCTGGACCCGTCCATTTATGAAAAAGGGGAATATCGCTCCAAATTATACGATAAAACCTTTACGCACGGTTATCGGAAGGGTGTGAACACATGATTGTCCTCCGGGAAAACGAGATCCCGTCCGTTCAGGTGAAGGAACCCTATGCCATCGTGGCGATCACCAAACATGGCGTGCAACTGGCGCGAAGGCTTCAGACCCGTTTTGCCGGTGCAGATCTCTATTATATGAGCAAGTTTGAAAAAGGGGATGAGGCGGCACGGGGCATTCAGATGTTTGAAGGAAGTGTCAGGCTGTTGTTACCCGCCCTCTTCCAGGCCTATCAGGGGATTATTCTGTTCATCTCCCTGGGAGCCGTGGTTCGCATGATTGCCCCATTGCTCAAAGACAAAAAAACGGATCCGGCTGTGGTGGTCATCGACGATAAGGGTGAGCATGCGATCAGTGTCCTTTCCGGCCATCTCGGGGGAGCGAATGAATTGACGCGTGAGGTGGCAGCCGCCATGGGGGCACGGCCTGTTATCACCACCGCCTCGGATGTGCAGAAAACGATTCCGGTCGATTTGTTCGGGCGCCGATTCGGCTGGGAATATGAATCCGAGGAGAAACTGACCCCGGTCAGTGCTTCCGTCGTCAATGAGGAACGGGTGGCCGTCGTCCAGGAATCCGGCGAAAAAAACTGGTGGACCTATGACGCCCCGCTGCCCCAAAATATTAAAACTTATGACAGCATTGACCGGGCCCTGGCGGATCAGCCGGATGCCGCTCTGGTCATCACCCATCGCCTCCTTAACGAGGAAGAATCGCGCATTCTGGAAAACGGGGTGCTGTATCGCCCGAAAGTGCTGGCGCTGGGAATCGGGTGCAATCGCGGCACATCAGCGGAAGAAATTGAATCGGTCATCAAAGAAACCCTGGATGAGCTTCAGTTTTCCATCAAAAGTGTCAAAGCGGTCTGCACCATTGATTTGAAAAAAGATGAACAAGGACTGCTCGATGTGTGCCGCGGGCATGGCTGGGAATTTGTCTATTATAGCCCGGAACAATTGAATCAAGTGGAGATCAGTGCCCCGTCCGAAACGGTTTATAAATATACCGGTGCCTACGGGGTCAGTGAACCGGCCGCCAAAATCTATTCAGGGGCAAAAGAACTTGTTTTAAATAAAAAGAAGTCGGGCAATGTCACCATTTCCGTCGGCATCATTCCATTTGATTAAGAATAGGAGGATCTTGTCTTGGCTGAACACCGAATTGTTATCGCCGGCACGGGAAGCGGAGTCGGAAAGACCACGGTCACCCTCGGGCTGATGGCGGCCTTCAAAAACATGGGGCTCGGCGTGCAGGGGTTTAAATGCGGCCCTGATTACATTGATCCCAGTTATCATACCGCGATTACGGGGCGGCCGTCCCGCAATCTGGACAGCTGGATGTTTTCCCGTGATACCGTCAGAGAAATCTATGCCCGGGGAAGCCGGGGAGCCGATATCGCCATCATTGAAGGGGTAATGGGGTTTTATGACGGGAAAAACCCCCGTTCCAACGAAGGCAGTACCGCGGACATCAGCAAGATTGTGGAAAGTCCCGTCCTGCTGGTGGTCAACTGCCAGAGTATGGCCCGCAGTGTGGCAGCCGTGGTCCGGGGTTTTCAACAGTTTACAGACGGAATCAACATCATCGGGGTGGTCGCCAACAAGGTTGGAAGTGCCGGCCACTACAAAATCGTGCGGGAAGCGGTGGAACAGACCTGTCACGTTCCGGTTCTGGGATATCTGACCCGGAATGACCGGTTGCACATACCGGAACGCCATCTGGGGCTGGTCCCCTCCATTGAACGGGGTGAACTGGACCCGTTTTATCAAAAACTGGCGGATAAAGTGTCTGAAACCTTTGATCTTAAACAGTTGTTGAAGCTTTCTAAAGTCGACCCCTTACAGGTTGAACCGGGGCTGTTTCGTAAAAAAGCTGATCCCAAACGGGTCAAAATCGCAATCGCCCGGGATGCTGCTTTTAACTTCTATTATCCGGAAAATATCGAGTTGCTGGAAAGTTACGGGGCGGAATGCGTGTCCTTTTCGCCGTTAAAGGGAGAGCCGCTTCCGGAACAGGTGGACGGTCTGTATCTCGGAGGCGGATTTCCGGAAGAATTTGCGGAAACGTTGTCCCGGCATCAGCCTGTCAGGGAATCCATTGTCCGGGCGATCCGGAACGGGTTGCCGACGCTGGCCGAATGCGGCGGGTTTATGTACTTGACGGAAGCGATCATCGATACCGGCGGCAACCGTTATCCGATGGCCGGGGTGATCCCCGGGGAAGTGCGTATGCAGGAAAAGCTGGCCGCTCTGGGATACCGTGAAGTGACCGGGACTCAGGAAAACGTTTTGTTGCGTGACGGACAGGTGGCGCGGGGACATGAGTTTCACTATTCGACGTTTTCTCCCGGGACCGAGATGCCACCGGCTTATGAAACCAGAGGGCTGCGCGGCGTGAAAAAAGAGGGCGTGGCGAAAGGAAACCTGGTAGCCGGTTATACCCATATCCATTTCGCGTCCAATCCGGACATGGCAAAAAATTGGATTGACCGTTGTGTGAAATATCAAAACGAAAAACAAACAAAGAGGTGAGGTCGGATGGCCACGTGGGATTTGTCTGAAACCCGCCATCATGTGCTGATATGTAATGGAAACAGTTGTCTGAGAAAAGGTGGGGAAGCGGTAACACAGGCGATTCGGGAAGAAATCTCGAAACAGGGTGCCGATCATGTGATACATACCAGTCGCACCCGGTGTAACGGAAGGTGCAGGGATGCCTGTGTGGTCATCGTGTATCCGGAGGGAACCTGGTATAAGGATGTCACACCAGAAGATGCGGCTTCTCTGGTTCAGAACCATCTGCTGAAAGGACAACCTCTGGCAGAGAAAGTGAGTCACCGTTATAACCAGCACGCTTTTCAACGAACCGAGCATACCGTTGAGGGCACGGTTAAAAGCGTTGTGAAATAAAAGGGGGATCCTAGCATGAAAAAGGGGAAAGTATTCTTCGTCGGAGCAGGTCCCGGAGACCCAAAATTAATCACCCTTCGCGGGCTGGAATGCCTGCAACAATCGGATGTCATCGTTTATGACCGGCTGGTGAATCCGGAACTGCTTACGTATGCCCGGGAGGATGCCAGGAAAATATTTTGCGGAAAGTTTCCGGATCGCCATGTGATGCGCCAGGAACAGATCAACGACGTGCTCGTTCGCGAAGCCGGTGAAGGCCAGGTGGTCACCCGTCTCAAAGGGGGAGATCCCTGTGTGTTTGGGCGTGTTGGGGAAGAAGCGGTCCATTGTGCCTCGCATGATATTGAATTTGAGATTGTGCCGGGCATCACGGCTGGGATTGCGGCTCCGGCCTATGCCGGTATCCCGGTGACGCATCGGGATTACGGGTCTTCTTTTGCCTTTGTGACGGGACATCTCCGGGACAGGCAGGAAGACCATCGAAAGTGGGAAGCGTTTGCCAGAGGCATTGATACCATCGCTTTTTATATGGGGATCAACAAACTCTCTCATATTTGTGAGCGGCTGATCGAACACGGCCGCGACCCGGAAACCCCGGTCGCCATCATTGAATGGGGGACGACCGAGAATCAAAGAACGATTGTGGGGGAACTGCACAACATTGTCGAAAAAGCAGAACAACACAACATGACACATCCGGCGATTATTTTGGTGGGGGATATTGTCACCATCCGCGAGAAGATGCAGTGGTTTCAAGAGAGAGGTTTTTCCCGTTTGACGGGGGTCTGAGAAGCATAAGGGGCGGTAAAACCAGAAGTATTGAAGGAGAGTCTGCCATCGGAAACGCCAAAACTGTTTTACGCCCTTATCCTCCTTACAATCTGATGAAACACCTCCGAGAACACCAGCCCAACCGCAATCGCCCCCGAGATCATCAACACTTTGGCCGCCAGTTGCAGCGCCATATTATAATCATTCATCATAAAGTGTCTCATTGTATCATATGCCAGTCCGCCGGGGACCAGCGGAATAATCCCGGAAACGCTGAATATCGTCATTGGCAATTTTTCCACTCTGGCAAACACCTGGCTCATCAGCGCCACGAAAAAGGAGGCAACCAGTGTTCCCAGTACGGGATCAAACTGACGTTCCGTAAAAGAGAGATAGATCAGCCAGCCGATCATCCCGACAAAGCCGCATTTAAGCAGGGATTTTTTCGGTACATTAAATATAATCCCGAAGCCGGCGGATGCAATGAAACTGGTGAAAAGTTGTTCGATCATAACACGTTTCCTTTCTGGTTAAAAAATCGAGATCACAACGGCAATGCCGGTACCGATCGCCGTGGCCGTCAGGAAGGCTTCAGCCCCCCTCGACAGTCCGGCTACCAGATGCCCCGCCATCAGATCTCTTACGGCATTGGTGATGAGGACACCCGGAACCAGAGGCATGACGGAGCCGATGATGATTTTATCCAGTTCGTGCCCGATGCCTGACGTAACCAATAAGTAGGACATCAGGCCAATCACGAATGAAGCCAGAAACTCGGAGAAAAACCGGACCTGAATCAGGCGGTGAAAATACAGCATACTGGCAAATCCAAACCCGCCGGATACAACAGCCGGAATAAAGTCATGCCATCTCCCCTGAAACATGATCAGAAAACAACCGCTGGCAATGGAAGCAGCTGCGATCTGGATCAAAACCGGATAGGCATCATGTCCGGATTCAACCCTTTTTAACCGGTCATAGGCTTCATCAACAGTTAATTCTTCTCTGCTGATCTGCCGTGAAATACTGTTCACCTGCGTCACTTTATGTAAATCCGTTGAGCGTTCCAGGATGCGTACCATTCTAGTAGGATCCGTGCCATCCAGTGAAAAAATAATGCCGGTGGGGGTGACAAAACTGTGAGAGTCACGGATACCGAAAGCATCGGCGATGCGCATCATCGTATCTTCCACGCGGTAGGTTTCCGCCCCGTTCTGCAACATAATTTTGCCGGCCAGCAGGCACACGTCCATAATTTTTTTTGGTTGATTATCCATGCTTGATCGCTCCTATATCAATAAAAGCCGATTTGATTCTCAGTTTTTCCGCCATGGGCCCAGGCAATCCGTTCATCGATTTTGCGGACCAGGTGGTATATGACGGCACACGTTTAATTTATTTTACCAGAAGATGTGCAACCCGGCATTCTTTTGTCGCATCGGTAGAAATGAAACCGTTTAGGAAGTTCTATTGAGGCCGCTCCTTTATAAGATATAATGAAAAAGGGATTGGTGAAACAAGTACAAATTACTAGACCTGGAGGTTAAACCATGAAAAACTGGGATTAGTTTAGATTGGCCAGACCGACAGACAAATTTGAAGAAGTGATCCGTTCTATGAAAAAGGCCTGGGTCTCAAACGACTCGGCGGATTTGAGAATCACGCCGGATATGATGGAGTGATGTTCGGAGTGCCGGATGCCGAATTATATTGAAGAATACGAAAGGGATATAGGGCCGGTAAGGGATGGAGGCTGGAGAATGGATTTGCGAGTGACATTACTGTTTCTGGTTTTGTTTCTGATGTCGGCGGGATGCAGTCAGGATGGGCAGGTGGGCACCGCTGACAAAATTCCCGATTCCCGGGATCGTGAACAGACGACTGCATCACAACAGGTTCCTGTTACAGATGATAAAGAGGAAGGTAAAATCGACGATTGGAGCCAGGTACGCCATACTTTAATCATTGAAAAGTTGAACAGTGAGGATCAAGCGGAAGTCAACATCCCGCTCCCTTACGGATGGGGGGCAATCCCCACACAACACGACGGGCAATATACGATTGTCAATGAGGACAGAGAGCAGATCGGGGAGTGGCTTCTCGTCGGACAGTCCCCTGATCAACCCGATGGTTATCTCCCGAATCATATCGTCACGCAAGAAAAAAGGGCTTTTCAAACGAAGCTGGGTGAGGGATATCTCTACCAGCTGGAATTGGACTTTCCCGATCATGTACGGACAGAGGAACATTCCTCCTATCATATGGTGTATGTGCTCATCCCCATTGCAAACAGACAACAGTCCTATAACTTGTATGTGAGGGTCCCTTTCAATGAGCCGATGGGCAAATACGTGGAATTGGTAGAGAGAATGTTGCGTCCATAATCTTCAAAACTTTATCGCACAGGTCATCATAGCCTGTGTTTTTTATTTTTCTCAAAAAATCGACGAGATTCCTTTTAATTTGTCTACACACGTCACATTATGTAAATACATGTAATAAAAAATTATATTTGTAAAAATGGAGGAATTTAACATATAAAAATCGAATGAGAAAAGACACCAAATTTTTCTGTAAAGGAGAATGCAAATCATGAGCCATGTTAACTGGAAAACAAGGCAGACGCTCATCATACTGCTTTGTTTTCTGCTGTTGTTTCCCCTGAATCCGGCTTTTGCCGCCGAAACAACAAACACCGATGAGTTGCTCCAACAGATCGAATCGGATATGCAAAATGGACTCAACTACCTCCAACAAACACAGGCAACGGAAGGATACTGGGGACAGGTTACTGCCACACAAGTCCGTAACACGTCTGAGATTGCCGGCTTCCTGAGACATCTCCAATCCGGTGATCCGGAATTTTCCCATCAGGACATGCTGTCTCGAGCCGAACAATGGTTATCATCCCAGAATCCATTGACCAACTTTGATTATGCCGCACGTCTGTATCCCTTTCTTGAAGATCCGCAACAGAGAACCTCGCTGCTTGATGAATGGATAATGTCTCAAAACCGGGACGGAGGCTGGGGAATCACATCCGGTTACGCCAGTGATGTCCTGGACACGCTTCTCGTCACACATGCCCTCCTTGGTGACAATGAGATCATCTCTGACCATCCGGACCTATTGAACAGCGCGGTCCAGTATCTCTTGAATCAACAGAACCAGGACGGAAGCTGGTCCTATGTGAGTGGCCAATCGGGAGACCTTCTGTTAACAGCCCGAACCGTTCTTCTGTTGAATGAATTCTCCACCCGAACCGGATCGACGTCCAACGCGTTGATGACCTCCCTGCAGACCGGGGGACAATATTTGCTTCGGCACCAGCAAACCGACCAGATGTGGGGAACCGATCGGGACCGGTTGAATCTCTCCCTGGTGGCTTATCGCGCTGTTCTGGTGACCGCAGGTCATCAGGAAGTTGACGCAGTTCCGGAACAAATCATGACCCTGCAACAAAGTGACGGCAGCTGGCAGCAGAATGATTATACCACGTTGCTCGCCCTTGAAGCATTGCAATCGTTCAAGACCTACTATCAAAAACAACATTTCATCAGCGCCGTGCATCTCTATAAATCGGAAAATGGGACCAAAACTGAAACCGATCAGTTTGAGGCTTATGACCTGGTGGTTATTGAAGCCGATTATCCTGACAGTGATGTTCAGTTGGTGGAACAGGCGTTTATCCGAATGCCGGACGCAAGCATTGTGCCGCTTATGAGTGAAGATACGTTGCAGTGGCCTGTTGAAAACCATTCACCCGGTGACTACACTCTGATATTCCAGCTTAAAGACCCGCAATCGGGAGAGATTGTTGCCAGCAGTGAAAAAATGTTTACGATCCTGCCGACCTTCAAGATTGACGGCGTCTTCATTTATACAGATCCGGAACAAACGTCCGTCGGTTCAGCCGTTGACGTTCAAGTGACAACATCTCTTTTTGCCGCCCATAATATGCCCGGGGATGTGACTGTCTCACTTGACGTGTATGATCCAAATCTCACCCTCGTTGATTCCGGCCAGAAAACCCTTACCATGCCGGTGGACGAGCCGGTGAAACACCTGGACATGCTGTCATTTACACCCGATGTGACAGAGGAAGGAATTTATACCCTGAAGGCGACTGTCGAACATCAAGGCATGGTGATGGCAGTAGCGGAAAAAAGTTTCGAGGTGCTACCGCCTCCTCCGCCGACCCGGGTGGATGTACAACAGGAATTGAACAAAACCAGACTGTATCCGGGACAGGATGATGCGGAAGTTCGTTTCACACTGGAAGGACTGGGTTCTCCGACCATGCCGGAGCGGAAACCGCTGGATATGGTATTCGTGCTTGATGTATCAGGAAGCATGTCGGGTACGCCGATCCAGAGTTCCAAACAGGCCGCCAAAAAATTGGTAGAGCTGATCCAGGAGGAGGACCGGGGTGCCGTCGTATTTTTCAACTACTATGGTCGAGTCATCCAGTCCCTTACGAATGATGTCAGCAAACTTCAGGATGCCATTGATCAGGCATACGCCTATGGTGGAACAGCGATTCACAGTGGAATAGCCACAGCCAGATCGGTACTGAACCAGAACAGTACACCGGATCGTGAACAGGTCATTGTGCTTCTGTCCGATGGCTATTCCAGCCGATATTATGCGATTAGAGAAGCAAGAAGGGCCGCGGAAGACGGAATCACCATTCATACCATCGGACTGGGAAGAGGTGTGGATCAGTACCTGTTGCAAACCATCGCCAGTGAAACCGATGGCACCTATCGTTACAGTCCCACAACCGATGAACTGGAAGAAATGATGAATGAAATCGGTGGAGAAATTTTTAACACAGCCGGTAAAAATGTGACGTTGTCTACCACGCTGCCACCGGGTATTCACATTGACTCCGACACCACGACACCCGCTCCCGCCAGAATCATTGATCAGCCGGACGGAAGTGTGACGGTGGAATGGGATTATCCGTTAATTGTCATGGGACAGCAAAAAGAGATCGTGCTTTCCCTCTACGGAGACAATCTGCAACCGGGCGAAACGGTAACACTGACAACATCAACTGTCTTGACCTACACCAATAAATTTGATCAATCCGAAACGGTTGACCTGGAGGACCTGAAACTGCCGGTAGTAGATTCTCTCCAGGTAAAAGCTGCGACCGACAGATCCGTCTACATGGCAGATGAGGACGTTGAGATTACAAGTACGGTTACCAATTTTATCGATAAAGAACGGGATCTGCTGGTACAGGTGGACATTGTCGATGAGAATGGCTTAAAGGTGGACGAAGTCGGAACCTATACCATTGAAACCCTGACGAAAAACAGTTCGGATGAACGCCGGTTGACCTGGAACACGGCTGACAACTATGCCGGTCCCTATCAGGTCCGGATAACGGTTCAGGAAGATGACCGGAAAGCAGGACAGGCTTTCGCCGACTTTGAGATTCAATCGGAAGCCGGAGCTGCCCTCGATGTTGTCACCGATCAACTGAAGTATGAGCCGGGGGCAACGGTCACGATCACCACCGACGTGATCAATCAAAGCGTGAACAGCGACTGGCGGGATCTCACCGTTCAGATTGCGGTTTATGGTGAAAATGGGGATATGGTGTTCTCGGATCAACAACCGGTGTTGTATCTCACCCCGCAGGAAACGAAAGAAAAAGTGTTTGCCTGGGAAAGCGGCCAAGCGTCTCCCGGACCCTATGAAATAAAGGCAACTTTATGGAATCAGGACGAGATGCTGGCGGAAGATACAGCTGACTTTGAGATTCTGTCCACCGCCGATACCGGATATGGATTATCCGGTGATGTCAAGGTCCAGGATCGTACCTTGATTTACGGCGAAACGGCTCAGATCGAGTACGTTGTTGAAAATACGGGTAACAGTGATATCACCGATGGTGAGTATCAGTTGCTTATTGTAGACCCCGAACAGTCTGAGGACGGTGTGATCGATACGGAGCAAGGACCGCTCAATCTGACTGTCAATGAAAGCATGGACAGGACGTATCCGTTCAACACCACCGGTCTGGAACCGGGCCATTACCTGGTGGTATTGCAGGCGGCACCGCCCGGCGGAGAGCTGCGGACCCTCTCCAGTGCTTCATTTACGGTGGAAATTTCGCTGGACATCCAGGCGGAAGTTTCCGATGACCCGCGCATACTGGTCTGGTCCGAAGACCATGCCAACTGGCCCTGGATTAAAGCCTGGCTGGATGAGCGGGGTTATTATTACACGATGGTCGATCATGAAACCGATTTTGTGAAAGAACTCCGTTCCAATAAATACAATCTGTACTTCCTGTCAGACTTCAACAAGACCCTGACGAATCACCATGATCAGGAGCTGTTGGCCAAACTGCATGGCGGCGGAAGCGTGATCGTAACTTCCGAAGCCAACCTGGCCAATCTGGACGTCTATGAATTCACGGGAGCCAGACAAAAAGGGGTACAGTCTGTGAACGACGTACCGATGGTGTCCGAAACATTCACCGGCATTGACGATACCACGATCAGCGGTAAAATTGAACAACTCGCCATCACAGAGGGAGACGTTCTCGCTCATGTCACCGGGCGGAAGGGATCCCTGTTACCGGTGGTGGTGCACCATCATTACGGAAAGGGGCAGGCTGTCCGGGTCGGGTTCGATTTAACCGCACTTCCGGAGGAAGAGCGAACCCGGTTACTCGATCAGATCGTACCGTTGATTCAGCCGGATGCTTCTGAAACGATGGCCGGATCCGGCCAGTTAATCGAATTGACCGTCACCGCCATCGGCGGTCCGATCGATGCGGAAATTCGCATCCCGCTGCCGGATGAAGTGGCCGTCACCGATCCGATCGACTTTGCCGATGAGGCGGATCACCTTTACTGGCGAGACATCATGGAATCTGGAGACAGCCGTTCATTGCGGACCATGGTCACGGTAACCGATGCTGTCTACTCGCTCACCGTGGAGAACGGCTACTGGTATGAGGGCGAATGGAACGCATTTCCGGATGTCACCATAACCATTCCATTTGAGACCGATGAAGAAGAGTTGATAAGTGATGCCATCGCGGGATTGAAATCGGCTGATCTACAGGGGCAGGCTGAGCAAACCCTGGAGATGCTGGAACAGTTTCAGGTTCAACCTCCCACCACGACATCGGAACTGGAGGGGGCCATCGACCAGCTGAGCAAAACCCTCCATCTGCTGGCGACCGAACCTGAACATGACACCCTACGGTATCGTCTGGAGCGTGTGCTGGATCTCTATCAGGCAATCTGGTATTTGGGAGGTAGAACGGGATGAATGCTTTCGGAAAATATAAAAGATGGATGCGAAGCCTGACCTTTTTGCTCCTGTTTACGTTCAGTTTCAGTTTCGGATTTCCCACCCATTTTATCATGGCCGGGTATCAACTGAAGCAATTCCATGCGCCGACCGCTTTTGCCGCATCGTCTGGATCTAACGGGGAGTCGTTTCGGACGGAGTTGAGCCGGCTGGCGCAGGAACTGGATGCATTGTACGATCAGATTCAATCCGATATCGAAAAAGAAGATTTAAAGGCGATCAAAGAAACACTCAAACAGATTCAAAAAACGCTGAAAGATTCCAGGTTGAAGGTTGACAATGAATTTGACCGTCAGGCGGAACGTTTAAGCCGGATCAAGGCACAGAATGCCTTAAAGCGCCAGGCCAGATTTCAGGATCAGCTGGATCAGGGATTCAGTGATCTGGAAGCTCAAATCAAGGCGTTGCAACAACTGGTCAGCAGAGGGAACAGTTTTCAGCAACTGGATGAAGAGGCTATCCGTCTCGCTCTGGGTGAAATAAGAGATTTAATGAAGCCGGAGACACCGGAATTTCCGATGGGGAACAAACTCCCCCATCGGAATCTGGCCACAGAGCCTCAGAGCCCGGATGCTTCTGTATCCACTACGTCTGAAATAGAATCGATGTCCCTTCCGGATCAACCGGGAAGTGAGGATCTGGCTGAAACACCGGAAACACGCGTGACAGATGCCATCAGGCAACTGGCTGATTCCCTTGGGGATGATCCTCAGGCGCTCTATGAATATGTGCGTAACCATATCGAATTTGAGCCCTATTACGGTTCCCGCAAAGGGGCGCAGGGCACCCTGGATCAAAAAGAAGGAAACGACTATGACCAGGCCTCGCTGTTGATTGCCCTGCTGAGGTATCACGATATACCGGCCCGGTATGTCCGGGGTGTGGTGGAAGTCCCCGTTGAACAGGCGATGAACTGGGCGGGGGCGGAAACACCGGAAGCCGCAATCCGTGTGCTGGGGTCCGCCGGTATTCCGGTTACCGGTGTAGTGTCTCAGGGGAAAGTGACGGCCGTCCGTATGGAACATGTCTGGGCAGAAGCTTATGTCCCATATGAAAACTACAGGGGTCAGGGAGAGCGTACCGGAACCCATGTCTGGGTCCCGCTGGATCCGAGTTTCAAACAATATACAGAAAAAGAAGGGCTGGATTTTCAACAGTTCGGGGAGATCAATCAGGATACGATTTTCCGGGCGATGAATGACAGTGCCCGATCCGGAGATGGCCTCAGCACCGCCTATGTGAATATGCAATCGATTCAGCAACAGGTGCTTCAGGCGGTGGATGAGCTGGAAACCTATGTCCAGGATAACGATCTGGCCGGGGCCCCGCTTGAAGAGTTAATCGGCGGAAGGGACATTGTCGAGGAAAATCTCGGATTGTTGCCTCTTTCATTGCCCTATGAGATTGTAGAGGTTTCGGATGAATTCCGGGAAGTCCCGGACGCTTTAAGTGATCGTATCGGCTTCCGAATCAGCGGAGCAGATCCATTCGGATTCCAGTTTTATGGAGAGGCCGATTTTGAATACCAGGCAAGGGCCGTGGATCTTTACGGGAAACGCCTCACCCTGTCCTGGGTCCCGGCCACTCAGGAAGATGAGGATATCATCGAAGAGTACGGCGGCCTGTTTCAGACCCCCGCTTATCTGGTACAGGTAAAACCGGTGATCAAGGCGGACGGTGAGGTGATTGCCGAAGGTCAGCCGGTGGGCCTGGGTTACAATCAGCAATTTACCATAGACATGCAGTCGGCCGGAAAAACACCGGAACAAGTGGTGAACCCGGTGACCACCGGTTCCTTTTACGCGATTATCTTCAATTACGGCAAGATTTCCGCCGGAGAACTGAATGAGATTCAGGCCGGCATTGAACAACTGCAGGGAACAGTCACGGAAGAGAACCTGTATACAGATGAAGCGATGGGAGAAATTCTGAATGCGGCGGGGAAAGCCTATTTTGCCCAGCTGGATGTGACGGATCAGATCATCGCCCAGCAGTATGACGTTGAGGCGACTCCCCTGTTAAAAGAAGCAATGACCGGTTATCGGGTCAATGTCAGTTATATGTTCATGAGCCCGGTGCAGATCAATGCGGGTGGCCTGTTCATCGATGTGGACCACAATGTCTACTCGGTGGTCAGCCAGACCGGGCAGGACGATGACCGGGTTGCGTTTATGCTGGCATCCGGCATGATTGCTTCCGCCATGGAACACGGCATTTACGAGCAACTGATCGGGGTGCCTTCTGTATCGGCGATCAAAATTCTCGAAGAAGCTAATAATAGAGGGGTTCCGCTTTATACGGTGACCTCGGGCAATGTCCAGGAAATCCTGCCTGAATTAAGTGTCAGCTCAACCGTCAAAACAGACATCTCCAATGCGGTCAATCAGGGAAGAATTGTCCTGATACCGGAGCACAATATTCAGTATTATGACTGGAACGGTGCCGGGTATATCGTACTGGATCCCGATACAGGCGCCGCCGGGTATATGATCAGCGGCGGTATTGCCGGGGGTTCGTCCAGTCTGATTGTGACGCTGGCTGCCCTCATTGCCGTGATCGATACGATCATCATGATCCTGTCCTCGCTCAGCCTGCTGGCTGCGGGAACCATTGTCGGCGCAATCTTCGGCATTGCCCTGCTGGCACTGGCCATAGCCTTTGCGGTCCAGTTGACTAATTTGATGATTGATTACTATATTTACGGAGACACGGCAGCCGGTCAGGCGATTATAGGGGAAGCGTTACTGAGTATTATCGGAGCCATCGGCGGTAGTGTGCTGGCCAAGGTCATCCCGGGACTCAGCCGATTCCTGGATGATGCGTACCAGGCTGTCAAAAACGCGTTGAAACATACGGACATCGCGGAACAACTGGCCAAAGACTATTCCGATGACTTTGTGGATAGCCTGGTCCGGCATTCCGGAACTGATGTGCTGGAAGAAGCGTCTGATATTGTAAGAGGCCTGGAACGCTCGGGTGTCAGTAAGGACCTGATAGAAGAGGTCGGACACTCGGCTGGAAAAGAGGGGCTTGAACAACTGCAGAATCTGGTCAACAAGGGACTGAATGAATCCCAGATCCGTCAGATTCTGGACAGTAAAATCGGTCTGGATGACGCATCCCGACTGGCTGACAGCCAGATTCTTCCCGAACAGTATCTGGATTACGGCATTCGTAACGGAACGGAAGCCCGGGCGGTTAGTGACCTGCTGGACAACGGACTCAGTAAGGAAGCGATTGAGACGATCACCGGCAACGGGGTCAAACCTTCCTATTTTGAAAAATTGGGAGTGGACACCGTTGAAGGGGCGACCAAATATATCGATGACCTGAATAACGGACAAAGAATCGCCGACCTGACCGGTGATGTGGTGAAGTATCCGGACGGCAATGTGTGGGATCTGGATCATTTTACAAGAGGGAAAGAAATTGATGAACTGCTTGGAAACAACCTCGGTGACAACTTCCCGGTAATTGACAAATATGATCCTGACAGTCGGATCATTACCAGCATCAAGAGTTATAATCCGTCCTTGAAAAGTCACCAGGGTTCCCAATTTTATAGTAATATTAAAAGGGACATCGATAAGTTGAATGAATTTAAAGATGCATACTGGAATGACATAGATATCAACCCCAACCTTTATGACACCAAAACGCTGCAAATTGCACTGCCGGATGTGAAACTGACCGGCACCCAGGTTGACAGTTTGAACCGTGCAATCGATTATGCCCGCGGTCTGAAAATTGATGTTGTCATTACTGTTGTGAACTAGAGAAAGGAGGAACGCGGAAATGAAGATGTATAGAGCCAGTGTTTTTAAAGATGAGCACGATACGATATTGATGTTTCCTGTGGGAAGAGATGAAAATGGTATTCCCAGGACAATGAATCAACATATTAAGTTAGAGCCTCCATATGCGGTTGAGATGATCGGGGAAAAATTACTGCAGTGTCTGGAAATGTCCGCAACCGATGAGCCTGTCTCGGCAGAAGGGAAACGTGCGTTTGAAAGTGCAACCGGGATTAAAAGTTTTAAAAAATTCTCGCAAAACCGTTTGATGGTGGGTGTGACCTGGCTGGAAGACAGGGGATATATCTTTTCCGCCTATAAAAGGGATAAAAAAGGTGCTTACCTGGGAACGGGAGAAGAGAATAACCTGGGTTCCGGGGCTGGTCCGGAAGCAATTGGGGAGATGCTACTGGAAACGTTTAAGCTGAGTAGTTGTTGACAGGTTGGGATTTTAATTTGGCGCGCATCGGAGTTCAACTACCGGTGCGCGTCGTTTTAAGTTTGTGGTGGGCGGAAAAAAGGGCTCTATTTTATCGTTGGGGTACGATTATTAACTGGAAAGGAGGAATGCGGAATTGAAGATGTATAGAGCCAGTGTTTTTAAAGATGAGCACGATACGATATTGATGTTTCCTGTGGGGAGAGATGAAAATGGTATTCCGACGATGATGAATCAACATATTAAAGTTGACCCTCCATACACGGCGAAGGATGTCGGGGAGAACCTGTTACACTGCCTTGAGATGTCTGGCACCGATCAGCCTGTTTCTTCGGAAGAAGGGAAACGTTCATTTGCAGATGCAACTGGAATCAAAAGCTTTAAGAAATTCTCGCAAAACCGTCTATTGGTGAATGTGGTGTGGCTGGAAGACAGGGGCTATATCTTTTCCGCCAATAAGAGAGACACGAAAGGTGCTTACCTGGGAACGGGAAAAGAGAATAATCTGGATTCCGGGGCTGGTGCGGAAGCAATTGGGGAGATGCTACTGGAAACGTTTAAGCTGAGTAGTTGTTGATAGGTCGGGATTTAATTTGGCGCGTATCGGAGTTCAATTGCCGGTGCGCGTCGTTTTTTGCTATCACGTGGTGGTGTGGAGGGACAATAGCGGAAAATAATTCCATTAATCGACGTTTTTGCTTCGATTTTTGAAAAAAAGAGGAAAAATATTTCAGTTAATCATGCATTTTTAATATGATGCGAAGGATTCAAGCTGAATAGAGGAAAATTTTTGCGCTACATTTTTAGGTTCATCTGAATTTCGAGAAATAGCGGAAAAATAGGACCCCATTTTTTCAGGTGCAAGGCCGGCCCGATCCTTGACACCTGTATCACATAAACTCAAATCAACTTTTTCAATTCATCCCACAAAGCTCTTTTCAATTCCTCCAGTTCCTCGCGACCGGGTCTGGCGCTTTCTGAGAACATGACCTCCCGCGGCGTCCACCAGACGGGACCTACGGAGTTAGTCTCGGTCAATCTCCTGGGGAAAATATGCCAGTGCATATGGGCATCCCCGTTCCCGAGAAGTTCGTAATTTAATTTATCGCACTTAAATGCCCTGTACACCGCTTCCGCCACCTGGCTCATTTCCATCAGAAACATCTCTTTATAGTCCTGATCCAGTTCGTGCAGTTCACGTTTGTGTTCTTTACACAGAAAAAGGGTGTATCCCTTAAAATACTGATGATCTCCGATGACCACATAGCCTGTTTTTAATTCCGCAACGTAATAGGGATTCGTCCCTTTTTGAATCATGTCGATTCGGTTACAAATCAAGCAACCAGTCATTTCCCATCCTCCATCTCAGTAAAATTCCATTTCCTCTTTATCACTTCGGTAGTAGTTCAGGCGATCCTGCAGGGTGCCGGTATGAAATTCAAATTTGTGGCCGTCCGGGTCGGTAAAATAAACCGAGCGTTTGTCCCGCTCATCTCTTTCTCTGCCGGGAAGGATATTGATGTCCAGATTCTCAAGTCTCTCAACGATTGAATCGAAATCTTCTTCTTTGACCGAGAAGGCGATATGGGTGTACGAATGGGCGATTTCTTCACGGGGAATATCCTTTTGCACATTGAGTGCCAGCCAGATTCCGTTCAGATCAAAATAAGCCGTGCGTCGACCCTTCACCAGCAGTCTGGCACCGAAAACCTGCTGATAAAACGCCATCGATTTCCCCAGGTCCGAGACCGAGAACGTCAGGTGATTGATTCCGCCGATTTCCATGTTTATCCCTCCAGATCATATCAATTTTCTGATTCCTTCACTGACAATCAGCCAGAAGGGGAAGTATAGGAGCTCCGGCAACAACAAATAAAAAAGGGTGTCGATATCCTTTTTTAATCCACGTGGCAGGGCCAGAAAAACCACAAAGAAGAACAGGGGATACGCAAAAAAGGACACATAAAAGGCCAGATGCAGCATGTCCCCGGGATCTTTGCCTGCCACCCGGATAATCGTATATTCGAAGATAAAATACAATCCGATGGCCCACCAGAACCACCGGGGTTGATCCGGTTCTTTTTTAGCCATGGAGTTCTCCTTCCTGTTAAATGATGGAACGTTCTGCTCTATCCCCATTCTAACTTAATTTTGAAACGACGGGGAACATGTTAAAATCATGATAAATAACACACATACAAAGAGGGACTCGAAAGGAGGCATCACATCATGGCGCTGTTTGACCGCTCCGCAACCACCTATGACAACTGGTGTAGTACCCCGCTGGGTGCAACCGTCGATGAGCTGGAAAAAGCATTGATCGCCAAAGCGGCCGACCCCCAACCGGGGGAAAAGGCGCTGGACCTGGGGTGTGGCACTGGCATTTATACCCTGTGGCTGGCCAAAATGGGATTACGCGTGACAGGAATCGATATTTCGCGCGAAATGCTGCATCAGGCCAGAGAAAAAGCCGCCCGCGAAAACGTTCAGGTTGATTTGCTTTCGGGTGATATACACAACCTTCCCTTCCCCGACGATATCTTTGATCTTGTGATCGGTAACATCGTCCTGGAATTTGTGGATGATCCCAAACAGGTCGTATCAGAAGCTTTGCGGGTGATAAAAAAAGGAGGACGTCTCGTCATCGGCCTGATTCACCCGGATGGGTACTGGGGGCGAACCTATGCCTCCAAAGGCCGGCAGGATAAAGACAGTGTGTTTGCCGGCGCAAAGTTTTATGACGAGGCAACGATCCGGTCATGGGAACCGGCATATTTTGACACCATCGACTACGGCCTGTACATCACACCGGATAATTTTAATAACAGGGAACAGGCGCTTCAACTGGAAAAAAAGATGTCACAAGAAAAAAACCAGCAACAGGCTGGTTATGTGGTGGCCAGATGGGTGAAGTCGTTAAGTTGAAAATCTGCGTCACTTTTGAATTCGGAAGATTCCTGTTACAAACATACCCGCGAGTATGTTTGTAACAGGACCTATCAGATTACTCGCCGCGTTTACGCCTTTCCGTAACCGTTTCTCCGGCAATGCCCCAGTTATCGGTTTCCACTTCGTCAATCACGACCACCGTCGTCTTCGGATTCTTCCCCAGCACATTTTGGAGTAAATCGGTCACCCCTTTGATCAACTGCTGTTTCTGCTCCGGTGTGACCGGTTCTTTTTCCCGGGTCACCTTAATGTTAACGTATGGCATCCTTCTCATCCTTTCTCCTGAAAAGAGTTGTGTATTTTCTCTTTTATTTTATCGCAAATTTCTAAAAAATTAATCGGAATAATAGATTCGGGACAAAATACATTATTTATAAACACATCGAACAAGCCGGTGGAAGGAGGGAGTGTGGCATTTGACGGCTGACCGGTGGTGTCGCCGGGTACCATAAACCAATCTGTAAAGGAGGAACGGACTGATCATGAGTGAAAAACCGCGTTTCAAACGTGTCCTCTCGCAGTTTGACATTTTGGCGCTCTCGTTCGGGGCGATGATTGGCTGGGGATGGGTGGTGCTGACCGGTTCCTGGATCCAGTCGGCAGGCGTGCTGGGTGCGATCATCGCCTTTTTAATCGGGGGGGTGATGGTGACCTTCGTCGGGTTGACGTATTCAGAGCTGACATCCGCGATGCCCAGAGTGGGCGGGGAGCATGTCTTCGTCCACCGTGCCCTGGGTTCCAGATGGTCCTTTGTCGCCTCCTGGTCGATCGCACTGGGTTATATATCCGTGGTCGCCTTTGAGGCGGTGGCCCTTCCGACCGTGGTCGAATACCTTTTCCCGGACTATAATGCCGGGTATTTGTGGACTGTTGCCGGCTGGGATGTGTATCTGTCGTGGGCGGCTGTCGGCATGGTCGGGGCGATTGTGATCACCTTGCTCAATTATTTCGGGGTGAAACCGGCGGCGACCTTTCAGTTTATTGCCACCACGTTGCTGGTACTGGTCGGGCTCACCTTGATTGTCGGCGGGGTGACCACCACATCTCCTGCTGATGCGGTCCCATCCCTGCTCGGCGGTTGGAAAGGGATTATGACCGTATTGATTATGACCCCGTTTATGTTTGTGGGATTTGACGTCATTCCCCAGGCGGCGGAAGAGATTAATCTGCCGTACCGGAAAATCGGGGTGGTGCTGGTTGTATCCGTGATCATGGCAACGGTCTGGTACCTGGGCATGATCTTCGGCGTCGGCCAGAGCCTCGGTGAAGCCCAGCTGGCCGCAACGTCGCTGGCCACCGCGGATGCGATGGGAGCTATTTTCAACAGTACAACGGCGGCCCAGATTCTTATTCTGGCCGGGATCGGCGGGATTCTCACCAGCTGGAATGCATTTTTGATCGGGGGCAGCCGTATTTTATATGCGATGGCAGATTCGGGTATGCTCCCCCGCTGGCTGGGCAAATTGCATCCAAAATATAAAACGCCGTCCAACGCCATTCTGTTTATCGGGATTCTGTCCGTGGCCGCCCCGCTGTTCGGGCGAAGAATGCTGGTCTGGCTGGTAGATGCCGGCGGGCTGGCCATCGTCACCGCCTATTTACTGGTTGCTGTCTCCTTTGTGGTTCTGAGAAAAAGGGAACCGGAATTACACCGGCCTTTCCGGGCGGGCCGCGGCATGTGGGTCGGGGTCGTGGCCATTCTGCTCAGTGCCGGAATTGCCCTGCAGTATATGCCTAAAATGCCGGCCGCTCTGGTCTGGCCTTATGAATGGGTCATCTTTGGCGGATGGTGGCTGATCGGGTTGTATTTCCTGTTCAAGACGCCGAACCGGCCCTTTTCGCTGACGGAACAGGATCAGTCAATTCATGTGTTGAAGTAAAGGCGTTTTTCATGGGTCATGGGTTAGGTTGTAACCACCAGGAAGAATCCTGGTGGTTTTTTATTATATAAATGTTTTTGCTTTCAAAAACCACAAATGGTATTTTATGCTATAATATCAGAAAGTTAAAAATTGTCGAATCAGGGAGAAAAATCATTGAATTGAAAGGGGAAAAAGATGGAAAAACTACAGAGTCCGCTTGGGTTTGGTGAAATTCTAGATGTGACGTTTCGTACGCTTAAAGACCACTTTGCGAAGCTTTTCATGATTATGGTTGTTCTGGTGGGGCCGATCATTTTGCTTCAAAACATCATTTTGCTTTTGGAGGGAAATCCGTTACTGGGTGAATCGATCCTGAATGAAGGATCTTTCCTCAACCCTTTGACCTACATGGAGACGGAACCGACCTATTATTTAGACTGGTTGCCCATGTCTTTCTACATTCTGACTGTCATTATACTGATTGGGGTCGCTTATATTATGGCGGCTGCATCGGTCATTTTGGCTGTTCATCATCTTAGAGAGGGCAGGGCATTTGATCTGAAAGATTTGATCAGGCAGGCAGGGTCACGGTACTGGGCGCTGCTGGGGGGTTCAATCGTCTATGTTCTTGCTGTCGGCGGGATTTTTATGCTTGTTGCGATGATCTATATATTAATAGGGTCCGCAGTCAGTCTGTTGGATAACTCCATTTTTAAATCGGTCACCATTTGGCTGACCGTTATACTGGGCCTGATTGGTGTTTTTTATCACATGACCAGATGGAGCTTCTATTTTGCCTCCGTTCTCTTTGAAAAAGTGTCACCGGGAATCAGTAAAAGCTGGAATCTGACACGGAATCAATTCTTGCGATTGATGGGATTATATATTGTACTGACGATTATTCTGACGATTATCACCATGGTGTTACAATACATCACTTACCTGTTATTTGGAAATGCTGTCCTGTCCGGCCTGATTCTTTATATCATTGAAATGTTGACCCTGTTGATCTTTTTCGTCGCTTATACCATCGTCTATTATGACCTTCTGATCCGCAATGAAGCGGCAGATTTAAAAGAAATGGTTGATACCTATCACACTGGAGAAGATATGTCATTATCCGATGATGCGGGAAGTGCACAGCTGGAACGCTAAAATAAAAGGAATCGTTGATCTGTTTTTTCGTATCCACCGGGAAAATCCCGGTGGTATTTCTTTACCTGAAGCATGATAGAATCATCTCATACAGGAGGGTCACTTAATCGGTCCCATCCTTAAATGGTATTTTATGTTATAATATCGAAAAATAAAAAATTGTCGAATAAGAAACGAAACATCTGGAGTGAAAGGGGAAATGACATGAGTCACTGGGAGAGACCACTGGGGTTCGGTGAGGTTCTGGATGTTACCTTTCGGGTGGTAAAAGAGCATTTTGCGAAGCTTTTTATGATAATGGTTGTGCTTCTGGGACCTGTTTTTTTGTTTCAATTATTGCTTTTGTTGATGGGCGGGGTTCCATTTGTGGGATCATCCCTGGTGGGTGAAGGGGGATGGCGCCAGTTATTTATGGGCACAGAGACCGAGTGGTCTGTTGAACTGAACGGGGGCGCCACGTTTATCCTGTACACGCTGGCTGACTTTGTGTTAATGACAGTTGCCTATATTCTTGCCGTTGCGGCGATCATACTGGCGGTCCATTCTATCAGAGAGGGTAAACCACTGGATCTGAAAGATTTGATCAAGCAGGCAGGTTCACGATACTGGCCGCTTCTGGGAGGGTCAATCGTCTATCTGCTCGTTTTGTCCGGAATTGTCACGGCACTTGTATTAATCCTTATTTTCCTGGGTGTCGGAATCGATTTTATGGACACGTCTATATATGAGATCCTGACCATGGTTCTTCTGGGCCTGCTGGCGTTCTTTGGCGCGTCTTACTTTATGACCAGGTGGAGTTTCTATTTTCCGGCGATTGTATTTGAGAAAGTGTCGCCGGGGCTGGGTAAAAGCTGGAACCTGACGCGTCGGCAGTTCTGGCGTCTGGTCGGGTTATATATCGTGCTGACGATTATTCTGACCATTATCACGGCACTGTTTCAATTTGTAAGTCAGATGTTGTTTGGTGTCAGTGTCGTAACCAATCTGTTTCTCTATCTGGTGCAAATGCTGACCATGCTTATTTTATTCGTTGCTTATGCCGTCGTTTATTTTGACCTGCGAATCCGCAATGAAGCGGTGGATTTAAAAGAAATGGTCGATACCTATCACACCGGCCCGGAAATATCACCGGCACATGAGGCAGGAAACGCGCAGGCGGAAGGTGAACAAAGAGATGGGGACGACCCGAGATCGAATTAGATAGAAAAGAGATAGGATGAGGATACATTGAAACCCTTTGACGAGGAAACCGCCAGGCACCGACTGGAAGAAATCCTGTCCCGGGATGAATACCGGGTTTATGACCAGACTGATGATGAAACATTTAAAAACTGGCTGGCTGAATGGCTGGAATCGTTATTTCCGGAGTTTGCCGTTTCCGGTGAAATGACAGAGTGGATTTCCTATCTTGTCATCGCACTGGGGATAATCCTGTTTCTTCTTTTTATCCTGGGAATGGGCCGTAAGATCGTACGCCAGTCCCGTCTGAAGGCGAAACCGGCCGGGACCCGGGCTGAACTGGTGATGTCGGCCCGCCGGCATCTGCTGGAGGCGAATAAAAAAGCTGATGAGGGAGACTTCAGAGAAGCCCTGCGCCATGTTTTTCTTGCGTTGCTGCTGGCTCTGGATGAGCAGGGACGGATCAAGGCGCGACACTGGAAAACGAACCGGGAGTATTATCAAGAATTAACTGGGAGCGACCCGGATACGGCCCCCTTTTTCTATAAAATGGCGATTCGTTTTGATGAAGTGGTGTATGGGGACCGGCTGATCGATGCCCGGGGTTATCGGGAGTTCCGAAAGCAGGTGCTGGCAAGGATTGAAAAGACAGATCCCGAGACAGACGGGATTCCCCGGGAGACCGGCAGGGGGGGAACAACTTCATGACAACGGGAAAATATCGCTTGAATGCAACCAGCAAAACCTGGCTGGCCCTGGTACTGGGCATCATTCTGCTGATTGTCCCGGGGCTTTTCCTTGTCCCTGAACAGCCCGTTCCCTACCCCGACTATGTGAGCCATTCTCCGGCACCGACGGGGCTGAAGGCTTTCTACACCCTGCTGGAAGAACATGCTCAGGTGAAAACGTGGAAAAAACCGGCGGTTTTTTTGCCGTTTCTTGAGGAAAACCAGCTGATGATTATGGTGGAGCCTCATCAAGCATTTGCGCCGGAGATCATGGATCAATGGATTCAGTGGATGGAAGCGGGAAACCGGATCTGGCTCGTGACAGAGAATCCGGAACCATTCTTTTCCCTTTCCAGAGTGGATACGGATCACCCAAAGGGGTACCCGGTCTCGATTCTAGGGCCTACTGACCGCGCTTATGTTCACCGTGCCTATATCGGGGAAGTGGCTTCAGACATTCGCCTTCGTCCGGAGCCGAATGACCGGACATTGCTGGAAGATAAAAAGGGGGTCCTCGCCCTGTCCCGTGCCTATGGGAAAGGGGAATTAATGGTACTGATCACGCCCGATTGGCTGACCAATCAATCGATCCTGGAATACGATCATCTCACCATGATCCTTCCCTTTCTGGAAAGGGCCGACACTCCGGTCATCTGGTTTAATGAATATATTCACGGGTATGAAAGCGGCCCCGCCATGCTGGAAGCCTATCCGCCATGGTTTTTGCTTCTGATGGCGCAGGTGGCCCTGATTCTGGTGATGTGGTTGTGGATGAAAGGGAAACGTTTCGGCCCGGTTGAGACACCCAGGGCCTGGTCGGTACGTTTCGGGGATGAACGGTTACGTGCGTTGGCAGCCTGGTATGAACGGGGCCGATTTTATAAAGAAGCACTGGCTGCTCAGGCAGAACATCTGCGCCAGTTGATTCAGAAAAAATGGGGCGTTCCGGAACATCTGGAAACACCCCGCTGGGTGGAAGCCGTCACGCGACGCTTTCCACCGGATCGAAAATCCCAGTGGAAACGTGATATTGAGACACTGGCCATAACCATGCAGGCGGAAAAAATCTCGCACCGCGACTTTTTAAAATGGTCGGGCCGTCTGGATGAGATGCGAAAAGAGGTGGAGCAGGATGAATCAATCAATCTCTGACTTGCTGAAAATCTATGAAAAACAGATCTTTGGACAGACCACGAATTTGAAGCTTTTGCTGGCGGCTTTGTTGTCCGGCGGCCATGTCCTGTTGGAAGGGGTGCCGGGGATCGGGAAGACACGAATGGTCCGCACCCTTGCCGAGATCATCGGGGGAGCGTTTCAGCGGATTCAGTTTACGCCTGATCTCTTGCCCAGTGATATTACGGGAAGTGCCATTTTCAACATGAAAGAAGGCCGGTTTGAAACCTTGAAGGGGCCAGTGTTCACCAACATCCTGCTGGCCGACGAAATTAACCGGACACCGCCCAAGACTCAGGCGGCCCTGCTGGAAGCGATGGAAGAAAAGCAGGTGACGATCCATGGGGAGACCTATCCGCTGCCGGATCCGTTTTTTGTGGTGGCGACCCAGAACCCGGTGGAGTTTGAAGGGACTTATCCCCTGCCGGAAGCCCAGCAGGATCGCTTTTTGTTTAAATTAATCATCGATTATCCGGATCTGGAAGCGGAAAAAGACGTGATCCGCAACGCGCTGGCCCGGACGGTTGTTTCCGAAGAGATCGGGCCGGAAGAGGGGATGGACCTGGCCCGGTTCCATGAATTGAGGTCTCGGGTTCAACAGGTAAAAGTGGACGACACAATCATTGATTATATTACATCACTGGTCCGTCGGACACGGGAATCGGATTTCGTCCGGCTGGGGGCCAGTCCGAGAGCAGGGATTGCCATCGCAGAGTCTGGTAAAGCCTGGGCGTTTATCCATGGGCGCGATTTTGTCACCCCGGATGATGTCAAAGAGGTTGTGCGGCCTGCTCTGCGGCATCGGATCATACCGGGACCCGGTGTGGAATTGGAGGGAGGAAGCAGTGAGCAGATCATCCAGGAAGTGGTGGCATCGGTTCCGGTTCCGCGATAGAGGGATCGTTCCCACACCCAAATTGCTCGTGGTTCTCGTTGTGGCGATGATCCCCATTTTGCTGGCGGCGTCCTTCGACAAAGGCTGGCTGGCGTTTCTCATCCTCAATCCCGTTGTGCTGCTGGTCAGCCTGCTTGATTTGTGGATCATCCCGCGGCGAAAACAACTGTCATGCAAACGAGAGATTGATGAAGAGATAGAACGGGAGAATCCGTTTGATGTCCATCTTGAACTGACCAACCGGGGAGGTGCCGCGATCCGGTTTCGGGTGATCGATGGTCTTCCTGCGTCCTTTGAACGCCCTTTTCCCATTGCGGGAGAAGTATCCGGGGGCGATACGGTGCGACTGACTTATCGCTTCAAAGCACGGGTAAGAGGGGATTACACCATCGAACGCCTTTACCTGCGCTATCGCTCGATTCTTGGATTATGGGAAAAACAGATGGTGTTTGCCTGCCCTGATACGGTGCGGGTTATTCCGGATATGAGCCGGGTGCGGGAATTTATGGCGTCGGCCCAACAATATTTATTATATGAAGGGGAAAAATTGCGTAAGAAACGGATCGGTACCGGCGAGTTTGCCGGGGTACGCAAATATGTGTCGGGGGACGATCCCCGCAAAATCAACTGGCACCAGACAGCGAAACTTGCGGAAATCATGACCAATGTCTATGAGCCGGAGCATGGCAAGCACGTGACGCTGATGATCGATTGCGGCCGCAGTATGGGGGTGGAGCTGACCCGCGGAAACCGGCTGGAGTATTCTCTGGAGGCGGCGCTGCTGGTGGCGGCGGCTGCCCTGAGACAGGGCGATTATGTATCGGTACTCGCTTTCTCCAATCAGGTCAAAGCATTTATTCCGCCCGGCAAAACCATGTCCCATCTGCAGACGATTATCCGGGGCGTTTATAATCTGCAGCATGATCCCGTGGAACCCAACTATGCCGGAGCCTTCGATTATCTGGAAAAAGTGCAGAAACGACGCAGTTTCATGCTGCTGTTCAGTCATCTGGATCCATTCTTGTTTGAAGAGACCCCGTTGTTTTTCCTGGAACGGATTCGCAGACGGCACGTCTTTTTACTGCTGGGAATTGCCGATTCAATGGTACAACAGTGGGCACGAACGGAGCCGGAGGATACAAGGACAGCCATGATCAAAAGTACGGCCCAGCGATATCTGATGAAACGGAGGCGTAAAATGGTGAAATGGGACCGGCTGGGGCTTCAGATGCTTGAAGCCCCCGAGGATCGGCTGGCCCCGGAAGCTCTGTCACGCTATATTGAAGTTATGAACCGGGGTGTGTTGTAGCGTTGTCCGCCTGTTTTTGCGGCAACAGCCTGCGTCCCAGCAGGATATAGATCAGCAGGCCGATCACCGTCAACAGGGCGACGATGTACTTGGCTTCAAGGGATATCGGAGCCGGTGTGATATACCCTTCGATCAATCCGGCAATGACGAAAAGGGGAATGGTTCCCAGAAGAAGTTGGACCGAACGCAGGGCCTGGCGTTTCAGCTGGAATTTTCTCGGGTACGGCCCGGGTACCAGGATGCGATATCCCATCAGCAAACCGGCTCCCCCGGCGATAAAGATGGCTGTCAGTTCAATCATCCCGTGGGGCACAATGTAAGCCCAGAACTCGTAAAATTTGCTGTAATGCCAGAACAATGCGGCCAGTGCGCCCACCAGAAGACCGTTGTAAATCAACACATACACGGTTATCAGACCGAAGCTGATCCCGCCGGCGAAGGCGAGGAAAGCCACTTGTATGTTATTGGCCATAATACTGGCGGATACAGAGGGAGCATCGATGGTACCGTCCGCTTCCCCAAGTCGTTCCGGATCGATGGCGCCGGCCATCTCGTCCGGCAAAACGGAATAGAGGTGCAACGGGTCGTTCAGAACGGTGATAAACCCTCCGGCGGCGCCGATCATAAACAGGATGAAGGCTACCACGACAAACACCCATTGTTCGCTTAATAAACGGATAAACGTTTGTCCGAAAAAATGCCGGATTTGATGAAGACTGGATGTCTGGTCCCGGTAGAGCAGATTGTGGGCGCGTGAGACCAGATCGTTGAGATAAACCGTCACGTCTTCACCGGGAAAATAGGTCTGGCTGTAAGACAGATGATAGGAAGTTTTTTGATATAATGATTCAAACCGGTCCAGAAGTTCCGGCGTCACGTTGTTTTTTCTTCTCGAGAGCATCGTGATGACGTTCTCCAGCTCTTGCCAATCTTTGCGGTGATGCCTAATAAATGTTTTGAGTTCCATCATGTCACCTGCAATTTATTAAAATTGGATGTGAAGAAAGGAATTAGGTATATGAAACTGAATCAAGTCCATATTACCACACCGGAGCATATTTCTGTAAGTTTCAGGGTGGCCGGTCTGGGCAGCCGGGCCGCGTCCCACATGATTGATTCGTTTATCATCATGATTTTGTATTCCAGCCTCCTGTTCTCATTCGTTCTGCTGAGCGATTATATGCCACAGATCACGTCCGAGGGTTACATCCTGGCCATACTGATTCTGATCCTGTCGTTTTTATGGTTTTTCTATTTTATCCTGTTTGAATTTTTTGCGGCCGGGCGCACGCCGGGCAAGATGCT
Organism: Bacillaceae bacterium; assembly: GCA_017656255.1. Lineage (GTDB taxonomy): Bacteria > Bacillota > Bacilli > JACDOE01 > JACDOE01 > JACDOE01. The sequence continues at coordinate 85,359 of JACDOE010000002.1, forward strand.
GATCGGACTCCGGGTGGTCCAGGATAACGGGCAGTCCATTACGTTTCTCTCGGCTGTTTTACGAAATATTTTGCGCCTGATCGATCTGCTTCCCGCTATCTATGTTATCGGGATTTTGATGATCTTTTTCCATACCAGGCATAAACGGATCGGGGATCTGGCGGCGGGTACGATGGTGATTTATGAAAACAGGAGGCGGCGCAGAAAATCCGGCATTGAAAAAGAACTGGAACAGAGGGGCATTGGCGTCGGCCGGATTCACCTGGATGAGCGGGCGAGCCAAAAGATCGGTGTGCGGGAATGGAAGCTGTTAAAAACTTATGTTGATCGCTGGCCGTCCCTGAACGATCGGGACCGGGACAGGATGACGGTTCAGGTCGCCGACATCTTGCTTCCGTTAGTGGGTCTGGACGCAAAGGGAAAACCTTATGCCGAACTTGAGAATGATCTCTTTGCGCTGTATCTTCAGCTTCGGGAAGACTGGGAATTTGGGCATGCGAAATCTGATGGTAAAAGTAAGGATGAATAAATATGAGCGATCACGAGGAAAAAAAGAAGGTGACTGATCCGGACCAGGAGTGGGAAGAAGACTGGGACTGGGATGAACTGGAGGATGAGGACGACGATCCGGATGCGGATATTCCCCCGCCGTTCTGGCAGCGTAAAATAGTACGGCGTGGCATCGCGACTCTGGTCGCCTTGATGCTGGTAGGAAACATCCTGGCCTTCTTGCCCAATATTTTCTCCTGGCCGGCAATTCAGTTTCTGAAGACATCACGGGAACTCTCACAGAATGAGGACATTCGGGCCTATCGGGAGGCGGTTGTGGTCATTCTCGCGGAGAATCGCCGGGGAACCGGATTTCATGTTCAGGACACCGGCCTGATCCTGACCAATGAACACGTCGTGGGCACTGTCGGCCAGGTCCTGGCCAGCTTTGGGGAAGACAGGCATTATCAGGCGGAAGTGGTGGCCCGGGATGAACAGCTCGATATTGCCGTTTTGAGGATTTCAGAAACCGATCTGCCCGGACTTCCGCTTGCTTCCGGGAAGGGCTGGAAACCCGGCGACCCGATTTATATCATCGGAAATCCGCTTGTTTTTTCACGCATTGCCAATGAAGGGCAGGTGCGGGGACTGCTTCCAGATCGGGTTCCGTCCTTGATGGCATTAGACGCACCGGTTTATAAAGGAAACAGCGGCAGTCCGGTGATCAACCGGGGTGGAGAAGTGGTCGGTGTCGTCTTTGCCACCACGAGGATCAAGGGCGAGGATGGGTCTTCGGAAAAAGTGGGGCTGGCGGTGCCGGTGCCGCAGATTTTGCAGCGTTTTCCGGAGTTTTTTGGACAAATAGGTGAATGATACAATCCAATTTGGAAAAGTGAGGTGTCTGTGATGGAAAAGTTATTTTTCGTTCAACTGGGCATGGGGGCGGATCTGCACGGACAGGATATTACGACGGCGGCTGTGCGGGCGGTCCGGAATGCGATTCATCACAATTCGATGCCGGGGCTACGCTCGGTGTTGCCGGGGCAGGATATCAACAATATGAAAGTGAATGTCCGGCTGGCCGTGCCCTGTGATAAAGAGAAGCTGGATCAGGAAAAAGTGAAGCAGGTGCTTCCATACGGTGATGTGACGGTGGAAGTGGTGGATGGCGGGATGTTGACCACCAGCGGGGTGGTCTTGCCGGATAAACAGGATAAAAATGACTTGATTTATGTGGTGAATGCGGCGGTGGAAGTGGGGTATTAGGCTGATCCGGTGTATGTGATCCGTTTAATGAAGGAGATTAAAAATGAGAAGGGTTATTGTATTAATTATTTCTGCGCTATTGATAGCGGGTATCGTTGTTCTGAGCTTCACTATTGAGAATGAATTAAGTGATGCTCAGATAGTTGATAAACTCAATGAATTCATTTCTCCCAAACTTCTTCATGATCCTATCAAAATTGAAAGACATGATGAACAAAATACATATCTCGTCATGGGCAGGGATAATCAAAATAACACATATATTATCAACGTTAAACAAAACAGATTTAATGATTTAGAGATATTATGGACCGATATCATAATCCCGCCTGGAAAACGTGATTTATCCTGGAGTTATTCTGATATTGGGGAAAAAAGCATCTTTGCAGGCGTCATTAAAAATCCTGATATTGATAAGATCGAGTTAATCGGAGATTTTGATTCTTATAATATAAAATATGTAACGCTGGGGGAGACAAACGTTTTTTATACGATTTTCCCACATCGAATTAAGAGCCCCCGGGTCACTATTATTGGAAAAACAAAAGATGGAAAGATCATTTATGAGGATTAAAAAATTAACAGGTTTAGCGTTAGAAAAGTATCCCAGCAACGATCCGCAGTGGAAGTGGGGGATTAAGTCTTGTTTGTGACAGGAGTCCAGGTGCCGGGAAAGGGGATTGAATGTTTGATATGAATGATATTATTCTGCTTTTTCCGCTGGCCATCACGTTGCATAATCTTGAAGAAGCACTGTGGTTGCCCCGGTGGTCCAGACATGCGAAGCGGTATCATCAACCGGTGAAGCCAGGTGAATTTCATTTTGCCGTTATCGTGGTGACCCTGCTGGCTTATCTGGCGACAGCCCTATTTATGTATTTTCCGGAGCAGTTTGTGGCTCGTTCCGTGTTCGTCGGATTTCTGGGGGCGATGATTTTTAATGCAATATTTCCGCATCTGGTTGCGACTATTTTTTTAAGAAAATATGCACCGGGGCTGATCACCGGGCTTTTTTTGAATATACCGGTTAACCTGATGATTCTCGCAGAGTTGAAGCGTTCCGGACTGGTAGAAGTCCGGGAGGTGGTGCTGTCTACGGTGGTAGTCGGTGTGTTGTTATTGTTGTTGATTCCAAAGTTGTTCAGATGGGGCAGTCGGCTGGTGGGAGAGTATGAAATGAAGGAGGAAGGCGGTACAGAATGAGCATGAGAAAATTTAAGTTTCTTGCTTTATTTATGGTGATGCTGTTGGGGTTGCATACATATGTTGTGCCCGTTGTGACGGGAGCAGGCTTTTTTAAAGATGTTGAACCGGGCCACTGGGCTTATGAATCGATACAAAAGGCGGTCCGGGACGGGGTGGTTGACGGTTTTCCGGATGGAACCTTCAGGCCGGACCAGGCCGTGACGGAAGAGCAGTTTGCCAGAATGACCTTCCATACACTGGTGACACCTGTCGATTTGGAAGCGGATCAACACTGGTCGGATTTTTATTATATTTTTTTTAAAGAGAATGAGACACCTTTAAAAGGTCATGATGATCTCAATGCCCGTGCACGTACCATCGATCGTGGATTTACGGCTGTGTTTATTGCCAGTCTGGTATCCGGGGACATGATGGACGAAGACGAGGCGATCCGGTATATGTTTGATCATGGATTTACCCGTGGCGTGAAAAGTGGAGGGACCATGATTGAAAGATATGCGCCGCGCAAAGCCTTAACCCGGGCGGAAGCTGTTGTCATTTTACAGCGCGTTTATGCAGAAACCGGAATGCTTGATTTAAGTGAACCGGAAACGGAACCGGACGAGAATATGGAGCGGGACCTGAATCCTGTCCTGCAAACGAATCCGGACCTTGATAAAATGGAAAGCATGGAAGCATTGAAAGAGAAGCTGCAGGAAATGGGATACACGGTCGATCCGCTGGGAGATATGGGATTTACGGTTTTGGATGACGAACTGCCGCCTCTGGTGATGTACACGAAAAATAGTCATATTGGTGTTTATGATTACACGAAACCGGACGCAATATCCATTATGTATAAAATTCTTGAGTTTGATTACGGGATTGAAAACAGGGAAGCGGTGGAGCAGGCGGTTGTGAAGGCTTTGAAGGAGCCTGACCGGTATCATGTAGTGCATGCAGGCGATGTGACACTGAAGGTGATCGGTTCGAATACGGACCCGAAGGTGTTTGCCATTCATTTTTAAGGAGTCGGATGTCAGATCCGCCTCCAATTCTTTTTCAACATGCTATAATAATAGTAAGAATCCAGGACCTCCAGTCCTCTAATCTCACAACAGATGTCACAATTCTCACAGCTCCTTCTTTTGCATCGGGTAATAGATGAAAGGAAGTGGGTTCCATGGGATTGTTGCACCCGAACGTGACGATTTTGAATCTGGACGGGACTTATCTGAAACAGGGAAAACTCCTTCGTTGTCCTCACCGACGCATTGATTTGGCCGATATTCCTCATACCCGACTCTACTGCAATCCATTTTCGTACAGGAAGTTGCAAAAAAGGTTACGTTCTGTCCCGAACGGTATCACCTTTATTGGAAGCGGCGAGTATCATTATATCACCACGCTTTTTCTCTCAAAAATTAACGAACCGTTCAGCCTGATTCTACTGGATCATCACACGGATATGAAGTCGGATGCCGATCTGTTGACATGCGGCTCCTGGGTAATTGATGCCCTGCAACACCTGCCGATGCTTGAAAAAGTCATCATCATCGGAGCCGATCCGGATACGGGACATCTGCATGATCAGGAACTGGCGAACAGAGTGGAGATAATGACGCCGCAGGCACTCCGGTCTTCACGGCTTTCATTTGTGTTGTCCCGTGTACTCCGTAAAATCAGAACGGAAACGGTGTATGTCAGTATCGACAAGGATGTGCTGCACCCGGATGATGCAAAGACGCGCTGGGATCAGGGCGAATTGAGGCTGGAAGAACTGTTGCGGGTACTTTCGTTTTTGCTGAGGACCAAACGGGTGGCCGGGTTGGATGTGTGCGGGGAATACCCGGTTTCGCCGTTGGATGATTTGAATCCGGAGGTCCAAAAAGCGGTCAGTATTAATGAAGCCGCCAATGTGAAAATTCTGGAAGTCACAGGGGTGTTTGGCGGGAAAAACAGTCCGTTTCATTATACAGGTGTTAAGCGATTCGGGGGAATTTAGGGGATCCGTTAACCCGTTACAGGACAGAAAGGATCAGCAAACCCAGCGATAAGAGAAGCAGAACCCTGGTCACTCCCTTCGGCAGGGGACGATTTCGTACACTTTTGAACCATCCGGAAAATTGCAACGTGTTACGGTAAAAGACGAACAGAAAAATCAGATTGGCGATACCGCTTAGTCTATAATCGATGTTCTTAATGTGGAACAGGGTGTGCAGGAGTTGAAATAGCAGTTCTTCGATGAATCCCAGAATCATAAGCCCGATAAACAGATAGGCAAGGATACGGATATATTCCAGTAGAAATCCCAGTGTTTTGGCCATACCAGACATCCTTTCGCACAAATAGATAAAAACATTTTTCTTAAAAGGGAATTTAGTGAAGAGGCGTTGGACATAAAAGGGTTCAACGTCTTTTTCAAAGTGTGCCTCATTCATTATGTTACTTTTATGATAATGAATCATATCAAACTACAGGGATTCGTTAAAAATGTTAAAATATGAAAAAACAGTAACGGGAGAGAGCTTTATGTCTAAATTCAAGTGGACTGTTATATTTTTAAATGTTTGTTTTTTACTTATTTTACTCACTTTTATGCTGAATGGAAATGACAAAGAAAGCGAAGTAACAGAAAATATGAGAACGTTTATTGAAAATGAAAAAATAATAAGGGGTGAGTTCTATCAGATATTATCTTTAACTTCAATAACTGATGAAGATAACAGACTTCGATTAGGATTTATAAACAATCTTAGAAATGCCGAAAAACTTTTATATCACAATGAACTACTCTATCACCGAACGCTGGCTCATATTCCCATAGAGTTAAAATCTTTTAATGAAGATGGGCTTAATTTAGTAAATGAACTGTGGATCAGTGCATCGAAAGAGCAAATAAATGAAAGTCAAATAACAAGAATTAAAGAATACGTAGAAACACAATCTTTCATCATCAAAGAAATTCAAAAAACCAATAGGTTATGGGAAAGGGAACCCGATGAAATAAGTGAAATTTTAAAGAATATCGTTAATGAAGCTGTGAATGAAATGATTTCAAAAAACAAAAGCGCACTCCCTACACGGGTCATCAATCATGAAAGTAAATAGAATCATTTATTTGACCAACCCGTTCCGATAGGCATAAATAGCGGCCTGCGTCCGATCCTCCACATCCAGTTTTGTCAGAATACTGGTCACATGGGCTTTCACCGTCTTGACCGTTATGTAGAGTTCATCGCTAATTTCCTGATTGGATTTGCCGTCGGCAATCAGGCGCAGGACTTCCAGTTCCCGCTCTGTCAATGAATCATGCGGTTTGGGGCTCGTGTGGCTTCGCATACGTGCCACGACTTTACCCGTTACCTGTTGTTCCAGCACGGCTTCTCCGCGAGCGGCAGCCCGGATCGCTTCCGCGATCTCTTCGGCACCGGATGTTTTCAGCAAATAACTTAAGGCGCCGGCTTCCAGAACCGGGTACACTTTATCATCATCCACAAAACTGGTTAACACAATAATACGGGCCTCTTTCATCCGGTTGCAGATTTCACGGGTAGCCTCAATGCCGTCCATGTCATCCATCACCAGATCCATCAGGATCACATCGGGTTGATGTTCCATGGCCAGTTGCACCGCTTCTTTCCCGTTACACCCTTCCGCTACCACTTCAATATCATCCTGGGATGAGAGGTAAGCGGACAGACCCATTCGAACCATTTCATGATCATCCACCAGCAACACGCGTATCATTGAACTTCCCTCCTAATCGCTTTGGACAAGCGGTACTTTCACTTCCAGTTGTGTTCCTTTTCCCGGTATGGACATGATTTCAAACACGCCGCCGATTTCATTGACCCGCTCCTGAATGGTCTGCAGACCGTAGGATGAACTTTTCTGTTCATTGATATCAAAACCGATACCGTCGTCGATGATCTTGAGGTGAATCCGGTCTCCCACCCGGTTCAGGCGGAGATTGACCGTACTTGCTCTGGCATGCCGCAGGGCATTGGATAACCCCTCCTGAACGATGCGGAACAGGTGGTCTTCCACGCCTCTGGAGAGCCCTTCTATTTCGTCCACGTACCATTTTAGTGTCAACGCATTCTGTTTGCCGTCCAACTCTTTTAATAATCCTTCAATACCTTCTTTCAAACCTTTTCCTTCGAGGTGGACCGGGCGTAACTGGAGCAACAGAGCACGCATTTCCGTCTGGGCTTCGCCGGCCATTCTGGCTATGGTGGCGATTTGCTCAGCTGCCTGGTTCGGTTTGGTTTTCAATGTATTTTGTACAGCAGAGGACATCATGGAGATGGCGAACAGCTGCTGACTGACGGCATCATGAAGTTCACGGGCCAGCCGTTGCCGTTCTTCATGGATGGCGGATTCCTTGAGAGCTTCGTTCCATTCCGCTTTTTCAGCCGACAGTTTTTGCAGCGAGGCAACCTGTTTTTCAATGCGGTCGGCCATGGTGTTGACATGTTGCGCCATTAATCCGATTTCATCGTCTCCCAGTTCCGGTGCGCGCTGGGACAAGTCACCGCGCTCCAGTTTGAGGATGACTTCCACCAGCACTTCCAGTCGCTTTTTGATCAGGTTGCCGAAAATATAGCCGAACACAGCCCCGATCAGGACCACCGTTGTGAGAATCAAGAAGCCATAGGGAATACCGAGGATTTTTTTCTCGATGAAATCTTTCAGTTTTATATCTTCCATAGAGAGTATAAAGAAGACAGCGGCCAGACCGGAGAGAAAGCACATCCACACGGCGAAACGCATGAAGCGCCACTGTACATTCATCAATCTACGCCGGGGCAGCATCAGATGTACCTCACATCAATGTCTCCGATAAACAGAGACAGCATGATTTTAACCCGCCGTGTGGAAGTCTGGTAGTCCCGGGTGGAAACGGCAATGTGACGGTTGATACCACCCTGCTGGTATCCCAGTATATCGAGATCGCCCACGGTGACGGTGGCGTTGACGGAAACATCCAGGTCATAGGGAATGTAAATGTCGATATCCCCGATCCAACCGTTGATGATCAGGACGGTTTCACCTTCTGCGATCAGGGCTTTGGACAAATCGATCTTGACATCCCCGATTCCGTGCCAGATGTTCATATCTTTTAATTCAAAACGCTGGTTCATCAAGTGAAAATCCCCCAGCAGGGAACTTTTAAAAGTGGGGGTGGTGGTCTCTTTCCCCCGGTACGTTTTCTCCCGGTTCGTCTGTTCGGAATGCGACTGGTCCCGGGACGGCGTATGAAGTTCTACTTGATGTTGCGGGTCTTTTTTCAGATTTTCCTGTCTGATTTTTTCGATTTCCTGATCGATGGGATCATTTTCCGGCTCAAGATTCGGCTCGGGCTCGGGTGCGTTTTCCCGTTCCACTTTGACTTCTTTCTTCTTCCCGTTTATCATGCGATAGCCGAAGTAAACGAAAATGGCAGCAATAACCAGTCCGCCTATATCGATATGGAACACGTTATCAAATAAGGCGATGGCTGAGAGGAGAAGAAAGAACCCCCCGATCATCCGCATATTTTTTTGATACAGGATGATCCCGATGCCGAAGAGGATTAATGGACCAATCAAAATCCCCAGATCAATGCCGGTGCCCAGTGTTTCCATAAGAATGTCAAAGCCCAGAATTAATAGAATCAGTCCGATGATATAATTTCTCGATGTCTTCATAGGATTCCCGCCTTTCTCTCACCCGGAAAAGGCTTTAATAGACATGTATCTTGCCAGCTGAAACGTCCAGCTTCACAGGGTATGTTCCGTTCCCCATCGTACCGCGGAGATCATTTCGATCGGACTGGATGATGGACAGGGGGAAATCACATGTGATACTGCCCGCGCTGGCCGTTGCATCCAGGGTAAAATCAGCATCATCCGGGAGATCGATTCGAATATTTCCGGCACTGGCATCCAGGTCAATCGGATGCCGGAGTTGATCATACTGAATCTCAAGGGAGCCGGCAGAGAGACTTCCCTCCAGTTCACCTGAAAAATGATCCAGCCTGATATTCCCCGAACTGCCGTCGATCTCGGCACGGTTGGTGAACACATATTCGCCTGTCAGTTTACCGGAGGACATGTCATAGACAAATTGGTCCATCTTGAGATTTTCGATTTCAGTGGTTCCGGAACTGATATCGATGACCAGGGATTTCAGTTCCACGGGTCGATCAGAAGAAGGCCCGGAGAATTCGATATTGCCGGAGCTGACGTCAATCTCAAGCTGTTCCCGGTAATCTTCCGGGATTCGCACATCCAGCTTGAGGCGGCTGTGGTTGAAGATAAACCAGCCGGTGTCACGCCGGATCGCTATCTCCAGCGAATCCCCGTGTTGCCTGACAGTCAATTTTTTGTTGCGGGTCGATTCCCCGTATAAATGAATGTCGATATCATCCCGGTCTTCGGGAATCAGGCGGAGGTCGGCAGACGGCACATCCAGGGAAATCATGTGAATGCCGGCAGCATTCACCGTCTCCTTCTGATCCGTTGAATGGGACTGAACAAAAAAAGCCGGTTTCCATTCAGAAGGGGAAAGGGAAGACAGGCCGATGATCAGCCCGATTCCGATTAAAATTACACCGAAAAACTTTTTCATAGGAATGCCCTCATTTCTATTGAAACACCCGAACAAGCGTCCGAGTTTATTGTACTATAAAAAGAAGATGGACAGGTAATGACTTTTTTCAAGCCGAAAGTGGCGGGAACGCCGGTAAAAGGGATCCCGCCATATGCGTCGGTCAAAAAATACGAATCATGTTTAAGGGGTATCCGTACCCGACTTTTTTTCCGCATCCCGTTCCTGTCTCATCTGCTCCAGTTCTTCTTCCACTTCACGGTTTATCTCCAGTTTGGACAGTCCGGATTCACACGTTTCGATCCGTGAACCGGCTGTCTCGGCACGAATTTCCATTTCCAGAATGCGCTCTTCCATGCGTTGAAACTCCCGAATGGTGTTGGCAATGTTGAACTTATCCAGTGAGTGGTTGATATGTTCCCGGGTGCGTGCGGCATTGGCTCTGGCCACCAGAGCATATTTGCGGTCCCGCATCTGTTCAAATTGATCCTGAAGCTCGGCCAGTTGCTGTTCCAGCTTTTCAACCTGTTCGGTGGCCTGGTTGTACAGGGCTGTGTAATGTTCCTTCTTTTTCTCATAATGTTTCTTTTCAATCAGGGCTTTGCGAGCCAGTTCTTCTTCACCGGCATCAAAGGCGATGCGGGCCTGCTCCGCCCGTTTTTCGGCCATTTTATCAGCGTCGGTCATCTGGATCTGGAAGCTTTTTTGCAGGGTTTTTTGCCGGGTAATGGATTGTCTGGCTTTCATGATCTCATTTTCCATATCGCGCAGGTATTGATTGATCATCACCAGCGGGTTTTCCATCTGATCCAGTCCCTCATGAATCGTGGCTTTCACCATGTCGGAAATTCGTTTGAACACCATGTTTCATCGCTCCTTTTAGTCTTATTTTTGCTTATCTTTCATTAAGCGGTTCCATTCTCTTTCAAAGCTGTCTTCCATCCGGCTGATGGTCATGTCCAGTTTCTCAGCCGGGGTTAAGGTGGAATAGGCCGTTGAATCGGCCTTTTCCTGCTTAAGCATGTTCCAGCCGAAATAAATGATCACGGCGGCCAGCAGGATGCCGAAAAAGAGGTGGGCAGCACCGGCCAGGCTGAGTGCGCCGAATACCAGTAGCACAACCCCCAGTCCTCTTTTAAGAGAGGACTCACTGTGTTTAAAGAGTTTGAATCCATAGAAGATCAAGGCGATGGCGATCAACAGTCCGATCAGGTTGCCGGCGTGGATGCCGACAGCGTTGAGAAAAACGGCTGCTCCGATTATCAACATGACAAGGCCGATCAGGGTCTTTCCGGTCCATGACATCTTCATTCCCTCCTTCGTTCTCTGTCGTTATCTTTATCATAGGAATTAATTAATTTTTTCATAAGGAGCCCGAGTCGTGTTTTGCTATTGGACTTAAGTCGTATACGGCATAGGACCTTTCATATTTTGCTTTGTATCTGAAAGGCGTATAATAAAAGAAAGAACAGGAGAGAGGGATGGACGTGGAAAGTGTCAAAGTGCATAAAAAACTACCGATTCAAAAGGTCCTGAAACGATCAATATTTATCCTGGTGGGTGCGGTCCTGATGGGCGTCGGTCTGGAACTCTTTCTCGTCCCCAATCGGGTCATCGATGGAGGTATTGTCGGGATATCCATCATCTTGTCTTACCTCAGCGGTGTGCCGCTGGGAATCTACTTGTTGTTGCTCAATCTTCCATTTTTGATGATCGGATACAGGCAGATTGGAAAAACGTTTGCTCTTTCCACGTTGTGGGGGGTTACGATTCTGTCCGCCTCTACATTTTTGCTTCATCCAGTGGAGCCTGTGACGACGGACCCCCTGCTGGCCACGGTATTCGGCGGTATTGTACTCGGAATCGGGGTTGGGCTGGTCATTCGGTACGGGGGATCGCTGGACGGAACCGAAATTACTGCCATTCTGCTCAATAAGAAAACCCCGTTTTCCGTGGGTGAGATCGTCATGTTTTTTAATATTTTTATCCTGGGAAGTGCCGGGTTTGTGTTCGGATGGGACCGGGCCATGTATTCCCTGATCGCATACTACATAGCATTCAAAGTGATCGATCTGACAATTGAAGGGTTTGAGGAGTCCAAATCAGTCTGGATTATCAGTGACCGGCATGTGGACATCGGGGAAGCCCTTATGGCACGTCTGGGGAGGGGCGTCACCTATTTGAGCGGGGAAGGGGCCTACACTGGAGATGATAAGAAAGTGATATTCACCGTGGTTACCCGTCTGGAAGAGGCCAAGTTAAAGAGTATCGTGGAAGAGATCGACCCGGAAGCGTTTCTCGCCGTGGGCAATATCCATGATGTCAAAGGGGGACGATTCAAGAAAAGACCCATCCATTAAGGTAAAGAACAATAGAAATGGCGATAACTAATGAAAGACCAAATAGCATCATGATTTAGCCTGAAAAGGCAAACGTCCAAAATGTTATTTTAAGTCTTTTGCTGCGTGTAATTCGTTGTATTCATATCTCACTAATTTACCATTGATAAGTGTACATTTATGTTCGAGCTGAGAAGAATTTTGGAGCATTGTTGGAAGGTAACGGGGGATCATTTCACCTACTCCAAAATTCTTCCCACTTAATAACCAGGATATTTTCTTCCAATCTAATATTCCTTCATTCACTTTCCTGGGAGTGTGATAAATAAAGTTCTCGTCAACATGGACTAAAAAAACATGTAACTCACCACAATGAATATGATCTACTTCCCAGGTAATCACGCCTTTATATTGTGTTTGATTAACGGTTATATCAATGCCCGTTTCTTCTTTGACTTCTCTAATGACACATTTTAATGGCGTTTCACCCTGTTCCATTTTGCCGCCTACACCGTTCCATAGCCCCTTAGTTGGTGCTTTCTCTCTGTTTAACATCAAGATTTCATCGTTTCTCTTAATAAAACATAAGGTTTGATTAAACAATTATAACTCCCCCCTGGTACCTGCATTAAGGATGGGTCAGACTTTTTTCACTGTCGGAACCGCTCATATAATGGACCCGGTTTTTCCCGCTCTTTTTTGACTGGTACAACCCCTGGTCAGCCTTGTGAATCACGGACACCAGGGTGTCCTGTTCCCGCCACGGAGCGATACCGATGGAAACGGTGATATGAAGGGTTCCGTCGTCTGAGGAAAAGGGAGTTTGTTCAATGTTACGACGAATATTTTCAGCCACCTGTATGATCTCGTCTTCACCGTCAGCCTCCACCATGAGGATGAATTCCTCTCCGCCGTATCGTGCTGAGATTATGTCCCGCCCGCTTTCCTGAATGATCCGTGCTACCTGTTTTAATACGTCATCTCCGATTAAATGTCCGTAAGTGTCATTTATTTCCTTAAAATTATCTATATCAACCATGATGATGTAAGTTTCCCTGCGGGGTTGGCGAAAATGTGTGGCCCGGTCGATAAAGCTTCTCATGTTTCGAAGGCCGGTCAGCGGATCATGGTCGGCATAGAATTGGAGTTGTTCTTTTAACCGCATTTCGTTTGACGCCTGAATGACAAAAAAGTTGAGCAACAACGCACTCCCGACAATGGATATAAAACGCACCAGAAAGATTTCCTCGAACACTTCCCCGCCGCGGGGGACGACAAAAATAATGGGAAAATCGGAGATCAACCAGAGAAAACTGAATAAATAAAACTGCCGGCTGTAAAGGAGTCCGATCCGGTAGAACCGGTTTGCGACCAGAGTGAACAGGGTAGGTAGCACCATACCGTAAATGATGCCGGGAAAAGCGCCGTCTCCTCCAAGGACCATCCGCCAGGTTGATGTGATCAAAAGCGCAGGAATCGCGGCCTTCATTCCCTGTGTGACTGCCAGAAAGACAAGGGGAACCATACGCAAATCAAACCGGTATCCTCCGAATTGGATGGGGAGATAAAACATCATGATGACGGCTGTTGATACGAACAATATGGAGAATCCCCGTATGGACCGGCTGGAAAGTCGATGTCTTTGATTATTTAAAGCGACAATGCATAAATGCAATAATAAAATGACCGCCAGATTGGACAGGATGGATTGAATCAAAGGTCAGCGCTCCTTTTCGAGGAAACCGATTTTGTTGATGATGAACAAGTATTATTTTAACGAATCACAGCGGGGAAATAAATGGATTGGAAATAAATATTTTATATCTCAAAACTAGACAGATTTCGCCAAAGGATTCGTCAAACAGCCCGGCGAATAGGTTACAGGGAAGGAACTGGAAAGGATTTCCCGTTCCCTTACCGGTTTGGCATGAGTACAATAAGGGTTAGAGAACTGGATCAATATTCCTTTAAAAGGAGTTCCCTATGCGTAAGAAAACATGTATTTATTGCAAACAGGTTTCGTACAGCAGTTATGATAAAGAGTGGATTTGCCCCTATTGCCGCAGGGATATTACGAATGTGAAAAGTGAAGCCGCCGATGTCGCACGTAAGGATCCGAAACGTTACCTGTCTGAGGAAGAATTGAGCAGGAGGTTTCATACAGATTCATGAAATCAATGACAAATTTTCCTTGTAACTTGATAATTTTTTGTATATTCTAGTATTAAAAAATGGAATAAAGTAAGACTCTCTCCTTCGATAAAGGCAAATCCATTGAAAAATGGAGGCGCAATTCCACAGGCCTAAGGCTCTTAGAGCTATGGCAGCTGGGATCCCGAAAAGGTGGACGTTCCATCCATCTTTCAATCGATGTTGAAGGATGGTTTTTTTGTTGTAGAGGGAGAAATGACAAAGATGCAGGATCACTTATTGGGTTTGTTAAAAGAATACCATCCGGAAACCTACCGGCATTCGGTCAGGGTTGCGGAACTATCTCTAAAAATAGCAAAAGAAATGTCTTTTGAACCCGAGCATCTTGACCTCATCTATGACGGAGCCCTTCATCACGACATCGGGAAATTGAAGATTGCCAGAGACATTTTGTCCAAACCATCCAAACTGACGAAGCAGGAGTGGCTGCAGATCCAGGAACATCCGATTCACGGATATCAGCTGTTGAAAGGGAACAGTCCGAATTGTGGATTCAGCCACATTGCGCTTCTACACCATGAACGGGTCGATGGCTCCGGCTATCCGTTCGGGTTGAAAAGGGAACAGATACCGGTTGATTCGATGATTGTGGCGGTAGCGGACAGTTATGATGTGATGACTCACCTGAGGAGTTATCAGAAGCCGATCCCACAGGAGGAAGCAATCCGTGAAATCACAGATCAAAATGGTGTCCTGTATGATCCTGACGTGGTGAAAGCTTTTGTGAACGTGATGGAACGTGAGCGGAAATAATCAGGGAAAAATACATAATGGTTGGGTCATGAGTGCCACCCGGTCCTGAAGGACGGGTGGTTCTTTTATTTGGATGAAAAGGGGTTCCCGAATCTTTCTTTGCAGAGGCTCGTTCTACATGTCGCATGTTGTGAATATTTTGTAATGTCGGGAACGAATTCGATTTCCGAGTCGTCAACATACTGGAAGGGAGGAATTAATGATGGGTTTGTCCGATGAGTTGGCCTACATGTCCGCAGGTGAATTGGCTGAAAGAATCAGGCGGCGCCGGCTTTCTCCGGTAGAAGTGGTGGATGCTCTGATCGAACGGATTGAAGAACGGAATCCGAGTTTAAACGCTTTTGTGTATCTGGGTTTTGAGGATGCACGCCGGGAAGCCCGAAAAGCGGAAGAAGCGGTGATGGCGGGAGAGGAAACGGGTCCTCTCCATGGTGTTCCAACCGCGATGAAAGATCTGTTTGATTTTAAGCCCGGATGGATTTCCACTTTTGGCGGGATTCGGGCGTTTAAAGATTTTGTTGCTGATCAGTACTGTGTGTATGCGGAACGAATGGAAAAGGCTGGCGCGATCCTGCTGGGTAAAACCAACAGTCCGGTAATGGGATTTCGGGGAACCTGCGACAATTATATGTTTGGCCCGACCCGCAACCCGTTTGATCTGACGAGGAACAGCGGTGGTTCGTCAGGGGGCAGTGCGGCAGCTGTGGCAGATGGCCTGGTTCCGATTGCAGAAGGAACGGATGGCGGCGGATCGATTCGAATACCCGCTTCCTGGTGTGGGTTGTATGGATACAAAGCTTCTTTTGGTCGTGTTCCGTTTGTATCTCGCCCAAATGCGTTTTCAGGAACCATGCCGTTTCTGTTTGAAGGGACCCTGACCAGAACAGTGGAAGATGCCGCCCTCGGTTTGACGGTATTGTCGGGTTATGCGTCCGCTGACCCTTACAGCATTGATGAAACGCAAAATTTTCTGGCTGCCCTCCGAAAACCTTTAAAAGGATGGAAAATTGCGTATAGCCCGGATTTTGATGTGTTCCCGGTGGATCCGGAGGTTTCCCGGGTGGTCGGGGAAGCGGTGAAACGGTTTGAAGAAGCCGGCGCCCGGGTGGAAGAGGTCAAGGTCGGCATTGAACGGGATCAGCGCGAGTTGAGCGATCTCTGGTGCCGGTTGATCCTGCCCGTCAATATTGAATTTTTTGAGAATTTTAAGCAGATGGGCATTGATGTGCTGAAGGATCACAGGGAGGACCTGCCGCCTCAGTATCTGGAATGGCTGGACAAGGGGTATCAGATGACAGTTCAGGATTATATCCGGGATCAGCAGATGAGGACGGAAATTTATGATGCGATTCAGGGTGTGCTGGATGATTATGACCTGTTGATCACACCAACGCTGGCAACGTTGCCTGTTGAAAATGCGGATGACGGCAATACAGTAGGTCCGGCGCAGATCAACGGGGTGGATGTCGATCCGCTGATCGGCTGGTGCCTGACCTATTTTACCAATTTTACAGGGCATCCTTCCGCTTCCATTCCTGCCGGGTTGAGTCAGGACCACCTGCCGGTGGGTATGCAGATCATCGGACGGCGTTATGCCGATGCGGATGTGCTGGCAGCAAGTGCGGCGTTTGAGCGGATGAAGCCCTGGCAGGATGCCTATCGGATTTGTGCTGAGAGGTCGCTTGAAGTCTGAGTGGAAAGGAAAAAGAGTGACAGGGGCTTGCCGGTGGTTGGTCGTCGGCGAGTCCTTTTTTTATGTTTGGGAATTGGAGCGTTTGAGATGAAACTTGGACGATAGTGACAGGGAGGTGTTGAGACAGGCCCGGTGATGATCGGATGATAGGAAATGGAGGGCGTGTGATCAAGTGCATCGCAAAAAATCAGTGACGAAAAACATAGAGGAAATTTCTTCCGCAAATTCTCAAAAACGTGGGAGATCCAAAATAATAGAGGAATTACTTTCAGCTAAAAGGGTTGAATACTTCGCATAATATTAAATTGAGGCAGATAGCGGAAAGATCTTCCCTTAAAATTTTAGAAATCGAGAAAATCGGATGATAACGGAATAATTTTCCTCTATGGAATATTCGACCTCCTCTCAGCAGGTCTTTTCCCGAAAAAGGGATCGTCATCCCGTTAATCAAAAAAAGTCGTCGAACCTCCCGGGTAACCCCCCGGTTGGTTTCGACGACAATTCGTCATCACTATCTATGTTACCGGCACCTCTGTGTCCGCCTCGGATTGAACCCGCTGCTGCATCCCGGACATAATACGGGAAGCAAGCCCCATCCCGATCAGTCCCATCAAGAAATAAATCCCGGATATCACCATCGCGGACAGATATTCGCCCACAATCACAAATACCCCTCCCATCAACATCGCCAGTTGATGAGTCATTCCATTCAGTGCCAGATAGGAACTTCGGGAATTGACGGGGGCCATATTACCAAGTGTAGCCTGCCAGATAGGGGCATACATCAACTCCCCCAGCGTGGCGATAAACATGGCAGCGATCAGAATCCAGGGCGAACCTGCAAATCCAAGAACCGCATAACCGGCAGAATAGAACAACAAACCGGCGTATAGAACACGGCGATCCGGCAGATGACGGGTCGCCCATCCCACCAGTCCCATCAGCAAAACCACCAGCAGCGTATTCTCGGATTGCAGAATACCCACCATTCGAAATCCGTCGAGATCAAGGGAGAAAGAGAACAGAGAGAACAGTGTCTCCTCCTCCAGTTCCCGTTGCAGGCGGATCCCGATATAGTTGGACAATTGAAACTCCAGTGTCGTAATCAGGATTCCCGTAATCATAAACATCAGAAAAAGTCGATCCCGGATGACACGCCGATAATTGCGGGCCATATCCAGCATGCCCCGCAACACATAGCCCAGCGCCCCTTTATTCTCTGAAGCCGACGGTTCATGGTAAGCCGGGGAAGGCCGGTAGGTCTCCGTAATGAAAAACCGCGTCACGATAACCGAAACAAACAGGATAATCGCCAGAGCGAGGAACAGTTCAAACCGATGTTCCTGAAATAGAAACGCGCCGATTAGGCTGCCGGCGGCAAAGGCCAGGTTAAAGATCCAGTAAAAAGCGGCAAAAATAGGCTTTCTGGATTCCGGCGTACTGACATCGATCACCATCGCCTGTGAAGCCGGCTCGGACGCACCCATAAAAAACATGTTGACCAGAAGGAGGAGGAAGGTGAGGTACGGTGAATCGACCAGCGGTGAATTCACCAGTGCCACACCAAGAAACGTCACCCCCATCACCGCCTCCGAGATCAGCATTAACTTTTTTCTCCCGAGGCGGTCGGAGATAAATCCTCCTGTGATCCCTCCAGCAATGCCGGATACCACAATTCCCATCATCATCAAACCCGTCCACTGGGCCCCCACTCTCGAAGCCAGGTAGATCGCCAGAAAAGGGAAAATGGTGTTGGATGCGAGCGCAACTAAAAACTGAATACCCAGGCGAATCTTAATGTTTCGATGAAAATCACGAAATCTCATGGGGCCCTCCTTCTACAGGTAGAACATATGGTCTGTCTGGGAATTCCACTCATTTTTCAAATAATCGCGGTATTCCCAGTCTTTGATACTCGGGCTAATCAAAAAAGAGAAATATTCGAAAAACATCATCATTTGTTTTCCCTCCTTTATGCATACGAATGTCCATGGCAGTTCGGTTTGCCGGTTTCTGTCCCGGCATTTGGATTGCAAAAATCATCGTGCATTCCCTCCTTTAAAAGATTGGTTTGAGATAAATAAAAAAGCCGCAGGTCGCCGGAATGGCGTCCTGCGGCAAATTTGATAATGCCGTAATACGGTCGGGATGATGACCTGCTCGATAGGTATGGGTAAGCAAAAATTCAAATCAGGGATTATGTTACAAACATACCCATGAGTATGGATGTAACAGGCTTACCGTGAAAAAGGGTTTCGAATCAGGTAACCGGACCGTCGAGAAAAGAGGAGCCGTTCCGATGACTCAGTCTATTCAGATACAGGGTTGGGATATGACCTGCAGTATGTTTAATCTTAATCATTGTTCGGCTCCTCCTTTCTCTGGAATTTATTTTTCCATTTTTTGTTGATTAATATGTCAATTATGTTAGCACCTTTTGGAGCAAGTGTAAAGATCTTTTTTTAAAAACTTTCACTTTTTACCTCAGTTACCAGGATCGGAAGATGGGTTATCAATCGGTGCCGGTTGATGGCCGGAACCGGACTCGTCTTTTTTCGGCTGGGATGGAGCGGGTTGTTTTGGCTGCTGCTGTTTCATCTGGGCCATGATTTTTTGCACCTCTTTCTGAACGGCCATTTGTATCATTTTTTCCAGTTCGGCTGCGATTTTTGGATCTTTGAGCAGCGGTAACATCGCATCCGCCATTTTACTGCGCAGGGGAGGGGTGTTACTCACGGCGCTGAACTCCTGTATGTTCTGGGTCAACAGCTGGTTTCTCAGTTTCGGGTCTTTCAGCGATTTCTGTCTGGATAATTGTTCAATCTGGAACATCTGTCGGTGTGCTTTTGTGTCATGCGTGATACCTTCCATGGATTTGATGGATGATACTTTTAACTGTTCCAGCCCTTGCTCATCCCGGGTCATCAACCTGTTAATCTCAATGTTGAAATCAAGCAGGCGTGACCGAAGCTCCGGATCTTCAAGCATCATATTTTGCTCGGTTAAAACATTTTGTAAAATAACCTTTCTTGCTTGATGATCTTGCTTCATCACGTCAACCCTGCCCCGGGAGAATGAGGTTTGTACCTGTTCACTCCGGGCCATGTTTTCCGTCATCTGCTCCATACCCTGTGTACCCATTTGTCCGTTCTGTCCCTGCTGATTACACCCTGCGGCGAGAAACACCACACAGGTGAAAAGGGCGATCCATCCCGTCGGTTTCCATCTCATTGATTTATTTTCCCTCCTGTTATGACATTTGAACAATTTAAAGTATCTCTCAAGATAGGATGATTTATGTTTGATTGATTGAATAAGACTTTTCTAATTTGGTTGAAACTTCGGGAGCCCCTGTTTCGTTTTACACAACAGGATGGAAAGTGAGGGATCGGGATGTTTGACACCTTGAACACAAGGTTGCAGGAGGTTAAAAAGAACCAGCGGGAACAGAGAAGGTTACAGTCGATATTAAAACAGACGGAACAGGAATTGCAGGACCAGCGAGAAAAGGCGGAACAGGCGAGACGGCAGCTGGAGAAGGAAGAGGAAGATGTCGAACGGCTGGAAGGGATGAGTCTGGTTAACTTATTTTCCACGATGCTGGGCAAAAAGGAAGAGCGGATCCGGACCGAAAAACAGGAAGCGGTAAGGGCCCGTCTTCAGTATGAGGAAGCGCAACAAACGTTGAAAGACATGGAGCAGGAAGTGGCTGATCTCAGGCGAAAAATCAGCGCGCTCGGCGATGTGGATACCGCATACAAAGCCATTTTAAAAGAGAAAGAACAGTTTATTAAACGTGAAAAACCGGGACTGGGAGAAAAATTGTATCAACTGGCGGAGAAAAAGGCGGAGCATCAGGCCCTGCTTAAAGAAGTGGAAGAAGCACGGCAGGCAGGCGAGGATGTTGCAGGGGCACTGGACCGGGTACTTGAGAGTTTAAACAAGGCGGGAGGCTGGGGAGCCTTCGATATGCTGGGGGGCGGTTTGATCAGCACTGCTGTCAAGCACCGTCATATCGATGATGCCAGGCAGCATGTTCATATCGCCCAGAAACACATGCGTCGGTTCAAGAAAGAATTGAAGGATATTGATACTGACCTGAATCTCAAGCTGCGAGTCGAAGGGCTGCTCACGTTTGCCGACTTTTTTTTCGACGGACTGATCGTGGACTGGGTGGTGCAGGGACGTATCCATGAAACCAGTGACAGAGCGGAGAAGAACCGACAGGAAGTTAAGGACCTGATCAGGCAACTGGAGCACCAGAAACATCAGCTTAAAACCGAAATC
Organism: Bacillaceae bacterium; assembly: GCA_017656255.1. Taxonomy (GTDB): domain Bacteria; phylum Bacillota; class Bacilli; order JACDOE01; family JACDOE01; genus JACDOE01. The sequence goes on from JACDOE010000002.1 coordinate 106,176, forward strand.
AGCCGGTTGTCTCAGGAAACCATCCGGTTGATTGAGCGGGCGGGCAATCAGGGCTGAAGGACTGACAAATATTTTCCATTCATGTGTTGCCGGTTCAATTGGAAAAATATAAAAAATGTTTTTCGAAAGATGGTGACATATGATGGTTCGCATCGTCCTGGTTGGTTTGCTTTTTTTCTTCCTGATTCCGGCGGGATCCGTGTCCGCACAATTACTCTACCCGCAACCGGATGTCCTGATTGACGCCGGGCATGGAGGTATTGACAGCGGTACGTCAGCCGGTCATGTGTATGAAAAAGACCTCAATTTGAAAATGGGTCTCGTCCTGTATGAAAAGCTCGCCGACAGAGGGTACCATGTGGTGTTGAACCGGACCGGGGACTATGCTTTGAGTGATGAGAACCAGTGGCTCCGTTCGTCTTCCCGTCACAGGCGGGATCTGGCACAGCGTAAAGGTCTGATTGACACCCTGTCCCCCCGGGTTGTGGTCAGCCTTCATGTCAACTGGGCCGGAAATTCACGCAAACGCGGCCCTCTCGTCCTGTATCAGAAAAATACCCGCAGTTTTCTCCTGGCCGAACAGATTCAACAAAGTCTCAATCAATTGTACAAAACTTCCTTTCTACCGATTCCCGGTAAAACCTACTATATCCTTAACCGGACCGAAGTCCCCACCGTCATTGTCGAAATGGGCTATATCAGTAACCCGTCTGACCGTGAGTGGTTGAGCGTTGATTCCCAGCGGGAAAAACTGGCAGAAGCCATCATGCTGGGAATTGAAGACTATTTTACGCTGGTTAACCGATGGCGTCCTTAATTTGCGTATGAGATACCTTTCAATCCGAACGTATGTTTGGTATAATGATTAAAACGACTGTATCGGCATCTGAAACGGAGGCTCCCAAAGCATGGCGCCAAAACAATTTGAAAAAATCGAATCCAAACAGGTGATGAACCGGGTTCAGGCCCCATCCATGCCGTTTGACTGGTCAATTAATCCATACCGCGGCTGTACGCACGGGTGCAGTTTTTGTTATGCCCGGGCAACCCATTCCTTCCTGGGAATGGAAGCGGACGATACCTTTCAGAATCATATCCTGCTGAAGATGAACGCACCGGAAGCACTGGAAAAACAATTGGAGCGAATGGCACGACGATTTGGCGGGAATGAGCGGGAACTGGGGATTCATGTGGGACTGGTGGCGATCGGCACGGCCACCGATCCCTACCAACCGGTGGAAGGGAGAGCCCAGATTACGCGAGAATGCCTGAAGATATTGGCCCGATACCAGATTCCCACCACGATTACGACCCGTTCGCCGTTGATTCTGAGGGATCTCGATATTTTGAAAGAGATGTGGGTGACGTCCGTTAACATCAGTATTAACACGTTGAATCGTGACATCTGGAAGTCGCTGGAGCCGGCGTCCCCTTTTCCGCTAAAAAGAATGGAAACCGTACAGGAACTGGTGGAAAACGGGATTCACACCGGGATCTTTCTGGCTCCTATCATGCCGTATTTGACGGATTCGACACGGGACCTTTACCAGGTGATTGAGGCGGCCCAAAGACACCGGGCGCGATTCGTGATGCCGTCCATCCTGCGGCTGGCCCCGGAGGTGAAAGTCTGGTTCTTTCAAGTGCTGTCCAGATCTTATCCGCACCTGAAAGAGAAGTACGCCCGTCTTTACAGGACGGGATATCCAACAGCGGCATATAAAGCGTCTCTGTTGAAACGGGTTTATGGTGTGATGGATCAGTTCGGGTATGCACCGGACCGGGATGAACGGGATGACTGGCGGAGGGACTGGCAGGCAAGACAAAAATGGGATCGGTCAGAGACCGAAAAGAAAGAGGAGGCGGTGCAGTTGTCGCTTCCAATTTGATATTCTCAACTTTGACACTTCCGGAAAAGCCTGTGCCGGAAGTTTTTTGATTTTAATAGAGAGCATGTTATCAACCTTTTGAATCGCTCACGGCAGGGTGAAGTATAACAACGGTCAGGATAAAACGGGAAAATCCGTTAATACTAACATCGTAACATAACGAAAAGGAGTGGTAACATGAATCCTGATACACAGAGTGTAACCCGCACACCACCGGATATTCAGGGTGTGATGACCAACTTAAAAAATTTCAATGGAACCTTTAACCTCAACAAATCGGGTTTTCAGCCGAATACACCGGGGCATGAATCTGCCCATGACATGGTACTTCGCCAGGAACCCCGTACGGTAAAGCGAGAGGGAGCGGGGATTGGTCTTCCCTATGAGACCCGACTTGAAATGGCGATTATGCTGGATGATCACCAGTGTGCCCTGAATGTCGCGCTTCATCAGTACAATAAACATCACTGGCTGACAGAAGGGGCAGAATCTTTTCTCAGTCTTCACCATCTGCTTGACGAGCACCGGGAAAAGACGATGGAACATATCGATATGATCGGGGAGCGGGTGGCCCGGCTGGGAGGCGTTCCCACGGCGCATCCAGTCACACAGCATGAGTTGTCTTATATCAAGCACGAAGTGGAAGGCCGTTACACCATGCGGGATTTTGTCCGTAATGATCTGGAGCATGAGCTGAAGATTCAGGAAATGATACGCAAACATATTTCTCGAGCTCATGACCTGCACGACTGGGGAACGGCTGAAGTTCTGCAAGAAGTGCTGGTCGATCGGGAAGATCTGGGATATCATCTTTACAGCGTGCTCGAAGATGATACATTGGTACGCGGGATGAATCACCTGATGGACGGAAGCAACGATATCGCCGGAGACCGGCCGATGAATCCGGAAACCAAACTTCAATAACACTTGATTATTCACTGTGAGAAGCCTGCTACCACCAGCAGGCTTTTTTAAAATTTATAAAAGATGTTCGAACCGAAGCGAAACAGGTATAATAGCAATATCATAAGATGTGTCCGACCCTTTGAGGAGATGAGCCCTGTGAACCTCGATGAAAATCAAAACCGTGTCGCCGGAATCTGGTTTGCCCTGCTTGCCTATACGGCGTGGGGATTTCTTCCTTTATTCTGGAAGACCCTGCAGGAAGTACCGGCGTGGGAAATCCTGGCCCACCGCATTGTATGGTCTCTGGTTTTTGTAGCGGTCGTGCTGATGATCAACGGGGGCTGGCGACGGTTCGGAAAATTTCTGTCCCATGGAAAAACCGTGGGAGTGACCCTGATCAGCGGGGTGTTGATCAGCCTGAACTGGGTGACCTACATCTGGGCAGTCAATTCCGATCACGTGGTGGAGGCCAGCCTCGGGTATTATATGACACCGCTGTTTAATGTGCTGCTGGGAGTTGTCGTTTTAAAAGAGCGGCTTAACTTCTGGCAGATGGTATCCTTTGTAATGGCGGGTATCGGGGTAGCGATTCTGACGATACATTACGGAAGTCTGCCCTGGGTTGCCCTGGTGCTGACTTTTACCTTTGGTCTTTATGGACTGGTGAAGAAAACAGTCCAGGTGGATTCGGTGATGGCACTGGCGCTTGAGACACTGCTGGTGACGCCGGCTGCCCTGTTTTACCTCGGATTGCTTCACAGTCAGGGGAACGGGGTGTTTTTGGGGTCGATGTCGTTAACGTTGTTGTTAATGGCGGCGGGGGTGGCGACAGCGGCTCCGCTTCTCTTTTTCTCCATGGCTGCCAAACGGATTCCGCTGTCCATGATCGGTTTCTTTCAGTACCTGGCTCCCAGTATCAGCCTGGTTTTGGGGGTCTTCTGGTTTCATGAACCGTTTACACTGGCACATCTGTTCAGTTTCGGTTTTATCTGGGTGGGCCTGATTCTCTACACCTTTTCCCATCATCGCCGGCTCGTCCGGCTTCAGCCAGGGCGCTTTAAACAACAGGAGCATGTGTAAAAAGGGTGACAGCCAGCTATGTCCATCATATAGCAGTCCCCATGGATGTTAAAAAACGGTGAGGAAGAAACGGTCCTCACCGTTTTTTGGCTTTGATTGTTCCATAGGGGGTCTGTTTCCGGTAGGCATACAGCAGTTCCATATAACCATTGACCGTTTCGGGATTGAGGGACAGGTATTCTCCGGAAACGGGCGGAAGCCGGTCGGCATCTTCCTGTTTATAAATATTCTGGCCGGGTTCCACCAGCCTACCTTCGGGTATGGTCACTCCGCCGGTGATGTTGGCCCCGTGCAGAATGACACAATTCGGCTTGATGATGGCGTCAAAAACGGAAACATTCTGGCCGATGAAGGTGTTTTTGCCGATGCGGCAGGGACCGTGAATGGATGAACCATGCAGGATGCTGACATCGCCGTCAATGTGGACGGACCATTTGTATGCGCCGACTTTGACGTACTGTTCAGGCTGGCCGTGGACCAGGCACTGGTCGTGTATGCTGGTGCGGGGACCGATGAAAAAGGGACTGCCGTAGTCCGCACGGATCACATTATTAAACCCGATAAAAACAGGGCCTTTCAGGGTGACGTCCCCGATCAGCACATTATTGGGACCGATAAAATGGTCGCCGTAAATTTTGGGATATGAAGCATAGTGAACATGGGTCGTGACCGGGTTGTATCCGATTAACGTTTTGTTATCAGCAAACATTTTTGCACGCATGTTTCTCTCTCCTTTTCGCTTTATTCCGCAGGTGCCCTGAGATATGTATATGACGAACAGGAAAAGGAGTGCCGGTGAAGGGTTGAACCTTTTTTTGGCGAATACATATAAAATAAGGTTTGAAGATAACCCGATCGGGGGGAGAACATGTTCACGTTAAAAAATGTGGTGTTTGTCGGACTCCGGTTGCTGTCTGTCTACTTCATAATCAATACCGTGAGTGCGATGATCGGCCCGGCCGGGCTGATACTGGCCGATGCGCTGGGGGATATCAATTATCTGAATATCGATCACGTTCAACTATGGATACAACTTCTGCCGTTCGTCCTTCAATTCATGATCGGGGTCGTGGTGTGGATCAAGGCGGAGGTACTGACGCGGCTGTTTTTACCCCGGGGTGGTGAAGAAAACCGGGTGGAAGTGGACAGATCGCCCCGTGACCTGCAGACCATCATGTTTGCCGGTGTCGGATTGTTGGTTCTGGCCCAGGCCATTCCGGAAACGGTTCGTCAATTCCCCGGTCTTTATTATTTGAACCAGTTGGACGGACGTGCTGATACGCAAATGGTTCTGGAAGTGACGGTCCAGATGATAGCTGCCACGCTCAAACTTGTGCTGGGAATTATCTTTTTATTGGGAGCCAAGGGTCTCTCCGGATTATTACATAAGATCCGGAATGCTGGCTTGAAAGGAAATGGTCAGGATACGGGAGGAAGGTAGGCTCATGATCTGGATGAATGTTGACCGTCCGATGAAAACCTGTACGATTCATGCCGATCCGGTCTGCCCCTACGTTCGCAAAAAAAGGGAAACAGACTATAAAGGGGTGGAGCGGTTGAAGCGTGACGGGGGCTGGCTTTCCTTTGACAGCCTGTTGGAAGCGCGGGAATACCATCTGTCCCAGTTTGATGATTATTCGTTGAAGCAACACTGTGGTGCGGCGGAACGTGAAAAAACGGCCCCTGTCCAAGGTTCGACGGTGGCGAAGGTATCAGGTTCTGACAACCCGTCCATCAACAGTGTGACCGATCACTATCAGAAAATCGTCGGTCTGCCCGGGAAGAAGGTTCCCCTGACCACCATGCCGCGATGGCTCCGGATTTTTTATTATGTCGTCGTCGGTGTGCTAGGGGTGGGAGGTGTGATTGGGCTTGTTTATGTCATCACGTCACAGGGGACCGGGTAGTCGCAGAAAATAATACTACTCCAGGTCCCGAATGAGGTCATAAAGTTCACGGCTTTTGGTCAACCCCAGATATTGATCTGTCTGCAGGAAATAGACCGGTTGCGGTGAGTCGAATAATTGTCCGTTGATCCGGTACTGGTAACGGCCGGGCTCTCCATGGGGTATCGCCTCAATATTCATATCTTCGGCCACACCATTCGGGAGGTGAATCAACTCCACGACACCCGGGTCCGTTTTGATCCAGACTGCGGGATACACGTTGCCATCCTGAAAGAATGTCTCCAACACAGACCGGTTGACCTCCAGCACATTCACATTCCGTTCCGCAAGTGTGTCTACAAATGGTCTGGCAAATTCATATTCGTCCGGAAGCTCCAGGATCGAAACAGGTAGCTTTCGATTTTCTTCGGGTGCATTTGACCAGTTGGAACAACCGGATAACATGACGGCAGCCAATAAGATTCCCGACAGTATCATACGGACTTTACGCATAACCATCCTCCTTTATTGGTAGTTCAACTCGATACCCCTGGCATCTTATCAAGAGTCTTAAAATTAGCGTCCTTTCGCCTTTACCGCAAAAAGGGATCAAAAGTTTTTTTACTAATCAGTGGTGAATACTTCGCATCATATTTTAAACGTCCGTTTAGCGAAGAATTTTCGCTGTTATGACGAAGTACCGATTCACCAATTTCAACCGGGTGAACAGAAACGCCAATTTCCATTTCTATTTTAACATGTTCTTCCAGTTCATTTAAATTAAAAAGAGGGAGGGAATAAACGATGGCCTTAATTGAGGTGAAAGGCGACCTGCTGGAATCGGACTGTGACGTGATCGCCCACCAGTGCAACTGTTTTAAAACGATGGGAGCCGGTATCGCCCGGCAGATTAAAAAGCGTTACCCGGAGGCGTACAAAGCCGACACGGAACTGCCGCTTTCCGCGGAAGAGCGACTGGGGAAAATCTCCGTGGCCCATCACCCGGGGGAAAACCGCTACATCGTGAATCTTTACGGGCAGTATAACTACAGCGGTCCCGGTCCGCTGACGGACTATCCCAAACTGGAATCGTCCCTGCAGGAGATGTTCCGTTATTTTCAGAACCAGCCGGATTTTGACCGATTAAAATTCGGGGTCCCTTACATGATCGGATGTGGACTGGCGGGAGGGGACTGGAACATTGTGTCCGAAATGCTGGAGCGGGTGTCGAAGCAGTTTGGGAAAGACATTTATGCTTACAGATTAAATTAGTGGATAGCCGGTGTAAAAGGTTTAAAGGCCTATATACAATAGGTCAATCCGTATGCCGGCACCCACCCCTATTTAAAACAACAGACACTTTCCATTGTCGATCCATGGGTGAAATATGGGTTAAAAGAAGCGAAAGTGACTTCGGTGAAGCACGCCATAAGAGAAGTGGCGGCTATCAGTTATTTGATCGGCAGAGGATATGATCCTGTAACTGCAAGGAGGATCGTGGAATCCTGGGAATCTTGAGAAGAAGGAATTTCGATTTTGCCCGGATTGATCCGGGTTTTTCTTTTTAAGTGGTTCAGTCAGGTGAATAGCCTGTGATGAAGAAAGCCCGGCGGACTGGCATACCCCGTTCCTTCCTGAATACATATGGGTAGAGAAAAAGAACGGATTTTTTTCATAAAAAGGGAGGAAAGCGGATGCATAGACATCTTCCAGAGGGGATGCTGCACAAGCAGTTCCGGTGGGAATGGGTAAACAATCAGCTTTACAATCAACTACGGCAATTGAATCCGTTTCCGCAACTGAAAAAATGGGTAGCAGAACTGATCCGTCGTCAAGAATTGCAATTGTCCTTGTTACAGGGAATAGCCGCCTATTACGGTAAACAGATTGTGTCACAACCACTGGCAGCGGAGTTGAACCGGGGATTGCGGGAAACTGTAGAGGAGCTTTACGATCGGGAATACCAGTTGCTACAGGAGTATCTGAGTTATGCTTATTATTTTGTCCCAGTCTCAATCCAGTCAAGACTGGGGATTCCCCTGTTGATTGAAAGTCAGATGGAGCAGGTGAATCAACTGACGCAACTTCAACAGACATTGCGGATGATTCAGGGAGCCGGGGAAGCACAGGATGGGGAGGGGCATCACCGGCAACAACAAAACGGTGTTGGGGCACCTCACCACGACCAGGGTGCAGCCCCACCCGACAAACAACCGAAATTCATGCTGGAAAAAGGGTACCGCTTGATCAAAGTGGCGTCCGGCCTGACGTATCCCACGGATGTCACCTTTGACGATCAAGGGAACATTTACATTGCAGAAGCCGGTTTTGCATACGGGGGACCGCCCGGAGAGGGACGTATCCTCAAACTGGAAGCGGATGGTTCCCTGACGGAAGTGGCCGGTGGTTTTCAGGGACCGGTCACCAGCATCACCTGGCACCGCGGTTACTTTTATGTGGCCGAAGGATCCCGGGGTAAAAAAAGTTACGGCGGATGTGGACAGGTAACCCGGGTATCCATGGACGGTAGGCGCCACGTTCTGGTATCCGGACTGAGAACTTGCGGCGACCATTTTACGGGCGAAGTAATATTTGGTCCGGATGGGTATCTGTATTTTTCTGCTGGAACGGCAACCAATTCCGGTGTGGTCGGACCTGATAACGCACCGTGGCTTAAATATCACCCCCATTTTCACGATGTGCCGGCACGGACGCTGGTGTTGCGAGGTTCTCCATTCATCAGTGCCAACCCGTTGACGGAAGGAGAAGATGTGGTGGTCACCGGCGCCTACCATCCTTTCGGAAAGCCGGCATCTGAAGGTGAAGAAATGAAAGGACAGCGGATGGCCAACGGGGTTATTTACCGCTGCAAGCCGGACGGAACCCGGTTACAGGTTTATGCTGACGGGTTCCGCAATACCTTTGGGCTGGGTTTTTCCCCTTTTGACCAGAGACTTTATGTGACGGACAATGGGGCGGATCCCAGGGGAAGCCGCCCCATCCAGCACGATTGGGACTCCTTTCGTGAAGTGGAACGCGGCAGCTGGCATGGCTGGCCGGACTTCTTCAGCGGACTGCCGGCGACTCTCCCTCATTTTCAGACGGAAGAAGGGCCGAAGCCCGGATTTTTGTTAAAAAAACACCCGCCTCTGGCGGCACAGCCGTTACTGCGTTTTAAACACCACAGTTCGTCCAACAAATTCGACTTTTCAACGCATCCGGGATTCGGTCACGTTGGGCAGGTTTTTGTGGCGCAGACGGGGGACATGAACTGGGGACATCATGAGCAAGAAAATTTCGGATTTAAAGTGGTGCGCTGTCATCTTTATACCGGACAAATCCGCGACTTTCTGGTGAACCCCAATGGTGAAGCAACGACGAAGGGACCGATCCGGCCGGTGGAAGCAACGTTCAGTCCGGATGGGCGTGAATTGTATGTGGTGGATTTCGGCCGTTTGATGCGTGAACCGAGAAGAAAAACTGGGGCTCTGTGGAAAATTGTCAGGGGATGAGACATCATGTTCCTTCCCCCTATTCTGTTACATCCATACTCACGGGTATGTTTGTAACAGCTTTTTAACAGATTGTCATTTTTCTTTTTATGACAACCGGGCAAAATATATTATAATAGGCGTTGGACAAGTAGAATTCATATAACGATCATAATAATGGGAGCGATTCGACATGAATGAGCAACAATCTGCCCGGACCCGTAATTACACGCCGATCGTCGTAACACTTACGATCGTGATTAACGCACTGGTGGCGATTCTATTCTTTATGCCTGAATATGAGGGGCTCAGTCATATAGATCTGACGTTTCTTCCGATGATGAATGCCATTTTTAACAGTTTTACCTTTGTGTTTCTGGTGATGGCGTTATATGCGATCCGGAAAAAGGATATTAAACTGCACCGCAATTTCATCTTTGCCGCGATGACGACCACGACCCTGTTTTTACTGTCATATGTGACCTATCACTTTTTAACAGAGTCCACGCCGTATGGGGGAGAAGGGTTCTTAAGATATGTCTACTTCTTTATCCTGATTACGCATATCTTGCTGGCGATTGTGATTGTACCGATGGTGCTTACCTCTTTTTTCCGGGGAATGGGGATGCAGGTGGAGAAACATCGTAAAATTGCTCGCTGGACGATGCCGCTCTGGCTGTATGTAAGTTTGACGGGCGTTCTGGTGTATCTCATGATCTCGCCGTATTATGGTTGATGGGTGTTTATAGAAAAAGGAGTCTGTCTTTCGGTAATTCGTTCAGAGGCAAAATTCCAAAATCACAAGGGAAATAGCAGCTAAAAGCATACTTTTAGACAACTCAATCACATAGAAAAACGCAGAGGTTTAAGAACCCTCTGCGTTTTTTTGTATTTTAATGACTTGTTGTTCAACTAACGCCTCCTTTTAGCACAAGAACAATTATAGTTTTGATCCACACCAGGGACAAAAATAAATTTCTATACTTGAAGAACCCCCATCATGTATTATCAATCCGTAGTCATTACCTTTTTCATCATAAATAACTATATTATCCGGACAGTCAAAGGGATTTTCATGTATATCACACTTAAAATTTGCATGATAATTCATATCCTCACAACAATGTTTTTTCATAACTTCATTTTCTCCTTTTCAGTTAAGCACCTGTTAGTTAAAGTTATTCTTCTCTTTTAACAATAAATCTTGGTGGTGAACCAATCTCTTGCTCTGCTTCGAAATAAGCAAGTTTGCCTTCAATACATGAAACAATAGACGGCATTCCATAACCCACCACCTCTTTTAATGCTTCATCTAATGGCAGTTGCTTTCCGTCAACGGCCTTATTCCTCGAAATAACATAACACTCATTTGGAGCACCTTCTCTTTTAAGAAAAGAAGCTATCTTTTGATAATCGGAATTCAGAGATTTTAATTCAATCATATAATCTGAATTAAGTGTATTTTTATAATCGTGGCAAAGTCTATTTAACGCTTCTACCCTTTTCTTAGCTGATAATAATTCAAATATAACTCGATCTATTATTCTTTTAAGAAAAAATTTATTCACAATTTCAATTTCTTTTTCTTTATCCATCACTACCTCCGTACAATACTTCTTTTCACTATCATAACTCCTGGTTGAGTTATCCTCACCCGTTAGTTTAAGTAAATTCTTTCACAAACTCTACATATTGTAGTTTAACATAAACTTTCATTTGCCCCAGATAATCTAAAAATGATTAAACAATTAACATGTTTTAACAATGGTTTTTGTACATGTTTTCAAAGAAACAAGCGAATTTATGCTAATTGGCTTTATTTTAATACCCCAGAACCGAACTACTGGTCTTCTGGCAGGCTCTTTTTTTATGTAAAAAGGGAATTTTCGACATGTGTAGAAGTTATCTATGTCTTCTTATTTCGAAAACTGGGCAAAATTGTTATAAAGTGGAAGGTGGAATGACATTGCGCTTTTCTGCCGAAAATCGGTCCGGGTATAAACATGTGATTCTGTTTTTGCTTCTGTTATCCATGGTTTGTGGATTGATGGTGATGTTAAGGAACGGGAACGCCGACAACCGGAATTATTTGTTTCTGGCCTGGAATCTGTTCCTGGCCTGGATTCCGCTGTTGCTTGCGCTGGGAATTGACCGGATGCTGTCGAAACGTTACACCGATCATCGGACGGGAAAAATCATGGCACTCGGGGTTGCCTGGTTGCTATTTTATCCCAATGCTCCCTATATGATCACGGATTTCATTCACTTCAACTATATGAATTTTATTCATTTCGGGGATGTATGGACGATTAACGACGACATCTGGGTGTGGTATGATTTTGTTATGTTTGCGCTTTTTGTCTGGAGTGGATTTTTGCTCGGATTCGTATCACTTTTTATTATTCACCGGTTGATTGACCATGAATGGAGTAACATACTGGCCTGGATGTTTGTCGGGCTGGTTTGTGTTCTTAGTGGATTTGCCATCTATCTGGGGCGCTTTATCCGCTGGAATAGCTGGGACGTGCTGGTTCATCCGGTTGAACTAGTTCGGAGCCTCTCTGCAAACTTCAATGCGGAATCCGTGTTGTTTTCACTTATGTTCGGTCTGTTTTTGATTCTGGTATATGGAGCCCTGTACCAGCTGACGCTTTTGCACCGGAACCGCTATCCGGTTTAACCGGAAGGTTGACGCTATGAAGGAGGATCATGATGGTAGAAGTTGTTTCTGTAATTGAGGGAGTCTATTACCGTTTGTATGACTACGACCTGTGGATTGACCTGGGCGTAGCTACCGGTATCTTTTTACTTTTCCTGTTGTTGCGAAAAATATTTACACGTTACATATTTAATCTGGTTCTACGGATAACGAAAAAAACCAGTACCAGTGTGGATGAATATATCGTCACCGCTTATCAAAAGCCGATGAGGGCTTTTATCTGGATACTCGGGTTATATCTTGCGCTGATGTATCTGCCGCTGGGGGTGACAGCGAACCATTTTATCTCGCAGGTATTTAGTTCGGTGATCATTATTCTCATTGCCTGGGGATTATTTATTCTGACCAATACGTCGTCAACCTGGATGGAAAAAATCGGGGAACGTTTTGAACTGCAAATCGATCGCATTTTGCTTCCGTTTATCTCCAAGACGCTTCGTTTTCTGATCATTGCGTTAGCCATCACCATCATCGCCGAGGACTGGGGGTATAACATTTCCAGCCTGGTGGCGGGGCTCGGCCTGGGCGGGCTGGCGTTTGCCCTGGCAGCCAAGGATTATGTGGGAAACCTGTTCGGCGGCGTGGTGATTCTGACGGAGAAGCCATTTTCCCTGGGAGACTGGATTAAAACGCCGAGTGTGGAGGGAACGGTGGAGGATATCACGTTCCGCAGCACCCGGGTCCGGACGTTTGCCCAGGCGGTGGTGACGCTGCCCAATTCGACACTGGCCAATGAACCGATTACCAACTGGAGCCGGATGGGAAAACGGCGGATTACCTTTCACCTGGGTGTGGAATATGGAACGCCACGGGAAAAGCTGGAGAAATGTGTGAACGACATTCGCACCATGCTGGAAAATCATCCGGAGATTCATCAGGAAACGCTGTTTGTCCATTTTGACCGCTTTAATGACAGCAGTCTTGATATTTTCCTGTACTTCTTTACCAAAACAACCAACTGGGGTGAATGGCTGCGGGTGAAGGAGGATTGTAATTTTAAGATTATGGAGATCCTCGAAAAAGAAGGCGTATCGGTTGCCTTTCCCAGCCGCAGCATTTATTTTGAGACGCCGCTGGAGAAAAAGGTCGACCAAGATGATAAAGGGGCTTATCCGGATGAACCCGGGCGGCCTGAGTGATGGGGTAATACAGATTGGGGAGGGAGCTGCGTCAAGCTCCCTTTTTTTGATGGAAAGGAGGGGGGCGAGAAGGAATCGGAGTCTTCAGTTGGAACTTAAGCAAGCAGGGCCACAAACAAAAATAGAGGCAAACAGGCAACGTGTTAAAATAGGAATAGAGATCGTAGAAAAGAATCTGGATACAAAAGGGGGAGAAACCGGTGAAGCCAAACGTCATCGGGGAAATTTTATCTATTATCCCGCAGGAACGGGTACTCACGGATCTGGCCGACCGCTATACATTCAGCTATGATGCCTCATTCGGAGAATACCTGCCGGATGTAGTTGTGCAACCGCACACGACAGAAGAAATCAGCCGACTGGTGAAACTGGCCAACCGGGAAATAATTCCGGTTTATCCGAGAGGTTCCGCCACGTCACTCAGCGGAGGGCCCCTTCCCGTGAAAGGCGGCATGGTGCTGGATATGTCACGGATGAATCAGAAACTGGAGATTGACACGGAAAACATGCTGGCGATCGTATCCCCCGGTGTCCTGACCGCTGACATTCACCGGCAGGCGGAAGAAGCGGGCCTCTTTTACCCGCCGGACCCGAGCAGTTCCCATGTCTCCACGATCGGCGGCAATCTGCTGGAGAATTCCAGTGGCCCGAAAGGATTGAAATATGGCACGACGAAAGAGTATGTGATCGGGCTGGAAGTGGTGACGCCGATGGGAGACGTGATCCGAACCGGCGGCAAGACCGTAAAAAATGTGACCGGTTATGACCTGACCCGTCTGATTGTGGGTTCGGAAGGCACACTGGGCATTGTTACAGAGGCGATTCTTCGCCTGATCCCAAAGCCACCGTCCCGTAAAACGTTGCTGGCGGCCTTCGACCGTTTTGAAGATTCCGGTTATGCCATTACGCGGATTCTATCGTCGGGTATTTTACCGGCGGCCATGGAACTGATGGACCAGGCCTGCATCCGGGCGGTGGAGAATTATCAGCCGTCCGGACTACCGGTTGAGGCAGAAGCCCTGATTATTATCGAAGTGGATGGCCATCCGGCGGCAGTGGAGGAAGAGATTCGCCGCTGTGAAGAAATATGCCGCGGTCAGGGGGCCAATACGGTTACTGTCGCCCGGGATGAGAAAGAGCGTGAAACGATCTGGAAGGCGAGAAAAATGGTGTCCCCGGCCATTACGCAGATGGGACCGACCAAAATTTCGGAAGACGCAACGGTGCCGCGCAGCCAGATTCCGGCGATGATGAAACGGCTGCGGCAGATTGCCGACAAGTACCGGCTTAACCTGGTGGTGTTCGGCCATGCCGGGGACGGCAATTTGCATCCCAATATCATCACCGATAAGCGGAACGAGGAAGAGATGAAACGGGTGGAAGATGCGGTGACGGAAATATTTGAAGCGGCGGTAGAACTGGGAGGTACCCTGTCCGGCGAACACGGTATCGGGGTCTTGAAAGCCCCGTATATGGAAATGGAACTGGGCCCAATCGGCCTGGACATGATGAAAAAGATCAAGGAAGCGTGGGACCCCAATCAGATATTGAATCCGGGCAAAATTTTTCCGGAACCGGGGCAGACCAGGGTGGTGTTGAGGCAAAATGAGTCCTAGTCGCAACAATCCGGGACAAACGGAAAGAGCCCGGAAATTATTCGAACTCACTTATGAAGAAACCAATCAGTGTATCCAGTGCGGGTATTGTCTCCCGGCCTGCCCCACCTATCAATCGATGGGGAGAGAATCCGCTTCACCACGGGGCCGGATCGCGCTGGTCAAAATGGCAGCGGAGGGAAAGCTCGACATCACCCGGGATCTGGCGGAACCGATCGACCTCTGCCTGGGTTGCCGCGCCTGTGAAACCGCCTGTCCGGTGGGGGTTCCTTACGGTCATATTCTGGAGGAAACGAAACAGGTATTACATGAATCAGTGGCTCGGGACCCACTAAATCCGCAACAACCTCAACATAAAGGGCGGGAAAGGTTGAAAAAGGCGGTGTTGCGCCACCTGTTTCCCTACCCGAAACGGTTACGGATTGTCGGGCGAATGGTTTATCTCTATCAGAAGAGTGGCGCTGACCGGCTGGCCACCGGCGTCCTCCCCAAAATCTCGGAACCGGCGGCCCGTTTTGCAGCAGCGCTTCCCCGGCTGGAATCACCGTCCAGGCGGTACAATCCCGGTGATGTACTTCCTCCTGTGGGTCCGAAAAAAGCAAGAGTCGCTTTTTTCAACGGTTGTTTAATGGATGCGGTAATGTATCGGATCAACCGACTGACTATCGAACTGCTTCGAGCCGTTGGCTGTGAAGTGGTCATTCCGGAAACACAAACATGCTGCGGTGCCCTGCATGCCCATCAGGGGATGAAAGAGGCGGCGGAACAACTGGCTCGGGCCAACATTGGTGCCTTTGAGCGATCGGAAAGCGATTTTTATATCAACAATGCCGGCGGATGCGGTGCCATGCTGATCGAATATGACCAGTTGTTGGGCAAGGATCCGGCATGGCGGGAGAGAGCCCGTGATTTTGTGAGCAAGAGCCGTGACATCAGCCAGGTTCTGGATCAGTTCGGACCGCTACCTTTTAAGAAAGAATGGAACGGGACCATCACCTACCAGGATTCCTGCCATCTGCGCCATGTACAAAAGGTCACGGAAGAACCACGACGACTATTGCAATCGGTACCGGGAGCGACGTTTGTTGAGATGGCAGACAGTGATCGCTGCTGTGGTTCTGGAGGTATTTACAATCTGCTTCATTACGATGAGTCGATGAAAATTCTGGATGACAAAATGGAGAAAGCGGCTGATACGTGTGCTGAGACCATTGTGACCACCAATCCCGGTTGCCTGTTGCAGATGAAACTGGGTGTGGCCAGGAAAGGAATGTCGCAAACACGGGTATTGCATCTGGTGGAAGTGCTGGCAGAGGCCTGTGGGTTGACGTGATTGATCAAGTATGTTAGCCCTGCCCTGCGCCGCTTTAGAAGAAAAAGATTGTCTCCCCACCACCTATCGCCTATAATGAATACAACAATGTAACAGTCTGACAATTTCATTTTCGGCAAACAGGTCTTCACCTTAACCGGTGAAGATAATAGGGAAGTCCGGTGAAAGTCCGGCGCGGTCCCGCCACTGTAATTGGGGAGCCTGGCTTCATTTACGCCACTGTCAAATCAGTTTTGACGGGAAGGTGAAGCCCGGGTGAAGATCCATAAGCCAGGAGACCTGCCTGTTTGTAAGATGCTGATTCCTTCGGGTTCAAAGGAAAGGCATGACATTCAAACGGTTGTATCTTGCCCTTTGTGTGTTTAATGCCCTGGTTCCTGCGGGAATCAGGGTTTTTTGAATTATTCGACTTCCGGTTGACTTCACCGGGAAGTAAGGGAGCAGGGGAGGAACACAGAGATGCGTGAAACATGGATCAAAGCGATCTGCGAACAGATTAAACCGCTTAATGAAAAAGCAATGGAACGGGCAAAGCAGCATCTCGACCGGTTGACCAAGCCGCCGGGCAGCCTGGGCAGAATGGAGGAACTGGCGGTTCAACTGGCGGGTATCACCGGGGATATCGCCGGTGAACTGGATGACAAACGAATCGTGATCATGGCAGCCGACCACGGTGTGACCGAGGAAGGCGTATCTGCTTTCCCGCGGGAAGTCACGGTACAGATGGTGGCCAATTTTATAAACGGGGGAGCCGCGATCAATGTCATGGCCCGACAGGCCGGTGCCTCACTGGTCTGCGTTGACGTAGGTGTGGACGGCGATCTGTCGAAGTCGGACGGTCTTTTTCATCGAAAAGTGGCCCGGGGAACACGAAACATGGTACAAGAGGCGGCCATGTCGGAAGGAGAACTGAAAGCCGCCATTGAAGTCGGACTTGAACTGGCCGCCCAACAGGCGGAAGCGGGAGCACAACTCATCGCTACCGGGGAAATGGGAATCGGCAATACAACGGCCAGTTCCGCCGTACTGGCGGCATTGACCGCTGCGTCAGCGGAAGATGTGGTCGGAAGCGGAACCGGCGTTACCTCTGAAAGACTGCGGCACAAACAACAGGTAGTGCGGCAGGCACTTCAACGTCATCGTCCCGATCCTGACAATCCCCTGGACGTCATGCAAAAGGTGGGTGGGTTGGAGATTGCCGCACTGGCCGGACTGATTCTGGGGTGTGCCGTGCACCGGATTCCGGTGGTCATCGACGGTTTCATCTCCACCGTGGCAGCATTAAGTGCGGTCCGCCTGTGCCCGGAAGTACGTGATTACCTCATCCCGTCTCATTTATCTGAAGAAAAAGGGCATCGGATCGCTCTGGAAGCTATATCGCTGAAACCCATGCTCCATATGGGGATGAGGCTGGGAGAAGGAACAGGCGCAGCACTGATGTTCCCGGTGATCGATACGGCGCGGCGTATCATGCGGGAGATGGCCACATTTGAAGAAGCACAGGTAGCACGGCAGAAAGGAGAATAACTCATGGGGTGGATTGAACGTTTCGGACACGGCGGAGACAGGGATACGGCAGCGGAATCCTTTGGCATCGACCGGGACAGGCTGCTTGACTTCAGTGCCAATATCAACCCGCTTGGTCCGCCCCACGCCTTGATGGAAAAACTGAAACAGGACCTGGATCAGATCATCCATTATCCCGACCCTGCCCAGCGTACGTTCCGGCAGAAGCTGGCCCGGCACTTGCAGGTGGATGAACGGATGATTCTGCCGGGAAACGGGGCGGCGGAATGCATGGCCCTCGCGATCCTGGGCCTGTCGGTGCAAAAAGTGGGCGTGATATACCCCTGTTTTTCTGAATATGAGAAACTGGCCCGGGCGTTCGGGGCAAGCGTCAGCGCATGCTATGGCCGGCAGGAGCGGGACTATAAACCGGATATGGAGGAGCTTTACCCCCTTTTTCAAGAACAGGATCTGGTTTTTGTCGGCCATCCCAACAATCCCACCGGCATCCTGTACAGCCTGGATGAATTGCGAACGATGGCAGCATGGGCGGACGAAACCGAAACTTACCTGGTCGTGGATGAGGCGTTCCTGGATTTTCTGCCACCCGAAGAGCAGATTACCCTTTTACCGGAATTGAACCGGTATCCCCGCGTCATTCTGATCCGTTCCCTGACCAAATTTTATGCGATTCCGGGGTTGCGGCTGGGATACACTGTGGCCGACCCCGATCTGATCAAGAAAATGAAAGCGAA
Source organism: Bacillaceae bacterium (assembly GCA_017656255.1). GTDB lineage: Bacteria > Bacillota > Bacilli > JACDOE01 > JACDOE01 > JACDOE01. The sequence goes on from JACDOE010000002.1 coordinate 124,493, forward strand.
ACAGGTGACCTGGAGTGTCAACCAGTTCGCTTTATCGGCGGGGGAGGTCTGCCTGGACCAGCGTGAGTATGAGGAAAAGACCCGCCGTCTGGTCGAAACGGAGCGGGACTATCTTATTCGGAAAATCCGCGACGGATTGGGCTGGCAGGTGTGGCCAGGAAAGGCCAATTTTTTAATGGTCCGGCTTCCTGTTGCGATCACAGCCGATGCGTTGCAACTGGCCTTCGGCCAAAAGGGCATTATGATTCGCAACCTGTCCATGTATCCGGGGCTAACCCCGTATGATATCCGGATTGCCGTGCGGTTAAGAGAAGAGAATGACCGTTTCTTACAGACCCTGAATGAAGTTTTGGAGGAAGCGAAATGGGGTGATCGGGTGTGAAATTGATTTTGATCAGCGGAGGCGTCCGTTCGGGAAAAAGCCGTTTTGCAGAAGAGATGGCACAGCAAATGGGGGAAGCCGTCTTATATGTGGCGACTGGTGTGGAAACAGACGGGGAAATGAGAGAGAGGATCGAGCAACACCGGAAACGGCGTCCGGCCGACTGGGGTCTGGTGGAAGCGCCTGATGATCTGTCCGCCATGTTCACCGTCATCCCCGGGTATGACACGGTACTGATCGATTGTGTGTCCACTTATTTAAGTAATCGCCTGATTGCAGCTGAAGGCCCGGCTGCGAAAAAGGAGACTCCGGAACGTCTTCTCGACCGGATGGATGACTGGCTTGACCGGATGCGTTCGCTGGATCAAACCTTTATCGTGGTGACCAGTGAAACCGGCCTGGGAGGCGTGGCGATGACACCGCTGGGGCGCCGTTTTCAGGATCTTCTGGGAGAGGCCAATCAAATGATCGCCCGGGTTGCCGATGAAGTCTATCTGGTGGTATCCGGGATACCCTGGAGGCTAAAAGGATGAATGCTTTTTTTCATGCGATTACCTTTTTAACGCGTATTCCGGTTCCGTTTCTCAAATCGTCGAGAGAAGACTGGGAGAAAAGCGCTGTCTACTATCCGCTGGTGGGAATGGTGCTGGGACTTCTGGTCTGGGCCGGGGCGCTTTTTTTGATGTGGGGTTTCCCCGTGCCGCTCGCCGCTGTGTTGCTGGTGGTTTGGTGGGTGCTGCTGACCGGAGGTATCCATCTGGACGGCTGGATGGATCTGGCCGACGGGCTGGGCAGCAGCCGGGACCGGGAGCGTATGCTCCACATCATGAAAGACAGCAGGGTCGGGGCAATGGGAGTTCTAGCCGTCGTTCTGTTATTGATGGTAAAAGTCGTTGCGGTCTATCAACTGATCGTGGATCACCGGATCGATGCCCTGGCCGTATCCCCGCTCATAGCGCGTTTTGCGCTGATGGCGGCGATCTGGTACTGGCCCTATATTCGGGAAGGCGGCATGGCCTCCGGACTGAAGAAAGGGCTGGATCCGGTGCGGGTCCTGCTGGGATTATTTATTTCGCTTGCTTTGACATTTGCTGTCCTCGGATTATCGGGTTGGATCACGGCCATCCTGGCGCTGGGGGCAGGATGGTTATTCGGGCGTTATCTGGTTCGTAAACTGGGCGGGTTTACCGGAGATGGTTACGGCGCTCTGGTGGAATGGACGGAAGTGATCTTCCTGCTGTTAGTCATCATCGGAAGCGAGTGGGGCTCATGAAGTTGATCTGGATTCGTCATGGTAAAACCCTGGAAAATGAGCGCGGATGTTATATCGGTCATGATGATCCGGCACTGAGTGAAGCCGGTCATGCTCAGGCACAGAAACTCATCGAACGTCTGTCTTCCCGGGTACCAGACATTCGGGCTGTCTGTACCAGTGACCTGAAACGCGCGGTGGACACAGCGCTTCCGTTTTGCAGGCACTACGGGTTGCCCCTGTACCGGGACCGGGCACTGCGGGAATTAAATTTTGGAAAATGGGAAGGGAAGACCTATCACCAGCTGATGGAGTCGGACCGCGACCGGCTAACCAGGTGGCTGGATAATCCATTTGGCCACGCCCCTCCCGGGGGTGAAACGCTGATACAACTGGGAGAACGGGTGAACCGCTGGCTGGATCGACGGATTAAAGGAATGAATCAGGGAGATAACCTGGTCATTGTTTCCCACGGTGGCCCGATCCGCTGGTTTTTAAGCCACTGGACCCGAGGTGACAGCCGCTTGTTCTGGCAGGTGGAAGCTGTCGCACACGGAGAAGGGCTGATCGCCGAGTGGGACGGAAACTGGTGGCACACGACGCCGCTTATATCATAACAGGGATGGGAGGATAAAGGATGCAGCCGTTTTTAACATCCGAGACTTACAGGTCGTCCATCTGGCCTGACATGACCATCAGTTTGAGACAGGATCATATCCTGATCACCAGTGAAACCATGCTGGAAACGGCGGGAAGCTCCCTGCTGGGAGGGGGTATGGGACGGGCCGGTCATTTTGTGAACTGGAAAGTGCCCCGTAACTATCAGACAAACGATCCGGTTCAGGAGATGCAGGCGTTTGTCCAATCACGGGGATATCCGATGGAAGCGACGGTGGGGATGCAGACCGCGGCTGATATCCGGCAGGCTTCGATCACCGAAGAAAAGGGAGACGGGTTTGGCCTGATCTGCTGTGTCACGGCTGGCGTCAGTAATGCTGCACGGGCTGGGAAAAGGTATGAAACATACTGTTATGACCCGGGGACGATTAATATGGTTATTCTGTTTGATGGTGCCCTCTCGCCGGCCGGGATGATTAACGGTATTACCACCGCAACGGAAGCGAAGACGGCTGCCCTGCAGGATCTCGGCGTTCGTGATCAGGAAGGGGATTGGGCCACGGGAACGACTACGGATTCGATTGTGATTGCTGTCAATCCGAAACAGAGACGGGATCGGCTGGTTGGCCATTTTGCGGGCGTGGCGACGGCACCGGGAAATGCCATTGGAAGATGTATCTATCAGGCCGTTTATGAAGCATTGAAATCAGAAGAGGGGTAGATAGACGGGATGAAGGCAGGTTTAATGGTACTGATGGCTTATCTCATAGACAGATGGATCGGGGATCCCCGTGGTATTCCCCATCCTGTGGTGTGGATGGGAAAAGGGATTACCGGGCTGGAACAGACCATCCGGAGATTTGTTCAGCGGGATCGGAGCCTCCGGTGGGCCGGTGTGTTTCTCGCCATCGTGATCGTCGGAGGAAGTTATCTGATGACGGTCGCTCTGATTAAACTCTTTTCATGGATTCATCCGTGGCTGGGTGTAGCGGCAGAGATCTGGCTGATCTCCACCACGATGGCGGTAAAAGGGTTAAAAGACGCAGGGGCGGAAATCTATCATTTATTAAAAAAGCAGGATCTGGAACGCGCCCGTACCTCGCTGTCCATGGTCGTGGGCAGAGATACCAAACATCTGGATGAAAAAGAGGTCGTACGGGGTGCGGTGGAAACCGTAGCAGAAAATATCACCGATGCTGTGGTATCACCCCTGTTTTTTGCTGCGATCGGCGGAGCTCCGCTGGCGATGGCCTACCGCGCGATCAATACGCTGGATTCCATGGTCGGTTACAAAAATGAGCGTTATCGTGATCTGGGGATGGCATCGGCGCGTCTGGATGATCTGGCCAACTATATCCCGGCTCGTATCGCCGGTCTGGTGCTGATCCCTGTCAGTTACATTCTGAAGCAGGATGCGAAAAACGCATGGAATATGATTCGAAGGGATGCCCGTCTGCATCCCAGTCCCAACAGCGGCATCATGGAAGCGGGCGTGGCGGGAGCGCTGGGGATTCAACTGGGTGGTATCAATTACTATCAGGGGATTCCGTCAGAGAGGGCGAAAATGGGGGAACCTTTCCAGCCGTTATCCGCTGTTCATATCCTTGCCACAATCAGGATTTTGAAAGCCGTATCGTTGGCCTGTCTGCTTTTGTTTGTGATCATGTCCGCTTTGATTCACTATGCTTTTTGACTTACTTTATCGCAAAAGTGTTTATAAAAAGGGAGATAAAATAGACACGTGTACAAAACAGGAAATTTGTTCAAAGGTTGAATGGCATTTGAAGGTTTGGATGGAAACATGCAAACCTTCTTTATTTATTTTAAAAAGAGGCCGACTGTATAACCAAATCGAATATGTTATAAAAATGTGTCATATCCTTGACAATAAAGTGACAAAATATTCGGAAGCTATTGACGATTCTTACGATTGAGGCGTAAAATAAACGTAAGTTATGCGGGCCTGTTATAGCATATTGACATATGTTATAACAGGCCCGTAAGCGCTATCAAAAAATCAGGAAGAGGGGATGTTATGTTACTTCGTTATTTCTACAATGAAAAACTGGCCCATGCCTCTTATCTGGTAGGCTGTCAGGCCACAGGTGAAGCCATTGTAGTGGATCCCGGCCGCGACATTGAGCCATACTTGAGAGTCGCGGAAGAGGAAGGTGTGGAAATCATTGCGGCGACGGAAACGCATATTCATGCCGACTTTGTTTCCGGTTGTCGTGAATTTGGAGCACGCGGCGCCACACTTTACCTGTCAGATGAAGGAGATGAAAACTGGAAGTATCAATATGTAGACGGGTTGAAGCATGTACTGTTGAAAGACGGAGACACCTTCAAGATCGGGAACATCAAGTTTGAAGTGATGCACACCCCCGGACACACACCTGAACATATTTCCTTCCTCCTGACGGATGGCGGCGGGGCGGATAAGCCGATGGGTATCTTCACCGGAGACTTTGTATTTGTAGGTGATATCGGAAGACCGGACCTGCTTGAAAAAGCGGCGGGTGTTGAAGGTACGGCAGATGCAGGCGCACGCCAGATGTTTAAGTCTCTGCAACGGTTTAAGCAACTCCCCGATCATCTGCAGGTCTGGCCGGCACATGGAGCAGGAAGTGCCTGTGGAAAAGCGCTGGGTGCGGTTCCCTCCAGTACGGTCGGATATGAAAAGATGTTTAACAAAATGCTCTCTTTCGAAGATGAAGAAGCGTTCGTCAAGGAACTGTTAAGCGGACAACCGGAACCGCCTTTCTATTTTGCGGTGATGAAACGGGTGAATAAAGAAGGGATTTCCCTTATTAGCGATTTGGATAAACCCGTACAGGAAGAGGTATCCAGACAGCGGATCGAACAATTGATTGAACAAGATGCCATGGTACTTGATACCCGTTCCGCTGAAGCGTTCGCTTCCGGTCATATCCCGGGTACAATCAACATTCCCTACAACCGTTCTTTTACCAACTGGGCCGGATGGCTGGTTGATTACGAAAAACCTCTCTATGTCATGGTTGATTCGGCAAGTGCGGAAGATGTGATTAAAGATCTGCATTCCATCGGAATTGATAACATTGCCGGCACCATTGAACTCTCGGTCATAGACAAATATCAGTCGGAGGGTGGCCAATTAGAAACCTATCAGGAAGTCAATCCCGTTGAAGTTGCGGACAAAGTGAAGAATCAGGACGTATATGTGGTGGACGTCCGTAAACAAAGTGAATGGGACGAAGAGCATATCCCGGGAGCGCAACATGTCATGCTCGGCTATCTGTCGCAGCGCTGCCGTGAAATCCCGACGGATAAAACCGTTGTGATGCAATGTCGTTCAGGAGCCCGTTCCGCCATTGCGACCAGTATCATGCAGGCCAATGGAATCAAAAATGTGGTGAATCTCGCTGGAGGCATTGATGAATGGAAGAAACAGGGGCTTCCGGTTGAAGGGGGAAATGTAGCGGTATAAAACAGGTACAGGTATCATGTAACAGCTTTCTTCTTGTAAAGGAGAAAGCTGTTTTTTAGTGTAAGAATTGAAATAATCCGCTGTCCAAAATCCGAACTCCGTCATCTAACCTCTGATCTCCGTCATAACTGGTATAATAGCATTAATACAGAAAAATGAACCGGCACATGGGAGAGAAAGTAAAATGGATTCTATTTTTCTGATTTTAATTGTTCTCAATTTGATCGGATTTTTAAATATGGGATGGGACAAGCGACAGGCCAAAAAAGGAAACTGGCGAACCCCCGAATCACGATTTTTTCTTTTGGCTGTTTTCGGAGCAGCATTAGGCATTTACATCGGGATGAACGTGTTCCGACACAAAACACGGCATCGTTCTTTTCGGATCATCATGCCGGCATTGATTGTGGTTCATATGTTGATACTTTATTTTCTGGTTGAGGTATAAATCATAACTCCACTCCAAACAGCGGAAGCGGATTCATTTATGCACCGAAAAGTTTCTCCATTGACCGAACTAAACGCCTCCTAATGGTCACGAAGACTTCTCCTCCATCATCCGATTCATCACCACGCAGGCCGTGAGATCACCGGTCACATTGATGGCAGTACGGCTCATATCCAGCAGGCGATCTACACCCAGAATCAGGGCGATGCCTGCTGCCGGGATCCCGACACTGTTCAAAATCGTGGCCAGGATGACGATCCCGACCCCCGGTGTGGCGGGCGTCCCGATGGATGCGCCGACGGCGGTAACCACAATCAACAGGAGTGCGGACAAACTCAGCTCAACATCAAACACCTGAGCGAGAAAGACAGCCGCCACGCCCTGGTATAGAGCCGTCCCATCCATGTTAATCGTTGCTCCCAGCGGGATGATGAACTGGGAAACGGACGGCTTCACATTTAAATTATCTTCCGCTGTTTTTATCGATAAAGGCATGACCGCAGCCGAACTGGAAGTAGAAAAAGCGAGTAACATCACCTCCCGGATCCGGCCGACAAAAGAAAAGGGAGAGGTACGCGCCAACAACAGGACAAGCAGCATATAAACTGCAAACATCAACAGCAGGCCGCCGATCACAGTTCCTACATAAACAGCCATTCCCAGAAGAACCTCAATTCCTACCTTGATTGTCGTCTGGGCAATCAGTCCGAATACAGCAAGCGGTGCCAAAAGCATCGCCCAGCGCACAATCGTCATCGCCACCTGCTGGATGGAACTGAGAAAATTGAGTAACGGCTGGGCCTGCTTGACCGGCATCGTGACCAGCGCCAGGCCGAAAATAACGGCAAACAGGACGATCTGAAGCATCTGGCCTTCTGCCATGGCTCCCAGGGGGTTTTCCGGAAGAAGATTCACAATGTAGCCGGGCAAGTCCCCGATATCACCCGGAACCACCTCCGGATCTCCTGCATAATCAGCACGATCCGTTGAGGTGTTATCATTAAAGGATTTATCGATAAAGTGGCCGGGTTGAATAATCAGAGCGGCACTGATTCCGATGGTGATGGCGGTTGTTCCGGTCAACAGGAAAAACAGGACAACACGCAGCCCCAGTTTTTTCAATTGCTGCAGACTTTCCGCCGAAGCGAGACCGGTGACGATGGAAGCAAATACGAGGGGGACCACAATCATCTGGATCAGGCCCAGAAAAATTTGTCCGGGTAACGCCACCCAGTTCCCGATCATGGCCGAGATCTCCTGGTTCACCCATCCGGTATCCGGTGACAGAACCAGCCCTATCACCAGCCCGAGGAGCATCCCGATCAACACCTGTAGCCACAGGCGGTTACGGGTCAGTTGCTGCAAATTCTGGCTCAACAGTTTTAAAGAGCGGGGTGTCAGCAGTTCCAGCGGATTATTCACGGTTTTCCCTCTTTCTGTGCAAGGTATTATATCCATTATTATAAAGGAAAAGACCATACCCTGACATGCTGGTTTTCACAGATCGACAGCCAGGGCTGGTCCGGTTTATTCATACAGGGGGCTGACATCGATAATTTTCCACTCATCCTCATGCTTGACCAGATAGACGTCCTGCTTTTGCCCGACATGATTTTCGTCACCGGGATTAATCCGGATCTGTATCTTGTAGACATTGTCAAATCCCAGGTAGTTTCCTTCCGGATAGGGAATAGCCCAGCTGATACTTTTGATTTGCTCGCTGGCAGGGAGACGATCCCGGGGAAATGAGTTTTGCACGTCCGGGTGAATGTAAGAAGACATCTGGTTGGGTTCATCCATGTAAAAAAACGTAGCTCTGTGTTGCATCTTTCGTAATGATCGATCCGGTTTGGACTGAATGAAATCATAAATCACCTGGCGGAACTGATTCCGAGGGTCTATGGTTTTGATTAATACGGGATCACTCGATCCGGGCTGATAAAAATTCAGTTCAACTGAAGAGAGGTTCAGGTGGCTCACAGGAACACGGCCATAATAAGCGAAATATCCATAGTTATTGTTATTTGAGCCGATTTGGGCGCCACTGCCCGCGATCCATCCACTTGCAAGACGCATGGTGATATCAAATTTCCTGAACAACTCATGATCTCCCATAAAAATCCCGCTTACTTCGACTCTGGCCTCATCAAACTGATGCGGAAGGGAAAAAAGGTGGTCGATTCTGGCGAATGTTACAACCAGTGAATGGGGGATATATTTACTCATTTTAAAATACCAGGGTGTATTGTCGAAATCTAAAGTCACCTCGTCCGTAAACCGCTCAACGCGAATTTCATGCAGTACAAACTGGACGGGTTGACCTGTGTCGGGATCCTCCAGAGTGACTGTCTCATTGATGGGGATCGATTGATATTCCAGACGGTGCTGGAAGGCGAGCATCATCAGACCGGCCGGAACCAGAACAAGGAGAAGTGCCATCCATTTCTTTCTGATTCGGGGAAACCTCATGGAAAAATCCTTTAACTGTGTTTGATTTATTTAATAATTACGTTGTGTGACTGTGAAAAGTTTCATATAATTCATAAAATATGAGCGTTGACGGGCATGGGCATATCCGTTTATGATTATAGTATTATCGTTGAGACTAGATTAGGGGAGGAATGGTTGAGATGAGCAAAGTGAAAGTGGAGGAAGGTTATTTCGGGCAATTTGGGGGAAGTTTTGTTCCGCCTGAATTGCAGGAAGTGCTGGATTATCTGTCGGAGCAATTCTACAAGTATAAGGATGACCCGGCGTTTATTGAGGAGTTTAAATTTTATCTTAAGGAATATGTCGGCCGGGAAAACCCACTGACGTATGCTAATCGGATGACGAAGGAACTGGGCGGTGCCCGGATTTATCTGAAACGGGAAGATCTGAACCATACCGGAGCCCACAAAATCAACAATGCGATCGGTCAGATATTGTTGGCCAAGCGGATGGGAGCGAAGCGAATCATTGCCGAGACCGGTGCGGGTCAGCATGGTGTGGCGACGGCAACGGCCTGTGCGATGTTTGATATGGATTGCACCATTTACATGGGTGCTGAAGATACGAAGAGACAGGCCCTGAATGTGTTCCGGATGGAACTTCTCGGGGCGAAAGTCGTCCCGGTGACCAAAGGCCAGGGACGCCTGAAGGATGCCGTTGATGTCGCGCTGGAGGACCTGGTGGAAAATTATCAGAACACATTTTATCTGCTGGGGTCGGCTGTCGGACCGCATCCCTTTCCAACCATGGTCAAACATTTTCAATCGGTGATCAGTGAAGAGTCGAAGCGTCAGATCATGGAGAAAGAAGGACGGCTGCCGGATGCGGTTATAGCCTGTGCCGGCGGAGGAAGTAACGCCATCGGCGCATTTGCCCATTACATCGAAGAAGAGTCGGTTCGCCTGATCGGGGTTGAACCTGAAAAAGCCGCTACCCTGACAAAAGGGGTGCCGGCTGTCTTACACGGGTTCAAGTGCCTCGTATTGCTGGACGAGGAAGGAAATCCGCAGCCGACTTATTCCATTGCGGCTGGTCTGGATTATCCGGGTATCGGTCCGGAACACAGTTATCTGAAAGAATCAGGCCGTGCCGAATACGTGACAGTAACCAATGAAGAAGTCCTGGAAGCATTCCAGTTCTTGTCCCGTACCGAAGGGATTATCCCCGCTCTTGAGAGTGCCCATGCGGTGGCTCACGCCATGAAACTGGCTCCGACCATGGATCCGGACCAGATTCTAGTGATCAATCTCTCCGGACGGGGTGACAAAGACGTTCAGCAGGTTTTTGAGATGTTAAAAGAAAACTAATAATTGAATGAACAGGAATACGGAAATCCCCACGTGACGTGGGGATTTTTTGCACTGGATGGGGACTGTCACGCAGGCCCCTCTAGTTTTATCATCTTCGTGGAATACAAATTTTCTGGCCAATCAAAAGTGCCTGTGGATTGATACCGGGATTGGCGCGGATAAGCGCACGGACGGAGATGTTGAAGCGCCGTGCTATGGCATAAAAGGTATCGCCCCGTCTTACGGTGTAGGTGATGGAACCTTCCGGGCAGGTAACGGGCGGTGTGGCCAGAGGGATACATATGACCTGTCCCGGCATAAGCTGATAGGGATTGATTGCCGGATTGGCCTCAATCAAATCATCAACGGAAACATTAAAGAAACGAGCAATGGCATACAGGGTATCACCCGGTCTGATCGTATAATAATTTCCTTCCGGGCAGGCCGGATAAATCGGTTGCCTGGGAATGCAGATGCGCTGACCGGGTTGAAGGAACTGTGGATTGACAAACGGGTTGGCAGAGATAATGGCAGGAACCGATGTTCCAAAACGCCGGGCCAGTCCGTAAATGGTATCTCCGGGCCTGATCACATAGGGGCGTGTATTGGGTGGGCATGGTTGACGATAAAAAGATGGCATTCCGATGATCACTCCTTTTCTGAAGATAGTACATCTGTATGCATATCTCGGGGAAATGGGTCACCATCAGGGTTAGAAATAGGCATTTGTGTGAGGGGAATCGGTCTAGCAGGATTTTACATGTGTGCTGTTAAATATTATAAGGAGTCGTAAAGATATCACAGAATGTGTTCGGAGGGAGTCAACTTGAAGCTCGTGCTATATATACCCTATTTGTTCTGGATTTTATTAACACTGATTTTGATACGGGGAGGTTTTATCGGACATCCGCCCTCTTTTATTGTTTATATCGGTGTTTCCTTCATCGTGGCATTAACACTTGAACTTTATAGAAATCGTACATGGGGAGTCGGACCCGAAATGAAGAGCAGAAGGTGGGCAGCCTATTTTATCAGTAATATTGTGATGGGTATTCCCCTGTTTGAAATAATATTGGTTGATTTGGTTGTAATTGCAGTAAATCCAGTTACTATAATGTCTTCCGGATCAGTTCAGGAAATGACGGTCATCACCCAGACAGCGTGGGCAGGTTATCTGGCGGTCTGGTTTGCTGTTAACGCAGCAATTCTGCGAATTCATAATTTAAAAAAGATGGTATTACTGCTGGTCAGTCCAATCATCATGTTGGGTGCCTCCCGAGTGATTCACTCGGCGATCTTCTGGATCGTCACGATGTCATCAGCAACCGGATAAAGACATTTCTTGCAGCCAAAGCGTCAAAACGATAACATAATATATATAACCATACAAAAAGTTTGATAAATCCAATGGAGGTGTGAGCGAACCGTGTATGATGTGATCATTGTTGGAGCAGGTCCGACCGGGGCAAGTGCGGCTTTGTTTACAGCCAAAGCAGGGAAAAAGACATTGCTTTTGGACAGCGACCAGAGCATTACTAAAAAAGCCTGGATTGAAAATCATTATGGTGTCATGGAAATCACCGGGCCTGATCTGGTGGACATCGGACAGAAACAGGCGCAAAAATTCGGGGCGGAACTGGTTCAGGAAAAAGTGACCGATATCGAAAAAAACGGGGATGGCTTTGACGTCAAAACTGAAAGTAAACAATATCAGGGGAAACATGTGATCCTGGCAACTGGACTGTCTATCGAACTGGCGGAAAAAATCGGGCTGGAAATCAAACCGGGCACTGAACCTCGTATCAAACAAATCGTAGCAGTCGACCAGAATGGAAAAACCAGTGTGGATGGCATCTGGGCTGCAGGAACCGTTGCCGGTACCAGTGTACATACAATCATTACAGCCGGTGACGGTGCACGGGTGGCCATTAACATCATCAGTGAACTGAATGGTGAACGTTACGTCGACCACGATGTGCTAAAAGGATAAAACATGAAAAGCTTAGCCCCTTTTTGACAGAGAGGCTAAGCTTTTTTGTTTCATTACAGTTTATGATACAATTCGTCCAGCAATCCGATAACTTCTTGTGAATACCGTTCCAGCTCGGGGAAAAGGGCGTCTGCATCTTCCAGACGTCCTTCCTTGATGGACGTAAAGATTTTTTTGGCCGTATCATGAATGTGTTTGTGGGGCTCCTCCAGCTTTTGAAACGCATCGATTCCGGCGATCCGGGAGTTGGTGCGTGCCTGATCATACCAGCGGCCCAGGCGGCACTGATGATGGTCTGTAATCTGTTTTTCATCCATCTGATGATATCCGAGGTAATTATTGTAGAGCCACCATTTCCATAAAATGTGCCCTGTTTTCACGATACGAATCATTTGCTTGTCCTTGATATGGGTCATCAGGCCGATCACATTTTTTCGCAGTTCGTCGATCTGGACACTGGCATTGTATATTTCGTTTCCTGTATCGTGGGAAGAATTCTTGATTTCTTCCATATGGTTGAGCACCTGTGCGATCCGTTCTGTAATTTCCCTGGTGCTGGCGGATTGTTGCTGGGCAATTGCGGCAATATTACTGGTGGCTCCACCGATCACTTCGATTTGTTTGACAATGTTGTCGAGGCGTTCAATGGATTCCCTGGCATTATCAACCCAGTGATTAATCTGGTTCCCCATGTTTCCGACAGTTTGCCCGACGGTATTGGCTTCGCTTTGAACTTCCGTAATCGTATTGGTGATATTACCGACAGATTGGCGGGTTTGTTCGGCCAGTTTTCTAACTTCTTCGGCTACAACAGCAAAGCCGCGTCCCTGTTCTCCGGCCCGGGCTGCTTCAATTGAGGCATTTAACGCCAGCAAATTCGTCTGTTCCGCTACATCCTTGATAAATTCGACGACATCGGTAATGTCCTGAATCTTATTGACCAGATCATTGATCTTTGTATTAATATCCGTAAAATCATTGGCCATGGATAAAAATCCGTTGAGAGATTCATTGATAACCGCCTGTCCTTCATTGGCATTTTTGGAGGTTTCTTCTGTGTTTTCCGCTACTTGCATCGCGTTTTCTGCCACTTCCTGTACCGAAGCAGAAAGTTGTTCGGAGGCGGCACTCACACCGGATGCTTCATCCACGGTTTTGTCTACTTTATCAAGAAGCTCCTTTACTTTATCAATTTCGACAACCGCTTCCATAATGGCACTGACACTGTCTACCACTTTAAAATCCATGTCGGACTGATAAGATTCAAGTACAATCTGGGAATCGAGAGAAAGAACCCGGAGTAAAGATAAAAGCTTGTCCGACAATGAACGGGGGTTATTTTTGTATGTGTTGACTAAAGCGGGAACCAGGTATTCATACAATCTCATGTAGGATCCCGTGTACCATTCGGGTGTCAATTGAATTTTACTGTGGACATCCCCGATTTTTTCCCGGTTGGCTATGTATGTCTCATTAATTTCAATATCGGAAATTGAATTGAGATACTGGTTGAATGTTCTGGAAAGACGGTCGATATTGCTGTGCTGGTTAATGGTGGCCATCAGTTGATCAAATTGACCCAGCATTTCGTAATGCCGTTCGGTGATTTTTTCACTGCATTGCTCAATGATGGGACGGATTTCGCGAACGTTGTCCAGATCCTGTTGATTTAACTGCAAAAATTTCAGTTTGTCCTGTAATCTGGGAACGTCAGTGATGTCGCTGTCTTCAATGGGTTTAATGCGCGAAACATCAATTTTTTTTGAGGTGAAGATGGTGCTTAACATAGGAATACCTCCCCCTGATTAAAAATAAAACCGACCTCCTTCAGGCCGGTGGGTGACTTGAGCCGGACAGATCTTTGAAAAGCTGATCAGGCCTTTTATACAAGCTATCTTTATCATGACTGTCTATTTTGACCGTATAGGGGTTTTCCCCTATGTTCCAAGTATAATGTAGAAATTTGTCAAAATCAATAGAACAATCAAGAATAATTTAGAATTTTTGAAAAAATGAAAGTTGTTTTCTCAGGAACAGGAAAGCCCGCTGCTCCCTCAGCCCGTGTACCTGGTATTACCATATGATAAAATAATAGGGCCTGACAGCCTAGACCGAGTGATTTAAGGAATTTGGGCTGTTTTTCTGAGGGGAAACAAAATCTTAACCGTTGCAGAATGGTTGAGGTAAGCTCAGAATAGAGTAGAGAAAATGGTTTTCAGAGAGGTGCCGGTATGGAAAAGGTATTTGAGGATCATGTCGGAAGGAAGGTGCGGGTTTCATTTCCGCCGCAGCGGATTATATCACTCTGTCCATCCATTACGGAAACCCTGTTCGATCTTGGCCTCGAAGAACATATCGTGGGACGGACGCAGTTTTGCATTCATCCAAAGGAACAGGTTGCCGGTGTCCGAACGGTGGGCGGAACCAAACAAATCAAAAAAGATGTGATTGATTCGTTGAAGCCGGATTTGATTATCGCAGAAAAAGAAGAAAACCCGAAGGATATGGTGGAAGAACTGGCGAAAGATTATCCTGTTTATGTTACTGATGTTGAAAATGTGGACGATGCGCTTTCCATGATTCTCGATATCGGTCGTTTGACTGATCGTGAAAATGTTGCCGGGAATATGGTGGATGCTATTAGTCGTGCCTTTCAACGTCTTACACCCGTTGACGCCTCGAATCGAGTCAGAGCGGCTTACGTGATCTGGCAGAACCCGTTTATGGCGGCAGGAAATCATACATTTATTCATTCCATGCTGGCTTATGCCGGGTTTGATAACGTTTTTGAGACAGGGGAAGGGCGTTACCCGGAATTCACGCTTGAAGAGCTGGAGAAAGCGAATCCGGACCTGATCATGCTGTCATCGGAACCATTTCCGTTCCGGGAGGAGCACCGACAGGAATTTTCCCGACGTTTTCCAGGGAAAAAAGTAATCCTGGTTGATGGGGAAATGTTCATCTGGTACGGTTCCCGCATGTTAAAGGCGCCGGCGTATATACAACAGATCATCGATTCTCTGTGACATTGACAGGCAGGAGTTGAACCGATGGAACAATGGTTATTATCTTTGTTTGAATCAGCCGGCAGTCTTTATGTCGCTGCGGTCATCAGCATACTGCTGAATACCCTGGTAGCCTTGATGGGTGTGGTGCCCTCCATCGTGATTACAACGGCCAATGTCGCCGTTTTCGGGTTGATACCCGGTTTCTTTGTCTCGTTTATCGGAGAGGTCATCGGGGCTCAGGTTGCTTTTTATCTGTACCGAAAAGGACTTAAAAAACCGGTGCAAAAACGGATTCGGCATCCGCGCGTCAAAACCTGGCTGGAGAAGCGGGAGGTCAACTTTCTGGTAGTGCTGGAAGGCCGGTTGATTCCGTTCATGCCTGCAGGAATCGTCACCTTCTACGCAGCTGTGGGGTCGATGTCCGGGCTTTCTTTTTTTACGGCTTCCACAATTGGTAAAATACCGGCCATGATTCTGGAAACCCTGGCCGCTTATGGCCTTGTGCAGGCAAAAGCGGGGTTTATACAACTGGGGATCGCCGTTCTGATCTTTATCCTGGGTTACGGGTTGTGGATCCGAAAGAAGAAATGAATCACCGTTTCATCCAGTCGGTTGAAGGTTTATAATAGAAACGTTATTTTTGCACTTTATGAAGTACAAGAAGGGATAAAACATGGCAAGAATCAGACAACAGATAGAGTTGGCACGAAGCTATGTCATTTTGTCAATGAGCTTTTTATATCTGGTTTATTTTATATCCGGATCTGATTTGATTTTATCAATACTGGCAATATCGGCGTTTCTCGTATTCCTGGTGAATGTGCCCTATGCCCGAACAGCCCCTCGGGTCTTCAGTGTGATCATGTTCGTGGTGGGGATGGGGATCAACTTCTACATGCAGCGTGGTATGGATGAGATCATTAATGGTATCGTCACCAATGTCCCTCTGCTGACGTTGATCATGCTGGTTCCCTTGATCTCGATTCCGCTGCGGGAAGGCGGATATCTGGATTCGGTCCATTTTTATATGAACCGGATGGTGGATCAACCGCGGAAATTGTTTGCCAGCATTTCTTTTTTTCTGTTTTCACTCGGCCCGGTGCTAAATTTGGGTTCGATCCGGCTTTTGCATGATATTTTAAAAGATGTCCGGCTCAAAAGTAAGTTGCTGGCGAAAGCCTATCTATCCGGTTTTTCCACGGTCATTCTGTGGTCGCCCTATTTCGGATCGGTGGCACTGGTTTTATTTTTTATGGATTTGCAAGTTTCCGAATATATACCGGTGGGCATGCCGCTGGCAATCGTGATGTATGCCGTGGGCAATGTGATTTTTCGCCTGACGATGAATGGAAAGGTGCGGGAAGAAAATGACGCATTAGTGGCGGAACAGGGGACTGATCTTCATTTAGCGGATATCCCCCACCATCGAAAAAATGTCATCATACTGGCGCTGCTGATAGCAGCCCTGATGCTGTCGGTTCTCACTCTGGAGGCCATCACACACTGGTCGATGATGTTTCTGGTCAGTATGGTGGCCCTTCTGTTTCCGGCCGGCTGGGCGGTTATCAATCGCAAAGCGGCTGCCTTGAAACGGAACTGGATTGATTTTCGCAATCGATCTGTCCCCAGTATGAGTAATGAAATTGTGATGTTTATCAGTGCGGGGATATTTGGAAAGTCCCTGACCGGAACGGCAGTGGCGGAGGCGATCAGTTCAGCTGTGGCGTATATATCATCCATATCAGTGCTGGCACTGGCTGTCTCGATTATAGCTGTTATTGTTGTGTTAACCTTTACAGGGGTTCATCCGATTGTGGTTGTGATTCCGCTCATCACAACCATCGATCCCCAGGCGATTGGTATGGCGCCTCCCGTGATCGCGCTGGTATTTATGTTGTCCTGGTCCATTTCGGCGGTGGCAAGCCCGGTGAATCCGTTAAATCTTCTGGTCAGCGGTTCTGTCAGTCGTCCGTCCCTGACGGTAGGGGTCAAATGGAACGGGCTGTATCTTTTGACGTTGTTTGTGATCGGGGTGACATACATTTATATCCTTCATCAATTTGTATTTTCATAGCCACAGGTTATCTTCATTTTCATATAAAAAAGACTCCTTGACTTGTTTGGTGAACGGTACGCTTAAAAGTGGACAGTCTAAAAGTTAAAAGATGATCCCGGTATTGATTCGGGATCATCTTTTCTACTTCTGACAGAGCAGGTGGTTATACCGCTCACGCGTTACTTAATCCGTATTGCTTGAAGAGGTGATCACCACCTAAGGTATTAGTTTATCTATCTCTTTTTTTACGTCATCTATATCCGGGATTGTTAAATCCCCTCCGTAACGCCACTTTATACGACCGTCAGGTTCAATCAATACCACACTGCGACTGGCAACCTCTCTTATCCCCGCTACTTCATCCAGCAGAATATTTAGGGATCGACTCACTTCCCGGTTGGCATCACTTATTAAATGAAAAGGGAGCTGTAATTTTTCACGAAATGCTGTTAAAGCAAATACACTGTCAATGCTCATCCCATAAAGCGCCAGATTCTTTGCTTTAAAAAATTCAATTTTATCCCGAAACCGGGATAATTGAAGCTCTCAGTTCCCTGTAAAAGCAAGGGGAAAAGAAGTAATGACTGCTCCTCTGACATTCTTAAGGATATCCTGTAAAGAGATAGTATCCCCGCTTGTAGAGGGTAATGTAAAATTGGGGAATTTACTCCGTAAACTCATTTAAACCGCTCCTTTTTATAAAAATGGTGATTTAGTACCTGACAGCTTTTCGGACTAACCTTTTCGACGGGTCGTCCAACGCAATACCGTGCTGCTTTTTTGATTTTTTTCCAGTTCATTTAACCATTTAGTAGCCTGTATAAACCCTTCTAATAATCCATTCAATGGTTTCTCCTCGATCACTCTGGTTGAATCAATCGGATAAAGAGAAGCAATAACACCGGTAGCATCAGGATAGTCACATGATAATCTTACTCTATAATGACGACCTGAGATTTCTGGTCGGGCCCACGAGAAACTCAATTGATAACCCTGGCGTCTGACTAACTGAACCCCCTGTCTCCAGGGATCTTCTGCTTTTTCAATTAACCGCCGAACCATGCCAAACTGTTCTTGCCAGTTTTGTTTCGTAATTTCGATCACCTCCTGAAAGGTATATGAATTTTTCTTGATGATAGAGTATTAAAGCGCTTACAAAATTAATGGTGATACCCTGTTCTCCTGCAAATGATCAAAGCGGGTTATTGTTTGAAGACAAGCCCCGACACTTCGGGCAATAACGTGGTTCCATGAGGAGTGTCTTCTATATAAGATGCACTCCTTATTTTCTCCCACCTTGCCGCGAAATGTCCGGGCTTTGTTAATGTCATACAGTAGCAGCCGTTATTTAAGGTCGAAACGGTCAGCATTCATGACCTTGACCCAGGCATCGACAAAGTCACGGACAAATTTCTCTTTGTTGTCATCTTGAGCATAAACTTCTGCTATGGCACGCAGTTCGGAGTTCGAACCGAACACCAGGTCAACCCGCGTAGCCGTATATACAACCTCACCCGTCTTACGATCTCGCCCTTCGAAAATGCCACCATCTGCAGGCTTCCACTCTATTCCCATGTCAAGCAGATTTACGAAGAAATCGTTCGTGAGTTTCCCGACACGATCCGTGAATACGCCGTGTTTGGAGCCACCGTAGTTTGCACCCAGGACACGCAGGCCGCCAACAAGGACAGTCATTTCCGGAGCTGTAAGACCCAGCAGATGTGCTTTGTCTACCAGGAGCTCTTCAGGGCTAACACGATACTCCTTCTTCTGATAGTTTCGGAACCCATCCGCAACAGGCTCAAGTACTTCAAAGTTTTCGATGTCCGTTTGCTCTTGTGTTGCATCGCCGCGTCCGGGAGCAAAAGGAACCGTTACATTATACCCGGCATCTCGTGCAGCTTTTTCGACTGCGGCACTGCCGCCCAGTACAATCAAATCAGCAAGGCTGACTTTCTTTTCCAATTGACTTTGAAGTTCTTCATAAACTGCAAGTACTTTTTGCAGCTGTTCCGGCTGATTGACTTCCCAGTCCTTCTGTGGAGCAAGACGGATACGGCCACCATTTGCACCACCGCGTTTATCTGAATCACGGTAGGTACTGGCTGAAGCCCAGGCAGTTGTGACCAGCTCGCTGACAGTAAGGCCTGTATCGAGGATCTTGGCTTTAAGCTCTTCTATTTCCGTATCTGATAATTCATAATCAACAGAAGGTACAGGATCCTGCCAGATAAAATCTTCTTCTGGAACTTCGGGACCCAGGTATCTTGATTTAGGACCCATGTCGCGGTGCAATAATTTGAACCATGCGTGAGCAAAGGCATCTCTAAACTCATCTGGATTCTCATGGAAACGGCGAGCAATCTTTGCAAATTCGGGGTCTTCACGCAAAGCCAGATCCGCGGTCATCATCATCGTCGGAACACGCACAGATGAATCTTCTGCATCCGGAGCAAAGTCTTTTTCATCAGGGTTGACAGCCTCCCACTGATAGGCCCCTGCAGGACTCTTTGTAAGCTTCCATTCATATCCAAACAAGAGGTCAAAGTAACCATTGTCCCATTGTGTCGGATTAGCCGTCCAGGCGCCTTCAATACCGCTGGTGATCGTGTCACGGCCTTTTCCTTTGCCGTGTGTACTTATCCAGCCCAGGCCCTGTGCTTCTAAAGGAGCAGCTTCCGGTTCTGGACCGACATGTTCCGCATCTCCGGCACCGTGCGCCTTACCGAAAGTATGGCCTCCGGCTACCAGTGCAACGGTCTCTTCATCGGTCATTCCCATACGTCTAAAGGTTTCGCGTATGTCTTTAGCACTTGCAAGCGGGTCTGGTTTGCCGTTTGGCCCTTCCGGGTTAACATAGATCAGCCCCATCTGAACGGCCGCAAGTGGATTCTCAAGCTCACGATCTCCTGAGTAACGATTGTCTTCCAGCCATTCCGCTTCAGTCCCCCAGTAAATGTCTTCTTCCGGATGCCAGATGTCCGGGCGCCCTGCTCCAAAACCAATCGTCTTGCCGCCCATTGATTCAATGGCTACATTGCCTGCAAGAACCAGCAAATCAGCCCAGGAGATTTTGTTGCCATATTTTTGTTTAATCGGCCATAGCAGTCGACGGGCTTTATCAAGGTTGGCGTTATCTGGCCAGCTGTTAAGGGGAGCAAACCTCTGTGAGCCAGTTCCGGCACCTCCGCGTCCGTCACCCGTACGATAAGTACCTGCCGCATGCCAGGACATCCGGATAAATAACGGACCATAATGTCCATAGTCAGCAGGCCACCAGTCTTGACTGTTTGTCATGAGATCGTGCAGATCCTGCTTTAGCGCGTAGTAATCCAGTTTTTCAAACTCTTTTTTGTAATCAAAATCTTCTCCCATGGGGTTAGATTTTTTGTCATGTTGTCGCAGAATATTCAAGTTCAACTGATTTGGCCACCAGTCCTTATTTGTTGGTGCACTGGATTTGTGACTGGTAACACTGCCATGACTAAACGGGCAGCCTCCACTGTTAGCATTGTTTTTAGTGTCCATATGTTTTTTCCCCTTTCTGTATAAATTAAGTAGAAAAAATGAGCCTCTAGCCTTAGATGCATACAAACTATATGACAATAATTATGAAGCACATTGTTGGCAAATTCCTCGTATTCACTATATGACTCCTCTGCCCCAGCGTTTGCTTGAAACTCCTTCATTCCAATGAAGAGGTTTATATAAATCAACCGGATATGGAACGTGTGAATAAAGTAGTATACCGTGGATAAGTAGATGTTGATGTGGGTTCTGTGGAACAGGCTATAGAGAATAGGTTCGTGAAATTTATTCTGTATGAAAGGATGAAGAGGAAAGAAAATTGAAGTCGAAGGTTGCAAGCATTATTTTCTAAATCCTATGTCATGTCATAAATCAAATGTTCTTTTAACCGACACGTCAATAGCAGAGATTCATTTGTGAACGTGATACGCTATCATTACAAATAACCAGAGCCCCCTAAGAAACAGTTTTAATATTATTATTATTTATATTTTTTTATAAGAAGATTATGAATATAAAAAAATAAAAAACCAGTTCTTGAACCTGTACAAGTTATTAAATAAAATAAAAAACCCCGGTCAGGGACTTTGTTAACTAGTCCGCAACCAGGGTTTAGTTCATGGGTTATAAAGCTCTTTTTTTATTTATTCCTGAATAGACAACAGATATTCCGCTACCTGGTCCTCTTTTCCCGGAACAAGACCACCGGGCATTCCGGCATTTGTACCATTCTTCACGATGTCTACAATTTCTTCTTTGCTTAAATCAAGTTGTTTCAGGCCTGGTACGCTGCCCTGACCGGCAAGATCTGTACCGTGGCAGGTCATACACTGATTCATAAAGGCCGGCGGTTCTCCACCAGAGGAAGCTGATGTTTCACCGGACTCTCCGGCTTCTGCTCCCGCTGTTTCCGTGGCCGTTTCCTGATAATTTAAGCCGATGACCCCCAGTAATACGGCAAAAAGAAAGCCTGCGGCTAAAATAGAATAGATAACTTTAATCGGGTTCATGTTCCTTATTCCTCCTATCCTGTACTGATTCCTGTAGGTGAAATCACTCACTTGATGATTATACCATGTTCTTTATCATTCTTCTATTATGTTCGCATAGGATATTTATAGAATTGATGAAAATTGTAAAAAAAGAATGGAAGGAATCGCATCATCATGATCAAAACAAGGAAACAAATGTTAAATATGAGGAGAGCAGGAAGGATTCTTGCCGCCTGTCACCGGCAATTGTCCCGGCGAATCAGGCCGGGAGTGAGTACGCTGGAATTGAATCATTTTGTTGAGGACTATCTCGGGAGATTCCGGGCATTACCGGAACAAAAGGGATACCGGGGATTTCCATATGCCATCTGTGCATCTGTCAATGATGAGATATGCCATGGTTTTCCCGATGAGAAGCCGCTTAAGGAGGGGGATATTGTCACCATCGATATCGTGGTGAACAAAAACGGATGGCTGGCAGACTCCGCCTGGTCCTACGCTGTTGGACATATTTCACCCGAAGCCGAAAATTTATTGCGACTTACCCGGGAAGCGCTTTTTGTCGGAATTCGGCAGGCTGTTCCCGGTAATCGAATCGGAGACATCGGGAATCATATACAAACGTTCGCTGAGCGACACGGGCTTTCAGTTGTTCGTGAATTCTGCGGTCACGGCATAGGCAGATACATGCATGAGCCGCCCCTGATTCCCCATTATGGATCTGCGGGGGAGGGAGCGGAGTTAAAAGAAGGCATGGTGATTACCATTGAACCCATGCTGAATATGGGGAAAAGTTCAGTCAAAATGGATCGAAACGGGTGGACGGCCCGGACGCGTGATGGTAGCCTGTCCGCTCAATATGAACATACGGTGGCGATTACCCGGGACGGCCCCCGCATTTTAACACGTTGACACGATTGGGCTATCCATCCCGGCTCTGGGCAAGTCGTTCTTTTCGGACAATCCACATGAATACGGCGACTATCAGAATCTCCAACAACAGCCCCAGAGTCGACCAGACATAGATGGAAAAATAGAAGTGACTAATATTATTACCGAACATCATCATTGACAGAAATCCGATAATAAGCGCAAGGGGAACAAGGAATATTTTCGTATCTGTTCCAAACAGCATATTGAAGGAACGGTGAATCCCGTAGAAAGTCAGAGCCATTTTACTGAAAATAGCCGGAATCCAGAAAGAAACCACCAACAGATCCAGACGGTCTAAAAAGTCAGTGATATTGATCTGTCGGACCAGAATATAGCTGGGGTAGACCGTATAACGGGCAAGCGTTGATCCGAGAACACTGATGATACTGCCCAGCAAGATAAAGATAAAAATAACAGCCAGACCCACCCCCCAGATCACCGATCGTCTGACATCGCTCTTTGGTTGAACGTTCCCGACGAAGAGAAAGATGATTACCAGTTCTCCAACCCAGGCCAAACCGACAAAGGTCGTTTGCAGAATGGATGGAACAGCATTTATTTGTAACGGTGGAAGAAGCTTGGCCATATCGATCTCATTTAAAAGCAAAAGGGGGAGAAACAGGATAATAATAAATAACAATGAAAAATAGATATCGTTAAAACGGGCAATCACCTCAAATCCCAGCCATACCAGATAGAGCAGGCAAATCAGGCTGGTAAAAATAATGACAGGCTGGGGGGTCAGCTCAAGTAAAGCAGTCCCTGTAAAATCCGTGAAAGCCCGTAGATCACGAATCAAAATAAACATGAGAAACAGGATCATTAAAATAGCCAGTAATTTTTGCCCGGTTCGGGAAGAACGGGTTTCGTCGGACTGGAAATCAAGTGTTTCGATTTTATTCCATCCGACAAAAGCGGTGGTAATCAGCAGAGTCGTAAGCAAGAACCATAGAAATGGAACGAACCAGGTGTTCTGTAATGACAGATCAAGGTATGCCTGGGGCATCACGAGTAAAGTTGATGCGGTGATAAAATTGGCTGTCAACAGGGTCAGTTGCAAATTGGATATCCGGGTTTTCATTGAATCACCATCCTGGCAATAGGTGCAAAAATGGACTCAATTCGACTGGTAACCATGACCAGGTTTTTGTCAAAGGCGTAAAGAACCGAGAGCACCATGGAGATGATTGAAAATACGACAAACCAGATCCGGGCGTGCCGTTTTTCTTTAAACAGCTTTTTTCCCATGGCGTAAGTCATGATCAGTATGATCCAGGAAATAATTGATGTAATCATGATTCTTCCTCCTCTCCCGGGTCTTTTCCGACATTGCCGACTCGCTCCAGATGGGAGTCAACTTTTACCGTAACGCGGAGATCGGGTAGTATTTCTCTCCAACGGTGCTTCCATTTCTCGTTCCACAACCGGTTTTCCATCTGATATAAGTGAAGTCCCAGTCCAAAGGTGTCTATTCCTTTCTCCATTGTTTTGTGCAATATTGATTTGATCTGACTTTCGATCGCTTGATTCATTACGTTTTCGATATGATTATAAGTTTGTGGTTTTTCCAGATTTAAATGAGATAAATTTTCCAGAACAGTACCCTTTACGGTCAAATAAATGAGAAATTCCGGCTGGTTGTTATGGACCCGGTGGTCTAACTTAAATGATTGTCCTGTAATATTAATCGTCGCATCCTGATTTTTATCAATCGGAAATGTCATGGATTTACCGCTCATACGTTGTTCCATCCATAAGATGCCATTGGTCTCTCTGGCATCTGTAATAAACTGGAGTTTATCCCGTTTGAAAATCCCGATATGTTTAATTTCAACTTCTGGTTTTTGACCGTCTGCTGCCTTGTTTTGTGTTTGGACCACTTCAACGACCGGGGCGATGGGGTCCATTCCTTTACGCCGATATTCATACAGAAAACTTTTCAAGTCATGCTCCAGTCCCATTTTCGCTATTTCCCGAATCGCTTCCGCCGGGACGCGTTCCAGATGGGGGTCGGCATTTAATATATCAAGGGCATCCCCTTTTGCGATCAGCAGATAGTTGGTTAAACGGGATTGCGGAATTCGTGTGATATTGTCCAGAATCGGATTAATCCCTTTTCTGGACAGTTCTTCCCCCACAATAACCACACGCTGGTGGGCAAAGAAGAGTTGGCGTGACATGCGTTTTTGCAGATCTTCATTGGCTGCCCGAATGGTTCTTCCGATGCCGGAATCGACATAAAAGGACTTGTCTCCACCTGTACCCCCACCGCCTCCGCCGGAACCGGCCCCGCCCATGGCACCGGGAAGCGGGACCTGAACCGCAACCCGGAACATCCCTTCTTCGGTGATGTCAAACCCGGAGGCTAAAACAAAGGCCAGATCATTAATTTCAACACGGTCCCAGCATCCGGTAAGGGTTAGAGAGGTTAACAGGACAACCAGCAGGGCTGCCTGAAGACGTCTCTTTTTCATTTTCTGTTCTCTCCTTTGGTACGGGACTTCTTGCTTGAGCGCAGAGTTCTTTTCGGCGATGGAAATTGTGTATTTTCACGTTCCAGGTTTTGTCCTGCGACATGTTTGGGACGGTATTTCATCGACCACCAGGGGACCCGGATGAAGATGTCTTTCATTTCATGCAAAGTAAGTGGGGCCACCGGTGCCAGGTACGGTACTCCGAAAGAACGGAGTTTGCAGAGGTGAGCCGTCAACAATATGAGTCCGATCAGAATCCCGTATAACCCCAGAATGGCTGCCAGGATCATCATGGGAAACCGGAGCAGTCTGATGGAGATGGCCAGATTAAACCGGGGTATGGTAAAGGAAGCGATCCCGGTGATCGAGACGATAATGACCATGGGGGCCGATACAATCCCGGCCTGTACGGCGGCCTGTCCGACCACCAGGGCACCCAGAATACTGACGGCCTGTCCAATGGTTTTGGGAAGACGAACCCCGGCTTCCCGCAATGCTTCAAATGAGATCTCCATAATCAGGGCTTCAATTAGGGCGGGAAAGGGAATCGCCTCCCGACTGGAAGCCACACTGAGCAAGAGACTGGTCGGCAGCATTTCCTGGTGATAGGTTGTGACAGCAATGTAGAGAGCCGGTAAAAACAAAGCGATGGCAATAAAAATAAGACGAAGCCAGCGCAGGAAAATCGAGATATGAAACCGTTCATAGTAGTCTTCACTCGCCTGGATAAGTTGCCAGAAGGTGGTCGGGATAATCAGTGCGAACGGGGTTCCGTCCAGGAGAATGGCGATTCGCCCTTCCAGCAGGTTGGCTGCTACGGTATCCGGTCTTTCCGTATGCTGGATCTGTGGAAAAAAGCTCCACGGATTGTCTTCTATAAGTTCTTCAATATAGCCACTTTCCAGCACCCCGTCGATGTCGACTTTTTCCAGCCGCCTGGTTACTTCTTCAACCAATTGCGAGCTGGCCACGTCTTCCAGGTACATGATGGCCAGGCTGGTTTTGGTGTGCTCGCCCAGTTTCATGGATTTGAGCTTCAAGTGTTGTGATTTCAATTTTCTGCGGACCAGAGACGTGTTGACCCGTAAATTTTCTGTAAAGCCCTCACGCGGCCCGCGGATGGCAGCTTCAGATTCCGGCTCGGAGACCGAACGTCGTTCCCCGCCTTTGGCATCAAATACAATGGCGTGGTCCAGTCGATCTACGAGCAGGATACAATTGCCGTCCAGAATGTGAGAGACGGTTTCTTTCATTTTTTTTGTTTCATTGACCGAACTGATGGAATTCATCTGATTCTTGACATTTTGCAGGTTTAGCTGCATGGAATCAGCCCGGGTCAACATGTGCATCAGGGCGTGAAACTGAATGCTTTTGGTATCGACCATTCCGTCTATAAATACCAGTAAGGCCTTGACTCCCTCAATGGAAAACGTACGAAAAATCAGATCGGTACTATCGGTAAAAAGGGCCCTCAGGAATTCTTCATTCTTTTCGATATTTCGTTCGATATTCTGGTCAATGGTGAGTGGATCCGTTCCTTTTTTCATTTTCGACAACCCCAATGTTTAAGCTACGTCCTATTTTGTCCAGTAAAAGATAAAATATCCTTTTACATAAAGAATCAGAATGTTCTTGTGAATGGGGGAAGAATTGCTATAAAATTGAAAGTGAATTTGATATGGAAAGTAAAGGCTGGAGGGATGATGATGTTAAAAATAAGGGTTTATTCGGACTATGTCTGACCGTTCTGTTTTATAGCGGAGGTGCCGCTATCACAGGCGATTGCAGGAAAAGAGGTCGAAGTGGAATGGATGCCGTTTGAACTGAGGCCTTATCCGGCTGAAACACTGGACCCGAATGGTGAATATATCCAGACCGCGTGGGAAAAATCGGTGAAACCGATGGCGGAACGGTTCGGAGTGAACATGGTTCTGCCTCAGGTGTCGCCACAGCCGCATACCCATCTGGCGTTTGAAGGATACCAGTATGCAAAAGAAAACGGGAAAGCCAATGAATATAACCATCATGTGTTTACCGCATATTTCCAGGAAGGAAGAGATATCGGAAACATTGATGTACTGACAGAACTTGCCGGGGAGGTCGGGCTAAACAAAGAGGCCTTCAAGGAGGCACTGGTTTCGAGAAGGTATAAAGAAACCCATCAGCAGGCACTTCGTCACGCTTATGAAGAAGCAGAGATTCAGGCTGTCCCCACGTTTTTCATAGGTGATCAGAAGTTGCAGGGCCTTCATACGAAGGAGATGCTGGAGCGGGTCATCCTGCAGGAACTGGAGAAACATGAAGGAAAAAAGGATGATCCTGATCAGGGTATGAGTTGTGGGGTGGATGGTTGTTAAGTATAATCGGGTGCGAAGAAGAGTGTCAAAAGAATAAGGTTACTCGGGCGGTATGCCTGAACGTTTTAGGACCCGGCGGAAGCCGGGTTTTTATGATGTGAGAAATTTTATAGAAGCCCTTTGATCCAATCTGGTTCAATGGTAGAGAAAAAGAGAATTTCCTTTTGCGAGGACGCTTAAACAAAAATAGATAGAAAATGTTATATAATCTGAAACTTTTCCGGCATGATGAACCGTCCTAAATCATAGAAGGTAATGGAAAGGCAAGTCCAAATAAAAAGGAGGAGTTTTCATGATGAGAAAAGGTCATGGAAAGCCGGGAAAGAAAGTGATGGCGAGCTTTCTTGCGGCAACACTTGCGATCAGTGCTGTCCCTGTAGCCGGGTGGGCAGAAGGAACCGGCACCTTTGATGAAAGCAGTCGCATCGCAGCCAGTATCGGTCAGGATGCCGCCATATCCAGAGAAGAGGCACTCTCAACTGCAAAAAAATTTGCACCTATTCCGGAGGGGTATCAACTGGAGCGTTCACGATTTCATGATTCATGGTATCAAAACGGTCCGGTGTGGCGTTTTTTCTGGTCATCTACTCCGGATCAGAAACAGCGTGGGAACATCAATGTCGTCGTGGATGCCGAAAGTGGCGAAGTGCTTCATATGTCTTTCTGGAATGAAGAAAAAGAACCGTATTCTTTTCCGCCAAAAGTAGAATTTGAGCAGGCCAAACAGATCGCACAGGATTATATCAACCGTCATTTTGCCGATTTTTCCGATCAGGTTCAACTGGAACCGACCGGCGATCCCGCTGAGAAACTGCCCCTTGACGGACGAATCCAGTATAACTTTAAATTTATCAGATTGGTAAACGGCATCCCGTTCCCGGAACATTACATACAAATCAACGTGAATGGAAACGGGGAAATCAGGAACGGGAGCTTCCAGTGGGATTCAAGCCTGGCTTTTCCCGATGTTGAAACGGCAGTGAGTCAGGAAGAAGCGGAGAAAATGTTGAAGGAACGGGTCAATGTGGGTCTTTCATACATTTATCCGTGGAAGTACCGTCGTAATTTGGAAGAAGAACCGGTTCTCTATCTGGGCTATGAAAGGCCGTACACCTATAATTTACAGTTTTATGTAGATGCCCGTGAGGGGAATTTGTTGGACCGGTACGGTCAGGTGATGGAAACAGATCATAAAAGTGAAAAACGTCTCCTCGCCGAAGAACCGGTTGGGGATGCACCTGTCCCGCTTGCTCAGGAACTAACACAGGAACAGGCACTTGAGATCATTCAGAATCATTTTACCATTCCGGAGGAACTGGATTTGACAGATGCTTCCTATACCGATCGATGGAACGGGCAGGATATTTCAGCCTGGACCTTCAGGTGGAGAAAGGAAGAGCCGGAAAGCCAGACTTTTATCTGGATAAATGCGACAGTCAATGCAAAAACGGCTGAAATCCTGGAGTACAGCCGGGATGAAAAGATAGCGGTCCCCGAACGTGATCAAGATTCAGATCTGTTTACCCGTGAAAAAACCAGAGAAAAGGCCATCGGCGCTATTCGGGACATTAGCCCGCATCTGTTACACCAGTTGTACAGTATAGATACCGGGCAGATAGCCGGCCCTGGTGCAGAAGATTATCATCATTTCCGATTTCATCGTCTGGTTAACGGGATTCAGGTAGCCGGACAGGGCGTCAGTGTGACGGTGAATGCGAAAACAGGGGAGATAACCAGGTATTTCATTAACTGGGACCAGCGGACGTATCCTGCGCCGCCGCAAAACTTAATGAATGAAAATGAGGCCCTTGATAAACTGTTTGAAGATATTAAGATCCAGCTCAGTTATATGAAACCTGATCAGCGTTACTGGCTGGAAGAAGAACAACAACAGCGTGATAATAATCAAGTGTTCCTGGTTTACCGACTGGTGGATTCCCGTCCCGATCATGAAAGGGTCTTTCTCGATGCCGAGACGGGTGAATGGCGCAGTATGGAGACCGGTGACATTGTCCGTGGAAATGAAGTACCGGAGGATATTGTCGGTCACTGGGCAGAAAAGGAATTACAACTCATGTATCAGTATAATGCCTTTGAAATGGAAGACGGTCACATTTACCCGGATCGGAATATGAAACGCGGTGAAATCATCAAAATGTTGATGCTTGCCATGAATCGCGGTCACTTTTACTATAGTGGGACTGAAGAGGCTGCCTTCAAGGATGTGAGTGCTGATTCAGCCTATTTCTCCTATGTTCAGGCAGCCGTACAGCAGAATATCCTCGATTCCGAGACGGATGAACTCAGGCCGGAAGAAGAAATTGACCGAGAAGAACTGGCGGAGTTGATTACCCGGGCACTTGGATATGGAAAACTGGCGGAGACTGATGAGATTTTCAGGCTGTCATTCGATGATGCGGACAGGATTGAGGCCAAAGGCCACGTTGCTATTGTCAGCGGCCTGGGGATTATGAACGGGAATGGGGTTCAATTTATGCCTGACAAAAAGGTGACACGGGCCGAAGCGGCCGTTGCCTTTTATCGCTTTCTGGAAAAACGTGCGGAATTGAATTAGAGATTCACAGTGTTTTCGGGCTGCTTCCGGAAGGGGCAGCCTCTTTTTTCATGGCGAACGCATTTTTATGCTTGATGTAAAATAGGATAGAACGAAAAAAGGGGTGCAGGAGGAATTTTATGATATCTGAAGGGTTTTCAAAGTTGCGGGATCATCTGTCCCTGGTGCTGTATCCGATCTTGTTTGATTTGCTGGCGTTTGTCGTCGGGATTGCCGTCTCTGGATTTCCAGGACAAAGTAAAATGACTTTCAAATTTTCACTGAATGTCGGACTTCCTTCGATCAGTCATGTACTGGATCAGAATGTGATGGCCAACGGCTTCTCAATCTCGACTGACGGATCCGCCGTTCCCATGCTATTGATTTTATTGTTTATCATATTTTTCATCATCGGGGCTTACCTGCAGGCCGGTTTTATCGGACTGTTACATGAAGCAGCAAAAGGCAGAGAGACGTCGCTGGATCGGTTTATGCGTTATGCCGGCCAGTACTGGTTGACTTATCTGGGTATCAACATCATTATTTTTTTGTTTATGATTGTAGTGGGCGGTCTTCTTATTTTGACATTAAGCATCGCAGGCGTTATGATTTTTTTGATACTGTTTCTGGTATTGAGGATTCTATATATCTACTGGGAGTTTACCGTCATTACGGATGAAGTCGGTCTGGCAGAGGCGTTTACCAGGAGCCGGGCGTATTTTCGTAATCGAACGCCGGATACCGTCACCGTCATCGTCGCCATCATCGGGATAAACTTTCTTTTCGGACTTGTTGTTAATGCTTTATGGAATCCCTTCGTTTTATTTCTGGCGATTTTAGGGTATGGTTATATAGCGACGGGAATGCAATTATCACTGATGTTGACCCTGCATCAAATCCTGGGCAAAGGTGACGCGCTCCGGATTTAGAACGGGATTTGAAACGTACGACTAAGGAAGTGATGGTCATGATTAAAGATCCGAGAATAACAAAAGAACCGGGAAAGACAAGAGTGGTCGTCGGTATGTCGGGGGGCGTAGACTCCTCGGTGGCCGCTCTCCTTCTGAAACAGCAGGGGTTTGAGGTCATCGGCATCTTCATGAAAAACTGGGATGATACTGATGAACTGGGACACTGTACGGCAGAAGAAGATTATGAAGATGTCCGGCGCGTCTGCGATCACATCGGAATTCCCCATTATACGGTGAATTTTGAAAAAGAATACATGGATAAGGTATTTCAGTATTTTTTGGATGAATACAAAAAGGGACGCACACCCAATCCGGATGTGATGTGTAACCGGGAGATCAAATTCGGCGAGTTTCTGGAAAAAGCACTCGAGCTGGATGCCGATTTTCTGGCGACGGGCCATTATGCCCGGGTCGGGTTTGAAGGTGATATCTGTCTGCTGCTTCGCGGGGCGGATCCGGGAAAAGACCAGTCCTATTTTTTGAATCAACTGGATCAAGACCAGCTGTCTAAAGCGATGTTTCCCATCGGGCACCTGGAAAAAGCGGAGGTTCGCCGGATCGCCGAAGCAGCGGGCCTCCCGACAGCGAAGAAAAAAGACAGTACAGGTATCTGTTTTATCGGGGAACGCAATTTCCGGGAGTTTTTGAGCCAGTATCTGCCGGCCCAGCCCGGTGAGATTCGTACCCTTTCCGGAGAGGTGAAAGGCCGTCATCACGGCTTGATGTATTATACCCTGGGACAGCGGAAAGGTCTGGGGATCGGCGGTCCCGGAGAGCCCTGGTTTGTGGTGGACAAGGATCTGGACAACAACGTCCTGTACGTCGCTCAGGGACAGGATCATCCGCGACTGTACGCCGTTGGACTAAAGGCTTCTGAGGTGCACTGGATCAGCGGCGAAGCCCCTGCATCTTCGTTTACCTGCACCGCCAAATTTCGTTACCGTCAGCCGGATCAGGGAGTAACGGTCAGGATGACGTCCGATGACCGGTGTGAGGTAATATTTGACCAGCCACAGCGGGCGATTACACCCGGACAATATGTGGTGTTTTATGATGGAGAGGTCTGCCTGGGCGGTGGCGTGATCGATGAAAAGATCATGGATGAATCGGAAATAACGGAAATGGAAACGGTGAAGTAAAAAAGGATCCCGTGAAATAGCGGGATCCCATTTTTTTTCAACATTAAAAAAAGAATGGGCAAAACTGTCATTCATCCGTTACCCTTTATTGACAACAACATCGAGATCAAGAAAGCTGGAGTATTCCCCACTTTTTGACCAGGTCACATTGTAATTGCTGGCACCACTGTAATAACCTTCGATGTAAACATCATGGCTGACATCGGTACGTTGACTGTCATCGCCGAAGTCGTAATTGTGATAATCCGCTTCCAGATCACTGGCGACGGTACGTCCTCCATCAATCACGCTGTAATAGGTCCAAGCACATCTGTCAATATACCAGTTGGTACCGAATGAACTGGGCTGGGCAACCGTGCACTTTCCGTCACGACTGTTCTTGTATGCGTAAGTTCCATCATGATCCCAGGTTAATTTATGGGTTGTCCACGCCAAATCTTCCCCAACGGGATCATCCGTGATCGCCTTTACTTCAATCCATGAAGTGCTGCGGGCCATCATAGAAACATTCTGATCACTCGGATAGCTGGAGGAATCCGTTGTCTTTGTATCACTGGTCTCGACAGGCGTTTGAGATTGCCCTTCCAGGACAAATGTTGTTGCAATTCATCTTTTTTCATTTTCTTGACTTTGTATTTTTTGTGTTTGACGTCTACTTTAATTGAGTATCCTTCAGCGCCATCCTTTACTTTTTCATCTTTTAATTTGACTTTGTAAGTATCACCATCTATTTCTAAAACCATTTTTTTGAAAACTTTCTCACTATCTTTTTCAGGTTCCAGGACATAAGAGTTTTTTTCTGAAGCGAATACATTTGATGAAAAAACCAGTAAAAGCATCATGGATAACAGAATGCTCAATTTTTTCACTTTCATATCCCTCCCTATTTTTAATCAAAAAATGTTAAAATGGTTAAAAATATCAGTTTTACCCATTTACTTTTTATGTTACAATAATTGTAAATAATTTGTCAATTAATTAAAAATTTTCAAAAAATATGAGGTGATAGCATTGGCTCGATCATGGAGTGAAGCACCAGTTTTCTGGGATATCATGGGTCCCGTGTTGCTGTTGCTTTTTGCCGTCCTGATTTTATGGTGGATCGTTTCATTCAGCCGAAAAAAATACAGAAACATGTTTGTAAGCGGGGGCATCAATCTTCTCATATCTTTTGTGTTCGCGTGGTCAATCGGGATATTTCTGCTTATTATCAGCCTGGTACAGTTAATTGGCGGAGTATTTGTTTGGAACAGGCAAAAAGCTCAAACAAAATAGGGGACGGTTGAAAAAGAGTTTCTTTCATGTAACGTAATTCAGAAGAAGAGTGTTTTCAAGTGGAGCAGAGAGAGGAAAAAAGCAGGGGAATCAGGATTCCCCTGCTTTTATTAAAAGATCTTTTTTACGAAGCGGCCGTTTTCCGGTTCTTCACCCCGGTGTAGGCCACCCGCCAGATAACCATTAAGACCAAATTAAACCCGAGTGTTATGACACCAAACAGAATGTTAACACCGCGTTGCAGATAGAGTGCTCTTAACAGCAATCCCACAATCGTGGCGATTACCATGGTCGCTGCGGCTTTTTTGGCTGCTGCCGGCATGTTTTCAACCGCTTCCGGACGATATGCTCCCATCAACGGTGCCGTAATAAACCAGCCGAGAATAAACGGCATCGCCGTTTTCAAAGTATCGATCAGGCTAAGACTCATCTCATGATCAGCTCGTCCGGCAATGGAAAAGATAAGAAACACCAGAATATCGCCGGCAATCAAAAGCAGGGTGCCTGCTGAAAATCTTCCGTCAGGACGGCTCATGTCAGATTCCCCTCCGATTTCATTTCACGTTTCGATTTCATGTTTATTATATAAGCTTGATGATACTGATAAAAGTTGAAAATATGACAGAGTTCTTAAAAAATCAGGATAACATGTCGGCCTTAATGATATACATACCATCACAGGACGGGCCAATCAATGATTCAGGCACTAACTCCCGAGGCCCGTGACAACCGGCGATATAACAGGTAACTTCCTGTTCCGCCGATGCCACAGATGAAAGCGGACAGATAGAAGGCGCTGGAATAGGAATGAGTCATGTCGACAATGAAACCGGTCACGATCGGGGAGATAAATTGTCCGATTCCGAAAAACAACGTGATGAAACCCATGGCAATGGCTACGTTTTTGGGACTGGTAAAATCGCCGGCACCAGCCATCATAATCGATGGAACTGCCCACAGGCTGGATGCGTACAGGATGATTTCGAGCAATAAAAGGGTACTGTGCTGTGACAGGCCAAAACCGATCAGTAAGACAGTCTGAAAAAAGTAAACCAGGATCAATGTAAAAATGCGGCCGAATTTATCGGAAATCGTCCCCCACAGGGAACCGCTGATGATACTCACCAGCCCCGCAACGGCAAAAAATTGTCCCGCCCGTACCTCGTCCATGCCGGCATCCAGCATCAGATAATCGACGATAAAGGTAGAAAAGATAATATAGCTGAATCCCCACGTCGAATAGATCAGGCCCACGGCCCAGATCATTTTATTGCGATACACGGAATCTTCTTTGGCTGCCGGAGATTCAGTCGGGGTATTCGAATCCTGGCCATCATTCAGGTTGAGGACACGTTTCCGCGAAGGGGGATTTTTCAAAAAGACCAGGTGAAGAATCGCGATAATGATAACGGCCCAGGCCAGCACATGCCAGCTCAACCGCCATCCGGTATCCACCTGGATCGATACGATCCACGGCACGACAATGCCGCTGAACACGATCCCGATTCCTGAACCGGCCATTGCGGTTCCCGTGGCCATGCCCTTTTTCTCAGGCGTAAACCACTCACCGAGGAGACCCAGCGAAGGGACATAGGCTCCTCCAGCGCCGAGTCCGATGAGAAAACAGGCGGCAAGGGCACTCCAGAAACCGGTGGCCACGGCACTCAGAAACATTCCCACCCCGATCATAAATTGAAAAAATACAATCACCTTTTTATGTGTAAAACGGTTGACAAAATGGCCGGAAACCATTGCGCTCAACAGGTATCCCAGAAAAACAGACGAGGCAACGATTCCGGTTTCACGATAGTTCAATGCCAGTCCGTCTTTCATAAACGGCAGGACGGCCCCGAAGGAAAAACGGCCGAACCCCAGGCTGGACAGTACCCCCAGTGTCGTCACAAATAAAATAACCCAGGCATAGCCCGGCATCTTGTTTTCTTCGATTCGGCTTTGTTGCACATTCACATTATCCACTCCCTGTTCCGATCAAATTCCTCAAAGATCGGCAAAAATTTAATCTTTTTTCAATATTATAAATCTTTATGCAATCCTAAACCAGTCGAAATAATAAAAAGCAACCCTTCCGGGTTGCCCTGCTTACGCTTTTTCAAAAATACAGACGACCATTTTTACAAAATACTCTCTGCTCAACGGGAGGCGGGCTGGGACGCTGAGAAAGGGGCGCAGCGGTTCATGGTGTTCAAATCGGACTCTCAGGGGAACGGATTTTTTAATTTGTTCAAAACGTTTAATGGTCATCTTATTAATATAGGAAAAATATTCTTCTCCTGAATCTTTGCGGCCGATGCGAAATTCAATGCGCTTCTCCCCGTCCGGCAGCGATGAGACCAGATCTTTATAGACCTGAATCAACGTCTTTTCCGAGAAAAAGGAGTGAACCCACGGGATACCGATGACATCCGACAGATGAGCTCCGTAAGGATGATAGTAGGGCGGGAAATTGACATAAAGGCGGCCGCCCGGTTTTAACACCCGGTGACATTCGTTGAGTACAGCGATCGGATCATCCACATGTTCCATGGCATCGTTCATGATAATGGTATCAAATTTGTCATCGGGAAAAGAAAGGTTGGCTGCGTCACCGGTTACAAAAGTGGATACCTTATCCAGCCCCTTTTTTCGGGCCAGTTCGGTCGCTTCTTCACGATAGTGCTCAACCACATCGATGCCGTAGACATGACGCGGATTCAGCGTGGCGTAATAGAGTGTTTTACCCCCGGCACCGCAACCAATGTCCAGGACTTCTTTTCCGGTAAACATATCTTCTTTACTGGTAAATCGCAGATAAAACTGCAGCGTTTGTTCCCCCCGCTCAAATTGCCATTCCGCATACGTTTTCTTCCCTTCATTAGCCAGGTTAAACGGATGCACGGGTCGGGGGAACCAACGGTTCAATTTTTTGCACATCCAGGTTGCGACAGACATTGGATCTACCCCTTTATCTCCATTCCTGTACGAATCATAATTATATCATAGCTTTAGACGAAGAGAATGGGACAGACTTTCGATTTTTTATGATTTACGTGGTAAAATATTATTCTGGCTGGTTTATTTATGACCGGGAAGGAAGTATCAGTCGTGACACAAAGACATTTTTTATACGGCGCCCTGATTTTAAGTATTGCAGCCGTCATTTCAAAAGGACTGGGCCTCA
This sequence comes from Bacillaceae bacterium, assembly GCA_017656255.1. GTDB lineage: Bacteria > Bacillota > Bacilli > JACDOE01 > JACDOE01 > JACDOE01. The sequence goes on from JACDOE010000002.1 coordinate 160,896, forward strand.
TCTATCGTATTCCGTTTCAACGGATCGCCGGCGATGATGGACTGGCGATGTATCAGGTGACCTATCCGCTATTTTCCACCCTTTTGATTTTAATTGTTTCCGGGATTCCCATTGTCATGTCCAAAATGATCTCGGAACAGGCTGCTGTCGGAAATATAGCGGAAGAAAAAAGGATTCTCCGCATCACCCTGATTCTGGTCAGCATGATTGGTTTTCTGGGGTTTGTTTTTCTGTTTGCGGGGGCTCCCTATCTGGCGGAATGGACCGGGTTGCCCGAAGTGGAACTGTCGATTCAGACCATTTCGTTCGCGTTGTTGATTATTCCGGCAATTGCCGTTTTGCGTGGCTATTTTTACGGCCATCAAATGATGTTTCCTTCAGGAAGCTCTCAGGTCATCGAACAATTGTTTCGTGTTCTGGCTATTATTTTCTTATCTTTTTTGCTGGTACAGAAAGGGTTTGCGTTGCCTGAGGTCGTGGCAGGAGCAACCTTCGGCACGGTCATCGGCGCCGTTTTCAGTGTACTGTATCTGTTTTATCACTATGTCAAATTTGAAAAAGGGAGAGGCCGGGAGGGACAGGTTTCCGTTGCAACCGGACATGTGTCGGTCACCCGTGGCGACATTTTAAAAAAAGTGATGATCTTTTCCGCTGCGGTCAGCATCAGTTCATTAATGATCCCGCTGTTCGGGCTGGCGGACTCCTTTTCTGTCGTTAACTTACTGGTGCAATCCGGTATAACGGCGGACACGGCGCGAGACTTGTTTGGTTACTACAGTCGCGGACTTCCTTTTGTGCAGGTGTCGACGGTATTTGCAACAGCACTGGCTCTATCCATCGTGCCCAAAATCGCGGCGGAAGGCAGGGTTCAAAATACAGAGGAAATATCACGTTCCACAAATCTGGCTGTAAAAGTCACCATTTTACTGGCGCTCCCTGCCAGTGCCGGATTGGCGCTGCTCGCAGAAAATCTGAACGTGATTTTGTATGGAGACGGTCGTGGAAGTTTGGCCATTGCTGTGTTATCTCTCTCTTCTTTGTTTTTAACACTGGGAATCACCACTTCTGCCGTTTTACAGGGGAGAGGGAACGTTTACCGGCCTGCTGTGTATCTGTTAATTGCGCTTGGCTTCAAACTGATATTGAACCTCTGGTGGGTTCCTGTTTATGATATTACTGGAGCGGCATTTGCGACTCTGGGTGCCTATGCGGTTCTGGTCTTTTTAAATGGCTGGGCCATTAAACGAAAAATCGAGGGATTTCAGGGATGGACAGCCATGTTCTATCGGCCTCTTTTGGCGACACTGGTTATGGGACTGGCTGTGTTTGCCGGAGGAAGGTGGGGATTGACGGTGTTGTTTTCCGAACCCACAAAGTGGCAGTTGGCCTTTGTTCTGGCTGTTTTAATCAGTGTGGGGGCGGTTCTTTATTTTGCCGTCATTCTGGGGACCCGGGCCATTACAAAAAGTGAACTGAGACGTATTCCCAGGATCGGGGAACCTCTAGTGAAATGGCTGACCCGGTTCCGGTTGATCTCCTGATGACATGGTTGTTGAATAAAAAAAGGTTTTATCCGCTCGCTGTATGAGAGTCGGATAAAACCCGGGTTATGGCTGCACGCCACCGGACGGTCACATTGACACTTTGCAGGTGTCAGGAAGATTGACAACTGGGACATAATCCGTAAAATTCTATATTGAGATCGGTTAAAGCATAGCCTGACTTATTTTCTACGTGTTTAAGGTTAATGTCTGAATCTATATGAATATCATCGATTTGTCCGCATTTTTTGCAAAGTAGATGGAAATGATCGTGTTCTAAGAGTTCAAAACGGGTACAACCTTCTCCACAGCGAATTTCTCTGACAATCCCCACTTCTTTGAGAGACCGCAGTGTGTTATAGACCGTAGCAAAGCTCATGCTGGCATATTCGCCCATCAGATGATCGTGAATTTCTTCTGCTGTCGGATGATCCAGTTCCTTCAGGGTTTTGATGATGGCGATACGCTGCGGTGTTACCCTGATCGCATGATCCTTCAGAAGTTGTATAATGGATTCGGTTTGAGGATTGGCCAATGAAATCACCTCCTACTCTTATAAATATTATATCACATATTAAATTAAAATAATTACAAACTAATATTGACTTACAATAATTTTTATTTTAAGGTTATACTTAGGGATTGTAAAGATAAATCCGGGTTTTCCCTGTTGAAATGTACATAACTCCCCGGATGAAGGAGATCCACGTTTTATGGATGATAACGAGATCATTCTCTATGCGGCCGACGGATGCGGAGGCTGTCAAAAAATGAAGGAACTGCTGGATAAAAGAGGCCTCAGTTACCTTGAAAAAAATATCACCCGGGATCCGGAGTATCTCGAAGAAATGAGGCAGAAAGGATCTTCCACGGTCCCCACAGTTATCTTTCGTGGCAAAATGGTGATCGGGCTTCGTCCCAATATGATGAATCGGATGCTGGATGAAGCAGGATTGTAAGTTGTCATAGTTTCGACAAAAATTTGATTTTACACCTGTGTTATTTTTTGGCACAGGTTGTAAATACTTAAAAATATATAGAACAAAGGAGGATGTAAAATGCCAAAAGGAGCTACTGAAACAAAGACGCTCAAAGTTGGCGACAAAGCTCCCGACTTTACGCTTAAGGCTCATGGTGATCGCGAAATCACATTAAGCGATTATCTCGGCAAGAAGAATGTGTTCATCGCATTCTATCCATTAGACTGGACACCTGTCTGAGGTGCGCAGATGCCTTCTTACGAGGACGATTTGTCCAAGTTTGAAGAGTTTGATACCCAGGTTCTGGGTATTAGCGTAGACAGTATCCCCAGTCATGAAGCATGGCAGAAATCTCTCGGAGGAATTTCCTATCCGCTCTGTTCCGATTTCTGGCCGCATGGTGAAGTGGCTCAGAAATACGGTGTCCTTCGTGATGAAGGAATGACTGAGCGTGCTCTGTTTGTCATCGATAAGGAAGGAGTTGTCCGCTTTATCGATGTGCATCCGATTGATCAACAACCGGATAACGAGGAGATTTTTGAAGTTCTCCGTAAACTGTAAAATATCTAACCTGCAGGATGACAGGTCGTTTGTCCTGCGGGTTTGAGATAAGAACAAAACCTGCTTCAACTTCTGGAGCAGGTTTTTCTTACAGTTAGAGTTCTGTTTCCCGGGAGTTCTGTACCATTGAATTCTTGTGGTTGAAATCCGGAAGGAGGTTATTTGACGAAAATGGAAATATCGAGAAAAGCCATTCCCTATACGCCGAATGACAAGTCTCTTGAGGAAATGGTAATTGGAATTGTTTCCACGGCAGGCGCGCATTTAAAAGATCAGGAGCCTTTCAGTGAGGATCAAACCACCGGTGATATGACGTACAGGGTGATTCCGGGTGATGTAAACAGTGCTGACTTCAAGGTGACGCATGCTGCCCCGAAAGAAGAGTATGATACCCGGGAGCCCGAGAAGGACATCAACACCATTTTCCCCATTGATCGCCTGCGTGAATTGAAGGAGCAGGGCGTGATCGGCGGTATTGCCGACAATCATTTTTCCATGATGGGATTTGCCATGCGATTGAAGCGACTGATGGAAGAAACGATTCCGGAAGTGGCGAAAAAAGTGGTCCGTTCAAAAGCGGACGGCATTATCTTAACAGCCGGCTGACCGCTCTGTCACCGCACTGTAGTTACAGTGCAGAGAGCGATTGAGGCCCAGGGGATCCCGACGGTACTGATTACCCTTGATCCCGATCAGTCTGGATTGATGCGGCCGCCCAGAGCGATACATCCGAAAGGATTTCAATTCGGGCATTCACTCGGTAAACCGGGTGACAAAGAGACTCAAATGGAAGTCCTGAAAGCAGCCCTTGAACAACTGACTACGCGGCAGGAACCGGGACAAATCCATCACCTGGATTTCCCATCATATGGCAAATAGACGGTTTCACCGGGGAAGCACCCCGGCTTTTTTTTGCCCTTAAGGCAGTTTACCACCTCGATTTCACCTCGCAGCGCAGACCCTTCTAATCTCAGAATATCGCTTTCTATAAAAATCCGAATATTTTTATAGAGTATGCGCAGACTACGGAAGAGAGGAGGTGAATCATTTATGGCAAAAGAAACGCAGACCGGTACCAATGTTGAACATGTCAGAAAGCGTAATGCCGCTTCTCAAGCCGGTGATTCTGAGTTTGCTGCTGAAACCAATGCAGCAGATGTTCGCCGCAAAAACCAGGCCTCCCAGGCAAAAAGTGCCCAGCAAAATCAACAACCGTAAAGGTCCATACTTTATGCTAAAGCCCCGTTTTTACGGGGTTTTTTGTGGTATAATTTACAAAAAACTAGATGGGAGACATGCTTATGATTGCCGGGGTCGGCATCGATATCGTCGATCTGGAACGCATCAGTCGTTTGCTCCAGCGAAAAAAAGACCGATTTTTAAAGCGTATTTTACATAAAAGAGAATGGGACCAGTTGCCCGAAAGCTCAGACCGGCTGGTCGCCTTTGTCGGCGGCAGATTTGCCGTGAAGGAAGCGGTTGCCAAAGCACTGGGAACAGGGATTGGACCAAAACTGTCCTGGACAGATATCGCCGTGGTGAGGGGAGCCAATGGAGAACCGCGTATCGAATGGGAATCGGACGTGATACGGCATTTTCCTCTAATAAAGGACGCAAAGACGTTTGTGTCTATTTCCCATGAAAAAAAATATGCCGTGGCGCAGGTCATTATCGAAGGCCAGTCTGCATATTCGGACAGGTAAGGACATACATATATATCGCGGGTCTAGGAGGGAGACATGTGTATTTGGTGAATGCGCATCAGATGCGAGAAATGGACCGTTTCACCATTGAGAAACTGGGTATCCCCGGCCATATTCTAATGGAAAACGCCGGTCAGTCTGTGGTGGAGGAAACCATCCGCAGGTTTTCTTTTGAGCGGGCTGTTGTTTTAAGCGGGCACGGAAATAACGGGGGAGACGGATTTGTGGTTGCCCGGAAACTTGCAAACCAGGGATATGACGTGGAGGTTTTTTTGCTGGGTGATTCAGGCAAACTGTCTCCTGACAGTCGTCTCCATTACGATATTACCGTTAAGCATGGAGTCGACATTTTTTCATTTGATGGTAACCCCGACGCGTTGAGAAGCAGTCTGTCCCGGGCGGATTTGATTATTGACGCGATGCTGGGAACAGGGGCGAAAGGTGAATTGCGGGAGCCTGTCAAAACGGCTGTTGCGCTGGTGCAGGAAAGACAGAGGTGTCAAAAACCGGCTTGCGTTGTGGCGGTTGACATTCCGACAGGGATTGAAACCGATACCGGGCATTTGATGGGAATGGCGGTGAAGGCTGACCTCACCGTAGCCCTGCAACTCCCCAAATGGGCCCATTATCTGTATCCCGGTTCGGAATACCGGGGGGAACTGGTGGTCAGAGATATTTCGATTCCGCCCCGTGCTATGAAACAGGTACCCTGTCATGCCGGTATTGTTTCGGCTGATGAGATAGCCAGGCAATTGCCGCCCAGACAGAAACATTCCCACAAGGGAACTTACGGGCACGTCCTGCTGGTGGCTGGTTCGCACGAAATGAGAGGGGCACCTGTTCTGGCCGGAAAGGCAGCATTAAAAAGCGGTTCAGGGCTGGTGACGATTGCGGTTCCGAGCAACATTTTACCCGGCGTGTCCTCACAGGTAACCGAAGCCGTGATGTGGGAATGGCCGGAAGAGGAAGGTCATTTTTCACCGACCCGGTTTCCCGCATGGAAGGAAAAACCGTTTTCCTGTGTGGCGATTGGACCGGGTATCGGCACCTGGGAGGGAGGAAAAGAATGGCTGGCTGCACTGCTGGAACGTTTCACCTGTCCGGTGGTACTGGATGCCGATGCGTTAAACCTGCTGGCAGAAAACCCTGACATGTTGAAACAGCGAAAAGCGATGACAGTCCTGACTCCCCACCCCGGTGAAATGGGTCGGTTATCCGGTCTCAGCACAGCGGAAGTGGAAGCAGACCGCCCCGGTATAGCCCGGGATTTTGCCCGGAAATATGGGGTTTACCTGATCCTAAAAGGGGCTTACACTTTAATTGCGACCCCGGAAGGTAACCTTTATTTAAATATTTCCGGAAGCCCGGCGATGGCTAAGGGAGGCTCCGGGGATGTTCTGACCGGCATGATCGCTTCCTTTATCGGTCAGGGAATGAATGGTTTGCAGGCGATTTGTGCCGGTGTTTATTTACACGGGGTATCCGGTGAAATCTGTGGTGAAAAATCGGAGTACAGTACTGTTGCCACTGACTTAATCAATCATATTGGATCGGCCATTTCTCAAACGATGATGGTTCTACACTCGAATACACATTTCCCAGGAAATTGACATGGGACCCTCCTTTGTCGAAAACAGGCGAAGGGGTTGATGAATGTATGCGCCGCTTTTCAAGGATGTTGATCCCCATCCTTGTCCTGATGCTGATTGCGGTAGGCTGTGGTACCAAAAGCATGGAAGATGTCGTGGGTGATCTGGACAATCAACTGGAGTCTTTAAAAAGTTATAAAACCAGCGGGAAATTAACCCTTCAAACAGGTGACACCCCGCAACAGTATGATATGGAAATCTGGTATAAGAAACCGAACTATTACCGGATTGCGTTAACCTCTCAGGAACGCAACATTACACAGATTATCCTGAGAAACGATGATGGTGTATTTGTGCTAACGCCTCATTTGAACAAGAGTTTTCGCTTTCAAAGCGGATGGCCGGAAAAGCACGGCCAGGTTTACCTTTATGAATCGCTGGTAAAAAGTATTTTGCAGGATGAACAGCGCAAGTTTGAAGCCGAAGATGATCATTATGTGTTTGAAGTAAAAGCCGACTATCAGAATCGCTCGTTGACATCCCAGAAAATCTGGCTGACTGAAGATTTGCTTCCGTCCAGGGTTGAAGTGATGGATACGGACTACAATCCGATGGTACTGGTCGAGTTTGAAAACTTCGATATGAATGTGGAGTTTGATGAGGATGCCTTTGATAAAGAACGCAACATGTCGGCGGCTCTGATGGTGATTCCGGCTATGGGTGATGGGAATGAGGAACTTGCCGATGACAGTTTCGGGGTGATTCATCCCGCCTATGTCCCTGAAGGCGTCACGCTGTCGAGTGTTGAACAGGTCAAGGAAGAAGAAAATGATGTTGTGGTAATGAAATATACCGGTGTTTACAATTATACGTTGATGGAAGAAAGGCCGCAGGCAGCTTCCGTCAGTTATCCTTACGGAGAACCGGTTGATCTTGGCTTCACCTTTGGTGTCCTGACCGGTGATCAGAAGAAAACCCTGGTCTGGACGTATAACGGGGTGGAATTTAAATTAAGCGGAAACATGCCGGATGAAGAAATGATACAAGTAGCAAAATCGGTATATGGGCAGTCCGGAAAATAAAATCAATCCTCATCTCCGGAGTTTACCAATTTATGGGGCAGCAGGACTGTCCCTGTTTTTACGTGTTCAGACATGTTAAAATAAGAGGAGATTTTTCGTATAGGAGTGTCAGGAGGGAACGGGTTGGAGACGCCGGGCTATCGTGATACATGGGTGGAAGTAGACTTGAATGCGATTTCTGCCAATGTGGCGCTATTTTCTGAACATCTGCCACCGAAAACTGAAATCATGGCGGTTGTCAAAGCTGATGGTTATGGACACGGGGCTGTTCCTGTTGCAGAGGCCGCACTGGCACAGGGGGCTTCTGTACTTGGCGTCGCTTTCCTGGGAGAAGCGGTTCAATTACGCGAGGCCGGATTTGATACTCCTGTGGTGGTACTTGGCTATACGGCACCGGACTATATGAAAGAAGCGGTTAAGCATCAGGTATCGATCACGATCTATCATATAGAGGCATTAAAGGCTCTGGAGCAATCCGCGAGGTATGAGGGAATAAAGGGAGCTGTCCATATAAAGGTAGATACAGGGATGTCGCGGATCGGCCTTCGTTACGATGATCCGCAGTTAATGGATTTGATTCGGTACACCGCTGATTCACCTTACCTGGAATTTGAGGGGATCTTCACGCACTATGCCACAGCGGATGAAATCGATCATCCTCATACTCGTCTGCAGATGGCCCGTTTTGTGGGATTGCTGGAAAACCTGCAAAAGGATCAGTTGTTACCCCGTTATATTCATGCCAGCAACAGCGCCGCTGCCACCCTGTACCCGGAAAACAGTCATTCGTTGATCCGTCTGGGAATCAGCCTTTACGGACTTCATCCGTCTGCAGAAGTGCGTAAGGCAAAACAGTTTCCGCTGCAGGAAGCGTTTTCCCTGAAAACAAGAGTGTCCCATGTCAAGACACTCCCGCCCGGGGAACCGGTCAGTTATGGCGCGACGTATGCCTCAGATCAAGAAGAAGTGATTGCCACGCTTCCGATCGGTTATGCTGATGGTTATTCCCGGAGTCTTTCCAATAAAGGAGAGGTTCTGGTTCATGGCACCAGGGCTCCTATTGTGGGCAGAATCTGCATGGATCAGACGATGGTCCGCGTTACGCATATTCCGGGAGTTGAGGTTGGCGATGAAGTGGTATTGATTGGGAAACAGGGGGAAGATCAAATCTCCATGGATGAGGTTGCACACTGGCTGAATACGATTAATTATGAAGTCCCCTGTATCATAAGTAAACGTGTTCCGCGCATATATAAAAAATAGACATGGAGCTTTTAATTGTTTGAAAGTGAAAAATAAACATGGCCATGTATTGCTGATTGAACCTGGATAATGTTAAAATCATGTGTGCGAAGGGGAAAAATATTTTTCTATCCCAATTTTTGGGTAGCAGGAATTTGACTTTTTTTATCGAAATACTATGATGGAGATCAATCGGCAGGCCTGTTGAAAAGTATAATTTGCCTGCCTTTACGAAATACTGGTATAAGAAGTTCAGAAAATCTCTGGAGATCATGGTCAATGGGTTGGAGGTGCGTTTGTTTTGTCCAAGGCGAAGACCAAACGTATTATGATTAGTCTGCCTCAGCAATTATTGCAGGAAATTGACGGCGTGGTTCAAAAGGAATACTCGAATCGAAGTGAGTTTATTCGTCAGGCGATGAAACTCTATTTGAAGGAACGCAAAAAACGTTATATTCGGGAAACGATGCAGCAGGGTTATATGGAGATGGCGCATATTAATCTTAATATTGCATCGGAGGCATTTCCAGCGGAGGAAGAGGCTGATAATACCCTGGACCGCTTGGTTAGCGGGGTGTAGGGTTTGATTGTCAAGCGTGGCGATGTTTTTTTTGCAGACCTTTCCCCCGTGGTTGGTTCCGAACAGGGTGGTGTGAGACCTGTTCTGGTGATCCAGAATGATATAGGAAACAGGTTCAGCCCCACCGTCATCGTCGCAGCCATCACAGCCCAGATCCAGAAGGCAAAATTGCCGACCCATGTAGAAATCAATGCCAAAACTTACGGTTTCGACCGTGATTCCGTCATCCTGCTTGAACAGATTCGAACGATAGACAAGCAACGGTTAACAGATAAAATTACACATCTGGATGAAGAAATGATGATGAAAGTGGATGAATCTCTACAAATCAGTCTGGGTCTAATCGATTTCTAACCAGGGAGCTACTATGAAATCAATAGTAGCTTTTTCTATTTTATGAGGGAATGAATGTGGTATCATGTTTGTATCCACTTGGTGGGACGTATTCAGCATGTTCAGGAGGTATTTATGGATCAACAGGTGATGATGCAAAACATTGCGGAAGAACTGGGAATTGGCATTAAACAGGTGCAACAAACCGTTCAGTTGCTCGATGAGGGGAATACGGTTCCCTTCATTGCCCGATATCGTAAAGAACGTACCGGTGAACTTGATGAAGAACAAATCCGCCGGATTGAGGAAAGACTGCAGTATCTTCGCAATCTTGAAGAACGAAAACAGGAAGTTCTTCGTCTCATTGACGAACAGGGAAAATTGACAGATGAATTGGAACAAAAAATTAAACAGGCGATTAAACTGCAGGAAGTAGAGGATCTCTATCGTCCCTATCGGCAAAAACGAAGGACCCGAGCAACCGTTGCCAGGGAAAAGGGGCTGGAACCCCTGGCACATATTTTGCTGGAACAGAAGGAAACGGATCTGCTTTCTAAAGCCGGGGAGTTTATAGACACTGATAAAGAAGTGGGATCAGCCGAAGAAGCACTTCAGGGTGCAATGGATTTTATCGCTGAAATGGTTTCCGACGATGCGGATGTACGTAAATGGGTTCGCAGGCAGACCTATGATAAAGGGGTTCTCACCGTCGAGAAGAAGGAAGAAGAGGACAACCCCAGAAAAGTTTACGAGATGTATTATGATTATCAGGAACCCGTACATAAAGTTGTTCCCCATCGTGTGCTGGCAATCAATCGGGGAGAAAAGGAAGGCATTCTCAAGGTGCAGATCGAGGCACCAGTAGATGAGATCCTGGGTTACTTGCAGAAAAAATACATCACCCGTCCTGGATCGGAGGCGGCTTCCTACCTGAAAGAGGCGCTGGAGGATGGGTATAAACGGTTGATTGCCCCGTCAATCGAACGGGATGTACGGAATGAATTGTCTGAAAAAGCGGAGGAACAGGCGATTCACATTTTTTCGGAAAATCTGCGCAATTTGCTGTTACAACCACCGGTACGCGGTAAGATCGTGATGGGCGTCGACCCGGCTTATCGCACCGGATGTAAGCTGGCGGTGATCGACGAGACTGGAAAATTACTGGATATATCGGTTATTTACCCCACGCCACCGGAAAACAGGGTAGAAGAAGCGAAAAAAATCGTCAAAGCTCTTATAGAGCGACACGGGGTTAATCTGATCGCCATCGGCAACGGTACTGCATCCCGGGAGACGGAACAGTTTATCGCCGATACCATCCGGGAAATGAATCAGGAGATTTATTATCTGATCGTCAATGAGGCGGGAGCCAGTGTCTATTCTGCTTCTCCCCTGGCCAAAGAGGAGTTTCCGAAACTAGATGTGGCCGAAAGAAGCGCCATATCTATTGCACGGCGTTTGCAGGATCCGCTGGCAGAACTGGTGAAAATCGATCCCAAATCAATCGGAGTGGGGCAGTACCAGCATGATGTCACCCAGAGCCGCCTGTCAGAAAGTCTTCATCACGTCGTCGAATCCGCGGTTAACTATGTCGGTGTCGACGTGAATACGGCCTCATCTTCTCTTTTACAGTATGTAGCAGGACTCTCAAAACCGGTGGCGCGTAACATCGTGAAGTACAAGGAGGAAAACGGGAAAATCCGCTCTCGCGAACAGTTGAAAAACGTGCCCCGGCTGGGTGCGAAAACCTTTGAACAGGCTGCCGGGTTTTTACGGATTCCGGACGGAGAGAATCCGCTGGACAATACGCCGATCCATCCCGAATCCTATGAACAGGTGAATCAGTTGTTATCCTTGCTGGACATTGATCCGTCTCAGTTGGCAGATGAACAGAATAAAGAAAAATTACGCGCACTCGATATTAAACAGGTAGCGGAACAGGTCGGGCTTGGTGTCCCGACGATGAAAGATATCGTTGACAGTTTACTGAGGCCGGGCCGTGACCCCCGTGATGAGCTGCCGAGACCCCTTTTGAAAAGTGACGTATTGACACTGGAAGACTTAAAAGAAGGGATGGAGTTGCAGGGGACGGTACGAAACGTTGTCGACTTCGGCGTTTTTGTTGATATTGGATTGAAAAACGACGGACTGGTTCACATTTCCCGAATGAGCCGCAAGTTTGTCAAACATCCGCTCGATGTGGTGTCCGTCGGGGATATCGTCAATGTATGGGTGATTGGGGTGGATCAGGAAAGGGGCAGAGTCAGTTTGTCCATGATCGCACCGGAAGAAGGGGCATGATTTATAAAGGCGCCGGATTACTGAAAGTTTCGGCGCTCATATCTTTCCTGGAATAGAAACCAGCAATCATTCAACAGGCGGATCTGTCTGCTGTCCTTTCCAATAAAAGCACGTCTCAGTTGCTTTCGCAGCCAGTACGGCATGCAGACTTTCCCTCCTTGTAATCAACACGGTGATAATACATGGGTATGAAGGAAGGACAGAAAACGTGAAGAAAACTTTTTCAATTGGCTGATTAGCTGCAGGGGGATTTTTAGTATGAATGATCAGGAATTGCAGCGTCTGGTGGAACGTATTTCACGTGAATCATTCGGGAAACCGTTCAGGCACCGGGCCTATTTCAACCCGCGCCTCCGAACCACAGGAGGCAGATATCTTTTGTCAACCCATCATATCGAGATAAACCCCGGACAGTATGCTGTGTATGGAGAAGAGGAACTGATCAATATCATCAAACATGAATTATGCCATTATCACCTGCATCTGGAGGGAAAAGGCTATCGTCACCGTGACCGGGATTTCAAGGAACTGCTACAGCAGGTGGGTGGAACACGTTATTGCAAACAGGTGAATCCGCCGAAAATTCGGGCGTTCAAATATGAACTGATCTGTACGGAATGCGGCATGTCATATAAACGTAAAAAAAGAATGGATCCGAAGCGATACCGTTGCGGAAAGTGCAGAGGAAAACTGATGTTGAAGGAATTGAAGTAAAACCGGCATGAAACAAAGCCGGTTAACATAAACTACCGCAAAAAAGGTGTTGAAAAATCTCCAAAAACGTAGTAAACTAACAAACGTCGCCAGAAAAGCGCGGAGAGATACCCAAGAGGCCGAAGGGGACGGTTTGCTAAACCGTTAGTGGGCTTTGTAGCCCAGCGCGGGTTCGAATCCCGCTCTCTCCGCCATTTATTATACCTTCTACGTATAGCATAAGATCCCAGGTAAATCATACATAATTAAGTCAATTACGCGGGATGAGAACCCGCGCAGCGGAGTTCGCAACTTAGACACAGCGGCTACGCCGAATAAGCTTCAGCGCAGCTGTGTCATCAGGGTGCTGGTGCGAAGCAGCAGTGAATCCCGCTCTCTCCGCCATTTATTATACCTTCTACGTATAGCATAAGATCCAGATAAATCATACATAATTAAGTCAATTACGCGGGATGAGAACCCGCGCAGCGGAGTTCGCAACTTAGACACAGCGACGACGCCGAATAAGCTTCAGCGCAGCTGTGTCATCCGGGTGCTGGTGCGAAGCAGCAGTGAATCCCGCTCTCTCCGCCATTTATTATATTTACTACGTGTAGCATAAGATCCGGAGTAAATCATACATAATAGGTCAATTACGCGGGATGAGAACCCGCGCAGCGGAGTTCGCAACTTAGACACAGCGGCTACGCCGAATAAGCTTCAGCGCAGCTGTGTCATCGGGGTGCTGGTGCGAAGTAGCTGTGAATCCCGTAAGTTAGTCCATATTTGGAATGTAGAAAACGACACCTCGCAGAGGTGTTTTTATATTTGAAAAATCGAGCAAAAACCGGATGATAGCGGAAATTCTTTCCGCTATCTTTTTTTATAACTGCCCGAACTACGTTTGAGGGGGTTTTGTATCTGTTCCTCAAATATAAGGGTGCCAGTCACTTCGAACAAGATAGCGACCAACGTCAACAGAAACTTAAGAGCAGGTATTAAACTTGAGACAAGCCCTGAAGTTTTCCAGAAAAATACATTACACTTCGAACATGATATAATAGCCTATTATAAATCACATAAGGCCAACAACACGTCAACAGAAAACAGTTTTTACCCGGTCTCAACAGCACTCTGTTATTTATGTTCCATATTGCCACACCACTTATGAGACATGTTCGTGTATATATTAATTACAAATATCCAAAAAATTGAAATTTTTTATAGTTATCACAGACTTTTTGTTCATTCTTAGAGAATACTGTCATTTGCACAAAACTGTATATTTGTGGAAAATAGTATCACGGGGTATTTAATTCACATGTAAAGGATGGATCTCCATGACCAACATCGGAAGGGAAATCCGCAACAAAAGAAAAGAACTCGGGCTGACTCAGCATGATGTAGTAGGAGATTTCATGTCCATTGCCAAACTCAGCAATATTGAAAACGGCAAGAAAAAACCTGACCCTGAAACATGGGAATATCTTAAGCAAAAGCTGGGATTAAGTGACGAATTAGTCCATAAAAAAGAATCCATAGACAAGATTTTATTCGTGCTTGAACAGGCAGAAACCTACTATAAATCGGGAATTGTAGATAAAGCAATTGAAAAATATGAAGAGGCGATCGAACTGGCTCCCAGGTTCATGCTTTTCAACGAAACCGCCCAGGCCTACAAAGAATTAGGTTTCATTGCCATCGAAGAGAAAAATTACAAACAGGCGCTCAATTATTTGGAAAAGGCGATCCGCTACTATGAAGATTTGCATGACCAAAAAAATGCGCTGGAGTGCCGGGCAAAAGTCGGTGTTGTTTACTTCCGCCAGGAAAAACTGGTTAAATCCCTGTCATGTTTTCAGGACATTCTCAATGACATCAAGGATGAACAGGACCTGATCGGCCCAATCTATTACAATATGGCATCGGTTTATTACACTCTGAACAATATGGATGCCGCCAACTATGCCTGTGAAAAAGCACTGGGCCACCTGAACGAACAACAACTGGATTATCTGATCAGTACCCTTATATTACAGGCGATTTTGTTGAAAGAAGCAAAAATGTTCCTGCTGGCAAAAGGCAAACTGGAACAGGCCAAAGACCTTTCCATCAAACATAATAAACCCGTTTTTATGGCAAAATGCTGGCACAATCTCGGTGAAGTTGAAATGGAAATCAAGCATTTTGACAACGCTCTGAATTATTTTAACCTGTCTCTCGAAGTCAAGGAACAACTGGAAGATCAGGTCGGTATTATAAGAACCAAAGCTTTCATGGCGGAATTGCATTTAAAAATGGGACAAGTGGAAACAGCGCTGGAAATTGCCCGGGATTCGTTGAGAATGGCTCGAAACATTTATTCAAAGTCAGAAGAAATCATATCCTTGAAAGCCTTGAGCAAAATCTATCTGGAACTGGACGAAGAACCTCAATTCCTCGATGTCACATTTAAAGCGATCACACTGGCAGACGAACTCAAACTGGACATGAAAAAGATGGAACTTTATGAAAATGTGGCCAAACATTTTTATAAAAAAGGCGATCATGACCGTTGTCTGGATATGCTGCACAAAGCTTTTCTCGTCAAATTAAAAATCGAAGAAATGGAACGACATGAATCAAGTATTGATCCGGAATAAAATTTTATATGGCAAGATTTTATAAAAAATTTGAAAACAGGGTTGATTCGATACGAAAAACCGGAATCAACCCTGTTTTTTGCTATTTATCGTAAAATTTTAGGACGACATTTTTATAAAAAGGAACAGATAGGGATAAAATGTAAAACAAAGAAATCAATGGGTACAACTAAATATTTCATGATCAGCACCTTCATAATCTAACGGAAAGGAGGGAACGGGCATGAAAAAAATGATCGTTGTGGCTGTTGCACTGGCTTTGTCTCTGGCTCTCGGCATGGGCGCTCCGTCTATGGATGTGGCCGGTGATCCGGTAGGTCCTTTTTCTCAGCAGTAAATCTATTTAGCTTTAAAATTTTCAGATTTTACAGAAAATATGCGGGTGTTGATTTAGGAAAGGCCGAAAATTTTTCGGCCTTTTTTTTACGTTTTGATGTGTATAAGGAAAATGGAAGGATTCCCTGGACTTGAACTATTAAAAAAGAGTTGTCCCAACTGCCGCAAATAGGGCGGCTGTTACCTGACCTCGGTGTGTAAAAATTTTATCCACCGTTTTTCACGAAAAAAACAGGACAGGTTCGGCTCTTTTTTCGGCGAAAACCCGTATTACAACTTCATATTATTTAACGTTTCCGTGCGCTCGTACGGGAACCAAATTTCGGGGCCGAGGGGGGTGTCAACGATGTGATGTGTTGTGAGACGGAGATCGGAAAGTCAGGTGCATATTCAAAAACTTTATGGGAGGGGAAGTTCATGTTAAAAGGGAAAAGAATGTTACTGTCCATTCTGTCTGCTGCGCTGATTCTCTCACCGGTTTATGGAAGTGCACAGGGGAAATCGGCACACCAGCCGGACAAGCCCGAACCGGTCAAACAAGAAAAACCTGCTGCCATGGTGAATGAAAACGGAAACAAGCTTTTTGACAATCTGGAGAAGAAGCTCCAGGAAGTCGGCAAACAGGACAAGCTTCCCGTTATCATTCAGTTTGACGGCAGCAGGGTAAAAGGTAACGCAGAACTGGCATTACAAGAAAAAGTAGGAAAATTCTCAACCAAATATAAATATAGCATTATTGATGGGATCGCCGCAACCATGACAAGGGAACAAATTGAAAAACTGGATCGGATCCCTTTTGTCAAACAGGTGGAATATGATGAACAAGTGCAGGCCTTTATGGGAACAGCTGATTACTGGTTCGGGACTGAAAAAGCCCGTACCGACTTTTCCGTTGACGGAGATGGAGACGGGAATCCGAACTCCTACTCAAAAGATGATATGGTCATTGCCGTCATTGATACGGGAATTGATCCCAACCATGTTGATCTGGATGAAGGAAAAATTATCGGATGGAAGGATTACGTCAATGGACGCACCAGTCCTTATGACGATCAGGGTCATGGTACCCATGTGGCAAGCATCGCCGCGGGTGAAGGAGAAGGAAACAGTAATTATCACGGCGTAGCTCCGGCAGCGGCCCTGGTCGGCGTCAAAGTGCTTGATGGGAACGGAAGCGGCTCCATGAGTGATGTGACCGCCGGGATTGACTGGGCGGTTCAAAATAAAGACGTTTATGGCATCGAAGTCTTAAATCTCAGCCTTGGGACAAGCTCGAGTTCCGATGGAACCGACTCGACCTCACAGGCGGTCAACAATGCCGTCGATGCCGGACTGGTGGTTACCGTCGCTGCAGGGAACAGTGGACCGGCCACTTACACAGTGGGATCGCCAGCAGCGGCTGACAAGGCCCTGACCGTGGGTGCGGCTGCCGATCCGGGTGAAAACGGATTTTTCCTGGCCTACTTCTCCAGCCGCGGACCGACTGCTGATGATCGGATCAAGCCTGATATCGTAGCACCCGGTTACAATATTACCGCCGCACAGGCCGGGACCACCTCAAGTTACGTCACTTACAGCGGTACCAGTATGGCCACACCGTTTACGGCCGGTACGGTTGCGCTGATTCTGGATGCGAACCCGTCTTTAAGTCCTGCTCAGGTTAAAAATCACCTTTACAGCACGGCTCATGACTGGGGGCCGGCAGGCAAAGACATTGACTATGGTAATGGCATGCTGGATGGTTACGAAGCAATTCGAAGTGCCGGTGGATTTTCCGGAACCGGTATTGAGCTCCCCAATCATTTTTATGAGGCTGATTCACTCCCCGGTTCCGGCTACAGCGACTGGTATGATATCGAAGTGACGGACAGCAGCGACCCCATTGCCGTCACCCTGATCATGCCGGACTGGACCTCGAGCTGGTTCGGATGGTCAACCAGCCCCGATTTTGACATCTATCTGTATGATCCGGCCGGAAACGTGGTCGCTCAGTCTGAAGATACCAAACGTCAGGAGACGATTTCCTTCAATCCGTCTACAACAGGTACCTACAGGCTAGAAGTTTATGCTTACAGTGACAGCGGTGACTATTTCTTTGATCTGAGTGCCGGGGCAAATTCGTTAACACAGACCGCAGACAACCAGTAATAACCGGATTACAATTTATCTTTATGCACCGGCTTGTCCCGATATGACAAGCGGATGGCGGCTCCCCAGGGGGCCGCTTATTTTGTATTTTTGCGTTCCCATTTCCGCACCTATATAATAGGGTTACAGAGATGACACAAGAACGGGAGAGCCACTCATGAAACGAAAATCCGGATCTGAGCGACTGGATGAATTCGGTTTAATCCGTTTTCTGACAGAAAGACAGCCTGACAACCGTTCGCCATCAGGCGTCACCATCGGACCCGGTGACGATGCAGCTGTTGTCAAAGTCACGGATGGGATGGAACTGGTGGTGAGTTGTGATACGATGGTAGAACATGTTCATTTTAAAAAAGAAACCCTGTCCTGCGAAGATATCGGGTTTAAGGCGCTGGCCGCCAATATCAGCGATATTGCAGCCATGGGCGGTATTCCCCGCTTTTTCCTGGTGTCGCTGGGCGTGTCCGCTGACTGGTCGGATGACCAGTTGAAAGCGATTTATAACGGCATGTATGAACTGGCTGATTCTCACAGGATGACCCTGATCGGCGGTGATACGGTTTCAGCCGGACAGCTGGTTCTGACCATTACGGTCCTCGGAGAAGTAGAAAAAGGGAAAGCCTTGCGTCGATCCGATGCCAGACCGGGGGACCGGGTGTTTGTGACCGGCTCGCTGGGTGGGGCCTCCGCCGGTCTCGATTTTCTTCTGAAAAACGGAAAAGATCAAGTGGTTCAAAAAATGAGTCGTCTGGTAGAAGCCCATCAACGGCCTGTGCCGCAGGTGAAGGCAGGCAGGTTGCTGAATCAGGCCGGATTTGTCCATGCTTTGAATGATATTAGCGACGGTCTGGCCAGTGAAGCCTGGGAGATTGCAGAGTCAAGCGACGTCCGGATTGTGCTGGATCCCGGGAACATCCCGGTATTCCCCGGAGTAGAGGCTTATGCCAGGGAGCAGAACATGGACTATATGGACTGGATCTGGTACGGCGGGGAAGAATTTCAGCTGATCGGAACAGTACCTGCCACTCAGGAAAAGCAGTTAAAATCTTTATTTGATCAAAACGGGCTTCCAATATATTTTATCGGCCGGGTGAAATCGGGAGAAACTGCGGTCGTATTGGCCGGGACCGGAAAGGATGAGCATCCGCTTCCCCGGAAAGGTTACAATCATTTCAGAGGTTGATACGGGAGGAAAACCTATGACTCAAACATCCTACGAGTGGAAAACAAATTCAGTTGAAGAAACGCAGATTCTGGCTGAATCCCTGGGGGAGATACTCAAACCCGGTGATCTGATCACTCTGGAAGGGGACCTGGGTGCCGGCAAGACCAGCTTTACTCAGGGACTGGCCCGCGGGCTGGATATTTCCGATACGGTTAACAGTCCAACGTTTACCATTATTAAAGAGTATGAAGGGCGCTTACCACTGTATCATATCGATGTTTACCGTGTCGGCGAAGAACTGCAGGATCTCGGTTACGAAGAATATTTTGAAGGTGACGGTGTAACCGTGGTGGAATGGGCCAGCATGGTGGAGGATCTGTTGCCCGAAGAAAGGTTGGCGGTTGAAATAGTCAAAGCAGATGATAACAGCCGGATTATCCGGATGATTCCGTACGGCACTCGCTTTGAAAAACTGTGTAAGGAGTTAAAACAATGAAGATACTGGGGATTGATACATCTAACCTGGTTTTAAGTGTAGCCCTGATTGAGGATGAAAAAACGCTGGGAGAAATGACCACCAATTTAAAGAAAAATCATTCGGTCCGGTTGATGCCTGCCATTGATGACTTAATGGATGCGTTATCGATCCTGCCTGATGAACTGGACGGGATTGCCGTTGCAGAGGGGCCCGGCTCTTACACTGGCGTTCGTATCGGTGTGGCAACGGCCAAGTCCATGGCCTGGGCGCTGGGCATTCCCCTGATCGGGGTCTCAAGCCTTGAAGCGATTGCCTGGAACACCCCTTTTTTTCAGGGGATGATCAGTCCGCTGTTTGATGCGCGGCGGGGACGTGTCTATACCGGCCTCTACCGTAGCGGGGACGGTGAATTGCATGTGGAGCAGGAGGATCGGATCATCCCGCTCAACCAGTGGCTGGATCAACTGAAGGCCGGTGGAGAACCCGTGTTGTTTCTCGGCGATGATGTTCGCCTGCACTTTGAACAAATCGAAGCACAGTTGGGCGAACTGGCACATTTTACAACACCTGAATACCATATTCCGCGTGCTTCCCATATTGCTCGGCAGGGCCTCAAAAAAATCAGTCAGATGAATCCGGAAGCGTTGCATCGTTTTGCCCCGGCCTATCTCCAGCTTGCCGAAGCGGAAGCAAAATGGCTGGAAAAACAGAAGAACTAGAGGGGAAAAAGAATGGAAGAGGAAAACAAGCCGAAAAATACGGGGGAGCAGGGCAAAGAACCGATATTTCGTGCGATGACGCTGGATGATATTGACGCCATTTTTGAAGTGGAACAGAAGTCATTTGCCGTCCCCTGGTCCAGAGATGCCTTTTATAATGAATTGACCCGGAATCAGTTCGCCCATTATCTTGTGGTGGAATGGGAAGGGAAAGTCGTCGGATATGGCGGGATGTGGCTGATTATCGATGAGGCCCATATTACCAATATTGCCATCCATCCCGAGGCCAGAGGGCGAAAATTCGGCGAGCAGTTGCTCAGGCGCTTGCTCGAAGTAGCCGAACAAAAAGGGGCCAACCGGGTGACCCTGGAAGTGAGACGGTCCAACCAGATCGCCCAGAATCTCTATAAAAAACTGGGTTTTTATGCGGTCGGGATCCGTCCGCAGTATTATACGGATAATAAAGAAGACGCGATTATCATGTGGGTGGGATTAAAAGAATGAAAAACATCAGCATGAACTGGAGTAGCCGAATGATAGAAAAATACAGGGGCGATCGGGAAGCGGGTAAGCCCGTCCATATTCTGGGGATTGAAACCAGTTGTGACGAGACGTCTGCCGCCGTCATCAAAGATGGCACAGAGATCCTGTCCAATGTGATCTCTTCCCAGGTTGAGATTCACAAGCGTTTCGGAGGCGTTGTGCCGGAAGTGGCTTCCCGTCGACATGTTGAAAATATTACGTTAATCATCGAAGAGGCTCTTGAGGAAGCCGATTTGAAACTTTCCGATCTGTCTGCGGTGGCGGTCACCTATGGTCCGGGACTGGTCGGGGCATTGCTGGTCGGGGTTGCAGCAGCGAAAGCGATTTGTTTTGCACGAGGCATCCCGCTGATCGGTGTTCATCATATTGCCGGTCATATTTATGCCAACCGGCTGATGACGGAGCTGGAATTTCCTCTGCTGGCGCTTGTGGTTTCCGGGGGGCATACTGAACTGATCCTCATGAAAGATCACGGCGAATATCAGGTACTGGGCCAAACCCGGGATGATGCCGTCGGGGAAGCCTATGACAAAGTGGCGCGGACACTTGATCTCCCTTATCCGGGTGGTCCCCACATTGACCGCCTGGCTCAGGAAGGCAGGGAAGAGATTGAATTTCCCAGGGCCTGGCTGGAACCGGACTCGTATGATTTCAGCTTCAGCGGCCTGAAATCAGCTGTGATCAACACCCTTCACAACGCCCGGCAACGCGGGCAGAGATTAAGAAAAGAAGACGTGGCGGCCAGTTTTCAGGCTTCCGTGATTGACGTACTGGTGGAGAAAACGATACGTGCCGCCCGGGAATACGGGGTGAAACAGATTCTTCTCGCCGGTGGCGTGGCGGCGAACCAGGGCTTACGGGAAACACTCAAACAGCGAACAGAATCGGAAGGTTTCCCGCTGGTGATCCCGCCGTTATCACTCTGTACGGATAATGCTGCGATGATTGCGGCAGCCGGCTATATCTCCTATCAAAAAGGTGATTTTGCCGGGATGGATTTGAACGGCATTGCAGGTTTATCTCTGGTATAAATGGGCAACCCTTTAACAAGGGTTGCTTTTTTTATGGGTTGGGAAACGGTTGTTTGAGATACCTGCGGATTAATTACAGCTATCTCAAAACTCCGGGTTCTGATCGCTGACCTCCGGTTAGCAAGACGTGGTACGCGAATCTACCGGGCATGTGAGACATAGACAGCTATACCGGGTGACAGGAAAAAGGAAAGCATTGTGGATAAAAGTTATCCACAACCCTGTTAATAATGTGGATGAACGGTGGAGAAAGCGCCACTTCAATCACGGATAAAATGTGGACAACTGAACAACTTAATTGGGAATTTATGTGGACGATGTGGAAAATTCATATAGATTCCCGTTGTTATGCCTCAAAAATTGTGAATAACTTTGTGGATATTGTGGATAGGAATGCATGTTCTCCATAAAGATCGAAGCAGTGGGAGGTTGTTGCATCCATGCACCAGCCCAATCAAGCGAGAGAAAGACATCTATATCAACACATAGTCACCACGTTCATGGCTGTGATCGTGATCGCCCTGTCTTCGGTATCCCCTGTTTATGGCGATAATGCTCAATCCCGTCACGTGACCCTCGTCGTCGTCAATGGATTATCTTTTCAGGACCTGAAACAGATGGCCACCTTTCCGACATCGGACTGGATCCATCAGGGTTATCTCGGCGGAATGAATCTGCGCACTGCGGGAAACACCAATGATGTGAACAATTATGTCACACTGGGTGCCGGAAACCGGGCCGTCGGTTCAACACGGGTAACAGCTGCCTATCATGCCTGGGAAACGATCCCCGATGAAAAGATAACCGCGGCAGATTACTATTATCAATTGACGGGAAACCGGCTTAAACCGGGAGAAATCATGGTTCCCGGAATAGCTTATATTCATAAAAACAATCAGGTGCTACCATATGATGTTATTCCGGGGCTTTTGGGGCAGACATTGAAAGATTATGGAAAATCATCCGCAGTGCTGGGAAACAGCGATCTGGGACAGGATCCCTTTCGGCTGGCTTCTCTGATCACCATGGATCAGAACGGGATTACAGCGAAGGGAGATGTGAGCCGGGATACGTTAACCAGCGATTTAAGCCGGCCATACGGAGTCAAAACGGACTATAACAAACTCATGCAAAAATGGCTTCAATTAAAACAGACGACTGATTTAACCGTGCTGGAAGCGGGAGATCTGTATCGCCTGGATACCCGTATGGATGCGATGGATCCGGAATATTTTCAAGCCCAGCGCCGCGCAGTCCTCGAAGAAATCAGCTCGTTTATCCTTCAACTGCAACAAGCCCAATCCGGTCAGGATCGATTGCTTGTGATTTCGCCGATGGTGAATGCACGAGCAGTTGAAGAAAAGGCGTTACTGGCTCCGGTCGTCATGTTACATCCACCATCAGAAGGAAAACAGGGCGGATTATTAACCTCCGCCACAACAAAACGGGATGGAATCATTGCGAACCTGGACGTAGCGCCAACGATACTGAATTGGCTGCAAATTCCCGTCCCCGATCAGATGGTGGGGCAGGTGATACAACCTCTACAACGCCATAGTGCCCGGGTTTTTGCAACTGAAAACGGAATTTTGACCCTGCAGTCCCGGTTCTGGGGGGAATGGGAGAACATTCATCATGTGTACCGGACGCGACCTGACATCCTTTTTTATTACATTACGTTTCAGGTGATATTGCTTCTGATCGCCGCTTTTACCTGGTTGAAGGTGAAATGGCGGGGCGCCTATACCTGGGTGCGAATCGCTCTTCTGTCCCTGCTGGTTTCACCCGTGTTGTTTTTACTGGAACCACTTATTCCATTTATCATGTCACGTGATATGACGCTGATTGTCCTTGTGGGGGCGGCCCTGTTTGTTTCCTTTTTACTGGAAAAGCTGGCCAATCCGGTGTTATTTCTGGCCGTTGCCCTGCTCGGCTGGATGCCGGTGGTTCTGGATGTCATGGCCGGTGCCCCTTTGATGAAGCAATCTTACCTGGGTTATGACCCGCTCATCGGAGCGAGATTTTACGGGATCGGAAATGAATATATGGGCGTGGTGATCGGAAGTTCCATCCTGTTTCTGTCCTCCTGGTTGGAACGTAAGGGGGAAAAAGGCATGAAAATCACCAGCAGCCTGTTCTTTGTATTTCTGCTGATTGTGTTTGCCGCTCCGTTCTGGGGAACCAATGCGGGTGGTGCACTAACGGCAATCGTGGCATTCTCCGTTACCTATATCAAACTGTTTGATATCTCATTGAACCGGTCCTGGTGGATGACCTTTTTGCTGGTTTTTATAGCCGGATTCTTACTGTTGATCAGTATCAATCTCATTCAGGGTGAGGCAGGAAAGACCCACATCGGGCGAGCGGTAGAATGGGCGTTAGCCGGGGATCTGGATAAAATCCTCCATATCGTGGAGCGGAAACTGGACATGAACTGGCGGCTGGTGCAGGTGTCCTCCTGGAGCAAAGTCTTTGTCACATCCATTTTTGTACTGGCCCTGTTTTTAATGAAACCGCGGGGAACCCTGCAAACATTCAACCGCAGCTATCCGTACATGATGCGTGGCATGACCGGGATTGTGGCGGCAGCCCTGGTCACCCTTCTGATCAATGATTCCGGGATTGTGGCTGCTGCTACAACGATCATTTATGCGGTGGTCCCCCTGTTGTTTATGGCGCTCAAACATAAAGAAGCGTCCGCCAGTGACTCTTATGGCACCCGGAGCGATTTTCAGGAGGATGTTCCTTCTGCCGAAAAATAGCGGGGATCAGGCTTCCTCCTGAAGTTGTTCCCACTCGTGAAAACAACTCTCCCAGGTTTCCCGGATCCGGTCCAGTTCCGTTTGAATCTCCCATGCTTTCTCATGGTCCTGGTAAATCTCAGGATCACACAAAGCTTCTTCTTTCTGGGTGATGGCGGCTTCCAGTTCGGCCATTTGTTTCTCCAGTTCTTCCAGCCTGCGCAATCGCTTGCGCTCTTTTTTTCGGGCTTCTTTCTCTCTCAGATAAAATTCCCGGTCCGATCCGCTTTCCTGTGCCTCTGATTCCAGTCTGGTATCCGGTTCAGAAGGAAGGGGATCCGATTGAGTGGCTGTTTTGGCCGCCTCATGTAACGCTTTTAAATCTTCTTTCTTGTTTTTGTAGTCATCGTAATTTCCCAGATACCACTCGATTTTGTGACCCGTCAGTTCCATCACATGCGTCGCCATTTTATTCAGAAAATAACGATCGTGGGACACAAAGATCAGAGTACCGGGATAGTGTTCCAGGGCGTTTTCCAGGACTTCCCGGCTGTAGACATCCAGATGGTTGGTCGGCTCGTCCAGGATTAACACATTGGCTTTTTGCAGCATCAATTTGGCCAGGGACAGGCGCGCTTTCTCGCCGCCACTCAGATGGGAGACCTTCTTCTTCACATCATCGCCGCTGAACAGGAAATTTCCCAGTACGGTACGGACATCCCGCTCCAGCATATCGGGATAATCATCCCACAACTCCTGAAGCACGGTTTTTTCAGGATGGAGATTTCGCTGTTCCTGATCATAATAGCCAACAGATACACTGCTTCCCCACTGGATGTTTCCGTCTAGAGGACGGATCTGGCCGACCAGTGTTTTCAGCAGGGTGGATTTTCCGGAACCATTGGGGCCGATCAGGGCCACTCGGTCTTCCCGGGTCACTTTAAAATCGATGTGATTCAGCAGTGGGTGCTCAGGATAACCGACTGACAGGTCACTCACCACCAGAACGTCATGGCCTGATTTCTTTTCAATCTCAAAAGAGAAGGACGCTTTTTTATTGTATACAACCGGTTTGTCGATCCGGTCCATTTTCTCAAGGGCCTTTCTTCGGCTCTGGGCTCTTTTCGTGGTGGAGGCCCGGGCGATATTTTTCTGAATGAAGTCTTCCATGCGTTTGATTTCTTCCTGCTGCTTTTCATATTCCCGGACTTGCTGATCCAGCCGTTGCGCTTTCTCCTGTAAAAAACGGCTGTAGTTGCCGGTGTAGCGGACGGCTTTTGTCCGTTCAATTTCATAGACTACATTCACCAGCTGGTCCAGGAAATAGCGATCGTGTGAGACCACCAGAATCCCGCCTTCATAATTTTGCAGGTATTGTTCCAGCCAGTTAAGCGTATCCATATCCAGGTGGTTGGTCGGCTCGTCCAGCACCAGTACATCCGGTTTTTGCAGCAACAGGCGTGCCAGGGCCAGGCGTGTTTTTTGCCCGCCGCTCAATGTCTCGATCTGTCGATCATAGTCAGCTTCATAAAAACGGAGCCCGTGCAGAATGTTCCGGGTATCGGCCTCATAGCGGTAGCCTCCCTGTTCTTTAAAAGACTCACTCAAGCGGCTGTATTCGTCCAGCAGTTGCTGGTAGGCCGATTCATTCCCGATAATTTCGGGATCTCCCATTTTTGCCTCTAGTTCCCGCAGTTGATGTTCCATTTTTTTCAGCGGGGCAAAAACTTGCATCATTTCTTCCCAGATGGTTGTACG
This sequence comes from Bacillaceae bacterium, assembly GCA_017656255.1. Classification (GTDB taxonomy): domain Bacteria; phylum Bacillota; class Bacilli; order JACDOE01; family JACDOE01; genus JACDOE01. The sequence goes on from JACDOE010000002.1 coordinate 187,062, forward strand.
AGAATTGAGGCCTGTGTTCTGGGCGAGATAGCCAACGGTTGTCTCTTTCTGTTTTATGATTTCACCGGAATCGGCCGACATCATCCCGGTTATAATTTTAAGCAAAGTCGATTTACCGGCGCCGTTTACGCCGACCAGGCCGACTCTTTCCCCTTTTCGGACCTGAAGGGAAACCCGGTCTAGAATGGGTTCTCCCTGAAAGGATTTGGAAATATTAACGGCTTGTAATAAAATCATGTCAGTCACCTCGATCTGATTCCTTTATCAGTGTAACCCAGTATGTGAAAGGGGACAACGTATATGCTGGCGGATAAACGTGAAATAAGGAGAAAAATACTGGCACTCCGGGGGAATTTGACAGAAGATGAGCGAAATCAAAAGTCTGATTGTATTGTTCAACGATTGATAGGCTGGGAATTATACCAACAGGCTAAGACGCTTGCTGTGTTTATATCCTTCGGGGATGAAGCGGATTTGTCCGCTTTGATCGATCATGCCGTAGAAAATGAAAAAGAAGTCCTGATTCCCCGGGTGGTAGATCGAAAAAATGGGCAACTTCGTTTTTACCGGTTTACGGGATGGGATCAGCTGGAAACCGGCGCTTACGGCATTCGGGAACCCGATCCGAAGCAGGCCGAAGCAGGCCGGATCGAAGAACTGGATCTGATCATCACACCGGGAGTTGCCTTTGATCGGACAGGCAGCCGGCTTGGTTACGGCGGGGGTTATTATGACCGTTTTTTTGCATCCCTTTCCCGTGAATGCCGGGAAATGCCTCCCCGGGCAGGTGTAGGCTTTGAACTGCAGATCGTCGATCAGATTCCGGTGGAATCCTTTGATGTACGTCTGACCCATCTAGTGACGGAGAAAGAAATTTATCAATTTTCTTAAATTAATAGGATTATCGCTTTAGGGTTTTGTTTTTACATAAACATGGGTTAAAATTGAGAAAAGAATGATTTTATTTTTTTCAGGGGGACAGTTGCATGCTAAAAATTTCAATATTGTCAGTCAGTAATGCCGTTTTCTACAAAGAAAAGGAGAACAACAGTGCCAGAGTACTGACAGAACTGATTGAAAAAAATCTGGACAGCAAAGTGGCGATTTCGAGAGTTGCACCGGATAATATGGAAACTGTCATTGAATACATGATCGAAATGATTGACCGGGATCGTTCGGATTTGCTGTTTACCACCGGCGGTACCAGTCTCAGTCCGGAAGATATCACACCTGAAGCGACGGAACATGTGATTGATCGTTATGTGCCGGGAATGGCGGAAGAAATGAGGCGGGTCGCGCTCAAGCAATCCAGAAGAGCGATGCTGACCCGTGCCAAAGTGGGAACGAGAGGGAATACGCTTGTGATTAACCTGCCCGGCAATACGGAGGATATGGAACTTTGTTTCAGAGCGATTGCGGATCAGATTCCGGATGCGATTGAGATTCTTCAGGGACGCAGCAGTTCAATCAGGGAGGGGCAGAAGTGAAGCATCCGCAACTGAAAGAAATCCGGGTGGAGGATGCAGTGGGGATGCCCCTGGCCCATGATTTGACGAAAATCGTGCCCGGAAAATTCAAAGGGCGCGCCTTTACCCGCGGACATGTAATCCGGGAAGAAGATATTCCGGAGTTGTTAAAGATCGGAAAGGAACACATCTATGTGCTCGATCTTCCCGAGGGGTATCTTCATGAAGAAGAGGCCGCTCGGCGCATGGCAGATGCCATAGCGGGTAACGGTATTATGAAATCGAAGCCGAAAGAAGGGAAAATTGTCCTGAAAGCGGCACACCCCGGTCTGGTCAAAATTGATCCAGAAACGGTAAATCGGATGAATGATCTGGAGGGGATCGCCGTCTCCACGATCTATTCAGATGAGCCGGTGGAGCAGGACCAAACCATTGCCGGGGTCCGACCGATTCCGTTGATTATTGAGGAAAAGACGATTCAGGCACTGGAACAGTTTGCCGACGAGGCGCGTCCTGTCATTTCGGTGAAACCTTTTATCTCTCATCACGTGGGGATTGTCACCACGGGAAGTGAAGTTTTCAAAGGAAGAATCAAGGATAGGTTCGGCCCGGTTCTGAAAGAAAAGATAGAAAAATACGGCTCTACCCTGCTTGAGCAGGTTTTCGCTGATGATGATATGAACATGATTGGGGAAAAAATCAAACAGATGATCGAGAAAGGGGCCGATCTGGTGCTGGTTACAGGCGGCATGTCCGTTGATCCGGATGACCGGACGCCCGGAGCGATTCAACGGATCGCCACAGATGTGGTCAAATACGGCACGCCGGTCCTCCCCGGATCGATGCTGATGGTAGCTTATCACCAGGACATCCCGATCGTAGGGCTCCCCGGTGGCGCGATCCATGACCCTTACACCGCCTTTGACATCCTTTTGCCCCGTATTCTGGCGGGTGAAAAAATAAAAAGGGAAGAAATAACACGGCTTGGATATGGAGGATTCCGGGCGCGTTAGTGTATAATACAGACAGGTCTATTTCATTAAAGTAAAGAGGTGTCGATCATGAGTACGATCGGTATTCCCGGTTTGATTCTGATTTTAATTATCGCCCTGGTGATGTTTGGGCCGAAGAAGCTGCCCGAACTGGGACGAGCTATGGGAAAAACATTGAAAGAGTTTAAAGATGCCACCCGGGATTTAACCCCGGACCTGGATGATGACGACGATCACAAGAAGAAAGAGAAGAAAAATACGTAATTCTTGTATCTTGCAACTTAAGGGAAGGGAATATGGCCTATGACAGACAATGAACGGAAAATGGGCGTCGTCGGGCATTTGACGGAATTACGGATGCGCCTGATCTGGACCATTCTCGTTTTTGTCGTCTCGATGGTCATCGGTTTTTTTCTGGCAAAACCGGTGATCGAGTGGATGAAAAATGACCCGGCGGCTGAAAATATCCCGTGGTTTGTGTTTGCCCTGCCTGATGCACTCCGGGTTTATATGCAGTTTGCGTTTGTGATCGGACTGATCATCACGATTCCATTCGCCCTTTATCAGATGTGGAAATTTGTCTCTCCGGGTCTTCGGGAACATGAACGAAAAGCGGCCCTGTGGTTTATTCCATCGGCCGTTGTCTTGTTTTTATTCGGTATTTCCTTCGGCTATCTGGTGTTGTTTCCGCTAATTGTCGGTTTTATGTCCAATCTGGCGGATTCCCTCGGTGCTCAGGAAGCATATGGTCTGGCTCAATATTTCAGATTTATGTTTAACATGGTATTGCCGATCGGCCTTCTGTTTGAGATGCCGGTGATTGTGATGTTTCTGACCCGGCTGCGACTGATCAATCCGATGCGGCTCAACAAGTTTCGCCGGTATGCGTATTTGATCCTGGTGATTATTGCAACCACGATTACGCCTCCGGAATTGATCAGTGAGATTCTGGTGGCCATTCCGCTTTTGCTGTTATATGAATTCAGTATTCTGATCTCACGGGTGGTTTATCGGAAACAGCTCAGGGAAGATGCCGAGTGGGAAGCGGAATTCGGAAAAATACAGGCAGATGAAGAAGAGAACACTGAAGAATCGGAAGAAAAAAAGAAAGTGGAATAAGAGAATGACCACGGCCCGGTGCTGCCGTGGTTTTTCTGTATGGGATGGAGGTGCTGGCATTGCTGCCGGATTGGCTGGTTGAAAAATGTATGGCTCAAATTCGCCCTTTCCAGTGTGAAGGGTTTGTGCTGGGGAGTGGGCCGGCGAACGCCCGGTTGATGTTTGTCGGGGAAGCACCCGGAGCGAAAGAAGTGGAGCAGGGGGAACCGTTTGTCGGACAGGCGGGGGAGCATCTGAACCGTTTTATTGAATATCTGGGTTATAAAAAAGAGGACGTGTTCATCACCAGTGCCGTGCGCAGTCGGCCGTACAAAGAGAAAGTGAGAGTCTACAAATCGGGAAAAAAAGTGGTATCCAAAAGCAATCGGACGCCCACGCAGAAGGAAGTTCTGGCCCATGCCCCTTTACTGGATTTTCAGATTGAGCATATTCAGCCGGAAATCATTGTCACGCTGGGGAATATTGCTCTGCGTCGGGTGCTGGGTATCAGGGAGACCATCACACAGGTGCATGGCCGGTTGTTTGAAAGGCCGATTTTGCGGCTGGCGAATTCGTTTCAGCCGGATGCCCGGTACGTTCCGACAGAACGGGTATATCGTGTTTTTCCGATGTATCATCCGGCTGCCGTCCTTTATAACAATTCGCTGGAGCAAGAGATCTTTCAGGATCTGGACCGGTTGAAAGAGCTACTGAATGGACAGGGTTAAAGTCAGATCCAGGGCATCCGCAAAGGCAAATGGGGTTAAGAGTGGGCAGTTTTGATATCGATGATGTTATTTTAAATACAGTCGGTGCGCTCATCGGATTTTTTCTGTATGATGTGGTGCGGAAAAGGGTGAGCAGAAGGTTACGCACGAAACAGAGGTGAGGGGTCACACAGGGGTCATCTCCGCCGGATTTTAAGTACCATCCTGAGGGTATTTAACGGATGTCCCATGAAATCTTCCTCATATTCCTCGACCACCTGGAAGCCCCTGGACTGATAAAACGTTTCACCGGACTTATTCCCTTTTTCAACCTCGACATAGATTTCAGATATCCCTTCCACTTCCTGCAGGACTTCCTCCAAAAGCCGGGAGCCGATTCTCTGTCTCTGAAAATCGGGGTGCATGTAAAACGCGCTCAGCTCAGCATGGTCATGGCCATGGATAACATTAATAAATCCGGCCATCCTGCCGTCGACTTCAGCCACTTTAAAGATCGTTTGATCAATCCGTTTTGTTAAAGATGATTGGGCATAGGCCTGTTCAAGAAACTTGTTCTGAATCTCCTCAGGGATCAGTGCCTGATAGGTATCGTGCCAGGACACTTCTGCTATCTTTTGAATCTCCGGAATGTCATCATAAGTCGCGTCACGTACAGAACAGTTCATGATAACCCTCCTTAACAAGATGATAGATTTAATAACAATATCTATCACAGGAAGGAAACATTGTCAATCCAGATCAATCGGTCAATAAAAGCATGGAGTCATGATATCTTTAACTGTTATACTGGTACTGGTTATATCCATAAATATATTGAAGGTGAACGATCATGATATTTGATGAAAAAATCATTGAAAAGATCCGGAATCAATCCGCGCAAATCGAACAATCAGGTAGACTGTCTGACGATGTTCTCGATTTCATCTATGAAAAGAAGCTGTTTAAACTGTTTGTCCCCGATGAACTGGGCGGCAACATGACCGCTCTGCCGCAAGCACTGCGCATCTTTGAAGAAGTGTCGCGGATTGACGGGAATTTCGGCTGGGCCGTCACCATCGGTTCAGGTGGCGGCTACTTTGCCGCTTTTATGAATGAAGATGTGTCCCGGGGCACTTACACAAACAAAAAGGCGGTGATTGCCGGGAGCGGTTACCCGTCCGGGGTTGCCAGAAGAGAACCGGGAGGCTACCGGGTGAGTGGACAGTGGAAGTTTTGCAGCGGATCTTCCTATGCCACCACATTTACAGCCAATTGCTTGATTGAAAATGAAGGTTCCTCCGGCGAACCGAAGATTCGTTCCTTTATGTTTCGACCGGAACAGGTCCGCATCATCGAAGACTGGACCGCTTTCGGGTTGAAAGCCACGGAAAGCCATTCTATCAAAGTGGAGGATGTTTATGTTCCGGAGGAAAGAACCTTTGATCTGATGGGACCCCGGATCCATTTTCATGAACAGGTCATCTATCAATTCCCCTTTCAACAATTCGCCGAAACCTCTTTTGCTGCTGTCTGTATCGGGCTGACCCGCCATTTTATTGAAGAATCCCGCACCTGGGCGGACCGGAATCAAAAAGATTGGGAGGCCTCCATCTTAAACCGGTATGAATGTGTCAATGAGAGAATTAATGAGGCGGAAGCCAGGTTTTCTCAGGAGGTAGAAGCGTTCTATCAGATGGTAGACCGTTCCTGGGAAAATTTCATGCAAACCGGTAAGCTGACCGGGGAGGAACAGCAGCAGATCACCAGAAGATGCAAGCAGTTGTCCCGGGTTTCCTTGAATGCAGCACAGTCTGTTTTTCCCTATCTGGGGATTCAGGTAATCATGGAGGAACATCCGGTGAATCGGACGTACCGGGATCTGCACACCGCCTGCCAGCACACCATGCTGGTTCCCTTTGGAGACTAAAATCTATGGTCACGACGGAGATCATAACGGCTTTCGGAACACCTCTTGATGTATTTCCGAAAGCCGACGACCTTTTTTAAATAGAATGGAATATTTTTTCACGGATAAGGATACAATGGGCATGGGTGTAAAACGCAAAAATTTGACGAAAAAAAGCGTTAAAAAATGTGTGAATTGGGGTTGCATTTAAAATTGAAAATGACTATTATATAAATTGTTAGCACTCCTCATCATCGAGTGCTAACAACACATGAGATTACAATTTCAGATGGTTAAGGAGGGTGTTGGTCGTGTTAAAGCCTCTAGGAGATCGTGTTGTTGTTGAACCGATCGATCAAGAAGAAACCACTGCAAGTGGAATCGTACTTCCTGACACTGCAAAAGAAAAGCCTCAGGAAGGTAAAGTTGTAGCCGTAGGAAGCGGGCGTGTTGAAAATGGAGATCGCATTGCCCTGGAAGTCAAAGAGGGCGACAAAGTGATTTTCTCCAAATACGCCGGTACGGAAGTTAAAGTTGGAGACAAAGAAATGCTGATCATGCGTGAAAGCGACATTCTTGCCATCGTTGAGTAAATAAACTACATATTAAGGGAGGGCGATTGACAAAATGGCGAAGGATATTAAGTTTTCTGAAGACGGACGCCGTGCGATGCTTCGCGGTGTTGACGCGCTGGCGAATGCTGTGAAAGTAACCCTCGGTCCGAAAGGACGTAACGTGGTACTGGAAAAGAAATTCGGATCTCCGTTGATCACCAATGACGGTGTGACCATTGCCAAGGAGATCGAACTGGAAGATCCGTTTGAAAATATGGGTGCACAACTTGTTAAAGAAGTTGCGACCAAGACCAATGATGTAGCCGGTGACGGTACGACCACCGCTACTGTTCTGGCTCAGGCCATGATCCGCGAAGGATTGAAGAACGTTACATCCGGTGCGAACCCGATGGTGATTCGCCGCGGTATTGAAAAAGCGGTTAATGCAGCGATTGAGGAACTGAAAAACATCTCCAAGCCGATCGAAGGAAAATCTTCCATTGCACAGGTTGCTGCCATTTCTGCAGCTGATGAAGAAGTGGGTAACCTGATTGCCGAAGCGATGGAAAAGGTTGGAAACGACGGTGTTATTACTGTAGAAGAATCCAAAGGATTCTCTACCGAACTGGAAGTTGTAGAAGGAATGCAGTTTGACCGCGGATATGTATCTCCTTACATGGTGACCGATTCTGACAAGATGGAAGCGGTTCTCGAAGATCCGTACATCCTGATTACCGATAAGAAGATCTCCAACATTCAGGAAGTACTGCCGCTTCTGGAGAAAGTTGTACAGCAGGGTAAACCGCTTCTGATCATTGCTGAAGACATTGAAGGCGAAGCGCTGGCTACCCTGGTTGTAAACAAACTGCGCGGTACATTCAATGCTGTAGCGGTTAAAGCTCCCGGATTCGGAGATCGCCGCAAAGCGATGCTCGAAGATATCGCTATTCTGACTGGCGGACAGGTAATCACCGAAGATCTCGGATTGGATCTCAAATCCGCTACGGTTGATCAGCTGGGTCGTGCCAGCAAGGTTGTGGTCACCAAAGAAAACACCACAATTGTGGAAGGTATGGGTGAGGCTGACAAGATTCAGGCTCGCGTCAACCAGATTCGTCAACAAATTGAAGAAACCACTTCTGATTTCGATCGTGAAAAACTTCAGGAGCGCCTGGCTAAACTTGCTGGCGGTGTAGCTGTCATCAAAGTGGGTGCTGCGACTGAAACCGAAATGAAAGAGAAGAAACTGCGCATTGAGGACGCCTTGAACTCCACCCGTGCAGCTGTTGAAGAAGGTATCGTATCCGGTGGTGGTACGGCACTCGTTAATGTTATTAAAGCTGTCGAAGCTGTTGAAGCAGACGGCGATGAAGCGACCGGTGTCAGCATCGTACGTCGTGCTCTGGAAGAACCGGTACGTCAGATTGCAAACAATGCTGGTCTGGAAGGTTCCATTATTGTGGAGCGCCTGAAGAAAGAAGACGTCGGATTCGGTTTCAATGCTGCTACCGGCGAATGGGTGAACATGATCGAGTCCGGAATCGTAGACCCGGCGAAAGTAACCCGTTCCGCTCTGCAGAATGCCGCTTCCGTAGCCGCAATGTTCCTGACTACAGAAGCCGTTGTGGCCGACAAGCCTGAAGAAGAAAAGGATAACGGAGCAGCTGCAGGCATGGGCGGCATGGACGGAATGGGCATGATGTAAGGCACACTCCCTCCGCCTCTTGACAAAAAAGGGCTATCCCGGAAAGAGTCATATATACTCTTCCGGGAGGCCCTTTTTTTATGGTTTAGGAAACTATTGTTTGAGTTACCTGTGGAAAAACAATGACAAAATCTTATAAATAAAGGGGTCGTCAAACAAATCCTTAAAGATCACTTTCATGGATATTGGGAGTTGTATGCAGACTTGTTTTCCAAAAAAATGGTTTCCGAAAAAATTCCAAACAGCCATTGAGGAAACGGTGTAAAGGCCATATGTTGTGGTACCAGAGATTTAGGGTATGCGAAATATCAATGTCTGGGGTGTGAGGGTGTGACCCGGAGCCGGTGTATATATACTTTACTTGTAAGAGCCGTTTTTGTCATGGATGTGGAAAGAAATATAGAGGATGAAAAGGCGGATAAGTAGCGGGAACGGATACTGGATGTTGGACACCGATATACGGTTTTCACATTCCCTCATGGGTAGGGAGAAGTGGTCCGTACAGTCGATAAAAGAATAAGCAGGTCCTCATGTATGGAACTTCATCTGGCCCCGCCGTCGACTGAAACTTTTTCTGGAAGAGAAACGAGTAAAAAAGACTACCGACAAAGGATGATTGATTATTTATTTTAAATACTTCGCATAATATTAGGGACCGGGGAAAATAGATGAAATCTTTTCCGCTATTTTATGATAACGGGGTGGTCTATAAAAATAGGGGAAAAGTTTTCCGTTACTACCGGTTGAATACTTCGCATAATAGGAAATGGCCTGATTAGCGGAAACTATTTCCGTTATTTTTTTCAAAACAGGCGAAACGGAAGGATAGCGGAAAAGATTACCGCTATTCTTCTTCTGCCTCAAACATCATTCAGGTCACACCCTACCCCGTCAGCCATGAAAATGGCTTTTTTTATTTAAACTTCCGCGTGTTATTTTTTAAATATTAATAATATTACAAAAATAGAACCGTTTCGCCAAAGGATTCGACAGTAATCAGAACGAAGGCTAAGGATATAACCCGGCAATAGGGGAGGTGATGTTCCCTCGGTCAGATCTTTCCGTCAGTCAAGATTTTAAAATTGGAAAGGAGGAACAGCCGTGAGTCGTTATTTTCTTAAAAATGCTTTGATTGTAAGTGTTGCCTTATTGTTCGTGTTAACGCCTTTATTCGCCACGTTGAATCACAATGTCGTGTCCGCCCATGGAGAACAACCGGAATATGTCGAGTTGCGAAAAACGATGGAGCAATTCGGGGCCACGGTAGAGTGGGATCATGCAACCCGAACCATCATCATCCATAAAGATGATGTCACCGTCAAAGTGAAGCCGGGATCCAGCGAGGCCCTGGTGAACGGGGAGAAGGTGATGCTGGAAGCGCCGGTCATCATTCAGAACAACCGCTCTTATATCACGCACCATTTTATCAATGATGTCTTTCAATCCAGTCTCAATCAGACGGTAAAAGTTGAGGATGCCTACCATCCGCTGGATCCGCTTACGCCGGACGAAATTAAGGCCGTCATCGACATTCTCAAGGAAGAAGGAAAATATAAGCCGGAGCTGAGATTTACCGAAATTTCACTGAAGCTTCCGGCGAAAGAACGAGTCTGGAACTGGGTGTTTAATCGGGGTAGCGATCAGGCTTTTCCGAGACAAGCTGTGTTCATTGCCCTGGACGGTAAACAGGTGATTGAAGGGGAAGTGGATTTGGCGTCCCGGCGCCTGGTCACCTGGGATGATAAACAGGGTGTCCACGGCATGTTTATCATGGATGATTTTATCACCGCCCAGCAGGCGATTGAAGCCAGTCCGGAGTACGCCGAAGCGTTGAAGAAGCGTGGGATTGATGATGTGAGCAAAGTGGTGGCCACCCCATTGTCCGTTGGCTATTTCGGAGGCGAGGATGGGCTGGAACATGACAAACGTCTGCTCAAGGTTGTCTCCTATCTGGACACGGGGGACGGAAATTTCTGGGCGCATCCAATTGAAAACCTGGTCGCCGTCGTTGATCTGGAACAGAAAAAAGTGATCAAAATTGAAGATGAAGGGGTCGTTCCGGTTCCGATGCAAATCAATCCCTATGACGGCAGGGACGAACCGGATAAAGCGGAGGTTAAGCCGCTTGACATCACGGAACCGGAAGGGAAAAACTATCAATTGGCCGGTAATCAGGTCAGCTGGCAGAACTGGGATTTTCACCTTCGTCTGGATACGCGGGTCGGTCCGGTGTTGTCCACGGTGACCTTTGAAGATGGAGGAGAAAAGCGCAAGATTATGTACGAAGGGTCCCTGGGAGGCATGATTGTCCCCTATGGTGATCCGGATGTCGGCTGGTACTTTAAATCTTATATGGACGCCGGTGTATATGGACTGGGTGCCCTGACGTCATCTCTTGAGAGGGGAACCGATGTCCCGGAAAATGCGATCCTGCTGGATGCGACCATTGCCGACAATTCAGGAAATCCCTATACCATCCCCAACGCCATCGGGATTTTTGAACGGTATGCCGGGCCGGAGTATAAACATAATGATCTGGTCACTTTTAAAGAAGGCAACGTCAGCCGTGAACGTCGGGAGCTGGTCGTCCGTTTTATCTCGACCATCGGTAACTATGATTATATCTTTGATTGGGTGTTCATGCAGAATGGCAATATCAAGATCAGCGTTGGTGCGACCGGTATTGAAGCGGTAAAAGGGGTAGTCACGGAGACTATGCACGATGAAACTGCCGAAGAAGATACCCGTTACGGAACGCTGATTGACCACAATATTGTGGGAACCACCCATCAGCATATCTACAACTTCAGGCTGGATATGGATGTCGACGGGGAAAACAACTCGTTTACGGAAATCAACCCGAAGGTGGCACCTAATGAAGAGGGTGGTCCCCGCAAGAGTGTCATGATCACCGAAGAAAAAACCGTCGCCACCGAGCAGGAAGCGATTCAAAAATTTGATCCCTCCACCGTCAGGTTAATCAGTAATCCGAACAAAGAGAATAAAGTAGGCAATCCCGTTTCCTATCAGGTTATTCCCTTTGCCGGCGGTACACATCCCATTGCAAAAGGGGCCCTGATTTCCGAAGATGACTGGTTCTTTAAACGGGCCAACTTCATGGATAAACAGATCTGGGTCACCACCTATAACCCGGATGAAAGATATCCGGAAGGGAAATATCCGAACCGGAGCCAGACCGATACAGGTCTCGAGCAGTACACCATGGACAACAGTTCCATTGAAAATGAGGATCTTGTCGTCTGGATCACAACAGGGACGACCCATATCCCGCGAGCAGAAGAATGGCCGATAATGCCGACTGAATGGGCCCACGCGATGTTGAAACCGTGGAATTTCTTTGACCGTACGCCGACACTGGATTTGCCTGAAAAAGAATAATTTCCGTATCAAAGCGAAGAGCTGTTCCCTCAGAAGGACATGATCGTCCATATCGGGAACAGCTCTTTTTTTCATAAATGAATGTGATTGTCGTCTTTTAAAAAAGTCCGGATAAGACGGAAACCCGTTTGACAATGCCGATCAGTTTGTTGTTTTCGTTGACGACGGCAATGGGAAATGTGGATTCGGTTGCTTTCGGGATCAAATCATTCAGATAAGTTTCCGGATCAGTGGTTTCAAAGTCCTTTCGCAGAATATCCCGGAGTGTCCGGTTTTCCTGCCGGGCCCGGATGGCATCATCAATCGTGACAATCCCCTGCAGTTTACGATCCTGATCGACGACGAACACACTGGAAATACCGCCCCGTTCCATTTCTTTCACAGCAAGCTTCAGACCGTCTTTCAACGAGACGAGAATATTCGGTTTGATCATGACGTTTTTGGCCTGCAGGACGCGGGAACGGTCGATATCCTGGATAAACTCCTCAATATAATCGTTGGCGGGAGATTCCAGTATCTCTTCCGGTGTTCCGATTTGCTGAATATGACCGTCCTTCATCACCGCGACACGGTCTCCGATTTTAAATGCCTCATTAATGTCATGGGTGATGAAGATGATGGTTTTCTTCAGCTGGGACTGAATCTCTAGAAGTTCCGTATGCATTTCCCTGCGAATCAGGGGGTCGAGGGCACTGAACGGTTCGTCCATCAGCAGGATGTCCGGATTATTGGCCAGAGCCCTTGCCAGCCCGACTCGCTGTTTCATACCGCCGCTCAGTTGATCCGGCATCTGGTCTTCATAGCCGGCAAGGCCCACGGTTTCGATATATTTGCGGGCAATCTCCTGCCGTTCTTCACGGGGGACACCTTTGATCTCCAGTCCGTACTCCACATTTCCCAGTACTGACCGGTGTGTAATGATTCCGAAATGTTGAAAGACCATGGCGATTTTGTTCTGGCGCAGTTCACGCAATTGCTCCTTATTATAATCGACGATATTTTCTCCATCGATGAGAATAGCGCCTTCCGTCGGCCTGTTTAACAGGTTGAGGCAACGAATCAAGGTCGATTTTCCACTGCCCGACAGCCCCATGATCACGAAAATTTCCCCTTCTTCGACTTCAAAATTGGCATCGTAGACCCCGACCGTATGTCCGGTTTCTGCCAGAATCTCCTCTTTCGATACACCTTCTCTGACTTTGTCTAACACGGATCGGGGGTGTCGGCCAAATATCTTGGTGACATGTTCCACTTTGACTTTGGTAGACATGTTCAATCTCCTTTATCGTTTTTTGGTGCGGGAAAGATCTGCGATTCCCTGAGTCAGCCGGTCAATAATAATCGCGAGAAAGACGATGCTGATCCCGGCTTCAAATCCCTGTGCAATGTCAATCCGGTTAATCGCGATCAACACTTCCATTCCCAGGCCCTTGGCTCCGACCATGGATGCGATGACGACCATGGCCAGTGCCATCATCGTCGTCTGGTTGACGCCGGTCATGATGGTGGGTAATGCCTGAGGTAACTGGATCTTGCGCAGGATTTGCCAGGATGATGACCCGAAGGATTGCGCAGCTTCCACCATCTCTCTGGATACTTCGCGAATGGCCAGATTGGTTAACCGGATCACCGGGGGAATCGCATAGATAATCGTGGCGAAAACAGCCGGTACTTTTCCCATTCCGAACAGCATCATGGCCGGAATCAGGTACACGAAACTGGGCATGGTCTGCATGGCATCCAGGATGGGCTTCATCACCGTTTCTAGTCTCGAACTGTAAGCCATCAGAATTCCCAGGGGCACGCCTAAGACGATGGAGATGATCACCGAGGTCAGAACGATGGCAATCGTAAAAATAAACAGATCCCAGTAACCGAAGGTGCCGATCAAAAATAACAAAAAGGCAAATGTCAGACCGGAGAGGGCCCCGCGTAATCGCCAGCCCAGAATAAACACAACAGCGATGATCAGCCACCACGGAAGCCAGAACAAAAAATCTTCGAGCCGCAGCAGGGACCATAACAATCCATCTGAAATTGAATCAAATAAAGCATTGAAACTTTCTTTAAGCCATTTGACAAACATTTCAACGTAAATCCCGATTTCCCACTTGATATCAGGAAATGTATTCATGGCAAGTACGGCTGCAACAGGGTACAGCCTTTTCCTCCAATCTGTTCGTAATCTTTTTCTCTGACGAAAAGAAATAGCCGGCCATTCAGGATGCCCGGCTATTCCTCTTCCAAACTTATTGCATGGATGATTTCACTTTTTCAGCTACATCGGCAGGTACCCAGGATGTCCATAGATCTTCATGTTCCTTCAGGAACCACTGAGCGGCCTGTTCAACCGTTGCTTCATTATCCTGCATATAACCGAGGGCATCACTGACCAGTTGGCTGGATGTCTGATACTGGCTTAAAAATTCGACGACATCTGGTGCTGCATCTTTAACATCTTTATGAACGGCAATCGTGACTTCGTTGGGCGGGAACTCACAGGCATAACCGTTGTTCCAGAGTTCGTCACTATATTCCGCCTCTTCAAGCAGGGTCATATCATATTTCCCCATGATCCAGGTAGGCTCCCAGTAATAGCCGACCCACGGCTCCCCTTCTTCGTAGGCCGTTGCGATGGATGTAGCAAGGGCTGCACCTGATCCGGGACGGAAGTAATTGAATGTCTCGTCCAGATTATAGGTTTGTACTTTTTGAAACATGGTTTCATCTACCTGCCAGCCCGGGATAGCGCCGTAGATTCTTCCCTTGCTCGGATCCTCCGGATCTTTAAACAACTCCCAGTATTTCGGCAGGTCCTCAACCGATTTAAGGTCCGGCGCCATCGGTTCAATTCCCCGTTCCGGATCTCCCTCGATGACATAGGTCGGAACATAAAATCCCTGGGTATTATCATCGAAGTTCACCGATAATTCCAGGACGTTGCCGCTGTCAAGCATCTTCTGATACTGTTCTTCGACATTTCCGGTCCAGACTTCCATATAGATATCAATATCCCCACCTTCAAGTCCGGTCAGGGTTGCCGGTGTCGAACCGGGCATCACATCGGTCTGGTAGCCATAGCCGTTTTCCAGGATGTACTGGGCGATGCTGTTATGCAGCCGCAAACTGTCCCAGCCGGCATCAGCAAATACCAGCACCGGTTTTTCCTGTTGTTGATTGTTATCGTTTTCCGCGCCTTCCTGAGGTGCGGTTTCATCTGCACCACATGCGGCCAGAGCCAGCATGAGGGTCAATACGCTGAAAAGAATTCCGATTTTTTTCGTAAAATTCACGTTTTCAAAGGCCTCCTTTGCAGGTTATGATTTTAGAAAGTATAAGTGATATTTATACCTCTTTTTAGCGTATTAAAATCAAGGTTATACCGTCAAACTGTGTTAAAGTACCTATCATGGTCTATCAAGTGATTAAACAGGAAGAAATGAGATTAGACACGGCAAAGTCAGATTTCCAGCCCCTGAGCCGCTGATATAAAAAAACATATGTAAATTTATAAATAAAATTGTATAAAATTAACCTCGTTCAATTTATTTACTTTTTTAATAAGAATGTTTAAGATTACATTTATACAGCATCTAACCGCTTATCAGAATCTAGCAAAGGCAGTTCCGGTTGATACCGAAACGGAAAGGAGTCGCCATGGGAGTTTTCAGGGATCTGTGGTGGTATTTCAGACAGGAAAAGAGAAGTTATTTAACCGGAATATTTCTTTTATTTGTGGTTGCACTCCTGGAATTATTTCCTCCCTATGTCGTCGGGGTAATTGTGGATGAAATCAGGATGAACACGCTAACCGTCCGGGAATTAATGATCTGGTCGGTTCTTCTTTTATTGACCGGAATCGCCATGTATGTGATTCGATACATGTGGCGCATTATGATTTTCGGGTCGGCGGTCCGTTTGGGCAAACAGCTGCGTGATCGCCTGTATCGTCATTTTACCCGTATGTCACCTGAATTTTTTCATAAAAGGAGAACAGGTGACCTGATGGCGCATGCCACCAATGATATTCAGGCCATTCAGGCAACGGCGGGAGAAGGTGTGCTGACACTGGTCGACTCGATTACCGTAGGTAGCCTCGTCATTTTTACCATGGCCTTTTTCATCAACTGGGAGCTGACGCTGCTGGCCCTGCTTCCCATGCCGATTATGGCCTGGGCCACCAGTTACTACGGTTCGCTTTTGCATAAATATTTTCACAAAGCCCAGGAGGCTTTTTCACGTCTGAACGATAAAGTACAGGAAAACATCACCGGCATGCGGGTGATCAAGGCGTTTGGGCAGGAAGAAGCGGAAAAGAAATCGTTTGAAGATCTCTCGTCGGATGTGGTGGACAAAAATATCAAGGTAGCAAAAGTGGATGCGTTATTTGATCCGACAATTACGTTGATTGTGGGAATCTCTTTTTTTATTGCCGTCGCATTTGGAGCTGGTTACGTGGTGCGGGAGGAGTTGACCATCGGGCAACTGACCCAGTTTACCATTTACCTGGGGCGGTTGATCTGGCCGATGCTGGCCTTCGGCTGGTTGTTTAATATTGTGGAGAGGGGCCGTGCCTCCTATGATCGCGTCAACACCCTGCTTCACGTCAGGCCGACGGTTCAGGAACGGGACGGGGCCGTCAGTCAGGTGGCCGGCGGGGATATACATTTTGCGATTCACACCTTCTCCTATCCGGAACAAAAAGAGAAGGCGCTTGAACAGATCGAGGTGGATGTTCGCAAAGGGCAGACACTGGGGATCGTCGGTAAAACCGGAAGCGGCAAAACCACCCTTTTTCGCCTGTTGATGAGGGAATTCGATGTGAAGGACGGCGATATTCAGATCGGGGGTGTGTCCATTCGTGATTATACCCTGGATGCGCTCCGTTCGGCTGTGGGGTATGTGCCGCAGGACCATTTTCTGTTTTCGATGAGTGTGAAAGATAACATTGCCTTTGGAAAACCGGATGCGTCGATGGAAGAGATTGAGCAGGCAGCCCGGCTGGCGGCGATTCATGATGATATCCTGCAGTTTAAGGATGGTTATGACACCGTTGTGGGAGAGCGTGGCGTGACGCTTTCCGGTGGACAAAAACAGCGTATTTCCATCGCCCGTGCGCTTCTGATGAACCCGGAGATTCTGATTCTGGACGATTCCCTGTCAGCCGTGGATGCAAGCACGGAAAAGGGGATTCTGAAGCATCTCCGCGAAAACCGTCGCAACAAGACGACGTTGATCTCGGCACACCGCATGAGTGCAGTGGAACATGCCGATCTGATCATTGTGCTGGATCAGGGCAGGATCATCGAAAGGGGCACCCACAAACAGTTGATGGCCGCGCGGGGATGGTACGCATCCATGTATGAACGGCAGCAGCTGGAAGAACAGGTTGCCCGGGGAGGAGATGCCTCATGGTCATAAAAAAATTGATGGGTTATTTAAAACCGCATGCCCGCGGGCTGACGGTCGCTTTTCTGTTTCTTTTGGTGGCGACGGCTGCCGATGTGACCGGGCCGATTCTCATTAAAATTTTTATCGACGATTACCTGACCCCCCGGGTTTTTGAGATGCAACCGCTGGTGCTGCTCGGGGCCGGCTTTGTTCTGCTTCAGGTGATAGCGGCTGCGTTCAATTACATTCAGCTTTTTTCGTTTCATAAAATAGCGCTGAGGATCATCCAGCAGCTTCGGATTGATGTATTCAGCAAAGTGCAGCATCTGGGCCTCTCCTTTTTTGACCGGAAACCGGCGGGCGGGCTGGTCTCCCGGATTACCAATGATACGGAAGCGATCAAAGAATTGTTTGTCAGTGTGCTGTCCACCTTTGTGCAGAACATCGTCTTTCTGATCGGGGTTTTTGTCGCCATGTTCATTCTGGATGCCAAACTGGCTGCCTTCTGTCTGGTCCTGCTTCCGGTTGTGTTTACACTGATGCAGGTGTATCGCCGGTTAAGCTCGAAGGTGTACCGGGTCTCCCGCCACAAACTGAGCCAGTTGAATGCCAAGCTGAATGAATCGATTCAGGGGATGAACATGATCCAGGCGATGCGGCAGGAAAAAAGGCTTCGTCGGGAATTCGGGTCGATCAACCATGAACATTACGAGGCAGAACTCAAGAATATTAAATATAACGGTTTGCTATTGCGTCCGGCGGTTGACTTGATTCAATTGCTGGCGATTATTCTGGTCCTGCAGTTTTTCGGGTATCAATCCTTCGAATCCCCGGTGGAAATCGGAGTGCTTTACGCCTTCATCAATTATCTGGATCGTTTTTTTGAGCCGGTGAATATGATGATGGCACGGCTTTCTCACATGCAGCAGGCACTCATCTCGGCCGAACGGGTTTTCGAACTGATGGAAGAGGATGAACTTGCGCCGGATAAGGAAGGAGACAACCATCCGCATATCACGGACGGCCGGGTGGAATTCAGGAACGTTTCCTTTTCTTATGATGGAAAGACCCCGGTGCTGAAAAACATCTCGTTTACAGCGGAACCGGGGCAGACGGTGGCGCTGGTCGGTCATACGGGGAGCGGCAAAAGTTCCATCGTCAATCTCTTGATGCGGTTCTATCCGCTTGAACACGGGGAGATCAGAATCGACGGCACACCCCTGTCCCAATTTGATAATGAGGAACTGCGGCGAAAAATGGGGCTGGTGTTACAGGATTCCTTTTTGTTTGTAGGAAATATCAAAGATAACATTCGTTTGCACAAAGACGATATCACCGATAACCAGATTCGGGAAGCGGCCCGGTTTGTCCAGGCTGATGCCTTTATTGAAAAGTTGCCGGAGGGATATGACGCCCCGGTGGGGGAAAGAGGCGCGTCATTTTCCAGTGGCCAGCGGCAGTTGCTTTCCTTTGCCCGGACCATGGCGCTGAATCCTAAAATTCTCGTGCTGGATGAGGCAACGGCCAATGTGGATACGGAGACGGAAGAAGAGATCCAGGCCGCGCTGGAGAAAATGCGGAAAGGGCGGACTACCATTGCCATCGCGCATCGCCTGTCCACGATTCAGGATGCCGATCTTATTCTGGTGCTGCATCAGGGTGAGATCGTGGAGCGGGGCACCCATCAGGAACTGCTGGAGAAAGGCGGCCTGTACCATAAGATGTATTTGCTGCAGCAGGGGGGAACCCTGGAAGCTAACGTTTGATCATGAGTTCCTGGATCATGATCAAGACTCCCCAGGCACTGATGCCGAGAAAAACAGACATATAGAGAGACAGAGAATGTTTCAAACCGACAGAAACCAGATACAACAGAACGGCTGTTGCCGGAAATCCCCACAGCACGCCTCTGGCGAACCGACTCATCTCTTCCGGGCTCTGCCCCTGTACTGACAGCCAGAACAGGCTGAGCAGGCTGACCAGGGGCAGGGCTGCCATGATCCCTCCCCATGTTGGAAATCGTCTGGCGATCTCTGTGACGACACCGATGATCAGCGCTGAAATGATAATTTTCAAGAAGAAAAACATTGTTTCGCCTCCTCAGCCAGGAGCTGAAACGCTTTTTCCACGGTCGCCCGTTCTTCAGTACTCAGATTCTCCAGAATTCGGTTCAATTTTGATTCATCCAGGCGTGTATGGCGATGCAGTAATGTTTTGCCCTGCTCTGTCAAAGCAACAAACACTTTTCTTTCATCTTCAGGACTTCGTTGTTTGCGGATCAATCCTTTACCCATCAATCGCTTGACGTGTTCAGATGCGGTATTATGACTGACCGACAGCCATTTTGCGAGTTGTCCGATAGTTGAGGGTCCGTTCATCTCGATATGCTGAAGAAGGCGAACGGCCTGGTGGCTGATCGATTCTTTATGAGGGTAATGCAGGCAATAATAAATGGTGTTCCAGTATTGATTGAGGAGTTGTGCCGGATCCCGGTCCATTCTTTCTCACCCCATTTATATCTTAAAATACGATATAATCTATAAGTAAGATATAATACAACAAAAAAGAAAACAACCCCCCGACAAACGAGGGGTTGGGACAAACATACTCACTGGTATGTCTGTAACAGCCGGCTGTATCTCAAAAACCGGTCCTGGCTGATAATACGTCACCCTGAATACCCAACATCTCATCTATTTATCCCACCAACCATCTAGGATAATGCACTGAAATCAAGTTTCGGCTCCATTTGTTCATATTTCCCCCGATTGGGGACCACTTGCGTGGGTTTAATGATCAACTCCTGCCCTTCAACCATTTCCTCGGCCCCCACGTTGATCAGGCGAAACACTTCATCGGCGTACCACTTGGCAAGCTGCGGATCTTCATTGCCGCTGTAGGAAGCTGTTGCGGTAAACCAGTTTTCTGTTTTGGCCGGAAGAATACCGTTGTTATGCTGCTCGGCAAGTTGCGCCAGTACCGCAGCCGCTCCGCGGATGTTTTGCCTGACATCGTATTTCAGTTCGTCTTCCGGAATCCCGAGAATTTCAGCTGCTGTCTTGAGTGAATGGTTGTTTTCGTTGTCGGCCAGGTGCATGATGCCATAACCGTTTTCCTGGCGAGAGCCGCCGTTCTGGTCCTGCCATCTGGTCTCAACAAAGGCGATGGCCATGAGAATTTCGACCGGAACATGAAATTCTCTGGATGCTTCGTGGAAATATTGATTTATCTTACTGTTTGACTTTCCATTTTTTTCTGAAATTGTGGGTGTATTGCGCTTTAATGCCGTGATCTTGAAAGAACCACTGATCATCTCGACGGACGAAGAGAAAAAAGGGGCAAGGATCATGAAAATGGTTAATATCCACAGGCTGTACTTACGTAAACTGTTCCACACTTCCTGCCAGTCCATCTTCATTCCTCCCTCCATAAGAAGTAAAGATCAGCCGGCTGTGTGACTATTTTCTCCAGATCGGACTTGAGCTCCTGTCTGGGCATTAGTCTGAAATTCCAGCAGTAAAATTTTAAATTTTGCGTTAAAATGGAGAAAGGAAACAGAAAGTGTCGAATTTGCAACCGACGGGAGTACCTGTCAGAGGAGGTGGATTTCCGGAACTGAAATCCCGGTGGATTTCAAATATCCGGAGACAACATGACTGATTTGAAAAAAATACCCCAAAACGTGACAGATGCCAGAAAAGTAAATGAAACACAGCTGCGTAAAGTTTATGATCCTGCACAGTTTCATTTTGAAACGACTGATGACATAGAGGCGCTTTCAAACGGGATTGTCGGACAGAACCGGGCGGTTCGCGCCATGGAATTCGGGCTTCAGGTGGAGCAGTCCGGTTACAACCTGTTTGTCATCGGACCCTCCGGATCGGGAAAAACCCATTATACCCGAAGCAAAGTGGAGGAAACGGCCAGTCGGGGCGAGACCCCTGATGACTGGTGTTATGTCTATCATTTCAAACAGCCGGATCAACCGCTGGCGCTTTCTTTTCCGGCAGGTGGCGGCCAGGCGTTCAAGCAGGAGATGGAAGAACTGGTTTCAGATGTGGAACATAAAGTACAAACGGTATTTTCCGGCGATGAATTTGAACAGCGGCGCCGTGAACTGATAGAAGAATATGATGAACGGATCGAAGCTCTGTGGAAGCAGGTGGAAAATAGTGCCCGCGAACAGAATCTGGCGATCGAACGGGGGCCGCAGGGAATTGTCACCATCCCGCTCATGTTCGGCCGGCCGATCCCCCCGGAAGAGTTTAAGCAACTTCCCGAAGTCACCCGTGATGAAATCACGAAGAAACGAAAAAAAGTGGAGACCGAAGTCTATGAAACGGCTCTCCGGGTGGACATGATCCGGAATCAGATGGAAAAAGAAATTCACCGCCTTCGAAAAGAGATGACGGAAACGGCGATTAAGCCGTTATTTGATCCGCTATATGAAAAATATAAGGACTCCAGTAAAGTATATGATTATCTGAACATGGTAGAAGAAGATATGGCGGAAAATTATCATCTTTTTCAGGAAACCGGTCGGGACAATGAAAATGTGCTGGCCCCCTTTTTCATGGGTGAACAGGACACCTACAAGCGTTACCGGGTGAACCTCCTGGTCGACCACAGCAAGACGGAAGGGGCCCCCGTCGTGTTTGAAAGCAATCCCTCCTATTACAATCTTTTTGGAAAGGAAGAATACCGGGGGAGTTTCGGTACCGTCAGTACGGACTTTACCATGATCAAACCGGGAGCCCTTCATCTCGCCAACGGGGGCTATCTGATTCTGCAGGCCAATGAACTGCTGACTAGCCCCATGTCCTGGCACGGGTTGAAAAGGTGTCTCAGAACGAAAACGCTCCGAATTGAGAATATGATGGAGGAACGGGGGCTCGTAGCCTCAGCCGGTTTAAAGCCGGAAGAGATTCCGCTCAACGTCAAAGTAGTCTTGATCGGCAATCCTTTCATTTATCAGCTTCTGGCCCAGTGGGACGAAGATTTTCATAAGCTGTTCAAGGTCAAAGTTGATTTTGACACTGAAATGGACGGCAATTCAGAACATATTCAAGAATTTGTCTCTTATATGAAAAATCTGATTGATCGGAACAAGCTGAAACCATTTCACCGGGAGGCCGTTGCCGAGGTGATTGCATACAGCAGTCGGCTGGTATCCGACCAGAAAAAAATGAGTACCCGCTTTGGACAGATTGCCGATCTTTTAATCGAATCTCATTTCTGGGCGGGCCAGGACGCCTCCGATATTGTCCAACGCCGCCACGTCCAGAGAGCCATTGAAGAAAAGGCGTATCGTTCCAATCGGATCGAGGAAAAAATTCGCGAACGGATTGCAGACGGGACAATTATGGTGGATACGGAAGGTGCCGTAGTGGGGCAGATCAACGGGCTGTCAGTACTGAACATGGGCGACTACATGTTTGGCCAGCCCAATCGGATTACGGCCAGGACGTATGTCGGAAGAAAAGGGATTATCAACATCGAACGGGAAACGTCGTTGAGCGGCCATTTTCATGACAAGGGGCTGTTGATTTTAAGCGGATATCTGGCTTCCCAGTTTGCCCGGAACAGGCCCCTTCCACTTTCGGCCAGCATCACTTTTGAACAGAGTTACAGCATGGTAGACGGGGACAGTGCCTCCAGTACGGAGTTGTATGCCCTGCTGTCCTCCCTGTCCCGGGTGCCGATCAGGCAGGGGATCGCCGTCACCGGTTCCGTCAATCAGCGCGGTGAAATCCAGCCCATCGGCGGCGTGAATGAGAAAATTGAAGGATTTTACTATGTCTGTAAAGCGAGAGGTTTGACCGGCGAGCAGGGTGTGATCATTCCTCATCAGAATGTCCGCAACCTCATGCTGAAAGAAGAAGTGGTGGAAGCGGTCAAACAGGGCCAATTTCATATCTGGGCCGTCAAAACAATCAAAGAAGGGATTGAAATTCTCACCGGTGTGGAGGCCGGGGAGGAAGATGAGCACGGACGGTATCCGGAAGGAACCATCAATCATCGAATCGAACAGCGTCTCGATGAGATGTATGAAAGTATCAGAAAGCTGGAAAAAGGGGACTCATAATGGATTGTTTAATCAAGTATTTTTCATGCACCGCCCGGCTGCTTTTGAAGGATTAGCAGCCGGGCGTTTTGTTGATTATGATTGTTTAGATACCTGTAAATAAAAGTCGGAAGAGAATGACAGGGAGAAATAGGGGATCGAATACTCGGCGTCATCATGGAAGGAGAAATAGCGGGAACTTTTTCCGTTATCCTGAATCCGACCTCTACCCTCTGATCATCAAACTCTGACTTTCGACCTTCTATCTCTTTCACCCGCCCTCCGCTCACAAAGGCCTTTTCTTCTGATTCAGAGAAATATTTTTTTGGCAAAGTTTGGACAGGAAAATGTCAAATAAACTCGAATTTTTTAATATCACATTTTTTGCTCTGACACGGACTAAAATCCGCTGAGGAACTCCGTATAAATAAAGAGAGAACGGGTGGTGTTCTCGATGCTTGAAGAAACCGTCATTTTGCGTCTGGTAGAGGAGGCGCAGAACGGGAATGAATCAAGTCGCCGGGCTTTAATCGAACAAAATAGAGAATATGTCAAAAAAGTGACGTCTTCCATATGTAAAAGACCGGTTCGTCAGGAAGATGATGAGATGAGTATCGGCCTGATTGCTTTTAATGAAGCAATTGACAGATATCAGCCGGACAGCCCCAAACATTTTTACGGGTATGCCCGCATGATTATCGAATCACGCCTGATTGACTATTTTCGCCGGGAAAAGAAACATCAAAAAGTGGTCAGTATGGAAGACGGCATGCGTCATGATGAAGAAGGAAATGCGGCTTCCCAATCGGTTTACGAGGTTAAACAGGCCGTGGAGCACTATCAGGAGGAACAGCTCATTCGGGAAAGAGCGGAGGAAATCAGACGTTACAGTCACATGCTGAAGGCGTACGGCATTCAATTTTCTGAACTGGAAGCCGCTGCGCCCAAACACCGTGATTCCCGGGCAACCCTCGTCCGTATCGCACGGGATTTCGCCCGCGATGAAGAACTGGTCCGTGACCTGAAGGCAACGAAAAAACTGCCATTGAAAAAAATGGCTCGCATGGCCGGTGTCAGTCGGAAAACACTAGAGCGTTCACGCAAGTATCTCATCGCCATCATATTAATTTTAACCGGTGATGAATTTGTTCATCTCAAATCAACGGTCCGGTTCCCGGATCTGGAAGGGGGGAGCACTGGATGAACAAAACGGAAGGACTGGTTGTGGAAATTCACGATGATTATATGGTCGTGATGTGTGATGACGGGATGTTTCGAAATCTGCCTCTTCCAGACAAAGTGCCGGTTCTGGGTGAGCGGATTCCGGTGGTCATGCCACAAACGACCGGGCAGCAGGAACCCGAACGACCGCCCGGCAAATTTTTACGGAGAAATTCATGGATAAGTCTTGTTTCTGTGGCAGCCGTTCTTTTCCTTGCACTGGGTTCCATTTTTGCCCTGTTACCGGATAATCAGCCGGCTGCCTATGCTATGGCGAACGTCGATATTAATCCCAGTTTCAACCTGTTCCTTGATCAGCAGGGGACGGTTACGGACTGGGAAGCGTTAAACCGGGACGGCAATGAACTACTGCGGGAGTTGCCGATCAGGGGAAACTCCCTGGAAGACGTGATGCCGCTGATATTGGAAAAGGCTCAGTCTGAGGGATATCTTCGGCAGAATGAAGAAAATGCATTGATGATGACGGTCGTCATGCTGGACGCGGAGAAAGCGCCTGAGCCTGATTTGAGAGAGAGGTTGAAGCAGGTCGCAACCCGGGTCCAGGAAGATATTGAACAATCCTGGGAGCGGCAGGGAATTGAAGGGTTTTTAGAGGTGGAAGTAGCCGATACCACACTTAAAAATAAGGCAGAACAGGCCGGTCTATCAATGAATAAATTCAAACTGATGGAAGAAGCGAAAAAAGCCGGAGTTAACTTGACGCAGCAAGAGATACAGGGTTCCATCATCGGGATGCTGCGCAATCAAAAAACGTTACAAAAGCGGTTCAGAAAAATAGAGAAAAAAGAATCCGCCGATCTGCCAGTAAAGCCCGAACAAAAGGAGAAGAACCGGAAGTCTCAACCTGAAGATACCGGTTCCCCTGCTGAGGCCAAACAGGGAGTCGGCCAGAACAACCGCCCGGACCCGGTAAAACCGGACAGGCCCGACTCCGGTGAAAAAAGAGAGACGAAAGAGGAGGAAATTGTAACCCCGGGATCACCGGGTCCCAAAAGCAATAAAAAGGGAGCAGATTCTTCATCTGACGTTTCGGGCAAAGGATCCAATCCGGACGTATTGTCTGGAAAGCAGAATCCTGGGAATCAAGATAATTTGAAAACAAACAGAGATCAGAAAGAAATTCCGAAGACGAACACCAGTCAGACGGAAAAAGATACGACTGATGGAGAAGAAGTTTCAGATCCGGTTGAAGACGAACAGAATGAGGCTGAACAAGCCGAAGAGGATGAAGAATTGGAAGATCTTGAGCAGAATGAAGACGAAACAGACTCGGAGCAAGATCGAGACGTAAATTCGAAAAGTGATCGGGGCGAAAGAAAGAGTACCGGAGGAAAAAAATAAAAAAATTATCTGCATATGTCGAAAAAAGGATATAGTTACCCCCTGAAAATGTCTGGCTTCCTCGTAAAGATAAGATACAGGAATAGGAAGTCTATCAATCTATTCATTAATGAGATCAAGGAGGAAGACATCATGAAAAAAGTTATGATCAGTTTACTCGCTTTAATGCTGGTTTTCGGTACCGGTGCATTTGCCGAGACTGACAGCAACACTGACACTACTCAAGAAGAATCCCAGGAAACAGAAGATCAGAACACAACGGAAGAAAATGATGAAACAACTGAAGAAGACGCGCCTGATACTGAAGAAGATGAGGCTGATACTGAAGAAGAATCTGATGAAGATGGAAAAGGAAAAGGCAGAGGGCATGGAAAAGGTAAATCCAAAGGCAACGAAAATGCCAAAAAAGGACTTGAAAATGCTCTTGAAAATGTAGAGGGAACACCGGCTGAAGAAGTTATCCGCGACATTCTGTCAAGATATGAATCCCCGGAAGATGCAGTGGAAGATCTTGAAGAATTAGAAGAATTGCTGGATGAAGAAAATGCAGAAGAAGGAACGGATGAAGAAGCAACAGAAGAAGAGACCGTAACGGAAGATGAAACGGTTGCTGAAGAAACGGAAGAAGAGGCAGAAGTAACGGAAGAAGCTGCTGAGGAAGAAGCAACAGAAGAAGAAGCTGAAGCAACCGAAGAAGATGAAGAATCTGCAGAAGAGGGAAAAGGCAAGCAAAACAAGAAAAAGAATAAAGAGCTGGTTCAACTGGCCAAACAACTTTTAAAAGAAGTGGACAACAGTGACAGCCCTGTGACGAAAAAGGGTAAAGCCTACAAGAAACTGGCCCAATTTTTCGCTGAAAACGAAGAATGGGTAGAAGCCATTCAATCTCAGGAAGCCCTGGTTGAGATCGATGGGGAAACCCTGGAACACTATGAATTGCTCGGTAAATTGTATGAAGAAGCCGGACTGAATGAAATATCCACATTTGTAAACGGGAAGAAACAGGAATTTGATGTTCCCCCGGTGATTAAAGACGGACGTACTCTGGTTCCGTTCCGTGCGATTTCTGAATCTCTGGATGCCGAAGTGGCATGGGATGGCGAAACACAAACCGTGACCCTGGTTCGCGACGGTGTGGAAGTACAGTTGCAGATTGGAAGTAATGTAGCCATCATCAATGGTGAAGAAGTTGAACTGGATGTACCGGCTACCATCATCAACGGCCGTACGGTTGTGCCGGCAAGATTTATTGCCGAAGCGCTGGATGCCGAAGTAGAATGGGTACCGGATGGACAGATTGTCGTCATTCAGGACCCGGACAGTGAAGCAAGCGCTGATGAAGAGTCGGTAGAAGAATCGGAAGAAGAAACAACAGATGAAACGACTGACGATACAACCGACACAACCGATGGTGAAACAACCACAACCGACACCGATAACACCGAAGAGAATACCAACACAACTGAATAAATAAATTCCGTTCAATAAAGCAGGTCATTTCATATATTTATACGGACAGGGTGAAACAGGAAAGAGTGTGGATCATGAATCAGTGATTCACACTCTTTCTGCTTGTGGCGGAACAGCAAACACCATAACCGAACGAAACAGGCAGAATGGAAATAGTTATAAATGCAGCAAAGTGGAAATATTGTGATATGATGAAATCAACAGGAAACATGTATCGTTTGAACGTATGTGGAACAAAAAAGGAGTTCTGGACGTCTATCACTAAATAGATAGAAACAGGTAAAAAAAAGCAGAGTTGAAGAAGGAGGACGCCGTGAGTATTCAAGCCGCAATTCGAAATCTGGAAAATGTGATTATGGGCAAATCTGACATGATCCGGTTAACGTTGACTTCCATACTGGCAGGAGGACATATTCTGGTTGAAGATGTACCGGGAGTCGGAAAAACAATGCTGGTCAGAACCATTTCAAAAGCACTGGGGTGTTCATTTAAACGGATCCAGTTTACTCCCGATCTTCTGCCGTCGGATGTGACCGGGACCTCTGTATATAACCCGAAGGAACTGAATTTTGAGTTTCGTCCCGGACCGATCATGGGACAAATCGTACTGGCAGATGAAATCAATCGGACATCTCCGAAAACACAGGCTGCTTTACTGGAAGCGATGGAAGAAAGAGCTGTTACGGTTGACGGCCAGACACATCCGCTTCCCGAGCCTTTTTTTCTGATTGCGACACAGAATCCGATCGAATACGAAGGCACATTTCCGTTACCGGAAGCTCAGCTTGACCGGTTTATGATGAAGTTGAGCATGGGCTACCCCACTCTGGAAGAAGAAACGGAGCTTCTATCCCGTGTTCAGCATCGACATCCCATTGAAGATGTGAAACCGGTCATGCATGCGTCTGAGTTGATCGAGTGGCAGCAAAAGGTTAAAGACATTCATGTGGATGAAAGCCTGAGAAAATATATTGTTACGATCAGTCACGAAACACGAAATCATCCGGCCGTGGAAATTGGTGTCAGCCCGCGGGGGTCGATCACCCTGTTCAGAGCCTGTCAGGCTTATGCTCTTATCGAAGGAAGAGATTATGTGATCCCGGATGATGTCAAAAAGCTGGCGGTTCCCGTCCTGGCCCACCGGATTATTTTACACACGGAAAGCAGGCTGGACGGGATGACAGGAAACCGGGTAATCGAAAGTATTCTTTCCCGGTTGTCGGTCCCCATTCGCCGTAAAGCGCAATAACCTGTTACAGACATACTCACGGGTATGTTTGTAACAAAACGATTATTTTTTCATTCGGGGGAAGGGGGCCGTATCTGTTCATGAATCCCAAAGATCATACAAAATGGGCCGGCGTGGTGACGGTTCTGTTTCTGCTGGGCAGCAGTTTCGTCTTTGCTAAATTCCAGGGGGGATTCGTCAGCTGGTTTATTTTTTATGCCTGCCTGATTTTTTCTTTATATGAAGCCATTGTGCTCTTCAACGGCATGACCGGTTTCAAGGCAGTGCGGATACTCAAAAAGAAACATTTTTCTGCCGGTGAGGAGATCGAGGTAGGCCTGGAATTGACAAGACCCTATCCGTTTCCGGTACCGTGGTTGATTATGACAGATGAATACCGGGCCACCTCTCATCAAGGTTATCACATTCCTTTCGGCCAGAAAAAAACGCTGATTTTTCCCTGGTTCAAAAGACGTTTCCATTTCACCTATACCCTCGGGGGGCTGGAACGGGGTGTCTATCAATTCCATCAAGTCATCCTGGAAAGCGGTGATTTGTTCGGGCTGATCCGGATGAAACAGGTTTTACCGATACGGGATGAAATTGTGGTCTATCCCCGTTATCACCGATTGTCGACATGGGCATCGGCCGGGAGGCAGGGTAACAGTCCGCGTATGGTCAATCACCGCCAGGTCGGGGATGAAACCACTGTGGTGGGAGCCAGAGATTATGCCATCGGAGATAAATTAAGCAAAATTCACTGGAAAGCGAGTGCCAAAGGTACGGACTGGAAAACGAAAGAGTTTGAGGCACACTCCTCTCATGATTTTCTCTTTGTTTTAAATACGAACTATCCCGACTATGAACCGATGTCAGATGCACAGGAGGGACTGGAACTGGCGATCCAGGCCGCGGCTAGTTTAAGTTACACCGCGTTGCAAAACAAAGGTTCATTCTCGTTAATGATTCCCGGAGAAAAGGGCGGCGGACAAAATGCCGGCCTGAGTCGGCATACAGGTGATACGTATGCCAGGTTTGTCCACATTTTAAGGAAACTGGCCATGGTCGGATTTCTGAAACACCCCGTATCATTTGATCGTTTTCTCCAGGAAAATATGTCCGGACTACGGGCCGGGGATACGCTGGTTTGTATTACACCGGTCGTAACTGAAGAATCTGTCCGGATCTTCCGCCGGATTCAGCAGCGGAATGTGAGTGTGGAAGTCTTTTTCATCTCTTCACCCGGTCGGGATGCCAATCGGCATGTGCCGGCGCAACTGATGAAATACGGGATTCGGACCTATGTCCTTGATCATCCTGATTTAAACCATTGTCTGGTGCCTGTACAACAGGAGGGAAGGAAGAGGTATCGTGCGACAGGAAAGTAGTTCATTTATCAACCGGAGATTCGACCTGATTCAAAAATGGACGATCGTTGTGATCATGCTGTTGATGGTCTACCAGTGGCTGAAACCTCTTCAAGCCATTTCAGACACCGGAAATATCACTTATTTCATCGGTTCATTTGTGGCCTTTGTCTTGATCGATCTGACGCTGTCCCAGTACAAGATTCCGGCGATCCTGCTCAGGATTGTGATCATCGGCTTTGTGGTACACAACATTTTTATCGATATCCCGATTATTTACTTCACCTGGCTGTCGGTGGCCTGGGAGCAGATCAGCGGGGATTTTCACTTGCTTTTTACGCCGAAGATGCTGGAAATGAGCCCCCTGTCTCGCACATTCTACTTCATGATCTTCCTGTCCTTTGCCGAGTCGATCCTGTTCTACTGGCTGGTCCATCGAAAAACAGGGCTGTGGTTTATTGTCCTGACTGTCGGCTATCTGGCTACTCTTGATACCTTTACGCCTTATGATGCCGGTCGGGCCATCATCATCACACTGATTGCCGGATTCATCCTGCTGGCGGTCCTTCACTTGACGAAAATGGTGGAGATGTTTGAGGTCAGCCAGAAACAGGGACGTTGGATGTTAAATTGGCTGCTGTCAGCATTTCTAGTGATCGCACTGATGATGGGGGTAGCCTTTGCCGCCCCCAAGTCGCCGCCCAGCTGGCCGGACCCGGTGGCCTGGATTCAGGGTGGAACGGATTATCAGGAAGGCGTGATTGGTGAAGGTGGCGGAACGAGGAAAATCGGTTATGATGACGATGATCAATACCTGGGAGGCCCGTTTGTCCAGGATGATACTGTGGTATTCAAGGCACTGGTGAAGAATAAACATTACTGGCGCGGAGAATCAAAAGATATCTATACCGGGCACGGGTGGGAGAAAAGTCAGGTGGAAAACCAACTGGCTCTCTCCTCACAAAACGGAGGGATCACTGTTCCCGGTGACCTGTTTAACAATCTAAAAACAGAACAGGTGACCGATCAGGTCATGTATGCAAGCCGGCGATTCCAGATGCTGTTTTACGGAGGCGAACCAAAAGGAGTCAGCGAGGTGGATCCCTCAGCTCGGCAATTAATCTATGATCCGCTGACAGGGAAACTGCTTCATCCTACTTTTGTCAATCAGTATCAGGTTCAATCGGAGTTACCTGTACTGGTTCCCGATGAGTTTGAAAAAGCGAGACCGGACTATCCGCCGGAAATCACAGAAAGATACCTGCAACTTCCGGAAAGTCTGCCGCAGCGGGTCATTGACCTCGCACAGGAAATAACGGCTGATCTTGATAGTCCCTATCGAAAAGCGAAAGAAATTGAACAATACTTGCAGTATGGAGCCTTTCGCTATGAGACGGAATTTGTCCCGGTTCCTGAGCCGGATCAGGATTTTGTGGATCAATTCCTGTTTGAAACCCGTGCCGGTTACTGTGACCATTTTTCTTCTGCGATGGTGGTGCTGTCAAGAGCGGCAGGGGTACCGGCAAGGTGGGTGAAAGGATTTACTGCCGGAGAATTGACCGGGATTGATAATGCAACCGACATGCAGGCATATGAGATTAAAAACCTGAATGCCCACTCCTGGGTGGAAGTGTACATCGCGGGATACGGATGGATTCCGTTTGAGCCGACCAAAGGGTTCATTCAACCGGTGGAGATCGAATATAACTTTGACAATCTGGATAATGAAACTCCGGATGAAGATCAGCAGGAGGAAACCACAGGACAGCAGAGCGGCGGTATCTTCTGGTTAAACTGGGTGCGGGACGGATTGGCCGCCATACTCAAACAGACTTTTAATTTTTTGAAGAATATCATCGTGATCCTGGCTGCCATCATGATTGTCGTAGTCTGGTGGAAACGGAAAAAGGTACATTTGTGGCTGATTGAAAAGTGGTACCTGCGATCACCCGAACAATTCCGCGTTGAGCCGGGATTTCATGCGCTAGTCAACTGGCTTCACTATCATATGAAACGAAGGCAGCAACATGAGACATTACGCGAATATATCACCGGCCTCCGGGGCGTGGATGGGAAAACGAAAGAAGAGATTGAAAAACTGATCCGTCTGTATGAGGAAGAGCGTTATGGCAAAGGTGTCCCCGGTCAAAACCGGGAGGTTTATGACCTGTTGCAGGGGATGATCCAGCGGTTAAGACAGCAGGTTTGACGGTTCATGCTTTCATAATGACACCGCAACCGATCCGCTTTCCTGCATCTCCTGCCGGCTGGGTACGGTAATCATCGGGATTTAAATGAATAATCACCGATTTTCCGATCACATCCTCCGGTTTAAACCGGTTGGTAAAAAAGGTCATGAACGCTTTTCCGTTGTTGGAAAACAGGACGGGGAAATCACCGGCGTGGTTGCCGTGCGGCTGATTGTCAGGATTCCAGTGGCCGCCGGCTGACAGAAACGGATTTTTTGCATCTTCCACGTCACATTTTCCATATTCATGAATGTGAAAACCGTGGGGGCCGATGGGCGCTTTCCCGTTTTGTGCCGGCTGGTAAGGGGGAAGCCCTTCTACTTCCACCGTTACCTGAGTTCCACCCGGAACCGCCTTGAAGACAACCGTTCCCGATAAGTCAGGTGCCAGCGGACTGCCCTGAATTTTTGCCAGGGCTGTCCGTTTTTGTTTCGGAAACAACCGTTTAATGCGGTTCGGCTTGAAGAGCCCCTTTTGGTGCGGGGAACGTTTCCACAAAGCCAATTTAATCACCTCGGGTTATCATATTAATAACACATTATGTAGGGAATCATAGAATCAGAACACAGGGAAGATAACGGCAATGTCAAAAGATTTCGCACGGTTTATCCGACTGAAGTGATGAGAGTTACCAGTTTAGTTAGTTCAGACCATCGGTTCGAGCATTCTTGACATTTTACCTTTCTCTGATAGAATAATGTCATCAAATTGCCTGCAAGCCGGATGGATTCCGGCTTTCCTCATGTTTTCCTACATTTACAGAAA
Organism: Bacillaceae bacterium; assembly: GCA_017656255.1. Taxonomy (GTDB): domain Bacteria; phylum Bacillota; class Bacilli; order JACDOE01; family JACDOE01; genus JACDOE01. Next base: position 220,006 of record JACDOE010000002.1, read on the forward strand.
GGGGAAAAAGAACGGTGAATAACGAACGGGAACTGATCATTGTACTTGATTTCGGCGGACAGTATAATCAATTGATCGCGAGAAGAATTCGGGATCTGGGCGTCTACAGCGAACTTCTCCCTTATCATACACCGGTGGAAAAGATTAAGGAGAAAAACCCGAAGGGGATCGTCTTTTCCGGCGGACCGAACAGTGTTTACGGAGAAGATGCGCCCCGGGTCGACCCGGCGATTTATGAACTGGGCGTGCCGATTCTGGGAATCTGTTACGGCATGCAGATGATGACCCACCAGTTGAAGGGAAAAGTGCAAAGGGCGGACATTCGGGAATATGGAAAGTCAATCATTCGGATTATGACCGACAGCCCGTTTTTTAAAGGGATGGATCCGGAAGAAACCGTCTGGATGAGCCACAGTGACAAGGTCCTGGAGCCCCCGGAAGGGTTCCGTGTCGATGTCAGCAACGAAGCCTGTCCGGTGGCGGCGATCAGCCATCCGGAAAAACATTTTTACGGGGTTCAGTTTCACCCGGAAGTGCGTCATACCGAAAAAGGAAACGAGATGCTAAAGAACTTCCTGTTTGATATTTGTGGCTGTAAGGGTAACTGGACGATGGAATCCTTTGTGGACAGCACCGTTCGGGAAATTCGTGAACAGGTGGGCGATAAAAAGGTATTGTGCGCCCTGAGCGGCGGTGTGGATTCATCTGTCGTGGCTGTTCTGGTTCACAAAGCAATCGGAGATCAGTTAACCTGTATGTTTGTCGACCACGGCCTTTTGCGAAAAGGGGAAGCGGAAAGCGTCATGAAGACGTTTGCCGACAAGTTCCAGATGAACGTAATCAAGATCGACGCCAGAGATCGTTTTATGGACAAGCTGAAAGGCGTTTCCGATCCGGAACAGAAACGCAAAATCATCGGAAACGAGTTTATCCGTGTATTTGAAGAGGAAGCGGGCAAACTGGAAAATATGGACTATCTCGCCCAGGGAACGCTGTACACGGACATTATTGAAAGTGGAACGGATACGGCCCAGACCATCAAGTCCCACCATAACGTTGGCGGGCTGCCGGAAGATATGAAAATGGATCTGATCGAACCGCTCAACAAACTGTTTAAGGATGAGGTCCGTAAAGTGGGCGAAGAAATGGGGCTTCCGGAAGAGATTGTCTGGCGGCAGCCTTTCCCCGGCCCCGGCCTGGGTATTCGGGTAATCGGTGAAATTACCGAAGAAAAACTGGAAATCGTTCGGGAATCGGATGCCATTTTACGCGAAGAAATTAAAAAAGCGGGTCTGGACCGCGAAATCTGGCAATACTTCACCGCCCTCCCTGATATGCGCAGTGTCGGTGTGATGGGGGATGCGCGGACCTATTCCTATACCGTCGGCATTCGTGCCGTAACTTCCATTGACGGGATGACGGCTGACTGGGCTCGCATTCCGTATGACGTACTGGAACGGATCTCCACCCGCATCGTCAATGAAGTGGATAATGTCAACCGGGTGGTCTATGACATCACATCCAAACCGCCGGCAACGATTGAGTGGGAGTAATATCAAATAATAACGAACAAAAAATCTGACAGATTCTAAGAATATTCGGTTTTTGTTGACAAGACCCGTCCGTATTGCTAAAATCTTCATGGGATGAATGGGAAATGGTGAATATCAAATCCTGTTCACCGTTTTATCAAACCAACAGGTGAAGAAACCTTCGGCTTAACAGACAGGGTTAAGCCGGGGTTTTCTGATTTTGATTGGAGGGACGGATTGATGGACAAGTATTTTGAGTTTGAAAAGCACGGTACCAATTATCGCCGGGAAATGATCGCCGGACTGACCACCTTTCTTGCAATGGCTTATATTCTGGCGGTAAATCCGTTTATGTTGAGCGGTGCCGATCTGCCTGAGGAAATGAAACAAACCCTGTTTCCTTCTTATGGAGCTGTGTTTACCGCTACCGCCGTGGCAGCGATCATCGGTACACTGATCATGGGGGTTTTCGCCAAATATCCGATTGCGCTGGCTCCGGGTATGGGTCTCAATGCTTTCTTTACTTATACGGTCGTGGCTACAATGGGTATTCCGTGGGATCAGGCCCTGGCCGGTGTGTTTGTATCGGGTATCATTTTTCTTATTCTAACCCTGACTGGAGTCCGGGAAACGATTATCAACGCCATTCCTGCTGATCTGAAATATGCGGCGTCTGCCGGTATCGGACTTTTCATTGCTTTTATCGGTTTCAAGAATGCAGGTATAATCGTTGCCAACCCGGCGACATTTGTCGGACTGGGCCACTTTACCTTCATGGAAGGGATGACGCCGGAAGAAATTCTGCAGGTTAAAAACACCCTGCTGGCGATTTTCGGATTGATTGTCACCGCGATTTTTATGACCATTGGACTTCGCGGCGGTATTTTTTACGGGATTGTGGTGACGGCCATTGCCGGCATGATTATTGGAATTGTGGACACTCCTGAGAGAGTGGTTTCCGCTCCGCCCAGTGCCGATGCTTTCGGAGCACTGTTCGGTCCGCTGTTTAACCTGGAGTTGATGTTCTCCGGTCCGATGTTGATCGTGATTTTTACCTTCCTGTTCGTGGACTTTTTTGACACGGCAGGTACCCTGATGGGGGTTGCCAGTCAGGCCGGGTTCCTGAAGAATAACCAACTGCCCCGTGCCGGAAGAGCGCTGGCTGCTGATTCTGTTGCAACAATCAGTGGTGCCGTGATGGGGACTTCCACTACGACGGCCTATATCGAATCTTCGGCCGGTGTCGCGGCAGGAGGACGTACCGGTTTTGCATCCGTGGTGACGGCGTTTCTCTTTTTCCTGGCGCTGTTTTTCTCACCGTTACTTGCCGTAATCACATCAGCGGTAACGGCTCCGGCGCTGATTATGGTCGGTGTTCTGATGGCATCCAACCTGGCCAAAATTGACTGGAACAAGCTGGAGCATGCCGTTCCGTCATTTTTGACCATTATTCTGATGCCGCTGACGTTCAGTATTGCGACTGGTATTGCCCTCGGGTTTATCCTGTATCCGCTGACCAAGCTGGCTAAAGGTGAAGGTAAAGAGGTACACCCGATTATGTATGTGCTGTTCTTTGTGTTCCTGGCTTATTTCATCTGGTTGAGAGAGTAGGAGAACCACATAAATTTGAGATATGAAACCCGGCTTTGTGCCGGGTTTTTTAATTGGATTGCCTGTGGGATCGTGATGGGGCGAAGGGAAAAATCCTTCCTATCCTAAATCCGAATCCCGGCCTCTGACTTCCGGCCTCCGCTCTCTGGTTTTATGGATCAGCCCCAAACCGCTCCACCAGTCTTCTGTGAACGTAGTGCGTAATCAGATCCGAATGATATTCCCGGTACCCGGCCAGTTCCCGAACAACACTGGAACTTAAATAAGAATAGTTCGTATCCGTCATCATAAAAAGTGTTTCGATGTTATCATTCAATTTTTTGTTAACCATGGCCATAGAGAATTCGAATTCAAAATCGGAAACAGCCCGGAGCCCCTTAATGATCACTTTAATGCTTTGTTCCTCCATATACCGGACCAGCAGCCCCTGCGAGGTCGCCGCCGTGGCATTATCAATCCCCAGTTCGCGCAGGGAGCCTTCAATCATATCAATTCGTTCTTCAACCGAAAACATGTGTTTCCCCTTTTTCTGCGGATTTTCAAAAATGGCCACCACCACATGATCAAATATTTCAGAAGCACGCTGGATGATATCCAAATGTCCCAGGGTAATCGGGTCAAAACTGCCGGGATAGATGGCTGTCCGTTTCATGTTATAAGTCGAACCTCCTTGTACCACAATCGTTCATCCTTTAGCCTGCTCCATTTTTAACATCTGTGTCGAAAAATTGATATGGTCAATTCAGGAAGTTTATAATAGAATATATTTGAACGATAAAAATAATTTGAACGTTCAATGGGATTTTATACAGGAGGAATTAAGGTGAAACATGACATTCCTGAGGTGAAATATATTACGTCCATGGACCAGTTGAAGGTCGTGACCCGTCCTATCCGAATCGAGATTCTGGATATTTTCAATGCTAAAGACGATGCGTTATCCGTACAGGAAATGGCCGAACGATTGGATCAACCGCCGTCCAAACTTCATTACCATGTAAAGGAACTGGAGAAACACGGGTTTTTAAAACAGGTACGAACCCGTCAGATAAATGGCATTATGCAAAAATACTTTGTACCAACCGCCCGTGAATTCCGGGTGGCCAAAACACTGGTTAACCTGAAAGAAGACGGTGTAGAAGAAAATTCGTCCCAATACATGCTCGATACCCTGTGGGATCAGGTTCGCCTGTTGACCGAACAGGGAAGGGAAGCGGAGATATCCGTACATTCCAGTATTCTTACCCTATCACAGGACCAGAAAAAACAACTGGAAGACCGGATCAAAAACGTGACAGACAACTATATCCGGGAACTGCGAGACAAAGGGGAACTTCAATCGGGTTCCGGGCGGGATGTCTACCTGCTGGGAATATTGACGATGCCGATGGCGGAAGGGCAGGAAGAATAAACCTTTAACCCAATGAGGAGGAACGTCCATGTGGAATCGTCCGTTTATTCAACTCTGGCTGGTTCAATTCTTTTCAAGCATGGGAGACTGGGTCCTGCGCATGTCGCTGGTTTATTTCATCTACCGGTTGACCGGTAAAGATCCGCAGGCTGTAGCCATGGTGACGATCAGTGAGTATGCACCGGTTTTTCTTTTTGCCATGCTGGCCGGGGTTTTCGTAGACCGCTGGAACCGAAAAAAAATGCTTGCCTTCAGCAATCTGGCGCGCGCTCTGTTTACATTATGTTTGTTTATCACCTATTTTTGGGCTTCGACCTGGATCGTGTACGGGGTTGCCTTTTTCACGGCCATCGGTTCACTTTTTACAAGGCCCTCCGTGATGGCGCTGATTCCCCTGCTGGTCAGTAAAGAGAATCTTCCCCGGGCGAACGGGTTCATACAAACGAACGACAATGCCTTTATTATTCTCGGGCCTCTCCTGGCTTCAGCCATTTTTTACTGGCTGGGAGCCTATGCCTCGTTTTTGCTTGTCATGTTAAGCTTTCTTGGTGCTTTCCTGATTGCCATGATGCTGCCGACTGAAGAAGAAAAAATGAGGGAATGGGAAACGTCTTCTGACGCGTCCTTTAAAACGTGGGCTCGACAGATGGTTCGGGATATGACGGGTGAATTGAGAGAAGGAATTCGTTTTGTTTCACAAGAAAACACGTTAAAAGTGTTACTCCTGACAGGGTCTATACTGGGACTGGGTGGCGGTGCGCTCAATGTTCTTTCAGTGGTGTATGTAACCCGGGAGATGGGGCTTAGAGCGGAAAATCTGGCGTGGTTTACGTCCAGTCAGGGGATTGCCATGTTGAGCCTGTCAATCCTGGTGGCTTCCCTCAAGCGGAATCTTCACCCGCTTCACATGGTCACGCTGGGACTCTTACTCCTTTCCGGAGGAATTTTCGGGATCGCCGGATTCGAATCCCTGTGGGCTGTACTTGGATGCTTTTTTGTACTGGGGATCGGGAATGCACTCGCCAATATTGGCATGGTCACCCTTGTGCAGTTAAAAACAGAAGATCGGATGCGGGGAAGAGTCAATTCCCTCTACCATCCTGCTATGATGGCCGGGATGCTGATATCAGCAGGTTTGACCGGATTCCTCACGGAGTTCCTGAGCATTCGTACCATATTTGCAGGAGCGGCTGTGATTATCATGTTCAGCAGCCTGCCGGGCATCTGGCTGCGGGTAATGGAAAAAAAGCAAATCACTGGAACAGCTGGGGGATAGTGTGATATACTACTGACATTTCGGAGCGAAGGGGAAGTTCAAGATGGACAGGAATCCGGTGAAAATTTACTTATTGTTGATTGTGACCACGTCAATGTGGGGCGGTGCCTTTATCGCAGGTAAAATTTCCACGCAAACACTGGATCCATTCACGGTGGCGTTCCTCCGCTTTTTTGGAGCCAGTCTCGTCCTGTTTCCGTTGATGTGGAAGATGGAACCGGACCGGCCGAAGCGGACCATGAAAGACTGGCTACTGCTAGCATCACTGGGTTTTACGGGAATTTTCCTGTACAACGCCTGTTTTTTTCTGGCGACCCAGCAGGCACCGATCATCAAAAGTTCGTTGTTTATTGCCTCCAATCCGGCGGTCATTGTAATTCTGTCGGGGCTTTTTCTGAAGGAAAAGATAACCGGGAAGCATATCGTGGGGATGATCAGTGCGATTGCCGGTGTTTTGTTTATCGTGACACAAGGGGATCTCTCCGTCATCCTGCGGATGGCATTTGAACCGATTGACCTGGTCTTACTGACTGCTGTGTTCAGCTGGGCTCTGTACACTGTACTGGGTAAAGTGGCGTTGAAGAAATTCAATTCGATTGCAGCGACGACCTATGCCACCGGATTTGGTACACTGATGCTATTTCCGTTTGCCGCAATGAATACGACGGTCGAACAGTTGAAGAACAGCGGCTGGGAAGTCTGGGTCAGTGTCTTGTATGTCGCATTTATTGTATCCGTCATCAGTTTCATCTGGTGGTATAGAGGGGTGCAGCAGATTGGTGCGGCAAGAGCGTCTGTGTTTATTAACATCATGCCGATTTCCGCCAGTGTAATGGCCTTCTTTTTCCTGGGAGAAGCGCTTCACTATTATCATCTGGTGGGGGCGATACTGGTATTCGGGGGCGTTTATATCAGTACCCAGTACCGGAAGTCCAATAAATCACAACGACGTGTGGAGGCAGCAGGTGCTGGTCCCAAAAGTGTTTCCTGACCGCTTCCCGCCTTTTCCGAGACCGGGAATCAAGATATAATGGAGAAAAATGAAGGGAGTGTCCGAAAATGGCGATGTCGTATGAGGAGTATATGAGACAGGTTGTGCAGCCGATGCGTGATGAGCTGACATCGGCCGGATTCAAGGAACTGCGGACGCCGGAAGAAGTAGAGGAAGCACTGGAGAATGCGAAAGGAACGGCCCTCGTCTTCGTAAATTCCGTGTGCGGCTGTGCGGCGGGTCTGGCTCGGCCGGCAGCGCGAGAAGCGATTAAGCACAGTGTGGCGCCGGATCATCTGTTTACCGTTTTTGCCGGACAGGATAAGGAAGCAACGGCGAAAGCGAGAACTTATTTCGGCGATTATCCGCCGTCTTCCCCGTCTGTGGCCCTGTTAAAAGACGGAGAAATTGTGTTTATGTTGGAACGTCACCAGATTGAATATCATGAACCGGAAGATATTGTGAAGGCTTTGACTGAAGCGTTTGACCGGTATTGTGGTTGAACAGGGATAGCGGAGAATTTTTCCGCTATTCTTTGTTTTTTTGAGATTAGCGAAAAAAAAGGATCTTATTTTTCCCCTCCTTCGACCGCCAATCAAAAAATGGTTTCCACCATCCCCTTCAGCACGACCGGTGGAAACCATTTTTTCAATTAAATATCTTCTTCACCCAGAAACCGCCTTTAAACGTTTTCGGTTCGTACGAAATCACAAATGCTTTCGGGGAAAGACTCTCAATCGTCTTCATCAACTTCTTTTCATTGCTGCGCTTGGCCAACACCTGCATTACCAGCCGTTTGCCGTCCTTCCCGTCAGCCAGCCAGCTGGTCACCCCGTATCCTTTCTCCCGTAATGCCTGAGCCACATTCACTTCAGCCGAGTCCAGCACGATCTGGACCGTAACATAACCCAGGGCCAGCATCTCTTCAATCCGGCTGCCCAGATAGACGCCGGTTCCCCATCCGATACAGTAAGCGAGAATATTCAGCGGTTTATCCAGATTGTCCAGGACAATCGACAGCCCCATCAGATAAATAAAGACCTCCACCATACTGAGCAGGGATGCCAGTACCTTGTTATTCTTCAGAACCAGAATCATACGCAGGGTAAAAAGGGAAACATACACCACGTTAATCACAATAATGATCAGGACCAAGCCCATTTGAAGGACACCCCCGGAACCATAAACTTTCATGCCACTCCTCATTATAGTGTCTGAATACGCAAAATGAAATCTTTTTTTCCACGATATTTTCCGAATAAAACGGCTGAAATCCAGATACTAAGGAAGAGCATATTTATAAAACGTAGACGGGTCGGACAGCATCAAACGCCTCTTTTTTAAAATCGAATAATAATAAATATACATTTAATGAATGTTCGTGATTTGGGTTGACATCCCCGATTATTCCCTGTTAAACTGAGAATGCGAAAAGTTGAAATCGTATGTTCATGAGTGAAAGTGGGTCTAGGGTTCCAGGCGGGCGCGCTGATCTACTTAATGCAGCGGTCTGCAGTCGGACCGAGCGATCCAGGCACAATCACGGTTATTGTGCTACACCGTAGGGATAAAAGCCCAGGCGGTAGGTTTCTCTCGTTAATTGGGGAAATCTACTGTCTGGGAATTTTTATGAAACGGACTGGAAGGAGGACGATTATGTCACAACCGCTGGTTGGGGTCATTATGGGAAGTACGTCGGACTGGGATACGATGAAGGGAGTCTGTGAGGTTCTGGATGAACTGGACGTTCCTTATGAAAAAAAAGTGGTATCGGCCCATCGGACGCCGGATCTGATGTTTGAATATGCGGAAACTGCAAAAGATCGCGGCCTGGAAGTCATCGTCGCGGGAGCGGGAGGGGCGGCTCATCTCCCCGGGATGACCGCGGCAAAAACGGTGCTGCCCGTCATCGGTGTTCCGGTAAAATCGTCCAATCTGAACGGGCTGGATTCACTACTTTCCATCGTTCAGATGCCGGCGGGTGTACCGGTTGCTACAGTGGCCATCGGAAAAGCAGGTGCAGCCAATGCCGGCCTGCTGGCGGCCCAGATCCTGGGAAACAAATATCCGGACATTCAAGGGCGACTGGAAAAGAGGCGTGAAGCCATTAAACAAAAAGTCTTGGAAAGTGGTGGCGATCTGACATGACGAAAGTCGTGAAACCGGGATCAACCATTGGTATTCTGGGTGGTGGACAGCTGGGTCGCATGATGGCTCTCGAAGCCAGGGAAATGGGCTACCGGACGGTATGCCTGGATCCGACACCGGATTCTCCCTGCGGCCAGGTGTCGGACCGGCAGTTTACCGGCGGATTTGATGATATGGAAACGGCGAGAGCGCTGGCAGAAGCATCCGATGTGGTCACCTACGAGTTTGAAAATGTGGATTCCCGCATCGTCAGTGAACTTGAAAATACGTACTATTTTCCCCAGGGAAGCCGGATTCTTCACCTGTCCCGGCATCGCATCCGGGAAAAATCATCCCTCCGTGATGCCGGCATTCCGGTCACCCCGTTTGTTCCCGTCTACAACCGGGAGGACTTGCTTAAAGGACTGGAAGAAGTGGGTATCCCCTGTGTGCTGAAAACAGCCACCGGCGGCTATGACGGGAAAGGACAGGCCGTCATCCGCTCCCGCGAAGAGGCGGAAAAAGCGTTTGAAGAAATGAGCCGGACCCACGATGAATTCGTGCTGGAACAATGGATTACCTTTCAGTGCGAACTCTCAGTGATAGTCGCCCGCAACCCGTCCGGTGAACGGGATACGTTCCCGGTGGCGGAAAATATTCATCGTGACAATATCCTTCACCTTTCCATCGTACCCGCCAGAGTAGACCGATCCGTACAGGAAAAGGCACGAGAACTCGCACTAAAGATTGCGGATACGTTTGACCTGGTCGGATTGCTGGCGGTGGAGATGTTTTTGACCGAGGACGGGAATTTGTATGTCAATGAACTGGCTCCCCGCCCCCATAATTCCGGTCACTATACGCAGGATGCTTGCCTCACCTCGCAGTTTGAACAGCATGTGAGAACGGTATGCAACCTGCCGCTCGGACCGACGGACCTGATCACCCCGGTGGTGATGGTCAACATTCTGGGTGAGCACCTGAAACCGGTTCTCGATCAGATGACTCAGATCGATCCGAGAGTCAAAATTCACCTGTACGGCAAAAAAGAAGCGAAAACCAAGCGAAAAATGGGGCACCTCAACGTCGTGGCCGAATCCACGGAACAGGCCCTTGACATCATAAAAAAAATGAATATCTGGACATAAAACGGGAGGGTAAAACAAACCATGATTGATCGTTATTCACGACCCGAAATGAAGGCCATCTGGACCGAAGAAAACAAGTTCCGCGCCTGGCTGGAAGTGGAGATCCTGGCCTGTGAAGCCTGGTCTAAACTGGGGCATATCCCGGAAGAAGACGTGAAAAAACTGAGAGAAAATGCGGATTTTGATGTGAATCGCATCTATGAAATCGAGCAGGAAACCCGTCACGATGTCGTCGCGTTTACCCGGGCGGTATCGGAAACGCTGGGTGATGAGAAAAAGTGGGTACATTACGGGCTCACGTCGACGGATGTTGTTGACACCGCCCTCGGCTATCTGCTGCGTCAGGCCAACGACATCCTGCAGAAGGATCTGGAACGTTTTATCGAGGTTCTGAAAAATAAAGCGCGCGAACACAAATACACCGTAATGATGGGAAGAACCCACGGAGTACACGCAGAACCGACCACCTTCGGCCTGAAACTTGCCCTGTGGTATGAAGAGATGAAACGCAATCTGGAACGGTTCCACAATGCCCGCAACCGGGTGGAATTTGGCAAGATCTCCGGAGCTGTCGGAACGTATGCCAATATCGACCCCTTTGTTGAAAAATATGTCTGCGAAAATCTGGGGATTTCGCCGGCCCCGATTTCAACCCAGACCCTGCAGCGGGACCGCCATGCCGAATATATGGCCACCCTCGCCCTAATCGCCACCTCCATGGAAAAAATGGCGACGGAAATCCGAGCCCTGCAGAAGAGTGAAGTACGGGAAGTGGAAGAGAAATTCCATAAAGGACAAAAGGGATCTTCCGCCATGCCGCACAAACGCAATCCGGTCGGAAGCGAAAATATCTCCGGGCTGGCCCGGGTCATTCGCGGCTACATGATGTCCTCCTATGAAAATGTGAGCCTCTGGCATGAACGGGATATCTCCCATTCTTCCGTGGAACGGGTGATTCTGCCGGATGCCACAATTCTGCTGAACTATATGCTGAACCGTTTTGCCGGTATTGTGGAAAATCTGACCGTCTTCCCGGAAAACATGAAACGCAACATGGACCGGACCTTCGGATTGATTTATTCCCAGCGTGTGCTGTTGAAACTGATCGATAAAGGACTTAGCCGGGAAAAAGCGTATGACACCGTACAGCCGCTGGCCATGCAGGCCTGGGAAGAACAGCGTCCGTTCCGCGATCTGGTTGAAGCCGATGAAACGGTACAGGCGTATCTTAGCGCAGAAGATATAGACGATTGCTTTGATTACAACTGGCATTTGAAAAACGTGGATACTATTTTTAAGCGTGTCGGTCTGGCGTAAAACAATAACTGGCAGTCAGTTGAAAATTATAAAACGGGAGATGAAAATCATGTCCATCGACGTTCAAAAAGGTGACATGTTGTATGAAGGGAAAGCCAAAAAAATTTATCTCACCAGTGACCCGGAACTTTACTGGGTGGAATACAAGGATTCCGCCAGTGCGTTTAACGGAGAAAAGAAGGGAACCATCCAGGGAAAAGGAGAGCTGAACAATCGCATTACCAGTATCTTCTTTGAGATGTTGACCAAGAAAGGGATTGAGAACCATTTTGTGCGTCGGCTTTCTGCCACAGAACAACTGGTTCGACGTGTAGAAATCATCCCCCTGGAAGTGGTGGTTCGCAATATCGCTGCCGGTTCACTCGCCAAACGCCTGGGAATGGAAGAAGGAACGGAACTGCAGTTTCCGGTGGTGGAGTTTTACTACAAGGATGATGCACTGGGAGACCCGCTGGTGAATAATTCCCATATCCGTGTGCTTCAAGTAGCCACGGACGAAGAACTCCAGATTTTAAGTGAAATGGGACTGAAGATCAATCATCTCCTGATGAACTATATGAAAGAACGGGGCATCCTGCTGGTGGATTTCAAGCTGGAATTCGGCCGGACTCCGGACGGCACGATTCTCCTGGCAGATGAAATTTCCCCGGACACCTGCCGTTTCTGGGATGCGGAGACCATGGAAAAACTGGACAAAGACCGTTTTCGCCGGGACCTTGGAAGTGTGGAAGAAGCCTATCGTGAAATCTTTAAGCGACTGGGAGGAGAAGATCATGTTTAAAGCGCTGGTATATGTCACCCTGAAGGAGAGCGTACTGGATCCACAGGGGAATGCGGTGAAAGATTCCCTGCATTCGCTGGGATTCAACGAAGCAGCCGATGTGCGCATCGGTAAGTATATGGAGCTTGAGATCGATCTGGACGATAAGTCACAGGCTGAACAAAGAGTCACAGAAATGTGTGAAAAATTGCTCGCCAATACCGTTATCGAAGATTACCGTTTTGAACTGATTGAAGGGTAACACGCCTGAGATAAAAAGGGAGGGGAAGACGCCATGAACTTCGCGGTGATCGTTTTTCCGGGGTCCAATTGTGACGTGGATATGTATAAAGCAATTGAAGATGTCCTGGAAGATGCAACAGTGGATTATGTCTGGCATGCCGAAAAAGATCTGAGCCGCTACGATGCCGTTTTACTGCCGGGAGGCTTCTCATACGGGGACTACCTGCGTCCCGGCGCCATCGCCCGTTTTGCCGCGGTGATGGAAGAGGTGAAAAAAGCGGCGGATGCAGGCAAACCGGTCCTGGGCGTGTGCAACGGTTTTCAGGTCCTGCTGGAAGCGGGCCTGTTGCCGGGCGCCATGCGCCGTAACGACAGCCTGAAATTTGTGTGTGAACCTGAAGAACTGATCGTTGAAAATAATCATACCGTCTTTACTTCAGACTATGATAAGGGTGAACAGATCATCATTCCGGTAGCCCACGGTGACGGGAACTATTACTGTGATCAGCAGACATTGAAAGAATTGCAGGAGAACGGACAGATTGTCTTCCGCTATGCGGAAAACCCCAACGGATCCGTGAATGATATCGCCGGTATTTGTAACAAACAGGGGAATGTCCTGGGCATGATGCCTCATCCGGAACGGGCCGTTCATCAGCTTCTGGGTTCAGAAGACGGACGGAGACTGTTTACATCGATTTTAAAATACTGGAGGGAGAACCATGGCGCAGCATAAAACCCGTGAAGATGAACAAAAGCAGCCGCAAGTGAGCGAACCGACTCCTGACCAGATCTATGAACAAAAATTATATCGGGAAATGGGACTGACGGACCAGGAATACGACATGATCGTCAATTTGATCGGACGCCGTCCCAATTATACAGAAACCGGCCTTTACAGCGTGATGTGGTCGGAGCACTGCAGTTACAAACATTCCAGACCGGTGCTGCGTCGTTTTCCCACCAGTGGGGAACGCGTCCTGCAGGGTCCCGGTGAAGGTGCAGGAATCGTGGACATCGGCGACGACCAGGCGGTTGTATTTAAAATTGAAAGTCACAACCACCCTTCCGCGATTGAACCGTATCAGGGAGCAGCCACCGGTGTCGGCGGCATCATCCGGGACGTCTTTTCCATGGGAGCACGACCGATTGCCCTGCTCAACTCGCTTCGCTTCGGGGAATTGAAAGATAACCCGCGGGTGAAATACCTGTTTGAACATGTGGTAGAAGGCATCGCCGGATACGGTAACTGTATCGGAATTCCCACCGTCGGCGGGGAAGTGGTGTTTGATAAAAGCTATGACGGAAATCCGCTGGTCAACGCCATGTGTGTCGGCCTGATTGACCATGACAAGATCCAGAAAGGGGTCGCAAAAGGGATCGGCAATCCGGTGATGTATGTCGGAGCCAGCACCGGCCGTGACGGCATCCACGGGGCCACCTTTGCATCCGAAGAACTGGGTGAAGATTCTGACTCCAAACGGCCTGCCGTTCAGGTGGGAGACCCGTTCATGGAGAAACTGCTGCTTGAAGCCTGTCTTGAACTGATCGACAGCGGTGCCGTTGTCGGGATTCAGGATATGGGTGCCGCCGGCCTGACCTCATCCAGTGCGGAAATGGCAAGTAAAGCGGGAAACGGGATCGAATTGAACCTGGATCTGGTTCCCCAGCGGGAAAAAGGGATGACCCCTTATGAAATGATGCTGTCCGAATCCCAGGAACGGATGCTGGTGGTCGTGGAAAAAGGACGGGAAGAAGAAGTCAAGGCCATTTTTGACAAATGGGGACTCCATTCTCAGGTGATCGGAAAAGTCACGGATGACAAAACACTGCGTCTGACCCACCGTGGCGAAGTGGTGGCGGAAGTTCCCGTTGATTCCCTGGCGGAAGATGCACCGGTCTATCATTGTGAATCGACAATAGCCCGCTACTACGAAGAGAATAAAGGTTACGACCCGCATACGCTTCCGGAACCGTCGGATTATAGTCAGGCGTTAAAGGATCTGCTTGCGGCACCGACCATCGCCAGCAAGGAATGGGTATATCGTCAGTATGACCACATGGTGCGGACCAGTACGGTGGTCAGACCGGGATCCGATGCTGCTGTTGTAAGCATTCGCGGAACGAAAAAGGCGCTGGCGATGACCACGGACTGTAACGGACGTTACGTCTATCTGGATCCTGAGCAGGGCGGTGCCATTGCCGTGGCCGAAGCGGCACGCAACATCGTCTGCTCCGGAGCCGAACCACTGGCGATTACCGATTGCCTGAACTTCGGAAATCCGGAAAAACCGGAGATTTTCTGGCAGTTTGAAAAAGCGGTGGACGGAATGAGTGAATCCTGTCGGGTTCTCAACACCCCGGTTATCAGTGGAAACGTCAGTTTCTACAATGAAACCAGCGGTGAAGCCGTCTACCCGACCCCGGTTGTTGGGATGGTCGGACTGGTTCATGATACGGAGCATCTTACTACCCAGGATTTCAAACAGGAAGGGGATCACATCCTGCTGATCGGTGAAACGAAGCCGGAACTGGGAGGCAGCGAGTATCAGAAGCTGGTGAACGGCAAGATCGAAGGACGCCCGCCTGTCATCGACCTGGAGACGGAGCAGAAAGCGCAGAAACTTGTGTTGGAGGCCATTCAGAACGGCCTGGTCCATTCCGCCCATGATCTGGCAGAAGGCGGTCTGGCCGTTGCCCTTGCGGAAAGCTGTATTTCCGGAGGCATCGGAGCCAGTGTATCACTGGATACCGATTTACGGACGGATCACATGCTGTTCAGTGAATCACAATCCCGCTTTTTATTAAGTGTGGCGGAAGAACATGTAGCCAAACTTCAAAAAATGGCAGAAGAGGCCGGCGTACCACTTAAGGATATCGGACGCACCGGAGGCCGTGACGTGCACGTGAGCGTTAACGGTAAATCCGTGATTACAGTACCTGTAACGGATCTGGAGAGCGCATGGAAAGGTTCGATTCCATCCATCATGAAAGGATGAGTTCCATTGACACGACATCATCTCGACATCTATAACTGGTTTGGCCATCATGACCCGATGGTCTGGGATAAACTGAATGAAGAATGCGGTGTTTTCGGTATTTTTAATCATCCGGATGCGCCTCAGTTGACGTATTACGGGATTCACGCCCTGCAGCACCGCGGACAGGAAAGTGCGGGCATCGTGGCCTCCAATGGCGAAAAAGTTGCCGGACACCGCGGTATGGGACTGGTGACGGAAGCGTTCAACAACGGCCAATTGAACAAAATTCACGGTCACATCGCCATCGGCCACACCCGCTACACCACAGCCGGTGAAAGCAAACTGGAGAATGCCCAGCCCTTGATTTTCAAGAATCGTTACGGCACACTGGGTCTGGCCCATAACGGCAATTTGGTCAATGCGGTGCAACTTCGAGATCGTCTTGAAGAGGAGGGGTCCATTTTTCAGACGACCAGTGATACAGAAGTGATCGCCCATCTGATCGCCCGTTCCCGCAAGGAAACACTGGAAGAAGCGATTATCGAATCCCTCCGTACCATCGAAGGGGCTTTCGCCCTTTTGATTATGACGAAAGACAAACTGTATGCCGCACTGGATGGAAACGGCCTTCGCCCGCTGGCTCTGGGGAAACTGGAAGACGGCTATGCCGTTTCATCCGAGACCTGTGCCTTTGATGCCACCGGTGTTGAACATGTGCGTGATATCAAGCCGGGTGAGCTTCTGATCATGGACCAGGACGGTATCCGCTCTGAGATGTTTACTGATCGCATCCAGCGGGCCACCTGCAGTTTTGAATATATCTATTTTGCCCGCCCGGACAGTAATATTGACGGGATCAACGTCCATCTGGCCCGGAAACGCCTGGGCAAACAACTGGCCAAAGAGGCTCCGGTCGAAGCTGATGTCGTCACCGGCGTACCCGACTCCAGTATCTCTGCGGCCATCGGATTTGCTGAAGAAACGGGCATTCCCTATGAACTGGGATTGATCAAGAATCGCTATGTGGGCAGAACCTTCATTCAGCCCAGTCAGGAAATGCGTTCGCGGGGCGTGCAGATGAAGTTGAATGCGGTTCAGAAAATTGTGAAAGGCAAACGGGTGGTCATGATCGATGACTCCATTGTCAGAGGCACCACCAGTGGACGGATTGTCCGTATGCTTCGCGAGGCCGGTGCCACCGAAGTGCATGTCCGCATCAGTTCCCCGCCGGTTAAAAATCCGTGTTTCTACGGAATCGATACCTCGACACGGGAGGAACTGATCGCCGCCAATAAAAGTGTGGAAGAGATCCGGGAATGGATCGGCGCGGATTCCTTATATTTTCTGTCTCCTGAAGGCATGTTAAAAGCAATCGGCCGGACAGGACCCGAGCCGAATCAGGGTCACTGTATGGCCTGTTTTACCGGTAAATATCCGACTGAAGTGTATGATCAGGGTCAATATCCGTATGATAAATGCTGATCGAAAAATAGATCTGGAGGTCTCAAAATGAGTGACAGGTATAAGCAGGCCGGTGTCGACATTGATGCCGGCAACCAGGCCGTCGAAAGGATGAAGAAACATGTCCGCCGCACATTCCGCCCCGGTGTTGCCGATGATCTGGGCGGATTCGGCGCCATGTTTCGCCTCGATACGGAAAAATACAAAAAACCGGTGCTGGTGTCGGGTTCGGACGGAGTTGGAACCAAACTGAAACTGGCGTTTATGATGGATCGTCATGACACGGTCGGCGTCGATGCCGTCGCCATGTGCGTCAATGATATTGTCGTTCAGGGAGCCGAGCCGCTCTTCTTTCTGGATTACATTGCCTGTGATCGCGTGATTCCGGAAAAAATAGAAGCGATCGTAAAAGGCATCGCCGACGGTTGTGAACAGGCCGGATGTGCCCTGATCGGCGGGGAAACGGCGGAAATGCCGGATATGTACAGTGAGGGTGAATATGATATCGCCGGCTTTACCGTCGGGGCGGTTGAAGAAGATCAGATTATTACCGGTGACACCATCCGTGAAGGGGATATCGTGCTGGGCCTTCCCTCCAGTGGGGTGCACAGTAACGGCTTTTCCCTGGTGCGTAAAGTCTTCTTTAAAGATCACCATTATACCCTCGATGACAGACTGGAAGAACTAGGGACCACACTGGGAGAAGAACTGATCAAACCCACCCGCATTTATGTGAAACCGATTCTTTCATTGATGCAGTCGGTCCAGATCAAAGGGATGGCTCATATTACCGGAGGCGGACTGATTGAAAACATTCCGCGAATCTTGCCGGAGGGACTGTCAGCCCGGCTGGATGCGACCCGCTGGCCGCAGCGCCCGATTTTTCAAGTGATTCAACGTCTGGGGGATATTCCGAACGAAGATATGTATCGGACGTTTAATATGGGAATCGGAATGACAGTCATTGTCAGCCGGGAAGATGCAGAACGTGCCAGAGGTGTGCTGGAAGCGGCCGGTGAAGAGGTCTATCAAATCGGAGAAATCGTGAGCGGTGAAGGCGTCTCCATACAGGGGTGGTGATCAGATGTCGGGTATGAAAAAAATAGCGGTGTTTGCTTCCGGGAGCGGATCCAATTTTGAAGCGATTATGACCGCGTGCCAGGATGGAACGATTCGGGGTGGAGAAGTGGTGCTCCTGGTCTGTGATAAGCCGGGAGCCTATGTCAATGAACGGGCCGAGAAATACGGCATTCCTTCCTTTGTGTTTGCAGCGAAGCAGTATGAAGGAAAAGAAGCCTATGAACGGGACATACTTAACGTATTAAGAGAAAAACAGGTGGATTTCATCGTCCTGGCCGGATACATGCGATTGGTCGGAAAAGTGCTTCTGGATGCCTACGGTGGAAAAATTATCAACCTGCATCCATCGTTGCTTCCGGCCTTTCCCGGAAAAGATGCTATCGGCCAGGCGTATGATTACGGGGTGAAAGTGACCGGCGTGACGGTGCACCTGGTGGACGAAGGACTGGACACCGGGCCGATTATTGCCCAGCGTTCCATTCCCGTTGAGGAAGGGGAAAGCCGTGAATCGATAGAACAGAAGATTCATGAAGAAGAGCACCGTCTGTTGCCACAGGTGATTCAGTGGTTGATCGATGAACGGATACGTGTGAACGGAAGAAAAGTGGAGATACTCACGGATTGAAAAGGAGGAGCATGCATGACCATCAAACGGGCGATTATCAGTGTGTCGGACAAAACCGGCATTGTTGAATTTGCAAAGGAACTGAAGCAGCAGGGAATCGAGATCATCTCAACCGGCGGAACAGCCAGAATGCTGCAAGAAGCCGGGATTGAGGTGACGGGAATTTCCGAGGTGACCGGTTTTCCGGAAATCATGGACGGACGGGTTAAAACCCTTCATCCCAATATTCACAGTGGCCTGCTGGCGGTCCGGGATAATGAAACTCATGTGAAACAAATGGAAGAACTGGATTTAAAACCGATTGACCTGGTCGTGGTTAATCTCTATCCCTTCCGTGAAACGATCAGTAAACCGGGTGTCACTCTGGAAGAAGCCATTGAAAATATTGACATCGGCGGACCGACCATGCTGCGTGCGGCAGCCAAAAACAATGCCTATGTCACGGTTGTGGTGGATGCAGCGGATTACGACACCGTTCTGGAACAGATCAAACAGAACGGCGGTGTCAATCAGGAAACACGTCTTCGCCTGGCGGCCAAGGTTTTCCGCCATACGGCGGCTTATGATGCCCTGATCGCCGAATACTTATCGAAAAAAGTGGGAGAAGATGCTCCCGATCAGTTAACGGTTACCTTTGAAAAAGTGCAGGATCTTCGTTACGGAGAAAATCCGCACCAGAAAGCTGCCTTTTATCGCAGGCCCCTGCCAAGTCAGGGAAATATTTCCCGGGCAAAGCAACGGCACGGAAAAGAACTCTCCTATAATAACATTAATGATGCGAATGCGGCCTTATCCATCGTCAAAGAATTCACGGAACCGGCTGTGGTGGCAGTCAAACATACCAATCCCTGCGGCGTCGGGATCGGAACGACCATCAAAGAAGCTTATGAAAAGGCTTATGAAGCGGATCCGGTCTCTATCTTCGGAGGCATTGTGGCAGCCAACCGCCCCATTGACAAAGACACGGCCCTGCTGCTGAAAGAAATTTTCCTGGAGATCATCATGGCGCCTTCTTTTACTGATGAAGCGCTGGAAGTGCTTCAGAGCAAGAAGAACCTGCGCCTGCTTGAGCTGGGAGAATGGGAGACCCGGGTTGAACCGGAACCCCGCTATACGTCCGTGGAAGGCGGACTGCTGGTTCAGGACACGGATATCAAACAGATTTCTGAAGCCGACCTGGAGGTTGTGACCGAGCGCAAACCGACGGAAGACGAAATGAAACAGTTGCTGTTTGCCTGGAAAGTGGTAAAACACGTGAAATCCAACGCCATTGTCCTGGCGAAGGATAATCAGACACTCGGTGTGGGCGCCGGACAGATGAATCGTGTGGGAGCCGCCCGGATTGCGATTGAACAGGCCGGTGACAGGAGCCGGGGAGCGGTGCTTGCATCCGATGCCTTTTTCCCGATGCCGGATACCGTCGAAGAAGCCGGTAAGGCAGGCATCACGGCGATCATTCAGCCGGGAGGTTCCATCCGTGATGAGGACTCCATCAAGGAAGCCAATAAACACGGGATTGCCATGGTGTTTACGGGCGTACGTCACTTCAAACATTAATTAAGCATGTTCCAAAGGGGGAATAATCTGTGAAAGTTCTTGTGATCGGACAGGGAGGACGCGAACATGCCATTGTCTGGAAACTGTCGCAGAGTCCGAAAGTGGATAAGATTTACTGCGCCCCGGGCAACGGCGGTATTGCCGAACTGGCCCAGTTGGTGCCCATTTCTGCGATGGATTTCAGCGGACTGGCCCAGTTTGTCAAAGATGAAGGGATTGACCTGACCGTGGTTGGACCGGAAGATCCCCTGACGGACGGCATTGTCGATTTCTTTGAGGAACGGCAATTACAGATCTTCGGACCGGCAAAGTCAGCGGCGATCATTGAAGGAAGCAAAGCCTTCACCAAAGAATTGATGAAGAAATACAACATCCCCACTGCGGAATATGCTTCCTTCGATCACTACGAGGAAGCGCTGGCTTATGTCCGCGAAAAAGGGGCGCCAATCGTAGTCAAAGCAGATGGGCTGGCGGCCGGAAAAGGGGTGACCGTCGCCTCCACCCTGGAAGAAGCGGAAAAAGCCCTTCAGTATATCATGGTCGATCAGGGATTTGGGGAAGCCGGTGCACGGGTGGTTATTGAAGAGTGCCTCGCCGGACAAGAAATGTCGATCCTGGCTTTTGTCGATGGTGAAACGGTTAAACCGATGGTGCCGTCCCAGGACCATAAACCGGTTTTTGATGGGGATAAGGGTCCCAATACCGGGGGGATGGGTACGTATTCACCGGTACCGCAGATCGATGATGCCATTGTCGAAAAGGCCATTGCGGAAATCCTGAATCCGGTGGCCCGGGCGATGGTCCAGGAAGGTCGTCCTTTCCGCGGCATCCTGTATGCCGGTTTGATGGTCACCGATCAGGGACCGAAAGTGATTGAATTCAACGCCCGCTTCGGAGACCCGGAAACCCAGGTGGTGCTTCCCCGGCTGGAAACGGATTTGCTCGATATTTTCCTGGCCACGGTTCAGGGTGAACTCGAAAACGTTGAGATCAAGTGGAAACCGGAAGCGGCGCTGTGCGTGATTATGGCTTCCGGAGGTTATCCGGGTTCTTATGAGAAAGGCAAAGAAATTCGGGGGCTGAAGCAACTTGAGAGTGACGAAAATATCATGGTGTTTCACGCGGGGACCAAGCAGGAAGGAGACAAAGTGTTGACCAGCGGTGGGCGTGTGCTGGGCGTAACGGCACTTGCTCCCGATTTAGAAGAAGCCCAGCGGAAGGCTTATGAAGCCGTGGAAAAAATCAAATTTGACGGGGCGCATTACCGCACGGATATCGGAAGCCGAGCGATTCAGTCCCGTTAACGATTATACCTTCCCCTTTCTTTTTTGCGAAAACGGCTCCACAGATACACGACAATACCAACAGAGGCGATAATGGTGATCCAGGTAAAAAGAGACTGGCTGACCATATCATACACACTGATTTCCATACGATCTCTTCTCCTTTCATAAGAGGTTTTATTCCGGGCTTACAGGGCTCGAAATAAAACCTCTTTTTGATGTTAGGGGGTTTACGAATCTCTTCCGTATTGAGTACGCGGGTATCGCCGGATGCGATACGGGGTTTTGCGCCGGTTGCCCGGGTTTAACGTGTTAGTTCCCATCAGGTAAAGAACAGGACAAAAACGGGTGACGCCTTCTCCGACTTTCATCGCTGAAAGCGCTGCTGTGATCATCGGTCCGGTCCGGTAAGGGCGGTCCACCATGCGGGCCGTACTGACTGCCAGACCAGTCAGCCCAATGGTAATCCGCATCAGAGCATCCAGATCCCCCACATTTTTCTTCAATTTCAATATCAGCACCTCCAATCGCATATGTTAGCCAAAACCGGAAGCATCATGTTCCGGATAAGTTCCTTTTCCCCGTTAGTATTTGTCCAAAAAACGGGATACATACCATGACAAAATGTTGCGGGAGTGATAGTATGAAATCAATGAATGATCATTCATTTTGATACAGGAAGGCAGGAGGCAGACAAAATGGAAGTACCTGTACGCCCGATGGATAAACACAAAATGAGACGGCTGATTGAAACCGCCCGCTTTCAGCGAGCGGCGACCACATGGATTCGGAACGGGAATGTATTGAATATATACACCGGTGAGACACTGGCGGTCAATGTGGTGATCTATGAAGATCGGATCGCCTATGTCGGGGAGAAAGAACCGCTAACAGATGAGCATACGGTTGTGATAGATGCAGACGGACAGGTGCTGGTACCGGGATATATCGAACCCCATGCCCATCCCTACCAACTGTATCACTTTTCCACCCTCGGGCAGTACGCCCTCACCCGGGGAACGACGACCCTGATAATTGATAACCTCAGTTTTTATCTGATGATGGAGCCTGATCGACTGGAACAGCTGGTGAAAGAAACGGAGCATTATCCGGTGAAATATTTCTGGTGGCTCAGTCTGGACCCGCATAACAACCTGCCTGAAATGATGGCGAAATATCACCCGGAGAAGCTGGAACGTTTTGTGCGCATGCCCCATTTTTTGCAGGCGGGGGAGTTGACGGCCTGGCCGGCGTTATTGGAGGGTGAGGACCCGGTGTTTTCATCCGTCCATCTGGCACGCTCCCACGGGAAGAGGATTGAAGGGCACCTTCCGGGAGCGTCCGCAGAAACGCTGAATGCTGTGTCAGCGGCCGGCATCACCGCCTGCCACGAAAGTATTACATCGGATGAGGTCATCAGGCGCCTGCGTCTGGGCCTGTATGCAACCCTTAGGCATTCGTCGATTCGCCGGGATGTTCCCGAACTGGTGCGTGGCCTGGTGGAAAAAGGGATGCCGGGGGCACACCGGCTCATGTTCACCACGGACGGGTCGACCCCGCCTTTTCTGGAAAAGGGGTTTACCGATTATGTGATCCGCCTGGCCATCGAAGCAGGGATGGATCCGGTTGATGCCTATCGCGCCGCTTCATTAAACATTGCCACGTATTACGGACTGGATCATGAACTGGGTGGTATTGCCCCCGGTCGGGTGGCGGACATCTGTTTTTTAAATGAACTGGCGGATCCGACACCGGTCAGGGTGATGAGTGACGGACGCATCACGGCGGAACAGGGACAATTGCGGGTTGCGTTTCCGGAGGTTGACTGGGACGGTTATGATTTGATGACAACTCCGGAGAAGGGCAACGAGCCGGAATGGATAGCCGAACCGAACTGGTTTGACATTGAAAGTCCGGAAACAGAAGCGGGAGACGTGGCTTTTCCCGTCATTCATATGTTAAATGCAGTGATCACCAAACACCGGGAGGAAACGGTTCCCGTTACTGCTGGTCGGGTTCGGTTGCCTGATAACGGGCAGGACGGCGATTATCTCTACATATCGTTGGTTGACCGGGAGGGAAAATGGATCACAAACGGGATTGTCAAAGGGTTTGCACGACGAATTGACGGGCTCTGCAGTACTTTTTCATCTTATCCGGGATACCTGGTTATCGGACGGGACCGGGAAGCGATGGCGATGGCGGCCAATCGGGCCCGGCAACATGGGGGTGGCCTCATTCTCATTGAAAACGGGGAGATCCGGTTTGAACTTCCGTTGCCCATCAGTTATATGATGAGTCCCCTTCCCATGGAGGAGTTGACCGCGGAGACTAAAAAATTTGTAGCGCTCCTGAGAGAACGGGGTTATCGCTTTGAAGATCCGTTATATTCGCTGTTGTTTTCTGCGGCCCTGCACCTTCCGGATCTGCGTCTGACCTACCGGGGCCTGTTCTCTGTGAAACAGCAGAAGGTTGTTTGGCCGTCGAAAAAATTGACTTGATCAAATTTTATCTTGAGGTGATGTGACGTGTCACGTAATATTCAGAATGGATTTGCCGAGGTTCAGGGGACCCGTATTTATTACGAAATGAAGGGACAGGGTGAACCACTGCTGATGATTCATGGCCTGAACCTGGACACCCGGATGTGGGATGATCAGTTTGAAGTATTATCAGAACAATATCGGGTCATCCGGTTTGATCTGCGGGGAATGGGAAAAACTGTTATGACAGATCAGCCTTTTACCATGTATGACGATATCAAGGGATTGATGGGGGCGCTTGAGATTGAAAAAGCTCATGTCATGGGGCTTTCGGTCGGATCTTATGCCGCGATGGAATTTGCCCTGGCGTATCCGGATGCTGTTGACCGGTTGATTGTGGTATCACCGGGACTGCCGGGAATGGAAAGGTCGGAAATACGTCAGAATGATGTCGAAAGATTTCAGGAAGTCCTTCAGTCAGGAGATCTGGACCGAATCGCCGATATGGAGGTTCAGATGTGGTATGACGGTCCCGGCCAGTCACCTGACCCCGAACGTCAGGCAGGACGTGACCGGTTTCGGCGTATGATCATGGATGCTTACGCACAACCGCCGGTTACCAACATGCCCGGTAAGCTGGATCCTTCTCCGGCAGACAGGTTGCATGAACTTCAAATGCCCGTACTGGTGGTGACCGGTGATCGAGATTATCCGGAAGTGAGAGAACTGGCGCAGCGGATCGAGGCGAAAGCTCCCCGGGTAAAAAACGTCGTGATGGAAGGCTCCGCACATATTCCGCCGATGGATCAGCCGGAAGTGTTTAATCAAGCGGTACTGGCATTTTTGCAGGAATCTTAAACATGAAATCGTTAATTGCAGACATGCTTTGACAGTGGAAGCCGGGTGAGATCATGCAAAACGTGTGGATTGTGACGCTCCTGGTCATCAGCATATCCATGGTGGAAACATTCGCCTACGGCGCCAGACTGGCCGGAGCCCGGACCAGAAGGCTCAGTTCATCGCTGTCGTTATTTAATATCCTGGTGTTGTTTGCGCGGACCGCCAATCTTTTTCAGTCCATGTTTGTGGCCATGATCGTTGATGAGGCGGTCAAAACGGGGGAACCGATTCTCTGGGTGTTCCGGGTGATCATCTTCTCAGCCAGTATCGGGGTGTTTCTTGGCATCCTGTCGCTTCCTTTTTCCACCCGGCTGTTTGAATACGGGGTGAGAAAACTGGAACAGCACGGGACGGTCCCCCGTATTTTTAACCGGGAACTTCGTTTGCGTAATTTTCGTAAAGTGGCGAGGCTGTTTTCCCTGCCCACCCGGCAGATGATCCGGCAACTGGATATGTCCCGCCTGCCCTACGGTATTTTGATCACCAATATGGTGATCTATTCGATCTTTGCCGTAGGGGTGCTGGCTTCCTACTATGCCAGCACCATGGAACCGGCCTATACCCGGCTGGCGCTGTCCATGTCCGGATTTATCAACGGGATGGCAACCATCGGTTTTGCTATTTTTGTCGATCCTTACACGGCAAAACTGCAGGATGATGTGATTCAGGGGAAACAGAACCTGTCTTTCTTAAGATCGGTCATTGTGTTTTTGTCCCTGGGGAGATTGCTGGGAACTTTTCTGGCCCAGGTGATTTTCCTGCCGGCTGTCTATGTGATTTTACATTTGATGGACCTGGCATTGACCTTTTTCGGGTCCTGAAATGATTCCGGTTCATACGGTCTTTTTTCTGGAAATAGTGAATAATCCGGCTGAAATCGGTATAAATTACAGTTACAAGAAACGACAAGCATAAACAGGAGGCGATTCATATGCCGAGCCGGAACAAGCTGGTTTTTCCCGGATCACGTCAGGCCCTGGATCAATTGAAATTTGAGATTGCACAGGAATTCGGCGTCGAACTGGGACCGGATACAACTTCCCGGGCGAATGGTTCAGTCGGCGGTGAAATGGTCAAACGGATGGTTCAACTGGCTGAACAGTCAATGCTGGATCAAAATGTGATCCATTAAGTTCATCAGCACGGTCAAAAATACCGGTAAGTATTACACCTATTTATGGAAGTGTATGCTTACCGGTATATTTATGTTTGTGATCTCCGGTTTGACAGAACCAGTCATAAAGCGTAGTTTTAAAAGAGGGAGATGAGAGACTGGTGACGAAAAAATCACGCATCAAACGCAACATCAGCCTGTTTTTGCTCGTCAGTATCATCGTAGGGGTATGCTGGACGGGTTACATTCAGTGGAAAATTCATTCCGTTTCGGCAACAACGCTGTCGGAACCTGTCGATGTGGGCATCGTCCTCGGGGCCTCCCTGTGGGACAATCGACCAAGCCCGGCATTAAAGGAAAGGCTGGATCACGGACTCCGGCTTTACCGGCAGGGGCTGTTTGACACCTTTATCGTGACAGGCGGTATGGATGGGAATGGCTCCACGATCCCGGAAGGAGAGGGGATGAAACGATACCTCATCGCTCAGGGCGTCCCGCCCGCTGATATTTTTGTTGAAGACAAAGCACGAAGTACTTACGAAAACCTTTTATTCAGTCAGAAAATTATGAAAGAAAAGGGATTTCAGAAGGCTGTGATTGTGACGCATGTTTATCATGGGGCACGTGCCCTTGATATTGCCAGGTTTACAGGTTATGACTATCCGCAGATCAGCCTGACGGAATCTCGGGTCATGTTTATGCCGTGGCACAAGTTCAGGGAAACACTGGCCTATACCAACTGGCTTCGGCAGAAGTGGATGATTCGGTTCGGAATGATAGATTGAGAGGAGAAAATAGACGTTGTACAGGGGAAAAGTTATTTCAGTTCTTGTTCTGATTATGTTTGTTATCCTGTTATCGGGATTTCCGCTCATGCTGGACACATCTCAGGGGGCGTTGAAATTTACGGTTACGCCGTTTGTAGAGGCCGTCAAGAGTTATACTGACGGTTTGACGACAGGAGAATCGTTTACATACAAAATCAAGGATAGAGAAAGGTCTTTTTTCGAAGATATGACCGGGTTTTTTACGCTTTCATTAACCTATCTTTTTATCGGGGGCGTCATCGCTACCATTGTCGGCATCCTGGCAGGGGGATGGATGGCGGGCGTGCGTCAAAACGGGATTAAAGATGTGGTCGGCTTTCTGGGAACAATACCGGATTTTATCCTGATTATCCTGCTGCAACTTCTGGTTATTCTGATCTACAAATCCACGGGAATCAGGGTGGCGAAAGTGGCCTCTACCTTTAATGAACCGGCTGTTCTTCTTCCATTGTTGACCATTTCACTGATTCCGGCCATTTACTTGATCAACTCACTGTCGCAGCGAACCTATCAGATTATGACGGAAGATTACGTTCTGACGGCCAGAGCGAGAGGGTTAAACAAACTGTACATTTACGTACAGCACATTTTTCGCAATCTGCTTCCTTTTTTAAAAGCAGATCTGTATAAAGTGACTTCCATCATGATGGGGAATTTGTTTATTGTCGAGTATTTATATAATTTGCCCGGTATGACCCGGCTTCTGTTTACATATGGCCATCAGTTCAATCTGATCGTCAACACGCTGTTTGTGCTGGCTGTGATGTATGTGGTCTTCCTGTGGGGCATGAAACTGTTTGTAAGCGGATTAGAGAGGGTTTTTATCTATGACTGAACGACGAAAAAAAGGGAACTGGCGCATTTATCTGGGGCTCAGTCTGGTTTTATTGTTTATGTTGATGGCGGTTGTCGGCCCGTTCTTTGCTCCTTACGACAGAGATGAGCAGGATGGGATCAAAACGATTCAGACGGAAGAGGGTCCACGTATTGTGGCTCCGCCTTATCCGCCCTCTGAGGAACACTGGCTGGGAACGGACAAATGGGGTTATGATATGTTGACCATGATGCTGTACGGGGCGAAGTATACCGTATTTACGGCGCTGGTTGTCGCGCTGCTGAGGGTCCTGATCGGTGGGGGGATCGGCCTTTACCTGGGAATACGACCCGGGGGAAAAAAGTGGCAACTTCAGACAGGTTGGCTGGGGAGTATTCCTCCGTTTATTATGGTCTATTTCCTGTTGCTGGCGATTAATTTTAACTCGCCGCTGTCGCCGCTGGAGCTGGTCGTGATCCAGGGGATTGTGATGACGATTCTCGGGGTTCCGGGTATCATATCCACCATTCAGGAAAAAACCATTGATCTAAAAAAGAATTTGTTTGTGACCGCGTCTCAGGCGATGGGGGCGGGAAAATGGCACATGATCACCCGGCACATTTTTCCGCTCTTAAAAGAAAATCTGGTGGTCCTTCTGGTCAATGAAATCATACTGGTACTGAATCTGATCGGCCAGCTGGGGCTGTTCTATCTGTTTCTCGGAGGCACGATCGTCGAGTATGGTTTTTTCGGCCCGGAAAACTTTTTATCCCGGACATTCGAATGGGCCGGTTTGATCGGGCTTGGGAAAAACTTTTTGCTGATTAACCAGTGGATGGTTATCCCTCCGATTCTGGCGTTTATGATGTTGATATTTTCTTTTTATATATTGTCCCGGGGCCTGGAGCAGAAATATCAGCAAACCTATCACAAAGCGCCCCACATTTAAAAGTTCAGATTTCAGGAAGGATTTTGCCGGGCGCAGACAGAACTTTTTTATACAAGACGAAAACAAGGAAGGCGAGAACGGATGAAAAAAAGATTCCCAAAATCGATTCAATGGATATGGACAGTACTCATGCTATTTTTACTGGTATTTGCGGTAACAGCCTGTGGAACCGGGGATGAACAGGAAACGGTACAACCTGTTGAAAATAACGAACCGTCGGATCCGCAACCGGATGAGCAACCGGATCCGAAAGAAGATGAAACGGACAAAGAAGAGGAAGAAACATTTAAATATACCGCTCCCTTCACCGGAGTCGGCACCAATGATGAGCTGCCCAAACGGGCGGTGATGGTCATGATCAACAATCATGCCAAAGCCAGGCCACAGTCGGGCCTGGACAAGGCGGACGTCGTCTATGAAGTGCTGGCAGAGGGGTCCATTACGCGAATGGCTGCCATCTACCATAGCCAGAAACCGAAAGTGATCGGCCCTGTCCGCAGCGTTCGCCCTTATTATATCGATCTTGGACTGGGATTTGATGCGGTGATTGTTCATGCCGGGGGAAGTCCGGCAGCCCTTCAGATTCTCAGGGATCAGGGAATCGCTCACATGGATGAAATCTACAATGCCGGTGCTTATTTCTGGAGAGAGAGTTTCCGCAAAGCGCCGCACAATTTGTATACCGATCTGGAGCGTATCTACCGGGGAGCGGAACGGCTCGGTTTTCGACAGTCAGGCAACATGCCTCACATGCTTTTCGTCAGTGAGGATCGGGAGCCGGAAGGAGATACGGCAGAGAAGATCGACATTTCATACACGTCCACCTACGGTGTTTCTTATGAGTATGACCCGGACAGCAAACAATACAAACGATTGACGCAGGGTGAACCGCACAACGATCTGACCACCGGTGAACAGCTGACAGCCACCAACGTTCTGGTGGTGAGTGCTTCCCACCGGATTCTCGACAATGAAGGGCGTCGTGCCATCGATGTTTATGGGCCGGGGAACGGCTATCTGTTCCAGCGTGGAAAAGTACAGAAAGTAACATGGGAGCGAAAAAACGGTCTGATCCGGGCCTACATCGATGGTGAAGAAGTCGGGCTGTACCCGGGTAACACATGGGTCCACATCATCCCCAATGTCCCTGCCCTGGAAAACAAAGTGACGTATCAGTAAGCTGGAAACAGGTTGTTTCTTGTCAAATCATCTTTTTTTGTCTAAGATGTTAATAGTAAGCGTTTTAATACAATAAAACGTTACCGTCTTTCCATGTTAAAGGACAGGGGGGAACCCATTGCAGTTAGACAAGCTTCGCGGTAAAAAGGAACTGGATCAATTATTTGAAGCGATTCTCTCGCTGAAGGACAAAGACGAGTGCTATATCTTCTTTGACGATCTCTGTACCGTCAACGAGGTAAAGTCCCTGGCACAGCGTCTTGAAGTGGCGCGGATGCTCGGAGAAGGATATACCTATAACCAGATCGAAACGGAAACCGGTGCCAGTACGGCGACCATCTCCAGAGTGAAACGCTGTTTAAATTACGGTAACGACGGCTACCAGATGGTTCTGAACCGAATTTACGATAAAAAATAGGCTCTGTTAAGCAAACCCTGCTCGGATACCGGATGAGTCAGGGTTTTTTCTTTTGCAGGCACATCAGGTATAATGAAAAACGCAGAGTTTTTAACAGGAAAAGAGGGAAA
Organism: Bacillaceae bacterium; assembly: GCA_017656255.1. Classification (GTDB taxonomy): domain Bacteria; phylum Bacillota; class Bacilli; order JACDOE01; family JACDOE01; genus JACDOE01. The sequence continues at coordinate 250,203 of JACDOE010000002.1, forward strand.
CGGGTGCAATCGGTCAATCAATGGAGACATGTATTCAAGCTCGATCCGGCTAAAGAGATCGATGATGACTCACTGGAAAAAGTCTGTGAATCCGGAACGGATGCGATTATGGTCGGCGGAAGTACGGGCGTTACGTTTGACAATACCGTCCGGCTTCTTTCCCGTGTCCGCCGTTTTGCCGTGCCCTGCTGCCTGGAAGTGTCACAGCTGGATGCGGTGGTTCCCGGATTTGATCTTTATCTGGTTCCGGTCGTGCTCAACGCCGGTTCACCGGAGTGGATTATCGGTTCCCATGTCAGGGGCCTGAAAGAATACGGTCCGTTTGTTCCCTGGGAGCAGGTGATGGTAGAAGGCTATGTAGTCCTGAACGATGATTCGTCTGTGGCCGGTGTCACCGAGAGCCGCCATCCCGGGGGGTTAAAGGATGTCAAAGCCTATGCACAGCTGGCGGATCGCCTGCTTAAACTGCCCATTTTCTATATGGAATACAGTGGGACATACGGGGATCCGGAATGGGTGAAAGAGGTCAAGAAAACACTGACCGACAGCCGCCTTTTTTACGGAGGCGGGATCAAAAACGCGGAGCAGGCGGAAGAAATGGCCCACTATGCCGACACGGTCGTCGTGGGTAACATCATTTATGAAGATGTGAATCAAGCGCTGCAAACCGTTGAAGGGGTCAAATCGGCCGGTACCCCCTTATAATCAGCATGGTCATTCACAGGAAAATCGATTATGATAGAGTAGGAAGAAATCGAACATCAGTTCGTTATTTTTAAATGGGAGGGTCATGTTTTATATGGATTCTTTTGCGGCTGAACAAAAGCTGTTACAACATTTAAACCCGCAACAGCAACAGGCGGTTCGGACGACGGAAGGGCCACTATTGATTGTGGCCGGTGCTGGAAGTGGAAAAACGAGAGTCCTGACCCAGCGGATGATCTATCTACTGGAGGTGCGGCAGGTACGCCCCTGGAACATTCTGGCGATCACCTTTACCAATAAGGCGGCCCGAGAGATGAAGGAGAGGGTGGCCAATCAGGTGGGACCGATCGCGGAGGATATCTGGATTTCCACCTTTCATGCCATGTGTGTTCGTATTCTGCGGCGTGACATCGATAAACTGGGTTACACCCGCAATTTCACCATTCTGGATGCATCGGATCAGCTCACTGTCATCAAACAGAGTTTGAAAGAGCTGAACCTCGACCCCAAACAGCATGATCCGCGTGCCATCCTGGCTACAATCAGCAATCTGAAAAATGAATTGAAAGGCCCGGAGGATTTTGCCAGGATCGTCAGCGGGACTAACCCCTTTGAAAAGGTGGCACTGGATGTCTACCGGCATTATCAGAAACAGTTGAAAAACAACAATGCCCTCGATTTTGACGATCTGATCATGAAGACGATCGAGCTGTTCAACAAAGAACCGGAAGTGCTGGAATACTTCCAGGACAAATTTCAATATATCCATGTTGACGAGTACCAGGATACCAACCGGGCCCAGTATATGCTGGTGCGGATGCTGGCGGACCGCCACCGCAACATCTGTGTGGTGGGGGACAGTGACCAGTCCATCTATGCCTGGCGGGGCGCCGATATTACCAACATTCTCTCCTTCGAGGAAGATTATCCGGATGCCACCGTCATCAAGCTGGAACAGAATTACCGATCCACCAAACGTATTCTGAAAGCGGCGAATCATGTCATCGAAAACAATATCAGCCGCAAACCGAAAAATTTATGGACGGAAAATGAGGAAGGGCACAAGATTCAGGTCTATATGGGGGATAATGAGCACAGCGAAGCCTATTTTATCGCGGAAAAAATCATCGAAGGCAGGAAAAACGGCCGGAAATATGGCGATTTCGCCATTCTGTACCGGACCAATGCCCAGTCCCGTGTGATCGAGGAAGTGTTCCTCAAATCCAATATTCCCTATACGATTTTCGGCGGGATCAAGTTCTATGACCGTAAAGAAATCAAGGATATTCTCGCCTATCTGCGCCTGATCGCCAATCCGGATGATGATATCAGCCTGCGCCGTATCATCAATGTTCCCAAGCGGGGCATCGGCCAGGCAACGGTGGAAAAGATCGAGCAGTATGCGGCAGAACACGGTCTTTCCATGTTCCGTGCGATTCAGGAAACGCCGCAGATCGGACTGGCAGCGAGAGCGACCAATAAAGTTCAGGAATTCGCCGATTTGATTCGCAATCTGTCGCAGATGGTGGAGTATTTGAGCGTGACCGAATTGACGGAAGAGGTGTTGAACCGCACCGAATACCGGTTGGAACTGCAACGGGAAGGGACGCTGGAAGCGAAATCCCGCCTGGAAAACATCGAAGAGTTCATGTCAGTCACTCTGGAATTTGAACGGAACCAGGAAGACAAATCACTGGTCGCCTTTTTGACCGACCTGGCGCTGATTTCTGATATTGACAGCTATGACGAGGAAGAAGCGGAAGATAAGGTGCTGATGATGACCATGCACAGTGCCAAGGGGCTGGAATTCCCCGTTGTGTTTCTGGCCGGCATGGAAGAAGGGGTGTTTCCCCACAATCGGGCGCTCCTTGATGAGACGGAAATGGAAGAAGAACGGCGACTGGCCTATGTGGGCATCACCCGGGCCGAAGAAGAGCTGTATATGACGGCAGCCCGGATGCGCACCCTTTACGGACGGACCAATATGAACGACCCGTCCCGTTTTATCGCCGAGATTCCGGAGGAGCTCATCGAACACACAGGAAAAGAGGAAGCGCCGTCGTCCGGGTGGGGAAGGACGAGCGGTTTCACAAGAGGAACAGGCGCTCCCGCCGGTACTTTCCGTCGCCCCGTTCAGCATCAGGGGGCCGATGTGACCCTGGACTGGCATGTGGGAGACAAAGTAAAACACGGCAAATGGGGCACCGGCACGGTGGTTAGTGTGAAAGGAGAAGGCGAAGATTTGGAGCTGAATATCGCATTCCCGAAGCCTGTCGGTATTAAAAAACTGCTGGCCCGGTTTGCCCCCATTGAAAAAATAGAAGATCAGGGATGAAGACGAGGTGATCGGTTCCATGAACGTTCAGGAAGCGCAAAAGAAGATCGAAGAACTTCGCCAGACCATTGAAAAACATAATTACTATTATTATGTGAAAGACGACCCGCAGATCACAGACCAGGAATATGATCAGTTGATACAGGAACTGATCAGGCTCGAAGAAGCCTTTCCAGAACTGGTGACTCCGGATTCCCCGACGCAGCGGGTCGGAGCGGAGCCCCTTCCTTATTTTGAAAAAGTGGAACATCGGATTCCGATGCTCAGTTTGAGCAATGTGTTTAACGAACAGGAGATCCGTGATTTTGACCGGCGTGTCCGCCAGGGAACGGGGGCCGACCGCATCCGCTACGTCTGTGAATTGAAAATCGACGGACTGGCTGTCTCCCTTGAATATGAAAACGGGGTGTTTGTACGGGGGGCCACCCGTGGCGACGGAACCACCGGGGAGGATATCACCCAGAATCTGAAAACGATCCGCTCACTGCCGCTGCGCCTCAATCGGCCGGTAACCCTGGAAGTGCGCGGAGAAGCCTTCATGCCGAAAAAAGAGTTTGAGCGGCTCAACAAAATCAGGGAGGAAAAAGGGGAAGCCCTTTTTGCCAACCCCCGCAATGCGGCGGCCGGATCCCTGAGGCAGCTCGATCCGAAAATAGCTGCGGAAAGAGCGCTCGATATTTTCTTATATGGGATCGGGTATGTTGAAGGGGAATCGATTGATTCTCACAGTGAGGGACTTCAGTTTCTTGAGCAACTGGGCTTTAAAGTCAATCCGGAGCGCCGCACGTTTGACGACATCGAAGAGCTGATTGCATTTGTGGAAGGCTGGGCGGACAGGCGTCGGGATCTTCCCTATGATATTGATGGTATCGTGATCAAAGTGGATCGTCTTGATCTTCAGGAAGAACTGGGTTTCACCGCCAAAAGCCCCCGCTGGGCGACGGCTTACAAGTTTCCGGCGGAAGAAGCGGTGACGGTCCTGAAAGATATTGAAGTGAGTGTCGGCCGTACAGGGGCTGTCACCCCCACTGCCATTCTGGAACCGGTATCGCTCGCCGGTACCACCGTTCAGCGTGCCTCGCTGCATAACGAGGATATCATCAGAGAAAAGGGCATTATGCTGGGTGACTATGTGGTGGTCAAGAAAGCAGGCGATATTATACCGGAAATTGTGGCCGTGCTGCCGGAGAGACGGACGGGGCAGGAGCGTCCGTTCCAGATGCCGACCCACTGTCCGGAATGCGGCAGTGAACTGGTTCGTCTGGATGAAGAAGTGGCGCTGCGCTGTGTCAATCCCCAGTGCCCCGCCCATATCCGGGAAGGCCTGATTCACTTCGTATCCCGTAATGCGATGAATATTGAGGGGCTGGGTGAAAAGGTGATCACGCAGCTATTTTCCGAAGGGTTAATCCAGGGTATTCCCGATCTCTACTACCTGAAGCGGGATGATTTGCTCAAACTGGAACGTATGGGCGAGAAATCGGTAGACAATCTGTTAACTGCCATCGAAGCCAGCAAGGCCAATTCCGTGGAACGTCTCATCTTCGGTCTCGGCATCCGGTTTGTCGGGGAGAAAGCAGCCCGGGTCTTGGCCGAGGAATTCGGGGATCTGGACCGTCTCAAAGAAGCCACGGAAGAAGAACTGGTCCAAATCGATGAAATCGGCCCCAAAATGGCGCAGAGTATCGTCAGCTATTTTGCCAATGATGACGTGGAAGACACCCTGTCAAGGCTGAAACAGGCGGGGGTTAACTTTGAATATAAAGGCCCGCGGAGAAGTGAGGCGGCGGTTGATTCGCCTTTCGCCGGCAAAACCGTTGTGCTGACCGGAACCCTGCATCAGATGACCCGGAAGGAAGCCTCCGAACTGATTGAACAACTGGGCGGAAAAGTAACCGGATCCGTCACTAAAAATACAGATCTGGTTATCGCCGGGGAAAAAGCCGGTTCAAAACTGGATAAGGCGAATAAACTCGGGATCGAAACGGTGAATGAAGAACAGTTTTTGCACATGTTGCCGAAGCAATAGAAAATGAGAGAGGGATCGGACATGAAAAAAGTGTTTTTAAGGGGACTGGTGGTTGCCGTCACCGCCGGCATTCTATTACTCAGCGGGTGTTCATTATTCAATGGGGATAAAGAATCGGAACCATCGATCACGGAACCGATGGTATCGCCGGTCATCAATGTATCCGATGATTATTATCCGGGAAAGTTGCCCTATGAGCCGAGTCAAACAAGGGGCATGATTCACAATGTCGGGACCCGTGTTGATATGACCCGTCTCGAACTGGGTTTGATGGAAATAGCCGGGGATACGTTTGACCGTGACCAGTATCTGTTTCAGGAAGGGCAAATCATTGAACGGGAAGATATAGAGAAATGGTTCGAAGGCACCCCCAATTTGCTGCATGTTCTCGAACATGATTATTTGAACCGTGAAAACGGTGAGCTGGCCGGAACGGTGATTGCGATCAGTCTCAGCCCGGTCGTGACAAAACAGGAAGAAACCGTCACCCTGACCGAGGATGAGCTCCGGGAACTTGGAAAAAATTTCGCCGGCCAGGTTATTGGGGCGGTACGGGAAACCGAACCGGATGTCCCCATGGTTCTGTCCCTGTATGTCACCAATCCGGAATCTTCGCTGATCCCCGGGCATTTCATTGCGGTGGGAAAAGTAAACAGTGAAGAGGACTCCGTGTCCGACTGGAAAAATATCAACGAAAAGTATTATCTGTTGCCCGGTGATGAGATTTTTGAGGATCATATCAGGATCTCTCGCAATTATGATCAGTTTCAGGAAGAGATACAGACCTTTTTCTCTGATTATATCGGGGTGGTCGGCGTGGCCCGGTTCGTGCAGGACCGGATGGTAGAACTCACCCTGACCGCGACAGCCGAATATGATTCCAAAACAGAATCCCTGCAGTTTGCCCAGTATGCGGCCAGTTTGTTCCCCGAGTATTTCGACGACCAGGTCCATATTAACTTGTATGTGGAAACGATTGACCGGCCTATGGCTATTTATGTTCGTCCACCGGCCGGCCAGGGAGATCCCTTTTTCCATGTCTACCGGAAATAATTCCATTTCCTTTTAGGCATACTAGGGGAAGGAAAAAGGAGGGGCAAACATGGTCGTAACATTTCAAAATGAACCATTTACCGATTTTACGAATGAAACCAATAAACAGGAATTTGAGCAGGCATTGCAAACGGTCGAACAACAATTGGGCAGAGAATACGAATTGAACATCGGTGGAGAAAAGATTTACACGCAGAAGAAAATTACCTCTCTCAATCCTTCCCGAACCAGTGAAGTCATTGGATATGCGGCGCGAGCCGACCAGAAACTGGCGGAACTTGCCATTCAGACGGCAGCGGAAAAATTTGAGGAATGGAAAGCGGTTCCGCCGGACCATCGTGCCCGGTATCTGTATAAAGCAGCCGCCATTTTAAGGCGAAAACGGCATGAATTTTCAGCATGGATGGTCAAGGAGGCCGGCAAAAGCTGGCCGGAGGCCGATGCGGATACGGCAGAAGCGATCGATTTTATGGAGTATTACGGCCGTCAGATGGAGAAACTGGGCGAACGGCAACCGCTGACGCGGATTCCCACTGAAGATAATGAGATGAGCTATATTCCCCTCGGCGTGGGGATAATTATTCCGCCCTGGAATTTTCCGCTGGCGATCATGGTCGGAATGACTACCGCCGCCGTGGTGGCCGGCAATACGGTGGTGTTGAAACCGGCCAGCACCACCCCGGTGGTGGCGGCCAAATTTATGGAGATCCTTGAGGAAGCCGGAATTCCCCCGGGTGTCGTTAATTATGTGCCGGGCAGCGGTTCGGAAGTGGGGGAATATCTGGTCAAACATCCGCTGACCCGTTTTATCAGTTTTACCGGTTCGCGGGATGTGGGTCTCCGTATCAACGAACTGGCGGCGAAACGGGCGGAAGGGCAGAAATGGATCAAACGGGTGACGGCGGAGATGGGCGGAAAAGATTCAATCGTTGTCGACCGTGATGCGGATCTGGAATTTGCAGCCCATAATATTGTGATTTCCGCTTTTGGTTTCTCCGGCCAGAAGTGTTCCGCCTGTTCCCGGGCGATTGTGCATCAGGATGTGTATGATGAGGTGCTGGACAAAGTGGCGGAAAAGACGCGTGCCTTGAAGGTGGGCGATGTCCGGGACTTTCAGTATTTTATGGGGCCGGTGATTGATCAGTCTGCTTTTGACAAGATCATGCGCTATATTGCCATCGGCAAAACGGAAGGAAAGCTGGTGACCGGCGGCAGTCGGGGAGACGACAGCGGGTATTATATCCAGCCGACGGTGTTTGCCGATGTGGATCCGGAAGCGGTTATCATGCAGGAAGAAATTTTCGGACCGGTGGTCGCCTTTACGCCGGCGCGGGATTTTGATCATGCCCTGGAAATCGCCAACAATACGGAATATGGCCTGACCGGATCGGTGTTTACTCGTAACCGGGCCCATATCGAGAAAGCACGGACGGAGTTTCATGTGGGTAATCTATATTTTAACCGCAAGTGTACCGGTGCGCTGGTCGGCGTTCATCCCTTCGGCGGGTTTAATATGTCGGGGACGGATTCCAAGGCGGGCGGTCCGGATTATCTGCTCTTGTTCACACAGGCGAAACTGACGTCGGAATTGTTGTGATGGTTGGGGTGGTCGTCGTTCCGTCACCTTTTACCCTGAGGCGGACTCTCTTCTTTTATGAAAAGACAGTTTTGAAACAATTAGCATCCCAAATATAATCATCTGTTCCTCATTTGAATGAGGAACTTTTTTTATGCGTTATTCCGCCGTTTCTGGTCAAACTAGAAAAAACAGGTTATCTTGAGGCGATCCCATATGTTGACTTATACTACCTATTTTATCCTCAGTTTCATCCTGGTCTATCTGCTGATTCCCGTATTTCGCCGCGGTGCAGTCTACGTCGGCATGGTCGATCATCCAGGCGGCCGCAAAATGCATGAAAAACCGGTTCCCCTGTCCGGCGGTGTTGCTATTTTTGCCGGGATCATGCTGGTTCTGTGGGGATGGACGGATGAATCCTCGTTGATTTACGTACTGGCTACCGGCGGGATTCCTCTGGTACTGGCAGGTATCATCGATGACTGGTTTAAAAGTAAGGGAAAAGATTTTCCCGCCCTCATTAAACTTCTGGTTCAGCTGTCGTCCGGGCTGGTTGTCTATCTGGGAGGCGTCAGGCTGGAAGGGATCAGCAATTTCCTGGGACTGAACCGTTTTCCGGCTGAGTTTATTCCCTTTCCCGGTTGGCTTTCCCTGTTGACGACGATACTGTGGATAACTGCGATGATCAACATGATCAATTTTCTGGACGGAGTGGACGGGCTGGCCGGCGGTGTGACCGTGATTTCCGGCATGACGCTGTTTCTGGTGGCCTTTGTTCGGGGACAGACGGAAGTGGCCGTATTGTCTGCTGTGGTCGTTGGCGGTAGCCTCGCCTTTTTGCGGTACAATTTTTATCCGGCCACGGTCTTTCTCGGGGATGCGGGGTCCATGTTTCTCGGTTACATTCTAGGTTTTATTTCATTGTACGGTGCGGTGAAAAGTGCCACCCTGTTTACGATCGGGATTACGGTTCTGGCACTGGGGGTTCCGGTGCTGGATACGATGCAGGTACTGATCACCCGGTTCAGGCAGGGCGTTCCGGTGTACCGGCCTGACCGGCAGCATATGCATCACCGCCTGTTAAAAAGGGGACTTAACCCGAAACAGACGGTTTATGTGTTGTATCTGGCCAGTCTGTTTTTTTCGATTCTGTCTCTCCTGCTGGTATTATTTATTTTTTGAAACTTAATTCAGGGTGGCACGTATTAATGTATATCAATCATTTCAAGGAGTGGTTCATATGATCATGACGACAACATCAACCCTGCAGAATGCCGAAGTTGACCAGTACCTGGGTGTGGTCAGCGGTGAAGTGATCCTGGGTGCAAACGTAGTGCGTGATTTTCTCGCCAGTATTACAGATGTGATCGGCGGCCGGAGCGGTACATATGAAAACAAGCTGTCAGAAGGCCGGGAGATGGCGCTGGGTGAAATTGAGAACAAGGCACGACAGATGGGGGCCGATGCTGTGATCGGCATTGACCTCGACTTTGAGACCCTGCGGGACGGGATGATGATGGTGATCGCCACCGGCACGGCAGTTAAGTTAAAATAGGAACTGGCTCATAAATTTCATTTGCAAAGTTGTAACACCCGGCTCTTATTGGTGAAGCCGGGTTATTTTTATTTTTTCGACATTACCTGTCTAAATGAAGAAAATTATGGTAGAATAATGTCGTTATTTTAAATAATTTGCTATTTAATAGAAAAGCAGGGAGATAAAGATGAAGCGACTGATCAACCGGGCGGGATGGTGGCGCCCCAATCTTCGTGTCCTTCTATTGACTGTCCTGTTTTTATGGATACTGGACCAGATCATAATGGCGGTGTTTGACCATCAGGTCAACGGAGAAGGAACTTTTCGCCTAAAAATAGAGGAAAAAAGAGTACTCGAGGGTTACCTGGAAAAAATCGAGGCAGATCCGCACCCGAAAGTGATCATGATCGGTGATTCCGTCATGTTCGGTTCGGCTGCGCGAATGGACGATCAGACCATTCCGGCATGGTTTCATCAATATATCGGGGATCAATCCGGTGGGGAGATGCACGTTTATAACCTGGGTCTTCGCGGACTGGGGATCGCAGATGCCTATTATCTCCTCAAACGCCTGCAAAAGCCGGAAAACAACATTGAATGGATCGTGTACAACATCAATACCGGCTGGTTCACCCGGGAAAACATAATCAACCGGCCATTTATCCTTGACCTGCATGAGCCTGAATCCATCCCCTGTAACCGGCTGGGACTTGACCCGCCTCCTGCACGCGATGCAGAGGGCTGGATCCAGGACCATATCATGGATAAATGGAAACTCTACCACTACCGTTATCTGGTCAGTCACTGGCTGTTTGGAAAACCGCTGATTCAACGTCTGCAGGACGAAGCAAACCAGTTGTATAACCAAACGGACAATGAAGATGAAGAACACATTTACGATCCCTGGTATGAAAAAGAGTGGGATCAACGCTTTGCCGGGGATTGGAAAATCGGAGCGATTTATCATGGCAATACGCAGTGGCAGTACTTTGAATACCTGCTCCAGTTAATGAAAAAGACGTCTTCCAATTCGCTTGTCTTCTTTACACCACGAAACGGGGAACTTCTTGAGAAATATGACAAAGTGGATCATCAGTTGATGGCAAAGAGCAAACAAACAATCAGGGAAACGGCACATAAGTACGGTGTGGCGATTGTCGATTATGAAGATTTGCTGGCGTCCTCTTATTTTTCCGACAGTATCCACCCCCTTCCCGAGGGAAACCGCATCATTGCCGAACAGCTGGCACACGACATGCGCCGCTTACTTGACCATCAGGGGAACAGGAGAACGGAACCGTGATTTTCAATACGCTTATTTATGGACTCTTTCTCATTACATTTTTTATATTGTACTGGTTTGTCATTCCGGCACGGTGGCGGCCAATTTCCATGCTGACGGCCAGTTTCATCTTTTTTTCCTATCATTTTTTCATACATACGTTGCTCATCCTGGGCCTGACCATCCTGGTCTACGTGCTGGGACAGGCCATCCACCGGTATGACCGAAAAAAATTGTTCATGACGCTGGGAGTCGTACTGACCCTGGGAACCCTGGCTTATTACAAATACACAGAACTGGTAGTCAGTACCCTGAATGATTTGTTCATTCTGATGGAGCAGTCGGCTCGGTTGCCCGTTCCCGACATTGTGGTGCCGCTTGGAATTTCATTTTTTACCTTTCAATATGTTCATTATCTGGTCGATGTGTACCGGGGGGAAACGCCGAAATCATCGTTTGTGGAATTCGCGGTTTATATCATGTTTTTTCCCACCCTGGTCAGCGGCCCGATTGAGCGGTTTCAGCGGTTTAATCTGCAGACGCATGAAAATCTGGGGCGGTTCCGGCGTGAATATTTGTTTGAAGGGTTTACCCGGATTATGATCGGCCTGTTTAAGAAAATTGTGATTGCCGATTCCCTGACCCCTTTTACCGAAGGTTTGCAAATGGCGGGGCTGGATACAGTGGATTACTGGATTGCCGCCTATGCCTATGCCATTAAAATCTATATGGATTTTTCAGGGTATTCGGACATTGCCATTGGCAGTGCCCGCCTGTTCGGATACCGGATCATGGAAAATTTCAACTGGCCTTATTTACAGCGCAATCTATCCTTATTCTGGCGGAACTGGCATATGTCCCTGACCAGCTGGTTTCGGGATTATCTGTACATTCCGCTCGGAGGAAGCCGGGTCCGGCAATGGAAGGCAATCCGCAATATCCTGATCGTGTGGGCGGCGACGGGGATCTGGCATGGAGCCGCCTGGCACTTTATGGGCTGGGGACTGTTTCATGCCTTCGGCCTGATTGTATTACGATTCTATACGCAATATCTGGCGGCTTATGTGACGCGTTTCATCCGCCATGACAGGGTGATGGCTGGATTGAGCGGCCTGCTGACGTTTCATTATGTCGTGGTGGGCTGGGTGTTTTTTGTGTGCGATTTTAAACAGAGTCTTTACGTGATTTCGAGAATGTTCGGGATCAACGGATGATGAAGGAGGGTGAGCCAGCGTGATGGGTGGATGGGTTGCCGATATTCTGCGAGCTCTGTTCTGGGCGATGGTGATCGCTCTGATCGTAATTGCAGGCACAGGCATGTATTCACAATTTATTTATACGGATTTTTAAGGGTGGGATTGACGGAAAAGTTTTCCTTGAAAAACCAATGATGAACTGGTAATATTTATTTAACACAAGTTAGTTAGTTGAATAACTTACTACGGGGTGACGAAATGGCAAAACCCAATATTGTTCAAAAAAATGATTTAATCCAATCGGCCAAGGCGTGTCTGGTTGAAAAAGGGATTGAACGTTTCACCCTTCGGGCGGTTGCGGAGATGGCAGGCGTCACGCAGGGTACCGTCTATTATCACTTTCGGACGAAAGAACAATTGTTTCTGGAAGTGGTGAAGGACATCTGTGATCGTTCCTGGGATGACTTGACCCGGACTGATGATAATTTTATACAGGAAGCTATAGCGTCTGCGAAAAGCCGGTGTTCATATGATTCGTTTTATCACAAATTATTTTTGACGTTAATAGTGTCCGGGTTTCATCACGAGCAGATCCGGGAACAACTCGGCGAAATATTAATGAAAGAAAACAGGGTGCTGACAGATCATCTGTCCCGATTATGGCGGGAAGAATCTCCTGTCGAGGGGGTATCCTTTGAAACCTGGGGAATCATGTTGAATGCCATCGTGGACGGATTGGCCATCCAGGCTTTGTTGTCCAAAGACTTTCCGGTGGAAAAAACTTATGAAGAACTTGAACATTTTTTTAAAGCGATGACGGCACATACCGCAGGAGAGGAGGAAAAAGAATGATTAAATACGGTTATACAGTTGTGTGGGGGGGGGGTGTGTGGTTGTTTGCTATCCTGTTTTTTGTGTTTTTCGGAGAACGCGTTCTGTATCAACCCGGTACATACGCTTTTTATATCAGCACCGTCCTGCTATTGATCGGGACAGGTGTCTTATTGCTGGCCGTGACTTATTTATATCTGCGCTTTGACCGGTCAGTCAATGCATCACTTAAATTCGGGGTGATAGGCACCATTGTGGGGTTATTTTTAGATACCTTCTCCCTGTTATTTCATCGGACGATTTTTCCCGATCTTGATGAGTCACGGGTGATCGCATTTACCGTGTGGATGTCCTTTGCTTACGCGTTATATCTCCTTATTCCCGCTGTCATAAATGAACGGATGAAAAACAAATATATGTCAGCCCATACAGAATAGGTATAATTGGAAGAAAAAATTTTAAAAAGATTTCGATAAGAACATTCAAATACGAGACAATCTGTATTATAATGGCAAGTAATATTATTTTCTAAGACGGAACGAACCCTCGCAAAAAAAGGGGAAACAAAGCCATTTTACAGACAAAGAAAAAAGCGTGATTCTGGTTCAAGAGGGAGAGGAGAGAAAGTGAGCAAGGTTAAAATGAAAAGTCATGTCGGGATGGAAGACATTGTCTACGCCCACCACGTGCTCAAGGAAGTGATCCATGAAACGCCGCTTCAGTTTGATCCGATTCTGTCGGCCAAATACAACTGCAATGTGTACCTGAAGCGCGAGGATCTGCAGGTGGTGCGCTCATTTAAAATCCGGGGAGCCTATCATGAAATCCGCAGTCTTAAGCCGGAGGAACTGCAAAAAGGTGTGGTCTGTGCCAGTGCCGGCAATCACGCCCAGGGTGTTGCGTATTCCTGCAATGCCCTGAAGATTCACGGGAAAATCTTTATGCCCAGTACGACACCCCGCCAGAAAGTGACTCAGGTGAAACGGTTCGGCGGGGATAACATCGACGTTATTCTGACCGGTGATACCTTTGATGATGCGTATTCGGAAGCGATGAAAACTTCGGAAGAAACGGGCATGAAATTTATTCACCCTTTTAATGATCCGAAAATCATTGCGGGTAATGGCACCATCGGCATGGAAATCATGGAGAATATGGACGAACCGGTGGATTACATCTTTTTGACAGTGGGAGGCGGCGGCCTGGCTTCCGGCGTCAGCACGTACGTCAAAACGATCAGCCCGGATACGAAAGTAGTTGGTGTGGAACCGGAAGGGGCGCCTTCCATGAAAGAATCTTTTGCACGCAATCAGGTGACGGAACTGGATCAAATCGACAAGTTTGTAGACGGCGCCGCGGTGAAAAAAGTGGGCACGCTGACGTTCGAGATTTGCAAAGATTATCTGGACGATGTAGTACTGGTTCCGGAGGGCAAGGTCTGTACCACCATCCTCGAACTGTATAATGAAAATGCGATTGTGGCGGAGCCGGCAGGGGCCCTTCCCATTGCTGCCCTGGAATTTAAAAAGGAAGAGATCGCCGGCAAGAATGTAGTTTGCGTGGTGAGCGGCGGTAATAACGATATCGATCGGATGCAGGAGATTAAAGAACGGTCCCTCATCTATGAAGGGCTGAAACATTATTTTATGATCAATTTCCCGCAGCGGGCAGGTGCTCTGCGCGAGTTTCTGGATGATGTGCTGGGGCCGAACGATGATATCACCCGGTTTGAATATACCAAGAAACACAACAAAGATAACGGGCCGGCACTGGTCGGCATCGAGTTGAAGGCGAAGGAAGACTACGAGCCGTTGATTCAGCGTCTGGAGAAAAAGGGGATCCAGTACATGGAAATCAATAAGGATCCGCTGTTATTCAATATGTTGATTTAATCCTGTTACATCCATACTCACCGGTATGGGTGTAACAGACACAAGAGAGAATTGGAAGTTTTTATCCCCGGGGGACGCCCTTGTTGCGGCACCCCGGTTTCTTTGTTATCATCTAAATAATGTGGGTTTATCCAATATCAAATTTTTAAATAGAGACGTGCGGAGGTGTACCAATGGCGATTTCAAGGAAGGAAGTGGAACACGTGGCTGAGCTGGCCCGCCTCAATCTGACCGAGGAAGAGGCGGAACTCTACACCAAACAGCTGGACGCGATTCTGGAATTTGCCCAGAAGCTGAACGAGCTGGACACGGAAAATGTGAAACCGACCAGCCATGCCTTTGATGTGAAGAATGTCCTGCGTGAAGATGAAGTGAGAAAATCAGTGGAACGGGAGGAAGCCCTGCGCAATGCACCGGATACAGAAGACGGGCAGTTCAAGGTTCCTCCGGTTATGGAATAGAAGGGAGGTCATCAAGAATGTCACTGTTTGACAGGTCACTGAAGGATTTACATAATGCCCTGAAAAATAAAGAACTGACGGTTACCGAACTGGTGGAGGCGTCTTTTAAGCGCATCGACGAAGTGGACGACAAAGTAAAAGCCTTTTTAACCCTGGACGAGGAGAATGCCCGGGCAAAGGCCGGACAGTTGGATGAATCCCTCGGCCGTGATGAGGAACACGGGATTCTGTTCGGACTCCCCGCCGGGATCAAGGACAATATTGTGACGGAAAACGTGAAAACCACCTGTGCGAGCAAACTGCTGTCCAATTATTCCCCCATCTATAATGCGACAGTGATGGACAGGCTTGCCGCCGCCGAAGCGATTATGGTCGGGAAAACCAACATGGACGAATTCGCCATGGGGGGTTCGACGGAAAACTCCGGTTTTCACCCCACGCATAACCCGTGGAATCTGGACTATGTACCGGGTGGATCCAGCGGGGGTTCCGCAGCAGCCGTGGCGGCGCAGGAAGTTTATTTTGCCCTGGGCTCCGACACCGGGGGATCGATTCGCCAGCCGGCTGCCTACTGCGGGGTGGTCGGAATGAAACCGACCTACGGCCTGGTATCCCGTTTCGGGCTGGTCGCCTTTGCCTCTTCACTTGATCAGATCGGCCCCATCACCAAGAACGTGGAAGATGCGGCCTATGTGATGCAGGTGATTGCCGGCCATGATGAATATGATTCCACCTCTGCCGATGTTTCCGTGCCGGACTTTCTGTCCAATCTGACCGGTGATGTGAAGGGACTGAAGATTGCCGTTCCGAAGGAATATCTGGGCGAAGGGGTGGACGCGGACGTTAAGGACCGCGTGATGGAAGCCCTGAAAGTGCTGGAGGATCTGGGAGCCGAATGGGAAGAGGTCTCCATGCCCCATACGGAATATGCCGTTCCGACTTATTACCTGATTGCCCCTTCGGAAGCGTCGTCCAACCTGGCTCGCTATGACGGGGTTCGCTACGGCGTAAGAGCGGATCAGGCGGAGAATCTGATTGAGATGTATAAGGAAACACGTAGCCAGGGCTTTGGCCCCGAGGTGAAGCGTCGTATCATGCTCGGAACTTACGCCCTCAGTTCCGGTTATTATGATGCCTACTACAAAAAGGCGCAGCAGGTTCGGACCCTGATCAAGCAGGATTTCGACCGCCTGTTTGAAAAATATGATGTGGTTGTGGGACCGACGGCGCCGACAACGGCATTTAAGCTGGGGACGCAGATCGATGATCCGCTGACCATGTACTTAAACGATATTCTCACGATTCCGGTAAACCTGGCCGGACTGCCGGCGATCAGTGTCCCGTGTGGTTTTGCAAGTAACAACATGCCGGTGGGACTGCAGATTATCGGAAAAGCCTTTGATGATGCGAACGTCCTTCGTGTGGCACACGCCTACGAACAACATACACCGTACCATAAAGAAAGGCCCCAGTTATAAGGAAGGAGGGAACATGCGATGAGTCAAGAATTTGAAACTGTGATCGGCCTTGAAGTTCATGCGGAACTGTCTACGAAATCGAAGATTTTCTGCGGCTGCTCGACGGAATTCGGTGCGCCCCCCAACACCCATACCTGTCCCATCTGTTTGGGGCATCCCGGCGTACTGCCCGTTTTGAATAAACAAGCGGTGGAATTTGCGATGAAAGCGGCGCTGGCATTGAATTGCGAGATTGCCGAGGAAAGCAAGTTTGACCGGAAGAACTATTTTTATCCCGACCTGCCGAAGGCTTATCAGATTTCGCAGTACGACCAGCCCATCGGTGAAAACGGCTGGATCGAAATTGAAGTGGACGGCAAAACAAAACGGATCGGGATTACCCGCCTGCATCTGGAGGAGGATGCCGGTAAATCGATTCACGCCGAGGGCGGATACGGCACCCTGGTTGATTTTAACCGGGTAGGAACGCCGCTCGTCGAGATCGTATCCGAACCGGATATCCGCTCCCCGGAAGAAGCACGGGCCTATCTGGAGAAGCTGAAAGCGATTCTGCAATACTGCCAGGTTTCCGACGTCAAGATGGAGGAAGGGTCGCTCCGCTGTGACGCCAATATCAGTATCCGTCCCGTGGGACAGAAGGAATTCGGAACGAAGACCGAGCTGAAAAACATGAACTCGTTCCGTAATGTGCAGCGTGGTCTGGAGTATGAAGAGAGTCGCCAGAGGGACGTGCTGCTGAGCGGCGGTCAGGTGGTACAGGAAACCCGCCGCTGGGATGAAGCGGCCAGTAAGACCGTGGTTATGCGCGGAAAAGAGGAGGCCCATGATTACCGTTACTTCCCGGATCCGGATCTGGTACGCCTGGAGATCAGCCGGGACTGGGTGGAAAAAGTACGGGCCACCATTCCGGAACTGCCCGATGAACGCAAGAAACGCTATACGGAAGAATACGGTCTGTCCAGCTATGATGCCGGCGTGATTACAAGTTCCCTGGAAACAGCCGAATTTTTCGACAAGGCGGTGGCAACCGGTGCCGATGCCAAGGCCGTGGCCAACTGGATCATGGGGGATCTGCTGGGATATCTGAATGCCAACGACTTGGAGCTGAAGGATGTCAAGTTAACGCCGGAATCCCTCGGTGAGCTGGTCAAGCTGATCAAAAAGGGCACGATCAGCAGCAAGATCGCGAAAAAGGTATTCAGCGAGATGCTGGAGACCGGCAAGGACCCCAACAAGATCGTGGAAGAAAAGGGTCTGGTTCAGATCAGTGACGAAGGCGAATTGACCAAAATTGTCGAAGAAGTGATCGCGGCCAACCCGCAATCTGTGGAAGATTTCAAAGGTGGAAAAGACCGGGCGCTTGGCTTCCTGGTCGGTCAGGTGATGAAGGCGACGAAAGGGAAAGCCAATCCGCAGATGGTCAATGAATTGTTGCGAAAATCGATTAAATAAATTTCGACATGACCATAAAAAGTCCCGTCAGGCATGTAACGCAGCCTTAACGGGACTTTTCTTATACGTCATATAATAACAAAACTTGACAATTTACGCCATAAGGTGATAAAATGTTCGCAAATTGAGAAAGTCTATCATCTCTATACCATCCAAAATGGGAGGAGTCAGGTGAGATGTCTCAAACGACGCTAACAAGGGCCGAAAAGTTATTGCTATACGGTCAAATGGAACTGAAGGAGAATTTTTTCGGCCATTATCCGAAAAAACAGGTGGACAACTTTGTCCGCGAATTGATTCAGGAGATTAACAAGCTGGAAGAAGAAAACCGGCGGTTAAATCGAGAGCTGGGGAAAGCGCCGGGTCGGAATTAGGACATAAATGGGGGAGCTTGTTACTATACATAATCACTGCGGCTGTCACGCTTCAACAACCCGAGGAGGGGAGTTGAAGTTTTTTTTGTTATTTATAAAATGCTATTTTAATCCCTTTATTTCCAATATAATAGAGTAAAGGTAAAAAAGAGTAAACAAACAGGGGAGAAAACCCGGAAATACATAGAGGTGTTATCTTTATGAAAAACAGTCAAGTACTGTTGTCAGTACAGCATTTAAGCAAAACGTATCAGGGAGGGGAACACGAAGTCCACGCCTTGAACGACGTTTCCTTTGACCTGCACCAGGGAGAGTTACTTGCTGTTATGGGGACAAGCGGCTCAGGGAAAAGTACATTGCTTAATATCATTGGTGCCCTGGACAAACCGGATGCAGGAATCATAAAGCTTAAGGGTAAAACGCCGGAAAATATGTTTACAGAGCCCAACGCCACCCAATACCGGCGGGACCACATCGGATTTATTTTTCAGCAATTTCATCTATTAAAAGATTTGAGTGTGGAAGAAAACGTGGCGTTGCCTCTTATCTTAAAAGGAGAAGACCTTGATGAAATGGAAGAAAAGGTAACGGAGATGCTGGAGTTCGTCGGGTTGACACCGTGGAAAACACACAGGCCGGTTCAATTGTCGGGAGGACAGCAGCAGCGGGTAGCCATAGCCAGGGCGCTTATTTCTTCACCTCCCATTATCCTGGCGGATGAACTGACAGGAAATCTGGATTTCAATACGTCGACGGACATTCTGCATTTACTGATGGACATGAAGGCAAAGTTACATCAAAGTATCATCATGGTCACGCATGATCCATACGTCGCTACTTTTGCCGACCGGGTCCTTTTCTTCCACGATGGACGCATTGTTGATGAATATTTTTGCACGCGCGATGAAACCGATATGGACGTCATACTTAATAAATTTCAGGGCATGTTGGAGACTTCATCATGATCGGTTCAGTTAAAGGGTTGACTTACCGTTTTATTCGCGCGAATAAATGGATCGTCGCTTCCTCTGTGATCAGTGTCATGCTGTCCATCTTTTTAATTGTGACGATGACCGTATTTTCAAGCAGTGCGAAGCAATCGTTGATCCTGCAGAATCAACAATTATACGGCGATGCGGACTTACTGGTTGGCTACCATGCCGGTCAGGAAAAATTGATTGATAAGCGTCTTTTTGATCAGATCACGTTGCAGGGGGGCATCGAACGAATTTCCCCGGTACTGGTGAGTCATCTGCAAGTGGCGTCGCTGAAAGGTGACATTTACACGGTTGGCATTGAAAATGATGCTCTGGCTAAAAGCCGATTTCATTTTCAGGGAGAACTGGCTTCGGATGACGTGATCGTGAACGAGTCACTGGCCGAAGCGCTGAAGATTCATGTCGGGGATTCAATGATGATCGATAACAGGTCGCTTAAGGTAAAGCAGATCCTGGCCGATTTTGATGGGATGGGGGTGGCGCCTGATATTCTGATCATGGCCAGAGGCACCCTCAAACAAATGCTTGATGATAAAACGGGGATAAATGACGCCGTCGCGACCTATATCATGATTGAAAAAGCGGAAGCTGCGGACGTTTATACCCTGGCGGACCGCATCAGGCAAGTTGACACGGATTTAAGAATTGATGTGGCTGAGCAGGATGAGGGGTTAAAACAAAATTTAACTTATCTGACGGGTATGATGATCGTCCTGTCAGGCCTTGTCCTGATCATCGCATCTTTGTTTACGATTTCCAATTTTGAAGTGCTGATGTACAAGTACAGGAACCAGTTTGCCATTATGCGTTCGATGGGGGCCACTAAAAGACAGTTGTTTCATATTGTCCTGCGACTGGGTCTGGCCATCAATTTGGCCGGGGCAGGATCAGGTTTAGTGCTGGCCTTGATCAGTTACCGGTTTTTGACGACCTGGATGGGAGATTTGTTTTCGGTTCCTGTCTCTGTCACGTCATTTCCATGGACTCGTTCTGTGATTGTCACTTTGTCGAGTATGATTGTGATTCAGATTTTATTATGTATTCCAGGCTTTCGTGCGGCTAAAATATTGCCGGTCCGATTGATGCAGGAGAATGAAAGGGAGGACTTTGCCAGCCCAAAATGGCGTCGAAGATCTGGCTTTGTGATGCTGGCCGGCAGTTTGATGTTGATTGTTTTCGGCAAAACCAATTCATCGGGGTTGGCCGATTTGCTGATATTATTCGCCGTCCTGATGATGGTGATCGGTATCTTCGTTCTTTTTCCCGTCTATCTGTCGCATGCTTTAGCCCGGTTGCTTCCGGTATTTAACCGCATTTTTGGCCGAACTTCCTATGTGGCCATCAAAAATGTGATGCCTCATGTACGCAAAAATACATTTCTCATGTTGACGATCTGTGCGATGATGGTCATCGTTGTGTTTGGGTCCGCCGCCTTAAAATCCATGCAGACGAATCATCAAAAGTATTTAAGCGATCAATACGTATCCGACATTGTCATGACCAGCAGACTTTCCCATTCGCACATCGATCCGTCCGAGCTGCGTGAAGCGATCCGACAAATAGACGGCGTTGAAGAAGCAAGCATGTTGAGCCGTTTCAGCGATATAGGATTAACAAAAAACGCAAAATTTGTTCATACTTCTTACCTGCTGGCCGATCTGGATGAAATGGCGAAACAGGGTTTCCTGCCAGAACTTGAGAATAAAAAGAATGGGATTGTGGTGACAACTAAGGTTGCTGAAAGACTTCAACTTAAGGAAGGGGATGTCCTTCAGGCAAGCCGTTATTCAAACGAACGGCACCGTGACATACCGGTTGGTGAAGTAATTGTCTTAAAGATTATGGATAAACTTCCGGGGACCTATTATGACGTCTATCTGGATTGGGATAGTTCGGCTTTTCGAAACGACGAGACCACGTTTGACCGGGTTTTTATCAGCACAAAGGATATGAATGGGACACTGGCACAACTTGAGGATTTAACGGGACAATACCCCGAATTAAAGGTGCATACATTAACCGAAGCACTGGAACAATCCCGACAGATGTTTGTTCAAAGATGGTTTCTGTTTATGGCTGTCATGATTGTGGTTGTATTAAGTGTCATGTTAGGTACTCTCAATACTTTAGTCCATCATATTCATATGAAAAGAAAAGAGTATGCGATTTTACGTGCGATATCGCTGGGCCACAGGGGAGTCGTCAGAGTCATTTTCACACAGGCGATGCTATATCTGGTGAGCGGGGTGCTCCTCGGGGTTGTCTCGGGAATAAGCGTGACGGGCGTTACAGGTTTAATTGACTCCGGTGGTGTACATTTTGATTACCGTTTTGTATCGACGGTAGCCGGGGTATTTGTGATACTGGCTTTACTTATCATCGTTCCATTTGCGCATCACATTGGAAAAAGCAAGATCACGCTGGAACTAACCCGGGATAACAAATAATGAAGCAAAATATGGATTACTTTTCATAACCTGAAAAAAGCGATATGATGATATTACTGGAAAATCTGAAAGTGGTGAGGTTGATGAAACGAGCACGGGTCATCTATAATCCGACTTCAGGACGGGAGGAGATGAAACGTCATCTCCCGGATATTTTGATGAAGCTGGAAGAAGTGGGTTATGAAGCATCGGCTCATGCCACCCGCGGGGAAGGTGACGCTTCCAGAGCGGCATCGGAAGCCCTGGACCGTGATTTTGATTTGATTGTGGCAGCGGGAGGAGACGGGACCCTTAATGAAGTGGTGAACGGTATGGCGGGGAAACGCAAGCGCACCGCCGCCCTCGGGATCCTTCCTGCCGGAACGACTAATGATTTCGCCCGTTCTCTGGGTCTTCCGCGCTCTGTGCTTAAAGCGTGTGACCGGATTATCAACGGGACGCCCCATCCGGTCGATGTGGGGAAGATCAACGACCGCTATTTTATCAATATAGCCGGAGGGGGAACCCTGACGGAAGTGACGTATTCGGTGCCGAGCAAGTGGAAAACGATGATCGGGCAGCTGGCTTATTATGTAAAGGGTATCGAGAAACTTCCTTTTCTCAAGCCGTCCCGTGTCCGGCTCGAAACCCGAAACGGCGTGATTGAAGAGGAAATGATGCTGTTCTTGATCGCCAACAGCAATTCTGTCGGTGGGTTTGAAAAGCTGGCACCCAGCGCCGACCTCTCGGACGGCCTGTTTGACGTGATTGTGCTGAAAAAAACAACGATCCCCGAACTGGTCCGTCTGGCACGGCATGCGCTAAAAGGGGATCATGTGGACGATCCGCACATTCTCTATTTTCAGACGGATTATTTAAAAGCCACGTCGGAGGGGGAGGTCCTGCTCAATCTGGACGGCGAACTGGGAGGAACGCTTCCCTGTACGTTCCGGGTTCTGCCCCGACATATTAAATTAATCTATTGATCGTGGTACAAGGCGATTTGGAATACGGGAAACCGTTAAAACTAAGGTTAATTAAAGCAGCGACAACATGACGATAGCATGAGAAAAGGTGAACCGGAAATGGCAAAGAAAAAAGCAGTGGATGCACCCGTTGAGAAAAATCAATATATTGAGCTTGAGATCACCGGACTGAATCATGAAGGAAACGGTGTCGGCCGATATGAGGGATTCACGATTTTTGTGCCCCGCGTCCTGCCCGGAGAGGTTGTGGACGTGAAGGTGATCAAGGTGTTGAAAAATTACGGTGTGGGCCGTCTGGTGGATATTAAGGAAGAGAGCCCGCACCGGGTTGAGCCGGAGTGCCCCATTTTTAAACGATGCGGAGGATGTTCGCTTCAACACCTGGCTTATGAGGAGCAATTGCGGCAAAAGCGTCAGCTGGTGATCGACAATCTGGAACGGATCGGCGGCCTCGTGGTTCGGGATTCGGCGGAAGATGATCGGGACGGGGTGGTGGTTCATCCGACGATCGGGATGGCGGACCCCAGGGGATACCGTAACAAGGCGCAGGTGCCGGTCGGCGAAGAGGAAGGCGGGCTGGTGACAGGTTTTTATGCCCCGCGTTCGCATGAACTGGTGCCGATGGAGTCCTGTGCGATTCAGCATGACCGCAACAATCAGGTGGTGCAGGTGGTGCGGGAAGCTGCTGACAGGCTGGGAATCCCGGCGTATGATGAGGAGAAGCACCGCGGGGTTCTGCGCCATATTGTGGCGAAAACCGGTTTTGCGACGGGAGAGGTGATGGTGGTTCTTGTGACCAACGGGGATGTTCTGCCTCATGCCGATGAGCTGGTGGATGCGATCCGGAAACAGGTGGATAGTGTGAAGAGTATTGTGCAGAATATCAATGCGAAGCGGACCAATGTGATTTTTGGTGAGCGGAGCAAGGTGCTGTGGGGAGAGAAGTATATTTATGACCGGATCGGAGATATCCAGTTTGCGATATCGGCGCGTTCGTTTTATCAGGTGAATCCGGTTCAGACGGAGAAGTTGTATAACAAGGCGCTTGCTTATGCGGATTTGAGCGGGACGGAGACGGTGATTGATGCGTACTGTGGGATCGGGACGATTTCGCTGTTTATGGCGCGGAAGGCGAAGCAGGTGTACGGGGTGGAAGTGGTGCCGGAAGCGATATCGGATGCGAAACGGAATGCCCGGTTGAACGGGATTGAGAATGTGAAATTTGCCGTGGGTGAAGCGGAAAAGGTGATTCCGTGGTGGTATGCCCAGGGTGTTCGGGCGGATGTGGTGGTTGTGGATCCGCCGCGTAAGGGGTGTGATCGGTCGCTGTTGGATACGATTGTGGAGATGAAGCCGGAGCGGATGGTGTATGTGTCGTGTAATCCGGCGACGCTGGCGCGGGATTTGCGGGTGTTGGAGGATGGTGGTTTTCGGACGGTTGAGGTGCAGCCGGTGGATATGTTTCCGCATACGGGGCATGTGGAGTGCTGTGTCTTGCTAGTTAGAAAAATTTAACAAAAAGCCTTAAACGAGCATGTGAATTATCACTTGTTATGGATAAGCAGTGGTTCAATATAGGGTGGCCGTGGAATACGACCATCTTTTGTTGTGAAAAATGTATACTTTGAATGTGCTATTGCATGTTAAGAAAGCGTAAAACCTGCTCTTGACCTTTTTAAATATTCTTATTTGCCATCCATTTGGAAAAATCTATGAAAAACGCAAAGCATGCAGAGATTCCGAAAAATATCATTAATGACAGGG
>JACDOE010000003.1 GCA_017656255.1 Bacillaceae bacterium
ATATTCAACCATATGTTTTGTTGCATTTGGATGCACCCAGAACTTACTACCTCCAACAGATAATTCGAAAGACTTTGGAATATTTGTACCAGGGTGTAATGATTGGGTTGCCTTAATGTTATCCCAAACAGTACCTTTCGTAACCTGTCTCCATTTTTCTCCATAAGGTTTTGGCTTATTTGCCCGTCTGTTAGTCTGTCTTTTCTTTTTGGCCTTCTCAGCAGCTTTTTCGATTAACTCCTTAAAGCTGCCTCCTATTCCTTTCAACATCTTTAAGGCCGCTGTACTTCCCAGCGCTAACTCCAGGGTATAGGCCATGTTTTCGCCATAGGTTTCTACCATGGCATCGCTCGGGTCGCCAAACCACACTTCTTCTGAATGATTAATCATATACACGACCGGTTCGGCGGCTCCTTGTACCATGGCCTCGGCAATTTGTTTAAACGTTATTTCTCCTTTAAAAAGCGCCCTCGATAATTGCCAGATTGCCCGCGGAGACTCTATTAGTTCAACCAGTGAATTGATCCCTGCGTTCACCAGTCCATTAAATAAATTATCTATCTGATACCATGCTAATTTCCCCGTCGGATCCACATAATTAACCGGATTATTATACGCATACACATACCGGTTCAAACTCAGCGGATTGGTAATATCCCCCCGCCACTCATCCAGCGACAGGAACCGCCCAATCCTCGGATTATAGTACCTCGCCTGCAGATAATAGAACTGCGTCTTCCGATCCCAGTAATAGTGCGCATAGCGGTACGGATTATACTTCACCAGTTTCGTCGTTATATCTTCTTCCTCTTCGCCTTCCACACTTTCCGTTCCTGCTTCATACACATCTGCCGTGACCGTTTCCTCTGCAGACGTCGTTTCAATGGTTGTCGTATCACCACTTAACGTCGTATCTTCTTCATTCGTATCTTCAACTGTTAACGTATCACTCGTACTCTCACTGGTACGATCTTCTGACTCTTTATCCTTCTTGTTCTTCTCCCATCCTTTCGCCTTGCCTCTTCCATTACCCGGATGGAAGTCATAGTCATCATTATCATCCGTCGGTCCCAGCCGCGAACCCGGTGTCCCGTTTCCGGTGTTCAGGTCGCCGATCCAGCCGATCCCTTCCCGCACGCGTTCGCCATACCGGTTGTACATGTGGGTGACCAGTCCCCACTCGTCGTACTCATAGCGGGCGGCAATGTCCCCGTTTTGATCCGTCAGAGCCACCACATCACCGTGTCCGTTATACACATACCAGAAGGTTTCCCCTTCATAGGTGATGGACAGCGGTTGTCCGCCTTCATCATAAGTATATTCCGCAATGATGTTGCCGTCCTGGTCCGTTTCTTTCGTGATCTGCCAGGTGTTGCCCTTGTAGTGGTAGTTGATCACCCACTGCGGATTCCCCTGGTGGTTGAACTGGATTTTCTTCGTCCGGCGGCCCTTCGCATCATACTCATACTTCTGACCGAAGCCGTCGGGGAACGTCACCTTCACCAGCTGGCCTTTTGCATTCCACTCATAGACACTGCGGCCGTCGGTGGTCATGTTACCGGCGTCGTCATGATCAAAATCATAGGCTTCGAAACGAATATGGTTGGTCTTGTGCACCAGTTCGTTTCGCTCGTTGTATTCCCAAGTGGTTCCCAGCACGGTGTAGCCTTTTCCGACTTCACGCACCAGCTTGAACAACTCTTCATGTTCGCCGGGCGGCAGGTTGACTTCCCCGTTGACGATCTGGTCGATCACCGCCAGGATGTTTTCCACCTGTCCGGTCATGTGTTCATTGGGACCGTCAATCAAACCCAGTTTCTTGTACAGGCCCAGTTTCTTTCCTTTTCCACGTTTGAGGGCGTTTTCGATCCCTTTTTCAGACGACTTGCCCTTTCCTTTGTTGCTGTTTCCTTTTCCGCCTCCGTTACTGCCTTTGTCTTTACTTTTTCCTCCATCGCCGGCATTTCCTTTTCCGTTTCCTCCTTTAGCCGCGAAGATCGGCATGGATTCCGGATCGGCAGACGCCAGTTTATGCGCTGACACCTCTTCCGATGTTAACCGTGCGTCGTCCGGTTGATCCAGCGATGAACTCTTATTGCCTTTTCCTTTTCCGTTACCACCTTTATTTCCTTTGTCGCGCCCTTTGCCTTTACCCTTGCCTTTTCCTTCGCCCTCACCTTCTGCTTCCAGTTCGCCTTCCTTTCCCTTGATGGCCTGCAACACCATCTCAAGAAGTTGTTCCAGTTCAATCGTTTCATGGCGATCCAATTCTTTTCCGCCGATAATGGCGGCGCGCGATGTGCGGTTTCCCGCTCCGTCATAGGTGTAGAGGCGGATGTCTCCTTCCGGCAGGGTGACACGGACCAGTTGCTCCCGGCTGTCATATTCATAGGCGAAATGGCGTCCGTTTTCATTGACGGCGGTCACAAAGTCCCGCTTGTTGTGCTCATATTCGTTGAAGTACAGACTTTCTCCGTTCGGTCCGGTGGTTTCTTTGGTATCGATCAGATGCCCCGGCTTATATTCATAATGTGTAGTCAGTTGATTGGGCCAGAGCAGATCCTTGATGAAACCATCGGGATCATATTTGTATTCATATTTATAATTTTTGCCGTCAATGTAGGTGGTGGTCAGCCCTCTTTTATCCCGATCATAGTCCCGGGGCTGTCCGTTGACGATCTCCAGGTCCAGATCACCGTTGTCGTCATATTTGTACTCCATTTCATCTCCGTTCGGGTAAGTGACGGTGGCCACCTGTCCGTTGTCGTAGTAAGTGTACGTCGTGGTGCCGTCCGGTGTCTTTTCCCATTTGAGAGTGCCGTCATCATAGTATTCATAATCGATCCAGCGGCCGTCCGAATGTTCTTCATAGGTCAGGCGATGCAGATAATCATAGTCATAGGCGATCCACTGTCCACCCGGTTTCGATTCGTAGACCAGATTACCCGCCGGATCGTAGTCGAATCGGAACGTGTAGGACACACCGTTTAAGTACATGATTTCCTTCGTTTTCCGGTCAGCATAGTCATACCGGTACATCGTCAATTGGCCGTTGGGATCAATCTGGGATAACCGGTTTCCATTTTTATCATAACTGTATTCGGTGATCAGCCGATCTTCGTCACCAGGTTCATCAACCCGGACCAGGTTATCACGTTCATCATAACGATAATAGGTGGTGCCGTAGACAGGCTTGTCCACCGACAACCGGTTGCCGGCGTCATCGTACGTATAGGTGTAAGTCCCTTCCCGCGGCGTAATTTTTTTCTTTAAACGGCCGGCATCATCATAGGCATACTCTATGCGGTCTCCGCGTTTGTCGGTCTCCCAGACTTTCCGGCCACCGACGTCATAACCGAATTGATAGACGTATCCTTCTCCATCTTTTTCATAGATTTTCTGGCCGCGCAGATTATACTCCCGTTCCACATCCCGTCCCAGCGGACGGCGAATGGCTTTGACATAACCGGCCGGCGTGTATTCATAGCTCGTCCAGATCCCTTCCGGATCCACTTCTGTTTTCAGTTGTCCTTCTTCATCATAGGTGTAACGGGTCGTGTTGCCTCGTTCATTAGTAAACCGAATCCGCAGGCCACGGGGATCATACTCATAGCGGCGGGTGACCTTTTCACCGCCGATTCTTTTCCCTTCACGGGTTTCTTCAATAACTCGGCCTTCTTTATCATAGCCGTACACCGTGATATTTCCCAGCGGATCTTCCTGTACCACCAGGTTTCCCTGGCCGTTATAGGCCAGCTTCACTTCCGTTTTCGGTGTATCATCAGATTCATTCGCTTCTCCCAATTGTTTAAAGGACGTGACATATCCTTCCCCGTTGTAGCCAAAGATGGCGGCATTGCCTTCCTGGTCGATTTCCAGGACACGATTGCCCGCTGTATCAAACGCCATATAACTGACACTATTATCGGGCCACTCCGTCTTGATTTTACGTCCGGAGACATCATAAACATATTCATATTCACGAATTTCCAGATCTCCGTTTCGATCATTGTATTCTTTTTTCAACGTCATCCGGCCGTGATCGTCATAATCATAGCGGATTTTCAGTCCGGAAGGCTCTTCCAATTTCTCCAGTTGTCCCAGGGCGTTAAAGTCATATTCCGTCACGGCATAATTGTTGCCGTCCAGCTGCTCACGCACTTTTTTCTTGTTGCCCCAGGCGTCGTAATCATAGTCCACCCGCTGTGTTTTGCCATCACGGGTGACCTGTTCGATGGTATAGTCCAGTTGTTCATACTGGTTGTAAACATACTGTTTGGTTTTGCCTTCCTCGTTGACATGTCTGGTGATTTTACCAAACACATCGTACTCATAGGTTTCCTCTTCATTGGACGGATGAATGGTTTTCACGACATTGCCCTGCGTATCATAGACCGTTGTCGTCTCGTGATAGACCAGCTCCCCGTCTTCATCAAAGGCAGGCGTAAGGGTCACGGTGGTCAGGCCTTCGTAGCGGTACTCGGTGGTGTACCCTTCCGCATCTGTCTCAGTCAAGATTCTTCCTCTGGCATCGTAGGTATACGAGCGAGTTCCAAGCACTTCATGACCGGGATAGATGGGATCGTCAGTGCCGGACTTCAGCTGTTCCCCGTCCCACTCCGGAATCGGGCCGCCGAAGGTTTCTGTTTGGACCTGGCCGTTTTTATCATAGGTATAACGGGTCCAGGATCCTTCCGGTGTTTTTTCTTCAATTAATTGGCCGATGGCATTATACCGGTATTCACTGACCAGAACCTGAGGCTCTGTTTCTTCCCAGTCAAAGGGAATTTCGTCATGAAGATGAACCGAGCGGTACTCCTTTTCTATGACCCGGCGATCCCACAGATCATACACATACTCCGTTTTTCCCCCGTCGGGGCTGGTGACGCTTTTCAGGCGCCCGTATTCATCATACTCATAGTCCGTCGTCCACTCGCCGGGATCCGTGGTTACTTTATCCCGTTCGCCGGCCAGGTTGTACACGGTGGTGATCGTTTCTCCCACCGGATTTTTTTCCTCGATTAACAGGCCTCGGTTATCATACTTGTACTTATAGACCAGAGGTTGTTCGGATGACCCAACCGGTTTTGATCTTTCCTCGGTCACATTCCCCATGCCATCCACTGTGTATGTGGTTTCCAGGGTTTCAGAGGTACGGGTGATCTGGTGCCCCCCCTCATCATAGGTGTAAGCCATCGATTCCCTGCGGGTCTGGGCGCTCTTTTTGTCATACTGGACATGGGTCTGTACCTGTCCGAGTGTGTTGTAAGTCCATTCCTCAATCAGGCCATTGGGATGCTCGGCATAGATCCGCTGCCCCCGGTTGTTATACCGGTAGGTTGACGTTTTAGGCGTGCTGGAATCCGGATACAGGGTTTCCGAGATCCGGTTTCCGTTTTCATCGTACTGGTATGCATATTCCGCCTGATCCATGGCTCCGTCGCCGCTGGTATCATAGCCATACCGGAGCAGATTTCCTTCCGCGTCATATTGATAGAGCGTGCTGTTTCCTTCACCATCCCGTTTTTCAATCAACAGTCCCCGGTCATCGTAATATTTGGCCGTTACGATCTGGTACGGAGTGGTGCGGCCAAACGGATCACTGACATACTGTACTTTGACCATGGCCGTCAACTTTTTGCCGCTGGTGACCGGAATATACTCCACCCGGTAGTCGTAAGGCTGTCCGCTTTCACGAATCAGATCATTATATTCGTTATACGAATAGGTCATGACGCGTCCTGCCGGGCTCCGCATCATGGAGAGGCGATCCCGGTCATCATACTGGTACTGGGTCGTCCGCCCCAGCGGATCCGTGATTTTGACCAGGTTATTGCCGTCATAGAGATAATGGGTTTCGGCCGTTTCCAGGCCGTTTTCCGTTTCGACGACCTGTCTTTTCAGAGCGGGGCGTCCCTGTTCATCCCAGTGCCATTCATATTGGCCCAGGGGATTCATGACGACGGCATACCCATCTTGATACCGGGCGCCGATAAATTCTTCGACCCCATCCTGGCTCCGGGTCATACTGATCCGTTCAATCCGGTTCTCACTCCCGTATTGCCAGGTGGTGGTCACCTGTCTGGCGTCAGTCACGGTATGGAGGCGGTTCAATTCATCATAGGTAAACGTGGTGGTATATCCCATCACATCGGTATAGGTGTTGAGACGGCCCTGTTCGTCATAACCGAATCCAATTGAGCGCGTCGTTCCCGCTTCCGGACCGGGCGCTTCAATCTTTTCCAGACGCCCGGTTTCCTCATTGTAATGAAACACGATTTTATGATTTTGTGTGGTGGTGAGGATTTCCTTCAGCCGGTAATTCATGCGCAGGTATTCCGGCACTTCTTCATACTTGTAGTCGATATAATTTCCGTAACGGTCATGATGCTGCAAAATGCGGCCGTCCGGTGTAAACAGGTCGTAGGAGAGATCCTCCCAGGTGATCAGATACTGATCTTTTTCATTGCGGCTTAATTGCGGATAATACTGTTGCTGTCCGCCGACATAGGTGGTATAGGACGAACCGTTTTTTTCAAACCGGTACCTGGTCCCGTCTGTGGCGATCCAGCTTACCGTACCGTCAGGCCACAGGGTGAGGGTACTGTCGAAATTAAGCGTCCATCCGTACCCCAGCCAGCCTTTGCGCCTGTTTTGATGGTTGTACACCAGTGTCGCATTCAGATCCAGTCCGATACTCGGCTGGGTAAAACCTTCAAACTCCTGCATCGCATTGCCGCTGAACAGATTGAGGGTGACATACTTGCCGGCCACCTCTCCGGACGCCTGCGGCCAGAAGGACTGATCCCCCATATGGGCCAGCACTGGATAAGCAGCGACGGTTTCCACCGTCTCATTTCCCGCATAGTCCCGGATGGTGATAGACAGTTGCTCTTCCTGCGAACGGACGGCTGCCACCGCATGCAGCGGGTGGTCATCCATCGCGTGTTCCGACGGGCTTCCGCTTGTCTTTAACCGGTTGAGGCCGCTGACCTCATCGCGCATTTCAATCCCCAGTTGTTCACCCATATCATGGACGGCGATCAGGGCCGGAGCTTCCCGGTCCAGAATTATCTTGTTGTATTCCGGTGCATAACCGGGGGCGGTTTTGGTGACATAATCAGCCGTATCCTCTTCATCTTCCGGAGGAATTCGGAAGGTGACCGAGACGGATTCTGCTTTGAGATACCATTCATAGATGCCGTCCGGTACGTCCTGTCCGCTGACATCTTTTCCGTTCCAGGTGAAGGTGTTGGTTCCGCTGTGATTGGTCTGGGTTCCCCGAATCTGGTAAGTCGCATCGGTTCTCAAGTCATGCACATAGATGGAGACCGGGTACCCGTTTGGGGCATTCGTCGGATCTCCTTCCTGGGCATTCACCCAGCTGGACAGACGGTCATTCCAGGAAAAGGTGACCGATGTTTCACCCTGTCCCACCGGTGAAAAGGCTTCTGTACTCTGCCCGGACACACTCAGGTAACTTCCGCCGCCTCCAGAGCGGGGCAGAAGATCCGGCATTTCTCCATCATTAAAAACCTGTACGCCGTCCAGCTCATGGGGTTTGGGTGGTGTTTTATCCACGACCGGTTCCGGCCAGGGGGGAGCCGGTTGCTGAAGCAGTTGTTGCAGGTCGTTATCTGCTTCTGCTGTCATGGTATTGGTTGTGTCCGTTTGCACAGTCTGCTCATCGCTTCCGCTGGTATCCGTGTCGGCGGCGACCAGCAGATTCTCCAGTTTGTCATAGGTGGTTTCCGCTGCACGGGCAGTAGATGTAAAGATGGCGAGCCAGCTGTCGGACGGAAGCAGGCCGAAGACAAGGGTGAAACTTAACACCCATGCCAGCCCGTTCCGCAGCAGGCGGCGCCATAATCGGCGTTTTTTGACATGATGATTCATGTTCATTTTGCAATCTCCTCTCCTGATTTTGATTAATCTGAATCTCATAAGAATAGAAAAAGGTCCCTGATGCCGGGAAAAAGCAATCAGGGACCGTGAATACAGAGATATGATGTTAACACCATGAAGTTTAGAACCTTATCTCCGGTACGGCAGCAGGGCAGTCATGGCCGTCGGCTGGCGGCGGCTTTAGACTCCCGGCTTTGTGTCGCCTCCTTTCGGCAGACGAAACCTTTTCTCCGGAATCAACGTTCTTAGGTCTTAGGACTTTTTTCTTAATTTTTCCTTTGTATAAATTACCAGATACACTTCCATAATTCAACATTTTTCTGCAAATTTATCATTAATTTTTTAATTTACCTGTTAAAACGTGTTATAAATGGGGATTGTTATGTTGAGCCGGTGGTGAAAGGTGATAAGTTGGAGGTTGGAGGTGAGAGGTCAAAAGCTGACGGCCGGATTTGGGATAGCGGAATTTTTTTCCGCTATTATGCGGTTTTCCTCGATTTTTTAATAAATAGGTGAGAAAATTTCCGC
The DNA here is from genome assembly GCA_017656255.1 of Bacillaceae bacterium. Lineage (GTDB taxonomy): Bacteria > Bacillota > Bacilli > JACDOE01 > JACDOE01 > JACDOE01. The sequence continues at coordinate 8,434 of JACDOE010000003.1, forward strand.
TATGTGCCTCAATTAAAAATTATGCGAAGTATTCGACCCTATTAGCGGAACATTTTCCCCCTATTATTTGGAATCTCCCGCGTTTTGGAGAAATAGAGGAACAAACTTCCGTTACATATTGCGGTCCTTGATATGATTCGAGGTATTCGACGCACCTCCTCTTTATCATCCAGTCACTTCTAACCCTGATGCATCACCTGTAGATTCAATTACCATGTTCCCCCTGACTCTCTCTTCCGTTTTTTCATGATCACCCTAAAACAACCCTGCGGTATCCGACTCGTCTGAGCCGGTAGCAGGGCTGATGGGAAAGGTATTGGCGGGTATAATGATATGAGTCCGAAATTTCTAGAAGACCTGGGATCAAAAGTCAATGCCATGGAATCCACCTAAAATCCGCGGATCATAATCAAGTTCCGCTGCAATCGTTTCCTGATGCCCGACACCATCTGAAGTTCTCCAGTGAATGATGAAATACGTGCGCTCAACAAGATCACGGACACCCAATTCATCCGGCGGATATGAACTTCTACCCCCTGTCACAAAAGAGGCGTTGTCGTCTAAACGGTCAGCTGAGACACTATAACTGGAGTGAGGGGTGGCACCATCCTTAAAATAATCATAGACGTCCACTTTGATTCTCCCGGTTAATTGATTGGGATCCCCTAAATACGTCACGTTTGCACTCCCCTGCATGGCTCCATGACCGGATATCCGTACAAATTCATAGTCTGTGATATTCCAGTGTTCTCCCTGTCCCTTCATCTTAAGAAAATAACTATTGTTATGGATTGTAGTCGGGAAATAAACCTTGACGACAGTGAATGTTAGTAAATTGGTTAAGATTATAATGCCAATCATCCATTTTATATCGATTTTCATGTCCGCCATCCTTTTAAGCTAATTTTTCCATCATATACGGATTGTTTTATTATATTATATTTTTGTTACCTGAATTTTGAAATGCTTGCCTCCAATCTTTAGCACCAGGGCATGGCCTTCTGTTACACCCATACCCGCGAGTATGGATGTAACAAAAACACCCCTGCGACTCGACGCAATCAGTCACAGAGGCAGACCGTAAACCCTTTCGACATCCTTAATTTCCCCCATCTCTCTCATCTTCCTTGATCGGCTTCACCGGAACCTCCGGACTCACAATCAATGAATCCGACGGCGTATCAAACATGGCGGAGGTGGTAATCTCCTCCGTATCTCCCACCAGCACCAACGATGCCCCACCGACCCCGCCGATCTCAACCTCTTTCACAGACAGTTTTTTATTGCGCACCGTCATTTTCATCAGGGACCCTCCCTCCATCATCTCAGATAAGTATATGCCAGATATATGATTTCCTGACCCATCACCGAAAAAAGTTCTCTGTCAGCCCTTTGCTCTCATATATATAGATGAACACCCAGTATCGATCCACATACAATACATACAAGAAGTCTTTGCAAAAAGGGTGTCGTTTTTCATGCCGGCTATCGTGGGAACCGTGAATATCAATACCGCCAGCGGCGTGTTTAATATTGGGGATGTTCAGATCATCGCGCCCAGAAGTTTTGACAAAACCTTCGCCGGCGGCGGTTCGTTCAACGCGGGGGAAAAGCTGCTCATCCAGAACGCCCCCAGTATCATCAACATCTATGAATCGGATGATGATCCGAATTTTTACAGCCAGTATTTGCTGGATGCCGGTCAGGATGATCTGAAAAGGGGAGGGAAACGATGATAAACTTTTATGTTCATCAAAATATTGACATCCACACCATCAAGATTGAGGGGATTTCCAACTCGTCCGTTTTTCAAATCGGCAGCGCCGGGATCATCAAACCCTTATCCCAGTTGTTTAACACAGGCGGATTTGCCCAGCCGGCACCTCCGGCAGGGCCACAACCGTTTGCACCTGCCCCGATCCCCCTGATCCCGCTCACCGAACCGACAACGTAGGCAAAAACCGATCCTTCGTCGCATAAGCTTATAAGAAAGCGATACTTTAGAAGGATGATGTCTATGTATCTGGGGCCGGAATTGATGCGTTATTTTCAACAGATTCAGCAGCAGCTGTATGCCCAGGACAAAAAAATCGACCAGTTGAATCGAACCATCCAGCAATTGATGCAGGAAATCAACCATCTGAAAAACAGGCAGCCGGAACCACCGGTGATCCACAATGATTACAAATTTGATTTGCTCAAAATCGAGAGGCTGGACGGCACACTCAACATCGGGCTCAACCCGAACGGAGCCGGTTCATCCATCGAAGAGTTTGATGTAAACCAGTCAGTTAAGGAACCGGAAATCTCTCAGCAACACCCCGAACTTTACCAGAACATTCAAAGCCAGATCAATGATTATTTTCAACATGACATCGATCAAATTTTGAATGACATCGAGGATAAATACCAGTACAAACTGGATATGTCCTATCGAAAGCTGATTATCGATGATGTGAGAAAACAGGTCGGCAAACGGATTCTTTATTATTTAAAACAGGTCAAGCTAGACCAGGCCAAACCGGATCAACTGGCGCAAATCCAGAAAAACACAGTGGATAAGGTAAAACGGGATGTGGAAAAAACTCTGGATGCCTATATCCGGAATTTGCCCCGTAAAAAGGAGGATGACGACGATTGACATATACCGTTATCAACGAGGAGCTAAAGGTTGAGGATGCTTCCATTACTTTCATCACCACATCCTCGGTCTTTTTTGTCGGTGATATTAAGACCATATCCCTGGCTACCGCTTTTGATTCACCGCCGGAAGAGGAAATCGTGGGGGTCACCATTCCACTGCTGGAATAAAAGGAGTGTCTGATGTTAAACCGTAGAATCTCTTCCGTTGACCTTCTGGACATCCTGGAGTCCGGTGACAATGCCGTGATTGAAATCGGAGATTCGAGACGGATCTCACCGGAGACCCATGTGATCGCCGTACAGCGGGAAAAAGCCATTTTTTTTGAACATGAATTTTCATTCGGTGATTACGAGATATTCTTCCGGGACATTCCCCGGCCCGTCGTGAGTGAAGATGTTGAGATCACCACCCTTCATCGATCCCCTGTGATTCAGGTGAAAAATATCGATATTTTCAGTGTCTCTACGTCAGGCGTCGTCCATATCGGATCAGGCGACAACATCCGTGCTGAAGCCCGTATTAAACACATTCGGCACCTGTTAAGAGAAGACGATTAGTTGCGGTGATTGCCATTCATTCATTTTGAGGAGGTATTCCCATTGCCATCGATCGTAGGAGGGATCAATATAAATAGTAATGCGGGGACCGTAAATTTTGGAGACAACCTGAACATCTCCCCGGTCATAAATTCCAAGGAAATCACCGGCCAGGGGTCCGGCAATATTGGAAATGTCGTGTATACGGCTAACGGCACGAACTTAAATAACGCCGTTGATCCGGATCTGGTTGATCAGCCCAATGCGGGAAACCTGTAAAACAGGCGGGCACCGTTACCCTCCTGTTTTTTATTGTCACATTTTTTCAACCAGAGATTATTTCTGTTTCATCCAAAACCAGACAGGCTGTATGTGAATAGGCTGATGGATGAAGGGGGGCATCCGTCATGAATGATTTTCCTTCGTCCATGCGGCATTTGATGAAGTTGGCAGAAAAAATGGGTAAAATTGGTCTCCATAACCATTCATGGGATATGTTAAAGCAGATGAAAGATTTAATGGATGATGATTTCTGGTCGGAACTGGAGAAGTTGCAACAGTTGGGTGTTCACGGTGCGGACCGGGACAGTCATGATAAAGATGACACCGTTATTCAAAAGAATAAGTCCGGCAACAAAAAACGATCGTCAAATGTTTATAATTTGAAGTATGCGGCGGATACCCGATCAAAAGAGTATGTAAATCCTCCCGTTGATGTTTATCAAACCATCGGTAAGGTGATTGTCTGTTGTGCGTTGCCGGGGCTGGATAAGAACAGTTTAAAGATCTCGCTTACGGAAGGTCGCCTTTTGATGCTGGAAGGTAAAATCAGACAACATGATTTTGGCCGAAATCCCGAATTTGTGGTTCAGCAGGAGCGACAGCACGGTAAGTTCCTGCGCCGGATTGAACTGCCGTGCCGGGTGAAGTCTGATGATGTCAGTAAGTCGTATAAAAACGGGATTCTGGAGATGGTATTTTCCAGGGTGATCGGGGATGAGAGTGAGTATCTGGAGGTGGATTGGTGACATCTATTTTTACAATCCCGCTAGATATAACGCCAGCTCTCTTATCCTGTCATCCGTCTTTTTCTTTATTTCATCTCGTTTACCGTTTGATGAATAGAAGGTATCTCCTGTAATGATGTGATCAGACAGATTAAGTATTCCTACCGCTTTTTTATTAAAACGCCTTGCTACTGCCAGTGTCGTAGCCGTTTCCATATCGACCCCGATATGGCCCTTTTCCGCCCATTTTTGGACCACATCACGGGTTTCCATCATGATGGCACTTGTTGTAAAAACCGTTCCCGTTGTATATCGATACCCCTTCTCTTCACAAAAGTTTATGGCGGCTTCGACAAGCTCACGATCAGATTTTACGATTTTTTCTTCCTTTAGATACCAGTGTGAAACACCATCCCCCATCTCAGCAGCCGTTACAATCAGGATATCACCAAACTGAACATGACGGGACAGGCAACCAAAATATCCTGTTTGAATAAAAACATCCGTTCCCAGAGTAGCAAATTGATGAGATATGACAGCCGCCGCTGGCCCACCAAATATATTCGCAAAACCGATTTTTCTATGATGTAAATTTCCTATCATTGAATTCCAGTGAGGTTGCCAGATGTCCTCAGACATCATTTCCTTCCATAATGATAAGTTATGCTCATGTTCCCAGGCACCATGTAATATAAAAGATTCCGGCACCTTATCTTCTTCTATATCGAAAGCTGTCAGCCAATCTTGCTTTGTAAATTCGCCGTATAGTTTCAATCCTTATCCCCCCTTCTGGATGATATGGTTTCATTTCAATATATTTTTAATATATTAACACAAAAAATGGATAGCCGATCATGCTATCCATCTCAAAAACATTCACTGACAGACATCGTCAATCCCATTCAAACCTCTGCTCGCGCAAATGGGTGAGTTAGAACTGGATTTCATACGTCTTCACCTTATTGATACGATGCACATTGTCGTTGATGATTTCAAAATCTACCACATCAAATCTTAAGTCGTGATCTCCAAACTGTAAGTTGTATATAAATGTATGATCATTGATTTTGATTTGGCTGCTGATGTCATAGTGAGACTTGACAAGTGTATTTTCTTTGATTTTCCCAACCCGGATTGTTTTATCTTTAACAAAAGCAAATTCAGGTTGTGTCGGATGCCAATCCAGTTCTTCAGTCATCGTTATCTCGAAAACAGATTCTTCTACCAGATCCTGAATAACCGTCCGGTCTTTTGTTTTATCTACATAGGAGATAAATCTTTTGTCCGGCGATACATTCAAAATATAAGCGTTTTCTTTAAACTTTATGGTCTCACCTGTGCGTTGGTCATGTGCAAGAATCACCTGTCGATGATCTTCGGTGATTCCATCAAAATAAATACGTCCATCGATCCCCCAGACACTTTTCACGAACCATGAACCCGGTGCGTTACTTTCTTTTTCAACTCGATACACCTGCGTCCACTCTTTTTGGTGAAAGCGATAAACGTAAACGACTTTAGATGCCATTTGTTCCATGGAGGCAACCATGAACTTCCGGCTTTGATCAATATCGACACTGTAGATATCAGAAATGTTCTCGGGGAATATGATTTCTTTCTTTTTGCCCGTCTCTACATGCAGGATGTAAAGATGGTCTTTCGTCAAGTCAGACAGAATGACTTCTTGTTCATTCAATATTTTGACAGCGGAAGGAGAACGGTTGTGTCGAAAATTATAGTTTTTCCATGAATACATGATGGGATAAGAGGATATTCGATCTTCACCATAATAAATGGTCACAAATGGTATCGGCCCTACCATTGGGTCGTGGTCGTTTATCCCTTTCTTCTCAGACAGACATTTCTTACAGCTTTCTAGATCATAGAATCTCACCATTTCCTGTCCTTCTTTGATTTTGACCATACGGAATTGATGAGTGTCAGTCTCAGTTAGTTTAGCATCTTCAATCTTATTAGGTTGTTTAATGCCATTGTTCACCACCCGGGATCCAACCCCATCCTCAATCGGCTGGCAGGCATTTAGTTGTATGAAAATGAAGAAGATAATGAGAATCTGTAATAACTTTATAAACCTCATTGTTTCACCTTTTAATCGAATAGGTTATGACGTGATGGATTAACTTTTTCTTGTCATCCGTATATTTCACGAAGTCATTGTCCGAGAATTGATAGACTAAATAAAAGAACAATAAATCTACTATTAGACAGATTATACCATATAATGGTTTGAAGCGGTTCGGGTAAACGTATGTTAAAAAAATGGACAACCCCTCGGCCATGCATTTTTTATCAATAATTAAAAAAATACCATCAATACCATGCAAACCTCTGCTCGCACCAGGGATCGTTTCATATGTTATCCGTTCCGTTCCCAGAATCCTTCCCTGTCTTCCTTCATAGACTCTATCCCGCGCACCCTTTTGGCACTTTTCCAGAAATACAGATGCGGCACCACGGCAAATTCCTGCGCCGGATTGAACTGCCGTGCCGGTGAAGTCTGATAATGTCAGCAAGACCTATAAAAACGGGATTCTAAAGATGGTTTTTACCAGGGTCATCGGGGATGAGAGTGAGTATCTGGAGGTGGATTGGTGAGTTTATATCCACGCTTCACCTGCAAAAAATTGAGTAAAGTACGGATACGTTTTCTTGTTTACAACAGGTGAAGATGTTATATAATATATATACAGAATTAATCGCTGTTGTTCACCAGTGTGTGGATGGCAGGTCAAGAGACAGCAGGGAGGTGCTTTAGTGCACCTCCCTCTATTATTTTAGGAGGTGTCTTGTTGGAGAATAGGACAGCTATTTTTATTGACGGGGGATATCTGGATTCCATTCTTTTAACCAAAGGTAGAGCAAGAATTGATTACGAAAAATTGATCACCACCATGAGGGAGGATATTCCCCTTATTAGAGCTTATTATTATCATTGCCTTCCTTACCAATCTTCCAAATCTACAAAAGAAGAGTCTGATCAATTTGCACAGGCCCAACGATTTTTTAGAAGACTAAATCGATTGGACAGCTTTACGGTTCGTCTTGGAAAACTGGCTTTTCGAGGTATAGACGATGAAGGAATTCCCATCTATGAACAAAAGAGAGTAGATGTTTATTTGGCAACCGATCTGGTTATGCACAGTACAAAAAGAGTGATTAGTCATGCTGTTCTTTTAACAGGCGATAGTGATTTTATCCCTGCAATTGAGATAGCAAAATCCGAAGGTGTCCACATCACACTATATTATTGTAAGGATGACAGGTTAAGACCTCATGATGAATTGATTGATGCTGTTGATAATAGAAGAAAAATAACACAAGATTTGATCGAAACCTGGAAAAGATGATGAATTAAGATCTAAAATGACTGCTTATGAGCAAGAAACAAAAAAATGGACAGCCCCTCGGCCATCCATTCCTTATCATTCATTAAAAAATACTGTTAATCCCATGCAAACCTCTGTTCCTTCCACGGGTCGCCATACCTATGATATCCGTTCCGCTCCCAGAATCCTTCCCTGTCTTCCTTCATAAACTCTATCCCCCGCACCCATTTGGCACTCTTCCAGAAATACAGATGCGGCACCACGGCACGAAGCGGCCAGCCGTGATCCGGCGTCAACTCCTCACCATTGTGCTTGCGCGCTAGCAGGCTGGTCTCTCGCATGAAATCCTCCAGCGGAAGATTGGTAGTCCAGCCTTCCTCGGCGTGCAGCATGACATAGCGCGCTTCCGGTTTAATTTTCACATCCTTCAGGAGGTCCCGGACCAGCACCCCTTCCCAGGTATTATCCAGCTTCGACCAGCCGGTGACACAGTGTATATCATTGTGGACCGTCGTCTGAGGCAACTGGAGAAATTCCTCCCACGTCCAGCGTTTTTCTTCTTCCACCAGGCCGAAAACACGAAGATCCCAGTTTTCCAGGTCAACCTTCGGCACATCCCCATAATGTAAAACAGGAAATCCCGTTGTGACACGCTGGTTGGGCGGTACCCGATCTCGCTTATTCCTCTCATCGCTTCCCATCGTCACGTCCCTGCACCTCCGTCACAGTAGCTTCTCTTCCTATCTTACATCATACCCGGTATCTGGCAAGAGGATACAGCGCATTACCTCCTGACCGATTTATTGTCAGGTGTCGGGATCCAGGTTGAGTCGAAAATAATAAGGAACTTTATTTCCGCTATACCTTGAAAAAGAAGAATTTTAAATTTTTAAGTGAAAAATATTCCGCTATCCGCTTCAAATACTTCGCATAATATTGAGTTGCTTAACGGAAACCATTTCCTCTATTTTTTATAAAATGGGTAAAACGTGGTGAAATAAAGGAAAAGATTTCCGCTATTATCCCGGTATCCCCAAGTCCCATACCACCATCCCTATTTTCTACCATAAAGAAAAAAGCCGGCACCCGGCCGGCTTTTCCCTTTCACAAATCAAACCACAAATCAAACCAACTAACCCAACTTCATCCGCTTCAACCGCAGTGAGTTGCTGACCACCGACACCGAACTGAACGCCATCGCCGCCCCGGCAATCCACGGCGCGAGAAGCCCCAGCGCCGCCACCGGAATCCCCACCGAATTATAAAACAGGGCCCAGAACAGATTCTGCCGGATATTTTTCATCGTCAGGCGGCTGACAATGATCGCTTCCGGAATCGCGCGCAGATCCCCGCGCATCAGCGTGACATCCGCCGCTTCCATGGCAATGTCCGTACCGGTTCCGATCGCCATCCCCACATCAGCCACGGCCAGGGCCGGCGCATCATTAATCCCGTCTCCGACCATCGCCACAGTGTACCCTTTTTCCTTCCACTTTTTCACTTCTTCCGCCTTGTCCTGCGGCAACACTTCCGCGCGAATCTCATCCACGCCCACCTGCTTGCCGATTGCTTCCGCTGTACGGCGGTTGTCGCCGGTCATCATCACCACTTTAATGCCCATCTGCTTCAGACGGTCGATGGCTTCCTTCGAACTATCCTTCACCGTATCGGCCACGGCGACCAGTCCGGCCAGTTCGCCGTCAACGGCTGCCAGCATCGCCGTCTTCCCTTCTTCTTCCAGACGTTCCTGTTCTGACAGAATGGCATCAACAGCAATGCCCTGCTGTTCCATCAGGCGCCGGGTGCCCACCAGTACCTTTTTGCCGTCTACTTCCCCTTCCACACCGTAACCGGGAATGGCATTGAAGGAAGACGGTTGTTCCGGTCGCAACCCTTTAGCCTCCGCCCCTTTCACAATCGCATGGGCCAGCGGGTGCTCCGACCCTTTTTCCAGGGAGGCCACCCACGTGAGCAATGCTCCCTCATCAAATCCATCCAGGGTAATCACATCGGTTAATTCCGGCTCCCCTTTCGTGATCGTGCCAGTTTTGTCCAGAACAACAAGGTCAATCTCCCGGGTGTGCTCCAGATGTTCACCACCCTTGAACAGCACCCCGTTTTCGGCTCCTTTACCTGTTCCCACCATGATCGAGGTCGGGGTGGCCAGTCCCAGGGCGCACGGGCAGGCTATTACCAGCACAGCCGTAAAATTGATGAGCGCATGGGCAAAATTGCCGGGATCGACGATGAAATACCAAATGAGGAACGTCACCACCGCAATCGCGACCACAATCGGGACGAAAATACCGGAGATTTTATCAGCCATGCGCTGGATCGGTGCCTTGGATCCCTGAGCTTCTTCCACCACTTTCACGATTTGCGCAAGGGCCGTTTCCTTGCCCACCCGGGTCGCTTCCATTTTCAGTGTGCCGTTTTTATTGATCGTCGCTCCGATCACCGTATCGCCCGGCTTTTTATCTACGGGGATACTTTCCCCGGTCAGCATCGATTCATCAACGGCGGAGTTACCTTCCAGCACTTTGCCGTCTACGGGAATTTTTTCACCGGGGCGAACCAGAATCGTATCGCCGATCTGTACATCTTCCACCGGGATTTCCTGTTCCTTTCCGTCCCGGATTACCAGTGCCGTTTTGGCCTGCAGGCCCATCAGTTTTTTAATCGCTTCCGACGTGCGACCCTTGGCACGGGCTTCCAGCAGTTTACCGAGCAGAATCAATGTAATTAAAATGGCACTGGTTTCGAAGTACAGCTGGTGATACTGCCCACGAAAGATCTGAACCAGACTGAAGAAATAGGCGGCTGAGGTTCCCATCGCCACCAGCACATCCATGTTGGCGGATCCGTTTTTCAAATTTTTATAGGCACCGCGGTAGAATTGCCAGCCGATCACGAACTGGATCGGGGTGGCCAGAACAAACTGAAACCACGGGTCCAGAAACAGCGCCGGTACCCACTCTTCTGTGAAAAAATGGGCCAGCATCGTCCAGAGCAACGGAATGGACAATATCGCGGAAATGATAAACTTGTTGCGCTGCCGTTCGATTTCTTTACTTTTCCGGTCCGCCTGGTCCCCGTTGTCGTCGGAAACCGTGCGGGCGTCATATCCCAGGTCCTTGATTTTTCGAATGACATCGTCAACGGATACTACGGCCGGGTTATATTCTACCGTTCCTTTTTCCGTGGCCAGATTAACGGTGGCATTTGAAACGCCGGCCATCCGGTTCAACCCTTTTTCAATACGGGCCGAACAGGCCGCGCAGGTCATGCCCTGAATCTCCAGTTCCGCTTTTTCATGGACCACACCGTAGCCCAGATCTTCAATTTTTTGTTCAATATCAGACAGCTTGACCTTGTCTTCATCAAAGGTGACTGTGGCCTTTTCCATCGTCAGATTGACATTGGCTTCCTGAACTCCGTCCATTTTGGACAGGACCTTCTCAATCCGCGTGGAGCAGGCTGCACAGGTCATTCCTTCAATTTGCAGGGTCTGTTTGCTTGCCATGAGCCTCACACTCCTTTTATATAGCCAATTGCAGCAGACTGGTGTCAGAACCGGTTACATACCCTTATGGGGTATATGTCAGGATGAAAGAAGGGAGTGGCCTTCTTAACCACTCCTCTCCCTTTTCCCTGATGTTTGCCGCCAATCATGCTGCTTACTTGACGTCATATCCCTGTTCTTCAATAGCTTCCTTCATCTGGTCGACGCCGACCTTGCTGTCATCATATTCGACGGTGACATTGTTTTCTTCCAGGCTCACTTTCGCACTGGAAACACCGTCAAGCTTGTTCAGTGCTCCTTCAACAGCCTTGACACAGTGTCCACAGCTCATCCCTTCTACCTGAAGCGTGATGTTTTTCATAAATGGATCACTCCTTTATTTATTTCATCAGTTTTTTTAACGTTGCCATCACTTCATCAATCACTTCATCTTCGCCGGCCTGAATGCGTTCCTTTACACAGCTTTTCATATGATTTTCCAGCAGAAGCCGGCCGACAGAGTGTAACGCTGACTGAATCGCCGCCAGCTGGTTCAACACATCATCACAATAAGTATCCCTTTCAATCATGCCTTTTACTCCCCGGATCTGGCCTTCGATCCGGTTAAGACGGTGGGTGAGATCCCGTTTCACTTTATCCGAATGGTGACTTTTTCGGCCGCTGAGATGACAGGCCGGTACTCCCGTTTCTATAACCGATGTTTCCTGCTCGGTCGGTGTGACTTTAGGGTCTTCCACTGGAATCGACTCCTTTCAATAGGCAATATACCATACCCCTCTACCGTATGTAAATGGGTAAAGTGTCAAAACTATTCTCTATCATCACCTGATTACGATCATAATATGTTATCGGGTCATAATTTGATTTTAATATCACAGACTACAGATAACCACCCAAACCAATCCGGAGGAGGTATCAAACGTGCGGCGTAAACCCCTGCAAAACAGTGTTGAAGCAACTCGAAAAGAAATCATGGAGGAATTCGGAACCGACAATCCGGATCTGATTGAAAAAATCCTGGATGCCGATGAAGAAGGAAGAAAACCCGTAAAAAAAGATCGTCCCGGACCCTCATAAGCAAAAAACAACATCCCGTCCCCACCCGAAAGTGGTCGGGATGTTGTTCTTTTTCCCCTTTTAAAGAAGATCTTTAAGCCTCATCGGCACAATTCTCCGCCAGCCGGGCCAGTGTCCGAACCATGACGCCGGTGCCTCCTGCCGGGGAGAGATCATTATCCCCCTCCTGCCAGGACGTTCCGGCGATATCCAGGTGCACCCAGGGGGTATCTTCGGCAAATTCGCCGAGGAACATTCCGGCGGTAATACTGCCGGCATAACGTCCACCCGAGTTTTTCAGATCGGCTACCCGGCCTTTATACTGTTTCTTATACACATCAAAGGTGGGAAGCCGCCACGCCAGTTCACCGGCATCTGCCGCCGCCTCCAGTACTTCTTCCACCCATTCCTCGTCATTGGCCATCACCCCGGTGGTCTGCGTGCCCAGCGCCACCAGCACGGCACCGGTCAGCGTCGCCAGGTCTACGATGAAATCGACGCCCTGCTGTCTGGCGTAGGTAATGGCGTCGGCCAGAATTAATCGGCCTTCGGCATCGGTGGTCAGAATTTCAATGGTTTTTCCACTCATGGACGTAATGACATCCCCGGGACGATAAGCTTTACCGTCCGGCATGTTCTCAGCCATCGGGATCACGGCCATAATATTGACAGCCGGCTTCAGACGGCCGATCACATCCATCGCTCCAATTACCGCGGCAGCACCGCCCATATCACCGACCATTTCTTCCATGCCTTTGACAGGTTTCAGGGAAATACCTCCCGTATCAAAGGTGATCCCCTTTCCGACAAAGCCGATCACGTTATCCCAGGTCCCGCGCCCCTGATACTTGATCACCACCATCCGCGGCGGCTGTTCACTTCCCTGGGCGACGGCTAGCAGGGCCCCCATTTTTAATTTCTTCATATCGTTTTCATTCAGCACTTCCACTTCCATGCCGTGCTTTTTCGCTACTTCCACCGCATGCTCGGCAAGCACGGAAGGAGGGAGCAGATTACCGGGTGTATTAACCAGATCCCGGGCCAGGTTGGTTCCCCTGCCGAAAGCCGCTCCGGACCGAATCCCTTTTTCCACCTCATCCTGCCGGTCCGATGACGCCACCACCAGCAGTTCATCCAGTTCTTTCAATTCATCCTGTTTCTGTTTATATCCGTTAAAACGGTACTGAGACAGGTAAGCCCCTTCTACAACGGCGTGAGCCGACAGATAAGGAGTGACCGCATCCTGAACCGTTTCCGGTACCGCAAACACAACGTGGCGCACCCGGTTCTGAAGGGCGGTTTTCACCGCACGGGCCGCCGCATCACGTACTATTTCGAAATCAACTTGCTCTTTTTTACCCAGTCCGACAAGAAGGACCGCCCGGGCTTCAATCCGTCCGAATGTATGTATGAAAGCGGTCTCTTTTGCTTTACCCGAGAAGTCCCCCCGACGGATGCCGTCTGTCAGATAGCCGTCGAGAGCAGGCCCCAATCCACTCAAAATGGTCCGATTCTCCTCTTCTTCTTCCACAATACCTACGATTAAACAATCCGTCTTAATTTTGGACAGGTCCTGAAGGATCAAACCTGTTTTCATATTTCACACCTCCGCATTTTTTTCACCTGTTTTATCATAACAATCTTGATTCATCGAGAAAAGAAAGAAAAGCGCACTCTTTAAATTTCTAACCGAGACTGTAAAAACAGGGTTTGTTTCTGGTACAATAGAAATACATTTTTTATCGCAAATTGTTGATTCACGGAAAGGAAGACATACATGTCCAAGCTACTCGCCAATGACCCACTGATCGCGGCCCTGATTGGTGTTGTGGTCGCTCAAGTCATCAAAATTCCCATTGATTTTGCAACATCCCGCAAATGGAACTGGAGTCTGATGTTCAGCACCGGCGGAATGCCCAGTTCCCACTCCGCGGCCGTATCGGCCCTGGCCACGGCAGTTGCGATTGAACATGGCCTGGATTCTACCTCTTTTGCCATCAGCACCGTTTTTGCCATCATCGTGATGTATGATGCTGCCGGGATCCGCCGACATGCCGGACAGCATGCCGCCCTGCTCAATCAGTTGATGGAAGATTTACAGCATATTATTTCCGATGTCAAAGAGTTGAGAGTCCGCCCCAAAGAAGAAAAACGCGAAAAACTGAAGGAACTGCTGGGGCACAAGCCGGCAGAGGTTTTGATCGGGAGTTTGCTCGGCATTATCATCGCCTTATCCATTTATACGTAATTACGTCATATAGAAAACGGGCACGCTTTTATGAAAAACGTGCCCGTTCGTTATGATACCTGTCCATTTGGTCTTATTCCGCCGTTCCAACCTGCGTCAGTCTGGTTTCATTCAATTGATCCAACATCGCTTCCGTGACCTGTCCGTTTCCTCTTTTAATCACAAAGACATCCACTGATTTTTTTCCCCATTGATCGTAGACATCCTGTTTGGTTTCAAAATACAGATCGATGATGTGCCCTTTAATGGCTGATCCGGTATCCGCCACCACCCCGTAGCCGTAACCCGGGATATAGAGAATGGTTCCCAGTGGAAAAACGTTCGGATCCGCTGCAACGGTCGAATAGAAGTCACGTCGGACTTTCACCCCGGAATAGGTGATGCCGTAAAGCGGATGGGACGGGGTTTTACCCGTTGATTCCACCCCGGCATAATAACCCGTTGCCGTGACGCGAACCGACGGATAGCTTGCCAGATCGTGGTGAGGTGCCGCTTTGTCTACGGGTTCAGCCGCTTGTTCGGATTGTGATGGCGCTTCTGACAGGTCAGGTTCGATGGATGGAGGTGGCTCACTGGATTCAACCTTCGTAGATTTTGAATCATTCGGGTTCAATGTTTGTCCGTTCATCAAATACGTGTCGTAGGTGATACCGATAATCATGGCCGTACAGACCAGGATCGCCGCCGTGTAAAGGATCATCGGGCCGTTTTTTCTCATTCGGGGATCTATCAAATGAACGACACCTCCTCTGGATTCTATTACTCTCCAGAAAAGGTGTTTTTTATGCATCTTTTTTCCTGTTATCAGGTTTGTGATCGCAATCATTGAAAAAAAGTGGCGAATCTCCCCTGGGGGAGGCCAGTTGCCAAAGATCGGATGCTGGTTGAAATAGGTTTCGCCTGTTCTTTGAATAAAAAAAAATCTCTTTTCCCTGTGAGAAAAGAGATTCGTTCTACCAAAACGCTATCATGTCGTGACTAAAACATCCGATATCCCCTGTTACGCAATGTCTTGATGGTCCAGCCGCTCAACACTGCGCCGATCAGGCCCGACCCCAGTACGATATAATCGATCAGTTTCATTCCCATTTGCATATATACATAGACCAGAAGGCCGATATAGATCACCAGCGGAAACCAGGTGGTTTTAACCAGCATATTGATAATGAATCCGATGCCAAATGCCAGAAACATAAATAAAGGAATCGATATGATTAACTGCGCGATATTGTTCATCCTCTTGACACGCTCCTTCTAATGTCATCGTTCCCAGTTTACTCGATTCCCGCAGGACGGTCAATCCTTGCCGGCCGTACCGTCATGATTGCTCATCCTGAACCAGTGGTTCGATACATTCAGGAACATCATGACGGGGAGAATTGACCCGGGTGGTGACCGGATAAGCTTCCATCCGATTCTCGTCATAGGGGACAAGCAGCTCCCGGAGCAGGTCCGGATCTTCTATGGAGCGGTCCAGCCATATTTTTTCCGATTCTGGCGTCAGGATGACGGGCATCCGGTCATGAATCGGATTCATAAACGAATTGGCCCGTGTGGTGATAATGGTGCAGGAGTGAATCTCTTCACCTTCCGGGGATGTCCAGCGATCCCACAGACCTGCCATGGCAAAAGGTTCCCCGTTTTTTAACCGGATGCGCAGCGGCTGTTTACGGTCGCCCTCTTTTTTCCATTCATAAAAACTGTCGGCCGGAATGAGGCATCGTCTCCGGTGGATCAACCTTTTAAAGCTGGGTTTTTCATGGACCGTTTCCCCGCGGGCATTGATCATTTTATGGCCGATGGCCGGATCCTTTGCCCAGGACGGGATCAGTCCCCAGCGCAAAAAACCTCCCCGGTTCCCCTGACCATCATGAATCACAGCGAGAATCGGCTGTGAAGGAGCGATATTGTACCGGGGACCAAAGTCAAGCGGGAGTTCATTTTGAATCTCAAACCGGTCGATGATATTCTTCGGTTCGGTAACCAGCGTAAAACGGCCGCACATGGATGGATTCCCCCTTTTATTCTTATCTTAACATATAAAAAGAGCCCGTCCCCATTTCACTGAGAAGTCAGGCTCCCTGCAAATGCTCATTTGATGTTATTGCGGCATTGGGGGATTTGGACCACCGAAAGTATCCGAATCAGGATCGCCGCTGAACGGTCCGGATATCACCCTGGCATCAGGGGAGAGCTTGAATTGGTCTGCACCCGGTCCACCTTTAGAAAGATCCGGGTACATTTTTGAGTATTCTTTGTCACCGAAAGAGGCCTCGGGTTGCATGTCCTGCACTCTTTCAATAGCCTCCTCAAACAAAGAGGCATGCGCCTCTTCACGCTGGATCAAGAAGTCGAACATTTCTCTGGCCCCGGGATCAGCAATGTGCCGGTGCAGTTCTTCATAAACTTTGCGGGCGCGTAACTCCGCAGCCAGATTAGACTGTAAATTGGATAACAGATCACCTACCGAATTGATGAAATTACCGGAAAACGGGCTACCGGATGAATCCGTCAATAACGGTCCATGACCTCCCAGGATCACGCTTTTTTGCAATGTTGAATTACTGTTGATCATTTGATTGATCGAATTCTCCGCCTGTGAAAGGGTCATCGCTTCCGAGGCCATTTCCACATCCTGTCCTCCCATCAGACTGGGGTCGGGATCAGGAGGCCCCATAAATTGCGTAATACATTCCCCTACCATTTCCAGATGGGAGATCTCTTCAGTGGAAATATCAAGAAGTAGATCTTTTATCGCCGGATCCGGTGTGGCAAAACTCTGGACAAAATACTGCAGACAGGCTTTCAACTCGCCATTGGCCCCGCCAAACTGTTCCAGAACCGCTGCTGCATAAGAAGGGTTCTGATTGCGGACCTGAACTGGAAATAACAATTGTTTCTGATGAATATACATTACCTGTCAACCTCCCTTCTTCATTGTCATTATCATGTGATTCCTAAAAGGGTATTATGTAACCTTTAACATTTACTATGTTTAGTAACTTTACTTTTGTAAGTAATAGGCGTATAATCACTAATGTAAAGTAATTAAATAAAATTAAGATAGAGGAGGAAGAGATATGGCGGATGTCACAATCAAAAAAATGGACAACGGCCCGTTACAGGTAAAAGGAGAAGTTCGGCTCGAAGACGGAAAGGGAAATACCTATGACGTCAAGGACACTTTCTTTCTGTGCCGCTGCGGCCATTCGGCTAACAAACCATTCTGCGACGGTGCCCACAAAGCAAAGGGATTTGAAGACGATTCCACAGCCAAATAATGAAAAAACGGACCCCCGGTTTCTTCCGAAAGGGTCCGTTTTTTTTTTTAGCTCAAGGCATCACGCAAATCTTTCAGCTCCCGGTAAATCCGGACCACCTCATCCATTTTCATTCGGACCAGTCCGCTCGATGACGGCGCAACAAATTCCACCACACCGGCTACAACCGGCTCTTCCTGCTTCCCCCACGCGACGTTACGGCGCCCGCTGTACGGCTGATAGACGCCTTTCCCTACAAAGCACACAATGGCGGGGCGATAGCGTTTGATTTTGTCCATCAGAATTTTTCGGCCTTCCCGATACTCCTCCGTGCTGATTTCATCGGCAGAACGAGTCGGCCGTGCCACGATGTTGGTCAAACCGTAATCCAGTTCCGGCAATTTAACATCTTCTTCCGGTCTGTATTTTCGTTCGGTAAGACCCGCTCTATGCAGAATGGTCCAGAAACGGTTGTTCGGATTGGCGTAATGATGGCCGGTTTCACCCGAACGGATGCTGGGGTTAAACCCGACGAACAGGATATCCAGGTTTTCTCGAATACGATCGGGGATCGGACCCATGGGGATCACCTCGCCCCCATCATACCGGTCGCAACATGGAAAATCAACTCTATCCCTGCGACCACAGCTGCCGGATACGATGGACCATAAACAAGCTGAAGGTAACCCAGATCCAGCTGTAAATGAACGAAAAACCCATTACCAGTATCATCACGCGATAATCGAATCGGACAGGAACCTGCGGACCCAGCACCGGAAAATGTAATCCCCATAAAATGAGAAGGATTCCGGCGGCCAAACACCCGCCTGAAAAGAGGACGATTGTAATTTTTCTGTTGAACCAGTGCATGGCCATCCCAATTCCCAGTCCCAACCAACCTGTCGTCATGGTAAAAATGATGATTTCCGCAGGTTGAATCAACAGCAACAGAACAGTTGTCAGCCCATAACACATGACGCCATACCGTATGGATAACCGGGAACTGATCACAACCGGAAGCGTCGCCAGAGGACTGATCACATAGCCGATTCCAGGGAAAAAGCCACCGGCTGATTGCAACAGGGCCGCCAGTGTACTCATCATCGCGACAAATAGGCGTTTCTGTAGCCTTGAATAACCGGGAAACAGAGACAGGTTCCGCTGCTGTGACAGGAAGGAACACCTCCCGAGTCTTCATGAGCCCATGTTTTATACGTGTTTAATATTTTTAAAAATATTCGGCGAGGTACCCATTTATGCATATGACTATCCTCTCTACCATAATTCTGAGTTATGAAACAATAGAAACTCAAATGGCCAGTGTGACAAAGCAAATCTCACCACGTTTTCTCTATGATAAAATGACAGGGATGGGATTAAACGGAATCAGGAGGACCGAAAATGTATATGAGGAAATTTTATGGTTTTTTGATCACTTCCATACTTTCGACAACGATTCTTACACTATTAATGTTAACGGACGGGGAGTATGAATTTTTTGAGACGTTTGGTTTCATAAGCCTGGTTGCAACCCCGGTTATCCTCGTCTATGGCGTTCCTGTATCACTTCTGTCCGACTATGTAACAAAACCGTACCACAACCGAAAAAGAGCTACGCTCGCTTTCATTATCCATCTGGGGTTCGGGTTGGGATTTGTGTTTATAATCGGTATGATCCTCGATTTCGAAACCTTATTGAATAACTTTGCTTTCTTCTGGTCAAACGCCGAATTTTACTTTATTGCCTCTACGACAGCTTCTTTTCTATTCTGGCTGTCAGATGAAATACTCCGTAAAATCATGAGGCGATAAAACAAAAAATCCGCTTAATACCGGCGGATTTTCCATATACTCTGTTACAAACATACTCACGAGTCTAGTTGTAACAGGTCTATCTGTTCCTGACGTCTTCAATGTCCTGTTCAAAACAACACCTGTCCCATTATCACACATCATGAAGCGGTTTCTCCGCCACCACTCTGGCAGCGTTTACAATTTCCCTGACCACATCCGTATAAAACTGTTCTTTGAGAAACTGGATCCGGGTGTACAAATCTCCACGGTGCGTCACGGCATATCGGGGCGGAAGCGCATTCAAAGTCAGGGCAAAAACATCGGATTTACAAACATCACAGGAACAGGGCATGTTCAAATCCTCCCAGTTTCGCTCAATCACATCATGGACAAAACTTTCCATCATATTGACAGCCTTCATCCATCTTTTCCTCCTCAATCTGTATGTAAAAACCGTATCCTGTTTGATTTCCTACATTTACCCATAAAATCAGATGACTGGTTACTTCAACCATACCATATAATCGCGATGGATAGAATACCTTCTGTTCCATAACGGCGGGAAAAATGCGATTTTATTAAAAATATCAGAAAAAGGAATGGCCCATTCGGTGCCGAACAGGCCTCTCCTTCATTCGTCCATCCATTCCTCTATCTTCTGACGCACTTCTAAATATCGTCCCCTGTTAAAATAGGCATCTCCAGTCCGTCGGACCAAAAAATCATCCGGCAATACCGCCATTTCATGCTCCATGGCATACTTCAGTTCCGCACGTAATACGGCTTTCTCCGAGTCTTCATATCCCTCTTTCTTCAACACGTCCAGATAAGCGGCCAACCGGTCAACCTGACTGCCATAACGTTTGACCAGCCTTTCTGCCTGCATCTGTTCCAGCCCGTATCGTCCGGCCAATTGGTCTTTCATTTCCGTCACAAAAGCCGGCCAGTTTTCAGGCCCTCCGATATCGCCTCCGGATAAGACCTGTTTTTCCGTCCGACAGGGAGAGAATCGCTTGCCCTGACCCATTCCCCTCTGAAACTGTGCCACTAACCGATCCACGACCCGCTCCGCCATTTTGCGGTACCCGGTCAGCTTCCCCCCTGCTATCGTGATAAGGCCCGTATGTGAAACAAAAATTTCATCCCGTCGCGACAGTTCCGAAGGGGGTCTTCCGGGTTGATGAATCAGCGGTCTCAAACCCGCCCATTCCGACTCAATATCTTCATTGTTCAAACGAACGGATGGAAACCTGTCCTCCACCGCCCGAAGCAGATAGTTTCGGTCTTCTTCCGTAACAGCCGGATTCTCCAGATTTCCGTCATAATCGGTATCCGTTGTACCCACATAGGTTTTGTCATCTCTCGGAATGGCAAAAACCATCCGTCCGTCAAAAACATCAAAATATACCGCCTGACGCAGGGGAAAGCGGCTTCTGTCCACGACAATATGAACCCCTTTGGACAACCGGATCCGTTTGCCGGAGAGGGACCCGTCCTGTTGCCGCAGGATATCCACCCAGGGTCCGGTGGCATTGACCACGGCCCCGGCCTTAATGCGGTATTCCCGGCCGTTGATCTGATCTCGAACCTGTGCCCCCGTTATTGTTCCATCCTGGTAAATAAAATCAGTTACCCTGGCATGATTCACGGCCAGTGCTCCCTTCGAAACCGCGGTTTTCACCACTTCAAGAGTCAGCCGGGCATCGTCAGTCCGGTATTCGTGATACCATCCGCTTCCGATGAGCCCGTCCTTTTTGAGTAACGGCTCTCTGTTGAGGGTTTCCTCACGGGACAGCATCACGCGCCGTTCCGCTTTTTCCACTCCGGCAAGACGGTCATAAAGCCACAGCCCGAGGGACGTCATGAATTTCCCGTAAGTTCCTCCCTCAATCAACGGCAGCAGCAACGGTTCGGGACGGACCAGATGAGGGGCGTTACGATAAACCACCGCCCGTTCCCGACCCACTTCCCGGACCAGTTTGATTTCTCCCTGTTTCAAATATCGCAGGCCGCCGTGAATCAATTTGGTGGATCGGCTGCTGGTACCAAATGCAAAATCACGCATTTCCACGAGCCCGGTTCTAAACCCTCTCATCGCCGCATCCAGTGCGATTCCGCATCCGGTTATCCCGCCTCCGATCACCAGGACATCAAGGGGGTGTGTGGCCATATTTTCCAGAAAAGCGGTACGGTTGCGTGCTGCAAAATGTTGTGGATGATCATCAGTTCGCATATTATTCCTCCGCCCATTTTAACGTTCGTTCAACGGCCTTTTTCCAGTCCTGATACAGTTGGGTTCTTTTCTCTTCGTCCATATCCGGGTGGTAGATCGCATCCAGTTGATGAATTTTCTTCAACGCTTCCCTGTCCCAGAAACCGACAGCCAGACCGGCCAGATAAGCCGCCCCAAGCGCCGTTGTTTCAATCACCTTCGGTTTTTCCACACGCGTGTTCAAAATGTCGGCCTGAAACTGCATCAACAATTGGTTGGATACGGCCCCACCGTCCACGCGCAGGTTTTTGAGGGTGATGCCGGAGTCCTCTTCCATTGCGGCGAGAACGTCCTTTGTCTGATAGGCAAGGGACTCGAGTGTGGCCCGGATCAGATGAGCTTTTGTTGTGCCCCGTGTTAGCCCGAAAATAGCTCCCCTGGCGTACATATCCCAGTACGGTGCTCCCAGTCCGGTAAAGGCGGGGACCACATAAACCCCGTCCGAATCGTCCACTTTTCCGGCAAAGTACTCGGAGTCCGGCGCGGAATCAATGAGTTTCAGACCGTCCCGCAGCCACTGGATCGCCGCCCCGGCAATAAACACACTGCCTTCCAGGGCATATGTCACTTTCCCGTCAATGCCCCAGGCGATCGTGGTCAACAGCCCGTTCTGTGACAACACTCGCTGATCGCCGGTATTCATCAAAAGGAAGCAACCCGTTCCATAGGTGTTTTTCGCCTGTCCCGCTTCAAAACACGTCTGACCGAACAGGGCCGCCTGCTGATCGCCGGCAACGCCGGATATGGGGATCTGATGCCCGCCGAAGAGAGACGGATCGGCGTAGGCCATCACACCGCTGGATGGTTTGACCTCGGGTAACATGGAACGGGGAATATCCATTCTCTTCAGGAGCACATCATCCCATTCCAGTTCCTGAATGTTGTAAAGCATGGTACGGGAAGCGTTGGTGTAATCGGTGAGATGGGCTTTGCCTCCGGTCAAATTCCAGATGATCCAGGTATCGATGGTGCCGAATAACAGATCGCCTTTTTCCGCTTTTTCCCGGGAGCCCGGGACGTGATCCAGTATCCATTTGACTTTGGTTGCCGAAAAATAGGCGTCCGGAACCAGCCCGGTTCGCTCCCGAATCTCATCGGTCCATCCTTCTTCTTTCAACTGATCGCAAATGGGAGCCGTTCTTCGGTCCTGCCACACGATGGCGTGGTGGACAGGCTCCCCCGTCTGTTTGTCCCAGATCACCGTGGTTTCCCGCTGATTGGTTATCCCGATGGCCGCGATCTCCTCCGGCCTGGCCCCGGTTTGTTCCAGAACCCTTTTGGTCACACTGTACTGCGTATCCCAGATTTCGACGGCATCATGTTCCACCCAGCCGGGTTTGGGATAGATCTGGCTGAATTCCTTCTGGGCGATGCCCTGAATGGTGCCTTCATGATCGAACAGAATGGCTCTTGAACTGGTAGTTCCCTGGTCGAGAGCCAGTACGAATTTTTTGTCCACCCGTTATAACCTCCTCGTCACATAAAACGTCTTTTTCTTATCATATCAGACAATGGACTGAAAAATTTTGAAAATTCCTTTTTTGAGGGAAAAGCAGGTTATATGGAGTGACTGGTTAAGTAAAAAGAGGAAAATATTTTATAGTACCGAATTAATACCAACAATAAAAATTTGACAGGGCACAGATCCGGATGGCTATTACTGGGAAGTCGCTAATTGGAAATTTGATGACCATGATATGTTAATGATCAAAAAAGGCAGGAACGCCTGAAACAGAAACGAACAATGTCACGAATCGGTAGCAACTGCTGTTGCCCAATCACTTTACCCTGCTCAGTTGATGCTGAGGCGGAAGAAGACAGTCCCGCCTTCTAATAGCGGAAATTTTTTCCGCTATCCTTCCATTTCGCCGGTTTTGAAAAAAATAACGGAAAAGGTTTCCGTTAATCAGACCATTTCCTATTATGCGAAGTATTCAACCGGTAGTAACGGAAATCTTTTCCCCTATTTTTTATAGATCACCCCGTTATCATAAAATAGCGGAAAAGATTTCACCTATTTTCCCTGGCTAGTATTCAAAATAAAATAAACCAATCAATCATCCTTTGTCGGTAACGGTAACTCTTTTTTCCGCTATCGATCAAAAAAAGGAGATTCTTAAATCTGAATTATATCAAAAACTCACACGATACCTCCCCTCCCAGCCCGGTACACCTTCCCTTCAATACCACAAAACGGGCAGGATATACACCTGCCCGAAAACTTAACGCGACCGGATCTCCTGGCGCATAAACCACACATAAGAGATGGCAAAGCAAATCATCGTTGCCGCAATCAACCCGGTCCAGTGCGGCCATATCAGTATCAGGCTCTGCCCAAGCGGAAGTGGACTCGGGATCGCCCCGTAAATCTGCTCCATGGTGAGCGGTCCCAGTGTCCGCACAGATGGCGTCAGTAAAGTCGTGGTCGCTTCACTGAACAGTTGACTGGGAGAAAAACGGAACAGTACCTGGATAAACTTTTGATAGCTTAATATCTCCCCGGCCGTGGTGGCCTGTGCCGGGTACATCGCCTTCGCAATCACCCTTACGATCATACTGTAGAACACACTGAAAAACAGCCAGACCGCGATACTGGCCAGCGCTGATGTGGCCGGCTGGCGAAACCGGACGGAAAACAGAATGGCCAGATTAAGCCAGAATGCAATATAAAAGATACTGAGTATAAGGAAAAAGAGAATCCGCAAAAATTCTTCCGGTGTCGGCGGAATACCGATCGCCAGAAGGCCCATCCCCATCACCAGAAAACCGAGAGCAAAAATACTGATGCTGATTACGATCAACAGCGCCGTAAATTTGGCATTGATCACATAATCGCGGTGAATCGGCTGGGCCATGATCCGGCTGAGCGTCCCCCTGTTGCGTTCCGAATTGACGGCGTCAAAACCCAGCCCGATTCCAAGCAGCGGGCCGAGAAACCCAATGAACGTAATAAATGGAGGCAGTGTTCCTTCGGGATCAGATACGGTAAATAACTTCAGAAATACAAACGATTTCAGGGTTTCATCGGTGGCGACCGCGTCTCGGATACTCATCATCGCCGTATAAAGAGAGCCGATGCAGGTCAGGACGACAATACCGAGAAGGATCAGATACCGCCAGCTCCGGATCTGATCCGATATCTCTTTTTGCACCATAACCCAGAACGGATGAATGGGGCGTTGATCCCGGCGATCAAACAGATTTTTCATCTCATGCACCCCCTTCAAAATAACGATGATAGATTTCATCCAGACCGTACTGTTTCTGTGTCAGATGATGCAGATCCACACCCGATTCCACTACAATCCGTGAGATGTCAGCGGTCAGATCACGTGCGCAGCGAATGTCCAGCATATCTTTTTCACAAGCCACCTGCTTGACCCCATCCAGTTGCTTCAGCCTGTCTATCAGGCCATCCGTCATGTCGGAAACCCGGGCCTGAATGGCGTAAGGTTCTTCTTTAAACAACTGTTGCGACAGTTGATCAATATCCCCTTCCGCCAGCAGGCGTCCTTTCACAAACAAACCGACCCGGTCGCAGATCTGCTGAACCTGGTGGAGATGATGGGAGGACAGAAGGACAGTAATGCCTTCATCGCAGCTCAATTGCTGAATCAGATCCAGCAGTTCCCGCACCCCTTCCGGGTCAATGCCCAGAGTCGGCTCATCCAGAATAATAACCTCCGGGTTTTTAATCAAAACATCAGCCAGACCCAACCGCTGCCGCATCCCGCGGGAATAAGTCCCTGCCTTCTGTTCGGCTGCCTGTCCCAGCCCGACACGTTTTAAAAGGGACATGGCCCGGTCATAGGCTTCCTGTCCGGAAATCCGATTCAAGAAAGCTGTGTATAACAGATTTTCCAGACCGGTCAGATCCTCGTAAAAACCGATATCATCCGGCAGGTAGCCCACTTTCTTTTTCACGGCGATCGGCTGGCGGGTGGAATCGATGCCGCAGACGCGGACGGTGCCGGAAGTCGGTTCGGTCAGCCCCAGCATCATCAGGATCGTCGTTGATTTGCCGGCACCGTTAGGCCCCAATAGTCCGAATATTTCTCCCTGATAAACGGTCAGGTTTAACCCGTCCACTGCTTTTAATTCGCCGTAACTTTTCGTCAGGTCTTCCAGCTGAATGATCGGATTGGCCATCGCTTATCTCCTCCCGTAGGTGCGGAACAGATAATAGACACCGCCGATCACGGCCAGAATGATCAGGATACCAAACCATCCCCACAAGAGTGAGGTCTCAACGGTGACACGGAACTGAGCGTCGGAAGACGCTTCCGGCGTCGTGGCGGACATGTTGACCACATAATCGCCTGCTATTGCCTCACCATCTGCTTTAATCGTTGCGGTCACTTCGGTGGAATTTCCGGCAGCCAGTTTGTTAATTGTTTTTGGTTCAAAGGTCACTTCCCAGTTGACCGGTGTGTCTGCACGCAGTTGAATATCTCTTAGATCCGCTGAACCTGTGTTGCGAACTTCGAGCGTCAGATTTTTTTCACCCCCGGCGGTGATGTCCGTACTTAACAGGCCGTTCGGCGTGGTCAATTCAAGATCATACGTACCGGTGATCACCACTTCCAGCGTGGTCTCCGCCGAGGTTGAACTGGTGCTGGCCGTAATCGGAATTTGATATGTTCCTTTCTTCACCTGTTCCGGCGGGGTGATTTCAACATCAATGTCCTTGTCGGCGTTGGCTTCGACTTTAACCGAGGTGACGGTCTTGCCGTCGGCCTCAAATCGGACATCCCAGCCGCGGGGGGCTTCCGCTCTCAGGGCATAAAGTTGCTCGTCCGCCGTCCGGTTTTTGATCGTCGCTTCATAATTAAAAGAAGAGTCGGCGTGACCTTCCATATTGGGCTGTTCCGTCGTTAACTCTGTTTTATAGGTCCCCTGTTCCGTCACCCTGACGGTCAGAGGAAGTACTGCAGAACCCGCTGTGACACGGAATGAATAAGTTCCCCGGTCTACCTTTAAGGGGACTTCAACATCCAGTGACACCGAACGGGATTCGTCCGGCAGGACGGAGATTTCCTTAATACTCCAGCCCCCGGAAGTCAGCTGATATTCCCAGCCTTCAGGGAGTCCTTCCACTGAAAGCTCAGGACTTTGAACATCGGTACTGTTGTTAATCACGTCGATCGAATAATGAATGGATTCACCGGGCGTCACTGCAATGTTTGTATAAGGTGTGTAAAGGGATAATGGCCCGGCTGCCCGGACAAATGACGGGCTGAGTACCGTCATTCCCAGAATCAACGCAAGCATGAGTGCCATCCTTTTTTTTCGCATCATATTCACGTTAATCCCCTCCCAGTGATTGGCATTTTTTTGTTTTCATAAGGAATACGATGCCGGGGACAGACTGGATTTATTTCTTGAACAATTTTTTTCATCAACGGAATCTGCCTGTTTAAAAGAGGTTTAACACCCCGAGCCAGAAATATAATGTCATTGAATATGCGTTTTTTTTAAGGGGGGAATGATACATGATCCATGATGTTGGGGAATATGCGACGTTTTTGGATGGGTTACGCAAACGGACCATGCCGTATGTTCAGGTTGTGCCAGATTCGATCCTGGAATGGAGACCGGCTGAAAACAAGTTATCAACGGGAGATTTGCTGCGACACCTGGGTTCCACGCAACTGATGTTCTTGCACGTATTTGAACGGGGAAAATGGGTCTATCCCGGCCATGAAAAGCGTAAAGGGGAAACCATAGAGGAAATCTCGCGTTATCTGGAATCCTGCCATGCCAGATTTATAGAGGGGATATCGGTGCTGGGTAACGACCTGCTTAATAAAAGGGTTCCCTCGCTGCAGGGATATGACGTCAGTTCATGGCGGATGCTGATGGCCATGGCCGAGCATGAGATTCACCACCGCGGTCAACTTTCAACCTATCTGCAAATGAACCGGATCGATCCGCCACAAATTTTCGGCAACAAAATCGAACAGGTTGAAAAAGAATCCTAGAGAAGACCATACTCCGTTCCCACTTTTAAAAAATAAAATTTTCCAGATAACACTCTAAACGACTTTTCAATCCCGTGAAAACATGTTATTCATAAAATAGATGATCGATTTCACACGGGAATTGGAGTGAGTCCTCATGTCCAATTTTCATGATGAGATTCATCATTTGCTTGAGCAGATCAAGCAAGGCGCCCCCGCAGCCTTTGAGCAGTTCTACGACCGTTACATCCCTCTGGTGTACCACATTGCGCTGAAAATGGTTCAAGACCGGATGGAAGCGGAAGATATCTGTCAGGAGGTTTTTCTGGAAGCCCTCAGAAAGCTGGATCGGTTTGACCCTGCCCGGGGTAGCATGGAATCCTGGCTGGCGGTGATGACCCGGAGCCGCTGTGTCGATCACCTGCGCAAAAAACAGCGACAATCCGCCGCCGTGCTTGAAGACTCTGTTACTGGAGAACATCCGGCAGAGAATGAGACGGAAGTTCAGGTGGTACAAAACCTGGAAATAGAAGCCGTCCGCCGTGCACTGGATCAGATCCCGGCTGCCCAGCGGGAAGCCGTCCTGGGCATGTACTTCCGATCGCGAACCCAGCGTGAGCTGGCTGAAGAGATGAATCGTCCGCTGGGTACGGTGAAATCCCTGATCCGTTACGGTATTACCAATATTAAAAAGCAATTGAACCAGTTCGGCTGGATGGAGCCTTCCGGAGGTGCAAAAAAGCATGAATAAACAGCCCTGCACCTGGTCCGAACAGGACATCATCGATTTTATTCTGAGGAAGCTGCCTGCCGACCGGTTTCGTCAGCTTGAAACACATTTGCCCGAATGTGACGTCTGCCGTGAGCGCCACCAGGAATGGTTGACGATGCTTCAACCGGCTGAAGAGATAGCCATGCCTTCGCCACGATTGAAGCGAAAATTGAAAAGACGGTTTCTTTTGCAAAAATGGTTCAGCCACTGGCGACGTCCATCTTTTATCATTCCAGCCGTATCCCTGGCTGTGATTGTATTGATCATGCCTGTTCTGAAACCGTTTCAACCAGAGCCGGACAGGCCACTGGCCTCTTTTCAAAATGGCGAGGTCCTGCAGGATAACATGACCCTGGTGATGGATCCGCATACCGTCCAGTATGAAGTGATGACCCTGGATACACCGGAAGCAAGGGGATATGTCTGGGTCAATCCGGAAACGGGTGAACTCCTGTTCCTCGTCAAAGGGATTAATCCGCCTGTGGAAAAGGACTATCAGGTCTGGTTTATCACCGATGACCACCGTAACATTCGGGCCAATGCCGGACTGCTGAACACAACGAATGATATGGCCCACCTTTACTTCCGTGGAACTGAGGTCAGCCGGGCCGTTCATATCGCCGTCAGTCTGGAACCGAAAGGCGGCAGCGATTATCCGACCGGGCCGGATACCATGTTTGTCCCTTTGACATCACCATCCCGTTAGGACAGGAGCGGCTTTCGCCGATTCAAATGCCATTCCTACCTGTCATTCTCTCAGGCATCTCAAATGATCATTTCAATAAGACACAAAACAACCTGCTGCCAGGATGCAGCAGGTTGTTTACGTAGCCGGTCGCTCCCACCTCAATCTCCAGGCCTTTTACCTGTCCTCCTCCGTCTGAATATCCGCTTTTCGAATTTCCGCCAGAATCGCCCGCACTTCTTCCGCATGTTGTTCAGGTGCCTGAACGACGCCCCATCCCTTCTGAAACTGAAACAGTCCGCCGTAGGCATCATCAAAATGGGATTGAATCAAGTGCGGAATGTTTCGTTCCCGCAAAACCTCTTCAAGAATCTGGGCTTCCATCTGATTTTCCAGGGAAGCCACTCGGGAAAAACGTTCCATCGCAATGCCTCCTGAATTAAGATTTTCCCCTTTTTTTCTTCGTAATCCGGTGTAACTGGGGCCGTATCGTCATTTCCGTCAGCACCGTGCCTTCCCGCTGATTCAGTACGGTTTCCACGGCATCTGCCACACATTGAGCGGTGATATAGCTGTCCGGTTCTTCCCCTTCTTTAAAGTCCAGGTGATCATAAAACGGGGTCTGAACGATATCGGGATGAAGGGTGACCACTTTTGCCCCGGTTTTGCGGATTTCATCGAACAAACTGATGCCGAAGTGTGTCAAACCGGCTTTAGTAGCGGCATAGGCACAGCCGTGCGTCGCTGACTTCTGTGCCGTAATGGAAGAAATATTGATGATCCATCCCCGGTTACGCTTAATATCATTTAAAAGGAGCCGGGTCAGGATCAAGGGTGCCTGCAAATTTGTTGCCACCATCGCTTCAATCTCTTCCGGCTTCAGGGTCTCGTGAGGCCCGAAATACCCGATACCCGCATTATTGACCAGAACATGAATCTCTTTCTGTTCCTGCCGGATTTTACGGACCGTGCTGCTCAGCTCCCGGGTACAACTCACATCACAAACCATTTTATGAAAATGGGGATGGTCCCATTCCGTTTTTGTAAAATTTCGCGCCAGTCCGTAAACCCGGTAGCCCCTGTCAATCAGTTTTTGACAAATGGCGAGACCGATTCCCGAAGAGGTCCCCGTTACTATGGCTGTTTTCACCTTCAACCATCCTTTCATATCAGAGATAGATGTTTTCCGGATGGATATACTGCTCCACTTCTCCCCTTACAAAACGGATCATCTGCTCCGCCAGCTCCTCCGGATAACTGTAAACGCCATCCCGGCATTCAAAGGGATAATAGATCAGATCCGATTGACTCCCGGTGCGGCGGATGTTTTTAAGATAATCCCGGGCCATGCGGAACACCCCGATACTGACATCCTCGATTTTATCGGCCGGCAGGGTGGAAAACGTCCGTGCCACGCATGCCTTATATTGAGCCTGCCAGTCATGGATATAGAGTATCGGATCAAAAGAAACCCGCACGCGCCACCCGTCATCCATCGCCTGTTTCATACTCTTCAGCCGCATATCCAGGGAAGGTGTCAGCGGTTCATACCGCCGGATCACCTCATCGGGGGAAAGCGTCCAGGCCAGAACCACATTTTCTGCCGGTTGAAAATGGCGAATCGCCGCGTAATTCACGCTTTTGGTCCTCAGTTCAATCGTAAGTGTCTCTCTTTCCCGCGCAAATTCAATCCAGCGGGACGCGAACGGCGCGATACGCTCAAAGGCCAGCAGATCCGTGTCGTAGGAAATGGCCAGATAGACGGGATGCCGGGCCAGCAGCGCATCCACCTCCTGAAAAAAATCTTCCTGGTTGACGAACATAACGATGTTGGAGGAGGGAAACATCCCCTGCAGGTAACAGTAGCTACAGTTATAAATACAATTCAAAATGGAAGAAGTGTAATAGAAATGCTCATGGCCGAAATCCTGGCTCACGTCGGCTCCCGGGTACACCTTTTCGCCCGTTTTTTCTGCCAGAATCAGTTTCTGGGATTGTTTCTGCACGGGAAATTGCTGCCGGGACCGATTGAACACATCTTTATAGTGGTCGATCTCCACCCGGACCGCCTCCGGAAACCGCTTCAGAATGTCCCGGGTCATCGGGTGATCGATCACATTTTTTTCAATATAAATATGGGAAAAATCACGTATGAAGAAGTCGCTCTTTAATTTGCTCAAAACAGATCTTCCCCTCGTGTTTGGATTCAATTACCAGTTCCGTGTAATCGTCGAGAAGGCCGGTTAGCGGTTTGCCGGTTCGCAGCCTGTATTGTTTGGCCAGTTGCGTTAACTGATGGGACAGGGTCTGTGACAGTTTCAGGTTCCCGGCAAGTTGCTTCAACAGACGGTGATCTTCCTCCGTCAGTACGTCCCGGTGAATGGCGGTAATCCCCCGCGCCACTTCTATCAAATCCTCCAGCTCGGAGAGAGTCCTTGCCACCAGCCGGGTAACCTTCTGCGGTGAAACGGCGGAAGGCTCCAGAAAATCTGATACGATCTTAACGCAATAAATCTGGTGCGGAGACAAAAAAGAAGAGGCCGCTTCATAAAAACCCGCCCCCTCCATGTCCACCAGGTCTGCTGAAACATCGGACCTCACTGCCTCCCCGACCGGATAGGCGAAGGTTTCAACTGATCCCTCTTTCATTCGGTGTTCGGCCAGAATATCCGGATAATAGGCCCGTCCGTTATCATGGTGCACAATTTTATGACACAGCACCGGATCCCCTTCCTGGTACGGCCCCTCCTTTTGAACGGCACCGGCAATGCCGATATTCAGGATGTTGCTGGTTTCATCGTGACCGAACCGGGTCAGAACATAGGTCGTGGCCACCGCGCTCTGAAAGGCTCCGCTGCCACTCACCACCAGGACCATATCATCGTGCCTGAACACCTGAAACTTCGAAGTATGGGGCACTTTTTTCAATTGATAGTGATCGATGAAAGGCTTTGCTTCATTGTAGAGTGCCGTAACCAGATATAACATCGATGGCTGATCTCCTTCTCTATAGGAATCGTTCGTCTTTAACATGTCTTATTATACCTTTTTTTCATCCGGTTGAAAAAAATGAATATTAGCCATCCTTTTATCCCAATTTCTGTGTTATCATGTTGACATATGATTTTTAATTCTGAAAAAGAAGGTATGCATCATGGAACTCGTACATATCCTGCTGATTCTTGCTGCTGGTACGGCCGGCGGTTTTTTAAATACCGTTGCCGGGGGCGGGTCCCTGCTGACGCTTCCGGTATTGATTTTTATGGGACTTCCGTCTGCCGTGGCCAACGGAACCAATCGGATTGCGCTGATGGTACAGAATATTGTCGCCGTGGCCAGTTTTCGGCAAAAAGGATACTTCGACTGGAAATTCAGTATCTTACTGGGCATTCCCGCGATTCTCGGGTCCATTGTCGGGGCCAATCTGGCGATTTCGTTACCCGATGAGATCTTTAATAAAATTCTGGCTGTGATCATGATCATGGTTCTGATTTTGATTCTGTGGCAGCCGGAAAAGAAATTTTTGCAAAGTGAACAGGAAAACCTCAGTAAAGGCCGCCGGATCGCGGCTGCTATTGCTTTTTTCTTCGTCGGCGTTTACGGTGGTTTTATTCAGGCCGGCGTCGGCTTTATCATTATTGCCGCCCTCACCCTGATTACCGGGATGTCACTGGTTCGTATCAACAGCATTAAAGTATTTGTGGTCGGCATCTATATGCTGGCTTCCTTGATCGTGTTTATCTGGAATGACCAGGTCAACTGGGTGCTGGGGTTGACCCTGGCGGTGGGAAACGGCTTCGGCGCATGGCTGGGCAGTCTTTTTTCCGTCTCAGGGGGCGACAAGTGGATTCGGTTCATTCTGGCGGTGGCGATTATCATGATGGCAGTGAAACTGTTGCTCGGGTTTTAAATGATGATGTGAAAAAAGAAGGAGTTTACAAGATTTCCAACCCGGTTGAACGGCCGGGTTTTTTTAGTGATTGTAAAGGTTGTCTTTTGGTATCGAGTACGTGGTAAGTATGATAAAATTAATCTGTTATTTTCTCTATAACATAATGGATGTGAGCCCTATGTATTTACCGGATAAACAAAAGTTTCTGGAGTGGCAAACCTGTTATTCACGGATCCCCGTCATAAAGAAAATTAACATCTCGATTTCCGACTTTTCATATTTGTATCGGGCATTAAACCATAACGGTAACTATGGCGTCTTACTTGAAAGCGGTTTATCGGGAAACTTCTCTTATATCGGGGTAGAACCCGAGATGGAAATCACCGCAAAGAACGGCCAGGTGAAGATTCGAGATTTCGGACAGGGTACAACGCAGAAGAAGGAAGGAAATCCCCTTGATATTTTAGGAGATTTGATGCGGCGTTATCGAAGTCCCCATGTTGAAGATGGACCCGACTGGCAGGGAGGAGCAGCAGGGTACTTCAGTTACGATATGGTTCATTATTTTGAAAAAATCCCGCAACTTGCCCGTGATGATCTGGAATTGCCTGATCTGTACTTCCTGGTGTACCGACACATCCTGGCCTATCATCATCAGGAAGAAACCCTTTTTCTCACTACGTCCTGTGATCCTGAAAAAGATGAAGATTATGAAGAGGGGATAGCCCGCCTGAACATCATGGAGAAAAAAATCCGATCTCTTCTCGAACATGTTCCCGGGCCCACCCCTGCAAGACAGGAAAACGAAGTGTCAGCCGTGCCGCGACGTACGTTCCCGGAAACCACATTTTCCAGAGCATCCTTCGTGGAGGCTGTGAAAAAAGTTCAGGATTATATCCGGGCAGGCGATGTGTTTCAGGTTAACTTGTCTGTTCGCCAGCAGACTCCACTGGGAACCGACCCCTGGAACCTGTATCAGGAATTGCGCCGGTTGAATCCTTCTCCTTATATGGGTTATCTCGATTTTCCCGAATTCCGACTGGTGTCGGGATCTCCGGAACAACTGGTCAAAGTCAAAAACCAACAAGTCAGCACCCGACCCATAGCGGGAACACGTCCCCGTGGAACGAACCCGCAGGAAGACGAGGCATTGGCACGAGAATTAATTAATCATGAGAAAGAGCGAGCCGAACATATTATGCTCGTAGATCTGGAACGAAATGACCTGGGCCGGGTTTGCCGTTACGGTACAGTAAAAGTAGATGAGTTGATGGTCATCGAAAAATACTCCCACGTCATGCATATCGTGTCCAATGTCACAGGTGAGCTGCGTGAGAACTGCAACGTTTTTGATGTTGTACGCGCAGTGTTTCCCGGTGGCACGATCACCGGCGCGCCCAAAATCAGAACCATGGAGATTATTGAAGAACTTGAACCTGTCCGAAGAGGCCCCTATACCGGTTCGATCGGTTGGATCGGTTTTGATGGGGACATGGAACTGAATATTGTCATCCGAACCCTCCTCGAAAAGGAAGGTATGGCTTACGTGCAGGCCGGTGCAGGAATTGTGATTGACTCGATTCCTGACCGAGAATATGATGAATGTCTGAAAAAAGCCGAGGCGCTCTGGGCAGCGATGGAACTGGGGATGAAACGGGAAGCGCGTGATTGAGATATGGCCTGATCTGTGATTTTCATAATGGACAATCATTTTTTGATAGAAAAGATTAAATTGGCGGTGTATCTCTCATGAAAGTATATGTGAACGGAAAACTGGCGGACGAAAATTCAGCTGTGATATCCGTGAACGATCATGGATTCCTATATGGAGCCGGGTTGTTTGAAACGTTGCGTGCTTACCAGGGACATCTCTTTCTGTTTGATGATCATTATCAACGGTTGATGAAGTCTGCTGCCGTGCTGGGGATTAAAGTGGATTACAGCAAACAGGATCTTTATGAAGCGGTCATATCTACCCTGAAAGCCAATCAGTTAACCGATGCCTACATTCGCATCACCCTTTCCGCCGGCACATATGGTGTTGGGCTGTCAAGTGACCCCTATCATAATCCCTCATGGGTCATCCATACCCGTCCATTGCCGGCTTTTCCTGCTGACCTGTATGAAAGGGGTAAAAAACTGGTTCCGCTTCGAACCGTGTCCCGTCATCCTGCCGGAACCGGCTCATATAAATCATTAAATTTTCTTCCTTCCGTGCTGGGAAAAAAGGAGCTGGGCCCGCAGCAGGAACTGGAGGGAATATTCTTGACCTCGGACGGATATGTTGCGGAAGGAATTGTGAGTAATCTGTTTTTTGTACAAAATCAAACGGTTTTTACGCCTTCACTGAAAACAGGTATTCTTCCCGGTATTGCCCGAAAACTGGTCATCCAGCTTGCCCGCCGTCAGGGACTGCAAGTAGAGGAAGGGTTTTATCCTCTTCACCTCTGGAAAAAGGCGGATGAAGTCTTTTTATCAAATTCGGTTCAGGAACTGGTACCGGTTCGGGAAGTAGACGGCGTGATAATTGGTACTGGCAGGATTGGACTGATCACGAGCGGATTGCTTCAGGATTATCGGTCTCATGTTACTGAACTGATGTCTGTGGAGGCACTGGATATTAGTGAAGAGAAATAATCTCCGTGATGTCGGGGGCAGGATTGCGGTTCGATATAAAAAGAGCGGAAATTTTTCCGCTATTATTTTTGATTTCCACCATTCTTATAATAGAAGAAAAAAGTTCCGCTATTTTTTGCATTTGATATTATGGATATTATGGAAAGTGTACGATTACACGCTCCTGTTTCCTGTCATCTAATCATCGCTGATTCCATCACATCCCTGTCATTTCTCGTCCCATCAATATCCGGGTATCTCATACGATAATGTCCCAACCACAGAAAAAACCCCCTTGTTCTGTTACGACCAAAGGGGCAGTGGTATTCCTGAGACCACAAAGATCAATTTACCGATCCGTTCCTTTCTTTTTCCCGCTTCCCTGACAGGACGGGCAGGTCTCCGATCCCCCCAGCAACAGCTGGTAGTACCCCTGTCCGTTGCAGTACTCACAAACCTCTTTTTCCGTCAACACCGTTGTTTGCATACATCCGTTCCCTCCTTTTCTCCACTCCAGTCGGAATTGTTTATATTTTCAGAATAATATATCAGACAATTCAGAATAAAGAAAGAACCTCTTTATCCCGTTACAGCTTAAAATGGCTGATGTAAGCGGATACAACTTAAGTTTTCTCCTTTTTTCGTAACATCTCATGATTTTTACGACTATAATATAGAATGGCCGAAATGCAGTATATATGAAAAAAAGAGGTATCCCCGTCAAATCAGGATACCTCTCTCTTGTCTCCAACTCTCTCTATCTTAAAATTTGGCTTTTTTCAGAGCCAGTGAAATACCGCCAAGGATAAACAGATAACGAAGATCACTCAGTTTCTTCATTATAGCGGCACTGCTGCCCAGCAGTTTCTTGTTACCTATAACACCGATCGCTTCACCGCGTCCCAGAGAAGCCAGTGTACCTTTCAACTCCGGTTTAAACGGCTTCAACTCGCCACCACGAATCAGGGCAATCAGATTTTCAGCGCAGTTAAATCCCTGTTGTGTGGCAATTTGAGCCGTCGGCGGATACGGCCGATCTGTTTCTTCATTAATAATAAGCGAACAGTCACCGACGACAAAAATGTCCTCATATCCGGGTGCACGCAGATACTCATCTACTTTTACCCGGCCTCTCATCACGTCAATGCCGGATTCTTCCACGATATGATTTCCACGCACACCACCGGTCCAGATTACCGTGCCGGCTTTGATTTCCTCACCATTGGCAAGTATAACCCCATCCGGCGTACACTCCTTGATCGGGGTGTTGATCAAAAATTCTACACCTTTTCGCTTTAATACATCCATCGCATATTCAACAAGCTCTGGATCAAATCCCGGCAATGCGGTCGGTGCTGCTTCAATATTAATGATGCGCACCAGGTTCGGATCGACGTCAAATTCCCGGCACAATTCCGGAATACGGTCGGCCAGTTCTCCGACAAACTCGATTCCGGTAAATCCGGCTCCACCGACGACGAATGTCAGATAATCCCTGCGATCCGGTTCGTTATTAAAGCGGGAGAACATATACTCAATGTGTTCTTTAATCATGCGTACGCTGTCAATGGTTCGAATGCTGAACGCATGTTCTTTCAAACCCTCAATGCCGAATGTTTCCGGTTCACTGCCGAGTCCGATGACCAGATAATCAAACGCCAGCTCGGTACCATCTTCCAGTTTCACTTTTTTGTTATCGGGTTCAATCGATTCGACCGTTCCCTGAACAAAATTAATTTTCTTCGTATCCAGTACCTCGTTAAGATCCACCTTGGCCCGTTCATGATGGCTTGTGCCTGCTGCCGGTTCATGCAACCATGTGGTAAGGTAATGATAATCATACTTATTGACCAGTGTCACTTCTGCTTCATTGTAGTTAAGTCCCTTCTGCAAACGCGTCGCGGTCACCAGTCCCCCATAACCGGCACCCAGAATCAGAATTCTTGATGTACTCAATTCGATCACCCGTTTTTCCTATTTTTTTGCCTTCAAGTTTTTAAAAGTTTGTTCTTTTTTTCACTTAGTCTGCCCAAAAAATAAAATAAATCAAATACGGGATAAAGACTCACATGCAAAACCTGAAAGGCTATAGTATTTTCTATCATTATCATAATGATGCACCACGCTTTTTGCAAGTGAAAATATGCACAAAGTTTTAAAAATGTGCGGAAGCCCATACAGGCGGCTTATACAAGAAAAAGAACCACCCCTAGACTGGGCCCGTTTTTCTTCGACACTTTTTTTAAATTATTTTGAGAAATTTTTCACTAATGCTTTTCTTCCCTGTTTGAGAAAGCTATAATGTAACTAGTTTGTGTTAAAACCTACCGGAGGTGTAGTGTGTATGAGTCTGAAACGTGACGAGAAGGTCTACGACATTACCATTATCGGAGGAGGTCCGGCCGGGCTTTTCACTGCCTTCTACGGAGGAATGCGTCAGTGTTCGGTTAAAATTATTGAGAGCATGCCTCAACTCGGCGGGCAATTATCCGCTCTATATCCTGAAAAATACATTTATGACGTGGCCGGATTTCCCAAAATTCGTGCCCAGGAGCTCATTGATCGTCTGAAAGAACAGATGCAAATGTTTGAACCGGCCATATGCTGCGGCGAGCGGGTTGAAGATGTCGAACAAAAGGATGGCATCTTTGAGTTAACCACCGACCAGGGTGTTCATCTTTCCAAATCAGTTATTATTACGGCCGGTGTGGGTGCTTTTGAACCCCGCAAGCTAGACCTTCCCAACGCCGAAGAATTTGAAGGGAAGAATCTTCACTACTTCGTAAACGATTTAAATGCCTTTGAAGGAAAACGGGTCGCTGTTTTCGGAGGTGGAGATTCCGCCGTAGACTGGGCTCTGATGCTGGAACCGATCGCAGAGAAAGTCTGGATCATTCACCGCCGCGATAAGTTCCGTGCCCATGAACACAGTGTAGAAAACCTGATGAATTCCAAAGTTGAGGTTCTGACTCCATACAAGGCCAAGGCCCTGGAAGGTTCGGACAAAATTGAGTCCGTCATCATCGAAGGTAAAGATGGCGATGAAAAGAAACTGGATGTTGATGACGTTATTGTCAACTTTGGCTTTATTTCCTCCCTCGGACCGATTAAAGACTGGGGACTGGAGTTTGATAAAGGATCCATCGTGGTCAATTCCAAAATGGAAACCAATATTCCCGGTATCTATGCTGCAGGGGATATCGCCACTTACCCCGGCAAAGTCAAACTGATTGCCGTCGGTTTCGGGGAAGCACCTACGGCTGTCAACAATGCAAAAGGCTTTATTGATCCGGATGCCAAACTGCAGCCCGGACACAGCAGCAGCATGAGTTTTAACAAGTAAACCGCAGTCCATTTATGACTTGAAAAACACTCTTTTTCGGGTTTCAAACCGTAAACCTGAATCAGAGTGTTTTTTTAATGGCGTATAAAGCAACGCCTCCTGTCAAAAATTAAAGGTACCATCAACGATTGAAGGAGGTTACAGAATGTCCCGTTCTGAACAAATGCGAACCAACGCAATCTATATTATTTTTCTCATTGCCGCCACCATCGGGATTCCATTGTTGATCGTTCTGGGTACCATCGGGACGAATGTATTTATGGAAGGAATCTTTGCTGCTGTTCTCTCCTTCATTATTATGGGCAGTTATGTCCTCTATACCATTTTGCTGGGAAAACGAAATAGTTAGGGTGATGCCCCATGTCCTTTCAATGCCCGGTCTGTAACGGTTACGCTCCCCTGAACGCGTCCTGCCCCGAATGCGGTTCGGAGATGATTGATCAGGGAATCTGGCAGAATTATTTTGATGATTACAGTCCCTATCTGGATATTGACGGAATGAAACAGGTCAATGGCTTTCCGGATCTACGCGAACACCAGTGTATTCATTACGCAACCTGTGCAACCTGCCAGCATGAACAGTTAATCGC
Source organism: Bacillaceae bacterium (assembly GCA_017656255.1). Lineage (GTDB taxonomy): Bacteria > Bacillota > Bacilli > JACDOE01 > JACDOE01 > JACDOE01. Next base: position 47,979 of record JACDOE010000003.1, read on the forward strand.
CGTGCAGGAAATCAATGTCTAATCCATATCCCCGTTCAAATCGGAGGCAACAGAAACATCCAGGGGGCGGTGATGATTCCCATGGCCAATCCCACCCGCTTTGCGATGTCCGGGGAGAGCCCCAGTTTTTTTCCGAACCAGCTATTGAACCAGAAAATAAGCAATCCAGCTAGCCCGATTCCGAACAGATAAAGCCATAAAGACATCAGATGTTCGTATAGCGGATGTCGAACCCACTCCAACTCCGCTTCAACCATAAATAAATACACGGCTCCTATAATATCGGCAAAAAATCCAAATCCCCATGCTGAAATGACAAAAATCAATTCCCGTTTCCATGCCAGTTTTACACGACTTAATCGCAGGGTGATCAGGATGACAAGCGCATCAATCAACAGATTTCCACCCAGCACCAGCCAGAGATAGGGAGGCATAAAAACCGTCATCCACAAGGGAAAAATAACATTGTACATCCGGATATCCTTCACACTGTGCACCTCTATTCTTTACTTTCATCACGTTTCGGGATCAGCCGGATCAATCGGTCATCCCCGTTCAGCTCCCGTCCACGCCCGTCCCGGTTATTGGTCACAAAATAAAGGGACCCATCCGCTCCCTCCATCACCGTGCGAATACGCCCAAACCGGTTACGAAACAGAGATTCAACCTGTTTCACTTCATTTCTCGACGAAGGATCAAGTGTCACCTTTAAAATTTGTTGGCCTCGTAAATTGGCGATTAAAAGCTGGTTTTTCCAGGGACCGCGGGTGACAAAAGTCATGCCGGACGGGGCCCATGTGGTACCACCGCTGTGCAGAACCGGACGCTGAAGCGGTTTTGTCACATTGACACCATCGACGACCGACACTGCCGGTTCCGATGATTGCTGATCCCCTTCAATCACTGGCCATCCGTAATTGGCCCCGGCTTCAAGCCGGTTCAATTCATCATGCGCCGACTGTCCGTGCTCGGAACTGAACAGTTGTTGTATCTCGGGATGCCAGGACAGTCCCTGCGGATTGCGGTGTCCCCAGCTGTAGACCGGAGATCCGGCAAACGGATTATCATCTGGAATGGTCCCATCCGGACGGATCCTGAGAATCTTCCCCGCCAGTGAGTTCAAATCCTGAGCCAAATTCGGATCCAGGGCATCTCCCGCCGTGATATACAGGTAACCATCCGGGCCGAACTTTAACCTCCCTCCATTATGAAACACATTGCCGGGAATCCCGTCCAAAAGAATACTGTCGACAAATAACCTGTTTTCACGTTCCACAAGTCGAATCACCCGATTTTTGACGTTTCCTGCTTCCTGATAGGAATGATACACATACAGATAATGATTCCTTGAGAACTCTGGGTCCAATACAAGGCCTAACAGCCCTCCCTCTCCCTTACTGACAAAAGGTGCCGGAAAAGAAATCAGGGGTTCTTCCCGCAGTTTGCCATCCTGAATCACTCGGACCTGGCCCGGGCGTTCTGTCAAAAAGATGCGCCCGTCTTCCGCGATATCCAGCGCCCAGGGGATATGTAAATGCTCCGCCACCACTTCAATGGTATAAGGGATTTCCTCTTCCCTGACGGGGACAGCTTCCATCGCTAACGAATCAGATGTATCCCGTTGCTCGGATCGTGACGGTGTTTCCGGTTGACTGGTATCCAGGACAGGCTCAGTTGTTGGTCTACACCCGGCAAGTAACAGAAGTATAATTCCCGTCAGAAGAATGAACGCACGATTCATATTTACCAAATCCCCCTTTTTATCCTTGATGACGAAAAAAGCTGTGAAGGCCCGCTCAGGTGCCGTTCACAGCTTGCTCTCATCTTTTAGTTGTTTGTCAGACTTAACACTCACTCGGCTGTCCGGCATCATCCGCCGTACGGAAAGAACTTCCGCACCCACAGGATGACACGGCATTGGGATTGTGGATCGAGAATCCGCCACCCATCATATTCTCTTTGTAGTCGATTTCGGCCCCTTTCAAATACGGAGCGCTACCGGCATCCACCACAACCTTGATGCCATGCTGTTCAAATTCCTGATCATGTTCATGGATCGTATCATCAAAACCCATTCCGTATGAGAAACCGCTGCAACCGCCCGGTTTAACGCCAACACGCAAAAACAACTGATCGTTATCCTCTTCGGCGAGAAGCTCCTTGATTTTCTGTCCCGCACTTTCCGTTATCGTAATCATTGAGTGACCTCCTTGTTGGAACTATATTTTGTATAGCTCCCTTTAACTCTAAGTATACAGGGTCGTGTTCCAATTCTCAAGTTCTGATGATGCTTCCCATGACACGACTTTTTTTCAGCAGATTACGCCATATCCCTGACGTTTACAAAGCTTGTCCACTGAAACGGATCGCACGGGGCTTGTATTTTTTCACAAATAAATAACTTTTGACAGTATTTCTCTTCCTTGTGCGATCTATATAGAGCAGGACATTGTGAAGCGAATCAATTTCCATGCTATATTTAAGAACAATAGGATGTTTCAAACCAAATTTTTTGCCGGCTTCTACCATCTTACTGCGTAGATCTTCAATCTCCTGTTCGATAAACTCCTCCATTTTCTAGTCTCCTTCCCCCCATGGAAATTATCAACATTTAACATTGTATTCCAACTCAATCGGTTTTGCACCATAAAACATTGTCTAATGCATAGAACCTTTGCTGATTCGTGTCGAGTACCGTTTGACAAACATCTCCGTGTCTCGAATGCTTGCCCTATTCAAGACTTTCAAACTATAATAAAATCATATGATCGTTTGATGAAATGATCGTGCAACCCTTTTATGGGAAAGGAGACATCAGTCCATGTCCTTATCGACTCAGAAGGATTCCCTCGAGGACATCCAGGAGAAAGTAGAAAATGGGGAACGTTTATCGTTTGAAGACGGGGTCCGGTTAATGAAATCGGACGATCTCCTCACCATTGGACGGATGGCGGATTACGTCAGGAAAAAGAAAAACGGAGATCGTGTCTATTTTATCGTCAATACCCACCTGAACTATACCAACGTCTGTTATCTGGACTGCAAACTGTGTGCATTCGGTTTGAAACCGGATGATCCGCGTTCCTACTCACTTTCACTGGAACAAATTGAAGATAAGTATAAACAGATGATCGGAAAAGGTTTTACCGAACTTCATATCGTTGGCGGCGTCAACCCGAAACTTCCCTTTGAATATTATGAGGACATGATCCGCCTTGCCAAAAAACATCTTCCGGATATCCATGTCCAGGCTTTTACCGCTGTCGAGATTGATTATATCGCCCGGGTGGCGAAACTCGACATCGAAGAAGCGATTACCCGCCTGAAAAATGCGGGACTGGGATCCATACTCGGAGGTGGCGCTGAAATTTTTGATCCGGAAGTGAGAAAAATCATCTCCGGCCATAAAACCTCGGCGGACCGCTGGTTTCAGATTCATGAAATTTGTCACAACCTCGGCATGAAATCCAACGCTTCCATCCTCTACGGCCACATTGAAAAAGAGGAAGATGTGATCGACCACTTTATTCGGTTGCGTGAACTGCAGGATAAAACTGGAGGTTTCAACGCCTTCTTCCCCTTTGCCTTCCATCCGGATAACACAAAACTGGCCGAAGAGTACGACATTAAAGACGAAACAACGGGAATCCATGACCTGAAAATCCTTGCCGTCGCCCGGCTGATGCTGGATAATTTCCCACATATCAGAGCCTTCTGGATGATGATCGGTCTAAAACTTGCCCAGGTCAGCCTCCATTTCGGTGTGGATGATCTGGATGGCACGGTAATGGAAGAGCAGATCGTCCATGCGGCAGGATCCCAATCTTCCCAGATGACACCGAAACAGGCGTTTATCGAGATGATCAAAGAAGCGGGACGTATCCCTGTCGAGCGGGATACCCTTTATAACGAACTGCGCAGGTATGAATAATTAACGGGAGCAGGAAAGGAAGGATAATCAATGAAGAGCGACACCATTCATGAACCGCTGGACAAAAAACTGATTCCCATCATTGAAAAGGTGGAAAACGGGGAACGGTTAACACTTGAAGACGGACTCATTCTTTACGAAACACCGGACATCCTGACCGTCGGACAGCTGGCCAACCGGGTCAACCAGCAACGTAACGGCGATTATGTCTATTTTATTCAAAACATGTACATCAACCCGACCAACGTTTGTGAGGCACACTGCAAATTCTGCGGTTTTCGTCGGGATCCCGGTGAAGAAGGTGCCTATACCATGAGCACCGATGATCTGCTCAAATACGTAGACGAAAATATGAATGAAAACATTCGCGAATTTCATATCGTCGGCGGCCACAATCACACCGTATCGTTCGATTACTATCTGGACACCGTCCGGACACTGAAGGAACATTATCCGGACGTGACCATCAAGGCCTACACCGGAGCTGAAATTGTTTTCTTTAGCAAAATCTCCGGCCTTTCCATCGAAGAAGTGCTGAAACAATTGATCGACGCCGGTCTTGAATCGCTGACCGGAGGCGGAGCGGAAATCCTGACGGAAGAATACCGGGCCAAAATGAGTCCCGAGAAAGCAAGCACGGATGAATGGCTGGAGGCACACCGCACCGCGCATAACCTTGGGCTTAAAACCCATTCCACCATGCTATATGGCTCCATTGAAAGTTATGAGGAACGGCTGATTCACATGATCCGCCTGCGGGAACTCCAGGATGAAACCGGCGGATTCCTGGTATTTATCCCGCTGGCCGTACAGCCAAAAAAAGCAACAGCTTCCATCAAACGGCGCACTTCCGCTTATGATGATATGCGGACCGTAGCGATCAGCCGATTAATGCTGGACAACTTCCCGCATATCAAAGCTTACTGGATCAATATCGGCACGCAGCTCACCCAGCTGTCACTCAGTTTCGGATCTTCCGATATTCACGGGACACTGGTAGAAGAAAGAATCAGCCACGCTGCCGGTGCCCTGACCCAGACCGCCCTGACCCGGGACGAACTGATCTGGTTGATTAAAGGAGCCGGACGGACGCCGGTTGAACGGGATACGTTCTATAACATTATCAAAAAATATTAACAGATTTACAAAAAAACCGATCCGGTCTTATTTCGATCCGGATCGGTTTTTTAATCATCCAGATATTTTAATAGTTCATCCAGTTGCTTCTGTTCGTCTTGCTTTTTTGCCAGATGTTTTTTTATATTTTCGTACAGATCGTCCGCATCTTCTCCTGACACAATCTCCCCATCAACCATCGCATAGAGGTTGATGAAACATTCACCACAATTGCCGAGACACCCGTAATCCAGGGTTTCAATATCCAGGTCAGGGTCTTTTTCCAGACGTTTTCTTGTTTCTTCCGCACCGGCCGCCAGGTTACTCTGGCAGAACTCAATCATCACTTTCATCTGGTTCACCTCTTTTATTACCATGACAATTTTTAATCTTTTCGTCAAGGGCAGGAAATTATATAATAATAAGTTGTGACAAAATGATGACTTTTAGATAGAAAGGATCAGGAGTATGAGACATCTTGTTATTTTAGGCGGCGGTTACGGTGGCATGCGCATTGCGGGGAAACTGCTGTCGCAGGACTTCCCTGACGATATTCGCATCACCATCGTTGACCGGCTACCCTATCATGTTTTAAAAACAGAATTTTATGCGCTGGCCGCCGGAACAGCATCCGACTACAAGTTACGTGTATCTTTTCCTGCTGATGAACGGGTCAACACAGTCTTCGGAGAAGTTTCCCGAATCGATCTGGAGCAAAAACAGGTTCATTTTGCCGACGAGAATACCCTGACCTACAACTGGCTGGTCATCGGACTGGGCTGTGAAGACAAATATCACGGGATTCCGGGAGCTTCCGAACACGCCCACAGCATCCAGACGATCTCAGCCACCCGCAAAACTTATGAATCATTGAACAATGTGAAACCTTACGGACAAATTACCATTGTCGGCGGCGGATTAAGCGGGGTTGAACTGGCCGCCGAACTTCGTGAAAGCCGTGCTGATCTCAATATCCGTATTCTGGATCGCGGGGACTGTATCCTTAGTCCTTACCCCAGAAAACTGCAAAAATACGTGAGCCAGTGGTTTCGCGAACATGATGTGGAGCTGGTTTCCCATGCCTGTGTTGAGCGAGTAGAACCTCAGGCCGTGATCAACAGCGGCCAGGAACTACCGAGTGATTCCATCGTGTGGACGGCCGGTATACAGCCCAACCGCATCGTCAGGGATATGGATCTGGCAAAGGACAAATACGGACGGATTCTGTTAAATGAATTTCACCAGGTCCCGGATCATCCGGACGTTTATGTGGTCGGAGATTGTGCCAGCCTTGAATTCGCTCCGAGCGCCCAGCTGGCAGAAGCACAGGGGGAACAAATCGTCGATGTCCTTCAGGCCACCTGGAAAAATGAAACACCTGACCCTCTTCCCCGTATCAAATTAAAAGGAGTGCTCGGATCCCTCGGGAAAAAGGAAGGTTTCGGTGTTATGGGTAACAAAACACTAATCGGGCGTGTACCCCGCGTTCTGAAATCCGGTGTCCTGTGGATGTACCGATATCACAACGGTTGATGGATATCCCTCAACTTCAGATATGACACATTGAGGATGGATTTGTGGGGAACAAACATATATAATATAAATTAGAAAGGGGTGTGCCACATGCGTGAACAAGTACAGGAAATCCTGGATAAATTACGTCCTTTCCTTCAACGTGACGGTGGTGACGTTGAGTTAGTAGATGTTGAAGACGGCGTTGTCAAGCTTCGTTTGATGGGAGCCTGCGGCAGTTGCCCGAGTTCAACCATTACGTTAAAAGCAGGTATTGAACGTGCCTTAATGGAAGAGATTCCTGAAGTTAAAGAAGTTCAGCAAGTGTTCTAAAACCTGAATCGGAATAAAAAAAGGCTTTTGCCCTGTCCCGGACAAGGCGAAAGCCTTTTTTGTGATCTATAAACCACTTATAACCATGAAACCCGCGGAATACGAATTCCGGTCGCCTGCTCTGTAATGTCGGGAAAGCTTCGAAGCATCTGCTCTTGCAAAAAAAGTTCATGCTCAAGGCCGGAAGTGTCATCGGCAGGATGCGCACCTGAACGTTGTTGAAAGACATATTCCACTTTTCTAATAAAGCGTCCCGGCATCATCAAAACGCTGTATATTATCATCATGTCCTCCCGACTGAGCGGATGATGCTGATGGTAAGCCGCCAAAAATCGGCCGGCCTGTTCATCATCCCAGTCCTGTTCAAAAATACCGTTTTTCATACACTGGCCGAGATCCCTGGCACGGATGTCGATTAACCAGTCAAACGGACGTAACAGAATCACATTCTCATCTTTCAACCCGATCACGTGTTGCCGGGGGTGAAATCCGCGGTAACTGACCTTCCCCTGTTGCCCGTTAAGTCTGCATACACGATGATAGTCAGCCTGTTCAAGATATTGAATCGCTGTTTCTCCCAGACGGCAAAGGTACGTGTAATGGGGCAGCAAAAACACAGACAATGGATGGTTAACGTCCCATTCCCTTGCAATATGGTCACGGTACTTCTCCAGTTGATCCAGACGGGCATTCCACTGTTGTGGCCAGCTTCCCAGTACGCGGACACCCCGGGGAAACCCGGAAAGATTGAGCCTACACGTCGCCCGGTGAAAAGCAGACAGACAACGAGCAATCCACTCTCCATCCGGCACCGGATTCCCCTGTATCGATACCCAGTCAGGAATTTCTGTCAGATAATATTTCTGTTTTCCCCATTGAAAGGTGGCTTTCTCCTTTTGTGCCAGACGTATCGGCGTTACCCGGGAAAACTGTTGTTTCTTCAGTGATGCGTATACCCTTTGGATAAAAGGGAGTTTTCTTGCGGCGGCAGGCGGTGCGGGCATGAGCAGATAAAACCCCTGATCTGTTTCCATGACGTACCCTTCATTATATCGAGCCGCGTGATACACACGGAGTCCATACATCTGATTTATTTTTTCATACCACTCCGCCATGCAAGACCCCTCCCTCACCGGAAAAACCGGCAGCCATTTTTAAGCCCCCCTGCCTATTCAGGGGGGTTATCACCAGTTTATGCATGCTTTTCAGGATAATTGCCTACTTCATAAAAATAGCGCCAATCTTTGGATACCACATAGCTTCGGGTATATTCAAATACAGGATCTTTGACAAAAGGACTGAATGCGGGGCCTTCCACATCGACAGAGAGAGGAAAAAGATGGTAACCTCTGGTTTCATATCCCTGTGGAAGAGGTTCAAAGTGATGAACATACCCCAAAAACACTGCTTTAATCAGCGGCTCCTCATGCTCTGCGCAAATCCGGTATTCACCGATTCGCAGTAATCCGTCCAGAACCGCTCCCGTCTCTTCCCACATTTCCCTTGAGGCCGCCGATATCAAAGATTCATTCTGTTCCACTTTTCCCCCGGGAAGTTCGATCCCTCTGTCATGGTGCTCCGTCATCACAATTTGATCCCGGTACAGAGGGAAAATAAGAACATGCCTCGGGGTCGCTGAAAATTGGCCTGGATCGAAAGTTAATTCGATATCATTACCAGCCAGATCTTTAAATTGATACGTTGACGTCACTGATCTTTTCCTCCTGACTGAAGGGTGAGTGCAATCGACTTGGCTGCCACCATCCCCTGTCCCACACTGTTGGCAATACTGGAAAAGGAAGGAGAGGTCGCCACATCGCCTGCTGCATAAATGCGGGGATGAGACGTTCGACCATACCGGTCTGTTACCACCCGACCTTCATTCGTTTGTTTCACATAATCTTTTACCAGATGGCTGTTGGGCGCCACCCCGATCCGGATCAGGACCACATCGATCTCCATGTCCTTGACTTCCCCGGATCGATGATCACGGTACCGGACCCCCGTGACCCGGTCTTTTCCATGTATCTTTTTTAATTCACAAAATGTCATCAGCGTAATGTTCGGCTGCGAACGGACAGGACGAACTAACGCCTCCCTTGCCCTGAAGCGGTCACTCCGATGAAACAGAAAAACCTCTTTTGCGACGCGGGAAGCATTCAATGCCCCCTCAAAGGCGCGGTCTCCTCCCCCAACTACAGCGATTCGCCTGCCACGCAACCGGTCCAGATGATTGGATGTTGAATAGGTCTCATTTCTTGCAATCATTTCCTGTTCGCCAGGAATCCCCAATTGCCGTTCACGGGCACCGGTGGCTACAATGAGGTAATCAAACGAAATCCGCCCGCATGTCGAATCGATTACAGCACTCTCAGGGTTAACCCGCAGAACTTCACATTCCGTTCGATACTCACAATTCAGTTGGTGCACATGCTGTTGAAAGAGAGACGCCAGATGCCTTCCGTCAGCCCTCTTTTCCCCGGCCAACAAACCGGGATAATCGATAATTTCATTGTATATGCGATGAAGCTGGCCTCCCAGCTCCCTTGATTTTTCCAGCAGAATACTGGTGAGTCCCAGACGCCTGCACCAAATTAACGCGGAAAGTCCGGCAGGCCCGCTTCCGATAACGACAACCTGATAATGATTCATTTTCATCATCCCTACGTATTATGTGTAGTCGGCACGGGCAACATGAAAAAAGATAACGATGAAAAAGGAGTATCGTTTATGCCCAGAATCAAAAAATTGTTCAACTTTAGAGAAAGTGAATTAAAGAAAAAAGCACTGGAACTGCTTGTAGAAAGAGGCGTTACCATGGATGACCTGATCGAGCTGGTATTATTTCTGCAAAAAGATTATTACCCCCATATTTCCAGGGAAATGTGCCTTCATAATATTGAACGGGTTTTGGATAAAAGGGAGATCCAGAATGCCATTATCACCGGTATCCAACTGGATATGCTCGCTGAACAGAAAAAACTGATGTCACCTTTGCAACAAATTATTGAAACCGATGAAGGTCTATACGGCATCGATGAAGTGCTCGCCCTTTCCATCGTAAATGTGTACGGAAGTATCGGATTTACCAACTACGGTTATATAGACAAGACAAAACCCGGTATTCTTGAGAAACTGAACGATAAAGAGAGTGACGAAACCCATACCTTTCTGGATGACATCGTCGGCGCGATTGCAGCGGCCGCATCCAGCCGGCTCGCACATTCCCAGGGAAAATAGGACGGGGACACGCCGAAAAGCCCCCGTTTAGAAGGGGGCATCGATCACAGCTTTATTTTTCACGGATGGTGTACTTGCACTTTTCTCCACCCTTGGCCATACACTCATTCTGAATCACTTCCGCATCGGGAAGAACTTTCTGGAAGAGAGACAGTTCACAGTTACAGGCATGTGTAAATTCCTTGGCCACATCAGAAATCGGACAATTTTTCTCTACAAAAATGTACGCTCCGGTTTCCGGATCTTTTTTCAACTCTACCATATACCCTTTTTCGTTTTGAATTTCAGCCAGTTCCTCAAGTCTCTGATCGATCGATTTCCCTTCCATCTGCTGGCTGTAAAGGTCATACAGTCTCTTTTCTCTCCGTCTGAAAAGGTGCAGAACCTTTTCTTCCCCTTCCATCTCCCGAATATCCTGTAAAAAATCCAGGGCGATATCCTGATAACTCTTGGGAAAGAACTGTTCCGCTTTTTCTGAAAGGGAATAAACGTGAGTCGGGCGTCCCATCGCCTGACGCTGCAGGGTTGACTGAATGAGATTATCCCTCTCCAATGTATTAAGATGCCGGCGGACGGCCATTTCAGTTATCTCCAGTTGTTTGGCAATTTCACTGACTGTCATCGCGCCTTCCATTTTCAACATATGAATAATTTGATCCCGGGTAGATTTCCCCTGATCTTTCGGCATAATTTCACCGCCTTCCCTTTCTTCTTTATTTTACATGATTCCCATAGATAAGTAAATTTCTAAATATTTTTGTTTATTATTTGAAAGTTTAAAATAGTTCCTTTTTGACATATTCCCTGACCATCGGTGAAAAGCGGTTCAACGATCCGTAACTCTTCTCGATAACATCGAGCAGATCATCATAGTGAACATCAGGGTAGTGGTGAACCAGGGTCTTTCGGTATTGAATGGCCTGTTTGATGCCGGCAGCCACATCATCCGTCACAACCTGTTCATCTCTCAGTATCTCCACAATATCCTCATAACTGCCGGGGTCTCGCATAATAAACCCGTCAATAAGCATGTTGCCCACATCCGCCACCACTTCAATACAAATATGGAGACAGCGTTCCGCTGCATATTGGTGATATTCACTTCGTTGATCTTCCGACAAGCCTTTAAGTTCTTTCAACGTTTCTAGGGCTTTCTCCATCGACGTAAGATAGTGATTCAGTTTGTTCTGATCTATATCGTACATTGGTTTCACTCCTTATCTTTTTTTCGCCAGCCAGATTACAACCACAAAGGTCAGGACAAGAATGATAAGAAATGTAAGGCTTTGCATGACATACATCATAATTTTGACCACCTTTTCATCCTGTTCTCCCGGGCTCCATTTCTTTTCAGTATACCACGAGTCCATCCCCTGTTTTTTCATTTTCGCAACAAGTTTACCCACTGATCCGTCATATATAAAAAATCAAAGGGGGAATCATCGTATGATCCATTATGTTGTTCGGCATTTTCGTCCGGTTTTCCTGTTTTTCGTCATCGTTATTCTGACTTTGACCGGTTGCAGCAGCGGTCAACAATCGGCACCTACAGCAAATGACCAGGGAGCGGTTTCGTCAGATTATGCTGTAAAAGGGCACGATGAGGCTGTTGAAGAAGGCACAGCCAGTTCTTCCGGCAATACCAATGCCGTAACCGGGGTGGGCATCGGATCGCCGCAGGACCGGATGGTCATCTACACAGCCCGGATAACGGCGGAAGTTTTAGATTATGAACAGTCCCGCAATCAAATTGAAGAACTCCTCAATCAATACGGCGGTTACATTGTAAACTCCTCTGAATATCAAAATGAACACGAACGGGGCGGAAATTTGACATTCCGCATTCCGCAGGGTGGGTTTGAGTCGTTCATGGGCAAAGTCAAAGAAATGAGCCTTTCCTTTAACAGTACAACTGACGGGCAGGATGTCACCGAAGAATATGTGGATCTTGAGTCCCGCCTCAAAGCAAAACAGGCCGTTGAGTCCCGCCTGCTCGAATTTATGAATCAGGCGGAGAAAGTGGAGGATCTGTTAAAGATTTCGGAAAATCTGGGACGGGTACAGGAAGAGATTGAGCAGATTAAGGGAAGGATGCAATACCTGGAAAACCACAGTGCCTATTCGACGATCCACATCCAGTTGATTGAAAAAGAAACGAAGGTGGAAGCACCGGACAGCGGTACCCTTCAATCGGCCTGGTACGCCTTCATCCGTTCCACCGACACGCTCATTTCTTTCTTAACGGGGGCCTTTGTACTTCTGATCGGAAGCCTTCCTTATCTCATCTTTTTTGCCATCATCGCTCCCATTTTTTGGTTTATCATGCGTAAACTGAAGAGAAAACGTTATTCCCCTGACCCGTTTGACACAGTAAACAACCGCAAACACATCCGGGATAGCGAATCAGACGATGAGAACAATCCGTCCTGACCGACATGTTCTGTTCTTCAATACAGAAGTAAATATGTTAAAATATGAACGTACATTTTAATCCCATTAGGAGTGAAAACATTTGGATCGAGAACTTGCACTGGAAGTGGTACGGGTAACGGAAGCGGCCGCACTGGCATCTGCACGGTGGCTGGGACGCGGCAAAAAAAATGAAGCCGACAATGCCGCCACCAGCGCCATGCGTGCCATGTTTGACAGTGTTGCCATCAATGGAACCGTCGTGATCGGAGAAGGAGAACTGGACGAAGCTCCCATGCTCTACATTGGAGAAAAACTGGGGAACGCCGATAAACCGGAAGTGGATGTCGCCGTTGATCCCCTGGAAGGCACAACCATTGTCGCCAAAGGGCATAATAATGCCATGGCCGTTTTAGCCATCGCGGATCGTGGAAACCTGCTTCACGCCCCGGATATGTATATGGAAAAATTAGTTGTCGGCCCACGGGCAGCGGGAAAAGTACACCTGGATGATCCCCTTGAAAAAGTGATTGAAGTGGTGGCAGATGCGAATAACAAACGCATATCGGACGTCACGGTCATCATTCAGGAACGGGAAAGACATGAGCATTTGATTGAAGCGGCCCGCAACATGGGCGCCAGAGTCAAACTGTTCGGCGACGGTGACGTCGGAGCAGCAATCACTGCCGCCATGCCGGAATCCGGTATCGACATTTTTGTTGGGATCGGAGGCGCCCCCGAAGGGGTGATTTCAGCAGCAGCCGTCAAATGCCTGGGCGGTGACATGCAGGCACGCCTCAAACCTTATACAGACGAAGAACGTGAACGGTGCAAAAAAATGGGGATCACGGATCTGGATCAAGTGTTAATGCTGGATGATCTGGTAAAAGGGGATGATGCCATCTTCGCTGCCACCGGCGTCTCCGATGGAGAATTACTGCGCGGGGTTCGTTTTCTCGCCGATGATGTGGCAGAAACCGATTCCCTAGTCATGAGAAGCAAAACCGGCACCGTTCGTAAAATCAATGCGCGACACAACATCCCGAATAAACCGCACCTGGTCATGGAATAAAAGGGGGGAAAGGGTAACTTGGAAGATTTCGACTTTCTTTATAATGATGTGGAAGAAACACGTACCCGATACGTGTGCTTTATCGGAAAAACGAACCGGTTCGACCTGGCCATTACAACCACCGATCGTTTTTACGGAAAAAAACTGGTCTTTAACATACAGACAGGCAGAGCCCAGATTATCGGAACGGATGACCTTGATGAGCCCGGTTATATTGCTTACGCACTGGGCATTTCAGAAGAAGAGGAAGAAGAACTGAAACAATTTCTATACACGGTTATCTAAACCGGCAAATGAAAAAAGCAGCGGATCAGCTGCTTTTTTTATTGCGATGCCGATTGTTTTTGACCCTTTTTAATACAAAAAAGGAACAGCCGAAATTGCAGTATTCCTGGATATATTCATCCAGGGCACCGATTCGGGCATCAAATGGCGCACGGCGGTTGCTGTCCTCATAAAACCCCTTGAGTCGAAGCTGTCCGTACCCCCAGTCTCCCACAATATAGTCATATTTGTTCAAAATGTCATTGTATCGTTCACGAAAGGATTCCGCATTCCATCCATTGCGATGATCTTCAATCAATTCGAACGTTTTTCCCTGAATATGAATCATACCTGAACCAACCTCACTCAATCAGTTGCTTAGACTTATCACTATTTTACCACATTTGACGGGCTGACACACAATATTACCAGGAAAACAAAGTCTTGAGCGGGGAAAGCTATGCTCAGGGAGGTGTCATGATGAAAAAAGTTTTAACATGGGTAGCTGTCTTCAGTCTTGTTTTAGTTGCGGCAGCCTGTAATAATGCCGCCGCGCCGGATAACACCAATGGCAACGTAACTCCTTACGGAGCCAATAACGGTCTCTACGACCAGGACAACATGGCGAATAATTACGCCAATCGTTATGGAGTAAACAACCCGACCGGTACCCGATACGGGACTTATACACCGTATGGTAACCGTGCCGCTGATTACCCGATCAACCAGTACAACACTGGAAATATGGTCGGTGACAGATATGGCGTGAACAACAATTCCCTGTACAAACCCGATAATGCACGCGGAAATCAGGGTCAGGCCAACAGCCAGATCGGTCGTGCCCGGGTTAACGCCAACAATATACAACGGGGAATGGGCATCCGGAATACCGCTATATATGTTGACCGTAACCTGCTGGCTCAATTGGTCAGTAACGTTGTCGCTTCCACTGCCGGTGCGGGAACCGTAACCACCGTGGTAACGGATGAAGAAATTTTTGTCGCCATTAACAATAATCGCAACATGATGAACAACAACAATGGCAACCGGGCAAACAACCAGAATCAAAACAACCAGAATCAAAATAACCTTGTCCGTTCAGCCAAAATGGCGGCAGCCAGTGTAAGCCCGGCTTATTACAAGGTCTATGTCACAACCGATAACCGTCTGTTTACCCGAATCAACCGTCTGGGTAACATGAATAATACGGGTCTGAATCAGTTGAATGATGAAATCGATCGCCTCATCAGAGACATGGGTGGAGAAACCGACGATAAGGAAAAAATCGGTAAGACCTATGTACCGGATGAACGATAAACAAGCATGTAAAAAACACCCGGCATTCCGGGTGTTTTCTTTATGCATTCCCGGACATACTTTTATGGGCTGAATTCACCTGTTCGTGTGCATGGTAGGAACTGCGAACCAGAGGACCGGATTCCACATGTTTGAAACCCCGTTTTAACCCTTCTTCTTTCAGACGATCAAATTCATCCGGGTGGTAATACTTCTCAATTTTTAAATGTTTTTTCGTCGGTTGCAGGTACTGTCCGATGGTCAGGATGTCACAATCGATGGAACGAAGATCATCCATGGCTTGCAGGATCTCATCCCATTCTTCCCCAACTCCAACCATAATGCTGGATTTGGTCGGAATATCCGGCTGCATCTCTTTGGCCCGTTTGAGGAGTTCCAGGGACCGGTCATATTTTGCTTTGGAACGAACCCGATCAGACAGTCGCCGGACCGTTTCGATGTTGTGGTTTAATATATCGGGGCGGGCATCCATGACTGTCTGCAGCGCTTCCCAATTCCCCTGAAAATCCGGTATCAACACTTCCACACTGCACAGAGGATTTTTACGACGCACAGCTTTGATCGTTTCCGCAAAAATAGTTGCTCCCCCGTCATTCAAATCATCACGGGCCACGGATGTAATCACCGCATGTTGAAGCCCCATCTGCTCTACCGCATCAGCAACGCGCTCCGGTTCCTGCCAGTCAAGCTCAGTGGGAAGACCCGTCTTGACCGCACAAAAGCGGCAGGCCCGGGTACAAATATCCCCCAGAATCATAAACGTCGCCGTCCGGTTTGCCCAGCATTCGTAGATGTTGGGACATCTCGCTTCCTCACAGACCGTATGAAGGGTTTTATTACGCATCATTTTTTTCAGATCATTGAAATTTTCTCCGGTGACCAGACGTATCTTCAACCATTCGGGTTTACGTTCCGCCATTGTATTATCACTCCAATTATCGCTTGCTATTTGATCCTGCCTCTACACATATTGTAATGAATAATAAAATAAGTTGCCAGTAGAGATGTGTCTTTATTTAGTAACCCTCACACCTGGTTATCTTATACACGTATTCTCAAATCTTTCCGTTATGAACATAAAAGTACTTAAGCATTGGCATATTTTCTGTTCACGTTTTATACTTAACATCAGATGGTTCCTGTAAAAGGAGAGATTGACATGAAGGAACATACCGCACGGGATAAGGATCAAAAGCTGGGCCGTATCCTGAATGAGATGGGAAGTGCCCTGATTGCCTTTTCCGGAGGTGTCGACAGTACTTTTTTACTGGCAAGAGCCTATCAAGAACTGAAAGACAGGGTTGTGGCCGTCACAGCTGCGTCAGAAACGTTTCCGGAACGGGAGTTTAATGCAGCGGTAGAACTCGCTCAACAAATCGGAGCGCCGCTCATCCAGACCCGGGTTGAGGAGCTGAGCAATGAACATTTTGCCGCCAATGGCCCTGACCGTTGTTACCATTGCAAAACAGGATTGTACAGTCACCTGATCCGGCTGGCTGCACAAAAAGGCTATCCCTATATCTGCGACGGGGCCAACATGGACGACCTGGGTGACTATCGTCCCGGCAGAAAGGCCGCACAGGAAAAAGGGGTGCGGAGTCCCCTGCAGGAGGCCGGGCTGTATAAAGAAGAAATTCGCTTCTTATCCCGGGAAATGGGACTCCCCACCTGGAACAAACCGTCTTTCGCCTGCCTTTCTTCCCGGATCCCCTACGGATCCCGGATTACCCTGTCCAAGATCAATCAACTGGACAAAGCTGAATTTTATTTACATCAACTTGGTTTTCATCAGGTCCGGGTTCGGCATCATGAAAAAATTGCACGCATTGAAGTGCTTCCCAATGATTTTGAACGGATCCTTCACTACCGGGAAAAGATTGACCAATATCTCAAAGAACTTGGTTTCTCCTATGTGACACTGGATTTACAGGGGTACCGTACGGGAAGTATGAATGAAATCTTGAACGGAGCGAAAAAAAATGGATAAGGAAACCATCGAAATTTTAAAACAAGTTCAAGCCGGTAAGCTGTCCGCGGAGGAGGCGGCGCAAAAGTTATCCCAAATGGAAGAACTTGATTTTGCAACCCTGGACTACAGTCGCCAAAAACGGACCGGTTTCCCGGAAGTCATTTATGCGGAAGGTAAAACGCCGGAACAGGTCCTGTCTATTTTTACAAAACTGCGCAAACGGCATGACAGGGTACTGGCCACCCGGGTGAAAAAGGAACAGGCTGAACAGGTGCTGTCCCATTTTCCGGACACAGAATATCATGAAACTGCACGGACCTTATTCTGGCATAAAAAAGAGGCGGACAACCCGGTTCCCGGTTACGTCGCCGTTGTTTGTGCAGGGACTTCCGACCTTCCTGTGGCTGAAGAAGCCGCCGTCACCGCAGAAGCCATGGGAGTCTCCGTACGTAAAATTTATGATGTCGGTGTGGCCGGCATCCACCGATTGTTTGCCAGGCTGGACATAATCCGGGAGGCGGATGCCATTATTGTCGTCGCCGGCATGGAAGGAGCCCTGGCCAGTGTCATCGGAGGGCTGGTATCAAAACCGGTGATTGCGGTCCCAACCAGTGTGGGTTACGGCAGCCACCTGAATGGCATTGCCCCCCTCCTTACTATGCTGAATTCCTGTGCAAGCGGTGTAACCGTGGTAAACATCGACAACGGGTATGGGGCGGGACACTTTGCCGCTCTGATCCTCCAAAATAAATATGATCATCGATGAAACTGAGTATGTGATAAGGATGTGAGAGTATGAAAATCTTATATTTTGACTGTTTCTCCGGAATAAGTGGAGACATGGTCCTGGGGGCCCTGGTGGATGCAGGGGCGGACCCGGAACAGATCCAAACTGAACTCAAAAAACTGCCCATCGAAGAAACGTTTCATTTGACCTGGAAACCGATGATGAAAAAGGGCGTATCCGCTCTTAAATTTGATATTGAGATCGATGAGCCGGAACATGAGGTGTTCGGACACGATCATCATCACCATCATCACCATCATCACCGTCATTATACCGATATTATCAAATTGATTAAGGATGCCGGGTTTGAACCGGAAATCGAAAACAGGGCCCGAACCATTTTCGAAATCATTGGAAAAGCGGAAGCGAAGATACATAACATTCCTCTGGAAAAGGTCCACTTTCATGAAGTAGGGGCCCTGGATTCCATCCTTGATATCGTCGGGGCGTCCATTGCCCTGCATCAGTTAAAAATAGACAGGATCATGGCATCCCCGGTGGCCGTCGGCTCCG
This sequence comes from Bacillaceae bacterium, assembly GCA_017656255.1. GTDB lineage: Bacteria > Bacillota > Bacilli > JACDOE01 > JACDOE01 > JACDOE01. The sequence goes on from JACDOE010000003.1 coordinate 66,442, forward strand.
GATATGTTCCCTGTGATCACGGGATGTACCCGATTCCCGCTCCAGCAACGCTGGAAATTCTGAAAAATATTCCGCTTCAGTCCTGCCGCGAAAAAGGAGAACTCACCACGCCTACAGGGGCGGGAATTCTGGCTGCCACTGTGGATCATTTCGGCGAGTTGCCCTCGATGACAGTAAAATCGATCGGGTATGGAGCGGGCAGCCGCGATCTGGAAGAACAACCCAACGTATTACGGGTTATGATTGGAAATATGTAGACAACTCGGGAAGCTGGGACACAGCTTCCTTTTTTACTATTTCATAGACCTTTTTCAGGGGAATTCCCCGCTCGCGGGCTATCCGGATGCAATCGTCATATTCCGGCGCGTACTGCACGATTTCTCCCTGGAAAACCCCGATTTTAACCTGAACCTCTCCCCAGTCTGTTTTCACTGGTATGCTTTTACGTTCCAGTCGATGGACTTCCACCGGATAATACCGGACCCCCAGTGTCGTCGTCTCCCGAAACAGAATGTCAACCATCGGTTTCTTTTTCTGTTCAGACACCAGAACAGTCAGCATGTAAGCCGGACGATTTTTTTTCATCACGATGGGGGTATAATAAGCGTCATTCGCTCCGTTCTCCAGCAAAATGTCCAGCACATACCCCATTTGTTCTCCCGTCATGTCATCGAGATTGACTTCCAGTTTCCACATCCCCGGATCCTGGTGTTCCTGTCCATGATTGAATCGTTCCATTTTCCCATCCTTCCTGTCGACATTAATCTATGAACACGTTATCTGTTGTTAACCATAATATAACAGGTTGTCACACGAATCACCAGGAGAGACTAATAAAAGAATCTTGACTTGTTCGGGGAGGTTCAGCAATGAAGAAATTATTCGGATTTCTCCTTTTTATCATTGTTTTTTTCCTTATGAATATCCAGGAAGCCAAGGCCGTTGAACAGGACGAACGTGAACAAATGACCGTTGAAAGAATGCATATGTTTCAGCATATGGAAGGGCTGACCGGGGTTCCCTGGTACTATCTGGCGGCCATTGATCAATTTGAACGTAACATCCAGAAGGTCCGAAAAGATATTCCAGGCAAGAAAGGCATTATTGCGATTACGGTACCGACCCGAAAATGGAGCGGATTTTTAAATCCAATGCAGTATGACACACATCCTTCATCCATTTTGTTTTTCAACGGGCTGGGACGGGACGGATCGGGGGATGGAAAAGCCGATCCGGAAAATGATCTTGATGTGCTCTATTCTATGGCCCGATATATCAGTGAGTACGGATTTACGGAGGATGATGTCCGTATCGCCCTGTGGGAGTACTATAAACGTGATAAAACCGTTGAAATCATATCTGAATTTGCAAAGCTATACCGGACCTTTCAGACTTTAAAACTGGAGGGGCATGTTTTTCCCATTCCACTGAATCGTCAATACAATTATCGGAGTACCTGGGGATATGCCAGGGGATGGGGAGGGCGCCGGATTCATGAAGGGACAGACATATTCGCCTATCACGGAACACCAGTGAGAAGTACATCATACGGCGTGGTGGAAGTGATGGGCTGGAATCGCTACGGAGGATGGCGAGTGGGTATCCGGGATCTTGATAATATTTATCATTATTACGCCCACCTGAGCCGTTTTAATAAAGATTTGAAGGAAGGTGACGTGGTTAAGCCAGGCGATGTGATCGGGTATGTTGGCAGTTCCGGGTATGGTAGCCCCGGTACCTCCGGCAAGTTCCCTCCTCATCTTCACTACGGCATGTATAAAGATAACGGCATCAAAGAATGGTCTTTCGATCCCTACCCCCGTTTAAAAGCCTGGGAGCGCCAGGAGAAAAAAAGAAAGAGGGATAAGAAGTGACTAACTGAGTCACTTCTTATCCCCCGTTTACTTGATCAAATTCCTCTACGCACTGAAGGAATTATCGTTCTGTTTACTTTTTTTCATGGCGATATTCACGCAAATACCAAAACCGCCCCACAGGAAGATAAAACCAAACAGCATCATGAAGATGGCACTTCCGTTCATGCAGCTTCATCCTCCTTTGCTACCTTTTTACCAAAGTCCGGATTTTTGCTCTTCAGACTCTGGAAGTAGAATCCGAACACAACCGCGAAAACAGCGACGGCCCAGCCGATGGCAATCAGTGAGTCCGGATAACCGCTGTAGTTCTCGGCCATATCCTTCATAATCTGCTTGATACCCATATAACCCAGAACAGCCGGCGTTAATACAATTACGAAGAAATTCCACCATCCGCCGATACGAATATCGGAAATCCGGTTGTTGTACTCTCTGATTTCCTGAGTCCGGTTGAGAATCCAGCCGACGATAACCGTCATAAAGAGTCCGGACATCGCAACACCATAACTGTTGATGAAGTAATCAACAGTATCGAGCAGATAGAGGCCGGCTTTCGTTGCAAACAGCAAACTTAACAGGGCCACGATACCGACGGAGATATTAACCGATTTCTGACGCTCCATATTGAATTTGTCGGCAAAACCGGCAATAAAAGTTTCCACAATGGAGATCAAGGATGACAGACCGGCAAAAATCAGTGAAACGAAGAACAGAATGCCCACTACGTTACCAAGCGGCATTTCGTTCAGAATCTGCGGGAATACAGCGAAAGCCAGTCCGACTCCTCCTGCCGCCACATCTTCAACCGCTACATTTTGCTGATGAGCCATAAAACCGATGGCTGAGAATACGGCAACCCCTGCGATCATACTGAATCCGGAGTTGGCAAAAGCAGTAATAAACGCATTGTTGTTAATATCCGATTTTTTAGGCAGATAACTTGAATAAGTGATCATGATGGCAAAAGCAATACTTAAGCTGAAGAATACCTGGCCATAGGCGGCAACCCAGGTAGCGGGATTTGTAATACCGCTCCAGTCAGGTGTAAACAGGGCGTTCAATCCCTGAGCAGCCCCTTCGAGCGTGATTCCGCGAATCGCCATCAGAATAACAAGAATTAAAAGAACAGGCATAAAGAATTTGTTGGCCTTTTCAATCCCTTTGGCTACGCCCCGGGATAATACAAAATAAACAATGGCCCAGACGATGATCAACGGAATGACGACACTCCATTGCAGTCCACCCATGAAGGAAAAATCAGACCAGCCCAGCGTCTCTCCGGCACTGTTGGTCAGCCCTAAGTATTTGTAGAGAAACGCACCGGTGTCTTCGCCCCAACTTTGTCCCACAGCGAAAAACGTGTAGGCAAATGCCCAGCCGATAATAACAGAGTAATAAACGGAAATGACAAAGGCAATAAACGTCTGCCACCAGCCGAACCACTCCAGGTTCCCCAGTTTACTGAAAGTCAGTGGAGCCGAACCTCTCAATCGATGCCCCAGATGAAACTCCATGATTAAGATTGGAATACCAGCTGTGATGAGAGCGAAGAAGTAAGGAATGAGAAATGCGCCACCACCGTTGTCAAACGCGGTGTAGGGAAAACGCCAGATGTTTCCCAGTCCGATTGCAGACCCCACGGCAGCCAGAATAAAACCGGACCGCGTGGCCCAAGTACTGCGTTGTTCCATGTCTTAACCTCCTCAATAAAAAAATAATTTTGGAAATTATTAGATAATTTCGTAAAAGAGTGCAGTATTCAGTAAACTGCACTCTTTCGATAAATACACTATACTATTTGTCCAAAAATTTCAACCCTTTTACAAATACTGACGCACTCTCTTACTCTTCAGGCACCGGCGGAATCTGAACCGGAGGCATGAGTGGCGGAACCTCATCGGTATTTCCGATCGGATTCCCCTCACCATCCAGGTAGAAATAAGGCACATCCCCTACGATTAATATCTGCGAGAGCGGAATCTGGGTTCGTACTGTTTCTTCATTGGTTGTAAACGGGATAACGACTTTGACCTGAACCTGAATATCAATATAAATCGTCGCCATCACCATGTTGATGCCGGCCTCTTTCATCTGGGATGACAGTGTGACGAGTGGCGCACCGTAAGGAACCATTGTGATGGGAATGTCCGGACCGATGGAGGCCAGAATGTTACTCTCCAGTACCTGCCCCAGCGGAACGGACAACTGAGACGATTGTTCGATTTCTTTCATGGCCTGGGATACCCTGGCGGTCGTTTCACCTGTGATCCGGGTGTGGGCATTATAATTAAAATGGACACCCCGGATCCGTCCGTCTTCATCCTTTGTAATCTCCACCAATTTTCGGAAATCAATGGACTGGGCAATTTTTTTGGAAATGGCATCGTTGATCGCATCGACAGCAAGTTGCTTGATCTTCATACGGGCGATTTCCATTAAAGCGGGTTCCAGATGTCGTTCTATGTAAATAAATGTTTGAAGTGACATGGCAATAAAAATCACCAGGGTGACAAACATGACGGTTCGAAAAGAGAAGGGTCCCCGGTGTTTTCTCGATTTAAATCGGGCCAAGCAAGACACCCCCTGACATCATATTTATGCAGGGCAGCCTGTACTTCTGTCTGAAAATGAGAGGAAAAAGTGTCGACCCTGTCCAAATAAAAAGGTACAATAGAAATTAAATACAAAAGATCTGAAATCCATTCGGATTTTCGTTACAAGGAGGCTTTACATCATGTTTGAAGTTTCGTTAATCCGCTATTCCGACCCGGACAGATCGAGTCTGGCCCGAGCTGCTGCGGTCTATCTGGGAAAACCGGATGTCGACAACACCCGGCGTCCTTTGAACATTATGAAAAAAGGAGATACACTGGCGATCTACCGTGGGGAACACGCCCGCTTTGAATTTAAAACAAGTAAAGTGGTGTATGACCACCTGATCACCTACACCACGCAAAATATGCGAGCCTGCGGCGGACTGAGAGCGAATGAGGCAACGGTATTCGTCCCGCCGGCCGAGGATGATGATCCTATTTATCAGGAAATCGGGGAACGCCATCTGGAAGCTTATCAAAATCTTGTTCATGGACTTGATCCGGATTCCCAGGATCCCATTGAGAAAAAACGGTTGCAGGCCGCTCGTTCTGTAGCACCCATGTCAGTTCAGTTGCACTATATCTTTGAATTCAATTTCGCCACATTGATCGAAGCCATTTTCCCGCAGCGTATCTGGACGCCGGGTGCCCAGAAAGATACCCGGGATGTCGTTCAGAAAATGTATGAACTCGTTCGCGAACAAGACCCGGAACTCTGGGATCTGGTGTATGAACTGTACGGACCGGAAGCGCAGGCATGGAAGAAAGCCCGACAAAAATTGAAAAAAGAAGACCCCGAACTTTTCCAGCAAATCATGGAAAAATACGGCGTCATGAAATCGATGTGGGACTGATAAGTTGCTTTTATTTCATCCTTCCCAGACACAAAAAAGGTGATGGCTCGATACAGCCATCGCCTTTTTTATTGATATACCTTATCTTCCGGCCATTCATGCCGCGATTCTTCGAACAACCCTCTGATCCGTTCGATCACCCATGTTTGATTTAAATCCTTTACAACCATAACGGATGCAAATCCTTCCTCAATATCAGGGGGTTCAAGTACCTGATCCATTTCCCGGATGACTTCCTCCGGCACAATCCAGGGATGAGGCCGCTGTTGATTTTGTTTCAGCACCTGATCCACAGACATGTCAAAATAAACGGCATAGACCTTCTGATTAAACTGATGAGCCATTTTAATCCACACTTCCCGTCTCTTCCGCGTCAGACTGGTTGCATCCAGAAAAACGGAACGTCCCAGACGAAAGTGCCCTCGTACAATGGCCCTGGTTATCGTCCAGATTTCTTTCTCAAGCTTTTTATCGAAGGTAACCCCGAAGATCTCGGATCGAAGCCGGTCCGGATTGACCACTTCCACCCCCGACGCAGGCAATCCCAACCTGCTGATCAATGTCGACTTTCCTGACCCGGGTAACCCTACATTCATAATTAACATGACGGTCTCCCTGTGATTGTGATTATGTCATATTTCTACTTGTTAGGTTTCTTTTTTTATGCCATTCTTATTCCCATAAAAAAAAGCCGCTTTTTCTCCGGCTTGAAAATGGCGTTACATCATTTCACAACCTGTTATCGCAATGGAAAGATGTTTCGACAGATCGATTTCTTTAAATTCTTTCACCGCTTCCCCCCGGGGATCCGTCAATAAGCGCACGATGGGCCGACCTGGTGAATGACGGTTATAATCCACGACAACGCCTGTCTCCCCTGTATTTAGAGTGACCGTAATCCCTACCGGGTAAATGGCTACCACATTGCGAAAAATCTCAACCAGTTTGGCATCAAATTGCCTTCCCGCTCCTGCATACAGTACTTCCATCGCTTCGTGCGGAAGGATGGCCGGGCGATAGCTGCGACGGGAAGTGAGGGCATCAAAAACATCCGCCACAGCCAGAATTCTGGCATGGGGATGTATCTCATCACCTTTCAGCTGCCTGGGATAACCGGAACCATCCAGCCTCTCATGATGCTGAAGAGCACAGTGAGCCGTTACCAGCGGGATCCCGTCAGATTTACGAAGAATATCATAACCGTAAATAGTATGTTTCTTAACTTCTTCAAATTCTTCTTCAGTCAATTTACCCGGTTTGTTCAGTATTTCCGGATCGACATTCATTTTTCCGATATCATGGAGAATGGCACCCAGTCCCAGTTCATGCAACTGTTTATCGGTGTAACCTGCATTCAAAGCCAGGGTTATTGCATACAACGAAACGTTGAAGGAGTGGGAAAAAACATACTGATCGTTGACATAGACATTTGAAATCAAGTTCAGGGCACTCTTGTTCTGACGCAGTTCGGCTACAATCGCATCGAACGAATCCTTGATTCGATCCAGCTGACCCTGCCCCAGTGACCCCTTCCACTTAAGATTTCCACGCCCCACCTCTACAAAGATATCGTTGATGGTTTTCAGGGCCTGGTGACGGGTTTTCTCCGATATGGGATCCTTAATCTCAAGGTCATCTGTTCTCGAGTCCTTAATATAGACCATATCGATCCCATGTTTGATCAAACGTTTAATGATGGAGTCTGTTAATTCAACACCCGAAGAAACCAGTACGGACCCGTTTTGGGTGTACACCGGTTTTCCCAGAACCATTCCCGGTTTACTGCGGGCTGTCGATATCAGTCGCATGAAAAATTCTCCTTTAATAGGAATTATACGAAACTCTCGTATTGTCAATCTATTATACTAAAAATTTTTCGTTTTTTTAAGATGAATTTCGACATATTCTCCAAAAAGAAAAACAGAACCTGACAGGTTCTGTCACATAAACCGGCTTTTTTGTTGATTATAACATTTTCAAAACCGCTTCTCTTCCCTTCATGCCCGGTTGTATCCCAAGTTCTGTTGCAGCATCCGTCACGGATTCAAGAGGGGCTTCCAGTAACTGTTCAATGGAACGAACGCCGAGCGCTCGACCCGCCACAACTTTTCGCTCTGCCAATTTATTATTCAGTAACGATACATCCAGTGCGCCGCACATAATGTATCCCTTTTCCGTCGTCACAATCAGCAAATTGGTTTTCGGGAGTTTAACGGATACGGAAGTAACCCAGTGGCCGTCGATGGAAATCGGTGTAACCTCAACCACCCTACCTACCTCCTCTTCAACGATTGATATTACACTCTATGAAGACGAAGCAGCATTGGTTACGTCCCATAAACTTAATGATAATAATACCCATCTTCCCGAAACTGATCCGACGTACCAATCCCCTCCTCTGCCGCCTTTTTCCTGAGCATTTCCACCATAAACATGCCCAGCATCTGATAAATTTCATCTTCACTCATATCATGAATCAACTTCAGCAGATCATCACGTTCCTGTTCTTCAAGGATATATACCACCAGCGCGACCAGGTCCTCTTCATCACCGGTCAAATGGTCACGGTACATGTTAAACAACTGGTCTATAAACCGCATTAAAACACCTCATTAAAAATCAATTGTGTTCTTTCTTAACCTGCTTATTTTTCGAACCGTTATGCACCGGAAACGATCCACCTCGAACGAAAACACTGTTCTACGGCGTCCGGGTTTTGCAACTGACCGGTCAATACATCGCGGATAAACTCCGGCAGAAAATAGGTCAGATCCTCCCCCTCGGTGAAGGTGGGGAACAAGACGCCAAATGTAAACATGTCAATCGTACCGACCTTATATTTTTGATCATCCCGAAGCGGGCCGTGATCCGTTTCAATTTCAGCAATTCTCTGATACGGCGGACGTTCAGGATCATAATGGATACGGATACCATCTGCACACATCCAGCCGATTACCTTGCCACGAAATCCAAATCCCCTGAAGGTACGATTGATGTTTTCCTCAAGTAATGACGTTTCCAGGATCGTTCTGATCTGTTTACCGGTCAAGTACATCGAACATGGATTGATCGGATGAGGCAGGATGGATAGAATTTCTTTTCGCTGCACCGCCCCCCGGGGCAATGAGTCCAAAAATTGACCGCTGTTCACCAGCCCGATTTCGGAATCCGTCCATTTTCTCAGCCCTTCTGCCAGTAGATTCCCCAGGGGCGATTCCTGATCAAGGTAATTGGGCAGATCTACCTCAATATCCGCCACTTTCTGGTTCATTTCATGTTCTGCCTCATGTAAATGATGACGGATTAGCTCCGATACCTCATGATCCGGTTCATAATTTTCCGCTAAAAGAAGATCAATTTTAAGGTCATCCGCTGTCACCTTTCGGTCCCCGGGTAATGGAATCTCAATATGCCCGACATACTTTCCGAATTTGCCCGCCTGTGCAATCATGGTGTTACCCACCCGTTCCCCTTTTTCCAGAACGTGATGGGTATGGGCTCCCAGAACCAGATCGATACCCGGGACTCGTTCAGCAAGACGGCGGTCTCCCGGATACCCGATATGAGACAGGACAATGATAAAGTCAGCCCTGGAGCGGAGTTCAGGAACCCTTTTTTCCAGTGTCTCCACCGGATCTTCCACTTCCCATCCGAGCAATTCATAAAAGGCCGGAAATGAGGCTGTGACCCCGATCCAGCCGATGCGGAATCCGTCAACCTCCTGAATCTCATAAGGTTTCAAAAAAGGAGGAATCCGCCCGGTTTCCCGATCAATGAAATTGCTGCATAAAACCCCGAAACGGCTTTGATCATACAAATGCATCAACCGTTCCCTGGGAAACGTGAGTCCTTCATTATTCCCCAGCGTTGTCCACTGGTAACCGGTTGCATTCATCACATCGACGTTAGCATGTCCCCAGGATGCCTCGGTCTGCATGCGGGCACGGTCGGTGTGATCGCCGATATCGACGACCATAACATGATCGCCGAGCTTCTCCCATCTCCTTTTCTCCTGACGGATACAGCCGGCAACTGAAGACATCGCTTCAAAGTGGCTGTGCAGGTCATTCGTATGTAAAATGTGTAATTTCCTCATTTATATCCCTTCTCCTATCAACTTTAACGCAATCACTAATAGCGACATTCGAAAAAAGAGCTCGACCCCTTTGCCTCCGATACGGGCCGAGATCAGAGCACCTAATTTACCACCGACCCAGGCCCCGGGAGCCAGTGATAGCGCATAGATCCAGTGAATATTCCCCATCAAAAAATGAGTCAGGCTCCCTGTAATAGCCGACAAAAAAATCACCATCATTGACGTGGCAGTGGCCATGCGCGGAGGGAACCGAAAGAAAATCAGCATCACCGGCACCATTAAGGCGCCGCCTCCGATCCCGAATAACCCGGAGAACATACCGACAAAAAAGGAGACTGGCAATGCAAGCCCGATATGATAACCATATGCCTGTTCGACACCGTCGTCATCAACGTATACCCTTTTTGTTGTCCATTTTATGTTTTTTGGCTTCCATTTATCCCGCCGGCTCACAAGAAAAAACAAGGCAATCAGAAACAGGCCAAAATACAGCTGAAACTGATTAACCTCAAGGCCTCTGTTCACCCACGCCCCGACGACTGACCCCGGACCGCTGGCTGCGAAAAAAAGAATGGCGCTTTTGAAATCCACCATTTTTTGTCTGGTATAAGCAAGGGTTGACGATAAAGCCGTGATGATAATAACTACCAGCGATGTTCCGACCGCGATTTGCGGCGTGACCGGGTTGGAACCGGGAATGACACCACTTAAATATAAAAGGGCCGGTACCAGTATGACACCGCCGCCGAGACCAGCGAGACTGCCGAATGTACCGGCGAACACACCGAGTAGGATAAATATGATAATCATGTCAATTCCAATCATAGCCGCTTCCTTTCCCCACTGATCAAGTTTGTTTATATCCGAATTTGAATCTGCCGTGTTATTATTACTATACAACCTGAAGTGAGGAAGTACAATAAAGGAGCGTTTTTCATGATTGAACCCGGTCAACCTTTTGACTGTCCGCAACCGATTACCATTACAAAAAGGGCTGTGGAGACCCTGCTTGGGTTTGCACGGGAGGTTTATCCGGAAGAGGCCAGCGGTGTTCTGGGAGGAAACGGTTCGCAGATCACCCACGCCTTTCTGATCCCCAATGGAGCCAGTGACAAGTTGACCCGGTTTTCCTGGAAACCGGAAGACTTTTTAAAAGGGCTTCAGCAAATCAAGGAGCATGATCTGGAATGGCTGGGGGTGTTTCATTCTCATCCGACATCGTCTTCCCGTCCATCAAGGACCGACATCGACAACTGGCATTATCATTCGCTCAGTTACTGGATTGTATCTCTGGAAAATAAAGAAGAACCGATACTTTCCTTGTATCGGTTCTTGCATGGTTCCTTTGTGGAACAGGATTACAGGGTTGTGGAGTGATTATCCGATGGACCCTTCCATCTCGAACTTAATCAACCGGTTCATCTCAACCGCATATTCCATCGGCAACTCTTTGGTAAACGGCTCAATGAAGCCCATGACAATCATCTGAGTGGCTTCATCTTCCGTCAATCCGCGGCTCATTAGATAGAACAGCTGATCTTCACTCACCTTGGACACCGTCGCCTCATGTTCAAGCGTGATCTTGTCATTGAGTATCTCATTGTACGGAATGGTGTCCGAGGTGGATTTGTTATCGAGAATCAGCGTGTCACATTTAACATTGGACTTGGAACCTTCCGCTTTTCGCCCGAATGAGGTCAGCCCTCTGTAAGTCACTTTTCCGCCATCTTTACTGATTGACTTGGATACGATGGTGGAGGTGCAGTCCGGTGCCAGGTGAAGCATCTTCGCTCCCGCATCCTGGTGCTGCCCTTTTCCGGCTACCGCAATGGACAATACGGTCCCCTTGGCACGCGGTCCTTTCATTACAACCGCCGGATATTTCATCGTCAATTTACTTCCGATGTTACCGTCGATCCATTCCATGTTGGCATCCGCATAAGCAACGGCACGTTTGGTTACCAGGTTATAGACGTTGTTGGACCAGTTCTGAATGGTTGTATAGCGGCAACGTGCCCGTTCCTTGACGATAATCTCAACCACCGCACTGTGCAGGGAGTCCGTGCTGTAGATCGGTGCCGTACAACCTTCCACATAGTGGACGAAGGAATCTTCATCGGCGATGATCAACGTACGCTCAAACTGCCCCATGTTCTCGGAATTGATCCGGAAATAGGCCTGGAGAGGTGTTTCACATTTAACGCCCTTGGGCACATAGATAAAACTTCCTCCGGACCAGACCGCACTGTTCAGCGCAGCAAACTTGTTATCAGACGGCGGGATGACCGTTCCGAAGTATTCTTTGACAATCTCCGGATATTCCTTCACCGCCGTATCGGTATCACAGAAGATGACACCCATATCTTCCAGTTCTTTTTGCATGTTGTGATAGACCACTTCAGATTCATACTGGGCAGATACACCGGCGAGGAATTTCTGTTCCGCTTCCGGAATACCCAGTTTATCAAACGTGTTCTTAATCTCTTCCGGCACTTCGTCCCAGCTGCGTCCCTGACGTTCGGACGGTTTGACGTAATAGGTGATGTCGTCAAAATTAAGCTGGGTCAGGTCCCCGCCCCATGTCGGCATCGGCATGGAGAAAAACAGGTCCAGTGCTTTCAGCCGGAATTCAAGCATCCATTCCGGTTCTTCTTTCATCCGGGAGATCTCTTCCACGATTTCCCGGGTCAATCCTTTTTGAGTACGAAAAACAGAGACATCACGGTCATGAAACCCGTATTGATATTCCTCTAATTCAGGAGCTTTTTTCGCCATTTGAATACCCTCCTATTCCGAATTGGGTTCGTCCTGAACCCCTTTTTGCATGGCTTTCCATGCCAGGGTGGCACATTTGATCCGGGCCGGAAATTTGGAAACCCCCTGCAGAGCTTCAATGTCACCGAGATCAAATTCATCTTCATCGTATTCTTCGCCCTGCATCATTTTGGAGAAAATCCCGGCCATTTTCAGGGCATCTTCCACTTTCAATCCTTTAATGGCATCCGTCATCATCGATGCAGAAGCCATACTGATGGAACACCCTTCGCCCTGAAAACGCGCATCCGCGATTTTATCGTCTTCAATTTTCAACTGAAGCTGTATGCGATCCCCGCAGGTGGGATTATTCATATTGACGGTTACCGTTTCATCATCTTCAAATTCTCCGCGGTTGCGCGGTCTGGAATAATGATCCATGATCACGCGGCGGTATAAATCATCCAGTGAAGACATTTCCAAAATACTCCTTTGCCTTTTGTAGTCCCTTGACTAATGCATCAATATCCTTTTCATCATTGTAGAAATAAAAGCTTGCCCTCGCTGTAGCCGTCACTTCCAGCCAGCGCATCAATGGCTGGGCACAATGGTGTCCGGCACGGATGGCGATTCCTTCTGCATCCAGCACCGTCGCCACATCATGCGGGTGAACATTGTCGATATTAAATGTGACAAGGCCGCCTCGTTCTTCCGGTCCATAGACCTGCAGGCCGTCAATCTGCCTCAGTTGTTCAAGGGCGTATTGCGCAAGTTTCTGTTCGTGTTCGTGAATGGCGTCCATCCCGATCTGTTCCAGAAAATCTATAGCCGCTGCAAGTCCGATGGCGCCGGCAATAATCGGGGTTCCCCCTTCAAACTTCCAGGGGATCTCTTTCCAGGTCGAATCGTACAATTCTACAAAATCAATCATTTCTCCCCCGAATTCCACCGGTTCCATCTTTTCAAGCAGTTCCCTTTTTCCATAGAGTACCCCAATTCCGGTCGGACCTAACATTTTGTGACCCGACATTGCATAAAAATCACAATCCAAATCCTGTACATCCACTTTTTGATGGGGGGCACTCTGAGCTCCGTCAACGACGAGAACAGCCCCCTTCTCATGCACAATACCGGCGATTTCTCTAATCGGGTTGATCGTCCCCAGCACATTGGAGACATGGGTGATGGCAACCAGTTTGGTCCTTTCAGTCACCGTAGCCCTGACATCTTCCAGTGAAATGGTCCCATCAGGCTGCAACGGGATATATTTTAACGTAGCCCCGGTGGCCTTTGCTGCCTGTTGCCAGGGGATGAGGTTACTGTGATGCTCCATCGGCGTGATGACAATTTCATCCCCTTCCCCGATAAAATTCCGTGCATAGCCCCAGGCCACGTAGTTTAGAGAGGTTGTGGTCCCTCTTGTAAATATCACTTCAGCGGGTTCTTTCGCATTGATAAAACGGGCAACTTTTTCACGTGCGCCTTCATAACCGTCTGTTGCCCGTGTTCCCAGTGTATGAACCCCACGGTGAACGTTGGAATTATATTCCTTATAATACCGGTCAAGGGCTTCGATAACCTGAACCGGTTTCTGGGAAGTGGCCGCACTGTCCAGATAAACGAGCGGATGCCCGTTAACCTCCTGATTCAGAATCGGAAAATGCTGACGTATCTCCTGAACATTCATCGTGCCAGCTTCCTTTCAATAGCCTGTTCCAGACGTTCTTTGACGCTGTCGAGCGGAATATCCGCAACCACGGGAGCCAGGAATCCGCGGATAATCAATTGTTCCGCTTCTTCTTTGGAAATACCGCGGGACATCAGGTAGTACATCTGCATTTCGTTAATCTGGCCCACACTGGCAGCGTGCCCGGCCGTTACATCATCTTCGTCAATCAGGAGGATGGGGTTAGCGTCTCCACGTGCTTTTTCACTCAGCATCAACACGTTTTCGGCCTGCTCCCCGTTAGATTTTGAAGCCCCTTTTTCGATTTTGGTAATTCCGTTAAAAATGGACGTGGCCGCATCTTTCATAACCCCTTTGGCCAGCATGTTACTGTCACTGTGTTTACCGTCATGCATGGCACGGGATGTGATATTCTGTTTCTGATCGCCTGTTCCAATCGACACTACCCGGCTAAGGGATTTTGAGCCATCTCCCTTTAACAGACTGGTGTTATCAGATACTGTATTTCCGTCGTTCATTTCGCCGAGAAGCCATTCGATGGAACCATCCCGACCCACAACAGCACGGCGGATAATATAATCCGTCATATCCTGGTCCATCGTACGAACGGAAGCGAACCGAACTCTTGCGTTCTGTCCGACAAACACTTCGACCAGCCCGTTATGGACCGCCGGTTTCTGATTCCGGGTCGAAAAATAATTGTCGACGTAGGTGACGGAACTGTTGTCTTCTGCAACGATCAGAATATGAGGGAGAAGTCCCACTTCTTCTTCAGCCGCCCAGTACATGGCCTGTAATGGCAGTTCAACTTCCACGTTCCGGGGCACATAGACAAATACCCCACCGTTCCAGAGGGCATAGTGGAGAGCCGTTAATTTATGTTCATCCCATTTTATGCTCTGTGCAAAATATTTTTTGACCAGATCCTCATGTTTTTCCAGAGCTGTGTGAAGATCTGTAAAAATGACTCCCTGTTTCTGAATCTCCTCTGACGTATCCTGAAAAATCACCGAGGAATTTTTTTGGATCAGAATGTTACGTCCCTGAGCTGTAGAAACCAGTTCCTTCACATCATCAGGAAGTTCATCCAGGGATGAAATGGAACGTTCATATTTATAAGGTGAAAACTGATCAATATTCCAATTGGTCAGTTTTGTTTTTTCAAGTGCGGGCAGATCCAGATTCGGATAAGCATCAATTGCCTTCAGTCTCATCTGGCGAATCCATTCCGGTTCCTTTAACTCGCTGGAGAACTGGGTGACGACTTCGCTTCCGAAACGTGCCTTTACGTCTGTACTCATGTTAAACAACCTCCCTTTGTCCAGTATCCGTCTTATGCATTTGCTCCGACTGTTTCATCTTCGATACCCAGTTCTTCCTTGATCCAGTCATAACCTTCCGCTTCAAGTTTTTCGGAGAGTTCAGCTCCGCCGGAACGAACGATTTTACCCTGCATCATGACGTGGACAAAATCAGGTTCAATGTAGTTCAACAGACGTTGATAGTGCGTGATGATCAAAAATCCACGTTCCGGACTGCGCATCTCATTTACCCCTTTAGCAACAATTTTCAGGGCATCGATATCCAGTCCTGAATCGATTTCGTCTAGAATGGCAATACGGGGATTCAGCATCATCATTTGCAAGATCTCATTCCGTTTTTTCTCACCGCCGGAGAAACCCTCATTCAAATAACGTTGAGAAAAAGACTCATCCATTTCCAGAACTTTCATCTTTTCATCCATCTGGCGGATGAATTTCATCAGGGAAATTTCATTTCCTTCCCCGCGACGGGCATTAATGGCACTTCTTAGAAAGTCGGCGTTAGTCACACCGGTAATTTCACTCGGATACTGCATGGCCAGAAACATACCGGCCCGCCCTCTTTCATCGGTTTCCATTTCGAGGACATCTTCACCATCCAACGTCACGCTGCCGGACGTCACTTCATACTTGGGATGACCCATCAGGGCTGCCGCCAGTGTACTTTTACCAGTACCGTTCGGCCCCATGATGGCATGAACTTCTCCACCCTTGATTTCAAGGTTAAGGCCTTTTAAAATCTCCTTCCCTTCGACAGAAACATGTAAGTCCTCTATCTTCAGATGGGGTGTTTTTGACATATACATCAATCCTCCATTTTTATGTGTATAAAATAGAATTCCCAAATCAATTATCAATTGATTATCAATTACTATATTACATGATATGCTCTTCCCATTTCAAGGTAATAACTATTTACATATTTTTTAAATACTTATGTTTACAAAGTTGATTTTCCTGTTTCTCTGCGCCAGCCACCGCCAGATTAAACTTATTATTTTTTAAAAATGGTAACAAATAAACACCTGATTGGCAATAATCAATAAGTTTGTTATTTTTTTCACAAAGTCACCTGAAATTAGATAAAGGGAAGCTTCCCTTTCGTTTAAAAATGGGCGTTATTTAAACACATGAAAAGTGGCCCAGAGATCTTCAAGATCGGCCAGTCTTTTCTTGACCTTATGCTGTTCTTTTCGGGTCACCGTTGTAATTAATGCGTTGATAATGCTTAACGGAGCAACGAAGGAATCGATGAATGAGGAAATTTCACTGTTGGCCAGTAATTTAATATCGGCGTACGGGATCAGCGGAGACATGAGGTTGTCCGTTAATGCCATGGTACGGGCCCCTTTTTCCTGGGCATACTTCATCACTTCCACGGTTCTTCTGGTATATCGGGCATATCCGATCCCGATCACCAGATCCTGTTCCTTGATCCCGAGAAGGTGTTCCGATACCCCGTCTGCAGAACGGATCAGTTCCGTATTCTGCAGGACCAGATCCAGATAAAACTCGAGAAATGTTCCCAGCGATACGGCGCTTCGATAAGCCAGAATATAAATCCGTTCAGCTTCTATGATTGCCTGTACGGCCCGTTTAAATTCCGCAGGGTCAATCCGTTGAATGGTGTTTTTAATGTTCTGGATATCGTCATTTAGAATTTCATAGACCACTTTTTCATCTTCTGAATATTCTTCGGACGAAAGTTCCAGCCTTTCCACGGTGGTTAACTGTCTTTTAATGGCTTCCTGAAGATGTTGTTGCATTTCCGGGTAGCCCCTGTACCCAAGAAAATTGGCGAACCGAACCACGGTCGCCTCTCCGACTCCCGCCCTGCTTGCCAGTTTGGAAGCCGTCAGGAAAGGGGCTGTATCCGGATGATTAATAATAAACTGGGCAATTTTGTTCTGGGATTTACTCATCATTGATGATTTTTCACTGATTCTTCGAAATACATCAGAGTTATACACCTATAACTTCCCTCTCCTTTTTACCCGGTTTAGCGCCACTTCATAGGCATTCAACGTATGGTCGATCTCCTTCTGTGTATGAGCGAGAGAGACAGAATACCGGTTTAACGGCTTGGTATAAACCCCCAGGTTCAACAATTCGTAATCCAGTTCACGACGCAGGTTGAGGTTGGTTTTCTGGATATCACGATAATTGCGAACGAGTTTATCCGACATCACCACATTAAAGATGCTTCCCAGTCCGAGGGTGGTTCCCGGTACTCCATAATGGTCAAAAAGTTGTTCAATACCGCGGCGCAGGGTCATGGTTGTTTCTTCAATCTGTTTAAAGTTTTCGTCGTCTTCGAGCACTTCGATCGTTGCCAGTCCTGCAGACAGAATCGATGGATGTCCGTTGTATGTGCCACTGTGAAACAGGACATCATCACTTCTTCTCTTCGATGTTCCTGCATCGAACAGGTCCCCTTTACCGGCCGGGGCACTGATATCCATAATGTCGGCGCGGCCGCCTACAACTCCGATCGGAAAACCGCCGCCCAGCACTTTTCCCAGTGTGGTCAGATCAGGCGTGACGCCATACTTTTCCTGAGCTCCGCCCAGCGATACTCGAAAACCGGTTTTAACTTCGTCAAAAATCAAGAGGATGCCAAGTTCTGTTGTGATTTGACGCAACCCCTGCAAAAATTCCGGATCCGCGGGGATAAATCCTGCCTGAACAGGCTCAATGATCACAGCAGCCAGTTGATCGGCATGTGCCCGTAAAATCCGTTCCGTTGCTTCCAGGTTGTTAAACGGCAGTACAATAGTGTTTTCGAGATGATCCTGACAGATTCCTGCTGATTCCGGAACCGGACAGGGACAATCTTCACTCCCGGCTTTGCTCACATCCGGATTAATACTGACCAGGACCTGTTCAAATCCTCCATGATAGTGACCTTCAAATTTGGCAATCTTATACTTACTAGTATAAGCCATTGCCATCCGAATCGCCAGTAGGGTTGCTTCCGTTCCTGAATTGGTATATCTGATCTTCTCTATACCGCGATAAAGACGGATAAGCTTGCGCGCCAGATCAATTTCAAACTGATGCGGGGTACCGAACATGGTTGAACCCATGTTCATAATCTGTTTTAACACCGCTTCCGTTACTTTATAGTGACCATGACCAAGAGCCATAGCCCCATAACTCAACAAATAATCCACATAACTGTTGCCGTCTACATCCTGCAGAATGGCTCCTTCGGCTTTTTTCATCAAAATGGGGTAAGGATCAAAGTATTTAATGTTAGCTGTCACACCACCGGGCATGACTTCACAGGCTTCCTGATATAAACGGGAAGACTCCCGGGTTCTGTCAAGTAATAATTCCGACGCATCATCTTTTAATTTAAGTGCCATGAAATTCCTTCCTCCTCATATTAATGAAAAAATATAAAAAACATCATTTCATTAAATTAAATTTTTGAAGGATGTATTCCTTCTTTGTGAACATTATATGAAATATTTATTTCATAGTACACCCCTTTTTTAAAATAATTTCAATTTTTTTTGCTCAAAACAAAAAAAAGGCCCTTTACCGGGTCTTATCATTGCGATAAAACCTGGTTCGGACCTTCCTGCAATGAAATAAAAATTTCACGTTCATGGGCTGAGACTTCATCAATGGATCTGATTCTGATATTGTTGAAGTACATCCATGACAAGTGTCACACCCTGTGAAAAGGCTGTCCCTCCCCCGAGAGCAGAAGCAACGGCAACACTTTCCATGATTTCTTCAGGCGTCGCCCCTTTTTCCAGAGCCATTTTTGTATGATACATAATACAATATTCATCCCTGGAATACACACTGATGCCGGTCGCGATGAGCTGTTTATCTTTTTCTGAAACAGTTCCTTCTTTAAAGCAGGCACCAGTAAAATCATTATAGCCGTTGACCACATCCGGCATGACCTCCTGAAATAGTCCGACACCTTCCTTATATTCCTGTATGGAGGCTTCCGTATAATTCAGGTTCCCGGTTCCGATTCCCGTTTGATTTTCCATTTGACTCACCTCATTTGTTTCGTTTCGGGTTTTTTTCGGGAGAGATTCTGTCAGCACTTCTACCGGGTCAATATGATTTTGAAATTTATCTGGCATGCGTCTCTCCTCCTTTCTATCCTATCTTGTTCCAACGTCAGGATGTTTATGTATAAAGAAAACATGCCTTACGGCAAGCCACTGGCGTCGTCGTAAGGCGTAGTCGTTATTTATGCGAGTCGTATGAATATTTATATTTTCTGGCCACTATAAAAGGGCTACATCAAGAGTCTCCTCTTCGATGTAGCCCTTCATACTCAACAATTACTCATCGTTGTCTTCATCATCATCGTCATCATCGTCGTCTTCGTCGTCATCATCGAATTCTTCTTCATACTCATATTTTTGTCCGTCTACTTCAATTTTAACTTCGATTTTACCTTCTCCATCCAGTTCATACTCTTCTACCAGATACTCAACCAGTTGTTCAATGTCCGCATTTTCCTCGTCAAAATCCACACCGGCTTGATCCAGCAGATCAAGGATAGCGACAACGGCAGCTTTTCCAGAAAGCTCCATTTTATTTCTATCCGATTTCAATTCAACTTTGGCTTCATAACCTTCATCTTCTTGTTCGAATTTGAACTCCAATTTCTGATCGTCATCGCCTTCAACTTCAATTTTTAACTCATCAACATCTGCCAGCATACCGAGATCCGTTTCTTCTTCAGTCGCTTCTTCCTCTTCTGTGACATCTTCTTCATCCAGAGTTCCCGTGAAAATAATCTGTTCTATGATACCCTCTTCATTGAGGAAGAATGTTGCCTCTGCACCTTCTTTCAACAGCGCTTCAATTTCTTCTTCATCATTTACGCGATCAAGTCCCAGATAGACTTTCACATCATCGCTCAGAATGAAAGGCATTTCAACCAGATCTACTTTGAACCAGACTTTTTTCCCGTCCACCTCGGTGATTTCACCGTGATAGGCACCTTCATAGTCTATTTCTTCTTCTGTTTTGGCATCAATATAGATGATTTCGTCATCTTCACCCAGAACGAATTCCAATTCCATGCCTACATCAAGGTCATCAAATTCAGCCGCTTTACCATCAATGTAGATTCTGGCATCATCATCAACCGTATAGGTTACTTCCTCTGTGGAATCTTCGTAAACGTTCAACGTTACTGTTTCATCCTGGAAATTGATTCCAGTAATAACACCGTCGCCATCAACGGCTTCCTCTTCTTGCTGAGCCTCTTCATCATTCAGTTTTTCCTTTGCACGTTCCAGAAGCGCCGCCATTTCTGCTCGGGTTACTTTCTTGTTCGGTTTGAATGTGCCATCTTCATATCCTTTTACCAGTTCCTGAAGAACAGCGTATGCCAGAGCAGCTTTGGACTCTTCATCCAGGTTATCGATGTCCTCAAAATAAGTTTTGGCTTCTTCCCAGTCACCGTCAAATTCAAGGCCAATTGCATTCACCATCAGCATGGTAACATACAGACGAGTGGCCGGTGTATTTCCCTGAAAAACATGACTCTCTTCAATTAAACCTTTATCCAGAGCAAGTGCTACACTGCCACGAGCCCAGGACGGAATGCTCGGAGCGTCGCGGAAAGGAAGACGATCGTCGGCATATTCACTTGCTTCTTCTTCCAGCCCCATCATACGAACGGTCATGACTACCGCTTCGGTACGGGTAACCGGTTTGTTAGGTTTGAAGGTTTTATCTTCATACCCTTTGATAATTCCAAGCAGACTGAGTTTTTCAACGGTGCTCTGTGCCCAGTGGTTGTTCATATCCTTCATTTCGAATTCATGTCGCGGATGATCTTTCTTCGAATTTTTGTCTTTGGGCCCTTTCGCATCGACAGCTCCCGCTCCCATGGAGAAAACCAGTGAAGTTGCGAGAACCGCAGGAACAGATTTTTTCAGGATGTTCTTCATGTTTTAATTCCCCCTTACCTTAATGAATTGATTTTTGGTCGAGTGTGGTCAAGCCTATGTCCAGGTTCATTATTACTTTTCGTTCTGTCATGTTTTTTTAGGGGGGTAACCAAAATTTTTTAAGTATCAGTCATGATCGTCATCATCGTCATCGTCGTCATCATCGTCATCATCATCGTCATCGTCTTTTTTCTTTAACTTTTTTTTATCCGGCTTGTCTTCTTTATTTTTTTTTCCGTCAGAATCCTCAACATCTTCTTCCTCAATCACATCTTTACCAATAATGGACAGGGCTGTATCAATCACATGATCGGCTTCAGATGTCTCTGTTGTGTTTGATTTACTTACCGAAACGGCTGCTTTTTTTGTTGTATCTGATACTGTCTGTGTGACATCAACATCCCCGTCGCCTGTTTGCTGACCGATGTCATCATTCGACGAAGAGGAATGCTGCTCATCCTGCTGACGGGGTTCATCAACCGGATCAGGCTGTTTGTCCGGCTCATTACGATCATCATGCTGGAGTGCATTTTGTTCCTGATCGGCCAGCGTCAGATCAGGCCTATCCAGTAAACTCAGCAATTGATTAATATCCCCTACTTCATCCTGGATCTGGGAAATACTTTTGCTGCTGACTTGATCCAGGGTCAAAGCACTTCCAGATATGCCAGCCGCTTTCCATACCAGATATTTTCCCGGCGAAACCCCTGCTTTCAGAGCTTCCTCCCGTTGTTTCGGATTGGTTTCAACATAGACCACATGCAGTCCCGCCTGATTGGTAATTCCTTTTTGAATTTGGGCAGAAACTTGCTCAATCAGCCCCTTCTCATCATCGAGTGCCGTCGTGGTTATCAATATATCACGATTATCATTCAGATAACCCAACTCCAGAGACTTTTGTGTTAAAAGCGACGTAACGGAAGCCAGTGATTTCCCTTTCCAGTCCTCGGAAGAAAGAATTTTTTCACCATCAGCATTTAATGGTTCAACGGACAATACCCGGTATTCTTTATTAATAGCCATTTCAACACTGGGGTTAATATCCATCGCCACGTATGCCGATACATTTGGTGAGAGCCATCCCTGAATAAGGGGAATGCATATCAGAACCAGAACCATGAGAACAGCTGCAGTGGCTGACCACTCTTTCCATGTCCGCCAGTTAAACCGGGAGTAACGGGGTGTGGAGCCCTCTTCATGTTCAAGGGAGAAAAATATCTCTTTTCCTTCTATAAAGCCCTGACCCCGATTCCGCACATGGCAAAATTCACCGTCAGGCGTTAACACGGTAGCCCATTTTTTTCCTGATTTGATCACGATCCCCTTCTTTATCATGAGGCACACCCCCCCTTTGAGTTCGCTTATCCATACCCAGATAAGATTTCAAGTATTGATAATCTTCTATCATGATAATAGCCATGGCAATAATATAGATACGATTTCGTTCGACGGTTTTCCGACTCATATCAATATGCGGCATCAGATCTTTCATGGGTATTTTTTTCTTTTGCAACAGATGGTCCCTGATCTTATTATTTTCAGCGATGACACCGGCAATCCGAACGGCGTTTTCTCTCGCATCCACATGCTTCGGTGTATAATGTGGCAATTCCTGAAGCGATATGCCAAAATCCTTTAAACGCTCTTCATAATGCGCAATTTCTTCCTTTCTCATCGCGGACTCCTGGTCCAGTGAGAATTGTTTGAGTGAGGCTTCCACCTCAAAATAATTCTCTTTTCTCCCCTCTTCTTCAACGGTCTCATCCAGAGAAAAAGCCTGCTTCCGTTGTCTGGATTCCTTGCGGATATAGTCAATGACTCTGCGGCGAATCACCAGATCAGCGAAAGATAGAAATGAGCTTCCTTTACCCGGACGATACTGGTGAAGCGCTTCATCAAATGCGACGAGAGCGATGCTGAATTCATCATCATGGGCAGGGTCTATGTACCTTTTGCATACCTTGGATGTAACCTGGCTGATAAACGGCTGGTACTTTTGAAGAAACCAGTTCCGCAGCTCTTCGTCACCTTCCTGAATCCGTTTCACGATATCGTGAATCTTGCTTTTTTCTTGTTGTGCTTGGTGCTTTCCCAGGAATTTGTTTATTATCAGAAACAATTGTTTCCACCTCGCACTATATGTTTTCGCACAATACCCTGATTTTCTGGGGATATATAAGAAAATCTGAGTTTTCTGACCTCCGATATTCTATACGAGGTCCCTTTTCATCTTATGAAATTCTTCCGTCCATTCCAAGAATTTTTCTTCGACAGATTTTCCATGAAAAAAGGCCCCTGTGATCCAGGAGCCTGATTTACCTTTTACGCATTTAACTTTTCTTTTGCTTTTTCAGCCAGTTTGCTGAAAGCTTCTTTATCATTGACGGCGAGGTCAGCCAGCATTTTACGATTCATGTTAATCCCTGCCGATTTTAAACCATACATGAAGCGGCTGTATGACAATCCGTTCATCCGTGCGGCAGCATTGATTCTGGAAATCCACAGCTTGCGGAAATCACGTTTGCGCTGACGACGGTCACGATAGGCATACTGCAAAGATTTCATGACCTGTGCATTTGCTGATTTAAATAAACGGTGTTTAGAACCAAAATAACCTTTGGCTAGTTTCAAGATTTTTTTACGACGTTTGCGAGCTACATTTCCACCCTTTACTCTAGGCATTTGTGAAACCTCCTAAAATTCTGGTTTATAGAGGATTTTCTCCATCTATTCCGTAACATTCGAATTTAAATTTCAATTTTACTTTTTACTTCATATAAGCGACCAGCTGTTTAATCCGCTTCTGGTCCCCTTTGCTTACAAGCGCGGATTTGCGAAGTTTGCGCTTACGCTTGGCGTTTTTTCCTTCCAGCAAGTGGCTTTTATAGGCATGATAACGCTTCAGTTTTCCGCTTCCTGTTCTCTTAAAACGCTTTGCTGCACCGCGATGGGTTTTCATCTTAGGCATTATGATTTCCTCCAATCATTTACTGCTTTTCGTTTTTGGGGCCAAGAATCATGATCATGTTTCGGCCCTCCATTTTCGCCTTTCTTTCTACAACGCTGATATCTTCAACTTCTTTAGACATTTTTTCGAGAATTTCCTGACCGATCTCGGAATGCGTAATTTGCCGGCCACGGAAACGAATCGTCAATTTGACTTTATCCCCTTGATTCAGGAACTTGCGCACGTTACGCAACTTGGTTTGCAAATCGTGCTCTTCGATGTTGGGACTAAGACGGACTTCTTTCACATGAATCACTTTTTGCTTTTTACGGGCTTCTTTTTCCTTCTTGCTCTGTTCATACTTAAACTTGCCATAATCCATAATCCGGCATACCGGGGGTTTGGCCTGGGGCGCCACCACTACCAGGTCCAAATTGGCATCTTTGGCCCGATTTAATGCTTCCTTCGTCGGAACTACACCTACTTGATTGCCGTCTACATCAATCAATCGAACTTCTCGAGCACGAATGGCCTCATTCACCAGATGTTCTTTGCTAATCGCCTGCCACCTCCACTAATTTTACGGCCAAAGCAAAAATGCGGGCCAGAAACGCCCGCATTAATCCCACACTTTACGCAAATATCCGGTAACCCGCCAACAGCTTATATGCGTCAGTCAGGTGAGAAGCGGGGCGCTTCTGCTTTGGTTTCCGTTATAAAACTTTACATTACTAATATACTACCAGACTTCAACCGTATGTCAAGGGGTGTCCTTATTTTTTCTGTTCGATTTCCTCAATCATTTGCTTGATCACATCATCGGCTTTCCGTGCACCCAGGTCGCCTTCCCCGCGTTTCCGGAGGGATACGGATTCAGATTCCACTTCCTTATCCCCGACGACCAGCATATAAGGGATCTTCTGCATCTGTGCTTCCCGAATCTTGTATCCGATTTTTTCATTTCGTGCATCCACTTCAACCCGGATTCCTACTTCTTTCATCTGATCTGCCAATTTCTGTGCATATTCCACATGGGCATCGGCAATCGGAAGTACAACAGCCTGAACCGGCGCAAGCCAGAGCGGAAAAGCACCGCCATAATGCTCGATCAAAATGCCAAGGAAACGGTCAATGGAGCCCATAATCGCCCGATGAATGACAACCGGACGATGTTTTTCATTATCCTGTCCGACATAAGTCAAATCAAATTTCTCCGGCATCTGGAAATCGACCTGAATCGTAGCACACTGCCAGCTACGGTTTAATACGTCCTTGATATGAAAATCGATTTTAGGCCCATAGAATGCGCCGTCTCCCGGATTGAGCGAGTAGTCTACATTCAAATCCTTCAACACATTTTCCAGTGCTGTTTCGGCTTTTTCCCACAACTCGTCGGATCCCATCGAATCCTCGGGGCGTGTCGAAAGTTCAACGCGATAAGAAAATCCGAAAACCCCGTACATTTTGTCAACCAGTTTGATGATCTCTTTGATTTCCGATTCAATCTGATCCGGTCTCACAAAAATATGGGAGTCATCCTGGGTAAACGTACGAACCCGCATCATGCCGTTTAAGGCCCCGGAATATTCATGACGGTGAACCTGCCCGAATTCCGCCATTCTGAGTGGCAGGTCCCGATAAGAGTGAAGTTCATTTTTGTAAACCAACATGTGCCCGGGACAGTTCATCGGTTTTAAAGCAAACTGACTGTCATCCACTTCCGTGAAATACATGTTTTCTTTGTAGTGATCCCAGTGACCGGACTGCTCCCACAGGCGACGGTTCATGACAAAAGGTGTCCGTACTTCTTTGTAACCCGCGGCTTCCTGCAATTCACGGGAGAACTTCTCCAGTTCTGTCCGGACCACCATCCCTTTCGGCAGATAGAACGGCATGCCGGGAGCCTCTTCTGAAAACATGAACAGTTCCAGTTCCTTGCCCAGCTTACGATGATCCCGTTCTTTTGCCTCTTCCAGCATTTTCAGATATTCTTCCATCTGGGATTTTTTCGGCCAGGCTGTTCCATAGATACGCTGTAGCATCTGGTTGTCCGAATCTCCCCGCCAGTAAGCACCTGCGACATTCAATAATTTGAAAGCCTTGATTTTTCCGGTGGATGGCAGATGAGGCCCCCGGCAGAGGTCAAAGAACTCTCCCTGCTCATAAATGGTGATCTGTTCATCTTCGGGAAGATCCCGGATAAGCTCCTGTTTCAAGTGATCCCCCAGTCCTTCATAGATGCGAAGTGCCTCTTCCCGGGAAACCACTTTGCGCTGAATCGGGAGATTTTCCTGAACGATTTTTTCCATTTCTTTTTCGATCTTCTTCAGATCTTCCGGTGTAATGGATTCATTCAGGTCGATATCATAATAAAATCCATTCTCAATCACCGGACCGACCCCTAATTTATCGCGTTCTGCGCCGTAAATCCGTTTAATGGCCTGAGCCATCAGGTGCGCTGTACTGTGACGGTACACCTCAAGCCCTTCCGGATCGTCCAGGGTCAAAATTTCTACTTTAGCATCTTCATTCAAAGGGGTAGCCAGATCCACCACTTTTCCATTCACTTTGCCGGCAACCGCCTTTTTCTTCAGACTTTTGCTTATGGAATCGGCAATCGCTTCCACCGAAATGCCGTCCTCATATTCCCTCACGGAACCATCAGGGAATGTGACATTCACTGCCATCTCAACCACTCCTTTTCAACTGAATTTTTCAGGTTAAACAAAAATAACGCCCACCCCAGATAGGGGCGAGCGTGTTTTCTCGCGGTACCACCCTAAAAACAGTGCCCTGCCAACATAAAATTGCAGATGCAAAGCACCCTTCATTGCGATAACGGCTTTTCACCGACAGCGGATACTACGGTTTCCCCACTGCTACTCCAAGGTGGTAAACAGTCTTCCTCAAACTAAAGGACTTTCAGCCCGCCCGGGTCACGTGTTTCCCGAAACCGGTCCTTCTCTCTGTGAGCATCAGAAGACGTTCATGTCCTTTTCATCATATTTCCCCGGAAATAAACCATTTTCAGACGTTACTTGTATTATAGAAACAGGAGCGATTCTAGTCAACTGTTCTTATCTTTTCCCGTTCAGCCGGCTTAATTCTGCATAATAAAATCTTTCTCGGCCATCTCATTCTCTTTAAAAATACGAAGAATCTTGTAGTTGGTGTTGCGTTGCGCCGGAATTTTGCCGGCTTCCCGGATTAAACGCAGAATCTGATTGGTATTTACCTTATGAGTGCAGGCTGCTGCCGACACGACATTTTCCTCCATCATGGTGGATCCGAAATCATTACATCCGTAGGACAGAGAAAGTTTCCCGATTTCCGGTCCCATGGTCACCCAGGAGGACTGGAAGTTTTCAATATTATCCAGCATCAGCCTTGAAATAGCCAGTGCCTTCAGATATTCTTCCGGCGGCAGTTTTTCTGCTTTCAGGTTGGTATTATCGGGCTGGAACGTCCATACAATAAATGCTTTAAAGCCACCGGTTTCATCCTGTGCTTCCCGGATCCGCAAAAGGTGAAGCACGCGTTCCTCGATCGATTCGCCAAAACCGATCACCATCGTGGCCGTACCGTGCAATCCCACTCTGTGGGCCGTCTTTTGTGTTTCTATCCACTGTTTCCAGGACCCTTTCCTGCGGCTGATTTTTTTGCGTGTCCGATCATCCAGAATCTCTGCTCCCGCCCCGGGGAGAGAATCCAGCCCCGCCGCTTTTAGACGACGCAATGTTTCTTCAATGCTGATCCCGGAAACTTCCGCCATCTTTTCAACTTCCGCCGTGGAAAGGGAGTGCATATGAATGGACGGAAAACGCTGCTTGATTTTGCGCAGCAAGTTTTCATAATATTCAACGGTCAGTTCCGGATGCGTTCCGCCCTGCATCAGAATTTCCGTTCCGCCTACCTCCACGGTTTCCTGGATTTTTTGTAAAATCGTCTCATCATCCAGGACATAGCTTTCTTCATGTCCGGGTGGACGGTAAAAGGCACAAAAACGGCAGTAAGTATCACATACGTTAGAGTAGTTGACGTTTCTTCCAATCACAAATGTGGTTACAGGCTCCGGATGAAATTTTTGCATGATCCGGTTGGCCGCATCCCCCATTTTTTCAATTTCATCACTTTCAAATAAAGCCATCCCATCTTCAAAGCTGAGTCTTTCCCCGGCCAGTGCTTTCTCAATGATCGGGTCAATGGACATGAAAAAACCTCCTGTCTAAGAAACTTGGCTCCCCGGGACTCGGGCGAAGGCGCAAGCTTTAATTCCCCTTATACGATCAACCCATTATCATTCACATAGTAAAATTATAACCCCTTTAACGGGGCTTGTAAAAAGATATCAGGCTGCAAGAAATATTTAACGGCGGTTCGGTCCTTTCACCGCATAAATTTCAGTGTAGTGGCGGATACGTTCCATGATCCTTTTCGCTTTCATTTGTTCGATTCCGCCTTTTTCCGAATAGCCGAGGTGTTCCTCAAGCAGATCGTAGTCATAATTGGATGTGTATAACGTCGGCAAATTTTCATTCATCCGGTGCTGCAAAATAGGAGACAGCACTTCATCCCGCGTCCAGGGAGACAATGTCTCTGCCCCGATATCATCAAGAATCAACACCGGAACCTGTTTCAACACGTTCAACTTTTCCTGCAGGGAGCGGTCCTGGATGGAATCTTTCATTTCCCGGAAAAAATCCGGGGTATAAACCATAAGGGAGTGAATATCCCGCTTGGCCAGTTCTTTTGCTGCCGCTCCCATGATGTAGCTCTTCCCGACACCGAAGGGACCGTACAAATAAATCCCTTTACTTCCCGGACGACCGGGTTCAACGGTCAGGCAAAAGCGCAGAACTGCCTCGATGGCATCTGCCCGTCCGGCATCCTGTTCAATAGTTTCAAAGTCCGCTTCAAATATCTGTTTGGGGATAAAATGGGACTGGATCAGTTTCTGTCTCTTCTTTTGCTGTTCGTAGGCTTCCCATTTTTCACAGGCCTTGAGCGGTGCTTCAATATAAACACCCGTCCAGGTCAGATGAGCCCGGTGACCCCGGATCAGATTGGGACACCGGTCAAGACCCGGACACGCACGACAGGCTTCTTCCTCACGTACAGCCTGATAAATCTTGCTTACCGCACGCTCAAGTATGTCCCGGTTGATCTCCGGGTGTCTGGCCACCAGTTCTTTGACCAGCGGATGTTCGAAATAATGGTCCAGCCAGTCCTCCGGATGATTAGATCTCGATTGGAGGGAAGAAAATCGTTTGAGAATGTTTTGCAAAGGTTCCATATGGCCCTCCCGAAAAACATGATTATTTTCTTAATTCTTTAAGCAATTCGGCAATCCTTTTTTTCTTTTCATTTAAAGCAGGATCTTCCGAAGTTTCATTTCGGTTATCTTCCGGTTCCCGGTTATGGGATTGTTTATTTTCCTGTTCCAGTTGTTCCTTAACCCATTCCGGCAATTTCTCTTCTCTCTTTGGTTGCGTGTATGGACGTGTCCGGCGTCCGGCAGTGGCCTGCTTTTTCTTCGGACCGGAATTTTCGATATATTTTTTGTAAAGGTCTTTGGCCTGTTTTTGGGCTTCCACGACGGTACGGATCCCGACCCGTTTCCAGTGGGCTGCTATTTTAAAAATCAACGCCCGGGGCAGTTGCCGGTCATGCGTAAACATGACATATTCCAGCAATACATTGACCACACCCGGCGGAAGCAGATAATCTTCAAGCAATTCTTCCACAATTTTTTGATCGGCTGCCGAGACTTTTCCGCCTCCCTGGTATTCCTGCAACAGTTTCAGAGGCGGGGTACTCTCAAGTCGCCGGATGTGAGCCCGGTACATGTCTGTTTCTGAAGCAGGCTCTGTTTTTAGAGGGGCTGGCACGGGATGATTCCCTGTACGGTTCGCCTTTTTCTCTGTCAGGACCGGCCTGGAGACACCTGTTTGGTCCCGATACCACAACCTGACCATTTTTTTAAACGGTTCCGGATCCAGTTGATCCCGTTCATCATAAATGGATGGTTCCTGAAGGATACGTCCGATGATTTCCTGATCCATCCCGTATAAAAAGGACACTTCTTTGATCATGGACTGGATCTGTTCGTCTTCAAGCAGATTGATTTGCGCCCATTTCGGAAGAACGGCCTGCAGATAATCAAAATCCAGTTCAGTATGTCTCAGTACAGGGCCGGATTCGTCTGTAGCCGCCAGTTCAGGTAATGGAGCGGTTTCCGTCACCGATCGTAAAAATTGGTCAGATTCTGAACCCTTTGTGATTTTTAGTTCGGAAGGGGTCAGAAAGTCAAACACCTCATCAAACGATTTGGTGATCTCCCGCCCCGGTTTTGCGTCGTTTATCTCCCTGTCCGCTGCTGTATCTCCGGCTCCGAACATTTGTCGCAATTGCAGATAACGGTTCTGTCCGACACGGTTTAATAACATCA
This sequence comes from Bacillaceae bacterium, assembly GCA_017656255.1. Taxonomy (GTDB): domain Bacteria; phylum Bacillota; class Bacilli; order JACDOE01; family JACDOE01; genus JACDOE01. Next base: position 96,960 of record JACDOE010000003.1, read on the forward strand.
CATTCAAAATATCATGTTGAAAAAATTGGTAAGGTGTCAGCGGGGGGATCAGGTTGTATTCAAACAAGCGATCCCCGGATTCTTTTTCAATGCGAGATGTACGGACTAATCCAAGGGCTTCCAGTTTGTGGCGGGCGTCTAAAATCTGATCCAGCGGCATCATAAAAATTGACATCAGCCACCGATGGGTTCCCATTCTGGAAGCAAAGCTGTCTGACGGCAATTCGGCATAGAGCGTCTGATACAGACTGATTGCCATGGGGCCGATCAGGGGTTGATAAAGGTGAGTCAGGTATCGCATTTCCGCCATACTGATCGGCCGCACAACCCGGACACAGAAGCGGTCATTTGGAACAATTTCTTTCCAGGTGGCACCCATGGTCGATCTCCTCCCTGCTGATTTTAACTTTACATTGGACTCGTTCCATCTGATATTGACTACTTTTTCCGACAAGAATTGACAACATCAATGGAAAAGAACAACCCTCTTCATCTTCTCCGGAGAGAGGGTTGGTGTTCGGCATCTATTTTTTATGACTGTTTTTTCTGTTTACCGAGCAGTTCTTCCAGTTCCCGGACAAATACGTTAATATCCTTAAACTGTCTGTAAACGGATGCAAAGCGGACATAGGCAACTTCATCCACATGGTACAAATGTTCCATGACCATTTCTCCGATGTCTTTACTGGGGACCTCCGAAACCGCTTTGTTACGAAGTTCTTTTTCAATGTCATCCACGATGTTCTCCAGAGTTTCAAGCGGTACCGGCCTTTTTTCACAGGCTCGTACCATGCCGCGCAAGATTTTTTCCCGGCTGAATTCTTCACGGGCGCCGTCTTTCTTGATGACCAGAAGCGGTGCAGCTTCAACGACTTCAAAGGTGGTAAAGCGCCTGTTGCAGGATTCACATTCTCTTCTTCGTCTGATGGATTTATGATCGTTAACCGGGCGCGAATCCAGCACCCGGGTACCATTATGGTTGCAATACGGGCATCGCATGTTATCATCCCCACTCTTTTCCTCTTCTTTTTAGTTTCCCTTAGAATGGGGTAGGGAGTCAAGTCCTCATTCAGCATTCAAATATATTGCATTTGCTCGCCTGTCACCTCGCTTCGCTCGGCCGGTCTTCGCAAAGTGCAATAGATTTGAATTTCTTTGAATGTTAGGGTTAATTCAGGGATGTCCGGTGGTGGCCCTGCCTGTGGTGGGATGGATGAGTTCAGGGGATGGCTTTATTCCTATCGCAACACAAAAAAGGCCGCCCACCAGAAGTGTGGACAGCTCTGCTATCATTCGTTTATCGTTTTTGATTCACCAGTTCACGGACGAATTTCGGAAGGGAAAAGACTGATTTAAAAATTTCCGGTGAATAGTATCGGGTGTCCAGATCAACCAGACTGGATTCGTCTACATCCAGGGGATCATGGGCGTCAGATGCAAGGGTGAAACTCCAGACCCCGGCCGGATATGTGGGAACCGTTCCCAGATAAGTCCGCGTAACGGAAAACATGTCCTGCAGTGTCGTTGACACTTTTGCCAGAATATCCTCATAGAAGAAAGGAGACTCACTCTGACAGACCAGAATGCCGTCTTTTTTCAGTGCTCTTTTGGTATCTTCATAAAACGGTCTCTCAAAAAGTCGAGCAGCCGGACCCACAGGATCACTGGAATCCACGATGATGATATCATATTCGTTTTCCTTTTCTTTGACATGCTGCATGCCGTCTTTAAAAATAAGATTGATGCGCGGGTCCCGAACTTTTGCAGCAATGGAAGGCAGGAATTCTTCCGATACGGCCACCACACGCTCATCGATTTCCACCATATCAATCTGCTTCACTTTTTCGTACTTCAGTATTTCTGCGGCAGCCCCACCATCGCCGCCACCAATAATCAGCACCTTCTCAGGATTCGGATGGGTGGCACAGGGTATATGGGAAATCATTTCATTATAGACAAAATGATCCTTCTCTGTAACCTGAACAATACCATCAAGCAGTAGAGCACGGCCAAAATCGGTCGTTTCCACAATCGTAATATCCTGAAATTCGGATTTTTCATTGTGAACCACACGCTCTATCCGCAATTGTGTCCGAAACCCCCTGGAATGCGGTTCCGTAAACCAGATATCTGCTTGCACCTTCAAGCATCCCCCTTTACCATGCATCTTAAATTAACCTTCATCATTTTAACCAAATCTATACACATCAGCAAGAATAAAATTGATGACTGATCAAAATTTATGCTCAAAAAAACCGGCCCGCTGAACAGGCCGGTTTTTATCATCTCAGTTTATCCAAAATATCGCTTTATACCGTAACCTCTTTCTTGTTGGAAGCCCTGGATGCATATTTCACCAGATCGAGGACGCGGCAGGAATATCCCCACTCATTGTCATACCAGGCCAGCACCTTGATCTTGTTATCTCCAATGACCATTGTCGACAGTCCGTCAACAATAGATGAATGATCATTTCCGACAAAATCGGAGGATACCAGCGGCTCGGTGGTGAATTGAATGTAGGAGCTCATGTCTCCTTCAGCCGCTTCTTTCAACACGCGATTGACTTCTTCAACCGTGACATTTTGACGTACATCGGCGACCAGGTCAACAATGGAAACATTGGGGGTCGGAACGCGAAGCGCGATGCCATTGAGCCTTCCTTTCAGCTCAGGCAATACCTCGGCAACAGCTTTGGCCGCACCCGTACTGGTCGGAATAATGGATTCACCGCATGCTCTGGCCCGGCGAAGGTCCTTATGGGGATTATCCAGTACGCGCTGGTCATTGGTATAAGAATGGACCGTCGTCATCAAGCCGTTTTCAATTTCAAACGCTTCATGCAGGACTTTGACGACCGGAGCCAGACAATTGGTGGTACATGATGCATTGGAAATCACATGATGATCCTCATGGGAATAAGTCTCCTCATTGACACCCATGACAATCGTCGCATCAACGTCTTTACCCGGAGCAGTAATAACCACTTTTTCTGCACCTGCTTCCAGATGTTTACCGGCTCCTTCGCGATCACGGAACTTTCCGGTCGCTTCCACGACGACTTCGATGTCCAGTTCTTTCCAGGGAAGCTGTGCCGGATCCCGGTTGGATACCAGTTTAACCACCTGATCGTTAACCCGGATGCCATCTTCAAGCGGTTCAATATCATCCGAAAGGGTTCCGTGGACGGTATCATATTTTAACAGATGCGCCAGTACATCTGGAGTGTAGCTTGCATTGATCGCCACAACCTGAACGCTTGAGTCATGAATGGCTCTGCGAAAAACCATTCGACCGATTCTTCCAAAACCGTTTATCGCAATTCTGGTTACCATTTTTCGTTCCCCTCTCCCCGTATAATACATACTAATGTCACTGTATATTATAATTAGTATGTCACTTTTAAGCAACATGTTTACGAAAGAAAAAAAACAGGCATTTGTGGGAGTCACTGCCTACGGTGCCATCGGCACTTCTTCAGAAAATTCGTCTTCATAAATTTCTATATATCGGCCGTAATAATAAAAGACACGATGCAGATAGTGACGGGTTTCCCCGTACGGAATATGTTCGATGGTTTCCATGCGTCCGTCCCATGTTCCTTCCGACAGCCAGCGTTCCACATTTCCCGGTCCGGCATTGTAGGCCGCGACTACCGCTGTTTCATTCCCGTTAAATTTACGGTCCAAAAAAGAGAGGTACCAGCTGCCCAGATGAACGTTGATCACCGGTTGATCCAGATTATAGATAGACTCCTCCGGGAATCCTGCCTGTTCAATCACCCATCTGGCTGTATCCGGCATCAACTGCATCAGGCCGACCGCACCCTTTTTTGATATGCGATTGTGATTGAAATTACTTTCAATCTGGATAATGGATAAAATCAGATAGGGGTCGACGTCATACTGGCGGGACGCTGTTTTAACTTCTTCCTGGTAATGGATCGGGTACATCGCTTTCCAGACAGTAGCAGAGTTCAACAATAAAAAGAGGGATACAAGAGTCAATAATAACAGGATCTCCTTAGAGGTGATTTTCATTTTTTCAACTGCTCCTTAAGTGGTCAATTGTTTATAAAGTTCGTCAACCTGTTTTTTCGTTTCTTCCAGGGAACCGCTGTTGTCGATCACAAAGTCAGCCCGTTTCTTTTTCTCATCAACAGGCATCTGTGAATGTATTCGGTTCAGGGCATCGTTTTTTGACAGCTTGTCCCTTTCCATTAAACGGGCAAGTTGAATATCGGGTCTGGCATACACCACGATCACTTTTTCAAATTCATTCTGACGATTGTTTTCAAACAGGAGCGGAATATCCACGATGATCAACGGACAATTTTTCTGTCTGGCCTGTTCGAGTCGTTCTTGCATCCGTTCATGGACACGAGGGTGAACGATCCGGTTCAGGTCCTGGCGGGCTTGCGGATCGCTGAATACGATTTGACCCAGTTTCGGACGGTCCAACTGTCCATCTGGTTTGATCACATCATCACCAAAACGTTCACGAATCTCATCCAGGGCTATTTCCCCCGGTTCCACCACTTCTCTGGCCAGTTTATCGGCATCAATTATACAGGCTCCCTTTTTTTCCAGCATGGAGACCACGGTGCTTTTTCCACATGCAATGCCACCTGTCAGTCCGATGACGGCAGGTTCTTTTTTCATCTTTTTCACCACACTTCAAAAAAACTTGATCAGTCCGAACAAAATTAAAATCAGTCCGGGTACAAACGACAGCTTTTCGACCCAGGTTTGATCCGCACATCGGACACCGATCCGGTAACCGCCGCGGATAAATAGGAAACACATGACGGCAGTCAAAACAGCCGTAAAGAGAGGGGACATCCCGACGAAGGCGGCACCGATACCGGCTCCAAATGCATCGAGGGATAAGGCCAGCCCCAGCAATACGGCCTCCGATGAAGAGATGGACCCGGATCTATCTACATCCGCAACAGCCGGTGTTTTCAAAATTTGAATGACCAGCCCCATTTTACGAATTTCAAAGGTAAATATTTCTCTGGGTAATGGGGCATGACTGACTGAATGGTCATGGGAGGACTGGCTTTTCGTGCCGGCTCGATCACGCGTCACGTTATAAATGGCCCAGAGGCCAATTCCGATTAAAATCAACGCCCCGATAATCCGGGCACGGTCGGGATCCAGAAAACCACCGAGCCATTTTCCCAGTCCCATACTAAGATAGATGACTGCTCCGGAACATGCGGCAATAATGACGATCGATTTGGCCGGGATACGAATTTTGCGAAGTCCATATGCGATTCCTGCACCAAAACCATCAAGACTGACAGCCAGTGCGAGTGCCAGAATGGATAAATCGGAAAGCACGCGTCAAGCCCTCCTCCTGCAAATGATACTTCATCTTATGAAGTTTCAGCAGGAGTTGCTTATAGTAAATTACGTTGATTCCGGCTGACAAACCGGACAGAGATGCGTGCCTCTTCCCCCCACCACAATACGGATGATCGGGGTTGAACAGGTCCCGCAGGGCTCCCCCTTTCGTCCGTAAACCTGCAGATTTAGCTGAAACATCCCCATTTCACCCTGACCGTTCACATAAGACTTGACGGAACTGCCTCCCAGTTTGACGGCTTCCTGTAACGTCTTTCGGATACTGTGATAGAGGCGATCAATCTGTTCATCCGTTAATTCCGGTACTTCCGTTTCGGGATGGATGCCGGCTGAAAAGAGGGATTCGTCCACATAGATATTGCCCAGTCCGGCGAGAAACTCCTGATTCAAGAGAAGTGGCTTGATCTTTGTTTTTCGCCCGGAAAGCATCTCCCTGAATTTTTGCATCGTAAACCCCTCACTCAGAGGCTCCGGTCCCAGTTTATTAAGCGGCGGCAGGTCTTCTTCTTCTCCTTTAGAGAAAATATGCATGGTACCAAACTGGCGAACATCCCGGTACCGGAGCTCCGTGCCATCCGTAAACCGAAAAATGACATGCGTATGTTTTTCCACCGGTTCCCCGGATTCATAAACTCCATAACGTCCTTCCATCCGCATATGGGAAACCAGGACCTGATCGGTTAAAATGAACTTCAAAAACTTCCCGCGCCGCTGAATATCTTCAATCGTCTGTCCAATCAAAAGCACACGAAAAGCCTCCGAATCATCCGGTTTCTGAATAATTCGGGGAAGATTGACGATCACATCCTCAATCGTCTTCCCTACCACCAGTTGTCTCAACGTCCTCACAACAGTCTCCACTTCCGGCAACTCAGGCATGATGATATAATCTCCTTCAACTTTGATGTGTTAAAGATGTGTCAACAAACCAAAACCAGAAACGATCAGCCCCATGGGCACCCCTATAACAAATCAGATCACTAACAATGGGCACCCACATCCGAATCTGACCGATCTATGACATTTTGCGAAGACCGGCCGAGCGAAGCGAGGAAACAGGCGAGCAAATGTCATAGATAGGTCAGCTTTACTTCGCCTCATACCAATTATTCCCAAAACTCATATCCACTTTCAACGGCACCTTCAACTCAATCGCATTCTCCATTTCTTCCTTCACCGCCTGCTTCAACTGCTCCAGTTCCGCTTCCGGCACTTCAAATACCAGTTCGTCATGTACCTGAAGGAGCATACGACTGTTCAGCTTCTCTTTACGGATACGCTCCGCCACATTAACCATCGCCAGTTTAATAATATCGGCAGCCGTTCCCTGAATCGGGGTGTTCATGGCCGTTCTTTCAGCAAAACTGCGCTGGTTAAAGTTGCGGCTGTTGATTTCCGGCAAATAACGACGGCGGTGCAGGAGTGTCGTCACATATCCATCTTTTTTCGCCTTCTGGACAATCTCATTCATATATGATTTGACACCCTGATAAACCTCAAAATAACGGTCGATAAACGCCTTCGCTTCTTTACGGGGGATATTGAGGTTTTGCGACAGGCCATAATCACTGATTCCATATACAATACCGAAATTAACCGCCTTGGCCTGCCGGCGTAAAAGTGATGTCACCTCATCTTCTCCGATCCCGAATACATCCATCGCCGTACGCGTATGAATATCCATATCTTCGATAAACGCTTCGATCAGATTGGGATCTTCCGAGATATGAGCCAGTACCCGCAGTTCAATCTGCGAATAGTCGGCACTTAAAATATACATGTTTTGTTCAGACGGGATAAACGCCTGTCTGATTTTACGTCCTTCTTCCATCCGAATCGGGATATTCTGCAAATTGGGCTCAGTACTGCTTAACCTTCCGGTCGCTGTAATCGCCTGGTTAAAAATCGTATGAACTTTTCCCGTCTCGGGATGGATCACTTTAATCAAGCCCTGAATATACGTGGACTCCAGTTTACCCAGCTGGCGGAAATGAAGGATTTTGGGGATGATTTCATGTTGATCGGCCAGCTTTTCCAGTACATCGGCACTTGTGGAATATCCTGTTTTCGTTTTTTTCAGGGGTGTCAGATTCAATTTCTCAAACAGAATTTCTCCCAGTTGTTTGGGGGAATTAATATTAAAAGACGTACCCGCCAGTTCATAAATTTCTTCCGTCAACTGATCCAGTTTTTGTTGCAACTCGTCTCCCATCTGCTGCAGACGATCTTTATCAACTTTAAAACCGTAAACTTCCATTTCCCCCAGAATGGCGGCAAGCGGAAGCTCCAGATCATAAAACAGTTTGTCCAGCTGATTGTCTTCCAGTTCTTTCTGCAAAGGGCGGCAGCATTCCGCAACAGCCCGGGCCTTGCGGCTGATATGTTCAGCGAGGGGTTGGCCTTCCGGCAGTTTCCGTTTCGCCCCTTTTCCGTAGACTTCTTCATCGGACGGCAGTGAAAAATCCGTTTTTCGCCCGGCGATGTCACTCAGTGAATGGCGCGACTCCGAAGGGTTGAGCAAATAGGACGCAATCAGGGTATCAAATTCGATCCCGTTCAGTTCAATCCCGTGCCACTGCAACCCGACAAGACTTCGTTTGACGTCATAAACCCATTTTTTCTGGTCAGGGTCTTTCAGCCAGTTTTGAAAGGCTTCCCACTCCAGGGCACGTTCGAACGGGATGTAAATGATGTCCCCGTTTTCAATGGAAGAGACGGCCAGTCCCACGACTGGTGCCTGATGATAGTATTCGCCATCAATTTCAACATATATGGCCATGGGTGACGTCAGTTTTTCGGCCAGTTTATCCAGATTATCCGCCTCGGCGATGGTAAATGAAATTTCCGTTTCACGGGTTTTCTGCTCTGTTGTTTCGCCTCCGATCCGCTCCAGAAGCGATTTAAATTCCAGTTTGTTGAATACATCTTCCACTTTGTTCCGGTCATAACCCGGATAATGTAACTGATCCAGCGTTACATCCACAGGCGCATCGCGCATGATGGTCGCCAGTTGTTTACTCATCAGGGCCTGTTCTTTATTTTGCTCAATCTTTTCTTTTAATTTCTTTCCGGAGACCTGTTCGGCGTTTTCGAGTACCTTTTCCACGGAACCAAACTGGTGAAGCAGTTTGAGGGCCGTCTTCTCACCTACTCCCGGAATTCCGGGGATATTATCCGAACTGTCTCCCATCAGGCCTTTCAGATCAATGATCTGCTCCGGCGTCAAATCGTATCGTTCCCGGACAGCTTTCCGGTCATACAGATCTACTTCACTGATCCCTTTTCGGGTCAACATGACCTGAACCTGATCGGACACCAATTGGAGCATATCTTTATCCCCGGTGACAATCAGGGTCTGGATTTTCATCTCTTCTGCCTGTCGGGTCAGGGTTCCGATGATGTCATCCGCTTCATAGCCTTCCAGCTCCAGTCGCGGAATGGAGAAGGCGTCCAGCAATTCTTTAATCAAGGGAAATTGTTCGGTCAGTTCTTCCGGTGTCTTCTGCCGTTTTCCCTTGTATTCCTTAAAATCCTGATGGCGGAACACCACTTTCCCGGCATCAAAGGCGACCAGGATATGAGTCGGCTTTTCTTCTTCCAGCACCTTGAGCAACATGGTCGTGAAACCATAAACCGCATTGGTATGAATACCGCTTGCATTATTTAAAGGCGGAAGCGCATAGAAAGCCCGATTGGCAATACTGTTTCCGTCCATAATCACGAATTTATTTCGATCACCCATACTTATCTGCACCTTTCATCATTTTACTGATATCATCATAACACAGCGGATAAAAAGAACAAAGGAGGAGTGGTTTACTCCTCCCTGCCGTTATTAACCGTTTTCATATGCTTTTTTCAGAAATCTAATCATGTCTTTTTTGTCGTTTTTCCCTTTGCTTGACTTTCGCCAGATGCTCTGAAATTTGCAGATGGTTTTCAAACCATTGACGGCTGCACAGAATACTTGCCAGAGATATGGAAACTGATACGCCGGCGTTATGATTCAGAACAGCCATGATGATACTGAAATAGCGAGCAATCAATTTTTTGAAACGCTCAACCTGGCGGGGGGATGTGATAATCACAAAATCATCTCCGCCTATATGTCCAAGGAAATCGTCTTTTCCTCCCTTTTTTTGCAGAATCATCTTTAAAAACCGGGCCGTAAACAATATCATCCGATCTCCCATTTCAAACCCATACGTATCATTAAATTGTTTGAAACGGTCCAGATCACAATAGATTACCGCAAATTCTTCATCATTGTCGAGACATTTCTTCAATTCATTCTCAATTCGAACATTTCCCGGCAGCCCGGTCAGAGGATTAGAAAATCGTGCTTCTTCGATTCTTGACTTTGAAATATGTTCAATTAGATTCCGAATGGTGACAATGCCGATCACCTGATTTTGATGACCAACAACGATGACATCATCATAAAGTCTGAGATCACTTCTATTCATCGCCGCCTTTTGCACCGAATCAATCGATTCATCATACTGCACGATTAACGGTGTCTTATCCATGACTTCTGCAACAGGGCGGTCGTAATACAACGGAACACCATACTGAGTGCTTAGAGACTGAAGAAAATGTTGCCGCATAACAAGACCCAGGGGTTTTCCTTCATGTTCCACGATTACGGAAGTCAATTTTACATTCTCCTGAAACAACTGAAGGACATCACGACATTTAGTCGAGGCTTTAACAAGCACCTCGGGCTGTATGATGTCTCCGACCGTGACTACTGTCGACTCCAGTGTAGACCGGTTGATCTCCAGCTTATCTTTAATTTGCCGAATCACTTGAGCAGGCGGATGATCAAAGTCCGGGCGCGGTCTCGATATATAAAATCCCTGCCCCAGATCAACTCCCAGCCGCATCAGCGTTTGCAATTCCTGATACCGTTCAATGCCTTCGGCAATAAGTAAGCAGTTCATTTTTTTGGACAGGGTGACGAAGGATTCAATCACGGCCTGTTTGATCCGAGATGTATCAATATTGGTGATCAGGGAATGATCCAATTTGATAAAATCAGGAGACAATTCAACCACATGTTGCAGGTTGGAATGACCCGCACCCGTATCGTCAATGGCAATCAGAAACCCCTGAGCCCGGTAATATTCGATGACTTTCTTAAATTGATCATAATCGGTGATCGCATGATGTTCGGTAATTTCAAACACCACATCACCAGGAGCCAGATGGCGTTCTTTTAAAAAAGATGCGGTTTGTCCGCGAACAAATTCCGGGTCTTGAATCACTTTAGGGTTCAGGTTAATAAATAACTTTTTTCCAGCGGGAATTTTATTATAAGCCTGGATAATGGCCTGTTCCCGGCATATCCTTTCCAATTGGTACAGTTTTCCCACCTGTTCAGCAAAGGGAAATAAGTGATTGGGTGAAGAAAAGAAAGAACGCTCAGGTCCCCGGGTGAGAGACTCCCACCCATAAATATCGCCACCGGTCAGGGAAACAATTGGCTGATAATGAATCCTTACATCTCGCCTGTCAAGAATGTCTTGAAACTGATGGGCATGTTTGCTAATTTCCGGTGAATGACTCTCCTTGGCCCACTTGACGGCTCTTTTAATTGCCACATACATTTGTTTCTCAGGGTTTCTTCCACCGCCTTCAAGCGGTGCATACCCGACATGAAACTGAATCGGCGCATCCAATTTATGTTTTAATCGTTCATGACAGGAATGCTCCAGACCGGTTTGAAACAGAAAAACCGTGTCTTCAAGATCTGAAGGCGAAACCGGTCTATCATCCGGTGTAAAGCAGACGATGTAATCGTCTCCCCAGATGTGCTGAATCAGCAGGATATCCATGCCCCGCAAATGCCGAATCGCATTTTCCTCGATACTTTTCAGTACATCGTGGAACAGTTCTGAAATGAACGTCTCCCCGAGCCGGTTTTCAATTTCCTGCAACTGAACGACATCAATATAGATTAAGAACACCTGCCTTCCCTGTTCAATCGCCTTTTTCAATCTCCTGTTTCCACTGAAATAGGTCACGGGTGTTTGTTTTAATCCATATCTGGTTGTTTTTCTCTTAAACCAATTTGTTATATTTAGCATCGTTACTCCTCATATATCATGAATCAGCAGAGCGGTTATCGTTCCGATCATGGCTCCGATTCCAACATCCGTCGGATAATGAAGTCCCAGATATATCCGGGATATGCCTACCAGAACCGATAAAGGGAAAAGAAACGTTGCAAGTATCGGAACAGACAGGGAAAGTGTCGTTGATAGTGAGAAAATGGCTGTCGTATGCCCGGATGGGAATGAATAATCTTTTAAGGGATCAGAAATGGTGTGTAAATGATTATGGACCATGTAAGGGCGAGGGCGGCTGATTTTTCTTTTTATCATCTGTACAAACAGATGGCTAACTGAAAGGGATACCAGTCCTTCCAATCCGGGATGGTATTGAAGGTTTCCCGCCAACCACACAAGTAACAGTAAACTGATTGTAAATGCAGCACTTCCAAGGTGAGTAACCCGAGGCATCCACCTGTCAAAAAACGAGCATTTAATCCGGCTATTGATCAAATAAAGGAACCGATAATCTCCCTGATCCAGCAGGTTTACCAGTCGATGCAACCTTTTCCCCTCCCGACATACAGCTTGATACTTTCATTAAAACCAATCATTATGAACCCCATGTAAAGAGTTTGTAAAAAAAATGTCTTTTTTCTGAACCCGATATCAGGTAAACACCGGAAGCGTAACAGATTTTATTAATTTTTTTAATTTTTTATAAATACATTGACGCCAATTTTTAATATGAAATCCACACTCCTTTTACATGACTCTGATAACTTTTCTTTAAAGAAAGTGAATCGGGAGGGGATTTTTGGGATGAAAATTGCTCTTTTTTCCGACACGTTCACACCGCAGGTCAACGGGGTTGCCCGTACTCTGGAACGCCTGATTCATCATCTGGAGCATCGACATGTTCCGTATCAGGCCTTTGTACCGGACAGTAAAAATATTGACACCGATCGGTTTTTAAGTCATGTCCATCGCCTGACCAGCCTGCCCTTTTTCCTATATCCGGAATGCCGAATGGCACTTCCCAGATACCACATGATCAAAGACAATCTGGAGTCTTTTTCTCCGGATATCCTGCACATCGCCACCCCCTTTAATATCGGTTTGTACGGCTTGTATTATGGAAAAAAGTACAATATCCCTCTGGTGGCCTCTTATCACACTCATTTTGACCGGTATCTTCAATACTACAATCTCGAATTTCTCTCTAACTGGATATGGCGTTACATGCGCTGGTTTCATGACCCCTGTGAAACGATTTTCGTCCCTTCTGAAGATACGAAACATCAGTTGATCAACAAAGGTTTCTCATCAGTGGATATCTGGAGCCGGGGGGTAGACTGCCATTTGTTTTCTCCAAACAAAAGATCCCACCATATCAGGGATCAATACCAGATTAAAGAACGCTATATCCTGTTATACGTGGGAAGAATAGCCCCTGAAAAAGATATTGATGTCCTTCAGGAGGCCATGATGAAAATTCCCGAAGACTTGCAGAAAAAGGTTCACTGGCTGATTGTGGGAGACGGCCCTTCCCTTTCTGACTGGAAACAGAACGCTATCTCCAATGTGACCTTCACCGGTTATCTGTCAGGTGAACGTCTTGCTGAAGTATATGCTTCATCCGACATGTTTGTATTCCCGTCCAGCACGGAAACATTCGGGAATGTCGTGTTGGAAGCCATGGCTTCAGGATTGCCTGTTATCGGAAGCCGATCAGGAGGTGTAAAGGAATTGATCCAGCATAGCCGAACCGGATTTCTATGTACGCCACATCAGTCCAATGAACTGGCTCACGCAATTCAACAACTGCTGTGTCAGCCTGAACACATGCGCCATATGGGGAAACAGGCACGTCAATATGCTCTTACGAAATCCTGGGAATCGATTTTTGACCGCCTTTTGATACAATATGAACAGGCCATTCATCAACATCACCGCAAAATTCAGCAGAAAAAAGTATTGTCGGCGTAACCTTAGCCTTAGAGGGGGATGAAGATGAAAGTAAAAAAAGCAATTATACCCGCGGCGGGACTGGGAACCCGTTTTCTGCCCGCTACAAAATCCATGCCGAAAGAAATGATGCCGATCGTCGATAAACCAGTGATCCAGTTTATCGTAGAAGAAGCAGTGGCATCTGGAATTGAAGATATCCTGATCATCACAGGTAAAAATAAAAGGGCGATTGAGGATCACTTTGACAAATCTTATGAACTGGAAGAGATTTTGAAAAAAAGGAACAAAGCAGGACTTCTTGAGCAGATTGAACAGATCTCTAATCTGGCCAACATTCACTACATTCGGCAAAAAGAACCCCGAGGACTAGGTGATGCCGTCATGCAGGCAAGATCATTTATTGGGGATGAACCTTTCGCCCTGATGCTCGGTGATGACATCGTGGAGACGCAGGATGGAGAAGACCCCTGTATTCTCCAGTTAATCAGGGCCTACGAAAAGCATCATACATCCATCATCGGCACTATGACCGTATCTGAGCAAGATGTGGATCGATACGGGATTGTTTTAACATCAGAAGACGTCATTAAGCCCGGCGAACTGCTTCAGGTAGAAGATCTGATTGAAAAGCCCGCTCCCTTCGAGACCCATTCCCGTATAGCGATCATGGGAAGATATATACTGGAGCCTGACGTTTTCCAGTATCTTAGAGAGACCCGTCCCGGAATAGGGGATGAAATTCAACTGACTGATGCTTTAAAACAGCTTAACCGGGTAAAATCAATGAAGGCCATCGGGACAAAGGGTGCCCGTTTTGATGTTGGGACACCACTGGGCTTTTTACAGGTCAACCTCGCTTTTGCCATGAAAAATCCTCTTTATTCATCAGAACTGGAAACCATTCTGGAACAGATACTGAAGGAATATAAAAACGATGGTTCACTGGAGGCGATGGAATGAGAATCGGGGTGTTTGGCTGCGGTTATGTCGGGCTTGTCAGCGGTGTTTGTTTTGCCCATATGAACCATCAGGTGATCTGTGCCGATGTTTCTGCGGAAAAAATCGCCACGCTCAAAACCGGTGGTTTACCGATCTGGGAACAGGGACTTCAAGAACTTCTGGAAGATGTCATAGACAGGGGAAAAATCAGTTTTACCACAGATATGGCTCATACTATTCAAAACAGTGACATTCTGTTAATCGCTGTGGGAACGCCGTCCCTTCCCGATGGTACGGCAAATTTATCTTATGTCTGGTCAGTTGTGGAGGCCATTGCCGAATATACGGACCACCATAAATTAATCGTTGTCAAAAGCACGGTCCCCGTCGGAACAAGTGATGCAATTAAAACATACCTCGATGAATATGGACTTAAAGACAAAATCATTGATGTGGTGCACAACCCTGAATTTCTCCGCCAGGGTAATGCAGTACATGATTTTCTTCATCCGGATCGAATCGTCATCGGCTATGAACAAGATGAATCCCGTCGGATCATGAACGAGCTGTATGAAGAATTCCCCTCTCCCATCCAGTTCTGTAACCGAAAAAGCGCCGAATTGATCAAATATGCAGCCAACGGTTTTTTAGCCATGAAGATTTCTTATATCAATATGTTGGCCCGATTGAGTGATCAACTCGGTGCTGATATTGAGCAGGTTGCCCGGGGTATCGGAGGCGATCGCAGAATCGGGCCTTCCTTTCTGAAGGCGGGAATCGGTTATGGAGGCTCCTGTTTTCCTAAAGATACAAAGGCTTTGATTTCCCTTGCCAGAAGTGTTGAAAGCGAGCTTCCGTTAATTGAGGCGACGGTCGATATTAATGAAACCCAGCCCCGTTACCTGTTTCATAAACTGGAGGAACAAATGCAACATTTTGAGGGAAAACAAATCGCGTTACTTGGACTCACCTATAAGGCCCTAACTGATGACATTCGGGAAGCGCCTTCCCTCGAAATCAGCAAGAGGCTTATGGAAAAGGGGGCTCATGTTAAGGCCTACGATCCTCTGATTCGGGACTATCCTATCCCGGAAGTCAGCCTGCAGCCAGATGTTATATCCTGTGTAACTGACAGTGATGCGGCCATCATTCTAACGGACTGGGAAGAATTTAAACGGCTGGACATCCCGGACCTGGTAGCGAGAATGAATAACCCCCTGATCGTGGATGGACGAAACCTTTTCTCACCCGATCAGATGAGAAAATGGGCGGAAGAGATTGATCTCGCCTATGTTTCTGTTGGCCGCCCGATCATCCAGAGTGGTTTAAATTCTTTAACCTGTTCACCATAACCGTGATGGTGTGACAGGATCCTGAGATCGTACTCAACCATCCTCGTGATCGTCTTGACGGCAGTGAAGAATTAAAGGATTGGCCAGCAGGCCAATCCTTTATTAATACAGACATGATCGATGGCTTAGCGACACTTATTTTCCACAAAAGCCCTCACTCGTTCCCAATCTCATCACGCACTCTCCTGAACACCAGCATTACCTCTTCCTCTGTCCCTTCAGTCCGCAGAGTCTTCCATTCCCCTGTGTTCCCGCTTAACATGAGGAGGTGTCGTCGGACATTTTTCATAGGTTAACGCTGCAGAGCGTGATTCCAACATCCTCTTTTTCCAGTAGGTTCAAATGAATCACATCAGAGCGTTGCTCAGAAATATCGTTTCCAATCCCCTTCATCACCTGAACAGCCCGAGGATTAACACCGTGTGCTTCAGTACCTCCGCTGAATGTTTTCAGGCAATCCCCCGCCAGGTGGCGCGCCCAGCCTTTCGCCATCTAACTGCGACATGAATTACCGGTACATGATCGGTTTATTCCCCATCCTCATCCCTCCACAATGTGAACGCAATTTTCTTAAATGTTGCGATACGGCAGGCTGGAGTTCCACCCGTTCACAGACACAAAACTCACGCTGACACAACATAGGTCATGTTAATCAAATATTAACTTTTTGTTAAACATAAAAAAGCCCCCTGGATCACGTGCAAGATCCCGGGGACAGTTCTGTTTTCTGCTGTTTACTACGTATTCAGATCCGGCTTCTTACCTTCAACCAGATAAATGACACTTTCACCGATATTGGTGGCATGATCTCCGATCCGTTCAATATATCGTCCGACAAACGCCAGTTGAATGGCCTGATTGATGGTATCCGGATTTTTGGCCATAATCTCGAATAATTCATTAAGAATTCGCTTATAAAAAGCATCCACCTGATCGTCCATATCGTCCAGGGTATAAGCCAGTTCCACATTCTCATCAATGTAGGCGTTGAGGCCGGTGTTCACCATTTTGGCCGCTGTTTCTGCCATTTGCGGAATGTCAACCAGGGGTTTAATCAGCTTTTCACCTTCCAGACGACGGGTTACCTTGGCGATGTTAACCGCAAAATCCCCCATCCGTTCCAGATCTCCGGCAATCTTGATAAAAGAGATTATTTTCCGCAGATCTTTGGCTACCGGCTGCTGTGTGGCGATGAGATGGACAGCTGCTGCTTCAATCTCATATTCAAAGTCGTTAATATGTTGATCCTCTTCCACAACACGGTTGGCTAATTCCTGATCGAGTTCCTTCAGTGACGTAATCGAGTCATTCAAAGCCTTCTCAACGAGGCCTCCCATTTCAAGAAGCCTTTCCTTCAACACCTTCAATTCTTGGTCAAACGGTGCCCTGTTCAGATAAATCCCCTCCATTCATAATTGGTGATTTTTCTTCGATTATCCAAAACGACCGGTAATATAATCTTCAGTACGCTGATCGCTCGGATTTGAGAAAATGTGCTTGGTCGTGTTATACTCAATCACTTCACCATTCAAGAAAAAGGCCGTATTGTCGGAAACACGTGCTGCCTGCTGCATGTTATGGGTGACAATAACAATCGTATAGTTCTCTTTTAATCTATGAACCAGTTCCTCAATTTTATGTGTTGAAATCGGGTCTAATGCCGAAGTCGGCTCGTCCATCAGCACAATCTCAGGATTGACCGCCAGTGTTCTTGCAATACACAGGCGCTGTTGCTGACCACCAGATAGCCCCATGGCATTCTTGTCCAGACGGTCAGACACCTCATCCCACAGGCCGGCCGCTTCGAGGCTTTGTTCGACGATCTCCCTGATTTTTTTCTTGTTTCTCATACCATTCAGTTTCAATCCGGCTGCTACATTATCAAAAATAGACATGGTCGGAAAGGGATTGGGTTTCTGGAAAACCATCCCGATACGATAACGAATGGTAACGGGATCAACGTTGGACCCATAGATATCTTCGCCATCAACCAGAATTTCTCCTTTTACTCTGGCCCCTTCAATCACTTCATGCATTCGGTTTAAACAACGTAAAAAAGTAGACTTTCCGCAACCCGACGGACCGATCAGCGCGGTTACCTGGTTTTTGGGAATATTAAGATTAATATCTTTTATAGCGTGCAGGTCACCGTACCAGGCATTGAGATTATTCACTTCAATTCCCATTTTTTTCACCTCGAAAAGTAGAGTCAATGATTTTTTCTATAAGTGATCACTCTGGCCAAAATATTAAAGATCAGCACAATGACAATCAACGTTAACGCTCCTGCCCATGCCTGAGCCTGCCACTCTTTATACGGAGAAATCGCATAGGTGAAAATCTGTACCGGCAACGTCGCAATAGGATCACTCAGACTGGAGTGCCAGTAGCGGTTTCCGAAAGCCGTGAATAGCAGGGGTGCTGTTTCACCCATGACCCTGGCAATCGCCAGCATAACACCCGTGACAATCCCTCTGGTCGCCGAAGGTAACACGATAAACAGGATGACCCGCCATTTCGGTAATCCCAGTGCCAGCCCCGCCTCCCGAATGTGGCTCGGAATCAATTTCAACATTTCTTCTGTGGTTCGCGTTACAGCAGGAATCATCAGGATACTGAGTGCAATCCCTCCGGCATAGGCGGAAAACCCACCCATCGCCAATACCAGCAGGACATAGACAAAGATACCGACAACGATTGAGGGAACGCCGAGTAAAACATCCGTCAAAAAACTGATAAACCGTCCAAAACGATTACGTCCATATTCGGATAAAAAGATACCGGACATGATACCAACAGGAATTCCGATTAAACCTGAAATGCCGACAACGATCAGGGTACCGACGATGGCATTGACCATCCCGCCCCCTTCTTCTCCCAGAGGCTTCGGAAGTTCCGTGAAAAAATCGATGTTAATCGCAGGCATTCCTCTTGCAATCACATAAGCAAATATACTGAATAGCGGAATAAGTGCCAGAATCGTTCCGATGACAGTCAGGCCGATCATGGTGACATTTTTGACTTTTCTTGCTGATAAGGATTGAGACGTCATGTTATTTCACCTCCTGCGTACCACGAGAAACGGACCAGACAAGTAATCGTGCAATAACGTTGACAAAAATCGTGACAAAGAATAGTAACAAACCGATTTCAATCAAGGCCGAAACATACAGATTGGATGTTGCTTCGGTAAATTCATTGGCAATAACACTTGCCATGGTATACGCAGGATCAAAAATAGATTTCGGAATTTCCGGTGAGTTCCCAATGACCATGGTGACCGCCATCGTTTCTCCAATGGCTCGTCCAAGTCCGATAATCATCGCACCGAGAATCCCGGAACGTGCATAAGTCAAAACGGACGTACTGATCATTTCCCATTTTGTTGCTCCGAGGGCATAGGCCGCTTCCCTCTGAGAATTGGGTACGGTACTGATCACTTCTCTTGAGATTGATGCGATTGTCGGGGTAATCATAATGGCCAATACAATGCCGGCGGTTAACAATCCGACTCCATAGGAAGGTCCGGCAAAAAGAGGAATTTTGGTTCCCAGTGTTTCTGTAAATATAGGGGCGATATGGTTTCGAACAAAAGGCGCCAGAACGAAGATTCCCCATAATCCATACACGATGGAAGGAATGGCTGCCAGCAATTCAACCAGGAAACTGACAGGGGTTCGAATCCATCTTGGAGCTATTTCCACCAGATAGATGGCGATACCAATACTGACGGGTGCCGCGATCAGCAAAGCCAGTAACGATGAAATAACAGTCCCGATGATAAATGGCCAGGCTCCAAATTCATCATTATAAGGACTCCATTCCGAATTAAAAATAAAGGAAAGCCCGTACTGATTGATCGTTGCACTGGAACCCTGGTACAATTTTGCAATCATAAGAAGAAATAAAATAAAAATGAGTGCACCAAAAATATAGGCAACGATTTTAAACAACCGATCCCCGAACCGAATGTTCACTCCATCCACTCCTTTTTCTTCAGAAAACAAGACAAGAAACCCTATTGGGTAGGGTTTCATGTCCCGTTTACGAGAATTATGTCAAATTAAGTTTATTCCAATACCTTTTGCCCGTCAACCGTGATTTTTGCAAGTTGTTTTTTGTTTAATTCCTGTAATTCGGCGGGAAGCGGAGCATACAGTAACGCTTCAGCGTATTGCTGTCCTTCTGTGTTCGCCCATTCTAACAGTTTAACCAGTTCTTTTGCTTTTTCCATGTCTTGCTGTTCTTTATATACGAGCGCCCAGGTAGCTCCGGCGATCGGGTAAGAACCTTCTCCCGGCATGTCAACCATCGAGAAGCGAAGGTCTTCGGGAACAATTTCAACAGCTCCTGCCGCAGCTTGACTTACACTTTCAAGAGACGGTGTAATAAACTCGCCTTCTTTATTCTGGATGTTAGCCACTGGAATGTCGTTTTGAACGGCATATTCCAATCCAATATATCCAATGGATCCCGGTGTATTGGTAATTTGACCGGCGACACCTTCATTTCCTTTGGCGCCGATTCCTCCCGGCCAGTCCACCGCTTTTCCGGTTCCGATGTTTTGTTTCCATTCTTCATTAACGGTGCTTAAGTAATCGGTAAAGATATATGTTGTCCCACTTCCATCCGAACGATGAACTGCCGCAATGCTTTCATCAGGCAGGTCAAGATCCGGGTTCACTTCCTGAATAGCGGGGTCATTCCATTTGGTAATTTTGCCGGCAAAAATGTCAGCGACCAGATCTCCTGTTAGATTGAGTTGACCACTTTCAATGCCTTCAAGATTATAGGCAACAGCGACTGCTCCCAGTGTCATGGGAAGATGAAGAACTTCAGAACCGGCTGCAGCCATATCTTCATCGTTCATCGGTGCATCACTTGCTGCAAAGTCTACGATACCTTCAATCAATTGTTTGATCCCGGTGCCGCTTCCGGTAGACTGATAGTTAATCGTGACATCCGGATTCAATTTGTTGTACTCATCGAACATTTTGGAAAACAGAGGATAAATAAAAGATGATCCAGATGCGTTAAACGCTTTGGCTCCGTTGCCGCCTTCATTATTCATTTGTCCCGGCAACACCTGGTCCCCCTGGGAACTTCCACAGGCAGCCATAGAAAATGTTAATACTACTGCAATCAAAGCCAGTCCCAACTTTTTCAATTTCACGATTTCAATCCCCCATCCTTTTGCTTTTTTATCTCACAGCTTTATTATAATGGGGGATTGTTAAGTTGATTTATGCGAATTGTTAAGAGAATGTTAAGAAACTTGTCGGAATTGTAAGATAAATTCAGTTCCCACACCGGGGACACTCTTGACGATAATATTGCCGTTATGTTGCTCAACAATATGTTTCACAATGGATAACCCCAGTCCGCGACCACCGGATGTCTTTTGACGTGAACTGTCCACTCTGTAAAAACGTTCAAAAATCCGATCAAGATGTTCATTGGGAATCCCGATCCCATTATCCCGCACATGGATATTGACATATCCGCCTTCACTGTCGATCTTGACAGTCACAGCTCCTCCCTCTTCCGTATATTTAATGGCGTTGGAAAGCAGATTGATCAACACCTGCATCATTTTTTCCTTGTCAGCCATAATTCTCAGGTTTTCTTCGGCCATTTCTTCATTTAACGCAATCTGTTTTTCACGTGCCTTGATCGACATTTTCTTGATGGCATCCCGGATGATATGTTGGACATCCACTTCTTCAAAATTAAGTTTTAGATCTTGCTGATGTTCAATTTTGGCCAGTTCCAGCAAATCATGGACCAGTTTTTGCAGGCGCTCGGTTTCTTCCAGAATAATGGAGAGGAACTCCTTCGCTGTTTTTTCATCCTTTAAGGCCCCTGACAGCAGGGTCTCGGCAAATCCCCGTATCGATGTGAGTGGTGTTTTTAATTCGTGGGACACATTGGCCACAAATTCCTTCCTTAACCGTTCCAATCTCCCTCTTTCCGTCACATCATAAAGGACGATGACCAGTCCTTTTCCCTGCACTCTGCCAATATATGGAATGATGTCAACTTCCATCATGCGGGTTCCTATTTGAATGTCTTCTTTAATTTCCTTGCCTGTCTGAAGTACATAATCGATATTTTTGCTTAAACCTGACTCCCTGCCAATCCGCCAGTGGCTTTTGCCCATTACCTCAAACCGGTTGACGTGAAAAAGTTGTTCTGCATTGCGATTGACATATTCAATGGTTCCCTGGTTATCAATAAGAATAATCACATTCTGCACATGATCCAGAATATTTCTCAATCGTTGATTGGTCATTGACTCCATTTTCACCCGTTCAAGCAGGTGAGGAACAAATTGATTGATCACGCGCTGCAGCGGGACAAAATCCTGGTCATACTCCGCGTAATACTTCTCCCATTCTTCAATGGTGGATACTTTTTGCAGATGTTGAGCAAGGGATTGGATCTCCTTCTTTTTTTTCCTTTCGTAAAAACGCCACAATAAAACAAGTAAAGATCCAAATAAAACCAGGTTAATCAAAAATAATGTAAAGAAATTCTGCTCCTGTAGAAACAGCAGTTGAATGAGTGATAAAAAGGTTACTATGCCAATTAAACCGACCATCCTTTTGACCATATTGGTATCACCTGTATTTCCCGTGATTGTTTAATGATCCTTTTCCTCTAATTTATATCCGAGTCCCCTGATGGTTTTTATATAACGGGGCTGTCTGGTGTTTTCTTCTATTTTTTCACGCAGATGACTGATATGAACATCCACAATGCGTGTGTCCCCGATATAATCATAGTTCCAGACGGCATTCAGCAACTGGTCCCGTGACAGGACCCGTCCTTTGTTATGAATCAGATATAGTAGTAACTCAAATTCTTTAGGTGTCAATTCCAGTTTTTGATCACGAATATAGGCTTCATATTGATCAGGTAAAACACGCAATTCACCGACCACCAGTTCATTCTCTTTGTCCTGCTCTTCTGATTCCGAAACATGTGCAGATCTATTTAGAGCCTGTCCCGAACGACGCAAAATGGCTTTAACCCTTGCCACAACTTCCCTCGGACTGAACGGTTTGGTCATGTAATCATCTGCTCCCATTTCCAGCCCCAGAATTTTGTCCAGTTCTTCATCCTTGGCAGTCAGCATGAGAATCGGTGTCTGATTTTGCTCCTGTCGCAGCGTTTTAAGGATTTCCATCCCGTCCATCTCAGGCAACATCAGATCCAGGATGATCAAATCCGGTTTTTCCTTTCGAGCCAGATACAGCCCGGTTTTACCATCCAGTGCCGTTACAACCGTAAATCCAGCCTGTTCCAGGTTAAACTGAAGCAATGTGACAATGGAATTTTCATCTTCTACCACAAGAATTTTACGCATGATGATCGCCTCTTTCCCTTAACCTTCCATACGAATGGGTTGATGATGTTCATTCACCAACTTTTGGGTTCATCATAACATATTTTGAGTAAAAAAAAGAAAAAATCCAGGTTTCTCAACCCGGATTTTTTCAAAGCCATTTTACAGATCCAGTTGTTCCATCACTTTCTTAACTGATTCGGCGGACTTATCCAGACCTGCTTTCTCTTCTTCCGTTAGCTCCAGTTCGATAATCTTCTCGATTCCGTCACCGCCCAGAACTGTCGGAACCCCGATAAACAGGTTTTGATAACCGTATTCGCCTTCCAGTAAAGCGATGGACGGAAGAATACGTTTTTTGTCCTTGAGAATGGCTTCCGCCATTTGTGTCAGAGATGCCGCCGGTGCATAGTAAGCACTTCCGTTACCCAGCAGGTTGACGATTTCTCCACCACCTGTACGGGTACGCTGGACAATCTGATCAATGGTTTCTTTATCCAGCAGTTTTTCAACCGGAATACCACCGGCATAGGTGTAACGAACGAGCGGAACCATAAAGTCTCCATGTCCGCCAAGGACAAATCCGGTTACATCTTCAACGGAAACATTCAGAGCCTGTGCGATAAACGTACGATAACGTGCCGTATCCAGGACACCGGACTGACCGATGACCCGGTTTTTCGGGAATCCGGTCGTTTTATAAACGGTATAGGTCATGGCGTCAACCGGATTGGACAGAACGATGATATATGCATTGGGTGAATATTTGGCTACCTGTTCTGATACGGATTTCATGATGTTGGCATTGGTTGCCACCAGATCATCACGGCTCATGCCGGGTTTACGCGCCACACCGGCTGTGATAATAACCAGATCGGAATCCACCGTATCCTTATAATCTGCCGTTCCGATAATGTTGGAATCGACCCCCATAACCGGTGTCGCTTCCAACATATCCAGCGCTTTACCTTTCGTCGGGTTTTCCATGTTGGGAATGTCGACGAGGACGACATCACCCAGTTCCTTCTGAGCGAGCATCAACGCCGTGGTTGCTCCTGTAAACCCGGCACCGATTACCGATATTTTTTTACGAACAAACGCCATACTGCATTCACCCCTTATTTCTGATTTACATATTCTCAATCAAGGCATTACCAAATTCTGAACATTTCACTTCGTTAGCGCCTTCCATCTGACGGGCAAAGTCATAGGTGACCGTTTTGCTTTCAATGGTTTTTTCCATGGCTTTGACGATCAGGTCCGCTGCTTCTGTCCATCCCAGGTGGCGAAGCATCATTTCTCCGGACAGAATGACAGAAGAAGGATTCACTTTGTCAAGTCCCGCATATTTCGGAGCGGTTCCATGAGTCGCTTCAAATACCGCATGACCGGTATCATAGTTGATGTTGGCACCCGGTGCGATACCGATTCCACCAACCTGAGCAGCCAGCGCATCGGAGATGTAGTCTCCGTTGAGGTTCAGCGTCGCAACGACGTCATATTCTGCCGGACGTGTCAGGATCTGTTGCAGGAAGGCATCGGCAATGACATCTTTGACAATCAGCTTGCCGGCCGCTTCTGCTTCTTCCTGTGCTTTTGCGGCAGCTTCACGTCCCTGTTCTTCTGCAATCTTGTCATATTGAGCCCAGGTGAATACTTTGTCGCCGAATTCTTTCTCGGCCACTTCGTAACCCCAGTTCTTGAATGCACCTTCCGTAAATTTCATGATGTTACCCTTGTGAACAAGCGTCACATTCTTGCGGTTGTTGTCCAGGGCATACTGAATGGCAGAACGTACAAGGCGGCTCGTTCCCTCACGGGACACCGGTTTCACGCCGATACCGGATGTTTCCGGGAAACGAATCTTCTGTACGCCCATTTCTTCCTGCAGGAACTGAATCACTTTTTTCACTTCATCAGAACCTTCGGCCCATTCAATACCCGCATAAATATCTTCGGTATTTTCACGGAAAATAACCATATCGGTCAGTTCCGGTTTTTTAACCGGGGACGGTACGCCTTTAAACCAGCGAACCGGGCGGACACAGGCATACAAGTCCAGTTCCTGTCTCAGCGCTACGTTAATCGACCGGATTCCACCGCCGACCGGAGTGGTGAGCGGACCTTTGATGGCGATCTTGTATTCACGAATGGCAGTCAGTGTATCTTCCGGAAGCCATTCATCAAATTTGTTTTTGGATTTCTCACCGGCATACACTTCATACCAGGCGATTTTTTTGGTGCCGTTGTAAGCTTTCTCTACTGCAGCATCCAGGACGCGTTTCGACGCCGCCCAGATGTCCGGACCAGTTCCGTCTCCTTCGATAAAAGGAACAATGGGATTATTCGGCACATTCAGATTTCCGTTTTGTACTGTGATTTTTTCCCCTTCTTTTGGCATTTCATAACGTTTAAACACGATAACCCCTCCTATCCAAAATCCAATCCCGGGTTGAGTCAACCAGCTTCCGGAATTGGTTCCTCAAGCAACATATTTAAAGAACATTAAGAACGCTGGTCGATCGGAACATATTTCTGATTCTTCGGCCCGATATATTCCGCTCTCGGACGAATCAGGCGGTTGTTTTCATACTGTTCCAGAATATGGGCTGTCCACCCGGAAGTCCGGCTGATGGCAAAGATCGGTGTGAACAGATCACGTTCGATACCCAGCGAATTGTAAACTGAAGCTGAATAAAAATCGACATTGGGCTTCAGCCCTTTTTGAGACGTTACGATCTCTTCAATTTTCACGGACATGTCATACAGCTGGGGTTGCCCGGTCAGTTTGGTCAGGCGCTCTGACATCTGTTTCAGATGTTTGGCGCGGGGATCCCCGTCACGATAAACACGATGTCCGAATCCCATGATCTTTTCCTTGTTGTCAAGCTTCTTCTGGATATAGGATTCAACATTTGATAAATCACCAATTTCTTCAAGCATTTTCATAACGGCTTCATTGGCTCCACCATGAAGCGGTCCCTTCAGTGTACCGATTGCAGACACGATTCCGGAATAGATGTCGGACAGGGTCGCAACGGTGACACGGGATGCAAAAGTAGAGGCATTAAATTCGTGATCAGCATGAAGAATCAGTGCTTTATCAAATGCTTCAACCGCAATTTCGTCCGGTTTTTCACCGGTAAGCATATAAAGAAAGTTCTGTGCAAAAGTCAGGCTGCTGTCAGGTGCAACCGGTTCTTTCCCCTGACGAATACGAGCATAGGCAGCCACGATTGTCGGGATTTTAGCCTGAATTCGGATTGATTTACGAAGATTAGCTTCTCGAGACATATCCTGGGCTTCGTCATCATAAAGGCTTAAAGTAGAAACGGCTGTGCGGAGAACGGCCATGGGATGAACGTTTTTGGGGTAAGCTTTGAGCTGGGCGAGCAATTCATCGGGAATCTGGGCATTCACCGCGAGCTGATTTCTCAGATCATCGAGTTGCTTCCGGGTCGGAAGGTTGCCGTACCACAACAAGTGAACCACTTCTTCGAAGGTAGCGTTCTCTGCCAGATCATCAATGTTGATGCCGCGATATGTAAGAACGCCATCAATAATGGAGCTGATGGATGACTGTGCAGCAACGATACCCTCCAAACCTTGCTTTGTAGTCATGTGAATCTCTCCTTTTTTCTCTCTTTCTCTGTTATATTGAAAAAAATGGGAACTTAAAATGATTAACGTCACACAGGCGAACCGTAAATTATTATAAATTATTATGAAGAATTTGTGAATGTTTATATAAGATTCTCTTAAAATTATTCAGTTTATTTACACAACGCCTTCATTTTATCATACTGAACAAATGAACACCATGATAATTTGAGGTTAATAGAATGGATTTCCACCGGTTTGCAAAAAATAGTATAATAGGTGAAAACTGTTCTGAAAGGAGGGAAACCGTTGAATCAAACGCTTCTGTTACATAGGCTGATGCAGATTGCCCGACTTTTTTATGTACTGCTGATAGTATTGGCTGTCTTTTTTATTTTATACTTTACCCTGCCGCTCCTGTACCCATTTTTGATCGGGCTTGTGATTGCCTATTTGATTAACCGGCCTGTCACATTTCTTGAAATGAAGGCCAGGTTGCCCCGCTGGCTGTCGGTGCTGATCGTGTTAACCCTGTTCATCTCGATTCTGATCACCATCGTGTCGATTCTGATCGCCGAGGTGGTCATCGAGATCAGTCATCTGATTCAGGATATCCCTGCATACATAGACATGCTGACGGATTTTATCCAGGAATTTTTAACCCGGGACATCATCATCAATTTTTATGATCAGGTCAACACCTGGTTCGAAAAAGTGGGCGAAAACTACCAGCAAAAAATTGATGAGAATATTGAAAACGGGTTCGATAAGATTGCTAATGCCGGTTCGACTCTAATCACCAATCTGTTGACCGGAATTAAAAATGTGCTTTCTTCCCTGCCTAACCTGGCGACGGTGATGGTGATTTCCGTTCTGGCATCCTTTTTTATCAGTAAAGATTACTATCGTTTGAGGGAAAAAACGAAGAACCTGATCCCGATCTCATTTCAGGGGCATACCCGGCAGGTTCTCGACGACTTGAAGGATGCCCTGTTCGGCTTTATAAAGGCTCAGTTGACCCTGATTTCCATCACTGCTGTGATTGTGATGATCGGGTTGTTAATCCTCAGGGTGGACTATGCGATTACGATCGGATTGATCACGGGCCTGGTGGATCTTTTGCCGTATCTGGGAACCGGCGCTGTCTTTGTCCCGTGGATTATTTACCTGTTTTTCAGCGGTAATTATCCGCTGGTAATCGGGTTATCGATTTTATATGCGGTTGTCGTGATACAGCGCCAGTTGATGGAGCCGAAGATTCTGGCAACTAATGTGGGGCTTGATCCGCTGGTGACATTGATTGCACTGTTTGTGGGACTGCAATTGTTCGGTTTTCTGGGTCTGATCATCGGACCGGTAACCATCGTGGTCTTTAATGCCCTGAATCGGTCCGGCGTATTCCGGGATCTCTGGAAATACATCAAGGGAAAAGAACCGGTTACGTAAAACCTCCGGCGGGTTGGGAGAGAGGAAATTGAGCAACCTCAAATTCTATGTGACGTCCTTTTTGTCCATATGCCTTCTATTTAGTTTGGTTTTTGTCACAAAAGCAAGTCCTCCTCCGGAGGAGGTAAAGGAACGAAAAAAACAGGCCCCGCTTCATGTAATCGGCGAGGTGGAGGCAGATCGTTTGCTAGAAGTACTCAGTGATGAACGGGATGATCCGTCCCAATTGAGGACGATGGCGATTAAAGTGGAGAAGATTTTTAAAAAACCGGCGGATCTGAATCTGGAGGTTGGTGAGTCACTATCTGTGACCTACGTCTATATTCCCAAATGGGTGGCGCGAGCAGGTTCGGCCACCGTGGACATCATGCCCGGTGACCAGTTTGAAATCTGGCTGGAACCGGGGGAACGCGGATGGCAACCGGTGTTGGGCGGGAATACAGTTGAGCACCTTTATCGGGTACAACCGAGGCAGGAACCGATCCCGGAGCCTTTTTTTCACAAAGTGGAACGAAATAAAATGCTGATTCTGCGGAATACGTTGATTGCTTTCATGGTAGTGGGAGTTGTTCTTGTGATGATTCGTGCTGCGGTGCTGTGGCGACGGATGGATTAGATTATACAAGCCGGACTGATCTAATGTTATGTTACAAACATACCTGCGGGTATGTTTGTAACAGGAAGTTGGTTTCGGGTCAAACAAAGGAGAGATTTTTTGGTTAAAGCAGTTTTATTTGACTTTGACTTAACGTTATGTGATCGAGATGCTTCTGTTATAAATTTTGTAGAGAGTCAGTACGACCGATTTCACACGTATTTGTCTCATATACCTAAGGATATTTATGTTCAAAGATTTATCGAACTGGGCCGTCGGGGATATATCTGGAAAGATAAGGTTTACAAGGAATTGTGTAGTGAATTCAATATCAAGGAGTTAGCCTGGGAGACTTTGTTGGACGACTATATGACTGAATTTCATAAAAGCTGTATGCCCTACCCCAACTTAATCGACCTGTTGGATCAACTGAAGCAAAACAACCTTCTTTTAGGGTTGATTACCAATGCTCATGGAGATTTTCAGTTTAAAAACATTCAGACACTGGGAATTGACACGTACTTTTCTGTTATATTGATATCTGAATGGGAAGGGATCAAAAAGCCTGATCCGGAGATCTTCAGGAGGGCATTAAAACAACTTGGGGTTCAAGCAAAAGAAACAGTCTACGTAGGCGACCATCCCGTTAATGATGTGGTTGCAGCCCAAAACGCGGGATTGAAAGGTATTTGGAAAAAAGACCTTCAATGGGATCCGCCAAAAGAGGCAGATGGCATCATCGATGATTTACTCGAACTCCCCGACCTCATCAAAAAACTCAATTCACCAACCTAACAAACCCGGAATTCCACCGAAAACCAAAATTCCTCACCCCCCCAACCCATCCAAACCCCCAGCCTTCCTTTCCATCCTCGTGATTGATGTTTGAACAAGTCGAAGACCGGCCGAGCAAAGCGAGGAAACAGGCGAGACTTTTCAAACACACCACTTCCTTAACCACCTTGTTCCTACCCACTAACCTGACAAATCAAGATTTCCACCGGAAACCAAAATTCTTAAAACTCCCAAACCCATCCAAACATCCAGTCTTCCTTTCCATACCCGTGATTGATGTTTGAACAAGTCGAAGACCGGCCGAGCAAAGCGAGGAAACAGGCGAGACTTTTCAAACACACCACTTCCTTAACCACCTTGTTCCTACCCACTAACCTGACAAATCAAGATTTCCACCGGAAACCAAAATTCTTAAAACTCCCAAACCCATCCAAACATCCAGTCTTCCTTTCCATCCCCGTGATTGATGTTTGAACAAGTCGAAGACCGGCCGAGCGCAGCGAGGAAACAGGCGAGACTTTTCAAACATCAATCACATAATTCGCCCACTCTCCACCATCTTCCTTAACCACCGCTTAATCCACAACTTCACAATCCCGCGCGTATAGGGAATCAACAACAAAAATCCCATCGCATCCGTGAAAAAACCAGGGGTCAGCAATACCAGGCCCCCGGCAAAAATACAGATGCCATCCAGAATCGCTTCACCCGGTAACCTTCCCTGGTTCAATTGCAACTGGGCCAGTTGAAACACCTGCAACCCCTGTTTTCTGGCCAGCCAGGCACCGGCCAATCCGGTTGCAATAATAAGCAAAATGGTCAATTCCCATCCCAGACCTCTTCCAACGGCGACTATCCCCCATATCTCTATCGCCGGTACCAGGATAAGAATTAACACCAGAATACGAAACATATCCGATTCACCTCATTTAAAAGGTAACGCCAACCTCATTCGCTTACTTATCATCAGATGAAACACTTTTTTGAAGCCGTTCAAACAAATCAGGCGCGTATTTTTTAATATTATACGGCTTCATCTCCCGGTTCACAAAAGCGTGCAGCGTGTATCCCTCACTCAGAACCCGATCATCGGCCGGACGGTAAATATCATAGTCAAAACGGAGACGGGCCGGCGAAAGCTCAGCCAGCCGCGTTCTCACGACCAGTTCATCCTCATAACGGGCCGGAATCTTATATTTACAGTTGGCTTCCAGCACCGGAAGTAAAATATTTTTCTGTTCCAGAACAGAATACGGAATGCCCAGCTCACGGATAAAATGAGTCCGTCCCACCTCAAACCAGACCAGATAATTAGCATGATAGACGACCCCCATCTGATCCGTTTCCTGATATCGAACTTTGACCGTCGTTTCAGATATATGCGCCATTGAATCTCTCTCCTTTACAAAACCTTTGCATGTCCGGTATAGATGTGTCCATGTTCAGGGTCGACAGTGACTTCCATATCATCTTTAAAAATAGTCGTCGCATTTTTCACACCAACAATGACCGGTATGCCAAGATTCAATCCCACAACGGCAGCATGCGAAGTCAGTCCCCCTTCTTCCGTTATCACCGCGGAAGCCTGCTCCATCAACGGAACCAGTTCCCTGTCAGTCCCTGTTGTCACCAGAATGCGTCCCGGTTTCATTTTCTCTTTCAACTCGGATGTCGAGTGACCCACCACCACTTTTTCCGTAACCGGTTGATTGCCGATTCCCTGTCCCTTGGCAGCAATATCTCCGGCAACATGTACTTTCATCAGGTTTGTTGTGCCAGGCTCACGGACCGGTACGCCACCTGTAATTACGACCAGGTCGCCATAATGAATCAAACCACCATTGATGGCAGCCCTGACAGCCGATTCCATCATTTCATCCATGGTCTCGCCAGCAGTACCCAGCACCCCTTCCACTCCCCATGTCAGCGCCAATTTCCGCAGGACTCCGGGGTGAGGTGTAACCGCAACAATCGGCGCTCTGGGACGGTACTTGGCGATCATCCGTGCTGTATATCCGCTTTCCGTGGGTGCGATAATCGCAGCTGCATCCAGGTCTGTCGCTGTCACAGCAACCGCCTGGCTAATAGAATCTGTAATGGTGGTCTGGCGTGTCCACCTTTTTTCCGAGACGATACGATCATAATCGAGGACCTTTTCCGTGTGTAACGCAATCCGGTTCATGGTCTCAACCGCTTCCACCGGATATTTTCCAATCGCCGTTTCTCCAGAAAGCATAATCGCATCCGTTCCGTCCAGTATAGCATTGGCAACGTCACTCGCTTCAGCACGGGTCGGGCGCGGGTTACGCTGCATGGAATCCAGCATTTGCGTCGCTGTTATCACCGTTTTGCCCCGCACATTACATTTATGTATCAACTGTTTTTGAATCATCGGGACTTCCTCTGCCGGAATTTCAACACCGAGATCGCCCCGTGCTACCATTAACCCGTCGGCCAGTTCCAGAATTTCGTCAACATTGTTGACCCCTTCCCGGTTTTCAATTTTGGCAATGACCAACACATCCGGGGCGTTATGTTTTTCCAGCAATTGCCGAATCTCCAGAATATCATCTGCTTTTCGGACAAAAGATGCCGCGATCATATCGATGCCCTGCTCAATCCCGAACAGGATATCTTCAGCATCTTTTTCCGTGATGCCGGGAAGCTGGACACGGGTACCGGGCAAATTGACCCCTTTGCGGCTGCTCAATTGCCCGCCGTTCACAACCCGGCAGGTGACCTCATGCCCTTCCACGGACACCACTTCAAGCTCAATCAGGCCATCATCCACCAGAATGGTCGAACCCTGTTGAACATCATGGGGGAGCCCTTCATACGTAACAGATATACGGGAAGCATCCCCTTCAATCGGCTCCGTTGTCAAAATGATTTTTTGGTCGGTCACCAGGTCAACCGGTTCCTCTTTCAGAACGCCGGTACGGATTTCCGGACCTTTCGTGTCTAGCAGGATCGCTACATTTTTGTCGGTTAATTCACTGGCTTTCCGGATGGACTGAATTCTTTTCTGATGTTCCTCATGATTGCCGTGGGAAAAATTGAGGCGCGCGACATTCAATCCCTGCTCCATCAATTTCGTCAGAACATCCAGCTTTTCACTTGCCGGTCCAATCGTACATACAATTTTGGTTTTCCGCATTTCTTTTCTACTCCTTTACATCGATAGAGTTCTCGACAACTGGTAAATATCAAGATCCAGCTTATGTCGTTGAGATAGGACTTCGGCAAGATCCGTTTCCCGGACTTGATTGCTCACCAGGCCCACCATGCTGGACGTCTTCCCTTCAAAAAGCAGATCGACGGCAAAGGCACCCAGACGACTTGCCAGAGCCCGGTCAAAGGCAGTGGGAGAGCCTCCCCGCTGAATATGTCCCAGAACCGTGACCCTGGTTTCCATTCCGGTTTCCTTTTTAATGGTCTCACCAACGTCAAAGGCATTGCCTGCCCCTTCCGCTACCATAATGATACTATGTTTTTTCCCTCTTCGATACCCTGCCTGAATCCGTTCAACGGTATCCTGCAGATCGGAAGGGTTTTCCGGAATCAATATGGATTCTGCCCCTCCGGCAAGTCCTGACCAGAGGGCGATATCACCGGCATCACGTCCCATTACTTCAATCACATAGGTCCGTTCATGGGACGTTGCCGTGTCCCGAATCCGGTCCACCGCTTCAATCACAGTATTTACAGCTGTATCAAAACCAATGCTGTAATCGGTACCGGGGACATCATTGTCGATTGTACCCGGGACACCGATTACCGGGATCCCTTTTTGCGCCAGTTTTTCCGCACCCCGGTAGGACCCGTCTCCCCCGATCACGACCAGGCCGTCAATGTCATGACTTCGCAACTGATCCATGGCCCGTTTCTGACCCTCTTCCGTTTTGAACCTTTCACTGCGTGCACTGAATAAGATGGTGCCGCCACGGTGAATAATATCTCCGACTGATCCGAGATCCATTTCTTTTAAATCACCGTTCATCAAACCTTCATAACCGTGATAAACACCGAAAACTTTTGCACCCCGGTAAATCCCCCTGCGCACAACCGCACGGATTGCCGCATTCATTCCCGGAGCATCGCCGCCACTGGTTAATACAGCCAGTTTTTTCA
The DNA here is from genome assembly GCA_017656255.1 of Bacillaceae bacterium. Taxonomy (GTDB): domain Bacteria; phylum Bacillota; class Bacilli; order JACDOE01; family JACDOE01; genus JACDOE01. Next base: position 130,559 of record JACDOE010000003.1, read on the forward strand.
TTGCTCTCACTCCCTTTGATTTAAAAGAGATCTATTATCAGTCGTCACAATCCTCTATCTCAGAAAAACAAGGCTTTCGCCACAACATGTGCGAAAGCCGGTTCATCCCCATCCTGTCAGTATGTATGAAAAACCATCGAGTCATACATGACCGATGGCCGGGGAGATTCAGGCCTCTACAAGTGTGGTGAATTCCCCGATATTTTTAAACCTTTGATAACGGTCCTGGACCAGTTCGTCCCCGTTTAATTTGCTTAACTCCTCCAGCGAAGATGTGATGACTTTCTCCACTTCCGCCATGGCTTTTTCCCTGTCTCGATGGGCGCCTCCCATCGGTTCCGGGATCACAGCATCAATAATGCCTCGTTCATATAATTCAGGCGCATTGATTTTAAGTGATTCCGCTGCTCGTTCTGCCTGAGCGGAATCACGCCACAGGATGGCGGCAGCCGACTCCGGTGCGATAACCGAGTAATAGGAATATTCAAGGGCATATACCCGGTTTCCGACACCGATGGCAAGGGCACCTCCGCTGCCCCCTTCTCCGGTGACGATGCAGATGATCGGAACACGAAATGACGCCATTTCTCTTAAATTGCGGGCAATCGCTTCACTCTGTCCCCGTTCCTCTGCCGTTTTTCCCGGATACGCACCGGGGGTGTTGATAAACGTGATAATGGGACGTCCGAATTTGTCGGCCTGCTGCATCAGGCGAAGAGCCTTCCGGTAACCTTCCGGATGGGGCATACCGAAATTACGGGCGATGTTATCTTTGGTGTCTTTTCCTTTCTGGTGCCCGATGACAGTAACCGGCGTTCCTTTAAAACGGGCGATCCCTCCCACTATAGCACGATCATCCCCAAACAGGCGATCCCCATGGAGCTCCATGAAATCGGTAAACAGGTTTTCAATATAATCCAGCGTAGTCGGGCGTTCCGGATGGCGGGCAATCTGAACCCGTTGCCACGCTGTCAGATTCCCATAGATCTCTTCCGCCAGTTTTTCCATTTTATTTTCCAGTTTTTTGATTTCATCCGAGAAATCGATCCCTTTTTCCCGGGTAAATGACTGCAGTTCCTGAATCTTCTGTTCCAGTTCTACCAGTGGCTTTTCAAAAGGCAGTTCTCCCGCCATCAATGATCCCCCCTAACGAGGTGAAGGTCCAGCAGTCTGGAAAGTGTCTTCCGCATCTCACGGCGGTTGACCACTTTGTCCAGCTGTCCGTGTTCGAGTAGAAATTCAGCCGTTTGAAAATCTTTGGGCAATTCCTGCCGAATGGTTTGTTCAATCACCCGGCGGCCGGCAAATCCAATCAGCGCACCCGGTTCTGCCAGATTGATGTCACCGAGGGACGCAAAGCTGGCTGACACCCCTCCGGTCGTCGGGTTGGTCATGATGGATATAAACAGTCCGCCCTTCCGGTGAAAACGGGCCAGTACCGCACTCGTTTTAGCCATCTGCATCAGGCTGAGTGCGCCTTCCTGCATCCGCGCTCCGCCCGATGCCGAAAACATGATAAAAGGGTATCCTTTCTGTTCCGCTTTTTCAATGGCTCTGGCAATTTTTTCACCGACCACGGATCCCATACTTCCCATACGAAATCGGGAATCCATCACACCGATGACAACCGGATGTCCTTCGATGGTTCCTTCTCCGGTAACCACCGCTTCATTCAGCCCTGTCTTTTCCATGTCTTTTTCAAGTTTGTCTTGATAATCCGGAAAATCCAGGGGATTGAGCGACACCAGTTCAACATCATATTCAAAAAAATGACCATCGTCCAGTGTGGCTTCTATACGTTCCCGGGCCGTCATCGCAAAATGGTAATCACAGCCGGGACAGATTTTCAGATTTTTCTCCAGTTCCTTCGTATAAGAAATAGTACCACATTGCGTGCATTTCACCATTAACCCTTCCGGCACTTCCTTCTTGGCTTTCTCGGAAGGAATCGTTGCATACTTGCGACGCCTGTAAAAGATTTCTTTGAACAAAAGGAACACCTCACAGATTATCCTTAATGAAGAATGGAACTGAGGATCTCCTGAACCTCTCCCAATTCTCCTTCAGGAACCAGTATCTCGTATTGATTGGATGATGAGCTAACCTGGCGAATTTTGACCAGAAAGCCTTCAGCTGTTAGTCGGTCCTGGATTTTCTCAGCCGACCTGGCACTGGGTGCAATATAAATGACGGTCCACATAGAAGATTTGAACCTCCTTTAGTTCATTCTACTCATGTTGTCCGCATAACATTATAACTTGCTGTTCTCAAGATGCTGTGCCATTCTTTTTTCAGATTCGGCTACGTCTCCCCTTTTAATCGCTTCCATAATACCGCGATGCTCTTTAACAGCCTGTTCTGGTCTTCCTTCCCTGGATAACGAATCTTCCCGGATGGTTTTGCTGTACTCAACAATGGGTGCCCAGATTCTGTGAAGCAGGGAGTTTCGGCTGGACCGTGCAATAATCCGGTGAAATTTGTAATCTTCCTCGGTCGGTACGATCCCCTGCCTTATTTTTTCTTCCGATGCTTCCAGAATCCTTTCCATTTCTTCAAAATGTTTGTCTGTAGCACGTTTGCATGCCAGACGAACCGCATCCAATTCCAGAAGTTTACGCATTTCAATCAGGTCACGCTTTGTTTTGTAATCACGCAGAATGTAATAACCCAGAATATCAATGAGTTTATTATGCCGGTAATGCTGGACATAAGTGCCGCCTCCATGCCGGGTGGTAATCAACCCCAGCAGTTCCAGGGCACGCAGGGCTTCACGCACGGAAGAACGCCCGACTTGCAGGCGTTCGCTCAATTCCCTCTCCGAAGGAAGCCGATCCCCCGGCCGCAGGTTATCTTCTTTCATAATTCGATTAATTTCCATTAAGATAGCCTGATATACTTTTCTTTTGCGGGTGGTCTCCAGCATTTTTTCATCCACCTTCTCTAATTGAAAAAAATCAAATCTATTTTATGAATCAATGCTTGTCAGTTGTCGGGTCTTTTGTCTGATGGCATCGGGATCCACTTTTTTCAGGGCGACTCCCGTATCCATTGCGGCCTGTGCCACAGCCGCTGCCACCTCTGGTGCAACCCGCGGATCGAAAGGAGCGGGAATCACATAATCCGGATTTAGCTCATCGGGTGAAACCAGTTCAGCAATGGCCTCGACGGCAGCCATTTTCATCTCTTCATTAATGGCAGTCGCCGATACATCGAGCGCGCCACGGAAAATACCCGGGAATGCGAGGACGTTATTCACCTGGTTGGGAAAATCGGATCGTCCGGTACCGATGACGCGGGCACCTGCTTCCCGTGCCTCATCCGGCATAATTTCCGGAACCGGATTGGCCATGGCAAAAATAATCGGATCCCGGTTCATCGACCGTACCATCTCTTTTGTCACAGCTCCTGCCACTGATACTCCAATAAACACATCCGCTCCCCGAATCACATCGGAAAGCTGGCCTTCCGTGCAAGTTTTATTGGTAATCCGGGCCACTTCTTCTTTAATCGGGTTCATGCCGTAATTGCGTCCTTCAAAAATGGCACCTTTCGTATCACACATAATGATGTCTCTGACACCCATCTGCAAAAGCAATTTGGTTATGGCAATGCCGGCAGCTCCGGCACCGTTGGCCACCACCCGGATGTCTTCCATTCTCTTGTCCACCACTTTAAGGGCATTGATCAAACCCGCCGCCGTCACGATGGCGGTTCCATGCTGGTCATCATGAAAAACGGGAATGTTGGTCTCTTTCTTTAGCCGTTCTTCAATCTCAAAACAGTGGGGTGCTGCAATATCTTCCAGATTGACGCCGCCAAAAGTCGGCTCCAGAAGTTTCACCGTTTCCACCATTTTGTCCACATCTTTGGTGTCCAGGCAGATCGGAAACGCATCCACTCCGGCAAAAGATTTAAATAGTACCGCTTTTCCTTCCATAACCGGCATGGCCGCAGAAGGACCGATGTCACCCAGTCCCAGTACAGCGGTCCCGTTGGACACAACGGCAACCAGATTACCTTTCATGGTGTAGTCATAGACCAGCTTCTGATCATCGTAGATTTCCTTGCAGGGTTCAGCAACACCCGGCGAATAGGCGAGACTCAGGTCCTTTGCATTTTTTACGGGTACTTTGGTTCTTACTTCTAATTTTCCCTGATTTTCTTTATGTAATCTAAGGGATTCTTCTCGCAAATCAGACACTCAGACCACTCCTTTATCAGCACTTCTTTCAAACTTATCACTGAGATGGATCAGGCACCGGGATGTGAAGTGGTCTGACCACTTCCACGGTATGTTTACCATTATACCAGAAGAAAAAGGAGTGTAAACAATTAAAAATCGTTTTACACTCCTTTTAATAGACATGTTTCGCTTTATTTTTAATTTTGATCGACCCTTTTCCCAGTATTTCTTCGATTTGCATTTTTAATCGGGGGGTCACATTGATCCGGTACGCTTCCGGCAACTTTTTGATTTTTCGGTCTGATTCATAATACAGATATACTGTTGAGTCCCCGTCACTGTTAAGTAATATGTGGCGAATCTGAGACAATTTTTTCTTGTTTTGTTCAACTTCGGCGTTGATTCGGATAAAGATTTCCTGGTGTTCTCCTGTACCCGACTGCAAAAAACGTTTTTTGGGGACGGCGGCGATGTCCCAGATGCGATCCGCAATCAATTTTACCCCATTTTCATCATGATTAACCCGAGCTTCAAGGATAATGATTTTTTCCCGATGAAGCAGGTGGCGAAAGGTTTCAAATACTCGTGGAAACACAACAACCTCTACCTGAGCGGTTTTATCTTCAAACGTCACAAACGCCATCGGATCCCCTTTCCGGGTGGTAATCGGCTTCATATCATAAATCATCCCGGCGGTTCTGATTGTCTGATCATCAGGAAGTTCGGTCAGCCGATTTAATTTTTTCATGTCGGGATGCTGGTAAACATAGTCATATTCGTCCAGGGGATGGCCGGACACATACAGCCCCAGTAGTTCCCGTTCATATTCCAGAATTTCTTTATGTTCAAAAGGGGGCATTTCCGGGTAATCGAGATCATCTGGTATCGCTTGCCCGCCGGCGCCACTGCTTTCGAACAGGTTCATCTGGTCTATATTCCCATCCTTTTTATAAGCAGAGGTGCGGTCCATCGCCTCATCCAGCACCGAGAGCAACTGGGCACGGTGTCCGGGCAGGCTGTCCATGGCGCCGCATTGTATCAGGGATTCCATTACTCTTTTGTTGCAGGCACGGGTATCGACACGGGTGCAGAAATCAAGCAAGTTGTTGTATTTTCCTTTGCGGCGTTCAGAAACAATACTCTGGATCGCCTTGATACCCACGTTTTTGACCGCGGCCAGCCCGAATCGGATCACGTCATTTTTTACGGCAAAATAGGTTTCACTTTCATTGATGTCGGGCGGGAGTACGGAGATGCCCATCTTTCTGCACTCTTCCACATACTCGGCTACTTTGGACGGGTTTCCCATCACCATCGTCAACAACGCCGCCATGAAAGACAGCGGATAATTGGCCTTCAGATAGGCCATCTGATACGCAATAATGGCATAGGCCGCAGAATGGCTGCGATTAAACCCATAATCGGCAAAGCGGACGATCAAATCATACAGCTGATGTCCCAGTTTTTCTCCGTATCCCTGCTGGACACAGCCTTCCACAAATTTTTCCCGCTGTTCCTGCAGAATCTCCTTTTTCTTTTTGGACACGGCACGGCGCAGGATATCTGCTTCTCCCAGCGTAAACCCGGCCATTTTGGAGGCTATCTGCATGATCTGTTCCTGATACACAATATAACCATACGTATCTTTTAAAATGGGTTCCAAGTCCGGATGCAGGTATTCAATCGGTTTATCTCCATGTTTGGTAGCGACAAACTCAGGAATAATCTCCATCGGACCCGGGCGGTAAAGCGCCAGCACCGCAATCACATCTTCGATATGTTCCGGTTTTAAATCACGAAGAACCTGACGCATGCCGGTCGATTCCAGCTGGAACACGCCGGTCGTGTCGCCCCGGCCCAGTAATTCATAGGTTTTCGCATCATCCAGCGGAATCCGGTTGAGATCCAGTTCTTCTCCCGTAGTATCCTTGATGTTTTTTAATGTATGTTCCATGATCGTCAGATTGCGCAGCCCCAGAAAATCCATTTTCAACAGGCCGATTTCTTCCAGAATGTCCATGGAATACTGGGTCAGGACGTGAGCGTCGCTTCCTTCCTGCAGCGGAACATGATGGGTGAGCGGATCCCGTGAAATGACGACGCCGGCTGCATGGGTGGAGGCGTGGCGGGGAAGTCCCTCCACCTTTCTGGCCGTCTCGATCAATTCGGAAACGTCCCGGTTGGTTTCATAGACCTGTTTAAACTCCGGACTCTCCTGCAGGGCTCTGTCGATGGTCATCCCCGGCGCCGACGGAATCAGCTTGGCGGTTTTATCCACCAGGGCATAGGGAAGATTCAATACCCGACCCACATCACGTACCGCCGCCCGGGCCGCCATTGTTCCAAAGGTAATAATCTGGGCTACATGGGTCTTGCCGTATTTGTCAACGACATAATCAATCACCTCATCCCGCCGGTCATAACTGAAATCAATATCGATATCCGGCATGGTCACCCTTTCCGGATTGAGAAAGCGTTCAAACAGCAGATTGAACCGAATGGGGTCGATGTTGGTGATCTCCAGCAGATAGGCGACCAGGCTTCCGGCAGCCGATCCCCGTCCCGGGCCGGTCATGATCCCGTTCCTATGGGCGAAATTCATAAAATCCCAGACGATCAGAAAATAGTCGGAAAAGCCCATTTTCTCAATCACGCTGAGTTCATAATCGAGACGTTCCCGGATTTCCGGCGTGACCGATTGGTAGCGTTTCTCAAGCCCTTCTTTACACTTCTGGCGTAGAAACGCCTCTGCCGATACGCCCTCGGGAAGCGGATAGCGGGGCAGAATCTGTTCGCCAAGCGGGATCTCCACCCGGCACCTTTCCGCAATTCTGACCGTATTTTCCAGCGCTTCCGGGGCATAGGCAAACAACTGTTTCATTTCTTCCGCTGATCGCAGATACAGCTGATCCGTATCCATGCGGAAACGTTCTTCATCATCCAGTGTCTTCCCGGTTCCGATACACAGTACCACGTCCTGTATCTTCGCGTCTTCACGGTGGACATAATGGACATCATTGGTCGCCACCAGGGGAATTCCCGTCTGACGGCTCAACTTGACCATTCGCTGATTGATGATTTTCTGCTGTTCCAGTCCGTGATCCTGAAGTTCCAGATAAAACCGGTCCTCCCCGAAGATCCGGCGGTATTCTTCCGCCGCGTTCACCGCCTCTTCCCAGTTGTTCTGAAGCAGGAGCGACGAAACTTCTCCGCTCATACAGGAACTGAGCGCGATGATCCCTTCACTGTACCGGCTCAGTATCTCTTTATTGACACGGGGCTTATAATAAAACCCTTCCAGATGGGCAACGGATGTGAGTCGCATCAAATTGCGGTAACCCTCCAGATTTTCCGCCAGCAGCACGAGATGATACATTCGATTCTCACCCCGGGGGCGCTTGTCGGACAGACTGCCGTTCACCACATAGGCCTCCACCCCGATGATCGGTCTGATCCCCTGCTTGCGGCAGGCTTTGTAAAAAGGGATCGCTCCGTACATCACGCCGTGATCGGTCAGCGCCAGTGCGTCCATACCCAGTTCCGCCGCTTTTTGCGCCAGTTGTTCGACTCTGGCCGCCCCGTCCAGCAGACTGTATTCACTATGTACATGCAGATGCACAAATGCGTTGCCCATGGGTAATCTTCCTTCCCGTTTGTTCCTCACAAGGTTCCATTTCCATTATACCTCAGTTTTAAAAACGAGAACATATATTCCTCTTTATCATAAATGAACTTTTTGCACCATACAATGATGATGAGGTTGTCTAAGGCGGGGGGCGGAAAACATGATGGTCATGGAACGAATGATCGTTTATTTTTTTGTATCAATGGGCATTGTCATCGGGGGATCGATTCTGGGCGGCGTCGGATATCTGCTTACCAGACAGGCGCCCATGTATGAAATTGAATTGCTGGCACCCAAACTGAAGATCTGGGGACTGGTCGGTGCACTCGGCGGCACATTCGATTCGTTCATGCAGATTGAGCGGGTTCTGGAGGGCGCCTTTTCTCCCATCGTCAAACAAATTATTTATATTTTAAGTGCCTTTGCCGGAGCCCATGTGGGAACGAAGCTGATCCTGTGGCTGGTCCAGGGGGAACAATGAGAAAAAGGTTGCAGTTAATGGCTGTCTTTCTTCTGGGCATGCTGGCCGGAGCCAGCTTCATGCTTTTTTATATCGGTCCCCGGATCGAGGAATTGAAATACAATAATAATTTGCTGCAGAAACAGAACGATGATCTGCAAAAACAGGTGGCCGACCTGGAAGAAACAAATCAGAAACACCGTCATGAACAGCAGACCATCCAGAATATTATTGTCAATGTGGGTCAGGATGATAAAATGAATGACCTGGAACTGGAAGTTGCCAAAAAAATCAAGCGGGATGTGGAATGGATGATTGGTTTATCCATTGAGGGGATGACGGAATTCCATCAGGGGATCCATACCCTTTTTCAAAACAAGAAATATGACATTGATGAAAAGCGGGTGACGGTTAACCTTAAAACGTTGATTATCCAACAAAACGTTTACCTTTATGTGTCGGCTGAGGTTGAAAATAACTGAAAATCATTTTATAATATAAGTTCAGACTTCGCTTTAATCCCCCGGGATACTTCAAATGAAAATTGTGTGACAATTGTTGAAATTCCATCCATACAGCCGTTCTTTCCTTTATAATAAAGATAGAGACAGACATACATCATAAAGTGACACAGGACATATCCAAATTTTTCAGAGGAGGGATGTACGATGATCATCAATCGCAGAGCAATGGCACGAGCCAAGGTTGAGAAGCTGAAAAAAGGGTTGTCTGCCTATGCAGAAACCAGGGAAGTTGCGGAACTGGTTGAGAAGTACATCAAGGAAAACAACCTGAATGTCTTCATTGACCGTACACCACTGGGTACATGGTTCATCCCGGAGGAGGAACAAAAGAACATTGGATAAGCAGATGACGCCAGAGAAAAACAGGTGGACGTTACCCTGATTCCCCCTTTCTGTTGAGTTTGATAAGAAAGGGGGATTTTATTTTTTTGGCTGATATTGCGACGGAGACAGGATGACGACTGTTTTCCTTTGATATGAGAACGGCTATAATATAGAAGTGTATATATTTGAGACGTTGAGACTATCAGTTGGGAGGCATCAAACATGTGGGGGTTGCTTTTTTTGAGTATCGCCCTGGTAGCCGGGGTTTTTTCTTTTTATTACAGTGCAAGGTCGAGAAAAATGACGGACGAGAATGAAAAGCAGGTTGTCCGTGCCAAAATGAATGTCAGTATGGGGATTATGTTGATGGCACTGGCGACGAATTTGCTGGGCGTCAACCAGACGGATAGTGTCCGGTTTGTTGTCGGGGCTGTGTTTGGCATGCTGGGAGCAGCCAATTTGTTTCTGGGGATGCGGAATTACAGGGTGTTCAGGGAGAAGTTGGAGGATGTGCGGAAATGAAAAACCGGGGGTGGTTCGCCCCGGTTTTTTCATTATTAACTATTCCAGGCTAGTAAACATTTCGACAAGTTGGATAATGGTGGGTGCAAGTAAGACGATAAATATACTGGGGAAAATGAAGATAACTAGCGGAAAAAGCATTTTAATCGGGGCCTTCATGGCTGCTTCTTCTGCTCTTTGCTTTCTTTTATCCCGTAATTCATCAGACTGAATCCGAAGGACATTGACCATTCCAATTCCCATCCGGTCTGCCTGAAGGATTCCGTTTATGACACCTGTTAATTCATCCAGGTTCATGCGCTCCTTTAATGAATTGAGGGATTCCCGTCGATTACGACCAATTCTGATTTCATCCAGATATCGGCTGAACTCTTCTCCAAGAACACCATGTTCTTTTTCAACAATTTTACCGATAGATGAATCAAAACCAAGGCCTGCCTCCATACTAACTGTAAGTAAATCCAGAAAGTCCGGCAGTTCTTTCAAAGCCTGCATCCGTCTTTTTTTTGCTTTTTGCTGCAGATAAAACTGAGGGTACCATAAACTAAATGCAACTCCAACCATTAACACTAAAATAACCTGCAGGGTGGAATAACCGATTAAGAAGAAGTACCCGGCTAATATAATAGGTATGATAATAACAAATAATATTTGAATCAACCGAAAATCGACAGGGGTCAAATTAAAGGGATTTCCTGCCTGTAGCAATTTTAATTCCAGTTCATCTTTTTTACCACCGGAAATTTTACTTCCCACTTTTTTTCGAACTTCATTGGTTAATGGAACGATCGCCCTTTCCATCAGTGATTTTTCTTCTTCAATTTCTTCCTTTGTTTTCGGTTGCCCCAGCGAATTCAGACGGCGCTTGACAGAACTTGCCTGATTTCGAGAAAATAGACTGGCTACACCATAGAACAAAAGTAAAGTTGTTGCAAAAATGCTTAACAATAATATTTCCTTCATTGTGCTATACCTCGATCGTTACAATTTTTTTAATCATTAAAAATCCTAGTAGGCTGGAAATGACGCCTACCACTACTAGGGCAATGCCAAGCGGATTTCGAAATAATGTTAAAATATAATTTTCATCCATAAGGTAGATCACTATCCCCAGACCGAATGGCAAAAATCCGACAACGTATCCGGATAATCTTCCCTGTGCTGTCAGGGTTCTTATTTGCCTCTGAATCCGGTTTCGTTCCCGAATTGTATTGACAATGGTAGAAATTATAGTAGCAAGGTTTCCTCCAACCTGTCGTTGCACAACAACCGCTTCTATCAAAAGTTCGAGATCATAACTCGGCACCCTTACTTTTAGATTGTTTAATGCTTCTTCAAGGGTTCTTCCCCACTGCATTTCCCGAATGACTGTATCCAACTCTGTACTGATCGGATCATCCATTTCATCGGCAGCCGTTTGTAGAGCCTGTGGAAAACTGAATCCGGCTCGAAGAGAGCTGACCATTGTATTTAATGCTTCTGGTAGTTGTTCATTAAATCTTTGCAGGCGCTGGTCGATCCGCCTCTTTATCCATATTTTGGGTAGCATCCATCCGGCAAAGAGACCGATAATTCCCATAAAAATAGATCCCGTAATCAAATTTGTTAGAAAAAAGAGTAACAGTGTAAAAATAATTCGAAATACGATATACTCTTCAGCATGTAATTGCAAACCGGCAGCGGTCAACTGATTCTGTAATACCTGCAACTTCTCTTTCGTTGTGAATCGCGTTCCCATGCGTCGTGCTGCCTGATTAAATTCAAGGATTTGTTTCCTTCTCTTTTCCTTCAATTTTTCTTTTTGTTCGTCATCCAACTCATCAACAAGGTGTTTCAGACGGCGATTTACTTCAGCTTTGTTAACAAACCTCCATGATAGAAGGCTATATATGAAAAAAAAGATGGTTAATCCTGCCAGTATCAAAAGGATGACTTCCACGTTACCACTCTCCTCCAGGAATAAAGATGCTACTGGGAATATGAATACCGGAAGTCTCCAGTCGTTCATAGAAATGAGGTTTAATTCCAGTAGGAACAAGTTGTCCGAGAATTTTCCCTTCCTCATCAACGCCGGTCTGTTTAAAAGTAAAAATTTCCTGGAGTACGATTGTATCTCCTTCTAATCCCAGTACTTCCGTAATGCTGGTGATTTTTCGAGAACCATCTCTCAATCTGGATTGATGAACGATAACATCCAGCGCACCTGCTATCTGTTCCCTAATTGCACGTACAGGCAATTCAATTCCGGCCATCAAAACCATTGTTTCCAGCCTGGAAATCATATCGCGAGGGCTGTTAGCGTGACCGGTACCCAGTGAACCATCATGCCCGGTATTCATTGCTTGAAGCATGTCCAGAGCTTCTGCTCCACGAACCTCCCCGACCACAATACGTTCAGGTCTCATACGCAGAGAATTGCGGACCAAATCACGAATGGTGATTTCCCCTTTCCCTTCCAGATTAGGCGGTCGGGTTTCAAGAGAGACAACGTGCTCCTGTCCCAATTGTAATTCAGCTGCATCCTCAATGGTGATAATTCGCTCATCAGAAGGAATAAACGATGACAGGACATTCAGGGTCGTCGTTTTACCGGATCCTGTACCCCCACTAACGAACATATTTAATTTTGCCTTAACGCAGGCATCCAGGAATGTTGCCATCTCCTGTGTAAGCGTTCCGAAACTAATCAAATCATCAATCGTAAAAGGATCACTTGAAAATTTACGAATCGTGATTGTGGGTCCGTTAAGAGCCAGAGGTGGTATGATCGCATTCACACGAGACCCATCAGGAAGGCGTGCATCCACCATAGGTGAACTTTCATCGATTCTTCTCCCCAGGGGGGCAACAATTTTCTCAATGATATTCATGACATGCTGATCGTCACGAAATTTGAGATCGCTCAGTTCAATTTTCCCCTTTTTCTCAACATAAACCTGGTCCGGTCCATTGACCATAATCTCTGTAATATCGTCATCTACAAGAAGATCATTCAGCGGACCAAACCCGGTCGCTTCATCGATCAGTTCCCTGATCATCCGCTGTTTCTCCTGGGGTTTGATCTCGGTTTCTTCTTTTAGGACGTTTGAAGCAATTTCTTCAATCTTTTTTTCAATCCCCTCTTCATCTTCGTCCTTAATTTCTTTGATCAGCTCATTTTGAAGACGGGTTTTAATCTGTTCGTATTTTTCCTCTTTTGGAGATTTAGCTTTTGTTGCTTCACGCTTACTCTTTCCGGAAGAATCTTTTCTGAATTTGTTAATGATCTTGCTATCCGGTTTTTGGATCTCCTCCTGCTCCAGATCCCGTTGTTGTTCCTTAAGACGTTGGAGAAGGCTGCTCATGCTTCAATTCCCCTTTCTGTCTGCTTGAAAAGAGGCTTCTGATAAAACCGCAACATTTTTTCGAATTCATCGTTTTTACATTTTCTATTTTAAGTGTTGTGTCCTCATTGTTTGAAATGACCTGCGCAAGCTGGACGATAGCTCTTGCTACGTCGGTCTGGCTCCGGGTAGATGCCAGCGGAATGCCGCGATTAATGGAAGTTGTGACAGCCTGTGGTTGATCCGGAATCGGTACCGGTTCAAGATCCGGGAAAATGCGAAGAACATCATTGTATTTAATCTCACTTTTTTCCACGACTCGATTCATAATCAAACGAATTTTGTCTTGCATTCCCAGAGATGAAAGGGTATCCACATATTGTCTTGCAGCCTGAATGCTTGACAAATCCATTGTAGACACCACCATAATGTCCGTTGCCTGATCGACGGCCACCAGTGTGTGTTCATGAAAACCGACTGCGGTATCGACAACAAGATAGTCAAATTGAGCAGACAACTTTTGGATGATACTTTCCACATCCTTAGATGTAATCAACTCTGCCTGCTCCGGTCGCGACGGAGGCGGAAGGATCTGAATGCCACTGGAATGCCTAATTAAATAATCTTCCAGTCGTGTATCCGGATCTTCACGTTGAGATTCAATGTAATCGAACACGGTGTACCTGGGGTCAATGTCCGTCAAAATAGAAATATCACCGAACTGAAAATCGGCGTCGATCAGACATACACGATAGCTTGCTCTGGCCAGAGCAATACTTAAATTTGTTGCCATGACGGTACGACCGGAACCACCCTTCGGTCCACAAACAACAATGACTTTGTTTTCCGACGTTCTACTCATTTAAACCACCCTTTCCAGCTTGCTATTAATTTGATACTACTCTTTCTGTGTTTCACTAGTTTCCTTTGCCTTTGAACGAAGTGTCAGATAAAGTGTACCCCTGGATTGCCAGTGTACAAGTGTCCTTGCCTGCGTATCATCCACATCAAGAGTGACAGCCTGATAATCATTTGCCCCATTTTTTTGTTCATTCCTGAGTTTATCTTTAGGAATTAATCGTTGACCAACCGCCAATACGGGAATATCCTGGAGAAGTGTCTCTGTCACGACCTGAGCATTTTCGTTAGGTGCATAGGTAACAAGAACATTGACACGATCTCCAGGTTCGATCAAATTCGATACCGATGATGTATAACTGACGTTAATTGAAACAGCTCTTTTTTTAGGCGGAATGACATGTGACAGAATTTCAATTTGATCTTTATCATCGAGCAAGCGATGTTTAAGAACAATTTCACCTTCTGCAAAATTGGTGGATGCAATTTTCCCGACTACTTGATTTATATCACTTACAGCATTACTGTAAGATTCTGAATAAGGAATCTCCACCGATTCGACCATCTGACTGGTGATGGTCTGGTATGGAGATACAGGCTGTGTGGTTTGAACCACGGTTATTGTTTTCTGTCCAATTGTCGTTTCAAAAGACATACTGTTCATGTAATAATAAAATACGCCTGTGGTAATAGCCGCCAGTATCACTGCAATGATGAAAATGGTTCTTGTTTTCATAAGCCCTCCGTTATCTTTCTTTTTGATTTTTATATTTAAAATAAATTATCATCATGTTCGTTAGAAACTGAGGCGTAACGCATATGCCCCGAAGTCTTCCTGGGTCTCAGATCCGTATGAATTCGGCCAGACTCCATTAATAAATTTGCCCACGATTCCTTTATTGTCACTGGTTAAGTCTTCTATGTAAAACAGGGCAAAGCCTACTATAACAACTTCTTTCAGGGTTCCTGATTCATAGATAGGGTCGTATACCGGAAGTAACATGACCCGTGTACAATCTCTGCTATAATTATCGTAGCTATTCGGCGGTTCCGGGCAACCATCCATACGATACTGAATGGCATCTCTTGTTTTACCGGTTACTACACCGTGTTCCGTATCAAAGCGATCACCAGCTTCTATAAATTCAGGATAACCGTGCATCAGGTATTCGTTATACCAGTCTGCCCCCGGGAGATGCCCCATACTTAAAACTCCCGTGTAACCGATGTCCGGATTACTTAGTTTCAGAACATAACTCTGGCTTCTGTCAAGCGTTTTGTACCAGTCTCTGTTGACTCCGACTGGAGCCACTCCTTTTGCTTTGGTAATCGACTCAATCACGGCTGCTGAATGAACTTGAACGTCTACAGTGTCGATTCCTAAAATTCTGGCAAACGACATGGTTACGTTTTTATTTACTACAGCTTCAATCCGATGATTTTCATTTTCAAGTTGTATATTGTTTAAATCATGTGTTGCATTTTCACTTAATATGTTTGTTGCTACATCTATAGCTTCATCCGGTTCGGATGGAAGAGATTGTCCTCCTGATAATACTGCTGAATTGGCAGCTCTCTGCAAATGACTTTTTTCTGCATAAACCCGGCCAAAATCTACAACAAACGCAACGATTCCTAGAATGACAAACATCGTTACCATTAAAATCAGAACGACAGAGCCTTCTTCTTTTTTTAACAAACTTTTAATTAACATGGTTATTCAACCCTTATTGTTGTTTTTATTGAAATTTTTTGTTCCGGAGATATAAGACTGGACAGCCCGGGAGAATATAATTTCATAGGATAAGAAATAAACACTGTCATATATTGTCCGGATACCGGTCCAGACAGTAAATTTCCTGATTGATCATGATATGTAACAGATGGTTCTAATAATGTTGAATCCTCGACAAGAGCGTTCGTTTCAATATATTCAAGGATTTGCGTTTCTGTTGCTCCAAGACTGCCAATTCTGGCCGCATCCTGGCTTATAGAGGTTAAATGAAGAAAAGTAAAAAATAACCTTCCACCATCTATAATAATTAAAACAATTAAAAACAGGACGGGAAGCGCCAGGGCGAATTCGACCATTGACTGTCCCTTTTCATTTTTCCAAGACTTTTTTATCAACTTTACCACCCCCGCAGCCCGATTGTGATTACTGTTCCACATACGATCGCCACGCCATACGGATACATAACTGAGGAATAATCAGTGGCAACAACCGGTATTTTAATTCCTTTTATCCTTAACCATAGTGCGAGGAAAGCCCTTCCAACACGTTTGAATACCAACCAGTTTTTCTGGTACAGCACAATCCCCAGTGCAATGACCCCACCGGCAAGCGCCGTGTATATAAACGCATAAAAAACAAATGCACTTCCTTTCAACGCACCGATCGTCCCCAGAAGCTTGACATCTCCAGCTCCCATCCCTCCCATCAAATAAGGAATAAGAAGGAGCCCTATCCCTGCAAATAACCCGGAAACGGACTTGAATAATCCCGGTAAACCATATAAATAAAACGACATAATAAACGCGATTATGATGGCAGGAAACAAAACTTTATTATAAATTTTTCTTTCTTTTAAATCGGTAATTAAACTGATGGTGAGAACCAGGATTAATGTAGAATTGATGATGAACACAGGGGACACCTCTCTATCCCTTATTTAAAATACAGGTACAGCAACTGCCTCTTCACAGAAGCAGTTGCTGTTTGTACCTATAAAATTAATTGGTGAACTTACTCGATACTTCTAATTGCTGCGGTGGTTTTTTCAAACATTTCTCGGGTATCGTCGGATAAAATTAAAATGTAAGCCAATACAGTTAAGAAAGCAACCACTCCAACAGTGATTCCATACTCCGTCATACCCTGACCTTTCTCTTCATCCAGAAAGGCCTTAAGCTTGTCCAGCATAACAAACATGTCCAGTTTGATTAGATGGAGTTCTTTGCAGTTTCAACAGTTGTTGTAGCTTTTTCAAACAGACCTGCGATCTGATCTCTGAATGCAAGCAGAGCTCCAATTGTCGCAATCGCAATTACCCCAAGAACCAAACCATACTCAGTCATACCCTGTCCTTGTTCCTCTACTACCAGCGCTTTTAATTTGTTCATCATGATACATCTCTCCTTTTAAAAGTTTTTAAAATTTATTTAAAGAAAATTTGTAAACCCGATTATCATTATGATGTTAATTTCCTGATTATTGCCAATATTTCAAATATTCAGCACAGCTTCTTCATGTTGCAACACTTCCAGCCTGTCCCATATTTTAATCTTATTCTTTTGAATCGTGCCGGCCGGAAGCTCAAGAACCTGGGACACATTTTCAAACTTTTTACCAACCCGGTTAGGCGGAAGATTCTCTTCAAGACCCATCACTCGACCTGTTTCATCCAGATAAACCACATCAATCGGAAATTTCATCATGAAGGTGTGTATGGATGAACATGGCCGAATCAACAACCCCTGTCCATTTTCCAGCCTCTCTTCGGGGATCAGACCCTTCAGCCTCTGGAAAAAAGATTGGGCGATTCTCACATCGTCGGCCACTTCTTTCCCGGATGCCTGATTGATCACCTTCAATCATGTACCACCCCCATGTGCCATCATTTGAGAAAATACTTCCTTAATTGTTAATTTTTAAAAACGGTGGGTAAAAAAATTCCACCTTCCTGCCGAAAGATGGAATGCAACCTATCTGACATTCCTTCGGCAACTGGCTGGCGAATATCCGATCGACAGATATTGACGCCCCTTCCAGCTTTGCGCCCCTGGCTTTCACCAGGTTTGCCATTTGTCGAGAAGTATTTTCTCCTTGTCACATTTCAAATTCTAGCAGAGGAATTTGTCAATGAAAATAGGCTTTGTGACGCATTTTTCCAAATGCCTGTAAAACCCTGTCATACCGGGAAAAATAAAAAAATTCAGGACGTAGGTCCTGAATTATCTCTCAAACACCTGAGCGGTCATCATCGCCTTGCTGACAAGGATTCCCTCATGATAAATCTCAATATCCACCTTTCCGAACTTGCGACTCACCTCTATGACTTTAGGCCGAATCTCAATTGTACTTTCGATTTGAACAGGTCTTAAGAAATAGACCGTAATGTTCTCCGGAACCATGTCTCCTTTCTTATACTGTCGAAGCGCCCGACAACCACTTTCGCTGATTAGTGTCGTCAACACGCCGCTTGACACCGTTCCGATCTGGTTGGTCATCTGCGGTGTCACTTCCCCGCGATAAAAAATACCCTCTTCCCCTTTTTCCTCATGAAAATGATTCATGATCAAATTGGTGAAGGTTTCCCCGATTTGCGGCTGTTTTTGGATATATTGCAGGGCTTTCAGCACATCCTGTCGACTGATGATTCCCAGCAATTTTCGATGGCTGTCTACAACCGGCAACACGTCAATCCCTTCCCAGACCATCAGGTGCGCCGCTGAAGCAACTGAAACGTTGGGCATTGTCGTGATCGGATTTTTGGTCATCAATTTCTCAATGGGCAATTCGCGGTCTTTGGCGATTATATCCTTACTCGTAATAATTCCCTGCAATTTCAGATTTTCATCAACAACCGGAAACCGGCTGTGCCCCGACTGTTCCGCCAGGGTGTGCCAGTCTTGCACTTTCTGATTGGTAAAAAGGTAATAGGTATTTTGGACGTCTATTAAAATATCTTCGACAACCATAATCTCTTTTTTGATCAGACGGTCGTAGATGGCACGGTTGATCATCGCCGCTACCGTAAACGTGTCATAACTGCTTGAGATCAGGGGCAATTCAAGTTCATCCGCCAGTTTTTTCACTTCTTCACTGGCATCAAAACCTCCCGTGATCAAAACGGCTGCTCCGTGCTGCAGCGACAACTTGTGCGCTTTATCCCGGTTTCCGACAATCAACAGGCTTCCCGCATCGACATAACGCATCATCGCTTCCAGTTTCATGGCACCGATGACAAATTTGTTCAGTGTTTTATGAAGCCCTTTTCTCCCACCCAGAACATGTCCATCGACAATATTGACCACTTCCGCGAAGGTCAGCTTTTCTATATTGTCTTTCACTTTCTTTTCAATCCGTACGGTCCCCACTCGCTCAATGGTACTGACCAGCCCTTTTGTTTCCGCTTCTTTAATCGCCCGATAAGCCGTTCCTTCACTCACATCCAGGTTTTTGGCGATCTGTCTGACGGAAATTTTGCTTCCTATATCTAAGTCTTCTATATATTTTAGTATCTGTTCATGTTTGGTCATCGTCATCTTAACCACCTGCCTTTATCAGTATCGGTCTGTATCGTTCGTATGATTTCTCTCCGGTTTTTCATGCTGTATCAGTAACATTATATCTTTCTGTTATAGTGACAATCAACCGATTCATTGAAATTATAAATAAAAAAACAGGCTGAACACGTAATCCCGCGCGGCCTGTTATAGATGAAACACGACAAACTGTTTGATTTTATGATTCAATCTCTCATCACCATGATCTCCGGCGTACCCTTTGTCCCGGACCCGGACGAACAACACGAGGGCGATTTTGCATCATGCGATATCGCCACCATGATGCCTGCTGTTTTTTTCGATAGGCGCGCTGCTCTTCATATTCAACGCCCAGTGCATAATGAAGATTTGCTCCCACCACCAACAGCGCAAACAAAAGCCAGATCAGGCTGAAACCAGTCGCCTGATCCCCGATCCCCTGAAAGGGAAGTCGGGGAACTGCATAAAAAAGGAGGGTAAGTCCAATCATAAAACATGTCAGTGCCCGAAGTTTTTTTGATGTCACGGCAGATCTCCTTTCTAACCCTGTTTCTACTATATATATGCCAACAAAAATTGAAAACATCACTGTTCGACAGAAATAGTGGCAGGAATCCGGCTGATCGAGAGCGAATATTTTTTATGCGAATTTATTTATACTTATAAACCAAACGGAAAGGAATGATTGGATGGACGCATTTTTAACCTGGCTGGAGGAATTTCTGAGTGACGCCAGTGATTTCGTCTGGGGACCCTACATGCTGACTTTGCTGGTCGGAACAGGTGTCTTTTTGTCAATTCGTTTGCGGTTCATGCAGTTTTCAAGCCTTCCCTATGCATTGAAACTCGCTTTTTCCCGAAATCAGGACAAAAAGTCGGAAGGGGATATTTCCCACTTCCAGTCATTGATGACCGCTCTGGCGGCCACCATCGGTACGGGTAATATCGCCGGTGTGGCAACAGCTGTCGTAGCCGGGGGACCGGGTGCCCTCTTCTGGATGTGGGTCACCGCCGTGTTCGGTATGGCTACCAAATATGCGGAAGCCATTCTGGCGGTTAAGTACCGTGAAAAAGACGCCCGAGGCGAAATGGCCGGTGGACCGATGTATTATATTGAAAAAGGACTGGGTTGGAAATGGCTCGGCATTCTGTTTGCCATTTTTGGATCCGTTGCTGCCTTCGGTATCGGTAACATGGTACAGTCCAATTCCGTGGCCCTCGCCATCCAGGGAAGTTTTCAAGTTCCGACCTGGATTACCGGCGTGATTCTTACGGTTTTGACGGCTCTGGTTATTCTGGGTGGAATTAAAAGCATCGGACGGGTTACAGCCTTTCTGGTTCCGTTCATGGCTGTCTTCTATATCATCGGTGGACTGATCATCATCCTGATCAATTTTGCTGAAGTTCCCGCTGCTTTCGCCCTGATTTTCCGTGAGGCGTTCACCGGGGAAGCGGTTGGAGGCGCCGTATTGGGACAGGTGATTCGTTACGGGGTTGCCCGCGGTGTCTTCTCCAATGAAGCCGGACTGGGTTCTGCTCCGATTGCAGCAGCTGCCGCCAAGACGGACATGCCGGGACGCCAGGCCCTGGTATCGATGACCGGTACGTTCCTCGATACCATCATCGTCTGCACCATCACCGGTCTGGTCCTGATCATGAGTGGACTGGTCGGCGGCGGGCTGGAAGGGGCCGAATTAACATCGGCCGCCTTTGACGAAATGCTTCCCGGCCCCGGAGGATGGCTGGTGACCATCGGATTGCTATTCTTCGCTTACTCCACGATCCTCGGATGGTCCTACTACGGTGAAAAATGTTTTGAATATCTGTTTGGAGCCAATTCCGTATTCGGATACCGCCTTGTCTTTACGATCTTTGTCCTGATCGGGGCAACGGTTGAACTGGATCTGGTATGGTTGTTTGCGGACGTGTTTAACGGCCTGATGGCGGTGCCCAACTTGATCGGCCTGCTGGGACTGTCCGGTGTCGTTGTCGCTGAGACTAAACGCTTCAGCGAGCAGCGTCAGATGGAAATGAAGCTGGCCGGCGACAGGTAAAAGGTACGCCTGTTTGAAAGAGTCGATGGTAACCCCATCGGCTCTTTTCTTTTTCTCTAATTTAGATGAACCGGGCTTCTGAAATTCTTGTTTACAAATGGAATCCCCCTCTCTATAATAGGAATGTTTGGATCACTTAGTCCGTTCGGGGGGGAGGGTCCGATATGTTTGAATATTTGCGTCAGCTCGGTACGATGTCAAAAGGGGTCCGGCTTTTTTTATACAGTGAAGCCCTGCTGGGAATTGCTTTCGGACTCTATTCCCTGCTTTATAATCTCCATCTGCTTTCGCTTGGATTGGATGAAGCCGATGCCGGCAAACTGACATCACTGGGTACAATGGTCATGGCGGTGTCAGCAATTCCACTGGCAATCACGGCCGATCGGCTCGGGAGAAAAAAGGTGCTGGTGAGCGGCCTTTTCTTATACAGTCTGGGCCTTTTTGTCGTCGCATTTGGAAAGGATTATGCTCACTTTGTCAGTGCTCAGGTTTTATCCGCCCTGGGAGCATCGATGCTGGTCACCGTGGAGTTTCCCCTGCTGTTCGGATATTGCCGCACCCGGCGTGAACAAACCCTGGCCTACAGCCTCGTATTTGCCGTGTTTACTTTTTTTAACGGGATGGGGACGTTTCTCGGCGGATTTCTGCCCCGTTATCTTCCGGAAGGCAGCACCATCTATCAATCCACGTTAATAGTGATGGCTGTCTTCGCCCTTTTGACCGGACTGGCCCGTCTGTTCCTTCCTGCCGATCAACGGAAACCTGGCCATTCAGTAAAGGCGGAGCGAAAGGGTTTAGCGGCTTTTATTCCCTCAAAAACCGTAATGATTTATGTATTTGGATCATTTTTGATCGGGATTGCCTTTGCCCTGACCACCCCTTTTTATAACATCATCATTAAATTTCGGCTGGACTGGAGCGATGAATGGGTAGGGATCCTGATGACAGCTAACGGGTTGATCATGTTTCTCGGCTCTCTGTTAACACCTTATTTTCTGGAACAATTCGGCACAAGGAAAACGGCTTTCGGCGTATTAATCACAAGCGGCGGTCTTTCCCTGCTGCTTGGTACATCCATACCCACCGGTATGTTTGTAACATTTTTTCTGATTCGCAACGGTTTTTTTGTGGCGGTCAGCAACGTGCTCGAGGGCCAGGCGATGCAGGCCACCCCGGACGAAGAACGGAGTGTCCTGGGAGGGCTTCGTTCCGTGGGCAGAAGTGTGGGCTCTACCATCGGAGCCTACGCAGCGGGGATCATTCTTGCAACGAAAAATTACACGCTCCCCTTTTTGCTGACCGGAGTCTCTCTCGCATTGATTCTCATTTATTTTGCGATCTGGATGATCCCTCATCTGGAAAAGGAAGAATCGACACCGGACCCGGAACAGAATATGTCCGTTTCATAGGCAAAAAAAGAGCGGCGCTATATAGCGCCGCTTCATATAACTTAAGGGGGTTTTTCATCGTTACTTGTATAGTATCCCCCTAATGTTACAAAAATATTACAGCGAGTTTACAATTTCATTTTATCTCCGGGATTCAGCACCTCGCCGTCGATGCCTTTCTCCTTCAGACGGTTGACAAATCCCTGTCCATCCTGTTCAATCAGCGGGAACGTGTTGTAATGGATCGGCACCACTTTTTTCGCTTTGACCCATTCCGCTGCATCGAGAGCATCCTCCGGCCCCATGGTGAAATTATCTCCGATGGGCAGGAAGGCCAGATCGATATCATGCCGTTCTCCGATCAGTTTCATATCGCTGAACAGACCGGTATCTCCTGCATGGTAGATTGATTTGCCTTCAATCTCAAGTACAATTCCTGCCGGCATGCCCATGTAGATGATTCTTTGCTCGTCATCCACTGTCAGACCGGAGCCGTGAAAAGCCTGGGTCAGCTTTACCCGTCCGAAATCAAAGGTGTGGGATCCGCCGATATGCATCGGATGAACATTTAATCCCTGCCATCCCATATATGTAGCCAGTTCAAACGGGGCAATCACGGTCGCGTCATTGTTCTTCGCAATCTCTATCGTATCACCTACATGATCGCCGTGACCGTGCGTCAACAGGACATAATCCACCTTCACATCCCCCGGCTGCACGGAAGCCTTCGGGTTTCCGCTTAAAAACGGGTCGATGATCAGCGCGTGTTTTCCGGTATCAATCTGTACAGCAGCATGGCCAAGAAATTGAATCTCCATCATCGATAACCTCCTCCATATGTTCTATCTTTAGTTTTCCATGACTGAGCGAGTGAATCAAGCCCCTCTTTTTCACCAGGCCCTATCAGCATTCATATTATACATTACACGAAAGCCTCTCTCGGAAAGGGGATACCTATGTCCGCGATACGCAAAAGCATACAGGTCGACCCGGTTGAACATCACAGCCATCAGGCCGATGTTCTGATCAATTCTGCAACGGCAACCCGATTGCAAATCCCGGCCATGTCTGATATCCAGATCTCATTCGGCAGCTGTCAGACCAGGGCAAAAGTGGCTATCGGAGAAACGCCTCTCTTCCGAATCAGCCAGAGATTGTCCGAGCAGCTGGCGATCCCCAACGGCATTCAGGTTCACGTCAGATATGAAAAAAGTAAAAAAAGGCTGGTACTGGGCCCGATTCTCGGAATTATGCTCTCCGGCTTATCCCCAAGAGCAGACATGAAGTTCGGAAAGCTAACCCCTTTTTGCCGGGAAGTCGTCCAGACAGCCAAAGCAAAAGGAATCGTCGCGTATGTGTTTTCCGTCGAAGATATCAATCTTGATCAACCTGTGCTGAGAGGCTGGATTTATCGGAATCACACCTGGGCCAGGACGACATTGCCATATCCCGACGCTGTCTACAACCGGTTGTCGTCAAGGAGCCATGAAAAAAAAGGAACCGTACAGGAACTGGTTCAGGGACTCAAAGGAAAAGGGAGTGCCATTTTTAACGAGCAGTTCTTAAATAAATGGGATGTGTACGAATCCCTGTCTTCCGTTCCCGGATTATCGCCGTTTATTCCTGAGACCATGGTTTACAAAGGGTTTTACACAATTAAAACCATGCTGGAAAAATACCCGGTCATTTACGTTAAACCCACCAACGGGGCGATGGGAAGAGGAATCTATCGCATCAGCCGGCGTCCGGGCCATTTTTTGTGCCAGTACGCCACGATGAACGGGACCGTTTCCCGATCATTCAAATCGGCTTCCGCTCTTTTCCAGACCCTCTCCCCCCGCATATCGCGGATCCCTTATCTGGTCCAGCAGGGCCTCCACCTGATCAAACAGCGGCATAAACCCGTCGATATCCGTGCCCTGTGCCAGAAAAACCGGGAAGGAAAATGGAGTGTTACCTCTATTGTAGCCCGAACAGGGGGACAGCAAAACATCGTGTCCAATGTGGCACGGGGCGGAAACATCGTGTCGGTCAGCCAGGTATTAAAACAGACTGTCTTTACGGGTCCCCGCCCGTCGGTTCAGACCATCCGCTCAACAGCTCTGAAGATCTGTAACGGACTGGAAAAAGGGATGCCCGGTCATTACGCCGAGCTGGGCATTGATCTGGGGGTCGATACCAGTGGCCGAATCTGGCTGCTGGAAGTGAATTCCAAACCGTCCAAAACGGATGATACTCTGCACCCCGGGCATCAGGGTCCCCGGCCATCCGTTGTACGCATGCTCGATTACGCCCTCTATCTCGGCGGATTTGCCGGGGCAAACGGTAACGGCACAGCCCGCCCAGCGAAAAGAAGACGCCAAAGAAAGCCCATGAGACGAAAAAGGAGATCGTCCCGATGAAAAAAACACGGCTGGGGATTATGACTATGTCTTCCACGAAGTCGCCTCCTTTTGCCGAAAGGGAGAATTTTGAATTCCTGAGCCGAACCGGCGATGAACTGGGTGTCACCGTGTTTGTATTTTTTCCCCGGGATGTCCGGTACCCGGAACGTATAGTCCGGGGATACCGCTTTCTCCCTTCCGGCAAGTGGGTCAGGAAGACCTTTCCGCTACCGGACCTGATCTATGACCGCTATTTTTATACCGGTCTTGAAAACGCGCGAACCCGCTCCAACATCAAACGGCTCAAGCAGGATCCTGCCATCCGCTTTCTCGGCCTCGGTCTTTACGGCAAGTGGCAGATTTACCAGCTTCTCTCTCGCGATCCGGACCTGAAAAAGTTCGTGCCGCACACCGAGCGGGTCACAGATATGAGCGTGGTTGCAACCACACTGGATCAGCATGATGACATTATTCTGAAGCCGGTGGCCGGATCACTGGGAAAAGGCGTGTTACGAGTCTTTTCGGACACCGGGGGATGGAAACTGATCGGGAGAAATATGCACAATCATCCCGTGAACAAAATATTTTACAGTAAGAAAGATTTGTTTAATGAACTTACACAGCTGTTTTCAGGAAAAAAATATCTCGTGCAGCCCTATTTGACCCTTTCCACGCCAGAAGGTGAACCCTTCGATATCCGGATTCTGGTTCAGAAAGGGGAACAGGGAAATTGGTCATGTACCGGCATGGCTGTTCGCAGGGGACAAAAAGGCAGTGTCACCTCCAATCTGCACGGTGGTGGCCGGGCCTGTCATGTCGAACCCTTTTTAGACCGTTACTATCCCGTTGATAAGAAACATACGATCCTGGAAAAACTGCATGAACTGATCAACCGGATTCCGCCGTATATCGAATCCAACCACGGACCACTGGTCGAACTGGGAATGGACGTCGGTGTTGACAGAGAAGGAAATGTCTGGTTGATCGAAGTCAATTCAAAACCGGGAAGAAAGGTCTTTCTTCAATTGAAAGAAGAAGCATTGCGGAAGCAGGCTCTCATCAATCCCATATTGTACGCCCGACATCAGATGCAGTGTAATACAGGAGGGTAAATCAATGAATTCTCAATCCGCTTTAATTAAATTATCCTTTACCAGGCAGCCTTTTCAGGGAATTGCGCTGTCTGATTCTTTGATGAATCAGTTCCAATTAAAACCGAAACAGAAAATCATGCTCCGCCTCGGCGAGCGGAGCGTTCAAACCCGTATTTTCCGGCATAAAAGAGGCCCCAGAGAAATGTGGATTCCCGCTTCAGTTAAAGAAAAACTGCTGATCCCGCATCAGGGATTAATTCATTTAAAAAAGGATAAAAATGAATTTGCTATCGGTCCCGTTATCGGTATATTAACCACCGGAATCGGAAGAGGAACCAGCCGGCCGGAAAGTCCCCGGGTGGGGTTTTTTAAGCACCTGTTGACGGCACAGCAGGGGGAAGGTGCCTATTATTTTCTGTTTACGCCCCATGACGTGAACTGGCAGAGCAAAAGTGTCAACGGCTTTTTCCTGGATCCGACAACAGGCTGGAAAAGAAGGCTGGTCGCCTTTCCGGATGTTATCTACAATCGCATTCCCAACCGGAGCACGGAATCAACACCGGCCATCCAGCAGTTCAAACGAAACGTCAAACTCTATACCCGTGCACGCATGTTTAATCCCAACTTTTTTGACAAGTGGACCATCCATGAAAAAATGGATCTGCTTCCTCAAACGAAAGATCACGTTCCAGAAACTTACCGTTCTCCCCGCCGGGAAACGGTAGAGAAAATGTTGCGAAGACACGGGTTTGTTTATCTGAAACCGATCGGCGGCAGCCTGGGACTGGGGATTGTCAAAGTTACCCTGCATCCCCGCCACGGTTATCTCTGCCGCTATCACCAGTCCGGCCGCAATGTCCTGAGACGTTTTACAAGTTTGTCCACCTTGCTTCGGCATGTCTTTAAAAATGGCAAAAAATTGAATTCGTATCTGGTTCAGCAGGGAATCCCGCTAATGCGCGTAAACGGAAGGCCCGTTGATTTTCGTGTTCACCTCTATAAAAACAGACAGAACAACTGGGTGGTCACCGCCATTGCCGCCAAAGTAGCCGGTAATGGAAGTGTCACTACCCATGTCAGAACAGGAGGGACTGTCCTTTCATATAAAGAAGTGCTGCGGCATGCGTTTGGATCAAAGGCGGATATTGTGGAACAGGACATCAAACAGGTTGCGATCAAACTGGCAGAATCCATTGAAAGTGCGGTCAGCCACAACCTGGGTGAGTTAGGATTTGACATCGGTGTGGATACAAACGGTCAGATCTGGATGTTTGAAGCCAATTCAAAACCCGGCCGATCCATCTTCAAACATCCCAGTCTGAAACAGGCGAACCGTCAGTCCATCCGGCATATTCTCGACTACAGTTTTTATCTGGCTCAGTTTTAACGCCTGTCAAAGCGTAAAAAGGATGTGAATGTGATGTCCACCAGCTTTCTCAAAGGGTATTTGATCCTCTATCCACATGCACAAAAGCCTGCGGTTTACATTCCCGGTTTAACTAAGGGAGCGGCCCGGACGCTTAGAACAGTTCACCTGGGACATGCAAGTTCCCGTTTCAGAGTTCCTGTTCAAACCCGTCCTCCGTCATCTTCCGCTCATGCCATAAAAATACTGATCCAGTCTACTGAGCAAGGATGGAAAGCCGGCCCGCTGATGGGGATATTAACGGTTCGGGGAAACCGGTCTTTTCGTGGAAACCGAAACAATTACAAAGATTTGGTTCAAACCGGTAAAAAGAAAGGGACCCTGGTCTATGTCATTCCTTCCGAAGATATCGACTGGAATAGAAACCAGACACGGGGATATGTGTACGATGACAGGAGAAAACAGTGGATCAGTCTTCAGATGCCGCTTCCCGATGTCATCTATAACCGCATTCCCTATCGCCAATTTGAACATCGCAACGATATCCAGAAAACCCTGGAACGACTGAAGACACTGCCTCAACTATCTCTGTTCAATCCCGGTTTTTTTAACAAATGGGAACTGTATCGAACTCTGTCCCATTCACCCGAAACAGCTTCCTTTCTTCCGGAAACCGCGGTGCTGTCATCCAGGCAGGTTCTGAAAGATTTCGCAGGCAAATACCCGCTGATCTATATTAAACCCGTCTCAGGCAAAGCAGGCAAAGGAATCATGCGACTGCACCGGAACCGCCAGGGATACCATCTCCAGTATCAATCTCAGGGTGACACCATTACCCGCACGTTTTCCCAGCTGGATGGCGCATGGAAAGCCATTCACGCCCTCACCCGAAATGAATCATACATTATCCAACAGGGGATTCCACTCCTCAAGCATCGGGGCTCCCCGTTTGATGTCAGGGTTCTGGTGCAAAAAAACGGAAAGGGAAAATGGACCGTTGCCGGTATCGGCATCCGGGTCGCCGGCCAAAACGGCATTACGACCCACGTGCCCAGAGGCGGCAGTATTGCGAACCCCCGCCATGTTCTGGCTCTTTGTTTCGGGAAAGATCAAACGGGAACCCTCCTTAAGGAAATCGAGAAAAAGGCCCTGCGCCTTGTCCACTATCTCGACCTGATGAAGGGTCCACTGGGCGAAGCCTCCATGGACCTTGGTATTGACCGAAACCGAAACATCTGGTTCTTTGAGGCCAACGCCAAACCGATGAAGTTTGACGAACCGGATATTCGTAGGCGTTCTCTCCATAACTTGATTGCATACTGCAAACATCTGTCGGGTTTTTCCCGGTCAACATCCGCTACCTATGCCGGAGAAAGATAAACAGAGAAGGAGGAACAGGCATTGGAGATCAAAGTAATCAAACCCGAACAACTGGACCGGGTCCGCAAAAATTTAATCCAGTTCATTTACCTGCACGGTGACAAAAGAATTACAAAAAAGGCGATAAACTGGTTCAGACAGGTCGCGCCTGAAGAACTGCATGACCAGGGGAACCTTATTCTGGCAGCTGTGCATGACCATAAAATTAAAGGGATTCTCGCCGTTGCCGATTACGGGCGGAAGGAATCATTTGCTGTTGTCCACCGGGATAGCCGCCAGAGCGGTATCGGGATCCGGATGGTGGACGAAGCACTCCGTCAAATGAACAAGCTTTATGGGCGAGTGGCCGTTGATAATATCCCCAGCATGAAAATGTGCCTGTCATTGGGAATGGTCGGTTTCAAAATGACGACCGGACCGACCGGGAAACCCACACTATGGTTTGGGGCAGGTGACTGGAAGAGGGAAGATGTGGAGTTGTATACCATCTCGTAACAAATTCCGTCAGCTTGATTCTATCAATCTCCCATCCATTGTTCACTCCCGTAGATCCCTTTTACATCACGGATAAAAGCCTGCAGGGCACGGGACATGTATTTGTCCGACCGGTATATGATCCTGGCTTCATGCGGTTTGTTTAATTCGGGGATTCTGATTTCCCTGATCTTTCGCCCTTCCCGGGAAAAACCGGACATGTAAGTTCCCCGAACAACGGACTGAGCCACCACCGCAGCCCCGACACCCAGTTCCACCATCATCAGCACCTCCTGGCTGCTGTTTAACTCCAGTCTATAATCGGGCTTGACCTGATGTTGACGGAGCACATCATCGAGGTACTCCCTTCCCATGGTACCGGAGCTGAGAGAGATTAACGGCTGACCGTCCAGTTCCCTGACAGAAAGGAAAGGTTTATCATAAAATGGATGCCCCTCGGAACAAATTAAAACAAAGTAATCGTAAAAGAGGGTTTCCTGTTGAAGCCCCCCCACTTCCTGATCCATATAAATAATACCGATATCCAATTCTCCTTCCAGAACTTTTTTAATGATTCTGTCCCGGGAAAGCGAATGTACCGAGAGGCGCACCCGGGGATTTTCTTTATGAAAATATGGAATGATCCGGGGCAATATGGAAAGCACGATCGACGTTGTTGTCCCGGCAGTCAGGGTCCCCACCGGGACTTCCTGAAGATCTTCCGCCATGGATTTAAATTCTTTCACTTCTCGAAGAATGTAGCGCGCCTTATCCAGTAACTTCTCCCCTTCCGGCGTGATGGCAATCCCCCTTCCCTTTTTGACAAACAGGGGAACGCCCAGTTCTTCTTCCAGTTGCTTCAGCTGTGCCGTAATCGCCGGCTGGGTAACATGCAGATTTTCCGCCGCTTTTCTCACATTCATCCACTTACACACCTCAACAAAGCTTTGCAACTGATTAAAGTTCACCTTCCACACACTCCCCGCTTTTCAATTGATAAATTCTATTTATTAATACTATAAATTATTACAATTAGATTTTTCAATGTATGTTTCGTAACATGAAAGTAACCCGAAATGAAGAGGAAGGTGAATGACTATGAACTTGTTTCGTGATCAATTTCCTTACAGTTCACCCCCGCGACTCTTTTTTGAAGAGACGGATCCAATCCCGTTTGACATGCCGGACGATATCTTTTTGACCGACACCACGTTTCGTGATGGACAGCAGGCCCGTCCCCCATACACCGTCGAACAAATCACCACTCTGTTTGATTACCTGCACCGTCTATCCGGTGAAAAAGGAATCATCCGCCAATCGGAATTTTTTTTATACAGTGAACGGGACCGCAGGGCCGTGGAAGCCTGCATGGAAAAAAATTATGCCTATCCGCAGATTACAGCATGGATTCGGGCCGTGAAGGAAGATTTCAAACGGGTCAGAGATCTGGGAATAACAGAAACCGGTATTCTGACCTCCAGCTCCGATTACCATATTTATCTGAAACTCGGCCTGGATCGTGAAAAAGCGATGAATCAATATCTGGACATTGTGGAAACAGCACTGGCACACGGCATCAGCCCCCGCTGCCACCTGGAAGATATCACACGCGCTGATATTCACGGATTTGTGATTCCCTTTGTCAGCGAACTGATGAAGCGTCAGGAGCAAACCAATATCCCGATCAAAATCCGTCTCTGTGATACGATGGGATTCGGTGTCGCCTATCCCGAAGCTGTACTGCCGCGAAGCATTCCCAAATTGATCCGCACACTCAGAAGCGAGACCGGCATTGAGAGTAGCCGAATGGAATGGCATGGACACAACGATTTTTATCGCGTCGTTTCAAACGCAACCGCTGCCTGGCTTTACGGGGTGGCAGGTGTCAACGGTACGCTTCTGGGTTTTGGCGAACGTACCGGTAATACACCGCTTGAAGCGATGATATTTGAGTATATGTCACTGACCGGGGATACGTCCATTGATACGACGGTTATAACGGAAATCGCCCGTTTTATGGAATCTTCATGCGGTTATGCCATCCCTCCGATGACCCCTTTCGTGGGCAGAGACTTTAATGTCACGTCAGCCGGGATTCATGCAGACGGGGTGATTAAAAACGAGGAGATTTATAACATCTTCGACACGCGGAAATGGTTAAACCGACCGGTTCGGATCAATGTGACCGATAAAACCGGCGCAGCGGGTGTTGCGTTTTGGGTGAATGAAGAACTGGGTCTCAAAGGAGAACACCGGCTGGATAAAAAACATCCGGGGATTCAAAAAATGGCTGATCACGTGCAGAAATTGTACCGTGATGGACGAACCACAGCCCTGTCCCGTGACGAATTGCTGGCCGCAGCGCGCCTGTATCTTACAACGGAGATCAGAGGTCAGAGGCCGGAGGCCAAAAGCCAGGATTCGGATTAAGGTTGCGGAAAAATCCCCGCTATTTTTTACATGCGTGATATGATGCTAAGTTCAGAGACCATGATCCTGTCATTCTTCTGGACAAAAATCCCGATCCGCCGGTTTATGACGGATCGGGATTTCGATTGTTCCCCTCATATTTTTTATTCAATCACGCGGCGGGCCGTCTTATAATGCGATTTCCACCATTTGCTGTCGAGTGAACTGTAATGAACGCCGTTTTTCCCATAAGTGTGCAAAAACTTGTTGTCACCGACATACACGCCAACATGAGCGATTTTCCCATCTGAGTAGGAAGTGGAGAAAAAGACGAGATCTCCTTTCTCAAGTTGACTCTTCGGAACATAGGTACCGACAGTGGCCTGCTGTCTGGACGTACGTGGCAATTTAATGCCGTTCTTATAGAAAATCCACTGAGTAAAGCTGGAGCAGTCAAACATGCCGCTGGTCGGATATTCCGCTCCAAATTTGTACGGGGTACCCCAGTATTTCAGTCCGGTCTCAATTATGGCATCCGCCAGTTCTTCCCGGCTGTCCTTAACCGGTTCTGCCACCTCGAGGATTCTTTTTGCCCCGAGGTAGTAGCGATCATAGATACCATTCATATCCCGTACCACCACGTGACCGATATCCTGGGAAGCAATCGCAATCTTGCCGTCCCCGACATAGATGGCAGCTGACAGAAGGTTGTCTCTACTGGTTCCAAAAAAGACCACATCTCCTACAACAAGGCTTGTCCGACTGACTAGTTTGCCTTTCTGTGACTGGGATTCAAGACTTGAAGGCATGGAAACGCCGATTTTTTCATAGGCATACTCCACCAGCCCTTCACCGTCAAAATAAACCGGGCCATTCTGATTGTTGCCATACGGTTTTCCAATGACGCCATCCAGAGCATTCAGCAATTGTTGCTGTTGCTTGCTGACACCTGTGACATCAGGGAGTCTTCCCATATCAACCGTGTTTCCGATTACCCGGCGTGCCCCGGCGTATCTTTCCTTTAACGCTTCTTTCTCGAAGGTATGTATGTCGACACCACCGGTCCCTGGAGCTGATACTACAAACTTGTAATCTCCCAGATAAATGCCGACATGTTCCAGTTTATCACTGCCTTTTTCAGTCAGAAACACAAGATCTCCAGGCTGCACTTCAGAGGTCTTCAATGCCTGGCCTGTCCGGGCCAATTGGTTCAGGTCACGGGGAAGATCGATCCCGTAATGCTTGTACACATAATAAACAAATCCGGGGCCACTGAATCCTTCCGGTGAGATACCTCCGCTCCGATAAGGTTTGCCATCCAGTGATTCAGCAAAAGCCGCGATTTGATCCCCCTGAGAAACGGTGGTGGCCGCCTGTACTGGCTGGCTCCAGCCACCGGATAATGTTAAAGGTGCGACCAGTGCTGCGGACAATACGACCTTCGCTGCTGTTGAAACAGCACGTTTCTTGATGTTTTTCCCCATTGTGTTTTCTCCTCCTGTTGTGTGGTAGTGATGTGGTTGTTTTGTTTTCTATGAATTTGTCAAAGAAGGCTGGAAATTGAACCATCAGGCTGGTAAGATTGATAGAAGCATGGAAGGCCTGTAGAAATACTGGATACCATGATACATGAGTGGCAGCAAAGTCGTTTTGCTGGCAATGGTATCAGGTGAATGGTAATGATGGTTCCCGTATCCATGATAACATGCAGGACTATCCAAATTCCTGTGTAATTGTTGGTAAGGGTTCCAGTAAAATAGAGTCAAAGGATGTCATTTTTCAACATAAAAAGCCAGGATTTACCTGGCTTTTTGACATCTATTGTATGCTATTAATTTATTAATTTGACAGAATCGATTGTTTTACATTTTTTAAGGATGTCTCAATCACATCCAGTCCTTCCTGCAATTGTTCATCGGTCACCACCAGCGGTACCAGAAAGCGCAGTACATTGCTGTAGACCCCGGCTCCCATCGTCACCAGGCCATTGCGGTAGCATTCTTTTTGTAGCTGTCCGGTCAGTTCCTTGTCCGGTTCTCTGGTCTGCGGATCTTTAACCAGCTCGATGGCCGCCATAGCACCCAGGCGACGCACATCTCCGATCTCCGGATGTTCTATTTGCATCTTGCGAAAACGCTGTTCCATCGCTGCCCCGATTTGTTCGGCTCTTTCCGGAAGCTTATCCGCCTGCATGGTCTCAATCACAGCCAGAGCAGAGGCGCATCCGAGAGGACTTCCACCATATGTTCCACCCAATTCTCCCGGATTCGCTGCATCCATGATCTCTGTCCGACCGACCACCGCACTGATCGGCAATCCGCCCCCCATCGACTTGGACAACGTAATCAAATCCGGTTCCACGCCGAAATGCTCCATAGCAAACATTTTACCGGTTCGTCCGAACCCGGTCTGAATTTCATCGGCGATAAACAAAATACCGTGTTTTTGACAGAGATCATAGAGTTTTACCATAAAATCTTTCGGAGGGACGATGAATCCCCCTTCTCCCTGAACCGGTTCCACGATGACCGCTGCCACATTTTCAACCGGTGCTTCGGAGATGAAGAAGTCTTCCAGACTGGCTATGCAATGATCCACATACTCAGCTTCACTCATTGATGCCGGTTTGCGGTAGGGATACGGATACGGCGCCTTGTACACGTCGGGAGCAAAAGGTCCGAAACCGAATTTGTAGGGTTTGACCTTACTGGTTAAGGACATCGCCATGAGCGTCCGGCCATGAAAGCCGTGGTGAAACGAGATAATACCCGTTTTACCTGTGTATTTTCTGGCAATTTTCACCGCATTTTCCACGGCTTCCGCGCCGCTGTTCAGGAAAATGGCTTTCTTGTCAAAGGAACCAGGCGTAATCTGAGCCAGTTTTTCTGCCAGTTTCACATAAGGTTCATACATCATCACATGAAAACAGGTATGGAGGTATTTATCCACCTGTTCATGCAGAGCTTCCACGACACGCGGTGCACAGTGCCCCACGTTAATTGTTCCGATGGCACCGGAAAAATCAATAAACGTGTTGCCGTCCACATCGGTAAGCAGCGCCCCTTTCGCATCCGCGACAAAGACTTCCCCGGCATTGCCCACACCTTTCGGAACAAACTTTTGCCTTTTTTCCAGCAACTCTTTTGATTTTGGTCCTGGAATTGAGGTAACCAGATTAATCGATTTTCCCATGATTCTCATCCTCCTTTGAAATGAATTGAAAGTCGGCATGATGGTCGCCGATGGTCAGGGTGGATTGATTGTTCACCCAGTCGGAGCGATGCAACCTGCGCCCGTTTTCATAAATGGTATGCTCCAATTCGCCTCTGCATGCGTTTAATCCGGGATACAGCGAGCAGAGAACGCTGGCCAGCTCCCGAATGTTCAACGGACCGGACAACTGGAGTTCCAGCCTGGCAGCCTGAACCTTCCGGGCGTATTTTTCACTCAGGTGGATTTCCATACATACGGGGTCCCCCTTCACAGATCGAATTTGTCTACTAAAACTTGCAAAAATCATGCCATATTAATCAAATCTGCCAGACCATGAACCGTAAAAAAGCCGGAATTTTATCATCCGGCGCAGTGGCTAAAGAGAGGAGAACGGAAACCGTCAAACATTTGTCCGCTCTCGACCAGTTATTTTATTTTATTTAGACCAAAAAATGCAAAACCGCATTAAATTTAATGCAGTTTTGCATCATCCTCCTGTTTCTCAACGTTATTAATGTTCGTCTATGTCATATTTTTTCATTTTCCGTACAATGGTAGATTGATTGACCCCCAGCAAGCGGGCGGCTTCATAGGTTGTTTTTCCCTGTTTCAGTGCCATCTGGATCAACTGTTTTTCCACCAGATCCACTGCCTTTTTAAGTGGGAAAAGCGAATGAACGCGGACCGGTCCATCGGGAGAATCCGGCATAACCGGTATCTCAAGTTGCGTAGAAAATAATGGCAGTACCGACGCCAGATGCTGCGGACGGATTTCTGTTTCATCCGTCATCACGACCAGCCGTTCCAGGGTATTATGCAATTCTCTGACATTTCCCGGCCAATCATAGGACTTCATCATCTCCAGAGTTTCCGGAGACAGTTTTCTGGCCCGTTCATATTTGATGCGAAAGTGTTCCAGAAAATACTCACTGAGGATCGGCAGATCATCGATTCTCTCTTTTAAAAGGGGAAGATGTATGGTGAACACATTCAAACGGTAATACAAATCTTCCCTGAATTTATGTTCCTGAATCAGTCGGGTAAGATCCCGGTTTGTCGCGGCCACAATTCTCACATCTACCTGCCGGGTCCGGGTTCCACCCACTTTGATAAACCGGCCGTCCTGCAGAACCTGCAACAATTTGGCCTGTGCCGTATAAGGGAGTTCGCCGATCTCGTCCAGGAAAAGGGTGCCTCCGTCCGCTTCTTCAAACACACCCTTTTTACCACGGCTTTCCGCTCCCGTGAACGCCCCTTTTTCATAGCCGAATAATTCCGATTCCACCAGCGATTCGGGAATCGCGCCGCAGTTGATTTTGACCAGCGGCCGGGAAGCTCTGTGGCTGCACTGATGGATGTAGTTGACCATGACTTCTTTCCCGGTACCGGACTCTCCCGTCACCAGGACCGGGGCGTTACTTTCGGCCACACGTTTTGCATTTTCAAGTAACTGAATCATGTGTTTGTTCTGGGTGATCGGGGCTTGGGATTCAATTTTCTTTAACCGGGTCAATTCCTTTTTGTATTGTTCGGCGCGCTGTTCCGCCTTAAACAATTGTTTCTGAATACGAGACAATTCCGTCAAATCCTTGGCCGTACAAATGACACGGGTAACCTCTCCCTGCTCATTGAGTACCGGATTGGCCGTTACCACCAACCGCCCCCCTTCCCGGGTATCCTGAACCAGTGTCACGCGCTCCCGGGTTTCAATCGCTTTCATGGCGGCGGACGGATTAAAAAAGCCTCTTTGTTCCAGTTCCTGGACGGGCATCCCGATCAAGGCCTCTGCCTGGATTCCGTATAATCGTTCACAGGCCCGGTTCACACGCAGCGTGATTCCCTGTCCATCCGTGACAAAAATTTCATCAAAAGAGGCATCCAGAATCGCTTCCAGTTCCCGGTTTAACAGTTCCAGTTCCTCCATGCGTTTTTGTTGCTGTTTATCCATAGCCATCCCCACCGATCCCTGATCCGTTTGTCTTCATTATATCAATTTGCATCCTTTTTAACATTGAAACAAAAATAAAGGGACTTAAAGCCCCGATTAGCTTAAGTCCCTCTGGTACCAGAATCATAGTCGGGATTCACCCACTCCATCAGGGTGGCGTACTTTAATGAATCCCCGTCAACCCATTATCCGCATGGGTGATGTGACGAATCTTAATCGTTTCAAACTTCCTTTCAGACTTTTCATTACTGGGCGGAGTTTTTAACTTCCGTCCACACACGGTCGTAAATGACGGTGGCTTCACCGACATCTTTGATAAATTTACCCCGTTCCACCACATCGGCCGGTACGGTAATGGAGTAGCGAATGTCTTCCGGCAACTCTTTCAAGGCCTCTACATTGGGATTCCCATAGGGATATTCCATGGAAATTTTGGCACTGATATCCGGACGCAGAATGAAGTTGATGAATTTTTCCGCATTTTCCTTATGCGGAGCCCCTTTGGGAATGACCAGATTATCCTGCCACAGGCTGACAAACTCTTCCGGATAGACGATTTCAATGGCCGGATTTTCTCTCATTGCCAGTGCCGCTTCTGCGCCATAGACGACACCCGCTTTCACTTCGTTACTGACCAGCATGGTCTTCGGACTGTCACTGTCAAAAGCCTTTATGTTGGGAAGCAATTCTTTCAATTTTTCACCTGCTTCCCGGATTTCGTCTTCATTGGTGCTGTTGGCATCATAACCGAGCATTTCCAGCATACCGCCGAGAAGCGTTCTCGGTTCATCAATCACGACCAGGCTGTTTTCGAATGCCGGGTTAAACAAGTCTTTATACCCTTTCACTTCGAAATCAACCAGTTCTTTATTGACGGCAATGATATCTTTTCCCCACATGTAAGGAACCGAGTAGTCATTATTGGGGTCGGCATCCCGTCCCAGGAATTCATCGCCGATATTCTTCAGATTCGGAATATTATCTTTATTTATTTTTTCGAGCATGCCCTCTTTAACCATCACTTCCACAAAATAGAGAGAAGGAACGGCGATGTCATAGCCTGCATTTCCGGCTTGCAATTTGGCAAACATCTCTTCATTAGAAGAATACGTGTCATAGTTGACTTTAATGCCGGTTTCCTGTTCAAACTGGTCAATCACTTCCTGAGGCAGATATTCAGACCAGTTAAAGACATTCAACACTTTTTCCTCTTCTTGATTTCCGGAACTTTCCTGTTCCGGTGCTTCTCCATTCCCATTCGTTCCCGCATTGTCACTGCCGCCGCAACCGGCAAGGAGCATTCCCAGTGATAACACCATGACCAGTAAAATCGAAAACGTCTTTTTCATGTACCAAAACCCCCTTCTTATTTCAAAACGACAAAAGATTGAAACTGACATCACAACAAAAATAAAATACTAGATTTTTGCGGCGTTTACCACCTCTTTTTTTTACAGACTACTATCTATTAAAAGGTTGGAATTAACCTGATTAACCTCTTGTC
Organism: Bacillaceae bacterium; assembly: GCA_017656255.1. Lineage (GTDB taxonomy): Bacteria > Bacillota > Bacilli > JACDOE01 > JACDOE01 > JACDOE01. The sequence goes on from JACDOE010000003.1 coordinate 168,860, forward strand.
CGCAGACGCTCAGCCGTAATGACGATCACCAGGGTCACCGCCAGCATAATGGTTGAAAGGGCGTTGATCTCAGGCGTGACACCGAAGCGAACCATGGAAAAAATCTGTAACGGGAGTGTGGTGCTTCCCGGTCCTGCGACAAAGAAGCTGATGATGACGTCATCGATGGACAGAGTAAAGGCCAGGAGAGCACTGGCAACGATGGCCGGACTGATCACCGGAAGCGTGATCAACAGAAAGGTCTTCCATTCACTCGCGCCCAGATCCATCGCCGCTTCCTCAATGGAGCGGTCAAATCCCTGCAGGCGTGCCCGTATCACCACAACCACAAATGGGATACAGAATGTGATATGGGCGATAATCAGGGTCCAGATGCCCAGCGGCATGTCCACCATGGAAAAGAAAGCTAGAAAGGCAATCCCCATCACGATCTCAGACATAACCAGCGGAATGTAAAGTCCGGCATCCAGCACCGATTTCCCTCTAAAATGATATTTGTACATCCCCACCGCTACCAGGGTCCCGATCATCGTGGATGCGATCGTGGAAACAACGGCTACTATCAGTGTCACTTTAGCTGCTTCAAGGACGTTGGTGTTACTCCACAATTGCACATACCATTCCAGGGTAAATCCCTGCCAGACGGCATTCAGTTTGGAATCATTAAACGAAAAGGCAATCAGTATCAGTATCGGGATATATAAAAACGAGTATATCAGGGCTGCATAGACGACAGCAGACCAGCGCGTCAGTTTAGATGTCATGAATACCCCTCCTGTCTCCCTCTGCAATCCTGACATAGATGGCAATCAGGATCAGGGTCAGGATCATTAATACAATGGACAGGGCGGATCCGAAGGGCCAGTCTCTCGCCGTTAAAAACTGATTCTTGATCAGGTTGCCGATGATCATCGTTTTCGCTCCTCCCATCAGATCCGGGATGAAGAAGAGTCCCAGTGCCGGAATGAACACCAGGAGAGAACCCGATACAATACCCGGCATCGTCAGAGGAAGTGTCACTTTCAAAAACGCCTGCCAGGGTTTCGCTCCCAGATCACTGGCTGCTTCCAGCAAAGACTTGTCCAGTTTCTCAATCGATCCATACAGCGGCAAAACCATAAATGGGAACAGGGTATAAATCAGGCCGATTAAAACCGCACCGTCATTATAGAGAAGTTGTAGCGGTTCCTGAATCCAACCGAGATAAATCAGAAGATTGTTAATAACCCCTTCTGTTCTGAGCAGAACGATCCAGGCATAAGTCCGAACCAGCGAATTAGTCCAGAATGGCACAATTACAAGAAAAAGCAGAATCGTCCGATATTGAACCGGTGACCTGGCAATCAGGTAAGCAAATGGGTACCCCAGTATCAGGCAGGCCAGTGTTGTAATCCCGGCCATCACAACAGATGTCCACATGATGTTGAGGTAAAGCGGGTCCAGAAAACGCAGGTAATTTTCTATCGTAAAGGTGTATTCAATACCGCCGTAGGTTCCCCTTGACATGAAACTGACAAACAAAACAAGGATCAGCGGTACAACCAAAAATAACACAAGCCAGATCGTTGCTGGAGATATGGTCCAGAGAAGTCCGGTATTTATTTTAAATTTCTTTCCAGTCTTTTTAGGTTCAGATTGATTGGGATTCGACATTACTGCCGCTGTCGACTGATCTTTCATTCACATTTTCCCCTCCCAGCACTGTTCAAATTTTCCTCATCCCCTAAAACCCCATTGATTATAACACGAGATTCTGTGATGTTCATTTCAAAATTCAGCAACACCCCTCGCTTTGGAAAACAATATAAGGATTGAAACCGCTTCCACGGCAAATTTTCGTCCATGACTAATTTTCAGTTATTTCCTGAGCGGTTTTTTCGGTGATGTTCATAAATCGTTTTGTGGCAGGTGATAAAAAGCGGTTTTTCATTGTGACCAGAATAAGCCGGGTTCTTAATTTCGGGATGGACATCTCAACCAGGTGTGGCAATTCCCCTTTTAAATGCCGATACATGCCGGGAGCAAACGAGATGCCGACCCCCTTTGATACCATCTGCAGCATAGGAAGGGTCTCCGTTCCCCAGTAAACGACCTTCGGAGAGAAACCGCTTGCATGACAGGCTTCAATAATGTCATCAGAAATCCCATGTCCATAACTGGTTGCGGGCAAGATGAAATGTTCATCCCTGAGGTCAACCAGCGAAATAAATGATTTTTTGATCAACGGATGACCGGGTGGAAGTGCGAGCAGTAAAGGTTCTGTAATCAGAGGTGTCGTGTTTAAATCTTCTGCCTGAAAAATGGTTCGGGTAATGCCGATATCCAGATTGTTATTCCGTAATTCACTTAATATATAGGAAGAATCACCTTCCTTAACCCGGGTGACGACATTGGGGGCCTCTTTCATTAACTGCCGGATCACATCCGGGATCAAAAACAGATTGGCTGATGTAATACACCCGACTCTGACGGTTCCCCGAAGCCCCCTATCTTTTTCCTTTAATTCTAAGACCAGTTCTTCGGATTTATCAAGCAGTGATTTTCCTTTTTCATACAGCAATTTACCAGTTTCTGTAATAATTAAGCGTTTTCCGTGTCGCTGGAACAGGGTAACATTCAATTCTTTTTCCAGTTTGTGAATCAGGATACTTAACGGCGGCTGAGTCATATTTAACACCCGGGCTGCCTGCGATATACTCCCCTCTTCCACAACCTTGATAAAACAACGCAGCTTATGTAAATCCAAACGATCGACCTCCTGTTTTTTTACAATCACACTTTTATATGTCATTTACATATATAATTTTTATATGTTTATTATACACGATATATATTGGACTATTATAAAAAATCTAAATATACTGATTTTAATAGTGTGTTCAGGAGGTTGAAGCGTGTTGAATATAAAAGTTGCCGCCATCCAATATCCATTAAAAGATATTTCCGACACGGACGCATTCAAAAAACAAGTCTCGCAATATGTGAACGACGCTATGACCCAGAAAGCGGACTTCATCGTGTTTCCGGAATTTGTTACGCTTCAGCTTGCCTCTATGATGCACCATGACTCGGTAACAGCGAAAACCACGATCCGAAAAATCAATGCATACACACCGTTTATACTGGAGTTGTTTTCAGATTTAAGCCGATCCCACCAGGTTCATATCATATCCGACCACCCATATTGTCAGGGAAGCAACCGGACAGTATGTCAATCGTGCCTACCTTTTTTATCCGGACGGGCATTATGAAAGCCAGGATAAAATTCATCTGACACAATGGGAAAAAACAGAATGGGAGCTGAGCCCGGGAAAACAGCTGGTCATCATGAACACATTCGCCGGCAAGGTCGCCCTCCTGACCTGCTTCGACATTGAATTTCCCGAGTTGTCCAGACTGGCGATGGAACAGGGGGTTAACATGATATTCTGTCCCTCCTGTACCACTTCAGAACATGGCTTGCACCGTGTCAATCGATGCGCCCGCGCCAGAGCAATCGAAAACCAGGTTTTTGTTATCACCGCCGGGCTGACGGGCGGATTGCACCGTTTTCCCGATCTCGTTGAAAACCATGCTTACAGCGGGATCTATTCGCCCTGTGATGCTTTCTTCAGCGTAGATGGTGTCATTGCCGAAGGTGTTTACAATCGTGATATGATTCTATATGGGAATCTTGACCTGAAAGCCCTGAAACAGTCCAGAGAAACCGTCACGCCGCTTTCATCCCCATTAATAAACTGCCGGCGGCAGGATTTATATACGGTACAAATCAATAAACAAGACCTGATTCAGAATAGGAGGAAGATGTCATGGACTTAATATCCGTCTGGGAAGCCACTGCCAATGAAATCAAAAAAAGACCCGCCCTTATGGGAGACGAGCACAGTGATGTTGTCATTATCGGGGGTGGTTATACCGGACTTTCCACCGCCTACCATCTTCAAAAAAAGGGCGTTAAAACGATTGTCCTGGAGCAGAAAAAAGTGGGATTCGGCGGCAGTGGCCGAAATGGCGGCCAGGTACTGACCGGCTTTATTCACAAAATGAGTGATTTAAAGAAAAGCAAGGGGCTGGAAACGGCCAGAAAAATGCTGAAAATGTCACTCGATTCGATTGATCTCATTTCTGATATTATTAAGGAGAACAACATTTCCTGTGATTTTCACCGCAACGGCCAGATCATTGCCGCCTACAAGGAATCGCATCTCGACCACTTAAAAAAAGAACAGGAAGTCCTGAAACGGGATTTCGATTATGAGGTCACCATTCTGGATGCGGACGAGGTGCCGACAGAACTGGAAACCCGTTTTTACAAAGGGGCCTACATTGATACAAACAGCGCCATGTTTCACCCCTACAACTATGCACTCGGGCTTGCTGAGGCGGTGGAGCGAAACGGCGGAACCATCTACGAAAAAACAGAAGCTTTGAAAATCGAACGAAACGCGCAGAACAAAGTGATCGTCACCACAGACAACGGAAACGTGATTGCCGATGAAATCGTGATCGCCACCAATGCCTACACCACTGAAAAACTGCACCGTACCATTGCACGAACGATCATTCCGATCGACAGTATCATGATCGCAACGGAACCTCTGCCGCAGGAACTGGTAGAAACCCTGATCAAAAAGAACCGGGCGGTGGAAGATTCCAAAAACCTGTTATATTACTTCAAGCGAACGGGTGACAACCGGATTGTGTTCGGCGGATCAGGACGTTCAGCCAACAGGCGGGATGAAAATCGGCTGTTTGACAATCTTCATGCCGGAATGCTTCGTGTCTTTCCGCAATTGCAGGATGCCCGCATCGAATATCGCTGGGGAGGCAAAGTCGGGTTTACCCGCGAATTTCTTCCCTATATCGGGCAACTGGAGGACGGCACCTATTTTGCCTATGGCTATGCCGGTCACGGGGCATCGATGTCAACCCTGTTGGGAAAGGTGATCGCGGAGAAAATCACCCGCAATCAACCGGAACCCAATCCGCTGGAGGTGGATGAACTCCGTCCCATCCCGTTTCACAGCCAGCATGCGCGGATCGTCAGCCTGATGAAATATTATTACAAGTTTCTTGATTCTATATCCTGATAGATTCTTAGAATTAAGGTTCATGGAAGGGAGAATTGCAAGATGGATGACATGATGGTGGAACTTAAAAATGTCGTGAAAAAATTCGGGGATCAAACGGCTGTCAACAACGTATCTATGACTGTAAAAAGAGGTGAATTCCTCACCCTTCTGGGCCCGAGCGGATGCGGGAAAACCACGACCCTGCGCATGATCGCCGGTTTTGAAAGAAGCACCTCCGGTGAAATCATCATCGACGGTAAAAACGTGGAGTCCCAGCACCCCCATGAACGTGATGTCAATACGGTATTCCAGAGTTATGCCCTTTTTCCCCATATGACCGTCGCCGATAACATTGCGTTCGGTTTGAAAATGAAAAAGAAGAAAAAAGCTGAAATCCGGGAAGAAGTGGATAAAGCACTCAGACTTGTTCAACTGGAAGGGTACGGGAACCGAAAGCCCGATCAATTGAGCGGCGGACAGAAACAAAGGGTGGCCATTGCCCGGGCTCTGGTCAACAACCCGAAAGTGTTGTTGCTGGATGAACCGCTGGGTGCCCTGGATTTAAAGCTGAGAAAACAGATGCAGATCGAACTCAAGCACCTGCAACAGCGCCTCGGGATCACCTTTATCTATGTCACGCACGATCAGGAAGAGGCCCTGACCATGTCCGACCGGATCGCCGTAATGAATAACGGGGTACTGGAACAGATCGGTACCGCCCGAGACGTCTATGAAAAACCGAAAACCCGGTTTGTCGCTGATTTTATCGGGGAAACCAACCTGTTTGACGGAACCGTCGTCCGAAATTCGGAGTCAGAGGTGATTGCCCGCATCGAAGACACCGAGATGCCAATCAAACACGTTGATGGGCTTTCTGAAAACACTTCGTTCTCCCTGACCGTTCGCCCGGAACTGGCCTGGCTGGAAGATCTGAACAGCAATCACACCCCGTCACTCACCGGCCGATTCGTTGAAAACATCTACATCGGGTCCGTCGTCAAAGCCGTCGTGGAACTGCCGGGCGGGAAAAAAGTGGTGGTTAACGAATCCCCCATGAACGCTACATCACTGAAAGTGGGCGATCAGGTCAAAGTCTGCTGGGACAAAGAGAAGGCTGAAGTATTGAAGTCGTAATCTGAATCGAAAGGGATTGTAAACATGATTAAAAGATTAAAACTGACAGGTTCCTATCGGGAGATCGGCCGTGTACACGGTCAATCCGGAAAGCAGGAAATCTTGCAAAGTCTCAAAACTTATGAAGACATGTTCTTTCATTTCAGTAAGATTGACTGGAAAAAAGCCCGTGAACAGGCATTGATTCACGTGGACGCCATTGAGAATTATGATCCGGATATGCTAGAAGAAATGCAGGGCATCGCCGAAGGGGCCGGTGTGGATTTTGAGGACATTCTGGTATTGAATGCCCGAAGTGAGATCGCCCTCGCCAATTATGAAACCAGCGGCGTCAACTATACGGATGGATGCACGGCCATCGGCGTCGCTCCACCGATATCCGATGACACGATCATCGGCCAAAACTGGGACTGGAAAGCGTCCCAGAGTCAAAGCCTGCTGTTTCTGGAAATCGAACAAAAAGGAAAACCGGCCGTTAAAATGGTAACGGAAGGCGGTATTATCGGAAAAATCGGGTTTAATACCGCCGGTGTCGGGGTCTGTTTAAACGCATTGCTTACCAACAAAAAAACGGACCAGGTTCCCATCCACCTCGGTTTAAGAGGGGTGCTGAACGCCGAATCGTTTGAGGAAGCCGTCACCCGGATCGATGGCGGACAGATGGCTTCGACAGCCAACTTTCTGGTCGCCGGTGATCACACCCGGGAAGAAAACCGGGTCGCCAATATTGAAGTCTCACCATTCGGGATCGATGTCATGAGCGCCACGGATGGGTGGATCACCCATACCAATCATGTCTGTTCCCTCGAAATCATCAAACATGTTGAAGACCGCAATGAATACAAATTTGAAGACTCCATGGTCCGCAACAAACGGGCCACACAACTGGTGTCAGAAATAGTCGGGAAGCAGGAAAAGATTGATGAAGACCATTTTAAAACATGGTTTTCCGATACGTATAACTATCCCAATTCCATCAGCCATTATGAAAATAAAAAAGCACCGGAATACCGCCGAATGGAAACCATTTTTTCCATCATCATGAATCTGACGAAACAAAAAATGCTTCTATGTGTGGGCAAACCCTCTGAGAATCCCTACGTAGAAGTCTAAGAGAAAAGGAAGGATACAGATGGCATCAAAAATCGATTTATCCAGGTTTGAGAAGAAAATTATTTTGCGTAACATCAAGCCGGAAGATATCGATGACATTATCGCACTGAACAAAGTCTGTTTTCCCAATATGGAAACCTGGAAACGGGAAGAGTTGGAAAGTCACTTGAAACATTTTCCGGAAGGCCAGTTTTGCGTGGAGTACGACGGCAAAATTATCGGGTCCAGTTCCAGTTTGATTGTGGATTTTGATGAATATGACGATCAGCATTCCTATAATGAAATTACCGACAATGGTTATATTCGGAACCATGACCCGGAAGGCCAGAATCTGTACGGCATCGAAGTAATGGTGCACCCGGATTATCGTCGGATGAAGATCGGGAAAAGGCTGTACGAGGCGAGGAAGGATCTCTGCCGCCGGCTGAATCTCAAAAGTATCATCATCGGCGGGCGTATTCCCAACTATCATAAATATGCGGATCGGATGTCACCGAGGGAATACGTGGAGGAAGTGATGAAACAGAATATCTACGACCCGGTACTCACCTTTCAGATGATGAACGGGTTTGTGCTGAAACGCATTCTGATCAACTATCTGGACGACGATGCCGCGTCCCACAAGTTCGCTACCTTGATGGAATGGCATAACCCGGATTATCTGCCCAAGCCGCGACGCCACTATCGTCGCTCGCTTCCGGTGCGAATTTCTGTCGTACAGTATATGCTAAAAAAAATCAAGTCGTTTGAAGATTTTGCGACTCAGTGTGAATACTTTATTGATGCCAGTGCCAACTACCGTTCCGATTTTGCCGTATTTCCGGAATCCTTCACCATGCAGTTGCTCTCGTTTCTTGAGGAGCAGATTCCCAGCAAGCAGATCAAAAAGCTGGCTGAGTTTACGGAAGATTATATCAATTTGTTCACGGAGCTTGCGGTCAGGTACAACATTAACATCATCGGAGGATCCACGTTTGTGGAAGAGGATAACTCCATTTACAATGTGGCCTACCTGTTCAGACGGGACGGTACCATTGCCCGCCAGTACAAACTTCACATTACCACGGATGAAAAACGGTGGTGGGGGATCCAGCCCGGGGATAAACTGAATGTGTTTGATACGGATTGCGGTAAAATCGCCATTCTGACCAGTTATGACATTCAATTTCCGGAACTGGCGAGAATCGCCGTGGATAAAGGTGCCCAGATCCTGTTTACACCGTTCAGCGTGGAGGATCAGCAGGGATACCTGCGTGTTCGTTACTGTTCCCAGGCCAGAGCCGTGGAAAATCAGGTCTACACCGTGATTGCAGGGACCGTCGGAAATCTGACCCATGTACCGCATGTGGATGTACAGTACGCTCAATCCGGGATCTTCTCTCCTTCTGACTTCGCTTTTTCCAGTAACGGGGTCGTGGGGGAATGCAGCGCCAACATTGAAACGATTGTGGTGGGAGAAGTGGATCTGGAAGTGCTCCGACGCAACCGGAACGTAGGAACGGTGACACCATTGAAGGATCGGCGGACGGATTATTATCGGATTGTGACCGATGAGAAATAAGGCCCGTTTTTTTATCACATATAGAAAACGAGCTTGATTTCTTAAGCTCGTTTTCTTTACTATCGCCTCTGTTAACACAAAAAGATTCAATTTGAAACTGTTAATGGACCAAACCAGAAGGAAAATGGATATCTTTTTTAAGCCCTTTATCTTGAATTTCTCGATGTATTGTAAAATAAACATCTCGGAATTTATTGGGGTCTTTCAAGTTCACTTTATTGATATATTTATTATAGATTTTCAGGATATGTTGTATTTGTTTTAATTCGGTCTCGTTCCCTGAATAGTATGCTTGTGCTAAAATTGATTTTATCTCATATGGGATAGCTTGATAGACATCCACATTGTTTTTTGTAGAATATTTTCTATCAATATATCCTAAAAAGACAGCAACTTGTTCAGCATTTTCCAATCCTGAAAAGGCTGCAACCATATACTGAAGTTTTCGGTTTTGTTCTTCAGTTTCAAGAGAGGTTTTCAAAGCACCTTCGACTCGTTTCATTTCTTCTTCATACCTGGAAAACAAAATTGTTAGTTGATCCTCTTTCTTTTCTACCAAATAGATATTAAACCCAACACTAATTAGCAGTAGAGTGACTAATATTAATTTTATTGCCTTTATCATCTTATACACTTCCCTCAACCATGTCGTATGTTCATTAGTTTAGCATTAAGTTTTTACCGGGCTTTTTCACATTCTGACGGCTCACTCTTTTTGTGAAAACTGTCTACGAGTACAAACCCGGTGATGATACTGGTGATAATGCTATACCTTAAATCAGCAACCAGATAGAACATAAAAGACGGTAACTGATTAAACGGCGGCTGATGAGAATAGGGATATAACGGATAAAACGTCAGATACAATAGGGGGAAGCCGGTCAACACCAGTTTGTGGACATTGATTTTCCACTTCCCGGACTGGTTAAATGCTATGATGAGCCGGGGTAATCCCAGATAGATACCCACCGGAATATAGAGTATCAGGATATAAATGATCCAGGAAGACCCGAACGTTTCACTCATCATCTGTTCAAAATACGCATGGGCTTTGCTTACTGATGCCAGTAAAATCAGAAGACTCAGTGTATAGGTGAGGTAGACCAAACTTTTTTTAACATTCAATAAAGACCTCTCCCTCGTCATAATTTGTTTATTTTATGGTACTACGCTATTCCTAAGATTTTTCCAACAGAAACATCTTTCACAAATGGGTTCTGTTACATCCATACTCATCGGTATGGATGTAACAGAAAGAAGTGTGGAAATGCCAGCATCAAGTAGTGTACATTTTGAGGTTTTTTTACCATTTTATAACTTCTTAACATGTTTATCCCAAAAAAATTAAAGAGGCAACACACATGGAATGACTCATCAACCATGTATTCGCCTCTTTTTTAATGTAAACCTGCCGCCATCACGGCGGGGCCGGGATTCACCTCCCCGTCTTGACAGGTAAGCCTCCTCCCTTTTTCCCCAGCCGAATCCAATCTTTCATCTCCGTCACATAAATACCGGTTACAATCAGAAAAATCCCGAGCAGAATCCATCCGGTCACCGGCTCGCCCCAGATCGCCCATGAAAAGAGAAAGGCAAACACGGATTCAAGCGACAGAATCACCGCCACATGAATCGGTGGGGCATATTTCTGCGCGCCGATCTGCACCAGATACGCCAGTAACGTACCGACAATCAAATCAAAACTGTAGGCAAACCACCCGTAGGGCGACAGCGGCCCGGGAACAGGCTCCGTCAAAACCGCCAGCGAGGTCCCAATGACACCGACCACAAGCAGTTGAACCATCGCAAACAGAACAGGATTAAAATAGACGCCTTTGCGAAATGTCGCATGCACCTGAATAATATGGACGGCAAAGAAAACCGCACACAACAGAATCAGCATATCCCCCATATTGAGATGACCCAGCGCTCCCCCTCCATTCCAGGAGAGAACACTCAAACCGGCAAAAGCGAGAAAACTGCCCAGAATCGGTGCCAACTGCAGGGGCATTCGAGACCAGATAAAATAGAGAAACGGCACCAAAATCACATTCATGCCCGATAATACCCCTGATTTCCCCGGCGTCGTCAGATCCGTGCCGAAGGCCTGCAAGGTATATGCCAGACACAGGGAAACCCCTGTAATCAGGCCGGCTTTCCAGTACTTCCATGTCAATTCTTTTAATTTATGATACTGAAACAGAGCGATGATGATCCCCGCCAGCAAAAAACGGGTGCCCGTAAAATAAAGGGGGGTCATTTCCGTCAGGATATCTTTCATCAGAACAAACGTATAACCCCATCCCACTGCGATGCCAAATAAAGCTAAATCGGCAAGTAAAACTCGTTTGTTGACATTCAATCTATCTCTCCTTCTAAAATCTTAATCCGCTACATGCCGGATGCGCTCCTGGATTTTCTGGTATTTTCGGCTGATCGTCGATTGACTGACACCCAGCATTTTCGCCGCCATCGTCGTCGTTTTGTACCTTTCCATCGCCATCAGGATCAATTGTTCCTCAATGGCATCCTGGGCGTCTTTGAGCGGCATCAGGTGCGTGACAATCGGTTTCATACGGGTTTGCGCCTTTTTCCAGTGAAGCAGGCGAGTGACATGGTGAGCTCCCGCCTGCTCTTCTTCTAACGTGACCACCAGGCGTTCAATCACATTTTGCAACTCCCTGACGTTGCCGGGCCACGGATAAACTTCCAGGATGTCCAGGGCATCCTGGGAAATCTGGACATTCCGGTCATATTTTCGATTGAACTGCTGCAGGAAATGGTAGGTTAACAGGGCGATGTCTTCCACACGATCCCGCAGGGGAGGGACCGGAATGGGAATCACGTTTAACCGGTAAAACAGGTCTTCCCGAAACCGTCCTTCCTCCACCAGACGATCCAGATCCCGGTTGGTGGCCGCTATAATCTGGACATCCACCGGAATCACACGGGTACCGCCAACCGGAATCACTTCTCTTTCCTGCAGCACCCTCAGCAGTTTGACCTGGAGATTCAACGGTAATTCCGATATCTCATCCAGAAACAGGATGCCTTTGTCTGCCTGCTGAAAATACCCTTTTTTGCCGGCAGGGTCGGCACCGGTAAACGCCCCTTTTTCATAGCCGAAAAGTTCACTTTCCAGGAGATTCTCCGGAATCGCACCACAATTAATCTTGATAAACGGTCGGTCTGACCTCGGACCCCACTCATGGATGGCCCGTGCTACCACTTCCTTTCCCACACCCGATTCACCAGTGAGCAACACGGTGGATGACACTTTCGCCACTTTTTCCGCATCGGCCATCACACGCATCATGGCCTCACTGGCATAGATCAGTTGCGGATGCCGGTTCAATTTCTGACGCAGGGTATCGAGCTCCTGCTTGTATTTTTGAGACAGTGCCTTTAATTGACGCAGTTCATTTTCCAGCCGATACGTTTCCGTGATATCCCTTGAGGCGATGACGATCCGCTCCAGTTCTCCGTCCTCACCGAATACCGGGTTGCCGACGGCAAGCACTCTCCTGCCCTGATGGCCTTCCTGAATCACGGAGACCTTCTTCTTTTGCTCCAGAACCAGACGGGTGACGGACGGATGGAACAGCCCCCGTTTTTCCAGCTCCACCAGGTTCTGCCCGATCATATCCGCCGGATCCGTTTCCCAGAAATCGGCGAGCAGATTGTCACTGTAGCGAATCAATTCCCCCCTGGCATTGGTAACCAGAATTTCGTCGTAGATACTGGAGAGAATCGCCTGGAGGTCCTTGTTCAGATCTTTGACATTGCCCAGTTCCATCGCCATCTGCTCGACGACCGGAAGGTCCTGGACAATGACCACCATCCCTTCAATATCGCCGTTCTCGGCGGTGACCGGGCTGAAATCTGCCAGGATGCTCATCTCATCATTGACGATAATCTGATTCAGGAGCGCTTCCCCGGTTCGGATCACATGCTCATAATAGGTCTCATCAAAAATGTCTCCGAACTGCATCTGTCTGACATCACCGGCCAAATTGGTCATATGGACCGCTTCATCATTCCAATTCAAAAAACGGCCTTCCCGGTCCACGACGAACAATCCGAAAGGAACGGAACAGAGCAGGGTGCGAACCCATTCCATATAGAGATCGCCCTGACGCATCATCTCAATGAGAAAATCTTCCCGGGAGACATATCCCTTCAGGTTTCCGGCTTCATCTTCAACGAGAATCACTTCTTCGCCCACGACTTTGAAGAAATCCAGCAACGATATTTTGTTATGAATTTTCAGTAAACGACAGGAATAAGAAAGTTGCGATAATGTCTGATGATCGCGCGCTTTCCGGGGCACAGCCATCAGTTCATGTTTTCTGAGATAGCCGATAATCTTTTTTCCATCCCGGACAAACAAGAACGGTTCCTTTTCCCGGTTCAGCCTGCTCAGGGCTTCCCCGACGGTCCATTCCTCATTGGCGCACACTGGCCTCTTTAATATATGATCAAAAAGATGCATAGAATCTCCTCCTGATAAAAACCCTTACTTAAGAGATTCTATGCAAGAATGAATAGTCCTTTATGACCACCTTAATCAGGCTCTATTATTTAAGTGATTTTCATGATGCATTGACGGATAGCTGATCGAGAACCTTACGCATCGTATTAAACACCGTTTCTACTTGTTCCCGCTCAATGGTCAGCGGGGGCTCCACCCTGATCGTTTTGGCGTTGACCAGTGTCCCTGCTACCAGAATACCGTTGTCAAACAATCCTTTCGACACTTCATAGCCGATTTCATCACTGACAAATTCCATGCCGATCAGAAGTCCCTTGCCGCGTACATCAACCACCTTGTCCCCGTGATCCCTGACGGCATCCTTCAGGCCCGCCAGCAAATACGCACCCATTTCCTCGGCCCGTTCGGGAAGATGCTCCTCAATCAACACATTGATGCTGGCAATAGCCGCCGCACAGGCAAGGGGATTTCCTCCGAAAGTCGTGGTATGGACAAACGGGTTGGGGAAGAATTTTTCAAACACGTCCTCGGTGGCGACTACGGCACCGGCCGGCATAATGCCGCCTCCGAAGGCTTTCGCCAGACACAGGATATCCGGGACGACATCATAGTGCTCGGCACAGAACATTTTTCCCGTTCGTCCCATTCCGGTCTGCACCTCATCAAATATGAGCAGGGCACCATATTCATCACACAGTTCTCTCACGTTTGCCAGATAGTCATCCGGGGGCAGGATGACACCACCTTCTCCCTGAATCGGCTCCACAATCACGGCGGCCACATCTTCCCCCACCATCGCACAGGCATGCATCGTTTTATGCATCATGTCAATATCGCCGAACGGCACATGCCGGAACCCCGGAATCAGCGGCAGAAACGGCTTTCTGAAATCCGACTTCGCTGTTCCGGAAAGGGATCCGAGACTTTTGCCATGAAAGGCCCGGGTGGTAGCGATAAACGTGGTCCGATCGCTGTACATTTTGGCCAGTTTTAATGATGCTTCCACCGATTCCGTCCCACTGTTGGTAAAAAAGGAGTATTTCAACGATCCCGGCGTGATGTCGGCCAGTATTTTGGCCAGCATGGCCCTCAGCGGGTCCAACAGATCCTGGCTATGCAGGGCCTGGCGGTCCAGCTGGTTTTTCACCGCTTCCACCACCCGGGGGTGGCGGTGTCCCACGTTGTAGATCCCAAATCCGCCAAGACAGTCAATATATTCTTTTCCATTCACATCCATGAAACAGTTGGGACCGGAATCCTTCCATTCCACCGACGCATACTGCCCTTCCATGGTCACCGATTTCCGGTATTCGAGAAAACCGGGATTCACGTGGTCCCGAAATCCCTCCACGGTTTCACGGGTAATCCACTCCGCCTCCTCGGCCGAAACATCTTCTTTTTTCAGTAAATCCAGAATGCGATTCGTATATGCATAAACATCGGCATAATCTTTCATGATATCCTCCCCGTCTTTTTATTCGCTTCGCTTCACCTCACTCCACCAGTAGCTGACCACCGCTTCCCGAATCAGCTTGGCTGCCGTTATGGCAGTAATCCCTGCGGCATCAGACGGTGGTGACACTTCCACCAGATCCATGCCGACCACCTGATGATCTTTTAAGAGGTGAATCGCTTCAAGCGCTTCTTGACTTGTTATCCCGCACGGTTCGGGAGTTCCGGTTCCCGGACAGTAAGCGGGATCAATACAATCAATGTCAAATGTGATGTAGATGGGTTTTCCTTTCAGGGCATCCAGATCCTGTTTCAACCCTTCCACCACACGGTAGCGACGCATATGGGTCATACCATCGGCATAACGGAATTCATCCTTTTCTCCCGAACGAATTCCGTATTGATAAACTCTCCCTTTTCCCAGCAATTCAGCAACCCGGCGGATCACCGTCGCATGGGAGTATTTCATATCCAGATAGGTATCCCTTAAATCGGTGTGGGCATCAAATTGAACCACCACCAGGTCGGGATACTTTTCCGCTACAGCCTGAATCACCGGGTAACTGATCAGATGTTCTCCACCCATGACAAAAGGGGTTTTATCATCGTCCAACACATTTTTGACAGCCTCATAGATCAGTTCCATCGAACCGCTCACATTCCCGATCGGCAGTGTCAAATCCCCCCGATCGAAAAAGGGGACCTCCGACATATGCCGATCCAGATACGGGCTGTAATCTTCCAGTCCCACGGATGCATTTCGAATGCCCTGAGGACCGAACCGGCTACCCGGTTTGAAACTGACGGTAAAATCCATCGGGGCCCCCATCAGGATCACACTGGCATCTTCATAGCGATCACGGCTGAAAATAAACGCTCCGGTTGATTCATATTGAACTGGCATGGTCATTCCTCCTTGATGATCTGTGGTTTAAGCCGCCCGGTTTGCCCGTTTATCCGGGTTCCGGAAGACTCTGATGTCATGTATTCTTTCGAATTTTACCACAGAAATGACCCCTACCGGAAATCAAGTTAAAGCGCCCGGTTTATTCAGAAAACCAGCCGATCGGTTCCACTTCAAGATTGACGTTGATCTGTTTGACTTCGGTGTATTCTTCAAAACCGTATGTCCCCAGTTCCCGACCGATTCCGCTTTGTTTATACCCGCCCCACGGTGCTTCATTGTACGTGGGATGATACGTATTGATCCAGGTGATCCCGGCCCGCAGCTTTCGGATCACGCGCTGTGCCTTTGCACCGTCACCGGTGAACACAGCCCCCGCCAGCCCATAAACGGTATCGTTGGCCAGACGAATCGCTTCCTGTTCGTCTTTAAACTTCTGGACCACCAGAACGGGGCCGAAAATTTCTTCCTGGACAATCCGCATGTCCGGACGGGTGTCCACAAAAATGGTCGGTTCCACAAAAAATCCTTGATTCAGTCCGTCATGCATCATGCGTTTGCCGCCGCATGCCAGTGTGGCGCCTTCTTCCTGCCCCAATTGAATATAGCCAAGCACTTTTTCCATGTGTTCTTTTGACACCAGCGGACCCATTTCCGTACCTTCTTCGAGGCCCGGACCGACCTTGATCTTTTGCGCTCGTTCCACCATACGTTCAACGAAACGGTCGTGAATGCTTTCTTCGAGAAGCAAACGGGAACCCGCCGAACAGACCTGACCCTGGCCGGCATAGATAGCAAACAGGGCATAATCGACTGCCGTTTCGAAGTCGGCATCAGCAAACACAATATTGGGGGACTTGCCACCCAGTTCCAACGAGATTTTTTTCAGATTCCCCGTTGCCGCCTGCATAATCTTGCGACCGGTTTCGGTACCTCCCGTAAAGGCTACTTTATCCACCAGGTGGCTCCCGGCGATTTCATTCCCCGCCGTCGGTCCCGGTCCCAGGACCAGGTTGCAGACCCCTTTCGGAAAGCCCACTTCCTCAAAGATTTCAAACAGCTTGATCGGAGACAGCGGGGTGATCTCCGACGGTTTAAAAACAACCGTGTTCCCGGCAGCCAGAGCCGGAGCCAGTTTCCAGACCGCCATCAACAGCGGATAGTTCCATGGGGTAATCTGGCCACAAACCCCGACCGGCTCTCTGACGACCATGGCCTGCATCGGATCGGCCACGTCATAGGTCTGTCCGTGAGGTTTCGTCGCCAGACCGGCATAATAACGAAAACAGGCGACGGCATCCGCCGCATCAAACGCCGCTTCCCGCAGGGGCTTCCCGTTATCCAGGGTATCGGTGCGGGCAAATTCATCAGCCCGCTCTTCCAGTTTATCTGCCACTTTTAATAAAAGATTCGCCCGGTCATAAGCGGACATCTCAGGCCATTCACCTTCATCAAAGGCTTTTCGGGCAGCCCGAATCGCCTTCCTGGCATCCTGCTCGCCTCCTTCTGTGACCACGGCAATCACGTCACCATTGGCCGGATTAATGATCTCCCTCGTCTCACCCGAACCGGCTTCCACCCATTCACCATCAATGAACATTTTCAGAACCTCTGACATTCTCTTACCAGACCCTCCATTCTATTGATCAATTGTCGATATTTTATTGAATGCAAGGTTCGTGCCAGATGTATATCGTGTCACTGGAGGCCCATGTTACGGCTGCTGCTTACCATCAATCCGCTCCAGCAGGTCTCCTTTCTATGCATTCCCGGGTAGTCTATTCAAATTTGCATAGCGATTGTGAAATGCTGTCTACACTTATCCGATCCCTTAAATGTGATAAACTATAATCGACTGACATAATCAATGTTAGATTGAACATATACCCTATCTCGAGAAGGAGGAATCAACATGCATCCGGACTTCAAACAGCATTTTGCTGAAAATCGGGACCGTCATCTCGAAGAATTGAAGGAATGGTTGTCCATTCCCAGTATCAGCGCCCTTCCCGAACATAACAGCGATGTGGCCCGCGCTGCAGAATGGACGGCAGAAGCCCTGAAAAAAGCGGGCATGGAAAATGCAAAAATCATGCCGACGGAAGGGCATCCGGTCGTGTATGGCGACTGGTTGAAAGCGGAGGGAAAACCCACCGTCCTCATCTACGGCCATTACGACGTACAGCCGGTCGATCCGGTGGACCTCTGGGAAACCCCGCCCTTTGAACCGGCGATTCGGGATGAGAAGCTGTATGCACGGGGTGCCAGCGACGACAAGGGACAGGTTTTCTTACATATCAAAGTGCTGGAAGCCATTTTGCAAAAAGAGGGAACCCTGCCGCTCAACTTCAAATTCTGCATTGAAGGCGAAGAAGAGATCGGCAGCCCCAATCTGGATCCCTTCGTCGAAAAACATCGCGATCTGCTGGCAGCGGACGTGCTGGTGATTTCGGATACACCGATGATTGAGAAGGGAAAACCGGTCATCTGTTATGGGCTCAGAGGACTGTGCGGACTGCAGATTGACGTTAAGGGGCCGAAAGGAGACCTGCATTCAGGCCTTTACGGCGGTGCGGTACAAAACCCGATCCATGCCCTGGTACAGATTCTGGATTCGATGAGAAATGAACAAGGGCAGGTCACCGTCGACGGATTTTATGACCGTGTGGTTCCCTTAACAGAAAAGGAACGAAAGGAATTTGCCGAGATCGGTCCGGAAGAAGAGAAAATGCGTCAGGAACTGAATGTGCCGGAACTATTCGGAGAAGAAGGATATACGGCGCTGGAACGGACCTGGGCCCGCCCCACACTTGAGATCAACGGCATTTACGGCGGTTTTCAGGGAGAAGGGATTAAAACGGTGATTCCGTCAGAAGCCCACGCCAAAATCACCTGCCGGCTTGTTCCCGATCAGGAGCCGGATGAAATCATCGAACTGATCAAAAAACATGTCAAATCGCATACACCACCGGGTGTCACCGTTGAATTTCAACTGTTTGACAAAGGGCGTCCCTTTATGACCCCGCCGGATCATCCGGCGATTCAGGCGGCCGCCCGTTCTTACGAACAGGCTTACGGCGTAGCGCCGGCCTATACCCGGATGGGCGGATCAATTCCAATTGTGGAAACCTTCGGCCGCCTGCTCAATGTCCCGGTGGTCATGATGGGCTTCGGGCTTCCCGACGAGAATTTTCATGCGCCCAATGAACATTTTAATCTGGTAAACTTTGATAAAGGTTTGCTGACTCTGAGTCACTACTGGTATGAACTGGAGAAGACACTTAAATAAATGGGAATGGACCGGGGAAAGTAAGTTTCCCCGGTCCGTTTTTTATGCATCGGTGGTAAAAGGGAGGGATGACGGTGCTACCGATGTATTCGCGATGTCGGAAAAATATATGATTAAGCATAAAACTCTTGATTTTTAATTCTATATTCAACCTCCTGAATGGTTTCCTCTTGTAATCTTACCCATATAACGGCACCATTAGGGTGTTTGTAGGGAACAGGCATTAAGAATTTTTTCGGATTGGCCAGTCTCCAGGCATAAGTTTTTTTGTACGGAAGAGCTTCCTTTATCGCCCCTCCCCTTTCTTTTGCCAGATTGTTGTACGCTTCAAGGGTTAATGGCCCGGATACATCAATTAAATCAACAATCCCAGAAATCGTACCCGTTCCTCCTGAAATAATACCAATCGTTCCCCGGACGTTCGTTCTGGAACCCCTGATTTCTACTGTTTTTTCATGACATAATATTTTATTTGCCCATGGTTCACGTATGATTAAAGCTCTTGTTATACCAGTCGATTTTTCGTACTCATCAAATAACGATATTTGAAAATTCTTATCATTCAATTTG
The DNA here is from genome assembly GCA_017656255.1 of Bacillaceae bacterium. Classification (GTDB taxonomy): domain Bacteria; phylum Bacillota; class Bacilli; order JACDOE01; family JACDOE01; genus JACDOE01. The sequence goes on from JACDOE010000003.1 coordinate 188,447, forward strand.
AGGAACCCCTCCTCAAGTAACTCCAGATTCTACTCTACCGAAATAATTTTTGTAATAATAAGAAGCTAAAAGACTCACCCGGGGTCTCCCCCGCTTCTTCCTACAATGTCACGATCCCATCACATGTGACCTTCAACTGATTCACAGGAATACCAAAGAACGTATAGGTCTGTACAATGGCCTGATATCCGAAGTTTTCCTGACTTCGCTCAATGGCAATGACTTTTTTATTAAGGGTCCATAATCTTTGCAGGGGATGATCAAGATGTCCATCAACCGCACTTAAAGCCTCTCTGGCAAAGACCACCTCATCCTTTTCCATTTCCCCCAGCCCATTTTGAAATGACAGCGGAACGGCTAAAGCCAGCACAGCTATCATCGGTGAAAAGATTATATATGCCATTATCTTTTTCATTATTGGCTATTCCCCCAGTCGGTTTCTTCAGCACTTCCCTGCTCGTATCTATTCTATCAGAATCCCGATCATACTCAGTGATCCATATTGATAGGATCGATGCAGCACCCGGGATTTTCGCACGTCATCCCCGCTACCCATCGTAATAAAAAGCGGCACCAGATGCTCCGCCGTCGGAACGGCTTCCCGTGCGTACGGCGCCTGCGTCCGATAATCAAAAAGGGCATCCAGATCCCACCTGTTCACGTGGTCAAGCAGCCAGTCATCAAAGGCAACCGCCCACTCCGCGGGATCTTTGCTTCCCCATTCCAGCCGCCGCAGATTATGTACCGTCGCCCCGCTTCCCAGGACCAGCATATTCTGTTCCCTCAAACCGGACAGCGCCCGGCCAATACGATACTGTTCTTCCGGAGACATGAGTGGATTAATCGACACGGCCACAACGGGAATATCCGCATCCGGATAAAGATGATTGAGCAACACCCACACCCCGTGATCCAGTCCCCGCTCCGTATCCAGACTCACCTCACACTGAGCCGCCTCAAACGCCGACTGAATCTGCCCCGAGAGATCCGATGATCCCCGTGCCGGATACTGCATGCGGTAAAGCTCTTCCGGAAATCCGTAAAAATCATGGATGGTGTCATAGATGTCATCCCGGCAGGTCACCGTCGTCCTTTCCTTTTCCCAGTGAGCAGAAAAAACGATGATCCCTTCCGGTTTTCCCAGATCACCGGATAACTGGTTCAGAAAACGGGTGTACGGCTGATCCTCCAGGGCAAGCGTCGGAGCACCGTGACAGAGAAAAAGAGATGGAAACATGATTTCTCCTCCTGATCGCATCGTTTAGGTTTGATAACACCTTATGCGATACCACTTACTTTTGTCAAGTAACTCAATTATCTAAACCTCATTTCGAAATGACATTTTTCCATTTTGACAGGGAACTGTGATAAAATATCCGTGATTAGAGGTGAGCGAAAATGGATTACTCTCGGATGTGTCCCAAATACGAAGCGGCTATCGAAATCCTGGGGAAAAAATGGACGGGGCTAATTCTCCGGGTACTCATGGGAGGACCCAAACGTTTCAACCAGATCAAGGAACAGATTCCGGAAATGAGTGACCGGATGCTCTCGGAACGGATGAGAGAACTGGAAAAGGCGGAAATCGTCCAGCGTGATGTCTATCCCGAGACGCCCGTTCGCATTGAATACCGCTTGACGGAAAAAGGACATGAGCTCGAACCGGCCATCGAAGAGATTCAGAAATGGGCGGCAAAGTGGATGTAAGGTAAGTCCGGTCAAGGTTAAGGTGTGCCTTCTCCGGATGCAATGGGCTTTAGCATACGAAACAGGTAATCGACGGAATGAAACGCATAGATTTTATGCAGCACTTTCCCGTCCTGAACCACCAGCATACAGGGGACACTTTCTACTTTCCATTCTTCCGCGCGGTGCGGAATAAAATTGATGTTACATTTGGCTGCCGTCAGATCCGAAAGAGCCTCCAGCGTAATATCCAGCATTTTTTCCGCCATTTTGCAGGTGCCGCACATGGGGGTATATAAATAAATCACCACCGGATCTTGATGGGAATCCAACAGACTCTGTAATTGTTTATCGTTAACTTCTTCAAGCATGGGACAACCTTCAGCTCCATTCTTTATAAAGAGTTTCGGTACTAAAAAATTGTAATGCAAATTCAGCAACAAGTAAAATGATAAAAACACGCCAACGGAGTTACAGAAAGGAAAGACGATCATGGGAGAGCAGAAACCGACACCAACCATCCGGACGTTTTTTGAGATTCTCTGGATTTCCACACGACTGGGACTGACATCATTCGGAGGTCCGGCTGCCCATCTGGGCTATTTTTATAATGAGTATATCAAGAGACGGAAGTGGCTGGACGAAAAGAGCTATGCGGATCTGGTCGCGTTGTGCCAGTTTTTGCCCGGTCCGGCCTCCAGCCAGGTCGGGATGGCGCTGGGTATGATCCGCGGCGGTTTATCCGGCGGGGTTGCCGCCTGGCTGGGATTCACGTTGCCGTCTGTCGTCGTTCTCGTTCTTTTCGCCCTGCTGATTCAGGGAACGGGCTGGGTGGATTCCGGCTGGATTCAAGGCCTGAAAATTGCCGCCGTGGCCGTGGTCGCTCATGCCGTTCTCAATATGGGTAAAAAACTGGCCCCGGATCGTGCCCGGGCGACACTGGTCATCGCAGCCGCTGTCACCATGCTGTGGTGGCCCACTTCTGCCGGACAAATCCTGATCATAGCCGCTGCCGGTCTTTTCGGTTATGTCTGGTTTCGTAACAGAATCTCGGAAACCAGGGAAACACAACAGCATCAAATCGAGCTTCTATTCTCTCGAAAAGCAGCTGTGACGGCCTGGGTGTTATTTTTCGGTCTCTTGCTGATGCTACCCGTCCTCAGCCTGTGGAGCGGATCATACTGGCTTCAAGTTTTTGACAGTTTTTTTCGTACCGGGTCACTGGTATTTGGCGGAGGACATGTGGTATTGCCGCTTCTGGAAAGAGAAGTCGTTCCAACGGGCTGGGTCAGTGAAAAGGCGTTTCTTGCCGGATACGGAGCGGCCCAGGCGATTCCGGGTCCGCTGTTTACCTTTGCCGCCTATCTGGGTGCGGTGATGAACGGATGGATGGGCGCACTGGTGGCGACCATCGCCATCTTTCTTCCTTCGTTCTTCCTGGTCATCGGAACACTCCCTTTCTGGGAACAAATCCGTTCACGCCCTGCATTTCAGGCTGCTCTTCAGGGAGTTAATGCAGCGGTCGTCGGTATCCTGCTCGCTGCACTGTATAATCCGTTGTGGACGGGAACCATTCACACGTCCGCCGATTTCGCGCTGGCCGGGGTCCTGTTTGCGATGCTGTCAATCTGGAAATGGCCGTCCTGGACGGTTGTGATCGCAGCGACAGTGGGAGGGATGTTGATCACCGGGTAACCGAATCAAAATCCGTAAAACCAGATCTTTTCTTCACACGACTTTTTTAAAATCCAACAATGAAGGAGTTATCACCAATGATCATACTGGACAAACCTTATGTTTCCCCATTACTTGAACAAACCATTGTCGAACATGATATACCGGTGCTCATCAACGATCAAACGCTGTCTCTTACACAACGTGATCGCATGAAAATACTTGATGAAAACCTGTTTTTTCAAATCTATCAGGAGAGCGATGCTCCCTTGCTTTATACCAATTCGGAAAATGCGATTCGTCCAATATTTGAACATTTACGTGGAAGTCAACTGGAATCGACGACCCGTTTGCTCAAAAATAAAGCGTTGTTCCGTGAGAAAACCGCTACATTGTATCCTGAACTTACTTACCTGGAGACAGACCGGAACGCATTGAAGGACCTGAAACCAGCCGATCTCCCCTTCCCGTTTGTGATCAAACCATCGGTCGGTTTCTTCAGCATGGGCGTGTACCGGGTGGATGATGAACAGGAATGGCAAGAAGTTATTGATAAAATCGAAGACGAACTGGAACGTGTCCGGGATTTATACCCTTCCTATGTTCTGGGAACGGAAAAGTTTCTGATCGAAGACTGCATTGAAGGGGATGAGTTTGCCGTAGACGCCTATTACGACCGAAACGGGCGACCGGTCATTCTGAACATTTTAAAGCATTTGTTTGCATCCAGTAAAGATACCAGTGACCGGGTCTATTTTACCGGCGCCAAGGTGATTCAGGAGTGGCTGGAGCCGTTTGAACGCGAACTGGACAAAATCGGACGGACATTTAACCTGAAGGGGTACCCGGTCCATATTGAATTCCGAGCACAAAAAAACGGACGGATCTATCCGATTGAATTAAATCCGCTCCGTTTTGCCGGATGGTGCTCAACCGATATTGCCTATGAGGCGTTTGGCATAAATCCCTATGAATTCTATCTGTTTGGGAAGAAACCGGATTGGCCGAACGTGTTGCGAGGAAAGGAGCATAACCTTTACTCCGTGACCGTGTGTGAGATTTCCCATACGGTGGATCGAAACCGCATCCGCACAGTCGACTTCGACCGTTTTCTGTCCCTGTACCGTCATTTGCTTGAACTCAGAAAAATCGACTACCGGCAGTATCCCGTTTTTGCTTTTGTTTTTTCGGAAACGGATCAGATGACAGATCTGAAAAAAATCTTAACCGAGGATCTGACGCAGTATCTGGTACTCGACAACAACTAAGAAAGTGCGATATGAATCAGGGACAACAGCCCGACTCCGACCAGAATCCCGATGTGGAATTTGCGAACCACACGGGATTTTTTATTTCTTAATGAAACGACGCCTAAAAATTTCTTGCAAATATATCATCTCAATTATGAAGTCAATTTTTTCTCAATCGTATCGGTGAGGATATGTTTTTTAATCAACGATACCAGAAACAATCCGATCACGGCTCCACTAACGCTGCTGATCAAAAAAGGGGGCACAAAGGCGAGTGCGGCCACTGATTTGTTCATAAAGATCTGCGCAAACGGAACGGAAATCAGCGATCCGATAATCCCCGTTCCGATGATTTCTCCGATGGCTGCAGCGCCATGACGTTTGATTTTACGGTACAGAAAACCGGCCAGAAACGCCCCGATCATGCCGCCCGGAAAGGCAAGCAACGTTCCAACACCCAGTAAATTACGGAGCAGTCCGATCACGAAGGCGATTAAAACCGCCGGACCAGGTCCCAGCAAGATACCGGAAATAACGTTCACCGCATGTTGAACCGGATACGCTTTGGCAATCCCGGCGGGAAACCAGAGCAGATGAGCACTCATCGTTCCCAGGGCCACTAACAGTGCCATAACCGATAACCGATACGTTGATTTCATGATGAAACCACCTCTTCTTTTAATGTTTTGGCTACTTCATAAGGTGTGTCACTGCCACTAATCGCAGATACAACCGCCACACCGTCTGCCCCCGACCGGATGACTTCTCCGGCCTTTCCCGGTTGAATGCCCCCGATCCCCACGACAGGCACATCAATCCCGTTTTCCCTTAGCATCCGAATCACACCCGGACCTTTCACCCTGTCGGCATCCGGTTTCGTCGTTGTCGCATAGATGGGACCCACTCCCAGATAATCTGCGCCGTCACGGATTGCCTGACGGGCCTCCTGAAGGTTATGTGCCGATACTCCCAGAATCATGTTGGCAGCCTGTTTTCTGGCCTGGAAAGCCGGTATATCGTCCTGACCGACGTGAATACCGTCCGCTTCGATGGATAAGGCCAGTTCCACATCATCATTGACGATAAACGGAATCTCATGACGGCGACAGACCTGAAACAGTTTTTTCGCCAGATAGATTCGGTCCTCTCCGGTTAAAGCACCGTCTCCTTTTTCTCGGAATTGAAAGAGGGTGATGCCGCCCCGGATAGCATCGGAGAGGACCTCTTCCGGATCGGTGTTACAATTGAGACTGCCCATTACAAAGTACAGGGTCAGCAGGGACCTGATTTGGCGCACATCCATCGTTATCCCCCTTTTACCTCAACACGCATCCCATTTTCCAGGGTTTCGGCATTCAGCCGGAATAGCTGATCGAGCAGGAGCGTGCGAAAGGTGCCGGGACCCGATGCATAGGGCCGGGCTTTTTCCGCTGCAACGCCCAGACTGACCAGAGCTGCCGCGGCTTTTTCCGCCGGGTTTCCCTCTTCAACACTTAAAAATGATGCGACCAGGGAAGTTGAAAGACATCCGGTGCCGGTTACCCGGGTCAGCCACTCATCTCCATTCTTGACGATGAACGTCTGTTCCCCGTCGCTGATCAGGTCGTGTTTCCCGGTGATCACTACCAGCGTTTTTAACTGTCTGGCAGCCTGAACCGCCAGTTCCACGTCGGCTTCTGCGGAACCGGTGTCCACTCCTTTGCCCTGCCAGGTTTCATTGACTAGAAACGAAATTTCCGCCGCATTGCCGCAGAGTGCACTCAGTTTAAGCCGGCTGTTAAGGGATAGCCAGGCACGGCGCCGGAGTGACGAAAGTCCGACTCCCACCGGATCCAGGACAACCGGAATCCCTTTTTGATTCGCGGCTTCACCGGCGAGGGTCATGGCTTCCACCAGACCGGATGACAGCGTCCCCATGTTGAGGACAAGGGCATCCGATGCGGCGACAGCTTCTTTTACTTCACCCGGATGGTGAACCATGATCGGACTGCCGCCAATGGCGAGGACTCCGTTCGCCAGAAATTCCATGGTTACCTGATTGGTGATATGATGAACCAGCGGTTTTTTTTCACGTAATTGTTGCAAGTATCGTCCCGGTTTCATGATGATAACCTCCTTCTGTAGGCGCCGTGATCGGTGGGACCGTGCCCTTTCCCGATTCCGGGAGCTTCCTCAATAGCTGCTTGGATAAAGTCTCTTGCTGTCTCCACCGCTATGAGGACATCCTTTCCTTTCGCCAGTTCCGCTGTCAACGCGGCTGAAAACGTACATCCCGTACCATGTGTATGCCGGGTTTGGATGCGTTTGCGTCGCAATTCTGCAAATTGACTGCCGTCATAAAACAGATCAATCACGTCGTCGTCCTGATCATGTCCCCCTTTGACAACAACCGTTTTGGCTCCCATCTGAACCAGCCGTTGTGCCGCTTCTTTGCGGTCTTCCATCGTTTTAATGGTGATTCCCGACAGGACTTCCGCTTCCGGTATGTTGGGTGTCACCACCAGCGCCAGTGGGATCAAGTGGGTGAACATGGCCTGAACCGCTTCTTCTTGAAGCAGGCGTGCCCCTCCTTTTGCCACCATGACCGGATCCACCACCAGTCGCTCCCAGTTGTTCTGTTTGATCAGTTCCGCCACTGCCGTGATGATGTCGGCGTGAAACAACATGCCGGTCTTCAGGGCATCGGTTCCCATATCTTCAGCGATGGATCGAATCTGTGTTGTGACGGCTTCCGTGGAAAGGGGGTAGATCCCCTGGACGCCAAGGGTGTTTTGGGCAGTAACTGCCGTCAGGGCAGACATGCCGAACACGCCCAGTTCCTGAAAAGTTTTCAGATCCGCCTGGATACCGGCTCCGCCGCCACTGTCGGAACCTGCAATGGTCAGGGCTTTAAACTGCTTCATGGACGCTCACTCCTCGTATGATATAAGAATAATTTCTAATTGTGATCCATCTATACACATTGGAATAATTGGGATTATGTTGATGCCAAATCTTCTCGCTTTCTATCCAGCTTTAGTTATGCTCGGTTCATGACATGATGACCGGAAAGTTCTTAAACTGTAAGAACAAGATCGGTACTCGCCGCCTCCAGGATGAAGCTGACCGGGGATCTGAGATCATAAACCGGCGTTCGGATTGAGAATAGCGGAACTTTTTTCCGCTTCATCGGGTTTTGCGGGATTTTTAAAATTTACATGAAAAAAGCCATCCCGGGAATCGGGATGGCGTATCGGAACCATGATGAGTGATTTAAAAAGCCTTATGTCCTAATCGCACATCCACTTTCCCTACGCTGGTATGATCCAGTTCAGGTTCAAAGGGTTGAAGACTGCTCTTCTCTCAGCTCATGTCCATGAGCACCCCCAGTGGAACCACGACATGTTCAGTTTTCATCACATAGCGTATAACGTTTTGAACGTTTCGTCAACCGGGACCGATGCTGAAAAAAGAATCAGCTTAATTCCTGGCGCATCGCTTCCACAGCTTTTTCTACTTCTTCGATACTGGCTTCATCTTCGAGTGTACTCAGGTCGCCGATATTCTCGCCTTCCACGGCCGCCTTGATCACACGACGCATAATCTTGCCGCTGCGCGTTTTAGGAAGCATCTTAACAAAACGGACTTCTCTCGGCGTTGCCACCGCACCGATTTTTTCACGAATCAGGGCCGTGATTTCATCGGCCACTTTATCGCTCTCTTCCTGGTCCAGTTTCAAAATCGCGAGGCAGACGATGGCCTGACCTTTGACTTCGTCCTTCACCCCGATGGCCGTTCCTTCCGCGACAGCCGGATGAGACGAAATAACTTCTTCCACTTCACGGGTTCCCAGACGATGTCCGGCCACATTGATCACTTCATCAGCCCGTCCAAGTACCCAGAAGTAGCCGTCTTCGTCTTCGATCCCATAGTCTCCGGTCATATAGAGAAGTTTATCTTTAAAGAATCCGAAGTAGGATTGTTTATAGCGTTCATCATCTCCCCAGACCGTAAGCAGGTTACCCGGGGCAAGCGGCGGTTCCACGACCAGAAAACCTTTTTCGCCTCTCGGTACCTGGTTACCGTCCTGATCCACCACTTTCATCTTATAACCGACTACCGGCTTGGTGGGAGATCCCGGTTTGATCGGAAGCGCTTCGACCCCCGGCATGTTGGACAGCATCGGCCAGCCGGTTTCCGTCTGCCAGTAGTGGTCGATGATTTTGACACCAAACATATCATGCGCCCACTGCCAGGTGGATTCGTCCAGCGGTTCTCCCGCAAGGAATAGATATCTTACGGAACTGAGATCATGGTCTTTAATGTGTTTTTCCGGGAATTTTTTCAGAATCCGGATCGCCGTCGGCGCACTGAAGATATGGGTGACGCCGTATTTCTCGACGATTTTCCACCAGACGGACGGATCGGGATTAATCGGGGTGCCTTCGTACATGATGGTGGTCACCCCTTTTAACAGCGGGGCATAGACGATATAAGAGTGTCCGACCACCCATCCGATGTCAGACGTGGAGAAATAGACGTCTCCTTCTTTGACATCATAGACCTGTGCCATGGAGTTATGCAGGGCAACGCTGTAGCCTCCGGTATCGCGCACGACACCTTTCGGCTTGCCGGTGGTACCGGACGTATAGAGGATATAGGACGGATCGGAACTTTCCAGTTGCTCCGGTTCCACGTAATTTTCGCCTTTTTCTTCAAGGACCTGGTACCAGTCGAGATCCCGGCCTTCTTTCATGTCGACATCCACCAATCCGCGGTTGAGAACGACACAGTGATCCACTTTGTGGTTGGCCGTTTCCAGCGCTTTGTCCACGATCGGCTTTAACGGAATATTCTTTCCGCCGCGGCGCCCGGCATCTGCCAGAAGAACCACTTTCGGTTCGGCATCGTCAATGCGGCCGGCCAGCGAATCGTAGCTGAATCCGGCAAACACCACGGAGTGAATGGCTCCGACACGCAGGCATGCCAGCATGGCAATGGCTGCTTCCGCAACCATCGGAAGATAAATAAGCACCCGGTCTCCTTTTCCGACGCCCAGGTTTTTCAGCACGCCGGCAAACCGGTTCACTTCTTTATAAAGTTCATAATAGGTGAGAATTCGGGATTGCCCGGTTTCTGCACTTTCCCAGATGATGGCGGCCTGTCCGCGTTTGCTGCCCAGAGCATGGCGGTCCACTGCGTTGTAACAGAGATTGGTTTTTCCTCCGGCAAACCATTTGTAAAACGGGGCATTGGAGTCATCCAGCACTTTGTCCCATTTTTTGTACCAGTGCAGTTCCTCCGCTTTTTCCGCCCAGAACTGATCAGAATTTTCGATCGATTCTTGATAGACCTTCTGGTAGCTCATGACATTTTCCCCTTTCTCTTTTTCTATAGTTTGTGCAGTTCAAAAAGCCGCCGATTTCCCGATTCTCACGCTCCCTAATTTATGAAAAGAGCCGTCAGTTATATGATCTCTTCCACTCCAACTCTTTTGCATCATGTGCCGGGGATTCCGGTATCCGGGATTCGGCACCTTTTTGAACATCAATTTGGACAATTAATTATTCTGCTTTTAATCAGAATTGTCCTTCTTTTTAAATAACTTTATCATAATAAACTGCGGACAGGAAGGGGGTTTTTCCTGGATTGGTTGAATTAATAAAATATGCTGAACTGAAACTTTCTTGCGTTTTAGGACGTTAGACAAAGTGAGGAGGGTGCCATGAAAACCTCGTTTTAATGATTTTTTTAATTTCAGGCTGTAATCAGTCTTATCAGGGTTCACCGCTGGTACCGGATTTCCCTGTACCGGAGGAAGCCAGTCTCGATGAGAAACAAAAGGATTTTGAAACATATCGCTACGATATTCGGGGAAGCCATCACGGCATCAGGGCTGATTATCTGGTAGCCATTCAGGACTGGGGCTGGCAGGAACGAAAAGATTTGCACCAGGAAGCTGTTTATATCTTTGAAAAAAACGGGGAATTTGTCAGTCTGAACGTACTTAATTCCGACAACAATGCCCTGTTTACAATCAAAAAAGTGACGATGGAAGATCTGGATAAACAGTCAAGTCCTGAAGATCAACCGGGGGAACAACCGACTGATGATAATCCGATTAATCATCAACTCCATATTCATGACGATTATGATACCTGGATTAAAAAACTGGGAACACCGGTGGAGGTCCGCTCCGAAAACCAGTCCTTTCTTCTGTATTACACCCGGGAGGGAATGGGAGTTCATATTAGACAAAATAAGCAGGAGACTGAAAAAGTCTGGATCTATCCTCAATATTTGACCCCTGCCCAGGACGTTCTGATTCCATTTACACGACAGGAAGTCATGGAACAGTTTGGCCATCCGGACAAGATTGATCGGGAAACCTGTTACGAGACAGCAGAGTGTGAAAAATATGTCTATGACCAGGAAGATCAGATTCTCACCATTCGTTTTTCTTTTAATGACGTCTATGTCGACCGGATGATCTATGAAAAAAAAGATCCTGCAGCGGATTTCACCTCCTGGGATGAAGAGCAACTGTACGACTTTTTACAGGACGTAAAGGCACACACGCAGAAATCCTACCAGTTGACATTTGTCCAAAAAGCAGAAATTATAGCTCACTACGAGAAATTTTTTAGTCCGGAACTCAGTAAGAAAATCGTGGATTCTTTGTTCGTTCAAACTGATGAAGGTTGGAAAGTGCCAGACGGAGATGCCGGATACATCTTTTTTGTTCCAGCAAAAGAAAGTGACAACAGTGACGTTGTGATCGACTTTGAAGAAGATTACATTCGATTAAAAGTCACGTTTGAGACGGGGATGTATTCAGCCATTGAATATGTGATTGAATATGATGAAAAACCTTTGATTACGGAATGGCAAATGGAGTAAAAGGGGACTGTCATGATTGACCCTTCTGTTACACCCATACTCACGAGTATGGATGTAACAGACCTGCTGTTTAATTCGTATAAGAAAGCTGGTTCACGGGGAAAGTGGAATTTTAGTAGAAATTGTTTTCACTATGTCTCTAAACGAAAAAACTAATGATCAAGATTCCTCAACTATATGCTAGTATATTTAATCTGAATCAGCAGGAAGATCTTTAATATGCCTTAAATAACCCATCACATTCTGATCGTCATTATACGGATATTCAAAATCAAGATGATCAGCTACGTGAACGGCAAAATATCGAAACAATTCACACATCTTAAACAAGGATTGCCATATATTTTTAAAGTCAGCATTCGTATAAGTCGCCACAAAGGCGTCCCATTCGTCTTTCTCCAGATAATCCTGAAAATACTTGCCAAATTTACCGGCACTAACTGAAAACCCGGTTTTAACCCCGACATACCATTCCATCATTCGCAATAATACTTTTCGATTAATTTGCTCATACAAGAACATGATATAGGGCAATTCTTTTCGCCTGAGCCCTTTTCCGATATCCATACAGATCCACCAGAATTCATTACACGTATCGACGAATGCTTTTTCAGACGGCCTCTGGATATGATAATCGCTGTCGTTAGAAGGGGGAAGTGATCCGATGATCCCGTCTTTGTCCAAAAGCAACACACTCAGACTGTCCGGTTTATAAATCGCACCCATTTTCTCAACGGGTATCAGGGTGAGGTCCAGGCGATTGCCATCCTTAAACTTCATCAAGTACACGAAACGCCCGTCGTTCAAGGCAGGAGGCAGTATCTTGTCTTCCGGCATCTGCATCATGATTCTCTCACCGAACCGGTCGACCCAGCGGTGATCTGAAATAAAGGAGTCAATATCTCTCACAATATAGACGATGTCATAATCCTGAAAGATATCTTTTCTGGCATTCGGATTGGCCCTTGATCCGCTCATGATCACTGCCCGGATACGTTCATCGTTCGTAGCGGTGTCTATGATTAAATCCATCATTTCTTTTTCACTTCGCATGATTGTTGACCTCCGACTCTTTTTATTTCAGTTCACATGTATTTTTAAACAAATCGATACCGAATTCCTTTATTTAACACAAAAAACCCCGCAGTCCTACTCGGGCCTGCAGGGCCATCCTCTCACATAAACCGCCGATGATTCTTCTTGCCATCATACGTAAACAGCACCGGCCGCTCTTCAATCACCGTCTCCAGATGAACCGTTTTCCCCCACAGCTGATACACATACGGCAACGTCTTTTCCAGATACTTGATGTCAAGCTCCTGACCTTCAAAATGATGCTTCAGATACAACTCCCCGTTGCGGAGATAATCGCCGTCCTGCACCGTGATATACGGGAAACCGCCGTTCACCCTTGAGGCGACCAGCTGATCCCGCACCTGTTCCCACTGCTTTTCCGATACCACCCAGTCATTACCCTGCTTCTGGAACAGGTACAGATCCAGCTCCTCTACCAGTTCTTTGGTCAGATAGTTCCGTAAAAATGTGGTGTCCCATTCCAGTTCACGGACTTCAAAGATTTTCTGGCGTCCTTTTCCCGGTTTGCGACCGTATCGCTCCTGCTCTTCTTTCGTCGGATTATCCCAGCGCTTTTCAATGTCTTCAAAAATCTTCACACCCAGATGATACGGATTGATGCTGGTTTTGGACGGCTGCAGTACCTGGGCATTCATGCGGGCGAACTCCACCGTCTCTTCTTCCGTCAGATCCATTTCTCTGAGGATTCGGGCATGCCAGTAAGAGGCCCAGCCTTCGTTCATGATCTTGGTTTCCATCTGCGGCCAGAAGTACTGCATCTCTTCCCACATGATGGTCATAATATCCCGCTGCCAGTCTTCCAGAATCGGACTGTGCTCTTCAAGAAACAAGACCAGATCTTTTTCCGGACGGGGCGGAAACTTGCGCGGAGTCTTACGCCGCCTCATCTGGCGCTCTTTCTCCCTCTTTTCCCTCTCTTCCTGGTCCAGCATCCACAGGTCATCATATTGTGCCGCCGACCGGGACACCGGAATATCGCCTTCTTCCTCTTCATCCTCAACGGACCATTGCAGTTGCGGGCGAATGAGGCTGGAATCAATGTGCTCATGGATGGCGAGCACGGCATCCAGCAGCTTCTCCACTTCATCTTTTCCATATTCAATCTCATACTGCCGGATACGTTCTGCACTGGCAGCCATACTTTCCACCATATCCCGGTTGGTGTTGGAGAAACGGACGTTATTTTTGAAAAAATCGCAGTGCGCCAGAACATGGGCGACAATCAGCTTATTCTGAATCAGGGTATTGCCGTCCAGCAGAAACGCATAACAGGGATTGGAATTGACCACCAGCTCATATATTTTGCTTAAATTAAAATCATACTGCAGCTTCATCCGGTGAAATGCCTTCCCGAAACTCCAGTGCGAAAAACGGGTCGGCATGCCGTATGCGCCAAACGTGTAAATGATATCAGCCGGGCAGATTTCGTAGCGCATCGGATAAAAATCCAGGCCGAATCCCCGGGCAATCTCGGTAATTTCTTCAATCGCCCGGTACAACTCCTTTTTCTCATCTTCCGTCACCATGAATCACCCCTCAAGAAGAATGCCATTAACTTGTTTCTACGGACAGGTCAGATAAGTCCCCAAACCTCCTTTTGTTACAGCTTATTCACGGATATCAAATTATTTACATGGAAGTGGCCCACAAAATTAAAAAACCGGACTGTGGAGCAGTCAGTCCGGCAATTGATTTCATTTATGCAGCTTTCGCCAACAGCAACGGATGCTTTACTCTAATAGATTCACGCTCATTTTTCTGCGATTTTAGGATTCCGCGGCACCACATGCTGCCTGATCGAATCCCACATCTCATCTGTGTACAATCCCAGTCGCCACAACGCTATCCCGTCCAGGCCATATCGTTTGGCCAGTCCGATTTTCCCCGCCATACTTTCATGGTTTTCAGTTGCAGCGGAGATTCCCAGAATCAATTTATCCGGTGAGACGGTTGCCACCGCCCTTTTTACCGCTTCTTCCACCAGATGGACCGGTTCCGGCGTCAGGCCATATTCATAGGCCATGATCACGATTTTGTCCGCCAATTGACCCAGCGCCTGATAATCATACCCCTGATACACGCTGTTTGGCGGATGGAGGGAGAGGGTTAACGTTTTCCCGTTCTCATGCAACCCGGATGCCAGTGTTTCCACAAACCGGGTAAAATCAGTCCTGATCTGCTCCAGTTCTTCATCGGACTTGTCATAGCGATAACCCAGACCTTCCAGATCCAGATTTACCCCATTGTATGACTCAACCGCTTCCATTATCGCTTCCACGGCGGCTTCTGCAACGGCTTCATCCGCGATCAGACCGGACAGTTCGCCGTCACGGTTGGTCATATGAACCACCATTTCCGTCCTGATCCCATACTGCTCCGCCGCATCCAGCACATCTTCCCAGCCATCGGGACGCTGCCAGCCGGAAGCGTTCCGGGTCAAGAGTTCACCCTCCCGAGTTAAACTGTACCAGCCCAGCGCCACTTCATCTACGATATCCGTATTTCCCGTACCCGTTTCCGGATAAGGCGACTGAAAAAGATCGGTCCAACTGCTGGTCTCCCTGTCCCCCAGCGCATAATAACCCAGCACATGGAGATCCTGTGGCGGTGACGTGATGTCCACCGTATAAGTTTTTCCATTCCAGTCCACCCGACAGTCAAACGCCTCACTAAAAAAGCGCAACGGAATCATTGTCCTCCCGCCGATAATGACCGGCGCTACATCCAGCGATATCTCCCCCTGATTGCGATAAGCCGTCCGGTTTCCAATTTGCAGGCGAACGGCGGTGTCCCCCTTCACACCCAGAACCGTCCGGGGTTTCCGCCTCCCAGCTCACTTCAACGTTTAATGCTTCGGCAATCGCTCGAAAAGGCACCACAGTTCGACCATTTTGAATGATCGGTTCAACATCAAACGCAACCGGGAGCGTATCCACACGGACGGTGATCGGCTTCACCGGTTTCTCAGCCGCCGCTGCCGTATCCCCCCACAGAGGGGTAGTGGCGACGATCATCATCACCATCATCCATACAAAAAATCGTTTCATTACGGTTATTCCTCCCACTCGTTTGCACTACGCATCAATCTAATATACTGTCTGAAACCTCAAAAAGTTGCACGTTTGTAGCTTCCGTTCCATCTTTTTACTAATGAAACTCCTGTATAGCCTGTTTATAATGCTCCTGAATACATCATGGCCCTACACGCAGAGAAAGGAGCAATCTTCATGTCTCAAAAAACAGGAATCATCATCAGTCTGCTGATTGTCATACTGGTAAGTGTACTGGCCCCGAGCGGTGAAGCGCAGGCCGTTTCCCCTTCCACCCTGTATGACGGAAGTACGGGGGGAGATGTCTGGGATCTGCAATATCGCCTCTCGTTACTCGGCTATTATCAGGCCAAGCTGGATGGGGTGATGGGCTGGCAAACCGTGCAGGCCGTCCGACATTTTCAGCGGGATTACGGACTGACTGTGGATGGCATTGTCGGACCTGCCACCTGGAACCTGTTAAAAAAGGTAAGTCTGTCCAGGGATGAGGTCTACCTGGTGGCACGTGCGGTGTACGGTGAAGCCCGGGGAGAGCCCTATACCGGCCAGGTGGCGGTAGCCGCTGTGATTATGAACCGGATTCAGTCACCTGAATTTCCAAACACCGCCGCCGGTGTCATTTTTCAAAAACGGGCCTTTACCGCCGTCGATGACGGTCAGTTCTGGTACACCCCCAATGCCCTCGCCATCCGGGCGGTGAAAGATGCGGTAAGAGGCTGGGATCCCACGGGTGGCGCACTCTATTATTTTAATCCCGCGACGGCCACGTCCTCCTGGATCTGGACCCGGCCGCAGATTACCCGGATCGGGAACCATGTGTTTACGATGTAAAGATGTCATAACTGAACAGGGAAAGCCAGGCGTTCCCGCACGGTTCGCCTGGCTTTTGTAATAATACCCATATATAAGTCAAATTCCGACTTACGCCCCAACCAGTTGTTTTATCTTCTCATCGCGGCGGCGCCGTTCAGATTCCTCTGCCAGATCGTATTTCTTGAGCAAATGAAACATTTCATTTAATTCAGCCTGACTGATCGATTTATCTAAAAATGACGCCACTTTTTCGGTTAATTCCTGACCCAGATAGGGGGATTGATCCTGCAATTTTTTCTTCACATCTTCCAGTGAGTGGTCCAGTTTGCATTCTCCCATTATGGTGACCTCCCTTAAGACTTGTTAAGGATATTCTACACATAAATACGCTTAAATTCATCAGAAAAGATGTTATTCGTAATGTTCTTGATCTGTTCACATCCTCAAATTGGTCCTGCAACATAAAAAACACCCCTTTGCCATTTGTCCGGCTAAGGGGTGCAAACAAGGGGTCGTTTCACATTTTTTAATATAATCTGTTTATGTTAAATTCATATGAACGTCATGTTAAGATTTTCTTAACTTCGATCCCGGCAACATTAAAATTCATAAACAACGCGAACCGATTTTCGCACCGTCACTTCCCCGCTGTAAACATCGGTTTCCGCCGATGCCGACTCTTTGGCAACCGTCACCATATCATACCGAACCGGTTGCACGCTGCTTCCCTCTTCCACCATCTGCACCACCCCGGAAACCTGTTTCCCTTCTGCCTTCACCATCGCTTCCGCTTTTTGACGGGCACTGGCAATAGCCTTTTCGAGTGCTTCAATTTCATATTTCGATTGCTTTTCCGTATCAAAACGGATCTGATCCACCCGATTGACGCCTGCCCGGGACAGATCATCCAGCAGACCGCCGATTCCATCCATATCACGATAGGTGATCTCAATAATGTGATTCAGGGTATATCCTCTAAGGACCCTCTTTTGCTCCATGTAATCGTAGCGTGGCCACAGATCGAACCGCACGGTCTCAATGTCGTTTTCTGAAATCTGATGTTGATCCAGCACCTCCCGGATTTTTTCAAATGCCCGGGCATTGGCCTGCTGGGCCGCTTCTGCCGATTTTTCTTCCGTCTGAACGCCCAGTCGCACATAGGCCACATCCGGTTTGATCTGAACCTCACCGGTCCCGCTTACCGTGATAGTCCTTCCGGCTTCTTCCTGGGTTGCGGCCCGGACCCCATTACCGTCAGCACCCGGGTTTCCGACATACAGAAGCATACCGATGAAAAATAAGGCTCCCAGCACGAGAAATGCACGTTTGTTTTTCATTTTTTAATCACCCTCCTTTACCCCATCAGACGGGGAACCGAAGGAAAAAGTTGCTTTATACATCACCCGTTTACATGAACAACCGGTTTACAGACACCACCATTGAGAAAATCAGGATGGCAACCACAGCCAGCAGCCATTTTAACACGATCCCAGCACGTGTTCGGGCCAAAAGGACAAAGACGAGTCCGAGGATGGCTCCGATGGCGATGCTCAGGGTAAAATAAATCACCCCGAAATATAAATCAATACCGATAGCAACCACAAGCAATATCAGATAAACAATCTGTTGAACCGACACAACACGATCAGTCTTTTTTGCAGGGACGGAACCCTTTATCCCGGTCACAGTCAGCTCATACATCCGTTGTAACCAGGCGAACATGATGAGGATAAATAAATAACCTCCGACAACAGGGATAATCTGACTGATGCCGTATCCGATAAACGTGGCGATAGCCCCCACCTGCAGCCCGGACAACAAACGATCTCCCTGCCGCCGAACAAATGCCAGACAGACCAGCGGTACCTGATGCCACGCAAACGGTTGAAACCGGACAACGAATGGGACATACAGGGACATCAAAAACAGCAGGATCCCCGCTAAAATGGTCAGAGCCAACCAGATCAGGCCGACCCAGAAGAACACATTCCCGGCCCCTGCTACGAACAGGGCGTCTCCGATCCAGACCATCCATACGAAAACAACGCCAAACAGCAGGGTCCAACCTGTCACCTGCCACATTTTTCTCAATGAAACCGGTGCCGGCAGCAATAGGCCGGACAATCCGAACCCTCCCACAAACAACGTCTGGCTTAATATGATTAAAACCAGGAGAGGCATCTCCAGATGATATAGTCCCAGGACAATCGCAGAGATGATACCCAGCATCAGCCACGTTTTTTGCTTATGTGTCATGTTCCTACGCTCCCGTTTTACAGTCTCTCTATGTATATCGGCTGTCTCCCACGTCTGTTTTAAATGCTCTCCCACCTGTATGAATCGCCATTTCCATCACACAATAAATGGAACAGAAAAGTTCCGTTTTTCCATTCAATCTCTTATTTACACGTTGATTCAATCCTGCTATAGTCAATTTGTCGGCTTAAAAACGCCGGACTTGATAACACCGGGGTGAACACTGTTGACAGACCAAAATCGCACACCATTATTTTCAGGTTTGCTTGAACATATAAAAAAGAATCCGGTTCAATTTCATATACCGGGTCATATCAAGGGGGCCGGGATCGACCCCGATTTTCGCGAATTCATCGGGGATAACGCCCTGGCCATGGATTTGATCAACATCGCCCCGCTGGATGATCTGCACCATCCGCACGGCATGATCGACGAAGCTCAGAAACTGGCCGCCGAAACCTTCGGGGCCGACTATACTCTTTTCAGTGTGCAGGGAACCAGTGGCGCCATTATGACCATGATCATGAGTGTGGTCGGACCGGGTGACAAGATCATGGTCCCCCGCAACGTCCATAAATCAATCATCAGCGCCATCATCATGTCAGGGGCGATCCCCATTTTTATGGTACCCGAGGTCGATCTGCGGCTGGGGATTCGCCACGGCGTCAGCCTGGATACAGTCAAAAACGGGCTGGATGAACATCCCGACATCAAAGCCTTGCTGGTGATCAACCCGACGTACTATGGGGTTGCCGCCGATCTGAAATCCATTGTGGAACTGGCCCATGAACGGGGGATTCCCGTTCTGGTGGATGAAGCGCAGGGGATTCACATCCATTTTCACGACGAGTTGCCCCTGTCGGCGATGCAGGCTGGAGCGGACATGGCGGCATCCAGTGTCCATAAGCTGGGGGGCTCAATGACGCAGGCCAGTGTCCTGAACATACGGAAGGGTCTGATTGATCCCCACCGCGTCCAGAAAATCCTGTCCATGCTGACCACCACCAGCACATCTTATCTTCTGCTGGCTTCCCTGGATGTGGCCCGCAGGCAACTGGCTTTGAGAGGAAGAGAGATGCTGGACCGGGTGATTGGACTGGCGATGGAGACGCGGGAAAGAATCAACCGGATTCCGGGGCTTTACTGCTTTGGTTCCGATATTATCGGAGAAAACAGTTCACGTTTTGACTATGACCCGACCAAGCTGTGCATCAATGTACGGGATCTGGGAGTAACCGGAAGTGAGATTGAACGTCTTTTAAGGGAAGAGTTTAATATCGAAGTGGAACTTTCCGATCTGTATAATGTGCTGTGCATTGTGTCGCTGGGGCATCGGAAAGAAGATCTGGATCAACTGGTCCATGCCATGGAGACCCTTGCCGGGAGGCTGTATGAAAGCGGCCCCTCACACCCGGATGATACGATGATTCGGGTCACTCCGGAACTGGTGATGCCGCCGCGGGAAGCTTTTTACGCGAAAGTGGACGTGGTTCCGCTGGAGGAATCGGCCGACCGGATCATCGCGGAATCGATCATGGTTTATCCACCGGGGATCCCGGTCTTGTTACCGGGTGAGCGTATTACGCAGGTAAACATCGATTATATCCGAAGTTGCCTGGAGGCTGGCCTGCCGGTACAGGGACCGGAAGATCCCACGTTGACGATGGTGAAGGTTGTGAAGGAATAACGCAAATGGAGGTCAGGGGGCAGAGGTCGGATTCAGGATAGCGGAATTTTTTCCGTTATTTCCTGTCACCGGCATCATCGCCATTCTGCAAATCCAGAAACCCTGTCCTCCCTGTCATTCTCGACCGATTTTTTATCAACAGGTATCTCAAACGACAGACTTAAAAAAAGAACCCGGGTCAAGCATATTGTCGGGGGAATGCCAGTGGCTCCCCCGGGGTTGCCCGCCAGATCATGGGGAAGATTACGAGTCGAGGATCCCGCATTTTAGTCCCTTCTCTGTCATACTTTCTCCACCTGTACCAGATTGGTATGAAACGTGGCGCCCCGCCCCATATCCGTCAACGCCTCCGAAGTCGTCATATTAACGTTCTGATCCGCCCAGATGCTGGGGCTGATGGCCACACCGGACAACACTTTATCTCCAACTCTGGCCACAAGCTCCACCGAGCCGCGCTCGTTATATACACGCACTTTGTCGCCGTCCGCAATCCCCCGTTCCCGCGCATCATCAGGATGTAAAAAGACAGTGGGTTCCTTTTCTCTTTTCTTAAGAATCTCTACATTGTTAAACGTGGAATTCAAAAAATGCTTCGCCGCCGGCGTTAGGAATTGCAACGGATACTTCTGATAGAGCTCAGGTGAGCCTTCGGCACTTTCTCTAATCGGCGTATACCGGACGACCGGATCGAGTCCCATTTTTTCAAACTGACCGGAACGGGCTTCCACCTTCCCGGTCGGTGTGGGGAACCCCTTTTCAAACGGCATAAAATGCGGACCGTCAAAGCGGATCTTGATAAATTTTTTCTGCTTCAAGGCTTCATAAGTAATTCCCTGCATGGCCGGATGATTAGAATCCAGCGCCTGACGGATCAAGTCTTCATCACTGTCCTTAAAACAGGGATCCGTATATCCCATCCCCCGGGCCAGCAGGCGAAAGACCTCCGTATTCGGTTTTGCTTCACCGAGGGGCTGAATCGCCGGCTCGTTTAGCTGCACATACAAATGCCAGTAGGACACGTGAAGGTCAAGATGCTCCAGCGTTGTGGTTGCAGGCAGGAGAATGTCGGCATATTTGCAGGTTTCTGTCATCAACTGTTCGTGAACTACCAGAAACAGATCCTCACGTTTCAACCCCTCAATGACCCTGCCCGTATCCGGTGCCACGCTGGCGGGGTTGCTGTTATACACATACATCATATGGACCGGATTAGATGTATCATGGAGGGCTGATGCCAGTTGCACCATGTTGATACGGCGCGGATTACCCGTGTAAATGTCCGGACGCTCCAACTTCTCTTTGTTGATGCCAAAAGCACCACTGTTACTCAGCAAAAATCCGCCGCCCACCTCTTTCCAGGCTCCTGTCAGAGCGGGAAGGAGGGCGATACTGCGAACCATCTCGCCGCCGTTGGTGTGTCGCTGAATCCCGTATCCCACACGGATCAGTGCCGGTCTCGTTTCTGCATACATCCTTGCCAGTTCCACGATCCGTTCCTGCTGAATGCCCGTGATAGCCGCTACTTTTTCCACCGGATAATCCCGGGCACGCTCGGCCAGCTCTTCATAACCATGGACATACTGCCGGATGTAGTCCCGGTCAATCCTGTTTTCCCGGATCAGGATGTTCATCATTCCGAGGGCCAGTGCGCTGTCTGTCCCCGGTCTCAGTTGAATGTGGATATCAGCACGTCTTGCCGTTTCATGTTTATAGGGATCGATCACGACAATTTTTGCCCCGCGCTTGCGTGCCTCTTCCAGAATTGGAACCTGGTGTACGTTGGATGTCATCGGATTGAGGCCCCAGATAATGATCAGTCGGGAATGGACCATATCTTCCGGATCAATCCCCATCCCCGTGCCGAGTGTCGCCTTAAGAGCTGCCGTACCGGCAGCCGAACAGATCGTGCGCTCCAGCCTGGATGCACCCATTTTCCCAAAAAAACGCCGATCCATACTGCTATAATTCAACAACCCCAGTGTACCGGCATAACTGTACGGAAGCACTGCTTCCGCTCCAAATCGGGAGATGGTTTCTTTAAAACGGTCGGTCACGATACGAATCGCTTCGTCCCAGCTGATCCGTTCAAATTTTCCTTCTCCTTTCGCTCCGACACGTTTCATCGGATACAGGATGCGATCCGGATGATAAACACGATCAAGGTAATGGTTGACTTTCACACAAAGAAAGCCGCGGGTGATGGGATGCTCATCATTGCCGCGAATCCGGACAGCTTTCCCGTTCTCATCTACGGTAACTTTCATGCTGCATGTATCCCAGCAATCGTGGGGACAAACATTAATATTCGTTTTCATGTGAGTTGAGTTGCCTCCGGAAGACGTCATCGAACGTTGCTCTCCTTTCTCCCATCCTGGAATTGTATCTCTGAAAGCTCGTATTTGACCTCTGCAAAATTTTGAATTATCCGTTCTTCTTTAATCTTATTTCCCGTTCGTTTGTCTATCACCCTGCGCCAGATTTCATTTTCTCTAAAATTTTTTCCTTTGTGACGGACAAAGCGATGATTCCTCTCTTCAATATGATAAGACAGGGGCCATTCCCGATCGATACAGATCGCACCTTTTAAATGCCGATCCGTTACCCATGTTCGAATCTGGAATGTCCGCTCCGTCGGATTATAAAAACGAAGATCGACATAATTATAGAAAACGCCGGCACCGCTGCCGAACGGCAAGGTGCGGTGATCATCGGGAAACGGATCAAAACTGTGGTGATGCCTTTCCACGATTTTAAGCGGGGTGTGTAACGCCATCCAGTAAAGCAGATTGGCCAGCTGACAGATCCCGCCGCCAACCCCTGTCACGACCTCACCCCGCGAAAGTAGCATCCCTTCGATATACCCCTTTTTCTCTGTGGTTTTTCCGACGCATTTCCAGAAGGAGAAAGTTTCTCCCGGCTCTATAAGCAGGCCATCCATCGTGGATGTGGCAATCTTCAGATTGATTATTTTGTTTTCCTGAAGTTGCGGGTCGGATGAACCGAGACGGCGCCGTAGCAATGACTGATGTTTTTTACATGTAAAAGGGAGATTGTCGTCTTGACGGGTGCTGGCAAATCGGGTCCGTGAAAAATAATCCTGCAGGTGTCGTGCCGTTCTTTTTTGCCTGATTCTCAAATGATAGAGTAAGGGGTGTATCTCGAAAAGTCTCATGATAAAAATCCCCTTCTGTGATAACACATTCTTTTTCTATTATCATATCAGATTTAAAGATGAGGGATTACAAAAAAAGAAACAGATCGCCTTTTGAGGTGTAAGGTTTTGCGATCTGTTTCCGTGAAAATGAAATTACAGCCGGAGAAGGCCTCATTTCTTGAAAGATGGTTCGCTGGCAGAATAGGAGCTCCCTTAATCCAACGTCAATTCCCGTGTTGCAATGACCACCCCGTCTTCATCGGCATATACATAATCCCCGGGCTTCCATTCTACCCCGCCGAAGTTGAGGGTGACCTGTTCCTTCCCTTTTCCTTCCTTTTTACTCTTCAATGGCATACTGCCCAGGGCCAGCACCCCGAGATCCATGTCGGGAAGTTCGTCCGAATCGCGGACATAGCCGTTAATGATGATCCCGCTGATCCCTCTTGATACCGCAATCCCCGCCAGCCGGTCTCCCAATAGCGCGCACTTGTCGGAACCATGCCCATCAACCACCAGCACACTTCCCGCGGGAATGGTCTCAATCGCTTTTTTCACCAGCACATTGTCCTCCAGCACATCAACGGTGACAATCGGTCCGGAAAAACTTTTTTTCCTGCCATAGGACCGGAACGGAAACTGACTCGGCCTGACAACCTGAAGCTCCGATGAATACCGGTCACAAAGGTCAGCTGTTTTTAATTTCATTTCTCTATACTCCCTCCTATCCATGTCATATACTCTAAGATACCGTTTTTTATCCCATCCGTAAATGAAAAATTCTGATTATTTTGACCACAAGACTTCCCTGCAGTAGCGAATTAGATTTTAGGGGTGGAAGTTTTTCCGCTCTGGTGTTCTCGATTATATAAAAATATTACGCTGTGTGCCTCAATAAAAATTAAGCAAATATTCGTTGACATACTAAATATCCGGAATTTGCCAGTCGATTTCCGAACTGCCGATCTCCTTCAATATCCGATTCACCCTTGAAAAAGGGCGACTGCCGAAAAAACCGCGATTGGCCGAGAACGGACTGGGATGCGGTGACTCAATCACATAATGCCTTGATGTATCGATCAGACTGATTTTCTCCCGCGCATTCCTGCCCCACAGAATGAAAATCACCGGGCGTTCCCGCTCATTCAATGTTTTGATCACCTGATCGGTAAAAATCTCCCAGCCCTTTCCGCGGTGTGAGTTGGGGGATCCCCGACGAACCGTCAGCACGGTGTTCAAGAGCAGAACGCCCTGCTCCGCCCACTTGACCAGGTGCCCGTTATTGGGAATCTGGCAGCCCAGGTCCTGATGCAATTCTTTGAAAATATTCTGGAGGGAAGGTGGCGGCGTGACTCCCGGCTTAACGGAAAAACTGAGGCCGTGAGCCTGCCCCGGACCATGATAGGGATCCTGCCCGAGAATCACGGCCTTCGTCTCTTCATAGGACGTAAAATGGAGGGCATTAAAAATATCATATTTGTCGGGAAAAACCACCTTCGTGCGATATTCCTCAATCAAAAACTGACGCAGTTTCAAGTAGTAGGGTTTCTCAAACTCCTGTTCCAGAAGTGGTGCCCAGTCATTTTTTAAAATAGCCATGATGATGCAACCCCCTCTCACCTCTCCCCAATTCATGTTACGTTAAGGCGCGATCCCGTTCCAGAGCATACGCGCCATCTGAGTGGCCCGTTTATCCGGATTGTCCGTTTTCCATCCGGATGCCCCTTCCACAATGATACCGTTAAGCAGATGGATGATCATGGCTGCAGTTTCTTCCGGATCCAGCGCCGGAGCCAGTTTTCCGTCTTTTTTCAGTTGGTGAATGTCAATTGCCAGGCGTGTATAAAGCGGCTCCAGGGACTCTTGAATGCGCCTCTTCACTTCTTCTGTACGTGTATGTATAAAAAATTCCAGCCACAGTCGGGCTTCATCACCATCATCCGATTGAAACCGTTCCAGCTGCTGTTTCCAGAATTCCGTCAATCCTGTAAGCGGATGTTTCTCGCAGACCGCTTTTTCAAACATGTCCGGAATCATGGCAATTAGATCCGTCATCCTGTAGGACACCAGCGATAACAGCAGTTCTTGTTTTTCGGGAAAATGCCAGTAAACGGCACCTTTACTACACCCCGCCTCTTTCGCCACTTCAGCCATCGATGTGTGGTCATAGCCATGACGTGCCATGATGCGTGAAGCGGCTACCAGAATACGATGCTGCATATCCAGCCGGTTTTCTTCGGGAATCGCCTTTTCCCCTTTGATCAACCGGATGATCTCCGACTTATTGCCGGCATACCGATACACGGATTGACGGCTGACCCCCGCCTCCCGGGCAATATCAAACATACTGACCTTCTCCAGCAGCCCTTTTTCCGCCATTCGGCGAGCCACTTTCAATATTTTTTCGCGCAAGCCCCCAGCCCCTTTATCCAGATTTTGTTACATCCATACGTCTGGGTATAATTGTAACATGGCCCCTGTATCTGTCAAGAAAACTCGAAATCTGTCAATTGTCCTGATTGCCAGGCCAGAGATTATCGAATCGAATCAACCTTTACAGATTGATGCATACTATTCCTGTTCCAACCCCTTTTTCACAATTTACCATGATTGTTGACTTTTCACCCTCAAAGCTGATTACACGCATGAAATCACCAAAAAGGAGTGTTGAATGTCGATGAAACTCAAGAAACGTTTGTGGATCCCGGGTGTAATTGCGTTGTTAGTGCTGATGTCACCGACGATGACACTGGCCTGTCAGGAACAGGATGTATTCAGTACCGAAACCACGACACAGCAACAGAAGCAGAAAGAGAAGCATCCAGACGAAAAGGACAGGCACATGATGAAATGGGAACAGCATCAGGAAATGTATTACCTGCTTCTGTCCGAAAAGTACACGGCAGATGACCTGAACATGTGGAAAGAAACCCTTTCACAACGCAAGTCCCTCATAAACGAAATGAAAAAACTGAAACAGGAAGGAAAAATTCGTGAAAATTGCATGAAAGGACACCAGAAGATGAAGGATTTCATGGTACAATATAAAGAAACATACAGGGAATTCACCCGTGCCGTCTCCACTAAAGATGACGATGCTATCCGGCAGGAGCTCCCAAAACTGCTGGATCAGATGAAAACCATGAACACGCATCTCGAACAAAAGCTGGAAGCCTGTAAGTAGCAAACCTGTCAGTGAAATCGGTCAAATATAAAGCAATTCGGGGGACGATCATCCGCTTAGCTTCTACATCGTCCCTCTTTTTCGTGCAAGACAGAAGAGAGATTTAATATGCTGTCACCTTTATGTGCAGATTCTCCTTAAACTAAAATCACTCACAAAAGGAGGTTTGACTCATGAAAATCATCGGTATGATCGGCGGCATGAGCTGGGAATCTTCCATTGAATATTACAGGCTGATCAACGAGTTTGTCCGGGACAGGCTGGGCGGGCTCCATTCCGCAAGAAGCCTGATGTATTCCGTCAACTTTGAAGAAATCGAGCAGATGCAACACCGTGGGGAGTGGGACAAAGCCACGGAGCTGATGATTGACGCTGCCCGCCGGGTGGAAACAGGAGGAGCGGATTTTCTGATTATCTGTACCAACACCATGCACCGAATGGCCGAGGATATTGAGCGGGCCATCCATATTCCCCTTTTACATATCGCCGATGCCACGGCACATCGAATCCAGGAAAAAGGAATCCGCCGTGTCGGCCTGTTGGGAACCCGTTTTACCATGGAAGAAGATTTTTACAGAGGCCGCCTGCAGAACAAATTTGGTCTTGAAGTACTGACGCCTGATACCGACGAGCGGGAACGGGTCCACCGCATCATCTACCGGGAATTATGCATGGGCAAAATCGAACAGGCATCCAGACAGGCGTATCTCAGAATCATCGACCGGCTTAAATCCAGAGGGGCAGAAGCGGTGATCCTGGGGTGTACGGAAATCTCGCTTTTAATCAAGCCTTCCGATTGCGACATCCCACTGTTTGACACCACCCGCATCCATGCCGAAGCAGCCGTCGACATTGCCCTGAAATGAGACGCGGTATCCGATGTTATCCCCATAACATTCAGAATAGTGAAACTTACAAAAAATTGAACTTCGTTTTCAATTCATCTATGATTTACGATATAATAAAATTTGGTTCAACATAACGCTGCCATGATAAATTCATATCATCTTTCCTGCGAAACCTTGATGACCCGTGAACCGATCATTTCCTTCTTTAAAAGAATGTCTTAAAAGGGAGTGAAGTTCTGATGCCATATTATAAAGTTCTTTACTGGAATCAGGGTGAAAGGTTTGTTCGTGAAGAGTTGAAAACCCGCTACATTCAGTCGGAATCGGTACATGAAATCCGCAGAAATCTCAAAGATGAACCGATCGTTATCGAACGGATTGCGGAAATGACGGAAGCCGACATCGAATACGAAAAAAAGATGGGAAGGATGTAACCATAAAACAGAAGGGTTGATACATTTTGAATGCAACTAAATCATTCGTCAAAATCTACGCACTCGGTGGATTGGGCGAAATCGGAAAAAACATGTACGGTATCGAGTACAAAAACGAAATTGTGGTGGTTGATTCCGGTCTGAAATTCCCGGAAGATCACCTGCCCGGCGTCGATCTGGTGATTCCGGACATCACCTACCTGCTTCAGAACAAAAAGAAAGTCAGAGGCATCTTCCTCACCCACGGCCACGAGGACCATATCGGGGGGCTGCCCTATGTCCTGCGGGAACTGCAGGTGCCGGTATACGGAGCGCCGTTGACGATCGCGCTGGTCAAATCCAAACTGCAGGAACACGGCCTGCAGAATGTCGTCAAATTGAATGAGGTCAACGAACATTCCCGAATTCGCATGAAAAACCTGACCGTCTCTTTTTTCAGAACGAATCACAGTATTCCGGACTCACTGGGAATCGCCATTGATACACCGGAAGGAACGATCGTCCACACCGGTGACTTCAAGTTTGATCTGACCCCGGCGGGAAAACCATCGGATCTTACCCGAATGGCCCAGCTGGGAGAAAAAGGGGTCCTGGCACTTCTATCCGACAGTACCAACAGTGAAAAAGAAGGTATGACCCTGTCGGAAAAAGCGGTCGGCGACACGATTGACGAACTCTTTTACCGCTGCAAAGGACGGATTCTGTTCGCCACCTTTGCTTCCAACGTCTACCGCCTGCAGCAGGTGGTGGAAGCGTCCAAAAAATACAACCGCAAAGTGGCGGTCATCGGGCGCAGTATGGAAAAGGTCTTTCAGATCGGACAGGACCTGGGTTACATTCAGATGCCGGAAGGCATGATGATTGAACTGGACAAAATCGATCAGTATCCGCCGAACAAGGTCACCATTGTCTGTACCGGAAGCCAGGGAGAACCGCTGGCCGCCCTCACCCGGATTGCCAATGGCAGCCACCGGCAGGTTCAGATTATTCCCGGAGATACGGTTATATTCTCCTCTTCACCGATTCCGGGTAACACGCAGAACGTCTACAAGACGATTGACCAGTTGTTCCGCAGCGGTGCCGAGGTTATTTACGGGTCGCTGCTTGACATCCATACATCGGGACACGGAAGTCAGGAAGATCTCAAATTAATGTTGAACCTGATCCGGCCTAAATATTTTATCCCGATTCACGGGGAATACCGGATGCTTGTTCGCCATTCCCGACTCGCTGAGGAAATCGGGGTCGACCGGAAAAACATTTTTATCCTCGATAACGGGGACAGCGTCTATGTCTCCCGCAAACAGGCCAAACGCGGTGAGAAAATTCCGTCCGGCAGCATCCTCGTTGACGGAAGCGGTATCGGGGATGTGGGCAACATTGTGCTCAGGGACCGCACGTTACTCTCCGAGAGCGGATTAATTGTGGTGGTGGTCACCGTGGATATGAACAACTTCCAGCTTCTTTCCGGACCGGACATTATCAGCCGCGGGTTCGTTTATGTAAGAGAATCGGAAGCCCTGCTCAGGGAAGCGGAGCAAATCACCCGCAAAGTGACGCTTCAGCTTCTAAAAAAGAAGGAGAAAAAATGGGCGGACTGGAAGAATCAAATCCTGGACGCACTGACCCCTTTCTTCTACGAGAGGACAGAGCGTTCTCCGATGATTCTGCCGATCATCATGGAAGTAAACCGGGAGCGCCAGGCACAAAAAGAATAACTTCTGTTACAACCATACTCGCGAGTATGGTTGTAACAGACGACGTTGAAAAAAGAGGACTCAGCTTAGCCCGAGGGGGAGCTGAGTCCTCTTTTATATTCAAATCTCTCTTTTAATCCAGTATGCCACCCTGTTCTTCCAGACAACCAATCCCGATGGCGAGATAATCTGCTGTAAAAAGCCGTACAACAATAGCACATTCATCTGAAACACGCCCCACTCTGCACTGGGAGCCAACCGCGCCATCCACACACCGATCAGGGCAAACAACCAGTACTCGGTGCTGGCCTTCCCCACTACTTGCCAGAATGATTGCCCATGCTTCAGCGTCACCCATTTCCAGAGGATCACCCCGTACCATAGCATGTGCAGGGATGGGTAGGTGAATATCCCGTCTAGACCGGTCAGTTCATCCCACCTCACGGAAAACATCTGTTCCAGGTGAACCCCCGGGGTCCAGGGTTTTCCCATCGAAACGTAGAAGAGATAGATGAAATACAGGTACACAGGGGGAACGACCACCAGAGCCAGCAAGGGATGCGAAATCCGTTTCAGAAAAAAATGATAGACGACATACCCGAGCAATAGTGTCGTTAACGGCACGGTGATAAAATACACCCGAAAATGAGCACCGATTAAAAGTGACGGACCGGTCAGAGCGGCGAGCAGGATGAGACTCCAGATAACAGCCTCCTTCTGAACATGCTGCTTCCAGAACGACGGATAGACCTGATTAACCTGTTCTTGAAGCATGTCCGGATCCCCAAACTGCTTGAGTACCTCCTGTACCGCTTTTTCCTTCTCCATCCCCCGTTCGATTCGGGCATCAAGGGCTTCATACAGATGCTGCCGCCATTCCTCCAACAACTCCTTTTTATCAGATTCTGTGATATCCAGCGCATTTACCATCCGGTTCAGATAGGTTTCAAACGGTTCCACCCGTTTATGATCCGGCATAGCCATCCCCCACAATCCGGTTCATAACCTGCTTGAACTGGGACCACTCTTTCTGCTGGTCCTTGAGGACCCGGCTCCCGGTTTGCGTAATCCGGTAGTATTTGCGTCGGGGACCTTCATTTGATTTCTGCCAGTAACTTTCCACCCAACCCTTCAGTTCCAGTTTTTTCAGTGCCGGATACAAGGTTCCTTCTTTAAAACGGAGATAACCTTCACTCACTTCTTCGATCCGTTCCGCCATTTCATAGCCGTACATTTCTTTTTCAGATAAAAGAGACAGTAAAATCATCTCCGTACTGCCTTTGATCAATTCAGTTCTTCCCATGGCTGTCACCTCTATATCGCAATCCTACATACTATCTTGCAAGTATATCGTAACACGATATAGATCGGATGGTCAATCCTGTTTTTCAATTTCCGGTTTTGTGCTAAGATGAAAAACAGATAGGAGGTAAACGTGTTGCTACAGACAGATACAAAGATTCACAGCGCCGCTCCCATTCGGACGCCTTTTTTTTACGGCTGGGTAATCGTGGGGATCGCCGCCATGACCATGTTTTTCTCGGGGCCGGGGCAAACCTTCTCTGTTTCCGTTTTTATAGATTCTTACATCGAAACATTTGGCTGGAGCCGTTCGTTTATATCCGGCGTCTACTCAGCCAGCACCGTCACTGCCGGTCTTCTGCTGTTCATCATCGGCCGGCTGGTGGACAAATACGGCCAGCGGCATATGACCGCTGCCGTATCTCTTTTTTCCGGGATCGCCTGCCTGCTCAGCAGTCTGGCCGCCAACCCGATCATCCTGTTTCTGGCCTTTATG
This sequence comes from Bacillaceae bacterium, assembly GCA_017656255.1. Lineage (GTDB taxonomy): Bacteria > Bacillota > Bacilli > JACDOE01 > JACDOE01 > JACDOE01. The sequence goes on from JACDOE010000003.1 coordinate 219,952, forward strand.
ATGCTGCGTCTGTTCGGCCAGGGATCGATGACTCTGATTCCCCAGACGCTTGTACCCCAGTGGTTTATTCATAAAAGGGGGCGGGCGCTCAGTTTTGTCACCATCGGGATTACCATCAGTTCGGCCCTGCTGCCCCCGCTAAACACCTGGATGATTCAGGCCTGGGGCTGGGAAAACGCATGGCGCGTGTGGAGCGCCCTTTTAATTTTGTTTTTTGCTCCGCTGGCCTTTTTCCTGATCCGTAACCAGCCGGAAGATATCGGCCTCAACCCGGACAATGCACCGGATGATGCCGGGATGCCATCTAATAATCGGACCGCCAACCCAAACGGGATTGTGATCACCCGGTCCGAGGAAAACTGGACATTAAAAGAAGCGATGCGAACACGTTCTTTCTGGTTGATTTTGCTCTGCGTCGCTATTCCCGCCATGCTCAACACAGGCATTATTTTTCACTTTGTATCGATCATGGGGGAAAACAGCGTGAGCGCCACCACCACATCTCTGGTGCTCAGTCTGATGGCGGTGATCTCATTTCCAGTCACGTTTGTCGCCGGTTTTCTGTCAGAACGAGTCAGCGTTAACCGGCTGCTGGCTTTTTCTTTTGCCGGCCAAATGTTTGCTATGCTGTTTCTGCTCATCCCGGGTCCTTATTCTATCTTGTTCGGCGTGGTGCGGGGGATCGTGCAGGGCTTCGAGGTGGTCACGCTCAGTATCGTCTGGCCCAATTATTTTGGGCGCAGGCATCTGGGAAGTATCAAGGGAATTGTTTCAACGACCACGGTCGTCAGTTCAGCATTGGGACCGATTCCGTTTGGTTGGGCCTATGACTTTTTCGGTGGCTATCAGGAAATATTGATTATGATGTTGGTCTTTCCGCTGCTGGGGGCTATCGCTGCCTTTGTGTCACCGCCTCCGAAAAAAACAGAGTACCAGGTGTCATAACAACCGTTTGTTACATCCATACCCACGGGTTTGGATGTAAATTACCGGAGGTCGGATTGTGGAAATTTTTCCTCTATCCTCCAAAAAGAGGGGTACCCCAGAGAAATTGCGGGAAATTTTACTGTTACCCACCCGGAATTCTTCGGGATCAACCTGTAAATTCTGTCAATCTCGTCCGATTTTTTCTCATATATCACAAACGATCATTTCCTTCACATGAAAAAAACCGGCTTCCAGGTTGTGAAGCCGGTCTGTCATTAAGAAACGGGTAGTAAAAATCTCTGATGGGTCATGATATAAAACAGTCGTCCATCCGGCGATTGCCCGATGATTTCTCCAGTGCCTACCACTTTCTTTTCACCGGTTCTGAGATTCATCAGCACCACCTCTTTTTCTCGCGGCACCCATTCTCCCATTTCAGATTCTTCCATCGGCACAGGCCGATTGTAAATCAGCTTATCCGGGCCGATCATATGCAAGTTTTCCATATAGGGTTCACCCAGCGGAAACGTTTCCTGCCCCGCGACCCATACATACTGTCCGTCATGAAACTGTTCGGAATACTTTTTGGCCGCGTAGGCCTGATAATCCGGAAATGTAACCGGTCCGACGGCCCGTTCCATCAATTTTTCCGTTTCACCGGAGTTGATGTTGGTTTTATAGATGTTAACGTGTTTGTTCTGCGTTTCCGAATCAGGCACCTCTTCTCCCATCTCATAGATGAGTTCGTGTTGATTCAACCAGCCGAGATAAAGAAGATAGTACGGGCCTGCCGCCCATCCCTGTCTCAGTTTCTTAATTTCATGATTTTCATACAGTTTATCCCCGTTCATCGAAAATACGTAGATTGAAAAATGTATGGGAGTCGTGTCATCTGCGTTATTCGATATAGCCAGCGCCACTTTGCTCCCATCAGGAGAGAGCCGGCAGTCAAACAGATCATAATGGTCTTCAATATATGGGCTCAGATCCACAATACGTTTCATTTTATAATCCGAAAAAGAATAGGTGACAAGCTGTTTCGTTTCTTGATGAAGATATAGAACGGTATCCGAATTCAGCCACTGTACTTCCGGTGTCCAGGGCCCCATCCCCAGATACCGGGGAAATCCCAGGTCATCAACTAGCCTATCCATCCGGTCCGAACTGATCTGATAGAGATATTCCTGATAATTATCAGCCAGCAGGAGGTAATCCTTTAAAAACGGATGCTGATTGGCTGTATATCTTTTAAGCTTTAAAGACTTCACCGGCTGCATGGACCCATCTTGCCTATCATACACATACAGTTCGTTGGCTTGGTCGACGGTGAAAAAAAGATCATTGGCAACGTTGTTTCCTTCCAGATCCTGTATGTCAGACAGGTGAATCTGGTAGTTTCGTTGATGAAAAGCTTCAAGCTCAATCTGCACGGTCATGTCATCTTTCCAGGACAGGTGATATTCAGCCCCCTGCTCATTCAGATCTCGCCGTATAATTTCTTCCGCCTTTTGATGATTGACCGGAGCGGAAAAATGGATTTCAAACGTTTTCGGGGTATCGGTCAACTGGGGTTCTTCACCACCGACTTCCGGCATTGGCGAGTCATAAGGGATCTCTACAGATTCCCCCGCTTCCAGCACTCTGGTCTCGGCAATGGTAGGTTCATTCATGATTACTTTCAGGTGAAAAGGAGGCTGTTCTTGTGCGGAACCCCCACCCGGTCCTCCCCCAATCTCGATGTCATAGCTTTTACCCACCCGGGGTTTTTCAAATTTAATAATCAAAGCGTTATCTTCGATCCGCATCCGTGGCTTATCATCCCCCCGAATGGTCACGGATTCCTTTATAAATGTTTCTTCAAGATTTTCGGAAAATTGAAGACGAAGTTCAGCATGCTCCGAATAAAGTGGAATAACTACCTGATCCGCGTCGTCCATCTCCCGCTCAATGGTTGTATGACTGAATGAGTATGGATTATGTACCCTGACCTTTATGCCGGTGGGCTTCATCAATACCTCAGGTTCAGGTTTGTCCCTGACCTGATCCGATTGTCGATTGGCATCCTCGACCGTATCCCGATCCTGATTGTCTGTAGCTGACGGGTCTGTGCAGGCAGTACCAGCCAGGATCAACAAGATCAATAGCATAAACAGAACGGACCGCATCACGTGACTCTCCCTCCTCCCAAAACAATTCTATTTTCTAGTGTTTTAAGCTATACATATACAAGCGGTTTTACATCATTTTACCATCATTGTAACAGGAAAACGAGAATATCAACGTTATTCCACACGTAATTTTTATAAATAGATTTGCCTTTTGGCAGGATTTTTATTCGAAAAATCAGAAATATGAAAATAATAAAAAGAAAGGAGAGAAGTTCATGAGCCAGGTGATCGATTCTGAAAAAATAACGGCTCTGTATGATGCCATTCAAAAGTACGTACGTCCTGATACATTTCCCCTCGCCGTCCGGGTGATGAAAGAAGGTGAAAAACTGCCTGATCGGGTAAAGCGCCCCAAACAGGACCTCGGCGAACGGTTCAGTATCTGTCAGGGCGTCACCATGGCAAGGCGTTACGGATGGGCACTCGCAATGGGTGGTGAGGATCTGTCCTGTCCCATCGCCAAAATTGCCTTCGCTTTTTCAGATGAAGTGGATTACTATACGGAAGGGAACCTGACGGACGGCATGTACACCAAGACCTGTGATCTGGGGGCAAAAACGGAAGCCGCCGTCCCCAAATTTACGAAAGAGGAAGCCGGAACAGTATTAATGGCTCCCCTGAACCGGACAGCGTTTGAACCGGAGTTGATTGTGGTATACGGCAATTCGGCCCAGGTAATGCGGATGGTGGCCGCCGCGCTTTATACCACCGGCGGTGAACTGACCTCCCATTTTTCCGCCCGGGCGGATTGTGCCGACATCGTGATCCGGACCATTCAGACGGATCGCCCCCAGGTGATTCTTCCCTGCTACGGGGACCGGGTGTTCGGCCAGACCCATGATCATGAAATGGCGTTTACGCTTCCTTTTTCTATGGTGGATGCATTTATGGAAGGGCTGCAGGGAACCCACAAAGGCGGGGTTCGCTATCCCATTCCAACTTTCCTCAGCTATGAAGCGAAATATCCGAGAACTTATGAAAAGTTGAATGAGATTCTGGAAGGTGAGAAGAGCTAATTGAGCCTGAAAGGGCACCCCCCCTGTTCGATTAGGACAGGGGTTTTTTTATGAAAAAACTTATAAACCCGGGGACGGCTTGTTTATTGAAGTTTCGGCGGGTTAGGTTCCGTATGTCCCTTCTGTTTTACTTCATCAAACAAATTGGGCTGTGGTGCATTGGGTGGCGGAGGTTGAACCGCCATACTCGCCATCCATTTTTCAAATTCGCCGACTGTTAAAGGTTTGGCATGCCGCATCAATTCATAACCCAGTTGTCCGTTATGTTCGATGGTGGCTGTTTTGACATCTGAGATTTTTTGTATGCCCTGTTGTCTTAACCGTACCTCCAGTTGATCCACCGACATTCGCATCTTTCGCAAATTTTCAGCAACAGGTTTCCCGTTGTCAATGACCGTTTTTGACTTACCTGACAGGAATGACTCAAACAGGTTGAATTTAACCTGCAACCACTCCAGAAATACCAGTGTCAACACGAACACCGCCGTTGCCAACAGGGTTCGCCAAATACTGGTTTCTACGATGGGCTGAATGATGATAGATCCGATGGAGATCATGACGACGGTCTGGGCCAGGGTCATCTGGCTGATCGACTTTCGACCGGCTAATCTTAAGAACAGGATTCCTGAAACTAATAAGAGAACGGATTCCCATGTGGTGGAGAAAAATTGTTGCATGGTGATACCTCCGTTATGTAGATATCGATTCGTTAAGTATTTTTCCATATATACTCCAATTTACTCATGGTGTCACAATTATCTATCGTCCATACAATAACAAAAGGCAGGAGTCCTCTCCCGGCTCTTGCAAAAAAGAATCAGATTCATGTCCGGACTGCATTTATTTAAGAAACCATCTTTTATAATCTCTCACATATTGTCTTAAGGATCCCGGAGGCCTTTTTAACAATTGTTCCGTTTCCTCCGTCACTTTTCCGGCCACCCCCATCCGCACAAGGGTATAAATGTTGGCCGTTACTTTGATAAACGCCTCCGGTTTACCGGCTGCCCGCATTCTCTTTTTGTATTGAGATAATGACGGATTGGCATACCTGATGCTTACACCCAGTTCTTCACTTAAAATCCGGGCCACTTCCATATAATTCAACGCTTCATTTCCGGTTAAAGCATAGGCCCGGTTCACATGACCCTCTTCAGTCAATGCCAGTGTGGCTACTTCTGCAATGTCTCTGACATCAATAAAACTGGTCTTTCCTTTTCCCGCCGGCACGAAAATCTCACGGCGAAAACAAATGTCATCCCGCATAAACGTGAGCAGATTCTGCATAAAGAAACTGGCCCGTAAAAACGTATAGGGAATACCAGACTTTTTAATATATTTTTCAATTTTATAATGAGGAACAAACGGATTACGCTCGACACCTAGTAACGATAAAAATACGATCTTCTCCACCCCGGCGCGTCGGGCTTCGTCAATAAAGGGAAACATATAACGCTTTACCTCTGAGATTGCAGGCGGACGTACCAGAAATATGCTTTCCACACCTGCCAGTGCCGCTCTATACGTGCCGGGGTTCATAAAATCGAACGTCACCCATTCGATATCGTGATCTCCAAAAGCCCTGGATGCTTTTTCAATATGGCGTGCGGCTCCTTTAACTGATTTTCCTGCTGCCAACAAAGCCCTGGCGGTTTCTCCCCCGGTGTTCCCCGTGATACCTGTGACCAGCGTTGTTCCCTTCTTCATCTTGTTCCCTCCTTTTTTCAAGAAGACAAAATTTTATAAAGAAGCCCCTTCTTTTTCTCCTTCCGTTTCCTCATCAAAATTAGTAGAGCGAAGCGGAATTTCTTTCAGGAAGAATGCGGAGATAACAGCCAATAATACAATGATGGCACTGAACAGAAAAACCCCGGACAGTGAATAACTGAGCGCTTCCCGAAAAACCGCTATCAACTGATCAAACATTTGGCGTGCCTGTTCCGAAAGTGTCAACCGGACCTGCTCCAGCTGTTCAGGATTCATCAACACCTGCGGGTCCTTCATTTCTTCCATCCCCGGCGGCATCTGATCCGTCATTCCGGCAGGCATTTTTTCCGCCAGCCGGCTGGCCATCAAGGTGCCCATCACCGATCCCATCACGGCAACGCCTACTGTACCTCCAATTTCTCGGAACAATTGGGAAGTTGCCGTCGCTACGCCCAGGAATTTATGTTTGACGGCATTTTGAACCGTCAGATTAAAGACCGGAAAGCCGATCCCCATCCCCAGGCCGGTCACAATCAAATTGATAATGACCCGCATCAGCGTAGATTCTACCGTTAACAGGGCATTCAGGATCATCCCGGTCGTCATCAGCATTAATCCGAGGACCGCAAATTTTTTATATTTACCCGTCTTTGTGATCAGATTTCCGGCAATACCACTGGCAAGAACCATCGAGAGAGTCATCGCCAGCTCTATCAGTCCCGATACGGTGGCCGACGCCCCGATCACCCCCTGCACAAAAAAGGGAATATACATAATGACACTGAACATCCCCATCCCGATCAGAAATGAGATGATGTTGGACAGGGTAAACACACTGTTTTGAAACAAATGAAGCGGAACTACCGGACTTTTCACTTTTCGTTCGATCAGGATAAACAAAATCAATGAAATGATCGTCACTCCAAACAGACCAATAATCTGCGGAGACCCCCATGGATATTTCTCATCCGCCCATGAGAAACCAAGTAACAGCGATGTAATCATCACCGACAGGACCAGTGAACCGGCATAGTCGATCGGTTCCTTCTCACGGCGCGAATGCCCCGGGTAGAGCTGCCAGATCAAGAAAAAGGCCACGACGCCAATCGGGAGAAACACCCAGAATACCCACGACCAGTCAAAATGATCAACAATATAGCCGCCAAGGGTCGGACCGAACAGACTGGCAACCCCGAAGGTGGCCCCCAGTACGCCCTGCCAGCGCCCACGCTCACGGGGTGAAAACAGGTCTCCCACTGTGGCAAACGAAGTCGACATAATCATGCCGCCGCCGAATCCCTGAATCCCCCTGAAAACAATTAATTGAATAATCGATGTCGAAAACCCGCTCAAGAGGGAGCCGAGGCTAAAAATGGCAATGCCGACCAGAATAAAAATTTTACGTCCATAAATATCCGACAGCTTCCCGACCAGAATAGCGGTAATGCTCGATGTCAGCATATAAATCGTAAACACCCAGTCGAAATAAGAAAGTCCCCCTATTTTTGAAATGATTTTAGGAAGCGACGTCCCGACGATGGTCATATTCAGCGCTGAAAAAAGAAGTACGGACAATACGGCGATCATGATGGTGATTTTTTTTCTCATGTCAAGATGTTCCACTCCAATTCCTCCCATTCATTTAAATAGACCATTCTATATAATTTATGACTAAATATTTCAATCATTATTTTTTAAGTAGATTAGGAATCTCTCCCGCCAATTGTTTTAAAGGCTCGCTGCTTTGCCTGGACCGGCTGATAATGACTGCTCCTTCTATCATCGAAACGATTAAGAGACTCAGTTGCTGTGCCCTCACTTCTGTAAAACCGGAATCGTGCAATTTTTGTGCGAAGACGTCCTGCCACAATTGATACGCCTGGCTGCATGCCTCCCTGATTTTATCACTCGTCGAAGAGGTTTCCAGGGTAACGGCTGCAATTGGAACGCCGCCGGAACAATCGGTTTCCTGGAAATAACGGGCCATTTCCAAAATAAACGTCTGGATCGCCACAATCGGATCTTCATGTCTGGATAATTCCGATCGAATTCGCCCGGCAACAATGTCCGCCGTCTTCTTCACCGCCTCACAGGCCAACTGTTCTTTTCCTTCCGGGAAGTAGTAATACAGGGAACCTTTCGGTGCCCCGCTCTCCTTTGTAATCTGATTCAGTCCTGTTGCATGGTATCCCTGGATTTCCAAGAGACGAGCTGTTGTTTCAATCAATTTATCCCGTGATGACGACGCAGATCGGGACATTATTTGGTCACCCCATTTTTTTAATTTATAACGATCGGTCTATATAAAAATATCTGTTTTGAATCTCCCTGTCAATCAATAATGTTTAATCACCGAAACAAAACAGCAAAATGTGACATTTTTCACATTATTTTTGGCCAATCCCTTATATGATAGTGACACACCTGAATTCAATTCATAAACTTTCCAGTTGACAGGGGGTGAGGGCCATCTCGCAGCACCATCTTTTGGGAGAGATTCTGTTACAGGAGAACCTGATCACCGAAGACGAACTGAAACGCTCCCTGAACAAACATAAACGGACGAAAGTGCCGCTGGGCCAGATTCTATTACGGGAAGAACTCGTCACCGAAGAGCAATTGCTTCGTGCCCTCGCTCGTCAGATGGGATTTTCATATATTGACCTGCGCCGTATTGAAATTAACGAAAAGGCCGTCGAATATGTCGATGAAAAAATCGCAGAACGATATGGTATCCTTCCCGTCAACGTGGACCAGGACTCACTGACGATTGCGGTATCGGACCCGTTGAATATGTCCGTGGTTGATGACCTGTTTCTCTTAACCGGTCTTCGCATCAAAGTCGTGGTCGCACCTCAAAAAGATATCGAATGGGGCATCAACCGATATTATTTGCCACGGGAACATCAGCAACAGCAAGATCACATTCAACCAGCCGATTCCAAACCGGAGGCCGGATCTCCCATCCTCACCAGCGAAGAAGCCATCACCACCAGCGAACCGGTACTCTCATTCGTCCATTCCATGATCAGTAAAGCGATAGCCAGACGCGCCAGTGACATTCATATTGAACAACATGAAACGGAAACTGTGGTCCGTTACCGCATCGATGGTGTCCTGCACGATATGATGACCATACCGGATGATCTGACGGCAGGCGTGATTTCCCGTTTAAAAATCATGTCCGGCATGCAAATCACGGAGAAACGCCGGCCACAGGACGGGGGTTTTCACCTTAACGTCGAACAGAAAGATATCGATGTCCGGATCTCCACAATGCCCACGATATTTGGCGAAAAAATGGTGTTGCGTCTCCTGTTTAAAGAGCATATCTTCCGGCTCGACGAGCTGGGTTTCTCCCCGGACAATTTGAAAAAAATCCGGGAAAGCATCCGTTACCAGAGCGGGATCGTGTTATTGACCGGACCCACCGGCAGCGGAAAAACTACCACCTTATACGCCATACTTAACGAGTTGAACAATCAGGAAAAAAACATCATCACCCTGGAAGATCCGGTTGAATATGTCCTGCCCCGCATCAATCAGATTCAAGTGAACACCAAAGCGGGGCTGACGTTTGCCTCCGGACTTCGCACGATTCTCAGACAGGACCCGGATATCATCATGGTCGGCGAGATTCGTGATGAGGAAACAGCCCGGATTGCAGTACAAGCCTCTTTAACCGGTCACCTGGTGTTAAGTACCCTGCATACCAGCCGGGCCATCGGCAGTTATACGCGACTCCTCAATATGGGACTTGAACCGTATCTGCTGGCATCTTCCTTAACAGGTATGGTCGCACAGAGGCTGGTACGGCGTATCTGCCCGGAATGCAAAACCCGGGTGAAGCTGGATGATCACATCCTGCAAAACTTGCGTTTCGTGGGTCGGGACCGACTTCCGCAGACTGCCTATCGTGGAGAAGGCTGTTTTGCCTGTCAAAATACCGGGTACCTGGGAAGGATCGCGGTTCAAGAGGTCATCCCGGTTGAAGATGAACTGAGAGAATTGATGAGCCAGGGGGCTACAGAGAGTGAGCTCAACCGCTTCATTGACACACAGTCTTACGCAACCCTGATCGATGACGGCCTGGAAAAGGTGAGGCAGGGATTGACAACATTCGATGAGTTTCTTCGTGTCATTCACTATTAGGCCGGTTTTAACGCTCCGGACGGGAGGTGACCACCATGCCCCCTTTTTATGAATTCAAGGTTCGCGATTCGGACGGCCGAAAACTGCAGGGGGTGCTTCAGGCCAAAACAGAATGGGATCTCATTCGTGACCTGCATGGGAAAGGTTACACGGTGACAGCCATCAACGAAAAAAGGTCGGAAGAAACCTTCTATACGCGTAAAATTCCCGTGCAGGACCTGGCTGTTCTGTGCCGGCAATTAAGTACCACCCTGCGGGTCGGCATTCCGATCGTCGAAGGTATTGAAACAGTGGCCAAAGAATCGGGTAACACCCGGCTGAAATCGATTCTGGATCAAGTCACGGCGGATCTCGTGGCCGGCATGACCCTGTCTCAGGCATTCGCACGGCATGCCCGCTTTTTCCCGCCCCTGTTCATCCGAATGTTACAGGTGGCAGAAGCATCAGGAAACCTGGAACACGTCTTACATATCCTGTCCCATACATTCCGCGAAGAATATCTGATCATGAAAAAGGTAAAAGGGGCCTTTCTATACCCGTTGTTCGTCCTGGGGTTTGCGCTGGTGATTGCCAGTATCATGATGATGTATGTGCTGCCGGTTTTTCTCGATATGTTTGATAAAACCGATGCAGAGCTTCCCTTGATCACCAGAGTGGTCCTGTATCTGCAACAATTCGTCGCTGAGAACGGGATTTATGTGGCAGCCACCCTGCTCCTGGCCCTCCTGACTGCCGCCAGATGGTTGGCAACGGATACAGGACGTCGCATGCGGGATTATCTGCTTCTGCATGTGCCGCCTGTCTCCCGAATCATTAAGAAAATCGAAACCTATCGATTCAGTCAGACATTGAAAGATTTATACGCCAGTGGCATCTCCATCGAGAAGTCGTTACAGATTCTCTCTGAAGTTTCGGGAAACACGTATTTTTCCGATGCCGTCCGGGAGGCACAGGGTGCGGTCCGGAAAGGGGGGCGCATGTCCGATGCCCTGTCTGCCAGCCCCCTTTTTCCCGGCCTGCTTCTATCCATGGTGAAAGTCGGCGAAGAAACGGGCGAAATGGAAACCCTCCTCCAGGAAGTAGCGACATATATGGAGCATGATGTGGACGAGGAGCTCAATCAGCTGGTTGCCCTGATTGAACCGGCGCTGATGATCCTGGTCGGTGCCATGGTTGCCGCCCTGATGGCTTCGGTCATCATCCCGATCTATGACAGTATGATCCTGTAAATCAATCACAAAGGAGGTCATGTCCCATGCGTCAATTAAGAAAAAGAATCTCAGGCAATGAAAATGGGTTTACCTTGATTGAACTGCTGGTGGTGTTTGCCATCCTCGGTCTTCTGGCCATGATCATTGTTCCGCGGATTACCACATCCCTCGATACGACCCGGGTGACCACCGATGAGGCCAATACCAAACTGCTGCAGTCCGCCGTTGAACGGTATTATTTTGACCATGGCTCCTATCCCACATCGGATGGAACAGATGGGTCGGCTACCACCGGCGGCATTGAGATACTGACAGACACCCTGGTTAACGAGGCATACATTGATGAAGCACCGGAAGATCCCTGGGACCAGGGCCGTGCCTATAAACTGAAGGATGGCGTCGTCCAGAAGCTGGGAACGCCTTAAGGTCGTGGCCCGTCATGTTCAAATTCAGGGACAGTCGCGGTGAAACCCTGATCGAATTATTGATCACAACGTTTATTGTGGTAATGGTCCTGTTCGTCCTGATCGAGGTATGGATGAGCGGGCGAGCCGGCGTCGAGCAATCCTGGGCCCTGTCCAAACGCGATGAAGTTGCCGTCCATTTGATGGAACAATTGAAAGCCACCCCCTATGCCGATCTGCTGGACTGGGAACAACAGTTTCGGCAGGGGGGGCAGGCTGTGGACCTCGATCCCCGCGACAGCCGGATCAACCTGGAGGTCCCGGATGGCTATGGAGCCCGATTCGATTTGCTGACTTACAAGGAATACCCGCTCACCAGCATGATGAAGGTGGTCATCCGGGTGAGAGAAGATACTGAATCCGGCTGGCTGGAAAAAGCGAGCCTGATATCAAATCGGTGATGTGATGGCGATGAACCGACCCAATCCGATACAACAAATACTGCGAAATGAGAGTGGATTGACCCTGACGGAATTGCTGGTAGCCACCGCCATCATGACAATGACGCTGGCCTGGCTCGTTTCTGTTTTAATAGAAGGATTCAATCAGTATGACCACACCGTCAACCAGTCCGAGACGCAACTGGATGTCACCCTGCGCGCCGAACAAATCAAACGGGACATTCTGTCAAGTCTGGCCGGTGACCGGGCAGGCAGGACCTACCCCCATGTCATGACCGATGAAAAGCGGCTTATCCTGTTGCACGGATCCTGGACCGGCATCGACTGGCAAACCCGTTCCATCGCTTATTATGTCGCCGACGGGTCCCTGTTTCGGGAAGAATCGGGAACAACAGAACGGTTGCTTGACGGTGTGACGACTTTTCAGGTCTCAGTCACTGCCGATCATCTGGTCTCGATCACCCTGAAAGTCGGGCAACAAACCGATTATGCCCGCCGGGACATCACCAGAACGTTATCAATTAAAGCGAGACCCCGAGGGCATTTTTAAAACCCTTTTTCAATAAAAAAGGGGGGCACGCCGATGCGCAAACGATGGCGTTATGCAACCGGCCTGCACGCCGACCAGTCAGGAGCCAGTCTTGTTCTGGCCCTGCTGATTGCTTTCATTCTATTAACCCTGGCGACCACCATCGTCCATTTTTCCAGCACCAATCTGATCACCGCACAAAAACAAAATCAGCAATCATCGGCCTATTATATTGCGGAAGCAGGGCTCGAACACGCCGTACAGGAAATCAACCGTCAGCTTCAGGGCGGCTCGTTTGATCCCGGGCAACTGAATCTGGCCTTAACCGATGTCTCGTTTGAGAACGGCTCCTATACGGTCCGGGTTGAGGAAATAAAAAATGAATACGGCGAATTGACTGGTTATCACATTTTCGCCACCGGCCGTTTTGCCGACGCAACCCGAACGATTCGGGCACTGGCGCGGCAACCGGTGGGACACCCGACGCCCCTTGATTTTGCCCTGTTTGCCGAGGAGGATCTCTCCGTTCAAACCCTCACCCTTCTGGGACATACGATCACGGTCAACGGAGATGTTCATGCCAATGGTATCGTCAACATCAGACACAACGGGCTGCTTCCGCCGCCTCCCGACATTGACGGCATCGTAAGCAGTACCGATCTCAGCCAGATTCATGTGGCGGGCCTGGATCCTTCACAGAAGAGAGTCCGCCCGCACATGTCCCTGCCTTCATTCGACTTCGACGCAGCACGGAAAATGGCCCAAAAAGAAGGGATCTATCATCAGGGAGACGTGACCGCTATCTCGCTGCTGGGTCTGTCACCCACAGACAAAATCATCTTCATCGACGGAGATCTGACGCTGACCGGACTGGACCTGCTCGGCCTTTCTCTTGAGGACCGGACCATCGTCGTCAACGGAACCATCACCGGCCTGCTGGAAGTAGGGGGAGTCGACCTGGTCAACACCCGGTTAAATCTGATTGCCAAGGAAGATATCCTGTTTGTGGGGCTGGTCACCGGATTGCAAATTAACGGGATTTTGTTCGCACAGGGCATCGACAGCACCACCCATCAACCAGACCCGGACCTGGGTCACATTCTGACCGACGGTCATGTTGAAGTAGTCGGTTACGCCGGGGCTCGTAACATTGGGATGGGAAACGGCCTCATCACCGGATTGCTGAGTGACATTCTAAGCCTGATCACGGGGAAAATGGCCTTTGATTACGACCCGCAGGTTTTTGAAACGTTCCCCTCCCATGTCGGATTTAAACAGAATCACATCGACATTGTAAATGTCATCGAAGTAAAGGAGATCCACCCATGACCCGAAAAATCAGTGACGGCATGAAAAAGTACTACCTGTCTCAATTCAATCCGTTCCGCCATTCCCGATGGGATCATACCCGGGTCGGGATTCAGATCGGCGAAAAACAGATAAAACTGGTCGTTTTAAAGAAACGGGATGGAAAATGGGAACTGGCACACAGGATTGATAAACCTCTGCCGGGGGGACTGGTGCAAAACGGCAAAGTGATGCAACCGGAACGTTTGGGATTTATGATCAGGGAGATGTTCGTGCAAAACGGGATCAAGAAAAAAAGTGTCTCCGTCTTTGTTGAAGAACTTCCCTTTTTTATACGTCATATTCACTTACCCCCCATGTCTAAGAAAGAGACACGCCGTGCCATCCGCTACAGGGCTTATACGGAAATTCCGGTGGATCCCGACGACCTTTTCTACCGTTTTTATCCGTATCCAAACCGGCAGAACGAGGAGGGCAAACAGGATTTTATCGTGGTCGCCGTCTATCGTTCCATGATTACGCCGGTTTTAAAAGCGCTTCATGCAGCGGGACTTATCATCTATTCCTTCGGTCTCGAACCGGAGTCCCTTTATCTGGGTTTAAGACATCATGGCGTCTTTGAACAGGTCGACCATACCGTTCTGATTGTACGCACCGACACCAAACAGATGATGCTGGCCGTTTTTTCCGGCGGGAAAATCATGTATTCCCGGTACCGCCCGCTCACCTCCAATCCCGAGGACCTGGAGCAGGAAATCGAACGAACACTGTTAAGCTGGAACGGCAAGCACACGCAGAATCGGATTCAGGAAGTCATCCTGCTGGGCGATCAAGCCAACTGGCAGGACATCAAGGATCGGATCCGCAACTTTATTCCCATCCCCGTGCAAGTTTTCGAACAACCGTTTACCGCCTGCTCCGGCGTTGCTTTAAAAGAGCGGGATGAGATCAACCTGTACGGAGATGATCATGCCTTACCCTGGAAAAAAGGGATTACGCGGCTGGCCCCGCTTGCCCTGATCCTGTTCATCGTCGCCGGCCACTTCATCTATCAATATCGCACCTATCAATCCCTGCAAACCGACGTCATCCGTCTCAAACAAGACATCAATCAACACCGTTCCATCGTGGCGTGGACGGAGCAAAACACCCGGCTTAAAACCGTCAAAGAACAACTGGATCAACAGCTGGCAGAGATCCGCAAACGGGATGCATCCCCGCTCACCGTCATCGACATTGTCGTCTCGCAACAGCCGGAGGGAGTCATCCTGTCGCAGGTAGCGTTTACGATCGACGAGATTCACATAACCGGTATCGCCCCCTCACAAAAAGAGGTACTGCTTTATTTAGAAGAATTACAGCAGGATCCCCGGCTTTCCTACGTGCAACTGAAGAATGCCAGTACCGGAACAAGCGGGACGCTGTTTTCCATCTCTATTAAAAGAAATCGGGAGGATGTGATCCAGTGAGACGACTGACCCGGCGCGAATCCGTTTTAATCACCGTTTTATTTATCCTGGCAGCGGTCTATATCATCACTCAGTACTGGTATTATCCACTGTTATCTGAGATCAAGAGGTTAAAGGCAGAAAAGCACCAATTACTTGGGAAATGGGAAACGATTCAGCCGTCCCTCGGCCAGGAAGAAAACATCAAACAGGCAAATCATGGACTCGAACATGATATTAACAAACTTCAGGATCGCTTGATCCCCGAAAATGCGTCCTATCTTTTCTGGAAGGAAGTCAGGAAGTTAGCCGAGCAATCGGACGCCAACCTGACCTTTGTACAGGAAGGAAATGACGAGCGAAACAGTCAATCCGGGTCACCTGTCTTCAAACACGTGCAATTACAGGTGAACGGAACATTCGCATCCATAGAGGGATTTATGAACACACTGAAACGCATGCCCTGGGTTTATGCGGTCACGGAAGGAAAATGGAGCAGGCAGGGGGAGGGTGAGATCATCGCCACCTTTTCTCTGATCGTGGCGACGAAAACATCCTCATAACACGTGGATATACCAGAACAGAAACTCTTCCCCGTAAAAAAAAGACATCATCGTACCTGCAAATATAAAGGGGCCAAACGGGATACGATCTTTGCGCCCCACTCGCCCTGTCATGAGCAGTACGGCGGCCACCAACCCGCCCAACATGAAGGACACAAACAGGGCGAGCATCGTTCCTTTCCAGCCGAGCACCAGTCCGATCAGAAAAAACAGTTTGATATCCCCCCCTCCCATGCCACCTTTACTCAAAAGGGCAGCCAGGAGCAATACCCCACTCCCCAGTATGGCGCCCGCTATATAATCCCACAGGGGAAGCGGGTGAATCCATAATCGAATCAGAAAGATAAGCAGGATCCCCGGATACACCACCCGATTCGGGATGATATGATATTTCAGATCACTTAACGTAACGGTGATCATGAGCATGGCAAAGGGGAAGGCAACGATCCAGTCCCCAACCGTTTGCGATTTGTCAAGAATAAGTAAAAAAACAAGTAACGTCAGCAATTCCCCTGCCGGATAAAACCGTGAGATTTTCGCCCCGCAATACCGACACCGCCCCTTTAGCCCGATGTAACTGAGTACTGGAATCAAATCTTTCACGGAAAGGGAATGGCCGCATGTCGGACAGTGGGAACCTGGCCATATAAGGGATTTGTTTGATGGCAGTCGCAGGGCGGCCACATTTAAAAACGAACCGATAACAAGTGAAAACAGGCTATAAAAAACAATAAATACCATGTCCATCGAATCCCCTCACAATCTGACCAACCTTCGGTTAAGCGGAAGCCATAACGTCAGCGTTCATAACCGGTTGATCACGGTTTCGCTTTCCGAACCATTTCCTGATCAATTTTGCCCTGTGCGGCCAGTTCTTCCAGTGCCGCCTCCATCGTCTGCATCCCCAGATTTTTACCCGTTTGTATGAGCGATTTCATTTGATGAACTTTGCCGGAACGGATCAGGTTGGCTGCGGCCGGTGTATTAACCAGCACTTCCATGGCCAGTACCCGGTTGTTTAAGTCTGATGCAGGAACCAGCCGCTGGGCCACCACTCCAATGAGGACGGAAGCCAGTTGAACCCGAATCTGCTGTTGCTGGTTTGCGGGAAAAACATCAATCATCCGGTCCACGGCGTTAACGGCATCGGCTGTATGTAACGTGGCCAGCACCAGATGGCCGGTTTCAGCTGCCGTAATTGTGGTGGCGATGGTCTCCAGATCCCGCATCTCTCCAACCAGAATCACATCGGGGTCCTGCCGAAGCGCCGCTCTCAGCGCAGAAGCAAAACTTCTCGTGTCTTTCCCGATCTCACGCTGTTCAATCAGTGATTGCCTGTGTTGATGTACATATTCGATTGGATCTTCCAGCGTAATGATATGTTTATGCCGGTTCCGATTGACCCAGTCCACCATCGCCGCCAGAGTGGTTGACTTACCGCTTCCGGTAGGACCGGTTATGATAACCAGTCCCTGATCCCGTTCTGCAAAAGACTGAACCACAGGGGCTACCCCCAGTTGATCAAGACGGGGGATTTCCGGCGGTATCACCCGGATGGCAAGGCCGGTATCTCCCCTCTGTTTATAGGCATTGACCCGGAACTGGGCAAGGCCTTCAATCGTGTATGTAAAATCAACTTCGCCCGTTTCGCGAAATACCCGGTATTGTTTTTCACCGATGATTTCCTTGAGAAAACGGTCCGTGTCTTCCGGCATCAGGATCGGATCACCGGAAGGGACAAGTATGCCATTAATCCGAAACGTCGGTTCTGCTCCTGTTGTCAGATGCACATCCGAGGCGTTTTGCTGCACGGCTTTTTTCAATAGCTCCAGCAGGGTATTTGTCACGTTTTGTCACCTTCCTGCCATATGTCGAATCAAATTGCTGTTTCTATTATTCTATCATGAGACTGAAGACAGAATCTCATTTGTTGTGAATTCGCTGTGAAAGGATTGACATGATTGATAAAATTAAAGGTCCGTTACAAACATACCCATGAGTATGTTTGTAACAGAAATCTCTCAGTGAAAAACGAAGACTTGAAGAAAAGAGAATTATTTGTTGAAAAATTGTCAATTTTGTCGTACGATTAAAGGAAATTATTACCGTTTGGTAAGCAACAACGGAGAGGAGACAGGTGATAAGCTTTGAGTAAACTTTTGTTACCCGCCATTTCTTTATTAAATCGTTTGAAATACCCGCAAAAATTCTCACTCATCGGAATCATTTTTTTAATTCCATTGGTCATAATGCTTTATTTTCTGTTTAATCAAATGAACGAAGAGATTCGTAATCTCGAGGACCAGCAGGTTGGCGCATCGTATAACAATAAAATGAAAAACTTCCTGATTCAGGTCCAGCAACATAGAGGAGTTTCCTCTCTCTATCTGAACGGTGATCAATCCTATCAGAAAAATATGCAGGAAAAACAAGCAGAAATTGCAGCGACAATTGAAAAGATTAAAGCACTGGAAGCCCAGTACGGAGAGTCTCTGGGGACCACCGAGCGGTGGAGTAATATTGAGCAGGAATGGATACATATTCAGGACAGCGTGTCTAGAATGGATGCGACGGAAAGCTTTCGACAGCATACCAGGCTCATCAGCCAGATCCTTGATTTACTGGTCTATGTCGGAGATGCCTCTCAACTTAAAACCATGACAAACATAGACGGTGCGTATATGTCTGAAGGAATCTTGAAAACGCTTCCCCAATTAAGTGAACAGCTGGGACAGATGAGATCGGTTGGTTCCGGAGTTGCGGCCCTTCAATTTCTGGCAACAGAACAGAATATCCAATTAATCAGTCTGAGCGACAAGACACGGGACCTCGTAGCAGATACAGGAAGGCAGCTGGATGTGATCACGGCGCATAACCCGGACTTGAAAGATCAACTGGAACCTCTTTTTGAAGACGTTGAATCCAATGTCAATGACTTTCTGATCGTGACCACGGCGGAAATTGTAAAAGCCACCCAAATCTCCATTGATCCGAATGAATATTTTGATACGGCAACGGAGGTTATATCAAATGTTGTGGCGCTCTATGACGCCAATACAAATATCCTGAATGCTTATCTCGCCGAACATGAACAGCAATTAAAATTTAATCGGGCCTTGATTCTCGCATTGATCAGCATCAGTCTGCTGCTTACGGTGTACCTTTTTGCCGGTTTCTACATGTCGGTGAAAAAATCCATCGCATCGATTGAACACGCTGCGGGACAGCTGGCCGAAGGGGATCTGACCACACGCGTCCGGCTTCAGACCCGTGATGAATTGTCCTATGTCGGTCAGGCTTTTAACAAAATGGCGGAGACCTTTCACAGCATGATTCATAAAACCAGGGATGTCGCGGAGCAGGTAGCCGCCTCCTCCCAGCAACTAAACGCCAGCGCGGAACAGACCAGCGGTGCGACAGAACAGATTACCAATGACATTCAGAGCGTTGCCCAGGGAACGGAAACACAATTGCGCGGAACGGAAGAAAGTGCACGTTCGCTGGAGGAGATGACGTCCGGGATCCAGCAAAGTGCTGAAAAGATCTCCACGATTTCGGAACTGTCGGGAGATTCGATGCATAAGGCGAGAGACGGCAAGGATTATGTCCGTCAAACGGTCAATCAGATGGAACAGATCTCATCGTCTGTCGATGAAACGGATAAAACAATACGGATGCTGGATCAACGTTCCAAAGAAATTGAAAAAATACTGGAAGTGATCACCGGTATTGCCGAACAAACGAATCTGCTGGCACTGAATGCCGCCATCGAAGCAGCACGGGCGGGTGAGCACGGAAGAGGTTTTGCTGTGGTTGCCGATGAAGTGAGGCAACTGGCCGAGCAATCCGCTGAGTCTGCCGGGCAGATCGGAGCGCTGGTCTCGGAGATTCAGAAAGATATGCACCATTCCGTCCAGGCGATGGATACGGTTAAATCCGATGTGGGATCGGGCCGCGAACAGGTACAGGAGACCGAACAGAAATTTAATGAGATTTTTGAAGCGATGCAACAGATCACGGAACAGATCGAAAACGTTTCGGCCACGACCCAGCAGATTTCAGCAGGAGCCCAGCAGGTATCGGCATCTGTCAATCAGGTTTCGGAGATTGCCAGGGATGCCAATCAAAATACACAAAATGTGGTGGCGGCAACCGAGGAACAACTGGCTTCCATGGAAGAGATTACGGCATCCGCCAACTCCCTGACTGAAATGGCGGAAGAGTTGCAGGCTCTGATTAATCGGTTTAAAGTTTAGGTGATTTGGGAGCTGGTGCATATAAAAGTTAAGGCCCTGCGACGTGTAGCGTTTGTCGCAGGGCCGGTTTTTTATTGTTGGGATTATGGATTTTTAGACAATTGATACCGAGGGTGATGTGATGTTTAGAAAAATCAAGATTGGGGTATTGGCTTACCTGTTTTATTTGTTACTCGTGATATTGATATTTTTTGCGGGTGATTTTCCTTTTATCGGATTTTTAGGTTTATTACTGCACGGTTAATTCTCTTCCTGCATACGCCTTAATCTGGCACCATCCATGGCAATTTGATTGAGAAAAAATGTGCTATAGCGTCTTTGATCAGAACTATGGACGATCCCGTCTTCTCTGAAATCTTCTGTCAGGGGCCGCCTTTTTATAGTCCGGATGGCCGCTGGAGATCGACTGAAAACAGAAACGCAGGGGATCAGTCCCCAGTCCGATTTTATTTTATGAAGAATATGAATTAAGAAGGTTTTAATATAAATGTGATGGCAAACATTCTTTTTACCGATACTGGTTTTCGCAGATGTTTAAATAGTGTTAATTGAAGAATGTCACAATGCGTAACAAAGTCCTCATCAAAAAGAAAACAAGAACACCTGAAGCTAATAAAATCACAATCGTCTCAAGAACCCGATTCAGTTGTTTTGTTTCTTTGGCCCGTTCATCCCCTTCTGAAAATAATGATGAAATTATCACGTATCCCAACCACACGCCGGCCAGATTAGATACACTTGTTTTGGCTGTGGAAATTGCCAGCGGCGGTACACCGATCAGGTGAAAAAAGGAAGGGAATCCGATGATAAACGCGGGGATGCCCTGAATCAACAGGTTGTACAAGTTGACAGAGAATTTGATGTTTGACTTTGACAACAGGGTGAAGAGCCCTAACATGACGCCAAAAATAACCGGCACGAGGTTAATCAGAAAGATGGCCCTTCCCCCCAGATAAAATAGGTTTTCATTGACCCAGATTAAAAAATAATGATACCCGTAGAAAAACAGGACCAGTATGGCTGAATACAAGACGGGTAAAGTGAAACGTCGTTTATTCCGGAACACTGCAATCTCCCCTTTTTTCCCATCGCTAGTGGGCAGTATGTTTTAAAAGATATGAGTTTTACACTCGAACGATCACTTATGTTCAAATTTCCGTCTGTAATAGATGGAAAAACCTATGATAACCGGGGTGAGCAGGATGGTCGGCAGAAACCAGACCAGCATATGTACGGTTGATACTCCCAGTAATCGAGGTGCGCCAAACACCGTAAATGCCGTTATGGTTGCTATGGAACATCCCAGCATACTGGCCAGATGCTCATAGATCCAGTGTACCTTTTTATATGGAACTGATATCCAGTATTTTAACTGGGAAACCCCCAGGAATATCCCCACAATCGGAAAATAGGCCAGCAATGGAAAAGAGATGATAAAACCGTAAATGGACACCATGATTCCGGACAGGAGCAATGCAAGGGAAAAGCCCAGATCAACCGGGTGTGTATGGCGGTGTTTTCTATTTTTAAATCGTAGAACACGGATGCCATACCAGGCAGTCGATGCACTCAATATGGCGATAAAGATGAGAAAGATAGAAAATGCCCGGAATGTTTGATCTACGCCCGGATTAAAGAATATACGCCAGATGGCCATGTACAGGGCTGATAGAGCAACCAGGTACATGGCAATGACGTAAAGCCATCCTGCCCGGTTGTGAATCTTTCCGCCTTTTCTGGTTACGACCGGGATCCAGAATATGAGTAACGCGATAAATCCGCTCACGATATGTAAGTAACGACTTATTTCAAAGATGTGCATTTTCATAATCCCCTTTTGTAGAAGAGGTTCATTTGAGAAACCTCTGTATAACACAACATGTACCAGTCAAGCTTCTCAACTCAATCCGATTTTTGTTAGATCTCCATTTCCCCAAACTTAATCCCACCATCCCGATCCCCAGTACAAATGTTAAAAATGGAAACATAATCGGATAATAAAGACTTGGCCATCCAAATACATTTGTCTTAAAGCTTAATGGTACAGGTGTAACAACCCCTGTATTGACCAATTGAACACGGTACAGATTTCCTGATCTTTCCTGATAGGAAAAAATGTCCTCCGTCACTTCCCCATTTTGGCTGACAAATAAAATTCGCCATTTCCATGATTCTTCCTGTTTTTCAACGGGATGGGATATGCGTTGAACAATGGCCAATGCTTCAGCTCCTGTTAATTTGTGCTTTATTTGCAAGGGGTAGATCCACGAATGATATCTGTTTCCATTAAAGGAATGAGGACGAATTTCAACAGCTGCGTTGTGGGTATAATCCTTCTGATTGACCGAGATGTTTACAATGCCTTCTATTTCTGTTGGATACTCGTCATATTCTGACGTTTCAAACATATACGCATCTTTAAATTTAATTTCATTTCCGTAAAAATAAATCGGTTGAGTTTAAAAAATAAGTATTCTTTTGTTACAAACCGACTGGCGGGAATGTTTGTAACATAGAGTATGTATTTTTTATTGACGTGCTACTTTAATCTATTCTCAGAAAAACAATAAATATTTTTTCTTAAAATCAGTATGCCGGTTACAACCAACAAGATCAACAAAAACATATCGTTTGTAATCGATCCCCATTTTAACAATGTAATCGTCTTCTTTTACCCCATCATTTTTTCTTTTGTATCTGAAATAGAATTTAAAAAATAAATGGATGCGGCAACTATCATGCTTATGACGATAAAAACCCCCTGTTTACCTTGCCGTTATCCCCCCGATAAACGCCTGTTATCTTTTCTTTGTTCTTATCTGAGGAATTTTACTCACTCTAACATGCCTACCGTTGAGCCTTCTTTTTGTTCGATTACGGAGTAAGTTTTGACTTTATCAATCAGTCTGCCTTTTTCATCCGTGTATTTGACCAGATCAAACACTAGTTCATGACCCACATATTGAAGATTCATGACTTCATATGCTTCGTTTTTTAGATCATCGATATCTATACGTGTTGTTTGTATATGACCTGCCGCTTCTAGTCGATTAATAACAATATAATCTTGTTTATCATTGATATAGGCAAACTCATTGGACAATCTGTTCCATGCTAATTCATCCGTTAAAGGCATTTCTATGTTTTTATTATTTTTGAGATTAAGGATGACCGTCTTGTTTTTATTAAAATCTAAATAAGCGAGATACGTTTTATCTGGTGAGATGCTTAATATTTTTGCATTTTGTTTAAAGTCATCGATCGTCCTAGCATGAACATTGTATTTTTTTATGTTTGTCACAATTCTTTTTTGATGGGGAGATTTGTCATTTTTAGCTTCATCAAAATAAATACTGTCATTGATCCCCCATACACTTTTAACATTAAGATCATGAAGATAGAAAGGTTTTTTATATGAATAGATAGTCTTCCACTTTTTTTCTAAAATATCATAGAGGCTTACGTTAAGTGTGATATCAGCATCATATATAAAAGTCATGTGATTATGTTCTCTATTTATATCACCATGATGATACTCCCTTAAATCGGGGATTTGAAAAGGTTGCTTTTCTCTGGTTTTGACATTAAATAGTGTAAGATCCGTTTTGAAGAATTCACTATATTCAACGATAATCGCCTCTTCATTATTAAGCCAGATAACCGGTTTTGGAGATAGGTCTTTTTTAAGACTGTAGAAGTATCCCCTTCCCAGAGGATCAGAATCATCATTGAAGTAAATATAGTACATATTATATGGTGCCATTTCTGATTCTTTTACAATAAAATTCTTTTCAACAAAATAATTGTTACCATCAGGTGCATCGAAATAATGTTTGATAACTTTGCCCTCATGAAGCAATGTTAGTTTAAAGTGTTTTAACTTATCATCTTTATTGACCTGGTTACAAGCACTGGTTATACCTAAAATCATCATGAATAACACGACGATAAACGTTTTTTGGTGTTTTTTCATTATTTTCATCCTTACTTTAAAGGGCAACCCCCTTATTCATTCGGGCCTTTCTCTCAATTTGATTTAAGAAAAAAATTCTCAACTCTTTAGTGCTCTAAATTATTTCAAGTCCTCCCTTGTTAAATGAAACAAATATTCTTTGTTTGTATTGACGAGTGCTGCAAAACCCCCGCCCTTTATTTCAACTACAATCCTCGAAGGAAATTTGGCCTCTTTAAATAAGAATAATTTCCATTCCCTTTCCTTTATGACAGGATCAGGGTTATAATGTCTACTATACTTCTCCAGCACATTTTGAAGTAAGGGCTCGTCTTTTAAATTAATACGAGTAGATATATATTCATTATCATAATTTTTATCATGAATATAGTAGACTTCTTTTACATCTATCTTTTTACGTCCTTTTATTAAATCGACCGCATAAATATC
The DNA here is from genome assembly GCA_017656255.1 of Bacillaceae bacterium. Lineage (GTDB taxonomy): Bacteria > Bacillota > Bacilli > JACDOE01 > JACDOE01 > JACDOE01. The sequence continues at coordinate 244,504 of JACDOE010000003.1, forward strand.
CATAGCATAATAACCGGTATCGGCCAGTTCCTGTAAAAATTTCACTTCTTGATCATCATTTCTTATTTTCTGGATGGTTTCAAAAAAAGCTTCATGTTTCTCCTGAGTCGGTTGAACAATAGCTATAAAAAGAGTTCCCCCTCTCGAATACCCATAAAACACGGGTGACGAATCCCCTATGATTTGATTAATTTTCTTCTGCTGGTCGACGACCCAATTCCATTGGTCTAAACCATTGTGATTAAGATCTAAATTAAAAACATCCCATAATATACCTCTGGCTTTGATGGATGCCATTATTAATTCATATTGATTGTTGTAATCTATTTGCTCAATATCTTCTTTATATAGAGGGAAAAGATTTTGAGCGAGATAAGATCCAGCATCGGAAGGATTCGTTATTTCTTTGTCCGGGTTTGGAAAACGGCTTAATATTTGTTCGGATTGAACCGATGATTTTTCTGGTTCAGACCAGTTGCTTGATGGTTGGTTTTTATCTTGTGTTTGATTGACAGTTTTTTTGTTTTCAACTGCCGTCATGGTTTCATTTGTATCTGAACCTGTCTTTAACATGTAAATGGATGCAGTAACAATCATGCTTATGACGATTAAAAAAACTATTTTTTTCATAAATTGCCGCCCCCCTGTTTTACCTGCCAACGGTTGCTTCTTGTATTGCTTGTTCACCGGTTTTTTCACAACTAGTCAGGATCATTAAAAGCAGGATAAAAAGGATCAGAAGATGTTGCTTCAAAGGTAGACCTCTCCTGCAAAAAATGAGAGACTAAAAATATCAAACCATATCTGCATCATATTACCTTTTAGTGTATATATCGGTTTTTGTTTTGACTTGTTTCACTAACTCGAAAGAGTTTGCAACTTGATCCAAGAAAAAACCGGGGTATTAGTTAACCCCGGTTAATTCAAAATATGATGTCATCAACCTCTTCTGAATGTGTTGTATATAAGCTTCATAATTACTTTATATTTTTCTGGTATATCGAGAATTAAAATCCAGTGAGAGCCCGATAGGGAATTTACTTTATTCCGAAAACATCTTTTAACTTTTCTTTTTATCTATTCCCAACCATGCAAGGATCAAGTCCAAAATTATGTGTAAAAATGAATCCCCCGGCTAGAAGATGAAGT
>JACDOE010000004.1 GCA_017656255.1 Bacillaceae bacterium
GACATAGCTTCTCTCAAATCCGGGTTCTCCGACATGCAAAAAGACATAGCTTCTCTCAAATCCGGGTTCATCGACATGCAAAAAGACATCCGGTCACTTAAATCCCAGTTCTCAGACATGCAGAAAGATATCCGCACCATCAATCAGCGACTGGACAATCTCTCCAGACAAGTGGCTACCAATACGGAATTTATCACTTCCATCAAACAACTCGCTTCCAGTATCGCAGCATCCTGAACGTCACCAATCATTTCTGCAAATTCCCAGGCATCACACACAAAAATAAAAAAAAGCCGGGAATCAAATCCCGACTCAATCCCAGAACAATGATATTAAAGATGTTTTTCCACAAACCTGCCCATTCTTTTAATGGCTTCCTGAAGTTGTTCAAGCGACGTTGCGTAGGAACAGCGGATATGTCCTTCTCCGCCTGCGCCAAACACATGACCGGGCACAACCGCCACTTTTTCTTCCTGAATCAATTGTTCCGCAAATTCATCAGAAGTCAAACCGGTTGCCTTCACCGATGGAAAAGCATAAAAAGCCCCTTCCGGCTGATGGCAATCCAGCCCGATTTCCCGAAAGGCTTTAACAACATAATTCCGGCGATGCCGGTAGCTTTCCACCATCCGGTCTTTTTCAGGAAGCCCCTTTTTCAATGCTTCAACCGCTGCCATCTGAGACATAATCGGCGCACACAACATCGTATATTGGTGAATCTTGGTCATCGCCTGAATGATATCCCGGGGTCCCACCGCATAGCCCACGCGCCATCCGGTCATCGCAAACGCCTTGGAAAATCCGTTAATGACGATGGTCCGGTCATACATGTCGGTTTGAGCGGCCAGGCTTTCATGTTGCCCTGAATAGGTCAGTTCTGCATATATTTCATCCGACAGCACGATCAAGTCGTGCTTTTCAATCACACGCGCGATCTCCTGCAGTTCCTCTCCGGTCATGGTCGATCCCGTCGGATTATTGGGAAAACAAAAAATAATCGCCTTGGTTTTGGGCGTCACTTTTTCTTCAATATGCCGCGCCGTCAATTTAAAATCCGTACCCCGGGTCGTCTCAACGATGACCGGAACCGCACCCGTAAATCGGACAGTCGGTACATAGGAAACATAGCTGGGTTCTACGACCAGCACTTCATCCCCCGGATCAATAATGGAACGAAGGGCCAGATCAATCGCTTCACTGGCACCAACCGTCACCACAACCTGTTCATCATAATCATAATCAATATTGAATTGCTGACTCATATATTTGCTGATTTCCCTGCGGAGTTCCGGCAGTCCGCTGTTGGCCGTATAGGTGGTATATCCCCGCTCCAGAGCTGAAATCGCCGCTTCTCTCACATTCCAGGGCGTAACAAAATCCGGTTCCCCGACACCGAGTGAAATCACATCATCCATTGAAGCCGCCAGATCAAAAAACTTGCGAATCCCCGAAGGGGGAATGGATGATACAACCTTAGAAATCCTGGAACGACTTTGTACCCGTGATGACTGCTGTACGTGGCTGCTCATGGTGTCACAACCATCCTTCTGTCATCATCTTTATCCGTCAGTACCACACCGTCATGTTTATAACGTTTCAGCATAAAATGGGTCGTGGTGGAAATGACCGAATCCAGGGTTGACAGCTTGTCGGATACAAATTGTGCGATTTCCTTCATCGTGGGTGCCTCAATCGTAACCGACAGATCATAGGCTCCCGACATCAGATAGACGGATTTCACTTCCGGAAAACGATAGATACGTTCCGCCACTTCATCAAATCCCACATCTCGCTTGGGTGTCACCTTCACGTCAATCACCGCGGTCACATGGTCGTTTTCCTCAACTTTTTCCCAGTTGACCAGTGCCATATACTTCACGATGACCTTCTTGTCTTCCAGTTCCTGAATCAATTGATTCACGTCATCCTCCGATATACCCATCATATCGGCGATCGTCTTCCGCGAGACATGACTGTTTTCCTCCAGAAGATGGAGGAGTTCCTTGACTTGCTTCATCTTCTGCTCCACTTTCTCCACCCCGCTGTTATATATCAATTCAGCCTTTTCATTATCATAGCATTTATGGCGTCTGTTTCAAGATGAAATTTTTAAAGAAATAAAAAAATTGGCGCTGCTTGCCTTTCCAATTTTTTCAAGTTCATCGTTAACAAAATGTTACATCCATACTCACGGGTATGTTTGTAACACAAATATCCCTAACACACTCCTCTTGAAAAAAGTTGATATAATACGTTTAGTAAGTATTTTGGGAATCATCTGTAAGAAGAAGGTGATCGGTTGATCAAAGAAATCCGTTCAAAATATCCCCAACCTTCTGTGAGGGAATTATTATCATATGCGACTTCTATCGAGAAAGTTGACGCCGTGTATGATCAATACATACAACACGCTGACAAACATTTATTCGCGTTTGTTAAAGATAAAAAGGTAATCGGTTGTATAGGAGTAGAAATCAACGTAAATCACTGTGAAATAAAACATATTGCCGTTTCTCCTGAAGAAAGAGGCAAAGGAATCGCAAGCAAAATGATTAAGTTCCTCTTCGAAAAATATAATTTGACAACCATAATTGCTGAAACTGACAGGGAGGCAGTCCAATTTTACAGAAAAATTGGTTTTACAGTCACGTCATTAGGCGAAAAATATCCTGGTGTCGAAAGGTTTTTTTGTGAGTTTACAACCAATTAAGTTCCCAATACATCTCATACTTTAGCTCGAATTTTTAAAGGATGCATTTCAGTACTTCCGATTTTCTCCATCACAATCGACAATCTCCCCGACCATACAAAAAAAGCCTTCTGCAACACCATGCAGAAGACCTTTCCTTTTCACGCCCTGTTACCGATCGGCAAGGGCAAACATCAAATCCCCTTCCGCCACCACGGTATCCCCGACCCGGGCAACGGCATGTCCCTGCCCGATCGAGCGACGGACACGGGTCATTTCTACTTCCAGATGTAAGGTATCGCCGGGTCTGACCTGTCCTTTGAAACGCATGCCGTCGATCCCGGCAAAAAAGGCCAGTTTACCTCTGTTTTCCTCTTTCTTCAGAACAGCTACCGCTCCGACCTGCGCCAGCGCTTCTACAATCAGCACCCCCGGCATCACCGGGTATCCGGGGAAATGCCCCTGAAAAAACGGTTCATTCATGGTGACATTTTTAATCCCGACGGCGCGTTTCCCTTCCTCCACTTCCAGGATTTTATCCACCAGCAGAAAGGGATAGCGATGCGGGATGATCTCCTGAATCTGTTCAATATCCAGGATGCTGTTTTGCTCATCACGATTTTCTGACATGATCATTTCTCCTCCCCGATAGTCACACATATTACCATTGTTGCACTGTATATCGAATGACAGGTGAGAGCAAAATATTGAAAGCCCCCCACTTCACTCGAGTGTTTGGGGTTCACATAAAGGAGCACTCTGTTTACTTCCCGCAGGGTGCTCTTTGCCTTTCTCCCCTCAAACTTCAAGGACTGGAAAATCTGTTGCTTTTCTCCCTAAATCCTAGCTTTCCATATTTTTTTAATACTATACCACAAAATCGCACGTCATGAAGGTGTTGTTTAATAATTAATCAGTCTGAATTTAAACAGATAAATGACACTGGTAATAAAAGAGAAAAGAATGACCCCCCACATGATTTCGCTGGAGTACGCCAGATCAAACATGACAAATAAAAAAGCAATGTAAAAAAGAACAGTCGTCAGTTTCCCGAAAAAGTTGGCCGGTACGGTTTTTTTCCCCTGCAAATGAAAAATAAACGAGGAGACAATCATCGCTGCGTCACGAAAGAAGAAAATAAGTGCGGCCCACAGGTCTATTCGGCCTGAAATCAAAAAGGAAAGGACGACGGTCAGCATCATCAATTTGTCCGCAAGGGGATCCAGCATAATGCCCAGCTGGGTGACCTGATTATTTTTTCGGGCCAGATACCCGTCGATCACATCCGTCAAACCGGCTGACAGCAACACCAGGAAGGCTAACTCATTATGATAAGGATGGGGGGAAAAATAAATGTAGATGAAAAGAGGTATCAACAAAAATCGTGCAAACGTCAAAGCGTTTGGCCAGTTCACCAGTACCCCCTCCTCCCGTTTATATCATCATAATATGCCCGATTTTGAGAATGAGAATCCCCCGTTAGTGCAAAAAAACCACCGGATTGGTGGTTCAGGCTGCGATGTCATGATGTTTTACCCCGGTGCAAAAATCAGATCATACATATGCTTCCATGTTTTTAAATCAAATACTTCTCCTGCACTGCCGTCCCCGAGTACACTGTATCCGACAACGGCCCCGGCAATGAGTGATGCCAGCAACAGGACAGGAATCAAAAGAATTTTAAACAAAACCGAAGATCCGGTTGTTTTTCGCCTTTTCTTTCGCGCTTTTCGCCGTGAAGAGGCAGCAGACGTCTTTTTCGCCGTTGCTGCTGAATGTTGTTCTGCCATTGTTGATCCCTTCTTTGTTAAAAGCTTACCTGATCGGCATTATTTATTTTATCATTCAATCGGGGGGAATCCAAGTTAACCTTTCAAATTGTTTGTGATTCCCATCATTTGATCTGTAATCGAAAGCGCACGGGAACCCAATTGAAATGAGCGTTGTGTTTCGAGAAGGGCCGTCATTTCCCGGCTCAGATCCACATTGGATCCCTCCAACTGTCCCTGGCGGATGTTCCAGGACACGCCGTCCACGGCGACAATGGCATTGGGGCCGGTCATGAAATCGAGATACGGGTTTCCATTCAGCTCCATCTGTCCGGGTTGATCGAGAAGCTCATCGGGTATAATCCACTGGTTGTTCCCGACGGATTGCAGAATCTGCGGGTTCCGAACATAAAAAACACCCAGTTGGATATCGGGATCAATCACATCTTCCGGATCATTCTGATTCACAAATTCAATATATCCCTGACCATCTTCACTGTTATACATGCGTAACTCATATCCAGCCGGTACCTGAATCGGGTCGCCATTGGAATCGACGACAAAGTCCCCCTCTCCCGTCACCAGATAACGATGGGCATCGAGCCGGAAGGATCCGTCCCGGGTTAATCGCCATTGATATTCCCGGGCGGCCGGATCATCACTGAGAGAATGCCGTGTCATAAAATAAACGGGACCTTCCAGTCGAAAATGATGGGGATTCTGTGTCACCTGCACGGAACCGGGTGAAAGATCCATGCGGGTCATGGACACTCCGGCGCCCAGACCGGTTCGAATGCCATCCGGTGTCAGACGTCCCGTTTCCTGCTCAGGACGGGACTGGTTTTCAATTTCTCTGACAAACAGGGATGAAAAAGAGGTATCTCTTCGTTTGTATCCGTTTGTATGCAGATTGGATACGTTGTGTGAAATCGTATCCAGCCGTTGCTTCAGACTCTGCATTCCGGCTACGGTATTAATAAAGGATGTGTTCATCGATTAGATCCTCCCCGCCTGGTTCAATTGTTCCAGCGTACGATCATAAGACTGGACAACCTTCTGGTTGGCTTCATAGAGCCTTAATGCCGTCATCATATCCGTCACTGTCTGAACCGGGTCGACATTGGAACGTTCAATGTAGCCCTGCCTGATTTCATAAACCGTATCTTCAGCAATAAACGCATTGGCCAGGGCTTCTTCCCCCTCCCAGCGGAACAGGTCATCCCCTTCTTTTACCATATTGTAAGGGTTATCCGCACGAACGACCTGAAGTTGTGCCACAACTTCCATCTCGCCGGGATTATCGGTGGGAACCAGAATCTCACCATCCGCCGTAATCCGGAAATTCTGATTCATGATCTGAATCGGTTCATTATTTTCATCCAGGACCAGATGTCCGTTTCCCGTTACAAGCTGATTCGCACTATCCAGCGTCCAGCTTCCATGACGGGTATATCGAATCTCACCGTCCTGTGTTTGTACCGCGAAAAATAAAGCAGGCTTCACCATTCGGCCATCCACTTCATTTGCCGGCAAATCGGCATCATAAATCGCCACATCGAGAGGGTTACCCGTCTGCATCAAATCTCCGGCAGTAAACATCGGGATCAGCTCCTGGGTGTAAACGCCATGAGAAAGAGACCCGATCGGGGCAGGTGTACCGGGAACAGACGGCAGACCTTTGACACTTGTCTGCGGATCCCTGATCCGTTCGAGTAACAATTCGGGAAAAGAACGGTAAATCGCTTCATCCCGTTTATACCCCGGTGTATGTATATTGGCCAGATTATGGGTCAAGACTTCCTGTTTTCGCTGCTGGGCGATCATGCCCGATACAGCCGTATAAACGCCACGCAACATGCGGGAATCCCCTCTTTCCAAAACAGCTTAACGATCCTCTATATTCATCATCGGCAAAAACAGCCGTTTTGTTTAATGCTGAAAACCTAGAAACTCTGGTTTTTCTTCTTCTTTGGAGCCCGATCCAGATTCTCAAGCATCAGCCCCGTTCCTTCGGCCACACAGGACATCGGATTCTCCGCAACCAGCACGGGTACTTTCAACTCTTCAGAAAGGAGCTTGTCCAACCCGTTCAGGAGAGCCCCTCCACCGGTTAAAAATACGCCTTTGTCAATAATATCGGCTGACAGTTCCGGCGGGGTCCGTTCCAGTACATTTTTGGAAGCCTGTACAATGGCAGAGACCGGCTCATTCAGCGCATCCATCACTTCTTTTGACGTAATGGTAATGGTCTGCGGCAATCCGGTAACCAGGTTGCGTCCGCGAATTTCCATACTGTCATCCCGCAGGTCAGGAAAAACCGTTCCGATATTGATTTTGATCTCTTCTGCCGTTCGGTCCCCGATCAATAATTTGTATTTATCTTTTATGTATCTCATAATATGAGAATCAAACTTGTCCCCGGCTACTTTAATAGAAGAGGCGGTGACGATATCTCCCATGGAAAGGACAGCAACATCCGTCGTTCCACCGCCAATATCAACCACCATGTTTCCACTGGGTTGAAATATATCCATCCCTGCCCCAATGGCAGCGACTTTAGGCTCTTCTTCCAGATATACCTGTCTGGCTCCGCTACGTTCGGCCGCTTCTTTAATCGCTTTTTTCTCCACTGATGTGATATTGGTCGGACAGCAAATCAGGATTCGAGGACGCATCAGAAAACTCTTCATTCCGATTTTGGAGATAAAATGTTTCAACATAGTTTCCGTAATTTCAAAATCGGCAATGACTCCGTCACGCAGAGGCCGGATCGCCACGATATTTCCCGGTGTTCTTCCTACCATTCTTCGGGCGTCTTCTCCGACAGCCAGAACCTTCTTGGTTTCATTATCGATCGCCACGACCGAAGGTTCATTCAGTACAACACCGCGCCCTTTTACATATATCAGCACATTGGCCGTACCCAGATCAATTCCGATGTCTTTCCCTAGCATCAAAAGGTCCTCCCTGTTTCCATAAATTCAACCGTTCCAATGATTCGACAAAGTTTGATTTACCTTAATTATAGTTATTCTCTACGGAACAAGGAATTCCTTTTTTTTAGCTTTATTTTGCTTTTAATGAGCACGCTGGTCCCGGTTTCCATCAGGCCATTTCTTCTTTTTCACTCTGACCTTTTTTTCCTTTTTTATCAATTTTGGTTTTGTACTTGATCTTGGTCGCTTCGCCTCCTCTCAAATGCCGAATGGACTTGTGGTATTCCAGAATCTCCTTCACCTGGCTGGCAAGTTCCGGATTGATCTCCGGAAGTCTTTCCGTCAAATCCTTGTGCACTGTGCTTTTGGAAACGCCAAATTCCTTGGCAATTTTGCGAACCGTATTCCGGGTCTCTACAATATAACGCCCGATCTTGATGGTTCGCTCTTTGATGTAATCGTGCACTCCCTTCGCCTCCCCTATTCTGAATCGTCTGATACATTATATTGAGGCAAGGGCTCATATATGCGATATTTCCAAGCCTGACAAGTCAAAACAGGCCCATAATTTTTTTGAGTCATTTATTTTTCATCTTTTTCAACCGGCAGATATGTTATACTAATAACAATCGGGGGAGGATGTCATGACTGACGGCCTCCCCTTTTTGAAGTAAACCCGCTTTGCGTCAAGCCTCAGGCACAGTCGTAATACCGGGCTCCGTTAAATGTAGACATAAATGAGGTGAAAAGATGAGTAACCGCCTGCTTGTTCCGGTTGACGGATCTGACCATTCCATTGAAGCTTTGCATGAAGCGCTCAGATTATCAGCCGCTTTCGATGACCCGTATTTAATCGTCCTGCATGTCCAGCATTCCCTTGAGACATTTCACACCAAACTGTTTTTTAAACAGGAAGAGATTGAACAATATTTGCGGGAATCCGGGGAAAAGGTACTGGCGAAGTTCCAGCCTGTCCTTGAAAATCAGAGCGTTCCCTTTGAAACCCGGATTGAAATCGGAAATCCGAAAGTTAAAATTATCGAAACCGCGCGCAGCGAAAATGTGGAACACATTTTTCTGGGGGCACGGGGGCTCGGGGGATTGAGCGGCCAGATTCTGGGCAGTGTCAGTCTCGGGGTTCTACATGATGCAATGTGTCCTGTCACAATAGTGAAAGAAAAAAAATGAGCGAGCCACAATGAGCTCGCTCACTTTCTTGGTGAAAATTTGGGTGTGATTATTGGGCGGACGATGTGTCCGTCTTTTGTGTGCTCAGATATTTGTCGGGAGATACCGGTTTGCCATCCTGCCGCACTTCAAAGTGCAGATGGACACCGGCCTCTTTTTCAAACAGGTTTCGGCCTGCCATTCCGATGACCTGACCTTTTTTTACTTCATCTCCGACAGAGACGGATGAATTGGCCAGACTCTGATAGAGGGTGGTCAACCCGTTGTCATGTTCAATCTCCACGACGAATCCCATGAGCGGATCTTTCTCTGCACGTACGACTTTTCCACTGAGAGCAGCCGTCACTTCAAACGACTTGTCATCCGGGAGGGCAAAGTCAATACCCTGATGCGGCCAGTAAGAATCTTCATACTTGACCAGCGAAGCAGCCTTGATATCATCGCTGGCGTTTTCGTTATAGAAATTCATTACCACATCAGCGTTGATATCTTCTTTGAAGGGCCACTCCATTTTTTCACCGGATTGATTAACCGGCACTGCTTCAGGGGTCTCCGCCATCTCACCGGCAGCCTGACTGCCATTTTCCCCGGTGTTTTCATATGTGACATCAGGATTCACTTCATCGTTGGGGATGACAAAATCACCCGGATCCTGATACCACATAATGAGGGCTAAAATAAGTGCGGCTACTCCCATATAGATCGCGGGAAAGGTCCATTTTTTTCTGAAAAAGGCCTTCCAGCGCGACAGCTTGAGCTTATGCTGAGATGCTTTTGGCTCAGATTGTGAGTTTTTTGAATGTTTTTGTTCTTCACTCATTACACATCACCTCAGCAACCATTCTGCCCAGCTGTGACAGGTTTTAAACCGGGTGATGCTATTTTTTTGCCTGTAATTGGGAATTTTCAGTGTTTACTTCCCGGACCCACTGATGATAATCCTCGATTTCCACCCCCTGATAGAAGTATTTAATGATCTCATCCACAGTTTTTCCGTCGCGGGCCATGCCATGCGCCCCCCACTGGCTCATACCCACACCATGGCCGTATCCGCGGGTCGTGACCAGAACCATATCATTTTCGATTCTCAAATCAAAATGGCTGGAGGGCAGTTCCAGTTTCTCCCGTATCTCGCGCCCGGAAAAAACGCGGTCCCCCACTTTGATTCTGGCGATGCGATTTCCGGTAGTCCGGTCAAGCACCTGGCTCCATGATGATCCGGAAGCGACCGGAACACTCAAATTCACTCCCAGTTTGTCTGTGAATTGCTTGACCGGAATCACCGTTGTTTTCTCATAGAGTGGTGAATTCTGGTCCCAGGGAACTTTTACACTGCGGAGATAGGGAATTTGCTGGCTCCAGTATTCCTCTGAATTTTCCGTGTAGCCATTACTGGTTGAAAAAAAGGTGGCGTTGATCGGTTTTCCCTGGTAAGTGATAACTTGTCCACGTGTCTCCAGCACAGCTTCTCGAATTTTGGCCATTTTCCAGTCGTAGTCCGGGCCCCATTTATTTCGTCTTTGATGGTCATCCATATACACCTGATGTTTGACGGTGTCGGTGACGTGGGCCCCCTGCGGCGTATCCGAAAAGTCTTTTTCCGCAATTCTTCGAATGATGTAGGTTCTCGCAGCCATCGCCTGTGCCTTCAGCGCCTCAATTTCAAATTCTGCCGGCATCTCTGCTGCGACAACGCCTTCCACGTAAGCTTCCAGGGGGATCTTCTCGACCTTATTCTCCTGTGAACGGTAAACATTGACGGTTATCTGGTTTTCAATCTGGGCAGGATCTGTAACAGCAGCCGGTTCGGATTCTTTATCCTGATTTACCGCTGTTTCTGCGTGATTTCCGAAGAAAAACACAAGTGCGGCCGGTATGATAACCACAATCGCGATAATTAAAAGTACGCCTGTCGCAACCAATCGTTTCAACATCCCTTTCCCTCCCGGTGTCAATGAAGTTGGACAAACCTTGTTGTCTCATTCTTATCCTATGAGGGGAGAAGTTGGATCAGAACCGTATGAATAAAGAAAAATCCTCTCCCTGTTTAAGGGAAAGGATTCTTCGAATCAGTGCCTATGACGTTGTTATGCAAAAGAGGCCTTGATCTGCGAATCAACTTTCTTGTCCTGATCCGCTTTGGTCTCATCTTCTTCCATCTTAACCCTTTTTACTTCTGCTCCCAACTGCTGAAGGTTTTCAGCGAAATCAACATATCCGCGATCGATATGATGAAGTCCGTAAACTTCCGTTTCTCCTTCTGCAGCAAGACCGGCGAGAACAAGGGCTGCTCCGGCTCTGAGATCTGTAGCGGTGACCTTGGCGCCTGAAAGTGGTTTGCCGCCTTCTATCACGGCACTGCGCCCTTCAATATTAATGTCGGCTCCCATACGTTTAAACTCATCCACATGCATAAACCGGTTTTCAAAAACAGTCTCAGTGACGATACTGGTCCCTTTGGTCGTCAAAAGCAGGGCCATGATCTGGGACTGCATATCCGTCGGGAAACCGGGATGAGGCAGGGTTTTGACATCCACCGGTTTGATTTTATCGTTTCCGGTTACCAGAATGCCGTTTTCCTTCTCTTCCAGTTCAACACCCATTTCGGTCAGTTTGGCAATGAGCGGTTTGATATGGTCAGTAATGACTCCTTCCACGAAAACGTGACCGCGTGTGATGGCTGCGGCGACCATGTACGTTCCCGCTTCAATGCGATCCGGTATGACACCGTGACAGGTTCCCTTCAGGGCATCCACGCCTTCAATGCGGATGGAACTGGTTCCGGCCCCCCGGATTTTGGCTCCCATATTATTGAGGAAATTAGCCAGATCTACAATTTCCGGTTCTTCCGCTGCGTTTTCAATCACCGTGGTGCCCCGGGCCAGTGTAGCGGCCATCATAATATTCTGGGTGGCTCCTACACTGACAACATCCAGATAGATTCGGGCGCCTTCCAGGCGATCTTTGACACTGGCTTCAATATATCCCTGCCCGAAATCGATTCGCGCCCCCATTGCTTCAAAGCCTTTCAGATGTTGATCAATCGGACGTGTGCCGATGGCACAACCCCCGGGGAGCGCGATGCGTGCTTTACCCTTACGGGCAAGCAGGGGGCCCATCACAAGAAAAGAAGCCCTCATTTTGCGCACCAAATCATAAGGGGCTTCTGTCCCTTCCAGATTTGCAGCATCGATTTCCAGTTTTTCATCCCGGTACTTAACATCTACATGAAAGTGACGCAACAGTTCGCATATGGTAAATACATCATCCAGTGCCGGTGCATCATGAATAATCGATTTCCCTTCAGAGCTCAGTATGGAAGCAGCTATGATCGGGAGAACCGCATTCTTTGCACCATGTATTTTAACAGTTCCTTTCAGACGATTTCCACCGCGGACGATCATTTTCTCCAAGGTCGAATTCCCCCCGCGTGATTTTTCTTCCATGTATTATTAATACGTCGTCGTGATAATAGGCGTTCCTACTGTGAGTCGGGTTAGGCGTTTATCAGGGTCCACATGAGTTGCAACCTGCAGATTCATTTTTACATCTTTCGTGTAAATGAACTGCGGTATGTGGGGAGAATAGGCAGAATAACTCTGAACAACATTATCCTCCATTTTTTCAACCACATGAGCGTCAAAACTATGTATGACCTGATTGATCATGTTTATTCGCGCATGATGGTTAAGTTTAGCATTGTAGACGGCCTGTAAACAAGTATTAATCTTTACCATTAATCCTTTTTCACCGAGTCTTTCAGACAGCCGGGAGGTGATTTGCCGGGCCTGTTCAAGTCGGTCGGCTGGTGCTTCCACCCGGATAACCAGATAGGGAATCCATTGATTCCCGTGGCGGGTTCCAGTCAAGTTGAGATCGACCGAAACGCCCTGTTTGATGAATCGGACCCTGACATAGGGGTGTTCACCGGTTTTGTCCTGATCCAGACGGATGTTTTCAGTTTCCCATCCTGAGGCCCATTCTTTACCCAGATCCATCAACGCATCAATCTGCGTAACCGGTTCCATGGGAATACCTTGATGATACTGGACCTTCTGAACGACAGCACCGGTATCTTCAACGGCACGAATCAAGCGCTGCGTCAACTCATGATGTTGCTCGATATCCGATTGTTTGGCCATGGCCAGCATACTGAACCCGGTTAAAAATATCAGCAACAGAACCCCGTGCTGGAGCCATGTTTTCTGATTCATCTCAACCCTCTCCTCTCCCGCAAACCTTATATTACCAGTTTGAACAGGGGGAGTCGGTTTTATACCGGGTCAATGTTTTTCTGAATGGATGGAGTGAACGTTGCTGTTATCCGGCGAAAAATGATCTCAGCATCAGCGACCAGCCCAGATAATCCAGAAAAAAGTTGGCCACGCCGTGACCGATCACGATGGATAACAGGATCATAAGGGTTTTAGCCTGCCATCCGTCCGGTCGATGCAGAAAAAGGTCGAATTTGAAGGTCTGAAGAGCAAACCAGCTTAAAGCTATGAATATCAATGATAACAGGATACTGATGACAGCCTGAATACCAAATTCCATACTAAATCTCCTCTGGTTACATTCTGCTATTTAATCATTCGACAAAAATGGTTTGATCCCTTGTTTCATTTATTGGTAATTTATATCTTTTCTATAACCGAATACTTTTCGTGATTCTTTCGGGGGGAATTAGTTCAACACATGCATTTCTTCCTTTATTTTTTCCATATCCGGATTTTTGGGATAAATGGATTCATAAAAGGGCATGTTGTGAAGCCGGGCATGAATTCGCATCTTGTTCATTTGCCAGGTATTGACCACATAAATCTGTTTGTTCATGCCATGCGTTTTACAGTAGACGGAAACTTTGACAATAAACGCCCTGTCTTCCGGCAACAATAATCGGATGGCACACAGATCCACGATCAGGATAAATTCACGCTGTTCAAACCGGTGGACAATGGTTTGAAGTTTTTGCAGCAATTCGTGCTCTGCGTCAAGACATTTCCTGTCATACAGCCAATAAATACCGTCACGGGTGGTAATGGGACGTGCCTGCATTCATGATCCCCCCTTTAACAGAGCCGAAATATGGGACCTGCTGCCTCCTGGCCATCATTCGTTACCATAATCCCTAAAAATCGATAAAAGCTGTCATTATCTATTATAATTTGTCAATATTCATCATGTCATGAGTCTTACGAATCATTTTTTCCTTCCATTTCCTTTTCATAATAAAAAATCTAGGACTTTTGTCCCAGATCTCCTAAAAACTATCCCCCCTCCGGGTTTCAGTGATACACCGGAGAGGGTACATATGCCAGTTATAAGTGTAACGACATTACGGTCTGGCGAACATATCTGTAAATTGCAAGTTTTGATTCAGGTAATTGAGGACCAGATCCGGGAACAATCCGACAGCTACCGTACCCAGGACACCGACGGCGATGACGAACGCAGCCGGTAATGGAACAGCCAGTCTTGCTTCGGTATCCCCTGGTCGCATATACATCTGGCGAATGATGCCAAAATAATAGATGTAGGAGATGATGCTGGTTCCCATCATGACAGCGGCCAGCCAGTAATTTTCATATAAAACCGAACTCATAAAAATGTAAAATTTCCCGAAAAAGCCGGCTGTAATCGGGATACCTGCCAGAGACAGGAGGAAGATAGTCATCGCAATCGCCGTAAAGGGAGAGCGGTGATACAAACCAGCGAAGGAGCGGATGTCTTCCGTTCCCCGATCCGTCGTGACAACCATAATCACGGCAAAGGCTCCCAGTGTCATAAACAAGTACGCCACCAGATAGAACAATGTCTGGGAGAAAAAGTTGATGCCCCAGAATGTGACCAGCGGGACCAGAATATATCCGGCCTGCGCAATACTGGAGTAGGCCATCAATCGTTTGATGTTGGTCTGTCTCAGTGCCAGCGTGTTACCAATGATCATGGATGCAGCCGCCAGAATGGCAATATATAGATTCAATTCCTGAAATAGCACATAAAAGGAACCGGCATCGGACTGATAATTGACGATCGACCGGAACACACTCAGGAATATGCGAATGATAATGGCAAACCCGGCTGCCTTAGACAGAACGGATAAAAAGGCGGTCACCGGTGTCGGCGCTCCCTGATATACATCCGGTGCCCACATGTGATAAGGTACCACCGCTATTTTAAACGAGAGACCGACCAGCATCAGGAAGAAACCGAGATAAATCATCAGAGAAAAACCCTGTTGATAGGCACTTGCCAGCCGTTCTGCAATATCATACAGGTTGGTTGTTCCGGTGATACCGTAGATAAAGCTCATCCCGTACAGCGTGATGGCTGTGGCAATGGCGCCGGAGACGACATATTTAAAAGCAGACTCGTTGCTGTACAGATGTTTCTTGCGAATCCCGACCAGAATATACGAAGATACGGAAAGAACTTCCAGTCCCACAAACAGGGTGATCAAGTCGGCTGAAGATGCCATGATCATCATACCCAGTAAGGCAGTCAGGACCAGATAGAAGAACTCACCGCGATATTGAACCTCTTGATTCTGCCGGTTCAGATACTGAATCGACAGGATAAAGAGTAACGCTACACCGGTCAGGAAAATCAATTTAAAGGCGGTTCCGAACGAATCCAGCCGGAACATATCATTCATGATTTGCACCGGTTCGGCACCGGCAAACTTGATGACATAAAAACCGGCAGCGATGACTCCCAGCAGTCCCAGAATCCCCAGGAATCTGCGATCCCGATCATCGGGCATGAACAGGTCGATGAGAGAAAGAATCGTAGCCGTTCCCAGTATGATAAATTCAGGCGTCATCACTTCCCAATTCCATGCAGTAATATCCATATCGACCTACCCTCCTATCCTCGGAACTAGATTTTGCAATGTCCCCTGCACCACATCTCCCAGCACAGCGGGGTAGATTCCGATCAGGATCACGAATCCCAGGAGCACTGCCATCGGAATCACTTCTACCGGCCGGGCATCTACGACATCCTGCCACTTTTCCGGAGTGGGACCGAACGTAGTGGCAAGGACGGCCCGTAACATGTAAACAGCGGTCAGGATAATCCCCAGGGTTCCGATCGCAGCCAGTACCGGTTCGGCACGAAACAGACCGAGGAAGGCCTGGAATTCACTGATAAAACCGGACATGCCTGGCAGCCCCAGCGAAGCCAGCGCAGCCGTCAACAGGACACCGCTGATAAACGGAGCGGATTTGGCCAGTCCGCCGAGCTCTGAGATGACCGTTGTTTTCGTCCGTTCATAGATGACACCGACCATAAAGATGAGCAGTGCAGCAACCAGTCCGTGGGATACCATCTGGAAAATGGCTCCCTGAAATCCGGTGGCATTCATCGATGCGATCCCCAGCAGCACAATTCCCATGTGACTGACACTGGAATAGGCCAGCACCATTTTCAGATCTTTCTGTACCAGGGCCAGTACGGCACCGTACAGGATACTGACCAAACCAAGTACGCCGATCCATTGTGCCAGTTCAACTGCCTGTTGCGGGAAGAAGCCGACTCCCAGACGAATCAGACCATAAGCCCCCATTTTGATCATGACCCCGGAAGAGATCATGATCATGGGAATGGGTGACTCCTGATAGGACTTGAGCATCCAGGTATGAAGCGGTACAAACGGCATTTTAATGCCGAATGCAATCAGGAGTGCCAGGAACAATCCCGTCCGGAGTCCTTCTGAAATCAGATACGGACTGTCCGGCAGGTTAAACGGAGACATCGGGTCGGACAGACGCGTCATAATCTCGGCCATATTCAAAGACCCGGTTTTGATAAAGAGTGCGACAAATGTGATCAGCAGGATTCCTGAACCAACACCATTATAGATCAAAAATTTCATGGCCGCTTTTTCCCGATCCAGGTATCCCCAGATGGCGATCAGGAAAAACATCGGGATTAGGGCCAGTTCAAAGAAAATGAAGAACATAAACAGATTGAGTGACATGAATACCCCGAGCAGTCCGATCTCCATGATCAAATAGAGAATGAAATATTCCTTCCATCTTTTCTGAATGGCAATGGAAGCGACGGCACCGAGGGTAGCGATAACGGATGCCAGGAGCACCATCGGCATGGACAACCCGTCGACACCCACCTCATAAGCGATCTTGACCACTGAGTCCTGAATCGGAATTTGAAACCAGTCTGCCCGATGGACCAGTTGCATCCCTTCCGCATTGAGATCAAACTGAACATACATCACAAACGATAAAAGCAGTGGAATCAGGGTTGCCAGAATCCCGATCAATTTTACAGTTCCCGCCCGATACCGGGGAGTAAAGGCCAGAACCAGTATTCCCAGCAGTGGTGATAACAGGATCAAGGTTAATAATTTTTCTATCATTTGTAATACCCCCCTGCTACGGTCAGCCCGACAATCAAGAGTACCAGTCCCACGACCGTGACCAGGCCGTAAGTCTGAATCTGGCCGTTTTGCATGCGTGCACCCAGTCCGGCAACGGAGTCCGTTATCCGTCCCGTTAGGCGAACTGCACCATCCACCACATAATCGTCAATCCAGTTGACAATGATGCCGATCCCTCTCAAAGGTCTGACGAACACAGTATCATAGAGTTCATCAATATAATATTTGTTGTACGACAATTGATAGAGGGCCGGCACACGTCCCGACAGCCAGTCACGGCTGAGTGACTTCTTGTTGTACATCATCCAGGCCAACCCGATTCCCGCCAGTGAGAAGAGAACCGTGACCACAGAAATCCAGGCTGGAGCCTCCACGTGTAATTCTCCTTCCATCCCGTAGGTGAGCCATTCACCCAGAACCGGATTCCACGGCGTGTTGATGAAACCGGCAACCACTGCCAGCACACCGAGCACAATCATCGGCAATGTCATCACGACCGGGGATTCCTCCGGTTTATGGTTCAGGTTAGATTCACCGGTAAAGGTGACGAAGAAAAGTCGGAACATATAGAATGCGGTAAAAAATGCTGCCAGCACAGCGATCCAGAACAGATCCATCCGTCCGGCATGATAGACGGACAGGAGAATTTCCTCCTTGGACCAGAACCCGGAAAAAGGCGGAATTCCGGCGATGGCCAGACAACCGATCAAAAAGAGCCAGCCGGTTACCTTCATGTTTTTCCACATACCACCCATTTCAAAGATGTTCTGGGTGTGAGCTGCATGAATAACACTTCCCGCAGCCAAAAACAGAAGGGCTTTGAAAAACGCATGCGTCATCAGATGAAAGATTCCGGCAGCATAACCGATGAGACCGGCTGCACCGAGTGCCAGCATCATATACCCCAGCTGACTGACCGTAGAGTAGGCCAGCACGCGTTTGATGTCACGCTGGGTCAAGCCGATGGAGGCCGCAAAAATAGCGGTGAAACCACCGATGTAAGCTACCACATTGAGAGCTGTCGGTGATGCGGCAAAAAGATCAAAGGTTGCCGCCACCAGGTAAACACCGGCTGCTACCATTGTAGCCGCGTGGATCAAGGCACTGACGGGTGTCGGACCTTCCATGGCATCCGGCAACCAGGTATGAAGCGGGAACTGACCGGATTTTCCCACCGCTCCAATGAAGATAAGAATAGCAGCCAGGGTGATTTGCCAGGGTTCCAGCACCCCGTTTTCAACCGCGTTAAAAATATCATTATAGACGAAACTTCCCGTCCACCAGAAAAGAAGGATGATGGCGATAAACAATCCCACGTCCCCGATGCGGGTGACAATGAACGCTTTTTTGGCGGCTGCTCTCGCTTCCGGCTTGTAGAAATAGAACCCGACCAGTAAAAAGGAGCAAACGCCGACTAATTCCCAGAAAATGTACAGTTGTAACAGATTGGGCGAAATGACAAGCCCCAGCATGGAAAATGTAAACAGAGCCAGGTATTGATAAAAGACCGGCAGACGGTCATCTCCATGCATATATCCCAATGAATAGATGTGCACCAGCATGCTGACCAGGCTGACAATGACCAGCATCAGCGCATTTAACTGGGTTACCTCATAACCCATGGTCACATCAAAACCGGCAATGCTAAACCAGTGTACCGGTTGATAAAATGTTTCGGCTCCCTCTTGAAACCGCTCCAGAAAGGTAAACAGGGCGAGTACAAAGGATGCCAGCGTAGCCAGAATACCGATATATGCAGCCGTTGTCTTCAACTGGCGACCGAAGGCAACCATGATCACAAATGCTGCAAGCGGAAAAAGAGGTATCAACCATGCGTTTTCTACCATTTGATCCATACTCACCAGTCCTTTTTTCTCGGTTTATCGCTTCATCAAATCCATTTTGTCAACTTGTACGGTACCCCTGTTGCGGTACAACGCCATCAAAATTGCCACCCCGACTGCCACTTCCGCAGCTGCGATGGTGATGGTAAACAGGGAAAATATCTGCCCCGTAATGCCGGGATACAGGCCGTGTTTGGCGAACGCCACCAGATTGATATTGACGGCATTCAACATCAACTCAATCGATAAAAGCACAATCACGGCATTACGTTTGGTGAGTGCCCCATACAGTCCAACGCTAAACAGAATCAGGCCGACCAGCAGATAAGAGGTCAGCGGTACCTGCGACAATGCTTCACTCACTGTCATTCTCCTCCCTCTTTGCCAGAATAATGGCGCCTACCAGTGCAACCAGCAGGAGAACGGATACAAGTTCAAATGGAATCACATATTGCGTAAAGATGGTTTTCCCGATCATGGTGGTATTATCTTCGGTGAAATGGTGAACCGACGGATCCCAAGTCGTCCCCTGAATGATGAAGAACGCAATCAAGAAAAATGCCGCTACTGCTATAAACGCCACAACCTTTTGCGCCCTGCCGGCGTCTTCTTCCTGCTCCCGGTGCGGTGTCAGCATGATTCCGAATAACATCATAATCGCTACCGCTCCGGCATAGACAATCACCTGTGTGACGGCCACAAATTCAGCCTCCAGCAGAACATAAAGCCCGGCAATGCTTAAAAAGGTAAAAGCCAGGGAGACCACCATATGGACAACCCTGGTGAAACTGATCATAAAAACCGCTCCACCAATCGTAAACAGGGACAGGATGAAAAAGGCGATAAATTCTCCGCTCATTTTTTCTTCCCTCCCTGCAGATTTTTGGAGTTTTCTTTTCTGACATTCGTGTTGTTTTCGTTGAGCCAGTTCATGTCTTTAAACAGCTCATCCCGGCTGTAAGTCGCCAGTTCAAAATTATTGGTCATCACAATCGCCTCGGTTGGACAAACTTCCGTACACAGATCGCATAAAATACAGATTTCAAAATTTATATCATAGGTGTTGATAACTTTTCCTTTTTTGTCCGGATCCGGGTGGGGTTTTCCCGTCAACTGGATACAGTCCGTCGGGCAAATCCGCGCACACTGATTACAAACAATACATTTTTCCGGATCGAAATGTTGAATTCCGCGAAAACGGTCCGGCATCTCGATTTCTTCATCGGGATAACGCGTGGTGACCTTCGGTTGGGTCATCTGCTTAAACGTATAGGCCAGACCTTTGGCAAATCCGAGCATCGATGTTCACCCCTTCTACGCAATAAACTCTTTTACCACGGCGGTGATAAAAATATTGACCAACGCCAGTGGTAAAAGGACTTTCCATCCCAGGGACATCAACTGATCGACACGGATACGCGGCATGGTTGCCCGTACCCAGAAGAGAAAGAAGACAACGGCACTGAATTTCAGAATAAACCAGACGATTCCGGGTATAAAACTTAAGAACTCAAACGGCGGTAGCCATCCGCCCAAAAAGAGCACGGTCGTCAACGCGGACATGGCAAACACATAAACATATTCCGCCAGCATGTAGAACGCAAAACGGAACCCGCTGTATTCCACGTGATAACCGGCAACCAACTCCGACTCAGCCTCCGGAAGGTCAAACGGTGTCCGGTTCAATTCCGAAATAGAGGCGATCAAAAATATGATAAATCCCAGAAATTGTGGAATAATAAACCACATCCCGATTTCACGCTGCCGTTCAACGATGTCGATGAGGTTCAGGCTGCCGGTAATCAAAATGACTCCGATAACCGACATGACCAGCGGAATTTCATAACTGATCATCTGAGCCGCTGACCGCATCCCGCCGATCAGGGCGTATTTATTATTGGACGCCCATCCGCCGACCAGAACCCCGATGGTACTGATACTTGATATCGCCAGGTAGTAGAGTAACCCGACCCCGAGGTCCGCAAAATGAAGTTTGTCGGTAAACGGGATAACCGCCAGTACCGCAAATGACGGGACAAACGCAATGATCGGCGCAATCAGGAACAACGGTTTATCCGCTTTTTTCGGAATGGTATCTTCTTTTAAAAGAAGTTTCAGGACATCGGCCACGGTCTGCAGAAGTCCCAGGGGCCCGACCCGGTTCGGTCCGATCCGGGCCTGCATCCATCCGATGACTTTTCTTTCAAAGTAGATGGCATAGGTGACGAACCCCAATACCAGAAGCAACAGGGCCACGGCTGATGCAAAAAAAATGATGAATGTCTGTAATGATAACGGTTGGGTTAAATATTGTTCCATTAACAGTCAACCTCCCCGAGCACAATGTCAATACCACCCAGTATGGCAATCAAATTGGCAATGTTCTCGCCTACCAGAAGTTCGGGCAAAATCTGAAGGTTGACAAAAGATGGCCGGCGAAATTTGAGGCGCCAGGGTTTATCCTTTCCTTTACTGGAAATGTAACATCCCAGTTCTCCCCGGGGCGCTTCTATTCTGACATAGGTTTCTCCAGGCGGCGTACGCAGCACGCGCGGTACTTTCGCCATGATTTCCCCTTCTTTCGGAAACTGCTCTACGGCCTGCTCCAGAATACGCAGCGATTGTCTGATTTCTTCCATTCTCAGATAGTACTTGGACAGACAGTCCCCTTCCGTCGCAACCGGTACATCAAAATCAAAGCGATCATAAATGGAATAGGGCTGGTCTTTGCGGATGTCGTATTTTACACCGGTACAACGCAGATTGACTCCGCTGAGTCCATAATTGATCGCCGTCTGCGCATCATATTGTCCGATCCCTTTGACCCGGTTAATGAAAATTTCATTTCCGGTAACCAGCTGATGATAGCCTTCCAGCTGTTCTCTCATATAGGGAATAAAATCGCGAACTTTGTCGATCCAGCCTTCGGGTGCATCCCATTTCACGCCGCCCACTCTCATGTAGTTATAAGTGAGGCGAGCCCCGCACAACTCATTAAACAGGTTGAGGATTTGTTCCCGTTCACGGAAGGCATACAAGAACGGGCTCATCGCACCGATATCGAGCAGATAGGTCCCAAACCAGACGAGGTGGCTGGCGACCCGGTTCAGTTCCATGGCAATGACGCGGAGATATTCCGCTTTTTCCGGAATCTCCAGTCCCATCATGGTCTCCACCGCATGAACAATCACATAGTTGTTGGTCATGGCGGAGAGGTAATCCATCCGGTCCGTGTATGGGATGATCTGTGTGTAATTGAGGTCTTCCGCCAGTTTTTCCGTTCCCCGGTGCAGATATCCGATCACCGGTTTGGCTTCTGTAATGGTTTCCCCGTCTATTTTGACTACCAACCGAAATACACCATGTGTACTCGGGTGTTGAGGACCTACATTGAGCAGCATCTCTTCTGTTCTTACCGTACTCATGTCCTCACACCTCCTCATCCAGTTGCTCGTAATCTTTGCGCAGCGGGTGGCCGACCCAGTCATCCGGCAACAGAATCCGCTTCAGATTCTGATGTCCTTCAAAAACGATACCGAGCAGATCATAGGTTTCTCGTTCGTTCCAGTCTGCACCCTTCCAGATGTCGGTGACTGAGGCAACCTTTGATTCTTCACGGTCCGTCTTCACTTTGACCGTAACGCGTTTCCCTTTGTTTTTAAAAGATAAAAAGGAATAAACCACTTCCATGTGATCTTCATAATCAACACCCTGCAAACCGGAAATATAATCAAAACCAAGTTCCGGATGATCATGTAATAATTTCGCGGCTTCATGCCACTTCTCATTATTGATGATCAGGGTGGGTTCGTCCTTGGCCAATTCATTAATATAGGACTCTTCAATCACGTCTTCACCCATGTTACTTGTTAAGACTTTCACAATGTGATCCAGCATCGGTTGATTGGGTGACGGTTCTTTCGGTTTATCTTCTTCTGCTTTCCCTGCACCGGCTGCTTTCGCTCTGGCAGCGGCGGCAGCTTTCGCTTTGGCGGCTGCGGCGGCTTTTGCCTTGGCTGCTGCCGCGGCTTTCGCCTTGGCACTGTCGGCATCATCACCGTCTCCCGCTTTTTCCCGTGCTGCTTTCGCTTTGGCGGCAGCTGCGGCTTTTGCCTTTGCAGCAGCTGCTGCCTTGGCCTTGGCGGCCGCAGCAGCTTTGGCCTTCGCTGCAGCAGCCGCCTTGGCTTTCGCGTCAGCGTCCGCTGTATCACCAGATTCGCTTTCCTTTACATCCTGCTGTTTATCGTCCTGGCCGGAAGGTTCCGGCTCTTTTTGCTGTTCCATTTTTTCGGCTGCTTTCTTTTTTGCTTCAGCAGCCGCTTTCGCTTTCTCAGCGGCTAACTGTTTGGCCCGCTTTTTGGCTTCTTCCGCTGCTTTGGCTTTTTCTTCAGCGGTGGGCTCTTTCTTTTCTTGATCACTCATTGACTGGTCACCTTCTTTCCGGTCTTCGCTTCATACCTGATTTTCTCCTGCAGCTTGTTGATGCCGTAGATGAGCGCTGCCGGGTTAGGCGGGCAGCCAGGTATATAGACATCGACCGGTACGACTTGATCCACTCCTTTAACCACGGAATAAGACCGGACATACGGACCACCGGCCGTTGCACAGGATCCCATGGCGATCACCCACTTGGGTTCAGCCATCTGATCATAGAGACGACGAAGTAACGGTGCCATTTTCTTGGTCACCGTTCCAGCTACGATCATACAGTCGGACTGACGCGGCGATGTCCGAAAAATCACGCCGAAACGGTCCAGATCATAATGAGAGGCCCCTGTTCCCATCATCTCAATGGCACAGCAGGCAAGACCGAACGTCAGCGGCCAGATTGAGTTACTTCTGGCCCAGCCTTTCAGTTGTTCCAGTGTTGTCATAAATACATTGCGGTTAAGTTCTTCACGTTCTTCGGGTGTGATTCCTTCCAGATTTATTTCCATTCTAACACCTTCTTTTTCCAGGCATAGATAAGGCCTATAATTAACAGAACTATGAAGATCAGCATCTCAATCAGAGCGAAAAGTCCCAGTTTGTCATAGGCAACCGCCCATGGATACAGAAAAATGGTTTCGACATCAAAAATGACAAAAAGCAACGCATATATATAATATTTTACATTAAATTGTATCCAGCTTTCCCCCGTAGGTTCCACACCACTTTCATAGGTGGTCTGTTTTTCCGGATACAAATTATTCGGTCGCAAAAACCTCCCAAATGTGAGTGCCGCGACAGGCAACAATATACCGAGAAACAAAAAAATCGTAACCAATACATAATTGTTGGTGTATAATGGCATGCGCTTCCCTCCAGTATCTTTGTATAATGGAGCATGATACCTGACAGGGTATCTTTCAGACACCCTCACAATTATAGCAAATGCCCTTTAATGTGTCTAACAACTAATATACGGTTAAACATATCCGGTGTCTCCCCTATCAATCAGGATAAACCTGATTAGCTGACAATATTATTGTATTACAAACTAGAGGTGAGAAGTGAGAGATGGGAGGTGGGAACAGATGAAAGAAAGCGACGCTGTCGATTTCATCAGTAAATCTCACTTCCCACATCCCACATCCCACTTCTCACATCCCACTTCTCACATCCCACTTCTCACCTCTCACCTCTAAAAAACCGGGTGCTCCTGTCTGACAGGATCACCCGGTTTTTTATTGTATTATTTATTTCCTTTCGCCACTTGAATCCGTACGAGAGCACGTTCAAGGGCCAGTTCCGCTCTTTTAAAGTCATATTCTTCTTTGCCTGATTCAGCCAGGCGCCGTTCCGCACGTTCTTTGGCTGCCATAGCCCGATCGACATCGATTTCTTCAGGCAGTTCCGCTGCCTCAGCGAGAATGGTGACTTTCTCTTTTTCTACTTCCATGAAACCGCCGCTGACAGCGATGACGTCTTCACGATCATCTTTTTTCACCCGGACAGGCGCAATTTTAAGTGGCGTGACCAGCGGCATGTGGTTGGGCATAATACCCAGATCGCCTTCGCTGCCGCGGGCGATCACCATACTGGCTTCACCCCTGTAAACAACCCGTTCCGGAGTGACAACTTCAACTTGCATGCTGCTCATATTGGAAACCTCCCCGTTTCAGGGTTGCCTTACATATTTTTCGCCTTTTCAACTGCTTCTTCAATCGTACCGACATACAAGAAGGCAGCTTCAGGCAGGTCGTCATGTTTACCTTCCAGGATTTCTTTAAAGCTGCGTACGGTTTCTTTAACCGGTACGTATTTACCGGGGAGTCCGGTAAACTGTTCAGCAACGTGGAACGGCTGGGACAGGAAGCGCTGGATTCTGCGCGCACGTGCAACTGTCAGTTTATCTTCCTCGGACAATTCGTCCATACCCAGGATGGCGATGATGTCCTGCAGCTCTTTATAACGCTGGAGGATTGCCTGTACACCACGTGCTACTTCATAGTGTTCCTGTCCGACGATATCCGGGGACAGGATACGGGATGTGGATGCCAGCGGATCCACAGCCGGATAGATACCCAGCTCGGAAATACCGCGGTCCAGGTTGGTGGTCGCATCCAGGTGAGCAAATGTCGTAGCCGGAGCCGGATCGGTATAGTCGTCCGCCGGTACGTAAATCGCCTGGATGGAGGTTACAGAACCTTTTTTGGTTGAAGTAATCCGTTCCTGCAACTGACCCATTTCCGTTGCCAGTGTCGGCTGGTAACCAACCGCTGACGGCATGCGTCCGAGCAACGCGGATACCTCGGATCCTGCCTGGGTAAAACGGAAGATGTTATCGATGAAGAGAAGCACGTCTTTCCCTTCTTCATCACGGAAGTTCTCAGCCATGGTCAGACCGGTCAGCGCCACGCGAAGACGGGCTCCCGGCGGCTCGTTCATCTGTCCGAATACCATGGATGTTTTGTCAATAACGCCGGAATCTTTCATTTCATGATATAGGTCGTTCCCTTCACGGGTACGCTCCCCGACCCCGGCAAATACGGAGATACCACCGTGCTCCTGGGCGATGTTGTTGATCAGCTCCTGAATCAATACGGTCTTACCTACACCTGCACCCCCGAACAGTCCGATCTTACCACCTTTGGCATAGGGGGCAAGCAGGTCAACGACTTTAATCCCGGTTTCCAGGATTTCTTCTGCTGTAGATTGTTCTTCAAAAGATGGAGCCGGACGGTGAATCGGTTTAACGGTTTCTGCCGCTACAGGACCCTGCTCGTCGATCGGTTCACCGAGTACGTTAAATACACGACCCAGTGTTTTGTCACCTACCGGTACGGAAATCGGTTTCCCGGTATCGACCGCTTCCATACCGCGAACCAGACCATCTGTTGAAGACATGGCAACACAGCGTACGCTGTTGTCACCCAGATGAGTAGCTACTTCGAGTACCAGATCGATATCTCTTTCACCCTCGGACTGGGCTTTGTGTTCAATCTTAATTGCATTGTAGATTTCAGGCATGTATCCGCCTTCGAACTCGACGTCGACAATCGGACCCATAACCTGAAGAACTCGTCCTTTACTCATCGCTTTTTCCCTCCTATCTCGTTTCCCGCATCATATCAACACGTTATTACTCAAGCGCATTTGCTCCGCCGACGATCTCGGAGATCTCCTGCGTAATCGCTGCCTGACGAGCCCGGTTAAAGGATAATGTCAATTTATCAATCATTTCAGATGCATTGTCCGTTGCATTACCCATCGCCGTCATCCTTGCTCCGAATTCACTGGCTTTACTGTCCAGCATCGCACTGAAAATCAGCGTTTCAGCATATTTCGGAAGCAGTTCGTTTAAGACTTCTTCAGCTGAAGGTTCATATTCATATTGAGAACTTTCTTTCTGATCCTGCCCGTCAACGGCCATTTCCTGCAACGGCAGTAGACGCACTTCTTTCGGGGTTTGCTGAATGGCACTGACGAACTCGTTGTAAAGTACATACAATTCGTCAAATTCGCCTTCCGCAAACATGTCGACCGCTTTAGCGGCGATCGGCTTGATATCTGCAAATGTCGGGGTATCGCTGAGACCTGTAATCTGGTCCAGCACCGGATATTCGCGCCGTCTCAGGAAATCAGCACCTTTTTTACCGATGGCAATGACTGCATATTCATCTTTGCTCTTATGACGTTCCCGAATGATCGAAGCCAGTTTGCGCAAAATGTTGGCGTTAAAGCCACCTGCCAGACCCCGATCCGATGTAATGACGATATAACCGGTTTTCTTCACTTCCCGGGTCTGCAGCATCGGGTGTTTGACACCGGTGGTACCCGAAGCGATACTGACGATCACTTCCCGCATTTTTTCTGCATAGGGGCGGGATTGTTCAGCTCTTTCCTGGGCGCGGCGAAGTTTGGCCGCCGCGACCATTTTCATCGCTTTGGTAATCTGTCTGGTGTTCTGAACACTTTTGATACGGCGCTTTATCTCGCGGGTTCCCTCCATGTTCTCACCACCTTTTTCCTCAACACTTTAACGGGCTTTTCCATTATTCGGATACGGCAAAACCTTTTTTGAACTCTTCAATAGCAGCTTTCAACTGATCTTCATCCGGAAGTTCACCTGTATCACGGATGTGATCCAGCAATTCTTTTTTATTATGCTCAAAGTAACTGTGCATTTCTTTCTCAAAACGTCTGACATCGCCAACCGGAATGTCATCCATAAATCCTTTGGTGACCGCATACAGCGAGACTACCTGTTTTTCAACCGGCATCGGCTCAAACTGACCCTGTTTCAGGATTTCTACGGTACGTTCACCGCGTGCCAGTTGTGCCTGAGTCGCTTTATCCAGGTCGGATCCGAACTGGGCGAAAGCCTGCAACTCACGATACTGGGCCAGGTCCAGACGAAGCGTACCGGATACTTTCTTCATCGCTTTAACCTGTGCCGCTCCCCCTACACGGGATACGGAGATACCTGTGTTAACAGCAGGACGTACACCGGCATAGAACAGGTCTGCTTCGAGGAAAATCTGACCGTCGGTGATGGAGATCACGTTGGTCGGAATATAGGCGGATACGTCACCGGCCTGTGTTTCGATAAACGGCAGGGCTGTCAGAGATCCGCCACCTTTTTCATCGCTCAACTTGGCGGCACGCTCAAGCAGACGGGAGTGTAGATAGAAGACATCCCCCGGATAAGCTTCACGTCCCGGCGGGCGACGGAGCAAGAGTGACAGCTCACGGTAAGCCGCAGCCTGTTTGGACAGGTCATCATAAATGACCAGAACGTGCTTGCCGTTATACATGAAATGTTCACCCATCGCACATCCAGCGTAAGGTGCGAGGTAAAGAAGCGGTGCCGGTTCAGAAGCGGTCGCGGATACAACGATCGTGTAATCCATGGCTCCGTGTTTGCGCAGGGTTTCAACCAGCCCTGCTACGGTGGACTGCTTCTGTCCGATGGCAACGTAAATACAGATCATGTCCTGATCTTTCTGGTTGATGATGGTGTCGATAGCGACAGCCGTTTTACCGGTCTGACGGTCCCCGATGATCAACTCACGCTGTCCCCGTCCGATCGGGATCATGGAGTCAATCGCTTTAATACCGGTCATCATCGGTTCATGAACGGATTTACGGTCCATAACCCCCGGTGCCGGAGATTCAATGGGACGGAATTTATCCGTTTCAATCGGTCCCTTACCATCGATCGGCTGTCCAAGCGGATTAACAACACGCCCGATCAGGGATTCCCCTACCGGAACTTCCATGATCCGTCCGGTCCGCTTAACTTTGTCACCTTCACGAATGTCAGTAAACGGTCCGAGGATGACGACACCGACATTATCTTCTTCGAGGTTCTGGGCCATTCCCATGACGCCATTCTCGAATTCAAGCAATTCCCCGGCCATGACGTTTTCCAGGCCGTGAACACGTGCAATCCCGTCACCGATATAAATGACGGTTCCGACATCCACAACTTGAATGTCCGATTTATAGTTTTCAATTTGCTGTTTAATCAGCGTACTGATTTCATCCGGTCTGATCGTACTCACTTCGTTCACCCCTATCTTCCTTTACTTATGAATGTTTCAATTCCTGTTGGAACTGCTGCAATTTACCGGCAACACTTCCGTCGTACAAGCGATCTCCGATGCGAATTACCAGACCGCCGATAATGGAAGGATCAACCTGGTTTTCTACGCGAAGTGTTTTGTTCAATTCTTTTCCGAAACGTTTTGCAATATCCTGTTGCTGCTGTTCGGAAAGCGGCTTTGCGGATATGATGGTCGCATCGGCAATTCCTCTCGCCTCATTGGCCAGTCGGGTGAACTCATCCGAGATTTCATCAATAAACATTTCCCGACGGCGGTCAACCAGAAGGTAGAGGAAGTTTAGCAATTCTTCTTTAATCTCTTTTTCAAAAAGAGTAGCAATCAGTTTTTTCTTTTCCGTGATTTCTACCTGAGGATGGTTCAGAACCTGCTTTAACTCCGGTTCGTTCGCGATGATGCTGCTGATCTGAGACAATTGTTGTTCCACTTCATCCAGAACGTTATGTTCCTGGGCAACTTCCAGCAGGCCTTTGGCATAACGGCTTGCCACTACGCGGCTCATAAACGATCGCCTACCTGTTTCATAAACTGGTCAATCACTTCTTGCTGTTGCTTCTCATCCAGCTCTTTTTCGATAATTTTGGATGCCAGAAGGACAGACAGGCTTGTCACCTGATCGCGCAATTCGGCAACCGCTTTATCTTTTTCGCGCTCAATTTCCGCACGTGCTTCTTCTACCATACGATCAGCGCGTTCTTTGGCGGAATTGAGAATTTCTTTGGCTTCAACTTCTGATTGTTTTTTGGCTCTTTCGACAATTTCATGCGCTTCATCTCTTGCTTCTTTGAGAGCAGCGCGCTGTTCTTCAAGAAGCTTTTGCGCTTCTTCACGATTTTTTTCAGCCGTGGTAATCTGCTCTTCAATGTGTTTCTGGCGTTTTTCCAGAACACTCATAGCAGGTCCCATGGCGAATTTGCGCACAATCAATAACAGAATGATAAATGTGATCACCTGGAACAACATGGTTCCCAGTTCGATCGAAATATTTCCTAAAGTGAGCGTCATCCTCTACTCCCTCCATTCCCTTGAGAGATCCTGTAACAGTCACACAAAATGAAGGCGGAAGAAAAGCGCTCCCGCCTGTCGTGATTCAAGCACTCGTTATCCTTATAGTCTTCCGAACAGAATGAATCCCATAGCAACCGCGATGATCGGGATCGCCTCAACCAGACCCAGACCGAGGAACATAAGTCCCATCAGGCTTCCGCGAGCTTCAGGTTGACGAGCAGTTCCTTCGATGGTTCTGCTGATAACCAGTGCATTTCCAATTCCGGCACCTACTGCTGCCAGTCCAAAAATTAATCCCAGTGCGATAGCGATTTCCATTATAATTCCCTCCTTGAATTTCCTTAAGAAATAAAAGATTTATATTTTAATTAATGTGAATCAACAACCTTCTGAGAAATGTACACCATGGTCAGCGTGGTAAAGATAAACGCCTGAATGGCCCCGACGAAGACCGAGTAACCCAGCCAGATGACCAGTGGAATTCCGGTGACGAGGAACGTTCCTCCCAGCAGGAAGACAATCAGGACCTCACCGGCAAAAATGTTACCAAACAAACGCAAAGGAAGCGTCATAAACTTGGATGCTTCTTCAATCAGATGCATCGGAAACATGAGTGGATTCGGCTGGAAATAGTGCTTAAAATACTCGGACGGGCTCTTTCTGATACCGGCGTAGTGAGAATAGAGCAAAACGGCGATAGCCAGTGCAAATGTCACACTGGGTGTGGCTGTGGGAGATTTCCACCACGCAACATGCGCTTCACCGTGATGATGCTCCAGTACTTCCTCTGTCACTCCGATGGCTTCAACCGGTTCATGGTGAGCTGTTGTCACATTAAACAACAGTCCCAGCTGGTTGCTGATGAAAATGTATAAAAACAGGGTGAACGCCAGAGTGACATACTTGCTGCCGGTTTTCATATCCATAAACTGTCCGATGATGCCCCGGACGAAGTCGATCAGCCACTCCAGGAAGTTCTGCATACCGCGCGGAACCCCTTCCGTCATATTGCGGGTGGCCAACCAGATAATCAGAAATACCAGCAGTGAGGCAACTACAGAAGAAATCACTACAGCCAGGTCAATATATAACCCAAAAATTTTGACTGTCGGCACAACATGTTCCATACCTTTATCACCTACTTTCCCGCTTTAGTGTGCCTTATATAATAATAAAAAATAAAAACAACCAGACTGAGAATCGGAAGTACGGCAAAACCGGCAATGGTTCCTCCCAGCGAGAAATATTGAGGATACTCGAGTGTGACAAGTACGGCAAATGCTGCTGCGGCAAAACGTTGAAGCATCCCGGTGCTCCTGGCTCTTTTACCCGACTCAGCCGCTTCTCCCGCCTGCCAGGTTCGCTTCATCAGGATCAGTCCGTTGATCAGACTGACTGATGTCCCAAGCATAAAGCCCTGCCAGAACAACGGATACGGTAGTATAAACCGGGCCAGTACAGCCAGCAGGAGGACAATCAGTGTGTGTACCATAACCCTTTTAACGGGTATCCAGAAGTCATTCATGTTTTAATCTCCCATAATGGATTTAACCAGGAGAAAAACACCATAAATCCCGAATGCCAGACCGGCCAGGAGACCAATCAACAAAAAAAGAGGGCCTGTATCCCATACACGATCCAGATACCTTCCGGCATATACACCCGTGAAAGTAAAGAAGGCGAGATCCATTCCAATTGCACTGACCAGTGCGATCATTTTCCACGGACTGTCGGATTTGCGCATGAATACAGCTCCTTGCGATGATGGTCAAATACTTGAAACCGCGTTTGGCAATGGGGTGATTCCCTCAAAACCATACTGAAACTGTATAGTTTATTTTTCACATCCTCATACATATTAACGAATGAGAAAGACAATTGTCAACTTTTTCACAGGCTCAAGAAACACGGGAAAAATTGTCAGACGGAACTGACGATGGTGGCGACTCCCTGACCGCCTCCAATACATAACGTTGCCAGACCGTTCCGGGCTTTGCGGCGTTTCATTTCATACAGGAGCGTCACCAGAATCCGGGCTCCACTGGCGCCAATCGGATGTCCCAGCGCGATGGCACCTCCGTTAACATTGAGGCGCTCCCGGTCGATTTCCAGGTCTTTGCCGACGGCCAGTGACTGGGCAGCGAAGGCTTCGTTGGCCTCAATCAGATCCATGTCGTCGATCGCCATCCCGGTTTTGGACAGCACTTTCTTCACCGCCGGAACGGGACCGATCCCCATAATTTTCGGGTCTACCCCGCTACTGGCATTGGCCCGGATGACCGCCATCGGTTCCACACCCAGCTGTTCCGCTTTTTCACGGCTCATGACGACCATGCCGGCAGCGCCGTCATTGATGCCCGAGGCATTTCCGGCTGTCACGGAACCCTCTTTTTTAAATGCAGGACGCAGTCTGGCCAGATCTTCCAGCGTAGTCTGCGGACGGGGGTGTTCATCCCGGTCAAAAATCTGCGGATCCCCTTTTTTAACGGGGATTTCCACCGGTACGATTTCATCCTTGAATACGCCGCTTTCGATGGCCCGGGCTGCCTTCTGCTGACTTTCATAAGCAAACTGATCATGTTCTTCCCGGGTCAGGCCGTAGTATTCACAAATGTTCTCTGCGGTGACGCCCATGTGATAGTCTTCAAAGGCACACCAGAGCCCATCCCGGATCATGGAATCGACCACATTTTGATCGCCCATGCGGTAACCGGTTCTAGCCCCTTCCAGAAGGTAGGGCGCACGGCTCATGTTCTCCATGCCACCGGCTATAACGATTTCCGCATCCCCTGCCATGATGGCCTGGGTTGCAAGATGGACCGCTTTCAGCCCGGAACCACAGACCTTATTGACCGTCATCGCCGGTACTTCCTGAGGTAAACCGGCTCTGATGGCAGCCTGTCTGGCCGGGTTTTGTCCCAGTCCGGCCTGCAACACATTACCCATGATCACTTCATCGACTTGATCTTCACCAATCCCGGCACGTTTAAGCGCTTCCCTGATCACAACAGCACCA
This sequence comes from Bacillaceae bacterium, assembly GCA_017656255.1. Lineage (GTDB taxonomy): Bacteria > Bacillota > Bacilli > JACDOE01 > JACDOE01 > JACDOE01. Next base: position 32,901 of record JACDOE010000004.1, read on the forward strand.
AGCTCCGTAGCAGGTAAAGAACTGAGACTGCCCCCGAACGTTCCGATCGCCGTACGTACCGCGCCTGCGATGACGACTTCTTTATGATTGGACATAAAACACCTCTCCCATTATCTCAAAATTCCACCCTATATTTTATTAAAAATTTATGACAATTTGAAGAAAACTTCAGAGTTGAAAAAAACCGACCGGGCCCGGACGTGTTACAAATGTTGAAAGGCCGGGCCCAATCGGATTTTCTTTGTTTCACAAATTGATATTTGTTATTTTCCCCGTGTACATTCACGATGCATTCATAAGCAAATTGTATAACAACTGGGCAGCCTGGGCACGGGTTGCAATGCCATCGGGATTGAACCGGCCGCTGCTTCCCTGCATCAGACCTCTGGCAGTCAAATCAGCTACCGCTACCTGTGCCCATCCCGGGATTTGCTGCCAGTCCTGATAGGTGTTTTTCAACAGCTCCAGTGCTTCTTCAGATGTTATTCGTTCCTGTTCGTCGGACTGTTTAACAGCCAGTGCCCGTGACAAAAATACGGCCATTTGCACCCGATTCAGTGGTTGGCCCGGTCGGAATGTCTGATCTTCATATCCGGCAGCAATGCCGAGTAGAGCCGCTTTTTCTATCGATGGAAGAGCCCACTCGGGGATCTGATCCTGAAAAAGGGGCGCATCCTCCTCTCCCGATGTTTCCTCAGCGGATTCCGGCTCTACGTTCCAGTCGAATAGACGGTCCAGCAGTGTGACGAACTGGGCACGGGTCAGGGCTGAATCCGGGGCAAAACGATTTTCCGCCACGCCCTGGATCACCTCTTGATCGTAAAGTTCTTTGATTGCCGATTCAGCCCAGTGTCCCCAGGTATCCTGGAACGGATTTTTCTCATAGTAGGGAAGGTATAATCCCCACCGGTTTAGATTAAATACCCATGTTCCGTTTTCCGTGGAACTGCCTTTTAACTTCTTCCATCCGGTGGCAGGGTCCAGATACATCAGGCCGACATTGACATGGTCCGGCCAGTCGGACGGGTTCAGTACAACGTCGACGCCAGTCCCCATCGGTCCGGATTCCCTGTGGCCGGACGGATACAGTTCGAATCCGTAATCGACCGGGATCACGCCCGGAATTTGCATCGGAATTATCGATACCGGTGTGAGCTCAACCTGACCGGTTATTTGACGCAGGGATTCGGCATCCAGCTTCACTGACATTTCACGGCCGAGTGAGAAGGGTGGCATATCTCCTGCAGTGTCTTTCAGGTTATAGATAGCTGGTTTAACTTCCTGTTCCGGTTCATAAGGCTGGTACAGGACCAGTTCGTCAAAATAGACCGTCCCTTTTTCCGGCCGTTGCTCCGTATCTTCAGGCAGGTTGACCAGATACAGGCTGTTCAGTTTGATCGGATACGAAAGATCATAGGGAATATCCCCTGTGACATAACGCCACCCTTCCCAGTTTACTTTTTCCGCCAGATCGATGAAATGACGCTTGCCCTGACTATCATAGACTTCAGCACGCAACCAGTGCCCGCTGTTATCTCCGTAAACCCATACCCCGATTTTCAGCGGATGGCCCGGCATTGTCATCGGCGCATTGCCCAGGCGTCCATAAGCGATGCGTACATCGTTCGCCGGTGCCTGCGAGAAATTGTAACTTAATTTGGCGGCGTGTTCCGTACGATAAACCGGTTCTCCTTTGTCAGTCTGTTTAAATGAACCGTGATCCGCAATACGGGTCGGGTGTGAAGTATGATACATGTTTTTCAGATTATCAAAGGTGAGCCACGGTTGAGGCATCGTTCCTATCCGAACCGGGATGGAGGTTGTCACACCTTCATAGCTGGCCGTGAGTGTACCGGTTCCTTTCTGTTCTCCGGCATAGAAGGTAAACCCGTCAACGGACCCGATGGAGCCATCAACTGAAAGGCTCACACTCTCAGGTGTGGCATCAAAAATGGTTCCGTCTTTCGCCCGTACTTTAACGCTGACTTCCACCTGATCCCCTTCGCGCAGATCAATACGGGATGGTGCCACAATCAGCCTGTCAATATCTGCGGGACCCAGAACGCGTATGGGATAAACCTGTTCCACGCCTTTGTATGAAGCACGGATATTCACCGTTCCGGAGGAAGACGCGGTGAACCGATTATTTTCAAATTGACCGTGCGACCTGTCTTCCACAGACCAGTTCACATCTTCTGCTGTTAACGGATACGGATGATAATGCTCGTCATAACCCTTCACTGAAAAGGTAACCGTACTTCCCTTTAACAGGGCCTGCGGTCCGGATATGACGATCCCCGCAAATTCTCCTTTCGGAGCTGTATTGAAAATCCCGACCGCAGTCGGTACGGAACGCTGGGAACCATACTTGGGAACATTCACCAGGGAGACTTGACTATCCCCCAACTGGCGGGCCACCATCGTGGCGGAACCTCCCCCGTCCAGATTGAAAGCTCGCCAGGCCCCCAGTTCAACCATCACACCCGCGAGTTCTTCCAGTGTCATACCCCGGCTGTAAGGAACACCATCCACCGTTACCAGATACAGCATCCGGCCATCTTCAGAAACACCGGCCGCAGCACGGGGGTGAAGTCCTGTTACATTGGGAACAATGGGGTCTATCACCTGTCCCCGATCCACCAGCAGGGCATGTCCACCAACGGCAGAGACAACGGGAACGTCATCGGGCGTGGTGCGGTAATTCATTTTGACGGTATCGCCCCGTTCAAAATGATTTTGCAAAAATTGAGCCGCCTCTCCGTGTCCCCAGAGGACATAGCCATCTTCCGGGATTTCCGCGGCCGGCTGATTCACCTCGATATCCGTCACTTTATCATGCCGGACAATCATCTCTACAACATCGCCTTCATACTCCGGAAGCGGCCCCAGACTTGTTTTGCCAAAATAGGGAGTATAGAGGTTCAATTGATTTTCATGACTCTTGCCTGAACTCGGGTTATACGGTTCTTTATTGATACCCCGTAACGGGAATGACGTTCCGTCGGGGGCTTCCACTTCTCCCTGAAACCCGAAGTGAGTGATCAGGGCTGTGTTGTCCTGTGTGATCCCCAGACTGTAAAAGGGATCAATATGCCCCATGGACGAGATAATGTCACCCTCATCCATCACAATACCGAAGGGAGCGCCTTTCTGGTTCATATTAAAAAAATCGGCATTAACTGCGGCCACGGCTCCCTTTTCATTGGCCATGTTTTCTACACTCTGCCGGTCGGTAAGTATTTCATTTTTTCCGAAAAGCGGTGCGATTTTGACGTAGGGATTGTTGAGATCTACCTGCGTCACATATACATTGGATGCCTTTCCGTCGATGGTTTTTATGTATCTGAGCAATTTGACACCTTCACTGACCATTTGTTCATCGATCAGTCTAAGCGGTTCGTCGTTGGAGGCCGCCTCTGTTTTCATATAGGTAAGCGGCGACAGAAATGACGTCAACATCATGACAACAGCCATCAACAGGCGAACGATACGTTTCCCCGGTTTCATATCTGGTTTTTCTCCTCCCGTTTCTCCTCTGGTATTTGGATGTGAGATGTGGGAGGTGGGAGGTGAGATTTGTGGAACAAATTGACACCAGGTCGATTGCTTCTATATTTTCCCACTCCCCACTTCTTATCTCCCATTTCTAAAATATACGTACGGGCCTGTCTTTTTGTTTCTTCTTTTTGGGTGTGAAAATGTTACCAGTTTTGTTTTGAATTCAATTTTTCTTTATTAATACAAAAAAACCCGGAACTGAAATTGTTCCGGGTTTGGTTATGTGAACCTGTTCTTTTTTACACCTGAAATGGCTCCGGCCTATCCGTGCGAAACCCGTAATAATAGAGAATCGCTTCCGCAATACGCCGTGATCCCTTTCCATCCCCATACGGGTTGGCGGCCCGGGCCATCTCTTTATATGCCGTTTCATCTGTAAGCAGCCGGGCCGCCAGTTCATAGACCCGCTCTTCATCCGTACCGGCCAGCTTCAGCGTTCCCGCTTCAATGCCCTCCGGCCGTTCGGTCGTGTCCCGAAGCACCAGCACCGGCACGCCAAAAGCAGGGGCTTCTTCCTGAACCCCTCCGGAGTCGGTCAAAATGAGATGACTGCGCGACATGAAGTTATGAAAATCGACAGCATCCAGCGGATCAATCAAATGGATCCGGTTGTGATCACCGAGGATTTCCCCGGCCAGTTCCCTGACGGCCGGGTTGAGGTGAACCGGATACACCACCGCGATATCCGAATGTTCGTCCACCAGCCTGCGGACCGCCCGGAAAATGCGGCGCATGGGTTCCCCCAGGTTTTCACGTCGATGCGCTGTCATCAGGACCATTTTTAAGCCATCCACCTTTTTGAGAACATCATGGTGGTAGTCTGATCTCACCGTTGTCTGCAGAGCATCAATCACTGTATTTCCCGTTATGAAAACGGATTCTTCCGGCTTCTTTTCCTCAAGCAGGTTACGGGCCGCCCGCTCGGTGGGAGCAAAATGAAGATCGGCCAGAACACCGGTCAGCTGACGATTCAATTCTTCCGGATATGGAGAATATTTGTTTCGGGTGCGCAGACCCGCCTCAACATGTCCCACTTCGGCACGCTGGTAAAATGCGGCCAACCCCGCCACAAAGGTGGTGGTGGTATCACCGTGTACGAGAACCATATCCGGTTTTTCCTCTGACATCACCTGCTCCAGGCCCTGCAGGGCGCGGACCGTCACATCCGTTAATGTCTGCCGATCTTTCATAATGTTCAGGTCATAATCCGGCTCAATGTTGAAAATAGCCAGGACCTGATCCAGCATTTCACGGTGCTGGGCGGTGACACAAACCTTTGGCTCCAGTTGCGGATGACGTTTCAACTCATGGACCAGGGGTGCCATTTTGATGGCTTCCGGCCGGGTCCCAAAAATGACAAGAATTTTTTTCCGATTCATAGGCCTTTCGGACTCCTCCTGGTTATTTGGTTCCGAACAATCGGTCACCGGCATCGCCCAGTCCGGGTACAATATAACCTTTTTCGTTCAACTTTTCATCGACGGCCGCCACATAGATATCCACATCATCATGATCTTTCTGGACGCGTTCGATCCCTTCAGGCGCGGCAATCAGGCACATGAGTTGCAAGTTTTTCGCCCCTCTTTTCTTGAGGGCTGTGATGGCAGCCGATGCCGATCCTCCGGTAGCCAGCATGGGATCAATCACAATCAATTTGCGTTCTTCAATATCTTTGGGGAGCTTCACATAATACTCCACCGGTTCCAGTGTATCGGGGTCACGATACAGTCCGACATGTCCCACCCGGGCAGCGGGGATCAATTTTAGAATCCCGTCTGTCATTCCCAACCCGGCTCTCAGAATCGGGATCAGACCTACTTTTTTCCCGGAGATCACTTTAGATTTACAGGTCGCTACCGGTGTCTCCACCGTGACTTCCTGCAATTCCATGTTACGGGTGATTTCATAACCCATCAGCATGGCGACTTCATCAACCAGCTCGCGGAATTCCTTGGTTCCGGTATTTTTATCCCTGATATACGTCAACTTGTGTTGAATCAAGGGATGATCCATAATATGAACTTTCCCCATGTTCAAATTCCTCCTTACTTTCCGTTTACACACCCCAATTATTATAACAGAGATAACAGCCGTGTAAAAAAGAAAACTCCGGAAAAAATCCGGAGTTGCCAGAGATCACAACGTTTATAAATTCAGATCCCGATACAGCGGGAATTTGTCACAGAGTGCTTTTACTTTTTCACGGGCTTCATTTTTCTTCTGTTCATCATCATGATGCTTCAGGGCAACGGCCATCACTTCTGCGATGACTTTCATCGCCTCTTCATCCATGCCCCGGGACGTGGCCGCCGCGGTTCCGATGCGGATACCGCTGGTGACAAACGGACTTTCCGGATCAAACGGAATCGCATTTTTATTGGTGGTCAGGCCGACTTCATCCAGGTATTTTTCCGCGTCTTTACCGGTGACGCCCATGTTTCGGACATCGATCAGAATCAGGTGGTTATCGGTTCCGTCTGAAACCAGATTAAATCCGTGTTCTTTAAGAGACTCAGCCAGTTGTCTGGCGTTGTTGACAATATTCTGGGAATAGGTTTTAAATTCAGGCTTGAGCGCTTCCCCGAAGGCAACGGCTTTGGCTGCAATAATATGCATCAGCGGACCTCCCTGAACGCCCGGGAATACCGACTTGTCAATTGCTTTTGCATATTCTTCTTTACAGAGAATCATACCGCCACGGGGACCGCGCAGGGTTTTATGTGTGGTGGTGGTGACAAAATGGGCATGAGGAACCGGATTGGGGTGCAGTCCGGTGGCCACCAGCCCGGCGATATGAGCCATATCCACCATGAACAGGGCACCAACTTCGTCTGCAATGGCACGCATTTTTTCAAAATCGATCACGCGGGGATAGGCACTGGCTCCTGCCACCAGTAATTTCGGTTTATGTTCCAGGGCTTTCTGACGCACATCTTCATAATCGATCATCTGCGTTTCCGGATCGACCCCATAGTCAACAAACTTGTAAAGCTGTCCGGAAAAGTTGACCGGACTTCCATGGGTCAAGTGTCCGCCGTGTGAGAGATTCATGCCGAGGACCGTGTCACCTGGTTCCAGTACCGCAAAATAGACGGCCATGTTGGCCTGGGCTCCGGAATGAGGCTGGACATTGGCGTGATCCGCACCAAAGAGTTCTTTGGCCCGATCACGCGCCAGATTTTCCACAACATCCACGTATTCGCATCCGCCGTAATAGCGACGTCCCGGATAACCTTCCGCATACTTGTTGGTCATTACCTGTCCCATTGCTTCCATTACCGCCTGGCTGACGAAATTTTCCGATGCAATCAATTCAATGTTGTAACGCTGGCGGTTCAATTCTTTCGAAATCGCCTCATACACCTGCTGATCCTGTTGCTTTACATTTTCTAACATAAAGGTTCTCCTCCTAACCTGGGTCTCTTTTTCAAAATGGGCCGGTACACGTTTTCGTACCGGGGTTCAATCATATTTATTCATAACAAGCCCGCGCGCCGCCGATTAATTTGGGCCGCGTTCTCGCCATGGTCACGTGGGCATCGCCGATTTGTCTGATGGATGGCCGTACGGGAACCGCCACCGGTTTTAAATGCATGCCGATCAGGGTATCTCCGATATCAATGCCGGCATGAGCCTGAATCCGTTCCACCACGACAGGGTTTTCCATATGCCGATAAGCATAGGCGGACATTGACCCTCCGGCTCCAGGCTGCGGGATGACGGTCACTTCTTCCAGACCGAACCGGTCGGCTGTCTCCCTCTCGACAACCAGGGCACGGTTGAGATGTTCACAGCATTGAAAAGCCAGATGAAACCCGTGCTTTTGTTTCAACCCGAAAAGCGGTTCATACAGGGCTGCTGCCACCTGCTCACTTCCCGCCGTCCCGATATGTTTTCCCAGAACCTCGCTGGTACTGACGCCAACGACCAGGATGTGTCTATCAGCAAGCGGGGAAACATCCAGCAGCTCTTCGACAATGGTTCGGATATCCTGTGGAATCCGGTTCAGATCCATACGCCATCACCATCCGTTATAACGGGATTAATACTTCTGTTCGATCTGTCTGATTTTCTCTATCCGACGTTCATGGCGGCCGCCTTCAAACTCCGCCCCCAGCCAGATTTTGACGATTTCCTGAGCCAGTCCCGGACCGATGACACGGGCCCCCATGGCCAGAATGTTGGAATCATTATGTTCACGGGTTGCCTTCGCCGTAAAGCAGTCGTGTACCAGCGCACACCGAATGCCTTTCACTTTATTGGCTGCAATAGACATCCCGATACCGGTGCCGCAGATCAGAATCCCGCGGTCACATTCACCGGATGCCACTTTTTCAGCAACCGGCAGGGCATAGTCCGGATAATCCACCGATTGATCGCAATCACAGCCGAAGTCTTCGATTTCGATACCATCCATACCTTCCAGAGCCTGCTTAATTTCTTCTTTAAGCTGGTAACCGCCGTGATCGGCTCCCAGTGCAATTTTCATGTTTGATCTCCTCCACAGTTACTTTAGCTTTATAATATATCTTATTCGGACCGCTTCAATCCGAATCAATCACAGGTTTTATAAAAATAATCGAACATTATAAGTATAAATATAATATAACGTTCGGGTTTTATTCAAGTTTCTTTTTTAATTTTTGCAGGGCCTGTTCAATTTCTTCGGCACTCTGCCGGTATATGTTTTCGTCACCACCGAAAGGATCGGAGATATCGTAGTCGGGTAATGCCTGTTCCAGCAGTTTAATCTCTTCTTTTTCCGGCTGAATCAGCCTGTCCAATTTATGTTGCCACTCATCCAGCTGGCGGCCGATGTCAGCGAGCTCTTGCTCCAGTTCCCTGTACTTTTTTTGCAGGGATTCAATCTGATCCCGGTGTTCGGCCAAAAAGAGCGACTGTTTGGTTTCTACTTCGGCATACAACTGATTTAACCGGTCTCTTTTTCGCGTCACGTCAGGATCATCTTCCACATATTCCTTCAACACAAACACTTTTTCCACCGATTGCGGAAACTGCTGGACAACCATCTGCCGGTGGGAGGACGTCATGGTCAGGATCAAATCGGCCCACCGGATGAGTTTATCGGTTAACGGTTGAGAAGTATGTTTCATCTCAATCCCTTTTTCTTTCAATACCTTTTCTGCATTGTGGGCGGCCGGCATGCCTGCTATAGCGGATACGCCTGCCGATTGAACCCGAACCGGCAGACCTTCTTTTTCCATGATCGATCGAAACAAATGTTCCGCCATCGGACTGCGGCATGTATTTCCGGTGCAGACGAAAAGGATATTCACAGTGGTTCCCCCTTTTTGCACATGTCTTCCACGTTAATGAAGCTGAAGGATGAGATACATCATGATAACCGATCCACCCATGCCGATCAGGGCGAATACAGGATGCAACCGCCAGGATGCGGGGATAATTTCCCGAGTGACGATATAGGCCATGGCTCCTGCGGCTGAAGCTATCGCCATGCCCAGTCCCCAGGGGCTGGTTTGTATGAGCCATTGACTGGCGAGCGTTCCCAGAGGCAGAAACAGACTGACCCCTACGACCAGAAACAGGATCATGCCGATTCGCCGGCGTCCTGCCAGAAAGGGAGCGGCGAGGGCCACCCCTTCCGGCACATTATGCAGAGCGATCGACAGGGCGATGATGGCTCCCAGTTTCTCATGGGCATGAAAACCGGCTCCGATCGCCATGCCTTCCGGAAAATTGTGAAAAGCCATCGCAATGGCAATCATCCATCCCAGTCGGTGAACATCGGTGAGTGTTTCGGAAAAAAAGAAGATGAATCGGCCGGCGATGGTGATAAACCCGATACCTGCCAAAATACCCCCCAGCACGATTTTACCGGGTGCCTGTTCCAGGGCGGACGGAAGGAGTTCCACCAGCACCATCAGGCTCATGATGCCTCCGGCAAGTCCAAGATACATCGCCATCATCCTGTGGTCGGGTTCTTTAAACCAGATAACGGTCAGGGCGCCGATCAGGGTGGTCATTCCGGTGAGAAAACTGATGATCAGTGATTCAGTCATCTGTGCCCAACCGCCTTATGCCAGAAATTTGATGCCGAACAGCAGGAGGATGATCCCTCCCAGAATTTCTCCGTAGTGTCCCAACCATCCTCCTACGGTTCGCCCCAGCATCAAACCCGACCCTGCCATTATTGTACCAATAATTCCAAATAGTATCACAGCCAAAAATGCATCCACCGCAAACAAACCGAACGAAAAGCCGACCGACAGTGCATCCAGGCTGACACTCATCGAAAATAAAATCAGGCTGAGTCCAGATGTCCTGACTAACAACTCGTTATTTTCTTTGCCAAAAAACCCGTTCCATAACATATGTATTCCCAGCATACTGAGAACGGCTCCCCCAAAAAAGGTGGCTACATCTCCGATGATCGATGTCAAATAAATACCTGCCGCCATCCCAATCAGCGGCATGATCACATGAAACAGACCGATGGTCAAGCTGATTCGCAAAACGGTTCGCAGACGGACACCTGCCATTCCGATTCCGATCCCTAGCGAGAAGGCATCCATCCCAAGCGCAACCGCGATCATAAACAGGGTGATGAATTGCCCCCAGTCTACCAGTCCCCATGTCATAAAATGAATTCCCTCCTAACCCCTGTCTCTAAAGACTTATGCAGGGGAAGAGGGAATCATACCGGTTGTCCGTTTGTTACAGGTACTTGCCTCCGGACGCTTTGCGGAGCCGGTTCATGACCGCGGCACCCATTCCTTTTTCCTCAAAAGTTTCCGATAAAATAATATCAACGTGTTCCCGGTCAAACCGGCGCAGGGTATTGTAGAGATGCCTGCCGATGGTTTCCGGCCGGTTTCTATTTCCACAGGCAACAACAAGGTCGGCCTCCGGATACCGGGTTTGATTTTCTTCGGTGGTGAGCACCCCGATCTTTTTTCCCTGTTGTTTTAATTGCCGGATCTCATGGTTGATTCGTTCGATCATATCCCGCTGTGTGTGGCCGCCGACCAGCCACATCTCTCCCTCCGGCGCATAATGGCGGTATTTCATTCCCGGCGAACGGGGTGTTTCTGAATCCCGGATCAGCCCCGGATCCCATTCGGCGGCTCCGGTGACTTCTTTGACCTGTTCCAGGCTGATCCCGCCGGGCCGAAGAATAATCGGAATTTCTCCAGTCACATCGATCACAGTGGATTCGACCCCGATACCGGTCGGACCGCCATCCACCACGCCGGCAATCCGGCCCTCGAGATCCTCTATCACATGGTCAGCCGTTGTCGGACTTGGCCGGCCAGAACGGTTGGCACTGGGTGCAGCCAGCGGCAGATCTGCCTGTTGAATCAGAGCGAGGGCGACAGGATGATCCGGCATCCGCACGCCAACGGTATCCAGACCTGCCGTTACTTTTTTGGAAAGACGATCCTTTGCCGGCAATACCAGTGTCAACGGTCCCGGCCAAAAGGCATCCATTAACTGGCGGGCCTGTTCCGGAACTTCAGAGACGATCTCATCAAGCTGATCCAGAACTGAAATATGGACAATCAACGGATTGTCCGACGGCCTTCCTTTTGCTTCGAAAATTTTCGAAACGGCTTCATCCGAAAAAGCGCTGGCCCCCAGGCCGTAAACCGTCTCAGTCGGAAAGGCGACCACTTCGTGTGCTTGCAGCAAAGCAGCCGGTTCTGCGAGGTCGTGCCTTAAATTTTCCACAGATTTATCCACAATCCCGGTTACGTTCCATCGTTTCATACGATCTCTGTCAACTCCATCTGTTGTGGTATCTATGTCCTTTATATCCTGTCTCATTGAAAAAGGCAAGGATTGATTTATCCACAGGTTATTGTGGAAAACCTGTTTATTTATTGTGGAAAATGATAGACCATGATACGCATCCATTCCGGTTGATACTGTTTGAAGTGGCTTGATGTCTTCAGGCTGTCCGGAACCTGTTCCAGCCCGATGGGTTGAAATCCGAGATTCTGAAAAAATTCATAGGAGGATGCCGTTATCAGGTAAAGATCCTGCACCTGTTTTTTACGGGCAAAATTCAGCATGATTCTGACCAGTTCCAGTCCGACTCGCGCATTCCATGATTCGGATGCCATCGCCAGTGAGCGTAACAGGCCATGTTTTCCCCAAATTTCCATACCCGCTGTCCCCACAATTTTCTGATGGTTCACGTCTTCCACCACCAGAAAATGATCCAGATGTTCATCGATCCCCTCCGTATTTAAACGGCCTTTCCGCAGCAATCCCCGGATTGTTTCCAGATCGTCTTGCGTTGCCAGCCTTACCACGATACTCATGGACTCATTCCTCCCCACTTTTGCCTTTGATGTATGTGTATGAGAGGCTCGTCCACGATATACATAAATATTATAAAAACCGCACCGAATTATCCGGTGCGGTAATTGTCATCTATCACTTGATCAGGTGAATAAAGACAGGATTTTTTTGAACAGATCCAGCAGGAAAAACCGGACTTCCGGTTCAGGTGATGCCGTTCCTGCCCCCTGGTTATCTGCCATCTCTTTTTTGGATTCATCATTATCCCCCTGAGCCTCTACCGCATCTCCGTTGGACATATCCACAAAACAGAGGGGCGGAAACAGGACACACCACCAGTTTTGACCCAGTCCTTTTCCCAGTGTAATCCGCAGGGCTTCATACTCGCCTGCCGGATAAACATAAGAACCGTACATTTTGGTGGGAAACGGCACCATCCCCAGTTTGACGGCACTGCCATAGTCAAAACCGTATTGTTTCATCGTCTGTTTAACCAGGTCCTTGATCTCCGGCAAATGGGAGCGGATGACGTCACGGGCCATTTTGGCATCCTCCAGTTCCCCGACCCAGCCGTTGATTTCGTCCACAACGGCATCCCTGACTTTTCGTTTGAGCCACTGGTCCTGAAGGGAATCACTATTGGCGATGATACGCAGGCGGATGGACTCTTCCGGAATCGGCCCCTGAGCCAGAGCCGCCTCACTCTCCTGATGTTCCCATCTTAACCATAATACAATAAGTGCAAATAAAATATAAAACAACCGCTTCATCGTCTCCCCATCCTTTCCCTTTCTGTCCATCAGTATGGACTGGATGAGGCGTTTTTAAACCTGTCAATTTGTCGTGGCGATCACAACCCGGTCAATGCCGGCCAGGTCCGGTATGATGTCCACCTGGCTCCCCGGACATTGGTCATGTAATAATGCGGCGACCGCTTCCGCCTGACCCATCCCCACTTCAAACCCGATCAGACCCGGTTTCTTTAAGACGGACGGAAGATCCCCTGTGATACGGCGGTAACATTGAAGCCCGTCTTCACCTCCGTCCAGTGCCATCCGGGGTTCCCGCTCCCGCACCTGAACATCCAGCGTGGCAATCTCTCCGGATGGAATGTAGGGGGGATTGGAAACGATGATGTCAGCTTGCTCGCCATTTTCCAGAAGCGGATCCAGCAAATTTCCCTGAATAAAACGAATGCGCTGTTCCACCCCGTGCCGGCGGGCATTCTGCTTTGCTGTGTGCAGGGCATCCGATGACAGGTCTGTTGCCGTGATCTTAAGCTCAGGATGATGGACGGCCAGCGCCACTGAAATGGCACCACTCCCGGTTCCCACGTCGATAAGGGTGAGCGGTTCTTTTTCGGGCCATAATTGCAGGATGCGCCGGCTGATTTCTTCCACCAGGATCTCTGTTTCCGGGCGTGGAATGAGTACGGATGGGTTAACGCCAAAATCCAGCCCGTAAAATTCCTGTTTACCCGTGATATATTGAACCGGTTCACCCGCCGCCCGCCGTTTGACCGCTTCCCAGAAACGGTCCAGTTTTTCCGGTTCTAACTCATCCGCCAGAACGGTATAAAAACGGGAACGGGACAGGCCCAGCACATGTCGCATTAACACTTCCGCCACAAACAACGAGTTGGGAATTTGATGTTGTCGCAAAAAAGAAGAAGCTCCGGCGAGAGCTTCTTTTACCGTTACGTTGTTCAATGTGTTCATGCTCCTTTTTCCGCGCTTTGTAACAGTTCAGCCTGTTCATGGATGGTCAGATTTTCGATGATTTCGTCCATTTCTCCATCCAGGATCAGATCCAGTTTGTGCAGGGTCAATCCGATACGATGGTCGGTGACACGGCTCTGCGGGAAATTGTAAGTGCGGATGCGTTCACTCCGGTCTCCACTTCCCACCTTGGTTTTGCGGTCACTGGCCAGTTTTTCCTGCTGTTCCTGCATGTATTTGTCATACACCCGCGCCCGCAGGACTCGCATCGCTTTTTCCTTGTTCTTAATCTGTGATTTTTCATCCTGGCAGGAGACGACAATTCCTGTCGGAATATGGGTGATGCGTACCGCTGACTGGGTGGTGTTGACGCTCTGTCCGCCGGGTCCGCTGGAACAGAAAACATCCACGCGCAGGTCCTTTTCGTGGATTTCCACTTCAACTTCTTCCGCTTCCGGCAGGACCGCCACGGTTGCGGTAGATGTATGAATCCGTCCGCCGGATTCCGTGGTGGGGATCCGTTGCACGCGGTGAGCACCGCTTTCATATTTGAGCTTGCTGTAAGCCCCTTTTCCCTGTACCGTGAAAATCACTTCTTTAAATCCGCCGATATCGGTATAATGGGCTTCAATAATCTCCGTTTTATAGCCCTGACGCTCCGCAAAACGGGTGTACATGCGGTACAGGTCGGCAGCGAACAGCGCTGCTTCGTCTCCACCAGCTGCCGCACGAATCTCAACAATGACATTTTTATCGTCATTGGGATCCTTGGGCAACAGTAGCACCTTCAACTCACTCTCAAGCTCTTCCTTGCGACCGCTCAGTTCCTCGATCTCCATTTTAACCATGTCACGCATCTCGTCATCCAGCTTTTCTTCCAGCATGGAGCGGGAATCTTCAAGCTGTCTGACTACTTCTTTGTATTCACGGTATTTGGTGACCGTTTCTTCCAGATCAGATTGTTCCTTTGAATATTGACGAAGCTTTCCGGGATCGTTCACAATTTCAGGATCACAGAGAAGCTTACTTAACTCTTCATATCTCTCTTCAACCGCTTCAAGACGATCCAGCACGGCTTTTCACCTCAGTATATAGAATCAAATAAATAAGAGCATATCATACAAAATTATATTATGTAACCGGCCGGTAAGTCAAAGAACGGGCCATCCGCGGAACAGATGTCCATAATGAGACCCCAGAAAATAATCTGGGGCAGGGTGTATGCGAGTGAATACGCCGTGTGCTATTGTCTGGTTTGAAAGGTATCCATCAGATTGCGAACCCGATTGAGAAACTGGTTTTCTGAGGTTACCCGCACATTGTAACGGGGCATCATATATTGCAACTGACGCCGTACTTCCATTTCCGTCTCCGTTCTCTGGCTCGGATTCAGGTTCGGATCAAGCTCCAGTGCCACATAAGCATTACCTCCGTTGATGATGACCGTGGCATTGCGGACACCTTCAACCTGTCTGGCCCTCGCCGTCATCCGGCCGGATTCCGCATAGATGTTAAACAGATCTGTATTTCTACCCGTTACCATATTGGGGTTTACTTCTCGTGTAATTGTATCATTGCCGTACTGATTCACCCGGTCCGGACCCTGCCGGTTTTCCAGATCACGGTCTACAACGGTATTCATTTCGGTGTCTGCGCTGTCCCGATCCTGAAAGTCCCGGGTTCCGTACTCTCTTTCTCCGGTGCCCATCTGGTTACATGCCGACATCAGGGTGACGGCCATGATTAAAACGGTGATCAATAGCCCCTTTTTCCTCATACCAAAACACCTCCTCAACCCTTAGCTTCTCCGGGATGAGGAGGCTTTTCTCATGCGGTTTATTCCAGCACTGATAATTTTTTGCAAAAACATAACAGGCAAACCCTCGGGTCTGCCTGCCTGAAATTAACCGGTTACTTGTTGCGGTTATATTTTCTGTTGAAACGTTCAACACGTCCACCGGCGTCAACAAATTTCTGTTTACCAGTGAAAAACGGATGGCATTCGGAACAAATCTCAACACGCAGATTTTCTTTTACCGATCCGGTTTCAAATTCATTTCCGCATGCACAGGTTACTTTGGTTACTTTGTATTCAGGATGAATGCCCGGTTTCATGTCTTTCACCTCTTTCCGCCCTGAATCTCTTATGGAATCAGAGTTTGACTTTAGCACACATGAAAAAATTATAACATGCGGAAGACACATGTGCAACTCAAATTCTTGATTTTTCGGTGGAAGACTTTGTTGATCCCGGCGGAACATGGGTATAAGAACCGATCCGGACATCCGGTAATTCCTGCCTGTAGATTTCAATGGCCCGTTTCATGCCGAATATTTCCCCTTTTGCAGGGGGGATCAGCTCAAGATAACTTTCCGGATCAATATTCAAATTACGAAGCTGGATCAACTTAACACCGTTATCCCGGATAAAACGAATCATCGCTTCCATTTCTTCTTCCCGGTCAAAAACGCCGGGAAAAACCAGATAATTGATGGAGGTATAAACCCCTCTGTCCGCCGCGTACCGAAGAGAAGCCGCTACATTTTCCAGACTGTATCCCCGCGGTCGGTAATAGGCATTGTAGTGTTCTTCGATGGCACTGATGATGCTGACTCTCATCAGGTTTAGTCCGGCATCGACAATCCCCTTGATGTGATCAGTCAACCCCGCATTAGTGTTGATATTAATGTATCCCAGATCCGTTTTCTCCCGGACCCGTCGAATGGCACCGCAAATGAGCGATGCCTGGGTCGATGGTTCCCCTTCACAACCCTGACCGAAACTGATGATGCGATCCGGTGCTGTCAGGTGCTGAAGCATGACTTCAACCAGCTCGTCCTCCGTGGGTTTAAAATTCATCCGGGTCTGGGGAGAGACAAATCCCGAATCATCCGGCTGCTCCGAAATGCAGCCGTAACACCCGGCATTGCATGAAAATGAAACGGGCAATGCCCCTTCCCAGCGATTAAAAAATGTGTTGGAGGCCGTCAGGCATTCATATTCGAGGGCACATCGGGACAGATGCTGGTACAGACGGTTCCCTGGAGACCCTGACGTTAACTGTCTGACGCCCCGCTCCAGTTCATCGAGTGGAAAATTCTCAGGATTCCACTTGTATGGGTCATCGCTTTGCAAGGCGGCTGTATAAAAAGTGCCATCCTTCCAGACGACGGCGGTATATCCGAATAAAGGAAGTTTTGTTGATTTATCCGTTTTGACATAGCCGGGTAACATGAGACGGGTAAACCCCTGGGGAAGCAACGCACCTACGGCCGTGCATTCCTCAAGCCTGATCATTTCACCGCTTTCCGGGTCCATCCCCACCGGTACGGTATCCGGCAGGCTGACCAGCGTCGCTCCATCCGGGAGCGGGATCAGTTCTTCTTCAAGGATTTCGGTCAGGATATCGCCGTTTCTCCCCAACCCGATCAAATCCGGATGATCATAAACATTTCCCTTTTCATCTGCATAAACAAGATACATCCTGCTACTCCTTCACCATTATTTGATCAAATTATACGGTATCCGGAAATAAAAGTAAAACGAAAATGTTATTTTAAATAGGGGAGCGGGTTGATCGGGCGACCCTGGTATCGAATTTCAAAGTGAAGGTGGTATCCCGTTGAATTCCCCGTGGATCCCATGTAGCCCAGCCGGGCACCTTCACTGACCCAGTCCCCCTCCTGAACGGTAATTTGACGCATGTGGGCGTAGTATGTCTGAATCCCATTGCCGTGATCGAGAACCACATGATAGCCATAACCGTAATGATCGCGTTTTACTTTGACGACCTTACCCGGTTTGGCTGCTTTAATAACAGCTTCCCCTTCTTTTTCATTCCAGATATCGATACCGGCATGTAATTTTCCCCAGCGCTGTCCAAAATGACTGGTTATTTTACCAGTAACCGGCCAAGACATGGCGGGAATCGGGAAAGACTGTTCCTTTTTACGACTGGCAATTGTTACAATTTGCCGCTTGGGGTTCACCGCATAATAGTTCTGGGAAATAGTTTGCTTGATCTCCGGAATTTTTAATGGCTGGCCAACATATAACGCATCGCTGGCCTCTTTTAATATCGGGTTTTTCTCAAGCAGTTCTTCGATACTGATCTCATTTTCCTTTGCGATTTTTTCGAGGGTGTCGCCGGCTTTCACATAATACAATTTTTCCTCAGGAGGAATTTTCAGCTCCAGTCCGATAGAGAGTAAATGCGGATTGGAAATGCGGTTGTAGGCAATCAGTTCCTGTAATGACACATTATATCGACTGGCAATTTCAGAGAGGGTATCACCTTTTTGGATTTTATAAACCATGACCTCCTGACGGGGTTGCTCCAGATTCTCCGTAATAGAGGCATAAGGATTAAAATAGCGAATCACAGCATTCTCAACAACGGTTTTTTTATATTCATCCGGTTTTTCAGGTGTGACCGATCCGTTCTGATTGTCGTCGGAAGCCATAGCAGGCGTGCTGATACCGAGGCCTGCCGCAAGCGCAGAGGAAAAGACCATTCTGCGAACGGGTAACATGTTTTTTCTCCCCTTCCCTGCAGATTTGATACATTTTTGGGCTCATCCCCATGTATATGCAGGATCTCCGGAAATATGATTAAAAAAGCCTTTTCACCTCCCTGCTCCAAAAAAGGGAGCGGGTGATGAAAAGGCTTTGATAGTTTGGACTATCTTCAGGAAACGGTTCGTGTTCTGGGCTTTCCGTTTAACTCGATGCTTTCAAGAAACTCCTGATTGGTTTTGGTTTGGGACAGCTTGCGAATAAACGATTCTGTAAATTCATGGCTGTCGTTCATCGATTTACGCAGCGCCCACAATTTTTCCAGTTCCTGTTTACCCAGGAGCAGTTCCTCGCGGCGAGTACCGGAACGACGAATATCGATGGCGGGGAAAATACGGCGTTCCGCCAGTTTCCGGTCCAGATGAAGTTCCATATTACCCGTACCTTTAAATTCCTCATAGATAACATCGTCCATCCGGGACCCGGTATCGATCAGAGCGGTGGCCAGGATGGTCAGGCTGCCGCCTTCCTCAATATTGCGAGCGGCTCCGAAAAATTTCTTGGGCCGGTGGAAAGCCGCCGGGTCAATACCCCCTGACAGTGTCCGGCCACTGGGCGGGATGACCAGGTTATAGGCCCGGGCCAGCCGGGTTATACTGTCGAGCAGAATGACCACGTCTTTTTTGTGTTCAACAAGACGTTGCGCACGTTCCAGTACAAGCTCCGCCACTTTAATATGATTTTCCGGCAGTTCATCAAAGGTGGAACTGACCACTTCACCCTGAACCGAACGCTGCATATCGGTTACTTCTTCCGGACGTTCATCGATCAACAGTACGAACAGCTCAATATCAGGACGGTTTTCAGAAATACTGTTGGCGATCTCCTGAATCAAGACGGTTTTCCCTGCTTTGGGAGGTGCCACAATTAACCCTCTCTGCCCCAGACCAACCGGAGCAATCAAATCGATAATACGTGTTGAGTATTTGTCGGGAGTGGTTTCGAGAACCAGTTTTTCTTGTGGATAAAGGGGAGTGAGCGCTGGAAAGTGTAATCTTTCAGCTGCCAGATCGGGTTCTTCACCATTGACCGCCTCCACATGAAGCAAGCCGAAATATCGTTCATTTTCTTTGGGAGGCCGAACCTTACCTGAGACCTTATCACCTGTCCGCAGATCAAACCGGCGAATCTGGGAGGCTGAGATGTAGATATCTTCCGAACTGGGCAGGTAATTTATCGGCCGCAGAAAACCGTAGCCTTCCGGTAATATTTCCAGGACGCCTTCCATAAACATGTAACCGTCCTTTTCGGCCTGCGCTCTCAGGATAGCAAAGATCAGTTCCTTTTTTTTCATCTGGCCGTAATACGGGATTTCATATTCTTTGGCCAGCTTATATAAATCAGTTAATTTTTTCTCTTCCAATTCACCCATGTGCATTTCCATTTTTTTAAGTAACACCACACTTTTTCTTGTTTTCAAAACTGTCTAGCAATCTATGATTCCCATAAAAAGATTCTATTATTCCCTTGGTGACTTTACAAGATTTGTTTGATATCGAGGCGATGTGTTCCTTCTACAAACCTGACGGTTCCTGTTTTCGCTCTCATCACCAGGGAATGGGTTGCCGCCTGTTTACCATCAAACCGGACACCCCGGAGCAGTTCCCCATCCGTCACACCTGTTGCAGCAAAAATGGCATCGTCTCCGCTGACAAGATCATCCATGGTCAGGACACGGTTGGGATCATCGAGCCCCATTTCCTTACAGCGTTCAAATTCTTCCCGGGACTGCGGAAGCAATCGTCCCTGTATTTCCCCTCCCAGACATTTTAATCCGACTGCTGCCAGTACCCCCTCGGGGGCACCGCCGGAACCGAGTAAAATATCGACGCCGGTATCTTCAAAAGCCGTATTCAGAGCCGCTGCCACATCCCCGTCTGAAATCAACTTGATTCTGGCGCCAACCCGACGAACTTCCTCAATGATCTTCTCGTGTCGGGGACGATCAAGAATGACCACCACCAGATCTCCCATATCTTTTCCAAGCGCCTTTGCGACCGCTTTTAAATTATCGGTCACCGGTGCGTTGATGTCAATCTTGCCGACCGCACGTGGTCCCACCGCGATTTTATCCATGTACATGTCGGGGGCATGAAGCAGGTTACCTTTGTCGGCTATTGCCACAACGGACAGGGCATTCCAAGAACCTTTCGCCACAATGTTGGTTCCCTCCAGCGGGTCAACCGCCACATCCACTTCCGGTGAACAGCCCTGCCCCAGCTTTTCGCCGATATAAAGCATGGGCGCTTCGTCCATTTCTCCTTCTCCGATGACAACCGTACCGTCCATCGGGATATGGTTAAATTCTTTTCTCATCGCTGTCGTAGCCGCATCATCCGCTTCATCTTTTTTACCCAGTCCCATCCAGCGGGCGGACGAAATGGCGGCCGCTTCGGTTACTCTCACCAATTCCATCGATAAGTGTCGGTCCATCGTCGATCTCCTCTCATCCAATATATTCGTATTTTTGTCTGTTTTTTTGACAGAACGGTTTCCCGGGAAAAACAGTTCCCGGTGATGCCCCATTGCTCTTTGTTCACAGGATTTATAGATTATGCCTTAACCATCGATCTGGGTATAAAAGGATGGAAAATTGAGGCGAACATGGCGGAAAGTTCAGCGAGGCAATATAAAGCACTTTTTCCTTAAACGGAAGCCTCTGTTTCAATCACAAGACTTTTTATTCAAAATGTGGGAAACACTTTTGCTTTCTAATATTTCATTCTGATCCACCTGAAACAAATTATTCCTGTTCCCTCCAAATTTGTGCGCCTAAATCACGGAGTTTTGCCTCAAAATTCTGGTAGCCACGGTCGATATGTTCAACCCCCGTGATTTCCGTTACGCCTTCAGCCATCAATCCTGCAATGACCAGTGCCGCACCCGCTCTCAGATCCGTAGCCTTGACTCTGGCCGCCTGTAATTGACTGACACCTTCGATGAGGGCAGAACGGCCTTCTACTTTAATATTAGCACCCATTCGCTTTAATTCGTCAACATGTTTGAACCGGTTATGATAAATGTTATCCGTGACAATGCTTGTCCCCTCTGCTGAGGTCAAGAGGGAAGTGATCGGCTGCTGCAAGTCTGTTGGAAAACCCGGATAGGGCAATGTTTTGATGTCGATATGACGGTAGGGCGTTTTTTTTCCTTTCACCCGCACAAAATCGTCGCTGACCTCAACATCGACCCCCATCTCACTTAATTTGGCAATTAAAGATTCGAGATGTTTGGGGATGATGTTTTCGACCCGGACATCTCCGGCTGTTGCCGCTGCCAGAATCATAAACGTACCCGCTTCAATCCGGTCCGGAATAATGGAATGGCGGCATCCTTTCAGTCGGGACACCCCGGTAATCCGGATCACATCTGTACCGGCCCCTTTAATCTGGGCTCCCATAGCATTCAATAGGGTCGCCACATCGATGATCTCGGGTTCTTTGGCCGCATTTTCAATATAGGTGGTTCCTTCGGCTCTGGCCGCTGCCAGCATAATGTTGATGGTAGCCCCTACACTGACCACATCAAGGTAAATCCGGTTCCCGACAAGCCTGTCCACTTCCACAATCAGCATGCCCTGCTCCTGGGAAACTTTCGCGCCCAGTGCTTCAAACCCTTTAATATGTTGATCGATGGGACGCGGCCCCAGGTTACATCCCCCCGGAAGGCCAACGGCTGCCCGGTTAAACTTGCCGAGCATGGCTCCCATTAAATAATACGATGCACGAAGTTTTTTAATCTTTCCGTTGGGCATCGGCTTGTTGGACATATGGGTTGGGTCAATTTGAATACTGAAGGGTTCTCTTGAGACATCAGCACCGAGATCCTGTAAAATTTCACTGTAGACCTCAACATCACGAATTTCCGGTAAATTATCAATAATTGTGGGAGAGTCAGCAAGAATGGCTGCAGGAATTAACGCTACTGCACTGTTTTTAGCTCCGCTGATATCGACCTGGCCCTTCAGCGATTTGCCTCCCTGAATCATTATTTTTTCCATGGTTGACTCCTCCGCTGGATACGGGAAAGAAGCACCGTCCCCTCAGGAGGTGCTTCTTTCAATTTATTTTTTTTGCGCCTTTTCCCAGTCTTCGAGAAAACGCTGTAATCCTATATCGGTCAGGGGATGTTTGACCAGTTGTTTAAAGGTCTTGTACGGAATCGTACTGATATGTGCCCCCAGTTTGGCGGCCTGCAGAACGTGAAGAGGATGGCGAATGCTGGCGGCTATGATTTCGGTATCGATTTGATGGACATCAAATATCTCGACGATGTCCGAGATCAGATCCATGCCGTCATGGCCGATATCGTCCAGTCTTCCCAGAAAAGGAGACACATAGGTGGCGCCTGCCTTGGCCGCAAGAAGCGCCTGGTTTGCAGAAAAAACGAGCGTCACATTGGTTTTGATCCCGTTCTCGGCGAAATGTTTAACCGCCTTTAATCCCTCTTCTGTCATCGGGACTTTGATGACGATATTCTTCGAAATAGCGGCATACTTTTCACCTTCCTCGATCATCCCGTCTTTTTCTGTGCTGATCACTTCCGCACTGACCGGGCCATCGACGATAGCCGTAATCTCCTTCAGGGTTTCGATGAAATCACGACCCTCTTTCGCTACCAGGGTCGGGTTGGTCGTAACCCCTTCCAGCACACCCCATTCGTTAATTTCACGAATCTGGTCCACATTTGCTGTATCAATGAAATACTTCATGCAAAAAAGCCTCCCGGTTTATGCCTGATTGCTGCTTCCGAACAGGCGCATTTTTTCTTTGACAACCTCTTTAATGGCTTCACGACCGGGTCCCATGTATTTTCTCGGGTCAACCAGATCCGGCTTTTCATCCAGAATCTGGCGAACAACTCGGGTGCAAGCCACCTGGTTCTCCGTGTTGACGTTGATTTTACCAACACCGAGACTGATCGCTTTCTTGATGGATTCATCCGGTACACCAGAACCTCCGTGAAGAACGATGGGCGCATCTACGTTCCGCGCGACTTCATCGATGATTTCAAAACGGATTTTCGGTTCCCCCTTATACATACCGTGTGCGGTTCCGACCGCAATCGCCAGCGCATCCACCTTCGTTTCTTCCCAGAAACGGATGGCTTCCTCCGGCTTGGCCAGTGCCGCATCCTCTTCGTCTACAGATACATCATCTTCCACGCCGCCGATGGTACCCAGTTCCCCTTCTACGGAAACACCGACTGCATGGGCGGCTTCTACCACTTTCTTGGTCAGGCGAATGTTCTCTTCCAGCGGATAATGGGATCCGTCAAACATTACAGATGAAAATCCGGCCTGAATACATTTCATGACCACTTCAAAACTGCTGCCATGATCCAGGTGAAGGGCAACGGGTAATCCGGACGTCTCCGCTGCTACTTTCGCCATAGCCACCGTATATTCAAGACCCATATACCGCATGGCGCCTTCACTCACACCAAAGATGAGCGGGGACTTCTCTTCGATTCCCGCTTCGATGATAGCCTGTGTAAATTCGAGATTATTCATATTAAATTGACCGACTGCAAATTTGTTGGCTTTTGCTTTCGGCAAAAATTCCGTCATGGGAACTAAAGGCATTGTCGCATATCCCCCTTGTAATTTAATGTGCTTGCAATATTATATCACAAGCCAATGCGTCCATGCGACAAAGCTTTTCAAAAGGCAATGAACATCCTGTTAGCTGGCCAGATACTGGTTTACAACCCGGCGCATTTCGTCAATATCAAAGGGTTTGGTGAAATGGGTGAGCGCCCCGAGACTTTTCGCTTCTTCAATCATATCCAGTTCACCGTATGCCGTCATCATGATCACTTTTATGTCAGGGTCAATGGTCTTGATTTCTCTCAGAATTTCGAGACCGTCCATGCCCGGTATCTTCATATCCAAAATCACCAGGCTCGGAGATTCCTTCTTGACGATATTCAACGCCTGTTTACCGTTGGCTGCCTGATACATGGTATACCCTTCCTTGCCCAGCACCTCATACAGAAGAACCCGGATTCCGTACTGATCATCGACAATCAAAATTTTTTTGTCTTCCATATGTATTACCCCCTTACTGCCTCTCTGTCTGAAAACACGATATGTATATTTATACACACTCCCTTAATAAAGCACTTATTACATTTCTCCTTTTTACCAGTGGTTTCCTTCCACGATTTATTTTCATAACCGGCCATTTTTCTTAAGAATACGACAAAAAATGAAGCCGCCCTCTCTGGTGGAGTGCGGCTTCAGCGCTGTGACAGCGGGTTTATCGGTTTAGTGTTGATTTGACAAAATCACGGAACAACGGATGTGGCCGATTGGGACGCGATTTAAATTCTGGATGATACTGCGTGGCCACAAACCAGGGATGATCCGGAATTTCGATGATTTCAACCAGGCGGCCATCGGGAGAGGTTCCCGCAATACGAATTCCCGCATGAACCAGCTGATCCCGGTATTCATTATTAAATTCGTAACGATGACGGTGTCTTTCATAAATCAACGACGTTCCATATGCTTTGTATGCCAGGCTGTCTTCCGTCATTTTACAGGGGTCCAGTCCCAGTCTCATCGTACCGCCCAGGTCCTCCACTTCTTTTTGTTCGGGAAGGAGGTCGATTACCGGGTAAGGGGTGTTGGGATTGATTTCGGAACTGTTGGCTTCTTTCATTTCCGCTACATGTCGAGCAAATTCGATTACCGCGACCTGCATGCCCAGACAGATGCCGAGGAAAGGAATTTTGTTTTCTCTTGCAAAGCGGGTTGCGGTAATTTTCCCTTCAATCCCCCGATCACCAAAACCGCCTGGAACCAAAATACCGTCTGCTTCACCCAGCAATTCAGCCACATTATCTTCGGTGACATCCTCAGCATGGATCCAGTCGATTTCTACTTCGCTGTCATTGGCATACCCGGCATGATAAAGAGCTTCGACAACACTCAGGTAGGCATCATGCAGGGATACGTATTTTCCGACCAGAGCGATGCGAGTCTTGCGGGAGAGGTTCTTCACCTTGTTGACCAGCTTGTTCCACTCGGTCATGTCCGGCTCACCGGCAGTGAGAGACAGATAATTGACGACATAGTCATCCAGGCCCTGTTCCTGTAACATCAGCGGTACTTCGTAGAGCGTATCCGCATCGATGGCTTCGATGACCGCTTCACGTTCAATATCACAGAACAAAGCGATTTTCGACTTGATCTCTTCTGAGAGCGGATGTTCCGTCCGGCATACAATCACATTGGGCTGAATCCCGAGGCTGCGCAACTCTTTGACACTGTGCTGGGTCGGTTTGGTTTTCAGTTCACCGGATGCTTTCAGGTATGGCACCAGCGTACAGTGAACGTACATGACGTTTTCGCGGCCGACATCACTTTTAATCTGGCGGATCGCTTCCAGGAAGGGAAGGCTCTCAATGTCTCCGACCGTTCCACCGATTTCGGTAATGACGACATCAGGCTGATCGTCCCGTCCGGCTCTGAATACCCGTTCTTTGATTTCATTGGTGATATGGGGAATAACCTGTACGGTCCCTCCCAGATATTCACCGCGTCTCTCCTTGGTGATGACCGAGGAGTAAATCTTTCCTGTGGTCACATTGCTGTTCTGATTAAGATTAATATCAATAAACCGTTCATAATGGCCGAGGTCCAGATCCGTTTCAGCCCCATCGTCAGTCACAAACACTTCCCCATGTTGATACGGACTCATGGTACCGGGATCGACATTAATGTAGGGATCGAATTTCTGGATGGTCACCTTCAATCCCCTGTTTTTCAATAGACGCCCCAGGGATGCGGCCGTGATCCCTTTTCCAAGTGAAGAAACAACGCCACCCGTAACGAAGATGTATTTGGTCATGATCATCAACCCCTCTTTATTCAATATCACAATGTGGATGGTCTGTTTTGAAGAAAATCTGGCATTTGACAGGCCTCTGGCGCAAGTGCAAAGCCCTGGTTGCCCCTATACATTCAAGTTTGTCCTTTCTCAACTTTCATTTCGCCTCATCTACTAAAAAAAAACAAAAGTGACACCCTATCAAGGTTTCAGTCAAGATAGGGGCACTTTTGTATCACTCTTTTTCATTGAATTCCGTTTCGTAAACAAGGAGCCCAAGAGTATTCTATCCTTTTCAACGACAGAGTGTCAATAGCCTGTTTTATTAAATTTGTTCGTCATCCTCGTCGGTGTCGATCGGCGCTTCATCATCCAGGTCTTCGTCAAACTCTTCATCCAGTTCTTCCGTTTCATCTTCCTCAAAGTCATCGTCGAAATCATCATCATCTTCTTCTTCGTCGTCATCTTCATCAAAGGCTTCATCGACGTCCACGTCATCATCTTCGTCGATGATATCTTCAAGATCATCATCCATATCATCCCGGGCCATAAACCCTTCAGCGGCATCCTCCTGTTGATCGACCGGATACCAGCGTTTCAGTCCCCAGGTATTCTGACCGACACAGACAAAACGGCCGTCAATATTCAATTCCGTATAGACCTGTGCCATCACTTCGTTCATCTTTTCATCAGACATACCTTTAATCTTTGAAATTTCTTTGAGAAGATCCCGGTAATGGTAAGGTTTGCCGGATGACATCATGATTTCAAACGCGATGTCCACCATGGACATTTCCTGTTTCTGTTCCTCCGTCAACTGATTCAAACTGCTCACCCGAGGCACTCCCCTTCTTCTTGAAGTTTCTATATCCATAATAAATCCCTTGAGAACAGAGTTACCAATCATCATAATTCTATACCAAATGGAGAAAGAAATGAAGGGAAAAATAAATGAGACGGGATGTGAGAGATGGGTGATGAGATGTGAGAGGTGGGAGGTGGGATTTTCGGATGAAATCGACATGGCGTCGATTTCTTCTATTTTTCCCACTTCTCACTTCTAGTCTCCCACTTCTCACTTCCCACTTCCAGCATTACATATTGCGCCGGTACTGTCCTCCCACCTCGTAGAGTGCATCGGTAATCTGTCCGAGACTGGCCACTTTAACCGTTTCCATCAGTTCGGCAAAGATGTTTCCACCTTCTGCCGCCACTTTTTTAAGCCGATCCAGAGCAGGACCGGATTCATCCCGGTGTTCCTCCTGAAACTTGCGGAGGTTGCGGATCTGGGTCTCTTTTTCTTCTTTTGTCGCGCGGGCCAGTTCCAGTTCCTGATCCTCTTCTTCTTTATTTTCGTTGATAAAGGTATTGACCCCGATAATCGGCAATTCGCCGGAGTGTTTCTTCATTTCATAGTACATGGACTCTTCCTGGATTTTGCCGCGCTGATACTGGGTTTCCATGGCTCCCAACACACCGCCCCGCTGGCTGATCCGTTCGAATTCCATCAGGACGGCTTCTTCCACGAGGTCCGTCAATTCTTCAATGATGAACGATCCCTGCAACGGGTTTTCATTCTTGGCTAGACCCAGTTCTTTGTTGATGATCATCTGGATCGCCAGGGCCCGGCGAACGGAATTTTCTGTCGGCGTCGTGATGGCTTCATCATAAGCATTGGTGTGCAAAGAATTACAGTTGTCATAGATGGCCATCAGCGCCTGCAGTGTCGTCCGGATATCATTGAAATCCATCTCCTGGGCATGCAGCGATCTTCCGGAAGTCTGAATGTGATATTTCAGTTTCTGGCTGCGGGCATTGGCGCCATAACGGTTTTTCATGACGACCGCCCAGATGCGGCGGGCCACACGCCCGATCACGGAATATTCCGGATCAAGGCCGTTACTGAAGAAGAAGGACAGATTGGGCGCAAAATCATCAATGTTCATCCCGCGGCTCAGATAATATTCCACATAAGTGAAGCCGTTAGCCAGTGTAAAGGCAAGCTGCGTAATCGGATTGGCGCCCGCTTCCGCGATATGGTAGCCGCTGATACTGACGGAATAGTAATTGCGTACGTTGTTTTCCACAAAATATTCCTGAATGTCGCCCATCATTTTCAGGGCGAATTCTGTTGAGAAGATACACGTATTCTGTCCCTGATCTTCTTTTAGAATATCGGCCTGAACCGTTCCTCGTACCGTGGACAGCGTCTGTTGCCTGATTTGCTTGTATTCGGCTTCGTCCGGTTCCCGTCCGTTTTGCTGGCGGAATTTTTCCACCTGCTGTTCGATGGCGGTATTTAAAAACATGGCCAGAATAATGGGAGCCGGTCCATTGATGGTCATGGAGACACTGGTGAGCGGGTCACACAGATCAAAACCGGCATATAATTTTTTCATATCCTCGAGGGTACAGATGCTGACGCCACTTTCTCCAACTTTCCCGTAGATATCCGGGCGATAATCAGGATCTTCCCCATACAGCGTCACACTGTCAAAGGCCGTACTCAAACGTTTGGCTTCGCTGTTGCGGCTCAGATAGTGGAACCGGCGGTTGGTCCGCTCCGGTGTCCCTTCTCCGGCAAACTGGCGAGTGGGGTCTTCTCCCTCGCGCTTGAACGGAAACACGCCGGCGGTGTAAGGGAATGAACCCGGAACATTTTCTTTCATCACCCATTTGACGATCTCGCCCCAGTCCTTGTATTTGGGCAGGACCACCCGGGGAATACGGGTTCCCGCAAGCGATGTCGTATACAACGGGATGCGAAGCTCTTTATCCCGGATTTTCGTGACGAATTCATCCTTTTGATAGGCTTCCTGGAGTTCCGGCCACTGTTTGATGATTTTCTTCGTTTCCTGATCCAGTTCTTCCTGCCATGTTTCGATGGCCCGGGACAGGTCTTCATTGTCCCCGATCGTTTCACGCGCCCCTTCCAGTTGAAAAAGACGCCGTGCCGCCTCTTCCTGTTCCTTGACTTTTTTATGGTATTCCCGCACTGTACGGGCAATGTCATAGAGGTAATTGGTCTTCTCAGGCGGAATGATATCGTGATGTTGCAGAGATGAAGACTGAATGACCGGCGAAGATGCCAGGGCTTTTTTCCAGTTTTCCGGCTCGTGAACTTTTTCGATCACTTTTTCCATAAACGCCTTGAAGAAACGATTGGTTCTCGGGTCATTAAACTGGCTGGCAATGGTACCGTAAATCGGAAGTTCTTCATCTTTTGCGTCAAACAAATTATGGCTGCGGCGGTACTGTTTGCGTACATCCCGCAGTGCGTCTTCGGAACCTTTTCGTTCAAATTTGTTGATCACGATCAGGTCAGCCATATCGATCATGTCGATTTTCTCCAGCTGGGACGGTGCACCGAATTCACTGGTCATCACATAAACGGCGATGTCAGAAACGTTGACGATACCGGCATTCCCCTGTCCGATGCCACTGGTTTCAACGATAATCAGGTCAAAACCGGCCGCTCTGACGATGGCGATGGCATCATCGATCGCTTCACTCAATTCGCTTCCCGACTGGCGGGTAGCCAGACTACGCATATAAACCCGCGGGGAAGACAGGGAATTCATGCGAATCCGGTCGCCAAGCAGGGCGCCTCCCGTTTTTTGTTTGGTGGGGTCAACGGACAATACCGCGATGGTTTTATCCGGATAGGTAATCAGATACCGGCGGATTAGTTCATCGGTCAGCGAGCTTTTCCCGGCACCGCCGGTTCCAGTGATCCCGACAACCGGGGCCAGCCCTTTCGATGTCTTGACTTCCTGCTGAAGGGTGGCAAGCTGCTCAGTCGCCGCCGTCCACTCCTTTTGCTCTCCGTGTTGTTTGACCTGTTCCGCCAGGGTAATCATCCGGGCAATCGCCTGGTGATCCTGTTCCTTCATTTTTTCTACTTCATCTTTCAACTCACGCACGGTGGGGAAATCACACTGCTCGATCATGGACCGGATCATGCCCTGCAGTCCCATACGGCGCCCGTCTTCCGGGGAGAAAATTTTGCAGATTCCGTAATCCTCCAGTTCCTTGATTTCTCTGGGGATGATCACGCCGCCCCCGCCACCGAAGATTTTGATATGGCCGGCACCTTTTTCCTGCAGAAGGTCGTACATGTATTTGAAGTATTCCATATGGCCGCCCTGATACGAACTGACGGCGATTCCCTGTACATCTTCCTGAATAGCCGCCCGCACCACTTCTTCCACCGAACGGTTGTGGCCGAGGTGAATCACTTCAGCTCCATAAGACTGCAGGAGGCGCCTCATGATATTCACCGAGGCATCGTGTCCGTCAAACAGGCTGGATGCGGTCACAAAACGAACGTTATGCTGAGGTACATAATCCCTCTCACTCATGACAATCCTCCTCTCCTTCATTCAGACTCATCAGGTGGTCTGTAATTCGCGAAGTAAAAGTGACGTCTGCATTTCCGTATATTCTTCAAGCGTGTAATGTTTGCGCAGGGCCCAGCGGCGAAATGTCCACATCTCACCCAGCACGATGATATTATGGGCCATCAGATTCACGGATTTTTCCTCGAGGCTGAGACTGCCGTCTTCAATCCCGCGCCGCAGTATATCGGCAAAAATTTCTGTGATCTCTTCTTCTTTTTGCAGCACGTATTTCTTCGCTTCCGGGGTTAAAGATTTGGTTTCCTGATAAATTAGAAGTACCTTTTCATCCATCTGGTCCATCACTTTTAAATAATCCAGAATCGCCCGTTTCAGCATTTCTGCTCCGGATAACGAAGCGTCGATGCTGCTGCGGATCCCTTTTTCCATCTCTGAATGGATTGCATCACACACCAGATATAAGACATCTTCCTTGGATTCAATATATTCATACAGGGTTCCGATGCTGAAACCCGACTCTCTGGCAATCTCCCGGGTGGTGGTTTTGTGGAATCCTTTTGAGATAAAAAGTTGAACAGCGGCTTCGATGATCTGTTCTCTTCTTTTTTCCACCAGTTTCGGATCTTTCACCAGAGACGGAATCGATTTACGCATTTCCGTCATCGTCCCACCTCCGCTCTTTCGGCTCATACTCTTCCATCATCTTTCCGATCAGCTTTTGTGCTGCGGTGTAGGGGTCCATGCGGCGTTCAGCAACCTGTTCCATCCACGGATACTGTTTCCCCTGTTCCAGTTGTTGCATCACTTGCTGCTGGATTTTGTACCCGACGATTTCCGCCACTTCTTGACGCAGGTGATCCCGCCTCCTTTTATCCCATTCTCCGCTCTGTTCGAGGTACTGGCGGTGGTTGTTCAATGCTTCCCACAGGCTTTCCATCCCCTCCCGGCGAACACTGATCGTTCTCACAACAGGTGGTCGCCAGGGGGCATCATGCCTGGCCAGATCGATCATTTGCTCCAGTTCGGTGTACAATTTTTCCACGCCGGGCAGGTCCGCCTTATTAATGACAAACAGATCGGCTATTTCCATGATCCCCGCTTTAAAGGCCTGCACGGAATCACCGCCGCCGGGGTTGAGGACCAGGACGATGCTGTCCGCGATGTTCATGATGTCGAGCTCCGATTGCCCGACACCAACTGTTTCAATGATGATCACATCTGTGCCGGACGCATCCAGAATCCTGACCGCTTCTTTGGTCGTGCGGGAAAGGCCGCCGAGGCTTCCCCGTGTTCCCATACTGCGGATAAAAACGTCCGGATCGAGGGCGTGGTTTTGCATACGCACCCGGTCTCCCAGCAGGGCGCCCCCGGTAAACGGACTGGTGGGATCAACGGCCACCACACCGATGCGAAGTCCCTGTTGTCTGAGATGCCAGATAAAGGCATCGGTCAGCGAGCTCTTCCCGGCTCCCGGAGGACCCGTGATACCGATCAGATACGCCTTTCCTGTGTGCGGATAAAGGTCTTTCAACATCTCCGTTTTTTCTGGATGATCATCTTCGACATAAGAGATGGCACGGGCAATGGCCCGACGTTCTCCATCCAGTACGCGACTGGCCAGTTGATTCATGCTGGACACCACCTAGTCTTTTAAGAGATTGCGTGCGATAACAAGTCGCTGAATTTCATTGGTTCCTTCATAGATTTGTGTGATTTTGGCGTCGCGCATAAACCTCTCGACCGGATACTCCCGGGTATAACCGTAACCCCCGAAGATCTGGACCGCTTCCGTGGTCACTTCCATCGCGGTGTCACCGGCGTACAATTTGGACATGGCGGAAGCCTGCCCGTACGGAAGTCCCTGGTCTTCCAACCAGGCTGCCTGATACGTCAACAGACGGGCGGATTCGATTTTGGTCGCCATATCCGCCAGTTTAAACTGGATCGCCTGCTGTTCGGCAATCGGTTTTCCGAATTGACGGCGTTCTTTTGCGTAATTGAGCGCATGTTCAAAGGCTCCCTGGGCGATCCCCAGTGCCTGGGCAGCAATGCCGTTTCTTCCGCCGTCCAGGGTCATCATGGCGATTTTAAATCCTTCCCCCACTTCCCCGAGAATGTTTTCTTTCGGAACCCGGCAGTCTTCAAAAATCACTTCCAGGGTCGGGGACGAACGAATACCCAGTTTCTTTTCTTTTTTCCCCATGGAAAAGCCGGACATGCCTTTCTCTACAATAAACGCAGTGATCCCTTTGTGTTTCTTTTCCGCATCGGTCTGGGCGAATACTACATAGATGTCCGCTTCACCACCGTTGGTGATAAAGATCTTGTTGCCGTTGAGGATATAATCGTCTCCGTCTTCTCTGGCTGTTGTTTTCATCGCCGCCGCATCGGATCCGGAACCCGGTTCCGTCAAGCAGTATGCACCGATTTTGCTTCCTTCCGCCAGCGGGCGCAGGTACTTCTGCTTCTGTTCCTCCGTACCGAATTTGAAAATGGGCCAGCTGGCCAGCGAAATATGGGCGGAAAGCGTGACCCCGATGGAGGAATCGACGCGAGACAGTTCTTCCACGGCAATCACGTAACTGAGGTAATCGAAGCCGGCGCCTCCATATTCTTCCGGCCACGGAATCCCCGTCATCCCCAGTTCCGCCATTTTGTCAAAAATGCTTCGGTCAAAGCGTTCTTCCTCATCACGTTCTGCCGCAGTGGGCGCCACTTCATTCTCGGCAAAATCCCGCACCATTTTACGCATCATCTGGTGTTCTTCAGACAGTGTGAACTTCATGTTTTTTCCTCTCCTTCTCCCTCTTTTTAATCCAATAGATGTCTGGCAATTACCGTGCGCTGAATTTCATTGGTCCCTTCATAAATCTGGGTAATTTTCGCATCCCGGAACAGGCGTTCCACCGGATATTCCCGAGTATAGCCGTATCCGCCGAAGACCTGAATCGCCTCTGTGGCCACTTTCATCGCCGTGTCGGAAGCAAGCATTTTGGCCATGGACGCTTCCTGGCCGCAGGGGATTCCCTGATCGATCAAATCCGCCGCCCGATAAACCATCAGCCGGGCCGCCTCCACCTGTGTCGCCATATCGGCCAGTTTAAAGGCGATTCCCTGCTGGGCCCCGATCGGTTTGCCGAATTGTTTGCGTTCGCGGGCATAATCCCGGGCATGTTGCAGGGCGGCTTCGGCAATTCCGAGTGCCTGGGCTCCGATGCCGATTCGTCCGACATTCAGATTGGACATGGCGATTTTGAACCCTTCGCCTTCTTCGCCGAGCAGGTTTTCTGCGGGGACCTCCGCATTGTCAAAAATCAGTTCGGCTGTATTGGAACCGTGCAGTCCCATTTTTTTCTCCTGCTTGCCGATACTCAATCCCGGTGTGTCTTTTTCGACAATAAAGGCGCTGATTCCTTTATGCCCTTTTGACGAATCAGTGACGGCGAAGGTGATGTAAGTATCGGCTTCCCCACCGTTGGTAATAAAGACTTTGGTGCCGTTCAGAATATAGTGATCTCCCTTTTTGGCCGCAGTGGTCCTGAGGGACCGTGAATCGGAGCCGGCACCGGGCTCGGTGAGCGCGAAGGCTCCGAGATATTCCCCGGCTGCCAGTCGCGGGAGGTACTTTTTCTGCTGCTGTTCATTTCCGAAATATAAAATGGGATTGGTGCCGACCGAGGTGTGTACAGATAGAATCACCCCGATGGTGGCACTGACCCTGGATATTTCATTGATGGCAATAATGTATGAGGTGAAGTCAGCGCCGGCACCGCCCCATTTTTCGGGAATGGGGATTCCCATCAATCCGTAGGACGCCATTTTTTTAATAACTTCCTTCGGGAATGTTTCATTTTCCTCCATTTCCGGCACAACCGGGGCGATTTCATTTTCAGCAAAGTCACGAACCATTTTTCTCATCATGTCCTGTTCTTCTGTCCAGCTTAGTTTCATCCCGGTTCCTCCTTTTTTAAACCGCCAGGCTGTTATTCATAGGTGTAAAAGCCGCGCCCGGTCTTGCGTCCCAGCCATCCGGCCTTCACGTATTTGCGAAGCAGCGGGCAGGGGCGATATTTGGAATCGCCGAATCCTTCATAAAGCACTTCCATGATGTAGAGGCAGGTATCGAGCCCGATAAAATCGGCGAGGGTG
This sequence comes from Bacillaceae bacterium, assembly GCA_017656255.1. Classification (GTDB taxonomy): domain Bacteria; phylum Bacillota; class Bacilli; order JACDOE01; family JACDOE01; genus JACDOE01. The sequence continues at coordinate 67,381 of JACDOE010000004.1, forward strand.
AGCGGCCCCATCGGATGATTCATGCCCAGTTTCATCACTTCATCCACCGCTTCTGGTTCGGCTACGCCTTCATAGACGCAATAAATGGCTTCGTTAATCATCGGCATCAGCACCCGGTTGGAAACGAAGCCAGGAAAATCGTTGACTTCAACCGGCGTCTTGCCCATGGTTTTGGCCAGATCTTCCACCTTCTGATAAACCTCATCACTGGTGGCCAGACCGCGGATGACTTCCACCAGTTTCATTACCGGCACCGGATTCATAAAATGCATGCCGATGACTCTGTCCGGCCGGTTGGTAAAAGCTGCTATTTCTGTAATCGGGAGTGATGACGTGTTAGAGGCCAGAATAGCATGCTCCGGGGCAATCTTGTCCAGATCACGGAAGATGCCGGTCTTGACCTCCATTTTCTCTGTGACGGCCTCGATGGCGATATCAATGTCGCGGGCATTCTCCAGAGAGGTCGATGAGGTGATGCGTTGGAGAACATTCTGTTTTTCCTGTTCGTCCATTTGTCCTTTCTCCACATTTCGGGACAGGTTTTTCTCGATCACGCCCAGTCCCCGCTGAACAAATTCTTCCTTAATGTCATGGAGCACGACGTCCAGTCCTGCCTGAGCGGCTACCTGTGCAATGCCGCTCCCCATTTGTCCGGCTCCGATGACCATGACTTTTTTCATCTGTCTTTTCCTCCTTGTGTCTCTGTTTTTGTTTTGATGTATGAAAGATGTCGCTGATTACTCAGGACCTGTCTATCACGTTGAATCATGGATCGATCTTATCCAGTTTATGGAGCGGGTACTTCCACCAGAACAGCATCCCCCTGAGCCGCTCCGCTGCAGATGGCGGCAATACCCAGTCCACCACCACGGCGACGCAGTTCGTAGATGAGAGTCATCAGGATTCGCGCCCCGCTGGCGCCGATGGGATGCCCCAGTGCGATGGCACCGCCGTTGACATTGACTTTTTCCCGGTCCCAGCCCACGATTTTTTCACTGGTCAGGGTAACGGCGGCAAAGGCTTCGTTGACTTCGAACAAATCAATGTCGGCCAGAGATACACCGGTTTTTTTCAGCAACTTGTTGATAGCAAGTCCCGGCGTTGTCGCGATATATGGTGCTTCCGCCGCCACTTCAGCATGCCCGCGAATAATGGCGAGTGGCTCTTTACCTTCTTTTTGGGCACGGGATTCAGACATGATCAGAACCGCTCCGGCCCCATCGTTAACGCCGGGTGCATTTCCGGCAGTCACTGTTCCATCTTCGGTGAAAACCGGCGGTAGTTTGCCTAACTTCTCCAGGCTGGTGTCACGGCGCGGTGATTCATCCGTCGTCACCATGGCCGGTTGATCGGATCCTTTTTTCCGCGGGCCTTCAACCGGTACAATTTCTTTTGCCAGTTTCCCCTCATCGATGGCCTGGATCGCACGCTGGTGACTTCTGAGCGCCCATTCATCCTGTTCTTCCCGGGGAATTTCGTATTCGGCCGCCACATGGCTGCCGTGTACCGCCATGTGAACCTGATCGAAGGCACAGAAAAGACCGTCATGAATCATCAGGTCCTTGATATCACCATCTCCCATGCGCATTCCCCATCTCGCCCGGGGCAGGGCATAAGGGGCGTTACTCATGCTCTCCATACCGCCGGCCACCATCACTTCCACATCTCCAGCGCGGATTATCTGGTCGGCCAGCGTGATACTGCGGATGCCGGATGCACACACTTTGTTGATGGTTTCCGTGGCGACTTCCCAGGGGAGTCCAGCCAGACGTGCCGCCTGTCGGGAAGGAATCTGTCCGGCACCTCCCTGAAGCACCATTCCCATGATCACTTCGTCGATCTGTTCCCCTTCGATCCCGGCGCGCTCAAGCACTTCCCGAATCACGATTCCCCCGAGTTCTACCGCTTTCTTGTGCTGAAGCGAGCCGCCAAATTTACCGAAGGGCGTCCTCGCTGCACTGACGATGACGGAACGTTCCATGAGTTTATCCTCTCCTTTTAGTAAAATGAAACGTAAATGTTCTTCTGACTGAACACTCGCTCAGTCCAGTTGCGTTGAAACCCCCGGTTCCCGATTGTAAGGTGGGACCGGGGTTTCCCGTGCTGATGACCGTACAAATCTTTCCTTTTTATTATATGGCTTTTAGCAGAACTTCGGCAATATCCATCGTCTGAATATCGTCTTCCCGTTCTTTGGCCTTGGTACCATCACTCATCATGGTCAGGCAGTACGGACATGCGCTGCTGATCATGGTCGGATTCACTTTAAGCGCTTGTTCCGTACGCTCCAGATTGACCCGGGTTCCTTCCGTCTCTTCCATCCACATCAGGCCGCCGCCGGCACCGCAGCACATGCTGTCTTCATGGCTGCGCTCCATTTCGACCAGTTCCACGCCCGGAATGGCTTTGAGAATCTCGCGCGGCTGATCGTAGACCCCGTTGTAACGGCCCAGATAACAGGAGTCATGATAGGTAATCCGTTCCTTGACTTCTTTCGTCGGCTTCAGACGCCCTTCTTTTACCAGCTCATACAGCAGTTCCGTATGGTGATAAACTTCAGCTTCCAGCCCGAATTCCGGATATTCATGCTTGAAGGTATTGTAGGTATGCGGGCAGGCGGTGACGATTTTCTTTACATTGTATTTCTGGAATGTTTCAATATTCTCCATGGCCAGTTGCTGGAATAGGAATTCATTACCGGTACGGCGCGCTGTATCTCCGGAGTTTTTCTCCTCGTTGCCAAGAATGGCGAATTTGACGCCCGCTTTGTGCATCAGTTCTGCGAATGCACGGGCCACCTTGATGCTGCGGTTATCATAGGATCCCATCGAACCGACGAAGAACAGGTATTCAAACTCATCGGTTTCTTTAACTGTGGGGACGATGTCTTCCATCCCTTCACGCCAGTTGATCCGCTCGTTGCGGTTAATGCCCCACGGATTGCTCTGACGTTCGATATTCTGATACGTGCGGGCCATTTCCGCCGGCATTTTCCCTTCTGTCAGGACCAGATAACGCCGCATATCCATGATAAAGTCCACATGTTCATTGGAAACCGGGCACTGGTCTTCACAGTTGCGGCAGGTGGTGCAGGCCCAGAGTTCCTGTTCGGTGATCACATCTCCGATCAGATTGACATCATATTCGGCCAGCGGTTGAACAGCTCCCTCACCGGCTGCTGCCGCTTCGGATTCCGCTCCTTCAGATTTGACCTGAGCCGCCTGGAAGGCCAACTGGTTGGCTTTCGACCCGGAGAAAGCGAAGGCAGGCATCCACGGAGTGCGGGAAGTGATGGCTGCTCCCTTCTCCGTCAGATGGTCACGCATTTTGATCATTAAGTCCATCGGAGAAAGCATCTTACCAGTCCCTGACGCCGGGCACATATTGGTACATCTTCCGCATTCCACACAGGCATACAGGTCGATCAACTGATCCTGCCGGAAATTTTCAATCCGTCCCACCCCGTATTCTTCCAGGGTTTCGTCTTCAAAGTCGATGGTGCTCAATTTCCCCGGCGGATCCAGTTTTTTAAAGAATACGTTGATCGGGGCAAAAATCAGGTGAGCGTGCTTGGACTGCGGCACGTACAGTGCAAAGGAGAGCAGAATCAACAGATGCGCCCACCAGAATACATAAAAAAGGGCCTTCGCTGCTGCCGGACTGATGCCGCCAAAAGCGAGCACGATCAGGGAGGACAGCGGCGTGTAGGCACTGGCCTCATGTCCGAGCCACAGAGATTCAAATCCGAGAGACAAAATAACGGAAAGCATCAGCGTGCTGATAAACAGGATGACGATCCCGGCCTTGAATCCTCTTTTCAGACGGGGCAACTTTTCGATATAACGGCGATAAAACGCGTATCCCACAGCGAGAAGCACCAGGAACACCGTGATTTCCTGCATCAGGCTAAAGTATTTGTGGGCACTGCCGAAGGGCATTTTCCATCCTTCAACCAGCCCTTTGATGATCAGTTCGATCGCACCGAACTGCAGGATAATAAAACCGTAAAACATGACGACATGCATGATCCCGCTTTTTTTGTCTTTCAGCAGTTTCTTCTGACCGAAGACATTGGTCAGGATCGCATTCACTCTCGCGCCCAGATCCTTTTTCAGATCAGCGGATTTGCCCAGTTTGATGAACAGATACCGGCTGTAAATGACATGGGCAATCAGGTACACAAAGAATCCGGTTACGGCAATGAAAGCAATAAGATTGATCAAGGACAACAATTCCAATTTCTCCACCCCTCATCGGTTGTTTTTCACAAAAAACCGAAATGATCATTAAAAAATTGTCATAAGTGCATCCGGAAAATCTGAGCGAGCGCTCGTTAGGATATAAATTCTACATCAACTCGAAAATTCCTTCTCTGAACATTTGTCATTTTTAACTCCCTTATCATCATAGCATGTTTTGAACAAAAAATGAATGGTCATTCAGTTTTTTGCCAGGAAAAATTTTTAATGGCTGAACAACAGAGGGGACGGGGAAACTATGCCTACTCCCTGTATTCGTGAGGTGATAAAAGGGATGAATCAAAACAAGCCGCAGTACAATGAGCCGGTTACGGACCCCCGACAGATCGGGCAGACAGACCCGGCTTCCGATCGAGATGATGAAACTCGACAGCACACCACCGAGACAGAGGATTATCACACGGATTTTCTCCCCGGTTATGAAGACGAGGGACGTCCCCGGGATCCATTCGTCAATGAATTTGGCGTTGTCATCGGGGATGGTAAATACCGATCTCCCCAGTCTCCGCTGGAAAACTGGAGCAAAGAAGTGGATCCAGCAGTCATGGCGGGAGACCGATGGGTTCATCCTTATAATGATATCGGATTTAACACCGATGAAAACCGTGATTATTTTGAAAAGGGCGTGCCTCCGCAGGGATATCCATTCATGCATCCAACCAAGGATGTCAGTTACGGCAGGGATTAACGCATGTCTCTAATGTCTCTAATTCAAAAAAATGGCTTCCGCCCGATGTTGGCTTGGGTGGAAGCCTCTTTTACAATAAAGGGAACTGGATGAAAAATTGACTACAGCCATTTTTTATGCCGGCGCAAAAACGTGTCTACGTCATTATACAATCCGCTCTGATTGGCATATTTAACATAATTTTTGATGGTCCTCATCCATTCCAGGGTAGAGGGCTGAACATCCTGCAATGCATGCAACAGGTCCCCGGTTTCAATCGGTCTTTCCTGATCCGTTTCCAGAATCTCTTCAAGAACATTTTCGGCCGCTCTTTCCACCACATTTTCAATATCCGCACCGGAAAACAACGTGGTTTTGGAAGCCAGCGCCTTATAGTCGATATCGCCGACCGGACGCCCTTTTAACTTAAGACGAAAAATGGCCTCACGTGCTTTTTCATCCGGAGGGGGAACAAAAATCATGCGATCAAAGCGTCCCGGTCGTTTCAATGCGGGATCCACATCCCACGGCATGTTGGTGGCCCCGATGACCAGAATTTGATTATTGTCGCTATCCAGTCCTTCCAGTTCGCTTAATAAAAGATCAATCAGAAAACGAACGGAAGACGACGATTTGGCACGGTTATACCCGATCGCATCCACCTCATCAAAGAACAATACAGAAGGTTTATGAGCCCGGGCCGTCTCGAACAGTCTTCTTAGATTCTGTTCACTCACTCCCATATAGGGATCCAAAATATCAGTGATGTGAACATTGATGAAGCGGGCCTGGCACTCTCCGGCCGTGGCCCGTGCCATAAAAGTTTTGCCGCACCCCGGCGGTCCATACAGCAGAACGCCCCCGCCGGACTTTTTGCGAAATTTGGAAAAGAGCCCCTGATTAAAAAAAGGTTTGATAATTTTCATGCTGATGGTTTTCTTCAGTTCATCCAGGCCGCCTACGTCATCAAAGCGGATCGTTTCTTCAGAGTCAGCCGCATGATTATTCCCTGCAGCACCACTTCCGCCGTCAATCACCTGCAGGTGCGGTGCCGCATTGTCAATTCTCTGTTTGACAACAGATGGTGAATCGGAAGTATCAGATGAATTGTCCGGGCCTTCCTCCACCTCTAAATCCTCTGAATGCCTGGGAGATTCGTCATATGAGGGGGATTCCTGCTCCAGTTGTTCCTGCGTCAATCGATTGACTGCATCAATGATTTTTAATTTCAGTTCTTCATCCTCACAATATTTGAGCCCTTCCGTTAAAGAGGATATCGCGTCACGTGTATGGCCGGCATCGGCATATTCCAGACCGAGCCAGTACCACCCCATGGGGTCCCCGGGGTTCTGTTCAAGCCTGTCTTTCAACCAGTTGATTTTTTCCATGGTTTCACCCTCGCAACTTATAATAGATTTTGAGTAACAGCGGAACCGTCCATGAATATATAGCATATATCAGATAAATACCGATAAATACCGCTACAAATTTATCCAGACCCAGCAGTTGCCCTGCCAGGCTAATGGCAATGGCGATGATCCACAACACGGCTGGGCCACCAATCTTGTTCACCCACCTTAACGGCGCATAGAGAAAGTGTGTATCCTGTTCAAGCTCTTTGACAACCTCTGCCAGAAATTGATTGGTCGGATCGAGAAGATACGCTTCCTTAAAATGTTTAAGGGCTTGTCCGTGCCGCTCCCGAAACAGCTCATGAAGGCCCAGTTGCAAATGAACCGAAACCTGATTATCTGCCTGCTCAATGAAACGTTCCAGAAGGAAAAACTGCTCCTCTTTATCTTTGTCACCCAGTTTCATCAGATGAGCATAACGAAGGACCTGTTCATCATCCGGGTCCAGGCGATGGGCTTCCTGTATCAGCCGTTCCGCTTTCTCTTTATGGCCGGTTTTCTTCATCAGATAGGCATAATGGGCATGGGCTTCTGCGTTATTAGGATTCAACTCCAGCACCTTCAACAGGTTCTCTTCCGCCTCGACCCATTGGTCGGCATCAATACAGATGCTGGCCAGGAGCAAATAAATCTCTTCCTGATACTCATCCCCATAAGAAAGTGCCTGATGTAAAACCTCAACCGCTTCTTCATTCCTGTCCTGACGATAAAAGACATACCCCATATAATAATATAATTCCGGGTCATCGGGACTGTTTTCCAGCGCCTGCTTGATATAATCCAGGGCCGTTTCAAAACGACCGATTTCCAGATAATGATAAATAATTTGTTTCGTTTTAGCTGCTACAGATTGCTCCATACGTGACTCACCGCCCCCGCCAGAGAAAGTAATATAACTTCAACAAAAATAGCTATAGCCACCCAGAAGATACCGTCACCCTTGAGGGAGTTCACCTCTCCACCCATGGCAAGAAATTCTTTGTATTTGTACTTCATTAAATAGTAGTAGGCTAAAAACAGAAAGATTGCAGCCCCCCGGGAACCCAGTTTAATATACTGGTTGATATCCCTTCCCAGATCCAGCCCCAACAAGGCTGATACCGCAATGAATTTGGCTGCGAGCAAAATAACCCCTGCTGTGATCAGGGCATTGATCCAGCTTTTGTTGACTCCCAGCCACCTGGCGTTACGGGCTCCCAGTACCGTTATTGCGATAATGCCTCCGAAAAAGGCCACATACACCAGATAACCGATTTCGTAACTCTGTGTCTTCTGTACCCCTTTTTCCCGCAGTGTCGGGCGGTACAATTCCTGTGTTTCCATACGGTCTCCTCACCTTCTTGATATTTACTTTTTTCATAATTAAAATTTTGTCGATTCTTGCTCAGGGTTAAATCCGACGGTACCTGACTCACTCTCACCTTTTAACAATGAGCGATTGGTATTCGTCTTCTGTAATAATTTCCTGATCAAGTAAATATTTCAAATGATATAACTGATCTTCTGCCGGGAGGTCTGGATCAATTTTGGCCTGCTTTTTCCTTAAATACTGTTTTCTGGCTTCCAAAATATTTTCTACAAATTGGTCAACTTCTCCTTCTGAGGGACTTTTTCGAAACAGTACGATACGATTCTGCCCTCCTCTGATAATCATGAGATGAGGACTTTTTCCCCAGTAGATACCAAACAAAATGGCAGAAATTATCCCCCACACCACGACGCTGAATGTATCGATATCCCGCCCCGAAACCGCAAAGATTAAAGAAAAAAGAAATAATACCAGTGTGATACTTGCAGCCATCAACCATCCTTTGCGGATGACACGGCTGACTATTTTTTTATTCCCGATCTCATCAAAAGGTACATCAACTTCGAAGTATTCCCCGGAAACTTTTCTTTGATACTGACGCCTTTGTCATGAATTTCAAACTCCCGTGTGTGGAGAAAATGACGCTGTTTTAATTTCATTTCATGCTATCCCCCTGGTATATGTATAATTTAGTAACTATATCGACCATTTTGCTTTTTTTCTTTAATCATTAAATTCCATAAATTTCTGTTAAAAAAATTGCACCCAAAATACATCCTCGCGTCGTATATATTAATGAACATCATTTAAAGGGGGTTTTTAGGAGATGAGAGAAACTTTTAAAAAGACACTTCGTCTGCTGGTTGTGCCTTTCCTGATTCTGGCGCTGGCTGCCTGTGGTGCAGATGACACCACGAATGATCCGGCACCGGAGGACCAGGAGCAGGGTCAGGTGGATGAAGAGACAGATGAAAACACCGAAGGCAATGAAGAAACAGCAGGAAGTGAAGAAGGAGAAACAGAAGCACTGCAGGTTTCCGGTACTTATGTCGGTCTGGCTGACAATCACACCATTGAAATTGAGACCGAAGAAGGACCGGTTGCTTTCCAGGTACCGGATGAACTGAAAGCCGACCTGGAAGAACTGCAGGAAAACGACCAGGTTACCGTTACTTATCAAGAAAATGAAAATGGACAGAAAGTTCTTTCTCAGATTGAGAAGCAGTAACATTGCATCATGTAAAAAGAGGCGGTTTCATTATCCGCCTCTTTTGTCATTTCCAATATTCAACTTAATTTCCCCAAATCCATCGTCCACGATGGGTTCCTACATCCGTTCCGGTGCACTGACTCCAATCATTTTCAGACCGTTCTGCAACACCACCTGCACCGCCTTCACCAGTCCGAGGCGAGCCCGCGTCAGTTCCGGGTCATCGGTCAACACCCGTTCCGCATTGTAAAAACTGTGGAACAGGGAGGCCAGTTCATGGACATAGCGGACCACCCGATGAACCGCCATCTGCTCGGCGGAGGCCGCCACTTCCTGCGGGAACTCACCCATTTTCGTCAACAGATCCAGCTCTTTTTCCGATTGAAGTTTGCTGAAATCCGCTTGGCCCACGTCAAAGCTGACATTTTCTTCTTCCGCCTGGCGCAGAATGCTGCAAATACGGGCATGCGCATACTGCACATAATAAACCGGATTGTCATTGGACTGGGAAACGGCCAGGTCCATGTCAAAATCGAGATGGGAGTCCGGGCTGCGCATGACGAAGAAATAACGTACCGCATCGGTACCCACCTCTTCCATCAATTCCCGGATGGTGACCGCTTTCCCCGTCCGTTTCGACATCTTCACGATTTCGCCGCCCTGAATCAGATTGACCATCTGATTGATGATTACTTCAAGCTGATCCGGCTCATAGCCGAGGGCCTGAATGGCTGCTTTCATACGCGGAATATACCCGTGATGGTCCGCGCCCCAGATGTTGATAACCTGATCAAATCCCCGTTCAAACTTGTTTTTGTGATAGGCAATATCCGGGGTCAGATAGGTATAGCTGCCATCCTGCTTGACCAGCACCCGATCCTTGTCATCGCCAAACTCGGTTGATTTGAACCAGACGGCGCCGTCCTTTTCATAGACAAACCCGCGTTCACGGAGGTGTTCTACAATCTTCTCCACGTCCCCTTTTTCATAGAGGGAGGTTTCACTGAACCAGACATCAAACTCAACACCGAAATCCTGAAGGTCCTGCTTGATCTTGTCCAGTTCTTTGTCGAGCCCGTAGCGACGGAAAAATTGAAAACGCTCCTGTTCATCCATCTGCAGGTAACGATCGCCTTCTTTCTCCGCCAGCTCTTTAGCCATATCGATAATGTCCTGGCCGTAGTAGCCGTCCTCCGGCATCTCCGCATCCTCGCCGAGAGCCTGGCGATAACGGGCCTCCAGAGAATACGCCAGATTGTTGATCTGATTGCCGGCATCATTAATGTAATATTCCCGGGTAACGTCATAGCCGGCACAATCCAGGATATTACACAGCGTATCGCCAACCGCGGCTCCCCGGGCATGCCCCAGGTGCAGACTTCCCGTCGGATTGGCACTGACGAACTCCACCTGTATTTTTTTACCCTTTCCAGTGTCCGTTCTGCCGTAGCGTTCCCCGGCATCCAGTACTTGACGGATCACATCAGTCAGATAATCTTTCTTCATAAAAAAGTTAATAAAACCGGGACCGGCGACTTCGATCCGCTCAACGGATGCTTTTTCCCGGTCAAACTGGCCGACGATATCTTCCGCAATCTGGCGCGGGGCTTTGCGGGCAACCCGGGCCAGCTGCATCGCGATATTGGTGGCATAATCGCCGTGTGACTTTTCTTTGGGGACTTCAAGTACAAACTCCGGGATTTCCTCTTCCTTTGCCAGTCCGGCTGCCAGAACGGACCGGATGATTTCCTTTTTCACCGTTTCCTGGATTTGCTCAACAGCATTCATTCAGGTGACCTCCTTTAGTTCCACTTTCATGGTATAGGCGCCGACTCGATTATCATCGAGAAATAATTCATAATCCCATTCCCACGCCGCAAGCAGGCTTGATGTTTCCGGGTTCGGCGAGGATCGTCGCTTTTTCACCCGCAATTCACGGGTATCGGTTTCCATCAGCATAGTCCCGTACGGGCTGCGGTAGGTCCCTCTTGTCCGGCGGCCCTTCTCGTATTCATGCCGCATGGTGACATCCCCGCGGCGAATCAGGGTGATTTTGTCTGGTTCTATTTTCATCATAGTGGTGGTGTTGCCCATGTTTTCTTCCGGTTCCTGATATTTAAGGTATCCGGTATTTCCTTTTTCTGTCCACTCCCCGCGGCAGGTCTGGTTGAGAACCTGTTTGGTACCTTCCTGATTGATTCGGGTTTCGAGTTTTACCTGAACGTCCATGCTTCACCACCACAAATCCGTTCTTTCCGAGATTAAAGACTTTTGCTCTCCATATTCTATACGTATTTAATGCCCCACTGCAAGGGGAAAACCGGAACCTGACCCGTTTAAAAAAAGCCTGTTTTTGAATACTTTAAAGCAAAAAAAGAACCCTACTTCCGTAAGGTCCTTCCATCTACGTATATCCCAAGTAGCACAATGGTTATCCCGTCAACACGTTACCGCGCCAGAACTTCAACAACGGTAAACAATACGGTAATCAACAGGAAGAATCCGAAAGAAACGCCGAACGCTTTTCCGGCTTCGATCGGCTCAATATAATCCACCTGCTTATTTTCACGATGTTCAGGATGCTGCGCCTCTGTCATGGAGAATCCTCCTTTCTCTTGCGAGGGTTGTATGTGCATGATCACAATGTCTTAAGTATAAACTTTCGTTAAAGGTCCACTTTCTATTTTCACCCAAACAGGGGGATGGGGTCAAGACTATTTTGTGACAAATGACTGTCAATTTTTCATAAAAAGGAGGATTTCTCACAAAGCCAAATTAAGCGTGCGGGTACAGCGGTCTCCCCGTTTTGATATCCCGATTAAAGCGATGATGCCAGTAATTTTTCCAGATGTTTGACAGTGGGTGTCAAATTTAAAAAGAAATAAGCTTCCCTCAACCTCCTGCACGGTTCGCTATCCTTTAAATAGCCTGCCGCTCCATGATGGAGCATGTTGCCATGAGCCGCCTTGATGGTCAGATAAGCAACATCGAGGCGAATTTTTAACAGATCTCGCCACTGCCTTTCTATTCCCGGCTGCCGGGCAAGGCGGTAGGTGTTGTCATGCTGGCGCACCAGATCCCGATTCAACAAATGAGGCTGGATATCCAGATATTGATTACAACCGGCCTGTTTGTTCCTGACTTTAATCATTGATTGGATGGCGGCATCCATAACACCAAGCCCCAGGGGGATTTGATACAGAACAAAATAAGAACGGATTTTCTTTACAAAATCGGCTGCATTTTCTGAGATGATCCAGTCATTTGAGAGATAGACATCCTGAAATTCACAGGCAAACGTGGCACTTCCATTAACACCGAGATATTCGGTTTTCTTTTTTAACCTTAAGCCACTGACATCACAGGGAACAAAGGCCATGATTTGACGATGGTCATTGACGGAAGCAATGACTCCGAATCCATGACCGGAGGCCAAATTGGATACCGATGGCAATCGACCTGAAATCTTATACCCGCCCGCTGTTTTCCGGGCTTTCAAATAGAGGCTGTCAAGCCCTGCATAAAACTTCATGGGATTGGACAAACCCGTGCCACCAAGTTGTTTTCCACTTTCAAGAAGTGGCAGAATCTCTTTCTTTAAAAAAGGGTTGTCACTATTCCTCAAGTAAGTTAAAGCGGCCAGATGACACCACAAGCAAAAAGCGGTGGTCATACACGTTTTGGCGGTTTCTTCGACTAAACGCAGTTCACGACTCAGGACTTCATGCTGAGGTAAATCCTGTGACCGAAGGAGACCGGATCGGCCAAGTGATGTTAAATATTCACGGGCATAATAGGCTTCTGAATCCACTTTCCGGACCAGAGGCTTTAACTTATTTTGGATTAATGTTTCAACATTATTCGTTTCACCCGATTCCGCCATTACCATGTTCCCCACTTCTTTCTTTAAAAATTCTTTTTCAGATTGACCCGTTTACTTTTCATCACTGTCAGACGCGATCTCTATAATCGTATCAACAGGCGCTTTGACGGCTTCCCGTGCCCTTTTTACAGCCGATTCATCCGGTGCATCGTAGAAACACAGGCATTTCGTCATGTCTTCGCAGACATAGGTTCTCGAGAAAGACACCTCAGGTACCTCAGCATAGTGCACGGAATTTTTCTTTTTCCGCTCCAGGTATTGATCCATCGTCAGGTTTTCCGGTAAATTCCACTCGACCAGGTAATTGACGATATCCGCCTGTTTTTTGACTTCTTCAAGGTCTTTTCCGACAAGTCGAACGGGTTTAATCAGGGTTACCGGGATTTCGAGCTCCCTCAAGCTTTCATTGACGTCATCCCGTTGTCCGCTCTCAATAATGAAAAAAGCGCGTGTAAAGTCTCTCGATACCTGTACTTCGATAAGGTCAGCGCCTTTTTTGTTAAGCCCTTCCTTAATATCGGAAACCTTTTTTTCAAAATCTGCCCTGGTGTTCACCTTCTGGTTTAAAACTGATTCAACAAGATAAAGTCCCATCATTCCATCTCTCCTTACTAAAATTTAATCCATTCTCTGTTATTCCGATAGTTTTAATCGGATTTAAGTCATTAGTAATTTTATTATACTAAGTATAAAAATTCAACCTTATTGTTATGTTACAATAGCACGTGTGAAAAAACGAAATGGAGGTTTCTTTATGAAAGAACGCTACCCATTCCCCTGTAATATCGCCCAGACCCTTAATATTATCGGGGATCGCTGGACGCTGTTGATTATTCATGAAATTCTGACCGGCCATACAACATTTAATGAAATAAAAAAATCTCTGGACGGACTCTCCTCCAACCTGTTATCCGATCGTTTGAAATATCTGGAGGAAAACGGAATTATTACATCCTGTTTATACTCAGACCACCCGCCGAGATACAAATACGAACTGACAGAAAGCGGGAAAGATCTCGAAGATGTGTTTCACGCCATTATTCTCTGGGGCAGGCACCATTTAAAGAAATGTTATAAAAAAATGGTGCATGAAGCCTGTCAGCACGAAATCGAAATCGCCTATTACTGCCCACACTGTCAAAAAAATGTAGATGATATGGCGGTCGTTGATATAGGGTGAAATGGAAACGGGTTTTATGGATCAAGTTGAATCCCCCATTGTTTTTCAATCCATTTTTCAAATAATTTGATCGCTTTATCCAGCAACAATCCGGAAATGCCGATGAAGATGATTCCGGCCAAAACCAGATCCATTCTTAATAAATTTCGTGCATCAATAATCAGATACCCGAGTCCGGATTGTGCTCCGACCATTTCTCCGGAAACAAGAAAAATCCAGGCTGTTCCCAGTGCTATATGAAGACCGTTGGCGATATAGGGAAAAGCGGCCGGGAAAATAACTTTTCTCATGACATGGACCGGTTTCATTTCGAAATTTTGAGCCACTTTCAGATAAGTCGGATTCACTTTATTGACAGCTGAAACCGTCGAAAGCAATACCGGGAAAAATGCCGCAATAAATATAATGACGATGGCCGGCACATCCCCAATCCCAAACCACAATACAATAAAGGGGGACCATGCAATCGGAGAAACCGGTCTTATCACCTGGACAATCGGGTCAACAATGTTCCACAATCGGTTGACCCGCCCTAAAATTAACCCGAGCACAACAGCCGATGTCACGGCCGTAACATATCCGATAAAAAATCGCGTCATGCTCACTTTAAGATGCGTGAACAGGGTACCGTCGGTGATCAACGTCATAATGCCCTCCACAACTTTTAAAGGGGAAGGCAGAAGAGCCTTCTCGTAATCCCCGAAAACGACAATCATCTGCCATATGGCTATTAATATCGTAAAACCGGTAATCACACCCGAGACGTTTTTGAATCCTCTCACCATTTCATCTCACCCCATCTATGAAAGAATGATCGACAAACGCTTCATAGGGTGGGGGATTTTCCGACAACCCCATTTCAATAAGAGCCTCCCGCAATTTATCATAGGGGCGCTTATCCAATCTCAAATCATCGTATGAGATCCATTTGAGTGACAAATCCAGCACTTCTTCATCGACGTTCATGTACTTTGCCGAAGCCTTCCGGGCAAATTCATTCTTTAATTCCGCCTTATGACCTGCTTCGATATATTTATCCACCAATTCTTCAGTGGCGATCCGATGGTTTTCAATAAATTCCGTTCTGAGAACGAGTGCACAATCCACCGAATCTCTCCAGATTTCATCGTCCTGGTACAACACTTTTCCAATTCCCATCACCACGGATTGGGCACCGAAGGGTTCCGCAACAACATACCCGGAAATACGCCCCTGTGAAAGGGCTGATGGCATTTCCGCTGGCGGAAGTTCAACAACGTTCACATCATTGTAATCCAGGCCTCCCTGCTTCAACATCTTGTAGAGGAGGATGTTATGCGTGGAAAATTTGTGAGGGATGGCAAAGGTGGTTCCCTTTAAATCCTGTACGGTGTTCACATCATTGGCAACAACCAGGACATTCCCTTCTTTGTGACCTAATGCGACCGCTTTGAGATCAACTCCCTGTTCATAGGCTTTCATCGCCAGAATAACCAGCACGGAAGCACCATCGATCCGGCCGCTATTCAATGCGTCCATTAGATCCGGCCAGGAACCGAATTTGACGAGTTCAAGATTGAAATTTTTAAAACTTTCTTGCGCGGCCAGCTCTTTTTCCAGGTAGAGCGGGACCGCATGAGTGATCGGTAAGTAACCGATTTTAACCGTGACTTTTTCACTGTTTGATACGCTTTCCCCCGTTCCACAGGCAACAAGGGTAAAAAACAGTGTTGTGATTAAGAAAGGTAAGGTCAACTTTTTAATTTTTGTACTCATTGTTTCAACTCTCCCATTTTTGTTTCGATTCTTCGATACTAAATGTTGTATTCGATTGATGGTTTCGGTTGATTTAAATGAAATTCTTCAAAAATAATTTTCCGGTAACGCTGAAAATCTTCATGACTGCGATCTCTTGGTTTCGAGAGATCAATATTTAGTTCCCGGTGAATACGACCTGGATTGGCATGCATGATCAGTACCCGGTCAGACAAATATATCGCTTCATCAATATCATGGGTGACCAGGACAATGGTGGTTTTCTCTTTTTGCTGAAGACGCAATACCTCATTTTGTAAATGGTAACGAGTAAATGTATCCAGAGCAGCAAATGGTTCATCCATCAAAATAACTTCCGGTTGCATGACCAGCGCCCGTGCAATCGCCACCCGCTGTTGCATGCCCCCGGACAACTGATGTGGAAAAAGATCCAGTTTATCATCGAGACCTACTAAATTTAAGTAATGAATCGCTTTTTCCCGGCGTCTTTCAGGAGGGATTCCGGTATCCTCCAATCCCAGTTCCACATTTTTGAGGACGGAACGCCAGGGCATCAGTCCATAATTCTGGAATAACATGACACATTGGCGACTGGGGCGCTCTACAACATCTCCATTTAATATAACGGTGCCGCTATCCGGCTTTTCAAAACCGCACAGTATTTTTAAAAGTGTACTTTTCCCACATCCGCTTTTGCCAAGGATCGATATAATTTCTCCCCTTGTCATATTAAAAGAAATATCCTTTAAGATTTGTTCCGAATAGCCGCTATTTGTAAAACTTTTATTCAGCTGATTAACCTGAATCATTGTTTCATCCAGATGCAATTTGCCAACTCCCCCCCCCTTTTTATAAATCAATATTAAATCTAATTACTATAATTCCTATCAGTTTACTTGTATTTAAATTTTGATAGTTATTTTATTACACTATGTTAAAAAAATCAACCTGAAGAATAGAAATTTTCTTAAACGAATGTGTTATCTCGCAACTACTACGAGTCCGGTATAAAAACCGTTATATTTTCCCATACTGGCTGATAAGAAGCTGGTGATAAAAAGGGGAACGATGCTGATGGAAGTGATGAGAGAGACCGGATTGATTCGCTGGTGGAAATGGTTCAAACGATTGACCGCCACCTTTTTTGTGCTGACTGCCCTGGTTATCGTATTTCTGGCGGCCTTTCTGTTATATCTGCGTTCACAGCCTCTTCCGGTTGCGGAGGTCATGGAAACGACCACAATCTACGACGCAGATCAACAGGTGATTGATACCTTATATAAGGGAGAAAACCGGATCTACGTCCCGCTCGATAACATCCCGGAAGAACTGATCCAGGCGACAATCGCCATTGAAGATCGACGTTTTTATTCCCATTTTGGATTTGATTTCAGGCGAATCGCCCGTGCTGTGTATGTGGACTTGAAACACATGGACCTGGTACAGGGGGCCAGTACCATTACCCAGCAGCTGGCACGTAACCTTTATCTGACCCTGGAAAAAACCTGGGAACGGAAGGTCAAAGAAGCCCTGTTGACTGTTCAGCTGGAAATGCATTATTCCAAAGACCAGATCCTGGAGAAGTACCTGAATGAAATTTATTACGGACATGCCGCGTACGGGGCCCAGGCAGCAGCAAAGACTTATTTTGATAAAGATGTTTCCGAACTCAATCTGGCAGAAGCATCACTGTTGGCCGGAATCCCAAAAGGTCCCAAATATTATTCCCCTTTTCTCAATTTCGACGCGGCCAAACAGAGGCAGAAAATCGTTCTGGAAGCCATGGTGCGTGAAGGATATATTACGGAAAGTGATATGACGGCAGCCCTGAATCAACCGATTGAATTGAAACCGGCCAGAGAAGCGGAACCGGAAGTGACCGCCCCGTATTTTCGGGACTATATTATCTATCTGGCCGAAGAAAAATACGGCATCGACCGTGACCTGATTACACACGGCGGGCTGAAAATCTATACGACGCTGGATGCAGACATGCAGAAAAAAGCGGAAGAAGTCGTGGATAAATATCTGCCGGATAACCGCAACCTGCAGGCAGCCCTGATCGCGGTGGACCCTCGTACCGGTCATATCAAAGCCATGGTTGGCGGGCGGGATTATCAGGAAAGCCAGTATAACCGGGTCTTCGCCAGGCGGCAGCCGGGTTCTTCATTTAAACCGTTTCTGTATCTGGCAGCAGTGGAAAATGGGTTTTCCCCGCTGACGGAAATGAAAAGTGAACCGACTGTGTTTACTTACGGACCGAACGATGAGAAAACCTATGTCCCTCACAACTTTGGGAATCAATACCCTCATGATTTTATTACATTATCGGAAGCCATTGCCCGCTCCGACAATATATATGCCGTGAAAACCCATATGTTTCTGGGGGAAGAGAAACTGCTGGAAACAGCCAGGCGCCTGGGCATACAGAGCGAGATGCAGCCGGTTCCCTCTCTCGCTCTGGGGACTTTCTCCGTATCACCTTATGAAATGGCTAGAGCCTACACGACACTGGCCAATCTGGGAGAAAAAGTGGAACCGGTTGCGATTACGAAAATCGTGGATCGCCGGGGAAATGTACTGGCAGAAGAGGAGTCGGTATTTTCGCGGGTTGCAGAGAAAGCGCCTGTATTTGTCCTGAATCAGATGATGCAGGGGATTTTTGAACCGGGCGGAACCGGGCATCGGGTCCGTCATCTGTTGGAGCGTCCGGCGGCTGCCAAAACGGGAACCACCGATTATGACGCCTGGATGTCCGGTTTTACGCCGCACCTGGTGGCGACCGTCTGGGTGGGATATGATGAAGGAAAGAAACTCAATCCTGTGGAGGATGCCACGCTGGCCGCTCCGATCTGGGCTGAGTTTATGGAACAGGCACTGACGGAAACACCGCCGGCACTGTTCTCAGTACCGGATGGGGTTTCCGCCGTCTATGTGGATCCGGAAAGCGGCAAACTGGCTACTGAAGATTGCCCGAAACCGAAACTGATGTATTTCATCTCCGGAACGGAGCCGTCGGCGTACTGTGATATTCACCTGCCACAATCGGATCCGCAAAAAGAAGAACCCACCACATCTCCCGATAATCCCGGATCATTCTGGGATCGTATGAAAGACTGGTGGATTCCGTAAAACCTGATTTTGGAGAGGGCACAGATCCTAACATTCATCACTGCCGCCCAGTTTTCCTTCACCATCTGTCCAGACGTGATCGTTGTAAATGGTAATCAGGCCCTCTTTATTCAATTCACTCAGAACTTCAAAAAGGCTCTCCCGTTTACCGGCTGGTAACCGGCTGATAAAAAGGTTGATCTCATCCGGGGAGGCGTGGTTGGTGAAATGAACACCACCGTGACGGGCAAATAAATCATGTTGGTCCATTTGGGTTTCACCTCATGTTCAAGCTGTTCATAGTTTGCTCCCCGCCCGCTCCGTCTATAATGGAAAGTTTATGTTGAGGTGGCACTGGTGTGCATCTTTGTTACAGACATACCCGTGAGTATGGATGTAACAGACGGAGGTCAGAGGTCGGAAGCCGGAGGTCAGATTTAGGACAGCGGAAACAGAATTCTGCTTATGTGTCACAATTTAGAAATTATGACAAGTATTCGATCACACGTCCCCTGTCATTTCCTAAAAAAATTAAAAAAGACAAACAGGGTAAGAAAAAGTTTCTTACCCTGTCTGCCCGTCCTAGCAAAAGTTGTGTCTTACAGTAACAGTTTACTTGAGTGGGGGATTTCCCACAACGATTTTCGCAAAAAGTTCACAAGAAGGACACAATTATATCCTGCGATCCCCATTTTATTCCATTAATTGACATGATAATAAGTGGGATCTGATTGCCGTCAACCGACCTTAAGTGCTTCTTTCAATTCATCACTGGAATTTTCCCACATGTGCGGCTTATGTTCCTGAAGAAATGTGGCCAGTGCCTTTTTTTCCGTCTCATTCAAACCATCGAGAATGATCCGGCGTTTCATGGCATAATCCATGTTGTTCACGTGCTCAGCGAGAATTTTGTACCCTTTTCGGGCTTCCCGGTCAATCAGCATTTCACAGGCGGTAACCCCGGCATAATAAGGGCCTTTTTCATTATGGTCCGTCGCCACCCATACGATCCAGACCCGTTTTCCGTCGGGTACCTCATCTTTGTTGGTGGTGAATTTGATCCCGCGCTCCACCTTGCTTCGTGCATGCATCGCCCCCATGTCGATATATGCTTCGTCCCCTTCAATAATAACAGGAGCTACATTGTTGAGATCGATCACCCCGGACCCAAAGCTGCTGTGATCCTTTTTGGTACTGACAATATTAAAGCCGCCGCCCTTTTTCCCTTTATTGTTATTGAGCAAATCCATCCGGATGAAACCTCCCTTTTTCAAAAGTGCTTATTCTTATTCTACATCAGTCCTGATCAGCAAAGCAAAAAATAAAACGGCCCGTTCGTACCCTGATATGTAACACCTGCTCCGTGTTAATCCTGACCGGTTAAAAAAGGGGAATCCCCGCCAAACTAATAAATAAGTACAATAGAACCGGCTCGCTCAGGGGTGGTCGGCTCATCCCCTCGAGAAAGGGGGTGAGGCCGTGACAGTATATGAAGCGCTGTCTCTGATGGTTGCTTTTGCCATGCTTGTGGCTTTGCTGTCACAGGATAAACAGAAATAGATCACCCTTGAGCCAGTGTGACGGGTGATCTATTTCATGCCTGTCATGTATGAGCCGACCCCCCTGGGGGGTACGTCTATTGTACGGGCCGCGGGTGCATCAGGCACCTGCGGTTTTTCTTATTATGTGTGTTAATCGGTTTCTTATTATAGTGGAAAATGCTGGTTATTTCAATGCAACCTCCGACCGATGAAGACCCGGTTTCAATCTGTTTCATACCCTTTCCCAAACGTTTCTTTTTTTTATAAAAAAAACCCCGGCTACATGTTACAAACCGGGGTAAGAAAAGGAGTATGAGTACTCAGGTAGAAAAGACCTTTTTGACCTTTTTAAGCATAATAATCCTCAACCGAACCGGTTCCGCTGCAATTCATACATTGAACAGAACCTTCTCCCTGACAGCTTATGCACGGTTCACCCCGGTGATGTCCTTTCCCGTGACAGGAGGGACAGATAACATCACCGTTTCCGTTGCATCTGCAGCAGTCTCTCATTTTTATTCTCCCTCCTTCCAGATGATTTATGGTTAACAAAACGGTCAGCAGACGGAACCAGTTTCGATTTCAGACTTTCATCTTCAAAAATTCGGTTTAAGCGAACTGTTCTTCTTCGGTGGAACCTTTTAATGCGGTTGTGGATGAGGTTCCGCCTGAAACAACCTGGGATACTTCGTCAAAATAGCCGGTACCCACTTCACGCTGATGGCGAGTTGCGGTGTAACCTTTCTTCTCGCTTTCAAATTCAGCCTGTTGCAGCTTCGAATAAGCCGCCATGCCATTGTCTTTATAGTCGTAAGCCAGTTCGAACATGCTGTGGTTAAGGGCATGGAATCCGGCGAGGGTAACGAATTGAAACTTGTAACCCATTTTACCCAGTTCCTGCTGGAATGTGGCGATTTCGTGATCGCTGAGCTTCTTCTTCCAGTTGAAGGACGGGGAACAGTTGTAAGCAAGTAATTTACCCGGATATTTCTCATGAATGGCATCGGCAAAACGCTGTGCCTCTTCCAGATTGGGTTCTGAGGTTTCACACCAGATCATATCAGCATAAGGGGCATAGGCCAGACCTCTTGCTATTGCCTGATCCAGTCCTGCTCTGGT
Organism: Bacillaceae bacterium; assembly: GCA_017656255.1. Taxonomy (GTDB): domain Bacteria; phylum Bacillota; class Bacilli; order JACDOE01; family JACDOE01; genus JACDOE01. The sequence continues at coordinate 88,827 of JACDOE010000004.1, forward strand.
ACGGTAGAATCCTTCCGCCGTGCGTTCACCGGTAATGAACTCGTGATCATACGGATCCACATCACTGGTAATCAGGTTGGCGGCATTGGCATCCGTTCTGGCGATCAGAACCGTCGGTACACCCATCACATCAGCTGCCAGACGGGCAGAAACCAGATTCTTCACGGCAGTCTGTGTCGGAAGCAATACTTTGCCACCCAGGTGTCCGCATTTTTTCTCGGAAGACAACTGGTCTTCGAAGTGAACACCGGCCGCTCCTGCTTCAATCATCGCTTTCATCAGCTCGAACACGTTCAGTTGTCCGCCGAATCCGGCTTCTGCGTCCGCTACGATAGGAGCGAACCAGTAAGTATCGTTGTTCCCTTCCATGTGGTGAATCTGATCGGCACGTTGCAGAGCCTGATTAATCCGCTTTACCACGTGCGGCACACTGTTGGCCGGGTAGAGGCTCTGGTCCGGATACATATGTCCGGCAAGGTTTGCATCGGCAGCTACCTGCCATCCGCTCAGATAAATTGCTTTTAATCCGGCTTTTACTTGCTGGACAGCCTGGTTACCGGTGAGGGCACCCAGTGCATTGACATAATCCTCGGTGTTAATCAGCTTCCACAGACGCTCTGCTCCCATACGGGCCAGCGTATGTTCGATCTGGATGGAACCTCTCAGGCGGTAAACCTCTTCCGCGGTATAAGGTCTCTTGATTCCTTTCCAGCGGCTCTCATCCGCCCACATCTCTTCAATCTTCCTGATCTCTTCCTGTTTGGACATACTTGCTCCACTCCTTTTAATTTTTAATAAAGTTTATTTAAATAAGGTGTTGATAACCGGGGATGGTGAGGAACTCTTCAAATTCATCCTGTCTGGTCAGTTCGGTAAACAGCCGGGCTGCTTCTTCAAATTTGCCTGCGTTGTAATGGGCTTCGCCGATGGTTTGCTTGAGCTTGTTCAATTCCTCATCTTTCAGCTGCTCAAACAGTTCAAAGGTAACTTTGCGTCCGTCCTCAAGGACGCCTTTGGGATGGCGAATCCACTGCCAGATCTGGGCCCTTGAGATTTCAGCGGTGGCCGCATCTTCCATCAGGTTGTTGATGGGAACAGCGCCTCGGCCCCGCAGCCAGGATTCGATGTATTGAATCCCCACGCTGATGTTGGTTCGGAGCCCTTCTTCGGTGATGGTTCCCTGCGGGATTTCCAGCAGGTCCTCTGCGGTTACGTTGACATCATCCCGCTTTTTATCAATCTGGTTGGGTTCAGGCATGATCTCGTTGAAGACCTCCATTGCCACCGGTACCAGTGCAGGATGCGCTACCCATGTGCCATCGTGGCCGTCACGTGCTTCACGCAGCTTGTCGGCGCGAACCTTTTCGAATGCCTCTTCATTGGCCTTCGGATCGTTTTTAACCGGGATCTGGGCTGCCATTCCTCCGATCGCCGGGGCGTTACGACGGTGACAGGTTTTGATGGCGAGCAGGGAATAGGCTCTCATAAACGGTGTGGTCATAGTGACCTGAGAACGGTCCGGCAAAATAATTTCCGGATGATTCCGAAATTTCTTAAGATAACTGAAAATGTAGTCCCATCTTCCGCAATTCAATCCGGCGGAATGTTCACGCAGTTCATAAAGGATTTCATCCATTTCAAAGGCGGCTAGAATGGTTTCGATTAACACAGTCGCCTTGATTGTCCCCTGTGGAATTCCCAGTTCCTCCTGGGCAAAGACGAAAATGTTGTTCCACAGTCTCGCTTCCAGGTGGCTTTCCATTTTCGGAAGGTAAAAATAAGGACCGCTTCCTTTTTCCATCAGGTTGCGTGCATTGTGATAGAAATACAGGGCAAAGTCGAAAATACTGGCTGAAACAGGTTTGCCATCGAGTAGCACATGCTTCTCTTCCAGATGCCATCCGCGGGGTCGGACAATCAGCGTTGCTGTTTCATCGTTCAGCTCATAAACTTTGCCGTCGGGGTTTTCAAATCGAATTGTTCCGTTGACGGCGTCCCGGAGATTGATTTGGCCTTCGATACAATTTTCCCAGGTGGGAGAATTGGCATCTTCAAAGTCGGCCATAAACACTTTCGCTCCGGAGTTTAACGCGTTGATGATCATCTTGCGGTCGACAGGTCCGGTGATTTCAACCCGCCGGTCTTTCAGATCCTCCGGCAGGGGTGCAATCGTCCAGGATCCTGTTCGGATATGTTCAGTTTCAGGAAGAAAGTCGGGCATGTGACCCTGATCGATTTCTTTCTGTCTTTCTTCCCTTTTCTGAAGCAGGGTTTCCCGGGTGTCCGAGAATTCACGGAGCAATTTTTCCAGGAAATTGAGGGCATCCGGTGTCAGGATCTCTTCAAATTCAGGTGTCATCCTGCCGGTGATCTCAAGTCCGATGGATTTCCTTGCCGTTTCTCCACTCACTCATTCTCATCCTTTCCGTTTTAATTCTGTGTTCATCTGTAGTAGTACAGTTTAATTTATGTGTATTCTATTATGTAACAGGCGGTGAAAGAAAGTCAACCTGTTTTTTGATTATTTTTTCTTTTTTGACTTTCCAGTTTTTAGCATCATCTGTTATGACACAATACCCAAAAATTTTTCATGTGTTATATAATAGTATCACTCGGTATATTTTGCAATGGTTTTTTGCACGTTCAATAAAAAAACATATTTTTGATCTATAAGGTTATGCTTGTGACACAAGCCGAGGGAACCCGGAACAGAAAATCGGGGGCCAAAAATTTTTAAGAAAAACACAAATTGCGATTGACAATTCTGACAATTGTATGCGTATAATAAAACAAAGGGTCACGGTTATGAACACCCTCATAACATACTGACTCTCATCGACTACAACAACATGGCTTTCAAGAGACTGCCGTTGTTTGTCCGTCTTTCCCGCCGGAAAGAAATGCACAAACAAGACGCCAGTCAGACTGCAATAGTGGGATTGCGGTTTGATTGGCGTTTTTTATTTGTCTCAAATGTCAAAGAAAGGAGGAATAACATGGCAGGGGCACTGGAAGGCATTCAAGTTCTCGATTTGAGCCGGGTACTGGCAGGACCCTATTGCACCATGATTCTCGGGGATCTGGGAGCAGAAGTGATCAAGGTGGAAAGCCCTTTTCAGAAAGATGATACCCGGGCCTGGGGACCTCCTTTTACCGGGGGAGAGAGTGCGTACTACCTCTGTACCAACCGCAACAAACGCGGGATGACGCTGAACCTGAAATCTCCCCGGGGACGGGACGTGTTTAAGAAGCTGGTAGCGCGATCCGATGTGGTGATCCAGAACTTCAAGACCGGTACCCTTGAAAAATGGGGACTGGGTTACGACACCCTGTCGGACATCAACCCTCAGATCATTCTGGCTTCCATCACCGGTTTTGGCAACACCGGCCCTTACCGGCACCTCCCCGGCTATGATTACATTATTCAGGCTATGGGAGGACTGATGAGCATTACCGGAGACAGGTCGACACCGATGAAAGTCGGAGTCGCCATCGCCGATGTCTTGACCGGCCTTTATACCGCCATCGCCATCCTGGCCGCCCTTCAGGAACGAAACCGGTCAGGGAAAGGCCAGCAGATTGACATGGCTCTGTTTGATTCCCAGATTGCGGCCTTAATCAACGTCGCCAGTAATTATCTGGTTTCGGGGAAAATCCCGGAAAGGCTGGGAAATCAGCATCCCAACATTGTCCCTTATCAGGTCTTTCCCACCCGGGACAAAGAGATGGTGGTAGCAGTAGGTAATGACAAACAATTTGCCCGTTTCGCCGCCCTGCTGGACATGCCGGAACTGGCCGAGGACGAACGTTTTAAAACCAATGCCGGGCGGGTCAAACACAGAGAAATGCTGGAACAGATCATCAGTGAAAAATTGCAGCAAAAATCCGCTGCTGAGTGGCGGCCGATACTGGAGAAGGCCGGTATTCCCTGTGGTCCGATCAACGATATGAAAAGTCTGTTTGAAGACCCGCAGGTCAGGGCACGCGACATGCTGGTCAATATGGCTCACCCCACGGCAGAAACCGTTCGTATGGTGGGCAGCCCGATCAAAATGTCCCGGACCCCGGTGGAAATGAGACGACACCCGCCGCTGTACGGCGAACATACGGCAGACATTTTGCAGGAGCTGGGTTATTCCGGTTCCGATGTGGAACAGATGAAACATAATCACGTGATTTAAAAAAGGAGAGGATCAATATGCTGGATTTTTCTTTAACAGAAGAACAGGAAATGGTTAAAAAAATGGTGCGTCAATTTGTCGACAATGAAATTATGCCCTATATCCAGGAATGGGATGAAAAACAGCATTTTGAAACGTCTATTCTAAAGCGGCTGGCCGAACTGGATCTGATGGGTGTCTGTATCCCTGAGAAATACGGCGGAAGCGGGATGGATTACAACACCCTGGCCATTGTCTGTGAAGAACTGGAACGCGGGGATACTGCTTTTCGCACCGCCGTTTCCGTACACACCGGGCTCAACAGTATGACCCTTCTGCAGTGGGGAACCGAAGAACAAAAGCAGAAGTACCTGGTGCCGCAGGCAAAGGGCGATCAAGTGGGAGCATTCGGCCTGACCGAGCCCAATGCGGGATCTGACGTGGCCGCCATTCGAACCACGGCACGCCGAGATGGCGATGACTATATTTTAAATGGACAAAAAACATGGATTTCCTTATGTGATGTCGCCGACAACTTCATCATTTTCGCCTATACCGATCCCGAAAAGAAACATAAAGGAATGTCCGCCTTCATCGTGGAACGGACCATGCCCGGTGTCAGTACCCGAGCAATCAAGGGAAAACTGGGTATTCGTGCCGGAAACACCGGTGAAGTCTTTCTTGAAGACGTGCGGGTCCCGAAAGAGAATCGGCTGGGTGAAGAAGGAGAAGGTTTTAAAATCGCCATGTCCGCCCTCGACAATGGCCGGTTTACCGTTGCCGCCGGCGCTTGCGGATTGACCAATGCCTGCCTGGAAGCCAGTTTGAAGTACTGCCATGAGCGGAAAACATTCGGGAAGGAAATCGGAAAACACCAGTTGGTGCAACAGATGATCGCTAAAATGGTACTGGGACTTGAAAATTCACGCCTGCTGGTTTACCGGGCCGGCTGGTTGAAAAATCAGGGAAAACGCAACACACGGGAAACGTCCCTGGCCAAGTGGTACGCCTGCGACGTCGCTTTCAATTCCGCCAATGACGCCATTCAAATTCACGGCGCCTACGGATACTCCAATGAATACCCGGTAGAACGTTACCTGCGAAACGCCAAGGCACCGGTGATCTACGAGGGTACCCGTGAAATCCATACCATTATGCAGGCGGAATATGCCCTGGGTTACCGACAGGACAAGAAATTGAACAAAATGCTTCCGGCCTGGCCTTTTGAAGAATAGGCATTGAGCCATACAACCTGAGGCCGTTACGCATGAGAAAATCCCGTACCAACTCTGATGGTACGGGATCCTTATGGTTAGGGAATATTGACGGGGCGCCCCCTTACCGGTACGATGAATGACAAACACCACACCAAAATGGAAAGGAGCCTGCCCGATGTATGCCGCTAACACTTATTTTATTGCGGGTCATGCACGCCTCCCTCAGGGAATGGCAGCCAAAAGCGTCTTTGATTCCCTCACCATCACCGCGGAGGTAGACGCCAAATACGGGGTGATCCTGGAAGCGTCCTGTACACTGGCCACCGAACATGGAAGGGATTTTATCGGCCGTTTGTTGCGCGGCCACAGCCTGAGAGATGGTATTGATGAACCGATCCGGTTATTGCAGACCCATTACCGGGGTAAAGCCACCAATGCCCTGGTTGCCGCCCTGAAAGATCTGCATCTGCAGTTTCAGCAGATTCAGGATGAAAACCTATAAATTGCGGGAGCGGTATTTGAGTAATTTTTGAATCTCCTGAACGGTCCCCGGATTCCGGGATGGATCTTCGAGAAAATCCAGCGGAAAATAGAGTTTGTGATCATATCTCTCTTTGCCGGAAATAGCATCCACAATTTCGGAAGCCTGAGACAGTTCCTCGAGGCTGCCATCCGCCATGAGCAGGAAAATGGGCGTCCGCTCCTCCTGTCCCGGACGATAGACATCATACGGCAGGTCGGATGGCGAATCCATCTCCAGATAATAGTCCGGATCAATCCCGGCTTCCCGAAACAGCCGTTTCAATTGATCCAATTCTTCTCTACGGCTCCGGTCCCATTCCACATATTTGAACAGACGCCGGTTGATAAAACGATCGCACAGATCGGACAGGATCGGATCCTGTTCCTGTGACCACTCATGAAAGTAAAAGATAACCACTGATTCATCCAAGTTCAGATAGTCCTGCAGGGGGACTTCCGTTTCTTCAAAGAAGGGAATCAGGTGCACCGGCTCACGCTGATACTGGTAACCCTGCCGGTAAAGATCCCGCGCCCGCTGAAAAATTTTGCGGAGCAGCACATCACCGCTACGGGTGACGGGATGAAAATAGACCTGCCAGTACATCTGGTAGCGTGACATGATATAGTCTTCCACCGCATGCATCCCGGTGTACTTGATCACGACATGATCCTTATACGGTCGCATGACGCGAAGGATCCGTTCCATGTCAAAGTCACCGTAATGGGCACCGGTATAGTAGGTATCCCGCAGCAGATAATCCATCCGATCAGCGTCAATCTGACTGGAAATCAGACTGACGATCAATTTATTTTCATAAGTCTTTTCAATCACTTTTTCCACTTTATCCGGGAAACTGGGCGACACGCGGGACAGGATCTGGTTAATGCCCGTATCCCCCAGTATGATGCGGCGAGTCCAGTCCTCGTGATGGGTATGGAACACTTTTTCAAACGAATGGGAAAAAGGACCGTGACCGACATCATGCAACAGGGCCGCACATAGACAGAGCCATTTTTCTTCCTCACTGAATTCAATCCGGCCTTCAAATTTCTCCAGAATGCGTCGCATGATTTCATAGACACCGAGCGAGTGATTAAAACGGCTGTGTTCCGCTCCGTGAAAGGTCAGAAATGAGGTCCCCAGCTGTCTTATGCGACGGAGCCGCTGAAATTCACGGGTGTTGATCAGATCCCAGATCAGCCGGCTACGCACATGAATATAGCGGTGTACGGGATCTTTGAATACTTTTTCTTCATCCAGCTGATCATCCGTTAAATACATCGTGATATGGATCCACCCCTTTTTTGCAGAGCGCTTTTGTTTTATTATACCAGAATGGCGGGCATGTTTAGGAAAGCGGGGTGGTGAAAATTTTTGATGAGCTCTTACGAAAATATGAGGGTGGGGGATAACAGGGCTGACGAAAATATCGTGGCTGAAGGATTAGATAGCGGAAACTATTTCCGTTATTTTTTGCGTCCCATACATGGATAAACATGATGCGAAGCTCCAATTTCTTGCCATCTAATCATTGAAAAAGACGACCAACCAATAGCCGGTCGCCTTACACTTTATTTCAACAGAACTTCCAGAGCGGAAATCAATCGATTCTGTTCATCCCTCGGTTTGCGGGAAAGCTCCTTCAGCACATCCTTCAATTTACGGTTGCGCTGGATCCACGCAATCATTTCCATCATTTCCTGGTCCACTTCTTCTTCAGACTGGTACAGTTTTTGCACTTCACGCAAAATGTTTTCCATCTGGTAGGGTCGCCCCACCAGGTTGTCCAGACTGATATCAAAAATATCCGCCATTTTGATCAGAGTATGTAAATCGGGAACGCGTTCACCGGTTTCATATTTAGCCAGAGTTGAACGGGAGATATTCAGCCTGTCGGCCAGTTCCCGTTGATACCAGTTTTCACGTTCTCTTAGAAATTTGATGTTTTCCCCTATTTTCAACAATGGGCATCACCGATGCTGTAAGATTTATACTGACAGTGTATCATTTAAAAATGCCCCTCAAAGCGTTATCATGCCCCATAATGAAACATAATAAAACAGGTTCCATAACGGAACCTGTTCACAGGGAAAAACGAGTCATTAGAATCAGGTTACAGCTGTATGGTTCCGGGCCGATGGCAAAACCCGTTCCGCCACCCTTAACCCGATCACGGATGCTACCACCGCTTTGACAACATCCAGAGTAATAAAAGGAATAAATCCTATTTTTATGACATACATCCAGGATGCCTGTTCCAGTTCAAGTACATATTTTAATACCACATACAGATACGGAAGACCGACCAGATACATGGCGACAACGCCCAGCAACGTTCCTGTGACATATCGTGCCAGGCTTTTCTTTTTGCCTTCGATGAACAGGCCGATGATATACGGGGTCAGTACAAATCCCAGCAAAAACCCAAACGTGGGTTGCAGCACATAACTGAACCCCCCAAACGGTGCTTTAGCGAAAACCGGAACACCCACCAGTCCCAGCAGGATGTAAACCCCGATGGCGAGCGGACCCAGCCTTTTTCCCAGGATCACCCCCGCCAATAGCGCCACAAACGGCTGCAAACTAAATGGAACAACCGTCGGGAAAAAACGGGCCACCATCGCTGAAATCACCATCAACGCGACAAACAAACTGACCAGCGTGATATCCCTTGCCTGTAACTTCATACCGATCCCATCCTTTCCATATGATTTTCTTCAATTTCAAATCCCAGATCCTCAATCATGCGGTAATCCGCTTCCGCCTGCTGCCCGTCCGTCGTCAGATAATCGCCGAGAAAAATAGAATTCACGATATAAAGCGCCATCGGCTGCAGGCTGCGAAGATTCATCTCACGTCCACCCGCCGCCCGTAATTCCCTGTCCGGATTGATGAAGCGGAACAGGGCCAGATGCTTGAGACAGGTCAGCGGTGTCAGGTACCGGTGATCCTGCAGCGGGGTTCCCGGAATCGGATTTAAAAAATTGATCGGGATGGAACGAATCTGTAGCCGATTCGCCTCATAAGCCATGTCCAATACATCATCAACCGATTCTCCCATCCCGATGATCACACCGGAACAGGATGTGATTCCCGACTGCTGCACCTTCTTGACAGTCTCCACCCGATCCTCATAGGTATGGGTAGAGGTGATATTGGCATAATGCGCAGCACTGGTGTTCAGATTGTGATTGTAGCGGTCGACACCGGCTTCCTTCAGCGCCCGGGCCTGTTCATCCGTCAGAATCCCGAGGCAGGTACAGACTTTCAGATCCGTTTCCTGTTTGATAGTCCGAACGGCTTCAATCACTTCCTGCAGTTCCTTCTCAGAAGGCCCTCGTCCGCTGGCAACGATACAGTATGTACCGACATTCATTTCTTTTGCTTTTTTGGCACCGGCAATTAACGTATCTTTCGACAACAACGAATATTTGTCGATCGGTGCTTCTGAAACAGACGATTGTGAACAATAGCCGCAATCTTCCGGACACAATCCGCTTTTGGCATTCACGATCATATTCAGTTTCACTTTGTTTGCGAAAAAATGTCTTCTGACGCGATAGGCTGCTGCGACGATGGACGGCACCTCCGTATCGGGTGCTTCCAGGACGGCCCGCGCTTCGTCACGTTCGATTTCATGGCCGGAGATGGCATCATCGGCCAGTTTCTCCCATAACACGTGCATCCCTCCTCCTGTCAGGCATTATGGTTCCATTAAACAATGAGGCTTGTTAATTGTCAACCTATTTTGTTTATTTGGTTTACATTTAGTTGACAATAAAGCCGGAACCCCAAACATGCCCGGGTCCCGGCTCATCCTACCTGCATTATTTGATATATTTTTTCATTTTCTCCAGAAGCGCCTCTTCGTCCGGTGCCGTGATATGGCGACCGTTGATCAACATCACCGCTCGTTTTGTACAGTGGCCACAGTATGAGATGCATCCCGATTTGATCTCGGCATCGGGATACAATTTTTTCAAGCGGGCCAGCAGTCTTTTTTCACTTGTTTTTTTACATTCATCACAGATCTGGATTTCGTTTGCCATATCTGATTCCCTCTTCTTGGACAACATGTTGTGAATCGTGATTCCGGATAAAGGTTCCACTGTACAGGATATACGTTTTAAGTCAATCGGACAAGTCGTTTTGTTACAGTTTGAACATTCCCTTTCCACCCGGCAACTTTTATAATGATGAACAAACCCACTGGAAAGGACGAACTCAGGATGACAACAGAAAACAATGCCCCCCGTTGCCCCGTATGCGGGTTTCATCTCAAATGGTGGTTCGGAAAATGGAAATGCATGAACTGCGGCCAGTGGAACGGCTGTTGAGGCGATGTGTCCAGCGATCCCGCAGGTCTGTGGGATGAACCGGACGGATGCCGGGAAAACAACCGAAAGCCTTCGTCATAGTTATCAGTACCCGGAAACTCTGCCATTTCCCTTTATCTTACCAGTTTACCCATTCGGGTTGCCGATTGGATCACTTCCGGTGCAAACTCTTCCATTTTTTCCGGTGTCATCCGGCTGGATGGTCCTGAAACAGCGAGAGCGGCGATCAACTGCCCCGAGCGGTTAAAAATGGGGGCCGCAACGGCAGAGGTTCCCGGTTCTCTTTCTTCGATACTGGTGGCATATCCTTTTTGCATAATTTCCTCCAGCTGTTTTTTAAAAGCTTCCCGGTCCACCGAGTCAATCCAGTCCGGGTCCTGTAAAATCTGTTCCTGGACTTCCGGGCTGGACCAGGCCACCAGCACTTTACTGGACGCCCCCAGTGACAGCGGCATTCTCGCCCCGATCGGTGCCACACGCCGGATTGCCTGATTACTTTCCACCGCCTGAATCCGAAACCGCTCATTGTGATCCCTGACATAGAGACTGACCGTTTCGCCAAGCGCATCCCGCAGCGCCGTCATTTCTGGCAAAAACAGGTTGGCGATATCATCGGCGAGTGTGACATTGACGGAAAGTTCCCACATCCTCAGTCCCAGCCGGTATTTTTCCGTATCCGGGTTCCGAACGAGAAAGCCTTTCCGTTCAAGTGTCTGGAGCAATCGAAAGACGGTGCTTTTATTCAGGGATGTCTTTCTGGAAATTTCCGTCAAGCTTAATTCATTTTTATCCGTAAAACAAATCAGAATATCCAGGGCCCGTTCGACAGAACGAACCGATTTATATCCATGGTTCTCCTTCATTTCCCCCATCATCCTCACCAGCCTCTTAAAGCTCCATTTATTGTCAACCGTTTCACTCTACGAAACATTTAGTGTGTTAAAGTACATTATAGCCAACCTGTGCCCCCCCGTAAAGTAGGGATTTAACCGTTTTCATCAAGAAAAAAGAAAAAAATCACGTAGAAAAGGTGTACGCCGCCACAAAAAAATTATATAATGATAACGGATAAAAACTGAGTTTCACGGTGTGAAACCTATAGTTTTATCTTTTTTGAGTAAACTATATAAGAAACAGGAGGGAAACATATGGCTCAAAAAGATCCTTTTTCCGTGAAATCGACGCTCCAGGCAGGAAACAAGTCTTATACCTACTTTAACCTGCAAGGGCTCGAAGACCAGGGCATCGGAGCAGTATCAAAGCTTCCTTTTTCCATTAAAGTTTTGCTTGAAGCTGCTGTCCGCCAGTTTGACGGTCGTGCGATCACGGAGGAACACGTCAAGCAGCTGGCCAACTGGGCAGATAACCGTACCGACAAAGAAGTCCCGTTTACACCGGCCCGTATCGTGCTGCAGGACTTTACCGGTGTTCCTGCCGTCGTGGACCTGGCAGCGCTTCGCGAAGCAATGAACCGTGTAGGCGGAGATCCTGAACGCATTAATCCGCTGGTTCCGGTGGATCTGGTTATCGACCACTCCGTTATGATTGATAAATTCGGAACGGAAGACGCCCTTGAATATAATATGAACGTGGAGTTCGAACGTAACGAAGAACGTTATAAATTCCTGCGCTGGGCACAAAAGGCATTTGACAACTTCCGCGTCGTGCCGCCGGCAACCGGTATTGTGCATCAGGTTAACCTTGAGTATCTGGCTAAAGTAGCGGCCACGCGTGAAGTGGACGGCGAAACCCAGGTATTCCCGGATTCGCTCGTCGGTACAGACTCTCACACCACCATGATCAACGGTCTTGGTGTCGTCGGATGGGGAGTCGGAGGTATCGAGGCAGAAGCAGGCATGCTTGGACAGCCGCTCTACTTCGTCACGCCGGAAGTCGTTGGTTTCAAACTGACTGGAGAGCTTGCCGAAGGAGCTACGGCTACCGACCTGGCGCTGACGGTTACCGAAATGCTGCGTAAAAAAGGCGTTGTCGGCAAGTTTGTTGAGTTCTATGGTTCCGGACTCAGCAACATCAGCCTGGCTGACCGTGCGACTGTTGCCAACATGGCTCCTGAGTACGGTGCTACCATGGGATTCTTCCCGGTTGACGAAGAAACACTGAACTACCTGAGAAATACCGGCCGGGATGAAGAACTGGTTGAACTGGTTGAGAAATACTACAAGGCACAGGGTCTGTTCCGTACGGACGATACGCCGGATCCGGTATTCACTGACACCATTGAACTGGATCTGTCTACGGTTGTCCCGAACCTGGCCGGACCGAGACGTCCGCAGGACCGTATTGAACTGAGCAACATGAAGTCCGCCTGGAATGAAACAGTTCGCAAGCCTGTAGACGAAGGCGGATTCGGTCTGTCTGAAGACGAAATCAACAAAAAAGTGGAAATCGATCATCCGAACGGTGAAAAATCTGAATTCGGTACCGGTTCTGTTGCCATTGCAGCGATCACCAGCTGTACCAACACATCCAACCCGTCCGTCATGCTTGGAGCGGGTCTCCTGGCTAAAAAAGCCGTGGAAAAAGGTCTTAAAAAGCCGGCTTATGTCAAGAGCAGCCTGGCACCCGGTTCCCGTGTCGTAACCGAGTATCTTAAGAACGCCGGCCTGCTGGATTATCTGAACCAGCTCGGATTTAACGTAGCCGGATACGGATGTACCACCTGTATCGGAAACAGTGGTCCGCTTCCGGATGAAGTGACCAAAGCGATTGAAGAAAATGATCTGACTGTCGCTTCCGTTCTATCCGGTAACCGGAACTTCGAAGGACGCGTTCATCCGTTGATCAAGGCGAACTACCTGGCTTCACCGCCGCTGGTTATCGCCTATGCTCTGGCTGGAACAGTCGATATCGATCTGCAGAACGATCCGATCGGATACGATCAAAACGATCAGCCGGTTTACCTGAAAGACATCTGGCCTTCTTCCAAAGAGATTCAGGAAACCATGAACAAAGCCATGAATGCTGAACTGTTCAAAGAACAGTATGCCAGAGTATTCGATGCCAACGAACGCTGGAATCAGATCGAAGTCACCGGCGGCAAGCTGTACGACTGGGATGAAAAGTCCACCTATATTCAGGAACCGCCTTTCTTTGTCGGCCTGAAACCGGAACCCGAGCCGATTCAGGAAATCAAAAACGCCAGAGCACTGGCTCTGCTCGGAGATTCTGTGACCACGGACCACATCTCACCGGCCGGACCGATCAAGGAAGACAGCCCTGCCGGAAAATACCTGCGTGAACACGGGGTAGAGCCGAAAGACTTCAACTCCTACGGTTCACGTCGTGGTAACGACCGTGTCATGACTCGCGGAACCTTCGCCAACATCCGGATCCGTAACCAGATGGTTCCCGGCACCGAAGGTGGCTATACGAAGTATGTTGAATCCGGTGAAACCATGTCCATCTACGATGCGGCCATGAAATATAAAGAAAACAACACGCCGCTCGTGGTCATGGCTGGTAAAGAATACGGTACCGGAAGCTCCCGTGACTGGGCAGCCAAAGGAACCAACCTGCTGGGTGTGAAAGCTGTTATCGCGGAAAGCTTTGAACGGATTCACCGCAGCAACCTGGTTGGAATGGGTGTGCTTCCGCTACAGTTCACGGAAGGAAACAGCTGGAAGTCTCTCGGCATTACCGGTGAAGAAACCTTTGATATCATCGGCCTGAATGACGATCTGAAGCCCGGACAGAAAGTGAAAGTCAAAGCGACTCGTCCGGACGGCAGCAGCTTTGAATTTGACGCCATCGTCCGCCTCGACAGTCAGGTGGATGTGGATTACTACCGCAATGGTGGTATTCTGCAGGCTGTGTTGCGTCAGTTGCTGGATCGTAAAGAGCCGGTAACCAGCTAATAAAAACACCTGGCAAATAACTTATAAACAAAATCGCATGTGAAATCTTGATGGTTTCACATGCGATTTTTTTGTATAAATCCTTTTTTTACTTCAAAAAGGAAAATAAGGTTTGCTGTTGAATGGTTATTTTTAAAGAAGGAGAGAATGACATGATAACCACCCGGATAGCATATATATCCCTCTTGACGAATCACCGCCCGTAACCGAAAGGAAAATGGAGGAGAACGATGTTCACTCTGTCAGATTTTCAGGAATTAATCGAGCAACAGTTACACCATAATCGAAACAAAAGTCTTTTTTATGAGTTGTCCAACGGGCGATTTGTGTTAACCCCGTCCAGAGAAATGAGACAATTGTTCAAACAAAAAGCCCGTGAAATCTCGGATTTTATTCATGCTGCCTATCGAAAGAATACCTTACAACCGCTGATTGAATATGTTGCGGATAAATCCATTCAATTGTTCATGGAAGTGAATCAGTATTTGGATTTTACCCGTGAAGATCATCATCAACTTCAAAGGATTTATGAAGATTTATTTGAACGCGTTTATATGATCGGGAAACAGGAAAAAATAACGGACGCTGATATTGATCAATTATTCAATTCCCACTATAAACATTTACAAACTTTTTTATTAGACTCAAACGGCAATGAGATCTTTAAAAAGTACAGGGAAAGCCCGCATTTATTCAAGATAGAAAACGCTGAATATTCGCCTGAATTTCAAATGAGACTATTAAACATTGATCCGGCGACGATTAAACAACCCGTTTTAGACATTGGATGCGGACAGCAGGCAAGCCTTGTTCTCTTTTTAAGGGAGCAAGGCATTGAAGCATACGGGATGGACCGGCATGCTAACAATATCGGCATTTTTAAAGTCAACTGGTTGGAATATGAGTTTGTACCGGACACCTGGGGGACGATTGTTTCCCACATGGCATTTTCCAATCATTTTATGCATCATCATCTGAGGACGGACGGGGACTATGAGATGTACGCCAAAAAATACATGGAGATATTAAAAGCATTGAAATCGGGGGGCCGTTTTCTCTATGCCCCGGCCCTTCCTTTCATGGAAGACATCCTATTACGTGTGAGCCGTCATTATGTTGTCGATAGAATGGGGCATGCAACAGCAGTCATTAAGCTCAAGTAATCGGAAGTCTTTATCTGTGGGCATCCATCAACAAAGGGTGGAACGGCTCACGAAATAATCGTTTGAAAATGGGAGGCTTATCATGACAGAACATAAATGGATGATCGTCAGTATTTTGTTTGGCGCTGGCATCTCCCTCATCTCGTCGCTACTCTTTGTTGCAGGTGCCCTGTTAATGGCTGCAGGACTGGCTGGATCACTTTTATATTTTTTGATAGAAAACTGGATATACGTCATGGCATTTCTACTGATTCTATTAATATTTGTCCTGTTGAGCCAATACTTTTTTAATCAGACATTCAAGAAACGCATCTCTATTCTCGCATCATTATTTTTTGTGACCGGGTCTGCCTGGTTGATCACAGCAGGCCTAACAACGGGACACATCTCTATCCGACAGGAGAGCTGGCTTTACATCGCACCACTGCTCCCGTTCATCATCACATTTTTACTGCTGGGCCGATACCTGACCAGGCAGGAAAGAATAACGAATAAACAGTTGTGGAAAATCAGTGTGATAACGGCTTTTTGCGTCACATTATTCAGTGCCACCATCGGTACCATCACAGGCGAATTTCTGGTTCGGGGTGAAATGAAGACGATCAATATAGACGGGACACTTATCTGGGGAACAATCTACACGTTTATTTTACTTCCCTTTACAACCCTTTTTGCCAGATTCATCATCCAAATCTTTAACAGAGTCTTAAAGAAAATAACGTAAAAAAGGGAGACACGGCATAATCCGCTGTTCTCCCCTTGTCATTTGCCTTCTACGATAGTTTATACACATTCCGATATTTCTCTGTCAGGTAATCCACCAGATGTTGTGGGTTCACCCCTTCTCCCGTCACATCCTGCAAAATCTCAATCGGCTTTTTCATTTTTCCATGACGGTGAACTTTGTCTGTCAGCCATTCCCTGATTGGCGAGAGCTCCCCGCGGGCCAGCTTCTGGTCAAAGTCCGGTATATCCCGGTCCATCGCCCGCTTTAACTGGGCCGAATAAATATAGCCCAGGGCATAGGACGGAAAATAACCGAAATCCCCCATCGACCAGTGTACATCCTGCAGAACGCCCTCACGATCGGAGTCCGGCCGCACCCCGAGGTATTCTTCCATCTTGTCATTCCAGATCTGCGGCAGATCTTCCGCCTTGATTTGATCCGTAATCAACGCCTTTTCAATCTCGTAACGAACCATCACATGCAGACAGTAGGTCAGTTCATCCGCCTCAATCCGAATCAGGGAGGGTTGCACCACGTTAATACCCCGGTAGAACTGGTCCAGCGATATCCCGTCAAACTGGTCCGGATTCAATTTCCTCAGCTCCGGATAAAAATGTTCCCAGAAATAACGATTCCGCGCCACAATATTTTCCCAGAAAAGAGATTGCGATTCATGGATGCCGTAAGAGGTTCCGGTACACATCGTGGTCCCGATCAATTCCGGGGCGATATTCTGTTCATAGAGGGCATGACCGCCTTCGTGAATGGTACCGAACACCGACGTGCGGAAGTCCCCCTCATCATATTTGGTCGTGACCCTGACATCTCCCGGATTTAAACCCGTGGCAAACGGATGAACCGTCTCATCCAATCTGCCTGCATCAAAATCGTACCCCATCGCTTTCAGCACCACATAATGAAATGCCTCCTGACGGCGGGCATCAAATTTTTGAAAAATAAAATCGGTGTCCGGACGGTGCGGCGAATCCATGACCTGCTGAAGCAGTTCCACCAGCTGTCCGCGAAGTTTGGCAAAGACTTCATCAAGGATTTTGACCGTCATCCCCGGTTCATATTCATCCAGCAGGGTATCATAGGGATGCTCATCATAGCCCCAGTATTGCAGAAACTCCTTTTTAAACGCAATAATCTTCTTTAAATGAGGCAAAAAGAGTGAAAAATCATCGTTCTTCTTCGCATCTTCCCAGGCATCCCCGGCGTTGGCAGCCGCCACTTTAAACGCCCGGTACCGCTCCCCGGGAATCCGGTGATTCCGCTCGTATTCCTTCTGATAGTATTCCACCGTTTTTTGGGTGATGATCGACACCTTTCCTTTTACATCCGGATCGGACAGGCGTTCCAGGTAATCTTTCATCTCCGGGGAAATCATCATATTAAACGCCTGCTCCGAAAGGGTTCCCATCACTTCCGAGCGCTGGGCCCTGCCTTTCTTGGGCGCTTTGGTATGTAGATCCCAGTCGATCAAACCGATTGCTTCCTCATAGTGTTCAATCTTGTGAACAAAGTCCATAAAAGCTTTCTCCAGATTCTGAATCTCCGTCTGGTTCACGTTGATCCCCCTGTTCTTTTTACATGAATATCCTGACGGTTTTATTGTATCAGAAAAAACTGGGGTGAATAAAATCTGCCGCTTTTCATTTTGTTTTTCGGCCGAGTTGGCATATAATTAATGATTGAGAACGGAATGGCACACAAGAGGTGATGGACGTGAGTCCTGTCTTTGGCATCAGTATCGTCATATGGTCTGTAATCCTGCTCGGCATCATGTTGATCGGCGGCTTTTTTATGTTCCGCAAGTTTTTGAAAAGCATGCCGAAAAAGGACGGCAAGTCCGATCTGGACTGGCAGGACTACTATATCGAACAAACCCTGCCCCTGTGGAACGATGAAGGAAAACAATTGTTGAATGAGCTGGTGGAGCCGGTTCCATCCCTTTTTCGTGACACGGCGAAGAAAACCATTGCCGCCAAAATCGGTGAACTAGCGCTGAAAGAAAAGGCCTCGGAGATCACGCAGGACCTGATTATCAGGGGATACATCGAAGCCACCCCGCGGCGCGATCATAAATTTCTGATCAAGCGTCTGGAAGAAAAGAATATCGACTACACGCCCTATCAAAGTTTGCTGGAATGACAAAATGTGAAGGTTGAATCTGTGTTATATTGATAGTGGGAAAGGTTTACAATAAGTCTGTCTACCATAATCTGTACGTCAAGGAGTGAATGACTGATGAGTGTTGTTCAAACGCTGGAAGGCTGGTATGCATTGCATGATTTTCGCACCATAGATTGGACGGCCTGGAAAGCGGCTTCACCGGAGGTTCGTAAGGCTGCTCTCGATGAACTGTTTAGTCTGCTTCAGTCCTATCGGGAAACCGAAGAGAAAAAAGAAGGTAGCACCGCTTTTTACAGCATTGTAGGGCAGAAAGCGGATTTTGTCCTGATGCACCTGCGTGAAACGCTGGATGAATTAAATGAGCTGGAGACGGCGTTCAACAAAAGCAAATTTGCTGACTTCACGTTGCCGGCACATTCTTATGTATCGGTTGTGGAGTTGAGCAATTACGTCAATCAGCCCGGGGAAGATCCTTACCAGAATCCGGAAGTCGTGGCCCGTTTAAAGCCGATCCTTCCAAAGTCGGATCACATCTGTTTTTATCCGATGGACAAGCGGCGTGAAGGTAATGACAACTGGTACATGCTGGCCATGGAAGAACGCCGTGAACTGATGAAAAGCCACGGGATGATCGGCCGGAAATATGCCGGAAAGGTCAAACAGATCATTACCGGTTCTGTCGGTTTCGACGACTGGGAATGGGGCGTCACCCTTTTTGCCGATGACGCACTGGTATTCAAAAAGATGATTTACGAAATGCGTTTCGATGAAGTAAGTGCCCGCTACGGTGAGTTCGGGGAATTCTTCGTTGGCAACCTGCTCACTGACGACAAACTGAAACAAATGCTGGATGTGTAATGTAATAAAGCCGCCTGCTCCCTTAAATAGGAACAGGCGGCTTATTTTATTGTGGCTTTAGCCGAGAATTTCATCTATTTTTTCTTCATCGACACCAACCACATACTGATCATCTATTTTCAAAAGAGGCCGCTTAATCAACCCCGGTACTTCCGACATCAACCTGGCCAGTGTTTCCTCATCCATCTCTTTTAACTCATCTTTACGCTCTTTATAGACCGGATCATTCGTCCGGATCAGATCATGGACTTTAACGTCCAGCTTCCGGGCTATCTCCATGATTTCTTCTGCCGTCAGCATTGATTCAACCAGATTACGTTCTTCAAAATCACGTCCTGAGAGAACCTCTCTCATTTTTTTGGTTTTCCTTCACCTGGGATGATAATACATGGTGATCATCATGCATCGCTCCTTTCGTGTTATTTACTTGTTTTAAAAACGGATACGGCCAGTAGAATCCAGCCGATTAAAAAGGACACCCCGCCAAACGGCGTGATCATCCCCAGACCCCGAACGCCTGTCATACTCAGGGCATAGAGACTTCCTGAAAAAAGGATGATCCCCAGAAAAATCAACCAGCCGGAACGTGCGACCAGCCTGGATCCCTGAAGCCTGTCCGAAAGAATGCCGATCAGCACCAGAGCCAGCGCATGCACCATGTGATAATACGTTCCCGTATGATAGACTTCCATCATGTCCGGGGAGAGGACGGATTCCAGGGCATGTGCACCAAATGCGCCCAGTGCGACAGCCAGAAACGCGTTGATACTGCCGAGAAAGACAAATATTTTCACGTTTTATTCTCCTTTTTATCCAGATCTGTTGTTATGCAATCACCCAATTATATACATATCCAGAATCCGGTTTTCAAGGGATAAATCGTGACAATTCGGCTACAGAGTTATGGTACCATAGAAGGGGTGAAAGGAGGAAACAGCCATGAGTGAGAATCGGCGGATCCTGCTGTTTAGTGGCGGAGAGCTCGGAGACTGGGCGTTAAGACATATTGAAGATGATGATAGGCTGGTCGGCGTGGACCGCGGCACCCTTTTTTTGATAAGCCGGGGGATTCAACCGGATTTTGCCATGGGAGACTTTGATTCGGTGACGCCCCGGGAGTTGGAAGAGATTCGCAGAGCATGTCCCCGGTTTGATTGTGTGGATCCGATCGACAAGGATCATTCCGATACAGAACTGGCTTTGATGTGGGCCATCGAACAAAAACCTGAGGAAATTCTCCTGCTTGGGGTTCTGGGAAGCCGTTTTGACCATTCCCTGGCCAACATCCAACTCCTGATCAGAGCGTTAAAAGCCGGGATACCGGCTCGCATTCTCGGTGAAAATAATGAAATGATGCTGGTGGATCGTGTGGCCGAACTGGCCTATGATCCGCATTTCTCACATGTATCGCTGCTCCCTTTTACCGAGCAGGTAACGGGTATTACCCTGGAAGGTTTCCAGTATCCGTTGCATGACGCGACACTGAGCATGGGAGAATCCCGGGGAATCAGCAACGTGTTACAGGAGGAAACGGGAAAAATACATGTGAAGTCTGGAATACTTCTGGTTATAAAAAGTAAAGACTAGCCCAGCCCCAGTCTTACTGAATTTCCAGATGATGAAGTGCCACCCGGCACATCAGCTCCGCCGCCTGCGGAAGGACCGATTCATCGATATCAAATTTGGGATGGTGATGCGGATAAGCCGTCGGACTCCCTTTTCCGCCGGCACCGACGAAGCAAAAGGCACCGGGGACTTTCTGCAGGTAATAGGCAAAGTCTTCCCCGGCCATGATCGGGGACATGGTTCCCACATGTTCCTGTCCGAATACCTCGTTAGCCACTTCCGTCAACCGGAGTACCTCAACCGGATGATTGACCACCGGCGGATAGCCGGTATGATAGTCAAAATGATACTCCGCTCCGTACATCCGGCAGGTGTGTTCAATCACCTGCTCCAGCTTTTCACGAATATGGTCGCGCACGGATTCATCCAGTGTCCGGACCGTTCCCTGAATCCTTGCTTTGTCAGCAATCACGTTGAAACTGGAGCCGGACTCCATTTTACCGAAGGTCACAACCCCCGAGTGCAACGGGTCAACCTGACGGCTGATAATCTGCTGGGCATTGACGATCAGATGGGAAGCTGTCAGCAGCGCATCCACCGCTTCATGGGGCATGCCGGCATGGCCACCCCGTCCATAAATGTCGATAAAAAATTTGTCCGCCGCCGCCATCATTGGGCCGGAAACCGTCCGAAACACACCGGAAGGGAGGCCGGACCACAGATGAAGACCGTACACAAAATCCACTTCATCTAAAAAACCCTGTTCAATCATTCGGCGAGCACCACCCGGTGCCAGTTCCTCCGCCGGTTGAAACAGGAGACGAACCCTACCCCGCCATTGATGCTTCTGTTCGTTCAGGATCCGGGCACAGGCCATCAAGACGGATATATGCCCGTCATGCCCGCACGCATGCATGACACCATCCCGGGTTGACGCAAATTCCAGCCCGGTCTCCTCATGAATCGGCAGTGCGTCCATATCTGCACGCAGGGCCACTGTTGGACCCGGTTCCGCTCCTTCAATGTCAGCGACGACGCCGATGCCTCCCTTACCGACCACTGGTTCCAGCCCCATGCTTTTCAAATATTCAGACACTTTTTGCGTCGTACGAAATTCATGAAACGATAATTCGGGATATCGGTGAAAATCCCGGCGCCAGCCGATCATCTGATCTTTTAATTGTTCCGCCATCAACCGGCAGTCCTGTTTGACGGTGCTCTCCATGGCACATCCTCCCTTCCCTCGCATCTGTCTGTTACTACCATTATACACCCTTTGCCACGTGTACCATAGGAAAAATCCTTCCATCTCTGACTGCGAACTTTGTGTTGATCTACTAAAAATACAGGAGAATCATTCTATTCCCTATCAGTATATGAATGCGGAGAGGCGCATGCGCTTTACGTGGAGGCTTGAATGTGTTTGTAATGGATTGGTTCACAACAGGAAAGAGTAAGGATAGACGTCTATTCATGTGAAGGAGTTAGTTACAAATGCTCGAATACCTGGTGTTTGGCGGTATTATGGGAATCGGTCTTTTTTACAGCTACAAATTAAGCAAGATAAAAAAATATGAACCCTATCCAGATCATTTTTATGAAATATGGAAAACCGAATCTCCGATTGAAAGAAGGTTATACCGTGATTTGACAGCAAAAGGGTATGTCGTCAAGACACAGGTACCCTGTGGAAAATATCGGATAGACCTTGCACTACCTTCGTATAAAATCGCGATAGAATGTGACGGTAAGGCTTACCACAGTACTCCGGAACAAAAAGCACATGACCGTAGAAAAAATCAATACCTGCAAAGAAACGGCTGGAAAGTGCTACGTTTTTCAGGTAAAAAAATATACCGGGATTTACCCGGCATATTAAGAGAAATCGAACCATTAACGAACCCAAAAGAAAAACAATAACAGGAGGAACTATCCTCCTGATCACACAAACATCATCATATGTTCTTCGTCATAATACTCGCCGTCTACTTTCAACGCCTGCTTCTCCACGCCATAGGTTTTAAAGCCGGCCTTCTGATACAACCGTTTCGCCTTCACATTCCGGCAGGAGACCGTCAACTGGATCTGCTCCAGGCCATGACACTTTTGGGCCTGTTCCTTGACGTATTTCAACAGCCGGGTTCCGATTCCCATCCCATGATACCGGGAATGGACATACATCCCCCAGATGTAACCTTTGTGCCTGATTTTTTTGAGCGGATATTGATAGAATCCGACAACCCCTACTAATTCGTCTCCTTTAAATGCTCCCGCAATAAAATCCGTACAGGTACTTCTTTTTTCTAATTTTTTCCGGATATCTTCAAGGGTACTGCTTGATTCCTCATCTACCGAATCCACAAATGATGACGGGTAATCCTGCAGGGATTGTAGCCGAAGACGTCTGTATTCCTCAGCATCCTCACCGGTCAATTTCCGTATTGTGATCAATGGGTCACCCTCCTGCGAGAGTCGATTTTGTATCATTATACTCACAGCGGGGCCGGTTATAAAACGTCGCCAGAAAGGATCTCCTGCCAAAACCTGTAATCCTGTCAGATCATCCGGGATAGCAACTCGTTTACAAAGGATTTGAAGCGATTTAACGTGATATCTCCTGAACTGATACGATGCCAACATGAACAGGGAAACGTGATGCGTCCCACTTTCATCGTGAACATGAAAAAACCCCCTTCCCACAGGAAAGGAGGTGTTAGTCCCATTTTCGCCGGTCCGCCAGTTGAGGCTCATCCCGATCGATTGAGCCGGGTTCCGACCATTCCAGCGAGGGCGTAACGCGCAACACATCTTTTAATCGGACCGCCACTTTGTCCCTGTCGATCCTGTTTTCTTCACACTCCAGTTGAATGGTAAACTGGTCCCGGTTATCTTCCCGGGTGACAACCGCCTGAAAATAAGAAATCCCGGGAAATTCCTCCAGCACTTTTTCAATTTGTTGCCGGTGTACGAACATGCCTCTCACTTTGACACCATCCCCGACGCGCCCCAGCACACCAGCCATACGTTGTCCGACATAACCTTCCACCCACCTGGACAGATCCCCGGTTCCAAATCGAATAAGCGGGTAATCCCGATCCAGCAGGGTGACGACAATCTCCCCGACTTCTTCGGGATGATGAATGGGATCACCAGTATTCGGGTCACAGATCTGAACCACCGCAGATTCGGTTATTTTCATGCCGGGATCGTGCCCCGTTTGATATGCAATACATCCCGCATCTGCAGTTCCGTAACCTTCCGATACCCGGATTCCCAGGTTTTCAAATCGCCTGCGCAGGGTATCGGGAAGCATTTCCGCTGTAAAAAAAGCCTTCTGCAAACGCAGATCCTTCTCGGGATCCACACCTGACTGCTCTGCTTTGTCCAACAACGCCGCCAAAAAACTGGGGGTCCCAACGAAACCGTTCACCCCGACATCCCGCATCATCTGTACCTGAAGTTCCGAGTTGCCGACTCCGGCAGGAATGACCGATGCACCAATTTTCCGCAGTGCTGAATCAAACATAAACCCGGCCGGTGACAGATGATAGGAAAAGGTGTTCTGTACGATATCTCCAGGTCCAAATCCCGCCGCAAGCAATGCATCAGCAAAACGCCAGTAATCTCCATCAGACGCCTGGGGATCATAAATTGGGCCCGGAGACATAAAAATACGAGCCATGTGAGCCGGTGATAAGGTTGCCAGACCACCAAACGGCAGATTTTCACTTTGCACACCCGGCAGTTGATCTTTTCTCAACACTGCAATGCGTGACAGGTCCGCCTCACTGCGGATCTCCTCCGGTC
This sequence comes from Bacillaceae bacterium, assembly GCA_017656255.1. GTDB lineage: Bacteria > Bacillota > Bacilli > JACDOE01 > JACDOE01 > JACDOE01. Next base: position 113,196 of record JACDOE010000004.1, read on the forward strand.
GGATCCCCTGTTCGTCCAACCTTTTCTTCCACCCGTCAGCGTGTTGATAAGCATATTGAATCAGTTCCGTGATTTTTTGATCTCTCATCACAGCCACCGCTTTCTGCGTTTATATGATTTAACATCCCGGTAACTCTTTTTCCCGACTTCACTCAGACCCAGGTAAAATTCGCGAACATCTTCATTAGAAAGCAGATAATCAACCGTTCCTTCCAGAACAATCCGGCCATTTTCCATGATATAACCGTAGTCGGCGATCGACAGGGCAATGTTGGCATTCTGTTCCACAACCAGAATGGTCGTTCCCTCTTCTTCGTTGATCTGCTTGATGATACTGAAAATTTCTCTGACCAGAAGTGGTGCCAGCCCAAGGGAGGGTTCATCCAGAAGCAGAACCTTGGGTTTGGCCATCAACCCCCGGCCAATGGCCAGCATCTGCTGTTCCCCGCCGGACAAATAGCCCGCGACCCGACTGCGGAGGGTTTTCAGTTTGGGAAAATAATGATAGACGCGTTCGATATCACTTTTCAGGTTTCCACGGTCTTTTCGGGTGTGGGCACCGGCAATCAGGTTTTCTTCCACCGTCAAATGTTCAAACACCCGTCTTCCTTCCATGCATTGAAAGATCCCCTGTTTAACGATGGCCTCGGCATCTTCGCCGTCGATACGCTGCCCCTCAAATTCGATGTACCCGTCGGTGACCTGACCGTTTTCACTTTTAAGCAAACCGGATATGGCCTTAAGTGTCGTCGTTTTGCCGGCACCGTTACTGCCCAGTAGCGCCACGATTTTTCCCCGGGGCACCTCCATCGACATGCCCTTCAACACGAGAATGACCCGGTCATACATCACTTCAACATTGTTTAAACGGAGCATAACGTCCCTCCTTTAGCAGTGTGAAAGAAAGGGGAACCGCCTGTCCGTTCCCCTGCAAGAAAATGACATAACGGGAAAACAGGCGGTTCCTGCCATGCCGGGAAATCCGGTTCCTTTAATATCCGATGTAATCGGTGAACACTTCAAATTTGCCGTTTTCCACCCGGGCGAGGCGGATCTGGTTGGTTCCGGCATGGTCATCCGGCCCGAACGTTACAGGCGCTGCCAGGCCACCCAGATCAAGGTTTTGAATTTGTTCGATTCCTTTACGGATTCCTTCACCAGACAGATCATCACCGGCCAGTCTGATCCCTTCAGCCAATATTTTGGCGGTAACCCATCCCTGAATGAATTTCTGATCCTTGGATTCCAATGTTTCGCCTTTACTTTCCAGATACTCTTTCACTTCCGCCATTCCCGGCAAATCTTCATAAGGGAAGGCGTGAGTGACGACTCCGATAAACCCTTCTGCTGCATCTTGTGCCAGCGGAATCAAGCCTTCACCGGTGGCCCAGTTCAGGCCGATAAACTGTGTTTCAATTCCCAGTTTTTTGGCGTCCTTCAAGATGGTAGCTGTTGCTCCCCAGGTCTCCTGGATAATGGCATAATCCGGATTTTTCTTCTTCATGTTGAGTAACTGGGACGTGGCATCCAGTGCTTTCAGATCAACTATTTGTTCATCTACAATGTCCACTCCGATTTCAGCTGCAAAATTTTTTGCATCTTCAATCGGTGACTTTCCGAATGGCGTGTCGTTATAGATGAGAGCCACTTTAGGCGTGCCGCCCTCGTGATTATCCTTGATCCACTTGAGTACACTGCGGGCCTGGTCGGAGTAGGAGGCCGCCGTCAAAAAGTTGTAGGGACTCTCCTCGATATTTTTCAGATTCTCGGAATAGGAAGCGGAAAAGAACGGGATTTTATCAGCCGCCACCTGCTGCCGCAGAGCTTCCGTATCACCAGTACCCCACCCGAGAATAGCGGATACCTTTTCTTTGGATTTAAAACGGGTGTACAACTTTTGGGCTTCCGGGATTTTATAACCGTAATCCTCCCCGATTAGTTCAATCTTGTAACCATTCACGCCACCTTTACTGTTGATGTATTCAACAAAAGCTTCTTCCCCTCTTGCATAAGGTTCTCCAACATCACCGGTTGCTCCTGTAATGTCGAACAGTCCACCCACTTTAACAGTCCCTTTAAACTCTCCTTCAGCAGAGGATGAGCCTTGATTCTGGTCACTAGAACCTCCGGCTGTATCACTGCTACTTCCACACCCGGCAAGAATCCCCATTAACAGGATCAGGCAGGCCAGAATCAACCCCGGCTTTTTAATGTTATTTTTCATGCATTCATTTCCCCCTTTTTACTTCTTTAATATGAGAAGGGCCACAACTTGAAATAATCTTTCAAGTTGCGCCACATCTTGGCTAATCCTTCAGGTTCATAGATCAGAAACAGGATAATAATTGCCCCGAACACCACTTCCCTTAAACCTGCAAAGACGCCTTCGAGTCCCGGCATAAACACAGACAGGGTTTCAATCAGGCCACGAAGCACGACTGGAAGCAACGTGATAAAGACAGCTCCATAAATAGATCCCATGACACTTCCCAGTCCACCTACCAGAATCATGGCCAGATATTCGATGGACACCTGAATGCTGTATAATTCCGGGCTGACAATCATGGTATAGTGGCCGAGAAGAGCCCCGGCAATTCCCACGAAGAAAGAACTGACTGCAAACGCAAGCACTTTATATTTAAACAGGTTGATTCCCATCACTTCCGCCGCCAGATCCCGATCACGGACAGCAACGAAAGCTCTTCCCGTTCGGGACCGGAACAGATTCATCGCAAAAATGGCAGTAAAGATGAGAATAACAAACATCAGGTAGTAATAGCCGGTTTCCGAGCTTAACATATACCCCCCGATACTGGGGCGCTGCAGGACCATACCTGCCGTTCCACCGGTCAAGCTATCCCAGTGACTGATCACGAACAGGATGATCACCTGGGCAGCCAGGGTGGCCATGGCCAGGTATAACCCTTTCAACCTGAGTGACGGAATGCCGAACAGTGCACCGACTGCAGCCGTTACAATTCCGGCCAGCGGAAAGGATATCCAGAAACTTAACCCAAGTTTAGTCGTCAAAATAGCCGACGTGTAACCACCCACTCCCAGGAACGCCCCGACGCCAATGGAAATAAGTCCGGTAAATCCGGTCAGAATGTTAAGCCCGATTGCTCCGATGGCCGCAATTCCGCAGAGGGTGGCCAGTCCGACATAATATTCGGGAAAAATAAGAGGGAATACAGCGAAAAAAGCAATGATCGCATACACCCGGTAACGTACACGGGGAATCTTGTACAGAGCCATATCTTCTTTATAACTGGCACGAAATTCGCCGCATTCCATCACAAACGGATTTCTCATCTCATTACACCCTCTCTATTTCTTCTTTACCAAACAGGCCATACGGCTTGAACATCAGAATCAGAACCAGAACGATAAACGGAACCACTTCTTTGACGCCCCCTATGATGGGATCGAGGTAGCCTCCTGCCATACTTTCCAGAATGCCGATGATAAAACCTCCGATAATCGCTCCCGGAATACTGTCCAACCCGCCGAGAAGGGCAACCGGGAGTACCTTCAGCCCGATCAGGGCCATGGAAGAATTAACACCGTTGATATTTCCCAGTAGAACCCCACCGACCGAAGAAACCACTGCCGAGATAGCCCAGGAAACGGCAAAGACCATTTTAACGCTGATCCCCATGGAGAGGGCTGCCTGTTGATCATCCGCCGTTGCCCGCATGGCAATTCCAATTTTGGAATACTTGAAAAACAGGGTAAAGAAGGCCAGCAAGATCAACACAATAATCAGCGACCATACATAAACCGGTGACACCACCACTTCTCCCAGCCTCACCGGGGTATCGGGGAATATCTGCGGATAAACCCGGGTTTCATGCCCCCAGATGATGTGCACGATTCCGGCCAATAAACTGGATAGACCGATCGTGGCCATGATCATCGAAATGACCGGTTCCCCGATAAAAGGACGAAGCACGACCCTCTCGATCACAAAACCGAGCAGACCGCTGAATACCAGCGTTAGCACCATCGCGACCAGAAAAGGAATCTGATAGGTCGTGATCAGGGTCAAACAGATATACGTCCCGATCAGCAAAAACTCACCCTGGGCAAAATTAATGGCATCACTCGCTTTGTATATCAATACAAACCCCAGTGCTACCAGTGCATAGACACTTCCAACCACAATACCTGTAACCAGCATCTGCAGAAAAAAAGTCATGTTTATGCCACCTCTCCATCGAGCGACATCACGCGTAGATTGGTCTTGATAACCGTCTCTTTTCCATCCCGGTACCGAATTCGGCCTTCGACATGGATTTCATCCGTTTCACTGTACAATCCTTCGATCAGATCACGGTACTTCTCAGCAACAAAGCCCCGCCGCACCTTTTTGGTTCGGGTCAGCTCCTCGTCATCAGCATCCAGTTCCTTGTAAAGCAACACAAATTTTTTGATCCGAGCCTTTTCTTCCAGTCCTTCGTTGATTTTCGCCACCTCTTTATGAATCAAATCCAGCACTTCCGGCTTGGCCGACAAATCGGTGTACGTGGTATAGGCAATCTGATTCAATTCAGCCCAGCGCCCCACATTGGACATATCGATATTAATGATGGCGACTACATAAGGACGCCCTTTTCCAATGGCAACCGCCTCCTGAATGTACGGGCTGAATTTCAGTTTGTTTTCAATAAATTGCGGGGAGAACATCTCGCCGGTATCGAGCCGGATCACATCTTTCAACCGGTCGATGACATAGAGATGTCCATCATCGTCGATGTAACCCGCATCTCCGGTATGAAGCCAGCCGTCTTCAATCGTTTCCCGGGTTGATTTCTCGTTGTTGTAATACCCGGCAAACACACTGGGGCTCTTTAACAGAATCTCGCCTTCCTCGGATATTTTAGCTTCCGTTTCCGGGATCGGGACCCCGACACTGTCAAACTTGATATCCCCGTCTCGGTGGGCGACGGCAATTCCGACAATCTCTGTCTGTCCGTATATCTGCTTTAAATTGACCCCGATACCGTGAAAAAAGCGGAAGATATCCGGCCCCAGCGCCGCTCCTCCGGTATAGGCCCGTTTTAACCGGAGCAGACCGAAATGATCCCGAATCGCACTGAATAACAGGTAATCGGCAAAACGGTAAAGAAGACGTGTCCCTCCCGATACCGGTTCCCGGTTAAATGCGGCATCGGCCATTTTTTCACCAATTGGTTTCAACCACTGGTATATTTTTCGCTTTAACCAGCTGGCATCCTGAATGCGAACCTGAAATTTGGAGATCATCTCTTCCCAGATACGTGGGGGTGCAAACATCACATGAGGCCCGATTTCTCGCAGGTTTTCTTTGACTGTGGAAGGTTCTTCCGGAAAGTTAACGGTAATCCCGATGGAAAGTCCCACACAGATGGTCATCATCTGTTCCCCGATCCAGGCCAGGGGAAGGAACGATAGATACTCGTCCCCCTCTTCCAGCGGATCAACCTGTGTCAGGTTTCGGGCCATTTTAACCAGGTTGTCGTGGGTTAACATGGCCGCCTTGGGATTCCCTGTTGTCCCGGATGTATAAGAAAAGATCGCAATATCTGAAGATTCTCCGAGTTTCACCTGTTCGTCAAAGTAATCAGGGTTCTCTTTTTCAAATCTGCTTCCGAGTTCCTGCACATGTTCAAAAAACATGATTTTATCATGTTGATAATTCCGGATCCCCCGCGGGTCATAGTAGATGATGTTGGATACATGGGGGATTTCTGATTCAATCTCCAGCACCTTGTCCAGCTGTTCCTGGTCTTCCACTACCACAAATTTGGCTTCACAGTGGTTGAGGACATAGGAGATTTCAGCCGGAAGAGACTCCTGATAAATACCGACTGAGATGCCGCCAAGCGACTGAGCGGCAAGTTCGGAAAACACCCATTCCGGTCGATTATCTCCGATGATCGCCAGTTTATCCCCTCTCTGAAAGCCCAGATTCGCCAGGCCGAGGGCCAAGGCCTTGACATTTCGGTAATAAGACTCCCAGGTAAACTCGTTCCAGATTCCGTAATCTTTTTCACGAAGAGCGACACGCTCGGGTCTGCTCTCAGCGCGTTCGATCAAAATTTGCGGAAGTGTTTGTCCGGCCATAAAACTGGATTCCTCCTTATCCCGTTTGTTCTTCTCCCAGATAAGCCTCAATCACTTTCGGATTCTGTTGAATTTCTGACGGCGTTCCAAATCCAATCAGCTTTCCGAAATCAAGTACCGCAATGTGGTCGGACAAATCCATCACCACCCCCATATCATGTTCGATCAGTACGACGGTCGTTTTGCGTTCTTCATGGATCTCAATGACAAAGCGGGCCATGTCCTCTTTTTCCTCACTGTTCATTCCTGCCATCGGCTCATCCAGCAATAAAATCTTAGGGTCCAGTGCCAGCGCACGTCCTACTTCTACCCGCTTCTGCAGCCCGTAAGACAACATACCCACAGGCTGATCCCGATAATGTTCAATTTCAAGAAAATCGATGATATCCTCGACAGCTTTGCGGTGTTCAATTTCTTCTTTCTGTGCCAGTCCCCAGTAAAAGCCTCCGGATAGTACCCCGGATTTCATCCGGACATGCCGGCCGAGCATCAGGTTTTCCAGAACCGTCATATTCTTGAATAATTCGATATTCTGAAAGGCCCGGGCAATGCCCAGTTCGGTTCTTTTATACGATTTCATATGGGTAATCTCTCTACCATCAAATTTGATAGAGCCCTGAGAAGGGTGATAGAGGCCGCTGATGCAATTGAGCATACTCGTTTTCCCTGCACCGTTCGGTCCAATCAGTGAAAAAATCTCCCCTTCCTCAATATGAAAACTGACTTCATTTAACGCTGCAACACCACCAAAATGAAGTGACAGATTTTCAACTTCCAGTAACGGCATTGTCTTCCCCCTTTATCCTGTGTGTTTGTTTAAACAAAAAAACCGGGGACACCCGGCCTGGTACGATTGTTCACATAGAACACCTGAATATGTACCTTGTTCCAGTACCGAACCATCCTGCACACTTGATGATATTGTTGTCAAAAAATCTATGATATTACTGAGCCGTTTAAAAATGATTCATCGAGGTGCGGATTCTCGATACCGCAAAATTATGTATATTTTGAAAATATTTCAGCTTCATATCCGGCCCCTGCCTCAATCATTATGAATATTCATAAGAATCATTACATATCTATTGAACCTTAAACAGGTTTATGACATCCCATTCCATGATGTCTAAAATGTTAAAAACATTATATCCAGTTTCTATGAACACAGTCAACAATCTATTAAGAATTTTTAAAAAATTTTATCTATTATACCCCTCGGGGTTGTATATCACATGCATTCCAGCTTCAGTGCTTTAACGGGCCTCAGATTCCAGATGTTCCAGTTGGGCCAGTGTCCCCATGGCAATGATTCGGTCATGTTCCTTTAATATTTCATCGGCGGAAGGATTGCTGATGAATTGATCTCCCCGTTTAATGGCGACGACGGTCACCCCGTAATCCGATCGAATCCTGAGCTCAGCCAGTGTTTTGCCGGCCAGTTGAGACGACTCGCTGACCTCAAGTTCTTCTATGGCAAAATCGCCATGCTGGTGATGCAGAATGGTATCCACGTAATCGACACTGGTCGGTTTCAAAATGGATAACGCCATTCGTCGACCGCTGATATTGGAAGGATTAATCACTTTGTCTGCCCCGGCTCGACGCAATTTTTCTTCCGAACCAGATTTTTCCACCCGAGCAACGACCTGAATATCACGGTTCAACCCTTTTGCGGTAAGGGTGATAAATACATTGTCGGCATCCTGCGGCAGGGTGGTAATCAGGCCCGACGCCCGTTTGATTCCCGCCTTGAGAAGCGTGTCATCTTCCGTCGCATCTCCCTGTATGTACAGCATATCTGAATCCAGTTCTTCTAACTGTTTTTGATCACATTCAATGATCACAAACGGAGTACCTGCGTTTTCAAGTTGTTCTGCTACCTGTAGCCCGACCCGCCCGAGACCGCAGATAATAATATGACCCTGAAGATTCTCAATCGCCTTTTCCATCCGTCTTCTCACCACTTCCTCTGAAAATTCTCCTTCAATGATCCCCGCTGCTACGACACCGAGGGCGTAAGCAACCAGCCCGATTCCCACCGGGATGATGATCAGCGCAAAAACTTTCCCTTCCATGGTTAGCGGATACAGATCCCCGTATCCGACCGTTAACAGCGTAATCACCGTCATCCAGAGTGCATCAAAAAAATTCAGACCTTCTAACATTTGAAAGCCGGCCGTTCCGATAAGAGTGGTCATCAACATCCCGGTCAGTGCGGCCCACAGTCTTCTTTTAACTTTCATAGAATTCCTCCGATGTTTTACAAAACTAATACTCTTATTATATATGAATAGATAAAATGGTAAACTTTGTCGAAAAAATTTGTTCATAAAAAAACAGGTACCAGATGTACCTGCACGGTAAAGAACCTGTCAAATCAAGATTTCGTTATACTTTTTCCCTGTCTGAAGTGACGATACGATCGGGATGTGTATAGATATTCATACTCTGATTGCGGATAAATCCGACCGTTGTAATGCCAAGATCATCCGCAAGCTCTAAAGCGAGATCGGTAGGCGCTGATTTGGACAACAGAATTCCGACTCCGATTTTTGAAATTTTCAACAGGACCTCAGATGAAATCCGACCGCTGAACACGATCAATTTGTCTCCAAGGCGGATCTTGTGTTTCAGGCAGTATCCGTAGATTTTGTCCAGGGCATTGTGTCTTCCAATATCCGTCCGGCTTATGATTATCTCCTCCGTTGTGCAGAGGGCAGCATTATGGACGCCACCTGTTTTGATGAAATCCGAGGAACGCCGGTTCAACCCGTCCATCAAGGCAAAACAATGGTCCAGTGACAATTTGAGCCGATGATTCATCACGGTTTTTGCCGTTTTAACATCATTTTGAAAGTAAAACTGTCTGCTTTTGCCACAGCATGATCCGATAAAACGTTTGGATGATGCGTCCTTTTCCAGATCAAAGTCCCGCTCTAGTTCCACATAGGCAAATCCCTGTTTGCTGACAGAAAGGGATTGAATCTCATCAGCAAGACGGATAATTCCTTCTGAGGCCAAAAACCCAATCACAAGGTCTTCCATGTGTTCGGGCGTGCAGACCATGGTCGCAAATTCCTGACCATTTATAACAATGGTAAGTGGAGATTCAACGGCGATCAGGTCATCTTGCCGGTTGAGACTACCCGCTTCATATTTTAAAATCTGTCGCTGGGACTTCACCCTTTTATCCATATTTCTCCCCTCACCTAAGCTTGCATTTCCAGTTCCGCTATGTGTTATTCTTCATGCCGGGTTTTCCGCCTTGTTCACTATTATACTGGTATTATATTCAGGTATGCCGTCATAAGGTAATTTAGAATTTTTAAAAAAACAAACCGCCGTGATCGGATCTTAAATTTTAGAGGTCCGACACGGCGGTTAGCCTTCGGCAGGGCCGCTGCCAAGTACCAACCTGATCGTCTATCGTGCTGTTATTCAAGATTTGAACTTCTTTTCAATATCACGATCAAATACAAAAATGGACATGCCAAAGTCTTTATCAATATCAATGTCGACAAACAATTCTACAAAGTTGGCTCCCAGAAATTCTTCCATTTCCACCGGGCGGTTCTTGCGGTAGATTTCTTTCACCATCTCTGTTCGGGCAGCACGAAGCATCTGTTTTCCTTCGTCAGCGGTCGCAATAAATTTTTCCACAGGTGACAGGTTTCCTTCCATTTCACAGATCGCCCAGTTCTTACAGAAAGTCGTTTTGATTTCCCTGGGTCCTTTGCCCATATGACGCTTCCTGAAGGATCGTACCAGATTGCTGAATTCCGCTTCATACTTGTTCATATGGTCTCAACCCTTTTAATTTTCCATCTTCTGATGATAGATTTTATCACCAGTGGTTTGTATTTTCAATTTTTTTAAAAAATTTAACTTGCCAGATTAACAGTGGACTCTTTTAAATCTGCCTGCAGTTTTTTGATATCTGCCCGGATCCAGATGGAAACGATCAACGCCACCAGGAATAACCCGGCAAATATGTAAAGGGTTCCGATATAACTTTCCGTCGTCGTCCGTACCCAGGACGCAATGGACGGACCTGCCAGACCGGCTGCAGCCCAGGCCGTCAGGATGTACCCATGAATAGCACCCAGTTGTTTTGTTCCAAACAAGTCGCCGATGTAGGCTGGAATGGAAGCGAATCCTCCGCCATAACAGGTCAGGATCAAAAATAGCAGAATTTGGAACAACAAAGCATTTGTTGATTGCGGTAGTAACAGAAATGCGATGATCTGGATGGCAAAAAAAGCGGTGTATGTGTTAGGGCGTCCGATATAATCCGACAGCGAGGCCCACCCGATACGTCCCAGACCGTTGAAGAGTCCCAGCAGTCCGACCATGGTTGCAGCTGCAATACTGGACATACCGGCAATTTCCTGTGCCATTGGAGATGCTACGGATAATACGGCAATACCGCAGGTCACATTAATAAACAACATTAACCACAGGAAATAAAAACGACGAGTTTTGACCGCTTCGTTAGCCGTCAACTGGGACAGGTCGGCCTTTATTTTCTTCTTGCCGGACTCAACCTGTTCTTTAAACCCTGCCGGCATCCATCCCTCCGGTGGCGGTGCAAGATATTGAGATGAAGCAAACATAATAACAAAATAAGCTAACCCCAGGATGAAAAAGGTACTTGCTATGCCAACCGAATCAATTAACCGGGCCATAATCGGACTGCTGATCAGCGAGGCGAATCCAAATCCCATGATGGCCAGTCCGGTAGCCAGCCCTCTTCGATCCGGAAACCATTTGACCAGTGTGGAAACCGGCGCAATATAGCCCACCCCGAGTCCGATTCCACCCAGTACGCCATAGAACAGGTATAACAAGATGAGTGATTCGGATTGAACAGCCAATCCAGAACCTGCAATCCCCACACCGAAAAAGACGGCGGCCAGGGTTCCCGATTTCCTGGGACCATGTTTTTCGACAAAATGACCCAGAAAGGCTGCGGCCAGACCCAGAAACAGTATGGCCAGGCTAAACGTAAACGTCACCTGTTGCAATTCCCAATTCATCTGGTTCATTAAAGGTTTGGTAAACACACTCCAGGCATAAACGGATCCGATGGAAATGTGGATCCCCACTGCAGAAAGCGCAATAAGCCAGCGGTTTTTGATGTTTTCCATGATACGTCCTCCTTCTACAAAATTTTTTGTGACAAAACAAAAACCGCCAACATTCAACTTTCTCAAAGGACAAAAAAATCCTCTTAAAGTTGAAAATTGGCGGTTAGCCTTTGGCAGGGTCGCTGCCAAGTACCAACCCGACCTTTTTTTGGGGCAGGACATGTTTAACCGGTGACAGGTAGCCGCTGTCCCGTGTCAAACATTAATTGTGTCATTTTTGTGAAAATTTAATATATATCGTAACATGAAACTCCTACTTTTTCAATAGGATTAATATTATTCATAAGATAGATTCTGATCTATTAACTGTCCTGTACAAATCCCAGTTCATTTCCGTCCGGATCCCGTATTGTAAATTTTCGGCTTCCCTATAAAAAAGGCACCTGAACCGGAATCAGGTGCCCAATTGATCTCCGTACTAGAATACCATCGGCGTATAACCTTCTCCGATATAATCCGATACCATTTTTCCCACATATTCCACTTCAATCCCCAGTGACGCCAGATTTTCCGAAATACCCTGATTGTCGGAGATAAACTTGCAGGCAACGGGTGTCTGATATTCCTTGATTTTCGCCGCCTGCTCCTGAAAATCCGGATCTTCCGCCAGTAACTTTTCACTCGGCCCAAAAAACATGATCTTCACATCATCCAGCCATCCGTTTTTCATCGCATTGACGCCATACAAAATGCCGGTCAACGCTTTTTCTTTTTCCGCCGTTGAAATGATGATCAAAACCTTTTTACTCAAGATGACCCCTCCCCTTTATTTTAGCCAGATCAATCCAGTCATGATCTTATTCGGGATGACCGGACTTTATTCCTTTATTCCCATTTAAATGTATAACTGGCCACCAGGAATGAAACGATCATCCATCCGAATAAAACAAGGGCCTGGGGCCAGAGTGCCACCAGATCCGCTCCGACATTCATCACCTGACGGAGAGCCGTTGACAGGTGGGAGATGGGTAATGTTTTCACCATAGCCTGCAGAAACGACGGCATACTGGAAATCGGAAAAAACACCCCTCCCAGAAATAACATGGGAAACGAAATCATGCCCGCAATCGGGCCTGCACTTTCCGGCGTTCGCGCCAGTCCCGCTATGATGAATCCCATCGCAATAAATGTCAGTGTTCCCAAAATGACAAATAACAATAATAACAACCATGAACCCCTGACCTGGGTATCAAAAAACAGAAAACCGATCAGCAGCACAATAACAGCCTGGAATCCGTTAAGTAACAGTCTGGCGGTAATCTGGGCGCTGATAAACGTAGACGCCCGAAGCGGCGTACTCTGCATCCGGCGGAGAATACCGCGTTCACGCCATGCCGCTATCTGTCCGGCCACGCCGTTTAGATTATTGGACATAATCATCATGGCCACAATACCGGGAACCAGAAAATCAATGTACTGAAGACCCAATGATTCCACCGGTTTTTGCTCCATGACCAGTGCCGGCTGATAATCGGTCAAATTTTTGCTGATGCCGTCGATAACCTGTCTAACCGCCACCAGTCCCAGCTGGGATGTGACCATGTTGGTTTCATCATAATAAACCGTGAGCGAGGCCGGATCCGGCACTGGACCGGTTTCACCCTGCTTTTGCCAGGCCATTACCGTTTCGTCATAGTTATCCGGGATCACCAGCACAAATTGATGCTCCCCTTTTTCCAATAAATCCAGCGCCTCTTCAAGGTCAGCTGATTGCCCGACCTCTGCAATCCCCTGTTGCTCAAGGGAAGCGATTAACTGCCCGGAGGCTTGACTCTCATCTTGATCCACGATCAGACCACTTAACGACACCCCGCTGTCCCCCACAAATGAGCCCAGCATGACCATTAACAAAACCGGAAACAGCAGTGAAAAAAAGATGACCTGCCGGTTTCTCATAAAAATGCGAAGCTGGGCCATTGTCAGTTGTATGTAGGCTTTCATTCCTCTCCCAAACTCCTTCCTGTTCTGGCAATAAACACATCTTCCAGTGTCGCGGTCCGGGTCTGAAGATCCTGAAACGTGATCTGCTCTGTTTCAGCCAGCTCGACAAAGCGAACCAGAGCTTCCTGCAGGTGATCCGTGTATAAGGTGATGCGATCCCCCTGCACACTAACGTGTTTGACACCTTCCAGGCGGTTAAGCTGTTCAGTGAATCGCTGCCGTCTGGCATCATCCACCTGCTCATGATGTTCAATGCGAAACTGTACGGCACTCTCTGACTGAAGGTTTCGAATTAAGTTCTCCGGTGTATCCAGCGCCACCACGCTTCCCTGATCCATCAGGCAGATCCGGTCACACAGAATGTTGGCCTCATCCATGTAATGCGTGGAGAGGACAATGGTTTTTCCCTTTTCTTTCATCTTCAGAATGATATCCCACAACATCCGCCGCTCCTGCGGATCCAATCCCGTGGTGGGCTCGTCCAGAAAAACGATCTTCGGATCATTCACCAGAGCCAGGGCGATGGCCAGGCGCTGTTTTTGTCCGCCGGACAGGCCTTTCACCCTGGCATGGATTTTTTCTTTCAACAGTATGTCTTCCAGAAGCGGTGCCACCGGAACTGATTTTTTGTAAAAACTGGCGTACATGTTGACGATTTCTTCCACCGTTAACAATTCAAACAGGGACGTGGACTGCAATTGGACCCCGATCACTTCTTTTACTTTATCCTGTGCTTTTCGGGTGTCATAACCGGCGACGATCGCTGTGCCGCCATCAGGGCGGCGCAATCCCTCAATCATCTCCATCGTTGTGGTTTTTCCGGCACCATTGGGGCCCAGCAGGCCGAAAATCTCCCCGCGCCGGACTTGAAAATCAATCCCCTTGACAACCGCTGTTTGATTATATTTTTTGACCAGTCCTTTTACGTCGATCATGATCGCCTCGTGAGACTGAGTGGGTGTAGAATCAGGCATCGGTTTCATCCTTCCTCCCCTTTTTATCGATGCATGTCGGATTTCTCGATGTTTGCCAGCTCTAATCCTGTCACTTCTGGTAAAAAGAAGACATCGAAGCGGCATCCCGGTCCATGATTACCGTCACATCAGGATGATGTTTCAATACCGTTACCGGCCATGCCTCCGTCGGTTCTATCGGATTGAGCAGCTGAGCCATCGGTTTTGCTTTTCTTATGCCACTTGCAAGCAACATGATAGAACGGGCGTTCATGATGGTCGAGATCCCCATGGTAATGGCACGCTCCGGGACACGATCGACGGAACCGAAATCCTTTGCGTTGGCCTGTCGGGTGGATGCGGTCAGCCGGACCACATGGGTTCGGGAATTAAATGGGGTTCCGGGTTCATTAAACCCGATATGACCGTTTTCGCCAACGCCGAGTATCTGTATATCAATCCCGCCACTTTTCCGGATCAGGGATTCGTATCGCCGACACTCCTTCTGTAAATCGGCCGCCATGCCGTCCGGTAAATGTATACGATGACGGGGCACGGGAAGTTTCGAGAATAAGTGTTTGTTCATATAGGCATGAAAACTGTTCGGATTCTCCGTAGGGATCCCCACGTATTCATCAAGATTGAAAGTCATCACACCTGATAAAGGAAGCGGATCTTTCCGGTGATGGATCAGGATATCTCTGTACATGCCCAGGGGGGTCGATCCGGTGGCAAGCCCCAGGTTCACGGCCTTCCTGTCCCGAATCTCCTGAATTACACGGTCCGCCGCCTGTCTGCTCAATTCGTCATAGCTGCGGGTCATCACGACCTTCATCGCTGTCACCTCTTGTTAAGCCTGATAAGCAAGCAACCCCCTGCAATAGGTTCGCTGGACCTGAAAATCCCGGTTCATAATGACCAGATCCGCATCTTTCCCTTTTTCAATCCTTCCTTTCCGATCAAGAACCCCCAGTTCCAGAGCGGCATTATAGGAAGACATCCGCACCAGGTCGGTTAGTTGACACCCCTCCAGTGTTGCAGCATTTTTAACAGCTTCATTCATCTTTAACACACTGCCGGCCAGCGTTCCGTCCGGCAACCGGGCTTCGCCGTCCCGCACATGGACGGATTGTCCGGCCAGTTCATACATCCCGTTATTCAAACACTTCGCCCGGATGGCGTCTGTAATCAATTCAAGCCCGCCGCTGCCTTTCAGGTTAAATGCCAGTTGAATCATGTCCTTTGCAACGTGAATCCCATCAAAAATAATTTCTGCGGTGATCGCAGGATTTAGTAGAACCGCGCCAGTCAGGCCCGGTTCACGGTGATGCATGGGACCCATGGCATTGTAAAGGTGGGTGATATGGGTAAGTCCCTTATTCCAGGCCTGTTCCAGTTCTGCTAACGTGGCGTCGGAATGCCCGGCCGATACGATGACACCCTGTGCATGCAGATATCGAATCAGTTCCAGTGCATTTGGAATCTCCGGTGCCAGGGTCACCAGCCGGATGGTACCACCCGCCACCTGTTGCCATTGTTCAAACAGCGTCATGTCCGGTTCTGTAATATGATGAATCGGCTGGGCACCGGGATATTGTCGACTGATAAACGGGCCTTCCAGGTGAATTCCCAGAATTTCCGCTTCTGCCTCATCAGACTGCTGTTGCCGTCTCATATATTCCCCGACTATCCGAACCGCGCGTTCAATCCGGTCCGGATGCTGGGTGATGGTTGTAGCCAGAAAGGAAGTGGTCCCTTCACGGGGAAGTGTTCGTGCCATCACGGAAAGAGCTTCTTCTTTGGCGTCCATCACATCTGCACCGGCTGCCCCGTGAATATGGACATCAATAAAACCGGGGAAAATGAGGTGGTCTTCTTTCACCTCAATGACCGGGATGTGCTGCGGTATGTCCGCTCCGTCACCTTTTTTAACATCGGTAATCATCCCGTTTTCTACAAAAACAGCCGCACGTCGGAGAACTCGATCGTAATTGACGACTGTACCTCCAGTCAGCACGAAGGATCGGGGATGGTTCAACGCCATGTCCAACACCTGTCTTTTCCGTATAGATGTTCAGGTTGCCTGCTTTTCCTGTTATTGTAACCCTTTTTTCTTTCATATACATCGGATACCCGTCCGGTTAGAAAGTGGAAATACCGCTCCATTCCTGAAAACGGTAGAGCCAGTATTTCCAGAAGGAGTCGTCCCGATAAGCCTCCAAATCCAGGGTATATTGCCCGTCCTGATTGCTGATAATCCTGTCAAAATATTGTGTCACCTCTTCGGCAATCGGGCTGTCAGGGGATGTGACGATTTGCAAATCGGTTTCCAGGTTATAGTCCCCGATATTGCGTCGGGTCAGGTTGGCGGACCCTCCGAAAATAACCACCTGCTTCGGTTGACGAATCAGGGCCATTTTGGTGTGAAACTGCTCGCCCCGGGTATCGTACCATCGGATCTCGATTTCCCCTCCGGACTTGCTGTATAATTCATCCGCGACACTGCGGTTGGGAATTCCGTTTTTCTGCCTGCCGAAGGCATCCTTGTTGGGGTCCAACACCAGTTGTATCCGGACACCGCGTTCCGCTGCCTCCAACAGTTGATTAATAACCTGTCGGTCAGACAGATAAAACATGCCAATCCGAACTTCATCCCCGGCAGACGTTTGCTCGAGTGACTCCACCAGATAATCGCGAATTTTAGCTTCTGTCAGCAGCCGTACTTTCGTTCCCGTGTCCACTGCCTGATCCGTTACGTCAAATGCCGGCAGGGAGAGAGGCTCACCTGTAGAAAAACGGACCACGGCCTGTTCTGAAGCAAGCAGGTCACGAATCAGATCCCCTTTTACTGAAAAAGCGATATTGGAATGATATCCGCTGGCATCATGCGGATTGGCCGATGTGACCAGTCCCTCTTTTTCCGTAATCACCACTTTCCGGTGATTGGCTTTAAAATTAAGAAGTTTCAGGTATCCTCTGAGTGTCACCTCGGGTGAATCGGGACTGAATGGATTGGGTAACCACCCGTTACCGGACGTGCCGAACCACTTGAGTGCCGTGCGCCATAATCCGGAATAAAAAGGATTGGAATCTCTTAACCGATTCAAATCCGTCAGGACCACATTGATGCCGTTCTGCTTTAACGCTTCCAGATACGGAGAGGGATAAACCCCGTAAAAGGTGTTCACTTCATCGGTGATAAACGTGATGTGCATGTCGGGATTCTGTTGCTTTTTCGACACCAGTGCCTCGGTCAGACGCCGGGATAACGGGGGGAAGGAATACTGGTCATGATCATAATCATCGTTAAATAAGAACATGTCAATGACAATAAATTGATCCGCTTCCCGGATCATGTCTTCAATATGTTCAAAGATCTCCTGTTCGTAAATTCTTTGATCGCCCCGGGTGTAGGTGAGATCATAAAGAAATTGCACGTCAGCCTCGTGAAATTCCCCTGCTGTTGAGATGCCTTCAGGCAGGGGCTTGTTTGCCCCATACACGGATACGGCAAGGATGACGATCAAAAAAAGAATTACGATTATTTTTCTTTTTTTCATACAAAAACTCCCATCTCTGGTTCATATGTTCTTTAGGTTAACTATCAATTCAACAAAGGATTCTAAAATCCTTTACATAAAAAATCACCGGGCCGTGACGGCAACCGGTGTTATTTTAATAATGTAATTAATAGTTAAAATGATCCGGATGCGGACCGACCCGTTCATCTTGATTTAACTGATCGATCTGCGCCATTTCCGCTTCACTCAGCTCAAAATCAAAAATATCGGCATTTTCCCGGATACGCTGTTCATGCACGGATTTGGGAATCGTGACGACGCCGTGTTGCAGATCCCACCGCAGAACGACCTGTGCCGGTGTTTTCCCGTATTTGCGGCTGATTTCCAGGATGGTCGGGTGATCCAGTACTTTCCCCCGCATGAGAGGACTCCAGGCCTCCATCCGAATCTCGTGTTCCTGACAGAAAGCAAGCAGTTCTTTCTGTGTCAGACGGGGGTGAAATTCGACCTGATTCACCATCGGTTTGATTTCACAGTCTGCCAGCAAATCTCTGAGGTGATGGACCAGGAAATTGCTGACGCCGATGGCGCGAACGGCCCCGTCCCGATACAGTTTTTCCAGTGCCCGCCAGGTATCTTTGAATTTTCCGGGTACCGGCCAGTGTATCAGATACAAATCAATGTATTCCAGCCCCAGTTTGTGGCGGCTCTCCTCAAAAGCAGCCAGTGTGGCGTCATATCCCTGATCGGTATTCCAGACCTTGGTCGTGATAAAAATCTCTTCCCGGGGGATTCCGAATGTCTTCACCGCTTTTCCGACTCCCTGTTCATTCTGGTAATACGCTGCGGTGTCAATACTGCGATAACCCGTTTTTAACGCGGCAGTTACCGCGTTTTCCACTTCTGTTCCTTCTTCCACTTTGTAAACGCCCAGACCCAGCCAGGGCATCTCCACGCCGTTATGTAGGGTAACCCGGTCTTCAATGCTTTTGACCATCAGCAGCAAGCCCTCCTTTTTTATCAGTCATTCTCGTTGACCTCACAATTTATTATATCGAGTCCGTGTCGACTGTAACAACCGTTCACACACCTGAAAAGACCGACACACAGGTGCCGGTCTTCGGAGTCCATTCTTTTATTGTTCAATCACCAGTTTGACTTCCTCTTTGAGGCTGGCCAGTACCGGGGATTTCGCCAGTGCAGCCTCCGCGATCTCTCTGACCTGATCTTCGGAAGCCGAAGATTCCACCTTCAGTTTAATCACCGGATTGATAACGCCGCCGTAGCCCTCTTCAATCCCCAGAAAAACAGCTGCATTCAGGTCCGCTTCAATGTCCGCCTCCACATGTTTAAGTGTCACACCCTGTTGACTGGCCATCACTTCAAACGTGATCGCAAAGCAGCTGGCAGCCGCTCCAATCAAATATTCCACTGGATTCGGGGCGGTATCCGTTCCACCCAGTGTATCCGGTTCATCCACCTGAATCGTGGGGAATTCCCGGATATTGAGTTCGTTATGAACCCCGTCTTTCCAGGTTACACGGGCGTTCCATTTTCTCATTTTGAGGGTGCGATCAGCCGTGATGGCTTCCGTTGTCTTATTTAATACGTCCAGTTTAATGTTGTTCATGGTTCTCTCCTCCTTGTCCTGAAGTTGCGCTTCTATCTTATCGCACCCTGACATGTCTGTATGTAAGCCTCATTACATAGGGTCCGAATCCTTTCTAATCCAGATACATCGGTCCAGCTGCCGGATTTCACCGGAATGGGTGAGTTTGTTCAGGAGGAACGTAACCGTTTCCCGGGTGGAGGCAATCATACCGGCCAGATCTTTATGGGTCACAAACGGCGGCAGCGGCAGCCACCCATTTTCTTCACGGGAAGGATCCGCCAGTTTTTTCAACTGGAAAAGTAATCGCTCTTCGACTTTTTCATAGGCCACCTGTTCCAGTACTTCGATGGTTTCTTCCAGCCGGTTGGACAGATAGTGCAACAGAGCCATGGACAACTCGGGAGTTTCCCTGACCGCCTGCTTGACTTCACCACGGGAAAGCACGATTACCTCAACATCGGTCAATGCCCGTGCAAACAGACGGCTTTCCCGGTCGGTAAACACATGAAGCAGGTCGATAAAATCTCCTTCCTGGATGACACCCAGCACACACTCTTTTCCGTTGATATTCAGGTGAAAAATTCGGGCAAATCCTTCTACCATGAGAAAGACTTGATTCTCCTGTTTCCCGGGTACCTGAATATACTCCCCTTTTTTAAAATGTTGTTTTCGGCCATGCTGCATCCATTCACGGACACACTCTTCAGGAAAAAGATGCAGGAATCTTGCCGGATAAAAGTGATGTTGTTCTGTCATGACAAACTCCTTTATGTTGAATAATAGATGTATGTAAGCATCCTTACATACAGTTTCAGCTCGACATGCTATTTTTATTTTAACCCCGCAACACTTAACCAAGGAGGCTCACAGATGCAAGAAAATCATGTGCTCGATATCAAAGGTTTTTCCTGTACCATGTTAATCGTCAAAACAAAAAATGCGATAGACAAACTGAACCCGGGTGACGTGCTCGAGGTTCATACCACCGATAGGGGTGCCGTCAATGATTTGAAAGCATGGACCCGATCAGTGGGGCATGAGATCATTGATTTTCAGGAAGAAGATGATGTGTTGAAATTCTGGATTAAAAAAGGGTAAACCGCCCTAAAACCCGATTGTAAAACGGACATGCCGTCCTGATAAAACGGCATGTCCCTTTTTTTGTCCCGATTCAACAGCGCTTTCCCTGATCGAACAGCCTTTTCAATTCATCCTGATTCTTCAGAAGGTCTGCCAGCGTATACGAATCCAGTACTTCCAGAAAGGCGGTCAGTGCCTGGTTCAATACATGTTTCAACCGGCAGGCAGGGCTGATGATACACTGATTCGCATCAGCATTAAAACATTCCACGAAATTGACATTATCTTCGGTCTGTCGGACCACCCAGCCGATATTGATTTTTTCCGGAGAAAGGGCCAGGCGGATCCCTCCGTTACGTCCCCGAATCGTTTGCAGCAGTCCCAGTTTGCCCAGGTGATGGACAATTTTACCCAGGTGGTGGGTAGAAACGCCATATGCACGTGAAATTTCATTAATATTTGAGATGGTGCCTTCCGGTTGAGACCCCAGAAAAATCAGGACACGCAGCGAGTAGTCCGTATAACTGGTCAATTGCATCCGTATGCTCCCCCTTCAATCCACTAACAGATCCTTTATTCTGATTGTAAACAAAGTGCCGCAAAGAATAAATGTCATACAATTTTCATAAAACATGTATTTAAAATACATCTTTTAATTTTATAATGGGACTGTATGGGGACCATTATGACATCTTTAGAAAAGAGGAGGATATCACATGGCAACATTGTATGAAAGACTGGGAGGACAGGAAGCGATCGCAAAAGTGGTGGATTATTTTTATGATCGTATACTTGCCGATGATCAAGTGAATCATTATTTTAAAAACACGGATATGAACAAACAACGGAGACATCAGGCCCTTTTTATCACCTATGCCACAGGTGGACCCAATCAATACCCGGGTCTGGACATGAAAAAAGCCCACGAAGGTATGGGCATTTCCGATAAAGATTTCGATGCGATCGTCAATCATCTGGCAGCAGCCCTCAAGCATTTCGACGTGGATGATGAAACTATTCAGGAAGTAGCGGCCAGTCTGGAACCGTTAAGAAAAGACATTGTTGAAAAACCTTCTTATGCCACTTCTTAAAGAAAAAAGAACGGCTTCCGCTCCATCGGCGGAAGCCTTTTTGTTAATTCAACATATCCTGACGCGTAAAGACCATAAAGGCGACCACAAAAGAGGCCAGTGCCCAGGCGGCGAGGTTGATCAGGGAGAAACTCATCGTTAACCCTTCCAGAGGCGGCATCTGACCGGACAGATAATCCGTCAGATCCAGATTGACACTGTAAATATACTTGGCCTGTTCCCAGGCTGTGGCAAATTCACTCAGAATCCCGCCGGCGATCAGGCTGGCCAGCATAATCCCCATGGCAGCCGGCGTACTCCGGATCAGCACGGATACCATAAACGAGATGGTTCCCACTACAACACTGACAAACCACCCCAGCCCGAAGGCCATCAGGATGTATTTCCACTGGGGAACCAGGTGAACGAATTCGGTGTTCAAACTGCCGTTCTCCACCACAAATCCGGTCAGGACCGGCATGTTCCAGCCGGAGTAGCCGAACACCACCCCGGCGATCAGATACGAAATGATCCCCACCAGCAGAATCAACAGGGATATATACAGCAACATCGTCACATATTTGCTGAGTAAAATTTTCCACCGCCTGACCGGCCGGGTTAACAATAATTTGATCGTCCCTTCACTCCGTTCACCGGACACAATATCAATGGCAACAATCATAACCAGCAGCGGAATAAAGAGGTTGATCCCCCGTTCCATAAACTCCCTGACAAACGTTGGTGCTCCCGGGGCATTGGGATTAATGTCATGTTCCAGATAATACTGTTGCTGCTCCATCCGTATTTTAAGCCAGTTCCGCCAGTCCTCCGGAATGCGGGAACTGTTAAGGCGGTTCTGGGTATCAATAATCTGTTGCTGCAGCGCGACCCGCCAGTCACTGGTCCCGAGCCGTTCGACCAGCGTCTGGACTTCTTTATACTGGGCATACACAAACATCGGGATTAAAACCAGCAAAATCAGGATAACAATCGCCAGTCTTTTTTTGCGATAAATCTTTTCGGCTTCATTCCAGACCAATCTGAGAAACTCACGCAATGCCTTCACCCCCGGTCAGTTCCATAAAGAGATCCTCCAGGGTCACCACGACGGGACGAACACCGTCAACCTCAATGTCCTGTTCGACAAGCTTGCTCACGATAAAGGAAATGCGATCCGGTGGCATCCGGCAGATTAATTTATCCTCTTCCTCCTGCCGAACCTCCCGGATATCCTCCTGTGATTCCAGGAACCGGCGGGCTTTGTCCGCCGGGCGAACCGTCCACTCCACTTTATCGATGGCCGAGTTGACCAGTTCTTCGATGGTGGAAACGGTGATCATTTTGCCGTGCTGTATAATGGCGACACGATCACATAACATCTGCACTTCACTTAAAAGATGGCTGGAGATAAAAACACTGATGTTCTCCTGCTCCACCAGGTTGCGAATAAATTCACGCATTTCACGGATTCCGGCAGGGTCCAGGCCATTGGTCGGCTCATCGAGAATCAGCAGGCGCGGCTTGCCCAGAAGCGCCTGGGCAATTCCGAGACGCTGCTTCATTCCCAGCGAATAGGTTTTCACCCTGTCATGGATCCGCTTTTCCAGATTGACCAGGCGCACCAGTTCATGAATTCGTTCCTCCGGTACATCCCCCAGCATTCGCGAGAATTGCTTCAAATTTTCCCAGCCGGTCATAAACGAATAAAGCTCGGGATTTTCCACGATGCTGCCGATCTCCCGCATCGCCTCGCGAAAAGAAGACCTCACATCGTATCCCCCGATGGAGATCGTTCCACCGGTCGGCCGGATCAGACCAACCAACATGCGGATCGTTGTCGTCTTCCCCGCTCCGTTGGGCCCGAGAAAACCGAACACTTCCCCCTGATACACATCAAAAGACAGATCTTCTACCAGTGTCTTTTTGCCGATCTTTTTGGTCAGATCCCGAACTGACAGTACCACATCTTGTGCCTGTTCACTCATCACGCTCATCCTCTCTCCGGTTCTGATCCAGATCAATCATGATTCTTTCAAGCACCCTGGTGGCGATAAGCTCATATCCTTCTGCACTGGGGTGAAAATGGTCCGTATAAAGCAACCGGTCGGTCTGCCCCCGAAACAGGTCAAATACCGGAACATAATAAACCCGGTCATGGCTCAGAACCATCTTTTCCAGATTGGCATTCCAGTTCTGCACGATCGCAGCAGAATTCGTCAGCTCCGGTATGTCTTCAAATGGATTATACAAACCGATCCAGTAAATCGGGCTGTCCGGATTGACGGCACGAATCAGGTCCAGAATCCGGGCTGCATTTTCAGAAAAACCCTCCACATCGCCCCGGTACTGCGAAAAGTCAATTGTATCCAGTTCGTCCCACCCGGGGTGCAGGTCATTTCCCCCGATGGTCAACACGATCACATCAGCCCGGCTGAGTGCATATTGAATGCCGTCCTGCTGAAGCTGATCTATCAAATCCTCACTGGTGGCTCCACTGACCGCCAGATTATTGACAGAGAGACGCCATCCTTCTTCCTGCTCCAGTGCCTGCTTGACTCTGCCGACATAACCCATTCCTTCCCGATCACCCACTCCGCGGGTAATAGAATCTCCCAGAAAGACCATGTTCAATTTGTCATCCTCCGGGTTCAAAGGAGGTGTGTCTTCCTCCGGTTTAGCCATGTCTGACGATTGCGGGAATAATACATCGGCTACCCCGATGACAAAGCCGTATAGAAACAAACCCAGTGACATCACTGACAGGATGACAACGATGGATAATGTGATGCGATTTCTGTTCATGCCTCACCCCTCCCATCCACGTTTAAATCTGCAAAAGATTCAGGGCTACTTCCTTTGCTCGTGTGATTGGGCTTCCTTTAACAGACGAATCATCTGATCCGGTTCCCGTTCCACCAGCACCCGATTCCGGACTTCACGGCGCAAAAAATCTTCCTCCACCATATGATCCAGTAAGTCCAGCAACTGACCGTAATAATCATGGACATTCAATAAGCCAAAGGGCTTTTGATGCTCGCCGATGGCATTCCAGGTATAGATTTCAAAGAACTCTTCCAGCGTTCCGATGCCGCCGGGCATGGCGATAAACCCGTCTGAGAGCTCATACATCAGGGCTTTGCGTTCATGCATGTTATGTACCACGTGAAGATCAGTCAGCTTCTGATGGGCAATTTCCCGCTCCATCAGAGACCGGGGAATCACCCCGATGACATCGCCCCCTCCCTCCAATACCGCCTCGGCCAGGATGCCCATCAACCCGATGCCGGATCCACCGTAAACGAGACCGATATGTTGCCGTGCCAGCGCCTTTCCCATTTCTCTGGCTGCCTCTTGATAAACCGGTTTTACGCCACTTCTTGAACCGCAAAATATGCAAATTCGATTCACTTTAAGATTACCTCCGTGTTCGTCCTGAGTCAGTCCACATAAACTATTTTATCCAGAAATCTATCATATCCTTCTTATAACAAAACTTGAAACAAGACAATTTCATGTCTTTTTAGTATCATTAAATATACAGTTTTTTGATTACGTTGCAACTGACGTCTGCACCTTTTAAGGAGGAATGACCATGGATCCCATCGTTCCTGACCGTATCCAGAAGGAACTGGATCGATTCTCCAAACAGGATGTTTATATTCATCTTGAGACAACCAATGGCGCCTATGCCAGCCATCATGACGAAAAAGCGATCAATGTCGGGGCCTATATACGAAACGCCAGAATCCAATATAGTCGTGGAAAAATCAGAGGAGACGGCCCCTACCGCGTCGGACTTAAAATGGAGTCCGGCTGGGTTTACGCGGAAGGGTTGACACACGGCGAAGTCGACCCGAAAGGTAGACTTCTGTTGGCGGGCCATAACCGGGAAGGAAAGTTGACAGTAGCCCTTCAGCTCAGTTTCGAGCCATTTGAATAAGCCGCTATTGAAACGAACAGGTCGATTAGGGGAAAGGAGTGTGCCCAAAATGAACAAACATCTGCTGGTTATTTTTCCTCATCCCGATGATGAATCGTTCGGGGCGTCGGGTACCATTGCCCATTACCGCAGGGAAGGTATTCCGGTCACCTATGTATGCGCCACCCTGGGTGAAATGGGAAGGGGCATGGGCAATCCACCATTTGCCAATCGGGAAACCCTTCCGCAGATCAGAAAAAAAGAACTGGAAGAGGCATGTCGCGTTCTGGATATCCAGGACCTGCGACTGCTGGGCCTTCGCGATAAAACACTGGAATTTGAAGATCTGGATGAACTGGCCGATCGTATCGGGGCCATCATTCAAGAGATTGACCCGCATTTGATCATGACGTTTTATCCGGGATACAGCGTTCATCCCGACCATGACACCTGCGGCGCCGCCGTCATCCGCGCTGTGGAAAAGATGCCGGCAGACAAGCGGCCGACGGTTCACTGTGTGGCCTTCTCCAAAAACTGCGTCGATGAACTGGGAAAAGCCGATGTAGTCCGGGATGTTTCGGATGTCGAAGACAAAAAGGTAGCGGCAATCAAGGCACACCGTTCCCAGGTGGAAGGATATCGTGGCGGGCTGAAAGAAAAGCTGGACAACAAAGACCCGGAAACGATGCGGTGGTTATTGAAGGAACGGTTCTGGACGTATCGATTTGATCGTTAGAGAAATAGTGATTTAATCTGAGAGAGATTTTTGAAACAACGTCAGGGACAGTCCCGGTTTCACCTTTTTTTCTCCTGTATTTATAAATCCATGACGACGGTACAATTGTTTGGCCGGTTCATTTCGGCTGCCTGTTGAAACGATGATTGTCCGGACCGCCGGGTTTGATTTCTCTACAAACTGAAGAAGTTCACCGGCAATTCCCCGGCGGAAATAATCGGGATGAACCATTAGCCGGTGAATGTCGAGAACAGACCCCTCCGCTTTGTAAGCCATGACGCCGACCAGTTTTTGTTCATCAAAATACCCGTAGAAAACCTCCCCGCTTGCCTGGAGGTCGTTTATTGATTCTTTCAGTGGAGGAATATCGTCCGTACCGAGCCATTTCGCTTCAATCCGATAAGCCAACCGCTGAAGGTGAAGCACTTCTTTGGCCCGGTCCGGGTGGTGGATGTCAATCTGACGAATCATGATTTTTCCTCCCTTCCTCCACACAGTGCTTACCCACTGGCTACCGGAGTATCGACCCTTCTTTCTCATCTTCAGATTGGATCTTTTCCCGTACTCGGGGCTTGAGATTGGTAAATACCCATTGCTGAAACAAATCTTTTTTCTCCTGCGGGGTCAGATAATAGTTATCCCCCGATTCAATTCGGGCACGCCGCGTGATCTCATAAAGCGTGACAGCGGCTGCTACAGATATATTGAGGCTCTGGACAAACCCCCGCATGGGGATGATAAATTTCCCGTCCGCCAGCTCTGCCGCTTCGCTCGATATCCCGTTGTGTTCATTCCCGAACAGAAGTGCCGTGGGCTTCGAGAGATCTACATCATCAATCGACTCGGAATCATCCCCCAGATAGCTGGCCAGGACCTGATATCCCTCTGCTTTCAAATCTTTGACAGCCGTTTCGATGTCCGGCTTCCGGTCAATTGTCACCCATTTATGGGCACTCTGCGTGACTTTTTTGTTGGGTTGAAAAGGTGCTGACCCTACCACAACCGATATATTCTGAATCCCGAACGCTTCCGCAGACCTCAGGACCGCCGCCTGATTATGTCCGTCATCCACCGCTTCCAGTACGACGGACACATACCGGGTTCGCTCCTGCAATACCTGGTAAAGGCGTTTCAGGCGTTCGGGACGAATCATGCTCCAGACCGGTCGATCCTCTTCCCTGAGGTATCCTTCTTTAATCAATTGCTGGTAAAAGGCTTCAGCTTCTTCTTCCGACATTCTGGGAATCATCGGTTCACGCACGATGGGTTCCCCCTTTCCGTTCGATAACGGTTCCGATAATTTTAACATTTGCCTCATTCAAGATACAACGGTCTGGCAAAAAAATCAATTTTTTATCCGGAATACGTAGGATTGAATCAGTATCGGTAAAAGATCACATCATGC
This sequence comes from Bacillaceae bacterium, assembly GCA_017656255.1. Lineage (GTDB taxonomy): Bacteria > Bacillota > Bacilli > JACDOE01 > JACDOE01 > JACDOE01. The sequence continues at coordinate 140,685 of JACDOE010000004.1, forward strand.
CAGACGAAAGAAGGGAACTCCTTCATCGGGGTAAAACCGGGGGTTTCCGGCTCCCCGCTTTTGAAATACCGAAGCGAGGTACAGGGTGAAACAAACCGCCCCGCATCACTCTGCCACTGCAGTTGACATCCTTTAAGAGCACCGGGATCTTCCGCAGACAGAATGCGATAACCGCCTGCCTCATCACGGACGACAAAGTACGCCGTATCCCTCGACTCCCCGTATTGAACCTCATCCGTATTTTGCCTGTCAATGTCATGTGTTGCCTGCCCGTATGGCAGAAGGACAAGCCATATATCCGATTTCTTCCCGCCTTTAATAAAATAGTATCCGTCTGCCCGGTAAACGGTGGTCCCTTCCGGAAAAGTCCCCGTCCGATCGGCCAGCAACACATCTATATCCTGCTGGTTTCGGTATGATACGGGTTCAGTCAGTCTTTTTTCAATGGTAAAGGCTTTTTTAAGGAAAACCTTTTTGTCCAGGTCAACACCGGCTTTATGAGCAAAAAAGGGCTGTCCTTCAATCATCACCAGCTGTTTCCAGTCATCGAGCCAGATCTCAACCTCATCTGATGCCTGGTGGTATTCATTCAGTTCCATCCGTAACAGATTTTTAATTCCGGGCGGGACCGTATAATGTTTGCGATCCGAAATCACCATGACCGCATTATCGGAAAAACCGCCTTTCCTACCAGAATAAATGTCGATCGCCATCTCCGTGAATTCCGCACGATTAACCCTTATATAATATGAATCTCCCTCAAGCATCTGCCGGTCCGGTGGAAATTGTTCCTTTATGAATGATGCTTCTTCAATCTCCTGCATGATTTTCTTAATCCAGTCCCGGTCACGAATACGGATGATCTCTTCTTGCAACAGGTTTCCGTTTCTTTTTACGATTTCAATTTCCGTCACCGGGCTGAACAGGTGCGATTGGTCCAGGTTCAGAAAGATTGCGATGAGTAATATGCCGATAATCAATATGATAAATGGCTTCCCCTGACGTAAAGACTCCATTGGCACAGCTCCTTTTCTTATGCTTCCTGACCCGCCGTAGTGAACAGTTACTTTACTTTTATTTTCGCCGGTTCACCCAGCAGATGCGGATAGTCATTCAACCGGAAAGTCAATGGACTGGCGTATGATTCATTTGCCAGCATGATTCCTGATTCTTGCAGCCCGTCATCACTGCGGGTTGAGCCATAGAATGACCGGGTATCATGTGTTCTCCCCTCTGCATCTTGAAACTGGTGTTCAAACATATTTAGTGTAAGGCTTTGAAATGACTCATCCATATCCACAAAGAACGTAAGGCCCATACCGGTCATTACCACTTTTTTCATTCGCCCGTCTTCCGGGGCTTTTAAGATTTTTTCCTCTTCTAAATCAACCACCACGTCCAGTTGATCTTTCGGCAGGGCCCGAATCGCACTGAACTGGAGATACAGGGATTCCGGCTTTTTAAAATAATTGCTTTGAAAATAAATAATACGTCGGTGCTCATCCGGGTGGCTCGCCGTGATACCGTTAATAATCGTACCCCAGGTCTCCCCCGTTTCGTCCACCAGTTCCAGATCTTCAAACCCAAATATTTTATAGGTGTTTTCTTCAGGAAACGCAATGTGAACCCCGATACGAGTCGGGAACACTTCCATTTTATCAAAAACAATTTTTTGATTTTCAATGTTGAGGGTCCGGTTCAACTCGTAGGTTTCTTTCTTCCCTTCAAATTTGGAGTGGTCGATGGTAATCGGAAACTCCCAGGTGGACGGAAGGGTTTCGGCACTCTTGTAGTTAGCCCCTTTCTTAACATGAGCCCGAAGGGTCATCTTCTCCGGCACAGGCTCGTCGTTAAAATAAAACCTCATTTCATTCGTCCAGCGACCGTTTTCTTTTTCTTGATCCCGAACGGGACGTGCATAGGACATACTGACCTGCATCTCTTTACCCTGTTCATTCAACAGATCGATCACATAGAGATCGAGATTACCATCGGAGTCATCCGTTTCAATCGTATAAAAAACAACCATTTGTTCCTCGTCCACAATCGCCGAATCAAGCGTGATTTTGATGCCATCATGTTCATCTGATACACCGATGGGCTGGACAAATTCATTTTCGATGGCCGAGACCAGGCCTTTATCAAAACGGACCAGTTCGACAATCTTTTCCATGCCCGGAATGTTGCTGACATAAGCGGCAAAAACGGGAGATACCCGCACCAGCGTCAGAAACAATAACACCAGGACCGCTGCCGCCACTGTTCCGGTCCATTTCGGCGACACTCTGCGCCGGGATTTGGCCCGCCTCATGCCGTTTCGAATGGCCACATCAATGGTATCAGGCACTTCCACTGAATCATAGTGCTCTCGTAATCGGTTTAACTCATGGTCTATCCGGTCATTCACGTGGCGTTCCTCCTTTCTCGCCCAGTTCTCTTCTGAGAAACTGCAACCCTTTGTTCAGCCAGGTTTTGATCGTCCCCTCGGGGTGATCCAGCACCTGTGCGATCTCTTTAATTTTAAAATCCTGAAAATATTTGAGAATAATGACCTGTTTGACCTGTTCATCCAGTTGATCGACCGCCTGCTGTATCTCAATGATCTCAAAATCACCCTGGTTTCGTGGATGATCATTGTTTGTTATATCGGAAAGGGGGGTGACGTGTTTCCTTTTTCGAAGCTCATTGTTACAATAATTGATCATAATTCGGACCAGCCAGGTTCCGGCGTACTCGGGTTGTTTGACCCGCCGAATGTTTCGATAGGCCCGAAACGTCACTTCCTGAATGGCGTCCAGCGCATCCTGTTCGTTCTTGAAGTAGGCATACGCGATGCGGTACAGTTGTTCCCGGCGAGCGTGAACAAAGGAATAGAACGCCTGTTCATCCCCCTTTTTTGCCCTGATAACCAGCATTTCTTCATTCACACGGATCCTCTCCCGTCTCTTTCTACCCATTAGACACGGGAAATCGTGAAAAAGTTTTATTTTTTTAAAATTAGATTATAGATTGAAAATGGTATGTTACGATGTGAGCAGATGGGTATCGTGGTTATCTATTTTTTTATAGGAGGCATCATTATGAAACGTGTTGTTATGATCTCTTTACTCCTGTTGCTTGCACTTTCACTGGTTACAGGCTGTATGAATCGTGTAGGGGATACAGCATACAGGGCGTTAACCCAGGAAGAAATTGACCGGTTTGTCCGGGAAGAGCATATTGAACCACTGTCCATTGAAACCGCTGCTGATACAACTGTTATTTTGCATGACAGGGGGATCTATTACCTGTCCAAACATAATGATCAACTGATCAAAAACCATTCACAGTGGGGAAGTACCGGCAGAAAAGTCAAAACTGGGATGACCCGCACGGGTAGCCCTCATGTGTTTGTGATAATCAATGATGAAACTTTGTTAAAAGACGCCTATCTGGTGGAAGCGGTTTTTGGGGATGGAAACAGTGTATCCGAGTTGACGAAAGGGAATCGGGGATTTGTGTTGTTTTATGATAAGAATCAAACAAATTTAAGTATACGCGGCAATTGGGAATTAAACATTTATGATGAGAAAGAAGAGGTTATTTATTATGACACATTTTAGCTTTCTCAATGGAGGAACGATACCAGAGGCAGACAGGTTTGTTGAGTCTTGTTTATTGTCCATGTGTTAAAGTTGTCCCCATCTCGAACTCCGACAGCTTTTTGAGATATAATGCAGACAAAGACATCCTTACAAAAAGGAGTGACATCGTGATGGCCAAACCAAACGTCACCGTCTATACAAGGCCCACCTGAACAGACTGCCATGCGCTGAAAGAGTTTCTTTCACATCACCAGATAGAATTTCAAGAAATTGATCTCGGCACTCAACCTGAAAAAGAGGACGAATTGAAACAGAAAACCGGAACCCTTATTGTTCCGGCTATTGTGGTAGAGCAGCGTACATTTCTGGGACTTTTTAATAAAAGTAACGTTTTCATCGGCTTTGAACAGAACAGGTCTGAAATTGAAGCCCTGTTGCTGTAAAGGAACGTTTATCCGATGAATGAAACGAGAGGTTCATATGATTCCAATAAAATCTTGTCTGGAAAACACTTCTTTCTCATACGAACTGATTAACCATGACACTCCCATCCGCTCGGCTCAGGAAGGGGCGGACATCTTTGGGATTGAGATCGGCCAGACCGCCCCGGCACTCATCGTCAAAAAAGATACCGAATTCTTGGGGCTCATCGTATCGGGAGGGCACCCGAAGACCGATTTTAAACAAGTAGCGGCACAACTGGGATGTTCAAGCCTGAAACTGGCAAATCCGAATGAAGTCAAACAGGTGACCGGTTTCGAGCCGGGAAATGTTCCCCTGATCGGGCTAACGATACCCTGTGCCGTTGATCAACGACTTCTGGCCTATTCGTTTGTCTACGGCGGAACCGGGAACCCAACCTGCACCTTAAAAATAGAGCCGAAGGCGTTGCTTGAACTGAATCAGGTGATCACCACGCTAAAATGAACGCTATTTCAAATTATCATGACACGACAGAGAGGCGAGTCGATATGACCCGAACATTAACCTTTCATCCGGAAGATAAACAACTGCAAACACTGATCACATCTGATCCGCAACTGGGCAAGTTGATCACAACGGTGGGACCGTATTCCCTTACGCTGCAGCAGAACTATTTTGAAGAGTTGTGTAAAAAAATCATTGGTCAGCAACTTTCGGTCAGAGCTGCAGGGACCATCTGGAGCCGGGTATCGAGCCTGTACACCAATTGTAATCCGGACGCCATCATGGCAGTGTCGGAAACGGATCTGAGAAAAGCCGGCGTATCCCGTCCGAAAATCGTATATCTGCGGGATCTGGCTGAGAAAGTTGCCGGAGGCGAACTGGAATTAGAAATACTGGATCAACTGGAGGATGAAAAGGTGATTGAGGTCCTGACCGGGGTCAAGGGAATCGGGCGCTGGACCGCAGAAATGTTTTTGATCTTTTCCCTTGGCAGACTCAATGTGTTCTCCCATGCCGATGTCGGATTACAGAGAGCGGTCAAATGGCTCTACCGCACGGAAACAATGGAACCTTCCCTTTGTGAAAATTGGTCGCCTTATAAAACGATGGCTTCTTTATATTTGTGGGAAATTATCAACCGCGATTATATTCACCAGTATGCGGATATCGATGAATTGACCGGGGCGTCCCAGCGTAACATGAGATCAAAATTTTGATCTTCTTTATCGAACATATGTTTGTTATACTGTTCATAGACACTTGAACAGGGACGCCTGCATAGAGGCAGGAGTGGCGATAAAGATGCTGACACAAAAAAGAGCACTGGGTAAATATGCAACACCGATTAAAACCGTCGATTATATGGTAGACAAAGTTCTTGAGCATATTGCCGACATCAACCATCCTGTTATTCTGGACCCGGCCGTGGGAGACGGTGTCTTTGTCGATCGTTTGATACATAAGGGCATTGATCCGTCTTTTATCCATGCCTTTGATATTGATCCTGAAGTAGTGGAAAAGAACCGGCACCGTTTACCCCTTATCACGATACAGGACTTTCTCCTCGCTGATGCATCTCAATATGATGTCATAATCGGAAACCCGCCCTATAAATCCAAAAGACAGAGTTCCTATATCAAAGCAAACAGACTGAGACTGGAAAAACAGTTTGCGGAGATCGGGGTACAAAACCTCTACGCCATGTTTATTTATCAGGCTTTTCAACAGTTAAAAGAAGGCGGTTTATTATGTTTTATCGTCCAGGACTCTTTCTTGACCAATGTCTATTACACAAAATTTCGCCGTTTTTTGCTGGATAACAGCCTGATCAAAGAAATCCTGCTTGCGCCGCGTGATCTGTTTCACCATACCGATGCTGATGTCCGAACCGCGATCCTGACGCTGGAGAAATGTACCGGCAAGGAAAACGAAGATATGAGAAGAAACAACGTGATGCGGCTGGTTGACCGTCTTCAGGATGAAGATGAATATGATCACCCGCCGGATAACAAAGTCCAGCTTTGCCGGCAGAATTACTTTTGCCAGATGGAACATTACAATTTCTTTGTGAATGTTCCATTAAGCGTCATTCATACAACACTTGAAACCCCGTTAAAACTGGGGGACGTGACGGAGGGTGGTACCGGTATTTCAACGGGACATGACGCCCGGTTTTTAAGGAAAGCGGATGACATACCGGAGAATGAACAGGGCAACTGGGTCCCTTTTTACAAGAATGGCGGCAAAAAGGATGCGTGGTATTACGAGACCCCTTATCGCATTCACAAAGACTGGCAAACACCGAGTACGATATATCGTGATTTTATGGCACGCAATGCGTCCTGCTATTTTCGAGAAGGTATTACCTGCTCGTCGATGGGAATCGAGTTCTCCGCTGCGTACCTGCCGGAAGGCTGTTTGTTCGGGGTTAACGCCAATCTGTTTACCAGAAATCGTGATGATCTGTTTTATATACTGGCCTTTTTAAACAGTCATCTGGCCAAATATATTCTGCGTGCCGTATTTAATCGGACCAATATGATAACGGCCGGTTATGTGAAACGGCTTCCGTATATTGAACCGGATCGGGTAATAAAACAGGAAGTGGTCCGGATCTCGAAGTATCTGGTGGAACAACGGATGAAGGACCGGGAGTTTCCCTATGCACGATACCAGAAGAAGATTGACCGGTTGTTTTATGAGATTTATCAGATTCCCGAGGAAGATCGACCGGTGATTGATGTGTTTTGTGAAGGGATGTTTGAGCGGTTATAGGATTGGGAATCTAATAATCCGTATGTATCATGAAACTTTTTCCTTTTTTATGACGTTTAATAAAATGGTGATCATATTGAAAAAAACAACGCTTTATCTGGCAATAGCCGTTGTCCTGGCTATTCTGGCAGGAAATTTCATATATTTTCAGTCCCAGCAACTTTCTTCTCCCATTATGCTGAAGCATTACTATGATTTACCTTTGGATCCAGAGGTCCGGTTTGAACTCCATTATCTTGTCAATCGTGATGAAGAAATGGATATTTCTTGGATCTCCATTCCGGGTTTAGACTATGTCCAAACCATAAATGACTATCAGGGATCCGGACAATCCTTCCGCCATCACAAGCTTAAATCGGTGATGGTCGTGATTAATGGTGACTTGCTAAAACAAAACAACGGCAATCAGGATCAGTGGATTTTCACAGAGGTGACCGCCCATTTAACAAATGGTAATACCAAAACATTTCCAGTAGGAAAGGTTGTTATAACTGAATTCAAGGAAAGTCCACTAAAATTTAAAGCCACGGGAAGTTCAACGGATGGCACCGGTTTCAGAGTACTGGAAGCAGAAGAGGAGCTGGACATTCAACAGGTTGAGATCCCATTTTCAGAACAACTGCTTCCGGATTTAAAGGTTCTCATTGATCAACAGCCTTACACAGAGGATTTACTGCCTATCAAACTTAAAAAAGGGGATCTAATAGAAGTTAATCATCAGTTTTCCTTTGACGAGACCAATTCTAGCCGCCTCCATTATTATGATTCACACATTTATTTGATGGGTAGGACAGCAGGCGGTGAAGCGTTTAAAAGAGGTGCCAATATCCATTTTAGACCGTATTTAAGTCAGAAGGATGTTAATCAATTGGTCGAACAGGCAAGGTGAGAATAAAAATGTCCAATATGCCGAAAGCCTTTCATCAGCTCTTTTGGGGATTTCTGATGGTTCTTATCGATATTTTTCTCTTTCGCCTTGATTTGTTTCCGGATTTTGTCGGATTCCTTATTATTCATGCAGGTCTCAGGAAGTTGGAGCTTCGGGATCGGGAGTTTGTGATTGCGAAAAAATGGACCACGGCACTTGTGTTTTTATCTTTTCCGGCCCTCTATCAATTTTCACCCAATGTGTTAAATGGTATTGTTCTGTCTAATAGGCTCTGGTTAAGTATTACTTTTTCTATCGTTCTCGGGTTGATGCACCTAATTCTCGTTTATTATATCGTCAAGGGTATGATTCATCTGGTAGAAAGTGAGAAACAGACGCTGGCTAGAAAAAGCGAAAAGAGATTAAACTTTTATGTGGGTGGAATTCTAGTTTCACTTGTTATTCTTACGTTTATATTTAATGTGCCGGAGCAAATTGGAGCTTTTCTTCTTATTGGATCTTCGGTGATCTCACTTATCGTGGAAATCAGCTTTCTTGTTTTATTAAAGGAATATCAACGCCTGTATCAAGTAGAAAAGGCAGTTTCTAATATTCAGCAATAAAAAAAGAACCTTCAATCCAGCGATAGATTAAAGGTTCTGTGTCATTCCCGATGCTAATCTATTATTCCTTCATTTAACTAAATTCAATTTAGTCACTGTTTTTTCACTCATGATTAAGCTTCAGCCAATACCTTTTCTTCAACATCCAGCGTATCATCCTGTTTCGGCTCGTCCAGACCAAGAGCCTTAGCTGTCGAGGACAGAATGTCGCGATAAAGTTCCGGATTTTTCTCCAACGACACACCATAAGAAGGAATCATTTCTTTTATTTTCGGCTCCCACTCGCTTAGATGTTGCGGGAAGCATTTCTTAATGACTTCAAGCATGACGTGAACAGCCGTAGAAGCCCCCGGTGAAGCACCGAGCAAAGCAGCTATCGATCCATCAGCGGCACTGACCACTTCCGTACCAAATTGAAGGGTTCCTTTACCGCCTTCAACCGTATCTTTTATAACCTGCACACGCTGCCCCGCCACTACTAAATCCCAGTCCTCACTTCTGGCATCCGGAATAAATTCACGCAATTCTTCCATCCGCTGTTCCTTCGATAACATAACCTGCTGAATCAGGTATTTTGTCAATGGAATATTCTTGGCACCCGACGCTAGCATCGTCAGGAGATTATGTGATTTAACGGAAGTTAACAAATCAAGATTTGAACCTGATTTTAAGAACTTGGGTGAGAAACCGGCAAACGGGCCAAATAGCAACGCTTTTTTATTATCGATGTATCTTGTATCAAGATGCGGCACAGACATTGGCGGAGCGCCAACCTTGGCTTTGCCGTATACTTTGGCATGATGCTTTTCTACAATTTCCGGGTTGTTACACACCATAAACAGTCCGCTAACCGGGAATCCTCCAATATGTTTTCCTTCTGGAATTCCGGATTTTTGCAGCAGATGCAGGCTTCCGCCACCGGCTCCGATAAAGACGAATTTTGCCGTATAGTTTTCGATATTGCCGTTATCAATATTGTGCACTTTTACTTCCCAGGTGCCGTCGCCATTTCGTTTAATATCCTCAACGTTATGCTTATAGTTGATTTCAACGTTTTGACGTTTTAAATGGTCAAACAATATGCGTGTTAAAGCACCAAAATTGACATCCGTGCCCGAGTCGATTTTAGTTGCCGCTATTGGTTCATCCGATTTACGACCTTCCATGATAAGTGGAATCCATTCATTCAATTTTTCTGGATCATCGGAAAATTCCATTCCTTCAAACATGGGATTGTTTGACAATGCCTCAAACCGTTTTTTCAAAAACGCAACATTCTGCTCGCCCTGCACGAGACTTAAATGAGGCAATGGTCGGATAAAATCCTGCGGATTACGAATCAGATTGCTGTTTACAAGATAAGACCAGAACTGTCTTGAAATCTGAAACTGTTCATTAATTTTAATTGCTTTGCTGATATCGATCGATCCATCTGATTTTTCAGGTGTATAGTTAAGTTCGCACAATGCAGAATGGCCCGTACCGGCATTATTCCATTCGTTGGAGCTTTCCTCTCCTGCGTCTTCAAGTTTCTCAAACACTGTTATGTCCCATTTCGGTACTAATTCTTTCAGTAGCGTCCCCAGAGTAGCACTCATTATACCGGCACCAATTAAAATAACGTCCGTTTTTGTTTGTTTGTTTCTCATTTTCACCCTATCCTTTTACTCTAAGATTTGTAGAGAGCAAGTAAGTGCTTAAATTCACAAGCATAGACCTATAAATCTTTTTGTATACAGGTCGCATTTGTAAAAATATTCTATTATTCTCTCTTGTTAATTAGAGCATTAAATAAACGATCAATTGGTGCTAACCAGTAAGCAAATCACAGCTGTAATATAACACGATTCATCAAAATTTTCTACTATCATGTTTTATTATAATATATTTTTCTGATAACTTAAAAACCTGTGTTTATTACTTCTGACTTCAAATTCTTATTATACCATTATTAATCTATCAATCAAACCAAACATAAAATGACACTTATATCCAGAGATAGACAAAGAAAAAACCGCACCTTTTACAGTACAGTTTTATAAAAGATTTACCCTTATTAATTTCTTCCCTTTGCATTACTTATGATACGGCTCTCCTCATTACACTCAACTCTAAACACACGATTATTAAATTTAATGTCATCTTTCATAAAGGAAAAATCATTGATTTTGGAGAAAACGCTTTGATATTAATAAGAAGATGGTTTTTGGGGCCATCTTCTTTATTTGTAATATGTCTCATTATGAATGAGGCGGAAAGTTCTAAACAGGTGTTCAAATATTAATGTAGTTTCCATACCTGCTAAGGCCTATGAAGGACATTTTTTGTATTTTCAACGCTGGATATGTCCTTCATGCCTGCTTTCAAAAAAATTCAATCTCATTTATAAACCGTTTTTTGTTCCCCCTACTAGAGTTCTTCGTGTATTCCCCTAGATAAGTATTTCAGACAATTTATAAAACTTTAACTGAACAACTGATCCATATGGAACAGTCTTTAGAAGCCTCTTTTACTTATTAAATACCTGGTTTTGATAATTGATTAGAGTGATTAGTTTTACCACCTCCGGCAATAATACCAAATGACCACAAATGTGAACTTGACTTGAGGTGACTCCAATGCATACAGGGCTAAAATATAAAAATTTTTTTTCAGTTCTGGGTCAATGGATTATCTTCGGAAGCATCGTAGGTATAATTGTTGGCACAGTTACAACGTTCCTCTTAGAAACAAATGATTATCTGGGAAAAGTTCGGGAAAAAAGGGACTGGCTGATCTTCCTCCTTCCTCTGGGAGGACTAATCGTGGGATACATATATATGAACTATGGGAAGGTGTTTCTGAACAATACGTTACATAACACTGCTGAATTAAATAATTTAGTGATTGATGCGGTTCATGGAAAAAAAACGGTGCCACTGAGAATGGGGCCTATCGTCTACTTTGGAACTTTTATTACCGTCCTCTTTGGCGGTTCCACAGGCAGAGAAGGTGCTGCAATCCAGATGGGAGGCAGTGTAGCCTCAGCTGTCAACAAATTTTTTAAGATAAACATTTTCGACGCGAAAATTATACTTATGAGCGGGATTAGTGCTGGTTTTAGTTCTGCCTTTGGAGCACCTATAGCTGGTACCGTTTTTGGAATGGAAATGGCTGCGTTAGGAAAACTGAAGTTTGAAGCACTCGTTCCCTGTCTTGTGTCCAGCTTTGTCAGCCATTATGTAACAACAGCAGCCTGGGGACATAAACACGAAGAGTTTCTGATCCAGAACATACCTGAAATATCTGTTGATACGTTTGCAACCGTCATTATTATTTCTGTAATTTTCAGTCTGGTGAGCCTTTTATACTGTCAGTTGAGACATGGAATCCAGAACTTCTCTGAGAAGCTTTTCAATAAAAACCATATGAAGAGAGCCTTTGTTGGTGGGTTAATCATTGTTGCTTTAACATTAATAGTGGGTTCACAGGATTACAATGGCCGAGGCTTAGAGATGTTAGAACATTCTTTTAAAGGAGATGTTTCTGACTTTGCATTCCTGGCCAAATTAGTATTTACAGCAGTAACTCTTGGTACTGGTTTTGTTGGCGGTGAGGCCATACCGTTGTTTTTTATAGGGGCAACATTAGGAAATACCTTATATGCATTTTTCGATTTACCTTTATCATTTCTCGCGGCATTAGGATTAATCGCTGTTTTTAGCGGTGGTGCAAACACACCTATTACCGCTTTCCTGCTGGCAATGGAGATGTTTGACGGGAAAGGAATCGAGTACTTTTTCGTTGCCTGTTTAGTCAGTTATTTGTTTTCAGGACATCATGGACTATGGCCTTCCCAAAAAATATATGATCCAAAGAGCAGGCTATACCATATCACTTACGCAGAAACCATCGAAAACGTTGAAAAAATGAAGAAGCAAAAATAAAATATTTTTGGATATACAGTTCATAAAGAAAAAACATCACAGGTATTTCAGGACACCTTGTTGATCAATCAAACGAATAACCAACAGTTAGAAATGCGGATCCGTATTCATGATTCAGAGGAGGATCTTCGTGAAATCGTTTTTATCGATCGTGATATTGCTGCGGAGATGAAGGCGATTCAAATCATGCAAATGATTTCGGTTGCTTGAGTATTTCTCATTTTTGCATTGCTTTATGTTTCACTCGCAAAAAAAGGAAGAGAAACACCAAGTGCCGAAAAGGAATCGTATATTTTAAACTATAAAATAGGTTTAGAATTATATTTCTGAGCGTTTTATCATGCTACAAAATATGGGATAATAAGTATGTGTTTAATTCCATAGTTAGCATATTCTCTCCTAAAAGCCTGCCCGTTACATCATCTTTCTACTTATGATACGGCTCCCCCCGAATAATCTTAAACGCCCGATATACCTGTTCCAGTAAAATCAAACGCATCAACTGATGGGGAAACGTCATCTTGGAAAAAGACAACTTCATATCCGCCCGCTGCATCACCTCATCCGACAAACCCAGTGAACCCCCGATCACAAAAGCTACCGAACTTTTTCCATAAGTCGCCCATGCGTCCAGTTCTTGAGCCAGCTTTTCCGAAGACCACATCTCACCATCAATCGCCAGCGCCACCACGTGCTGATCCGGCTTCAGCTGTTGAAGGATACGTTCCCCTTCCCGCTGTTTAACCTGTTCCTCCTCCGCTTCACTCAAATGTTCCGGAGCCTTCTCATCCGGGACTTCAATCAGGCGCACCCTGGCATAAGCAGACAGCCTTTTCGAATACTCCTCAATTCCCTGCTTCAAATATTTTTCCTTCAATTTACCAACCGAAACGATTGTGATATTCATCAATTTCCCTGCCTTCCTACCAATACCCTGCTACCAGTATCCCGGCTGATCACCAGCCGTCACTTATCCACACTATTATCCACAATTTCTGTGGATAACCACTCGTTATCCACTAATACCATCCACAAATTGTGGATAAATCTGTGGGTAATGTGAATAACTCTGCATATTTTTGCAATAAAAATGCCGTTTTCGGGGTTCTTATACATTCACCTAAAAATTTCCTTTCAACAAAAATCCCCTTTAAACATGGCAAAAATATCTCTTATCCACATTCATTTTCATCAACCATCTGAATAATTTTTGCGACAGCTTTTGACAAAAACAATAGCTTTTCGACCACAATATCGACACGTTGCTTCGATCACTTCATTCTCCTCAGCAGGCATGTCTTCCAGACGTACGACATCCGGTGCCTCTTCAAATTCATCGACAAAATCATCCAAAATCTGTTCCAAATGTGATTGACAACTGGCCAGCATCTTTTCCATACCTCTCCCCTCCTTAAGGAAACATCAATGAAAGAGCAGTCCGTACTAACCAGTTGAACCGGACTGCCCTGATACCATTATTCACTTTGCGGGCTTCGTTCGACAAGCTGAACCGTCAGCGTCATTTTTTCACCCTGCCGGTAAACTGTTACCTCAACTGTATCCCCTTCATCCTTCTGGCTGTACATATATTTGCGGAGATCCGCTGAGGATGCAATCGGTTGACCATCCATCGCCACAATCACATCATATTTTTTAATGCCACCCTTGTCAGCCGGGCTGAAACGTTCTACATTATATACCACAACACCCTGGTGAACATTTTCCGGAATTTGCAGCGGATCTTTCCAGTAACGGCTCGGAACCTGACGCAGATCCAGAGGTTCAATGCCCAGGAACGGTCGTATCACTTCACCGTAGCGCGTCAAATCTTCAATAATCTGCACCACATCGTCACTGGGAATGGCAAAACCCAGTCCCTCGACCCCGGTTTGTGAAATTTTCAGACTGTTGATCCCGATCACCTGTCCGGAAATATTAATCAGCGCACCGCCACTGTTACCCGGATTTATCGCGGCATCTGTCTGAATCACATCCAGCTCCCATTCCGGAGAACCGTCCTTGTTCAAATCAACCGGTACCGTTCGATCCAGAGAACTGATAATTCCCTGCGTAACCGTACGTGAAAATTCAAGCCCCAGCGGATTTCCAATGGCGATAGCCGGTTCCCCGACCTTTAAACTGGATGAAGTACCAAACTCAGCCACCGTGTCCACACCGTCATCTTCAATGGCAATCACCGCCAGATCGGTCAGCACATCCGTTCCGATCACTTCCGCCGGTACCCGATCCCCATTGGGAAGCGAAACTTCCACACTGGTCGCACCGTCAATCACATGATAATTGGTCACAATATAGGCCTTTCCCTTCTCTTTCTTAAAAATGACCCCCGATCCGGTTCCCTGTTCAACGGTTCGGGAACGATTGGAGAAGAAATCAACCTGTTCGCCCATTTTGATGACGCCTACAACCGCATTTTCCACTTTCTCAACCGCTTCCGTAATCGCTGTATTGACGGAGACATTCATATTCTGATTCACAACCTGATCAGAAGGAGAATCCATCGCCTGTTCATCCTGTTGAACGGCAGGAGGAACACTCGTTTCATATCCCGGCAGGATTCCGCTCCTGATTAAACTGGGAACCAGAAGCAGGACAATTATCCCACCGATAATCGCAGAAACGACCGAAATGAAGAAGACAGAGCCGAGACCACGCTGACGCCGTGGCTGCGTGTATCCGTCAAAATCATCATAATAGCCCATATTGCCAGCTCCTTTCCGATCCTGTATTCCACTATGTTTATTCCCTGTTCTATCAAGTTTTAATCAAAAACATACCATTATCTATTATAACAAGTTTTAACTGTGATCCATGATGGCAATAATAGAAAATATCCGAAAACCTGTCAACAGGAGTGATTTTGCGTGAACAATAATGGCAGCATCATGGATCAACTCAATCTGGTAGCCAGCCTGTCCGATGTCAAACACGATCTGTATCAAAACACGCTGCTACTAACTACTTTAATCGACGTTCTAGCCGAAAAAAACATCATCGAACAACAACAACTGGTGGATAAAATGGCCCGTTTGGAATCTCAACTGGACCAGTCCCTGAAACAACTTGAAAAGATGACGGCCCAACTGACACAGAAATAATGGAAAACCATCTGTTACAACCATACCCGCGGGTATGTCTGTAACAAAAAATGTTTCCTTAAGACTTACAGTGTGTCCATACGAGTGGGTTCATAAGGGTGTGTATCATACAATTTGACATCCTTACCCGTTTCAAAACCCGCCTCTTCCAGGATATTCTGTACCGTTAACCGGGCCAGGTCCGTCATATTATTGTCCAGGCTAAGATGAGCGAGATACACTTTTTCTCCCTGTCCTTTCAGGATCTCAGACAGGGATTCCCCCGCCAGTTCATTGGACAGGTGGCCCACATCACTTAAGATCCGTCTTTTGACATTCCATGGATAAGATCCCATGCGAAGCATTTCCACATCATGATTGGTTTCAAATACATAGGCATGAGAATCCCGAACCTTGTCCTTGATCCGCTTGCTGACATACCCGAGATCCGTCACCAGACTGATTTTTTTGTCACCATGATAAAAACAGAATCCCATCGGTTCCGCGGCATCATGAGAGATGCCAAATGTCTCCACGGTTAAATCACCGAAATCCTGCACGTGTCCCGTTTCCAGTAGACATTTTTGTTGTTCCTTGAGACTGCCGATCTGACCGTCCAGGGCATCCCATGTTGCGGAATTGGTGTAAATGGGCAGATCATACCGGCGGGCCAGTACCCCTACCCCTTTTATATGGTCACTGTGTTCATGCGAAACCAGCAGGGCATCCAGTGAAGAAGGGGCAACCCCGATTTTCTTCAGCCCCGCTTCAATCTGTTTCCCACTTAATCCTGCATCCACCAGAATTTTTGTTTGATCTGTTTCCAGATAAAAACTGTTTCCCGTACTTCCACTGGCAAGAATACTAAACCGCATTTCCATCTCTCCCATAAATAACAACCCGAGTTATGTTAATTATTATCAGATACCGGGTTTAATTTTTCAAGGGAAGGGAGTTTCTCCACCACCCCGGTAATCCCGTTGACATAATGAATGGTTTTGTTGTGAACAATTCGCCACACCGGTGACAGCACCTGAATTTCTGCATTATAAGTGGGGCTGTAATATCCCAGTTGGATGGATTCGATATTTTCTCCCCGTCGGATCAAACCGTTTTCCACCAGTCCTCTCAAAGCAATGGAAGCCGAAATCACCTTCCGCCCCGAGCCCCGGTTGACCACCTGAAAATAAGTTTGCTCATAGCCCCTGACCGTCCCGTTCACCCAGTCCAGTTGAAGCACGGCATTAAACATCGGAAGCCCGTCATAAACCTGAATAAAGGTGAAACGGTCTCTCTGATAAGGATCATACCGGTACTGATCAAAGTCATAAATTCTGTTTTTCAGATCAACCGGCCAGTCATCGGGGCTGGCTGGTTTTTCCACCGCGATCGGCTCATTGAACTCAGATTCAACAACCCCTTCTTTTAACTCAATGGACTGCCCCTGCCGGTTCATTTGCTGTGTCAGTTGATGAGCACCGTATCGAACATGAAGGTAATACATATCCGGCGTATCTGTAGGAATATCCGTTTTTAGAATAATGTCGTGTTTTTGCAAAAAATCCTCGAAACGGGCATCACCTCCCAGGTTTTGCTCCATCACCTGTAAATCTCCACGGTTCACCCACAATTGCCAGCCCAGAAAAAAGTCCAGGAACAGGAAAGATAAAATCAGCAGTGTTTTGGCGCGGCTCCAATCCATTATTCTCCCTCCTTTTCCGTTTGAGAGGAAGAATCCGTCGCACGTTCCGGCAATTGTGGCGGAACGGTCTCTTCGATAAATACCTTCCCGGTATCCTCTGTGTCAATGACCCAGACCGGGATTAGATCCAGGTAATCATGGCCGATTTCCATCCGGTAACCCGGATACATGTTGCGAACCTGGTTGAAGTCAATCCCCTTCACAGGTAACATGTCCATGATTTCCGGACCGGACCAGAGTGTCTTCGTTTCGTAATTCATAAATCGGTCAATCTGAAACAAAGGACGTTGAAATTCCGTTATGAATGTGCCCTGGGTGGTCAATTCCATCTTTCCATACTCACGCAAAGGCGTTCCGAAAATCGGATAGGACCCTTCATACTGGCGAAAATGATAGGTTGCTGTATCCTCGTCTGTTTCGGATAAATCGATGCCTTCCAGCAAATACTGGCCGGTCCAGCCACCATTGCGATTTACGAAGTCGACCACGGCATTCAACTGGGTCGCCACGTTGATATCATAAAGATCTGTTGCATCCATTCGTGGTTCATGATACATCATCGTTCTGCGGTTGGGTGGAACCTGAACACCGCGGCTACCATCGGTATAGATGATGGTCCCGTCCCGTTCTGTAATTTGCCGGGTAGCCGTAGGATCAACAAATAACAGGCGTACCATCTGCTCCTCGGTTATGGGCTGGTAAAAATACCGGAACTGACGCATCTCCACCCTGTGTTCCGGAACATAAACCACTCTCAAAAACGTCTGTTCCCGCTGATCCGGTAACGGATCCTCTTGTTGGAGCGGGATTTGGGTAGGCAACACATTTCCCAGTGATAACAGATTTTCGAGTTCACTCAACGTGATGGCCGTTAGGCCCCGCAGCAGTTTTTCATTTTCATCCGAGATTAACAAAACCTCCGCCAGTGCTTCAGCCTCATTTTCATAAATCCATATTTTATTCACCGTCTCCATCTGATTTTCAATTCTGCCCTGCAGTTCATAATATTGTTGAAGAACAGTAACAGGAATTTCATCGGGAAAAATAATCTCGATCCCTTTGGTCTCGTTAAGCAACCGGTTCCACTCTTCTCCGGTCAACCGGGCCGGTTTCAAGTCATAGAAATACCATTTTTCACTTTCAGTTTTCACATATCCGAAATGAACGACACCCGGGAGCGCCCTGGTGTGTAACTGGTTTCCATAATGAAATACGATCCCGGCAGGTTGCAGGATTTCTTCCACCTTTTTTTCTTCTCCGAAGGGCTGGGGTTCCACATATTGTGAAGGGTGAATATATTCATAATCAGGTTCTGAATTCCATAACATCCAGGACAGTATAAGGCTGACGGCTATTAATAAAATCAGCAGGATGGTCTTTATTGGTTCTAAAGCCGTTCTATTCGACATCGTTATTCCCCCTGTAAACAGGCAGGGTAAACATTACACGGGTTCCCTTGTTTTCTTTACTGTCGATCTGAATGTTTCCCCCGTGCTGTTTGACAATTTCCCGGGCAATGGAAAGTCCCAGCCCCGTTCCTCCCATTTTTCTGGAGCGGGCCTTGTCTACCCTGTAGAAACGTTCAAAAATACGGGACAGATCACGACGGGGAATGCCGACACCTTCATCTTCGACCTCAACTTTAAGCCAGTTTCGGTTCATTTTGACGGTACGAACCCGGATGTTCCCTTTGTTATTGGAATATTTAACCGCATTGGACAATAAGTTGTCCAGTACCTGAATAATGCTGTCCTGATCCACAAAAACACGTGTATCGCCATCTTTTAATATTTTTTCAATATGAAGTCCCTGCTGTTGCGATTGCATGGCAAACCGTTCCACAACCTGATTTACAATCTTTTTAATGGGCACCGGTTTTTTGACAAAGCGGGCTTCCCTCGAATCAAGGCGTGACAGTTGAAGCAGATCATGAACCAGTCGAATCATCCGATCCGTTTCATTCATGATTACTTTGACGAATCTGGGGGCGATTTCTTTGTCTTCCAGTGCCCCTTCGTCCAGGGCTTCCAGATAACTTTTCATGGTGGTGAGCGGCGTTCTTAATTCATGGGAGACATTGGCCACAAATTCTTTACGCTCGTTCTCCAGTTTTTCCTGTTCCGTAACATCCTGAAGAACCGCTATGATGCCTTTTCCTTTACCATCTTTACCCTGAACAGTCGTAAAGACGACGCGCACCAGAGACTTTTCATTTTCCGCTTCCTCGTCACCGGGGACCTCGATCAACAGGGTCCCTTCTCCCTGAAACGATGGGGACCATGCCCTTTTTTCATCGGAAAGAGGTAATACCTCCCCCAGCGTTTTTCTTTCATCATCTTCATTCAGGTTGAGTAACTGTCGGGCACGCTGGTTAATCAGCATAATGTTGCCGTCACGATCCGTTGCAATAACACCATCGCTCATATTAGACAGGACTGAAGACAACTTTTTTCGCTCTTCCTCATTTTGTGAAAGGGCCTGTTTCAGGCGCCTTGTTAAGTAATTGAAGGCCTGCCCCAGTTTACCGATCTCATCCTCACTGTAAATATGAACCTGCCGGTTAAAATCCCCTTCCGCCATTGCGGCAGCCTGCCGGGTGATTTCCACAACCGGACGGGTAATGGTTCGGGACAGGGCCACACCCAGTGTCCCGGTCAGTAATAATGCGATCGCAGTACCGGTGGCGAGAATACTTTTTAATTCCCCCATGATTTCATACATACCCTCCATGGAGGCTTCCATATAAATGGCTCCCAGTACCTGTCCCCCTTTTTTGACAGGTACGGCAAGCACTTTAACCCGACGGGTCGTTTCCGGGTCCAGTTTGATGGATTCATTCCGGGTACCAAGCAGGGCCATGTTCACTTCAGTACGTGTGTTTTTCTGCCCGACAATCCCTTTCTCCTCTTCATTCGTCGAGATCACGATTCCATTCTGGTCAATAACCTGAACAACTGCTCCCTGAAATGAAACCAGATTGTTTACCAGATAGTCGATATCACGACGAAAGTCGGTGGTTCCTCCTTCCTCTTCTGCCTTCTGCGTACTGGCAGCCAAATACCGTTCAAGATTGACGGCCAATAAATTGGCATGAGAGTGCAGCGTATCGGAGAAATTGCTCACGTAAAACCGTTCCATTTCCCTGATAAAATAGGCACTGATCACCTGCATCGCAATCAGAATGAGCAGGAGGTAGATAATCACCACTTTCCACTGAACCGTCTGAAAGATCTTCAGCTTTTTCATCCTGAGGATCCTCCAGAACCCGGATCACGCATGGAATAACCCAGTCCGCGCCGGGTAATAATATATTCCGGCCGGCTGGGGTCATCTTCAATTTTTTCACGTAGCCGCCTTACCGTCACATCGACGGTCCGAACATCTCCAAAATAGTCAAACCCCCAGACGGCTTCCAGTAAATGTTCACGTGTGAGAACCTGCCCCACATGACGGGCCAGATAATACAATAACTCAAATTCCCGGTAAGTTAATTCCACAGGCGTGTCAGCCTTGTATACCTGATAGGAGTTGAGATCGATCACCAGTTCATGGATCCGAATTTGATTGTTGGGACGGGACGGTTGTTGTTCTTTCTGGTGCCGCCGCAGATGCGCCTTGACCCGTGCCAGGAGTTCACGTGAACTGTAGGGCTTGGTCACATAATCATCGGCTCCCAGTTCAAGTCCAACGACTTTATCGACTTCCGAGTCCTTGGCTGTCAACATGATAATCGGCATATCAGCTTTTTCACGTATCGTGCGGCAAACTTCCATACCATCTTTTTTAGGAAGCATGATGTCAAGTAAAATCAGATCCGGATTTTCGGACAGAGCAAGTTGAACCGCTTCGTCACCATCATAAGCGACAATCACCTGGTAACCTTCTTTTTCCAGTGTGAATTTTAATATATCCGCTATAGGCTGTTCATCATCAACCACCAGTATTTTTGCACTCACGGGCACTTCCCCCCTCCGACTTCCTACTGCTTTTTTTCTTTAATTTGACCAAAAATCCTGCCATTCTTTTTCTTACATGATACCATGCTCGCCACAGAAAAAGGATGGTAAGTTGCAGAAATCAACGTACATCGCGCACGCAAAGAAAAATTAAAAAACCCCAATGTGCCTGACATTGGGGTAATGTTCATTAGATTTAATTATCTGAGATATGTCAACGGATTAACTTTGGATCCATTGTGAATGATCTCAAAGTGCAGGTGGACACCGGTGGAATGACCGGTTGTACCCATTATTCCGATGGCCTGTCCTTTCCCGACTTTTTGGCCCCGGGATACCTTAATGGAACTGAGATGTCCATATAATGTTTTAAAGCCATTATTGTGGTTGATGATGATACAGTTACCATATCCGCCTTTCCATCCGGCAAATTCAACTGTCCCGGCATCCGCCGCCATAATCGTCCGATTGGAAACACCGGCAATATCAATGGCTGCGTGCATTTTTCCCCAGCGATAACCGTATCCGCTGGTCACACGCCCTCCGTGTGTCGGCCACTGGAATCTGCCGCTGCCACGGGAAGGAACAATTTTGGTTCCAACCGCTACAATTCTGGTGACAGGCTCAGCAACCACTTCTTCATCCAGCTTGATTCTTTCCTGCTCAACTCCATTTTCCTTCATAACTTTATATGTAACTTTCTTTTTTCCTTCTTTTCCGTTTTGGATGACTTTACGTTCACCGGCAAACATGGACGAATCTTTGCGGGTCTCTGTCTCATAATCGATCGATTCTTCCTTGACCAGTTTTTCCGTTGTTTCAACATGAATTTTCGGTTCATATCCGGAGACCACGATCTCCTGTCCGATTTGCAAAACGGTATCTTCTGTCAGGCCCGGATTTAAGGCTTTCAAGTCAGCTGTAGCCATATCAAATTTGGCAGCGATGCAGGAAAGACAGTCACCCGACTGGACATGATAAATTTTCTGTTCCACGTCGCCTTTTACAAGCAGTTCTTTCAGTTCATCCGGTGATAAGACTTTATCCGGAGAAACTTCTTCCTGCTCACTTTTAATCTCATCTTTAATCGCCACATTCATGACTTCAACATTATCAGCGTCTTCTTTATCACTTCCGTTATCCGATTCACTGTTATATTCAGCTGATTGGACCAGCTTGATGTCTTTTTCAGAAATTCCGCTGAATTGTGATTTAATGGAGGACAAGATATTTTCCAGTGTTTCAGCATCTTCCACATAACCGACGGTTTCACCATTAACAACCAGTTTGAGCGCTTCCGCTTTTACCTTCACTTCCCGGCGAAGAAGAGACAACACTTGCTTATCCTCAGTTTTCCCTCTATAGACACTTTCCGCTTCAAATTCAATCTTGTCGTCAATCTTTAATGTCAGTGTCGGATATTCTTCTTTCTTTTCAGACAGGTATTCCTCAATCCAGTCATTGACCACTTCAGGATCCGACACGACCCCAATTTCATTGCCGTTCAGCTTTACATGGTATAGAGTGCTTACATTTGAATCATAATAATGATATGTAAAGATGGTACCAATAGCGAGGACAAGGGTAGCCAACAGTGAGATAATTGTCGCTTTCCTGTGAGATCGGAAAAAATTGAGGGAGGTTGATCCAGTATCTTTCAACCATCGAAGAAACGACGACCACCATTTATGTAAAAAAGACATAATAACCTCCTGAAAATTTCCTGATTGTTAGAAAAGCCCGGCTTATCGTCAGGCAAATTGTAAAAAAACATAAAAATATCTATATTTATCCTATTCTTTTATTCTCGTAATCTACCACGCAAATTAACTTTATCATAAATAATAGATTCGATTCAAGGAAAAATCGTGTCGAATTTGTTCACAATGCATGGTGAGGGAAAAAACGTATCGAAATAAAAGAGATTGAGGTGAACGTCATGTCAGAACGTCATTTACTCGCTTCATTCAGATCGGTTGATCACGCTATTCAGGCAGAACGCGCTCTTCAAAATGAAGGTTTTCATGAAGTTCAGGTCGACCGGGTCAGTCCTTATCCCGGAGAAGGGACCCAGGAATTAAGAAATCCGATTACAGGCAATATTTCCAGTCTGGCCGATTTAACCCTTGATGCCGATATTACCAACAAGTCTGCGGGAATCCTGACAGCGGCTGATGTAAGTGCGAGCGGGATGGCGGATGGTTTCAACATGGACCAGGGCAATGAGCAAGATGCGGGGCGCAATATTCTGCTTACGGTGGTCACGAGTCAAAAGCGGGCTGAAGAGGCCGAGAATATAATTAAAAAATATGGCGGGGAAATCTGATTACGGAGGTCGGAGGACGGAAGTCAGATGTTTGTTGAAATGGGCTTTGCCCATTTCTTCTTGTTTTACCGGTAAACGAATTAAAAAAAATCCCCTGCAGGGATTATTCCTGATATTTATGGTGGTTCGGGACGGAATCGAACCGCCGACACGAGGATTTTCAGTCCTCTGCTCTACCGACTGAGCTACCGAACCATAATAAAAAAATGGCGGAGCTGACGGGACTCGAACCCGCGACCTCCGGTGTGACAGACCGGCGTGAACTCCAGCTTCACCACAGCTCCAGTTTAGATGTGGGAGGTGTGAGGTGCGATGTGAGATGAGTCGTTGAAATCGACGAAGTCGATTTTTTCATCTGTTCCCACTTCTCACTTCCCCATTTCTCATTTCTAAAAAAATGGTGACCCGTAGGGGATTCGAACCCCTGCATGCCAGCGTGAAAGGCTGGTGTGTTAAACCGCTTCACCAACGGGCCACATAAAAATGGTGAGCCATGCAGGATTCGAACCTGCGACACCCTGATTAAAAGTCAGGTGCTCTACCAACTGAGCTAATGGCTCATAAAGGTTTACCTCCAAAACACAATAGCTATCCTAACACAAGTTTTTTCTATTTGCAATAGAAAAATTGTATTTAAAAAATTTAAGAATATACTGCCTTTTAAAGCGATTGTCAGTAGCTAAAAAAACATCAAAAAAACCGACCCGGAGTTGATGCACAATGCCCCGGATCGGTTTCCATCTCTCTGTTACAATCAGGCAAAAATACCCCGTACCAGATTGGTCTGCTCTCTTCCCGGTCCCACAGAGAAAATCATCAACGGGATACCGGTCAACTGGGAAACCCGTTCAATATAATGACGGGCATTCTCCGGCAGATCATCAAGACTTCTCGCACCGGTGATATCTTCTACCCAGCCCGGCAATTCTTCATACACCGGTTCACATTCCGCCAGCACTTTCAAACTGGCCGGAAAATGCTCCAGGATCTCACCTTTGTATTTATAGGCGGCGCATATTTTAAGGGTTTTGATACCGGTCAACACATCGATGGAATTGAGGGATAAACCGGTAATACCGCTGACGCGACGGGCATGGCGCACCACAACACTGTCAAACCATCCGACCCGCCGCGGACGGCCTGTTGTCGTTCCATACTCATTACCCACTTCCCGAATCCGGTCACCGGTTTCATCTTTTAACTCCGTCGGAAAAGGTCCGTCTCCGACGCGAGTGGTGTACGCCTTGGCTACGCCGATAACCTGGTGGATTTTGGACGGCCCGACTCCGGAACCGATACATACGCCACCGGCAATCGGATTGGAAGACGTCACAAAGGGATATGTTCCCTGGTCAAGGTCAAGCATGACACCCTGCGCCCCTTCGAACAGGACACGTTTTCCCCCGTCAATGGCTTCGTTGAGTACCACGGATGTATCGGTGACATATGGACGAATCACGTCCGCACATGCCATATATTTATCGAAAATATCCTCAAATTTAAATCCTTCGACCCCGTATAAACGTTCCAGAATCCGATTTTTCTCTTCCAGATTTCGTTTTAGTTTTTCGGCAAATTCATCCCGGTCCATCAAGTCAGCAATCCGGATCCCAATCCGAGCCGCTTTATCCATATAAGCCGGACCGATTCCCTTGCGGGTGGTGCCGATTTTATTGCTGCCCTTGCTTTCTTCCTCGACGGCATCCAGTTTGATATGATATGGCATGATCACATGGGCGCGATTGCTGATCCGAAGGTTTTTCGTATCAACACCCTGATCATGTAAGTATTGAATTTCCTCTGTCAACGCTAGCGGATCAATCACCATGCCGTTTCCGATCACACAGATTTTATCGTCATAAAAAATTCCCGACGGAATTAAATGCAATTTATATTTTTTACCGTTGAAGACAATGGTGTGCCCGGCGTTATTTCCTCCCTGGTAACGAGCCACCACTTCCGACTTCTGGGCCAGATAATCTGTAATTTTACCCTTACCTTCGTCTCCCCACTGGGTTCCTACCACAACAACGGTTGACATAGGTGCACCTCCTGTATCATTAAAACCAATCTTAGTTTAGCAACAAAGGCGAGGACTGTCAATCTAAACACGAACAATGATAACGTATTTATCCTGTTTTGTTCGTAAAAAAATGGACACAAACTTTCCATAAAATGATAAAGTTCGTGTCCATCGTTATTTTGCACACATCATGCGCTGACGGGAGGCTCTTCTTCATAATTCTTCTCAAGATTTACAAATTTATTATATTCCTTCAAAAACATCAATTCGACTTTGCCGACCGGGCCGTTACGCTGTTTGGCAATGATAATTTCGATGATGTTCTGACGCTCTGATTCCTGGTCATAGTAGTCATCCCGGTACAAAAACGATACAATATCAGCATCCTGCTCGATCGAACCCGACTCCCGCAAATCAGACATCATCGGCCTTTTGTCCTGACGCTGTTCGACGGCCCGGCTCAACTGGGAAAGTGCAATGACCGGCACGTTAAATTCACGGGCAATCCCTTTCAACGTACGGGAGATTTCCGAGATCTCCTGCTGGCGGTTATCTCCCCGGCCCCGTCCGTGAATCAGTTGAAGATAGTCAATCACAATCATGCCCAGATCATGTTCTGCTTTTAAACGGCGGCATTTGGCCCGGATTTCTCCGACGGTAATGCCAGGAGAATCATCGATATAGATCGGCGCTCTCGATAGCGTACCGATCGCCATCGTCAGTTTTTGCCAGTCTTCTTCGGTCATGTTTTTACCCGTTCTCAATTTGTTGGCATCAATATTTCCTTCGGCACACAACATACGCTGAACCAGTTGCTGGGCTGACATCTCCAGGCTGAAGATCGCAACCGGACAACCGGCTCTGGCTGCTGCATTCTGGGCAATATTGAGGGCAAATGCCGTTTTCCCCACGGAAGGACGGGCGGCTACAATGATCAGATCAGAATTCTGAAAGCCCGATGTCATTTTATCCAGATCAATATAACCGGTAGGAACACCGGTAATGTCTTCTTCCCGGCTACTTAATTGCTCAATATGTTCATAGGTTTCCATCAGGACATCTTTGATGGCTTTAAAGGTCTGCGTGGAACGCCTTTGCGACACTTCCAGGATACTTCTCTCGGCATCTGACAGCAGTAAAGTCAGATCCTCGGGCTGGGAATAGCCGTCGCTCACGATTTTGGTTGCCGCACGGATCAAACGCCTCAGAATCGCCTTTTCCTCGACAAGTTGGGCATAATATTCCACATTGGCCGCTGTGGGCACCGAATTGGCCAGATCCGTCAGATAGGATACGCCACCCACTTCCTCAAGCAGTTTGCGGTCCTCCAGTTCGGTGGTTACAGTCACCAGATCCACCGGTTCGCCCTTTTCCGAGAGTTCAATCATCACCTGAAAAATGCGTTGATGAGATGATCGATAAAAATCTTCCGGCTGTAGGATTTCGGTGGCTGTCACCAGCGCTTCCTGTTCCAGAAAAACAGCTCCCAGAACAGCCTGTTCGGCTTCAATGTTCTGAGGAGGTGTTCGATCCACAAATAAATCACTCACACGACATCTCTCCGTTCTATTGTTCAGTCACCTGTACATCCAGCGTTGCTGTCACTTCCGGATGAACCTTGACCGGAACTTTGGTCACCCCCAGCGTTCTGATCGGGTCATCCAGTTCGATTTTTCGCTTATCTACCTTAATTTTGTGCTGTTTCTTCAACTCTTCAGCAATCTGCTTTGACGTAACAGAACCAAACAACTTTCCGCCCTCACCCGACTTAGCTTTTATGTTAACGGTGATTTTTTCAAGTTTATCCGCCAGTTCAATCGCTTTTTGTTTCTCCTCTTCCTTCCGTTTCTGTTCACTCTTTTTCTTTTGCTGAAGGGTTTTCAGATTTCCGGATGATGCAGGGACAGCCAGCCCATTCGGAATTAAATAATTGCGTGCATAACCTTCGGCTACTTCTTTAACTTCCCCTTTTCTTCCTTTTCCCTTCACATCCTGCTGGAAAATGACTTTCATGATGAAAATCCCCCTTCATTTTGTATTTCATCAAGTACGTGTTTAAGCCTCTCGACCGCTTCATCAATCGATATGTCACCAAGCTGTGTGGCAGCGTTGGTCAGATGTCCGCCGCCCCCGAGCTGTTCCATGATCGTCTGCACATTCACCTCTCCAAATGAACGGGCACTGATCGATACCAGGTCGTCCGGCCGACGACAGATGACAAACGAAGCCTTGATCCCTGACATGGTCAACAGCGTGTCAGCAGCCTGGGCGATCTGAACCTGGTCGTAGGTGACATCCGGGTCCCCTTTTGCAATCGCGATCTGGTCATACAATACTTCGGCGTTCTGTACGATACCGATTTTTTTCTTGTAATCTTCCAGATTTTCTTTCAGCAACTGTTGAACCTGTGAAATATCTGCGCCGTTTCTACGGAGAAACGATGCCGCTTCAAATGTCCGGGAACCGGTACGGTAAGCGAAGCTTCGTGTATCCACCATTATCCCGGCCAGCAGGGCCGTCGCTTCCAGCGGATCCATCTCCAGATTCTCTTTATGATACTGGAGCAGTTCTGTAACCAGTTCACAGGTTGATGACGCATAAGGTTCGAGATAGATCAGAACCGGATCCTGTACGAATTCTTCCGCTCTTCTGTGATGATCCACCACCACAATCCGGCTGGTCGTATTCAATAGCTTCGGTTCGATCGTCATCGACGGACGATGGGTATCTACCATGACAACCAGTGAATGTTCCGATACGAGTTGAACGGCTTCTTCCGGAGTGATAAAGAAAGAAGGCAGTGTCTCATGCTTTTCAATTTCATTCATTAACCGTTCAATCGAAGCATTGGTTTCATCCAGCACGATATAGCCTTCTTTGTCATTGCTTCGGACGGCACGGAGTACCCCGATCGCGGCTCCGATAGCGTCCATATCCGCTCCTTTATGTCCCATGATCAATACATTTTCACTTTCCTGAATCAAGTCACGCAGGGCATGAGAGATGACACGGGCACGGACACGTGTCCGTTTTTCTACGGCATTGGACTTTCCACCGTAAAAACGGATTTTACCGCCTGTTTTGACGGCCGCCTGGTCACCACCGCGTCCCAGGGCAATATCGAGTGATGATTGAGCCAGTTCCCCCAGCTCAATAAGAGAGTTTTCACCGGCTCCCACCCCGATACTGAGCGTAACCGGAATCTTGTTATCCGCCGTCATTTCCCTGACCACATCGAGAATATCAAAACGGGTCTGTTCCAGTTCATCAAGGGTGGCCTGATCCATCACAACAAAAAATTTATCCGAAGCATAACGCTTCATATACATCTGATGTTCCTGAGCCCAGTTGGTCAATGCTCCGGTCACTTCCGTCAACATCAGTGTCCGGTTCTGTTCATCCATTCCCTGTGCCACTTCATCCAGGTTATCCAGATGAACAATGGCAAAAACCACTTTTTCCTGATTGTAGAGCAACTTCAGCTCTTTTAATTCCGTCACATCTGTAAAATAAAGCAATCTCTCTTCGGGGCGATGCAGAACATGATAAATTCTTTCGTCGAAGACAATATCCGCTTCGTTCGCCTCATCATCCAGTTCCGCCAGCTGCGGAATCACATCATAGAGCGAAGATCCAATCACGGAGTCCTTTTCGGTCATCCGGTTCATAAACGGATTGCTCCACTCAATGATGCGGTCTTCATTATAGAGAATAATCCCGATCGGCAATTCCTGCAGCACTTCGTCGCCCACTTTTTTGACCCTGTGAGACAAAGTTGCCACATATCGCTGCAGATCCCGGCGAAATTTCTGTTCCGCTTTAAAAGTATAATACGCGACAACACCTGTCAGAGCAAATCCGATCACACCATAACCCCAGTTGAACGTCGTCAGAATGACGGCCAGGATCACACAGGTGAAAAGCGCCAGAATCATATGCAAGCCATGCCATCGTTTTAAAAGAAACTTCGGCATTGTTTATTCAGCCCCTACTTGTCAAAAAGTCTTTTTCTGAAATCAAGCCCTAAATCCAATATCCCCAGAAGGTTTAACAAAAATGACACCGGCCACAACACCACAACCAGAATCAATACCACGACCGGCAGCACTTTACTTATTTTCCTGTAGTCGGCAAACCAGAACACAAGACTGATCCCCTGTAGGGTGATCATGGCAGACAAAACAGGGATCAGATTGAGCAAAACAGACATCACATATTGATCTTCACCCAGTTCCGGCACCCAGGAAATCAGCCACATCACCCCGATGGCTCCCAGATAATAATATAAAATGGATCTGGGCCATCTCCAGTTTTTAAAAGGGGGAAGCGTCGGAATTTGATATCCCCTTTGATTCAAAAGTTTGACCGATACCAGGTGATGGGCAAGAATGGTGGCAGCAGCCGAAAATATTAAAATAGATACAAACGTATTTTTCAGGATAAAAATCAGAACAGAGGACTGTTCATCGACAAATTCCTGAAATTGGGCCGACTGTTCCATCAGTGCGGCATCCAGCCGAAAATCTTTGATCTGCTCCTCAAGCAGACTGAAAAACGATGTATCCAGTGCCGACTGAAGCAGGGCGATCCCCAGGACCGCCTGAAAAATAAACAGACCTATTCCACTCAACACCACATAAATAGCTGGTTTCTTTAGATGGTACAACAAACCCATCGTGATGCCAATAGATATGTAAAAAAAGGATATGAATAGTATAATGGCATTTCCGATGATGAGACTGATCCACAATGCGGCGAATCCCGCGATCAGTGCATGCTTCCAGGAATATCTTACCGTATATATAATAAACGGGACTCCGAGAAATAACATAAACCCGAACCCAAACGGAACAAACAGAGCCATAAAAAGCATGAAAAAATAGATACTGATCAGGAAAAAAGACTTGAT
Organism: Bacillaceae bacterium; assembly: GCA_017656255.1. GTDB lineage: Bacteria > Bacillota > Bacilli > JACDOE01 > JACDOE01 > JACDOE01. The sequence goes on from JACDOE010000004.1 coordinate 170,901, forward strand.
GAACGACGGATTGTTCCTGCCCAACATACCACCCCATCCCGGCTTCCGCCCATTTCCTGCCACACTGGGAAGCCTGGTTCCCTTTTCAAGCATCACATTAATATTATATACTCTTTGCGCATTGAAGGAAAACCGGACTGACTGAAATCAGCAATAAAAAGAAAAAAGACAGAAGATGATATCTTCTGTCTCCCTGTATTTACCCGTTTGTGACAATTAATCAACGGTGTACGGAAGCAATGCCATTTGACGGGCACGCTTGATTGCCCTGGTCAACTGGCGCTGGTACTTGGCGGAAGTACCGGTTACACGCCTCGGCAGGATTTTTCCGCGTTCGCTGATGAACTTCTTAAGCAGATCTACGTCTTTGTAATCGATTTTCTCGATTTTGTTAACGGTAAAGTAACACACCTTGCGACGTTTTCCACGACGTCCACGAGCCATGATCAATCCCTCCTTTTTGAATGTTTTGATCGATCACCGTTCGTCATGTTTGTCTACATGTTTATTTAGAAGGGCAAATCATCTTCAGAAATATCGACGGTCGTTCCGTCATCTGCAAATGGGTCATCGTTTGATCCGGGGTTGTTTTCCTTGAACCCTTGATTCTGATTCGTGGATTGTCCGGGACCATTGAGGAATTGAACATTATCAGCCACGACTTCTGTTACATAAACCCTGCGACCTTCATTATTCTCATATGACCGGGTCTGTAACCGCCCTTCTACAGCTGCCTGTTGCCCCTTCTTCAAGTAGTTGGCACACAATTCCGCTAATTGTCTCCACACCACGATGTTAATGAAATCTGTTTCACGCTCTCCCTGCTGATTGGTAAATCGTCTGTCTACGGCGAGAGAAAAGGTAGCCACCGCTACGCCACTCTGCGTATACCTTAATTCAGGATCACGTGTCAGGCGTCCAAGTAAAACAACTCGATTAATCACAATAAAAGCCTCCCCGAATCATTCCCGTTTACTCGTCTTCTTTCACGAACATATAACGGATAACATCGTCTGAAATACGCATCAAGCGTTCCATTTCATCTACTACGTCGGAGTTGGACTTGAAATTCATCACAACGTAGTAACCCTCACGAAATTTGTCAATTTCGTAAGCCAGACGACGCATCCCCCACTCATCAAGCTTGGTTACTTCGCCACCATTATCTGTTACAACTCCCTGGTAACGTTCAACCTGAGACTTGATCGCCTCTTCTTCAAGAGTGGGCTTCAAGATATACATAACTTCGTATTCGCGCATATCTTTCACCTCCTTCTGGACTAAAACGGCCCCTCTCAGGGCAAGGAGTGAACCGGAAATATCCCGGCATCTGCCTGTATGCAGTCATCACTCACAACTTTTGATTATACCAGACTACTGGAAAGAAGACAATAAAAGGAACAGATTTTTTAACCGGGACAGGTAAGGTTGTCCTCTCCCGGTTGTCAACATTCTATCACGCCAAGATCCTGCAAGCCAGTTCAAAATTTTTATACATTAAATCGGAAGTGAATGATGTCACCATCCTGTACGACATAATCTTTTCCTTCCAGTCTCAATTTCCCGTTTTCTCTGGCCTGTCCCATGGTCCCGGCCTCAATCAGATCCTGATAAGCGACTACTTCCGCCCGGATAAATCCCCTTTCAAAATCAGAATGGATCACACCTGCTGCCTGAGGGGCACGGGTACCCTCTCTGATCGTCCATGCACGAACTTCTTTTTCACCTGCTGTAAAATACGTAATGAGCCCGAGTAAGCGATAGGCCGCTTTAATCAATCGGTCCAGACCGGATTCCGTCAATCCCAATTCTTCAAGAAACAGTTCCCGGTCTTCGCCTTCCAGTTCGGCGATCTCCGATTCAACTTTTGCACTGATGATGACCACTTCAGCCCCTTCTTTTGAAGCCAGCTCCTTAACCGTCTGTACATGGGGATTTGCGTCAGCCTTACCCACTTCATCTTCACCTACATTAGCCACATACAGAACGGGTTTGATCGTCAAAAGATTGAGTTCACGCAGAATTTTGTGTTCTTCAGTACTCCAGTCGAGACTTCGGGCCGGCTGTTCCTGTTCAAAGGCATCCCTCAGTTTCTCCAGGACTTCCACTTCCGCCTTAATCTCTTTATCACCGCTTTTCAGACGCTTCTGTGTACGTTCCAGTCGCTTGCTGACCGTTTCCAGATCGGCCAGGATCAATTCCAGATTAATGGTTTCGATATCTTCAACCGGATCAACTTTACCGGAGACATGCGTGATGTTTCCGTCTTCAAAACAACGCACCACATGGGCAATGGCATCCACTTCCCGGATGTGTGACAGGAATTGATTTCCCAACCCTTCCCCTTTACTTGCACCTTTGACCAGTCCCGCAATATCTACAAATTCAAACGTGGTGGGTACTGTATTCTGCGGTTTGACCAGTTCAGTCAATCTGTCCAGACGCGGATCGGGTACTTCCACCACCCCTACATTGGGATCAATCGTACAAAAGGGGTAATTGGCCGACTCCGCTCCGGCCCGGGTAATCGCATTGAATAAAGTAGATTTTCCAACATTGGGCAGTCCGACAATTCCACAGGTTTTTTTACTCATGTATGGCATCTCCCTTACCTTTCATTCATATCCGTTAACGCATTCAGTTTACCAGAAGACTTTTACCGTAAACAATATCTCCTGTTCCGCAGGCGGTTCTCAAGTGCGGCGAACAACCTGATTGTACCACAATCCATACATAAATGAATCCGAATTGAAAAAAATAACAAAGGTATGAATAAGAACCTTCAGGGGGATGTTATGAATCAACCAGAGAGATCCATTTCGCTATTACAAACTTCTTTATTAATTATCGCCGGAATCGGCATCCTGAATCACGTGACGCTCATTCCACCCTTACTGGAGTCAGCCGGACGTGATTCCTGGATGTCAGTCCTTGTTTCATTCATGATTTACTTGATCTGGATCCTGCTGATCCTGTATATCATGAAAATAATCCGTCGGCAGTCCGTTTATTTATGGTTAAAGCAGAAAATCGGGGCAATCCCGACGGTTATCTACATGACTTTGTTCAGTATTCATTTGTTTTTTTTAGCTGTCGTCTCGATCAAAGAGATGATTATATGGACCAATATTACCTATTTGCCAAATACCCCTCAATTGGTCCTTTCCCTGTTGTTTTTGTCCATTTGTTTTTATGTTGCCTGGTCTGGCCTGCTATCTCTGGCTATTGTCAATGGTATTTTGCTCCCTTTTGTCATCATGTTCGGTTTTTTTGTCGGCTGGGGTAATATGCCGAACAAAGACCATACTTTGTTATTTCCGGTTCTTGAAAACGGTTTTTCACCTGTTATTAAGGGGGCTCTCTATTCCGGCACCGGTCTGGTTGAAGTATTTATATTGATTTTCCTTCAACACAAGATCAAAAAGAAATTAACTTATCGCTTTTTTGCAATAAACGGTTTGATTCTTATGTTTTTAACTCTCGGTCCGTTGACTGGAGCCATCATGGAGTTCGGACCCTATGAAGCGAGCGCCCAGCGATTTCCCGCATATGAAGAATGGAGCCTGTTATCACTGGGAAGATTTGTTGAGCACGTTGACTTCCTATCTATTTATCAGTGGTTGACCGGTGCCTTTGTACGAACGTCGCTGATCATGCTTCTGATTCCTGAACTTTTTCACCTGTCACGGGGTAAAAAAAGAAACGTCTTTTTATTGACCCTGTTTGCTGCTCTACTCGTCATGATACAGTTGCCGATCAGCGGCCAGGATTTCGAACGGCTGATATTTCGTTACTTTTTGCCGATGTCACTTTTGTCCTTCATTTTTCTGACATTGACTTTATTTGTGATTGCCTATATCTCTAATCTGACTGAAAGGATGAAAACGAAAAAATGAACTTTCGTTTTTTTAAAAAAAAGAAAAAGCAGAGTCCCTATACCCTTTCTGAACCCAGTCCCCAAAAAATGAAAAAAACGATTATTGAGAGTAAACAACAGATCATCGACCTGTTCGTTTCCTGTGATGATATTAAATACGAAGAAATCCCCTTTTCTCATCAAAAAGGGCAAATTAAGGTCCTTTTTGTCTACAGTGAAGGTCTCAGTGACACAGATCAATTAAATGAAATCATTATACCCAATCTGGAACAGTCCCTTCGCAAACTGGGAAATCAACCTCTTAATCGGGAGTACCTTGAAAAGTCATGGGTAAAATCAACGCTGACCCGTGTTCATCATGCTGATTTAACGGTCGACAAAGTGCTGGACGGCGAACTTCTTCTTTACTTTGATGATCTGAAGGCCGCTTACACAATAGACATTTCCAAACATCCGCAACGGAAACCCGAAGAAGCAAGTACAGAAGCCATCATCAAAGGACCGCGCGACAATTTTGTAGAAGAACTTTCGGTCAACATCGGACTTATTCGCAAACGATATCGTTCAAACAGACTCAAATGCAGGCAGTACACGCTGGGAAAACGAACCAAAACCAAAATTGCCGTCATGTATGATGAAGATATTATCGACCTGGAAATCATAAGTAAACTGGATAAAAAAATAAAACAAATCCAGGTGGACGGCCTGATCAGTTCCAATCAATTAAAGGAATATTTGACAGATACCCGATTTCCAATTTTTCCAGAATACGATTATACCTCACGGGCCGATTATGTCGCGGATTGCATACTTCGCGGCCGATTTACCATATTGGTTGACGGGACCCCCATTGCCATACTCGCTCCGGTTAATATGTATTTCTTACTGAAGAGTCCGGAGGACACCGAATACTTTTTCCTCTATAACTCCTTTGAAAGAATCCTGCGGTGGGTCGGAATTTCCATCGCCACATTTTTACCCGGTTTCTGGATTGCTCTGGTATCCTTTCACCAGGAACAATTACCCCTCACCCTGATTGCGACACTGGTTACGGCGAGAGAGGGCGTGCCCCTCCCATCCGGTCTGGAAGCGCTGATCATGCTGACCCTGTTTGAACTTTTTCGAGAAGCCGGCCTTCGCCTACCTATGTCCATCGGGCAAACCCTGACCGTTGTTGGAGGCCTGATCATCGGTGATGCCGCGATCCGCTCTGGCCTGACCAGTCCAGCGATGATTGTTGTCATTGCCACTTCACTGGTAGCTTCTTTTACGCTGAGAAATCAGTCTCTGATTGGAACGATCAGTGTATTAAGGATCCTGGTTCTCATCATTTGCAGTTTTTTTGGTTTGTTCGGCCTATTCGTATCCATTGTCTGTATCCTGATCTATCTGTCCAATTTAAGACCTTTCGGTATCCCCTATCTGGTACCGATGTCTCCTTTTAATTTTCGAGAATTCACCAATTCTTTTGTTCGAAAACCCTGGTCCCAAATACGAAAACGTCCCGGATTTCTGGATCCACAGGACCCGTCCCGACGGGGGGATAATTCATGAGAATGAAACGAACGCTTCTTCTCATAATGCTGGTTGGAACGATTCCTCTGTTAACTTCCTGCTGGAACGCCCGGGAAATAGACAAAATATTCTTTGCCCATGCCGTCGGCGTGGATTATAAGGATGGCCAATATATCATTTACACCCAGCTTGCCAATTTCCAGGGGCTGAGTCGAGAAGGTGCTCAGACAGGAAAACCTACGGCCCAGGTGGGGAAAGGAACGGGTGAAACCATTGATACCGCCTTTCACGATATGTACCGTTCCACACAGCGACGGATTTTCTGGGGCCATTTATCTGCGGTCGTTTTTTCGGAAGCGGCTCTCGAACACGCCTTTCAGGATACCCTGGATTTGTTTACCCGCTTCCGGGAAACCCGGTATACGATGTGGGTGTTTGGTACCGATCAACCCTTGATTGAACTTTTGTCCACTTTCCCTATCCAGGAGCCGACCAATGCCTTTTCACGTCTGGGTGATCCTTCCGATATCTATCGGCAAAGCTCCTATGTTGAACCGATGCGGTTGTTCCAGTTGATCCGGGACTACTATGAACCCGGTAAAACGGTATTGCTTCCCCAGATTACAGTAGACCGTCGCCGCTGGCGTGAAGGAGGAAGTCAACGGCCACAGCTGGCCATTCAAGCAGTGGGGTTGATTAAGGATAAAAATTTTAAAGGGTGGCTGAATAGAGAACAACTGCGGGGATCTCGCTGGATGAATCCCGCAACACAGAGAGCCCCCCTGGTCCTGAAAGAAAAAGATAAAACTGTCGCCGTTGTTATTTCCCAGAAGCCAGATGTGAAAATCGAACCACAGGTTAAAGGAGGCCGTGCTTACTTTCGTATCCAGGTAAAATTGAAAGGGACTGTCATTCAACTCAACCAGCATTCTACCGAAGAAAAATTGGCCAGTCTCGCGGAAGAGGAAATTAAAAAACAGATCTTAAAAACCTACCGGCTTGCACTGGAAAAGAAAGCTGACATCTATCAACTGTCCCAGGTTCTATATCGCAAAAATCCTGATCAATGGCACCAACTGACTGAAAAAGGAGTACTTCAACTGGATCAGGATTCGATTCAATCCATTCAGGTTGACATGAAAATTAGGCACACAGGAAAAAATGAGCTGGTACCGGAATTAGAGAAACGGGACCGGCTGGACTGGACCCGGTAACCCTTATTTTGTATCTTCCTGTTCAGAAGCGGGGATCAGTACTCGCTTCATTTTTTTCTCAAATTTCATCCGCGGAATCAACACGCTGTGCTGACACCCGGTACATTTGATCCGGACATCCATCCCCATGCGGATCACTTTCCAGGCATTGGTGCCGCATGGGTGCGGTTTTTTCATTTCCACAACATCTCCCAGGTTAAATTGTTTCCGTTCCATCCTCTTTCCTCCTCCAAATAACTTTTCATCTGATGAGATAAGGAGATCCTTTTATTATAAAACATTATCATGATTTTTTTCCGTCTGACAAAAACGGATACAGGACAAGACAGACCAGCACGAACAAATTAATCATACCATACAGGGGATAAAGCAATTTGACCAGCGTTGAAAAGCCAAAATAACTGAGTGGGATAATCCCGATAATAAGTACCAGGGAAATCACCCAGAGTGGCAGTCGTATCAATCCGTGTAATCGAAACACAATCCCGTAAATGCCACTGATCACCGTCGTAAAAATAGCAATCCAGAGAACAAAACTGACCACCAGAATCATCTCAACGGGGTAATCTTTCAGCAGTGAAAACAGGGGGATCTCATAAAGATTCACGTCATTTCCCACTTTTAAAAGTGAATGATTCAGCAAATAAGCGATGGAACCCAGTCCCAGTGTGCTGACGCCACCGGCGATATAAATTTCAGATGCCGATTTCATCTCTCTTCCCATTGTGGAAAGCACCGCCAGCAGAGGGGTAATATTAAGGGCCGCATATATAATACCTGATGGCCATGCCGGCTGCCACTTCAACTGACCGGCGAATAACTCACCTTCACTGCCCCGAATAAACTGAAGTGTGACAAACAGCAGGATAGCGATCAGTACCGGTATAACCAGGGTATTGATCGACATTAACCCCTTCACATCAAAAAGTACCACGATATACACGGTGATGGCAATAACCATTACACCGGCGAGATACGGTATGCCCCATTGGGAAAAAGTCGCTCCGCTTCCTGCAAACATCACCACAGACATGGAAAGCAGATAGACCAGGATCAGCACATCGAACAGCCGACCCAGTCTGCTCCCCATTAAATGCTCAAGCAATTCATAGTAGTTATCCGTACGCCGTTTATGACTGATCCATAATATCACAATACTCGTAACCGCAAAAAGAATCATAGCGATCATCAGACTGTACATGCTCCGAGGCCCATAAGAACCGAAGAATTCCCAGATTTCTCTACCCGACGCAAACCCGGCTCCAATCGTGGTTCCAATAATCGTAAAACCTACTTTGATACCTCTCCATATACCATGACCTTTCATCCACTCATCCTCCCCGGCCTGACCCATCCATTCCTTTCTTCAGGTCACCGAAAAATCTTGTCCCACAACAGGTATATTCATTTACCAATTCACATATACTGGTAATACTATTTTTGTTGGAGGTTCATATGGACGATTACATGGATCCTGTTGATGCTTTTCCTTCTATAAAAATAAGTTATTCAGATGATCAAGCTGTAGAAGTCCTGACTGAAAATTTACAGAAGCGATTTCAGTTTTACCAGCCGTATTCCGATATTATCGCACTTTGTATCGGAACCGATCGTTCCACAGGGGATTCCCTGGGCCCTCTCGTCGGAACAAACCTGAAAAAAATTCATCTCCCCAACTTTCATGTTTACGGCACACTGGATCATCCGGTTCACGCCGTCAATTTACAGGAAACTATGGACCTGATTCAGTCGGAATATGATAGACCTCTCGTCCTCGCAGTTGATGCCTGTCTTGGAAAATACAGCAATGTGGGGAAAATCAGTATTCATTCCGGACCCCTGAAGCCGGGTGCCGGTGTGAACAAGCAGTTGCCGGAAGTCGGCGTTTTTCACATCGTGGGGATTGTCAACGTAGGGGGGTTTATGGAGTATTTTGTATTGCAAAATACGCGTTTAAGTCTGGTCATGAAAATGGCTGATGTCATCGCTCATTCCATCCAACAGGCTGGTACCGATCACTTTAGAAAAAAAAGACATACCTTTACATCAATCAAAACAAAACTCACCCGTTCATAGGGTGAGTTTTTAACATCTTATACGCAGTGCCTGATGTAAACAATTCAGTTCCAGAGGTGTTTGTCCCAGAATTTCACCATCTCCATGAATGGCGACCGGATGACTGGTTTTAATGGAAACATGTTTTCCACTCAATACGCTGACATACGGATGATGGATATGCCTTCCGGCAAATACACTGGGAAACAGTAACAGTAGTTTCAATCTGGAAATACCATGTACCATGCAGATTTGAAACATGCCGTCCGTATTATCCGCCCCTGGACAGATATGCATACCTCCACCGTAATAGGGAATGTTGGCGACGGCAATCAACCAGACCCCGTCATACTGATGTTTGTTCCCATCGATATGTATCTCAGCTGAAACCGTTCGGTAATTGAATAAAACCTGCAGAAAACCAAATACATAAGAAAGCTTGCCCAGCCCGATCAAGTTCAACCATTTCTTGTAACGAGATTGGTTGACAGCTGAAGCAACCTCACCATCAAAACCTATGCCCAGTGCATTGACGGCATAACTCAGACGATGGTCCACCTTAACACGGGCAACGTCAATCTGCCTTTCCTGCCCTGAAAGAAATTGATGCAAAGCTTCATTGGGATCACGGGATATGCCCATGGCCTTTCCATAGTCATTACCGGAGCCCGCAGGGATAAATCCCAGCGTGATAGAATGGTCTTTATACGGCATGATTCCCTGTGCAACGTTCTGAATCGTACCGTCACCGCCGACGACGACAATATCCGCATCAACCTGTTCAGATATGATCTGTTGTGCAATGCCAGCGGCATGCCCCTCCCGTTCTGTAAAAAAACAGGTGTACGGGATTTGTTTGGCATCTAGATGCCGTTGAAGTTGATCCCATGTTTTTTTCCCTTTCCCGTTTCCGGATATGGGGTTAATGATAAACCAGAGATGCTGCATCGTGTTTTATAATCCTTTTATTTGGAATCTTTGTCATTCGACTGGTCTTTTTCGTTTTTATTATCCTTGTTTTTATCTTTGTTTTTCTTGTTTTTGCCTTTCCCTTTTGCATCATCGTCTTTCATATTGCATTCACCGTAATATTTTGAGCCCTCATCCACGATAAGGGTCTTAATGTCGATATCTCCCTCTATGACTCCAGTTGAGAGCAAATGCAGTTTCTCGTCTGAGATAACGTTACCTGTAATCCTTCCGGCTACCGTCACATTACGTCCCTTAACAGAACCTTCTACTTCTCCTTTTTCTCCAACAATAATATCTCCCTGCGTTTCAAGTTCCCCTTCCAGCTTACCATCTACCCTGACAATACCGGTAGCCTGTATATTTCCAACAAACGTTGTCCCATCTCCCACGACAGTATCCACTTTTTCTATTTTCGCATTTTTTCCGTTGAACATGACTGCATCTCCCCTCTAGCGTGTCAAATATTTCATTGGGTTAACAGGTTCTCCGTTCTCGTAGACCATATAATGCAAATGAGGACCGGTACTTCTGCCCGTACTTCCCATATAGCCGATGACCTGTCCCTTTTTCACTTTGCTGCCCGGTGACACGACCATTCTGGCAAGGTGTGAATAGGATGTGGAAATACCATAGCCGTGATAAATTTTTATCTGATTTCCATAGCCTGATTTTCTCTGAGCCAGTATGACGGTTCCATCAGCGGTTGCATAAATCGGCGTATTATAATGGTTCGCAATATCGATGCCATCATGAAAACTTGCCCGGCCGTTAAATGGATCTCTTCGATATCCGAAAGAGGACGTGAACCGTCCGTATGCCGGATAAATAGACGGTGTATGTGCCAGCCTGTGCTGCTTTTCTTCCACCTCATTGATCAGGCTCTGGGCGCTTTCTTTGCGATGCGGAACGGCTTCATTCATCTTGTCCAGTGATTGTTCCGTTTCATTTAAAACCAGTGAAGCTGCACTCGGAAGATATTTTCCTCCCGATGAACGACTCGCCATCACAACTCTTTTATCTTTCTCTTCGTTAAAAAAGGATTCGCTCGGTGCCAATCCATTTTGTTCCCGGATTTTACTTTCCAGTTGTTCCAGTTCAATCACGGATGACTCCATCGTTTCGACTCTGTATGCGACATCATTCAATTTATTTTTTACGGCTTCCATCTCCAGACGTGTCGCCTGAAGATACTCGTTCTCATTTTTCAGGTTGATATAGTTTTTAACCCCGACAAAAAAAAGAATGATTCCGATAATGACCAGGACCGTCAAAAACTGCATGACGATCACAGGGATGTTAAGGGTTACGGTATGCTTTTCAGAGTGAGGAATAATCATGATCGTATATTTGTTCTTTTTCTCGCCCACGCTTCTCACCTCTTCCCCAATACCTTATTCGCCCTCTTTTACAAAAAACCTTCTTTTCATGACAATAATCTTAAAATTTCATCTTATTCAAACTAAAAAAATGAAGAACCTGCAGATAACAGTTGCGTCCACCAGGATTGAATATATTCAATCAGAGGAACGCCGAGGGCTACGATGAGGATGGCCGGAAGCATATTTGCAACTCTGATCTGTTTTAACTCAAGTAAATTAAATGCAATGGCAATAATCAAAATACCACCAACGGCCGTAATTTCCTGGATCATTTGCTGGAGCATGTCCTCACTCAAAAAACGAACGATCACAGTTGCGGACAGAGCAATGGCTCCCTGATACAAAAAAACAGGAACTGCAGAAAAAATGACACCCATCCCCAGTGTGGATGCAAAAATGATGGCTGTAAAACCATCCAACATGGCTTTGGTATAGAGAATATCATGATTGAGTCGCAATCCGCTGTCCAGGGCACCAAGGATCGCCATAGCCCCAATGCAATAAACAAGGGTAGCCGTTACAAAAGCCGTTGCCACACTTCCTTTTTTCTGTCCGCCGATTTTCTTTTCCAGCCATTTTCCTGCCTGATTGAGACGATCATCAATCTTCATCCATTCACCCAGAAGCGAACCGATTACAAGACTGAATATAACCAGCAAAAAGTTATTCGTTTTAAACGCCATCATCACACCGAGAACCACGACCGACAAACCGATCGCCTGCATGACAGTCTGACGTACGTTCTCTTTTATTGGAGGAAAAATCCCGCCGACAAATCCGCCGACGATAATTGCAATCGTGTTGATAATCGTACCGAGCAGTACCATATTTATCGATCTCCATTCTATATAAATGCTTCTTTTATTTCCTTGACAGCTTCCACGAGCGCTTCTACATCCGGTTCACTGTTGAAATAGCCGAAGCTTGCCCGTATCGAACCCCCTGTTTCCATTGTCCCAAAACATTGATGAGCCAGAGGTGTACAATGATAGCCGGCACGAACGGCAATCTGATAATGTTGGTCCAGTATGGATGCAACCTCCTGGCAGTGTATGCCCTCTATATTAAAAGATACCACCCCCACCCTTTCCAGATCGATATGCGGTCCATAAACATGAACGCCATCCAGAGCCATTAATTTTTCCATTAATAGCTTCGTAAGGGTTTGTTCTTTTTGTCGGATTTCATCGACCCCTTTTTCAAGAACAAAATCTACTCCCCTGGAGAGTCCTGCTATCCCAACTGTATTAAGCGTGCCGCTTTCATAGCGATCCGGTCTTTCTTCGGGTTGTTCAATATTTTCCGACTTACTTCCTGTACCCCCGTGCATAAGCGGGATCAAGTCGATATCCGGAGACAGATACAACCCTCCCGTTCCCTGCGGCCCATATAATCCTTTATGACCGGGAAATGCAAGCATGTCAATTTTCTGCTTTTCGACATCAATCGGGAGAATCCCTGCCGTCTGTGAGGCGTCAACTAAGAAAATAATCCCCTTTTCCCGGGCTAAATGTCCTATTTGTTCTACAGGTATAATCATCCCGGTTAAATTAGAAGCATGGGAAACAACAATCAGTTTTGTTTCAGGTTGAATCGCTTTTTCAAAGGCTTCAATTTTAAATGTATCATTCGTTTCCGGTGATACATAACTGATAGAAATACCCCGTTCTTTTCTTAAAAACTCTAGCGGTCTCCTGACTGAATTGTGTTCGATCATCGTGGTAACAACATGGTCGCCATTCTTCAGCAGACCTTTGATCGCCTGATTAAGTGCAGCAGTTGCATTGGAGAAAAAGATGATGTTCCGAGAATCGGTGACATTAAACAACCTGGCCAGTTTTGACCGGGTTTCCTGAATGGTTTTCCCTGCAGTAACCGCCAGTTGATGTCCACCTCGGCCCGGGTTGGCTGCAAAATGATCGATATTTTCGATCATGGCTTTTCGAACTTCTGGAGGTTTTGGCCAGGTGGACGCTGCATTATCCAGATATATAATACTCATCTTACTCTCCCTTCCTGATTGATGAAGATAAAAGACAACCGTTAACAGGTTGTCTTTAATGTACCAGAAAAATAAGGGCTGTTCATGTTGACTCGTTTTATTAATCATTATACCTTATCCTGTTGCAACAATTGAAGAATACGGTCCAAATCTTCCCGGGAGTAATATTCGATTTCTATTTTCCCTTTCTTCCTCCCATGTTTCACCTGTACTGATGTTCCAAAGAAAGTTCGAAGTTGTTCTTCCAGTTGTTTGATGATGGGATCCGTTTTTGCTTTTTTTCGTTTTGTTTCACGTGGAACATTTTCCTGAAGTTTTTGAACCAGTTCTTCCAGTTGTCTGACGCTTAATGCTTTATCTATCGTTTGTTTGGCCAATTTTGTCTTGAGTTGGTCGTCTTCTACGCCAAGAAGGGTTCTGGCATGTCCCATGGACAGTTTACCCTGAGAAACATATTGTTGAACCTCAGGAGGCAGATGCAGGAGTCGTAAGAAATTGGCAACATGGGGACGACTCTTTCCTACCCTCTTGGCCAGCTCTTCCTGTGTTAAGGAAAAACGTTCCATCAGTTTCTCATAAGCCTGGGCTTCTTCAATCGCATTCAAATTTTCCCGTTGCAGATTTTCAATCAATCCGATCTCCATCAGTTGTTCATCGGTAAACTCCCTCAGCACCACCGGAACTTTGTCAAGTTCCGCCATTTTGGCTGCTCGCAAACGTCTTTCCCCTGCAACCAGTTCATACCCTTTAATGCTTTTCCTGGCGATCAAAGGTTGGATAATGCCGTGTTCCTTAATAGACTGGCACAATTCCTCCAGAGATTTTTTATCAAATTTCTTGCGGGGCTGATAGGGGTTCGGGCGAATCTCAGCTATGCCAACCTCTATAATATGATCATCATCTTTAACATCAAGAGAAGGAATCAGGGCATCCAGACCTCTTCCCAGTCGTTGTTGTTTACTCAACTCCCATCACCTCTTTGGCCAATTCCATATAAACATCAGCCCCTCTAGATTTGGGGTCATACGTGATAATGGCTTGTCCGTAACTTGGAGCCTCACTTAAACGTACGTTGCGAGGAATGATAGATTTATAAACCTTGTCCTGAAAATATTTTTTAACTTCATCAATAACCTGAATCCCTAAATTGGTTCTGGCATCCAGCATGGTCAGAAGTACCCCTTCAATTTGAAGGGACGTATTCAAATGCTTTTGAACCAGTCGTACCGTGTTTAGCAACTGGCTCAATCCCTCCAGTGCATAATATTCACACTGGATTGGGATTAAAACGGAATCCGCGGCTGTCAGAGAATTAATTGTCAGTATACCGAGTGATGGCGGGCAATCAATCAGAATATAATCATAACGTTCTTTCAATACATCAATTTGTTTTTTCAGTCTGACTTCTCTTGATATGGTCGGTACCAGTTCAATTTCTGCACCGGCCAGTTGAATGGTTGCTGGAATCACATGAAGATTATCAATAGCTGTGGGCACGGCAGCATCCAGTGGATTGATTTCATTAATAATCACATCGTAAATACAATACTTCACATCTGCCTTGTTGATCCCGATTCCACTGGTGGCGTTACCCTGCGGGTCTATATCAATTAAAAGCACTTTATTATTCAGGGAAGCCAGACAGGCACTCAAGTTTACCGCTGTTGTTGTTTTGCCTACTCCGCCTTTCTGATTGGCCACCGCAATCACTTTCCCCATAAGTTCACCTCATTTAATCTTTGCATTTCTAATAAAAAGACAAGTTTTATTTTATCTTATTTCTTTATTAATGAATAGAGTTAACCGGTAGATTTCAATTATTTGAAAGTCAAAATAAAGCGGCTGAATCAGCCGCTGTAAAGGTTCAATGATAAGCGAATGAAATGATGATGCCTGCCATTATTTTTTCTTCGGTATCTTAATTACAAATTGATAATAATCTTCATGATCTTCTTCATCCGTTTCAATGGATAACCCACTCTTCATGACCATGTCTACGGACTGACGAAATGTGTTAATGGCAATTCGCATGTCTTTTGAAAGAGAGATGCGTTTTGGTTTTTTCTTCTTTTTCTTCCCGACAGACAATTGCTCGATACGTTCTTCTGTCTGTTTAACATTCAAACCTTTTTCTTTGATTTCATTTAACAGTTTGAGTTGTAACGCTTCATCTTTCAGGCCGAGCAATGCACGTGCATGCCTTTCCGTAATTTCACGATTTCGAAG
Source organism: Bacillaceae bacterium (assembly GCA_017656255.1). Lineage (GTDB taxonomy): Bacteria > Bacillota > Bacilli > JACDOE01 > JACDOE01 > JACDOE01. The sequence goes on from JACDOE010000004.1 coordinate 186,141, forward strand.
CGCATTCTGGACTTCCTCCGGTAGGTGCAACAACCTGATTTTATTGGCAATGGTTGATTGACTTTTACCCAGCCGCTGTGCCAGACTTTCCTGAGTCAATTGATGAAGATCAATCAGCTTCTGATAGGCGATCGCTTCTTCGATTGCAGTCAACTCTTCTCGCTGCAGATTTTCAATCAACGCAACCGAAGCGGTTTGTGAATCATTAAAATTCTTAATGATAGCCGGGATATTCTCCATATTTAATTTTTGTGCAGCCCGCCAGCGGCGTTCACCGGCGATCAATTCATACTGATTATCTTTCTGTCTCACGACAATTGGTTGGATGATTCCATGTGTTTTAATCGTTTGACTTAATTCATCTATTTTGTCGTCATCAAAAACCGTTCGTGGTTGATATGGATTCGGTACAATTTGTGAGACGGGAATTTGTACGATCTGTTCCTGTTCATCTTTGTCCGATAATCCAAATAACCGAGTAAATGAATCCCGCATACGTTACACCACCTGCTCTATTCTCTCCTTGATATTTATTTCTCTAAATCAGGTGAATTTCCTTCATGTTCATCATCTTTTTCTCAAACAACATCGATGTTCCACGTGAAACAAATTTAACAATATCGATTATACAATCGGCCGTTTGGATGGAACACCAGCTTTTCTCGGATATTTCGATGGCGTTCTCTCCCTTTTTTCAACCACAATAACATGACGTTCCGATTTTTCAATCGGCAGGTTGAAAGAATGTACCTGTTTCGTTTTCCCTCCCAGCAACTGAATGGCGTTTTTAGCTTCTGAAAGCTCAACCGTAACCTGTGCTCCTTTCATCGCCAAAAAAGAACCTCCCACTTTAACAAATGGAAGGCAATATTCAGACAAAACGCTGAGTTTCGCAACTGCGCGTGCGACAGATACATCATATTGTTCACGATGCCGGGGGTTCTGACCCATATCTTCTGCTCTTCCATGTATAAAATGGACATCTTCCAGGCCGAGTTGATCGGTTACCGTTTCGAGAAATTGAAGCCGTTTTTTTAATGAATCCAAAAATGATATGTGCAAATGAGGAAAACATATTTTTAAAGGAATACCGGGAAAACCGGCACCTGACCCCACATCAATAACTGTTTCGATCTGTTGAAAGTCCACGAACTGTGCAGGGGTCAGGGAATCGAAAAAATGTTTTTCATAGACCTCATTTTGATCGGTTATCGCGGTCAAATTCATTTTCTGATTCCATTGAATTAAAAGCCTGTAATAGGTATCAAATTGTTTCAGTTGTGTTTCTGTCAACGAAATACCCAGATCGGAGACGTGTTGCCTGAACGTTTTTACATCCATAATATTATCCCTTCTTATTTCTATGAATTTCAGGAAGCAGAGGAACCTGCTTTTTTTCGCTGTTCAAGATAGACCAGAAGGACGGAAATATCGGCCGGTGTGACACCAGAAATTCGGGATGCCTGACCGATCGAGATCGGTTTTACCTTATCCAGTTTTTCTCTGGCCTCCATCGCCAGCCCCTGAATATCAAAATAGTTCAGATCTGCCGGCAATTTCTTACCATCAAGTTTCTTTAAACGTTCCACATCCTGAAGCTGTTTGCGAATATAACCTTCATATTTAATCTGGATTTCTACCTGTTCTTTGACATCCTGAGCCAGTGATTGTTCCGGTGGACTAATCATTTCAATATGTTTATAAGTCACTTCCGGACGCCGTAATAACGCAGCCAGTTCGATGGCATTGTCCAGTTCTTTTGATCCCAGTTCTCTAAGGATTTGCTGGGTTTTTTCATCAGGACGCGCTTTGGTATTGTACAACCGATCCTTCTCGTGTTCAATCTGCTCTTTTTTCAGTGTAAACTTCTGATACCTTTCTTCTGAAATCAAACCGATTTCATAACCCAGGTCCGTCAGACGCAAATCCGCATTGTCATGGCGCAACAAAAGACGATATTCAGCACGGGAAGTTAACAGGCGATAAGGTTCATTTGTTCCCTTGGTGACCAGATCATCAATCATCACACCGATGTAAGCCTGTGACCGGTCCAGAATAACAGGTTCCCTGTTTTGAATTTTACGGGCCGCATTGATACCGGCCATCAGCCCCTGCCCGGCAGCTTCTTCATAACCGGAAGTACCGTTAAGCTGCCCGGCTGTAAACAGATTTTCAATCAATTTGGTCTCAAGACTGGGCCACAACTGAGTCGGTACAATCGCATCGTATTCAATCGCATAACCGGGACGCATCATCGTGGCATTTTCCAGACCGGCAATTGTATGCATCATGTTAAGCTGAACATCTTCCGGTAAACTGGTGGACAATCCCTGAACATACATTTCCAGCGTATCTCTTCCTTCCGGCTCAAGAAAAATCTGATGACGGGGTTTGTCCTGAAATCGAACAATTTTATCCTCAATAGAAGGACAATAACGCGGACCTGTCCCTTCAATCGCTCCAGAAAACATGGGTGCCCGATGAAGATTGGCGTTGATGATTTCATGCGTTTTTTCATTAGTATAAGTTAACCAGCAGGGAAGTTGATCATCCGTTTTATATTCCGTTGTTTCATAAGAAAAAGCCCTCGGCACATCATCACCCGGTTGAATCTCCATCTCTTCAAAACGAATGGAATTTTTATTAACACGAGGAGGCGTACCGGTTTTGAATCGAACCATTTCAAAACCGAGGTCGCGAAGATTATGGGATAAGTTAATGGACGGCGCCATGTTATTGGGTCCGCTCTCATACTGCAAATCCCCGATTATAATTTTTCCACGCAGGTAAGTACCGGTGGTAATGACGACCGTTTTCGCCTTATAACGTGCTCCGGTTTTCGTTACTACCCCTTCAGCTACACCATTGTTAACAATAATCTCTTCCACCATCGCCTGGCGAAGCGTCAGATTGGGTTCATTCTCCAGAGTTTTTTTCATTTCCTGTTGGTAAAGGAATTTATCTGCCTGTGCACGAAGCGCGTGTACGGCCGGTCCTTTCCCCGTATTCAACATTCTCATCTGGATATGTGTTTTATCAATATTTTTTGCCATTTCTCCACCGAGGGCATCAATTTCCCGAACGACATGGCCTTTGGCCGGTCCACCGATCGATGGATTACACGGCATAAACGCGACAGAATCAAGATTTATGGTCAGGCAAAGTGTCTTACAACCGAGACGGGCAGCAGCCAGTGCAGCTTCACTTCCGGCATGACCCGCTCCAACAACAATCACATCAAATTCATCCGCCTCATATTGCATCATGCCATTTCCCTCCTTACACACAACACGTATTATTTCCCCAGGCAAAATTGAGAAAAGATCTGATCAATTAGATCTTCATGAACTTCTTCCCCAATAATCTCTCCGAGCAATTCCCAGCTTCGCTTAATATCAAAAGCGATCATATCCACCGGTACACCCGATTGCACGGCTTCAATCGCCTCATTAATAGAAGACAGAGCCTGTTTGAGCAGGCTGACATGGCGGGAATTACTGACGTAGGTTAAATCAGCAGCTTGAAAAGTTCCTGTCGAAAAGAGATCCTGAATCGTTTCTTCAAGTTGTTCGATCCCCTCTTCATTTTTCACCGATATTTTAATTAACGGCGTATCAGGAAAAAACGCTTTAACCTCTTCCACATTCAATTTACCTGGAAGATCCATTTTATTTATAATAATGATGACATTCATTCCCTTTACAACTTCAAACAACTGTCGGTCTTCATTACTCAACGCTTCACCATGGTTCAAGACCAGTAATATCAGATCTGCTTCCTCGAGAGCTTTACGGGAACGTTCTACCCCGATTTTCTCCACCACATCTTCTGTTTCCCGAATCCCGGCCGTATCGACAATACGAAGAGGAACTCCTCTGATATTAACATATTCCTCGATCACATCACGAGTCGTACCCGGTATATCTGTCACAATCGCTTTATTTTCATGAATTAAAGCATTAAGTAAAGATGATTTTCCAACATTGGGCCTCCCGATAATGACAGTGGATATACCCTCTCGCAGAATTTTCCCTTCTTTTGCCGTCTGCAGCAACCGTTCGATCTCCATCTTCACTTCTTCGCTTTTTTCAAGCAACAGATTCCGTGTCACATCCTCCACATCATGTTCAGGATAATCAATGGTCACCTCAATATGCGCCATGGTTTCGAGCAGGTTATGGCGCAGTTTTTGAATCAGGCGTGACAATTTACCTTCAACCTGTTGCACCGCAACTTTCATGGCCCGGTCAGTTTTGGAACGGATCAAATCGATTACCGCTTCGGCCTGGGACAAATCAATTCTTCCATTTAAAAAGGCCCTTTTGGTAAACTCACCGGGTTCAGCCAGTCTCGCCCCGCTATCCAGGATCGTCTGCAACACACGGTTTGTTGAAACGATACCTCCATGACAACTGACTTCCACCACGTCTTCTCTGGTAAATGTCCGCGGCTCTTTCATCACGGAGACCAGAACTTCATCCACAGTCTCTTCCGTATCTGGATCCATGATATGCCCGTAATGAATCGTATGACTGTCTACAGTGGATAACGTGTTCTTTCCCTTAAATACACGATCCATTATCTTGATAGCTTCCGGACCGCTCACCCGGATGACGGAGATACTCCCTTCCCCCATCGGCGTTGCAACCGCTGCAATTGTATCAAAATCCATGATGTCCACCTCTTAATTCCTGGCATCGGCCTCTCTTTATCATCTTTCCCTAAAGTTTAAGAGTATCATACCATAACCATTTTACAACTTATTCACATGTTGATAAATCAGTTTTTGTGCCGGAAGGTTCTTGTTATCGGGTTATCCACAATTCACATAACCATTTAAATTTGAAATCCGCTCTATAAAAGACAAAAAAAATACCATCTTCCCATCATTTATGTGGAAAAATGGCCCGTATTTTAGACATACTGCAATTTTGAGATGGATTTTATTGTGGCTAACGCTTTAAATCAATGACCACAAACCGGTTAGGTTCCTCACCCTTACTAAACGTAACGACGTCCGTCCGATTTTGCAGCCGGGTATGAATGATTTTCCGTTCCAGGGCCGACATCGGTTCAAGCCGAACACTTTTTTGCGTACGAACCACTTTGTCTGCCAGTCGATCAGCCAGGTTTTCCAGAGTCTTTTTTCTCTTCTCCCGATAATTTTCGGTATCCAGTACAATTTTGACATAACGATCACTGTGTTTGTTGGCAACCAGGTTGACCAGGTATTGAAGAGAATCCAGGGTCTGTCCCCTTTTTCCGATGACCAGACCCAGATCATCTCCCAAAATTTCAAATAAGATGTAACCCTCTGTCTCCTCAACATTGACTTCCGGGTTGGAAATCATTTTATCGAGGACATCCAACAGGAAAGTACGTGCTTCGGCTACTGGATCAATGGATAACTCAACTTCTACTTTCGCATCTTTAGCTCCGATTAAACCGAGAATTCCCCTGCTGGGTTCTTCGAGAACCCTGACCTCCACTTTATCTCTGGATGTCTCAAGTTCCTTCAAAGCCTTATCGACCGCTTCATCCACTGTTTTTCCCGTAACCGTCACTTTTTTCACTTTGCCGCCTCCTTCTGATCTTTCAATTCATGCCCTTTAACAAAATAGGTTTGGACGATCGTGAAAATATTACCGAAAACCCAGTAGAGTGAAAGAGCTGACGGAAATTGAATGGCAAATACAAAGATCAGAATCGGCATCATCACCAGCATCATTTTCATCTGAGGATTGTCCTGATTAACCCCCATAAATTTTTGCTGCAGATATGTAGTTAATGCAGCAAGAAGCGGAATGATGTAGAAAGGATCCTTTTCTCCCAGGTCCATCCATAAAAAGGTATGTTCACGGACTTCCGAATTACGCATAATGGCATGATAAAACGCAATCAGGATCGGCATTTGAACCAGGAGCGGAAGACAGCCGGCCAGCGGATTAATATTGTGTTTCTGGAAAAGCTTCATTGTTTCTTCCTGCAATTTTTGCTGATTATCTTTAAACTTTTCCCTAATTTTTTGCATTTCCGGCTGTATCAATTGCATCTGTTTGGAACTTTTAATCTGTTTTAGCATTAGCGGTAACGTCAACAAACGAATAATAATGGTTACAATCAATATGGCCAGTCCATAATTTCCAAACATAAAAGCAGCAGATTGATCCAATAACCAGGATAAGGGAAAAACAAAATATCGATCCCAGATTCCCCCGTTTACAGGATCTATCGGTTTGAATTGGGTAAAGTCAGGGCTACAACCAGTGGCCAGGATCATGACAGATAGAAATAATACGACTATGCCAGCCGATCGACGCAATGTCAACTCCTCCTTGGCGAATATATATTATTAAGGAACCGGATCATATCCTCCTTTGTGAAACGGATGACATTTTGCCACTCTCTTAACAGACAGCCATCCTCCCTTTATTGCACCATATTTGCTTACAGCTTCAAGGGCATAGGCTGAACACGTGGGAGCAAACCGGCAACTGGGAGGTTTCAAAGGGGAAATAAATTTCCGGTAAAAAACAATTAAAAAAATAAAAGCTTTTTTAATCATTCCTGAATCCCTTCTTTTGATCCGAACCTCGTTTTAATAATTTCGCTTTCCTCATACAATGATACAAACTGTTGGACAATTGATGAAAGTCCAGATCGACGACAGGTTTGCGGGCGATAATCACAAAATCAACATGAGAACTTACCTCACTCTCTTTCAGTCGAACCGCTTCCCTGATTAAGCGCTTTATTCTATTACGTACGACAGCGTTTCCAAGTTTCTTGCTGACAGAAATGCCAACACGAAAACTTTCCTGTTCATCTTGATGGTCCAGTCGATAGATCACAAATTGCCGATTGGCAAAGGATTGACCCTGTTTAAACACTTTCTGAAAATCTTCATTTTTACGAAGTCTGTATTTTTTATTCAAAAGAAAACACTCTCCAAACATAGCCTACCACAGTAAGACTATTATAGGAAAGCAGCCGGCTGATTAAACGTAATTTTATCCTATATTTGAGAAAAGACCACATTCCGTGGCCTTAAGCAGACAAAACTTTTCTTCCTTTTTTGCGACGGTTACGCAATACATTTCGACCGTTCTTAGTACTCATTCTTTTACGAAACCCATGAACCTTCTTACGTTTACGATTGTTGGGTTGAAAGGTACGTTTCATCTGCCCCCACCTCCTCCTGTGGATCGCCTCGATTCTGACATAAACACTCAAGTTATTATATAAAGACTGTACTTGATTGTCAAGAATGCTCCTCCGTTAACCCTTCATAAAATGACCTCTTTTTTAATAGATTATCCACAAATATTATTTCCCGCACACACTGTGGATAACCCTAAAGATTAAAAACGAATTTTCGACAAAGATTTTAACAACTTATGCACAAAATAAGACCTGTGAATAAATAATTATTCACAGGTGCACATAATTGTGGATAAATACATTTTAGTAATTGATATTACGAATTTAATTTGATATTATATTTATGTTTTCACGTATGAATAACCTCATTCACACACTAACTTTTCCACATAGTGTGGATAACTCTGTGGACACTTATCCCCAAATGTGAATGAACAATTCACAACTCTGTTTATTTGTGAATGAAAGTACTCGGAACCCTATCAAATTCGACATTTTTTTCACCCCACTTATCCACAATTCCGGCCAACATATCATTGAGGGGGATTTTTGTAATGGATAAAAAAATCGAAGACCTCTGGCAGGAGGCCCTGTCGATTATCAAAACTAAACTGAGTAAACCCAGTTTCGAAACCTGGTTGAAATCAACCCGGGCATCCGCTCTGCATGATGATACCCTGATTATTACGGCACCCAATGAATTCGCAAGAGACTGGCTGGATTCACGTTACTCCAGCTTAATAGCTGATATATTATATGAAATTACCGGGACACGTATGAACATTAAATTTATTATTCCTCAAATGAGTGGGGAATTGACCGATCTTGACAAAAATACAGGCCCCCGAAAGGTCCCCGCCAACAACGATGACGTACAGGACGATCAGATGCAGAGTATGCTCAACCCCAAATATACGTTCGATACGTTTGTCATCGGGACAGGAAACCGCTTTGCTCATGCTGCTTCTCTTGCCGTTGCAGAAGCTCCTGCCAAGGCTTATAACCCATTGTTTATCTATGGAGGAGTCGGATTGGGGAAAACGCATCTTTTGCATGCCATCGGACATTATTTACTGGAACATAACCCGAATACCAATGTCGTTTATCTGTCATCCGAGAAATTTACAAATGAATTCATCAATTCGATTCGGGATAATAAAGCCGTTGATTTTCGCAACAAGTACAGGAATGTAGATGTCCTGCTGATTGACGACATTCAATTTTTAGCGGGAAAAGAACAGACCCAGGAAGAGTTCTTTCATACCTTCAATACCCTGCATGAAGAAAGTAAACAGATTGTCATATCCAGTGATCGGCCACCTAAAGAGATTCCGACTCTCGAAGACAGGTTGCGCTCTCGATTTGAATGGGGGTTAATAACCGATATCCAACCGCCTGATCTGGAAACTCGAATTGCAATCCTACGCAAAAAAGCAAAGGCGGAAAACCTGGATATTCCCAACGAAGTGATGGTCTACATAGCCAACCAGATTTCTTCAAATATCAGGGAACTGGAAGGCGCTTTAATCCGTGTTGTCGCCTACTCTTCCCTGATTAATCGGGATATCGATACCGAGCTGGCCGCTGAAGCGTTGAAAGATATTATTCCGGCCAATAAGCCTAAGGTGATTACGATCTCTGACATTCAAAAACTCGTCAGTCAACATTTTGATGTCAGTATGGAAGATCTTAAGTCTAAAAAGCGTACGAAGTCGATTGTGGTTCCGAGGCAAATCTCCATGTATCTTTCACGGGAGCTGACGGATGCTTCGTTGCCCAAAATCGGGGAGGAATTCGGAGGACGCGATCATACAACTGTCATTCATGCTCATGAGAAAATATCAAAAGAAATAAAGAAGGATCCGGATATGGAAGCAACCATTGAAGAATTAAAGAAAAAAATTAAAAACGAAAATTAACATGTGTATATTTTTTATGGCTGTACACAGTTTATCCACATGTGTATAGCCCTTTTTCTTTTTCACTTGAGGCACTTACCCACAAATCCACAGGCCCTACTATTACGAGTACTTAAAAATAATATATTATATAATTATATGCGAAGGAAACTTATAACATTCCGCTGGAGGGATATTATGCAGGTTTTAATCAAACGTGACCAATTAAATCATGCGGTTCAGCATGTTCTGAAAGCTGTGTCTACAAGAACAACCATTCCGATTTTAACCGGGATCAAGATGCTGGTAACCGATGAAGATATGACACTGACAGCAAGTAATTCAGATATTTCGATCGAATGCAGCATTCCTTTTGAAGAAGATGGAGAAGAAATTGTAAACGTCATGCGACCGGGCAGTATTGTACTACCAGCCCGTTATTTCGGAGAAATCGTCAAAAAACTTCCTGAAGACACCATCGAAATTGACGTGAAAGAAAACTTCCTGATTCAGATTCGTTCCGGATCTTCTGAATTTCAATTGAACGGTCTGGATCCTGAAGAATTTCCGCGTCTCCCTCAACTTGAGGAAGAAAAAGTATTCAGTATACCGGCTGATATCTTAAAAACCATCATCAGACAAACGGTCTTTGCTGTCGCCACAACGGAAACCCGTCCGATCCTGACCGGTGTAAGGTGGAACTTACATAATGGATCACTTTCTCTGGTTGCCACAGACAGTCATCGTCTGGCCAATCGGGAAGCAAACGTTGAAACATCGGAAGACTTATCATTTGAAAACATTGTGATACCGGGAAAAAGTCTGACGGAATTAAACAAAATCCTGGAAGATTCCGATCAATTAGTAGATATCGTCATTACTGACAACCAAATTTTGATAAAATATGACAAAGTTCTTTTTTATTCTCGTCTACTGGATGGCACGTATCCGGATACATCCCGAATTATTCCCCAATCTTTTAAAACAGAAATGGTTTTAAACAGTCGGATGTTTTTACAGGCCATCGAACGGGCATCCTTATTAGCAGGAGAAAGTAAAAATAATGTCGTTAAATTGACCAGCCGTCCCGGTGAAGAGGTTGAGATCACCTCCAATACCCAGGAGATCGGAAAAGTGACAGAAACAATCACCCCTGCTTCCATCCAAGGTGATGAGATTAAAATCTCTTTTAACGCCAAGTATATGCTGGAAGCCTTGCGCTCCATCGATAGTGATGAAATCAAGATCGGTTTTACCGGATCGATGAATCCGTTTATCATCAAACCGACTGAACATGACTGGATTACCCAGTTAATTGTTCCGGTTCGTACGAATTAACGAAAAAAGAGGAAGGGATCCAGGATGCAAAACCCCACTGTTGAAATTGATACCGAGTATATTACGCTTGGCCAATTGTTGAAACTGGCCGATATCGTTGATTCAGGCGGCCAGGTAAAACATTTTTTAAGCGAAACGACCGTTCTGGTTAATGGTGATCCGGAAAGCAGGCGCGGACGAAAAATTTATCCGGATGATCGTGTTAAAATAGAAGATGTGGGGGAAATCAACATTATTCGGAAGTCATAGGAGGAGCTGTATCTTTGTTTCTTAATCACATCGAGCTGACTCATTTTCGAAATTATGATCAATTACGGCTCTCTTTCGACCGGAATGTCACGCTGTTTGTCGGTCAAAACGCCCAGGGCAAAACCAATTTACTGGAAGCTATCTTCACACTGGCCATGGCAAAATCCCATCGGACATCAAAAGACAGAGAATTGATTCAGTGGGAGCAAGATTTTGCCGTTATCAAGGGTGAAGCCAGCCGGAAATACAGTGATCCCCGACTGGAACTACAGTTGTCCGGCCGCGGTAAAAAAGCCAAATTAAACGGCATTGAACAGCGTAAACTGAGTGATTATGTCGGCGCTTTAAATGTGGTGATGTTCGCCCCGGAAGATTTGAGTATCGTCAAAGGGAGCCCGTCCGTCCGAAGACGTTTTCTGGATATGGAAATCGGACAGGTTTCCCCGGCCTATTTGTATCATTTGTCAGATTATAATAAACTGGTATCACAGCGTAACCAGTATTTGAAAGAAATATATCTTCATAAACAAAAAACGGATATGCTGGATGTCTGGAATCAACAGATGGCCCAGTTGATTGTTAAGATTTTAAAAAAAAGATGGGAATTTATTGATAAAATAAATGAGTGGGCCGATGCCATCCATCAGAATATTACAAACAGCTCGGAATCGTTAACGATTCGGTATGATCAGTCAATTGAGATGGATCCAAACATGCCGGAAAACGAGGCAATCGATGTTATTCTGGATCATTTTAACACCATTCAGGAGAAAGAGATCATGCGAGGAACTACCCTGGCGGGTCCGCATCGCGATGATTTATCTTTTTTTATTAATCAGATCAATGTTCAGCAATTTGGTTCCCAGGGCCAACAAAGAACGACCGCTCTGTCCGTAAAACTGGCTGAACTTGAACTGATTCATGAAGAGGTGGGAGAATATCCTATTCTTTTATTGGATGATGTGTTATCCGAACTGGATGAGTCGCGACAATCCCACCTGCTGGATACCATACAGGGGCGTGTCCAGACATTTGTGACCACGACCGGGGTGGAAGGGCTCAGGCACCAGACGCTGGAAAACGCAACGGTATACAGGGTGAAACAGGGATCGATCCAATCCATGAACCGGGGTGATGCTTAAGTATGCTGATTCATATTGGCGGAGACATCATCGTCAATAGCTCAGAAGTCGTTATGATTCTGGATAATCAAACGGCTGATTTGTCGAGAATGAATCAAAAATTTCTCGATGAAAACAAACTGGTCAATCCCAGTCTTTCAAATCTGGAAGAAATCAAATCTTATGTGATTACGACCGATGAAATCTATGCGTCTTCCATATCATCATCCACGTTAAAAAGACGCTCAAATCTTTCTCATAGCTTAGAGGGTAGGTGACGGGAATGTCCATTCAGGAACATAGTTATGATGCCAGCCAGATTCAGGTACTGGAAGGTTTGGAAGCCGTAAGAAAAAGACCGGGAATGTATATCGGTTCTACCAGCAGCCGTGGTCTGCATCACCTGGTCTGGGAAGTGGTAGATAACAGTATCGACGAGGCACTGGCCGGTTATTGCGATGATATCCATGTTTATGTCCATGAAGATAACAGTATTACCGTAACTGATAACGGACGGGGGATTCCGACTGAAATCCATGAAAAAACCGGTAAATCTACCGTTGAAACTGTTCTGACCGTTCTTCACGCCGGCGGTAAATTCGGCGGGGAAGGGTACAAGGTTTCCGGTGGTTTGCATGGTGTCGGGGTTTCAGTTGTTAATGCACTCTCGGAATGGCTGGAAGTTGAGGTTAAATATAAAGGCAAGATTCATCATCAAGCCTTTAAAAGAGGCGTTCCGGAAAAAGAGCTGGAAGTGATCGGCGAAACGGAAGAATCCGGAACCCGGGTTACCTTTAAACCGGACCCGGAGGTATTTACGGAAACGACGGAATATGAATATGAAGTGTTGCAGAAAAGAATCCGGGAACTGGCGTTCCTGAACAAAGGAATTCAGATTACACTTCATGATGAAAGAATTGATAAGGAAGAATCGTTTAAATTTGACGGCGGAATCGTTTCCTTTGTCAAACATCTCAATGCCAATCGGGAACCCCTGCATGATGAACCGATCTACATTGAAGGTGAAAAAGACGGGATCTCGGTTGAAATCGCCCTGCAATACAATGACAGTTATACCAGCAATCTCTATTCGTATGCCAACAACATTCATACCCATGAGGGCGGAACTCATGAATCCGGTTTTAAGAGTGCCCTGACCCGCGTTTTAAATGATTATGCCAAGAAATATAACCTGTTGAAAGATAAAGATTCAAAATTGAGCGGGGATGATGTACGGGAGGGACTGACAGCCATCGTCAGTGTCAAAATTCCCGATCCCCAGTTTGAAGGTCAGACCAAAACCAAGCTGGGCAACAGCGAAGCCCGCAGTATTACGGAATCACTATTTGCTGAACATTTCAGCACGTTTTTGGAGGAAAATCCGCCGGTAGCCAAAAAAATCGTAGAAAAATCGCTTATGGCCGCCCGTGCCAGAGAAGCAGCGAGAAAAGCACGGGAACTGACACGCCGCAAAAATGCGCTGGAAGTCAGTTCGTTGCCCGGAAAACTGGCGGACTGTGCTTCCCGTGATGCCTCGATCAGTGAGCTGTATGTGGTTGAGGGGGATTCCGCAGGTGGTTCCGCCAAGCAGGGACGGGATCGGAATTTCCAGGCGATTCTCCCTTTGCGTGGTAAAGTGATCAATGTCGAAAAGGCGAGGTTGGACAAGATTTTGTCCAACAACGAAATACGATCCATTATCACCGCCATGGGAACCGGAATCGGGGATGAATTTGACATCAGTAAAGCGCGTTATCACAAAATTATCATTATGACAGACGCCGATGTTGACGGCGCTCATATCCGGACCCTTCTCTTGACCTTCTTTTTCCGTTATATGAGGCCGTTGATTGAAGAGGGCTATGTATATATTGCCCAGCCTCCGCTGTATAAAATACAACAGGGAAAAGTGATTCGTTATGCATACAATGACCGGCAATTGAATGAAATCCTCAAAGAAATTCCGAAAAAGCCGGAGCCGGGTATCCAGCGTTACAAAGGGCTGGGAGAAATGAATCCGGAACAGTTATGGGAGACCACGATGGATCCTGAGAGCCGGACACTCCTGCGAGTCAGTCTGGAAGATGCGATGGAGGCGGACGCCATTTTTGAAACATTGATGGGTGACCGCGTCGAGCCGCGCAGAGAATTTATCCAGGAACATGCCAAGCAGGTTCGAAATCTGGACGTTTAATTGTCAGTAAACCGTAATGTGATGGAGATCTTCTCTACAGGCAGAAAATAGGGAGGAATAAAATGGCTGAACAACAATCCAATGTGAAAGACATTAATATTAGTCAGGAAATGAGAAGTTCTTTTCTCGATTATGCGATGAGTGTTATTGTAAGCCGTGCGCTTCCCGATGTTCGTGACGGTTTAAAACCGGTTCATCGTCGGATTTTGTATGCGATGAATGAAATGGGAATGACACCGGATAAACCTTATCGTAAATCCGCCCGTATCGTGGGTGACGTTATCGGTAAATATCACCCGCACGGGGATGCTGCCGTTTATGACACCATGGTGAGAATGGCACAGGATTTCTCTTACCGTTATCCGCTGGTGGATGGCCACGGGAACTTCGGTTCCGTCGATGGCGATGCAGCTGCGGCCATGCGTTATACGGAAGCACGGATGTCCAAAATTGCCACGGAACTTCTGCGGGATATCAATAAAGAAACCATTGATTTCGGACCCAACTATGATGGTAATGAGAAAGAGCCGCTCGTATTGCCGGCGCGTTTTCCTCATTTACTGGTCAACGGGGCGGCTGGAATTGCTGTTGGAATGGCGACCAATATTCCTCCCCATAATTTGACGGAGGTCATCGATGGGCTGCTCAAACTGATTGATAATCCGGATATCACTATTCCAGAATTAATGCAGGAAATCAAAGGTCCCGACTTTCCGACCGGAGCCTTGATCATGGGACGAGACGGCATCAAGAAAGCGTATGAGACCGGACGCGGAACTGTCATTATGAGGGCCAGGGCTTATATCGAGGAAGTGAAAGGTAAAAGCCGCATAATCGTAGAGGAAATTCCGTACCAGGTTAACAAAGCCAAATTGGTGGAACGAATTGCGGAACTGGTACGGGATAAAAAGCTCGATGGTATTACGGATCTGCGTGATGAATCCGACCGGCGCGGTATGCGTATCGTGATCGAGTTAAGACGGGACGTCAATCCCAATGTTATTTTGAATAATCTGTACAAACAGACGGCGCTCCAGACCAGTTTCGGGGTGAATATGCTCGCTCTCGTGGATGGAGAACCAAAAGTATTAAATTTAAAGCAGGTTCTGTATCATTACCTGCAGCATCAACGGGAAGTCATTCGCCGTCGTACAGAATTCGAATTACGAAAAGCGGAAGCCCGTGCCCATATCCTGGAAGGTCTGCGTACGGCACTGGATCACATTGATGCCATCATCGAACTGATCCGGTCTTCAAGGACGACCGATGAAGCCCGGGAAGGCCTCATGACCAAATTTGAATTAAGTCATGAACAGGCTCAGGCGATCCTGGACATGAGACTTCAACGCCTGACCGGACTAGAACGTGAAAAAATTGAAGCAGAATATCAAGAACTGGTACAGACGATCAAAGAGTTGAAGGAAATTCTGGCAGATGAATCAAAATTACTCGGAATTATTAAGGATGAATTAACCGAGATCAAAGAAAAATACGGGGATGAACGCCGCACCCGAATCATGAACAGTGAAGATAATATCGAGGATGAAGATTTGATTCCTGACGATGAGGTGGTTATCTCCCTGACCCACAACGGGTATATCAAGCGGCAGCCGATCAACGCCTATCGCAGTCAACACAGAGGTGGACGCGGTGTTCAGGGAATGGGAACCAAGGAAGATGATTTTGTTCGCCATCTGATCATCACCAGTTGCCATCAATATATTTTGTTCTTCACCAATAAAGGAAAGGTGTATCGCCTGAAAGCCTATGAAGTACCGGAAATGGGTCGTGCAGCCAGGGGAACACCGATTGTCAACCTGATCCAGATTGACCAGGGAGAATATGTGAATGCCATCATCCCGGTCAAAGCGTTCAGTGATTCCCAAGCCCTTTTCTTTGCCACCAAAAATGGTATTGTCAAAAAGACACTTCTCTCTGCGTATGAAAATATTCGTAAGGGTGGCTTATTCGCCATTAACCTTAGAGAAGACGATGAATTAATCGGTGTTCGCCTGACGGATGGCAATCAGGATATCATCATGGGTACGAGAAATGGCATGTCCATACGGTTTAAGGAATCAGATGTCCGGATCATGGGCAGAACGGCCACCGGTGTTAAAGGTATCACGCTCGGCGAAAATGATGAAGTGATCGGAATGGATATTGTCAAACCCGATGCCGATGTCTTGATTGTGACGGCAAGGGGTTACGGCAAACGGACGCCTGTAGAGGAATATCGTGTTCAGACCCGGGGCGGTAAAGGGATCAAGACGCTGAACGTGACTGAGCGTAACGGTCACATTGTAGGCCTGGATGTGGTGTATCCCCATGATGACTTGATGATCATAACGGTAGCGGGAGTCATCATCAGGCTTCACATCAATGAGATTTCAAAAATGGGACGATACACACAGGGTGTGCGCCTGATTCGAATTAAAGATGATGAAGAAGTCTCCACCGTGGCAAAAGTGGAGATTCATGAAGAAAACGAGAATGAGTAAACATTTCATTGTAATGACGAAAGGAAAGCAATGCTGCTTTCCTTTTTTTATACTTTAAAAATGAATTTTTAAATGAAAACAGGGGAGAATGTTCACGATTTCTTTATTGTCATTTGATTCACAGTAAAGGTAAAATGGTACTATAGGAAAAAGGTCCTACGGTTTCGAGGGGAGGTATCGGGGGATGGCTGTTAACAGGCAAGTCAGTGACGTTATGATTGGAGATACATTGGTTGAGGATGTACATAGCGCTCTGGGCGGAACCATTTTTAAAAAGGGAAAAGTGATCACTGAACGGGACATTGAAGTGCTGAAGGCATTTCAAATTATTAATGTGACGGTTCAACCCGCCGGGCAGAAGGAAAAAAAATCTTCACACGATCAGGAGACCCCCGAACAGGTGGAAACGAAAAAGGATGTCGCTCTGCAAAAGGAATTTTATCAACTGTCTGAGCATATTCAAAAAGCCTTTTTGCAGGTTAAAGGAGGAAACAATATTCCCCTGCTGGAGATTCGAAAGGTTTTTGAACCATTTGTACAAAAGGTCTTGTCACAGCCAGATTTGGTCATCAGGTTGACTCCTCTGGTACAGGATGCGAAGTATGACGTTCATCACGCCATTATCGTAGGGCTGATGGCAGTTTTACTGGCGAAATGGTCGCGGATGCCCCAAAAAGAATACATGCAGGTAGCCTTTGCTGGATTGTTTCATGACATCGGGAAATTAAGGGTTCACCCAAGAATTGTAGAAAAAAAGGGAACACTAACGGTCGATGAATTTGAGGAAATGAAAACTCATACGGTAAACGGGTACCATATTATAAATGGTACAACTGGATTAAATGAAGGAGTGGCACTTGCAGCGCTGCAACATCATGAACGGATGGACGGCAGTGGATATCCGTTATCACTTCGTGAAGAGAAGATTCATCCATACAGTCGCATTGTAGCCATCCTTGAAATTTATCATGCCATGATCTCCAAAAGAAGTTATAAAAAAGCACTGTCTCCTTTTGAAGTGGCAGATCACCTGTTGAAAGAGAATTTTGGAAAACTGGACATGAAACTGGTCTATACCTTTATCGAAGGCCTGATGCCTCTGTTTCAGGACTATTATGTACAGTTAAGCAATGGTGAGGTCGGAAAAATCGTATTTATCAACAAGTCCAGCCCGACAAGACCCATGGTTCAAATCGACGAGCGTTTTATCAATCTGGTGGATCAGCCGCAGTACAAAATTGATAAAGTCCTGATCTAGTGGTTGGAACATGGAATAAAAATCCTAAAAAAAACAATTGACTTGAATAATTGGACCATGTTATATTATCAAATGTCGCCATTGAAACGATGGCGCTTTTATGGGGATATGTGGGGATAAGATAAGTGAGAGAGAATTCATGTCAATGTGGATAAAAAAACCATTGACTGAATATAGCACAGCATGATATATTGATAAAGTCGCTGTCAAACAGAGAGCGACACAGAAGTTCCTTGAAAACTGAACAGAAGAACGCCTGAAAGATCCTCGTTCAATGAA
>JACDOE010000005.1 GCA_017656255.1 Bacillaceae bacterium
AATTTTAAAATAGGGCTAAACCGACGTTTAGCCCTATTTTAATCGACAGTCTCATAAATTCCGCTATTCTAAATCCGACCTCTGACCTCCGACCTCCAACTTCCAGTCAGACTTTAACAAGCTGTTTACCCAGATTCTCCCCTTTAAATAATCCCAAGAACGCATCGACCGTATTGTCGAACCCCTCCACGATAGTTTCCTTTGTCTTCAATTTTCCTTCCCGATACCAGGTCGTCAGGTCACGGTAAGCTTCAGGGAACCGCTCCGCATAGTCTGTCACAATAAATCCTTTCATCAGGGCGCTGTTGATCAGGAGAAACGACTGGATACGCGGACCCACATCAGGTTTTTCCAGATTATACAGGGCGATCTGTCCGCAAAGGGGAATGCGTGCTCCCCGGTTAATAAGCGACAGGGCGGCATCAGAAACCGGTCCTCCCACATTATCAAAATAGATATCGATCCCGTCCGGACATGTCTTTTTCAACGCCTCACGCATATTTTCCGTGGTTTTATAATTGATTGCGTCATCAAACCCAAGTTCTTCTTTCAGGTACTGTACTTTTCGGTCGGAACCGGCGATGCCGACGACCCGTGTGCCTTTCAATTTCGCAATTTGTCCCACCGTCATACCGACAGCTCCAGCAGCACCGGAGATGACAACGGTTTCCCCTTCCCGTGGTCGACCGATGTCCAGCAAACCGAAATAAGCGGTGAGTCCGGGCATTCCCAGAGTACCGAGGGCGGTTGTGACGGGTGCCAGATCGGGATTTAATTTTCGGGCTTTCCTGGCAGCTACTACAGCGTGTGTCTGCCATCCGTAATCACTTTCGACGATATCCCCTTTTTTAAAATCCGGCGATTTTGACTCGACGACCTCGGCCACGACACCACCGGCGATCACGTCATGAAGCGGGTACGGGGGTACATAAGATTTGCGGTCGCTCATTCTACCTCTCATGTAAGGGTCGACGGACAGGTAGAGGGTTCTTAACAAAAGCTCATTTTCTCCCGGTTCAGGAATGGGAGATTCCACCCACTCAAAGTTTTCCCTGTCGGGCATTCCGATGGGTCTGCTTTTTAAATGGATCTGCCTGTTAATTCGGTCCATCAAGGAAACCTCCTTTTTAATTAATTGACCGGTTAGTATGTGAGGGCTAGATGATGTATATGATTGGGTACAAGTTAAAATGCCATCTAGAAACTGGTACATTGAAATACCTTATCTACTTACTTCAATAAGATTCGGAGATTTCCTTTTTAGAGGAAATCCTTTATTTAATCTTTCATTTCAGTTTCATATCATCCATAACATCAAATCAGGGGGCGGTGACATGCCATGGTCTCACATAAATGGGTCAGGTATATCCTGATCGGAGGGAATACTTGTTATCAGCCCTATTATTAGCCGTCATCATGTTCAGTTTTGTCGACATTATTTTTCTCCTTGCAGGAGAAAATCCGAACACATGAATTCATCCACCACGATTAAAAAATTCTATCTGTAGTGCTATTGCTTGCGATCGGACTGGAATTAATTATATTCATCATTTAAAAAGATGTGTTTCTGTGCTGGATATTCTAATTCTGGTGAATGCCCAAAAACACATATGAAGAGAGCAGGAACATGTTTATAGTGTGATTTCCATACTGCTTCTTTTGACTATTAAATGGCTGGTTCCCAGTCTAAATCATAAAAAAAGCTGCTGATCCGATCAGAGTCAGCAGCTTACTACCTTACACAGGTTTTATCGCTTCAAATGGATTTTTACACTTGTTGCAGTAAAAGATACTACGGCAGGCGGTAGGACCAAACATATTGTCCAGTACAGTTCGGGTGGAACCGCAGTAGGGACATTCAATTTCCCAGGCTCCCTGCTCGTGGGCGTGCAGCGGAGGCGGGGCGATTCCGAACTCCTTCAACTTCTCTCTTCCTTCCGGTGTGATCCGGTCAGACGTCCAGATCGGATCTTTGACGAAAATAACGTCCACTTCGTCAATCCCGTCAATTTCGGAGACAGCTTTCACCACATCTTTTTCCATCATGTCCAGGGCAGGGCAACCGAGATAGGTGGGAATCAACTTTACGGTTGCTTTTGAACCGTTTACTTCAATGTCATCAAGCATTCCCATTTCAATCAAGCTGACGGATGTAATCTCAGGGTCTTTGACTTCCTGAACTTTGTCCCGAACTTTCTCTTCCAGAGAAGAAAGGATTTTGGACATGTTTATCATCTCCTATTACCAGGAGGCCTGCGGATCCATTTTGTAAACCTCACTCAGGTGATTCAAAGCATCCACAAACTCCTCAGAATGACGTCCTTCACGACCCGTTTCACTCAATGGCTGAGGTTCACCGGGCCAGATCAAGCCGGAGTTCTCCATTTTCGCTTTAAACTGGTCCATGAATTTCTTTTTCAGCATTTCCCCGGATTCCAGGAGTCCATATTCGACAATTTGATCGCCTTTCGGTCCCAGGTCAAACAGGGAGGCAACATCTTCCCAGGTTTTCTGGATCGCATTATTCAGGCGCTTCTGTGCTTCGTCCGTACTGTGAGCAAGCTGGTCGATCCAGACTTCCCAGTGATAAAGGTGATAATATTGTTCACGCTTGATCTTTCTTGCCGTATCGGCAAGAGGAACAAAGGAAGATTGCTGAAGGGCTTCCAGACGGATTTTCTTGAATAACTCATAGGCATAATTCCGAATGATGGCATAACCGAAGTCATAATCCGGGTTCTCTTTATAATCACCGGTACCGTTGACACGTTCAACAAGGCGGGCATTGCGGTATTCTTCCGGTTTTCTCAGATGTGCCAGATCATCCGCTTTTCCGACACCCAGTTCTTCAAGCAGTTCATACAGCATTGCGGCATGACCCATGGTGTTCTGGGTGATGGATGAATAGGCGACGTCTTCTTCAATGTGAGGCGCCAGTCCCAGCCATTCAGAGCCGCGATGGCTGATCAGCAGATCATCGTCCGCTAATTGAAAGATCAATTCTTTGAGTGTATCAAGATATTGTTGATCCTGTTTGGCTTCTTCCGGAGTATTGTATTTTTTAACCACGGT
This sequence comes from Bacillaceae bacterium, assembly GCA_017656255.1. GTDB lineage: Bacteria > Bacillota > Bacilli > JACDOE01 > JACDOE01 > JACDOE01. Next base: position 3,073 of record JACDOE010000005.1, read on the forward strand.
CCGATCCCTCCTTCATTATACGGATGCTTTCGGTGCATTTTTTTCTTTTAGTTCTCTCCACTTCGACGGGATATAACCGTAATGGGACGGTTGACGATAATCCTTATTGTCAAGGCGAAGAAGAGCTTTCCGCTTTTCAGGCGGCATAAAATGAATATTTTCTCTTTTTACCACGAACAGATTGGAAGGTACTTCTTCCCGACGCATAAAGTTTTCCTGTGCCATCGCCAGTGCAACATCTGCATTGGGTGCGAGCAGACTGAACTGGCTTTCAAATTTTCCGGTCGGTTCTTTTTGGCTGAAAACCTCATAAACATCATAATCTTTAACATCCTTGCTCACAGAAATCACTCCCCTTTTAGCTGATTGCTTTCTGGTTGTGAAGCAGCGCTTCTCTTACCCACTCGTTATTATCAAAACCGATTTTTCTCAGATTCAGGCGGTTTTGAGAACGCGGTCCCTGGTTTTTGGCGATCACATCACGCAGGTAGGTGTAGTCCGGATGCGTGTAAACCCATTGTTTCTTGGTTTCGTCGTAGTAGATGTTATCATCCGGTACTTCAAGGCCAAGAGCGCGAATTTGCGGTACATATTTATCAAGGAATTCCTGTCTTAATTCTTCGTTGGTTTTGCTTCTGATTTTGTAACGGATGTTGATTTCCTGGTTACTCTTGATTTCACCGTTTTCCGGCGGACCAAAGAACATCAACAGAGCCGGCCACCAGCGATTGAGAGCATCCTGCATCATTTCACGCTGTTGTTCGGTACCGTCACCCAGAGCGATGACCATGTCTTCACCGTGATAGGCATGAAAACGTTCTTCAAGAATGATACGCTTCAGGGCGCGAGCATAAGGTGCGTAAGATGTATGAGCCAGCATCTTCTGTGTGACGATGGCGGCACCATCAACCAGCCAACCGATTAATGCGGCGTCAGCCCAGCTGGGTGCAGGCATATGGAATACGTTGTGGAATTTCAAACGGCCGGAGAACAGATCTTCGATTAAATCTTCCCGTGTTTTTCCAAGCGGATGCATCAGGTCTTCCGCTACACGGATCAACAGCTGTCCGTGTCCCACTTCGTCCTGAACTTTCGCCATCAGTGACAATTTCCGTTTTAAAGTCGGAGCTTTCGGAACCCATTCCTTTTCCGGAAACGCTCCCATAATTTCACTGATACCGTGCATGGCGATCAACTTTATCAACTGAAGGCGATAATCATCCGGCATCCAATCATCCACTTCAATTTTTTCCCCGTTTTCAATGCGCTCCAGAAATTCCTGAACGCGGGGATCATCAGAATGAATGGTAATTTCAGGCTTGAACATGGAAGTATCCTCCTTTTTCGTTGCGTTTGTATAACGTTTTTAATGCGTAACGTTTTTCTAACGTTATATTATAATATATACACAAAAACGTCAATTCCCAATTATAAAATATTTTTAAAATTCGTGATGAAAAAATAACCAGTCCCTGCTTGGCTTCATATCAATCGTTGGTTCTTTCGGACAGCTATATGTTGAGGTTGGTTTGGTGTATAAGTAACAGGACTCTGACCCATCATAAGGAAAGAAAAAACATAAGATATGGAGGTTCCTGTATGCAACCGGGAAATCTGAAATGGCCGGTATTGTCCGGAATTCTGTTATTGACGCTTGTTTTATTCTCCACCTATTTTACGGGTGATGAGAACCGGGCCCGGCCAGGTGGGGCAGCACCATTTAACCTTGAATCTGAACGTGGTCCGGACGGAAACCAATACTACCCCCTGTTTGCATTAATGGAAGAATTGAACTACCAGCAAAAATATATCGAAAAAGAAAACGTGTATCAATTCGGATTTACGGATCCACAGATTGAATACAGGCCGGACGAGCAAAAAATCCGTGTGATGGAAGAGGATCGCTGGCAAAACGTATGGATGCAAAATGGACAGGCCTATGTTTCTGAAAAAGACATCGGGGATCTGTTTGACTGGGTGTCGGTGAATCAGATTGAGACTCTGGAGGCAACTGATCTGGAACGGCTGGCACATGATGATGGGCAACGGGAGCAGAGGTTTACGGCTCAGGCACGATTCAACCCGAATCGCCTGATCGAGAGGGCGAAACGCCAGTTAAACACACCGTACGTTTTCGGGGCCCCTTTCGGAACCACGCGTATTTTTGATTGTTCAACGTTTACTAAATATGTGTTTGCAAAAGAAGGGATCCACCTTCCCCGGACGTCACGAGCCCAGGCCCGTGTAGGGAGAAGAGTTTCGATAGACAATTTGCGACGGGGCGACCTGTTGTTCTTTTATGTACCGGGTCGTTACCGCAGCAACCGCGTTGTCGGTCATGTGGCCATCTACATGGGGAACGGCCGGATGATTCATGCGTATCCGCCGGATGTGAAAATCGACAGCTTGAATGAACCCACTTTTCGTGAGACGTTTTTGTTTGCGAAGCGAATTCGGTAAACATGGGAAACTACAAAAAACCGGGAGCGATGACAAAGCCCCGGTTTTTTTGGGAAAAAGCTCATTCTGTGGCGGCAAAAGTGGATTTTGATGACAAGTCCTTCCGGTTGTGCATAAGTTAACAGCAAATTACCGGATAGAGGAGCAGATTCTGTTGACAGAACATCGGGTTTTCATCCATCTTCCTTTCCAGTCGCCGATACCGGAAGAACAAATTGATGTTGATGAAAAATGGATTCGTAAAAAAATAGGTCGTGTGATGCGATTTCCGGTGCAGAGCCTGACAAACCAGACCGATCAGCGGTTTCAGGCTCTGGTTACGTTTGAGCAGGAATGGGAGGATATTGTTAAGGACGAACTGACTTTATATCCACTACTTCCGGATCATATTCAGTTCGTACCACATCAACAGATTGAACAAATTCCTGTTCAATTTCAACATCATACCCCTTACTATTTGTTCATCCGCCTGGATGAACAAATCCTGCTTCATAAATCTGTTGTAGCCCAATTGCTTAAGTATCAACCACGTGATCCGAATGAAGTCCTGATGTATGAAAAAGGGTACTTATATGATGCCAGGAAAATGAGGATGGCAAAAGTTCAATCGGCTGCTGCCCCATTTTATATACGCGTGCTATTTGCGGAGGATCAATTAAAAAAGGTCTTTGACAGTCAACCCGATGAAGAAAGAGCGTTTCGGACCAGCCTGCCGGGACGCTATTTCACCCGGGTTTCATATCGGGGGAATGATCCCTGGATCAAACAGGTTCCGTGCGAGGACCGGATCAACCCATCGCGGGTGATGACAAAACTGGAACGTTTTGTAGGGCCGCAGGACTTCAGGGACATTCAGGTGCGAAAAACAGATAAAAAAGTTGAAACCGTGGTCAATCCCACCTGTTTTCCGGAAGTGGGCAACGGGCGCCAGGGTGTGGTCTACCGGATTTCCCCCCGCAAATGTGTTAAAATCTACGATTCCAGAAAACAGGCGATGAAAGAAATCAAATCCTATATTATGGCACAGGGATCATCCATTACGCCGAAGATCCATGAATTTGGGTCGCGGTATATGTTGATGGAATATTTGGATGGGAAGAATTTAAACAAATATCTTCGTGAAAAAGGAAAAATTAGCCGATCCATGACCCGTAAAATCCTCAAACTGCTGAAAAAAATGAAAAAATCCGGTTTTGTGGACCGAGATCCCCGACTGCGCCATATTTTCATCACCCGGAGAGGAAAATTAAAGGTGATCGATCTGGTTAACGTCTACAAAAGAAAGCGAAAATATCCAATACGCATGATTAAAGATCTGTCCAAAATCGGCCTGGACCGGGCCTTTCTGAAAAAAGTCAGGAAATTGGAGCCTGACACGTACAAACGGTGGAAAAAGGAGTTGAAGAAACAGACATCTTCAAAAAAATAAACAGCCGTCACCCTCCCATCCGCTCATGCATAGAATATGGCACATATGTCAGATAGGCTTCTGGGAGGGATCGGTTTGCTTCAAATCGCTGGTACCCCGGTTCAGGCAGATGAACTGACGGAATTTGAGCCGGGGAGTCTGGAATATGAGATCGTTCAAAAAATGGCGGATAGTGAAACGGTCTACGGCTATCAAAGTTTACAGGACCTCAGATTTGAGCTTCAGTTCCGGAGGGAAATTGTACGAGGCGCGAGGGCACTTGAAAAAAGCGGGCCGCGTTTTGCTGATTTCGAGAACACACGAGGAAATCCGGCTTATTGGGAGGTCACGGAACAGGGCGGGTTGCAACTGAAAGAAGGGGTCAGCCCGGCTACAGGTATACGGGACATATTTGCAAACGGAAGAGCCTATGCTTTTGAATGTGCAACGGCGATGACGATCGTGCTTTACCGTGCTTTTCTGGAGGTATTGGGAGAAGCAGCATTCAATCGTCTTTTTGCCGGCTTGTATTTGTTCAGCTGGTATCATGACCAGGATCTCCACCTGACGACTGCCAGACGACCGGATTATTTCCCGGGTGATATCCGCTATGTGAAAAATCCGGAGGTGAATCCGGAAACACCGGAATGGCAGGGAGAAAATGTTGTCGTTCTGGGGGACGACCTTTATTACGGACATGGAATCGGCATCACCGGCGTAAAACGCATCATTCATCATTTAAATAAACATCGTCGTCCGGGGGCCACTCAATCTGCCTATTTAATGGATAATGCGACACGCCCCGATTTCCAGGCTGTGCAGCAATATGTTCGCTCTGCGGATGAAGAGGGACGGTTTGTTCCAGGACCTAAAAAGAAGCCTTCCTACCTGAACAACGTTAATCCTTCCATCCCGCACGATGAATATGTTCAACTGAAGAAACCGGAAAAGAAAGTGACGATTACGGTCAAAGTTGGAGGAAAGACATTTCAGGTGTGAGGTGCCGCCACATTGCGGCACCTTCTTATTTTTGAGGGAGATCGGGACTGTTATATTTATATTGAAGGAATGGATGTTTCTCTTGAAGGACTGGTATTAAGCACGGCATGGATCAGAAAACTGATCACAGCCAGTGAGGATAACAGTACGGTCAGTAGAAAGATCGGTTCAGCTCCCTGAAGATCATATAAATTACCATAGATATAAGGTCCCAGCAATCGACCTGTACTGCCTATGGCTCCGACGACCCCGAGGTAAAAAGGGGCCGCCAGCCCGGTTTTTTCTGTAATAAACGTTGGAACAGCAGGGGCAATTAACATTTCTCCGAATGTGGTAATGATCATCCCGATCATAAATTGTACATAGTCATGATGAAAGAGATAAATGTAGGTATACCCCGTTGCATAAAAGATGGCACTCGCCACCAGCTGGGCGGTCAACGTTCGTGACAGGGTTTTCTTTAACAGACTGATCAACGGCTGGCCGATGAGAATGATGATCCCGTTCAGGGTCCAGAGAAAGCTGAATGCAGCGAGACTGTACCCATTTTCGTCCAGATAGGGGGCCACACCTGACCCCCACTGAGAAGTAGAAAACCAGATCAACAGGGATCCCAGTCCCAGAAAAAGATAGATTTTATAGTTCCACAACAGTTTTCCGACTGGAAGGGAAACGGATTGTTTATCGTGTGAAAAAGAGATGGTGTCAGGTTCGTTAAGCCTGATATGTTTCATCAGGACATAAAAATAGATCGCAAAAGCGAACGTCGACAAGCCGTTTAACAAAAAGGTCAACTGAAAAGAGTATGTCGCAATCAATCCGGAAAGACTGGTGCCGAGCGCGACCCCGATATTGTTGCTAACATAGACGACATTAAATAAACGACTGCGTTCTTTTTTCCATTTGAATCCGATAAAAGCATTGATGGCCGGCATCGTGACGGAAACAAGGAATCCCAGCAGGACCATAAGCAATACATATTCCGGCCAGCCTGCAAAAACGAGCAGGATTTGCATCATGCCAGTCAACACCAGTGACCCGATGATTAAAATCCGGGGACCCAGCCGGTGGAACAAACTTCCTCCTGTAAATTGCCCGACGATCCCTGCGAGAGATTGAAGTAAAAGTACCAGCCCCGCATCCCCGTATGATCGGTGGAGTTCATTATGTACATAGAGGGTTACCAGCGGCCACATAAAAGCGCTTCCGGTGGAATTGACCAGGCTGGCCAGAACAAAAAAACGAATTTCTTTTGGATACTGGCTCAAACGGGATGAAATAAATGTTTTCACACCAAACCCTACTTTCTAAATAAAAATGTTTAGTAAGTTCATTTTAAATATACGACGATCTTTTAACTTAGTCAATATAAATATCTAAAAAGTTATTTTAATTAACTTACCTTTACAAATCGCAGAGTATGTACCAATATATAGACAATAAAGGATGAGATGAAAATCGAGGTCGTGAGAGGGGGAATAACATTGTTTACATATGATCTGACGGAAGATCTGTATTTAAAAAAACTGGAACTTAGAGATGCCCCAGAACTGTTTATCCTGATCGAACAATCGAGAGATTACTTGAGAGAGTGGTTGCCCTGGGTAGACGACACCCGTCATCCGGATGACACCCGCCGGTTTATTCAAACGGCCATCAGGCAGGACGCTTCCAATGACGGATTCCATGCCGGGATCTGGTATCAGGGGAAGATAGCCGGAGTGATCGGTTTTCATCGGATTGACTGGGCTAACCGCTCTACCAGTATTGGATACTGGCTGGGACAACATTTTCAGGGCCGGGGAATCATGACGCGCGCCTGTAAAGAGATGGTCGATTATGCCCTGAATGAACTGGATTTGAACCGTGTTGAGATTCGATGTGCGGTGGAGAACAGAAAGAGCCGGGCCATTCCGGAAAGACTGGGATTTGTGGAGGAAGGCTGTGTGCGGCAAAACGAGTATCTGTATGATCATTATGTGGATCATGTGATCTACGGGATGCTCAAGCAAGACTGGCAACAACAATAAAGGAGGAGGGGCGGAACCACGGAGGCTGTCCGTCCGCCTGGATCCGCCCCTTCTTTATTTAAAGGAAGGATTTTCAGGTTACATCCCGAAGTAAGATATAGGAACAATCAGGAACATCTAAATATCCGTCCAGCGCGTTACACCCCAATTCAGCATCAAATGAAACTATCTCCATCATTCGTTTCCTCGCACTTTTGTTCAACTTACATATTTTATTCAACGATGTCGTAAGCTTCATAGAACCAACTTTCTCCCAGTAATTAAGACATGCCCCTTTTTACGATTTTACACAAGTGTGTTTAAGCTCACGGCTTTGGCCGGGAGATCATCATAAAAGTTTTTTATAGATCACAAGGAAAGGGAGGAAACATGCAGATAATAGAACAGTTTGTCAAAGGCAAGTATGATGATGAAAAACTTTGCGAAGATGCCATTGCGGTAACGGATGATTTTGCGGCCGTGATTGACGGCGTTTCCAGCAAAACAAACACGCAAATTGATGATAAGACAACGGGAAAAATCGCCTCTGAAATACTGGCGGAATCGCTGCCTGAATTGGATCGGGATATGGATTATCTCGATGCCTTCCGTTTTTTAAACAGCCGGCTGACAGGCTGGTACGAAGAAAAAGGGCTCCTGGACAGGATGAGAGAAGAACCGATGGAGCGCCCATCTGCTTCCATGACCATCTATTCACGCAAGCATCATCAAATCTGGTCAATCGGAGACTGTCAGGCACTATGCGGTGATTATCTCATCTATCAGAACCTGAGGGTGGATGAATTATCATCCGAGATTCGCAGCAGAATGATTGAATTTCTGCTACAGACCGGATACACGGAAAGAGACCTGTTAAAACAGGACCTGTCACATGAATTTCTGGAGCCCATTTTTAAAAGACAACCCTACATTCAGAACCGGATTTTCAATTCACCTTATGACTACACGGTACTGGACGGTTTTGAAATGCGGGAAGATTTGATCCGTTGTGTCCCGCTCCCGGATGATGTGGACGAAATCATCCTGGCGACGGACGGTTATCCGAAGTTGATGCGGACACTGGAAGAGTCGGAAGCCTACCTCAATGAGGTGCTGGAAGAGGATCCGCTCTGCTATAAGGTGTTCCGGCATGTGAAAGGGAAGTATGAAGGTATGGTGTCCTATGATGACCGGGCTTATGTGAGGGTTCAGCTGTAAACGTTAAACATGTTTCATGATGATCATGCAAAACTCCCCGGATTCCTAAGAAACCGGGGAGTTTGTTGATGTTGCGAACATCATCATGGCTTGTCGATATAGATGGATTTCAGAATCAAATTGGAAAAGGCATCCAGATATCCACCCTTTACTGCATTATGGTTAAACCACACATTGGCATGTTCATAAATCGGTATGACCGGCATTTCATCCATAATGATTTGTTCAGCCGCGGACAGTAATGCCATGCGTTTGACGGGATCCGTTTCATAATTTGAAGAGACGAGCAGATTATCATACTGCGAATTCTCCCAGCCTGTATTATTCAGTCTGTTATAACTGGTAAACAGCGCGAGAAAGCTAATGGGATCATGAAAGTCCGCCATCCAGCCCATACGTGCAATCTGAAAATCTCCCTGGCGTAGGCGGCTCAAATATTCAGCCCAGGGGTAACCTTCAGTCTTTACACGAATATTGAAGGCTTTTTCCCATTGATCGGCGATGATCCGGGTCATGGTTTCATTTGTTACCGAATCACTGTATGTGATGGTGATTTCCGGAAGTTGCGAGGCGTCGTTAAGCCCCATTTCCTCAAGTCCCTGTTCAAACAGTTCTCGTGCCGTTTCCAGGTCTGTATCTGTAAAATAAGGTTTACCGCCTCCTTCCATGGTCGAAGGAATGATGGAAGTGGCCGGAATATGGTCAAACCCGATTTCAAGGAACAATTGATCGCGATCAATGGCATAGGCAAAAGCTTTTCGCATTTTTTTATTCTGGAAAGGCGCCGAGTCTGTATTAAACTCATACCAGTATATACCTGGGATCGAGGTGATATGGGCTTCTTTTTCAATTAACATTTTGCCTTTCGGGGTATGTAAAGGCTCGCCGAACCAGTCAAACGCTCCCTTTTGAAATTCGGCATAGGCGACATCCGGGTCGGGGACAACACTGAACACAGCCTTGTTCAGGTAAACGTGTTCAGCATCCCAGTAATGTTCATTCTTAACCAGTTCGATTTGTTTGCCTGCCGTCCAGTCAGAAAGTTTAAAAGGTCCGTTACTGATCAGATTCTCCCCGCTGTATCCCCACTGTGTACTGGATTCAACCGCATCTTGATGTACGGGATAAAAGGTGTAGAAAGAGGTCAGGTGCAAAAAGTAGGGAGCAGGTTCTTCCAGTGTGACCTGCAGGGTTCGATCATCCAGCGCCTTAATCCCGACGTCATCGAGGGGAACTTCCCCCTGTTTCGCGGAAAGGGCATTTTTAATAATAAATAATTGAAACGCATAAATGGATTCAAATTCGGGATCCAGTACGCGTTTCCAGGCGTATTCAAAATCATGGGCGGTTACAGGATCACCGTTACTCCACTGGCTTTCCCGAAGAGTGAACGTATAGGTCATCAGATCATCCGATATCTGAATCTCTTTCGCTAAAGCCGGATAAGGTTTTCCGTCTTTTCCAAGCCGGGTCAGCCCTTCAAAAAGATTTTCAACGAATGTCCCGGACAGGCTGTCAGCTATGAGACCTGGATCAAGCGCCACCGGATCATTCATCATCGGTACCCTCATTACCTGATCTTCCGGATTGAGTTCAGAAAGGACACGATCCTGATAATCCAGCATACGAATGATCATCACTGCGGCCTGAGCCCGCGTAGCTGATTCATCAGGTCGGAATGTCCCATTTGGATAACCGCTGATAATTCCAGCCTCAATCGCTCCTCCGATAAGGCCGCGATAAGACGGATGAATCTGATCAATATCTTTGAAATTAAGGCTGTTTTCATCCGGGGTTAACTCAAGGGCCCGGGCAATAAACAACGCCATCTCCTGGCGCGTGATGTTCGTTCCGGGAAGGAATTGCGGACCGGTCTCATCTTCCAGAATGATTCCGGATTTAACGGCTGTCTCGATATATCGGTAAGACCAGCGCGTTGACGGAACATCAACAAACGTATCACTGCCAATAGTCAGTGATGATCGATTTGCTTCAATTAGCATTTTGACGAACTGTTCCCGGGTGACTTTCCCTTCCGGTTGAAACGTCCCGTTGTCAAATCCGGATACAATTCCGAGTTGAACCAGACGTTCTATAGAGTCCCGGGCCCAGTGATTTTCAATGTCGGAAAACGTTTTTTCGCCGGCACGGGCGGGAGAAGATAGGGGAGATAGAAACAATTGAAATAGAAACAAAATGATGAGTCCATAAGGTAAGACCTTTCTCAGGACAGGGTGTTTCGGTGTAATCATGACATATGTCTCCTTTCAAATTTATATAAAAAATGGTTAAAAAACTAATATCACTTTGTATTCGATAAAAATTTACTCATTCCTCTTTGTTACATCCATACCCGTGGGTATGGGTGTAACAGAACATGCTTGATTTTTCTGAAAATTAAAAGGATTTTGTACACAGGTCTCGTATTATATAATAGGTACCATTTTACCAGATACAACCTGAACATCTCCGGTATTTCCTCACTAGAATATTTCCCGTCGCCTTAAGTTGAAAGCGTTTACAAACATCAATCCAATCTGAAAAACAACATTCTGAAACTTCCCCCATTTGAATATGAATTTTAAATAGGGACAGGTTTTCAATTCATTGACACATAAACTGGGAGGTCATGTTCATGTATGCAACCATCGGACAGGCGCTGGAACAAACGGTAGCCAAATACCCTCGTAAAGAAGCACTGGTTGACAGAAACCGCAACAAAAGGTGGAGCTATCAGGAATGGAACCAGGATGTCAACCGGCTGGCCCATGCCTTTTTAAAAGCCGGGGTCAAAAAAGGGGACCGGGTGTCAACCTATCTGTTCAACACCAGTGAACTGGCAACGGCCTATTTTGCCTGCGCCAAAATCGGCGCAGTAATCAATCCGATTAATTTCCGCCTCAAATCTCAGGAGCTGGCATTTATTCTGAAAGATGCGGAGCCGAAAATTCTCATTTTCGAAAAAGCGTTAAAAGACCAGGTGGATAAGATTTACGGAGAGTTTCCCGATACGTCATTCTGGTACATTGAAGCGGATGTGCCCGATTACGCTGTTGATTTTCATGCCGAACTGAACGCCGGATCTCCCGAACCGCCGCAGCTGGCTGAACCGGTGGACGAAAACGACCTGTATGCCATCATGTACACCAGTGGCACCACCGGTCGCCCCAAGGGCGTGATGCATCGTCACCGGGATATGATGGAACAGAGCCTGATCTGTATTTCGGCAATGAAACTGACGCCGAACGACCGTGGTCTGGTTACTGCGCCCATGTTTCACTGTGCCGAGCTTCACTGCTGTTTCCTTCCCCGCGTGCATATCGGAGCCAGTAATGTGATCATTCACCATTTTGATCCCAAACAGGTCCTCAACACGGTCCAGGAAGAGAAGATCACCATCTTTTTCGGTGCGCCCACCATGTGGAACATGTTGCTGCAGGAGGATCTGGAACAGATTGACTTGAGCTCCCTCCGCATGGGGCTTTATGGCGCGGCACCGATGCCGCCCGTTCTGGTTCGGGCCTGTAAAGACAGACTGGGTATCGATCTGGTACAGGCATACGGCCAGACGGAAATGGGCCCGGCCGTCACCTTTCTGTTCGAAGATGAGCAGATCTCGAAGTCGGGCTCTGCGGGAAAAGTGTGTTTAAACCACGAATTGCGGGTTGTTCGCCCGAGGGAAGACGATCCTTCTGATCCGGAAGACGTTCAGCCTCCCGGTGAGGTGGGTGAAATTCTGGTGAAGGGCCCCTGTATGATGGCCGGCTATTACAAACGGGAAGAGGCAACGGAAAAAGCGTTGTATAAAGGTTGGTACCATTCCGGCGACCTGGGTTATCTGGACGAGGACGGTTACCTCTACGTGGCGGACCGGGTGGACGACATGATTATCAGCGGCGGGGAGAACGTGTACCCCCGCGAGGTGGAAGATGTGTTGCATGAGCATGAAGGGGTGCTGGATGTTGCGGTACTGGGTGATCCCCATGAAAAATGGGGCGAGCAGGTGATGGCCGTGGTCGTGAGGAAGGACCCTTCGCTTACAGCGGAAGAACTGGAACGCTTTTGTAAAGAAAGTGACCGGCTGGCCAATTACAAGCGCCCGAGACGGTATGAATTTGTGGATGAACTGCCGCGCAACGCCAGCGGTAAAATTCAAAAGTTTATCCTGCGCGAACAGTTTCACGCTGAAAAAACATCCTGATTGCGGCAGAACGCGATGACGAAAGGGATGGAAAAGAGGATGGAGATTCATGACAGCCCGTTATCTTAAAGAAGAACATTACATGTTTAGAGACGCATTACGGAAGTTCCTGGATCAGGAAGCACGTCCGCATTATGACCGATGGGAACAAGAACGGATCATCCCGCGCGAGTTCTGGAGGAAAATGGGGAAAAACGGCTTTCTATGCCCCTGGGTGGATGAAGCGTACGGCGGCTTCAATGCGGACTTTGCTTATTCGGTGGTTCTCAATCAGGAACTGGAGCGGGTCGGTACCGGTCTAATCGGCATCGGGTTGCACAATGATATTGTCGTGCCCTATCTCAATCGATACGGAACGGAAGAGCAGAAAAAACGCTGGCTTCCCGGTTGTCTCAGCGGTGACACGATCACGGCCATCGCCATGACAGAACCGGGGGCCGGCTCTGACCTGGCCGGGATCCGGACCACTGCCCGCAAACAGGGAGATACCTATATCGTCAACGGGGAAAAAACGTTCATCACCAATGGCATTCATGCCGACCTGGTGATTACGGTCGTGAAAACCGACCCCCGTGCCGACCCGCCTCACAAAGGGATTAGCCTGCTGGTGGTGGAACGGGACACGCCCGGTTTTTCCAGGGGCAGACAACTGGAGAAAATCGGTCAGCACAGCCAGGACACTGCCGAGCTGATTTTTGATGACGCGGAAGTTCCGTCCCATAATCTGCTGGGGGAAGAAGGAAAAGGCTTTTATTACTTGATGGAGCAATTGCAGCAGGAACGACTGGTGGTCGCCATCGGCGCGATTGTAGCGGCGGAAGAGATGCTCAACCGAACCATGCAATATGTGAAGGAACGCAAAGCCTTCGGGCAGACGATCAGCCGGTTTCAGACCGTCCAGTTCCGTATCGCCGAGATGGCAACGGAGCTTGAGGTGGGACGTGCCTTCGTCGATGATCTGATTATGCGGCACATGGAGGGGGAAGACATCGTCACCGGTGTGTCCATGGCCAAGTGGTGGACCACGGAGATGGCCAAACGGGTGGCGGCGGAGTGTCTTCAGTTGCACGGCGGATACGGTTATATGGAAGAATTTGAAATCGCCCGCCGCTACCGGGATATTGCGGTAACTTCGATCTATGCGGGAATCAATGAAATCATGAAGTCGATTATTGCCCGGAACCTGGGGCTGTGATGAGGAGAAGGAGCGAACATGTATGTTGCTGTCAGGAATCCGAGTACTGGATTTTTCTCACTATATTCCGGGTCCCTATGCCAGTCTCAGGCTGGCGGAAATGGGGGCGGACGTGATCAAAATCGAACCGCCGGAGGGCGATGCAGCACGGCCGGCTGAAAGACGTCCAGCGGAAGACGCGGTGTTTTTCGCTCATAACCGCTATAAAAAAGTGTCGCAATGGACCTGAAAAAAGCGGAAGGTCGTCGACTCGCCCTGGCGTTAATCGAGAAAAGTGATGTGGTGCTGGAGAGTTTTCGGCCCGGGGTGATGAAACGGCTGGGCCTGGATTATGACCGGGTCAGACAGGTTAAACCGGATATTGTCTACTGTTCCATTTCTGGTTACGGACAGGATGGCAACCTGTCGCATCTGGGCAGCCATGACCTCAATTATATGGCGTTAAGCGGTATCCTGTCCCAGTTGAAAGATGAGCGGGGCAGGCCGGTACATCCCGGTGTGACCCTGGCCGATTTTATCGGGGGAATGGCGGCAAGTGAAGCGATCCTGCTCGGGCTGTTTCAGAGAGAGCGGACGGGGGAAGGGCGATTTCTCGATATGGCTCTGCAGGATGTGCTGGTTTCCTTTATGAATCCGCATGAACGCATCTATCAACAAATGGGACGGAAAAACGGCATCTCGGTGCTGACGGGGGGTGCCATCTGCTATCACCTTTATGAAACAAAGGATCGGCGCTATGTGTCAATGGCCGCCCTGGAGCCCAAATTCTGGCGTCATTTCTGTGAAGCCCACGGTCGCACAGACTGGATTCCGGCGCAGTTCAGCCAGCCGGCACGGGACAATCCCGTTTTTGAAGAAATTAGAATGCTATTTCACAGCCGGACTCTGGATGAATGGATCCAATTCAGCCAGGAAGTAGATTGTTGTATGGCGCCGGTGCTGGAACCGGGCGAACGAGAACGGCATCCCTTTTTTAAAGAGAGTGGTCTTCTGTCCGGTTCGGCACCTGAGGACATTCAGGCAGCTACGCGACGTGATTGCCATTATAACGAGGAAAAGCCTGTTTCGCCACCCCGTTTGGGGGAACACAACCGGGATGTGTTGAGGGGGCTGCTGGGTCTCTCTGAAGAAGAGATCGAACAATTGCTAATGTCAGGTGTTCTATCAGAATGAGTCTATTTTAATAGAAAAGGGAGGAATGCAGGATGATGAATGTACCTTTGACGCTGTCATCCATGATGGAGCGAGCTGAAACCTATTTTGCCAAAAAACAGGTGATTTCCAGGACCTCATCGGGGGTTCATACCTTCACCTACCGGGAGATTGGAGAGCGAACCCGGCGACTGGCCAGTGCCCTTGAAAAACTGGGTGTGAAAAAGGGGGAACGCGTGGGGACGCTGGCCTGGAATCATCACCGTCACCTGGAGGCGTATTTTGCGATCCCCGGCCTGGGTGCGGTGTTGCATACCATTAACATTCGGCTTGCGCCACAACAAATCGTTTATATTATCAATCATGCCGAAGATCAGGTGCTCTTAATAGATGATGATCTGGTTCCGTTGATTGAAAAGGTGAAAGATGAGTTAAAAACGGTGAAGGCCTTTGTGATTATGACGGATAAGGATGAACTGCCGGAGACGTCGCTTGAACCGGTCTATCATTATGAAAACCTGCTGGAAGAAGGCAATCCCGGATTTGAATTTGTAAAAGATATCGATGAAAACGATCCGGCGGGTATGTGTTATACATCGGCGACGACGGGAAATCCAAAGGGTGTTGTCTACTCCCACAGAGGGATTGTGTTGCACAGCATGGCACTGGGCCTGGCCGATACGGCAGCCCTTTCAGAACGGGATGTGGCGATGCCGGTGGTGCCGATGTTTCACGTTAATGCCTGGGGACTTCCTTTTGCGGCGGTCTGGTTTGGGACGACTCAGGTGATGCCCGGGCCCTATTTTACTCCGAAACTGCTGGCGGACATGATCCAGGAACATCAGGTAACCCTGACTGCCGGTGTACCCACCATCTGGCTGGGCCTCCTGAAAGAATTGGAGGAAGGCGATTATGATATGTCCAGCCTGCGGGCCATTTTGTGCGGAGGATCCGCCGCTCCGAAAGGGTTGATTCACACGTTTGAATCCAAATACAAGATTCCTTTTGTTCATGCCTACGGGATGACGGAAACCAGTCCGCTGGTGGTGCTGTCCCGTCTAAAAAGCTATCAGCAGGATCTGCCGGAAGAAGCGCGTCTTGATATACGGGCCAAACAGGGGGGACTCGTACCCGGCGTCGAAATGAAAGTGGTCGGTAAAGACGGAAAAGAAGTGGCCTGGAACGGGGAAGAAATGGGAGAATTGCTACTGCGCGGTCCCTGGATTGCCGATGAATACTATCAGGATGAGCGGACGAAGGAAGCGTTTCAGGATGGGTGGCTTCATACCGGTGATGTAGTGACGGTTGATGAGGAAGGCGTGATCAAGATTGTAGACCGGACCAAAGATTTGATCAAAAGCGGGGGAGAATGGATCTCTTCCGTGGATCTTGAAAATGCATTGATGGCGCACGAGGATGTGTTTGAAGCGGCCGTGGTGGCGGTACCCCATGAAAAATGGCAGGAACGCCCGGTGGCCTGTGTGGTGCTGAAAGATAACGCCAGAGGCAAGGTCACCAAAGAAGAACTGTATGATTATCTGAAACCCCAGTTTGCGAAATGGTGGCTGCCTGACGACATTGTTTTTATGGATGAGATTCCGAAAACGTCGGTGGGTAAATTTTTGAAGCGGGCACTGCGGGAACAGTTAAAAGACCACCATTCGGCTTCATAAGCGAAGTAAAGGAGCAGGTCAAAAATCGGCTCCAAAGGAGGATAGCATTTAAAAAATGACACAAAAAATCAGTGTGATCGGCGCAGGATTGATGGGAAGTGGCATCGCCCAGGCACTGGCCATGGGGTCGAAGTCTGTAAAGTTGTATGATATCTCGCAGGATGCGATGGATAAAGGGATGGCCATGATTCGAAAAAGCTTGTCCCGGTTCGTGAGAGCCGGGCATATCACTGAGGATCAGTCCGGGGCAACGCTGGAGCGGATCCAGGCAACACTGAATCTCCAGGACGCCTGTCGTGATGTGGATTTGATTGTAGAGGCTATCCCGGAAAATATGGAACTCAAGCAAAAGGTGTTTGCCGAGATGGATCAATATGCCGCGGCACATACGGTTTTTGCGACCAACACGTCAGAGTTGAGTGTCACGGCCATCGCTTCTGCAACAAAACGACCGGAAAAGGTGATCGGCATGCACTGGTTTAATCCGGCACCAGTGATGAAACTGATTGAAATCGTGAGAGGAACGGATACATCTCAGAAAACCGTCGATCTGATCCGCCGGGTTTCCGAAGAGATCGGCAAGGAAACGGTTCTGGTGGAGGATCGGCAGGGGTTTGTCACCAGCCGGGCTCTGGCCGCGCACATCCTGGAGTGCATGCGCATCTATGAGGAAGGGGTCGCCAGTAAGGAAGACATTGATAAAGCGATCCGGCTTGGGTTGAACTATCCGATGGGACCGCTGGAACTGGCCGATTATGTGGGACTGGATACCCTTCTTTTTGCCAGTGAGGGCATGGTGGAGGCATACGGTGATCGGTTCCGGCCCCCGCAGATCCTTCGTAAACTAGTGGAAGCGGGGCATTTCGGCATCAAAACAGGGAAAGGATTTTATGATTATTAATTAACACTGCCTGGTAAAGGGGACTTGAAAAATGACGCGAAACGTTGTGATTGTAGAAGCGGTACGGACACCGGTGGGGAAACGAAATGGAGTGTTTCGTAACGTTCATCCCGTTCACATGGCAGCCCGGGTACTCGATGAGGTGGTCCGGCGAGCCGGCATTGAATATGGGGCCGTCGAGGACATTGTCATGGGCTGTGTAACGCCCAAAGGCGAACAGGGGTATAATATCGGCCGGCTGGCCGCCCTTGACGCCGGTTTTCCGGTGGAAGTGCCGGCGGTCCAGATCAATCGCATGTGTGGGTCCGGACAACAGGCGATTCATTTTGCCAGTCAGGAAATTTTGTCGGGGGATATGGATGTCACGATTGGTGCGGGTGTGGAAAACATGACCCGAGAACCCATTTTAAGTGACGGGAATGAACGGACGATCCCGCCTTCCCTCCATGAAAAATTTGACATGGTCCATCAGGCGATTTCCGCGGAGTTGATCACGGAGAAATACGGATTAATCCGGGAAGAACTGGATGCGTATTCGCTGGAAAGCCATCGGCGGGCGCTGGCTGCTCAGAAAGCGGGACGGTTTGACCGGGAGATTGTACCCCTGGAAGGCGAAGATGCGGACGGCAACAAGATCCGTGTAACACAGGATGAGGGACCCCGTCCGGATACCTCCTTGGAGGCACTTTCCGGACTGAAGCCTGTGTTTAAGGAAGACGGGGTGATTACCGCCGGCAATGCCAGCCAGATGAGTGACGGAGCGGCGGCGGTATTATTGATGGAAGAAAAGCGCGCGCAGGAATGGGGATTAAGGCCCCGGGCACGGATCGTCAATCGCGTTGTGGTGGGTTCGGACCCGACCATGATGCTGGATGGCGTAATCCCGGCAACCCGCAAAGTGTTGCAGAAATCGGGTCTCACGATAGATGAGATTGATCTGGTGGAAATTAATGAGGCGTTTGCACCGGTAGTTTTGGCCTGGCAAAAGGAGATCGGGGCGGATCTTTCAAAGGTTAATGTCAACGGCGGTGCCATTTCGCTGGGACATCCACTGGGCGCCACCGGGGCCAAGTTGATGACCACACTGCTTCATGAACTGGAAAGACGAGAGGGGCGTTACGGACTCTTGACCATTTGTATCGGCCATGGGATGTCGACGGCGGCGGTGATTGAGCGGTTGGATTGATCGTGTTCCGGAGTTGCTTGCTTGAATCGGGTTGTTAAATACAAACATCCCGTTCCACATAATAGGTGGTTCGGGATGTTTTTGTTTTTAGTCTGTTTTATTATTTTCATCTGGTAAAAGTTCGGCTGTTAGAATATATCGCTTGGGAGCATTGCCGACGTAGTTGAATGGATAGCAGGTGATCATGGTTAAGATTGGTTTGTCCTGGGGTTTGACGACGGAGAGGTCTGTTTTTTCCACAATCTGATGATCTAGAATGCGATACGTAAAGGTTCCGGCCAGAGTCTTAATGGTGACGGTATCCCCCGGATTCAATTTTCCCAGCCCACGAAAAACCCCGTCTCGATGCCCGGCAAGGACCGTATTGTTGTTTTGACCGGGCAAAACGGAGTCCATGTAGTGGCCGACGCCTTTTTTTAATTCTTCATATCCGGTTCCTGCAATGATGGGAAGTTGTTTGTCGAGACGGGGGATGATCAGTTTGCCGAAAACGTCACCTTTTTCTGGTTGGGACGGGTAAAAAGGTTCGGTGGAAATGGTCTGGTGGCGATTAAATTTGTTCGGCTGTGTTTCTGAAGAGGTCGATGACCGGGGTTGTCTGGGTTCTTTAAATTTGTTTTCGTCAATAAGGGAAGCTGGATTTTCTTGTTCGGAGTTGATAGATCGTTGTTTGGTTTCCCACTCTTTCAACGCCTGCCGGGTTTCAGCAGCACTTGAGTAAATCTGATAGATCGAAAAAATGAGAAAAAAAAGCGAGAGAAAAAAGATTCCTCCCGCTGTGATCATGAGCCATTTTTTGTTCAAGTGTTTCCCCCCATTCAATTCGTATTTAATTTTTTCTTAATCTCCAGAGGATGGAACCTGAACCGATCAATAACAGGCCACTGAGGAAGATCATGTTGTACCAGGGACTGGCTGTGTTGGGCAATTCCTCTTGTGCAGGAGGTGCAGGTTGTGGGTCTTCTGGTTCAGTCGGTTCTTGTGGTGGCTCCTGAGGTTGAGGCGGGGTTTCCTCATCTGTCGAGTCATCGTCTGGCTTTTCGCCTTCATTGGTCTGGCAGGGTTCTCCCTGATTTTTGCTGGTGACATCAAATTCATAGTCTTCGCCGTAATGGACTGTTAGGGTTGTGGTGTTTCCTTCAGCCGCTTCTGTTTCAAGTGTGATGCTGCTTTCGGCTGGTATGGAAACGGGTTCGCTTTCAAATTCGGTTTCTTCGACTTCCCAGAAGATTTTTAACTCTTCGTCATTGGGATTGTAAACTTCCCACCGGCGAGTCTGATTGGGGTCTTCTGAACATAATGCAGTCAGTTCAGGAGATTCCGGTTCGTCTTTTTGGGGTTCGTCATTGTCGTCATCATCGCGTTTCGGCGGGTCATCCGGGTCGTCGGAAGGCGGGGGC
Organism: Bacillaceae bacterium; assembly: GCA_017656255.1. Classification (GTDB taxonomy): domain Bacteria; phylum Bacillota; class Bacilli; order JACDOE01; family JACDOE01; genus JACDOE01. The sequence goes on from JACDOE010000005.1 coordinate 22,875, forward strand.
GGGTTGTCATTACATTTCTCATCGCTGCTTGCCGCTTCTATAACCAGTCCTTCACCGGTGGTAACCGTTACTTTTAATGTGGTTGAACCTTCGGAATAGGTTTCTGCGGTTACCGTTGTACTTTCGCCTGACTCAAGGTCAATTTCATATTTATGTTGGCCTGTTTCGATGATTTCCCAGTTTAACCAGATTTTATAATCATTGGGGTTATGCACTTTCCACTTTCTTTCTTGATCCGGGTTGTCGGAACAAAGCGGCGTGACATCCAATTCCGGTGTTGGTTCTTCTGGCGTCTGACATGGTTTGTAACTGCTTTCTGCGATAACGCTTTGTCCGTGACCGTATGTGACTTCGATGGCCGGGTATGGTCCATCAGGTGAGGTGCTGACTGTAATCGTTTTTTCATCACCGGGATCCAGCGTAATCGGTTCAGAACTGCTGGTGTCGGTTCCGAGAATCTTCCATTCAAAGTCAATGGACTGGTCACTGGGGTTTTTAACGGTCCAGGAAATGGTGTTTGGTTTCTCGGAACATACTTGATCGACATCCAGGATCGGACATTGTTCGTCGGTGCTATCAGAAGAAACTTTATGACCATCTCCATACTCAATCACCAGGGTGGTTGACCCATCAGGATTTGTAACGGCTTCAACAATTTTTTCTTGCCCGGGTAGTAAAGTGATATGCTGTATATCGTTGCCATCAGATTTGGTTTCATCAATGTACCATGAAAAAGACCATTCACGGTCAAACGGGTTCTGAACAATCCATCTGCGTGTTTGATCCGGGTTTTCCGAGCAGATCGGGGTCACACCGGGCTCTGGTTCTTCTGGCGTCTGACATGGTTTGTAACTGCTTTCTGAGATAACGCTTTGTCCGTGACCGTATGTGACTTCGATGGCCGGGTATGGTCCATCAGGTGAGGTGCTGACTGTAATCGTTTTTTCATCACCGGGATCCAGCGTAATCGGTTCAGAACTGCTGGTGTCGGTTCCGAGAATCTTCCATTCAAAGTCAATGGACTGGTCACTGGGGTTTTTAACGGTCCAGGAAATGGTGTTTGGTTTCTCGGAACATACTTGATCGACATCCAGGATCGGACATTGTTCGTCGCTGCTATCAGAAGAAACTTTATGACCATTTCCATACTCAATCACCAGGGTGGTTGACCCATCAGGATTTGTGCCGGCTTCGATAATTTTTTCTTCCCCTGATTTTAAGGTTATAGATCCATCATCGTTGAATTGTTTAGTTTCAGGAACATACCAGTCGAAAGTTATATCAGTATCGTTAGGATTGTGTACAATCCATCTGCGTGTTTGATCCGGGTTTTCCGAGCAGATTGGGTCTATGGTTGGCTTCGGTGGCTGAGGAGTGTTGACGATTAAATCGACTGAAGCAGAATCATTACCGAATTCGGGACCGCCTGATGGCCTGGTAATCTTAGCTGTGTTTTCAAATGTATAGGTTCCAACATCCGCACTTTGGTTTGTTATTTCATAGCTGTATTTAATTGTCTGTTCAGAGGAAACATCCCAACTTAAATCATCAGCCCCTATTAAATTGAAAGTGAAACCATCAATTTTTGTGTTTGTATCTTCGACAACAGCATTTTGCCAGGCTTCAGTTGGACTGTCAGGGAGATTAAAACTTTCCTTTGGACCTATTTGCCATTCCTCATCACCAGAATGATTGGATATTGAAATTTTTGCTACAACTCGATAAGCCGTTGCTTCAGGTATTGGGTCAAAAGGAATATCATAATTAAAATATTTGCTTTCACCAGATTTTAGTTCTTCTCCGTTGTTGATGCCGGTATCTTTTTCACTGGTATCTTTAAATTTGCTAAATGATTGAGTTTTGTATTGTAATACAACATCAACATTCAAATCTTCCGTCATGACGTCTCCAGTATTTTCAACATACACATCACCGGAAACTCTTGCTCTTTCATTAATTGTTTTAGTAATATCCAGTGTGTAATGAACGGTTCCTGTTTCCCCGGGATTTAAAGTTAATTGATCAGGATCAGCTGTTTTGGTGATTTCCCACATATGAAAGTTGAATAAGTATGGCTCAGCTGATATTTCAGCAACTAATGATGTACCATTTCTCCCCTTATCACTGGTGGCATTAACCGGCTGAAACAAAAACCCTTCTACTACAAGTAAAAACGTAAGAAAAAATGAAATAATGTTTGAAGTTTTTTTCATGCAAACGACTCCTTTTCAAAAAAATTCATCACCTCTTTTTTGCGGGTTAAAAATAGAGCTAAATTTTCTGGACCCCTCCTTTTTAATGAAATTGGCAATAGTACAGCATCTTAATTGTTCGTTTTAACGAATACAAAGACAGTATATAGGCATTTTTTAATAAATAAAAACTCTCAAACACGCCAAAATTCTTTATAAAGAACGATGGAGGTCTACTTTTCTCTGCCATCCTCCTTCCATCGCTGTTTTTCGTTCTTTAAAAAGAATAATAACGTTCAATAAAAAGAACAAAACAACCCCAAAAAACCGGAGGATGCTTAAATCCCCCGGTTGTCGTTAGCAGTTTAAGTTAATAGATGGGTCTAATATTATTCTTCCAGATTCCTTTTCTCATCCATTATTGTTTCATCCCGCTTATCATCCAGCCAGTGAAAAGGAGTCGTGTTTAAAAACAGATTGGGATTGACCGGCACGTTGTGGGCCCAGAAGGTAAAATGCAGATGCGGTCCGGTGGAAAAACCGGTGCTGCCCACAAGGCCGATGACATCCCCTTTTTTCACAGAATCGCCGGTTTCCACCAGCAACTTTGACATATGAATGTATTGCGAGTACAGATCCATGCCATGGTCAATATAGACAGAATATCCGGTCAGGTGCAGGTAATCGGCAAGAGCAACAACGCCGTCATTTGTCGCTCTCACCGGCGTTCCTTCCGGCGCAGCCCAATCGATGGCGCGGTGACTGCCGGAATATTTGCCATTCACGTAACGTGTGAAACCGAAGGGAGTGGTTACACGTCCTTCCATCGGCTGCATAAACGGTGAATCGGCGGGGAAAAGAAATTCAGCGGCGCTGTGATTGCGGGCTTCGTCAATTTTTTTCTGGTCTTTCTGGATTTGTTCGGTATCCTGTAAAATACTTTCCTGCTTCTCGGTGACCTGAAGATAATCGGTTTCGAAGACTTTTTCCTCGATCGTCAGGGTCTGAGTTCCGATCGTATATTTGCCGGGTTCAATACCGATGGGAACCGGCAGATAGGTATAAAATCCGGTACCAAAGGGTTTTAGGGGATAAGTCTTTCCCTGCCAATCGATGTGATCCTCCTGTTGTGAACGCACAAGAATGACGTCACCAGGATGTACTGTCTGTGGCATAAGTGTCCAACTTGAGGACAGAGCAAGTTCAGCCCGTTTTTCTGTACCAAAATAGGTGCGTTCCATCTGCTCCGCCTGCTGTCGTTCTTCTTCTGTAGGGGAAGAAGATGCCTTCCGGTGGTCCTGCGATGTGTATGAAATCGACCGGACACCTTTGTTCACGGAATCCGCCTGATCAGGGTGTTTTTTCTGCTCGATCTCATCTGATTTTTCACTGTTTAACGGGTTATTTGAGGACAGGGTACTGCTGGGAGGGGCTTCGACGTTTACCTGTGCAACGGTAAAAATGACAAAGATAATGGCAGTAAGGAATGTAACATATAGCCACAGCCTGTGAGTCGAATGGGCCTTACGATGACGGTGAAAGGTTTTTCGTGATCGCATGATGATCCCTCCTGAGGATGTAGGATGGTTCACAAAGTACGACCTTATGCAAGGGCTACACTATAATTCGTTCTCCAATTTGAAAATCGTATTTTTTGATAGTGCCTGCCTTAAGTTCAAGGGTAGAAAAAGCAGGGGGAACAGGAGGAATGATGGTCCAGGGGCGAACATTTTCTCTCAATTGGACAATGTGCAAATGTTTGTCCAAAAAAACAGCATCGATGGGGAAACGCATAAAAAACATATGGATCGAATTGCAGGGGGTGATCAGTAACCCTTCGTTTTCAGGTAATGTTTTCTTAAACATTAACCCTCTCAATCTGGGAAAAAAAGAATCCGCCTTCTTAGTCTGAATCGGGATCTCACGGGAGAAGTCCCCTTTTATGAGTATCACCATGATCATTCCTTTCACAGCGTCGACATAAATAAAAAACCTAACCTTTACGTTAGGTAAAGTCATACATCTTATATTTGCTGTTTTTGCCATTTCTGAAATGCCAGAAACTCTCGAAACTGGTCTTTGCTCACTCCGGAATCCATCGCTTCCCGTGCTAGTTCAAGCCACTCCTGGTCCAGTTCTTCATCATGGGTTTCATTTTCCGAATTGAGAAGTGCCTCCACACTAACATCCAGGACACGGGCAACTTTCTCCAAAAACTGGATGGATGGATTGGATTGAATGTCACGTTCAATTGAACTGAGGTACGATTTAGCAACACCTGCACGATCAGCAAGCTCTGAGAGCGAGAGCCCTTTTTCCAGCCGTTTTTGTTTGATACGTTTGCCGATCATGAGACATCCCCTTTTCCTTTAAAAAATATTAAGTAAATTATACACCATTTTTTAACCAGGTTATAAAAATGTATGCTTTGTTGTTCATAATTTTCGCACAATAAAATCAGGGAATGTCCGTCATTCTCATTTTTTGCACTGGCAGAGCCTGTCAACAGGAATTAGCGGTTTTTCTTCTGGTAGGCAATAAACTGGCGAATATCTTCCGGTTTAATTCCGATTTTTTTGGCTTCTGCCATTAATTGAATCCACTCTTTATCCAGTTTTTTTTTATTACCAGATTGGCGACCGGAGTGTGGGTTGGCTGAACTCATACCTGACCTCCTCTATACTATTCTGGCAGTCCAGCCGTCTAACCGACATTAGACCTGAGACTTTGCGAACCTGACATGACAGGGTTGCCTTTATCATAATATGTTGGTTTGATGGTGGTTATGATGGGGGATAAAAAATCCCCACTGTGGTAACCGTGGTGATGAGCTGAAATTCTCTAGATTTTTTTCGGTGAATATTATTTTTAAGAAGATTTTCAATTATTGCCATTATACGTGAACAGGCGTTACACTATTGTTACAAAGCAGGAAAAAGGAGGGTTGCATGTGCCTGCTATTTTTAAAGAGGATGATCAAATTTATTATCAGTTTATGTATGATGAGGATAAGAAAGAGACCCTTATTTTTATACACGGGATCGGTTTGGACCATACGGTGTGGGACAGTTTTGTTCCGTTTTTTCAACAGGAATACAATATCTTAACCTATGATTTGCGCGGTCACGGATACAGCGATCCTGGGGTCAAAAAAATAAGCTGGCAGACTTTTTATGAGGATCTGTTGTATTTGATCGACACTTTAAACATACTGAATCACCAGGCCATCCACATCATAGGACACGGATTCGGTTGTAACATCGCGGCCAGGTTTACCCTGTTGAATCCGGATATCGTTCAATCCCTTACGCTACTATCATTCACCGGTTTTTATCCACGATCCTATGCCGAAAAAATCCGGAAATTTCGCCTTGAACTCTCACAAAAGGAGTCCATGACATCGGTCGGTCAACACATTATTCAATTTGCAACAAAACTTCCGAAAGGTAGCAGGGATTTTCAAAAACTGGCGGCAACTTACACCCGCGTTTCAAAACAAATTTATTTTGAGATTGTAGATTTAATGATTGCGTCCAGACCTACCCGTGATTTGCATCATATCAATGTTCCATCCCTGATTCTTGCCGGTGAACTGGATCTGATTTATCCACCTTACCTCTCCGGGCTTTCCGCCTTTTATCTGTCAAAATTTAATTTTCTTATTGTTCCTGATGCATCCAATATGATGTTTATCGATCAGCCTGCTACCACATATCAGTGGATTCATAACTTTGTTCGAAAGTCGTACAGAGATACCGGTCCGGTACAGGATGAAAGTTTTCTGGACTTTTTTGAAGAATTAAGGTCAAAAATTCAAGTTATTCTTGAGGAAGGGATCAAGAAAGCCGATTCAATCGATGAGTTAAAAGTAGAATTGCTCGGAACATTTCGTGTACATATCAACGGTGAGGAAATACTGGAAGGATGGAACCAACGCCACGCCAAGCAAATTCTGGTTTATTTATTATTTCACCCTTCTGTCACGAGAGCGCAGCTTTGTGATGACCTGTGGCCGGATGTTCCGTTCAGCAAATCAAGAAATAATTTAAGAGTGTATCTGTCCCATTTAAAGAAATTACTTGATCAAGAAGCGAGTTCAACCCCTTTTCTGGTCATGGATCATGAACACATACATCTAAAGGGGAAGGTAACATGTGACTTGATTGATTTTATAGAAGAAATGGAAACCGCTTATCTCGAAACAGAAGTCGAGCAGAAATATCTCCTTTCACAGAAGGTGCTCAACAAGCTGCCGCAAAATCCGTTTAACGAACTCTATTATGATTGGAGCCTGAAACGAAGAGACCAGTTGGAGCATAAATTGTTTCAGTTAGCTAAATGGATGGGGGATTTTCATTTTGGTAAACAAGAAGATGTAAAAGCACTTGAATATTATAAACGTGCCAGTGATTTTAATCTGGACGATGAAGACATTCATCAAAAAATCACCGTACTGTCTAAACGCTGATTGGTTTTACCTCCAAACGAATCTTTTTTCCCTCTTTCTATGTCTTCAAAATAAAAAAACCTAACCTGAACGATTAGGTTGACACTATTGATTTTTTCTGTTTTTTTGCCATTTTTGAAACTCCAGAAACTCTCGAAACTGATCTTTGCTGATTCCGGAATCCATCGCTTCCCGTGCAAGCTCAAGCCACTCCTGATCAAGTTCTTCATCAAGGGATTCATTTTCCGGATTGAGAAATGTTTCTACACTTACATCAAGGACACGGGCTACTTTTTCTAAAAATTGAATGGATGGATTGGATTGAATGTCACGCTCGATTGAACTGAGATATGATTTGGCAACACCTGCACGATCAGCAAGTTCTGAGAGCGAGAGCCCTTTTTCCAGTCGTTTCTGTTTGATACGTTTGCCGATCATGAGACATCCCCTTTTTCTGTGTTAAATATAACTGAATTTAATTATACCATATTTTTGTAAAATGTTTGTAAAGTGAAAGTTTTGCATTTATTTTTCGTACCATATTACGGGGAATGTCCGTCATTTCACTTTTATATGTTATGTATATTCGGGCTTGTCACAGGTATTAATTGTTTTTTTTCTGAAGGGCAATGTACCGGCGAACTTCTTCCGGTTTAATGCCGATTTTTTTAGCTTCTGCCAATAACTGAATCCATTCTTTATCCAGTTTTTCTTTGTTTTTTGACGACGAATGATCGGACGATTGACTGGCTGAACTCATACCTGACCTCCTCTATACTATTCTGGCAGTCCAGCCGTCTAACAGAACATTAGACCTGGGACTTTGCGAACCTGTTATGACAGGGTTGCCCTTATCAAACCTATGTTGGTTTTATTGTAGTTATGATGCGGGCAGGTTTCAATGATAAATAATCAAAAAATTACGACAATATAGATGTAAATATTTGTAGAAATTTGTGCTTGATTTGTAAAAGGGTCAGTTTGCTGTAGCTATGTTCAGAAAATTTTAAAAATGAGTAAACGGGAGATATAAGGAGTATTTTATAGCCTTGTAGTTCTTAATAACGAATTTATGGGGATTTTGGTTGTTTTATTTAGAGAACAAACATAATATACTGTTGGTGTATTCGTTATAACGAACATATTTAAATTTTTGAGGAGGTTTTTAACGTGCTGGAAAAATTGAAGCGTTTGCTGGTTGAAGAGGAAGGTCAGGGGTTGAGTGAGTATGGATTGATTATTGGATTGGTGGCGCTTGCTGTGATTGCTTTGCTTGCCACTCTTGGGGATCAACTAAAAAATATATTCAATTCTATTATAAATACGTTATCGAATAATGGAATTTCTACAAGTTAACACTATCAATAACTTTGCAGCTCCACCATGCCGTGGAGCTGCCTTCCAGGGAGAAGTGAATCTATGGACTACATTCTCATACTGGTTTTAATCATTTCCTTCTTGACCGATCTCGACGCAAGAAGAATTTTAAACATCGTCACTATTCCCGCCATGATTCTGGGGATTTCATACCATCTTATTACGGCAGGTTGGTCCGGATTCGTGTTCAGCATGGAAGGATTGCTTCTGGGACTGGGTCTCCTGCTGATTCCTTTTTTACTGGGTGGAATGGGAGCGGGAGATGTCAAACTGCTTGCTGCCATCGGAGCAATCAAAGGTCCGGCATTTGTATTTCAGGCCTTTATATTTACCGCCATCATCGGGGGCCTCATCTCACTTATCCTCATCCTTAGAAAATACAACCTGCGGGAACTCCCCAGACAGATATATGTTTCCCTCACCTTCCTGCGCAGTGAAAACGGCTCATACAAACCTTCATCATCGGGCAGATCTTTTCCCTACGGAGCCGCCATTGTACTAGGCACCTTCTGTACATATTTCTGGGGGAGGTTCTGATGAAATCACAAAAAGGGCAGTCAACGGTGGAATTGGCATTAAGTATGATGGTCCTGTTGCTGATTTTGTTCGGTATTACGGACTTTGGCCGAGTATTTCATGCTTACCTGACGCTGGAACATGCCAGCCGGGAAGCAGCCCGGTTGGCCAGCGTCGGAGGCGATAATTCCGAGATTATTCAAAAGGCGAAAGATGCTGCAGCCAGTCTTGATCTGTCTCAATTGACCATTTCTATTACGCCGACCGATTCTTCTAAACGCGTCCGCGGGAGTACGGTATCCGTCCAGTTGGAATATCAGATTGATTTTTTGACGCCTCTGATTCAGCCGGTGTTTCCGGACCCTTTTTCTTTAAAAAATCAGGCGGTTATGAGGGTGGAATAACCGATGAAAAAATTATCTTTTTTTAAAAATTTAAAAGAAGAGACCGGTTCTGTTCTGGTTCTGGTTGCTGCCGCTATGGTGGCATTGCTGGGTCTCTCAGCGATCGTGATTGATGGGGGGCGGCTATATTATGAAAAAAGTAAGCTCCAGAAGGCTGTTGATGCCGCAGTGCTTGCAGGTGCCCCTCACGTATTAAATCAAAGTACCGATGTAGTTAAAGAAGTAGTAAAAAAATATATCAAAAATAATGGCATGTCGGACTTTTCATTAACTGATTTTCAAATCACACATGATAAGAATCGTCTTCATGTTGAAGCCCAAACAGGGGTTGCCTTAACCTTTGCCAGGGTAATTGGTTTTTCCAATCAAGATGTCAGGGCAGCCGCCACGGTAGAACTCAGCGCATTGGTGTCTCATAAGGGTAAAGGGTTAATCCCGCTGGGGATCAATGTAACCAAATTTGAAGATTTTGAAAAGGAAGAAGAACTGACACTGAAGTTTGAGGATTTCGATAGCAGTAAAGATCCGGGATGGTTCGGACCGTTGTTGTTTGAACCGGTGGAATATCTGGAGGAAGAAAAGGAAGAAGGAGAAGCCGGGCAATTCAGAGCAGCAATACGGACAGGATCAAAATATCCCATCAAGGTTGGCGATATCCTTGAAGTTGCAGACGGGGTTAAACATGGTCCCACCATTCAGGGTTTCAAAGGGAAAGGCAATGAATTAAACGGATTGTTTGGAACCTGTACGGATGATCCGGACTGGATTGAAGATGTGGAAGACGTGAACCAGTACCTGGAGGATACTGAAAATACGGATTGTCATAATCGGTTGGTCATTGTTCCTGTCTATGAACCCCATACGTATGAAAATACAGAAAAGGATAAAAAGGTTATTGATGTAGAAGTGTTAGGCTTTGCCACGATTTTTATCACTGAAGTTCAAGAAAAAGGTGAAAAGGCAACTGTTCGCGGCGTTTTTATGGATTATGCCGTCTCTGGTGAGGGTTCAAAGAATGTCCCGGAGTATGGTGCATATACATTTAGATTAATAGAATAGTACATTTATAAAAAAGCAGGAGGCATTATGAAAACACGAAAAATCTGGATTTGGGCCATCCTTTTCGGTTTGATGGCCTCGATTACGTTATATTTCACCGTTTTTCTCAAATACACTCCCGGTTCGGCACAAACCGGAACGCCGGATACGGTTCCTGTTACGTCCGATTCCAACAACGAAGATCCTGCCAGCCAGGATCAAACACCGAAAGATCAGGACGCAGAAGCTGATACCACAGCCAACAAAATAATCCCCATAGAAGAAGGAAAAAGGGCGATCTCCATCAAGGTCAACGATGTGCAGGGCGTTTCCGGGTTTGTGAAACCGGGGGATCATGTCGATCTGGTCTCTATCATCCGACCGCCCGAGGAAGCGATTCAACAGGGGCAACATGCAGCAGCTCAGATCCTGCTGCAGAATGTGAAGGTGCTTGCCGTTGGCCATGCGGCGGACCACGAAGAGGAGGCAGCCCGCTATACATCCGTCACCATTGAAGTGACTCCCCGAGAAGGATTGTTTGTTGGGTTTGCCACTAAACATGAATTATATCTGATGCTACGTAAAACGGGGGATGAGACACTTGAACCAGAGCACACGCATGTGCATGAAGATGAGCTCCATGAAGGGGTGTATCGATAAATGGAAATCAAATGGCTCGGTCTGACAGACAACACAAGATCGGTATCCCGTGTCGACATCGCTGTTAAAAAAACGGAAAATACGCTGACCTGGTATACCAGAGAAGACGCACTGCGGCGTGAACTTGAAAACGTGGAACATGCCGTGGTTTTTCTTAAAGCGGCTACTTCCTACGACATCTATCAATTATGCCGTGAATTTTCTCTTTTTTATCCCCTGGTCTGCACCGTACTTCTAGTTCCAGAAGACGAACTGGATCTGAAAAAAGCGATGCGCGTCGGGGCCGTCGATGTTATCCGGCTTTCCTCCAGGGAGGAAGAAATCGTTGATGCCATAAAAGAAGCGGAAAATGCCGTCAAATTAAAATCGACTCAGGTGAACCATGCCCGAGAGGAGGAAAAAAAAGAATACGCCAGAGTGATCACCATCACCAGCACCAAAGGGGGAGTGGGAAAATCGACGATTGCAGCCAATCTGGCGACCGCTTTTGCCAGAAAATTGCTAAAGGTAGCGGTTCTCGATCTGGATTTGCAGTTCGGTGATATGGCGATTCTATTTGATGTCAAGCCCCGAAGAACCATTTACGACTGGGTCAACGAAGAATACAATGATGCCAAAATTGGCGTAGAGAGGGTGATGATCAAGCATGAAAGCGGTGTTCACATTTTTCCTTCCCCGCTGCGGCCTGAATTTGCCGAATTTATCAACGGACAACATGTGGATACTCTGATCCATCAACTCAAGGAGACCTATGATGTCGTCCTGGTCGATACATCACCTGCCCTGGTTGAAACGGGGCTGGTTGCAATGGAAAATTCCCAGGATATCCTGCTGGTCACGACCAAAGAACTCCCCACACTTAAAAACTCCAAACTTCAAATTGAAACACTGGAATCGCTGGGACTCAAAGACAATATCCACCTCCTGTTGAATCGGGACTCCAGGGTCAAAGGGTTAAACATGCATATGTGTGAAGAAATTCTGGGCACGAAGGTGTATGAAAAAATACCGGAAGATGAAAAAGTGGTCCTCCCCTCGGTCAATCAGGGAAAACCGTTTGTACTCTCCAGCCCCCGAGCGCCGGTGTCCAAAAGTATCTATTCCCTGGCGGATAAACTGAATCCCAGACCCAAACCTCGAGAAAAGAATAAGAAATCTTCCATTTTCAAAAAGATCATACGAAATGGGAGGAGAGTATCTTGTCTCTTTTAAAACGTATAGAAGAAAAAGAATTCAACCAGGATCAAAATGGAGAGAAAAAGCGTTACACCACTCCTGTAAAAAAGAAACCCCGGCATATGGAGGAAAAAGAGCAAAAGCTTCATAACTACCTGGTCGAAGAATTGAAGAAACACCCCGGTCAGGATGACGCTCATATCAAAAAATTAATTCGTGACCTCTCAGACCCCTTTTTTGAGCAGGAAGGCGAACGGTTGACCTTTGAACAGAAAAAGCAGTTACTCATCAATGTTGAAAATGAGTTGACCGGATACGGACCGATCACACCGCTTCTGGCAGACCCGCATGTGTCAGAGGTCATGGTTAACGGGCCTGATCAGGTCTATATTGAAAAAAACGGACATCTTTACGAATCGGATGTGGCGTTTCGCGATGATGAACATGTATTGCGAGTCATCGAAAAAATCGTATCCCCGCTGGGGAGACGCATTGATGAGAGCATGCCGATGGTCGATGCCCGGCTTCCGGACGGGTCCCGTGTCAACGCCATCATTCCTCCGCTTGCTTTAAACGGCCCCACACTGACTATTCGCAAATTCTCGAAGGAGCCTTTTCAGATTCATGATCTGATCCGAATGGGTACGTTGGATAAGAAAATGGCCAAATTTCTGGATGGTTGTGTCAAAGCCAGGCTTAACATGTTTGTCAGCGGGGGAACCAGCTCAGGTAAAACAAGTACCCTGAATGTCCTTTCTTCATTTATCCCCAACGACGAAAGGATCGTCACCATCGAAGATGCAGCAGAATTGAAACTGTACCAGGATCATGTGGTGTCGCTGGAAACGCGCCCATCCAATATAGAGGGCAAAGGAGAAATCAGCATTCGGGATCTGGTGCGAAATTCGCTGAGGATGAGGCCGGACCGCATTGTCGTCGGAGAGGTCAGAAGTGCAGAAACGTTGGATATGTTACAGGCGATGAACACGGGGCATGATGGCAGTCTGGCTACCGGACACGCCAACTCACCCCGGGAATTGCTGTCCCGTCTGGAAACGATGGTTCTGATGGCAGGAATGGACTTACCGGTCCGCGCCATCCGTGAACAGATAGCCGGTGCGCTTGACTTGATTATTCACCAGTCCCGGTTAAAAGATGGCACCCGTAAGATTACACACATGACAGAAGTGCTGGGAATGGAAGGGGACACCATCGTGCTACAGGATATATTTGTGTATCGTCAGACCGGTGTTTCTCCGGATGGAAAAATAGAGGGGAATTTCGTATCTACCGGTATTCGTCCCCATTGCGCCGACACACTTGAGCGATTTGGCATCGACCTTCCGGCAGAATGGTTTCAGGAGGCGTGGTAGTATGACGGGCGAACCGGTGGTGTTAGCAGCTGTTTCATTCGTTTTATTGACGTTTGTTTTCGGTCTATCAGCGGGGACCTGGTCTCGCCGCAGGAACCGTTTGAAGCATCGGCTTGATCACTACCTTTCCATCGGGAAGGGCAGTGACAGAGAGGCTTCCGGAGGTGCTCATCGCACACGTCAGGATCATCGTCGCTGGCTGTACGGAGTCGTCAAAAAAACAGGGAAGCCGTTTGCCGCCTGGCAATCTGTCAGGAAATGGGAGGAGAAACTGATTCAGGCAGCCATTCCACTGAGAACAGAAGAGTTTTTTGCCGTTCGTTTGTTAAGTGCGGGCACCATAACCCTGTTTTTCTGGTTGCTGGTTCAAGATGGGGTATTTTTACTGATTCTTGTTGCGTTTATCGGTTATATGCTCCCGGTCATCTTCGTAAACCGTCGGAGAACAAAACGGCTGGCGAGATGTTCAGTACAATTGTCTGAAGCACTCGGTACCATGGCCAACGCGATGAGAGCCGGCTTCAGCTTCATGCAGGCCATGCAACTGATTGGAAAAGAAGTCCCGGATCCGCTGGGTCCGGAGTTTGATCGAGCGATCCGCGAAGTCCAGCTCGGTGTCTCCCTGGAAGAAGCGTTTGCCAATCTGGAGAGACGCTTGCCCGATGACGATCTGCATCTTGTATTAACATCCCTGCTTATTCAACGGACAACAGGCGGAAATCTGGCCGATCTGCTGGAAACCATGCAGGAGACAATTCGGGGAAGGGTACGGATTAAGGAAGAGCTCAGAACCCTGACGGCACAGGGACGTATGTCCTCCTGGATCATTTCCCTTTTGCCACCCGGGGTGGGCATTTATTTATATGTGATGAATCCGGAATATTTTATGCCGCTCCTGACTCATCCTCTCGGTTGGTTGATGCTGGGATGCGGAACCATTACCGGCATCACAGGATGGTTGTTTATTCGAAAAATTGTTCGGATTGAGGTGTAAGACCATGGCGGCCTTCTTTTTTCTATTATCCAGTTTTTTTAGTATGACCCTGGTCGGTGCCGGCATCCTGTTTTATCTAAATCGAAGCCATCTCCAAATGGAGCGTCGCGTATCTCTTTTTATTACAGATTCTCAGGACAAAAAAAATGCCGCCCATCATGATCGTGCAGAACAAAAAAAGAACGTCAACAAAGTTTACCAGAGGGTCGTCCGCCCGTCGTTAAAAAAGGCGCGGACTGTTACCGATCAGAAAATGGCCGGATACACCCGAAGAGAACTGGCCAAAAAACTGGAGGCAGCCGGTTATCCATTTAACTGGAATCCGGTGGATTTTCGCCTTACTCAAATTTTCCTGGGACTCACCTTTTTTCTGGTGATTTTTCTCCTGTTCGTTCCGGTGAGTGATGACGCCCGGGCCGGTCGCGTGGTATTGTTATCCGTGGTAGCGGGTCTTTTCGGCTTTCTTTACCCCAAGTATTATCTGGAGGCCAAAAAGAAGCAACGGGTTAAGGCGATCGAAAGGGGTATGCCGGACTTCTTTGACATGTTGAATCTGTCGATTGAAGCGGGAATGGGGCTGGACGGAGCCATTGCCAGAGTTTGCAGGCAACTGCAGGGACCGTTGTCTGAAGAATTTCTCCGGACACTGGAAGATATGAAACTGGGAAAATCACGGCGTCAGGCATTTTCAGAATTAAGGGACCGCGTGCCATCGGATCCCTTTCAGAGTATAATCAATGCGCTGATCCAGGCGGATCATCTGGGTATCGGAATGTCTAAAGTGCTTCGGTCTCTGACGCAACGCATACGTGAACAGCGGAGGGAGCAAGCGAGGGAGCAGGCGATGAAAGCGCCGGTTAAAATGCTTTTTCCCATGGTCTTCTTTATTTTCCCCTCTTTGTTTATCGTATTGCTGGGTCCCCTGGTGATATTCTTGATTACCGACGGACTGGGATTCTGAATAACAAACTATTTCACAGGATGTACAGAGAATCGTGTTTGATCACGGTTCTATTTTTTTATCATCATCCCTGTACTATAATGGCATTAAAGACATAAAAAGGGGGAAACGATCATTCGTCCCGACCGCATTCTCTGGATGATTTCCATAGCCCAGTTTCTTGCCATGCAGGTGTGGTTCAATTTTTCCGCGGTCATCCCGGTGGTTGAAACATTGTGGGGATTGACGGCCACCCAGTCCGGGCTGATCGTAGCGTTTTTTCATATCGGGTATGTGATTGCTGTCTTTTTCTACAGTTTTCTGAGTGACCGTTATAATCCAAGACATTCTTTTATCTTCGGAGCGTTTCTGGCCGGAAGTTCCGGGGTTCTGTTTGCGCTGATTGCGGAAGGATTCTGGTCGGCTCTCATTTTGCGGACTATCTCCGGTATCGGAATTGCCGGTATCTATGTCCCCGGAATGAAGTTACTCGCTGAGATTTTTCCACCGGCACAAAGGGGAAAGGCGATCGGTGTCTATGTAGGATCACTGGTGGTCGGGTCCGGATTCTCCCTGCTGGTCTCCGGGGTTTTGATTGATTCCCTGGGCTGGTCCGGTGTGATTCTCATGACATCCATTTCCTGTCTGCTGGCCTCAGCCCTTGTCTATCTGGCACCCATTCCGCATGACGTCAACCTGAAGCCTGTCCCTTTTTCCAGGGCATTGTTAAAAAAGGTATTGAGAAAACCGAATCTGCTTGTCAACATCAGTTACTCTGGCCATTGCTGGGAATTGTATGCCATGTGGTCCTGGATCGGGCCGTTTCTCGTCTATTATTTTAAACTTCACGGATTTGACAGCCAGGATGCGATTCGTTACGGAAATCTGGCCGGTTCCCTGGTGATTATGCTGGGTGGGATTGCCACCTATATGGGCGGAAGATTATCGGATCGGATCGGGCGTACCCGGGCGATTCAGATTTTTATTGTGATCAGCATTGCCTGCTCACTCAGTATCGGCTGGCTGACGTTCGTCCCGGTCTGGCTGATGCTCTTGATTGCGGTCATTTACGGCTATACAATCATTGCAGATTCACCGGTTTACAATACATTTATAACGGAAATCGCAGATCCGTCGACCATTGGGCTGGCACTGGGGATTCAGTCGGTGATGGGATTCAGTGTCACCGCTGTTTCGCCGGTGGTGTTCGGATTATTACTGGATCATTTTCACTGGGGAATGGCGTTCACAGTGCTGGGGCTGGTAACGCTGGTGACCCCCATCAGTGTGAGTCTGTTGCACAACATGATGGAAAAAAAGGATATCGCGAGGGGATTTCATGCTAACCATTAATATACCGGGAAGACAAACCTTTCACTTTGAACATCTCGTACTGGACTTTAACGGAACAATTGCCGTGGATGGACGTATACAAGACGGTGTCCGGGAGAGACTCCAGGAACTTCAGTCTGATTTGAACATTTATGTGCTTACTGCTGATACAAATGGAAGTGTCGAGAAGGAATGCCGAGGACTTCCCGTCAGTGTTCATGTGATCGGTAAAGGAGATCAGGCCGGGGAGAAAAAACGGTTTGTAGAAGCACTGGGTTCAGGGGGAATCATTGCAATCGGCAATGGAAGTAACGATGAAGACATGTTTCGCACGGCAGATCTTGCGATCGCTGTTCTCGGAACGGAAGGATGTGCGCTGGCTTCCATGCTTGCGGGAGACATCGTGGTGACGCGAATTGAGGATGGCCTGGATTTACTGTTGAAACCCCACCGCTTACAGGCCACCCTGCGCAAATAAAAACGCTTTCAATCAGATCAAACCTTTTTCGCGGAGCATGGTCCGGTTGTTCTGGGTAAAATAGTGCAAGTCTCGTAAATTCCGGACGTTGCGCTGATCCAGTTCCTCCAGCAGGCGGATCAAGAGGAGAGCGGTCATCCGGGCATCCCCCAGGGCCGTGTGGCGACCTTCCATCGGAATATTAAATTCCTCGATCAGGTCATCGAGAGATTGAGGGTGCCGATGGTGCAGCATGACGGCCAGGTCAGAAGTGTCGAGCACCTCGTGCGGCAGTTTCTTTTTCGTGTATTTTCGCAGGGTTTTGTTGATAAAATTCAGATCAAATGAGGCGCAGTGTGCGACCAGGTGATAATGCCGGATGTATTCGAGAAACTCGACCAGGACCGGTAACACGGTGGGCTGACCTTTTACTTTCTCATCGGTAATACCGGTCAGTTCACTGACCACCGGAGGAATCGGCCGATTGGGATTAATGTATCGATGAAAAGGAGGAATATCGGAAATCTTCCCGTTTTCCACCACCAGTGCTCCGATTTCAATGATTTCATCTCCGCCATAAGGATCAAATCCGGTCGTCTCCAGATCAAATACCACAAAAGTCGTGTCGCGGAGCGGTTGACTCATCGGATGCTGGTACTGGCGGACCCGTTGCAACTGTTCGGTGATTCTGGCAACCTCCTGCAGCTCATTACGGGAAAATGACTTTTTAGACGACGTGGTCATGAATTGGGACCATACATTTTTGATAAACAGCATGGGATATTCCTCCTGTTCCTTCTAATCCTCAAACTTCTGAACTAAACGTTTATATGAAAGTGGCGTCCGGTCATTTGCTGCACCCACTTTACGGTGGTCAGCGATTTTTTTAATTGCCAGCGTTCGTTTTTGTTCAGGGTGTTCAGGTTCAGGTTGTTATTGAGAGGCTGGTCCTGATCCATTTGATTCAAGTTAAGCCGTACGCGAAGAAGCATCAATGTATTGAACGCGTCCATGATTTCACGTTGTTCCCTTTCCTGAAAAACTCTCTTTTCTACCAGACGATTGAGCCGTGCAACCGTGCCGGTGTCCCGGATTCCTTCCCGGAGGGCAAAAATGCGGGCTGCGTTGACGATGTGCATCACACCCCCGTGCTTCAGATCGATGATCGGGTTGTTCTCGTTATCTTTTTCGGTTACCAGCCTGCCAAAAAGCCCGATCGGGACGGGATGTCTGCTGTCATCGAGGGCGAGACGGTTAAAAAGAAGGGACTGGCTTTTCGTTTGCCGGATCAAATAATCCCGAATCCCGTCAGCCAGTTCTGTTTTTCCGTAAACTCCGCGAAAATCCAGGAAAATGGTAAAACTGCGCACTTCATCTCCGTCCAGATTGGAAAGCCAGGCATCGATCTCTTTTTTCCATCGGCTGAGGGAATGGCGCCATTTTTGATTGATGGCCATCACACCGCCCTCGCAGCGTGGAAAACCGCATGTTTCCAGTCCGCTCACAATTTTTTCAGCCAGTCTGGCGAAATAGCGGTCTACCTGTTCCTGTTCTGATTCATCTACATCCTCATAAATAATGGCATTATCCTGGTCGGTGGCCAGGGTCTGTTCCTTTCTTCCTTCACTCCCGAGTGCCAGCCAGCAGTATTCCACCGGCGGGGGACCTTCATTTTCCCGGATCATCGCTTCTTCTGACAGCGTGATGATCCGTCGCAGCAATCGGTCGTTCAACTCGGAAATAATGGACGTGATGTCGTGGATGGACGCTTTCTCTTTCAACATCGCATCCAGGACCTGCCTGATCTGGCCTCTTGACCGGGCCAGTCCCTCGATGGTTGTCTGTCGCTCGATTTCATCAACCACGGACAGGACGGCCATCCCCCTTGCACGGGTCAGGTCCTGCATGGTAACCAGACCGACGGGACGGCCTTCGTGTACGACAGGCAAATGTTTAATCTTGTGTTTGATCATCAAGAGCAGGGCTTCGTAGAAGTAGGCATCCGGTGAAATGGAGATGATTTTCTTGTGATCGCTGATCTGATCTGCACGAAGAGCGGACGGGTCTTTTTCTCTGGCTACAACCCTCAGGATGTCTTTTTCCGTAACGATGTTTTTGAGCGGATTCCGCTCATCCTGCAGGATGACGGAACTGACCCTGTTTTCAATCATATGTCTGGCAAGTTCAACGGCGGACGGGTTTCCGGACAGGGTCACCACCGGGGTCCTCATGATTTCGCCCACTTTTTTTCGAAAAGGGAATGTATCCATTCCCCTGGCCTGATAGGACAACTCGTGGTGCAGGTTATCGTACATGTGATGCACCCGCTGGCTGACTTCCCGTGCGATGATTTCAGCAAATTGCACATTTTGGTGAAGCAGATCATTAAAAATGTTGTGCGGGATCACCAGAAAACTGGACTTTTCCAGTGTCTGCACAGTAAAATTCATGTTTTGATGAGAAACCGCTGAAATCAGCCCGGCCAGATCGCCGGGTGAATAGAAACGAATCATCATTTCTCTTCCGTCATCGGTAACAATGGTGTTTTTACACATACCTTCCAGTACCAGAAAAATGTCAGGTTCTGCCTCACTGGAATGAATGACAGTGTGGTTTTTGTCAAATGTCCGGTATGAACTGTGGTCTAATATCTGTTGCTGTTCGTCCGCTGTCAGATGGCCAAACACAGCATGTTCTTTTAAAAAATGGCGCAGATCTTCCATTGACGCACCCCAATCAAAAAAAATGAAAAATTTCAGATTATTTTTATTATACATAAAAAACGGGAAAAAGAAAAAGGGGTGGCAAAAGGGTGACAGAGGGTCCGAATTTAAACACTTGATTTCAATGGCATTGTCGTTTATGTTAGATAACATCATTATCAAGTCCTGGACGGCTTGTGAAGAGAGTCCACGGTAAGGAGGGGATTGTATTGAAAAAATATGAAATTGCGGTAATCCCGGGAGACGGAATTGGAAAAGAAGTTGTGCCGGCTGCCCTCGAGGTTCTCCAGACCCTGTCGGCTGTTCATGGGGGGCTTCAGTTTTCGTTCAGGGAATTCCCATGGAGTTGTGACTATTATGTTGAAACCGGTAAGATGATGCCGGATGACGGATTGGATATTTTAAAAAATTTCGATGCCATTTTTCTGGGCGCTGTCGGAAATCCGCACCTGGTTCCGGATCACATTTCACTCTGGGAATTGCTTTTGAAAATCAGGCGTTCCTTCGAACAGGTGATCAACATTCGCCCGGCCCGCTACATGAAGGGACTGGCTTCTCCGCTGCAAAACCCGAAAGATTTCGATTTGATTGTGGTTCGGGAAAATAGCGAGGGTGAGTACAGCGAAGTGGGAGGAAGAATTCACAAAGGCGAAGATGAGGTCGCCATTCAGAATGCGGTGTTTACGCGCAAAGGGACTGAACGGGCGATGCGCTATGCCTTTGAACTGGCCGGAAAAAGAAGAGGCCACGTCACCAGTGCGACCAAATCGAATGGGATTTTTCATTCCATGCCGTTCTGGGATGAAGTGTTTCAAGAAGTGAAACAGGATTACCCGGAAGTAGAAACTTCCGTCTATCATATTGATGCACTGGCCGCTTTTTTTGTAACCCGTCCTGAAACCTTCGACGTCATCGTCGCCAGTAATCTGTTTGGGGACATCTTAACGGATATCGGTGCAGCCATCATGGGTAGCATCGGGATTGCGCCTGCAGCCAACATTAATTTGAATGGCAAATATCCGTCGATGTTTGAGCCGGTTCACGGGTCTGCCCCCGATATCTACGGTAAAGGAATCGCTAATCCCATCGGACAGATCTGGACGGCGAAGATGATGCTGGATCATTTTGGAGAATGGGAACTGGGCCATCAATTACTGGATGTGATTGAAGCGGTTATCGCTGACGGCATCAAGACCCCGGATCTGGGAGGGAGTGCCTCCACTCAGGAAGTGACCGGGGAAATATGCCAAAGATTAAAAGCACTCTAATTTACTAGAAAGGTTCTTCGTATTTATTCTGGATTTTTCGAAGTTCTTCAACCAGATTTTTTCCGATCACGGACTCATATTCGGCATATACCGATCTGAGTGTTTTCCTCCACAAATTCCGTTCTTCCGGTGTTTGAACGTGAATTTGAATGGGGGATTCTTTTTTGATGCGTTCAAGCTGGGCCTGATTCATTTTGATTGCGTTATCACTGAGCCATCGGGTGGTTTCATTCATAGCTTCCGTAATGATGTCTTGATGCTCATCGGAAAGACTGTTCCAGAAATCACCGTTCATCAGGACCGTATATCCGATAATCCCGTGATTACTTAAGGTCATGTACTTTTGTACCGTGTAAAATCTTTTGGAATAGATATTGGAAATGGTATTTTCCTGTCCGTCGAGATATCCGGTTTCCAGGCCCCGATAGACCTCATTAAACGACATGATTTCCGTGGTGACTCCCATTTTCGTGAACTGGGATTCGAGTACCTCGCTGGGCATGATTCGGAATCGTTGCCCGCGGAAATCTTCAGGGACGATCAGGGGCCGCTCGTTACTGGTCACCTGTTTAAATCCGTTGATCCAGAAAGCCAGACCTTTTATGTTTCGGGCTTCAAGTTTCTTAAAGAGTTGCTTTCCGATTTTCCCTTCAAAAGCTTCTTGAATTGCAGCATGATTGGGAAAGGCATAAGGAAGATCGAGCAGATTCCATGCCGGGAACATGTTTGAAATTTTTGAGGATGCGGGTGCAATGATTTGCACGTCTCCCCGTTGAAGCGCCTCTATTTCGACTCCGTCTGTATAAAGGATACCGTTCGGAAACACTTCCACCTGGATCTGGCCGTTTGATTTTTCTTCCACCCGATCGGCAAACATCTGGGCTGCCAGCCCTTTCGGGGTATTTTCCGCCACCACATGACTGAATTTGATGACAATTCTGTCGTCAAGGCCCGCCTGGTCGGCATCATAGACTTTCGGCGGGGATGACGGTATACCGAAACCGAGAACCGTAGCGGTCAGAATGCCGATAATAATAAAAACAATAATACCGAACAAAGGCTTCACAGTGATCACAACCTCGTCTATTCTTATTTCTATTTTATCACAGGGACATCTTACCCTGTATAATGGTAAAATATTTGTAAATGAAGCAAGCCGGGCAACAAGGAGATGTAGCCATGTCATTTCGCCGACTTCCCGTACGCTGGAAAATCACACTACTTACTTTTGGAATTGTTTTATTCTCTCTTTTACTGGCGGGAATTATTTATCTGGGAAACCTGGTCAAACTAAAAGAAAAAGAGCTGGAACAACGATCCATGATTACGGCGAGAACGGTATCCCAGATGTCGGAGATTAAAGAGTGGGTGGCCGAACCGGAAGGTTCGAAAAAAATCAATCCCATTGTGGAGAAGATTCGATTAATTAATGATGTGGATTATATCGTGGTCATGAATATGCAGAAAGAACGGCTGTCTCATCCGATACCATCCAGAATCGGGACACGGATGGAGGCGGGGGATGAAGGGGCGGCATTCGCCGAACACATTTATGTATCCAGGGCAAAGGGTGAACAGGGGAACTCAATTCGTGCTTTCGTTCCGATTATGAATGAGGAGCTGGAGCAGGTGGGCGTGGTGATGGTCGGGAACATCATGCCCAGTCTCATCGATATCGTCAACGAGCATAACAAGGAGATTCCTACCACCCTGTTATTATCCCTGTTGTTCGGATTATGGGGTTCCTGGCTACTGGCACGGCATATTAAACGACAGATGTTTGATCTTGAACCTTATGAAATTGCTAGAATGCTGAAAGAACGAACAGCGGCTTTTGATGCGATCCATGAAGGGGTCATTGCCATTGATAACAATGAAAGGATTACGATTATCAATGATGCGGCGAAAAGGATGCTGAATATCAAAGGAGATCCCAGGGGAAAATCGATTCGAAAAGCGATACCTGATACGCGGCTTCCGGAAGTTCTGGAAACGGGCCAGGCCTTTTACAATCGGGAATTTCAGATTGGAACGGCTTTGATTATGAGTACGCAGGTACCAATTAAGCTGAACGATATTCCGATTGGCGCCCTGGCCATTTTTCAGGACCGGACGGAAGTCACCCGGATGGCGGAAGAATTGACCGGTGTCCGGGCATTCGTCGATGCCCTGCGGGTACAGAACCATGAACATATGAATAAGCTTCATACCATCGCCGGGCTGATTCAGTTAAATCAGTATGATAAGGCGCTGGATTACGTTTTTCAGGTGACAGAAGAAAAAGGGGAACTCACCCGTTTTTTGAGTAAGCGAATCCATGCTCCGGGACTGTCCGGTTTATTACTTGGGAAAGTCAGTAGAGGAACCGAACTTGGCATTCAGGTGGTAATTGACCGCAGCAGTGAATTGTACCGATTCCCGCGCAATCTGGACCAGCATGATCTGGTCGTGGTCATCGGGAATCTGATTGAAAATGCTTTTGATGCGTTGCAGGAAAAAGACGAAGAACCGAAGAAAGTTTTTGTCAGTCTTCTTGATGAGGGGGAGTCGTTGCGCATTTACGTTGAAGATAATGGAATCGGTATAGATGACGATACCAGACAGAAAATGTTTGAACGGGGCTTTACCACCAAGACACAACCGGGAAGAGGCATCGGGTTATATTTGATACAACAGGTGGTGGAGAAGGGGAATGGAAAGTTGCTTGTGGATTCCAGACCCGGTGAAGGGACAAGCATCACCATAACTTTCCCCATGGAAAGTGAGGAGGCTCAGTCGTCATGAGTGATCATATTTACCGTGTACTGTTAATCGAAGATGATCCGATGGTGCAGGAAGTAAATCGCCAGTTTATTGAAAGAGTGGAAGGATTCAAAGTGGTGGGAACCGCCACCAATGGAGTTCAGGGGATCGAAATGATTCGGGAGCTTCACCCTGATCTGTTAATCCTCGATATTTACATGCCGAAGCAGGATGGGCTGGAAACATTGTATGCCATACGAAAGGAAAAACATGCGCTGGATGTCATCGTTGTCAGTGCGGCTGAGGATGTTGACACCGCACATCGCGCTCTGCAATATGGAGCGGTGGATTATATTCTGAAACCGTTCAAGTTTCAGAGAATGAAACAGGCCCTGGATAATTATCGTAAATTTGATCGTTTGAAATCAAAAGGGTCAGTGACACAGGAAGAACTGGATCAAATGTTTTATCCCGGGGAGAAAAACCGGAATGAAGAACTGCCGAAGGGTTTGAACGCCCTCACTTTAAAACAGGTGATGGATCATCTGAGACAGCACAGAAAACCCTTTTCAGCGGAAGAAGTGGCAAAAGCTGTCGGGATCGCCCGGGTAACAGCTCGAAGGTATCTGGAATATCTCGAAAGCATTCACCAGGTCCGACTCGAAATCCAATATGGCGGTGTTGGCCGCCCTGTTAACCGCTACATCATCGTTGACCAAAATGAACAAAAATAAACAAAATGTTCATATTATTCTCATATCATAATGAAACCGTTATCATAGTCGTGAGTTTAATTATTTAAAATTTTTTGACAGGGGGTTTTTTTGTGAAAAGAAAGAGCTGGTTGTTAGTGCTTTCTGTAATCATGATGCTGTCTGTTTTCACGGCTGCATGTGGCGGTGGTGGAAACCAGGCGGAGCAAACCGGAAGTTCGTCGGAAGGTCAGACAGAAAATAATGCTTCTGAAACGGACGAGCCGATCGTCATCAAGTTTTCTCACGTAACATCACCTGACAGCCCGAAAGGGAAAGCGGCTGACCTGTTTAAAGAGCTCGTTGAAGAGCGCCTGGGAGATAAAGTGAAAGTTGAAGTCTATCCTTCCAGTCAGCTGTTTGATGACGGAAAACTGGTTGAAGAGTTACCGAAAAACACCGTTCAACTGGGAGCTCCTTCTGCTACCAAACTTGTCGGAATCGATCCGGCTTTCCAGATTGTCGACCTGCCTTTCCTCTTTACCAGTAATGAGGCGGTATATAAGTTCTGGGACGGAGAAGGTGGCGAAATCCTCTCCAAGAAGCTTGAATCCAGAGGAATCAAGTTGCTTGCTCTCTGGCCCAATGGTGCCAAGCACTTTACCAACTCCGAGCGTCCTCTGACGAAGCCGGAAGACTTCAAGGGGCTTAAATTCAGAACCCAGACTGGTAAAGTACTGGAAGCTCAGTTTAATGCGTTGGGCGCATCCGCTGTACCGATGGCGTTTGCTGATGTGTACGTCGCGCTTCAGCAGGGAACCATCGAAGGACAGGAAAATACGTTCAACAATATTGATACGCAGAGTTATGCAGAGGTTCAAAAGTATTTAACGGTTTCCGGACATGGACGTATCGACTATCCGTTGATCACCAATACCAAATTCTGGGAAGGTCTGCCGGATGATGTGCGGACTGAACTGGAAGCCATCATTAAAGAGGTTACTGCTCAGCAGCGTCAATGGGCGGAAGAGTTGAACCAGCAATCCTATGAAAATCTGAAGAATACGGATCTTGAAATTTATGAGTTGACCGAAGAAGATATCAAGGTATTCCAGGATGCTATGGAACCTGTCTATGAAGAATTTAGCGGAGACATCGGTGAAGAGATCCTCGAACTGGCCAGACAGGCAAATGAATAAAATCATTTAATGAAAAACAGGCCTGGGCTTGTCAGCCTGGGCCTCATTTTTCATCCCGAAAAAAGGGGGGGAGGCAAATGGAAAGGACAAAACGTATCGTAGAAGCACTTGAAGACTGGATTTCCGGCCTGTTAATCGCTGGAGGACTGGGTCTTATTTTTCTCGGCGTCATCATGCGCTACGTCTTTAATTCTCCACTGGGATGGATAGAGGAGATATCCGGCTATATCATCGTATGGGGGATTTTGATCGGTACGGTTGTGGCTCTTCGGGATAACCGGCATATACGGGTTGATATTCTGTACCAATTTATACCCGATACTGCAAAGAAATGGGTAGATGTTTTTTCCAATGTTGTTGGCCTTATTTTTTCATTGTTCTTACTTATTTATGGAATCAAGGGGATTTTTCTGGATGAGTTCAGTGTTTATAAGATGAACCTTGTTTCCATCGGGGAAGGAATCACCCTCTGGAAAATCTACATGGTCATGCCGATCGTAGGCGCCCTTTTGTCCGCCCGGTTTATCATACGAATTGTGCGTCTGTTGAAGGGCCTCCCTGAGACAGATCAGAAGGATGAAGGCGGTGAATTGATGTCATGATGACGTTATCATTATTCCTTGTATTCGCCGCTCTATTCTTGTTAAGGGTGCCGGTCGCTTTTGCACTCGGCTTGTCCGCCCTTCTGTTCTTGCCACAACTTAACTATCATTATGAAAGTGCAGTTGTGGAGATATTTTCGGCTATGAACAGTGTGTCGCTTATGGCGATTCCGGGGTTTGTGTTTGCCGGAATCATCATGGCACGCGGGGGCATTTCACGTTACCTGATTGAAGGATTGCGTGCCTGGGTTGGCCATATTCCCGGAGGGATGGCTGTCGTAACGATTCTGTCATGTACGATTTTTGCGGCCATTTCGGGATCGAGCCCGGCTACAGCAGCGGCTATCGGATCTATAATGATTCCGGGAATGGTACAGGCCGGGTACAGCAAAAAGTATGCCATGGGTCTGGTTGCCGCAGCGGGTACACTGGGAATCCTGATTCCTCCCAGTATCCCACTGATCATCTACGGGTACGTGGCGGAAACAAGAGCTACTATCGGAAACCTGTTTCTTGCGGGGATTATCCCGGGAATCTTTTTATCTGCCATTTTGATTATTACCGCCATCATCTATGCCAGACGGAATAATTTTGGACGTTTGCCGGCTGAAAGTTGGAATCAACGTCTGGTTAAAAGTGTGAAGGCACTCCCTGGAGCCTTGATGCCGGTATTAATTCTGGGGTCCATCTATGCCGGAATTGCAACCCCAACCGAGTCAGCCGTGATGTCGGTGGCCTATGCCATCATTGTGTCGCTCATGTATCGCGAACTTAAGCTAAAGGACTGGCGTCCGCTGTTGAGAGAAACGGTCAACATCACCTCGATGATTTTTATGATCATCGCGGCGGCTATACTGTTTAAACAGTATTTGACTCTGTCACAGGTGCCTCAGGAAGTTGCCCAGTGGATCATCGACAGCAATTTCAATAAATGGATCTTTTTCCTGATGGTTAATATTATGTTCTTCATCATGGGAACATTCCTTGAAGCGGTTGCGATCATTCTGATCACATTGCCGGTATTCCTCCCGGTATTGCCGCAACTCGGAATCGATATTTATCATTTTGCCATCATCATGACCGTAAATCTGGAAATCGCGATGATTACACCGCCGGTGGGACTGAATCTGTTCGTGGTCAGCGGTGTGGCCAAAGAACCTCTGGAAAAAGTCATTCGGGCGATCGTACCATTTATTTTAATCATGCTGATCGAACTATTCATCATAATCGTATGGGAAGGATTATCAACATTCTTGATAAAATAGCAATGAACCGTTAAAATGTAGAACCATTCAGACTGATCAGACTGATAACAGGCGTCGATCAGTCTGTTATTGGATCAAAATTGGATCCAGTATCCCGTGGGAATGGTATCAGGAGGAAACCTATGAACAGTCAACCAGCTGTTAATACAACTCCCGGTGTTAAACAGGAAAAAAGTTATATTAAGATCATCACAGCGGTTCTCATATCCCTGATGGTATTCGTTGCCGTCTTCGCAGGTCTTTCCGGAAAGATGGAATATGAACCGCGCATGACCCTGGCGATAACAGCCTTTGCGATCATGATGTGGGTGCTTGAACCGCTCCCTTTTTCCATGACTGCCATCATTGTCATGGTGTTATTGCCGGTATCGGGTGCGGTTTCCATTGACCTGGTTTTATCCGGTTTTTCGTCTCCGGCCATCTTTCTGATCATAGCGGGGATGATGCTGGCCGCAGGGGTGGACCAGACCGCACTGGGAAAGAGGCTGGCCTATTACCTGTTGTATAAAGTGGGAGATAAACGGGGAGGAGTCCTGGGTGGGCTTATTCTGATCCCACAGATCATGGCTGTCTTTATTCCGGCGGCAGCGGTTCGCACGACTATGCTGCTGCCGATTGCCCATTCGGTTCTGAAAATCCTCGGGATTAAGCGGCATGATCAAAGCGGAAGGCAATTAATGATGGGGGTGGCCGTGGGGACAAGTATCAGCGGTACAGCTATCTTGCCGGCAGCCATCGGAAATGTTATCACCGTCGATTTAATCCAGTATTATCTGGATGAAACGGTGACCTATATCGAT
Source organism: Bacillaceae bacterium (assembly GCA_017656255.1). Classification (GTDB taxonomy): domain Bacteria; phylum Bacillota; class Bacilli; order JACDOE01; family JACDOE01; genus JACDOE01. The sequence continues at coordinate 51,072 of JACDOE010000005.1, forward strand.
TGGTTGTTGATCGCGTTGCCGATCTGGGTCTTGTTGATACCACTGACGTGGTGGGTTCTATATCGCGCCTATCCATCCCCTGAACCGGATGGTAAGTTGAAAGAAGAGATGCAAAAAATCCTGCAAGAGCTGGGACCGATTTCGTCCGAGGAAAAAAGAACGATCTTGATCCTGTTCGCTGTTTTTGTGATGTGGTTGCTGGAAGGTATTCACGGATGGCCACCGGTCATCCCGGCCTTGATCGGTGCTATCCTGATGGCACTCCCTCGCATCGGCATCACCGGTTGGGAAAAGTTGCTACAAATTAAATTCGGTCCGCTTATCCTGCTGGGCCTAACACTGTCAATGGGGCGGGCATTATATGAGTCAGGGGCCATTTCCTATCTGTCGAAATGGCTGGAAAACGATTTGACCATGTATCTGTTTTCCAATCCGTTACTGGCTGTCCTGACAGTAGCCGTTTTAACCCAGTTGATTCATAAAGTGACGTCCAATGTATCAACGGCTGTCATTTCATCGGTACCGGTCGTCATGGCGCTGTCATCTCATGCACCGGATTCCCCGGCCCTTTTGCTGGCGGTTGTCGCCGGGATGACCTGTCTATTTGGATTTGTCATTGTAGTCGAAACGATTCCCAATGTACTGGTCCATGGGACCGGGTGGATATCCCAACGGGATTTTCTGAAAACGGGCCTGTGGCTCACGCTGATTACACTCGCATTAACGGCACTGATGGCCGTCACCTGGTGGCCCTGGCTGGGACTGATGTAAAACAGGAGGTTTTTTGTCATGGTTGAAAGTATCACGGCAGACGTGGACGTTCTGGTTATCGGAGGCGGACAGGCAGCATTAAGAGCTGCCATTGAAGCAAAAAAGCAGGGGACCCGTGTCGCGATGGCTGCGAGAGGAAAAATCGGAATGGGGGGCTCTTCCGCTATTTCCGATGGCATCCATTCCGCTATTTTTCACCCGGAGGATTCACCCGATAAATTCTGGCAGGATATGATACGGGGAGGACGGGAACTTGGGAATGCGGCTTTACTCAAGATTATCGCAGAAGAATGTACAGACCGTGTCGCGGAACTGAAAGACATTTTCGGCGTGGAATACTACCAGGAGAAAGAAGTGTCTACCCCCGGCCATTCCTATCCCCGGCGGATCTACGCAGAAGGTGGAAAAGGCGGTCGCGTCATCCGCAAATTACGCCGGTATGCCGAAGAGCAGGGGATTCAATTTTATGAAAAAGTATGGGCCGTAGATCTGCTGCAGGAAGGCGACCGGATTCAAGGAGCCGTATTTCTGGCAGAAGACCGGATCCTGGTAATTCGGGCCGGAAGTACGATTCTTGCTACAGGTGGAACCGGCGGACTGTATGATCATTCGGACAATCCCCGGGATGTGACGGGAGAAGGGACGGGCATGGCACTCCGGTACGGAGCAAAGGTTCAGGATATGGAATTTGTCCAGTTTTATCCTTACCGGCTGGTCGAACCTGTCAACATGGATGTCTACACCAAGATATTCGGCAAGGGAGCTGTCATGCTCAATAGCCAGGGTGAACGGTTCATGGATCCGTTCCCGAAAAAAGAGCTGGAGACCCGGGATATCCTCTGTTATGAAATGTATAAACAGGGGGATGTTTATCTGGATGTATCCCACGTACCGGAAGATGTGATTCGGGAAAGCAGTCCGCAACTGGACCGCCTTTTACGCAAGGGATATGATGGTCCGTTGAAAATGAGCCCCGTGGAACATTATTCCCTCGGCGGGATTAAGGTGGATGACTATGGAAGAACCGGTGTTCCCGGATTGTTCGCCTGCGGGGAATGCACGGGAGGGATTCACGGTGCCAATCGTCTGGGTGGCGGATCGTTGACGGAATCGCTGGTGTTTGGGACGCGCACCGGATATATGGCGGCGATGGAGGCAGATGCGGATCTGGCAGACCGCCAGGGAGTAAAAACGATTGATCCTGAAAAGTTTGATCCCGAGACATTCAGGAGCCGATGGGAGTCCGAAACGTTTCAAACGATCCGGCGCAACCTGAAAGCCTGGATGTGGACCCATTGTGGTATCGAAAGGCATTTAAATGGTCTGGAACAGCTGGATCAGAATTTGAACCAAATAATGAAACAGCTTGAACCCGACACATCACTGGCCGATCAACTGATGGCAGACATGATTCAGGTTTCACGGGCAACCGTGACGGCTGCCCTGATGAGGAAAGAAAGCAGGGGGGCTCATAGACGGGCAGACGCACCGGATACCCGTTCGGAATGGAAGGGTAACATTGTGTTTGACAGGGAACAAACCCGATTTTATCCGGTGGAAAGTGACATATCATAATTAAATGGGGAAAATGAAGACTGGACTTTTTGGATTGGATCCAATATCCTGAATACAAAGCCAGATGATAGAAAGGAATCGAGACAAGGGTGAGTCAAAAAATGGATCTAAAAATTGAAGATCGGGATACGTTACATTTAAAAGTCTGCCGGGTACTCAGGGAAGCGATTCTTCGCGGCGAATTCAAACCGGGACAACGACTGGTGCAGGAAGAACTGGCCAACTCGCTGGGTGTCAGTCGCATGCCCGTGAGAGAAGCGCTTCGCAAACTGGAATCGGAAGGTCTGGTGTCAATCGAACCCCATCGCGGGGCCGTCGTCAAATCATTAACCGTGGAAGATGTTAAAGAAATCTATGTCCTCCGATCCCAGTTTGAAAAAATGGCCGTGGAAAAAAGCGTGGAACGTATGGGAAAAGAAGACATCCAGGCACTCGAAAATGTGATGGAAGAAATGAAACGGGCCGAAGATGCCGAGGAATTTATCGAGAAAAACATTCAATTTCACCGGCTTCTGGTAAAACGTTGCCCCTGGAATCGTCTGCTCTCATTTATTGAAACCCTGTGGAACGGGTTTCCCCAGCAGACTCCCCATCTTATCTCCGGACAGATTGAAAAGTCCAATGAAGAACATACACAGATCCTGGAGGCGGTCAAAGCGGGCCGGGCGGCAGAGGCTGCAGAACTTGTATCAGAGCACATTAAACGCACCGGAGATGCCCTCGTAGAAAGATTGCAGTCGGGAGAATAGCAGAAGAACAGAAAGGAGTTTGCACAGCCTATGTCACTGTATCGATCCTGGATGTTTGTTCCGGGTAATCAACCGAGAAGACTGGAAAAAGTGAAAGAACTGGAGGCGGACGTGATCATCTATGATCTGGAAGATTCCGTCTCTGCTGCCGGGAAAGAAGAGGCGAGAAACCTGGTCGCAGAGGCCCTCAATCATAACAGGGAGAAAAGCAATTATGTGAGGATCAATGACGTCTCTACTTCCTGGTTTGTTGATGATGTGTTTGAACTGGCCGTGGACACAGTTAACGGGTTTATGCTTCCCAAGGCGGAAAAAGCGGACCAGATTCAGTATCTCGATCATCTTCTCACGGAACTGGAACGAAAGCGAAATCTGGATCCCGGTTCCATTGCCATTGTTCCGCTGATCGAATCGGCAGCCGGACTGTTTCACGCCTATGAGGTTGCAATGGCGAGCGGCCGCGTCCAACGGCTGGCTTTTGGGTCCGTTGATTATGCCCTTGATATTAATGCCGAATTAACCCGGGAAGGAAAAGAACTCCTGTATGCCCGTTCGCAACTGGTGGTCGTTTCGCGGGCAGCTGGGATTGAACCGCCCGTTGATGCCGTCTATATGCATGTGAAAGATCAGGATGGCTTAAAAAAAGAAGCCGAGATGGTCAAACAGCTGGGGTATGAAGGGAAACTCTGCATCCACCCCGCCCAGCTTCCGGTCGTCAATGAGATGTTTGCCCCAACACCGGAGGAAATAGCGGAGGCCCGGGAGATTGTCAGCGCCTATGAACAAGCGGTCGCTTCCGGAAAGGGAGCAGTTGAGGTGCATGGCAAGATGGTGGATTTACCGGTGGTGGAAAAAGCGAAAAAGATCATGGAACGAGCGGCAAAACTGGGTTACTAAAATTTTTACTTAAATTTTGGATCCCGTATCCAATCTGCTTAACAAAAGGAGGAGAAACACCGTGGGGAAAATACTCGAAAACCACAGTAAACAATTGATTCGTCAAAACGGTGTGCCGGCGCCGGAAAGCTGGACGGTTTCTTCAGCGGAAGAAGCTTATGGCGTTGTCAGTAAAGTGGGGAAACCGGTTGTACTCAAGGCCCTGGTACCCGTTGGAAAAAGGGGGAAAGCAGGCGCGATCAAGTTTGCCGATACCCCTGAAGAAGCCAGAGAGATGACGGAAACCCTGTTGAACATGACCGTTCGCCATTTTCCGGTTGAAAACGTACTGGTAGAAGAAAAGCTGGATATCGCGGAAGAGTGGTATGTTTCCATCACCCTCGACAAAAACAGGCAACTCCCCGTCATCATTGCGACCACAGAAGGTGGTGTGGAAGTGGAAGAACTTGTTCGCCAGCGTCCGGAAAAAGTGGCCATGGTCCATGTCGATCCGTTTATGGGGTTGATGCCCTATCAGGCGAAAGAAATCTGGAGCGGTCTCGGATTGAGTGGCAAACCGCTTGTTCAAGCTACTGCCATTTTAGGAAAACTGTATGAGATCTTTATCAAATATGATGCCTATATTTTAGAAATCAACCCGCTTGTCCTGACGCAGGAAGGAAAAGTCATGGCAGCGGCATCCGTCATGGGCGTGGATGATACGGCACTCTACCGCCAGCCGGAGCTGGAAGGCATGGTGGAAGTGGGAAGTGAACGGTTCTGGCGCCCGCTGACTCAACTGGAAAAGGATATGATAGCCGTCAATGATGCCGATTACCGGGGAACAGCCCGCTATACCGAAATGGAGGGCGGCGATATCGGATTTATGTGCGGCGGTGGCGGAGGCAGCCTACTCAGCTTTGATGCGCTGGTCAAACTGGGTGGAAAACCAGCCAACTACACGGAAACCGGTGGCAATCCTCCCGAAGAAAAGGTTTACGGATTAACCCGCGGTATCCTGTCCAAAGAGGGTGTGAAAGGCCTGTACGTGGCACATAACATCACCAACAATACGCAGATTGATGTGATGGCCCGTGGTATTGTCAAAGCCGTCAAGGAAATGGGAATCGACCCGGAACAATTCCCGATTGTCGTGCGGGAAGCGGGTGTCAACGATGCAGAAGGGAAGCGAATATTTGAAGAAGCGGGCATTACGTATTACGGAGAAGAAGTGACCATTGAACAGGCCGCAGCCAAAATGATCGAGAGAATGAAGGAGGTCTACGCATGTCAATCTTAATCGGAAAAGAGTCACGCATCGTGATCCAGGGAATTACCGGACGAGAAGCTGCCATGATTACCCGTCATACCCTGGACTATGGCACGCCGGTACTGGCCGGGGTGACGCCGGGAAAAAAGGGACAGGATGTGCATGGAGTACCGGTCTATGATACGGTCCGGGAAGCCGTTGAGAAGCACGGCGTCAATACCAGTGTCGTGGTTGTACCGCCGGCGTTCGCCCTGGATGCCGTCCTGGAATCGATCGGCAACGGCATTAACGTCATCGTGGTCACCACGGAAAACATCCCCCAGATGGATGTCATTAAAATGCTGGCCGTTGCCCGAAAAGAAGGCGTTCATATCATCGGCCCCAATACCGTCGGCATGATTGATCCAGGAAATCGGATCAAACTTGGGTCTATTGGAGGGGACAATCCGGAAAGATGTTTTGTGCCGGGTCGTGTCGGTGTGATTTCACGCAGCGGTGGCATGACGGCTGAAACCTCCTGGATGGTGAAACGGGCCGGTTTTGGTGTCTCAACCAGTATTGGCATCGGGGGCGACAGCCTGATCGGGACCAATATCAAAGATTTGCTGGAGCTTTTTGAACAGGATCCGGATACCGAAGCCGTCGTAACGTTTTCCGAACCCGGGACCTCTTTTGAAGAAGAAGCGGCCGAATTTGTGAAAAACGGCGGATTTACCAAGCCGTTGATTTCCTACGTAGCCGGCCGGTTTACGGAATCGATGCCGGAAGGGACCGTGTTCGGCCATGCCGGTGCGATGATCTCCGGCGACCACGGACGTCCTTCCGTCAAGATGAAAAAGTTGCAGGAAGCGGGTGCTCATGTGGTCGATCAGTATGATGATATGATCGACGTCTTGCGTGATGTTCTGGGTGAGAAAGTGAGGGGAGCTTAAATGGGATTAAGTCATGAACTGGCCCGTTTTATCGCCAATACCGATTATCAGGATTTGCCGCCGGATGTGGTTGAGTTTACGAAACTGTGCATGCTCGACTGGCTCGGTTCCGCCATCGCCGGAGCCGAGAAAGAGCCGGTGCAGAAAATCTATGAGATGGTCACGGAAATCGGGGGAGCTCCCCAGGCCACTCTGGTGCCGGGAGGAAAGTCTTCCGTTATCGGGGCCTCCATGGTAAATGGGGCAGCCAGCCACGTGGTGGAACTGGACGATATTCACAAAGCATCGATTATTCATGCCGCAACCGTCGTCGTCCCGGCAGCCCTGGCTGTTGCCGAATGGAAGAAAAAGAGCGGAAAGGATTTGATCACCGCCGTAGCCATCGGCTATGATGTGGCGTTTCGCGTCGGAGAAGCGGTCTCCCCTTCTCACTATTTCTTCTGGCACAACACAGCGACATGCGGCACATTCGGGGCGGCAGCCGCTGTGGCCTATTTGCTCGATTTAAATGAGGAACAGATTGTGAACGCGCTTGGCAGTGCCGGTACCCAGGCAGCAGGATTATGGGAATTTATTGAAGACGGTGCGATGTCCAAGCAACTTCACCCCGGAAAAGCGGCGATGAACGGAACGATTGCTGCCCTGCTTGCCGAAAAAGGGTTTACCGGTGCGCAGAAGATTCTTGAAGGCCGGCGTGGTTTTTTCAATGCCATGTCCGACAACCCTGATCCCACCCGCATCACAGATGAACTGGGTGAGCGTTTTAAAATCACAGAGAACTCTTTTAAAATTCATGCTTCCTGCCGTCATACCCATCATATCATCGATCTCATTCTGGATATGCGCCGGGAAAACGGACTGCAGCCGGAGGAGATTGACCGGATTGACGTTAAAACCTATCAGGTTGTGTTAAATATTACGGATAATCCGGATCCGCAAACGGTTTACGCCTCCAAATTCAGTGCCCAGTATTGCACGGCCCTGGCGGCTGTCAAAGGAAGTGCGGGATTGTCCGACTTTAACGAAACCGCACTGTGGGATAAAGAGATCCGGGAGATGATGAAACGCGTCAACGTATCGGTTGATCCGGACATGGAAGCCGCTTATCCGGAAAAATGGGGTTCCATCGTTGACGTCACCCTGAAAAACGGAGACGTGATCACGAAACGAACCGATTATCCGAAGGGAGACCCGGAAAATCCGGTATCGGCGGAGGAGCTGTTGCAGAAATTTAAAGACCTGGCAGCCGGACTGGATGATCAACAGGTAGATCTATTGGCAGACCGGATGATGAATGTGCAGGATCTCGAGGATGTTTCTCAATTTTTTGAAATCGAGCGTCAGGGAGGGAAAAGCTGATGGCTGGCCAGCAAATCCAACCTGCTTATAATCAGGCGGACACCCGGCAGTTTATCCTGGGACGGCTTCATTCCCTGGCCGGGATCCTGCCACTGGGACTGTTTCTGATCGAGCATCTTTATTCCAATCTGACGGCTGTACTGGGTGCCGACGCCTACAACAGACAGGTTCAGCTGCTTCAGAGCATTCCGTTTTTAGTTGTATTTGAAATACTGTTTATTTTCATCCCGTTGATTTATCATGCCGGCTACGGGATTCACCTGGCTTATCTGTCTAAAAACAATTCCTTTTCGTACCGCTATCCCCGCAACTGGATGTTTGTCCTGCAGCGGATCAGTGGCATCGTCACGTTGATTTTTGTGGTCTATCACGTCTGGGCTTTCCGGATTTCGAGTGTGGTGACGGGGATGGAAGTATCGTTTCAAACCGTTCAGGAACACCTGTCCAATCCGTTGATTTTGTTGTTCTATATCGCAGGGGTTCTGTCGACCACGTTTCACTTTTCCAATGGTTTGTGGGCCGGCCTGATTACCTGGGGGGTTACGGTCAGACCGGAAGCACAGCGCGTATCAGCACGGATAACGTTCGGACTGTTTGTGATTCTGGCCTTAACCGGCATCATCACGTTATTCGCATTTTAACGATATTGAAGAAGGGGTGAGAACAAACATGCAAAATGAATTTATCGTCGTGGGCGGTGGTCTGGCCGGATTAATGGCCACAATCAAAATCGCGGAAGCAGGCGAGAAGGTCAAACTGTTTTCGCTTGTCCCGGTTCGGCGTTCCCATTCCGTCTGTGCCCAGGGAGGCATTAATGGCGCGGTGAATACCAAGGGCGAAGGCGACTCCACCTGGGAGCATTTTGACGATACCATTTACGGTGGCGATTTTCTGGCGGACCAACCTCCGGTGAAAGCCATGTGTGATGCAGCACCCGACATTATTTATATGCTGGATCGCATGGGGGTTCCCTTTAACCGTACGCCGGAAGGGCATATCGATTTTCGCCGGCTGGGTGGCGCCAAATATTCGCGAACGGCTTTTTCCGGAGCGACCACCGGGCAACAGATCCTCTATGCACTGGATGAACAGGTGAGACGTTATGAAGCGGAGGGGCTCGTTGAAAAATATGAATACTGGGAACTGGTGTCCCTGGTGATGGACGATGAACCCCGGTGTCGCGGCATTATCGCCCAGGATCTGAAATCGATGGAAATCAGGGAGTTTCGGGCAGATGCGGTGATACTGGCCACCGGCGGTGTCGGCTATATCTACCGGAAGAGTACCAATTCCGTCATCAATACAGGAAGTGCGCACAGTATCGCCTATCAGCAGGGTGTTCATTACGCCAACGGGGAGTTTATCCAGATTCATCCCACTGCGATTCCCGGTGATGACAAGTTGCGGCTGATGTCGGAATCGGCACGGGGCGAAGGGGGCCGGGTCTGGGTCTATAAAGACGGAAAACCCTGGTATTTCCTTGAGGAGAAATACCCGGCCTATGGAAACCTGGTTCCCCGTGATATCGCCACCCGGGAGATTTTCCATGTCTGTGTGGATTTGAAACTGGGCATTAACGGTGAAAACATGGTCTATCTGGATCTTTCCCACCTGCCGCAGGACCTGCTGGAAAAGAAACTGGGCGGGATACTGAACATCTATGAAAAATTTGTGGGCGATGATCCCCGCAAGCTTCCGATGAAAATTTTCCCCGCTGTCCATTATTCGATGGGCGGACTCTGGGTGGATTACGACCAGATGACCAATATTCCCGGCCTTTTTGCCTGCGGGGAATGTGACTATCAATATCACGGTGCCAACAGACTGGGAGCCAATTCGCTTCTGTCAGCAATCTTCGGCGGCATGGTCGCCGGACCGAAGGCCGTCGAGTATGCGAAAGGACTTGAAGTGGCATCACGTGATGTTCCCGATGCGATATTTGAAAGGGAAAGAAAGAAACAGGAAGAACACGTGCAGAAGATTTACAATATGGACGGCAGGGAGAATCCGTATCAGTTGCATGTGGAAATGAGTGACTGGATGGTAGAGAACGTCACGGTGGTCCGTTACAATGATCGGCTCAAGCAAACAGATGAAAAACTGCAGGAACTGATGGAACGCTGGCATCACATTGGGCTGGATGATGCATCCCGCTACAATAACCGCACTGTCTCTTTCGTCCGTCAGTTATGGAATATGCTGCAACTGGCCCGTGTGATTACACTCGGTGCCTTAAATCGCAATGAAAGTCGCGGCGCCCACTATAAACCGGAATTTCCGGAACGGGATGATGAAAACTGGCTGAAAACAACCATCGCGGATTATACACCGGACGGTCCGACATTTCGTTATGAACCGGTCGACATCCGGCACATCAAGCCGAGACCGAGACGTTATGATGTGGTCAAAGAATCCAATGCCGAACAGGAGAGCGGCCAGAATCAGAATGAAGCGGCTGCTACAGGGGAGCGTGAAAACCGGTGAGTAAAACGATTCGCATCAAAGTCAAAAGGCAGGACGGTGCCGATCAGAATCCGTACTGGGAAGAATTTGACATTCCCTATCGCCCCAACATGAACGTCATTTCTGCGTTAATGGAAATTCAGCGCAATCCTGTCAATGTCAAAGGGGAAAAAGTCCGTTCTGTGGTCTGGGAATACAATTGTCTGGAAGAAGTGTGCGGGGCATGCAGTATGGTGATCAATAACCAGGTCCGCCAGGCCTGTTCAGCCCTTGTCGATCAACTGGAACAGCCGATCGTTCTGGAACCGATGAGCACATTCCCGGTGGAAAAAGATCTGGTGGTTAACCGGCAGCAGATGTTTGAGGGTCTGATGAAAATCAAGAGCTGGATTGAGATTGACGGCACGTATTCTCTCGGTCCGGGCCCCCGGGTAACTCCCGAAGCTCAACAGGACGCCTATAAATATTCCACCTGTATGACCTGCGGCTGTTGTCTGGAGGCGTGCCCCAACGTCAATGACCATTCACCTTATCTGGGTCCGCAGGCGATGGCACAGGCCAGGTATTTCAACATGCATCCGACCGGAAAAAGAATGGAGCCAGAACGCCTGCAGGCCGTGATGAGCGGTGAAGGGATTGTAAACTGCGGGAACTCTCAAAACTGCGTCCAGGTGTGTCCCAAGGAGATTCCGTTGACGACGGCACTGGCAGAGCTGAATGGACAGGTCAACCGGTTTGCGATGAAAAGGTGGTTGAAAGGGTAGATGTCGGAACAGGATCGCGAGGCATTACTGAAACATCTGCATGACGAAATGAAGGCTCTATCAAAAGAGGAACTGGCACAAATTCAGCATGTGATTGGGTCCCTGAAAAAGAATAAAGAAGAAACCCTGCACTATCTGGGACATTTTCTGGGGATCGACATTCGCCCTGACGGAGATGTATTTATGCATCTGGGCATGCATAATTCAAACACATATGGAAATGCCCAGGGCGGTGCCCTTTATACCCTGGCGGACGTCGCCATTGGCTACAGAATCCTTGACGGGCTTGAAGCCGGTGAAAAAGTTTACACCCTCGAGATGAAAGTCAACTATTTAAAGCCGGGACAGGGAAATAGATTAAGAGCCAGGCCGGAAATTGTGCACCAGGGACGTAAAACCGTGGTGGGACAGTGCCGCATCGAAGATGAGCAGGGAGATCTTGTGGCACAGGCTTTGGGAACCTTTTATATTGTTCGTTCACGTTAAAGGGTCATGTCATGTTTCGATATATATTGTGAAGGAGGTCTTGTTGTGCGGGAGGTATCATACCAGCAGATTGTCAGTGCCGTGAAAGACATGTGTATTCAAGCCAACTATAATCTGGGCGATGATACACTGAAAGCTTTTCGCGAAGCACTGAAACAGGAAGAATCAGAAACCGGTAAAGATGTCCTGAACCAGCTGATCGAGAATGCGCAAATCGCCTCGTCCGAACAGGTGCCCATGTGTCAGGATACCGGCATGGCGGTGTTTATCGTTGAACTGGGCCAGGACTGCCATATTACGGGCGGCAGTCTATATGATGCGATCAACCAGGGAATACGCGAGGGGTATGGTGACGGTTATCTGCGCCAGTCCGTTGTGAAAGATCCCCTCGACCGCAAAAACACGGGCGATAATACCCCCGGTGTGGTTCATATCGAACTGGTGGAAGGGGATCGCTGTACGATTCATATGGCGGCTAAAGGATTCGGCAGTGAAAATATGAGTCGTCTGCAGATGTTGAAACCGGCTGACGGGCTGGAAGGCGTTAAACAATTTATACTGGAAACGGTGAAACTGGCCGGCCCCAATGCCTGTCCGCCGATGGTTGTCGGCGTCGGCATCGGCGGGACATTCGAGAAGGCCGCCTATCTAGCCAAAAAATCCCTTTTTCGCGAGGTGGGAGAGCGAAATCCGCGTCCGGACCTCGCGGAACTGGAACAGGATTTAATCGAACAGATTAACAAACTGGGAATTGGTCCCCAGGGGATGGGTGGACGCACCACCGCGCTGGATGTTCATATTGAGACGTTTGCCACGCACATTGCGGGGCTTCCGGTGGCGGTCAACATCAATTGTCATGCCACCCGGCACAAAACGGCGGTATTGTAATAGGAGGTTTTCGACATGTCAGTCAAAGAAATTAGGGTTCCCGGTGACGAGCAACAATTTTTGCAGTTAAAATCAGGTGATCGCGTCCTGATAACCGGCACACTCTATACGGCCCGTGATGCCGCTCACAAGCGGATGATCGAAACCCTGGAGGCCGGAGGAGAGCTTCCGATCAGTCTGGACGGCCAGGTCATATACTACGTCGGACCGACCCCGGCCAAACCCGGTCGGGTGATCGGCTCGGCGGGTCCCACAACCAGTGGCAGAATGGACAAATATACACCGCGATTACTGGAACTGGGGTTAAAAGGGATGATCGGCAAAGGAAGGCGGAACCAGGATGTCCGCGACGCGATTGTCAAACATAAAGCTGTTTATTTTGCCGCCGTAGGTGGGGCGGCCGCCTTAATCGCCCGTTCGATTAAGTCCTCCGAGGTGATCGCCTATGAAGACCTGGGAACGGAAGCGATTCACCGGTTACAGGTCGAAAAATTCCCCGCCATCGTTGTCAATGATGCGTATGGCGGGGATCTGTACGAACAGGGCGAAAGACAATATCGTATTGATGAATCCTAGTTATGTTTGTTAGCGGCCAGTTCATTGCCTGCTGCGATAACGGTCTCCCGGATCGGCAAATGATAGGGGCAATCCTGCTGGCACAGCGGCTGTTCACGACAGGGTTCGTATTCGGCACATTGCTGATAGAGATCCTGATGCTTTTCAAGAAAACGTGTTCCTTTATCGGCCAGTCCATATTTCCGGTGAACGATGCTGGAAATCATGGTATCCGGAATACGAATCTCAAGCGGACAGGAACAATAATTGCAGCGCCGGCATCCGTGAGCGCTTAACACTTCAGCCAGCCCGGCCAGCTCATTTTTCTCTTCCGGATCGATCTTCATTTCCAGAGCGGCCAGGTTGGCTTTTACTTCCTCTTCTGTTTTCATTCCGGAAAGGACCACATGAACATCCGTACTGTATGAAAAACGCAATGCCTTCTCCACCGGCTGAACGAAACCGCCGGAGAGGGGTTTCATCCCGATCATCCCGATGTTGTTTTCAAGGCAAAATGGGACCAGATCGTCGATGGCAAATCGCTGGACCAGGCTCATATGAAAAAGGACGGTATCAAAATGGCCGGTCCCCAGCCATTTGGCCAGCAATTCGGGCCGGTGTCCCGTAATCCCGATATACCGTACTTTTCCTTCCTCTTTCGCCCGAATCGCGGCTTCAAGGGCACCCTCGACATCGGACAGTTCTTTAAACTCCGAAGGATAGTTGACATAGTGCATCTGCAGTAGGTCGACATGGTCGGTTTTCATTCTTTTCAGGCTTCGTTCAATCTCTTCCCGGGCTTCTTTGTAATGCCGTTTCTGGGTTTTGGTCGCCAGAAAAAATTCCTGGCGGCGGTGGGAAATGGTTTCCCCGATGATCTCCTCGCTGTTTCGATAGGCGGCGGCTGTATCGATGTAGGTAATGCCGTGGTCCAGAGCATAGTTCAGTGCCCGGCGGGAGATTTCGAGATCCTGTCCCGGCAGGTTCATCGCACCGAATCCCAGACGTGACACTTTTTCCCCGGTTCTTCCAAGCATCGTGTATTGCATGAGTGTTTCGTTCCTCCCCTTTTATAGTCAAAATCCTTTATTCGTTTTCAGGATTAAAGTTTTGGATCAAAAAAATAATGTTTCTTTACTGATAGCCTATATTGTATCAAAAATAGAGACATTTTTCTTTCAGTTAGACTTGATCAATTATTAATTTGGAGTAAAATGGTATCTAAAAAATTATTTGTTAGGGGGAGGAGCGATGATTCGAAAGCTGACGAACCGGGATCACCAGTCGGTCATAAAATTTCTGGTCGAGAAGGCCGCTCTCAATACGTTCATCATCGGCGATATTGAAAACTATGGTTATGACCAGGACTTTCAGGAAGTCTGGGGGGAAGTGGATGAACAGGGAAACGTCACCGCTGTCCTGTTAAGGTATTATCACGCTTATATGTTTTATGCTGATGGAGATTTTGATCCGGCCCCTTTTGCAGACATTATTAAACAGGATCCGGATTTTGAAGTGCTGCAGGGGCCGAAAGAAATTGTGAGCCGTTTTCGCGATTTCATCTCAATCGGCGACGTAAAGGAGACGTATTTTGCTGAACTGGATGACGGACGCTTATTGCCGGAAGAGATACCGGATGGCATTCGGGTTGAAAAAGCCACGATTGATGATGTGGATGAGATTCTGGCACTGAGACGTCAAATCAAGGAATTTACAATCGGGCCGAATGCCCGTGAGATGATGATCCGGAAGTTTAAAACCGGTGCCGGTAAAATCTACATCATCCGGAAGGAAGGCAAAATGATTGCGACGGCCTCAACGACAGCCGAGAATTCTTATACGGCGATGATTGTGGGGGTGGCGACCCTTCCGGAATACCGTAACCGGGGATATGCAACGGCCTGTATGGCCCAACTCTGCCGGGATTTGCTTGCGGAAGGGAAGAAATCTTGTCTTTTCTATGATAATCCGGCAGCCGGATCTATTTACAGGCGGATCGGATTTCGGGAAACGGGTCTCTGGCATATCTATTACGGTCCGGTTTCTGAGTCATAAGGGATGATGGTTGATGCCTCAGAAGGTCAATTGTACCGCCCGTGCCAGTATTTCACTTCCGTGGATCAGGGCGTCCCGGTTAAAGGTCATGCGCGGATGGTGCAGACCGGGCTTTAAATCACATCCGAGGGCCAGCATGGTTGCTTTAATGTGCGGACGCTTCAGGGTGTAAAAATGAAAATCTTCTCCGCCCGGTGTATAGACATCAGATGCCAGGTTCGCTTCTCCCAGGGTCTGTTCAATTGCTTTTGCCAGTCTGTGTCTGGTATCTTCATGGACCACCGAGGCCGCGGTTTTGGGTCCGGGGTTCAGTATAATCCTGGCTCCCGTCAGCTCAGCTGTGGCCCTGACTTTTTCTTTGGTTTTTTCAAACAGTTCATTCAGTGCGTCATTGGTCTGTGCCCGGATGTCCAGGGAGAACTCGGCATATCCCGGAATGATATTGGCGCTTTCCCCACCGGCATTGATGCGCGTCATTTTAATGGAGGAAGGAATCATCGGATTGATGTGCAGGGTTTGCAGGCTGTTTAACAGCAGGAAAGCTGTTTCGATGGCGTTGATCCCCAGATGAGGCCTGGCACCATGGGCGGAAACACCGAAAATCTCACCATCTATGAAAATGGATGCACCATTATAGATGGCCGGGGCTGCTTTGCCCAGCGGCAGTTCTTCAACCGGACGCAGATGGACGCCGTACAGGTAGTCGACGTCATCCACGACTCCTTTTTCGACCATTTTCAAAGCACCTGTTCCCTTTTCTTCAGCGGGCTGAAAGATGATCTTCAACGTTCCGGGCGGTGAGAAACCACTTTTTTTGAGCAGCATGGCGGCACCAAGCACAATGGTCATATGGGCGTCATGGCCGCAGGAATGGTTGGCGCACCAGACCCCGTCCACTTCCTGCCAGAGGGCGTCCATATCCGCTCGCAGTGCGACGGTAGGGGCTGACGAGTCAGAGCCTTTCCATTCTCCGACCACACCGGTACAATCGTCAAAGGTGTGCGTTTGAAAACCCAGGTCCTGCAGTTTTTTCTGCAGGTATTTGGTGGTGTTGACTTCTTTCCAACTTACTTCGGGATGATGGTGGAGATAGTCGAAGGTTTCAAGAAGTTCGCCTTCTATTTGCGGGATCACATTCTTAAGATCATTTATCATTATGCTCCCTCCCTTTGTCCTCTATTTTACAGGTTTGATGATGATTTGTAGAATAATTTTAAATTTTTAAATGACGTTGTTTTTTTATAAAATAGATTTGTAGACATGGATACACCAAGATAGAAAAGAGGGGAGTTACCATTTACATACCGCTACTCTTAGTGGGGATCACGTTTGTCTGGGGATACGCGTGGGTGATGATGAAAGTCGGCCTGGATTTTATGGGACCGTTCACATTCTCCACGCTTCGATTCAGTGTGGGGACGCTGGTCATGTTCGGAATCGTGTTCTGGAAACGACTGCCCCGCCCCAGAGGTGAGGAATGGATTCATCTCATTTTCCTGGGGTTATTGCAGACCACGTTTGTATTTGCGTTTGTCATGTACGGCATGCAATTTGTCAATGCCGGCAAATCTTCGATTCTGCTTTACTCTATGCCGATCTGGAGTATGGTCCTGGCCTGGATTTTTTTAAACGAGGCCGTCACGGTGAGAAAACTGGCCAGTATCCTGTTCGGAACGGCCGGGCTTCTGTTCATTATCGGATGGGATATGTTCATGAAGCAGAATCTGCAGACGATTATCGGAGAGGTGCTGATTGTGATCGGCGCATTTTCCTGGGGAGCCGCCAATGTTCTGTTGAAAAAGAAGTTCCGCGAGCACAACAAGTTGCAGATTTCAGCCTGGCAGATGTTTTTCGGCACACTGGGGCTGATTGTGGCCATGATGTTAACGGAATGGGGAGAGCCGGTTCACATCACCCCGATGTCTGTTTTTGCCGTTCTTTTTTCCGGTGTCCTGGCATCGGCATTCAGTTTTACAGCCTGGTTTGTGGTCGTGTCCAAAATCGACACCACGGTGGCGTCCGTATCGCTGTTATTTGTCCCCGTTTTCGCCATTATCCTGAGTTGGATTCAGTTGAATGAAACACTGGATCTCGGCATTATGATCGGGACGATTCTCATCAGTACCGGTGTTTATCTGGCAACGGTACAGAAGAAACGAAAAACAACGATAGAGAAAAAGACAGTTGCCGGCAATTCATAAAAACAGATCATAAAACCGCTCCTTTGTCCATATACATGGAACAAGCAAATCCATGAAAGGAGGGGCTTTTTTATGATGAAGGCACTGACGAACGGAAGTGTTCGGCTGGTCAGCCGGTATCTTCCGGACCCCTTTTTGTTTGCCGTTATTCTGACGCTTATCGTTTTCTTTCTGGGGCTTTTTATCGGGAATACGCCGGGTCAAATGGTGCAGTTCTGGGGAGACGGGTTCTGGAATCTGCTCGCTTTTTCCATGCAGATGGTTCTGATTCTGGTAACGGGTCATACGCTCGCCAACACGCCTCTCTTTAAACGAATTCTTAACGGGATTGCGTCACTGGCACGTACTCCCGGTCAGGCGATCATGCTGACGACGGTGATCTCTGCGGCGGCTGCCTGGATCAATTGGGGATTTGGGCTGGTGATCGGCGCACTGTTTGCACGGGCCATAGCCAGACAGGTGGAGAGAGTTGATTATCGCCTGTTGATCGCCAGTGCATACAGTGGTTTTATTGTTTGGCATGCCGGACTCGCCGGTTCGATTCCCCTGACGATTGCCACGGAAGATCATTTTACCCAGGATATGATCGGCATTATCCCCACCAGTGACACGATATTTGCTCCGCTTAATTTGACTCTTGTCATTGTGCTCGTTATCCTGCTGCCGATTATTAACCGCATGATGATGCCGGAGCCCGGCAGGGAGATCACGTTTCAGAGGTATGACAAACTGGATGATGAAACACCGTTTTTCCCCCGGATGGCCACGCCGGCCGACCGGATGGAAAACAGCCGGGTGTTGTCGGTCCTCATATCGATCATCGGCTTCTGGTTTATCCTTGATTATTTTGCGAGAAATGGCTTTCAACTGAATCTGAATATTGTGAATCTGACCTTTTTGTTCCTCGGTATTCTGCTTCACGGGACCCCGCGACGGTTCCTGAATGCGATGACGGAAGCGGTCAAGGGAACAATGGGGATCATTGTTCAGTTTCCTTTTTATGCCGGAATCATGGGGATGATGGTTTCGTCCGGTCTGGCCGGGCTGATCTCCGAGTGGTTTGTCAGCATTTCCAATACGACGACCTTTCCGTTCTTCACCTTCCTGAGTGCCGGACTGGTTAATATCTTTGTACCTTCTGGAGGTGGCCAGTGGGCGGTGCAGGCTCCGATCATGCTGCCTGCCGGTGCAGATTTGGGTGTTGATCCGGCCACAACGGCGATGGCGGTGGCCTGGGGGGATGCCTGGACTAACCTGATTCAGCCGTTCTGGGCGCTTCCCGCACTGGGGATTGCCGGACTGGGTGCCCGGGATATCATGGGGTACTGTGTGGTGGCGTTGTTGTTTTCCGGTGTTATCATCTCGCTGGGATTGCTTTTATTATAGGTGGGATTCACATAGGGATACTGCAGAACCGGACCCCCGGGGGTTCGGTTTTTTGTGGTCACATGGGGGGAGTGTCCATAGAATAGAAGGAAAACATTTTTGTGGAAAGGGGTTCTGTTTCATGGATGTGATCAGAAGGCTTTTTTATGTTTTTGTCGTCGGTTTCGGCTTCTCTGTGATTCCGGTTCCCCGTTTCTTTTTCTGGTCGGGTATTGTCGATCAGATTGCGTCTTTTATTCACAGTATTGGCTTTATCATGGCCATGATCGCCGGAATCATGCTGATGGTAGAAATATCGCGACGAAGGAGGTAGTTCGTATTTTCAGGTTTGCTGAAAAAAACATTTTTTGTGATAAAATGAAACCGAATTGACGCAAATACCGGAAGGGCGGATACGTGATGCTGATCAAATGGATTGTCTGCACGGTGAGCAGAGAAAACCGGGAAGCTTTTTCACAGGCCCAGGAAAAATGGATGAAGCTCAAACATATACCGGGTTTTCTCGGGCAGGTGGGTGGCTGGAATATCAGCCAGCCCGGGGAAGCCTGTATACTCTCACTGTGGCGGGATGAAGCGGTCTATCGACACTTTATGAACCAGATACATGATGTGATTTTTCACAGTTCCGGCCAGCAGGACACCTATGAGACGATACAGGTTCGGCTTTATGAGCGATTATTTGACATTCCCGGTGGTGTATCGCATCTTCAGGGTGCGCTGGATAAAGGAACTTTAATCCGAATGGCGGATCCGCTCATCTACCGGGAGCGCATTCCCCATTTTGTGGACACACAGAAAAAGATCTGGAATCCCGGTATGGCTGAAGCCGAAGGGATGCTTGCCGGTGTTTTCGGGGTGGAAAAAGAGAATGAGAGGCGATTCCTTGTGGCAACACTATGGAAGGATGAAGCCTCTCATATGGCATATGTACAGAACATGTTTCCGACGCTTAATGTCCGGGCGCAGGTCGGAGAAGATATTGAGGAGATTGCAGGGAAAATGGTACGTTTGATACCGACCTGGACGGTGATCGGACAACATTGAGGCTCAGCTATCAGGCAAGGCATTTTTCTTCTTTCGGTACTTTGTTATCCAGTTGACAGCAAAATCGACGGCCGGTTGCTGGCGGAACAATCGACAATTGGCCTGCCCCACTTTTCCTTTTCGAATGTCGATGTTTCGCTCCATGTCCTGGCCGATGGTTTCAAAGATGTCGGTGTTGAACAGGATATCCCGATACGTTTTCCAGACTCGTTTTCCGTCCTCCATGATCGGGGCACCGGCCATTACTTTTCTGTTACCCGGGGCTCGGTACTCTGCCAGGTGAAAAGAGGTATTGGTTTCATAATCGGTACCCAGGAAGAGAACATGGGCGTCTCGTTCATAAAGCCTGGCGAGTGGGGAGTTTTCTCCCAGCGCATCATCCAGGGAATGGCCGTTTATGATTGGTTCTGCGTGTTTTCCCCAGGCGGCAAAGGATAAAGCCGGATGGGCACTGCGAATAACGCCCGGCCACCGGCGAAAGGTTTCCACGATGACCCCCATGCCCAGGGTGGGCGTGATTTCCGGTTCATAAGCCGGCATGGTGTCCCGAATGGTCTGCCACCAGTCATCGGGTACCGGAGGTTTTTCCCAGGCGGAAGGATCGGAATAATCACCGGACTGGGTCGGCATCACGATGGTTCCATCGGGTGTGACAACGTCCATCAGGGCCTGTATCACCGTCACCGGTCCACCGCACACCCATCCCAGAGATTTGAGGGAGGAGTGGACGAGGACGATCAATCCCAGTTGGCGAAGATCCCGTGCCAGGGATTCGCGTGTGTTGGGTGAGGGTGTGTTTTTAATAATGTCATACTGGCTCATTTTTTATACCTCCGATAATTGAAAGTTACGATTTTCGTTCCGGATTGAGCAGGACATGTTGCAGAACACGGGCATGGTTGCAATCGGGGTCCCGGGCGGCATAAAGCAGGGTGATGGTTTCCTGTGTAGCCCAATCGCGGAGTTGTTCCAGTTTTTCAATATGCACCGGATCCTGTGTCAACTCGTTCCGGTAAAGGCGGCTGAATTCATCAAACCGTTCCGGCCGGTGCCCGAACCATTGGCGAAGTTCGGGGGATGGCGCCACTTCTTTCATCCAGACATCCAGTCGGGCTTTTTGTCTGGACACCCCGCGGGGCCATAAACGGTCCACCAGTATTCGTTTTCCATCCTGTGGATGGGGTGGTTCATAGATGCGTTTGATTCGGACGTCCATAGGCAACCCTCTTTTTCAGGTTGTGTAAGTTTATGGTAGCGGTACAGGTTGTTTTTGGCAAGGAAAAAGGGGTTTTTAAAAGGAGAGGAGGATAGGGAATGTCGCAGCAGGATCGGGACAAGTGGAACCGTAAATACAGAGAGAAATTGAAGCGGGAACCGTCTTTTGATCCGGAGCCGAACCCGACGCTGGTGGAGTTATCTACTGAGTTAACCGGCGGAAAAGCGCTGGATATTGCCTGTGGTCTGGGTGGAAACAGTCTGTTTCTGGCCCGGCTCGGATATGAGGTGACGGCGCTGGATGTATCGGAGGTTGCCATAGATTACGTGCGGGAGTTGGCGGACAGGGAAGGGTTGTCTATTCATCCGGAACGGGTGGATCTGGAACAGGTTTCATTGCCTGAGGAAACATTTGATCTGGTTGTGGATACGTATTATCTGGATCGGGGTGTGCTTCAATCGGCGCAGCAGGGGGTGAAGCCGGGAGGTCTGTTTTTTATGGAGACGTTTTTGAAAACGAATGTGGGGGGGAAGGATGGGCATGCTCCGGTTCGGGATGCGTTTAAACTGAATCCGGGGGAGTTGCGGGAGATATTTAAGGGATGGGAAATGAAGCTGTACCGGGAGGATGAGGAAGCGGGTACGGTTTCGATGCTGGCGGTTAAAAAGGGGTAGGTAACGAGTGGTCTGGTTGTGTGTTTAATTCCATGGTTTCCCTATTGAAAAGGAATGGGGGATGTGGTAATATACCTTCTGTGAAAAGTGTATGACAAAAAATGAGTTGTGCTGATGTAGCTCAGTTGGTAGAGCAACGCACTCGTAATGCGTAGGTCGGAGGTTCGAGTCCTCTCATCAGCACCATTTATAAATCTTGTCGTTAAGCGGTTTTTGCTCGTTGGCAAAACCGTTTTTTTTTGTTGTAAGATCTGATTGCAAACATTCTTGCTAACCTTTAGTTAGCTGTTTTTTCTTACCGAATAAGGTCTCATCAAATGTGTCTTCTTACTGGAGTCCAAAAATACGGGGTTTACCAGAACAAATCGATCTTGCAGGCTACGTTAATCGGTATCGAAACAAAGTTAAATAAACCCTTCGGTGTGGTAACGATTGGGAATATTCGGGGATATATCCCTCTGGAGTTTTCCGGTTGCGACAATATTCGCCAACTTCGCAAATTAACCGGAAGTCAAGTCGCCTTTAAAGTAATGAACTTTGACCGTGAAGGTGAGGTTTTTACCGCCTCTCGTAAAGCGGCCCTGGAGCATATGGCATCAGTGACCTGGAAACGGCTTGAACAGGATCAAATTATTTTCGCTGTCGTCAGGGAAGTAGCAAACAATTATGTAATGACAGATATCGGAGGGGTTCAGGTAAAGATCCCGATTGAAGAAGTGGATTACGGGTGGATTGATGATTTACATGAAAAAGTTAAGGTGGGGGATCACTTAAAAGTCAAAGTAATCGAATTCATTTGCCTTGTTCGTTTTCTGAATCGGATCAGCCGATTGATATTGCTGCTGACAACCTGCCTTTTTAAGGTGTTTTGAATGATTTATTCATTCTCACGCCTGAACCTTTATGAAAAATGCCCCTTTCCCGCTTGGCACACTAACTTGTTTAGAAAGTGAGACGATTGAAGAATTATAATTAGTTAATGACCCCACTGTAACTACATCTTTCCATTGCTCTTCTGACGAGTCCCATCGTTGTAAATACAAGTTAATTGTAATGCTATCCACGTATGTATAAGCTTTTGTATCCCTACCGACCCTTACCTTTGTGCTGGAAAGACGATCAATAAAAGAACTTGCACTCATAAGATATTGAGTAGATTGAATACTAATATCAGAAACTCCACCTTCCCAATTCTTTAAGTTTTTAGATGGGGTTCCTTCGGTTGGTGCAGACGGTTGTTCTTTTGTACCAGCCACTCCTATCTCTTGTTGTGCAATTAAACTGGAAAAAATCATTGCAAAAGCAATCGAAAGAAATACTAATTGCTTCGATTTCATTATAAATTCACCCCTTGTAGTATTTTTCCATAATTTAAACGTAATAAAAAAAATCGTTCCCATTTACTGAGTCCGTTAAAGAGTTTCCAACTAGCGATGGGAGTTGTTTATGTTGTAAATAGTACATAGTTTTCAAAAGTTTTATAAAAAAATAGAAAAATAGGGAACGATTTTTCCAATTTGATCGTCCTGTTTAATAGAAAGATATCACATAGTTTGATTTTGACTCTGTGATGGTAAAGGTATGATCCTGTCGTAAATATAAAAATTAAAACAACTAATTTTTATTAAATCAGAATCTATTATTAAAATTAGGCAAAATTCTTCCATCTACATATATTATCTTTAAGCTTGTAAACTTGAGCTGTTTATTTAGCTTAAGTTTGCAATAAATAAGCCGAACACCAGGGAGGAACTTTGAGTGAATACCCTGGTGTTCTATCGGCACGACCCCTAAAAAGGGATCTTAGTATCTAAATTAACACTAAGATCAATAAATTGGAAGGGGTTAGTTTGCCAATATGGGAGGTGCTTGGTTTGATTTAGATTTAAGAAACACAGTCTCTAAAAAACTGGGAGTAAAGGGTAAAAAACTTGAGAAATCAGTAGTATTTTAAGGTAAAACCAAACAAATAGAGGGAGGAATAAACTATGAAAAAGAGATTTATGAAAACATTATTTTTGACACTTTCTTTAGCGTTACTTTCAATTCCCCTTGTAAATGCAACTGAGACTGTAAAAACTAAAACAACTAGTGACATTCCTGATGCATTAACAAAAGTCGGTAAAGAAAATGCTTTAAAATCTTTTCAAGAACAAATGGAAGAAAAACAAAAAAACAGGAAATTTGTATTAAATAAAATTTTCACCGACAAGTATGAATATGAACATCCAGATGGAAGCATTAGTAAAATAGTTGTTGAAACTGTCAATGTGAAAAAAGAAAATAAAAACATGGTAAAACTAATAGATGGCAAGATTAAATTAGACCGCAGTTTATCCCAGTCACAAGTAAATACAAATAATAATGAGCCTGTTACATCTTTTTCTACCGCTTCATTTACTGACTATGTCCAAGAAGAAGGATATGAAACCTACGTTTATACGTATTACGGTCAAAAACTATATGGGGCATTCACTTATGAACCTGGTGTTAATGGGTCCATGGAAAAGGCCTATCATTATCAACCACCTCAAGCTGATGCAGGTATTCATGTAAGTGCTGGTGATCCTAAACCAGGAGAATTAATTTTAGATGGAGAAAATGCAGCTCATGTATATAGCAATTGTCGATTTGACATTAATTTGGAGGGAGAGGACATTGTTGAAAAAGATCAACGAGTTATCATTGTTTACGATATCAACGGAAACTATAACGTGGTAATAGAATAATACTAGTTGGTAAATAAGGGCTTCTGTCTCGAAGTATACCAGAATTACTTCGGGACAGCCCTTCTCAAGTATTAATTGTTATTTTTAAATATATGTAAAGGAATGATGTTTATGTTAATTAGTTTTACTTTATTCAAGTATATTATGATCACCTTTATAATTGTATTTCTAGTTTACTTTCTTCTTAGCCTCTTAAATATTATGAGACAACATCTAACAATTAAAAGAGAATTTCTAAAAATTATAAAAGAATTAAAAGATGAAGTGAAGAATTCAATAAAAAATCAAAAAAACTAAAGGGGGAGCTAATTTTTACTTCTTGTTTATTCACCTCCTTTCCAGTTATGGTCACATATATTCCACTGAACCCGTGATATTTTTTTTGAAAACTCATCAACATAATGGAAAAAGGCATATTCTTCGAATTAACATCAAAATAATCTTCTTCTAGATCTGATCTATTCTTAAAAAATACGTTGGATATCCCACAGTTCACTCCATACCCAGGTGCTGTCGGTAAATGTTATTCAATAGAAACCTTCAGAAGTGGTTAAAACAAACGCTCATTACTAGTGTAGCCACCCGATATATTTTGCATGGAGAGGTTTTATACATATTGAATCATTCCGCCAGGATCATTTTAATTGTAACTGGCTTTTTTGATCTCAAAAAGGTTACTTCTTTCCCCCGAGTTCACAGTAGAACAGCTATTTCAGTAACTTAAAAATTTCTGACCCCTTGATTTCAAGGGATTTCTTTTTACTTAACTGGTTATGGTTGCCAGCGCACTTCAACACCATTGAACCTAGTTTACATACTTGATAAAATTATAATATATCTAATAACCCTGTCGACAACTTTAAAATGTCGAAAGCTAATGAACCTCTACATTAAGGTCAAGAGGAGGATTAGCAAAAAAGCAAGCCCACATACTTCCTATTGATACAGGAAGTAGGGTGAACGGCAATGGAAACACCGCTTTGAAAATTCCTTCCAGCCTAAAGAATCTAAGAAACTTTGGGTGATGTTGGATCACTTGTGAAGAAGCACAAGGATAAAATAAACATAAATCGTCATGTGCTACCTATTAAAGGTATGCGTATGCGCCACAGATACATTTAAAAGCCGATTGTTCTCTGTAATTCGGAGACGATCGGCTTTTTTGTGTTTAAAAAGCAAAAAAAAGGAGGGAACGAAGATGTTGTGTAAAAACCCTGAACTGTGTAAAAGCTAGCACCAACAGTGGAAAAAGCATCAGGAGAAATTAATCCCTGTTGGGGAGGGGATTCTCGATGGTATTCTTGAAAGATTCGAAGAAGGAATCGATATTCCTTTTTCAGATCACGGAAACAAAAGAAGTTTGTTTCGTGCATTTCCTATTCGAGAGATACGAAATGCCATTTTAAATGGATGGGTCATCGAATATGACAGCAACAGAGAAACACTGTTTGTGTTGTATAACTTCTAGGTGGCTGCCGGTACATACCGGCCAATACATGTTGTGATAGGACTTCATGACAAACCTAAAATTATCACCTGTTACGATCCACGAAGTAAACCGTGGAAGTGGGACAAAAGTTATCAAGAACGTATTTGTTTCTGTCGATAATTTTTGTCGTGCAAAAAATAATCACTTTGGGTATAATAAAGGTAAAGTGAACGAAAAGGGGCTGAAAGGAATGGCTAAAAGAGGTCGTCCGAAGTCTGATAATCCTCGTTCTTTTACCGTACCCGAAGTGAGGTTAACGAAGAAGGAAATGAGGATGTTTACATTAAAAGCGGGTTTTTTCGGGGGAAGTACAGCAGCGTTGATTCGAAAAGCGGTCGAAGCATACGAACCCCGGCTTCAAAAGAATGAGTGTTGCGGCAAGGAAATGGAAGTGATGAAAGAAGATGAATCGTTTGTGTTCAAACATGGAAACCATGAATGCAAGATAACTGTTAAAAACGTTCCTAAATGGCGTTGTAGTAAATGTGGTGAAGTGGAAGCTGGTTTATCCTTGATTGCCGCGATAGAAAAAGTGGTCGAACAGGAGTTTGAAAGTAGAATCAATACTCCGGGTAGTCAAGTGCCAGACGAAATCACACTGAACTTTGATGAAATGCTACAAATTAAAGAACCACAAAGGGCTTAATTTAAGCCACTTTTAAAAACAAACGTGTTTACCCACCTGGGTAGATGCGTTTTTTTATTTTTAAAAAATGAAGGAGAGTGATGGAACATGACCATCGATATTCAAAATGTGACGGGCTGTAAAAGATGAAAAACAACAGGGGATTATTGGGCATCTAACCTGGTATTCGGTGAGTGAACACCTGGTATCAAGAGAGGAATTGCACAACAAACTGGTTAACTCCGGGCTGGATGAAGGCTGGATGCCAAATGAAATTCGGAGTTCAGATGCTTTCAGACGTGCTACAAAGTCCATTCAAACAAGGAAAGCCACAGCTCAAAGCAATATTTTTGAAAACTATCCGGTTCGTGAGGTATACAGCGACAAGGTTATGATTCAACGAAATATTGTATGTGAAGTCGTGGATCAGAAAGGGAAGCGACTGGACGATGATGGACAGGCGGCCATAATGATTCTAGATAAGACAACCGACACCGTAAACATCAAAGGATCATCAAAGGTGGCTCAGGAAGCTAAAAAGTTATTCCATATCTACAAAAATCACTATTCAGCCCAAACGGATCAACTTACAAAATACTTTATGAACTCCCTTGAAAAAGGTGAAAGCTTGAAGGTGCCATTAGTGAACAGCCAGGATAACCGTCAAATGGTTAACCCACTTAAATGGCATTTTAAATGAGTGCCAAAAAAGTTTAAATGGTGACCTCAAAATGGATGGGTTAAATTAGCACACTCGTTTTTTAATATTTCCTCAATTCCTGTCTCCCAATTTCCCGGCAATTAAATAAACGTCATTGTCATATCCAGAACATAATTAAGCAAAACAATGATTGACAGGGGAAGAAGATTTGCCACAATGATTTGTAAAAATAAGATTTCCGTCTTATTTATCGTTTTCAGAGTACCGATTTTTCTTAGAATAAGCAAAGTAACGATATAAGAAAAAAGAGACATGATAAAAAACATAGGTATAAATATAATGAAAAACAATTCAAAGAATGGTACATATAAACGATGTATATGATTCATCGCTATATAAAATCCTTCAATTAAACCCAGGAAAGGCAATAAAACATATATACCGGCAATAACCCAATATTTATTTTTCACGCCCAAAGAACCTCACATTCATCCCAACAACTCCTCAATCTCCCTCATTTGCTCCAGATGACGTCTCTCATGGAGCCCGATAAATTCAACCACCTGTGCCACACTCATCGTACCGAAGAACGGATGTTTAACGGAGTTCTCCAGTAGATCCGATTCATCACAGGACTGCAGTAATGCCATTAAAGCTGCCCGTGATTCATCCAGAGAGGCTTTGGCGGCTTCAACAGACGCAAAGGTTCCTTTTGGCTGAATAAAGTCAGGGGCATCTACCTTATTCGTCCGGTCCAGCGTTAAATGAATCGGTTTTTCTTTCTCGGCCCGCTTTCTTTCGTTTTTGTCGAGCGCTTCTTTTATCAGCGTGGTCATTAATTTTTCAGAATAATAGAGATGCTCAAGGTTGTCGAGCATGGACCAGGTACTGGCGTCCGGTTTTTTCTTGATCGTTTCATCCGAGAATCGAGAAACAAATTCATAAATTTCTTGACGGGCTTCCGAAATACCATACATGTATATCAACGCTCCTTTCCAGTTATAAGGAATGCATGCCGTTTATTCAAGTAAAGTTTATATAATTTTTTTAAAATTTACAATATAAATTAATGCGCTGATTGATGAACGGAAAGAATCAAGACCGGCATCGTCTCAGATCGACGACACCGGTCTTTTCTCATCCCTTTATTGAGCAACTCCCGAATGGCCATCGGCCGACGGTGCAGCTCCACCATAAATATCATCAATAAACTTTTGTGGCATCGGTCGGGTCAACAGCGTCACTATCACCATTACGGGTACTGCTACCATAATTGAATAGGCAGAAGCAGCAAACGGATTTTTAATTGCTTCAAGACCCGGAACCCATCCGAGATACAGGAAAGCGTAGCATAGGACACCAACGACGAAGGAAGCAATGGCCCCCTGTTTATTCGCACGTTTCCACAGACCGCCAATGGCCAGCGGACCCGCCAGTCCGGACACCATACCACCAACACCGATCCACAGGAAGATGGCCAGAGAGGCCGGCGGATTGTATGCCATCCAGATCCCCAAAAAGATACAGGCAATAACCGCGATTCGTCCAATGATCAGGGAATTTCGCTCCACTTGTTCCTGATTGGGATTGTTTCGGGCAATCGTTTTCCGGTAAAGGTCATTGGCAAAAATCTGGGAAAATGCAACAATTAACCCGTCACTGGTTGATAAAATGGCTGACAATACAACCACGGCCAGCAGCGCTGCCACAAAGGGTGGGAATAGTTCAACAAAGAGCTGGGGAATGACGGAATCCGGATGATCCAGTGGCTGATCCAGTACCGCTAGTCCCAGTATGCCTCCCAGAGCCATCATGGGAAGCAAGGCACCGGAAACCACACAAATACTCAGAAAAGTCTTCAATTGTTTTCCACTTTTCAGCGCAAAAAACTTGTTTCCGAGATGAGGCAGGACTCCGAACGGGATATGAGCCAGCAAGATCAAGAATGCCAGCCAGGCACTGCCGTAAGTGTTGTGACCGGGAATAAACAGGGTGTCCCATCCGGCAGTGGGGTTCTTGGCCACGACCGCCTCGTTCACTGCAGCTGCTCCCCCGTCCATTCCGGCACCGGTAAAGAACATAATGGTTACCAGGATAGCAATACAGATCATCAGAAACCCCTGTACAGCGTCCGTCATAATATCAGAATGGGATCCACCCAGTACAAGGTAAATCGCCAGAACAATCGCAGTCAACCAGAGTCCGGCTGAATAACTGAGTCCCATCATTGTCTCAAACATCAATGCTGCGGCTACCAGCTGGGCCACAATGTAGAAAATCAACAGCAGGGACAGAATAGCCAGTCCCACCCGCAGAAAATCGCTTTGATAGCGTTCCCCGACAATCTCGGGAATGGTTCGGTTACTGAATTTATCTCCCATCATCTTTACCATCCGGGCAGTCAAAAGCATTCCGCCGTAAATCCCGATGGGATAGAGAATCGGATACCACAGGCTGGCAAATCCAAGACTGTAAGCTTGTCCGGGCATTCCCATAAACGTGGACCCAGATGCTGTGGTGGCTGCCACGGCCAAACCCAGTGCCACCGGTCCGTAACTGGACCGAGCCGTTGCGAAATCATCCGCGTTTTTGGTCTTTTTCATTCCGGAATAACCAAGATAAAGCATAAAACCGATAAACAGAATCATCAAGGTCCACGACCATGTGATAACTGACATATAACCGCCTCCTTTATTATTTTATTCATGATCATGACTGATCCCATCAATCATCAAATTTGAACACATTCGTCTTGAACATGAGTAACCCGATAATCACCCAGGATGCCAGAATAATAATGGCGCCATATTGCAGCACGTTCATGTGACTCACCTCCAAATTAAAAACTGGCCAAATGTATTGAATATCTAATGCCTCATTTCATTTTTGAATCGGAGAGGAAACATTTCTCGGCTTCCTCTTCGATCCAGCTCCTAATCTCTTTCATTCTGGAAGTAAGTGTTACAACGCCTGTAAAGGGTTCCATGACCCATAAGCGTTTTATATTCCCGTATTTTCTTTCAGCGTAAACATGATAGGGCATATAAATCAGTGACCGGCGAACCAACTCATAGAAAGGCGGTTTCAGAGGACGCATCGTTCGGAAAACAATGTTTTCCAGCGTACGACGTGCCTCTTCTTCCTCTGTTTTTTCTCCTGCAAGTGGACGGATTAATCTTGACGCGTCAACCGTTTCAGATTGGGTATCCGGCCATATATCCGATAGTGAGGCCGATCCGGTTACACCGTTTACCCCGACCCGGTAAAGGGCTTTTCCATCCCTGAACACATACCGGGGAACCGTCACTTTCCATTCAGAAAAATAGTAAGGGTAATAAAAACTGAATAACGGAAGCACATCTCGATCTGCTATTGAAAAGGGAAATCTTTTGATTTTGGAAAGGACCCGTTTTTTACCCTCTACCAGGGTCAGGTTACAGGCCATCAAATCTACCAATTCGGTAGATTCCCCGGAATACGTTTTGTTTAAAACCTGTTCCATGAGCGTTCATCTCCTGTCATTATGACATCACAATGGAAGCACGCGTGATTTTTCTGGCAGCGGATTGGTCGAGGGCCTCCTGAACTTTTTCAAAAGAGAATTCTCCGTCAATCATGTCGGCAAACGGGTATTTATCAATGTTGCGGGACAAAAATTGCAATGCCTTGTCCAGATACCAGGGTTGATAGCGTACAATCGGAATAATTTCGATGGATTTTCGGGTTAACAGACCGGGATCGAACTCAGTGAGCTGCCCTGGCGAGACATTACCGATCGTCACATATTTTCCACCGGTCCGAATCAGATGAATCCCTTCAGAAAAAGCAGCGGGTACACCCGTCAATTCAATGCCCACATCGGCGCCCCGGCCGTTGGTCAGGGAATGAATGATTTCGACCCGTTTTTCAAGGGTGTCGTATTCATTCATGTTGATAACATGATCTGCTCCGAACTCTTTTGCTTTTTCCAGTCGGGATTGGACGGAATCAATGATGATGACGCCGGCGCCCTTTTCCTTGGCAACACTGGCAGCATTCAAACCCAGTCCGCCAGCTCCCTGAATGACCAGAGTGTCTCCATAGGTGAGTTCACCCTGTTCCAGCCCGAAGTAGACCTGGGATAAGGCACAGTTGGCGCTTGCGGCAGCAATATCCGGTACATTATCCGGCACTTTGTAGAAATACATGTCCGGGTGAACGTAATAGTGAGAAGCGAAAGCACCGTGAAAATGGGGGGCCTGATCCGGATCCATGTTCCAGAAATGATAGGCATTTTCGCACAGATTGAATTTTCCCTGCTGGCACATTCGGCATTTCCGGCATGTCTGGTAGTAGGTCGTGGCTATCCGGTCTCCTTCTTTAATCGGCCGGCCGGCGTAGTCCGTTGTTACACCCTCTCCCAATTTTTCAATCACACCGATCATCTCGTGTCCGAGAACTCCCGTTTTTTTGGTGGGATGGTGCCCGCGCCAGATATGCAATTCAGATCCGCAGACGTTGGCGCGCTGTACTTTAAGCACCAGGGCCCCTTTTTCAGGTTCGGGCACGTCATATTCCCGAATTTCCATCTTCATAGGTTCGACCATCATGGCGACTTTTCCCTTCATAAGTATGAAACCCCTTTCAATAAAATTTAAAAACAATGGCATAATTAATAAAATGCAAATTTGATGCCAAGTTTAGAAAAGATAGATTTTTCAGATAAAACAAGCTATAATCAACATAAATATATTGCAAAACGACAACATTTATGACTGATGGCTACAACTATTTTTTATTAAATTCTGGTATATCAATGTTTAGACCTGTGTTGTTATTTAACAACAGTGTTGTAAAAACGCAACGAAATGGTGTTATGGGGGTTGTTTAGGATGGGGACGCTTCACAAAACGGATTATTCATTACCACAGGATGAGTTGAAACTGGAAGAGGAAAGAAATCGTCGACGGGAGCTGGAAGCAGCGTTAAATGCCTGTCAGGAAGGGATATATTTATGTGACTCCGAATTGAGGTGCCTCTGGGTAAATCCGGCTTACCAGAGGGTTACGGGTATCCCGGCAAGCAAACTACTGGGTAAAACCAGTTATCAACTGGAGGAAGAAGGGATTATATCCCAATCGGTGGGAAAACTCGTTCTGGATAAAATGGAGGAAGTTTCACTGATACAAACCTTTCAGGGATCAGGCAAAAAAGTGCTGGTAACGGGAAAGCCTGTTTTTGACTCGGATGGAAGCCTGTTTCGCATCGTGATTACGGCACGAGATGTAACGGAATTAAACCGGCTTGAAAACAAACTCAGGGATACTCAGGAAAAATCGGAACAATATGTGAGGGAACTGAGCAGCCAGTTAAAAAGGCTGCAATTCTCGCAGAATATTGTCGCTGTCAGTTCAAGCATGGTTCATATTTTGGAGACGATTCCACGCATTGCCCAGGTGGATTCTCCGGTTCTGATACAGGGAGAGTCAGGTACGGGAAAAGAAGTGCTGTCCAAATTAATTCACGACACAAGCCAGAGGGAATCCCAACCATTTATAAAAATAAATTGCGGTGCCATTCCTGGAGATTTACTGGAATCAGAGCTGTTCGGATATGTTAAAGGGGCTTTTACCGGTGCCGATCAGAAGGGAAAACCGGGGCTAATTGAAATAGCGCATAACGGGACACTTTTTCTGGATGAAATTGGGGAGATGCCGCCCAATCTGCAGGTTAAATTTCTCAGGGTGTTGCAGGATTTTGAAGTGAGGAGACTGGGAAGTACGAGTCCGAAAAAAGTGAATGTTCGGGTGATTTGTGCGACCAATCGCCCGCTGCAGAAATTGGTCGAAAAAGGTGAATTTCGCGAAGACCTGTATTACCGGATTAATGTTATTCCAATCCATATTCCGCCATTAAGGGAGAGACGGGAAGATATTGAACCGTTAATCAGGCAGATGATGAAAAAACTGACGGAGAAGTACGGATTTGATAAAAAATTATCGCTGGAAGCTCTTTACGAACTGGAGCAGTATCACTGGCCCGGAAATGTGAGAGAACTTCATAATCTCATTGAACGATTGTATATTATGACTTCTGAGGACGTCATTGAAGCCAGACATTTACCGCCGCACATCCGTTCTGAAAGGGAAAGATACAAAACTAAAACCAGACAAACCTTGAAAAGCCGTTTGCAACGGGTCGAGCAGGATATCATACGGGATGTACTAAAACAATCTTGCAGTCTCCGTCAGGCTGCGGCAAAGCTGGGAGTGGACCCGTCCACACTGTCGAGAAAATGTCGGAAATATGGAATTGAACTGACCGAACTAAGTTGAGCGAAATGTCATGTGAATAATAGGAAAACGGGTTGGCCGGGATTTATGATATTTCCCGGCTTTTTGTTAAAGATTTATGGGGATAACGGCATATCGGATGTTTTAAAACTGAATATTCAGACAATATAGGTGCCATATCTCATTATCTATAGTATAATAAAGATAGAGGTGATGTTTATGAAACTCATCAAATATTTGGAGTTTTGGTCAGCTGGAATTGTAAGCGCTTTCTTGGTTTTGATGACTTTAACTTTGCTTCCGGTGATGCTGATCACGCAGGATACCAGTTTGATTGAAAACGTACTTAACGTTGTGGGAAATGGATTTATAGACAAGAAATAGAGGTATAGATTAAAACCGGTGGCTCAAGCAGCTTGATACCGGTTTTAATTTGAACTATTTCTTTAAATGCATTGGGATTGAATCCATGGATCCATCCATTCAGTTCCATTGAGCTGAAACCCTTGATTTTCAAATTTTTTAAGATTAAAAAATCAAGAGGAAGTGGACAGGCTGGCAAGTTTTTTCAAATATTGGCAAGAACATTCGAGAAATGCCAGTCAAATTCTGAAAAGTCCGACTAATTATGACATATTTTGTGAAGATCCCTGTGGAATTCCGTATGACATTGTCCACTGTTTATAGAACAGATCCCATCAAGCCGATGATGACTGCACTTCCTCCAGACAATTTTTACAATAAGACCAGGAATCACGGCGAACCTCTTTCACATAAGCCAGCAACTCATCCAAATCAGACGAACAGACCTTGGCATACGTTGCCGTTCGTTTTCCTTCATCCTGCTTCCGCAACAGATGACGGCAACCGGCCGCATGTACCTTGTTCTCACTGGAACGAGAATCCGGTCCACCAAAATGATTAAACACATATCCGTCGGGATGTTTCCTCAACCATTTTTCATAAGCGCGATCATCATTTTTAAAAGATACGATCACGTGTCCCACCTCCTCTGACAAGAGTTTAACATAAAATCCCGTACAATGGCATAAAATGGACGAATGGGGACACATTCGTAGCCGCCTGTCTACACCATCCATCAAGACATAAAAAATAGCCGGGAGACCATGATCAGTTTCCCGGCCTTTCTTTTGTCCGCCCGTGTAGAGTCTATATATTTTTTCTGCAAAGGAACCAGTCCACACAATCCATCCCGGTCTCTTGTGATCTTTCCGCTGCTGCTTCCTGGGTCTTTGGCGGCGGCACGATGACCTGATCTCCCGGGCGCCAGTTGGCGGGGGTTACCACACCGTGTTTATCCGTCGTCTGCAAAGACTGAACCAGCCGTACAAACTCATCCATATTGCGTCCGGCAGACATCGGATAATAAATAATCGCCCGGATCGCCTGATTTTCATCTATCACAAATACGGAACGTACTGTCTCCGTATTGCTTTCATCCGGCATGAGCATCCCGTACCGGGTCGAGACTTCCCGGTCCAGGTCCGCAATAATTGGAAACTCAATTTTAATTCCCATTTTCTCCTCAATGGTGCTTACCCAGGCGATATGAGAGTATACGCTGTCAATGCTGAGGCCCAAAAGTTCCGTATTCATCTCTCTTAATTTTGGATAGATTTCTTGAAAGGCAATAAATTCAGTCGTACAAACCGGTGTAAAATCAGCAGGATGTGAAAATAAAATCAGCCATCTTCCTTTATAATCATCCAGGCGGAGTTTACCGTGAGTCGTCACGGCTTCAAAATGCGGGGCGGGCGAACCGATTCGTGGCAAAGCATAGACCGTTTGATCATCCGTTTGATTTTCCAAATGGTCCAATTTTCTCACACTCCTTTAAAAGATTGCAATACAAACATTTACATTATTTGCAAGTCCGCCTGTTTTATACCACGTATGTTCAGACAGTTTAGAATTGACGAATCCTTAGATTGAACATAAAATAACCTTAAGTTACCAGTTTATGCGAAGATCAGGACCCGTTTGTCAGACATTCCTATCATGCGGGTGAGAAAAAATGGAAGAACGAACCGAAACACCGATCGGAAAGCATGCGATGTATCTCGCGCTCTTCGGCCCTGAAGAGGCGGATTCATCCTTTCTTCAGAATCTCACTCGGTCGGGATGCCGATTTTGTACCGGAAAAGTCGGTGCCATGGAAATGCATAAAATCGTGGCCGCCATTGAAACGGCGGCGAAGAAACACGGTGTGATTCAGTCCGGCATTTACCGGGAAACCCATTCCCTCTACCATGCCATTATGGAAGGGTTGCATGGGGTCACCCGCGGCCAGCTTCAACTGGGATCCGTATTGCGGACCGTTGGCCTCAATTTTGCAGTTGTACGCGGCCAGCCGTATCCCCGTGACAATGAAGGGGAATGGATTGCCGTCGCCCTGTACGGGACCATCGGGGCACCGGTTAAAGGGCTGGAACATGAAGTGCTCGGACTGGGCATCAATCATATCTAAAATGGAATACATGCCATAGCCCACAGTTGTCAGATACAAGGGGGCTGTATCGAACATAGAGCTCGGCTCGCAATGCCGCAGCTTTATCGGTACAGTCCCCTTTCATTTTACTCTGGTAAAGGAAGAAAGAATCACCATGGATAACAGCGAGAAAGGTGGCGAGAACGCATATGATCGAACTGTCGGGTCATACATTGACACTGGAAGAAATCTTCGACGTTTTATATCGGGGAGCGAAAGTGACGGTCGCACCCGAAAGCCTGAAGCGCCTGGATGCCGGACGTGACGCGGTGGAAAAGATTCTGGCGGAAAACCGGGTGGTGTACGGCATCAACACGGGATTCGGCAAGTTCAGCGATGTGCTCATCGCCCCCGAAGACACGGCACAGTTGCAATATAACCTGCTGAGAAGTCATGCCTGTGCGGTGGGGGAGCCTTTTTCCATTCCGGTAAGCCGGGCCATGCTGCTGTTGAGGGCCAATGCCCTGCTAAAAGGGTATTCCGGTGTACGCAGGCAGGTGGTCAACCAGCTGTTGACCCTGTTGAACCGGGAGATCACGCCGGTCATCCCCAGCCAGGGTTCGCTGGGGGCAAGCGGGGATCTGGCGCCGCTGGCCCACCTGGCCCTGACCCTGATCGGCGAAGGGGAAGTCTTTTATCGGGGAAAACGAGTTCCTGCAATGGAAGCATTACGGCAGGAAGGCATTCAACCGATTGAACTGGCTGCAAAAGAAGGGCTGGCTCTGATCAACGGCACCCAGGCGATGACAGCGGTGGGAGTAGTCACTTATCTGGAAGCAGAGCAGCTGGCTTATCAGGCGGAATGGATTGCCGCCATGACGATGGAGGGCCTTCATGGCATTGTTGACGCGTTTGATGATAAGATCCACATCGCCAGAGGTTATCCGGAACAGGTCGAGGTGGCGGAGCGCATGCGGCGGTACCTGGAAGACAGTCACCTCGTTACCCGGCAGGGGGAGCTACGCGTGCAGGATGCCTATTCCCTGCGCTGTATTCCCCAGGTTCACGGCGCCGTCTGGCAGGCGCTGGGTTATGCCAGAGATAAACTGACGATTGAGATTAATGCCGCCACCGACAACCCGCTCATTTTTGATGAAGGACAGCGCGTGATCTCCGGCGGTAACTTTCACGGACAGAGTATGGCTTTTGCCATGGATTTTATGGGGATCGCGGTGGCGGAACTGGCCAGTATATCGGAACGCCGGGTAGAGCGGCTGGTCAATCCCCAGCTGAGTGACCTGCCCCCTTTTCTCAGTCCGCAGCCGGGATTGCAATCCGGAGCGATGATTCTGCAATATGTCGCGGCTTCCCTGGTTTCAGAAAACAAGACCCTGGCTCATCCGGCCAGTGTTGATTCGATCCCGTCTTCCGCGAATCAGGAGGATCATGTCAGCATGGGGACCACTGCCGCCCGCCATGCTCACGAGATTGTCACGAATACGCGGCGGGTGCTGGCTATCGAGCTGATCTGTGCCATGCAGGCCGTCGAATACCGCGGCCCAACCAAAATGGCGCGACTTACCCGTCGCCTGCTTAAAAAGGGGAGAGCCGTCGTTGCGCCCATCACGCAGGATCGCCCCTTTTCACAGGATATTGAAAATCTGTCCCGCTGGATGAAGGAAGACTGGGATCTGTCGCGTGCCTCATCAACCGCCCCATTAAATTCAATTAAAGGAGGAGACTGTTCATGTCACAGGCAAAACGTGTAATCCGGGCCCGGACCGGCGACCGGATCGAATGTAAGGGCTGGGAGCAGGAAGCGGCGCTGCGTATGCTCCGCAACAATCTGGACCCGGAAGTCGCCGAAAACCCGGATGAGCTGGTCGTATACGGAGGAATCGGGAAAGCGGCCCGCAACTGGGACGCTTATAATGCCCTGGTTGACGCACTCAAAGAACTGGAATCGGATGAAACCCTGCTGGTTCAGTCGGGGAAGCCGGTGGCCGTTTTTAAAACCCATCGCCGGGCCCCTCGGGTTCTCCTGTCCAATTCGGTACTGGTTCCCCGCTGGGCTGATTGGGAAACCTTCCACGAACTGGACCGCAAAGGACTGATCATGTTCGGACAAATGACAGCGGGAAGCTGGATATACATCGGGACACAGGGCATCTTGCAGGGAACTTATGAAACCTTTCTCGCTGTCGCAAACCGGCATTTTAACGGCTCCCTGAAGGGAACTTTGACCGTCACTGCCGGCCTGGGAGGGATGGGAGGCGCCCAGCCCCTGGCCGTCACCATGAACGGTGGCGTGGTTATCGCCGTGGAAGTGGACCCGGACCGAATCCGTAAACGCATCAAAACCCGTTACCTGGACCGGATGACAGAATCGCTCGATGAAGCGATCGCATGGGCCAGCGAGGCACGGGTGGAGCGTCGCCCCCTGTCCGTCGGACTGGTCGGAAATGCGGCTGAGGTCCTGCCGCGCATGATGGAAAAAGGATTGCAGCCCGATATCGTGACCGACCAGACATCGGCACACGATCCGTTAAACGGCTATATCCCCGCCGGCCATACACTGGATGCCGCTGACCGGTTGCGCCGTGACGATCCCGGCACCTACCGGGCTCTGGCGAAAAAAAGCATGGCGCAGCACGTCCGTGCCATGCTGGCCTTTCAACAAAAGGGGGCCGTCGTGTTCGACTACGGCAATAACATCCGGCAGGTGGCGAAAGATGAGGGTGTAGAAGACGCCTTTTCCTTCCCTGGATTTGTCCCGGCCTATATCCGTCCCCTTTTTTGTGAAGGAAAAGGCCCGTTTCGCTGGGCGGCCCTGTCCGGCGACCCGCAGGATATCTACCGCACGGATGAACTGGTCAAGGAATTGTTTCCGGATAATAAGGGACTGCACCGCTGGATCGACATGGCCCGGGAAAAAGTGGCGTTTCAGGGGCTCCCTTCCCGAATCTGCTGGCTCGGGTACGGCGAGCGGGCCAAAATGGGCCTTGCCATCAATGAACTGGTGAAAAAAGGGGAGATCAAAGCACCGATTGTCATTGGACGGGACCACCTGGACGGGGGGTCGGTGGCTTCCCCCAACCGGGAAACGGAAGCCATGAAGGACGGCAGTGATGCGGTGGCCGACTGGGCGGTTTTAAATGCCCTGATCAATACAGCGGCGGGTGGCAGCTGGATATCCTTTCACCACGGTGGAGGTGTCGGCATGGGATACTCACTACATGCCGGAATGGTGGTGGTGGCGGACGGCACAGATCTGGCCCGGGAACGCCTGGCCTGTGTTCTGACCACCGATCCGGGCATGGGAATCGTGCGCCATGCCGATGCCGGCTACGAAAAGGCGATCGAAATGGCCAGAAGGCATAATCTGAATTTACCTTCACTGAAGACAAATTAAAGGAGGATCCCGTATGCAGGAAGCGGATTTACTATTGTATAACATCGGTCAGTTGCTGACCATGGATCACGGAAACGGGCCGGTCAGAGGAAGGGAAATGGGGAAACTGCAGGTCCTTCACAACGCATATGTGGCCGTTCGCGATGGACGCATTGCCGCCGTTGGTGAAAACGGGGAACTCCAGAACTGGTCGGCCGGCGTACGGCTCAACTGTGAAGGAAAACTGGTCACCCCCGGCCTGGTGGACCCCCACACCCATCTGGTATTCGGCGGATCCCGGGAGCATGAACTGGCCCTAAAGCAAAAAGGGGTTCCCTATCTGGACATTCTTAAACAGGGTGGGGGTATTCTCTCAACCGTCCGCATGACTCGGCGCGCGTCGGAACAAGAGCTCTTCGAGAAAGCCTCATTTCATCTGGACCGGATGCTGGCGTACGGTATTACCACGATGGAGGCCAAAAGCGGGTACGGATTGGACATGGAGACGGAGCTAAAGCAACTGCAGGTCGTACAGCGTCTGCAGGCCGAACATGACATGGATATCGTCTCCACGTTTCTGGGCGCCCACGCCATACCCGAAGAATACCGGGACAACCCCGCCCCCTTTTTACAGCAGATGAAGGAGATGCTTCCACTGATAAAAGAGCAGGGACTGGCGCAGTTTGTTGATATTTTCTGTGAAACCGGCGTCTTTTCCGTGTCGCAGTCCCGGGATTATCTGCAGGCGGCCCGCGAACTGGGATTCGGCATCAAAATCCATGCCGATGAAATCGAGCCGCTGGGGGGTGCGGAGCTGGCTGCTGAACTGGGGGCCATCAGTGCGGACCACCTGGTGGGCATTTCGGAAAAAGGGATGCAGATGCTGGCCGAACGGGGTGTCATCGCCTGTCTGCTGCCCGGCACCACCTTCTATCTGGGAAAACCCACCTATGCGCCCGCCCGTAAGTTGATCGAAGCCGGTGCCGCTGTTGCGCTGTCCACCGATTTTAATCCGGGCAGTTCCCCCACGGAAAACCTGCAATTCATCATGAATCTGGCGGCGCTTTACTTAAAGATGTCTCCGGAAGAGATCTGGCATGCGGTGACGGTGAATGCCGCATATGCCATCGGATACGGGGAAGAAGCCGGAAAAATTAAAGCAGGACGGAAAGCCGATCTGGTGGTATGGGATGCGCCCAATTACCTTTATATTCCCTATCATTACGGAGTCAACCATGTTCATTCCGTTTTTAAAAATGGCAAACGTGTATTTGCTAAGGGGGCGTCGATGTGAAAAATTACGGTCATCTGTATCCGGCAGGCAAGGCTCGGTTTGAGGACCGGGGCATTATCAAGGCAGATACCCTTTTGAAAGAGTGGAATGGAAGCCAGGTGAACGGATTCGGCCTGGTCGGGGTTCCCCTGTCCCGAACGTCGATCAGTCATTCCGGTGCTTCCGCAGCACCGGATTCCATTCGACGCGTGCTGGCCTCTTTTTCCACCTATGCGGTGGAGGAAGATCTTGAACTTTGCAGGCAGACGATCACCGACCTGGGTGATATTAAGATGCATGTAACGGATAACGGGGTATCCCGGCAACGCATTGAAGAAACGCTGACGCATTTACTGACGGATCATCCCCGTATGATCCCCCTGATTCTGGGAGGCGATCATGCCATCAGCCGCCCTGCCATCTCGGCTTTTTCCCGGGCGAGAGGGAAGGTCGGTGTAATTCAGTTTGATGCGCACCATGACCTGCGTAATCTCGAAGACGGAGGCCCCAGTAACGGAACGCCATTTCGCGGCTTGCTGGAAGATGGGGGGCTGGATGGAAGACGACTGGTTCAGATCGGGATCCGCAATTTTGCCAACGGAAAA
The DNA here is from genome assembly GCA_017656255.1 of Bacillaceae bacterium. Classification (GTDB taxonomy): domain Bacteria; phylum Bacillota; class Bacilli; order JACDOE01; family JACDOE01; genus JACDOE01. Next base: position 91,830 of record JACDOE010000005.1, read on the forward strand.
GTGTATCGGCAGTATGCGGAAGAGCAGGCGATTACGGTGTATACAATGAAAGAGGTAAGAGCGCGTTCAATGACGCATATCCTCGAAGAGAGTTTGGAGACGTTAAGATCTCATGTGGAACACATCTATGTATCGGTGGATATGGATGTCCTGGATCAGGCGTTTGCGCCGGGATGTGCCGCCATTGGTCCGGGTGGAATGGACAGTTTCACCCTGTTTGAAGCGGTAGAATTTCTGGGGAGGCAGGGGGATGTGACGGGGCTTGATATTGTTGAGATCGACCCGACCCGGGATTTCCGTGACATGACCAGCCGCACAGCGGCCTTTGTCCTGCTGACCTTTTTAAAAGGAAAAAGGCTCGCGGGGCGCGGCAGTGCTTCTTAACCTAACGCTTGGCCGGTGTCTGTTACAAACATACTCACGGGTATGGATGTAACAGACACGGACTGACGGAAGGGTGAAAAAAGCGGTATTACTGGCGCTCGAAAGTATCTTCGTCTCGAATGACTTCGATTTCACGGGGAGCTTCTACGAAATAAGGTTCCTCTTCCGTGTGAATGTCATTTCCTTCGGTCTCATAAGGGACTGTATCCGGACTGGTCCGAAACTTTTTCAATGGCGATTCTTTTTCTTTTCTGCGGGAATCACGATGGTCTGTCATGGGGGTATCGCTCCTTTGTGGTGTTTAACTGTAGTATGACGGGGAAAACGTGTCAATATTCATCTCCAAAAAAGGCGATCCGTACTGGACCGCCTTTTTTTACAGGTTGCGATAACTGTGAATAAAATTCGGATGAGGTTGATGCGACATACAGGGGCGCAAAACAATTTCCGCTATTCAATCCACTTCTGAATCCGCTCTCCGACCTTCTGACCTCCGTTACCGGCTGATAAACATCTGTGTCCAGTAATGGCCATACCCGCCACCGGATGCGTATCCTACACCAATCTCAGTGAAAGAAGGATTAAGAATATTTTGCCGGTGCCCCGGGCTGTTCATCCAGCCGTTCATCACCTGCTGCGGGGTCGCCTGTCCCGCTGCGATATTTTCACCGGCTGAACGAAACGAAAGACCGAAATTGCGAATCATGGTAAAAGGACTTCCATAAACGGGAGAGGTGTGTGAAAAGTAATGCATGTCCCGCATATCCTGTGACTTGAACCGTGCCACCCGTGAAAGTTCCCAGTTGGGTTTTAACGGTTGCAGGCCTCGCTGCGTTCGCTCCTGGTTAACCAGTTGAATTACCTGATATTCCATTTGTTTGATCCCGGTTAACAACGGAATGTTGATCTGATCACCCGGATAAATTAAGTCAGGATTCGACAATTCTGGGTTGGCTGCGATAATTTCCGACAGGCCGATCTGATAGCGAAGTGATATTTTCCAGAGCGTATCGCCCGGCTGAACGGTATAGGTTTGGGTATCCCGGGCCGCTTCAGCAGGCGGCATGGTCAGTCCACTGACGACAGCTAACATCACAAGACATAACAAAATAAGACGTCGGATCATTTGAACCATACTCCTTTTTACAGGTATATATCTAATATGCTTCAAATGACCGCGAACCATGCTGGTAAAGTTAGAGGACTAATGTCGCAAGGGCTATCTCCGGTTCATCCGAATCACCTGTACAAGGGTGATGACAACGAGCGCAACGACGAGACCGGTGGTGATCGGGTTATTCCAGAAACCCCGTATACCGATAAGCAAGGCGATCAAGACAATTAATACCGTGATAAGTGTTTTGTTGTTCATCGTTTGAGAAGGAAGGTCTGGCCTTCCCTCTTCGGCACCTCCAGAATAAGAGTCAGGTCGACTAGAATACCCACATTTTCAAAAAAAGAACATTTTATCACAAAAAATTTCGACAACTTCTGTCATTTCATGTAACATTATTGTAGAATGAAAAAAAAGAATGCATTGCTAAGTTTTTCTATCTAATAAACGGCTAATATTATTGATCAAGACGGGTGGTGATCATGTGGATCGGAAAAGCTTCGCTTTTCAATCACTGGAAAAAGCATCCGCTGATTTTGAACGCATGATGAGCAAAAAATCGTTGAAAAGTATATTTTCCCTGTTTTTTACCCTGTTTATTATATTACTGGTTGTCCGAATCTTTCAACCTGACTTCCGGTTTCACCACTCCTATTATTTGACCCTACATACGTTGCTGGAGACGTTTACGATTCTCGTATCAGTCATGGTTTTTTCAGTGGGCTGGCATGCTTCTAATGAAAATCGTGCCAGTAATCTGATATTTGTCTCGACGGCCTTTCTTGCTGTCGGTATGCTGGATTTTGCCCATACACTCTCCTATCAGGGGATGCCTGACTTTTTTACACCAAGTGACCCCGAGAAAGCGATCAATTTCTGGTTGATCGCCAGATTGACGTCGGGACTTGCCCTTCTTGCCATGATTGTCCTCCCCTGGAAACCGATTAAGTCTGAGATAACCCGGTACAGGTTTCTGTTTTTGAGTCTCGGATTCGGGTTTTCCATGATCACAATCGGAACGTTCTATCCCGATTTGTTTCCCGACACATTTATACCCGGAGAAGGATTGACACGGTTCAAAATCGGCATGGAGTATTTGATCTTGTCTATTTTTGTAATAGCGACTGTTATTCTCTTGATCCGCTCTCGAAAACCACAGGAGTATGATGCGGGTAATTTGCTGGGTGCCACATCGCTCATGGCATTGAGTGAGCTCTGTTTTACCATGTATACCAGCGTCACCGATGCCTACATTTTTCTCGGTCATGTCTATAAAGGGATTGCTTTCATATTTTTGTACCGGGCGGTGGTCCTTGATTTTGTTGAGCAAACCCGGCATCGCATGAAATATTCGGAACAGGTTCTTCGCCGTAACCAGAACTGGTTTAATACGACCTTGACGAGTATCTATGATGCCGTCATTACAACGGACACAGAGGGAAGAGTCACCTTTATGAATCCGGCAGCAGAACGGTTGACCGGATGGGCGCTCAAGGAGTGTGCGGGAAGGAGTCTGACCGACATATTTCAAACGGATGATCGTCAGGTGCTGGAAAATATGTGTGAGAAAAAGTCACAACGGGGCTCATTTATCGAATCCCGTTTAAAGACCCGGTTTGGTTTCTACCTCCCCATTCAACTCAGTGTTGCCCCGATCAAGTTTAACCGGCAATCCCTGGGGACGGTAATCGTATTCCGTGACATTTCTGAAAGGAAAGAATCTGAAGAAAGACAGAACCGGCAGGTAGCCATTCTGGAAGCTACCACGGACTTTGTTGTCACAGCGGATGCAAAGGGGCGCATTCTGTATTTAAATCAGGCGGCTAAAGATTTTCTCGGCGTCGATGAAACGGATGAATCGGACGGTTCAAGTTTTGATCACAATCATCCGGAATGGGCGGCCCGCATGATTTTTCGCGAGGGATTTCCGATTGCAGCCCGGGAAGGGGTCTGGAGCGGGGAAACGGTGTTCCTGTCCCATAAGGGGGAAGAGATACCCGTTTCTCAGGTCATTATCGCACATAAAAACAAATCAGGTGAGGTGGAGTTTTATTCCACCATTGCCCGGGATATCCGTGATATCAAACAGGCGGAAGAAAAAGAACTGCTGGCCGGCAAAGTGCTGGAGAATATCACGGAGAGTGTAGTAGTCACCGATGCAGACACCCGAATCATATCCGTTAATCCGGCATTTACAGAAATTACCGGGTATATGGAAGCGGAAGTGCTGGGGAAAACACCGAAAATCCTCAGTTCCGGACGTCACGGGCCCGAATTTTATCAGAAAATGTGGTCGGCCATACATCGATCCGGGCGCTGGCAGGGAGAAATCTGGAACCGGCGCAAAGATGGCGAGATTTATCTGGAAGGGATTACGATCAGTGTCGTTAAAGATGAACTCGGCAATATCACCCACTATGTCGGGGTGATGAAAGATATCACCCTGCGCAAAAAACTGGAAGATCAGATTCAGTATCAGGCCTATCACGACACTTTGACCGGACTTCCCAACCGGGTGCTTTTGTATGACCGCCTGAAGCAGGGAATCATTCACGCTCGGCGTCAGAATAAAAAGCTGGCTGTTATGTTTCTTGACCTGGACCGGTTTAAACGGATTAACGATACACTGGGTCATTCCACCGGCGATCAGCTGTTGAAGGCCGTAGCGGAACGCCTGTCAGGCTGCATGGGGGAAAGAGATACAGTGGCGCGTCAGGGTGGGGATGAATTTATCATCTTACTGCCTGAAATCGAACATACGGGAGAAGCCGCTGAATTATCGAGTAAAATTATTGAAACCCTGAAAAAGCCTTTTTTCCTGGAAAACCATGAACTGTTTATTACAACCAGTATCGGAATCAGTATTTATCCGTCGGACGGGACGAATCTCGAGACCTTGATACAGAATGCGGATACGGCCATGTATCGGGCGAAAGAACAGGGACGTAACAATTTCCAGTTTTTCACCCCGGTTGCCCATGATCCGAGTCTGGAACGACTGACCCTGGAATCACATATGAGAAGATCCCTGGATAAAGGAGACTTTGAGATTTATTACCAGCCGCGGGTCGACTTGAAATCCGGCCGAATCAAGGGAATGGAAGCATTGGTCCGCTGGTATCATCCGGAACTGGGTTTGCTTATGCCGGATAAATTTATTCCACTGGCGGAAGAGACGGGGTTAATCATCCCTCTGGGTGAGAAAGTTCTGCGAGAGGCGTGCCGGCAAAACAGGGAATGGCAGCGGGACGGCTATCCTGATTTGCAGGTCGCGGTCAATTTATCCATGCTTCAGTTTAAACAGCCGGATCTGGCGGAAATGATCGAGTCAGTACTGGTGGATACCGGTCTCGATCCCGGTTGTCTGGAACTGGAAATCACCGAGAGTATTGTGATGAACAATCCCGATGTCACACTGAATACACTGAACAAATTAAAAATGATGGGGGTTAAAATCGCACTTGATGATTTTGGAACCGGCTATTCTTCTCTCAATTATCTGAAACGGTTTCCCATCGATACCTTGAAAATCGACAGATCTTTTGTACAGGATGTGACGGCCAACCAGGATGACCGGGCGATTGTAACTGCGATGATCAATCTCGCACACAGTCTTCAGCTCAAAGTTGTGGCCGAAGGTGTGGAAACGGAAGAGCAACTGCTTTTACTTAACGAATACCACTGTGATGAAATACAGGGTTATTTCTGCAGTCATCCCCTTCCGGCTGATCAATTCAGCCAGTTGATTCTGGACAGGGAAGGGCAGATGGAGTGTCTGGACGGATAACACACCGGGAAACTTGTCGTTTCATAGCCCCCATGTCAGTGGGGCTCTATTTTTTCTCTTTTGAGGTGGGATGTCATGAATCGCTATTATTCAGAGGTTGTCCGTCGCCTGCTTGGGATTCAGGAAAACGAGTCCCCTCCCAAGACGTTTAATGGTATGTTTGCCGTTCTACTTCTTCTGGCTGTCATTCAACTGGTTCTGATATTCATTAAACCTGAGTGGCGCGTACCGGAAAGTATCCATCGATCGATTCACCTCTTGTTTAGCAACTATGTGGTGATTGTTTCATTTCTTGTTTTTATTCTGGGATGGAACAGTGATCATAAGAAACCGGATCGAAACCTGTCCATTCTGGCCGGTGCCTACCTGGGGGCAGGGTTGATCAATCTGGTCAATCTTTTGGCCGGGCAGGGAATTCCGATGTTTGCCATACTGGATCGGGAATGGCAGAATTTTGTTTACGAGAGTGCCAGCCTCCTCCTGATCCAGATCGCTCTGCTTCTGGTTGCGGTGTTACCGTTACAGCCCCATTCGTTCAGACGGCGAATTTATCTGACGGCCGTTCTTGTTTTTACCGGAGGGGTGATCGGAGCAGGGCTGGGTAACGCATGGTTTCAAATAGAAACAGGGGAAACCGCGATACAATCGGTCATGACCATCCTTCTTTCAGTGACTGCTGTTTTTCTGTATCACCGTTATCGCGGGTCACGACCTTTTGAGAGAGGCTATCTGCTTGCCGTTGTTTTATTCGGGATGCTGAGTCAGATCAGTTTCATCTACTCCGTTGCAGAGGATGATATATTCCGGGGAACCGGATATATCTATCAAATGATTGCATCGGCCCTGATATTGCAGGGGGTTATCTATGAAAATATGCTGAAGCCTTTTCGGCGTCTGCAAAAATCGGAACAGATATTAAGCAAGAGTAAAAACTGGCTGACCTCCATATTAAAAAGTGTCTATGACGGTGTTGTGATAACGGATCGGAACGGGAAAATTACCTTTATGAACCGAAATGCGGAGAAAATAACGGGCTGGACCTGGCCGGAGGCTTCGGGCCAATCCGTTATGAAAGTGTTTCAAGTGACGGAAGGTGAACATCCTGTTTCGAAAGTGATGCAAGATGTGAATGAGAGTGGATTTATCAGCGAGGTGAAAATTCGGGATCGGACAGGCCGGGAACGTTATATTCAGAGCAGTGCCACCCTGATTCGGGAAAATCAGGAGGAACAGACCGGCGTTATTTTTATCTTTCGGGATATCACGGTTCGAAAAAAGACAGAAGAAAAGACACAGCGGTTGATTGCCATTCTGGAAGCGACATCAGACTATGTGGCGACCATGGATGCCAGTGGCAGGATATTGTATCTGAACAAGGCGGCCCGGGAATTTTTAGGGGTAAGCGGTTCAGAAGGTCTGTCTATCAACGATATTTCATATATTTTTTCTGAAACAGAGCGGGAAAACATCCTGAAAACGGGGCTGGGAGAGGCAGCACAAAAAGGGGTATGGAAAGGTGAAACGGTCTTTTTTAACCGGGATGGCCAGAAAATACCCGTTTCCCAGGTGATCATCGCACATCCGGGCACCACGGGAGACGTCGCCTATTATTCGACGATTGCCCGGGACATTCGTGACCTGAAAGAGGCGGAGGAGAGGTTGCTTTTTTCCGCCACGGTTTATGACAATATATCAGAAGGCGTTCTGATCACCGATAAACATAATAAAATACTGTCGGTGAATCCGGCGTTTACACGTATTACCGGCTACCGGGAAGAGGAAGTAATCGGCGAGGATCCCGGTGTGTTAAGCTCCGGCAAACATGACCGGAATTTCTATGAGAAAATGTGGTCGGAAGTGATGTCAGAAGGTAAATGGAAAGGAGAAATCTGGAACCGCCACCGGGATGGGACACTCTTTCTCGAAGAGATCAGTATTAAGGCGATTTATGATGATCAGGGCAATATCATTCATTATGTGGGCCTGTTCAAGGATATCACGGAACAAAAGAAAACCGAAGAATTGTTGAAAAAATCGGACCGGCTGGCGGTGGCCGGGCAACTGGCGGCGGGAATCGCCCACGAGATCCGAAATCCGTTGACGTCGATTCGCGGGTTCATTCAATTCATGCAAATGAATTCTGAAAAAGAAAATCAATATTTTGATATCATCCTGACTGAACTGGACCGAATCAATGAAATCGTCAGTGAACTGCTTGTATTGGCCCGACCACAGGCCGTCCATTTTCAGAAGCATGACATGAAGGTGCTGATTGAGGAAGTGGTCACCCTTTTTCAAAGCCATGCTGTGCTCAACAATGTACAGATCATCAGTCGGATCGAACCCGGATTACCCGGTGTCTATTGTGAGAAAAACCAGTTAAAACAGGTGTTGATCAATCTGTTGAAGAATGCACTGGAATCGATGCCCGATGGTGGAAAAGTGAGCATTGATGCCTCTGTCAGAGGGGACGAATTACGGGTCCGGATCACGGATGAAGGGGTGGGTATCAAGAAAGAACACCTGCCCCGGCTTGGAGAACCGTTTTACAGTACAAAGGCGGACGGTACCGGTCTGGGACTGATGATCAGCCAGAAAATTATCGAAGATCATCACGGTAGAATTGAGATCTCCAGCGAGGAAGGGAAAGGCACCACCGTGGATGTCGTACTTCCGTTATCAACATCTCTGGAGAAAAGCACTGAAAACCGGGGGGCGCGGCTAGAGTGAGTCCTGATCCTGCGCCATTCCCGTTGTCCACAGTTTAATGCTGAGATCGAGCAAAAAGAGATCATCGGGATCCAACAGGGAGCGACCGGTCAGGGATTCGATTTTGCGCAGGCGGTACAGGAGGGATTGACGGTGCAGATTGAGCGCCCGTGCCGTCTGGCTGACGTTTCGCTGGTGGCGGATATAAGTGGCCAGGGTCCGGATGAGATCGAGTCCTTTTTGCTGGTCATGCTCGATCAAGGTTCCGATGGTGGACAGGGCAATTTCCCGGATTTCTTGGTTGCTGGCCAGTTGCTGCAACGAACGGTATATGCCGGTATTGGCATAGGTACTCCGGTGACCGGGCCCTTTTTGCCGCCGTCCGATGTTTAAGGCGATTCGGGCGTCATTGAAACTCTCATGGAACGAATTGACGCCGGCGGTATTTTCACCGATCCCCCAGGATAGAATGATACCCGGCAGCATTTCTTGCAGGGCCTGTTCCGTCTGATCCAGGTATTTTTCAATGTCTTCTTGAATCCGGCCCGGATGGTATTCCAGAAAGATCACGAAATGCTCCTGCTGATAGGTGGTCATCATCTGTATCTTCCGTTTTTTTGCAACGCGAATAAATTGCTCCTCGATGTTTCGGACAATGCTCTCACGCCACTGCTCAAAGGAGGGCTGGTCCGATTTTCTTTTCCCGTACAGGTGTGTCAGATTTTCCGGATAGCCGACCAGGCAGACGTAGGGCAGGTCAACCCGGTAATGAAGGGACTTTGCCTGAGAGATCACGGTGTCCCACGATTCAAAGTCCCCCCGGGCCAGGCTCCATACAAAATCCCCCCGCAGCCGCATCTCGGTTTCCAGAACCGCATTTTCCCGCTGAAACCACAGGGAGGATGCGGTGACGGCATGCTCCAGGATATTGGCGTTTCCCCCTTCCAGGAAGGTTTCCGGCAAAATGTCAGATGGAATGGAGAAGACCAGATACCCCTGAATCCGATTGCCGAATCCGACGGATGCCCGGATCATGCTGTCTTCTCCTGTGGTGGCCCAGGTGACGTTGGACAGGAGTCTTTCATCTGTCTGAAGGGGTTGCCAGTTCAGGGCGTGGTCCATAAACAGACTGTGCTCCTTCCACTTGTTGACCAGTTTCTCGGAACCGGGGCTGGTTCCCTTAATCTGGCCTTCCCGGTCGATCACGATGACCGGGCGTCCCAGTTTCTGCTTCAGCACCCGGGCAAAAACGGACAGATCCGCTTCCCGGATAAAAAGGCTCAACAGTTCTTTTTGCATTTCCTCCGATTCTTTGAGTACGGAGCGTTGCCAGTTCTGCAGGCGTCCCAGCACTTCACGCATAATGTCGGCAAAGCGGACTTCCCATGGGACTTCGATAATCGGAAAGCCTTCCTGTTCCGCCAGGTTGATGACCGGTTCCGGAATCTCGAAGATATGTCTCCCTGTCGCGACAGCCAGTGCCGAGGCCCGGGAGTTCATCACATCTTCGACGAAGTTCTGAAACATCCCGGGGTCATGCCCGCACCCGACCGCTGTGCTTAATACAAATTCATTTTTTTGTACAAAATCTTCAACCGGAATCTCAATGACGGAAATGGAATTGACCGGACGATGTTTCAGATTGTCGCGTGCTGATTTTACCCGGGCCCGTTTCATCACATCCAGGTTGATCACATCCTGCATGGTAAACTGCATCGTACTTGCTCCCCCTTTTTGCTCTAAACCTCAGTTATGGGAATCGGCAATGTCAAACAAAACACCGAGGTCGACATTACTTCCCGTGATGATCCCCACGGCCTGGCGGACATCCCCGCTGACCTTTCCGCTTATAAAAGCGGCGATCGGTGTAGCGGCAGCTCCTTCTACAATCATCTTATGCGTTTTCAACATATAATTCATTCCTGCGGCGATGGCATCTTCGGGTAGGAGAATGGTCTGATCAATATAAGCTTTGACCATGGGATAGGTGTAGCGGTTGTTCAGTCCGATTCCTCCCAGCAGGCTGTCCGCCAGCGTATCCTGCTCCTCAAGCACGATAGGTTTTCCGGCTTTCAGGCTCTCGTGCATCACCGCTGACTTCTCCATGGAAACACCGATAATCCGGATGTCGGGCACACTGGTCTTGAGGGCCAGGGCAATCCCGGCAAGAAGCCCGCCTCCGGACAGAGGAATGATCACCGTATCGACGCGGGGCAGTTGTGCCATAATCTCCAGGCCGATGGTCCCCTGTCCGGCGATCACATGGGGATCATCAAACGGTTTGATGACCGTCAACCCTTCCTTATCCTGCAGATTGTAGCAGGCCTTTTCCGCGTCATCCTGACCTTGCCCGCAGAACTTGATATCAGCACCCAGGCTGCGGATGGCTTCGATTTTGGCCGGGGCCACCCGGTTGGACACACAAATGACGGCACGGATTCCCAGTTCCCGCGCGATATAAGAAACGGCGAGGCCGTGATTGCCGGTAGAGAAAGTGGTGACGCCGCGTTGCCTCTGTTCCTCGGTCAGGCTCAGGATTTTGTTGGCCGCTCCCCGGATCTTGAACGCCCGGATCTGATGAAGGTTTTCCAGTTTGAGATAGACATCGGCATGGGTGTGATCCTTAAGGCCGGTGGTGGGGATGAGTGGTGTTTCATTGACAAAAGGAGCAATGCGCCTGCGGGCCTCCCAGATATCCCGAATGGTGATGTCGGCCGGTGGAGATGCCGTCATGGTCTCAGCTCCTTTCTGAAATGGGGTGGAGATGAAAACGCCTCCATATGAGGATAAAACTGTATTTATGACGACTGTTCATCCGTTTATTTCTGACTGGAGTATAAAATGTGAAGAAGCTCTCCGTCAACTGATATGACTGAATTATACGAATTTTTATTAAAATTGTCTACAAATATCTTAAAAACTTCATACAATTTTAACGTTGTCTGTTAAAAGTAAAGTTTCATATGATGAGAGTATTGAAGGATATATTTCATCTGATAGGGTTTCTGTAGTTATTTGAAAATTTCAGATCGGCGAAGGAAGCCCGGGAGGGAGTGTTGGTGATGTTGTCATTTGATATCACAGAATATCAAGAGAGATTAAGAAATGTTAAACAAAAAATGGCAGCGGAAGGGATTGACGTTTTGTTAATCACAGATCCCGCCAACATGAATTATTTGTCCGGCTATGACGGCTGGTCATTCTATGTTCATCAAATGCTCATCGTCATCCTGGATGAGGAACAACCTTTCTGGATCGGGAGAGGGATGGATGCGAGAGGAGCCGAGTACACCACCTGGTTGGACTCCGATCATATCATTCCTTACGCCGATGATTATGTCCATTCCACCGTCAAACATCCGATGGACTTCGCGGCTGAGATTCTGAAAGAAATCGGTCAGGCCCGCCGAACCATCGGTGTGGAGATGGATTCTTTCTATTTTACAGCCCAGAGTCTTGAAAGTTTAAGAAAAGGGCTCCCCGAGGCGACTTTCAAAAATGCCAATGTCCTGGTCAACTGGGTGCGGATCATCAAGTCACCCCGGGAAATCGAATACATCCGCAAAGCGGCAGTACTTGCCGAACTGGCGATGCAGAAAGCAATCGATTCTATCGATGTCGGGGTCCGGGAATGTGATGTGGTAGCCAATATCTATCACGCACAGATCAGCGGTACCGATCAATTCGGAGGCGACTATCCCGCGATTGTTCCGATGCTGCCTTCCGGTGAACAGACCAGCACACCGCATCTGACCTGGACCGATTCCAGATATAAGGACGGAGATTCCGTCATCATTGAACTGGCCGGATGCTATAAACGCTATCACTGCCCGATGGCCCGGACCGTCGTGCTCAATTCTCCCACGCAAAAAGAACAGGACCTGTCGAAAGTGGTGCTGGAAGGTTTGAACGAAACGCTGGACTCGATCAAGCCCGGCATGACCTGTGAGGATGTGGAAGCCATCTGGCGAAAATCGATTGAGAAAAGCGGGTTTAAAAAAGAATCCCGTATCGGCTATTCCACCGGCCTCAACTATCCGCCGGACTGGGGAGAGCGTACCGCCAGTCTTCGGCCCGGTGACAAGACAGTGCTAAAGCCCAATATGGTCTTTCACTTGATCCCGGCCGTATGGCTCGACGACTGCGGCATTGAAATCAGCCAAACTTTTCGCGTTACGGAAAACGGGATTGAAACCATGACCCAGTTTCCCAGGCAGTTATTTATCAAGTAAGCTGCCTTTAACCGGGGACATGACGGACACAAATCCATGGAAAGGGGTGGTGATCCGATGTTTCTCTTTCAGGAAGCGGAGATTCAGAAAGTGGTCACGTTAAATCAGGCGGCTATATTGAGAGTGGAAGATGCTTTCTCAAAACTGGCTGCCGGAGATGCGGTCATGCCTCCGATTATGCGGGTGGACATCGAAGAGAACAACGGGGAAGTGGATGTAAAGACGGCCTATATCCGGGCCTATGACAAATTTGCGATCAAGATTTCTTCCGGTTTTTTTAATAATCCTTCCCTGGGCCTGCCGAGTGGCAATGGCATGATGTTATTGATCAGCACGGAAACGGGTATCCCGCAGGCGGTTCTTCTCGATAACGGGTATCTGACCGATGTACGCACAGCCGCAGCGGGTGCTGTTTCCGCCCGGTACCTGGCACCGAAAAAAGTGGACACGGTGGGCATCATCGGGGCAGGAACCCAGGCCGGTTATCAACTGCTGGCTCTGGACCAGGTCCGGGATTTTGACCACGTACTTATCTACAGCCGGACCCGCGAACGCACGCAACAACTGATCGACAGGGTCGAGGGAAAAATCAGCGCCGATATCCGGCCGGCAGAGAATCCGGAAGAAGTGGTCCGACAGAGTCAGGTGGTGGTCACAGCCACACCGTCCCGGGATCCGATCATCAGGCGGGAATGGCTTCATCCCGGATTGCATATTACGGCGATGGGATCTGATGCCGAACACAAGCAGGAACTGGATCCGAAGCTATTGCCGGAAGTGGATGTGCTGGCCTGTGACCACAAAGAACAGTGTTTCCGGTTGGGCGAACTGCACCACGGCCTGGCATCCGGCGTCCTTTCCAAAGATCATGACATTGTTGAACTGGGGCAACTGACGTCCGGTTCCCGTCCGGGAAGGACCGACGACCGGCAGATTACCGTCTGTGATCTGACCGGTACCGGTGTTCAGGATACGGCGATCGCCCTGTTTGCTTATCATGAATTGGCCTCAGCCGGAATGGGAATGAAGGTAGGCGAAACATCCCGTTAAATCGGGCTTGAAGATAAAGAGAGATCATGGACCAAACATCTTAAAAGGAGTGAGACGGATGTCCAATCAAAAACCGAAACATGTGAATGCGAGAATGGGGACACAATCGATCTGGGGTGGGGAAGACGAGTACCTCATGCAGGGAGCGACGCAGGTTCCGGTGGTTCACAGTGTATCCTTCGGATATCACGATATTGATACCTGGCACGATGTTGCCCTGGGTAAAGAAAAAGGACATATTTACGGCAGAAATACCAATCCGACGGTGGAAGTGTTTGAAGAAAAAGTACGCATTCTGGAAGGGGCTGAAGCAGCCACCAGCTTTTCAACAGGAATGGCGGCCATCAGCAATGCCCTTTTCACGCTGCTTTCTCCCGGAGACCGTGTCGTCTCGGTGAAAGACACCTATGGCGGAACCAACAAGATTTTTCTGGAGTTCCTGCCTCGTTTTCAGGTGGATGTCAGTCTGATCGATACGACGGACCATGAAGCACTGGAAAAGGAAATCGCCAGGGGATGCCAGGTGGTCTATCTGGAGACTCCGACCAATCCGACGCTGAAAGTCATTGATCTGAAGCGCCTGATCGACGCCGCTCATAAAGTGGGAGCCACGGTGATTGTGGACAATACGTTCGCCACGCCGTTGAATCAGAATCCGCTTGAACTGGGAGCCGATCTGGTTCTGCACAGTGCGACTAAGTTCCTCGGCGGTCATGCCGATGCGCTGGGCGGTATCATCTGCGGGTCAAAGGAACTGATCGAAAAAATCTATCACTTCCGGGAAATCAACGGTGCCACCCTTCATCCGATGGCGGCTTATCTGTTGTTGAGGGGGATGAAAACCCTGCACCTTCGTATTAAACAGCAAAATGAGAGTGCGATGAAAATCGCCCGTTTTCTGGAATCTCATCCGCTGGTGGAAGGCGTCTATTATCCGGGTCTGGAATCCAATGAAGGCCATGAAATTGCGAAGAAGCAAATGCGGGGATTCGGCGGTATGCTCAGTTTTTCACTGAAAGGTGGCGTCGATTCCGTAAGGGAATTCCTGCCCCGCCTGCAATATGCCCATCTGGCGGCCAATCTCGGTGCCGTGGAAACGATCGCTGCACCCCCGCGTACCAGCAGCCATGTGGAGTGTACGGAACAGGAGCGTGCGGCAATGGGAATTCCGGAAGGGCTCATCCGCTATTCTGTCGGTATTGAAGATACGGAAGATCTGATTGCCGACCTGCAGCAGGCTCTCGATCATCTGGAAACGGCACTGAAAGCTTCATCGGTTCAATAATAGTGACATGTTACAGGTTAATGTTACAAACATACCCGCGAGTATGTTTGTAACAGCCTGATTGTGAGGCCAGAGCGCCCCATTAAGAAAGAGGTGATGATCATGTCTGTCCATTCAGAATCGATGGTGGCGAAAGCGGGTACCATCGCCAATCAGCTGGTGGAATGGCGTCGTACCCTTCATCAGAATCCGGAACTCAGCTTTCAGGAATATGAGACCTCGGAAATGGTGGCCCGACTTCTGCGACAAATTCCGGGAATGCAAGTACAGACAGGGATTGCCGGAACAGGCGTCGTCGGTGTCCTGACTACCGGTAAGGGACCGGTCATCGGCATTCGCGCGGATATGGACGCCCTGCCGATCTGTGAACAGGCCGATCACGACTACTGTTCGAGAAGGCCGGGGGTGATGCATGCCTGCGGACATGATGCCCATACCTCGATCTTACTGGGAACGGCTTATCTACTGGCTGATTATTTTCATAAAGGACGGTTGTCCGGCACCGTGAAATTTATTTTCCAGCCGGCTGAAGAAGCCCCTGATGAAAATGGGTTAAGTGGCGCTCCCTATATGATCCGGGCCGGTGTTCTGGAAGATGTGGATGCGGTTCTGGCCCTGCATATGGACCCCGAAAATCCGGTGGGGACAGCGCGGGTTCATGACGGATTCAGTATGGCCAACGTCGACGTATTTCGGGGCAAAATAACCGGGACCGGCGGCCATGCTGCCTATCCCCATCTGGGTACCGATCCGGTCTGGATGCTGGGACCGGTCCTGCAGGCCATAAACGGCATTGTCTCCCGCCGGGTTTCGCCACTGGATGAAGCCGTTGTCAGCATCACACAGATTCATGCCGGTACCGCCAGCAACGTGATCCCGACAGAAGTTGAACTGGAAGGAACGCTGAGAAGTTACAAACCGGATGTCAGAGAGTTTCTGATCCGGCAGGTGGAAAATGCGTTTGCCCTGGTGTCGAACCTGGGCGGAAACTATCAGGTGGAAGTCATCCGCGGTGAACCGGCGCTCAACAATCATCCCCTCATCAATCAATGGCTCACCCAGACGATTCAGGATCTGTTCCCCGGATTTCATATCAAAAATGAACCATTCGGACTCGGCGGAGAAGACTTCGGACATATGACCCAGGTTGTTCCGGGCGCGATGTTCTTTCTCGGTTGCGCCTTCAATGACGACGTGCCGCGTGAACTGCACACCCCCGTTTTTGATATCGATGAAAAATGTCTTCCCGTTGGCGCGGCGATTATGGCCGAAACAGCCCTGCGTTTTCTCTCAGGTGAGTATTTCATATAACGTTGATTTAACGCGCGCCCCTATTTTATAAAAGGAGGAATTGGCATGGCCCACAAACTGGCATTAATCGGATTTGGCACAGTCGGTCAGGGACTGGCGGAAATACTGCTGGAAAAAGCAGATCCCCTGCGGGAGGAAGAAGGTTTTGAAGCGAAAATTGTGGCCATTTCAGATATGATGAAAGGTTCTCTCTATCATCCGGACGGACTGGATATCCGGAAGGTGCTCGAGGTCACCCGGGAAACCGGAAGTCTTGAGGGCTATCCGGATACACCCGGACTCATCCGGGGATGGGACAGTTTTGAAACCATTGAAAAGAGCAATGCCGATACCATCGTGGAAATTACATTTACCGATATCAAAACCGGCCAACCGGCGATTGATCACTGCCGGGCCGCTTTTGAAAACGGAAAAAATGTGGTGACCAGCAACAAAGGCCCGGTTGCACTGGCTTATCCGGAACTGTCTGAACTGGCACGTAAAAACGGCGTCAAGTGGGGAATCGAAGGTTCAGTCATGAGTGGAACGCCGGCGCTTCGCATCCCGAGGGTCTCCCTGGCCGGAAATGAAATCAAGGAAATTCGCGGTATTCTAAATGGAACCACCAACTATATCCTGACCAAAATGGAAGAAGGCCTCACTTATGATGAAGCATTGAAAAAGGCACAGGAACTCGGTTATGCGGAAGCGGATCCAACCAGTGATGTGGAAGGCTATGACGCCCTGTACAAAGTGGTCATTCTGGCCAATGTCATCATGAAAGCGTCGCTCACGAGAGATCAAGTGGAACGAAAAGGGATTACCGGGTTGACGCCGGATGACATTGAACAGGCCCGGCAGGAAGGGAAACGCTGGAAACTGCTGGCTGAAATCAAAAAAGGACAGGATGGCGTTAGAGCCAGCGTATCTCCGGTAAAAATCCCCCTCGATGATCCGCTTGCCGGTGTCACCGATGCAACCAATGCCGTAACCTATGTCTGTGACCTGGCGGGTCCTGTAACACTTGTCGGTGCCGGTGCCGGGCGGACCGAGACCGGATTTTCACTCCTGATCGACCTGATCAACATTGAACGGGGGCACCTATAGATTCAACATTTTGAAGATTCCAGGATGAAAGGTGGTATCTGATTATGACGGCCAAAACGACGCCTCGCCGAATATTGATTGGAGGAAAATGGGTCACTTGTGATAGAATAATAGAAGTAACAGATCCACAGGACAACAGTCTCATTGATACGGTACCGGCCGCAACGGTTGATGACGTGCTTGAAGCGATTGAAAAAGCCCGCTCCGGGGTCAGGATCGCGGCAGAAATGCCCGTTCATCAGCGCATCAGTGTCCTCAATCGAACGGCAGACATCATTGAAAACAAAAAAGAGCTTTACGCAACGACCATTGCTCGAGAGGGTAGCAAAACCATCAGAGAAGCAAGGAAGGAAGTTGCACGCTGTATTCAGACTCTGCGTGTAAGCGCAGAAGAAGCACGGCGGATCAATGGCGAAACCATAGCCTTTGATCAAATGCCGGGAAATGATAAACGTATCGGTTATTACTATTATTTCCCCATTGGTATAGTCAGTGCCATTACCCCTTTTAATGATCCGCTTAATCTCGTGGCGCACAAGGTTGGACCTGCTATCGCATCAGGAAATGCCATCATTGTGAAACCAGCCACCGTCACACCGCTTAGTGCACTCTTGCTTGTTGAGGCCTTTATAGAGGCCGGTCTTCCTCCAGAGGTTTTATCCATTGTAACGGGTTATGGAAGTGAGATTGGGGATGCCCTGGTCACTCATCCGGATATTCGCAAGATTTCATTTACCGGCGGCCTTGCTGCCGGCACGGAAATCAGCCGAAAAGCCGGGCCTAAACGCATGAGTATGGAACTCGGTTCCAATTCTCCCGTGATTGTCCTGGAAGACGCTGATCTCGATCAGGCTGTGGAAGCCAGTGTTTCCGGCGCTTATTCTGCAGCCGGCCAGAATTGTCTGGGGGTTCAGCGCATATATGTGGAAGAGGCTGTTTTCGAAACATTTCGGGACCGTTTCGTAGAAAAAACCCTCCAATATCGGGTCGGGGACAAAATGTCTGAAGACACCGACATGGGACCGATGATCAATGAAAAAGAAGCGAAACGGGTGGAAAGTTGGGTCAATGACGCTGTGAAGGAAGGTGCCAGTCTACTTTGCGGCGGTCAGCGAAACGGGGCGTTTTATATGCCCACGGTTTTGACGAATCTCCCAGAACATTGTAAACTAAGCCAGGAAGAGGCATTTGGGCCAGTTGTTACCATAGAAAAGGTGTCGGGTTTGCAGGAAGCCATTGAAAAATCAAACAGTGTCAATTACGGTCTGCAGGCTGGCATCTTTACCCGGAACATTCATCAGGCCTTTCATGCCATTCATGATCTGGAAGTTGGGGGGGTGATGATTAATGATAGTAGCGACTTCCGGATAGACAGCATGCCTTTCGGAGGCGTAAAAGGGTCCGGAGTCGGTCGCGAAGGCGTTCGTTATGCGATTGAAGAGATGACAGAGAAGAAGGTTGTCTGTTTTAATCTGGCACAGCCAGGCATGTGATAAAAGGGGGTTCACTTGTCAAACATTCTGTCTGAATGTTTGATGGGATTGAAATTTTTGGTTTTTTTCAAAAATTACCTTTTATCAGGAAAATTAAACAGGGGGTTTTACATTTATGAAAAAACTTTTACCGGTTATTCTTGTAGCTTTTCTCTTTGCGCTTGCTGTAGGGTGCGGAAACAATGCGACAACAGAAGAAGGAACTTCCGGCGAAACAGGAGGCGGCGAAGGGGAAGCAGCGGCCCAGTCCAAGCTTGACGAACTAAGAGAAGCAGGGGTTGTCCGTGTCGGATTTGCAAACGAAGCACCGTATGCCTATGAAGAAAATGGTGAATTGAAAGGGGCTGCGGTTGAAATCGCCAAAGCTGTTTTTAACGAACTGGGAATTGAAAAAGTGGAAGGACACCTGGCCCAGTGGGATCAGCTGATTCCCGGTCTAAAAGCGCAGAAATTTGATGCGATCACGGCAGGTATGGCGATCCTCCCCAAACGCTGTAAGCAGGTAGACTTTTCTCAACCTACCGTGAAATACGGTGAAGGTTTGATCGTTAAGAAAGGAAATCCGCTGGATTTGCACAGCTACGAAGATATTGCTGCCAATCCGGATGTTAAAGTTATCGTTATGTCCGGTGCAACCGAGAATGATTTTCTGGTACAGGCCGGTGTGAGCGAGGATCAAATCAGCAATGCGCCTGATATCGCAGCCACCCTTTCTGCCGTACAGGCTGGACGTGCGGATGCGACAACCGCTACCGAAATGACGGTTAAAAAAGCCGTTCAGGAAATGGGTGAAGACAGCGGACTGGAATACGTGACAGATTTTGAACAGCCCGATGTACCCGGTGTACCGAGTTATGGAGGTACAGCCTTCCACCCGGATCACGATGATCTGCGTGAAGCTTACAATGCAAAGTTGAAAGAACTGAGAGACAACGGAACCATCGCTAATATATTTGAAGACCTTCCGCTCTGGGGAGAAGAGAATATTCCGGAAGATGGTGTGACAACTGAACAACTTTGCCAGGAATAAGGGTGAGAGACTCTAAACAGATTTCAGGCACCCGCCTCAGGGTGCCTGTTATTTCATCGAAAGGGTGATTGGCGATTAGTGGATATTTAGATATACTTTCTGTCTTATCCAGGGGATTATATTATACTATCTCGATTCTGATCGTATCCGCCATCATCGGATATATCATCGCTTTTGTTGCGGGATTCGGTCGGATTTCCAGGTTTTCGTTTATTCGCAGATTTACCATGATCTATGTAGAGTTTTTTCGTGGTACTTCGCTGATTGTACAATTATTCTGGTTTTATTATGTCCTCCCGCTTCCCAATTTTTGGGCCGGAACCCTGGCAATCGGACTGAATTATGGGGCTTATATGTCCGAAATCGTAAGGGGATCAATTCTGGCGGTTCCCAAAGGGCAAACGGAAGCGTCTATTGCATTGAACATGAGTAACTGGCAGCGTATGAGGCTGGTCATTCTTCCGCAGGCGTTACGGATGATGTTGCCGGAATTCGGGAATTATCTGATTCAAATGGTTAAGGCGACATCACTGGTTTCCCTGATCGGCCTGACCGATATTACGTACCAGGCCATGGTTTATCGCGCTTCAAATATTCCTCAGTCAATTGAGGTATTTGTCATTCTGTTGATCGTCTATTTCCTGATTGCATTACCGCTTATTGCACTGACACGCTGGCTTGAACGGATGTCCTCGAAGGGGGTGGCGCGTGAATGAATATGATCAGAGAATGGGATTGGTCCACTGTTATCGATGCTTTTCCCCTCATTTTTAAAGCGATGTGGATCACGCTTGGTATGACCATCGCCTGTTATGCGTTCGCACTCGTATTCGGACTGGTCTGGACGTTCATCAGACGGGTCAGGATCAAACCGCTGCAAAGATTGATCAGTTTTATTATGGAATTTATTCGTACAACCCCCCCGCTTGTTCAACTGTACTTTATTTATTATGCATGGCCGCTGGTTCCGTACGTCGGGGTCACTCTGGATCCGATCACCACATCGATTCTTGGACTGGGGATTCATTTCAGCACTTATATTTCTGAGATCTATCGCTCCGGTATTGAATCAGTGGACAAAGGACAGTGGGAAGCAGCAACGGCCCTCAACTTTTCGACACGGCAGAAATGGACCAAAATTATACTGCCGCAGGCCATTCCTCCGACCATTCCGATGCTGGGAAATTATCTGATTATCATGTTTAAAGAGATACCGCTCACGGCGGCGGTGGGAGTAGGCGGAATGCTTTTGACAGCTCAAAAATACGGGGCCAAATTCTATGAATATATGGAACCGTTGACGCTGGTTGCCTTATTCTTCCTGCTGCTCAGTTATCCGTCCTCGATTCTGGTACAGAAACTGGAACAGAAGATGAACCGTCGTTTTGATAAAAAACCGGGCGGCTCTAATAATGGAAAGGAAGTGACAGCATCATAATGGAACCGATCGTTAAATATGAAGATGTGCATAAATCTTTCGGGGATCTGGAAGTCCTGAAAGGGATTGATCTCAACATCGCACCGGCGGAAAAAGTTGCCCTGATCGGGCCCAGCGGATCCGGGAAAACGACCATTATCCGCCTGCTCATGACACTGGAAAAGCCCACTTCCGGATACATCGAGGTGGACGGGGACCCGCTCTGGCACAAGGAGGTCAATGGGAAACTGGTTCCGGCCGATGAAAAACATCTGCGTGAAGTGCGCGGAAAAATTGGAATGGTGTTTCAGCATTTTAATCTGTTTCCCCATATGACCATTTTAAAAAATTGTACCGTGGCCCCAATCAATGTACTGGGAATGGACAAGGAAGAAGCCGAACAACGTGCCGTTGAAATGCTGGAAAAAGTCGGGCTGGCTGATAAACTGGAGGCTTATCCGTCGCAGTTGTCCGGTGGACAGAAACAACGGGTGGCCATGGCCCGGGCTCTCGTTATGCGTCCGAAAGTGATGTTGTTTGATGAAGTCACCTCGGCCCTTGACCCGGAGTTGGTGGGAGAAGTGCTGGAGGTGATCCGGGAGATTGCTGAAGAAGGCGAAATGGCGATGATCCTCGTAACTCATGAAATGGATTTCGCCCGTGATGTCGCCGATCGGGTTGTCTTTCTCGATAATGGGGTGATCGCCGAGCAGGGAAAACCGAAAGACATTCTGGAGAACCCGCAGAGCGAACGCCTGCAGTCCTTTCTGGAGCGTTTTCGTACCAGTTCGTCTTCTTGATCAGGGGTTACCGGATCTTGAAATGGAAGGACTGGCAAAGTTTAAGCCTCATATACTGATGATAGAAAATGATTTAAATGCTTGCAGAGCATCCAGAGTTGTTTCTGCAAGCATTTGTTATTAATTTTTCGATAGGTGATCAATCATGTCCGGGTCTGTTTGGAAATTCATCGCCCTTATTTCTATTGGTATAAACGTCATTTACTATGAAATTTGATTTGGTTTCCCTCTCTTTTTCTCAGGTTCGTGATAGAAGGTCTCACAGCCATCAATGAACACGGCCTGGCAAAGTGTTGCGTTCTCTTTCATCATGTTGCCGGGAATGATAACATCTTAATAGATGCATTGCAAAAGGAGGAAGCCGCGGATGAAGAAAAATCAACTGGGGCAATCGGATTTATATGTGACGGAAATCGGACTGGGCTGTATGACCCTGGGAACGGATGAAGACAAGGCGACCCGGATCATTCATGAAGCGCTGGATCGGGGGGTCAATTTTTTTGATACGGCTGATCTGTACGATTACGGGCAAAATGAAGAAATCGTCGGGAAAGCCCTGCAGGGTAAACGGGACCAGGTGATACTGGCAACCAAAGTAGGAAACCGGTGGAACGAGAACAAAGACGGCTGGCACTGGGACCCTTCCAAAGCATACATAAAAGAAGCCGTCAAAGAGAGTCTGCGAAGGCTCCGGACCGATTATATCGATCTCTACCAGCTCCATGGCGGGACTATCGACGATCCGATCGATGAAACCATCGAAGCCTTCGAGGAGTTGAAAGAAGAGGGGTGGATTCGCTATTACGGGATTTCTTCCATTCGGCCCAATGTGATTCGGGAATATGTCAAAAGATCCAATATTGTAAGCGTCATGTCCCAGTACAGCATCCTGGACCGACGCCCGGAAGAAGAAACGTTGTCGCTGCTCCATCAAAATGGAATCAGCCTGATCGCCCGAGGACCGGTGGCGAAAGGACTGCTGTCAGAACGGGTATTTGATAATGGGGCGGCGGATTATCTGGATTATTCAGCAGAAGAAGTCCAGGAACTTGTAGAAAAATTGAAAGGTCTGACGGACAGCAACCGAAGTATCACCCAGACCGCTCTGCGTTATACCCTGGCCCATCCCGCCGTTGCGACGGCCATACCGGGAGCAAGCAGGCCGGAACAATTGATCCACAATGTTCAGGCGGGGGACGTAGCGGGGTTAACCAAAGATGAGATTGAGAAAATCAGAAGCTGGTCGAAAGCCAACCATTATCAACAACATCGATAAGATAAAATGAGAGCCGTTTGATCAAAAGCGATCGAACGGCTCTTTTTTTAAACAAGTTCAGCACGATTCACGTATTCGATTCATAGCTGTACATACTGTCCTTCCAATCTCCGGAATCATGATATTTCATATAATAGTACTCCAGTTTCTGTACATGATACAAGTGTTTCTGATAATAGTGAATGTGTCGTGCCGGATCCACATATTCATATTTTTTGGCCAGCAGAAAATACAAATTGGCTTTGTCAAGATAATACTTCAGTTTGTTTTCCTTGCCCATTTTCACCCTCCTCAGTGTCTGTGTCACTAGTCAGAATATGTATCTATAGGGAAATGTGTATAAGACAGTTGACCATTTTGCAGGAATTGGGCGATTGATGCTTATTTCAACATGACGATGGTCTTTCGTCAGGTGTCAGGTTATGGTAAAATAAACACATGTTTTGTTATGTGATAATAAGTTTCATCTAATGAAACAAAAAGGAGGAGTTTTTTATGATCAAGGTCAGGAGATTGGATCATGTACAGATTTGCGTACCGGTGGGTCAAGAAGCGAAAGCACGGGAATTTTATGGTGGCATTCTGGGGTTCCAGGAAATTCCAAAACCTGAGTCACTGGTACCGAATGGCGGTCTGTGGTTTCAGGCGGGTGATGTGGAACTGCATATCGGGGTGGAACCAATGGATGTGACACCCTCGAAGCGCCATCCTGCTTTTCAAATTGAAAATGTTGAAGACGTACGGAGATATCTGGAGCAAAACGGGATCCGGACACAGGATGAAAAACCGATTCCCGGTGTAACCCGCTTTTCCTTTTATGATCCGTTCGGAAATCGAATCGAATTCCTGGAGCGAACTCCTCATGAACTCAAACAGAAAATCCAGGAACGCTTCGGGCGCAATGCCCGCTCCTATGTGACCAGCCAGGTTCATGCCGGTGGGGAAGATTTAAATTATCTTAGAAAAGAGGTGGAACGGACGGGAGGACAGCGTGCGCTTGATGTGGCAACGGGAGGCGGCCATGTGGCTCATACACTCGCCCCCTTTTTTGATCGGGTCACGGCCTATGATCTGACTGCGAACATGCTGGAATCCGCGCGTGATTTCATAGAAGGGAATGGTATCCAGAATGTTGATTTCACGCAGGGGGATGCGGAATCGATGCCGTTCCAGGATGAAAGTTTTGATCTGGCGGCCTGTCGGGTTGCGGCACATCATTTTACAGATGTACGGTCTTTTTTGCATGAAACCCATCGTGTTCTCACTCCCGGGAGCCGTTTTCTGTTGATCGATAACGTCAGCCCGGAACAGGATGACTGGGACCGTCTCTATAATGAGATGGAGAAAAGAAGGGATCCCGGCCATCATCGTGCTCTGAAGAAATCAGAGTGGTTACGCCTCATCGAATTAAGTGGCTTTGAACCTGTGGCATGTCGGGTTTTTCAAAAACAGTTACAGTTTGACGACTGGTGTGACCGTATGCAACTGTCTGAACAGGAGAAAATAGATTTGACCCGGTTCATGCTCGATGCACCCCGGGGTTTTCGAGATTATTTTCGTATGCAAACGGACCCGCAGGATCGGATTGTTGCATTTCAATTACCCACACTCTATGTGAAAGCGGTTCGATCATCATAGCCCTTTACAGGGAATCATATTTCCATGTAAGATAAAAGAGGAAATCCGATTTGTTTACTTGGAATAATAGAAGACGGGAGAGTATGGAACCCCGTACGGGAGGTTTTGAGGACATGAATCAGCCCGATAAAGAGGCAAAAGTAGTGGAAAACATTTCCGACTTGATCGGGGAAACCCCGCTGGTCAAAATCAATCGGTTAACCGGTCAAAATGATGCTGATGTTTATGTCAAACTGGAATATTTCAATCCCAGCCGCAGTGTGAAAGACCGGGCCGCTTACAATATGATTATCGCGGCAGAAAAGGCCGGCCTGTTGAAACCGGGCGCGACGATCATCGAACCGACATCCGGCAATACCGGGATCGGGCTGGCGATGAATGC
Organism: Bacillaceae bacterium; assembly: GCA_017656255.1. Taxonomy (GTDB): domain Bacteria; phylum Bacillota; class Bacilli; order JACDOE01; family JACDOE01; genus JACDOE01. Next base: position 116,824 of record JACDOE010000005.1, read on the forward strand.
TGCTGCCCGTGGTTACCGGGCCATCCTGGTAATGCCGGACAACAGTACCCGTGAGCGAATCAATCTGTTAAAGGCATACGGAGCGGAAGTTGTTTTGACCCCCAGTGAAGAGAAAATGCCCGGTGCCATAAGAAAGGCCGAAGCATTACACCGCGAAATTCCCGACAGCTTTATTCCCCAGCAATTTGAGAATCCGGCCAATCCGGATGTACACCGTCATACGACGGCCAGAGAAGTGATCGAACAGGTCAAAGAAATCGGCGGTCATCTGGAAGCCTTCGTGGCATCGGCCGGGACCGGGGGAACGATCACCGGCACGGGAGAAGTGCTGAAACAAGCATATCCCGATCTTTACATTGCCGTGGTTGAACCGGAGGGTTCCCCGGTCCTGTCCGGAGGAAAACCGGGAAGGCACAAACTGGTAGGGACCAGCCCGGGTTTTATCCCGGACACACTCAATACGGAAGTCTATGATGAGATCATCCGGGTCAAGGATGATGAAGCCTACCAGACGGCTCGTGATCTGGCCAGACTGGAAGGCATTCTAGTCGGCCCGTCATCGGGGGCAACGGTTTTCGCCGGTCTGAAATTGGCCCGCAAACTGGGATCCGGCAAAAATGTCATCTGCATTGCACCGGATACCGGAGAACGCTATCTGTCCAGCGATCTGTTCCGTTTTGACAAATAAAAGGGAGGGTTCAGAATGAGTCAGGAAAAAGAAGGGATCAGGCAGGTAAATCCCGAAGAATTATTGAAGATTTATGAAAACGGCGGTGAACATGTCACCCTCGTCGATGTACGGACGCCTGAGGAATTTGTAGCCGGGCACATTCCCGGTATTGAGTGGATTCCCATGGATCAAATTCCCCGGGAAATGAATCAACTTGACCGGGAAAAAGAATATATATTTGTCTGCCGCAGCGGCAACCGGAGTCAAAAGGTGTGTCTATTCCTGAAAGAGAATGGCTTTGAGCGGGTCGCCAATTTTTCAGGCGGCATGCTGGGCTGGACTGGACCTGTTAAAGAAGGCATGGAAAAATAGCTGTTTTTTGAGAAAACAGAAGTGGTCAGGATAACAGGAAGAAAGGGATAGCATATGAGTCACTCGGAACAGGTCAACACAGGCTGGAGAAGAATTGTGATCGTGGTCAGCATTACACTGGGGATGCTTCTGGCTGCTCTGGATACCATGGTCATGTCCACGGCGATGCCGGACATTCAGGAAATACTGGGGGACTTCCAACTCTATAGCTGGGTCTTTTCAGCGTATATGCTGGCCAGTACCGTGACCGTTCCCATATTTGGAAAACTGGCGGATATGTACGGCCGTAAAAGAATATTTTCCCTGGCTCTATTGCTGTTTATCGGGGGGTCGGCCCTGTGCGGAATATCATCGTCGATGGTGGAACTGGTGATCTACCGTGCTGTGCAGGGGCTTGGCGCCGGCGGGGTGATCCCATTGACGGTAACCATCGCAGGCGACCTTTACAGCGTTGAAAAACGGGGAAGAATTCAGGGTCTGTTCAGCAGCATGTGGGCGATTTCCGGGATTGCCGGCCCTGTCGTGGGGGGATGGATTATCGAAAACTGGCACTGGAGCTGGATTTTCTGGATGAACGTGCCGATTGGATTGCTTGCCATGGCCGGTTTTCTTTTATTTAACGAGCAGGTGGAGCCTTCCCGTCAGAAAATTGATTACACCGGCGCGCTGACGTTATCTATCTCCATTTTGCTGTTCCTGTTTACCACCATTGTGCCATATCTCTGGCTGGTTCCTCTCCTCCTCCTGATGAGCGGTCTTACGTTCCGGTTATTTTTGCAGATTGAACGGAACAAGTCCCATCCCCTGATTCGAGTCGATTTCTTCCGTAATCCCATGTTAAAATGGGTCAATATCACGGCCTTTCTGGTATCGATGGGATTGTTTGCCGTTCCCAGCTTCGTACCCCTTTTTGCCCAGCAGGTGATGGGCTATGATCCTCTGGAAAGCGGACTGGTCCTGATGGGACAAGTGCTGGGATGGAATATACTTGCCGTTCTTTCCGGAAAAATGATTATCCGTTATGGCTATAAAAAGTCGATTTTAAGCGGCATTTCCCTGCTGGTGGCAGGCGGTCTGATCCTGCTTCTGTTTGCGTCCCGCATGACCTATCCGATTTTGATCGGAGCTCTGTTTGTGATGGGGATGGGATTTGGTCTCGGGATGACCACTTTCACCATTTCCGTACAGGAAGCGGTCGAGCCGAGGGAGCGAGGAATTTCGACATCCATTCAAATGTTTTTCCGGAATGTGGGAGCCACCCTGGGCGTTTCGCTGGTGGGGGGTGTGATGAATATGACTTCCGGACTTTTCACACTGCAAGCCAGCTTTATGTTCGTGTTTGCCCTGAGTCTTGCCATCACATTTTCAGCCCTTTTTACCGGGATTTATGTCCCGCATCATGTGATGAGAACCCCATCTTCTTAAACAAAAATGAAAAATTTTGAACGTTTTTGTACATATTAAAAGTAGGTGCTTTACCCGATTTAAAAAATGAATTATGATATTAGAAGATAAATCGAAATAAGGGGATGTGGATGACCATGATGGAAGTCATTATGTTTTTGATTACGATCGTACTTCTGTATTCAACAGTTCGTCAATTTAGGGAACAGAATAAATTTGGTGCAGCGTTCACCTTGATCTCTTTTATCGTTTTTGCTGTTATTGATATCATCATTTTGTACGAAATGTTTTCAAGTGGCGCACAGGGATAACGTGCGTTTCTCTCAGTCGCTCAAAAAAGGGCGGCTTTTTTCATTTTGCCAGCAGAACAGGGGGAATTTTCTATGAAATACGTGGCTTTTCTACATATTGTTGATGCGGAAAAAAACCGGCAGGTGCGGCCTGCTCACCTGGATTATGTGAATCGGCTCTATGAAGAAGGAAAAATATTGATGGCCGGCCCTTTTACAGATGGAAAGGGCGGTATGGTGGTCTATGAAGCACCGGATATCGAAACGGCAAAGAAACTGGCGGAGAACGATCCGGTGATTGTCGAAGGAGCAAGAACCCTGGAATTAAGGGAATGGAACATGCTCGATCTTCCTGTGGACCCGTCTTCGACTGGAAAAAAATGAGGGGGAAAAGAAGCCGTCTCACGGTATATCCTAAGGAAACAAAGGAGGTTGATTTCAAATGAAACGAGATCAAAACCAGTTTCCTGACATGGATATCCCGGAAATCACAGAAGTGAACCGGCCGGAAATCGGGGAAACCACCCCGCATCCAGCCTCGCCGGATGATCCTCAGGTTGGTCCGGAACGGGAAGCCGGGCGGGAACAGGAGCGGTAACCGTTTATTGCTTTTCATTCTCCCCCTCAAAAAGGTATAATACAGAAGAACATGAGTGAAGGGGGACGACGATTGTGGACGTAATCAAGATTTCCCCGCGCGGTTATTGTTACGGGGTTGTGGATGCCATGGTCCTTGCGCAACAAACGGCACGCAACCTGGATCTGCCGCGTCCGATTTATATTCTGGGAATGATTGTACACAACAAATATGTCACGGATGCTTTTGAAGAACAGGAAATTATCACGCTGGACGGTGAAAATCGCCTGGAACTGCTGGATGAGATCGACCATGGAACCGTCATTTTTACTGCCCATGGTGTTTCACCGGAAGTTCGCCGGAAAGCCCGGGAAAAAGGGCTGTCCATTGTGGATGCCACCTGTCCCGATGTCACGCGGACCCATGATCTGATTCGGGAAAAAGTGGCCGAGGGTTATGAAGTCATTTATGTCGGGAAAAAGAAACATCCCGAACCGGAAGGAGCTGTCGGTGTGGCGCCGGAACATGTTCACCTGGTTGAAAATGAACGGGATGTCGACCAGCTTTCCATTTCCCATGATAAAATTCTGGTGACCAACCAGACCACGATGAGTCAGTGGGATGTGAAAAATCTGGTCAATTATATTCTCGCCAAATTCCCGACGGCCGAAGTGCACAATGAAATATGTCTGGCCACCCAGCAACGCCAGGAAGCAGTTGCGGAGCAGGCCGGCGAAGCGGATCTGCTGATTGTCGTGGGAGATCCCCGCAGTAACAATTCCAACCGGCTGGCCCAGGTCGGCGAAGAAATTGCCGGCGTGAAAGCTTATCGTGTGGCAGATGTTTCGGAAATCAAGACGGACTGGTTGAAAGGGGTTAAAAAGGTAGCGGTGACAGCCGGTGCTTCAACGCCCACACCGGTGACCCGGGAAGTGGTCGATTACCTGGAACAGTTTGACCCGGATGACCCCTCTACCTGGGAGGTACAGCGAACGCTTAATAAAAAGCGGATTCTACCTCCGGTGAAAAAAGCAAAATAAGATGTGACACCCGGATCTTCAGGATCCGGGTTTTTAATTAACATTTTGGCCAAATGATGATACAAAACAACGCACGGAAAGTTATTTTTTTGTCAGCTTTGTAAATCTAAAAATGGCAGCCAGCAGACTCATCATGCTTAATGCCCAAAACACCCCGGCATATCCCACCTGCAGTGAATTTTCTTCCGAAGCCATCGGATGGTTGTAATCCAGTTCAGGTGTAACGACATTCATAATGAAATAAAATGAAATGGATAACAGAAACAGGTGAAACAAAACCAGCAGATATGCTGTTCCGTTCTGCTTGTTTTTTGCCCACAACCGAATCGTTGATACGGCCACAATCGAAATAACCACAATAAAACCCGTCATTAACAATTCAGGTACTTCCTGTTCCAGTGGCATCACAACTTCCCCTCCTATCCCCAGTTTAACAGACCGTATAATGTTATCCAATTAAAAAACAAACCTGTTATATAATAATTTTAAAAATGGGGTTGCTGTTGTAAAACGATTCTGTTATAATACAGGTAACATTAAGGGAGTGGGAGGGCACATTGTTATGCAACACTATATTGGAGAAACCTATTGCTTCTGTGATGAAAGAGAACATTTTCAGGTGGAAGAGGCGGATCGTTTATTTTTCATCTGCCGTTTTAAGGGTACCCAGGAAGGTTTCGTCATGGAGAAAGAAGTGTTTGACAGACAGTTCCGCAAAGGGCGGATTGTAAAGCAAATGGCATCCGTTGCGGTATAAGACATAGAAGACCGTAATCCTGTCATACATTCATAACTGTTGCCGCTCTATCGCTGGTAAAGATCAGCGACTTCTCTGATATACAAAATCGGCTTCCTCTCCCCATGGAAGAAGCCGATTTCTATTATGTTTTAACAGCTTCGAGACATCAAAGTTTATTTTGCATCGCTTACTGCCTTCTGGAACATACCGGCGGGGGAATGAGCCTGCCGATGGGGATGGCTGTCAATTCGGTGGAGGAGGGGAATCTTCCCCAGGCCATCACACCATTGAGATATTCAACCGTAAAAGATTCCTCATACCCTTCGACCTGGTAGGTCTCATTCTCGCGGATCGTTTTGGGATCCGTGTAATAAGAGCGGGCCATATAATATTTTTGTTCCAGAATGGGAAGCAGGGTGTGATTACCGTTCTTTTGGGCTTCTTCAGCTTCCCGGGCCAGCTTATCCATTTCGGACAACAGTTCTTCTTCAGACATTTCGCTGTATCTTTTTGACGCCAATCTTAATCCCTCCTGTTGGACAACACATCGTTCCATTGCAACAATCAATTTTAAGTGAAATAATGAATAAAAGTATACAGCAAGTTTCTGGAGAAAGCGAGGATGGAATGTGAAGCATGCAAATGAAAATATACCTGAACTGGACGATCTGATCTACAAATTCACAGAACTTCTTACTGGAGAAGCCAGTGATGAAATGGTGGAAAAAGTGGTCACCTGGTCTCTCTACAGTCACATGTTGAAAGTTATGCCACCCCTTGTTCATCACTGGACGGCAGATCACCCGGAAGCCAAGGCGCAAATCAGGGAAATCTTCGAACAAATACAGCGTTTGAATCAGGAAAACAAGGAGAAAATTCGCCGCCAGCAAAACAAACATCTAAACCAGAAAAAGGATTAGGGTCCTCTTTCTTTTATTTTATAACAAAACAGTGTGTGTGCCGACTCCCTGACTCTAACCATATCATGAGACTGGGGAGGACATGATGGATTCTCCGACAATCTTTCTGGTTGAAGACCATTGTGACAATGGAAAACTGTTTAAACAGTACCTGGAATGGGAAGGGTTCAGAACAATCTGTGTGCACCAGGGCAGCGAGGTCATGTCAAAACTGAACCAGATTCGTCCGTCACTTATCCTGATGGATATCTTAATGCCGGAACAAAATGGCCTGGACATTGTCAAAGAATTAAAGCAACATCCGGAATTCCATCACATCCCGGTGGTGGCTTTTTCAGCTCTGTCTTCTGCAGATGACATTGAGAAAGCCCTGGCAGCCGGATGTGACGGATATATTACCAAACCGGTACGATTGCCGGAACTGGTGTCGAGGATTAAAGAATTCGTCCGTATTCCTGAAGATTCAAGCAGCTGAAAAAAACACCTCCGTCGATCTTTGGATCGAAAACGGAGGTGTTTTGTGTTCATCCGGCTCTGACAAGATAGGCTGTTTTACTGTATCTGAGTCGTTGAATAGGGAAATTGGGAGGCGTAACCGCTGAACTGCTGATAGGCTTGATCAAGATGCTGTTGTTGCTCGGCTTCCAGTTTGTAAGCCCCTTTTCGAAACATCAGCAGGTACATCTCATACTGCAGTTGATGAGTTTCATTCAAAATCGTCATATAATCACGATGCAGGGCCTCGTGGCTGGCTTCACGAGCTGCCGTATTGAAACTGTCCGTCAAATATTTTTCCGTCACCAGTGCGTCGTTAATCCGATCACGGTCGTTCATCTCCGGGGTTTTTTGCTTGCCCATGGAAGGTTGTTCAATGCTTTTATCTTTCGGGTTGGAAATTTGATTGGGGTTCTGGGTTTGCATGTTCGGCATCGGGATACTCCTCCTTTTTATTGCGTCATCTGTTGCTGCACGTTGGCCATTTCCTGCGTATTGTTATTCTGGAGATGTTTTAACAGCATCTGGTAATGGCGCTGGTGGGTTTTTCCCGCTTTATCCAGGGCCTGTTTCACCTCAGGATTAGTCGCTTCCTGGGCAAAATGATGACACTTTTTCATGGCGTCCAGAAGCCAGGACATTCCATCTTTCAGATACAGGTAGTCCTTGGTGGTAATGACCTGTGGAGGCTGGGGAATGACGGGCTGTTGCGTTTGCTGTCCTGTCATTTGTTGTTGCATAAGCATGTCTCCTTTTCACTTTTTTCTGTCATTTAGTATGTGTGAAAAGGAGAGATTTATATCACGTTTTCGGAAAAATTTTATCGATCGAAATTCGGATATCCCGTATTTCCAGATTCAAATGTTGATCAATGGTATCAAACACGCGCTGTTGAATCTGTTCCGCCTGTTTGAGCAGGGAGGTCTCTTTTTCATGGATGATGCCGATATGCAGTTGGGCGTAGGGGGAAGACCCGGTCTCCACTTTTATCTTTTGAAAACGGACGTACGGGGTCAGGTCGCGGCAGGCATAGAGTACAATTTTTTTCAAAGTGTTCTCATGAATCAAAATACGGCCTCTGTGAAAGCGCGGCATCACGATGGTTCGCTCACCCACCGGATTGGCATCCCCATTTTTGCCCGTCAATATGTTTTCCACACTGTCCATCAGGCGACGAAGCAGGTGCCTTTCAACCTGAATGCGGGGAATGGGAATCACATGTTTCCCTTCTGTTTCCCGACTGTACAGGGCGGCTTTAATGTCGCCGGTATCCCTGACGTCTGTGATGGAGATATATTCGGTAACGGATGGCAGTTCCAGCGATTCGGTGATCCGTCTGATCATCTTGCGTGACGTGCCGAGAATGAGCAGACGGGTAATCTGATTTTCCCTGAGAGCTTTTTTGATTTCTTCAGCATGTTGCGGATCTATGAAAATGGCCCGTTTGACGGCCTGGATTCGCGTTTTCTCATACTTGGCTGAAGAGCCGGCAATCTTCCGTCCATTATATATAAGTAGCCCGTCGTCGATGATTGCCGGAATCTCGTACTCATAGGCGACCTGAAGCGCAATTGAACTTTTTCCGGTACCACTCGGGCCATACAGGGCATACACATCCATATCCATGTCATCGATCCTTTCTACTGCGTATGGCAATTGTTTATTTCAATTTTACCTTTCCCTCAGCTAATTCACCCAGTTCCCGGGAACGTTCCGCTGCCCGACGGATTGCCGCGATGATCGCCTCCTGAAAACGGAAAGCATCCAGTGTTTCCAGTCCGGCCATGGTTGTGCCGCCGGGACTGGTTACTTTTTCCCGCAGCGTTGCCGGCTCTTCATCGGAGGACTGAAGCATATGAGCCGCTCCCAGCAGGGTTTGAACAGTCAGGGCTCTGGCCGTTTCAGGGGACAGTCCTTCTTTTTGTGCCGCTTCTTCCATCGCCTCTACCAGGTAGTAAATGTATGCCGGTCCACTGCCGGACAACCCGGTAACAGTATCAAGGTCTTTTTCCTCGACCAGGCAGACCGAACCGATCGCTGCAAAGATTTTTTTCGCCTGTTCGATATGTTGGGAAGTGGCATACGCCCCTGCTGCCATCCCGGTGGCGGACATGCCGACCTGGGAAGAGGTGTTGGGCATGGACCGGATAATGGGAATGTTTCCGGACAAATGTTTTTGTATAAAATCGATGGAGATACCCGCCAGAACGGAGATAACCAGCTGGTCCGGGCGAACGAGATCCCCGATGTCGGACAGGGCATCCTTCACATCCTTCGGTTTCATGGCCAGGATGATCAGATCACAACTGTCGATAGCGTTGCGTTTATTTTTTTCCGTTTGGACCCCGTACCGGTTGTGAAGCATCTGGAGGCGCTCATCATCCGAACGGTTAGTCATCATAATCTGTTCCGGTTTGACTGTTTTCCGGCTGATCAAACCGGAGATAATGGCTTCCGCCATGGAACCGGCACCGACAAAACAGATTTTCTGGTTCTCTAACATGTTATCCACTCCCGTCTCATTCTAACGCACCTGGCCGTTTCCGTTAATCACATATTTATAAGAAGTCAGCGCAGGCAGGCCCATTGGTCCTCTGGCATGCAGTTTCTGGGTGCTGATGCCGATCTCTGCGCCGAACCCGAATTCAAATCCGTCTGTAAAACGGGTTGACGCATTATGATAGACAGCGGCGGCATCCACCTGCTGCTGAAAGTAAGCCGCATTCCCCTGCGATTCCGTGACAATGGATTCCGAATGGTGTGTACCGTAGCGGTTGATATGTGCGACCGCTTCCTCGACATCATCAACCAGTTTCAGAGAAATGATTAAATCCAGGTATTCTGTACCCCAGTCTTCTTCCACAGCCGCTTTCAATCCGGGTATCAGCTGCCTGGCCCGTTCACACGCCCTGATCTCCACGCCGGCATTCTGCAATTTTTCAACAAGCCCGGACAGATGTTTCTCTGCCCAGTCACGCTGAACCAGCAGGGATTCGGCAGCGTTGCAGACGGCGGGACGATCGGTTTTGGCATTGTAGGCGATGTTAATAGCTTTCTCTGCATCGGCGGATTCATCAATGTATATGTGGCAATTTCCCACCCCGGTTTCGAGGACCGGGACAGAAGCATTTTGCACAACGGACTGGATCAGCCCTGCACCCCCACGCGGAATCAGAACATCGAGATAGTCATTCAATTTTAACATTTTACCGGCTGTCTCTCGGCTGGTGTCTTCCACCAGCTGGACGGCGGTTTCCGGTAAAGGCGTTTCCCGCAGGGCCTCATGGATAACCCGTACAATGGCCCGGTTGGATTGAATCGCGGATGAGCTGCCCCTCAACAGGACGGCATTTCCTGTTTTTAAACAGAGGCTGGTGGCATCCACGGTTACATTGGGGCGAGCTTCGTAAATCATGCCGATGACACCCAGCGGGACACGAACTTTCTTGATGTTCAGGCCGTTGGGACGTTCCCATTCTTCCAGCACTTCGCCTACCGGATCCGGAAGTTCCACTACCTGCCGGATGCCTTCTGCCATATCCTCAATTCTTTTTTCAGTCAGGGTCAGCCGGTCGATGAGCGCATCGGATTCGCCTCTTTCACGGGCGGCGGCGACATCTTTTTCATTTTCCTGCAAAATAAATTTCCGATTCTTTACAAGGGCATCAGCTATGGTATAAAGCGCCTGGTTTTTGCTTTCTTCCGTTTGCGAAGCCAGTTCGCGGACACCGCTTTTTGCCAGTTCAGCTTTCTGGATCAAGTCAGACATGTAGATTCATCCCCCTTTTTATTTCGTTTAAAGCGACCCAGTCATCCCGATGTATCACTTCTTCTTTGTCGGATTGCGATTTTTGTTTGGCCAGATAACCCGGCAGTCCTTTCACGGAGTCCAGCTGGATATGGCTGTAGTTAATCTGTCCTTTGCCGATCACATTGCCTCCCGGGCCGACCACCTTGACTACCTGGCCCGGTTTGAATGTACCGGTTACGCCGGTGACGCCGGCGGGCAACAGGCTTTTGCCGTCTTCGAGAATGGCCCTTGCCGCTCCTTCGTCAATCCGAATCTCACCGTGCGTCTCGGAATGAAAGGCGATCCACTGTTTGCGGGTTTTCACGGGAGAAGGTGTATCCTCGCCGAGATAGGTACCGTTTCCCCGTCCGTCCAGAATATGGAGCAGGTCCGGGTCTTCGTCACTTTTCCCGATGAACACCGGTACCCCGAGCATCAGGGCCGTCTTGGCCGCCATGATTTTCGATTTCATGCCGCCGGTCCCCACCTGCGAACCAGAATCGGTCGCCATTGCTTCAATGTCCGGTGTGATTTTATCGATATGGGGGATCCGGTGAGCGTCCGGATTGCGTCGCGGATCCGCATCATAAATGCCGTCCGTGTCTGTAAAAATAATCAGATAATCGCTTTGCAACAGTCCGGCTACCAGAGCGGACAGCATGTCATTGTCGCCGAAGGTCAGCTCGTTGATCGACACGGTGTCATTCTCGTTAATAATCGGGACAACCCCTTTTTTCAATAGAAAAGAAAGGGTGTTGTAGGCGTTTCGGTAACGATCGCGATCTGAAAAATCAGTCCGGGTCAATAGAACCTGAGCGGTGATCATCCCGAATTTTCCGAATGCTTCGGCGTAGGCCTGGATCAATAACCCCTGACCGACAGCGGCTGCCGCCTGTTTGCCTTCGAGTGTATCGGGACGATGGGGAAAACCGAGACTTCTGAATCCGGCTGCCACGGCTCCGGATGATACGAGAATGACCTCATGCCCTTGCTGTTTTATAGCGGCCAGTGCCCGGACATAGTGTTGTAATCGGGTATGGGAGAGACCGCCCCGTTCATTTGTCAGGGAACTGCTGCCGATTTTAACGACGATTCGCTTTTTTTGAGTTGTCATGTTGCCCCCTCCTTTCACTGTCGATGTTGTGTATCGAGAGACGTCAGCAACCCCGTAACGATGAAAAAACCCTTTCATCCTGAAATAAAGGACGAAAGGGTTGACTTCCGCGGTACCACCTTTATAGATCTTTCCGAATTCCGGACTGGTAAAGAAGGAAAGATCCGCTCGAGCCATGAATAACGGGCTGGCTCCCGTACAGGTTAGTCCCTGTCCGTTCCGGGGCGGGTTCAGAAAGCTATCGCGGCAGAGCCTTTCAGCCGGTGGGCTCTGCTCTCTGAAACGCTTAGTTCTCTCTTACTATTCCCCATCCTGACGTTTTAAGCGTACAGTTTTCGATCATGTTTACATTATTATGCACAATGATAAATAAAAATGTCAAGACAAAATCGATGGAATTCTCTGTCCTTTTTGATTTTCCTGAAAGTGCAAATGCATTACAATGAACATAGGGTAGAGGAAGACATTTATTGCATAGAAGGAGTTATGAAAAAGATGGAATCCAAACCACGTATTCTGGCCGTATTTGCCCATCCCGATGATGAGACCTATGCCTGTGGCGGCACACTGGCCAAATATGCCCGTCAGGGGGCCGAGATTACCCTGATCTGTGCCACCCGGGGAGAAGCAGGGCGGCGAATGGGACATCCCCCTTTTACAACGCGAAAAGAACTCCCGCGAGTAAGGGAGCAGGAACTGCGAAACGCCTGCAACATCCTCGGCATTGGTGATCTGCTGTTCCTGGATCTACCGGATAAGGGCGTGGAGCGCTATGAACCGGAACCGCTGACCAGACGTCTGGTACAGGCCATCAGACTCATCCGTCCGCAGATTATGATCACGTTCGGTGGTGCAGGCGGGTTTGCCTATCATGCCGATCACAGGGCGATTCACCGCTGTGCAACAGCCGCTTTTCGCGCCGCCGGAGATCCGGAAGCCTATTCTGAAGCAGAAGTGGGAAAACCTCATCGAGTACATCGGCTTTACTATCCGGTTCTCGCCCATGAGATATATAACCCTTCCCGGTTAGGAATTGGCTCCGACCGTATTACCCGGGTGGATATTTCAGAAACATGGGACATCAAGATTCAGGCGCTTCAGGCACACCTGACCCAATTTCAGCAGGATGAGTGGCTCTGGGATGAACAGACAGCGCGACAGCACATCGCACAGGAAGAGGGATTTATCCAGGCCAGCGGAGAAGCACGTCCGAATGAAGTTGTATTAATCTTCTAAATAATCATTGATGTTCTTCATTTTTTCTTTTATCATAGAAGTAAGTGAAAATGAATGAGTATTCATTCAAGTCATTTGGATCTACTATTTGTCCAGAAATGCTCATAGATTGAGAAAAAGGAGGTAATGTCATGGAAAGAAGCATTAAAAAGGCAGTCGTACTGGGTTCCGGTGTGATGGGAGCCGGGATCGCTGCACATCTGGCAAATGTAGGAGTACCTGTCACCATGCTGGATATCGTACCGAAAGAATTAACGGAAGAAGAAAAAAAGAAAGGTTTAACGCTTGAAAGTCCCGAGGTCCGCAATCGGATTGCGGCTAACGGAAAAGCCAGACTTTTAAAGGAAAAACCGGCCCCTCTCTATGAAAAAAGCAATCTGAACCTGATTTCTGTCGGAAACTTTGAAGATGATCGGGACAAACTGGGGGATGCCGACTGGATCATAGAAGTGGTCGTCGAAAATCTGGATATCAAGAAGAAAGTATTTGAGATGGTCGATGAGCATCGGAAGCCGGGGACCATCGTCAGTTCCAATACATCCGGCGTTTCCATCAATGCCATGGCAGAAGGACGTTCTGAAGATTTCAGGAAGCATTTTCTCGGCACGCACTTCTTTAACCCGCCTCGTTATCTCAAACTGCTTGAAATTATACCATCTGATGATACCCTGCCGGAGATTACGCAATTTATGCTGGAGTTTGGGGAGAAGAAACTGGGGAAAGGAACAGTTCTCTGTAAAGACACGCCCAATTTCATTGCCAATCGGATCGGAATCTACGGCCTGCAGGTGACCGTTCAGGAAATGATGCGCCTGGGTCTCCGCGTGGATGAAGTGGATTCGGCAACCGGACCGGCAATCGGTCGGCCGAAAAGTGCCACGTTCCGCACCCTGGATGTGGTGGGACTGGACACCTATGTTCATGTCGCCAACAATGTGCGTGAACAGGTGAATGACCCGGAAGAGAAAGCGGTTTTTGAAATTCCGGCATTCATCGAAAAAATGGTGGAAAACAAATGGCTCGGAAGCAAGACCGGCCAGGGATTTTATAAAAAAGAAAAAACACCGGAAGGCAAACAGATTCTCACACTGGATTACAATACGCTGGAATACGTGCCACGCAAGAAGTTGAAAGCGCCTTCGCTTGAAGCGGCCAAATCGGCAAAAGGATGGGACAAGAAACTGCAGTCCATCGTCTATGCCAAAGATAAAGCCGGCGAGTTGACCTGGAACATCATGAAAAAGGTCCTGCTTTATTCGGCGGCCAAAATCCCGGAAATTGCCGATGATATTGTATCCGTCGATAATGCCATGAAGTGGGGATTCGGCTGGGAACTGGGCCCCTTTGAAATCTGGGATGCCATCGGCGTGGAAAAATCGGTGGCCCGCATGAAAGAAGAGGGAGAGAAGATTCCGCCGCTGGTAGAAGAACTGCTGGCTTCGGGCAAGAAAACATTTTACCAGAAAGAAGAGGGTGCCCGCCGTTTCTTTGTGGGCGGCGCGTATAAAGACCTTGAAGAAAAACCGGAGATCATCGATCTGGCACGGTTGAAGGAACAGAATCGTGTCATCAAGAAAAACAGTGGAGCCAGCCTGATTGACATCGGCGATGATGTGGCGCTGCTGGAATTCCATTCCCCCAATAATGCCATCGGGGTCGATATCCTGCAAATGCTGGATTATGCCGTTGATGAAGTCGATCAAAATTATCGGGGACTGGTCATCGGCAATCAGGGGAAAAACTTTTGTGTTGGTGCCAATATTATGTTCATGCTCATGGAAGCCCAGGATGAAAATTGGTTTGAGATCGAAATGGTCGCCAAAAAGTTCCAGGGCATCATGAGTAAGGTGAAATACAGCCGGAAACCGGTGGTGGCCGCTCCGTTCGCCATGACCCTCGGAGGAGGCGTAGAAGTCTGTTTCCCGGCCGATCGGGTACAGACTGCGGCGGAAACCTATATGGGACTGGTGGAAGTCGGTGTTGGCCTGATTCCGGGAGGCGGCGGCACCAAGGAAATGTTGCTCCGCCATCTGGAGGGTGTGCCGCAGGGGACGGATGTTGACCTGCAGCCGTTTGTGGCGAAAGCCTTCGAAACAATCGCCATGGCGAAAGTATCCACCAGTGGACCGGAGGCGAAGAAATACAACTATCTGCGTGACCATGACCGTATCAGCATTAATCAGGATTATCTGCTGTATGATGCCAAACAGCAGGTGCTCTCGCTTGCAGACAACAATTATAGACCGCAGCAGCCGAAAAACGTGAAGGTGATTGGTGAAACCGGGCGTGCTGCCCTGAAACTGGCCGCCCAGACCATGTACTGGGGTGGACAGATCAGTGAACATGATCTGAAGATCGCGGATAAACTGGCCTTTGTTCTATCCGGCGGAAATGTGCCGGCCGGAACAGAAGTCTCGGAACAGTATCTGCTGGACCTTGAACGGGAAGCCTTCCTGAGTCTGCTTGGCGAGCCCAAAACACAGCAGCGTATGCAACATATGATTGCCAAAGGAAAACCACTTCGCAATTAACACAATGAGACCTGTAAACCGTTTGGAAAAGAGAAAGTCAGAGGAGGGAGATTTATGCGGGAAGCAGTGATTGTTGCAGCGGCTCGAACAGCCGTGGGGAAAGCCAAAAAAGGCTCACTCCGCCATGTTCATCCCGGTGATATGGGAGCCGCTGTCATTAAGGATTTGTTAAAAAGAGTACCGCAGCTCGATCCTGCGGAAATCGAAGATGTGATCATCGGAAATGCCGTACCGGAAGCGGAGCAGGGGATGAATCTGGGACGTATTGTAGCCATGCGGGCAGGCCTGCCCACCAATGTACCGGGGATTACCGTCAACCGATTTTGCTCCTCGGGTCTACAGACCATTGCGGATGCTGCACAGAAAATTATGTGCGGATTTGCCGATGTGGTCATTGCCGGTGGCGTGGAAAGCATGAGCCTCGTTCCCATGGTCGGCCATAAGGTGGCTCCCAATCCGTATTTGATGGAAAATATGCCGGAGATCTACATGAGTATGGGGTTAACGGCTGAAGAAGTCGCCAGACGATTCAATGTCACCCGGGAAGACCAGGATCACTTTGCAGTGAGAAGCCACCAGCGGGCGGCATCGGCAATCAAGGAAGGAAAGTTTAAGGACGAGATTGTGCCGATTACCGTACAGGACAAAGAAATCGGTCCGGACGGCAAAGTGAAGGTGACGGAAAAGGTATTTGATACCGATGAAGGTGTTCGTCCCAATACCAGCATGGAAACCCTCGCCAAACTGAGACCGGTGTTCCATGTCAAAGGAACGGTCACGGCCGGAAACTCATCCCAGACCAGTGACGGCGCGGCAGCGGTCATTGTCATGTCCGGTGAAAAAGCGGCACAGCTGGGTCTCAAGCCACTTGCCAAATTCCGTTCCTTTACCGTGGCCGGTGTGGATCCGGATATCATGGGTGTCGGTCCGGTTGAAGCCATTCCAAAAGCGCTGAAACTGGCCGGTATCAAGCAGGAAGACGTGGACCTGGTTGAATTGAATGAAGCGTTCGCCTCCCAGTCTGTCCAGATCATTCGCAAGCTGGAACTGGATGAAGATAAAGTCAACGTCAACGGCGGTGCGATAGCACTGGGACATCCATTGGGATGTACCGGTGCCAAATTGACCACCTCACTGATTTATGAAATGAAGCGCCGTGGTGGTAAATACGGTGTAGTGACGATGTGTATCGGCGGCGGTATGGGTGCAGCCGGTGTGTTCGAAATTCTTTAAAAATTATGAGGAGAACAGGAGGGTTTAACATGTCCGATACGTTACAGGATGTAAAAAAAGGCGGCAGTTTCCTGATAGAAGATGTGTCGCCCGAAGATGTCTTTACCATGGAAGACATCAATGATGAGCAAAAAATGATTGCCAAAATGACCGAGGATTTTATTTTCAATGAAGTGGTGCCTCATCTCGAAGAAATTGAGAACCACAATTTTGACCACTCTCTGCGTCTGCTTAAACAGGCGGCGGAACTGGGGCTTCTCGGTGCAGATGTGCCGGAAAAATATGAAGGGATGGGCCTGGATAAGATCAGCACGACGCTGATTACGGAAAAATTTGCTCTGGCCCGCTCTTTTGCCCTCAGCTTTGGGGCCCATGTCGGAATCGGAACTCTGCCCATCGTATTCTTCGGAAATGAAGAACAAAAGAAAAAATACTTGCCGGATCTGGCCACTGGAAAAAAGATTGCTGCTTATGCCCTGACGGAACCGGGTTCGGGATCTGATGCCCTCGGCGCAAGAACGACGGCCAAATTGACCGAAGACGGAAAGTATTATGTGTTGAACGGAGAAAAGCAGTGGATCACGAACTCCGGATTTGCTGATGTATTTGTCGTCTATGCCAAAGTAGACGGCGAGAAATTCTCGGCCTTCATTGTTGACCGTGATCTGGACGGCGTGTCAACCGGACCGGAAGAAAAGAAAATGGGAATCAAGGGATCGTCCACCCGCACCCTGATTCTCGATGATGTTCATGTCCCGGCCGAAAACCTGCTGGGCGAAGTCGGCAAAGGGCATCTCATTGCTTTCAATATCTTGAACATCGGCCGTTACAAACTGGCTGCCGGATGTGTTGGTTCGTCCAAACGAGCGGTGGATATCTCAGTTCGCTACGCAAAGGAACGCCAGCAATTCAAACAGCCGATTATCAAATTTCCGCTGATTCAGAATAAGCTGGGTAAGATGGCTGCGAAAACCTATGCGGCGGAAAGTATGGTTTACCGTACGGCCGGTCTGATTGAAAACATGCTGAGTCGCCTCGGTGATTCCAGTGACGGCCAGGTGGTGGCCAAATCCATTGCCGAATATGCGATTGAGTGCTCCATCAATAAGGTGTTTGCCTCTGAAGTGATGGACTTCTGCGTGGATGAGGGCGTTCAGATTCATGGCGGATACGGTTTCATGCAGGAATATGAAATTGAAAACATGTATCGGGATTCCCGCATCAACCGAATTTTTGAAGGAACCAATGAAATCAATCGCCTGCTGATTCCAGGCACCCTGATGAAGAAAGCGATGAAAGGAGAACTTCCTCTGATGGAGGTGGCCGGAAACCTGCAGGAAGAGTTGATGATGTTTATGCCGCCTGAACTCGGAGACGAACCGCTGGAGGCAGAAAGGTCCTGGCTGGAGATGAGCAAGAAAGTCTTCCTGATGGTCGCTGGAAGCGCGGTTCAAAAATATCAGCAGGAGCTCGAGAAGGAACAGGAGATTCTGTCCAATGTGGCGGATATCGCCATCGAAATCTTCGCCATGGAGAGTGCCGTTCTCCGTACCCTGAAAGCGATTGAGAAAAACGGAGCGGAAGCGGAGCAACATAAGATCAACCTGACCCGTTCCTTCTGTGCCGAGTCATTTGAGCGGATTGAAGCATTCGCGAGAGAAACCCTGGCGGCGATGGAAGAAGGGGACCAGCTGCGCACCCTGTTGTCTGTACTTAGAAAACTGACCCGCCACCTTCCGACTGACACGGTAAAAGTTAACCGGGAGATTGCGAAGAAACTGGTGGATGTTGACGGATATACGGCATAAAAAACAACGGACGCCTGTTATCAGGCGTCCGTTGTTTATAATTATTTCTTTAAGGTTCCAATTTTTTGCCCCATTTGAATGGCGGGGTTATTTTTAATGGTGGAGGTAAATTGGACCCTATCTTTTTCGAACAGGCAGATGACCGTGGAACCGAACTGGAAATATCCCAGTTCATCTCCTTTTTGAACGGCGGGATGCCGTGTCTGGTAGATGTAAATTTTTTGCCTGTTTCGTTTGAGTTCCGGATGTTCATACAGCAGTTGAACACTGCCGATCAGGAATGCCCCTACTTTGACGACGGCTATCTGGCCGGCCGGTGTTTGTAGGTACGTAATAATACGTTCATTGCGCCGGTAAAGACCGGGGACATAAGAAGTGCCAAACCGGTTGACCGGGTAGAGTGAACCCGGGATATAGGTCATCCCGTCGATTTCCCCGTCGTACGGGCTATGAATACGGTGATAATGCTGCGGACTTAAATAAAAGGTTATATACTCGCCGCCTTCAAACTGCTTGATACGAAGCGGGTCTTGTCCCAGCAACGTGTCCAGATCATAGGTCTTCCCTTTGGCCTGAATCAGGGTGTTGTTGTCGATATTACCGAATTCGGTTATCAGGCCGTCCACGGGACTGATGATATGCTCAGGGGAAGGGTCGATGACCCTGACGCCTTTTTTTAATCTGCGAGTAAAAAAATCATTTAAAGATCGATAGTCTTCCAGTTTTTTTTCAGCCTCGTCTACGTTAACCTGATAACGGGACACGTAGCGCCTGATCATCCATTTGCTGATTCTGGTTTTTGTAAAATACCCCGAGATTCGGGAAATTGATTTTAACAACATACAGGTATCCTCTCCGATGAAAAATATAAATGAAGCTCTTTTTATTTTACGTTATTCTATTTTACTGTACAAAAATAAATTTAAAAATCCTCCCATCTCTTTTAAAATTTTTAAGAGACAGGAGGATTTATATGTATGTCAGGGTCGGCGCTATACTTTAAAGCGATTGATTAATTCCTGCAGTTCTTCAGCCATTTCAGCGAGATTGTTGGCCGAAGCCGTGATTTCTTCCATCGATGCATGAGATTCCTGTACCGATGCCGAAACGTTTTCGGTGTTTTCTCTGGATTTGTCGGCAATTTCCACGACGGCTTGCACGGATTGCATCATGTTTTCGGTGCTGGAGGCCATCTGGCTGGTAGAAGCGGAAACTTCCGCAATCTGTTGGGTAACAGCATTGATCGCTTCGTAAATGTCTTCAAAGGATTGTCCGGCGTTGCGGGTTGCCTGTAGTCCTTCATCGACTTCCTTTGTTCCTGAGATAATGGTTTCGACGACTTTTTCTGTCTCGTTCTGTATATTCGCAATCATGCCGGCGATTTGTTGAGCCGCCTTCCCGGATTCTTCCGCCAGTTTTCGAACCTCATCAGCCACGACGGCAAAGCCGCGTCCCTGTTCACCGGCCCGTGCCGCTTCGATGGTGGCATTCAGGGCCAGGAGGTTGGTCTGTTCGGCAATACTGGTAATCAGATTGACGATATCACCGATTTCCTGAGAACTTTCCCCGAGATTTTTAATCATGTCGGCAGAATGATTGACGGTCTGATTGACAGATTCAATCTTGACAACGGTATCGTTGATCACTTCGTTTCCTTCCCGGGCCAGTCGGGATGTTTTTTCTGAAGAAGCCGCGACTTCCTGACTGTTGGCTGATATCTGCTGAACGGCAGAGGAAAATTGATTGATGGCGGAAGAGGTCTCCTCGATCTTTTCTACCTGCTTGCCGGCCCCTTCGGCAATTTCCTGAATGTTATCCGCTACCCCTTCGCTGACTTTTGAGGTTTGTTCGGCGCTGGCGGTCAGTTCTTCAGAGGTGGACGCTACCTGTTCTGCCATTTGAGTCAAAGAGCCGATCAAGTTTCGCAGGTTTTCCACCATCTGGTTGAACGCTTCGGCCAGTTGCCCCATTTCATCGTTTGATTTTTGATCGATAGAGACCTGAAGATCACCCTGTGCGACTTTTTGTGTGGCGTTAATCACTTTATTTAATGGTTTGAGAACGAGAAAATGAACCATGATGGTAATGATCAGTGTTGTGACCATCAGATTGATCGCCGTACCGATGTAAACACCGTAACTGCTTCCTTCTATCCATTGTTGTAAAAGAGAGTTGAGAAAAGCGGCGATCGGCGAACTGATTAATAGACTGATCACGACGAATATAATCATCTTCGATCGGAGCCCCATTTTAACCTTTGACAGGTTGATGGATCGGGTCAGGTTATCAAACGAATTTTTCATGAATACAGCTCCTTTAAAAAGAGTTTTATAAAAAAAATGACAGGCTCACGACTATCGCCTGTCATCATTTTTTATAACTAGTCGTGAGGGTCGGGAGATGGGCAGTTATGTCAACCGGTAACGGAGGTGTCCTTGTTTTTTTACATTAGAGTTCGTACAATATAAGTTGTTCGAACAAAAGGAGGAAAAAAATGGAGCATCTTAGAGTTAATAACATTGAAGTTTCGAACTTAACTGGTGAAAAAACAATGCAGGATGAACAAATTATCGGAATGTTTCTGGCAAGCGGCCATCGATCCCCGTACACCATCCGCAATTACACCCGGGCCATTGAACAATTTCGTCGTTATATCGGATACAAACCGTTAAAGGATATTACATGGAAGGATATCGAGGTCTACAAAATTGCTTTAATCAAGGGATACTGCAGTAAAAGCGGAAAACCCCATGCGCCGGCAACGGTAGCCAGTCTGGTGGCACCCATTCGCTCTTTATATAAGTGGGGCAGTGACCCCAATATCGGGTTTTTTGATCACAATCCAACCACCTGTGTGAAAATCCCTAAAATCCAGATCAACAGTAAAAACCACTTTTTAACGAAGACTGAAGTCAAGATCCTGCTTAATCAGCTTAAAACACAGAGTAAACGCGACTACATCATCGGCCTTACACTGGTACTCCTGGGCCTCAGAGTCTCTGAGCTTATATCGATCACGTGGAATGATTTTTATACAGATGCTTCGGAATCTTCAATCTGGCTTGTAGTAAAGAACGGTAAGGGGGGGAAACGGAGAGACATCAAGGTTCCCGGTACGTTGTGGCATATGTATCAAACGGATCTTCCCGTCCCGACACAGGCTGATGAACTTCTTTTTCCTCTCTCGGTCAGACAGGTGGAAAAAATTATTCAGAGAGCGAGAGAAAAGGCGAATCTCAAGAAGAAGGTTACCCCGCACTGGCTGCGTCACACAAATGCGACGCTTGCCCTGTTAAACGGAGCCACATTAAATCAAGTACAGGAAAACCTGGGTCATGCCCAGATCAATACCACGCAGCGATATCTGCATAATGTTGAACAAATGAAAAAAGCAGCTCCCGATTTTGTCGAAAGTTGCCTGAAGGAATTCCTATAAGGGTCGTCGATTAATGGAAAACTATAGCAATATTAGTCGGATTATGATAAAATACAACTAAAAATCTATACGGGTTGATAGAAGATGGTGTTGAATTATATCGTACAACTTATATTGTACGAATACCCTTAAAAGTATAACGGAGAAAAACCCCTGCAGGAGGGGTTTTTTTATTTCTCGTTTTTTATTTTGTGTTATTTAGGTTGATCTTATTGAGAGAACATTTCCCTAACTCAATAGAAAACAGCAGATATAAATCTGTTCAAAAACACTGTCCTTCTTTAATTGGTCTTATTCAGCAACTCCAACAACTTTCCAGGTTCCATCAACTTTTTCAAGCAAAAGTGTCATGGATTCAGAACCGATCATGTCACCGTCCTGTGAGTCGTATTCAGAGCACTCCACAATATTGCGACGATCGTTATCCCTGTAATGTTCTCGAATCACATGGGGAGCGGCCCCCCTCACATAGGATAACGAACGAGACGGCTGCTGACATTGCTGAACGAAAGTTTTAAAATCCGACCACGCTAAAGGTTTTCGTATATGTTGAAACACCGATTGGTGAGCAAAAGCCTGCCACTCTTTTTCACTCATTATGTACGGACTCCTGCTTTTATTGTCCCTCGCTTCCTCGATCATGTCTTCAACGATACGGTTCGGTTTCATATAGATATATTCGATATATAAATGATAAGTATATTTTCCTGCAACATAGATCAAGATCACGATCAATGAAAGCTTCGCGATCCGCTTAATTTTATTCATTATAAGTGGACTCCTCCCCAAATTGTTTTTCAATGCCGTTTTCCCTCTATTGATTTCTCTCCTTCTGCCGTTCATATTGTTCGGCAAGTGAAATCAACCATAATTTGTCTTTTTCCTCTTTGGTAAAGAGATATTTATAACTTTCTTGATTAGAATTTCGCCACTTTAATACATATTCATTGCCCGTGGTGATCCAGGTGATATCACTGATTTGGACGCCAGCAATCTTTTGGGCGGGTTTATCATCAAACCATGATGAAGCAATCATGAATATGATTTGATGACCATGATTGTCGTAATAGACCTTCGTGACCGGGGACGTAAAACCGTTATTATCATATGTGATTTTTTGTATCTTGAATGCTTCCGGCATATCTGGAGTCCGGATGGGGCCGATTTTGCTTTCAGCTTCGTCGAGGTTGTGGAATAATTCATGGGTTTCAGAGACGGCCCTGTGAAAAATCCTCTTTCTCGGAAGACACATACCTGTTACCTCCACATTTTCCATAGTCCTCGGCAACCCGGTGACGTCATTGATTTTTTGTCATGCCCCACTATTATATTAGTTCTATTGAGTCGCGTTTCCTTTTTTGATCTTATTTTAAACAATAAGGATTAAACTAGTGAAAATTTATACCCGGGTATAATTCATTTCCTCTCAGAAGAATAGTATTCTGAACGGGAAGCCAAATACAATAATCAAATGGGAGGACGAAAATGAATAATCATGAAATTGATTTTTTTATCCACGGCGATGACATGCAATTTGTAGAAATTGAACTGGACCCGGAAGAAACCGTGATTGCAGAGGCAGGAAGCCTTATGATGACGGAAGATGGGATTCACATGGAAACCATTTTCGGAGATGGATCACGTTCAGAGGGCGGTTTGATGGGAAAATTGTTCGGAGCGGGAAAGCGACTCATTACGGGTGAGAGTCTGTTTATGACTGCTTTTACTAACACAGGTACGGGAAAAAAGCGGGTTTCATTTGCATCCCCTTATCCGGGAAAAATCGTACCCCTTGATCTGGAAGAGTTGGGTGGGAAAGTGGTGTGTCAGAAGGATGCATTTCTCTGTGCGGCCAAAGGTGTCTCGGTTGGAGTTGAGTTTCAGAAAAAAGTCGGAGCCGGTTTTTTCGGCGGGGAAGGTTTCATCATGCAAAAACTGGAAGGCGACGGCATGGCATTTGCACATGCAGGGGGAACCATTTATGAGCGGGAGCTGAATGCCGGGGAGAAATTACGAGTGGATACCGGATGTCTGGTGGCGATGACGAAGGATATTGACTATGACGTCGAATTTGTCGGTGGCATTAAAACAGCCCTGTTCGGAGGCGAAGGACTCTTTTTTGCGACCCTTTCAGGACCGGGCAAAGTTTGGATTCAATCTCTGCCATTCAGCCGTCTGGCCAGTCGGGTGTTTGCTGCTGCCCCTCAAAAAGGCGGGGAAAAGGGAGAAGGGGGACTGATGAACCTGTTTGAGGCCTTTGAGAGAAGGGATTAAACACAGAATAAATTCACTTCATAACGCCTGTCACCTGTGGTGGCGGGTGTTTTTGTGTCTGTTTCACGTGAAGCCTGTTCATGCCGGAGCAGACGCGTTATAATAGCTAAATGGAGTTTTACAGAGATTAACCGGCAGGACGGGGGAGAATGATGATGCATACAGAACAACAGCAGCCAGGCGTTCTGGATACATACAACTTTGTGGTTTTGTCTATCACGGTGATGATTGCCGGACTCAGCCAGGGGTTGTTACTCCCTCTGCTTGCTGTTTTACTTGAAAAAGCGGGAGTCAGTTCATCTCTGAACGGTTTTAATGCTGCCGCACTTTACATCGGCGTGTTTGCGACTTCTTTTTTCATCGAGAGACCGGTGGTCCGGTTTGGGTATAAACCGGTCATCCTGTTTGGGCTTGTGCTGATCACGGTGAGCAGTCTGTTGTTTCCCGCCTGGCAAAATCTGTGGTTCTGGTTTGCCCTTCGTTTGCTGGTCGGGATGGGAGACAGTTCTCTCCACTATTCGACCCAGTTGTGGATCACCAGCGAAGCCCCTGCGGAACGACGGGGCAGAATGATATCCATCTATGGTTTTTCGTATGGAGCCGGGTTCAGTATCGGACCGCTCGGCTTGAATTTGCTCCCGTACGGGATCTGGGTTCCGTTTCTGGCTGTCTCAGTCTTCTACGGGGTTGCTTTTCTGTTGATTTCCCGACTGCCGCGCAGGTTCCCCGAGCCTCCTGAACAAAAGAACGAGTCTGCCTCCAGAGGATATCTCAGGGTCTGGAAGTGGGCCTGGTTACCTCTGATGACGGCTTTTTTATATGGATACATGGAAGCATCCCTGAACGGCAATTTTCCGGTCTACGGGCTAAGGATCGGTCTGTCCGAAACCTGGGTGTCGTTGATCCTTCCTTCTTTTGTCGTGGGGAGCTTGATTCTGCAATTGCCACTGGGTATCCTCAGTGACCGGATCGGCAGAAAAAAGGTATTGCTTGCTGCGTCTCTGACGGGGAGTTTGAGTTTTCTGCTGGTTCCATTCGCCGATACCCATCTCGTTCTGCTGGTCCTGTTATTCGGGCTGGCAGGTGCCATGGTCGGTTCTTTTTACTCTCTGGGACTGGCATACAGTGCCGATCTGTTGCCGAAGCATATCCTGCCGAAGGCCAATGTGCTGGCCGCCGTATTGTTCAGCATCGGAAGTATTATCGGCCCCAATCTGGGAGGAGTGGCCATCGACTATCTGTCTGAATCAAGCATGTTTTACCTGCTGGGAGGGGCCCTGCTGTTGTTTTTCCTTTCCGGATGGGGGTTCAGGCAAGGGCAGGAACATACGTCGTAAGCCGATCAGGTATGTTTTTCACGAACCTCAAATGCTGTTTGCGGATGATCGGTTATAATCGCGGCGCATCCCGCCTGCATCAATTTTTTCATCACATCTTTCCGATTAACGGTAAAAGGGCGTACAGCGATCCCGTTATTCTGGCTTTGCCGGATCATTTCGGAATCACAGGCCGGCCAGTAGCAGTGAATGCCGCTGGCGCCGATAGAACGGGCATAGTCCCAGGGTTGATACAGGCGTTCCATCAGCAAAACGGCGGTGTTCGCCTCCGGTTCGAATTGTTTGATCCGGACCAGGCTGTCATGATTGAAAGATGACAGAATCACGCGATCTCTCAATTGATGCCTCTCCACTAACTCCAGAATCAACGATTCCATGTCCGGATACGGAACCAACCCATTTTTAAGCTCAATATTTATCTGCAATCGGGTCGGTCCGGCCCACACCAGCACGTCTTCCAGTGCCGGAATTCGCGTGCCACGGAAATCAGGAGAAAACCAGGAACCAAAGTCCAGTGTCCTCAGTTCCCGAAACGTCAGGTCCTTGACCCATCCCGTTCCGTTACTGGTGCGGCTGATTTTTTCATCATGAATGACCACGGGGATTCTGTCCCGAGTGAGCTGCACATCCAGTTCGATTCCGTCCGCCCCCATTTCCAGAGCTTTCTGAAAGGCAATCATGGTATTTTCGGGGGCGGCGGCAGAAGCCCCGCGATGAGCAAATATCAGGGTTTTATCCATCTCATTCTCCTTCATAACAAGATTGTCATGTTAATCATATAAAAAATATGAAAAAGTTTACCATATGATGTTTTATTTTTTCTGAAAATATTATAGACTTAGGATTATGGTGAGAATTGCTAAATTTTGTCGATTGGGCTTGATAGAGGAGGATGTGGAGTATGTCCATACTGGGTCGTTTCAAAAAAGAAAAAGAAAAAACCGGAACTGACAGCGTTCAGGATATTCATCACATTAAAGAAGAAAAACAGGTTATTTCCCTTGATAAATATAAGGAACAGTTTAAAATCCTGGGCTTCACCCCTGAGAAGCTTGAAGTTCTGGCCGAGCAACGTTCTCTTGTTGTCGAAAAGTTGCCGGAGATCGCTGACATTTTCTATACCATTATAACCCGCAACAAACATCTGGAAAACATCATCAAGACTCACAGCACGCTGGAACGGCTTCGGAATACGTTGCAGCAATATATGATCCGCATGTTTGAAGGGAAAATCGATGAAAAATACATTGAAGAAACCCTGCGGATTGGAAAGGTACATAACCGGGTGGAACTGGAACCGAAGTGGTATCTGTCAGCGTACGGAATTCTGCAGGAAGTGCTGACCACTTTCTTTGTGCAGCAATATGGCCATGATCCGGCCTATTTGTCGCGTGTACTGACTGCGATGAACTCCATTATAAATTTCGATATGCAGCTGGTTCTGGAATCATATTTTTATGAGCATGAAAAAGATCTGTCCGATCACCTCAAGCGGATTTCCGACATCAAAGAAAAAACGTCTTCCCTGGCGGAAGAACTGGCCGCATCAGCCGAGGAAAGCAGTGCGACGGTTCAGAACATGAATTCCTACATTCAGCAGATTGATGAACAGGCGTCGTCTACATCTGACCACTCCGTCGAAGTCGCTAAGGAAATCAAAGAGGGTACGCTGAATCTTGCGGAAGCGAGCGAACGCCTTTCCAGTGTCAGCAGACAGTTGACGGAACTCGATGAGAAGATGAGTAATTTTGAATCCTCTTTCCAGAACATTACCGGTGTACTCGGGGTGATTCAGGAAGTATCGGAACAGACGAATCTGCTGTCGCTCAATGCGTCCATTGAAGCGGCCCGGGCTGGAGAAGCGGGACGCGGTTTTGCCATCGTCGCCCAGGAGATCAAGAAATTGTCCACGACCACCCATTCCCAGATTGATACGATCCGGGATCAGATCGGGGAAATTTCGGATGTCACCCATGATTTCCTTGAAACCATCCGCCGGGTAATTACCGATGTCACATCAGGGATTGAAGATAATCAGAAAGCGAAAACAGCCATGGATGAAGTGGTGCAAAAAATCGAATCGATCACCAGCCAGTTTGAACAACTGACTAAAGGCATTTCGGAAGTCGCATTTTCGGCCAATGAAATGTCGCAAATGGTTCATCAGGTCGCCACGACAGCTGAACATCTCAGTTCCATCTCCAATGAGGAATAATCCTTAAATCATCAGCCCTTTTTGGGATAGCACCAAAAAGGGCTTTACTTTTTTTCTTTTTATATTATAATAATTATAAAAATATTTCCCTAGTGCAAAAATATTTGATCTGGAGAAAAAAATAATAATCATTATCAATAAGGTATGCTGCTGTCAATAAATGGACAGTAGCATCTGTCGTTTTATAGGGGTATTAATCATGATTTTTATTCTCAATTAGATATCAGGTGGTGGAAAGATGACGGAACTGATCAAAACCTGCTCGGAAAAAACCACAGAAAAGAAAAGATTTGAACTTCAAACAGAGGGTATAAAGGGATTTCTGACACAACACGGTGAAGGGATTGCAGCTGCTGTAAGCGGTGTGCTGATCTTTGCCGCAATCCTTTCCGACCGTTTCTTAGTTCATGAACTTGCCGTGACATTTTATTTGCTGGCTTATATCATCGGAGGATTTGTCAAGGCCAGGGAAGGAATCCTGACGCTTCTGAATGACCGGGAACTGGATGTGAACCTGCTTATGCTGCTTGCAGCCATCGGTGCGGCCAGTATCGGTTACTGGATGGAAGGCGCTATTCTTATTTTCATCTTTTCCTTAAGCGGTGCGCTGGAAAGTTACGCGATGGCTCGTAGCCACCGGGATATTTCTTCTCTGATGGACTTAAAGCCGGAAACAGCTACCCTGTATGCGGGCGGGCAGGAGAGAACTGTCCGGATCGAAGAGTTGAAAGTGGGTGATCTCGTCGTCATCAAACCCGGTGAGCGGATCCCCGCGGACGGTCGCATTAAAGAAGGCATCTCTTCCATCAATCAGGCTTCCATAACCGGGGAATCGATCCCGGTCGATAAGGAAGAGGGCGATGAAGTATTCGCCGGAACATTAAACGGGCAGGGGTCTTTGCTGGTGGAAGTAACGCGTTCAAGCGAGTCCACCCTTTTTGCAAAAATTATCCGTCTGGTGCAGGAAGCACAGAGTGAGATGCCGCCATCTCAATTATTTATTGAAAAGTTTGAACGGATTTATGCCAAAGTGGTTATCGGCATGACGGTTCTGTTGATGTTTGTTCCCCATTACCTGTTTCAATGGAGCTGGGATGACACGCTGTACCGGGCGATGGTATTTCTGGTGGTGGCCTCTCCCTGTGCGCTGGTAGCCTCTATCATGCCTGCGATTCTGTCGGCGATTTCCAACGGGGCGCGGAAAGGATTGCTGTTCAAGGGGGGGCTCCATCTGGAGAACCTGTCCCGTGCCAGTGTGGTGGCCTTTGATAAGACCGGGACCCTTACCGTAGGAGAGCCGGAGGTCAAAGATATCTGGCCGCTTCAGGATTACAGTCGTGAGGAGATCCTGCGGATTGCCGCCGCCATTGAAAGTTTGTCGGAACACCCCATCGGACGTGCCGTTGTAGCAAAAGCAAAAGAAGAGGGTCTTTCCTGGGATCGTCCATCCCGGGTTCAGGCGGTAACCGGAAAAGGGATAGAAGCAGCGTTCGAAGGTCACCACTGGAAAATCGGGAAACCGTCTTTCGTTAATGAAGATTTGATTGAGGATGAGGCGCAAGTCGTTATTCAAGACTGGGAGCAACAGGGGAAAACGGTAATTGCCATAAAAAATGAGAATGGCCTGGCCGGGATTTTCTCGGTTCAGGATATGATTCGTCCGGAAGCAAGAAAAACCGTGGAAAAGCTGCAGAAAATGGGATTAAAGGTGGCCATGTTGACGGGTGATCGCCGTGCCACCGCAGATGCGATAGCCCGGGAAGCAGGTGTTGATTTTGTCTACGCAGAACTGTTGCCGGAACAAAAAGTGGATGTCGTCAAAGAATTGCATGACAAATACGGACATGTGATTATGATCGGGGATGGCGTCAATGACGCACCTGCACTGGCCCGGGCCACTGTGGGCATCGCGATGGGGGCAGCCGGCAGTGATGCGGCACTGGATACGGCGGATCTGGTACTGATGAATGATGAAATTCAAAAAATCCCCGGAGCGATCAAGCTTGGCAAAAGGGCCCAAGCTATCATCAAGCAAAATATGGTGTTTTCCATTGCCGTGATTTTATTATTGATCGCCGCCAATTTTATGCAGAATCTGACACTGCCGCTGGGGGTAGTCGGCCATGAAGGAAGTACCATTCTGGTGATTTTGAACGGGTTGAGATTATTACGGTAACGAGTTGTTGTTCGGACGGGACGGCTCATAATGGTGTGACTTATCGGGAAATCCTAATAACTAGAAGGAGGGATTTCTCGTGAACATTTATGAAGGAGAGCAGTCCAATGAAATGTCACCGGAGGTCGCTGCAGCCAGTCTTCGTTACTACCAGGAAGCTTTTCATCTGGATATTCAGAAGTTGATGGCAGGCGATGAAAGTGAGTGGGCGAAGACCCGCCAGTTTCCGCCGGCCTTTGTGATGCAGCTGGAAGAGTTGATCTGCCGGTGTAACGGGGAGGATCAGCGTTACTGGAGTTGACTTGATCGTGCTGTGGAGACGTGTTGTGAGTCATTTCTTCAATATTGAAAAAAAAAGAGGGTGTGATCCCTCTTTTTTTGTTTGGGATGGAAATTATGGTTTGATATCAAGGACGAACAATATAGTGGAAACCATTCCTTATTTTTTAGACACACGGTTCCTCCTGCGCAATAACTTCGCTTGAAAAGAATCAATTTACACTGAAGGAAAATGCTGATATAATTTTTCTCATTATAAAATTGTGATCGAGAGAAAGAAGGATCAATGATGAGAGTCATGGATTTGTTCAAGTGGGAGAAACCCGATTTTCATCCCATTGCCTGGGGAATCATTACCGGTACATTACTTTCCCGGTTTGTTTTTTTTATGTCCATGCCGTTTCTCGCTATATTTCTGGACCGGGTCAAAGGGCTGGATTCGTTGACCATCGGACTGATAATCGGGGTGTCCGCTCTGGTCGGGACTTTCTTCGGCTTTTTCGGCGGCGGACTGTCGGATCGCCTGGGACGGTTTCCGGTGATGTTGCTGTCGATTTCGGTATGGGTACTGGTCTTTATCGGTTATGCTGTTGCCGAATCTCCGCTGGTCTTTTTTCTGCTCAGTGCGCTTAATGGGTTGTGCCGGGCCTCGTTCGAGCCAACGGGTCAGGCGCTGCTGGCTGATGTAACCCCGAAGGAAAAGCGAATGTCTGTTTATAATGCCCGTTATACAGCGATTAACCTGGGGGCGGCATTCGGCCCGCTTCTCGGTGTATATCTGGGTTCTGCCGATTCAACGGCTCCCTTTTTTATCACAGCGGCGGTGTATGGTATTTACGGATTGATTGTACTGGGTCTATTTATTCGGTATGGACGTGAATTTTCCCGTTCTCAGTCAGGAGAGTCGGTCACCCTGCGGGAAGCGTTTCGAGTGGTGGCGTCCGACCGGATGTTTCGTTATTTTCTGATCGGAGGTATTCTTGCCAATGCGGTCTATGCCAATATGGAGTCAACGCTACCGCAGTATTTGGGGAATGCGCCGGGTATTGAAAACGGCATGGTGATCTACTCCTATTTGCTGGTAACCAATGCCGTCTCGGTCTTGATCATGCAGTATCCGCTGACGCGTTTTTTCAAGCAATATCATCCGCTTGCGGCCGTCAAAACGGGAAGCATCCTGTTCGGACTGGGGATGTTCGGGTTCGGGTTGTTTGAATCTTCGTTCTTACTTCTGTTTTCGATGATTGTTTTGACGGCAGGGGAAATCCTGGTGTTTCTGATGTCCAATCTGCTGATTGATCGCATGGCGCCGGCGGAGATCCGGGGGTCCTATTTTGGAGCGGCCGGATTCCGGGGGCTGGGTTTCAGTCTCGGGCCGGCTTTCGGGGGTTATTTGCTGAGCGTGTTCGGGTATGATCAGGGGACTCTGGTTTTCGGGCTGATTATGGGACTCTCGATAGTGTCGATTCCCCTGTTTAATCGGGGGCAGGCGCTGGAGCAGGGGCGGATTGATGCGTCTGCATAAGGGAATTTGTCGCTTTAAAAAAAGGAGCATCACGTGGATGCTCCTTTAACTGTTTAATCTTCGATGTGGTAGTCGGTAAGTTCATAAATCGCAACGTCGTATGCTTCAGAAATCAACTGTTTGACGGTCCCGACACCTTCAGCCATCCATCTGGTTTTTAATTGTATTCGGACAGGTGTGTCTGTTTCATCGTATAAAATAGAGATAGTGGTGATCTTTAAAGTTTCAAAGGTACCTGCTGGAACATTAACGGTTTCAATCCCTTCGAAATAGGTGTTTAATGTGTATTTATACTGGGCGGAAATACCGTCTTTACTGTAGATATATGTAGTTTCTGATGTTAGAGTTTCTCCGGCAGTAAACGAATCTGGAAAAAGTTTCAGATCTGGTTCCATGGTTTGTTGGTAGTTTTCAGTTTTATTCGACGAATAATAAATACCGTCTCTTTTCTTTGTCATCGGGGTGATACCAGTGCTATTGTCCATCGTATAATTGAAATTAATGTCCTGTCCATTTACCTGATTAATCTCAAACCGGATATGGGAAGAGGGTTGATCAGTTCCGAGAGTCTTTTTGTAATCCCACCAGCTTCCTTTATCCATCGGATAATAATCAAACATATTGTATGCCTTATTATCTTCCTGAGGAATCCGGGCATCCGAAATCAGTTCATACGTGTACTGGAGACGTTCAGAACCATCGATTGTAGTTGTTATTTTCTTGACCATACCTGTTCCTTTTGCCAGCCACACTTCATGAACATCGGTTTTTACAGGGTTTCCTTCCGTATCTGTCAATGAAAGTACTGAAGTTACTTTAATCGTATTGAATTTACCGACAGGTACCTGGACCGCTTCTTCTTTTTCATACCAGTTGATCCACTGGTACAAATATCGGTCTTGAACGGATTTCCTATCGATAAGGTATTCCCCATCTGTTTCCCATATATCACCGGTTTTTGCGCCAAACTTAAACAAATAAAGGGGTTCGGAAGGTGTTTCCGACATAGAAACGTTCATGTCACGCGTGATATATTCAGTTGACTCTAATGAAATGCCGCTATTATTTTTAATAAAGTTTTCTTTAAATATAGGTTCTTTCATTTGATCTGTTGTAATCAGGGCGGGTGAATCATCATCGCTCAAACTTGTCGAATTGGTCATAACCATCATTATTTTATCGCGGTTACGAACGAGATAACTCCAGCTTCTCCCTTCCGTAAACGGATAATACGACTCATCCAGTTCTGCCACTTCCCCGGATGCCTGCTGATACGTATCCACAAAATCTGCCACACGCTGTAAAATCACCATCATTTCAGCACGTGTTACAGCCCTGTCAGGACGAAAGGTGTCATCCTGGTAACCCGTGATCACCTGAAAATGAGATGCGACATAAGGATAAAGGCTCTCTCTGCGGTCTGCCATATCCGTAAACAGCACCTGTTGAATCGCTTTAATCTGTTCCAGTTTGGTCTGGTAGGCTTCGATATCCTGGTCGGTATCACGAACCAGTTCTGCATGAAAAAGGGGCCAGAGCAACACGGCAATGTCCTGGCGGCTCATGGGTCGTTTATATTGTTCTTCATCCAGACGCCAGTCCGCCTGTGGATCGGGAAACAATTGAAACCCGATGGTATGAAACGTCTCCATCACATCGGCGCCAGCATTATTTAATAGATAAGCGTAATACTGAAACAGAGCCAGCGTATTGGAATGCCCCCAGTGCCCATCCGTCACCTTCAGCGCTATCTTTTCCGGAATCCCCTGCTGCGGAAGATCTCCCACTTTATAAGCCAGCAGTCGTTTTAAAAAGGTGGCTGCCTCCGCATAGGTGACCGTGTGGTCGGGTCGAAACGTGTTATCCTGGTATCCTTTTGCAATGCCCTCCTGCGCCATTTTCAGAATGGCTTCCTTTGCCCAGTGGTTGTCGATGTCGGTTAGGGTCAACCCATTGTTGTTTGGCTGGGCAGCAGCCGGTTGAAACAGAGCCATTGCTGCAAAAATAAACGTAAATACAGTCAGCACAAGTTTTCTCACACAATTTTCCTCCTCTGTCATTTGTTCATAACCTTCTGTTTCGACAACTTGTTACAAAACCCTTCCAGATTCTGAAAGGTGATGTCTATCATGATTCGCCACCTCGCTGAATTAACAGATGACATTTCCTTGAAACTGTTGTAGAATGACACAAAAAGTTTATTTATGAGATGAGAAAGGAAGGACGAGCATGAACCCTCTCGCACAGGAATTGAATGCAAAACTGGAAAAAGCGAATCCCCATGTCCACCAGTTGTTATCTGAGCTTGGAAAAAATTTGTTCTTTCCCAAAGGGATCCTGAGCCAGTCGGCTGAAGCGAAACAGAAAGCCCATCGCTTTAACGCCACCATCGGAATAGCTACGGAAGGCGACCAGCCGATGCATCTGGATGTGATTCAGCAGAACCTGAATGAATACGATCCGAAGGATATTTATCCGTACGCGCCTCCTGCGGGAAAACCGGAACTGCGGAAAGCCTGGCGGGAGAAAATGCTTGCAGAGAACCCTTCACTTCACGGCAAATCGTTCGGGATGCCGATTGTGACCAACGCCCTGACCCACGGTCTGAGCATCGTGGCGGATCTGTTCGCCGATCCGGGAGACGTTCTGGTTCTACCGGATAAATTGTGGGGAAATTACAACTTGACCTTTGGTGTCCGTCGTGGCGTTAACGTCGTTAACTATCCGTTCTATACCGAAGAAGGACGATTCAATGTTCAGGGACTGAAAGAAACCCTTTTGGCCCAAAAAGAGAAAGGGAAAGCGATCGTGCTGATCAATTTCCCCAATAATCCGACGGGTTACACCCCGGGTGAAGAAGAGGCGAATCAGATCGTGGACACAATCCGGGAAGCGGCGGAAGCGGGAATCAATATCGCTGCGGTGACGGATGATGCCTATTTCGGACTCTTTTATGAAGACTCCATCAAGGAATCTCTGTTCGGACGTATGGCCAATATCCATCCCCGTGTACTGGCGATCAAAGTGGACGGCGCCACCAAAGAAGAATATGTGTGGGGCTTCCGTGTCGGGTTTGTGACCTATGCCAGCGAGAGCGAAGACGTCCTGGACGCGCTGGAGAAGAAAACGATGGGGATCATCCGCGGTACTGTGTCCAGCTGTTCCCATCCCTCACAGACTCTGGTGTTGAAAGCATTGGAGTCACCTGATTTTTCGAAGCAGAAGCAAGAAAAATACGATATCATGAAAAAACGGGCCAACCGGGTAAAAGAAGTTCTGGACAGTGGACGCTATGATGATGCGTGGGACTATTACCCGTTTAATTCCGGTTACTTTATGTGTCTGAAATTAAAAACGGTGGATGCTGAAACGCTGCGTATCCACTTGCTCGACAAGTATGGTGTCGGAACTATTTCCATTGGAAGTACGGATCTTCGGGTGGCCTTCTCCTGTACCGAAGAGGAGGATGTCGAGACCCTGTTTGACCTGATTTATCAGGGGGTCCAGGATTTAAAACAGGCCTAGTTTTGAAGAATGATGCCCTTCCGTCGATGAACCGATGGAGGGGTTTTTTTATTGTGCTAACCCATGTAAAATGGAGAATGGAGTCTGGCTCCGGAAGAAAAAGGATAGACCCGAATGGTTTGGCGGAGGATAAGATATAGAGAGCAGAGCACAGGGAGCCTGTTTTTTTGTTCAGAAAGGAAATCGCTTTCAACACTTGTACGGGGAGGTATAAAAGCATGCAGTCCACTTCAGAAATCATCAAAAAAACGGAGAAATACGGAGCCCGGAATTATCACCCACTGCCGATCGTTGTGACCAGGGCGGAAGGTGTCTGGGTGGAAGATCCGGAAGGAAATAAATATATGGATATGCTGAGTGCCTATTCCGCGGTCAATCAGGGGCACCGGCATCCCGAAATTATACGGGCCTTGAAGGAACAGGCGGACCGGGTCACGCTGACATCACGGGCTTTTCATCATGATCGGCTCGGCGATTTTTATGAGCAGGTATCACGCATTACCGGAAAAGAGATGGTACTCCCGATGAATACCGGGGCGGAAGCGGTGGAAACCGCCATTAAGGCAGCCCGGCGCTGGGCCTATGACAAAAAGGGCGTGGCGGATAATCAGGCTGAGATCATAGCCTGTGAAGGAAACTTTCATGGCCGGACCATGACCGCGGTATCGCTTTCTTCGGAAGAAGAATACAAGCGGGGATTCGGTCCCATGCTTCCAGGAATCAAACTGATTCCGTATGGTGATGTTAAGGCACTCAAAGAAGCAATCACTGAAAATACGGCCGCGTTTTTACTGGAACCGATCCAGGGGGAAGCGGGAATCCGGATTCCGCCGGAAGGATTTTTAAAAGAAGCCTATCAGGTCTGTAAGGCGAACAATGTGTTGTTTATGGCGGATGAAATCCAGACCGGACTGGGCCGGACCGGCCGCACCTTTGCCTGTGACTGGGAAGACGTCACACCGGATGTCTACATCCTCGGTAAGGCACTTGGCGGAGGGGTATTTCCCGTTTCCTGCGTTGCGGCTGATGAAGAGATCCTCGGGGTGTTCGAACCCGGGTCACATGGTTCCACCTTCGGCGGTAACCCCATGGCCAGTGCCGTCGGCGTTGCGTCTTTGAAAGTGATTGAAGAAGAGAAGCTCGCTGAACGTTCGAAGGAACTGGGGGAATATTTTTTGGAGAGGCTTCAGTCAATCAAAAACCCGGCGATCAAGGAAATTCGTGGCCGGGGATTGTTCATCGGGGTGGAACTGCATGAAGCAGCCCGCCCGTATGCTGAAAAATTAAAGGAAGAAGGCCTGTTGTGCAAGGAAACCCATGACACCGTGATCCGATTCGCCCCACCGCTGGTCATTACAAAGGAAGAACTGGACTGGGCGATTGAACGGATTGAGAAGGTGCTGGCGGGATAGATCGACACACTGAAATTCAATGAGTGGGACGACACAGGGGGTTGTCCCGCTTTTTGTTTTTTTATATCGTTAATGAGATGGAACAAAACGTACATAAACAGGGTAAAAGGTGACTATATATCAAACATGACATGCCAGAGTACTTGCCATAACAATATGAATTATTATACGATTAAGATAATTTATAAAGAAAATACTAGTTTAAAAGGAGGAGTTTTTTTTGAATTTGTTTTCCAGAACTTTTCTGGTTGGACTCCTGTCCGTGATCCTTGTACTTGGACTGGCCGGATGTGGTACCGGGACTTCCGGCAACAGCGGGGCAGGGGGTGAAAAAATAACCATCGGCACCGATACCAGCTTTGTCCCCTTTGAATACTTGAATCAGGAAACCGGTGAATATGAAGGGTTTGATATCGACCTTGTCAAAGCGCTCATGGAAGAAGTGGGACTGGATTATGAACTGAAGCCGATGGACTTCAATGCCTTGATTCCGTCGCTGCAATCCGGTGATATCGACATGGCAATCGCCGGTATGACCATCAAGGAATCACGCAAAGAAGTAGTGGATTTTACCCGTCCGTATTATGATGCCGGACTGTTGATTCTGGTCCGCCAAGATACAACGGACATCAACGGGGTGGATGATTTGAAAGGAAAAGTCATCGCCACCAAGCAGGGAACGACAAGTTTTGATTTTGCCAAGTCGATTGAAGGCACGAAGAAAGTCGTTCCGTTCCCGAACATCGACCAGGCCTATCTGGAACTTGAAAAAGGCGGGGCGGACGCTGTTCTCTTTGATTCTCCCAACGTCCTCTATTATGCCAACAATAAAGGGAAAGACTCGGTTAAAGTGGTGGGCGACCTGCTGCAGGGTCAACAATACGGGATTGCCTTCCCGAAAGGAAGCGAACTTCGTGACAGAGTGGATGAAGCCCTTGGCAAGTTGATGGAAAACGGCACCTATGATGAACTGTATAAAAAATGGTTTGGAGAAAAACCCGGAAATTAATGAATTTTGCTGAATTTAATATTATACTAGAGGCGTAACACTCTGTGGTTACGCCTCTTTTTCAACAGGGAGGAGTAATCATGCCAAACAGAATCAACATCGACTGGAGCTATGCATTAGATGCCATGCCCTACCTGCTGATGGGGGCGAAATATACAGTTATTATTACGGTTTTCGGACTTTTGATCGGTTTTTTTATCGGAGTATTATCGGGGATGGGACGCCTGTCCCAGAACAAAATTGTCTATGGACTCGTTACCGGTTATATTGAAATTATTCGCGGGACCCCGATTCTGGTACAGGCCATCTGGATCTATTTTGCCCTGCCGGTCATTATCGGAATCAATATTAATAGTATTACTGCGGGGATCATTGCCATCTCCATCAATTCCGGTGCTTACATTGCGGAAATTGTACGCGGTTCCATTCAATCGATTGACCGCGGACAGGTAGAAGCGGGAAGATCCCTGGGCCTGACCGGGATGCAGACCTTTGTTCATATCATCTGGCCCCAGGCGTTCAAGCGAATGATACCACCGCTGGGTAACCAGTTCATCATCAGTCTGAAAGACACGTCCATTCTGACGGTCATTGCCGTACCGGAACTGGTGCGAAAGTCTCAGGAAGTGGTCGCAGAAAATTTCCGTTCTTTTGAGATTTATACGGCGGCAGCACTTTTGTACCTTGTGATGACGCTTACGATATCGACCATACTCAGAACGATTGAAAGGAGATTGGATGTCAGTTGATTATTCAGGTAAAAGATCTTCACAAATCATTTGGTTCACTGGAAGTGTTGAAGGGAATAAACTGTAACATCGAGGAAAAAGAAGTGGTCTGCGTGATCGGTCCTTCCGGTTCCGGTAAAAGTACATTTCTCAGGTGTCTGAATCTCCTCGAGGACATCACAAGCGGCCAGGTGATCATCGATGGTCACGACCTGACGGATCCGAAAACGGATGTCAATGCAGTGCGGACCGAAGTGGGAATGGTTTTTCAGCGGTTTAATCTCTTTCCCCATAAAACGGTACTGGAAAATGTGACCCTTGCCCCGGTTAAAGTCAGGAAAATGTCTGAACAAGAAGCGCGGCAGAATGGAATCGAATTGCTTCAAAAGGTTGGGTTGGAGGACAAAGCAGATGTCTATCCGGATAATCTGTCCGGAGGACAGATGCAGCGTGTCGCAATAGCACGGGCGCTGGCCATGAACCCGAAAATCATGCTGTTTGATGAACCGACTTCTGCGCTGGACCCGGAACTGGTCGGCGAAGTGCTGTCGGTTATGAAAGATCTCGCCCGGGAGGGCATGACCATGGTCGTGGTGACGCACGAAATGGGATTTGCCCGTGAAGTGGGAGACCGGGTGATTTTTATGGATCAGGGTGTTATCATGGAAGAGGGAGCACCGGAACAGATCTTTGAAAACCCTCAGAATGAAAGAACTAGGTCATTTTTACGCAAGGTCTATTCATAAGCTTTAGGGAACCAGGGTGAATGGATCCCTTTGCCTCTACTTTTCTAACTTAAAGGGAAGGAGCGTGGTAACATGTTTAAAGTTGCTGCCATTCAAATGAAAGTTCTTCCCGGTAAGGTGAAGGAGAATCGAAAGAAAGCGACCCGTATGGTGAAACAGGCGGCGGCTGCCGGTGCAGAACTGGTAGTTCTTCCGGAATTCTGGTTGTCCGGTTATCACCTGACATCGGAAGAATTCAGGCCGCTGGGCGAAACGCCATACGGAGAGACGGTCACCCGTTTTCGAGAACTGGCGAGAAACCTGCAGATTATCATGGTGGTTCCTTTTCTGGAGAATCGAGATGGAGATTTGTATGTGTCCGCTGCAGTCATCGAACGGTCGGGTGAACTCCTCGGCATCTATCGAAAAACTTACCTCTGGGGAAAAGAAAGTGACACATTTGTGCCCGGCGAAAAGTATTATCCGGTTTTTGATACGTCTCTGGGTAAACTGGGCGTTCTCATCTGTTATGACGCGGAGTTCCCGGAACCGGCCCGTTTGTTGGCCCTTCAGGGTGCGCAGCTGGTTGTAGTTCCGTCTGTCTGGAGTCTGGAAGCCGAACCCCGCTGGGATATCCAGCTTCCGGCCCGTGCCCTGGACAATACGGTCTTCGTGCTGGGGACCAACACAACCGGTAACGGCAGTTGCGGCAAGAGCAAACTGGTAGCGCCAGACGGCCGTGTCCTGAAACAGGTGGAGCGTGAAGAGGAAGCCATTTTGATTCACGATGTGGATTTTAAATTGCTTACCACTACCAGAGAACGTATTCCGTATCTCCAGGATTACGATACGATGTTGACACCGGGTGGAAACGAATATTATCACCCGTATGAACTTCAGGAAAACAGGAGGGCTTAAGCGTTTTGTCATATGTCGGCTATTTCAATAAGATGGAATCGGTGAAAGAAGACCCGGTCAAATACTACCTGCCGCTGGGAGAAGAGAAAATTGAACTCAACACGTTTGTGGGGAAACAGGTGAAGTTGACGTTTTTAAATGAGATTGCCTGCATTCACTGCGGTCGCAAAATCAAAAAAACGTTTAACAACGGATCCTGTTATCCCTGTTTTAAGAAACTGCCTGAGAATGATCTGTGTATCGTCAAGCCCCACGAGTGCCATTTTGAAAAAGGAACGTGCCGCGACGAATCGTTTGGGGAATCTCACTGCATGATTCCCCATTATGTTTACCTGGCAGTCAGCAGTGGGGTCAAGGTCGGAATCACCCGCAAAACCAATCATCTGACACGCTGGGTGGATCAGGGAGCGATACGCGCTATTCCGATTGCGGAAGTTCCGACCCGCAAGATGGCGGGAGAACTGGAAGTTCATCTCAGTCAGCATCTGCCGGACAAAACGGACTGGCGCAAGATGCTGAAAGGAGATGTGGAGGGAGATGTGGATCTGCTCAAGTTGAGAGAAGAGGTTTATAATTATTTCCCCGAGGCGTTTAAGCCTTTTATTCTGCGGGAAGAGGAATGGGTGGAGATTACCTACCCGATCATGGAATCGCTGGAAAAAATCAAGAGTTATAACCTGGACAAGCAGCCGGAAATTGAGGATCGCCTGATCGGGATCAAGGGCCAGTACCTGATTTTTGCCGGCGGGGTCCTGAATGTTCGGAAGTTTTCCGGGTACAAGATGGAGCTGGCGGTTGTCCATGATGAGCAGCAATCCGCATGACTGGCGATCCATTTTCCACCATTGAAATTTATACTTGATAGTACCCATACCGGGTGCCCATAAAAAAAAGAACCGACTTTATTAAAATGAAGTCGGTTCTGTCTGTTTCATGATTAGTTAGTTGTTGTTGAGGTACTGTCTGTACTTTCGCCGTCATCACTGGATTCACTGCTGTCTGTAGAAGAATCTTCAGTTGCGTCGTTTTCGGAAGTCTCTTCATCCTGTTCAGTTGCGTCAGATTCAGCAGCATCTGAATCTTCCGTTCCACTGGTTTCAGAAGTGCCTTCTGTTTCAGTAGCATCATCCGTTGCAGGAACATTCGTGTCTTCGGTTTCCGTGGTATCTGCCGGTTGCTCGCCTCCGGAGCATGCAACAAGGCCACCCATTAACATTAAAGCGACCAGGCTAACACTTAACCATTTCTTGAACATAGCATGTTTCCCCCTTTGATTTTTGTTGTAGTATTGATACATCTACAAGATACACAGGAAAAGTTAACACGCTATGTTCTAAGTTTTAAAAATTTATGACCCTTTTGTTAAAAATTTATGGCCTTGTCCGTCTTACTGTTATCCAGTTTGTTTATCTGTGGCAACCATACCGTAAACACCGTTCCGACACCCGGCTCACTTTGCACCTCTATTTTTCCATCATGCAATTCCACCAGTTGTTTTACGATGGACAGCCCAAGCCCTGTTCCATCATTCTTTTTGGTTCGAACCCGATCCACTTTAAAAAAACGCTCCCAGATACGGGTCAGATCGTCTTCAGAAATTCCGATTCCTGTATCACGAACCATGATTTTAATATACTTCCCATCTTCCTCAGCAGATAACGTCACCTGGCCTTCTTCTGTAAATTTAACTGCATTTTTTACCAGGTTTTGGATGATCTGAAAAACTCTGTCCCTGTCGCCATAAACCCGGGGAAGAGATGAGGGTACTTGTACCATGATACGGGATTTTTTTTGTTTGGCCTCTTGCTGAAACATCCATGCCACTTTTTGCAATAACGCTTCCACATCAACAGGCACTCTGGAAAGAACCAGATCATGATTCTCCAGTTTGATTAAATCCATTAAGTCATTTACCATTCGATTCAAATGCATCGTTTCCTGATACATAGCCTGGTAGTAACGTTGACGGGCATCTTCATCCTCTATAAGTCCATCCTGCAGGGCTTCAAGAAATCCCTGCATGGCTGTCAGGGGCGTCCTTAACTCATGCGATATGTTAGCAAAAAAATCATTGCGAATTTGATCCAGCCGTCTGCGTTCTTTTTCCCCTGCTTCCAATTTTTCTGCCAGGGTATTGATCGTTTGTGCCAGATCACCAATCTCTGCCGTACTTTCGATTTCTACTCGCCGGTCATAATTCCCCATCCCAATCTCGGCAGCGGTTCTTTCAATTTTTTTGAGAGGACGTGAAATAGACCAGGATAAATAGGAGACCATCACGGTGGACAATAGGATTCCAAATAAGGTGGCCCAAAGGATCGTTTCCCTCATATTTGAGAATGCTTCCGTGATGCCTTCTATCGGAGCATGCAGCACGATTCCACCGTACAATTCATCCTGCTTGCCCCAGGGAACGACCACCGATAACATGGGTTTATCCAGTCCTTCAAAGGTGCTGCTATTCAATTCCTGAATCACATCTTTACCATTTTTCACCTTATCCACAATAGACGGGTGAATCGATTTTCCAATAAAAACCTCATCTTTCATAGAGGTGGCGATGATCTCACCATTGTTATTAAAAACCCAGATTCTGGCTTCAAAGGAACGATCCAAAAATGATAAAAGGGAAAGTTTCCCTTCGTCAATCCGGTTGCTGTCCTGAAGTGCGCCATTAACCTGTTTGGCTTTGCGAAGTAGTTCTTCCTGTTTGGTTTCATAGATAAATTCCTTGGTAAAGAAGGACATGAAAAGTCCCGAAACACCCAGTCCCAACAAAACGGTCACCAGATAACTGACAAGTAGTCGAACAAATAAATTACTGGTGAAAATATTCATTAATTTTCCACCTCAAATTTGTATCCAACTCCCCATATGGTATGAACGTAATTTTTCAATTTCCCCAGACGTTTTCTAATTTTTTTAATGTGGACGTCAACCGTTCTTTCGTCTCCAAAATAATCAAATCCCCAGATACTTTCCAAAAGTTGTTCTCTTGTAAACACCGTTCCGGGTGATTTACAAAGATGAACAAATAGGTCAAATTCCTTGGGTCTGAATAACACTTTTTCGCCTGATACGATAATCTCTCTTTTGGCGATATTTATTTCAAGTTCTGGAAAACTGAGTATGATGTTGTTGTCCGTGTGTGTCTTTTCCCGGGGCTGGATTCTACGAAATATCGCTTTAATTCTTGCGACGAGTTCCCGTGGGCTAAAAGGTTTAACAACATAATCATCCGCTCCTATTTCAAGTCCCAGTACCCGATCGAATTCTTCTTCTTTTGCCGTCAACATAATAATGGGGACGTCACTTGTTTTACGAACTTCCCGGCAAACTTCAAATCCATCCATTTCAGGCATCATCACATCAAGTATGACGATATCAGGCGTTTCGCTTTCCACTAATTCCAGCGCCTGCCGCCCGTTTTTAGCTTCAAGCAGTTGAATTTGTAATTTCGTAAAGTATAATCTAATAATCTCACGAACATTGGGATCATCATCAGCCACAAGTATTTTTTTTCCATTCATCCAAAACATCTCCCCTGGTGAGATTGATTTTTGATTTATCCAAAAAAACACACCTCTAAATATTTCATTCGCAGTTTATTATAAATTTGTGGTATAGCAGAATGGAAATAGAAGTTAATGGAAAAAAGGAATAACATCATAATCAAAGGGGGATTGGGATACTTTATTTTATGATTTTTATTTTCTTCAATGAAAAAAACCTGCACCGTTGATGTGCAGGTTAAATGCGGGATTTGATTATGGGTGGTTTTTTGAATAACTTAAATTTACTTCAAGTTACTTACAAAACCCTGGTAGGCTGATAGTAACTGTTGAAAGAACCCGATCAAAACCTGGAATTTACTTGATGGCGACTCTTGGACATTTTCGTTGCCTGTGTCATCCGCTTCTTCAGTCGACTGCTTTTCATCAGCAACGGGTTTTTGATCGGTAGCCTGGTCGGACTCATCGGCAGGTTGTCCATCGTCAACAGCGTCCTGGCCTTCATCAGTAGCGGGTTCTTGATCGGTGGCCTGATCGGACTCCTCGACAGGTTGTCCATCGTCAGTAGCGTCCTGGCCTTCATCAGTAGC
>JACDOE010000006.1 GCA_017656255.1 Bacillaceae bacterium
GGTTCTTGATCGGTGGTCTGGTCGGACTCCTCGACAGGTTGTCCATCGTCAACAGCGTCCTGGCCTTCATCAGCAGCGGGTTCTTGATCGGTGGTCTGGTCGGACTCATCGGCAGGTTGTCCATCGTCAACAGCGTCCTGGCCTTCATCAGTAGCGGGTTCTTGATCGGTGGTCTGGTCGGACTCCTCGACAGGTTGTCCATCGTCAGCAGCGTCCTGTCCTTCATCATCAGCGGGTTCTTGATCGGTAGTCTGATCGGACTCATCGGTTGTCTGTTCATCAGAGTTGCTTAATCCTAATAAATTATCAATATATGTTTGATAATATGTGACAAGCTTTAGGTATCCATTGATTATAGAGCGATACATTTGGTCAGACCGGCTTGCATTGTCATCGGAAATCGTATCATCATCGATAACCTCACC
This sequence comes from Bacillaceae bacterium, assembly GCA_017656255.1. GTDB lineage: Bacteria > Bacillota > Bacilli > JACDOE01 > JACDOE01 > JACDOE01. Next base: position 426 of record JACDOE010000006.1, read on the forward strand.
GTCTTCGGTGATTTCTTCATCAGAAGTGGGTTCATCGGCAGTGTCCCCGTCTTCAGTGACTGCTTCATCAGAAGTGGATTCATCGGCAGTGTTACCGTCTTCGGTGATTTCTTCATCAGAAGTGGGTTCATCGACAGTGTCTATGTCTTCAGTGATTTCTTCATCAGAAGTGGGTTCATCGACAGTGTCTCCGTCTTCAGTGATTTCTTCATCAGAAGTGGGTTCATCGGCAGTGTCCCCGTCTTCGGTGGCTGCTTCATCAGAAGCAGATTGATCGGCAGTGCCACCGTCTTCAGTGACTGCTTCATCAGAAGTAGATTCATCGACAACGTCGCCGTCTTCTGTCACACTCTCATCTGTTCCCCTGTCTCGGGCTACCTGACTCATTAATTTCCCTTTTTCGGGTCCACCTGATATGGAAGTAGCCCATTCTGAAACTTTTTGTCCGTGGTTTTTATAGATTTGTTCTTCATCAATAGAAACATAGACATCATCTGTTACGCTTTTTGCTTGTTCTTTTGCAAAAGCGGACGGTGCACCCGCATGAATAAACATCGAAGCGACAAGCGTAGTGGACATGACAAAGGGTAAAAACTTCTTCGACTTCATATTGATCGATCTCCTCCTTGTAAACAGTTTTTAAAATTTAGTAGATGGGGAACTGTGAGAAAACCTCCTTTCCTGTTTGTGTTACGGCTCCTTGACCGCCTGTCTATAAACCTAAACAAAAAATATAACCAGACTGTGAAGAATAAAAAAAATATTATGATAAATCTGTTAAAAGTTTATGACCATGAAAAAACCATCCATAAGATGGACGAGGAGAAGACTGTCACAGGGGTGGGACGAATACCGAATGACGTGCATCAAAAAAGAGTTGTCAGAATATATTTTTTCCGGCATAATAGATGTAACAAATTCATATGGTCCAAACGCCATATTCAGGTCCCGGGTAATACCGGGATAATAGGGAAGTTCGGTGCAAATCCGACGCGGTCCCGCCACTGTGAATGGAGAGGACATCACAAGAGCCCACTGTCGCTCGCTGATGCGATGGGAAGGGGTGATGGACGATGACCCATGAGCCAGGAGACCTGCCTGAATGTGCGGCCTTTGACATTCCTCCGGGAGAGAGGAAGAGGCTGGTAGTGTGATGCTTTGTTTTTATTATAAGATGTCATACCGAAGCGCCTGACATTTTCCATGCCCGGGGAATGCAGGCGTTTTTTAATTTTACAAATAGATAGAGGAGGAACCATACGATGTATGCAAAAAGAAGCAAACACATTTTACACATCTTACTCAGCATGTTCATGATTTTAACTCTGCTGGCCGGGTGCGGTAGCGCAACTGACACACAGGGAACCGGAACCGAAACCGGTACAAGTAGTGAAAATGCTAAAGAGACATCTGAAGCAAACGCAACCGAAGAACCCGAGAAGGTAGCGTCATTTCCGGTTACGATCACTGATTCCACTGGAACTGATGTTGTCATCGAAGCACAGCCTGAACGCATTGTATCTATTATTCCCAGCGCCACAGAAACAGCGTTTGCCCTCGGACTGGGAGACAAAATCGTCGGGGTATCCGACTGGGACAACTACCCGGAAGAAGTAAACGACATTGAAAAAATCGGCGGACTGGAAGTTAACACCGAAAAAGTGGTATCCCTGGAACCGGATCTGATTCTGGCGAACTCTTCTAACGGAGAAGCGATTCAAGCCCTGCGCGATCTGGGATTGACCGTTCTGGTCCTGGATGCCAACAACCTCGAAGAAGTGTTTGCGTTAATTGAGACGATGGGCCGGGCGACTGGAACACTGGATCAGTCGGAAAATGTTATCCGTGAGATGAAGCAATCCCGCGACGATATCGTGGAAGCTGTCTCTGACATTCCAGAGGAAGATAAGAAAAAAGTCTGGGTAGAAGTTTCCCAGGAACTTTACACAGCCGGAAAGGGAACCTTTCTGGATGAATTGATCACCCTCGCCGGAGGGATCAATATCGCCGGGGATACGGAAGGATGGGTTCAGTTATCGGAAGAAAAAGTAATTGAGAAACAACCGGATGTCATTCTGACGACATATGGTTATTATGTACCTGATGCCGTAGAACAGATTAAGGCACGTTCCGCCTGGCAGGATATCCCCGCCGTGCGGCAGGACCGGGTCCATAATTTGAATTCGGATACTGTGACGCGTCCGGGTCCTCGACTGGTGCAGGGGCTTGAAGAAATTGCCCGTTATCTGTATCCGGAAAAGTTTGAATAAGCGAACGTGAAGTTAAGATGAAGGAACAACACACCACTAAAAAATGGATCTTTCTGGGGGCCACTCTTTTCCTCGTGCTGCTGTTGGTCATAGTCTGGAGTGTCACCATGGGAAGTGCGAACATTTCTTATTTAACCGTGTGGAAAATAACCATCTGGAAAATTGTCTTTAGCCGGATTCCGGGACTCGAGACCCTTTTTGACGGATCCTGGAAAAGTTTCGAAGAAACGATTGTCTGGCAGGTTCGGCTTCCCCGTGTTTTTCTTGCCGGGCTGGTGGGAATGGCACTGGCATCCGCCGGGGTCGTCTTTCAGGGCGTACTTCGAAATCCGCTGGCAGACCCTTACATTCTCGGTGTATCCTCCGGATCCGCCCTGGGGGCTGCCCTGGTGATCATCACCGGGTGGCAAAACAGTTTTCTCGGGGCATGGACGCTACCTCTGACAGCATTCGTCACCGGCATGATTACCCTTTTGATCGTGTACCGTCTGGCTTATGTCGGTCACCGGGTCAAGATGGAGACCATCCTGCTGTCGGGAGTCGTAGTACAGGCGTTTGTAGGGGCTGCGCTCTCTTTTATCCTGTCTGTTTCAGATGAACGGATGCAACAGATTGTTTACTGGTTAATGGGCAGTCTGGCGCTGACCGGCTGGGAACACGGATGGGTCATTATGCCGCTGGTGCTGACCGGTATTGTGATCATGTGGCTCTTTACCAGAGAGTTGAATATCCTGGCTCTGGGGGAACAATCCGCCTATCATGTGGGGGTATCCGTGGATCGGGTTCGACTCGTCCTTCTGGTGATGGCATCGCTGATCACCGGGGCGGCCGTATCCGTATCCGGCACCATTGGTTTTGTGGGACTGGTTGTGCCACATATTGTCCGGTTGATAGTGGGAACGGACCATCGTGTGTTACTTCCCGTTTCGGCCCTGACGGGAGCCATCCTGTTGATCGCAGCGGACACAGTGGCCCGAACGATTATGGAGCCGCGGGAATTGCCGATTGGGGTGATTACTGCCTTTCTGGGGGCGCCGTTTTTTGCTTACCTGCTTCGCCGAAGAAAGCGTCACTATTTTTAATTGACATTTCCGGTAAAAAAGAAGGTGTAGACCATGCTTGAAGCGCGAAAGATAGGGAAAAAATGGGGAGAAGAATGGGTTTTACAGGATATCCGTTTCAGTGTAAAACCGGGAGAATGCCTCGGGATTATCGGCCCGAACGGTTCCGGCAAGTCCACGCTCCTGAAGGTGCTGTCCGGCGCTGAAAAACCGGATACCGGTGAGGTGCTGTTGGATCATAAGCCGATCCGGAACTATTCAAACCGGAAACTGGCGATGAAAATGGCGGTACTGCCCCAGGAAGGACTGCAGCCCTATCCAGTGACGGTCTATGATACGATAATGATGGGCCGGTACCCGTATTTGAAATGGTATCAGCATGAAAGCGGTGAAGACCGTCGGGTGGTTCAAGATATTCTTGAAGAAACCAGCCTGACCGGACTGGCGTATAAAACACTCGACCAGCTGAGCGGTGGGGAAAGGCAGCGAGTGGCGATCGCCCGTGCCATGGCCCAGCAGCCGGAGATCATGATGCTGGATGAGCCGACCACTTATCTGGATATCGGCTATCAACTTTCCATTTTAAACGGTCTGAAAAGCTGGCAACGCAAAAAATCAGCGACGTTGATCATTGTGTTGCATGATCTGAATCTGGCTGTCCAGTACTGTGACCGGATTCTGTTGATGGAAAAAGGTAGAGTTTACAAATGGGGGAGCGGCCGCGACGTTATGGATGCGAGTACCCTGCAAAAAATTTACGGAGTCCGGCCGGTGGTGATCGAACATCCGGATTTGAAAGTACCGCAAATTATTTTGCAGTCGGGTCTATCGTGATTTTTAATAAAAGGGAGATGATTGAAAGTGAGACTCTACACCCGTTCGGGAGATAAAGGGCAGACCAGTCTGATCGGAAAAAGGGTGGACAAAGACGACCTTCGTGTTGAAGCCTACGGCACGGTGGATGAGGCGAATGCATTCGTCGGGGAGGCGATGACCCGTCTGGATCCGGAGCGGGACCGGGATCTGCTGGATCAATTAACGGAAATTCAGCATGAATTATTTGACTGCGGCGGTGATCTGGCGGTTGTGAATAATAAACGGCCTTTTAAAATGACGGCGGACAAAGTGGAACGGCTGGAAAAGTGGATCGACGAACATGTTAAACATGCCCCGGAAATCAAGCGCTTTATTTTACCGGGAGGCTGTGCCGCCTCTTCGGCGCTGCATGTTGCCAGAACGGTGGTGCGCCGGGCAGAGCGCCGGGTGGTCAGCCTGCGCAAACAGGAAGAAATTAATGAGGAGGCGGCCCGTTACTTAAACCGCCTGTCTGATTACTTGTTTGCCGTGGCCCGGGTGATGAACGCCCGGGAAGGCGTCGGTGATGTGGAGTATGTGAGAAGTGCCGATGTGTTTAAGGATTAAAAAAGTATGTCATATCAAGTATGGAAATAAGTAGCCCCTCGGGATCCCTGAGGGGATTTATTTTGGTTTGGAATCTGATTGTTTTATCATAAACCATCGGAATAATAGGGGGCCAGAAATGTAAAGGCAAAAGCCGTTCTTGTTCTTTTCATGTATAATAACACTGAAAAGCTTACAGTCTTCAGGCTGAGACAGGAGTTGACAGTATGGGTTCGACCGACAAGCGTAAAGTGAAGGTTGTGCCATACAATCCGGACTGGAAACGGATGTTTGAACAGGAGGCCCAAAGGCTTCAAACCGTTCTGGAACCGCTTTTGCCCCGGATACATCATATCGGGAGTACCGCAATTACCGGAATCCGGGCAAAACCGATTATCGACATCCTCGTGGAAGTGGTGGACATCAGCCGGGTGGATCGTTATAATCGGTCAATGCAACAACTGGGTTATGAACCGAAAGGAGCGTTTGGCATTGCAGGCCGACGCTTTTTCATCCGCGGCGGGAATCAGCGAACCCATCACGTCCACATTTTTCAAAAAGGAAATCCGGAAATCAGGCGGCATGTGTTGTTTCGAGATTACCTGATTGCCCATCCCCGTGAAGCCGCCGAGTATTCTGCCTTGAAAGCAGAACTTGCCCGGAAATTTCCCGAAGAAATCGAGGCCTATATAGAGGGAAAAGATGGCTTTATCAAGAAGATAGATCAACAGGCTGAATACTGGTATCAAGAAAGAAAAAAGCGGGGGGACGCTAGTGATACGTCAGGCAAGGAAGACAGCTGTTGAAGCTGTGCGGGCCGCCGGCCAAATCGCCCGGAAGAAGTTTGGAAAAGCCGTTCAGATACAAGAAAAAGGGGACTGGGGCGACCTGGTGACGGAAGTGGATCATGAAGCGGAACAGGTGATTCTAAAACGGATTCACGCCCATTTTCCCGACCATCAGGTACGCAGCGAAGAAACCGGCTGGTCGGGGGTGGAGAGTGAATGGCTGTGGCTGGTTGATCCGTTGGACGGGACCAACAATTATACACTGGGACTGCCGGTATATGGCGTGGCCATCACACTTTTGCATCGCAGGAAACCGGTCCTCGGTGTTATCTATGATGCCCATCAGGACCTGGTATATATAGCAGAGAAGGGGAAAGGGATGACCTGTAACAACCAGCCGATCAGGCTTGATACCATCCGACCCTTAACGAATCGGGAACGCGATCCACGTCGCATGACGGTGGGATGGATACAGGGGCACCAGGTGCAAAAAGAGTCACGAGCCATGGCTCTCAAACAGGAACTGGATCTGCGGTTCAAGCGTGTGCTCCGCCTGTGGGCCCCTTCCCTGTTGTGGTGTATGATGGCCAGGGGCGATCTGGACGGCATTGTTTTGTATAACTCGGAAGGGGACGATCTCTATGCCGGCGTCCTGATGGTTGAGGAGGCGGGGGGACTGGTGATGGATTACCGGGGCAATCCGTTTGAGGGGATGAATGAGGAACCGTATCTCATCGCCTGCAGACCGGAGGATCGTCATCTGTTTCTCAACCTGGTGCAGGCCGTCATGTTAAAATAGGACATAACAGGATACGAGGAGTCTTGATCATGATAACCATTGGACTGACTGGTTGGGGTGATCACGATGAGCTATACCTCGACGGTACCCCGAACAGAGATAAACTTCGCGTATACAGCAGTCATTTTCCCGTGGTGGAATTGGATGCTTCCTTCTATGCCATTCAACCACAGCGAAACTATGAAAAATGGGTGGACGAAACGCCGGACTCATTTTCATTTGTGGTTAAGGCCTATCAGGGGATGACCGGTCACAGCCGGGGGAAGATCCCCTTTGACTCTATTGGAGAGATGTTTGAGAGGTTTAAAGAATCTGTCCGTCCGCTGATGGATGCCGACAAACTGAAGGCGGTGTTGTTCCAGTATCCGCCCTGGTTTGACTGTACCCGGAAGAATGTGGAACTATTGAAATATACAAAATCGAAAATGGACGGAATTCCGTCCGCCCTGGAATTTCGCAACCGGACCTGGTTTTCTAAAAGCTGGCGGGACAAGACGCTGCAGTTCATGGAAAAGGAAGGCTGGATTCACAGCGTCTGTGACGAACCGCAGGTGGGAGAAGGCTCGGTGCCCACGGTTCTTCATCCCACCCATCCGGACCTGACCATCGTCCGGATGCACGGACGCAATGAGAAGGGTTGGGTAAACACCGGACAGCCGGACTGGCGGGATGTTCGCTATCTCTATCGGTACAGTGAACAGGAGTTGAAAGAATGGGCTGAGAAGATTCGGGAACTGGCCCGGGGATCGAAGGAAGTCTGTGTCCTGTTCAACAATAACTCGGGCGGTGACGCAGCCAGGAACGGTAAAGAGTTGATATCCCTGCTGGGGATTGAATATGAGAATCTGGCACCCCGACAGTTAGACCTGTTTTAATCAAGGAGACGCATGTGATGAATCTGGAAAAACGCCTCAAACAAATGAAACCTGTACTTCAGGAGAAATTTCATGTAAAAAGGATCGGCTACTTCGGCTCATACGCCCGCGGCGATCAGACCCATAAAAGTGATGTGGACATTCTGGTAGAGTTCTCGAAACCGGTGGGATGGGAATATATTGATTTAAAAGAGTATCTGGAAAAACATTTGAGAAAACGCGTGGATCTGGTGACACTGGATGGACTCAAACCGCTTGCGCGGGAAGAAGTATTGAAAGAGGTTATTTACCTATGAGGAGACGAAATAAACTCTACCTGAAGGACATCCTTCAATCCATGGAAAAAATAGATACATATACCCGGGGACTGGATTACGATACGTTCATGGCTGACGAGATGCGCAAAGATGCCGTCATCCGAAATCTGGAGATCATCGGAGAAGCGGCAAAGCACGTTTCCCACGATATCAAAAAGAGGTATCCGGACGTTCCCTGGAATCGGATGGTGGGGCTGAGAAACGATTTGATTCACGAATACTATGAACTGGATCCCCACATATTGTGGCAGGTGATCACGGTCAACATTCCGGATACGAAACCCTGGATTGAACAAATCCTGTCCGATTTTAAGAACGAACCGAAGAAAAGGATATAAAATTAAAAAGGGGTGATGGAGTATGCGTCTGTTTCATTATCACCACTGGACGCCGTATGTAAGAGAAACGGAAGCGTTCTATCAGAAGCTTGGTTTTGAGGTGACGCTTCGACTCGGAAATCAAAAGGGGGAGATCAAGACATTCAATCCGCCTTTGACCTGGGAAGATTTCGGAGATCAGAAAGTGACTTTCCGCATTATTGAAGTCCGTCAGGGACAGGTTAACATTACGTTTGGGCATGGTAAGAAAACGATTTTTGATCATATCGGGTTTCTGGTGGAACCCGCTGAGCATGATGAAATCTGCAGACGGGCGGAAACCCTCGGCTGGAAAACGGAGGTAGGGGAAAGGCGAACCTTTGTCGATACGCCCCTGCCATTTAGAATCGAACTGCAACCCCGAAAAGATGTGGTCACGCCGGACCCTGATCCGCTGTTAAAGCAGATGCAGATCTACATAAACCGGGGGGATATGAAAGTTCTTGCCGATACCGGTTATCTGCTGGGAGCCTCACAGGAGGGGCATCAACTGGTCCATGAAGAATGGATGCTGGATTTTCAGGAGGGCCAGGACGCTCTTCTCAACAAGGTTGCCTTTACTTCCGGACGTGTTTTTGAAGATCGGGACCCGACCGGGGTTTACGTGTTGAACAGCGTCCATTAGGAACCGAAATGGATCGCTTGAAACTTAACCCGGTAAAATAAATAAATGTAAAATCCTTCGAGATAAAGAAAGGAAGAAACGATGACGACATCAGGTATTTTCAAAGAATTATACGGTTGGATCAACTCACTGTTTATCGCACTGATTCTGGCGCTTGTTATCAATACGTTTGTGCTGCAAACCTATGAAGTTCGCGGTGAGTCGATGCTCCCTACCCTGCAAAACCGGGATTTTACGATCGTGTTAAAGGTCGGCCATAACTATGATTACGGAGATATTGTCGTGATCGACAGCCGCGTCAACCGTGAACGGACGGTCATGGATGAGATCATGGAAAACGGGCTGGTCGCCCGTTTAATGGGAGAGACCGACCATCATCTCTGGATAAAACGGGTGATCGGGAAACCGAACGACAAACTGGAATTTAAAGATAATCAGCTTTACCGCAATGGTCAAAAGCTGGAAGAACCCTATATCCGTGAACCCATGAAAGATATCCCGGACCGGACCATCGTCGTTCCGGAAGGTCATTACTTTGTGATGGGGGATAACCGCAATTTCAGTAACGACAGCCGTTATATCGGAAGTATCCCCGCTGCTCATGTCGTAGGAAAAGTGATCTTTACCCGTTAACCAAATTTAAGATGTAACCTTATTTTGATGATATGTTTCAAACAGTTCTTTCATTTCCTCAGCGGGCCGCGGGGGACTGAACAGAAATCCCTGAACTTCATCACACAATTCTTCTTTCAGGAACGAAAATTGATGTTCATTCTCCACCCCTTCGGCAATCACTTTTAATTGCAGGTTTTTGGCCATGGCGATAATGGAGCGGGTGATCGTCTCATCATCCCGGTCGACGTCAATATCCCGAACGAAGGATTGATCGATCTTCAATTTTTGAACCGGGAATTTTTTCAGGTAATTTAACGATGAATAGCCCGTGCCAAAATCATCAATAGCAATCTGAACGCCCAGTTTTTTAAGTTGTTCCAGTTTTTCGATGGCAAAATCCTCGTGATGCATGGCGATGCTTTCGGTGATTTCCAGCTCCAGGTATTGTGGGTCAAGACCGGTTTCTTTTAGTATCTTGTCCACCATGTCCGTCAGGTTGTGTTGCTGGAACTGACGCGGTGACAGGTTGACAGATATGTTGATGTGCGGAAATCCCTGGTCCTGCCATGCTTTCATCTGTTTGCAGGCCTGATACAGGACCCATTCGCCGATCGGAATAATCAATCCGGTGTCTTCAGCCACCGGGATAAATTCACCGGGACTCACCGATCCCAGTTCGGGGTGGTTCCAGCGCAGCAGTGCTTCGACCCCGATCATGTCCCCGGTTTGAATATCCCATTGCGGTTGATAATGAACTGACAGCTGGTCAAGTTCCAGAGCTTTACGCAATTCTCTTTCCAGAAGCATGGTCCGGGTCAGGCTCTCATCAATATCGGCGGCGTAAAACTGATAGTTATTCCCCTGTTCTTTGGCTCTGTACATCGCCGCATCGGCATTGTTGATCAGGGTTTCGATATTTTCGCCGCTTTCCGGATACATACTGATTCCGATACTGATCGTAAGAAAGACTTCATCTTCTTTTAACAGAAAAGGTTTGGTCATGACATCCAGCAATTTTTTGGCGATCGTTTCCGTTCTTTCCTGATCGGTATCCGGAAGCAAAATTGTAAATTCATCGCCTCCCTGTCGGGAAACGATATCATGCTCATCCAGATTTGTGGTCAGTCTCCGCGCGACGCTTTTTAGCAATAAATCGCCGGCCTCGTGGCCGAGTGTATCGTTGATCCATTTAAAACGATCCAGATCGATGAACATCACGGCCAGTTTTTTGTCGTTCTTTTCCGCCTCAATGATGGCACTGGTGAGCAGTTCCAGGAACATACGGCGGTTGGGCAGTCCGGTCAGGGCATCGTGGTAGGCCATGTGGCGGATGGTTTCCTGGGCCTTTTTGGACTCGGTTACATCTTTGCCGTGGAATAAAACGGCCGGTTGTTCATTATATGTAATCGGAATGGATTTCATTTCGACATCGATCATGCTTCCATCCATACGAACGAATTTGTATTCTTCCAGACGGGGCTCGTCGTGGGGATGCATGGTGTCTGTGTTCATTTGCTCGCTCAGTTTTTGTTTGTGGGCGGGATGAATGTATTTCGTGAGGGATTTGCCGATGATCTGTTCCCGGTTTTTCGCCCCGATTAATTTGACGGCGGCTTCATTGACGAAGACCAGTTTCCCGTGGCTGTAGACCCCGATGGCCTCAGGGGAGTTATCGACCAGACGCCGGTAGCGCTCCTCACTTTCTATGCGTTTGTCATTTAATCGCATTATTTTTTTGGAATAGCGACGGATAAATCCATAGAGGGCAAAAGACGTTGCCAGTATCAGAACCCATCCGTTCAGAGTTTGAGCGGACTGGACAAAAGATGTATCCCGGGTTAACAGATGAATCAACGGATCGGAAAGTAGTATCCATAATATACCTACCAATAGGTAAACAATTGAATATTTAAGTGCCATTTTTCTATCTTCACTTAATTCCGGCGTCCGGTTTTTTTTCATGTGCCTTTCCCCACCTGTCTCTTAATTATACAATAACCAGATTCAACCATCTTAATTATCTAAATCATAACAAATTTCCACACTTTTCTACAATCTTTATTTATAATGAATGGTGACAGACGTAATGTTCAATTCGGGGGATGACTTCTCATGTTTCTTGTCAGACTGGATAAAGATTTGAGAGATCGTGTGAGAGAATTTTACAGGCGTCACTGGGGAGCGCCGGTCATGGTGTCTAAGGGGAGTGTTCATCACATTGATCATCTGTCGGGGGTTGTCGCCCTGTCGGAGGATGATGAGATCATCGGGTTGATGACTTACTCTGTCCGGGAAGGAGAATGTGAGATTGTTTCTCTGAACAGCCTGCGGGAGAAGCGGGGAATCGGCACCCGGTTGCTGGAAAAAGTGGTCGAGGAAGCCCGGCAGCTTGGCTTGAAGCGAGTCTGGTTGATTACGACCAATGACAATACCCGTGCCCTCCGTTTTTACCAAAAAAGAGGATTCGAGATCTGTCAATTCTATCGAAATGCCGTGATCGAGGCGAGAAAAATCAAGCCTGAAATTCCGGAAACCGGATATGACGGCATTCCCATCCTTCATGAAATTGAACTGGAAAAAAAGATTGATTCATCGGAGAAGGAGAGAGACACAAATTGAAACTGACCATCAGACAAATGAACCTGGAAGAAGACTGGAACCGTGTAAGAGAGATTTTTCAGGAAGGCATTGACACTGGAAAAGCGACCTTTGAAACGGAACCTCCTTCTCTGGAAAAATGGGAAAAAAGCAAGGTTCCGGGGTGTTCCATTGTTGCCTGCGATGATACTGACATTGTGGGATGGGCAGCCCTAAGTCCCGTATCGGATCGTTGTGTTTATGCCGGTGTGGCCGAACTGAGTGTCTACATCGGGAAAAATTTTCGGGGAATGGGTGCAGGACGTAAGCTTTTACAGCACATCATCTCCCTCTCGGAAGAAAAAGGGATCTGGACCCTGCAGGCCGCCATTTTTCCGGAAAATGAAGCCAGTCTGAGGCTTCATCAGAAGATGGGGTTCCGCATCGTCGGACGGCGGGAAAGAATCGGTCAACTGAACGGCGAGTGGAAGGATACGATTTTGCTGGAACGGCGGAGTCGGGTTGTGGGTATCTCATCTTAAAAAAGGGAAAGGTGGCTGAAAAAAGATGAAAATCAGACGACTTCAGGACTGTACGTTAACACAGGCTGTCACCGCCTGGAACAGGGGATTTGAGGGATATGATTTTGATATGACGATGTCGGTTGATGCCTTTACGGCCCGTTTTAACCGGGAAGGATTATCCCCACGTTATTCACTGGTAGCTCTGGATCAAGATCGCCCGGTAGGGATTTTGTTGAACGGAATTCGTATGGTAAATGGCGTCAAAACGGCCTGGAACGGCGGAACCGCTGTTGATCCCGAATACAGGGGGAAAAAGGTCGGACATGCCCTGATGGAAGCGACATTGCAAATCTACCAGGAAGAAAATGTGGAACAGGCAACTCTGGAAGCGATCAGCCGGAATATGCCCGCCATCAGGCTGTATGAAAAGTGGGGGTATCACGTTGTAGGTCAGGTCGCCTCGTTCAATAGCGGTGATCCATTGAAAGACCAGTTTCAGCATGGGGATTCTTTTTCGGTCAAAAGGGGACTGGCCCGGGAAGCAGGCTATCTGTCGTTTTACCGTTATTCAGCGCCCTGGCAGAATCACTGGGAAAGCCTGAGGGATGGTGGGGAAACATTGATTTTGTGTGACGAAGAAAATGAAGTGGGATACGCGTTGTACAAGAAAGTCAAGGACCCGGCCGGCCAGATCAGGAAATGATCTTACGTGCCCTTTTAAAACATGTCTTTGATCCGGTTGACCAGCCTCTGCAACGGATGGCCGTCAACATTCCACAATCTGATGCATCCCCGGCCCGGATACTGGAGGGAGCGGGTTTAACCCGTTTTGTTGAACAGGTCAGGATGGCAAGAACATTCTAGATGACAATGATCAGCCGTACATCATCAATTGCTCTTCCTGCTGGTTACGGGTGAGGTATCGGTATAGCACCACAAAACTATACAGGTAGGCCACACCCGCCCCTGCCACCGGCAACAGGATATATTCCATGATCCCGTGTTGATGAAACAAATGCGGGATAGCTGCAAACAACGCCTGAATCATAAGCACAGTAAACGTGACGGAGGCAAATGCGCTTCGCTGATAGGCATCAGGCAGGGGGTAAAGCCGGAACATGAATTGGCGGTGAAACACGGGCCAGAAAGCGCGCATCTGCATCCCGGTCACCATCAGAAACAGGATATACACCGCCAGTTCTCCATAAAAATCGGGAATCAGATAGACCATCAGCCCGTTGACCAGTGTCAGGCGGAGCAGCATCCCCCAGAGGGCTCCACCCCGGAACAGCATTTTGATCAGGATATAGCGATAAGCCTGTGTCTTATGAAACGGGAGCTTTTCGGCCAATCCGGGAAGTATCCGGCGATAGACTACCCGATCCTGTAAATGGCCCACATCCACAAACTGATTGACAAAACGGTAAAATCGAGCGTCGGCCACCTGCTCCATGCGGATTAACGTCTCCCAGTTGTAGGCATGGCTTTTCTGAATCTGCCGTCCCTCATAGGCGGCATAAACGGTGAGCATCATGGCAAGAATGCCGGAAACGGGAAGCGTATTCAGGCTGGTGATGCTTAAAATCCATAAAGTACTGGCAATCATGCGAAGAAAGAATAGAATTCTTCGCTTTTTTTTGTGATGCAGCCGGGCTTCGATCCACCGGGCAAACAGATTGGCTCCTTTTAACAGCAGCAGTGTAAACACAAAACCCCAGAAAGAGATTCCGGCTCCTGTCGCATAAATCCTCTCGGTATAAAGCGGATTGAGAATCACAGCGAGAATAAACAGTCCCGCTCCCTGAACCGCCCAGTTATAAAAGTAACTGCGGGCAAAATAGGGGCCCATATTCAGTTCGAGGGGTGTTAAATAAATGAGATCCGCCGGTTTTAAAAGGGTCCGGTGTCCGCCGCGGGTGGTTAAAAATCCGAAAATGACTGCCAGAAACAGGGAAACGGGAAAGGATGCCGGTAGCCAGTCCAGGAAACTGCGGTAATAATAGGCGCCTGCAATAAACAGGAGCAGGATTACGAACAAAAAGCCGCTGTTCCCGATTTTGCCGAGGTAAAAAATGGCATTCCGTGAAAAGGCTTGAAACCGTTGACTCCACAGGGTTGAGACATCCAGGTTCATGAGCGGACCCTTCCTTCTATAAACTCCAGATACAGTTCATCCAGCGTTGCTTGCGGATTACCGCTTTTTTGCTGAAGTTCCGAAAGCGTTCCCTGAGCCGCAATTCTTCCGTCATGCATAATGATGAACCGGTCGCAGTACCGTTCTGCGGTGGACAGGATATGGGTGGTCATCAGGATGCCGGATCCTTCCTGCTTTGCTTTTTCCAGAGATTGAAGCAGTGACTGGATTCCCAGTGGATCCAGCCCCATCAGAGGTTCATCGATGATATAGAGGGGCGGCTTGACCATCAGGGCCATCATGATCATCATTTTTTGCCGCATCCCTTTGGAAAAATGTTCGGGAAACTGATTAATCTTTGCCTCCATGCGGAATGTGTGAAGGAGTGGATGAATCCGTTTTTCAAAGGTTTCACGGCTGAGACCATAGACCCTGGCCGTAAATTCCAGGTGTTCCCACAGAGTCATTTCCTTATAGTAAACCGGGGTTTCCGGAATAAACGTGTAATGAGAACGGTATGTATCCGGGTCATCCAGAAAACGGTGTCCGTTGATAGTAATAGATCCCTGATGGGGCTTTAACAGGCCGAGGATATGTTTGATCGTGGTACTTTTTCCGGCACCGTTGAGACCGATCAGCGCCACGATTTCATTGGGGTGAACGTCAAATGTTACATCATGAATAATGGGATTGGAGGCATCATACCCTCCGGTCACGCCATCCAGTTGCAGAATTTTTGTCATCTTCATCCCTCTTTGTCCCAGAGTCAAATCAGGCTTATTATAACATGAAGCGACCCGGGGAAAAAACAGCAGGCAGCCGTCGAACAGCTACCTGAGTTTCATGGCGTGAACATATGAGAGGGAGATCCTGAAATCCATCATATATTTTTTGAATTAAAAAGCATGAACATGTGAGTTAGACAGCTTCATGCCAGTCAAAGTTTTATTGACCCAAAAAAGATCTTAACATCCACAGGTGTTTCTCCAGGCTGGAATGGATCGCAAGCAACATATCTTCCGTCACATCATCATGATTTTCGGATGCAACGTTCATCCCTTCTTTTAATTCGCCAATTAATACTTCAAAATCATCGGCGATTGCCTGCACCATTTGTTGTGCGGACTCATTCCCTTCCGCTTCCCGGATGGAAGACTGTTCCAGACAACCTTTCATGGAAGCGACAGGTTTTCCGCCTAATGCCAGCAGGCGCTCAGCCAGCTCATCAATATGTAAAGCCGCTTCATTGTAAAGTTCCTCAAACTTGGTGTGAAGCGTAAAAAACTGTTCTCCTGTTACATACCAGTGATAATTGTGAAGTTTAAAATAAAGTACGCTCCAGTTTGCAATTTGCTTGTTTAAGACGTCTTGCAGTTTTTCCATTATA
The DNA here is from genome assembly GCA_017656255.1 of Bacillaceae bacterium. Taxonomy (GTDB): domain Bacteria; phylum Bacillota; class Bacilli; order JACDOE01; family JACDOE01; genus JACDOE01. Next base: position 16,176 of record JACDOE010000006.1, read on the forward strand.
TTCACCTCCATTCCTAATATACCATAAAAACCGGGAAATATTAGAGATCCTTTCCAGTTAAATAGGAACAAAATGTGAACTCCCCTGTTGTTTGAAACAGGGGAGTCTATTTTACAGAAAACCAAACAGATTAACCGTTCTGTCTTCCGGAGCCTCCAGCAACTGCTGATAACTGAACTCCCGCGGGAATTCGGACAAATCTTTGAGTATCAGGGATTCTTCGACTTTTTGAGTGACTTCGTCCTCCTGATAGGTGATGCCGCAGTGTTCACAGTGGATGGAAGGAACCGCTTTGATCATCACGGCACTTTTTCCGTCCGGCATGATCCAGGGGCAGTCGACCTGTGTGCGGAACGCCCCTTCCGATTCACACCACATACATTTCATAACGCAAGTCCTCCTTGTCGTATGGCGATTCAGGATCTTGATTTTTCCTAATTCTTTTGTTGCTGAGCCTTGAGCAGGCGCTCTTTCATCTGATCCCGTTTTTGCCGGCGGTCTTTTAACGAGGCGTGCCCTTCTTCCTGATATTTTTTGCGTTTATTCATCCGTTTCAGGCCTTCGGGCACCAGGTTGAACGTTTGATCTTTCATCAGACTGCTGACGCCGACGGCTTCCGGTTCGGGTTCGCCATAAATTTTGTTAAAGTATTCATCGGCACGGCCGGGTTCGTAGTTTTCCGGTTCCGGATAGGTGGTAATCACCCCTTCAAAGTTGCGCAACACGACTTTGTCCGGGCTCTGGGAAATCAGGTAGTTGGGTTGCAGGGCGATTTTGCCTCCCCCTCCGGGAGCATCTACCACGAAAGTGGGCACAGCGTATCCGGATGTGTGGCCGCGCAGGGCTTCGATGATTTCCAGTCCCTTGGAGACCGGGGCACGGAAATGGCCGATACCCTCGGACAGGTCACACTGATAGATATAGTAGGGGCGCACCCGGATTTTCACCAGTTCATGCATCAATTTTTTCATGATGTGGGTGCTATCGTTGATGCCGGCCAGAATGACGGACTGGTTCCCCAGCGGAACACCGGCATTGGCCAGCATTTCACATGCTTTTTTCGCTTCGTCGGTAATCTCCAGCGGTGTATTAAAATGCGTGTTGAGCCAGACCGGGTGGTATTTTTTCAGGATGTTGCACAGGTTTTCGGTGATCCGCTGCGGAAACACCACGGGAGCACGGGTTCCAATTCGAATGATTTCCACATGGGGAATGGCCCGCAAATTTTTCAGGATATATTCAAGAATGTTGTCATTGATCAGCAGTCCGTCTCCGCCGGAGATCAGGACATCTCGTACTTCCGGGGTGTTGCGGATATAATCGATCGCCTGATCCAGTTGTTTTTTGGGCACGCCCATGCCGATCTGGCCGGAAAAACGGCGGCGTGTACAGTAACGGCAGTACATGGAACACTGGTTGGTGACCAGAAACAGCACCCGGTCCGGATAACGGTGGGTTAACCCGGGCACCGGGGAGTCCTCGTCTTCGTGCAGCGGGTCTTCCAGATCATAAGGTGTTTTGTGGATCTCCGCCGATACCGGTACCGACTGTCGGCGAATGGGGCAGCGCGGATCATCCGGATCCATCAGGGATGCATAATACGGCGTAATGTTAAGCGGGATTGTTTTGAGGGAGTTGCGAACCCCTTCTTCCTCCTCCGGCGTCAAGTTAATCACTTTTTTCAAATCATCCAGGGTGCGGATGGTGTTGGTAAGCTGCCAGAGCCAGTCATTCCACTGCTCATCAGTAACATCTTTCCAAAGCTCAATATCACGAAAATGACGCCTTTTCACCGGATTCACCTTTTGTAAATCTTTTTCCTTTAAACTCATCGGTTTCCTCCTGTTAAAAAGATTTTTCGTTCTTGCCCTGATAGTGTTGCAAGAACCATACCAACTTTTTTGGGCATAAAAAAAGAGGGGGGAAACCCCTCATCACGCTGTTTTTCATATTATCGATAATCAGAATGGAGCCGTAGGTGCAAATTTTTTGGCAGTTGGACAGGTCAAGTGCAAAATTTTTGGCACCTAGTGATATCGGTCCAGCTTATACTTCTCGATTTTATATTGCAGGGACTGGCGTTTGAGTCCCAGTGCTTCCGCAGTATGTGTGATATTCCAGTCATTTTCCCGCAGGGCATTGAGAATCGCATCCCGCTCAATCTGATCCAGCATGTTGGGCAGGTTGATTTTACTGGAGTGGTGTTGTGGGTCCGGGGTATTCGCCAATCCGACGCCCCTGCCTGTGCTTACCAGATTGGGAGGGAGATGCTCACGGCTGATCCACTGGCATCCCGTGTCAATCATGTTAAAAGCTGATTCAATAGCGTGACTCAATTCCCGGATATTACCCGGCCATGCATACTGCATTAATAGCTGCAAGGCTTCCGTTTCCACACCTTTGACCCGGGTGCCGAACATGCCATTGAATTTGTCGACGAAATGGTCGATTAACAGCGGGATATCTTCTGTCCGTCGGGACAGGGGAGGCATGTGGATTGTCACCACATTGAGCCGGTAATAAAGGTCGGAACGGATCAACCCTTTTTCCAGGGCTTCGTGGGGCGGGACGTTCATGGCAGCGATGATGCGCACATCCACATCTTTCTCCCGGGTACCGCCGATGCGGCGAATCCGTCCATCCTGCAACACTCTCAGCAGTTTGGACTGCAGATCCTTGTCCAGGCTGTTCAGTTCATCAAGAAACAGGGTCCCTTCGTGCGCCTGTTCAAACAGTCCCGGCCGGTCGACGGCGCCGGTAAAAGCACCGCGGGTGGTGCCGAACAGGATACTTTCCATCAGATCACGGGGGACGGCCGCACAGTTCTGGGCGACAAAGGGCTGGTCCCGCCGGATGCTGGCGTTATGAATGCTCTGGGCCACCAGATCTTTACCCGTTCCGGTCTCACCGTAGATCATGACGGGGGACTGGGAGCGGGAGGCTCTTTTGGCTATTGCAACTGCCTGTTGAAAAGCAGGGCTTTCTCCGATCAGGTCAGAAAAATGGTACTGGGCCGTGCCTTCCGATTTGCGGTTTTTATTCCGTTCACTCAACTGTTTGCGCAGGTCAAGGATTTGATCGTTCAATTCAACGATGCGCGTGATGTCCCGGGCAATCTCCACGGCGCCGATAATCCGGTTGCAATCGTCATACAGGGGATACGTACTGTTGATGGTGGTGATATGTTTGCCGGTCAGATTGACATACGTCTGGATCTTTTCCACCACTTTTTCACCGGTTTCCAGGACGTGATGGAGGGTGCTGGTCTCATCCGTCAGGGACGGGAAAAGATGAAAAAAGTTCTGGCCCAGCGCCTGTTCCTGATCAATGCCGTCAATATCGGCCATGGTTCGGTTGTAGAAGACGGTTGTTCCGTTTCGATCCACCAGATGAACCCCGACATCAATGTTGTTAAGGATCCATTCAACCTGTTTCAACCACTCTGTCAGCGTACCGTTCACATTTTTCTCCTCCCTGAGTGAAACACACATATCTTCTATTACAAATAGTAACATAAAATCCGCTTTTCACCTATTGCGGAAGTTGCCTGCCACACATCCAATATAGTAAATAGAAAAAAGGAAGGGGGATGACGAAGTGGTTCGTTATCGTACACGTCAGGTGGTGAGGCGGGGTGCCGGAGTGAGCCCGTTTTTGTTTTGCCGGCGTTTTTGCCGTAACATCTGCAGAGTAACGTTCCCGGGGTCGGTCAGGTGTGTACGGGATTGTTTGTTATGCCAGCGTCGCCGGTTTATTGGGGTGAACAGGCGTCGGTGCCGGGGATGCCGAGGGTGAACAGGAAATGGATGACGTGAGGCGCTCCGCAACCTTTTAGGATTAGCGGGAGCGCCTAATAATTTATAGCCACGAATCCGACGGAATATGTTAAGATGAGCTATAAATCAGGTACCGAATTACCCGAGATAATTTACATAGACAAGGAGGAAAATGTTATGAGTGATACGATTACATTTTATGGATATGACAGATGCAGCACCTGCCGCAAAGCAAAAAAATGGTTGAACGATCACGGCATCGCGTTTAAGGATGTACCGATCGTGGAACAGCCTCCTTCCCGTGCGGAGCTGAAGGAAATCTGGAAAAAGAGCGGGCTGGAATTGAAAAAGTTGTTCAATACCAGTGGAAAAAAGTACAGGGAACTGAATCTGAAAGATAAACTGAAAGAGATGACGGAGGAAGAGCAGCTTGACATGCTGGCTTCTGACGGAATGCTGCTGAAACGCCCTATTGTCGTAGCGGATGACAGGGTCACCATCGGGTTTAAAGAGGCGGATTTTGAAAAAAACTGGCTGAAGTAATTATGAAGGGAGAGAGGAGAGCATGATGAGGTGGAAGCCGTCCAGCCGTCTGGATCATCTCGGTTCGGCGATTTTTACAGAGATGAATAAATTGAAAAAGAAAGTGGAGGTGTCTGGCACCCGGGTGATTGACCTGGGGATCGGCAGTCCCGACCAGCCCCCGGCTCCTCATGTGATCGAGGCGCTGGTCAATTCGGCACGGAATCCGAAACACTACGGGTATCCGATGAGTGACGGAACACCGGCGTTTCGTCAAACGGTGGCCGACTGGTACCGGTTCCGGTTCGGGGTGGAATTGGATCCTGATACGGAAGTTTTAAGCCTGATGGGATCGCAGGACGGGCTGGCGCATCTGGCACAGGCCTGGGTGAATCCGGGTGATGTGGTCCTGGTGCCGGATCCGGGGTATCCGATTTATGCGGCCAGTATTCATCTGGCGGGAGGCAGGTTGCATCCGATGCCCCTTTGTAAAGAAAATGGTTTTCTGCCGGTTCTGGAGGATATTCCGAATGCGATCCGGGAGAAAGCGAAGATGATGATTTTAAATTATCCCAACAATCCGCTGGCGGCGACGGCGGACTGTTCCTTTTTTGAGGACGTGGTTCGGTTTGCGCAGAAGCATGACATCATGGTGGTGCATGATCTGGCTTATTCGGAACTGGCTTTTGACGGTTATCGCCCGTCCAGTTTTCTGGAAGTGGATGGGGCCCGGGAGATCGGGGTGGAGTTTAATTCCCTTTCCAAAAGTTTTAATATGGCCGGTTGCCGCATTGGTTATGTCGTGGGAAATGCGGAGATCATCAAGCCGCTGGCTGTGATCAAGTCCAATATCGATTACGGGGTTTTCCTGCCGGTTCAGGATGCTGCCTGTGCGGCGATGAAGGCGGATATGGACGGGCTGGAGAATCGGAATCATCTCATCTATCAGGAACGACGGGACCGGCTGGTTGAGGGATTGCGACAGGCCGGATGGCCGGTGGAAAATCCGAAGGCAACCATGTTCATCTGGGCGGAAGTGCCGGATGGCCGCTCTTCTGAAGAATTTGCGTTTGACCTGCTGGAACAGGCGGGTGTGGTGGTGATTCCCGGTAATGCGTTCGGGACGGAAGGAGAAGGGTATGTCCGGATTGCGCTGGTGGAACCGGTGGACGTGCTGGATGAGGTTGTGGAGAGGTTGAAGGGGTTTTTGGGTGGTTGAAGATATAACATCAGGTCAATGTTTAAAGAGCTCACCAGGGCAAAGTGTTCTGGTGAGCTTCTTTTATTCCATAACAATTATAACAATTTCTACTAAATAAAGGGGTTTATTGAAGGCATGAAGAAATAAAACTATAACAGCAATGAACGGATATTCAATCTATTAATCATTTTAGGAGGGATCCAATGCGTTTGGCAGAGATTTTGCCTCAAATGACTAAACTTTTTTTATCAAAAACAGTTGACAGTTTTGTTAAAGATGTCAAATTCAGTGATGAAGAAGAAATGCGTGAGATGATTCTTAAAAACATTGAAGAATTCAAAAATGAAGACAGATTAAAAAGCAGATTGAATTTTTTAGAAACTGACAGGGATATTGCATTACTTAATGAAATTTGCCTGTTGTGTCTTTTGGATCAGGAAGGTTATTTGTTAAAAGAATCAGAGTTGTTTTCTAAAGTCGAACAGTATGAAAAAGATATTGTAAAAAACAGCCAGGATAGTGATTTTGTAGAACAATCTATTCCTGAGTCCTCACAAAGAATTTACACAGCAGTTTTAAAAGCAGCATGGAATAGAGATGAAGATTTAAACCCACATGAAGTACACATTCTGAATGTTTTAAGACAAGAATTAAATTTATCCAAAAGGGATCATTACTTACTGGAAAGTATCATTGGACGTTTTCCGCAGAAAGGCAATAAACTACACAGTCACAAACAAATTGACAGATCTTTAAAAGATCTGCAATCAAGAGGCTTAGTTTTACGCTTTAAAACAGATGACGTTTATTATGTCATTCCTGAAGAGATCTCAAGGACGATTCGATATTCACTTGGTGGAGAATTAAGAAACGACGCTTACCAAAAAATGCTTTCAGAATTTAATGTTGTGGATCTGAAAAAAGTTCTGAATGAATTTGAACTAATCACTACTGGTACTAAGAGTGAACTGATTGAACGGATTACAAAACATAATATTCTCCCTTCTTCTTTTCTTTATGTTTTTAGTTCTTCCGAATTAACAGGTTTTCTAAGGAATCTTGAGGGAGTGAAGATTAGTGGAACGAAAGAAGAAAAAATCCAGAACATTATCGACTATTATGAAGAGTTGATGATCGCAACGCCATCAGATCCTACAGATGAGCGAGCCAAATACTATGACTTCTTTGAGGAATTAGCTTCAAGACAATACAAAAAACTGCGTGCAAACAAAATTATTCAAAAAGATATAGACGTTGAACGATATTTTGAACTCGCAACACAATATATTTTTGAGAAAAAATTAGGGCTAGAGTTACAGATCATGAAGGGTTCCAGGCATGCTGACGGTAAAATCAATTGTGGTTCGAATGAAGTCGTTTTGTGGGATAACAAGAGTACAGAGGAACCCTATCAATTTCCACAAGAGCATTTCGATCAATTTTTAGGTTATATCCGTAGTGAAGCAAAGAGAGTCACGACATTTTTAGTTATTGCATCAGAATTTACAAACGAAGCCGAAAATCAGGCGCAAAAATTAAAAGCATTTTCAGGTGAAGATACAGATGTTTCGTTAATTTCGGCAAAGGATCTCAAGTTTTTGGCTGAGGAATGGAAGAACTACTCAGGCCAAAAAAAGCCGGTGTTTAATATGAATATACTTGATTATACAGGTGTTTTAACGAAGCAGTTGTTAAAGGATAGAATGTCATGGATTCTTAAATAGATTACCTTTAAAAAGTACGATTGCCCATGCATAACAACCGCCCCCTTTTTAAATATTAAAAGATGAACAATCATAACAGGAGGCGGTAACATGCCACTCAGTCTCAAACAAGACATGCCCGAATTTAAAGGGATCGAAGAATGGATCAACGGCCAGGTCAGCAAACAGGACCTCCTGGGAACCCCGTCCATCGTACAGTTCTGGTCCATCAGTTGCGGCGCCTGCAAGGAAAGTCTTCCCAAAATGAAGGAATGGCACGAAATCCACGATGAAAACAACCTCCGTCTTGTCGGGATCCACATGCCCCGCTCCGATGAGGATAAAGACATTGAAAAGGTAAAAGAAATCATCGACCAGTATGAATTGACCTATCCCATTGCCGTCGACAATCAGCTTGAGATGACGGAAGCTTATGACAACATGTATGTTCCGGCTTTTTACCTGTTTGATGAAGAGGGAAAACTGCGCCATTACCAGGTTGGAGCCAAAGTCAAAATGCTTGAACAACGGCTGGAAAAAATGACGGGCGTGACCGTTTAAATACTGGAAAGATACAGTCGGACACGATAGAATAGATTTGATGGATTTGATCATAAGCTGGAGGTGTTTTTCATCGTGAATCTGCCTGATAATCTGAAGTACAGTAAAGAACACGAATGGGTGCGCGTTGAGGGGAACAAAGCGTACATAGGCATCACCGATTTTGCCCAGTCCGAACTGGGAGACATTGTTTTTGTAGAACTGCCGGAAGAAGGGGATGACGTGGCCCAGGACGAAACATTCGGAAGCGTTGAATCCGTCAAGACGGTTTCTGAGTTGTATTCGCCGGTCAGCGGTAAAATCCTTGAAGTTAATGAAGAACTGGAAGATGCCCCGGAACTGGTTAATGAATCCCCGTATGACAAAGGCTGGATGATTGTCGTGGAAATGTCCGATGAAAGCGAATTGGACAATTTGATGAGTGCCGATGAATACGAAAAGATGGTTACGGAAGAATAGGAATAAAAACCTGTTCAGGAGTTGAACCATCTTGAGTGATGTGACACGCATCGATGTAACGGACCGGGTCAGGGGTATTTTGAAAGAAAGTGAAATCATCCTGACCTTAAACGACCGGGAAATCGGCAGAGTTTCGCTGACGCCCGACTGTTTTCAATTTCACGACGGATATGAAATTCACAGTCACCGTATCTTTCGCCTGGATTCGGCTGATGTTTTGAAGCACAGTCATTATGCGGAAGACTGTGACATGGGCTGGTGTTAAAACCGGCCTTTTTTTATGTTGGCAGGGATTTTCGGGTTTTCTCTTACCAGTCCACCCATTTTTTGTGGATGGGAAAAAGGGATTCACTCCTATACAATAGAATAAGTATAGTAGGAAGGATGAAATGCATCCAGGCAAGGAGTGATCCCTATGAGTTTTTGCTGTGGAGCAAGCATGATCGGGGCGGTCGGGAACCTTCGTCACTACAAGACTCGTATTCTGGACGTACCGATTTTGTACTGTCCGGTTTGTAATCGGATCGAGGTTCATCCGGCGATTGAAGAAGAATACGAAATCCTGGCCGAGTATGCCCATGCTGATCATGCACCGGAAGTGGATTTCTCCGATTATATCGGAGAGGACACCATGCAGGAGATTTTTGACAATTGTACGGTTGTAGACCGGGGAAACATGGACGAACTATTCCGCCAGCAGATCGATACGGCACTGGATTTGCTGTCGGTTGCCAAAAACCTGGAAGATAAAGAATGGGAAGAACATTTGAAAAATCGGCTCAAAAAACTGAGTAACCGTTTGAAAATGTGGAAAGCAAAACGCAAATCCCAGCTCTAGGAGGAGACGTATGCCTGTTGTCATCCGGCATATCACAACCAGACAACTGGTCACTGACCGAATGAAAAATGTGTACGGTTTGATGTATTACGGCGTCAAACACTGGGACACCATGGAGGAAGCCCGGCAGGAGTGGAAAGAATACCTGCTTCATTTTATCCCGGAGGTTCCGTTTGAAGAATGGGAGTTGTGTGAAATTTCCGGGGAGACGCTTAAATCGGGCAATGTCAAATTAAATAATGAACCGTCCCGGATTCTGTTTCTTGAGGAAGACGGACGGATTAGACTGGAAAAATAATGGAGCAGCCGGAACCGGCTGTTCTTTTGTTTTATGAATAAAAGTAGGGGCATTGGCTCAGTCAAAGATTTGAACGATGACATATCGTCACTTGATATAGTGGAAAAAATGGAACCTATCGTCTGCCCCCATTAAACCGGCCGCCAGCGAAACCATCCTTCATCTCCCAAGTCTGGCACACTCCAACTTCCATGCACCTGGCAAACCGGCAGGATTCATAACCGTGCAGCACGAAAGATATATATCAAAGTGAAAAAACCAGAAGGAGGGGATCGATGCATGGAGGACGTTTACATTCTGCAAGGGGCGCGAACACCTTTCGCCACATTCGGTGGGGCATTAAAAGATGTTGATCCAACAGAACTGGGGGCTATCAGTTCATCTGAAGCGGTAAAAAGGAGCGAACTGGAACCAAAAGAGATTGATCAGGTCGTGATCGGAAACGTGATTCATGCCACTAAAAATGCTTCCTATCTGGCTCGCCACATCGCATTGCGGGCCGGCATTCCCGAAGAAACACCGGCGTTAACGGTGAACCGGCTGTGTGGGTCAGGACTTCAGGCTGCAGTTTCTGCTGCGCAGGCGATTAAATTGGGTGAGTCTCAGGCAGCTCTGGCCGGGGGTTCGGAAAACATGAGCATGTCTCCGCATGTGCTGCGCCAGACCCGTTTCGGGAGTAAAATGGGTGCACCGCAAATAGACGATATGCTCCTGGCAACCCTGACCGATGCCCATTGCGGCTGTGGGATGGGTATCACTGCCGAAAATCTTGCGGAGAAATACAGCATTAGCCGTCAAGAACAGGATCAATTCGCTCTGGAAAGTCAGAAAAAAGCCGCAGCAGCTCAGGAAGAAGGCATCTTTGCCGAAGAAATTGTGCCGATAACAGTTAAAACCCGGAAAGGGGAAATCGAGGTCAGCCAGGATGAACACCTCAGACCCGAAACCACCCTTGAGGGACTAAGTCAGCTAAAACCGGCCTTCAAAAAAGACGGGACCGTAACGGCCGGGAACTCCAGCGGGATTAATGACGGAGCGGCCGCAGTGGTACTGGCGGGAGAATCGTTTATACAACGTAAGAACTTGAACCCGCTGGCCCGTATCGTTTCCTGGGGAGTGGCCGGTGTCGATCCGCGGATTATGGGAATTGGACCGGTACCGGCCAGCCAGATGGCCCTGGAGCGAGCCGGAATTTCCATTGATGACATTGACCTCGTCGAAGTCAATGAAGCTTTCGCCGCCCAATACCTGGCCGTGGAAAAGGAACTGGGACTTGATCGTTCCCGTGTCAATCTGTATGGTGGAGCGATTGCTCTCGGACATCCGGTGGGGGCAAGCGGTGCCCGGCTCTTGTACAGCATGGCCCTGTCTTTGAAACGTAATAAGAAGAAATACGGCCTGGTTTCCCTTTGTATTGGCGGAGGACAGGGGATTTCCATGGTTATAGAATCGGTATAAAAAGTAGAGGATGTGTTTAAACGGCGTGCCAACACTGGTTCACGCCGTTTTTGTGTTGGATAAGGATCCGACTTCTGACTTCCGAACTCCGGCCTATGACCTCCGGTTCAAATTAAAAGCCCCAGCTGTTTCGCCTTAAACGTCAGTTCATCGCGAAAATTGGGGTGAGCGATGCTGATCAATAGCCGGGCTCGCTCATAAATACTTTTACCCTTCAGATTCACCGCCCCGTATTCCGTCACCACATAATGCACGTCATTCTTGGACGTGGTCACAGCAGAACCGGGACTCAACTGGGGTTTGATCCGGGAAATGCTCCCGTCACGGGTGGTGGAATGCAGACAAATAAACCCCCGTCCATAGGGTGAAAAAGCAGCCCCTCTGGCAAAGTCCGCCTGCCCGCCGCTAGAGCTGTAATAGCGGCCCTGTATCGTTTCCGAAGCACACTGTCCGTAAAAATCAATTTCCGTGGTGGAATTGATGGAAATCATTTTTTCTTCCTGACCAATCACCCTGGGGTCGTTCACGTGATCCACCGGCATCATCATGACCCCGGGATTCTGATCGATGAAATCATAAAGTTTTTTTGTCCCCATGGCGAAAGTACCTACAATCTTACCCGGATTGGTTTTCTTCATCAGCCCATCAATCACACCGCTCTCCACCAGGTCCACGATCCCGTCTGTTAGAAGTTCGGTGTGGATCCCCAGATGTTTTTTGTCATTCAGAAAACTGATAATCGCGTTGGGCACCCCTCCGATTCCAACCTGCAGGGTGGAACCGTCCGGAATTAGTTCAGCCACATACGAAGCAATATTTCGGTCGATGTCGCCGGGCGGATGTGTCTCCACTTCAAAATTGGGATAATCTACCTCAATAAAACCTTCAACCTGACTGATATGAATCTGGTTGTTTCCGAAGGTACGCGGCATCTGCCTGTTTACTTCCAGTACAAAGGGGGCTTTTCCGATAAAACTGGCGGTATAATCGGCATTGGTGCCCAGGGAAAAATAACCGTGTTCATCCATGGGGGAAGAGACAGCCATCACCAGATTGTGACTCGTTCTTTCCCTCAGGATACGGGGAACTTCATGAAAATTGTTCGGTACCAGATCACATTTTCCTTCCAGAAAGGCTTTGCGAGATGCCCCGCTGAGGAAATAAGCGACATGGCGGAGGTGACCGGGAAACGCCCCGTGAATGTAAGGTCGTGCTTTACGGGGATGCATCTGATGGATTTTTACATTTTTCCAGCGTGTCGCATGGGCTTCGATTGTATCAAGCAACACCTCCGGTTCACCGTTGGCGAGAGGGATAATAATGTCGTCGCCATCCTTGATCAATGTGAGTATATCCTCCGGGTTCATTTTCTTTTCCTGGTACATCTGTGCGGGTTTTTTCATGCTCATCCTCCCAAAAAAACTGTCATTACCTCTTGAATATTCCCTTTGCTTATCTCACTTCCTCCCATTAGTTTTAAAGTTTTTGTGAAAGATTATCCGGTTCGGGTATCAATTGCCATAATTGTGAACGGATCATGACATTTGCCTGCCCCATAAACTTACCCGGAACACGAAACATTATAATGGAGACAGCGTCTAAATAAATAAAATCGAAAAAAATATACATCAGGAGAACACAAAAGAGGGAGAGACCATGGCGAAACGAAAAACGAAGAAGAATCTGCTTGCCCGACGAATCAAATGGTTAATCGGTGCTGCGGTCTTATTTTTTATACTGTCCATAGCCGCTTACTGGGGAGCGGTTTATGCCGGTTCACAACTGGTGGACGAACAGAAACTGAAGATGGTGGAAGCGTCAACGATACTGGATGAGAATGGCAACGAAGCGGGGAAATTGTTTATTGAAAACCGCGAGTATGTCACACTGGATCAGGTTCCGGATAAATTGGAGAAAGCTTTTATTTCGGTAGAGGACGCCAGATTTTATGATCATGGCGGAATTGACTTTATCGCGATTGGTCGTGCGCTCTATGTGGATATACTCGCCGGGGAGGCGATACAGGGTGGAAGTACGATCACCCAGCAACTGGCGAGAAATGCCTTCCTGAGCCATGAGAAAAAAATTCTGAGAAAAACGAAAGAAGCCCTGATTGCCGTCTATCTGGACCGCAAATACAGTAAAGACCAGATTCTGGAGATGTATTTGAATCAAATTTATTTCGGTCACGGAGCTTACGGTGTGGAAGCTGCGGCGCAACTCTATTTCGGAAAAAGCGTCAATGAACTGACTGTCTCTCAGATGGCGATGCTGGCGGCCCTGCCGAAAGGCCCCAACGCTTATTCGCCGTTTAATAATCCGGAAAAAGCGCTGGAACGCCGTAATCTGGTTCTGAGGCTGATGGAAGAGCATCAGGTTATCACGCCGGAGGAACGGCAGGAAGCGGAAAAACAGGAGCTTAACCTGGCACCGGAACCAGGAGGACAGAAAGCTTATCTGCGGGCCTACATCGACTATGTGATTCAGGAAGCCAGGGAGAAATACGACATATCTGAGGATGATCTCTACCGCGGGGGCTATCAAATCTATACCTACCTGAATCTCGATGCCCAGCAAAGGATGGATCAGGTTTTTAAAAACGATCAACTGTTCCCGCCTGCCGGTAAAGAGCGGGAAGTGGAAAGTGGCATGGTGATTGTCAATCCCAAAAACGGGGGAATTACGGCTCTGGCAGGCGGACGGCATTACGTGGCCAAAGGGTTGAATCATGCAATCCGGACTCGACAACCGGGATCCACCTTTAAACCGATAGCCGTGTATGCACCGGCGCTCGAAAAAGGCTGGCACCCCTATGACATGCTTAAAGATGAAAAAATGAATTTCGGCAATTATCAACCGCGAAATTATGACGGAAAGTACCGCGGGGAAGTCACGATGATCGAAGCCCTGCAGGAGTCCTACAATGTCCCCGCTGTCTGGCTTCTAAATGAAATTGGGGTGAAGGCCGGGGTTCAGTCTGCTGAAAAATTCGGCATTCCTCTGGCAGATCAGGATCACAATCTGGCGATTGCACTGGGCGGGCTGACCCATGGGGTTTCCCCGCTTCAGATGGCGCAGGCATACAGTGCCTTTGCCAACAACGGGATTATGATCGAGGCCCACGCGATTAAGAAAATTGTTGCACGGGACGGTACCGTCATAGGGGAGGCCGACCCGCAATCGACGGTAGTCATCAGCGAACAAACAGCTTATTACATGACACGTATGCTGGAAAAAGTGGTTCAGGAAGGAACCGGCCGCAATGCAAGAATGGCGTGGCCCGTTGCCGGAAAAACGGGTACTACACAGTATGATGAGGTTGACAATGGTAACAAGGACGCCTGGTTTGTCGGATATACACCTTATTATGTCGGCGCCGTCTGGCTTGGTTTCGGCACGACGGACAAAGATCATTACTTGACAGGCGGTAGCGGTTATGCCGCCGGCATCTTCCGGGAAGTGATGACGGGGGTGCATCAGGGCCTGGCCGTTCATCCGTTTCAAAAACCTGATGGAGTCGAAGAACTCAGACCTCCTGTCCAGCTGACGCGGATTGAGGATTTATCCGCCGAACTGGCTCTCGATACCGAGTTAAAGGTTCATCTGGTTTGGACGCCCAATGAAGATGAACGCATCACCTACCGGATTTACCGGTTTACGAAGGATATTGAAAATCGGGAACTGGTTGACGAAGTGTCCGGAAACAACTGGGTGGGACCGTTTGATCTGGACAAAATGTATAAGTATGTGGTGGTACCGGTTAATCCTTTTACCGGTGAAGAAGGAGAACTGTCCAATGTAGCCGAGGTAAACTGGACCTTGCTTCCGTCGATTTTACAGTTTGGAGAAGGGCATGAACAGGATGGGGATGATTCCCGGGGCGAAAATACCGAGCAAGATCGGGACCAAGATGATGACGATAAGAAAAGACAGGAAAGAATCGAGGAACTGATTCGCGAATATGAGGAAAGAGATGAACCCCTGCCTGACTGGCTCATTGACCTGATTGAAGGGGAAGAAGGTCAGGAGGAAGAAAACGTGGGTAATGGACAGAATGATTCATCCGCGGATGAAGATCCGCAACCGGAAGAAGAAGTAACAACTCAATAGTGTTCATGGTAAAAACGACAAGCCCTGCTTGGTATGTTCAAGCAGGGTTTACTATTTGGATTCCTTCTCTTTGCGAATGGCTTTAAGGGCTTTTTCCGGGCCGAGCAACTCAATCATCTCTGTCAATTCTTGATTGGACAACGGGCGCTGTTTCCCTTTTTCAATCAATTCTTCAAGCCGCTTTGTATTTTCAGCGATGGATCGTCACCTCCGTATTCTCATTTTTTCCGAACAACGGCAAAAACATTTGCAAGATGGTCATAAAAAATATGGATTTGCAGAGATTATAAGCAGGGAGGGATTTTTTGATGGAAAATGAGAAGCAAACACAAAATCAGCCCGGGTTCAATCCGGAACCCGCAACATCCCCTCGGTTTATGAACAAGAGTGATTCCGGTGACCCGAACCGCCCGCAAACCAGTCGGTACGTCGGTCCCGATGTGTCCAACCAGACGACGGCGGTTCCCAATCTGGAAGAAACACGGATTGACCGTCCCAAAGTTATCGGGCCTCCAGTAGATCCCGGAACCGGAAGGTATGACGGCCGTCTCGAAGAAAAACAGGTCCAAACGGAAAAAACGCAACGTGACTAGTGGAGGAATCACCGAAGCCGTATCGGGTTTTCGGTGATTTTATTTTCATTAGTGAAGGTATGTGCCGGGTTCATCTTTGTGAAATAAGCCACCCGTTTCTTCATCGGGGTCCATCTGGTAAAAATGGTTAACAATTTGCTGGAGGACAGTTTTTTTCAACCTGTCCGTATCCTCATCGGTATAAGTCAGATAACAATCCTCAAGAAAGCGTCTGAATTTGTGGGGATCCCAGTCGATCCTCAGGGATTTATGGATATCATCAATCTGATCACCCCAGCGGATCTCAAGGGACTGGTAATTTTCCTGCAACTGATCCCAGAACGAATCACGAAGGGCAAAGTGGACTTCATAACGTCGTGTCGTCAGCTCAATGACGATCACGGGCATGTGTTCATACACGCCGGCATGCCACGCCAGCTCGATCGGTTCTGAATGGAGTCCGGAAACCCATTTTTCCGGAAATTCTTCTTCTGGGGAGATGTGGCAGATTAGATGATTCGCGTTGACTTTGACTTGTTGAATTAAAAACATCGGATCACTCCTGCCGTAAGATTAAAGAAATCAGCATGTATTTTTCAAAGTAACCTTTTTAAGCTCAGGAGTCAACAGAAAAATATTGCACAAACACATTCGAGACAATATCGTCACTTTATACGTGGCGTGAATGTAGTATAATGAAATATCATGACCATCGGAGGGGGAGAGCCGTGGGACAACAGGAAACACCGGAATTGGAACCTTATTTTGAAAAGAAATTGAAAGAAGCGAGGATTCATTTTGAACGCGCTCTGGCGTGCAAACACACCGAATTTGATAATTTGTACCCGTATATGCATGAACACCCGCAATTTTTCTGGTATAAACGTTATGTTGCATGGCAGGAATTGTTAACGATTGTACAGATGGCCTCGGAACTGGGTGTCGAATGGCGAACCCATTTTACAGAACAGCAAACTGTCTTTATTGAGAACAAAGTCCTGGAAAGTAAAGTGCTCGATAACTGGTTTGAACAGGACAAGCAGAAAGAAGAAACCCGTTAAGCAGAGAGGAAGCTTATCACGTGAACTTGCCTGAACCATTTACTGCTCGAATGAAAGAATTACTTGCAGATGAATATGATGCCTTTCTTCAGTCATTATCAG
Source organism: Bacillaceae bacterium (assembly GCA_017656255.1). GTDB lineage: Bacteria > Bacillota > Bacilli > JACDOE01 > JACDOE01 > JACDOE01. The sequence goes on from JACDOE010000006.1 coordinate 32,837, forward strand.
GGCAACGCCGATACGGTCTTCGCATCAATACGCTGAAAATCTCAACGGATGATTTTAAGCGCCTGTCTCCTTTTACATTAAAACCGATCCCATGGACCCGAGACGGATTTTACTACCAGGAAGATGAAGTGCCCGGGAAGCATCCTTATTACCATGCCGGGCTTTATTATATCCAGGAGCCGTCCGCCATGTTTCCGGCTGAAGTTCTGGATGCCAGGCCCGGGGAGCGGATTCTGGATTTGTGCGCGGCACCTGGCGGCAAGACGGTCCAGATTGCGGCAGGGTTGAAAGGGGCAGGCGTACTCGTCACCAATGATATACATCCCCGGAGAGTCAAGGCCCTGGTGAAAAACATCGAGTTGTACGGGATAAAGAATGCCATCGTCACCAATGAAACACCGGACAGGCTTTCCCGGGCTTTCCCCGGCTTTTTTGACAAGATTTTGATCGATGCTCCCTGTTCCGGTGAAGGCATGTTTCGGAAAGATCCGGATATGATCAAAAGCTGGAATGTTCATTCCGTTGCCTCTTGCTGCGTCAAACAGCAGGAAATTCTGCAGCATGTTTCTCCCATGTTGAAGCCCGGGGGGAAGGTGATTTATGCCACCTGTACATTTGCCCCGGAAGAAAATGAGCAGATGATCGCCCAATTTATACGCGAGCATCCGGAATTCAGGCTGTTGGATATTCCCAAAAATCATGGCATGGCCGGTGGGCGTGGAGACTGGTTGGATGACGATCAGATGGATTCCCATGTTCGGCAGGCAATGTCCGGAACAGTACGTTTGTGGCCGCATCGGTTAGATGGTGAAGGACATTTCGTGGCCCTGCTGGAAAAGCAGGCGGACACGGGCGAACGGTATGAGCCGGTGAATTTTCCACCAGTTCCTGATCGGGTTCTTGAAGATTACCATCAATTTGTGAATACGTATTTAACCTCATCTCCCCAAACGGTAGCACCAGACCTGAAACTGTTGCTGCAAAAAGACCGGTTATTTCTCGTACCGGCAGACCTTCCTTCCCTGCACGGTCTGAAAGTGGCCCGGTCGGGATGGTTTCTGGGTACACTGAAGAAAAAAAGGTTTGAGCCGAGTCATGCTCTGCTGATGGGGCTGGACGGAGATAATATAAAGCAGACTCTGTCATTTTCAGCAGATGATGACAGGCTGCATCGCTATCTGCGGGGTGAAACACTGGCAGTTCAACCGAAGGGAAAAGGGTGGCACGGGATTGAAGTGGATGGCTATCCGTTAGGCTGGGCCAAAGCAGCAGGAGAAATGCTGAAGAATCATTATCCACCCGGCTGGAGAATGATGTAAAGGAGATATTCAATCATGCAGCGCCTGGACAAAGTCCTTTCACGAATGGGTTATGGGACGCGCAAAGAAGTCAAGAAGGCAGTTAAAAAGGGTTATGTAATGGTCAATGACAGAACGGCTGATGATCCCGGAATGCATGTTGATCCCTACCGTGATCATATCAAAATCATGGGTGAAACGGTCGTTTACCGCGACAACATCTATATCATGATGAACAAACCGGCAGGGGTTGTTTCGGCGACAGAGGACCGTGCCGATCAGACGGTGATTGATCTCCTCGAAGGGCAATTCGAGCCGTTTCACCTGTTTCCGGTGGGGCGGCTGGACAAGGATACGGAAGGGCTTATGCTTATTACCAGCGACGGACCGCTGGCACATCGCCTTTTATCTCCCCGGCATCATGTTCCCAAAACCTATTTTGCCAGGATCGAAGGAGAAGTTACGAAAGCGGACCAGGAGCTTTTTCAGAAGGGCATTAAACTGGATGACGGTTATACCACCCTGCCGGCAGAACTGAATATTCTTCAATCTGGTATGATCTCAGAGGTCGAAATCACGCTCCGTGAAGGAAAATATCATCAAATTAAACGAATGTTTTACGCTACTGGTAAAAAAGTGATATATTTAAAAAGGATGTCAATGGGATCACTTGTGCTGGATCCCGGACTTAAACCCGGAGAATTCAGGGAACTGACAGAACAGGAGCTGACACAATTAAAAAAACAGGAGTAGTTGCAAATTTTGCACTTTCACATGCAGGCAACGATACAATACAATAATTACCAGTTATGGTAAGAAGGGAGACGACTCATGTTCAAAGGGGTACAATCTCTGGAAAGTCTGATCCGGTCGATTCACCAGTTGTCATCGTTGTTTGATCATATGGATGATGGTCTTGTCATTGCCGACAAAAAGGGAGAAATCCTGTACATAAATCGTTCAGGCCGTAATATGATTCGGGATATCCTTGAATTTCAATTAAAACACCGGCAGGACAACACGGATTCTATTGATTACCATATCGATTTTCTCGATTCTTACATCGGGGAATCGCTAACACGTCAAAAAACCTTTAAGAATGAAAAAGTGACGGTGTACAGGTACCAGGAATCATACAGCCTGTATCTTTCCACCGAGTTAATCTATTCGGAGGCCGATCAATTACTGGGTGTATGGCTCACGATAAAAAATCATCATAGATATCAAAATGATGATACCGGTGACTTCTCGGAAACTTTTTCCGCCCTGGGGCAAATTGCAGCGGGTGTGGCACATGAAATCCGCAATCCCCTGACGGCTGTTTCCGGATATTTGCAATTGGCCGTTGAAGAACTTGAAGGGCATCACCTGCAGAAGAAATTTAAAGACATTGTATTGCCAGAATTAAACCATACTCTGGAAATACTGAGTGACTTTATCAACATGTCCAATCCTCCCGCACCTTCCAGAAAAACCACCACGATCGAAGATCTTTTGCAACAGATTATCCATAAAATCACCAAATCCTGTCTGAATCACAACATTAATTTAAATTTGAATATTGACTCGAATATACCGCCGGTCCGTGTGGATGAGGGCCAGATGAAACAAGTGCTGTGGCAGACAGCGCGAAGTGGGATTGACTCCATGCCTTATGGTGGCACTCTCTCTATCCGGGCCCAGTACCTTAACGTTGTGCAATATGTCCTGATCCAGTTTGAGGATACGGGTTTGGGCCTGAAAAAAACTGATTTTCAACAATCAGTGATCTCTCGCATTATTGAGAACCATGGGGGGAACCTCCAAATTGATTCCATTCGTGGCAAAGGCTCGTGCGTTTCCATCTATATTCCTCCTTTTGATGAGTCTCAACATTTCTCATAGCCTCTACGGATAAGCCTTGAATCTTTGTGATAATCTATAGATAACACCATGTCTTTTCCCACAAATTCCCTGAAACTATTCTCTCACCTCCTCCGTCTGTTACAGTGAAAGTCGCAATCAATCATTCATAAAGTGTGAACAGGAGGAATAAAATGAACCATAATATAAAATGGACGTTTTTTGGGCTATTGATCCCGATTCTTGTGGCAAGTATGCTTTTGGGAGATACTATTTCCGCCTTTGAAGGAAAGGAGAAGCAAATGGCACCTTCAAAAAATATCCAGGTCAAACATGTTGAACTGGATCAGGCTCCCGGTGAGATCCAACAATGGGTGAAACGTCACCGTCATGATGAAGGGACCTATGTGAAGCATCAGGGAGACCGGACATATCTGCTGGTCAGCTGGGGAGAAAAGAAGACCGGCGGTTATACCGTTAACATTGATTCCATTGAGGAATATCCGGATAAACTGGTTGTCCATGTCTCTTATCAGAAGCCGGATGGCATGGTGATCCAAGTGATCACATATCCATTTGATCTTGTGTCGATTCCAAAAACAGATAAAGAAATCGTGTTTGAAAAAATATAACCGTTGCCTTGTTGCAACGGTTATTTTAATCCTTGGGGGCCGCCGGGTGAACATGTTTGTACAGGTCTGCCAGTATCGGATAATGATCGGAATATTTTGTTTTGATGACCCGGTATCGCAGCAGATGGAAATGCGGGCCTGCCAGTATAAAATCGATTCTTCTGCGCAGCGGGTAAAAAGTGGGAACATGGTCCTGATTCGCCGCTTTTCCTGTATCGTAAAGGGGGTGGATCACCGGCGGGCGTGATGTATTGAAATCACCGGTCAACAGGGTGGGATGAATGAGCGGATTGTTCTCAGACACAATTTCCTGAATACGCTGAAATTGCCGGTTTCTTTCCTGTTGCTTCAGACCCAGGTGGGTGCTCATTACATACACAGGTACAGGTGGAACAGCCAGCTTGACCACGAGCAGTCCCCGTTGTTCACGGAGACCCGGCAGGAGAACGTTGGAAAAGGCTTGTACAGGGAAGCGGGTTAAAATGGCATTGCCGAAAAAACCGTCGCCTACCGGATGGTTGGCCCCAAACCGATAGTTCATCCCGAGTTTATCAGCGAGTTGGTCGGCCTGCATGCCCTTTTGTTCATTTTGATGTACTTCCTGCAGAGAAATGATATCAGCTTCCGATTCCTTGAGAAGGTCTCCGATCTGTTCCAGGGTGGGACGCCGGTAAAGATCAGTTCCACTATGAATGTTGTACGTGATCATCCTGATTTTGTTCATGGCTGTTTTCTCCCGGTTCGGGTATCAACCGGCATCATGTTCGTCAATTCTCCCTTCCTGCATTCTGTTTCTGAAAAGTGTGTATTCGGCTCCCTCATAAATCTCCTCAAGTGAGAGGCTTCTTCCCATCCCATCCTTATAGATCACGTGTCCGGTGCTGAAGTTGACGGGACTGTCCAGTCCGGCGGCTGCGGCCAGCATATACAACCCTTTTCTGAGGGTGATCAGGTAATTGAGAACGCGGTATCGCTTTTCTTCGATCACAAGCGCCTTTTGCAGATTGGGGTCCGTTGTTGCGACACCGACCGGACATTCATTGGTGTGACATTTCTGGGCGCTGATACAGCCGATGGAAATCATAAATCCCCGGGCGATATTGACCAGATCCGCTCCCATTCCCAGGGCAACGGCAATGCGGTCTGCGGTAAACAGTTTTCCCGATGCGATGATTTTTATTTGCCGGCGAAGTCCATATTTTTTCAGAACAGAATGGGCGATCATCAGGGCAGATTTAACGGGGAGGCCTACACTGTCCGCCATTTCGATATAAGTGGCCCCTGTCCCTCCTTCACCGCCATCGACGGTAATAAAATCGGGATGTTTTCCGTATGCTTTCATTTGAACGGTGAGTGCCTCAAATTCCTTTTGATCACCAATAACAATCTTAATGCCAACCGGTTTCCCGGTTACTTCCCGGATCTTCTCAATGAATTCGAGCATGGAGGGGATATCATCAAACTCTTTAAAGCGGTTCGGGCTGTCGATGGTCTGGTAGGGTTTGACACCGCGGATCCGGGCGATTTCAGGCGTCACTTTTTTTCCTTCAACATGGCCGCCGCGGATTTTTGCCCCCTGCCCCAGTTTTAATTCAAAAGCTCTGACGCGGGGATTTTCCGCCTTCTTTTTTAATTCATCCCATGAAAAATTCCCTTCTTCATCCCGTACCCCGAACAGGCCGGGACCGATCTGAAAAATAAGATCTACATTCCCTTTTAAATGGTGCGGGGAAAGTCCCCCTTCTCCGGTATTCATCCAGGTCCCGCCGGCATCAGCAAGTCCCAGGGAAAGGGCCGAAATTGCCCGTTCTCCAAGAGCGCCGTAGCTCATGCCGGACATCCCGATCAGGCCTTTCAAGACAAACGGATGGCGACAGGTTTCACCAATGACCACCGCATCGTCATCATCGAGCAACCAGGTGGAGGTCTCTTCCATAACGGGCGTATCTTTTCTGGAGATCAGGCTTTCCCGGGAGCGATAGGTCAGGGTGGACACTTTTTGAGAGTGGTCGACTTTCAATTCATGTTCCTGTTTGGGGAAAAAGACATTTTTCAGATAGTAACCTTCTTTTTCAAAGTCCCGTCGGGAACCGAACCCGATGATGGTTTTCAGGTACTTGGATGCGAGGACGATACTCTGGAAATCAACGCGCGAAAAAGGTTTTCCCGCCAGATCATGGTCAAAAAAGTACTGTCTCAATTCCGGTCCGATCATTTCAAAAAAATATCGGATTCTCCCGAGGAGCGGATAATTTCGCAAAACGGAGTGCTGTTTCTGTCTGCGGTCATAAATGTAAAATCCGATGAAGGCGATCACCGGGGTGACGAACATCACCACCAGCACGACAAAAGAGATCATAATCAAATAATCAGGGAGGTTCATAGGCAGCTCCTTTCATTAGTTGAGAATATCGTTTATATAACTTATACTATTCGATGATTTGAGTGTTTTTCCTGTGCGAAGTCTTCAACCACAGATTTGACGGCCCTGTCCCGGAATGAGAGGATAGATATAATCAGACTGAGTCACACAGGAGGTTGGACACATGAACGTATTTATCATAACCGGAACATCCAGAGGGCTCGGGGAAGCTATCGCGACTCGGCTCGCTGAACAGGAAGACCATTATCTTTTTTGTATATCCCGAAATAAAAGTGAAAAATTAAGGTCGATTCCCAGTGATCGGGTGCAATATTTTGAGTATGACCTGAGTCGGCCGGACGGAATCCCGGCGTTGATGGAACGGATTTTTGAAAAAATAGACGAAACGTCTGTCCGGACGATTCACCTGATTAATAATGCCGGCGTGTTAACGCCGATAAAACCGATTGACAGAGCGGACAGCCGTGACATCATGCAAAACATGATGGTTAATTTAGCCGCACCGATATTGCTCACGTCTGAATTTGTTCGCCGCACAAGAAAATGGAATGTTGACAAATGCGTACTGAACATCTCGTCCGGAGCTGGAAAACACCCTTATGACGGCTGGAGTTGTTATTGCAGTTCCAAGGCGGGGCTGGATATGTTTACACGTTGTGTGAGCCTCGAACAGCAGGATCAAAAATATCCCGTCAAAGTTCTGTCGCTGGCTCCCGGTGTGGTGGACACAGCAATGCAAACCCTGATACGTTCCACCCGAAAGGAAGATTTCCGTCATGTCGACCGATTTATAAAATTAAAGGAAGAAGGGGAACTGAGGACGACGGATGAAGTTGCGGCAAAAATCGCCGATCTCTTAATGGGGCCGGATTTTGAACAGGGAGGGGTCCTTTCCATTCAGGACATCTGAGGCTGTCTGTGCAAATATTTGACCTGTACAATGGATTGGTGCAGGGATTATACTATAGTTACAACATCATATCTGGTAGCTGAAGGAATGACCAAGGCTATTTTCCTGCTGGAGACAGCGGGGAAATAGCCTTTTGTTTTTTGATGAATGGTTGTGATGAGTTTTTCTGGAAACGGAAAGGAGGTGAAATGTGATGAAATATCGGATATTAATTGGGGTTTCTGTATTGTTGGCATTATGTTTGGTGCTTCCTGTTTCCGGCCTCGCAGCGGGAGAAGATGAGTTGAAAAATGTCCTGGGGGAGCGAGACATCGATAAAGACAAGATATACGGTGATATCCAGCAGATTATCTACTTTATCTATGGCATCAGCGGGCTGGTGATATTGACATCCGTCATTGTATCCTCTGTTCTCCTCTCCACTTCGGGATCCAACCCTCATAAACGGGCGGCGGGATTCGGTGCACTCGGTATGGCCGCTCTAGGAGGTTATGTGCTGGTGAAAGCATTTGATATCGCCGCATTTTTATCCACTTTTGCCAGTTCCGGCGGTTAGGAGGAAATTGTGAATGCGTGAGGTAACCGTTCCTGTTGATCTGGTTTCCGAAATGAAAAATATTATGGGAAAAGTCTCGACCCGTCAACTTTTATATCTGATCGTCGGAGGGATCATCCATTACCATATTGTCTTAAATCTGCCGACACCTGTTGATGGCCTGTACGGTTATGTGCTGAATGCGCTGATGGATTTCCCGTTCATTTTGATGACATTCGCACCCGCCTTTCTATATCTTGCCCGATACGATCTGTATCTGGACAAGTATCTCTGGTTCTGGTGGCAATCCAAAAAACAGACCGGTACCTGGTATTATCACGGTTCATAAATCATTTGTTATTCGGGGAGGGTTCATCTGTGGGGATAGCAGAAGTGGGACTGGCGGTCACGCTGTTCATCATCCTTTTTCTATCATTTGTTACCGGAAAAAGGAGCGGGCTGACGGATTTTATTAAGGATCACAGAAGTCAAGGAAAGGAAGAGTCGTCCCCTTTTCCGGATTTCATCGGTATCAGGCAGATTTCCCGGGAAATGATATGGCTGCCGGATCATACGTATATGGCTGCTTTAAAGTGCGAACCGGTCAATTATGATCTGAAGAACGAAACGGAACAGGAAGCAATTGACATCGCGTTTGACCGCTGGCTGTCTTCCGTTGAATGGGACATGTGCTGGTACACGCAGTCACGGGCGGTAGACCTGACACAACAGCTGGAGCTTTACAGAGAAAGAATGTCTGGTATGAATGAGCCGTCCCGGGAATACGGACAAAATACGATTCGTTATCTGGAGAGCTGGGTTCGATCACAACCGCGTTTTGAGACCATTCGTTACATTCTGTTTCCCTATCAGATTCCGGGAAAAAAAGTGTCACAACTGAGTGAGGAACAAATGACCGAAAAAGCGTTGGGTGAGTTATCCCGCAGGATTCGGATGACACGCCTGTCACTGGAACGCTGCCATATCTATTCCCATCCGTGTACGTCTCAGGATCTCAGGGAGATGGTCTATTTCGCTGTCAACCGAAGGCGTGCCGGTCTGGCCAGACTCGAGGATGTCGACGAGTATGACATGCTGGCACCGTCTGTTACATCTGACGAATCCGGGGCGCAAAATGAGGTGAATGTACATGAGGATTTTCCAGAAAAAAAGGCGGGATAATGCCCGTTCCAGCAAACACAGGGTTGCGCAATCGGCACCGGAAACGGTTCTTGATGACAGGACACCCGATGTTCGCCAGTCAACACCTTCCATCTGGGATGTCATCGCACCGGATGGTCTGGTTTTTCCCGGGACTCGTCTCTTTCAAAAACCTGCTGATTATGCCAGGTTTCAGGACAGTCTGGGAGGAGAGCGATTTCTTCGGCCGTTCTATCTGACAAGGGCAGGGTGGCCGAGAAAGCTTTCCACCGGCTGGCTGAGAGAACTCTACAGCTACGGTGAGATCGATACAATGGTCCATATATCAAAAACACCGAGGCGCGAGGCAGTCCGAAGTCTGCAAAATCTGCTGACTATCCTGCAGACCAACCTGAATGCAGAGTTGAAACGAGGGAACATCGACCAGATTTCGGATCTGGAAACGCGAATTGAGGATACCCGGATACTGCGGGATGAAATTTCATTTATGCTCAATGATCAGTATTTTGTAGCGGTACAGGCAGTTCTCTACAGTGACAGCCAGGAAGAACTGGACCGGCAATCCAAGTTGCTTGAAGACGAGATGGCGGGAAGGCAGATTCACCTGCGCAGCGCTTTTTTACGATTGTTGGACGGTTGGAAGAGCGTGTTGCCCCTGGGAATCAATCGAATGAAAGACACCTATCGCAATCTGGATCGCAAGGCACTGGGAACTTTATTTCCGTTTGCCTCCAGTGAGTTGAGGTTTTGCGGAGGGATTCCGCTGGGAATCAATATGCAGACCGGCAATCAGGTGTTTTATAACGCCTTTGCCGAGCACATCAACAATTATAATCTGTCAGTGTTTGGCGTAAGTGGTTCCGGTAAAAGTTTTACCATCAAAGCGCTCACGGCACGAAGTGTCCTGGATGAAATCCGGTCGGTTTTGCTGGATCCGGAAGGAGAATACAGGGGGATAACGCAACTTCTCGGAGGCATCTACGTTCCGCTGAAAGAAGATACAAATATCGTCATTAATCCCTGTGCCATGACTGTGGAAGAAGAAGCTCACAAAACACAGGAAGGAAAATGGATCAGGCGAAAGAGGGTTCCGGTTAGAGAGAAAATCAGTGAGCTGCTCGGTTTCTTTGATGTGTTGATGTCTGGAACCGGAGAAGGGGAAGGGTTGAATACCTTTGAATCAGCGATTCTGGATGACTGTATCCAGAAATATTTCCACCGCCTCGGAATCAATGAAAATGCTGAAAGCCTCTATGAAAAACGTTCAGTTAAAAAAGAAGGCACCATTTACTACGACCGGGTACGGAAACCGGAACCTGAATTGTCGGGCATCTATGAAACATTGATCAAAGAATACACCCGTGAACAGGGCGGGGAACGTTTTCCGGATCCTCATGCGGAACGCCTGATTGCCGGTATCCGCCCTTATTTGAAAGGAAATTCGCGGGGAATTTTTGACGGCCAAACCTTTCTGGGAGAATGGCAGCAGAATGATGAAACGGCATTAGATACCGCCCCAATTATCTGTTTTGATATCAGTCAGCTGGAAGAGGGGTTTTTAAGGCCGCTTGCTTTTCATGTCTGCCTGACCTGGACCTGGGAGTATTTTGTAAAGAAAGAGAAGAAACAGAAGAAACGGGTCGTGGCCGATGAGGCATGGATGCTGGTGGATCACGAACAGACCCTGAAGTTTCTGGAGAAAATGTCCCGGCGCTGCCGCAAACGGAATGCTTCCATGACCATTGCCAGCCAGGATTTCCATAAGTTTGCGCGCAATGATCGTGCCCGGGCAGTCCTGCAAAATTCTTCTGCCCTTCTTCTTCTCAAACAGAATGCCATGGACATCCCGCTGATAGAGGATACGTTTCAGATGTCACAGGGAGAGATGGAGATCATTCTTTCTGCCGGTCCCGGAGAAGGTGTGTTTCGTGTCGGAATGGAAACGGTGTGGATGCAGGTGGATGCGTCGAAACATGAAATGGCGTTTCTGGAGAGCAATCCGAATATCCTGTCCCGAATGGAAGCACAGACAACGCGGGTAGAGGAGGAGGGCGTGTGAACAACGAGGAAAACTCATGGTGGGAGATTATCATTGAACGTTTTCTCTCCAAAATTCTGGAACCGTTTCAGCAACTGAAACCCATCGAAAAACTGGTGTTTGAATCATCACCGGATGCAGTCTGGGGATTGTTTACACTAGAGGAATATGAACAGGTGATCATCCCCGGACAAAATATTGTTTCGTTTCTTTCCTGGACGGTATTAGTGGTTGCGATTATCCTGGCCGCCCAGAGACTATCACTTTCCAGGATCAACCCCGGTGCTCGCCAGGACTATTTTCAACTGCTGGGTAACTGGTTGATTGTCACGGTCCTTTTGTACCAGGTGGAGACGATTTTTGACATCCTGTTTATGATTAATCATGCGATTGTGACCCTGTTTTACATCGAATCACCCGGTTCATTCCACGACATATTGTTTGTTAATCCGGAAACGGGAGCGGAATTGAATATCATCGCACAATTGATCATTCAGCTTGTCATTTTTGGATTATCGATCTGGCTCAACTTTTTTTACATCATGCGCAAATATGTGTTAATCTTTCTGATCATTCTGGCTCCTTTTTTTATCGTGCTTTTTCTTTTTCCGCAATCACGCGGTGTAACGGGGGCGTGGATGAAAGAAACGGTGAGTAATATTGCGGCACAAGCAGTGCATGCGATGATGCTGTGGGTTTATCTTTCCATGGGAGATGCCATATCGGCTAATTGGCTGGTCTATATTGTCGTATTGTGCCTGTTTATTCCCTTTTCCGAAACACTGCGGATGCTGTTGGGGGCGACTGGAAGTACCGGACAACTGGCAACAGCAGGAACCATGATGGGGGCCGGTTTTCTTTTACATATGGGACGGACATTTCAGCAAAGCCGGCAACTGGGGCGAGACATGGTGACCAGTCTCAGAGGGGATGAAGAAAAGCAAACTTCTTCATCTTCTTCAGAAGCTCGTCCCACACGACATCAACATCGGAACACTCAATCCGAAAAAAGAACGGCTCCCGTCAATCGACAGCGGATGCAAACGGCTTCCCGAATCACAGGAAGCGTAACAGGATTAACCGCAGGGGCCGCTGGAGCCATTATCGGAGCAGCGGCCATGGGTAGAGAAGGGATCGAGACAGGTGAGACCGTCGGACGTACGTTTGGTGAACCGGCGGGACAAGCAGTCGGGCGTGCTGCGTATGCTGGAGGGACTGTTGTGTCATCTTACGTGATCCGAAAGAAACAGACACAGCAGGATTCACACCCCCAACCCGCATATGATGGTTTATACCGGGAAAAAGTGGCCGAAAGACGTCTGAGAAAGCGGCGAATCCGGAGGAACATCCGATGAGGTTATCCTCACATACAGGCGAGGCCATGACAAAAAAAATATGGAGACGTCTGTCTTCTAAAGCGGGCAGAGTGGTCAACCGGTTATTATTTGTCATCATACGGGCAGCCATTAAATTTGTATTAAAAAGACTGTTATGGATCCTTTCCGGGTCTGTCGGTCTTCCCGGTTTGCTCAGTCTGATTTTGATTATATTTATCGGGGGTGCGCTTATTTTTTTCTCTGTCGGATTTGACTGGGATATGACAGGGGACGGGAAGGAAGATCCGCGAATCAGGGAACAATTCATACAGGCTTCCAAAGAGAGCATCGACCGATCCAGGGAAGAACAACTTCCCTATCAGTTGCCGTGGGCCGTAATTGCCGCACTGGAAAGAGTCCGCCTGCTCAAACAGGGTGGAGCTATTCAACCCGTTCAAAGAATGGAAGAATTAAAACCGGTATTTGAGTATCAGTCGTATCCATTTGAAAACCATCGATATACAGTCATTACCACTTGTGGTCCGAACGGCTGTAAAAGCTATCAAACAGCGTTGAAAATCACCCATCCCCGAAGAAGAATGTTAACCAAAGCCTCAACCTGGGAAGGTGTGACAACCATCCATTACATCAAAAAATCGGAACAGACCTTTCATAAAACAGGGGAAAGAATCTACCATAACGGGGAATATACCAAAACATTTACCGACTACTTAAAACGAGCCGTTTACTGGGAACAGGAAGAAAAAACGTTCATCTCAGATTATTCCAGACTGGATACTGTTTTTGCCGACCACCACTTTCAACCGGATGACCGGGTACTGTTCAGCGAGATTGCCCGTGCCTTCAACCCTGAACTTAACCTTCCGTTTATCACGGCATACACTGGGATCACACCCTTGATTCCAGGGAGTACTTACACCGGTACCGTGAATGGCATGTGGGGCTGGCCGGTGCCTGAGAATACGGTGATCACGTCCCAGTTCGGATATCGCCGCATCACTGGAAGAGGGGAAGAATTTCATAAAGGCATTGATATAGCCCCGTTAAAAACGGGAGTTAACGGAGACCCGGTTCATGCTGCTGCTGACGGCAGGGTGACTCGTGCAGAATGGTCCCGAGGTGGATACGGATGGGTCATTTACCTTCGACATGAAGATGGGTTTCAGACACGATATGCCCATCTGAGCCGGATTCTGGTGAGAGAAGAGGGACAGGTAAAAAGAGGGGACATGATCGGCCTGATGGGAAACACGGGGGATTCTACCAATACGCATCTACACTTTGAAATCAGAAAAAATGGCCGGCCGCACGACCCCCTCATCTATATAAGGCCGTAGCACACCTTCCCCTTACCTTTTATAGATTTTGATCCTGACCCGGTCTTGATCATGGCGGATCTTCATTCTGGAAGGGTCCATATCTTCTCCGACATAAATCTGCCTGGTAAACCGGCTGGCATTCTGACTCTTTCGATAGATATTTTGCCCTTTCAATTCGGTTTGTTCATCATGGGCACCTGTGATAATCAGTGAACCGCTTTCACAGAAAACTTGAATATTTTGTGGATCCATTTTCGGCACCCCGGCCTGTACGAGATAATAATCACCGGCGTCCTGAACGGAAATTGAGAACTGATCCACATTGTATAAACGGTTTTGTCTGAATCGCTCAAACAGCTCCCGGAAATCCATCATCTCGTTAAACCAGGCGTCGACTTCCGACCGTTTTCCCTGGCGAGGATATCGAACCATCAACAATCCCTCCTCTAAAAGTTGATCAACCATCTGTTCCATATTTTCACCGGGAAAAACCTTTTATAATATGTTATGTTTATTAGAGAAAACAGGTACGAAAAACATGAAGTTCGGAGGCTCTGTCAACGATGTATCCGGAAGCGTATATCCACTATCTGGTTCATTTTCATGCCACCCGCGATTATTTCGAATGCCATGAAATTCTGGAGGAATATTGGAAAAGCCTGCCCCCTTCAAAGGATCATGACATCTGGGTTGGGCTGATTCAACTGGCCGTTTCACTGTATCATCAGCGGCGGGACAATTTTGCCGGTGCCGTTAAGATGATGAAAGGGGCATTGAACAACCTGGAACCTTGCGGAGAAAAATTAAAAGAACTGGGGTTGAACCCCGATGAACTCATCCCCGCTCTCAAAACCAGGTTGCGTGAACAGGAATTAAAGCAGCCGTATTACAGTATGAATCTTCCAATTAAAGATCCCGAACTAGAAAGACAGTGTCTGGATTTGTGTGAGAGAAAAGGGGTAAAATGGGGAGAACCCAGCCGTTTATCCGATACATTTTTAATTCATAAGCATAAATTGAGAGACAGAAGCGACGTGATTGCCGAACGCAGGCGACAACTTCAGCAAAAGAACCGGAATCGGCTGCAATAAACAGGTTGGAAAGGGCTCTGAGACATCTGGAGGGAGTGACCGTGAAAGAACTGAAACAGAAACTGGCGCTTTTGCCGGACAAACCGGGCTGTTATCTGATGAAGAACGGTGACGGTGAAGTTATTTATGTGGGAAAGGCAAAAGTGTTGAAAAATCGTGTCCGGTCCTATTTTACCGGAAGCCATGACAGTAAGACACAGCGTCTTGTCAGTGAGATCCGAGATTTTGAATATATTGTCACCAACAGTGCCTCGGAAGCGCTGTTGCTGGAGTGTAATCTTATTAAAAAACATAATCCCCGTTACAATGTGATGCTCAAGGATGACAAGACCTATCCTTATATCAAAATTACCAATGAAACACATCCCCGTCTGGAGATCACACGAAAAGTCAAGCGGGACGGCGCCAAATATTTTGGACCCTATGTCAGTGCGGGAGCAGCCCAGCAGACAAAAAAACTGCTGGATAAATTATATCCGCTCCGCAAATGTAAAAATATCCCCAATAAAGTCTGCCTGTATTATCATCTGGGACAGTGCCTCGCTCCGTGTGAGCATGATGTGGATGTCGCCGACTATGATGATATGATTCAGGAGATCACCCGTTTTCTTAACGGCGGTCATGATGAAATTCGGGAGCAACTTCATGAAAAAATGATGCAGGCATCTGAAAACCTGGAATTCGAAAAAGCAAAGGAACTGCGCGATCAAATTCGTTATATTGATTCCATTCGGGAAAAACAGAAAATTACATTTAACGATCATATCGATCGTGATGTGTTTGGATATTATGCTGACAAAGGATGGATGTGCATTCAGGTTTTCCATATCCGGCAGGGAAAATTGCTGGAACGGAATGTAACCATTTTTCCCTATTACAGTGATGAGAAAGATGACTTTCTTTCCTATGTCACGCAATTTTATCATGAACAAAACCTGCGCCCCAAAGAGATTTACCTGCCCGAGGGCGTGGACACCGAGGATCTGCAGGACTTGCTTGGAGTGACAGTCCGGGTTCCCAAACGGGGATTGAAAAAACAACTGGTGGATATGGCAATCGAAAACGCTGAAATCGCGCTAGAGGAAAAATTTAAAATGATGGAGCAGAACGAAGCGCGGACCATCCAGGCCATTGAAAATCTCGGCAAAATTCTGGGTATCCAGATGCCCCGACGTATTGAAGCCTTTGATAACTCCAATATCCAGGGAGTTGACCCCGTTTCTGCGATGGTGGTCTTCATTGACGGAAAGCCGGAACGAAGCGAATATAGAAAATATAAGATCAAAACGGTTCAGGGCCCGGATGATTATGAATCGATGCGGGAAGTGATCCGCCGCCGGTACACCCGGGTCCTCAGAGAAAACCTTCCCTTGCCCGATCTGGTCGTCGTGGACGGCGGAAAAGGGCAGATTTCGGCAGCCATTGATGTGCTGGAGAATGAACTGGGCTTATACATTCCAGTATGCGGCCTGGCAAAAGATGAAAAACACAAAACTGCCCGGTTATTGATCGGAGATCCGCCTCAGGAGGCCAACCTTAAACGTAACAGTTATGAATTCTACCTCCTGCAACGTATTCAGGAAGAAGTTCACCGTTTCGCCATCACCTTTCATCGAAAGACCCGGGGAAAAAAGATGTTTCAGTCTGAACTTGACGATATCCCGGGAGTGGGGCCGAAAAGAAAACGCTTGTTGTTGAAACATTTCGGATCAATCAAAAAAATGAGAGAAGCAACCGTAGATGATTATCGACAAATTGGGATCGGAGACAAACTGGCAAAGCAGATTCTTAAGCACTTAAAGAAAGAAAGCAATGCATGAACAAAGTCCGGTTGCATCGATATAGAACCCGTGTTATAATGCTAGGCAAGTAAATTTTGAAAATGAAAAATAGCATGCCTCACTTCCTTGAAGTGAGGTAGAGGAGCGGAAACCATCAGTACCTGTTGGGAGAAAACGGTTTTTCCATGAACAGCAGGGAAAGGGGAATTCGCCGAAGTTTTGTCTGAAACCGTGCAGGCAAAGCTGGGCTTGCGTTGAATAAGCGTAAGACTGTCATTACAGATTTATCCCGATCTGTAATGGAGAACTATCTCACAGGGGAAGGGGTTGTGTTGTTGTACGGGTTATACGCAACAACGAGGTCAACCTTGTTGTTGCTTTTTTCATATTTTTTTAGCCGGAGTGTCATGCACAAAAAGTACAATTGTTCACCCTGGGTGGACACACCGGCGTTATTAAACCATTTTTATAACACAGATAGGAGAATGGGAGTAGGAGGAATTAAAAAAACGATGAGTATTGTTGTTCAGAAGTACGGAGGAACTTCCGTAGGAAGTGTGGAACGGATTCAGCATGTAGCCAGGCGGGTCGTACAGGCCAGAGAAGCCGGCCATGACTGCGTGGTTGTCGTGTCCGCCATGGGTAAATCAACGGATAAACTGGTTGATATGGCTAAAGAAATCTGTCCTTATCCCGATGAACGGGAAATGGATATGTTGTTGACGACCGGCGAACAGGTATCCATTGCCCTGCTTACCATGGCTCTTCACCAGTTGGGGCATAAGGCTGTTTCCATGACCGGCTGGCAGGCGGGCATTTTGACGGAGCCGGTTCATGGCAGTGCCAGAATCAAAAAGATTAATCCGGAACCGGTACTGAATGAATTAAAACAGGGAAAAATAGTTGTCGTAGCAGGTTTCCAGGGATGGACGGAAGACAGACAGATTACCACACTGGGACGGGGCGGATCGGATACGACGGCGGTTGCACTTGCTGCGAGCCTGAATGCGGAAAGATGTGAAATCTATACCGATGTCACGGGAGTCTATACGGCTGATCCACGGATTGTGCCCCAGGCGCGCAAGCTGAAATCCATCTCTTATGATGAAATGCTGGAATTGGCCAATCTGGGTGCCGGTGTGTTGCACCCCCGTGCTGTCGAAACGGCCAAGAATCATGATGTAAAGCTGGTTGTATGTTCAAGTTTTGTGGATGAACCGGGAACAAAAGTAGAGGAGGAATCAAACATGGAGCAAGGTCTGGTAGTCAGCGGTGTTGCCCATGATAAAGATATTGCCAAAATCACAGTGACGAAAATGCCCAACCGGGTCGGAACCCTGTCCAAGTTGTTCACCACACTCGCCGAAAATCACATTAATGTGGACATCATCATCCAGAGTACTTATGTGGCGGATACAACCAATATCTCTTTCTCTGTTTCCGGAAATGATCTGAAGAAAACACTTGAAGTGCTGGAAAACAACAAAGATAAGCTTTCATATGAAGAAGTGCTTCATGAAGACGGTCTGGCCAAAGTTTCTATCGTCGGAGCCGGCATGATTTCCAATCCCGGTGTTGCTGCCCGGATGTTTCATGAACTGAGCGAGGCGGATGTGCCGATTCACATGGTCAGCACCTCTGAAATTAAAGTATCCTGTGTCATTCCTGCAGGGAAAACGGAAGAAGCGGTCAATGCGCTTCACACAGCTTTCGGCCTGAATGCCGAGGACCAGGCGGTTGTTCACGGGTCTTAAGAAAAATTTGGAGCATATAAGAACCATTTTCACCAATCATTAAAAAGGGGATGGCATATTCCGGTTTCATTGGGTACACTATAAAAGGTACAAGTATCCAAACAGATATGACGCCAGTGGGAACGGAATCACTGTCATTTCCCATCCCCTGACTTTATCGGAAGACACATTGATTACTGTCTGTGTTTAAAAGCGAAACATTCGCTTTATTTAACGTCAACCACGGGTGTATTTTTTTTGATTATGATTCATCGTGTGTCTTTATATTTCCGAATATTTTGATGTATCCCATACATTATCGTTTGTGTTAATCTTTTAGCCGGATATCGCAGTGACTGTTTTTCGAAACAGCATATGAAAAGCAGGAAAACGGTTAAATGGTGCTCATAAGGGGAACGCACCCCCTTTTACAGACATATCCGGGAGATTTCTTGACGCTCTTACATTGTAAGAGTACAATAAGTTTGTCATAGAATGTTCAAATGTTTGTTATTAATTTCACATTATGTTTTACCTTTAAAAAGGGGGCGTTGCACAGAGGATTTTGGAGTGGAGAGTTTTTGTAAGTGGAGAAAAAGAGATGAAAGAGAGACCGAAGAAGACGTGATTATGGTGAAGGAGGGACAACCACTTATGGCGAGCAGCCACTATTTCAATCGAAAACTTCATTCGTTGTTGGGCGTTATCCCGGTAGGTTTTTTTCTGATTGAACACCTGATTACCAACTATTTTGCGACAAGAGGCCCCGAAGCCTTTAATGAAAAGGTGGAATGGATTGAGAGTCTTCCGTTTTTGCCCTTTTTAGAAATCTTTTTTATCTTTTTACCGCTGTTGTACCATGCTGTGTACGGGTTGCACATTGCGTTTACAGCCAAACACAATGTAGGCAATTACGGATATTTTCGCAACGTTATGTTCATGCTGCAGCGGGTTACGGGCGTCATTACATTGATTTATGTTGCCTGGCATGTGTGGGAGACCCGTCTCCAGAAACTCTTATATGGAACAAAAGTAAACTTCGATATGATGGCTGAGATCCTGGATAATCCGTTCATGGTTGCTTTTTATGCGATCGGGATTGTGGCAGCGGTCTTCCATTTCAGCAACGGTATGTGGTCATTTCTGGTTAGCTGGGGAATCACCATCGGTCCCCGGGCACAGCGGATTTCGACTTACGTTTGGATGGTTGTATTCGTGATCGTTTCTACCATCGGATTGATGGCACTGTATGCCTTCGCTAATCCGTCAATGGCCGGCCAATTATAAGGATAAAGGGGAGTGAGAGGATACCATGAGTAATTCCAAAGTCATAGTCGTAGGTGGTGGCCTGGCAGGTCTGATGGCTACCATTAAAATAGCTGAATCCGGAGTACCCGTTGACTTGTTCTCGTTAGTCCCGGTTAAACGTTCTCACTCCGTTTGTGCCCAGGGTGGTATTAACGGGGCTGTCAATACAAAAGGGGAAGGTGACTCTCCTTACGAACATTTTGACGATACCGTGTACGGTGGTGACTTTCTGGCTAACCAGCCTCCGGTAAAAGCGATGTGTGATGCAGCACCGAGCATCATCTACATGCTGGACCGGATGGGGGTCATGTTCAACCGTACCCCGGAAGGGTTGATTGACTTCCGTCGTTTTGGTGGAACCAAACACCACAGAACGGCTTATGCCGGAGCAACGACCGGACAGCAGCTCCTTTATGCGCTGGACGAGCAGGTACGCCGACACGAAGTAAACGGCCTGGTGAACAAATATGAACACTGGGAATTCCTTTCCATCGTTCAGGATGATGATGGCGTCTGCCGCGGTATTGTGGCACAGAATCTGCGCAATATGGAAATGAAGACTTTCCGTGCCGATGCTGTTATTCTGGCTACGGGCGGACCTGGAATCATTTTTGGTAAATCCACCAACTCGGTGATCAATACCGGAACAGCTGCATCGGCGGTTTACCAGCAGGGGGCTTACTATGCCAATGGTGAATTTATTCAGATTCACCCCACTGCCATCCCCGGTGACGATAAACTAAGGTTGATGTCCGAGTCAGCACGCGGTGAAGGTGGGCGTGTCTGGACTTACAAAGACGGTAAACCGTGGTACTTCCTGGAGGAAAAATATCCGGCATACGGAAACCTGGTTCCCCGGGATATCGCCACCCGTGAAATTTTCCATGTCTGCGTTGACCTGAAGCTGGGAATCAACGGTGAAAACATGGTCTATCTGGATCTGTCCCATAAAGATCCGAAGGAACTGGACGTCAAACTGGGCGGTATCATTGAGATCTACGAGAAGTTTATGGGAGAAGACCCGCGTAAGATCCCGATGAAGATCTTCCCGGCGGTTCACTATTCCATGGGTGGACTGTGGGTTGATTTTGATCAGATGACCAATATCCCCGGTCTGTTTGCGGCAGGGGAAGTGGATTATCAATATCACGGCGCGAATCGTCTCGGCGCTAACTCTCTCCTGTCATCTATCTTCGGAGGTATGGTGGCCGGACCGAAAGCGGTCGAATATATTAACGGACTTGAAAAATCTGCTGATGATATTTCCAGCACCTTCTTCGATAATCAGCTGAAAAAAGAAGAAGAGAAGTATCAAAATATCCTGAAGATGGACGGAACTGAAAATGCGTACGTGATCCACAAGGAACTGGGTGAGTGGATGACTGATAACGTGACGGTTGTACGCTACAATGACCGTCTGAAGAAAACGGATGAAAAGATTCAGGAACTGATGGAACGCTATCAAAATATCAACATTAATGATACGCTGAACTGGAGCAACCAGGGAGCATCCTTTACGCGTCAACTGTGGAACATGCTGCAACTGGCACGCGTCATTACACTGGGTGCACTGAACCGGAATGAAAGCCGCGGTGCTCACTATAAACCGGAATTTCCGGAGCGTAATGATGAGGAATGGTTGAAAACGACCAAGGCCAAATTTAATGCGAGCAACAATGGTCCTGACTTTGAATACGAAGATGTTGATGTGTCGTTGATCAAACCAAGACCGCGTCGTTATGATGTGGACAAGAAGGGAGCGAAGTAATCATGGCGGAACGTGAAATTCATCTCATTATTACTCGCCAGGATGGTCCCGATAACGCCCCTTATCAGGAAGAGTTCAAACTGCCGTATCGTCCGAATATGAACATCATCGGCTGTTTGATGGAAATTCAGCGTAATCCTGTTAATGCGAAAGGTGAGAAAACAAAACCGGTTGTCTGGGAATCCAACTGTCTGGAAGAAGTCTGCGGTGCCTGCTCCATGGTCATTAACGGCAAACCGCGCCAGGCATGTACGGCACTTGTGGACAAGCTGGAACAGCCGATCCGGGTTGAACCGATGAGCACGTTCCCGGTTATTCGGGACCTGATTATCGATCGTAACCGGATGTTTGATGCAATGAAACGTATCAAGGGCTGGATTCCGATTGACGGAACCTATGATCTGGGACCGGGTCCCCGTATGCCGGAAGTGGAACGCCAGAAAGCTTATGAATTATCCAAATGTATGACCTGCGGGGTCTGCCTGGAAGCCTGTCCGAATGTAAATGACAAATCACCGTTTATCGGACCGTTTGCCATTTCACTGGTAAGGCTCTACAACAGCCATCCGACCGGTGCCATGAATAAGCACGAAAGACTGGAAGCGTTAATGGGAGAAGGGGGCATCACCGACTGCGGAAACTCTCAAAACTGTGTCCAGTCCTGTCCGAAAGGAATCCCGTTGACCACTTCCATCGCCCATATGAACAAAGAAACGACACTGCATGGATTTAAGAAATTCTTTACGTCTTAATCCGTATCGGAGAGAATATCGAATCCGCCTTCCGGAATAGGGAGGCGGATTTTCTTTTCCATATTTACGCGTTAGAGTAAAAAGTGATAAGATGTTATTATAAAATGAATGAGTATTCAGTCATTAATGAAATGAGGTAACGATATGGTTGAGGTCTTCGATCATGGTCCCGTGAAGGTCTGGCACATTAAATTTAAAATACTCGGACAGTTTTTTCAGTCCTGTGTTTACCTGCTGGACGGTCTGTTAATTGATACCGGTCCGGCACGGTTTCAAAATCAATTAAGCTCATTTTACCGGGAACACGGCGTGGAACAGGTGGTCCTGACCCATCATCATGAAGATCACAGTGGAACAGCAGGCTGGATAGCCCGAAACATGAATATTCCGATATACGCCCATCGGGCGGGATTGCAAAATCTGGCATCCCCTGCGAAATTGCCCTTTTATCGGAAAAAAGTATGGGGCAACTGTGAACCGGTTCAGGCCCTCCCTATGTCCGACGAAGTTGAAACAGAACGTTTTCGTCTTTCGGTCATTTATTCTCCGGGGCACAGTCATGATCATGTGGCATTACTGGATGCCGATAACGGCAGGCTATTTGCAGGGGACCTCTTTCTGGGTCGCAGGATCAAATATATTCTGAGGCATGAGAATGTACCTGTTCTGATTCGTTCCCTTGAAACTGTGCTGAAGCAGGATTTCGACACGCTATTTTGCGGGCACAGTGGCGTTGTTCTTAGTGGAAAGCAGGCGTTAAAATCGAAGTATGATTATTTGACAGAACTGCGTGAACAGGTTCGCTCACTTCGAAGTCAGGGATATTCGATAGGGGCGATCAATCGCAGGCTGTTTGGGTTCAATCTGTTTCAGGAAGTTTTTACGGGTGGGGAAGCCTCCTCCCGCCACATCGTTCGTTCCATTTTACAAGATGATGAAGAACCGAATATTACAGACAAAGGAGAACACATGCATGGTCATCACGTTTGAGAATCTGGTCAAAGCCCGTTTTATTCGAAGAATTAATCGGTTTATTGCGGAAGTTGAATTGGACTCACAACTCATACAGGTGCATGTCCCCAGTACGGGAAGGCTGGATACGGTATTAAAAGAAGGTTCCCCCTGTTACCTCAAACCCTCACCCAATCCAGCCCGAAAAACGCCGTATTCCATCTTTATAGTCGAGACCCCGGAATCCGCGGTGTGTATCGATGCCCTGGTGGCCAACCGATTTACTGATCTCTTGCTTCAGGAGGGGGTCGTTCCGGATATTGGGTCCGGAGAGATCCGAAAAGAGGTGAAAGCGGGAGGGAGCCGTTTTGATTTTGCCGTTCAGGATGAAGAACGGACACATCTGATTGAGGTGAAATCCGTCAATATGGTCATGGACGGAACGGCCTGTTTTCCTGATGCTCCGACGGACCGGGGGACTCGTCATGTTCAGGAATTGATGGAATGGCAGAAAAAAGGGGATATCCAGACCCATGTCATTTTTGTCGTTCAGCGCTCGGATGCAAAAAAATTTGCACCCTGTTCTCTGAGAGATCCTGCCTTTGCGAAAGCTGTCCAGCTGGCATGGAAAGCAGGTACAAAGGTTCACGCCTGTTTGACAGAGGTGACACCCGAACAGATCTCGTTTGAGAAATGGATCCCTGTTGAGTTTGAGATGAAAAATGTTTCATAGAAGCATGAGAGACGGGAAAGGACTAAGAGGAGGAGATATGGAGTGGCCAGAGCAACCTTTATTCAACCCGATCCGGAAGCCTGGATTCGCAAATTCCGTTTTGCAAGACCGATCCAGATCCGGTTCAGTGATACCGACATGCTGGGACACGTCAATAATGTCAAGTATTTCGCCTACTATGAACTGGGAAGACTTGATTACATCAAAGAACTGGGGGCTGGGGACGATCTTTTTAACATGAGGGAAGGAAAATCGATCGTGACAGCTGATCTGGAATGTCATTATTTACGTCAGCTATTCTATGATCAAACGGTTGAGGTACGTGTTCGCACCGCTAAAATCGGACGCTCTTCCCTGGATCTGGAATATGCACTTGTCCTGTCTGATACCGGGGATCTGGTAGCAGCAGGAAGAGGCGCGCTGGTCCTGATCGATACAAAGACAGGACGGAGTCTTCCGATTCCTGAGGAGACGAAACAAAAGATTATCCGCTATGAAGATGAACAAGTTGAACAAAGCCAGATGATACGGGAGTGAAAACAACCAGGTGTTTTTTCATGGCATCAACTGGGAATATGTCATCAAGCAATATCCCGTTTTATCTCCCCGGGCCAGTGTATGGGAAAAAGATGCAAAACAAATGGCTGATCGGAAACATCTGATTGAACAGTTTGGATTTGAACCGGTTCATTTGCTTGAATCGTGTCCCCCCGATTACCCGGCGTCCCGCTGTATCCGGGAATGTTTACACTACGGCGACCCTGTTTTCGCCTTTCAGATACTTCCCCTTCCATTCTGGCAGCTCAGCCGGCATGAACGTGGTGTGCCGGCGCTGGACCTGCGCACCTGTCTATATATCGTGACCAACCGGGAGGTATACATCCCGGAAATCAAAACCGTTTTCCCGAAAAAGCCCGTCATATTTTTACGGAATTTGCCGGAATCTAATTAAAACTTGTCGAAAATTGGAATATAGCGTATAATGGAAAAATATAGATTGGCATTCAATGGTAAAACAAAAGGCAGGTGTTCGATCCGTGGTCCAGGCAAATTATATCAACCCGTTTCTGGAATCGGCGCAAAATGTATTTGAACAGGTTTGTCAGGTTGCTCCCAAACGGGGTGATCTGGAGATACAGGATGTTAAGCTGGCAGAGAATCATATCTGGATAAAAATAGGTGTAACCGGGGAAATGCAGGGCAATATTATTTTCGGGCTTCATGAGCAGGTTGCTCTTCGGATTATTTCCGCCATGATGGGAGGTATGACCGTTACGGAAATTGATGAGGTCGGCAAGAGTGCCATTTCCGAACTAGGTAACATGATTTCCGGAAACGCGAGTACCATTCTCTACAACCAGGGCATTACAGTGGATATCTCCCCGCCGGAAATGATGAGTTCCGAAGAGCACAAGCGGTACAAGGAACAAAAAGCGTTGACCGTCCCCATGGAACTTCAGGATATCGGAAAATTTCAAATTCAGGTGATTGTACTCAGTTAATCAAATTGGCAATGGTCTGTCAGGACACAGGTTTCGGGTTATTTCCCGGAACTTTTTTTGTTTACTGGCAACTATCAGCTTGTCTTATAATAGAACCTTAATGTATGGTAAAATAAAGTCGTTCGTTTATAAAACGGTATATACATTTTTCATAATAAAAACAGGAAGGAGATAGGAAACATGTCAGAATCAAACATTCTTTATGAAAAGGATGGACACCTGGCGATCGTTACCATCAATCGTCCGGAGAGCCTCAATTGTTTTGACTATCCGACTCTGAAACTTCTGGAAGAGACACTGGAAGAGATTCAAGTGGACCGGGAGGTCAGAGCGGTCATTTTTACCGGAGCCGGGAACAAAGCGTTCAGTGCCGGAGCCGATCTGAAAGAACGCAGAACGTTGAACGAACAGCAGGTGCGCCGCAACGTAAGGAAAATCAGGGAAGTATTTAATAAAGTGGAACAGCTTCCCCAGCCCACTATTGCCGCGATGAACGGGTATGCATTCGGAGGCGGATTTGAACTGGCTCTGGCCTGTGACTTCCGTTATGCCGTATCCGGAACCAAAATGGGACTGACGGAAGTCAGCCTGGCGATTATTCCCGGAGCCGGCGGTACACAGCGCTTGACCCGTCTCATCGGTCCGTCAAAAGCCAAAGAATTGATCCTGACGGCCCGCAAAATCACATCCGAAGAAGCTTATGAATACGGCATTTTGAATGGCGTGACAGAGCCTGAAACGCTGATGGATGCATGCAAAAAGCTGGCTGACGAGATTATGGAAAACGCGCCGCTTGCTGTGATTCAGGCAAAATATGCGATCAACTACGGCAGTGAAGTTGACATGCAGACCGGTCTGGCGATTGAAAGCAAGGCTTATGAAGTGATTATTCCGACCAAAGACCGTCTGGAAGCCCTTCAGGCCTTCGCAGAAAAGAGAAAACCCAATTACAAAGGTGAATAAGACGGTCGGTCAATTTTCAGAATTTTTCATTGACTGGTTATTTCATTAAAATTATAATAACGTTAGAAAAACGGAACTCCTTTTTTGTGTTATACGATTGACAGGTGTTCGCTGCAATTCGAAAGGGAATTCTATGAATATGAGTTTTCCGTTAACCATTAGGATCAGGTGTCTGAAACACAATAATTGATGATAAAAAGGAGAGATTGACATGGTAAAACTGATTGCATTGTACAAACATCCGGAAGACAAAGAGGCGTTTGATCGCCATTATGAAGAAGTACACACGCCTCTGGCTGAAAAGATGCCGGGACTTGAAAAACTGGAAGTGACCCGCATTGTCGGCGCCCCCCAGGGCAAGAGCGAATATTACTTAATGGCTGAAATGTACTTCAAAGACCAGGATACGCTGAATAACGCCATGAAATCTGAAGAAGGCATGGCTGCAGCAAAAGATCTGATGGGATTCGCCGGAAAAATCGTGTCCATGATGATAGGTGAGGTCAAGTGAGTCTGGAATTCATTCAGGTAGAGCGGGACGGTAAGGTGGGTCTGATCCGCCTGAACCGTCCTAAACAACTTAATGCTCTCAATTTGAAAATGGTCGATGAAATCGTGGAAACACTTGAAAGCATGGATGAAGATCCGGAAATTCGTGCCATCGTCATTACCGGTAATGAACAGGCTTTTGCTGCGGGGGCCGATATTGATGAGATGACCGAAGTGGATTCCATTGACATGTTGCTTCGGGACCAGTTTCGAGTCTGGGACCGGATTGCCCTCGTGAGAAAACCGATCATTGCGGCAGTGAGCGGGTTTGCACTGGGAGGCGGCTGTGAGCTGGTCATGAATTGCGACATTGTCATCGCATCGGAAAGCGCACGTTTCGGACAACCTGAAGTGAACCTGGGTGTGATGCCGGGTGCGGGGGGAACCCAGCGCTTTACCAAAGCACTGGGCAAAGTGAAGGCGATGGAACTGCTTCTCACCGGTGAGAGCTTAACCGCTGAGGAAGCCCTGCATTACGGATTGATTAACCGGGTGGTCCCGGTGGAAGTTTATCTCGATGAAGCGATGAAATTGGCCAACAGGATTGTCGGCCAGCCTCCGATTGCGGTCAGGTTGATTAAACAATCCGTTCTAAAAGCGATTGACCTTCCACTGGATGAAGGGCTTGATTTTGAACGGAAAAATTTCTATCTCCTCTTTTCCTCGGAAGATCAGAAGGAAGGAATGCGGGCATTTGCTCAAAAACGGAAACCTGATTTTAAAGGAAAATAAAGAAACAGGAGGCATACTTCCATGTACGAAACCATCAAATATGAGGTAGAGCAGGGCATTTGCCGGATCATTCTGAATCGGCCGGATGTGCTCAACTCCTTCAATGCGAAAATGAATAAAGAAGTCACCGATGCCTTTAAACAGGCGGGGAAAGACCCGGACGTGCGCGTGATTGTACTAACCGGGGAAGGACGTGCTTTTTCTGCCGGTGAAGACCTGGCCAATGTACAGGGAGATGATTTCAGTTACGGAGATACGCTTCGTAAACGATACAATCCGATGATCAAACAAATTGCCAGTACGGAAAAACCGGTTATAGCCGCCATCAATGGTGTAGCGGCAGGAGCAGGAGCCAGTGCCGCTCTGGCCTGTGACTTCCGTATCGCAACCCGCAAAGCCAGCATCATCATGGCATTTGTTAACATCGGTCTGGTTCCCGATTCCGGAGCCATGTACTATCTCCCCCGGCTAGTAGGCATGTCCAAAGCCATTGAAATGGCTTATCTGGGGGACAAGGTAACTGCCGATGAAGCGCACCGGATCGGTTTGGTCAATGCCGTAGCGGACGAAGATCACTTTGAAGAAGAAGTCAACAGGCTGGCTACTCGCCTGGCTCATTCCGCTACCAAAGCCATCGGCCTGATTAAACGCGCCCTTTATCACAATATGGAAGTGGGACTGGAAGATGCGCTGGAATATGAAGCATACTGCCAGGAGATTGCAGGAAATACGGAAGATCACAAAGAAGGCGTCGATGCCTTTTTCAACAAACGGAAACCGGAATTTAAAGGAAGATAAAGGTTATATTCTTGATAACTGAAAGGAAGTCCGACATGAATAATCCATTGTGCCGTGCACTAAATCTCAAATATCCAATCATACTCGGCGGAATGGGGAATATCAGCAGTCCGGAACTGGCTGCAGCTGTTTCAGAAGCAGGGGGACTGGGTACCATCGGTTCGGGTACCCTCTCCCCCGATCAATTTGAGCAAAAATTACAGAAGCTTCAGTCATCCACCACAAAACCCTATTCCGTCAATATTCCCATTACCGTTCAACCTCACGTCAAAGAAATCGTGGATCTGGCAACCCGCTATGAAGTTCCGGTTATCAGCCTGTCAGCCGGAAAACCGGATGATTTGATCCGCCACTTTAAACAAAAAGGTTTAAAAACCATTGTGGTGGTTGGCACCGTCAAGCATGCAATCAAAGCGGAAAAAGCCGGAGCCGATGCTGTGGTGGCCGAAGGTTTCGAGGCTGCCGGCATCAATTCACCCGCCGAACTCACCACAATGACCCTGATTCCCCAGGTTGCGGATGCGGTATCCATACCGGTTGTGGCTGCCGGAGGTATTGGAAATGAACGGGGGCTGGCGGCAGCTCTTGCTCTGGGAGCTTCCGGCGTGCAGATGGGGACCCGTTTTGTTGCCACGAAGGAAGCGGTGGTTCACCAACTGTATAAAGAAAAAATTCTGGAAGCGAAAGATACGGATACACGCGTCGTAGGACGTAAATGGGGCGTGGTACGAAGACTTCTTGACACCCCCTATACCCGTTATTTGATGGAGGGAGAAGCAGGAGACTGGACGGAACAAGATTTTGCGGCACATACGGATGAAGACAGTCATTACCGCGGTGCTGTGGAAGGCCGTTTGTCGGAAGGGCATATCAATAGCGGACAGATCAGTGGTTTAATTCGAGACATCCCAACCGTGCAGGAATTGATGGAGGAAATGATTGATGGGGTGGACAGGGTGATCAAACATATCAGCACACAATTAACTTGACCGGCTCTCCGGAAAAATGTTAACATTCCAGCATGGTTGAAGGAGATGATGAAGCATAGATGAAACCTCGATCAATGATTTTTACGCTTTACGGAGATTATATTCGATATTATGGCGGTGAAATCTGGATCGGCAGCTTAATCAAACTGATGGAGCAGTTCGGCCATACGCCGCAGTCCGTCCGGGCGGCCATTTCCCGGATGTCCCGACAGGGATGGATTAAAGCACGTAAAGAAGGGAACAGAAGTTATTATTCCATGACCGAACAGGGGTTAAAACGGCTGGAAGAAGCAGCCAAACGGATTTATAAGCTGCATAACGATCCCTGGGATGGAAAGTGGAGAATTCTTGTATATACGATTCCGGAAGAGATTCGGCAGGTACGTGATGAGTTAAGACAGGAATTGATCTGGAGCGGTTTTGGTATGCTGGCCAACAGTTGCTGGGTCACCCCACTGGATCTCGAAGATCAGTTGAAAGACATTCTGGCCCGCTACGAAGCCGAAGATTATGTCGATTTCTTTGTCGCGGATTATATCGGACCTCATCAGAGCAAGGACCTGGTGGAAAAGTGCTGGGATCTGGATGAAATTAACGATCGCTATAAAGCCTTCATTGATGAATATCGTCGAAAATACGAACAACATCAAAAAGCCCAGGAAAACGGGGAACTTAAGGATTCAGACGCTTTTGTGGAGCGGACCAATCTGGTTCACGAGTATCGCAAGTTTTTGTTCTATGATCCCGGTCTGCCTGAAGAGCTTTTACCCGATGAGTGGCTCGGGCATGAAGCCGCAAAATTGTTCAGTGAATACTACCGATTGCTGGCGATTCCGGCCAACCGTTTTTTTGAAAGCGTATACGAGGCTTCTGATCATAATTTGAAGAAGGAAAAAGGGTATAATGTGCTCTACCATCCCTATATGGCGGATGAAGCTTGAATGAGACAGAAAGGAACCTGTTCCGTGAACATGGAACAGGTTTTTTCTATGTGTTTTTGCAGAGGCTATAAAAAGGTGATGCGCATGTTTAAACATAGCCGGCGAAAATGGATCGGGGCTCTCATCATCGTCTTCTTTTTCGTTCTCGGGGATAGTGGTCGACTGTATGCGGCCACTCAGCATAAGTTGCCGTTTGATCACGGTATCCCAGAGGAAGGAAAAGAGGGTGTCTATCTGTATGTCGACAGGGATCGAAACCGGCTCTACGTCATACTGAATGATACGATTGTGTATCATTTTGCGGTTGCCACTGGAAAAAACAGCCGGTTAACTCCGCAAGGCTACTTTCATATCGTTACCAAAGTCAAGAATCCCTGGTACCTGCCGACCAATATCAGGGGAGGTGATCCGTCCAATCCTCTGGGAACCCGCTGGATGGGGCTGGACGTTGAAGGGACAAACGGGTATAAATACGGGATACACGGTACCCGTGACCCCGATTCCATCGGAAAACATGTCAGCCAGGGCTGTGTCCGCATGAAAAATGAGGACGTGGAGTGGCTGTACCGGCACATTCCCCTCGGAACCGAGGTGATCATTCAATAGGGAATGTCTTCACGGCTTCGTACATGGGAGTCTGTCCGAAATGGGACTGGTAGAGGGTGATGCCGTCAACGGTCCAGTGGCATGCCGTTTCGGTTTCGTTGTCAGGAATATAGATATCGTCAGCCGGGAACAGACGTCCTTTAAATTCACGGGCCAGGGTGATGTGGGGCCTGTAGGGACGCGTTTCTCTGCGAACCAGCCCGGCCTGCTCCAGGTTTGAGGCAATGTCATTCTGAAGACGTGTCAAACGTTGAAGGTCCCCCCGGATGCCCATCCACAGTATGGCGGGTCTTTTTCGTTGTCCAAATGTACCAGGCTTGCCCGTTTCTAATGGGAAACGCCGGTGGCGGGAGATGACTTCTCCAAGAATCTGTTCAATCCGGCGAGTATCCTCAGGATGGCAGTCCCCGATAAATGTGAGTGTCACATGGTAATCATCGGGGTGGACCCATTTGCGAAAATAAAGGTCTTTTTTCCATTGGGAAGAAAGTCGGTGCAATTTTTCTCGGCAATGGTCGGGAAGTGAAAGGGCGACGAACAGGCGCCTTTTTTCTTTGCCGTCAGTCATTTGAAACACGCTCCTGTAACCGAATTATCTGAGATTGGGGTGATTCATTCAGGATGGTTTGTTTTACGTATTCTGTTTCCGCTTCAATTCAATCAGAGACTCGAAATACTCGGTTAATCCCTCTAGTTCTTCCTCCGTCAGCTCGTCGAACCGATCCAGTTGAGCCCGAATGTGTTTAATCGCTTCCGGTTTTTCATCTTCTTTTTCGGAAAGAAAATAAGTGGCGATGGTTCCGGTCACCATGCCCAGCGTTCCGATTCCGACCAGCATGAGAACGGTGGCAACCAATCTTCCCGGCCCGGTTTCCGGGGAGATGTCTCCGTAACCCACCGTGGTCGTGGTGACGATGGACCACCACAGTGCATCTTCCCACGTTTCTATTCCGGGTTCCAGGATGTAGATGGCGATGGATCCGCCGAAAACGATCAGTGTAGTGAACAACAGCATTTTGTATAAACCGTTGGTGTTGAGGACCTTGATGAAAGAACGGCTGTATCGGTAAAGGTAGACGCCCAGCCGGAAAACCCGGAAGAATCGGACGATACGGAAAGAACGGAACAGGCTGTCCAGCGGAATCAGGGCGATCAATTCAAAAATATGGGATTTGACGAATTTAGTCTTGCTGTCCGCTTTCCATAGACGGACAGAATAATCGGTGACGAATATCATCCAGATGATCCAATCTATGATCAGCATATATTTAAAATCGATCCAGATAAATGAAACAGATATGATGATCAGGCAGAGCATCATGATTTCGTAAATTTTATTGAGCATCCCGGTTCCCCTCTCGATACTGTTATCTATGTCATGAACATACATATTGTATCGTTTTTTATGAAAAAGTCGCAAGGAGACCATTTTATATGTAAGGTTATATTACATATAGTTATAAACATTAGCATTCAAAGACATAAATAGCGTTAAATTCCCCTTCTTATTTAAATTTATGTAAAATAAACTAACATGAAATGTTGACTTGATTCAAAATCGATGATAATATAACCCCATCGATAAATAAACGTCAGGAAAACTAACATAAGTTTTCTGGCAGGGAACAGGAGTGGAGAAATATGAGCGAAGGATTACGTGTATGGTGGAGGAGTCGTACGACGCGATTGATCGTTGCCCTGGTGTTTCTGTTTGTGATGGTACCTGACACAGTTCTCGCTGCCGGAGAGGAAGCATCCAGTGTGGTCCCGATTGATGTCGTATGGATTATGATGGCGACGATGCTGGTATTCGGGATGCAGGCCGGGTTTGCTCTGCTGGAAGCGGGGTCGGCACGCATGAAAAACGCCGGCCATATCGCCGGAAAACAGGTACTCAGTTTTGCGCTGGCGGCTGTTGTTTTCTGGGCGTTCGGTTACGGGATCATGTTTGACGAAGGAAATGCCTTGTTTGGCACAGGCGGGTTTTTCCTGACCGGATTTGATCCGGGAAATCTGACGGTAGAATTAAGTTTTCTGTTTCAACTTGCTTTTGCGGCCGTTTCTCTGGCCATCGTCTGGGGAGGATTTGCGGAAAGAGCGAAACTGTCAACCTATTTCATTTTCGGAATCTTATATCTCATTGTCATTTACCCGGTGATCGGGCACTGGATCTGGGGAGGCGGATGGCTTGCATCTGAAGGAAAACTGGATTTTGCCGGATCGACGGTGGTTCACCTGACGGGTGCCGTCGCCGGATTCGTCGCCACCGTCTTGCTGGGACCGCGTCTCGGAAAATTCAACAAAGATGGGTCTCCGAACGTTCTCCCCGGGCATAACCAGGTTTACACGGTGCTTGGCGGTGTGATCCTTTGGATCGGATGGTTCGGATTTAATGCCGGAAGTACACTGGGAGTAGGAGACGGATTTTTCGCTTATGTTGCCCTGACCACGATGCTTGCTGCAGCATCGGGTGCGATTGCGGCACTGGTGACGGCAAAAATGATCAGCGGAAAAGCGGATGTTCCGGCTATGGTAAACGGGGTGCTGTCAGCTCTGGTGGCTATCACGGCAGGATGTGCGTTTGTCGAACCCTGGGCCGCCGTGGTCATCGGTGTAGTGGCAGGTAGTTTGACTTACTGGACGGCGCTCTATTTTGAAAGAAAAGGGATCGATGATCCCATTTACGGATTTCATGTCCACGGTCTGGCCGGAATCTGGGGAACCATCGCCATCGGTTTGTTTGCAGCGCCGGGACTGGTGGGTGAAACACAACTGGGACTCTTTTACGGAGGAGGTTTTCATCAACTGTGGATTCAGACGCTGGGAGTCTTTGTGTCCGGTGGATATGCCGCTCTTGTCTCTTTCATCATTTTGATCGTGTTAAAAGCCCTGATGGGATTGAGAGTCTCGGAGGAGGAAGAAGTAACCGGTCTGGATGTCAGCGAACACGGCGCATACGGTTATCCGGAACACCTGGACCCTCAATTCACATCGAAAACAGGGGAAACACCTTCGGGGATTGTTCAAACCAGCCCGTAATGTTATGGTGACAAAAATCAGAATACGGCCTGCGGTGGTGTTAAATGTGTCTCATTCAGAAGAAATGCTGTTTTTTGCTGAACAAATCAAGAAAATGAGAACCTATGAACAGCTTAAAAAGTGTCATGACCGGGTCATCGGGTTCGTACACAGGCACCGACAGGGTTCATCTCATTACCTGTATGTGTCGGGATTTTACCACAATTTGAATACGTTACATGACCATATGATTTACCGGGTGTTACAACTGGTGGATGACGAGATGAAATTAAAAGGGTGGAGCCATCCACCCGTTTCTTATTCCTGGATGTTGCTGGGCAGTGGCGGGAGAGGGGAACAGACCCTCGGCAATGACCAGGATCATGCAATTGTGTACCAGGCGGAAAAAGGGGATGAAACGGAAGTTTGTTCATACTTGCAACAACTGGCTGAAACCATTGCGTTCCGTTTGAATCAGGTCGGTTATCCCTATTGCCGGGGAAATGTGATGGCAGCCAATCCGGTCTGGTGCCTGTCCGTGGAAGAATGGAAAGACCGTTGGCAACACTGGGTGACAGATCCTTCCATTGATCACCTGCGATATTTTTTAATTTCTACGGACTTCAGGGGTATGTACGGGAATCTGGATTTAAGCCGGCAACTGAGAAACTGGTTCACCCGTTTTATCCAGGGTCAGGATCCTTTTTTACATCGCCTGGCCCGCCATACGTCGGCGCAACAAATTCCTGTCAGCTGGTGGGGAAAAGTTTATCCGGATCTGAAAGGCCCCCATGCCGGAAGGTTACACCTGAAAGATTCGGTCATGGTTCAACTGATTAATAGTGTCCGGCTCTGGAGTTTTAAATATGGCATTGATGACGTTTCGACGGAAAAAAGGCTGATGCAGCTTTATTATCGGGGGATCTGGTCAAAAGAGGATATGACCCGCATGCTGGATGCCTTTTATTTTCTGCTGCATCTGAGGCTGAAAAATACAGATGCCCGGGGGAACTTCGATCATTATATTTTGATAAAAGGATTGTCCCGGAAGGAGCGGCAACAGCTTGGCAGTGTAATGGTTTATGTGAAAAAGTGGCAGAAAAAATCGGTTCAAATGTTGGATGGAAAATGAGTGAGAAGAAATCAGGAAGGTGAGGGGAGGACGGAAAAAAGTGGATATGCTTCAGCGTATCCGGACGCTACTCTCGCAGGGCGTATCCCGGAAACAGGCTTCTTTTGTTCAGGAAAAGGCAGGCGGGCATACGTTTCAACAGGAAGCGTGGATTCGCCGTACACTGCGGGAACAAAAAAGAAAAACAGATTTTTTAAGCACTCCTCTGCATCGGCTGGAATATGTTGTCATTGATACGGAAACCACGGGTTTTCGTCCCGAACACGGGGATGAAATTATATCGATAGCTGCCATTGCTGTGAAGGGAAAGGAAATATCTACCGATGTATTTGCTTCTCATGTGAAAGCCAACAGGGCCATTCCTTCATATGTGATGGAACTGACCGGACTCAGCCCGAAAGAAATGGAGCAGGCCCCTCCTTTTCATACGGTGATCACGGAGTTGCTTCGTATCATTGATCAACGGGTGATCGTGGGTTATTTTGTCGGTCATGACATGGCTTTTTTGAATCATTATCTCTGGAAATCCTATCGCAGCCATTTAAAAAACAGGGTGCTCGAAATCAAACAGATCGTGGATGTGTTGTGTCCACAACTGGATTCACGTCAGCTGGATCATGTTTTGGATGCCTTCAATATTCCGATTGAAAAACGGCATACGGCATTTGGGGATGCCTGGATGACGGCGCGTTTGTGGTCGGCCTTGATCGAGGTGTGTCTGCAGCATGATATACGCGACTTGAATGAACTGTATGCCCGGTTATCTGTCCACGTCCGGTAGAAACGGCCAAAACGGCGATTGCGGAACTGGGTCAAGAGTGGCTGAATAAACTGTAGGCGCAGGCCTAAATTCATGCCATTACCGCACCATCATACATGCCCGTTCATATGATAATCTGACTGTATCCCTCAGCCTTGTACTTGAGAGCCCGAGCAAGGAGGGGTGTTTGCGATTAATGAAACACGACCCAAACGCAAAGCCGTTGTTAACAAACCGGGAAAGAGAAGTGTTTGAATTACTGGTACAGGACAAAACAACAAAGGAGATCGCAAAGCAACTGTTTATCAGTGAAAAAACGGTTCGCAACCACATTAGTAATGTGATGCATTATTATTGCGAACCGTTTTTCATACTCGTTTTTTGAAATGAATACAATTTTATTATCCTGGCTGTAGAAGTGAACAGGCGTTTTGCAATGTATTCAATAGCATACGCACCATAAAGTTTCTAATTTTCTTCATTGATTAATGTATGGCTTAATAGATTAATAAAATTCTCATTTCCTAACTCTGTATTTAATAATTTGCTAAGTTTTAAAGCACATTCATAACAACAAGCAATCCGTTCGATTCCTACCGGAATAAAGTATTCATCAATAATTTCTGTTAAGCAATCATCACATTTGGGAACCATATATTACTCACCTCCTTTTCAATACCTTT
The DNA here is from genome assembly GCA_017656255.1 of Bacillaceae bacterium. Lineage (GTDB taxonomy): Bacteria > Bacillota > Bacilli > JACDOE01 > JACDOE01 > JACDOE01. The sequence goes on from JACDOE010000006.1 coordinate 69,082, forward strand.
TAATATTATAGTACCCATAATTTTAGACTATTAAACTTTCTAAAATAAGAATTGGATCGGTTTGTATCAGACTATTGCTGATTGGTCAAGGCCATCTAAAAAATATAGACATGATGGAATATAGCTTAATTTAATGAAAAAATTATCCTTTATAAAAAAGCACCGCGATAGGGTGCTTTTTTATATTTACTCTGCTATCTTATAAACCGATGTTGATTTGTAAACTTTTGACTTAAGAAAATCATAAAAAACATATGTGTTGTGAAATCCTCTTCTTTTATTTCTGTTTGTACCTCTAAAAATTACAACATCAATTCCTATAGACTGGCATATTTCACACGAACACTTCTTCCAGGGTTGATCTTTTAGAGTTTGAACATATTTCTCTTCTAAGTTTTTTCCATCATTCCCTGAACGTTGAAAAAGTTTATCATAATAAGAAATTTTATTTATTACCTTATCAAGCGAAATTTGTCCATCGTCGTATTTTCTTAATAAATTAAGACATTCTTGCTCTAATTCTTTTGCTTCTTCTATACTGTGGCCAGACTTGTTAATTGATTCCACCATTTTAGGATTATCAACTTGTGGAATCCTAATGGCGGTGTACCAATGATCAAGATCGTGTGATAAATAATTTTGTCCTGATCGTAGCCATGCTTTTCTTAAATAAGAAGCACTATCAAAGCTGTAAACACCTAATTCTTCAAAAACACTTAGTTGTTTGGGACGTAAAATACCAAGCAGGTGCAGTTTTCTACCTTTTAAAACATTCTTTACTTTTTCAAGGACGCTAAGAATTTCTCTCGTGTTAGAACGAGCTAACCCACCTAATGCAATATATTCATAACCCATTTCAACTAATTCTTTCACAGAATTTCTATAAGTAATCGGACTATAACCTTGAGCGGAACCAATTGGTATAAATTTATATTTTTTCTGCTTATGAATGTTTAAAAATTTTTCGGCATTCTCTAGAGAGATTTTTATTCTATTTCTCAATTCATGTTTAGTTAACTCTTTGTTGATTAAATTATTGTCCTTATCTCTAATTTTAATAGTTCTTACGGCTAAATGATCTGTACTAATACCATAATCAAAACCTAGATCATTATACAGTTTTGCCACTCTTTCGGGATTAAACATTTCTGGTGGTTCAGGTTCATTTACATAATTAAAAGCTCCGCAATCACCTAAAAGCTCAAGGTTGGAGTTACTATTATGGAATCTTAAATACTCTTTCAGGTTTTTAAAACCATTAACACTTGCGTCTTCCTCATTTAATTTAAGTTTAGATAAAAAAACCCCTAGACTAACCAAGATCCCATCATATGGGGCATTATTTATAATCTCATGTATGTATTTATCATAATTTCTTGATCCTAACTCAATATGTTTTTTTGAGAAAGAGTCGTTAACAAAATCAAAGTCAGGATCAAGTTTGTCTTCCCAATATGGTAAAAAGTATTTCAAAGTATATTCAACTCCTCTTTGAAGAGTGTAATGATAAAATCCAATTTTTCATTTGGCTCATTCGTTCACCAATTTGTCCTTCACAAATTATCACGTTTGTGCTTTTGGGAACTAGTTGATCAAAAGGTGAAATACTTTCCAAATATAATTTACCTAGGTTTACAAAGAAATTATTGTAATTGTTATTTTGTAATATTTTTTCGAGACGATTTAAGTTCTTAGTGTACAATTCTTTACCCCTTTGAAGTGTCATTTTTTGATCGTAATTATCTATCGTGTCACTTTCTTTTATAATTCCATATTTTGCTGATAAAATATATAAGTCAAGGGTTTTCGGGAATTTATTTTCTCTTTTTAGTTTCTTAATTATTTGATAATAAGGGCCATTATAAACATCTAACGCATTTCCTCGTTTTAATTCAGTCTTTTTCTGTGAACAAGAAATTAGTAATAAGTCTTTCACTTTATCACTGCCTTTTTAAGTTATCAGCTGATAGAATTATAAATTAAATATACTCAAAAATCAAGAAAGCACAGGCTAGGCTGTGCTTTCTAATCAAGGGTAAATTAAGCGATAGTTGCGTCCGAAATTTTTTGCGGCTTGACAATTCCATCTTAAATCACATGCATCGCATGTTTTTTCAGATGGATCAGTTTCAGGATAACTCCAGGTGTTATTGTCTCTACAGGATTCAATTTCACCTACAGTTTTGTCGAAGTTACTCATTGCAACTTCTACTTCACTGGGGTTTAATTCTACTTCCATAATTGCGTTTTGCGGTCGATAGTTGGATTCTACGTGATCCAATTCGTTTAGAAAGTAAAGTACTGCTTTTTTTGGTGGTTTCCCTTTTTTACGTCTATATAACTCGGCATATACTTGCATTTGAAATTCATATTGTTTATATTCAGGTTGGTTAATTGAAGGTTTGTCGGTACCTTTGTAATCCCAAATTTCAACTTCTGTTTCATCATCTTCTGAAACAGCTAAAACATCGACATTTCCATGAAGTATATAATCAGCTCTATCTGCTTGTAATTTACATTCTGTATCTAATATTCTATTGTATAGATTAGGTCCTTCAATTTCATTAAATTTTTTTAATATATTTAATGCTTTATCACGGACTTTGTCTGTGGCTCTTAACCCTCTTGCTTTTAATGAATTTTCCACTTCATCAAAGTATCTTTCTATATCTTCATCTGTAGGATATGTTCCTCTTAAACTTGGATCAAACTTTCCGTTGTAATGAGCATGTGCTTGATCCAAAACTTGATGAATTATGTCCCCGTAAAATAGTTCTAATGATAAACTTGGTTCATATTTACGGGTTGAAAAAGCTCCATACTGAATGGGGCATCTTTGGTATGATAATATGTCAGCAGTTATACTATATTTTCTTTTTGGTTTAGCTTGAGATTCAAATGGCAAACTTAACGTACGATAATGTTCCCACACCATAATTATCACCTCTATAAACGTTTTAGATTACTTCTAAACCATCGGCCTCCTAATTGTCCAAAAGATGCGGTTTGATTCCCGCTATTTCTTAATTGACTGGATGTTACTAAGGGAATAAGTGCATACTTCGCTCTTGAATAAGCAACGTAATGTAATCGAATGCTATCTTGCCAAGCTGCTTCTTCTGGATCAAGTACAGGTGTATCAGAATGAAATGAAGCAAGGGAATGTTCTAAGTAATGTGATCCTCCTATTTTAGGTTTTTTACCTAAAGATCCAACAAAAACGAAATCAAACTCTAGACCCTTGGCTTGATGAATAGTCATAATAGGTAACATACCTTTGGGGCAGATAACTTCTTCGTCTTCATCATCGTCCATTCCGTGTGTCTGTAAATATCCACAAAATACGTAATAAAATTTTTCTAACCATTTCCTGCTTACCTGTCCTGGTACTTCTTTGTCTGTAAATAAACTGCGATATCCAATTTGAGATGAGAACGCTTCAAATAAACGCGTTACTTTACTTAATCTTAAATCTTGTTCTGGATTACCCTGATATTCATTAAAAGGAGATAACGATAAGATTCTGTAAAGAATGGATTGAGCGTTAGGAGTTAATCTTTCATTAGTGCCTAGACTATTAATTTCTTCGATTGATTTTTCAACATAATTTTTAAGCTCTTGGTGTTGACTTTTAATAGATTCATAAAATGTTATCCATTCTTCAACCATGTTAACTATTTTACTACCTAGTATTGAACTTGTTATAACGAGAGATGGATCAAGAATACTAATTAAAGTACCCAGAAATTCTTTGACTTCGATTTGATCCAAAAACGCTTTAGAACGAGGGTTGTAATAAGGAATGTTATATTGATTTAATGCATTAATATAAGGACCAGCTATCCTAGGTTTATTTTTTGTGCTATGTAATAGAAGCACACACTGACTGTAATCTTCTACTATTCCGTTTTCAACCAATCCATGTACAGTTTCTGCAAATGTTTTAGCAAGTTTAGCAACACTGCTTTCTTTGATGTATCCTACCGCTTTATAATTCCCATCACGGTCAGTCCCAGATTCTAATTCAGGTTTTCCAGATATTCTTGCGTTTGGTTGATTCATTATGTCGAATGAAGTTATATAGGAATTACACCAATCAATAATTTTCTTATCTGAACGATAATTTTTGTTGAGAAAAATTGGTTCTATATCTAATCCCCATTCTAGTTCGCAACGTTTACCAAAATTAACCATACATTCTACGGTTCCGCCTCTAAACCGATATAGTGCTTGATCATCATCACCAACAACAGTTAAATTATGTGGTGCATATTTAGTCAACTGAAAATAAATCTCTTCTTGAATAGGGTTTGTATCTTGATATTCATCTACCAGTACATGTGTAATAGGAGGTTGTCCCGTTTCGATGTTTCCCCTTAAAAACAGTTCTCCTTGAGTAGATTGTAAAAAATTAAGAAATATTTTTTGCAATTGAGAAAAATCGCATGAATATCTATTATTTAATAAATCTTCGTACTTCTCATAGAAGGTGACTAACTCTTCCCATGCACCACCTTCTTTTTTTAAGTTATCTAGATCGATGTTATGATCAACTATAAAACTAAATACTTTGTTTAATTGTCTAGTCCATTCCCATAAGTTTGGATTATCAAAATTTCCAAACAGGTATTGAAATTCTTGTTGAAAGTGTTGTTGAGAATTTTTAATGTCACTTGCTAACTCAGATCTTATTAACATTTTTGCTTCGATTTCATCCATTAACCTGGTGTTTTGATAAATTTCAAAACGTTGTTCTTGTAAAATATCGTTCATAATGCTATGAAGTGTCCCTAGTCTTAATTGACTAATATCTATATCTTTGTCATTCAACTCTTGATATCTATTTTTTAAAAACAGGAATGATTCTAGAATCCTTTCTTCGAGGTTACGTGCTGCTTTTTCTGTAAAAGTAGTAAGTATTATTGATTGAGGATCTACATTATCGCAACAAACTAATTTCAAAGTACGTACTACTAGCACTTCACTTTTTCCCGTTCCAGGACCAGCAACTAACCATAATGGCCCATTACCGTATTTAATGGCTTTTTCTTGCTCATCATTAAACTCATGTCCATTCTTTTCTTCAATACCTTTTATTAATTGTGTTTCAGAGATAGTCACTTATCTTCACCCTTTCTTCAATAGTTTTATACATACACTCTTTCCTATTTAAATTGAATGCTCCCTAACTTCCCATCCATCTTCCCAACAGCATCTACTTTCCGGTTAAAAATCAATTCCAAACGATACTGCGCGAACTCCTCGGTAACCAAAAAATAATCAGCAAGGTCCAAAATCAAAACAGCCTCATTGTCGAGAGTAACAAATACTCTATCCAAAAACTTCTGTGGCATCAGCAAGTATGCAGCCATACGTTTAGCCTGCTTTTCGGTTCTGTTTAGGACTTCAACATCCACATCAAATTGATTTATATGATGAGCATAGATATGACAAAATTCCTCGGCCAGGATAAGCTTGGTTTCAATGGCCCCAAGTCCTGGTCTTAAATAGATAATTCCCCGACGTCCTATTTCTTTGGGAAGTGAAAAGGCTTTTGTATCATCATCTGTGTAGTCACCGTGGAAGTATGGATCCAAACGTTTTACTTTTATTCCGAAATACCAACAAATCTCATACATGTCTATTTCGTCGGGTTCCTGATAATCAAAATGTGACAAAACCTTATTAGCGCGTTCTTCCCAAAAGTCTACATGTGTCTCCGGTAATATTTCTTTTAATTTCATCTCTCTCTTTCCTATCCTCTCTTTATAGCCCATTCAAATGTTTTTAATTGATTTTTTTTTTGTATCCCTATTTGAAAATGTTACGTTATTCTAGACATATCTGCTTTTATTGCATAATTCAACCAATGAAAAAAGAAAAAAATAAAAAACCCTGTTCCAATCGTTCGTGATGACTGACAGGGTTGTTCTTGACCTCATGAATAATTAACTTTTTCATTAATCTTCGATGATGTCAGATTCATCATCGTCTTCTTCAAGATCTTCCTTTATAAATTTCCACATTTTAATAAGCTGCTTAACTTTTTTCTCCGGATCCGTGGCCAGATCATGAAATAGGGTAGGGTGTTTTTTTATTTCCTCAAATACTTTCAATTCTTCTGCTGATAATTGAATCTCTTTCCCCGCAACCTGTGCATTGTAGGGGTTATCAGTTCTTCCAAGAAGATAATCAGTACTTACATTAAAAAGATCCGCGAGTTTATTTACCGTTTCTAACGGTGGTTGTTTTTTTGCACCTTCATAAGCTGTATACGTTACTCTTGCGACACCAATAGTGTCAGCAACATAATTTTGTGTCCATTTAGGGTTTGTTTTTTTTCTTTGTTCACGTAGATCTTTTAGTCGTTTTGAAAATATTTTTAAACTAAATTGATTCATCACATTACCACCGTCTTAAAAGTTGTATATATATTATAAATGTTACCAATAGAAACTTAAACTAAAATCAAATTATGTTACTAAAAGTATTATTTTATATTGACAGGTTACCTTTAGGAACATATAATACTAAATAAATAATGTTACTTTAAGGAACAGGAGGGGTGGTTATGAGATCATGGTTAAAAGAGCAGCGTATTAAAGCCGGTTTCGAAGATCATGATCAAGCAGCGCAAGCATGTGGAATATCTCGCAGTTACTATACTCATATAGAAAATGGAACAAAAGATCCTAGTGTGAAAGTTGCAAAAAAAATTAGTTTAACATTTGGATTCAACTGGACTCTTTTTTTTGAAGACGAATGTTCCTCTAAGAAACAAAAATCCGAAGAGGTCAGTTAATTAAACAATTAAATAATTATCAACGAACTGTATTGTTCTCAACTATTAGTTCTACAGTTTGAATTAATCCCCTTTTTTAAAGGGTAGTACATCTGTCCATCACTCATATGATTAATTGTAAAACATGGCGAGGTGATGCTCGTGAAAAATAAAAAAGCCCCGCCTTTAAAGGTCGGGAAAGAAACATTTGGAAACATGGATATTAAAAAAGCATTCCAAAAAGCGCTGGCACCTTATTTTATGAATCAAAACAACTCAGAACAGACCAAAAGTAAAACGGGATAACGGTCCGAGAGGACCGTAGACAGGACAAGCCTTGATAACAAAGGAGGTCATCAACCAATGGGCTATATACAGATAAAAAAGGTTACTGAGCACCATGGCCCCATGTTTGAAAAATGCCGAAAGCAGGCTATTCAACATTTCGTCCATCGCATCGTAAAACCAAAATTGGAAAAAGGAGAAATAACCGTTAAAGAAAGGACAACCACATGTCAATGAGAAAAATCGGGGACAAAAAAAAAGCCATCGTTAACGGCCATTAACGATGGGTAGGGATAAAAACAAATATCAACAATCTCACTTCAAGTATATCCGTTTTTATCCCTTCATACAAGGGCAAAACCATCCTTCCCGCCCTAGAACCCCGCTTTTTAATCAAAAACTATAAATTTGAGGTGAAAAAATGAATATTTCGCGCATGGTAAGTGACTTTGGAAACAGCATGAACCAGCATTTAATTGAAGGTTTCTATCTGGAGTTCCCTTCATCCGTATCAGAAATATCCAGAGATGAAGTACCGTCCCTTTTCTCATCTGCCGTGACCCATAAGGACCTCATTAATGAAATGGTCATTCGCGTTTCTTTCGATGGTGTCGATCGACATTTCAAAGTGGGTCACAAAGCAAAAAAAGATGTACTGGGAAACACTCACATATTTCAACTCCATGATAAGACAACTTCAGATTCCGTCATCGTGACCTGGCTTGCAGCGATCATTAACTACCATGTACATATGCACCCGGATTTCGATCGTTTTGCAGGAGATGAAGTCACGATTGATTATTTCAGCACATTACTTCCTGTCTGGCTACTGAAACGCAGCGGAAAATTTAAGGATATGTTGGACAAGATGGCGGCAAGATTTACGGGAGATTTTGAGGTCGAATTGATGACTCCGGAATTTGAAAGAACCCTTCACGTCCGGGTGTTCCAGGCCGAATGTCGAATAGAAGGGGAAACAGCCCGACTGGCCCTGAAGCATGATCTGGAATTAAATACATTGGATACAGCTGAAAGATATGAGGACTGCTACACGGTCATTACGGATCTAGGTGGACAAACACAGGACATTTCCCGTATCCCACCTGGATTATCGAATCCGAGTTCTTCCGATGCTTTTGCATCGTTTACGGATCAATCCTACTTGCTGGAACTGGAGAACCTTCGCAGTAAAAAAATGATGCAACATTTTAAAAGTATTCGGACTTTGGAGCACTTTATCATGGACAATATCAACCAGGGGGTTTTCATTTATACCAATCCGACAACCGGAGAACAAATCGATTATACAGAAGACATTGAGTCCATGATTAAAAAATATGTGAAGATTGCTGTCGATAAGACGGTACAAGCCTTCAGTTTTGATCCGGGAGAATCAGTCAAATTCGTTTGGATCGGGGGCGTAACCGAACTTTTAAAACCATATATTCAAGACTACATCCAGGAAATTTACCCCGAGGAAGTCGGAGATATTCATATCTTCCCGGAAAATTCAAGAAAGCTAAATCTGTATGCGCTGGAGATCGTGGCCAAGTTTAAAACGATTGTGAAAGGAAAGACGGAAAGTGAAACGTCCGAGGAAAGAACAGTTTAACTTGAGGACGGTTTCGATGAGTGATGAGGTCTATGAACATTTGAAATTAAAAGCTGAGAATCGCGAATTAACTGCTTATATCATATCACTGGTTGAAAGTGATCTGGGGCTGGAAGAAAGCATGGATGCTTCGAAAGTTGGCTTGGACAACATGTTATCAATGATTTATAAGGAACTGCAAAATCTAAAGGCAGTTATACCAGAAGCGTTGTTCCCAAAAAATGAGGAATATCAGGAAATTAATACAGAAGAAAAAAATCAACAGGATGTTCCTGAATTACAGCAAGAGTCAAACAATCGCGTTTCCGGGTACCTCGATGACGATGATGTGGAATATGATTTTTGATTGCCAAAGTGAGGTGAAACAGGGGTGAGTGAAGCACAGCAAATTATTTTGAAGGGGCTGGAAGAACCCCGGAAAGAAGAATATTACCCTATTGTGGTGAAGGTCCTGACACAATACCGGAATAAAAAAATTGCCCTTGAGAATCTTATGCGCCAAAAAGAGATGGGTTTTGAACTTGTTTTTCCGACATGCATAGCTTCGTATCGTTTGTTGGAAGGGGATCCAGGTTACAGCCCGTACAACAGTTACACGGAAAAGACGGTAGAAAACAAACTTGTCAATAAACCGGAGATTTTAGATCTGAGAATTGAACAACTTTCATTATGGCTTGAATTAGTCGAGCGATCTCTGAACAACTTAAATGACTTTGAAAGAAAAATTATTGAGGCCAAATATCTTCAAAAAGAAAAGAAAAAGGATATGGCCATTTACCACGACTTAAATCTCAGTAAAGACGTTTATTATAAGATCAAAGATTTTGCGATCCGCAAAATTGCGACTTCTTTAAACATTATCTGATAGGAGAGAGGACAATGCCATTTGTTCACCCCGATGTTCGTGTCAAACGTTTTGTCGGTTATCTGGAAGCTGCATTAAGTCGTCCTTTGTCTGGAAATGAAAAAAAGAGCCTGGAATGGTTGGCCCATACGGCTTCCTGGGAAACGTGTGATCTTTTTGAAGCCCTTTTCAAGGAGTTGGCCAATAAAAAACTGCGGCGACCTTTTCACATTGAGGATTAAACCCATCCGTTACCCCCTTCAATTTATATAGATCAGGGCCTGGTGGACAGGCCCCAGTGCAGAGCAAATAAGATGACTTGTTTCTTCTGCACTGGGAGAAAGGAGGTGAAAATGTTGGCCAAAAAACAAGGGGTACTGGTTGCTCAGGAGAGGGATCCTTATCAATGTTCGGTTGCCTTTTCTGTGAGAAACAATGTATCGAATACGATTGTTTCCCTCAAATCTATCATATCGCAGCTGGAAAAGAAGAAAGGAAACATGCCGGTTCATTCTATTGAAATTTGTGATGACCGTTTAACGGTTAAATTGGGTAGAAAAGAGGCTGAACCGGTAAAACACCCATCATCATTAAAGGAAAAGTTACTTTTGATTGATGGCTCAAATATGTTGAGTGTCAGTTATTATGCTACAGCTGCTAAAGAAACAGGAAATCTGTTTAAAACCAGTTCCGGAAAATTTACAAACGCTGTTTTTACCATGACACGAAAACTCCTGCATTTAATACATGAATATGAACCGACCCATCTTGCGATTGCATGGGATGTAAGCCGAACGACATTCCGTCGTGACCTATATCCGGAGTATAAGGCCCACAGAAAAGAGACGGATCCGGCTCTTAAAGAACAGTTTGGAACGGCACAAAGCTTGTTTGAAAAGATGAACATCTCTCAGTTCATGATGGCAGGATATGAAGCAGATGATCTGATTGGAACAATTGCACGAAAATGGTGGCGGAAGAATAGTGGGACGTGCTATATCGTTTCAAACGATAAAGACTTATACCAACTTTTAAATCCACAAACGGCTCTGATTATACAACGTAAAGGGAAGGAAGAGATCGTTACCTATAATTCATTTCGAGAACGGTACAATATTCTCCCTCGGCGTTGGGTTGATGTTAAAGCGTTACTCGGTGATCCCAGTGACAATATTCCCGGTGTTAAGGGAGTGGGAGAAAAAGCTGCAGTTCCTCTCATACAACATTTTGATAGCTTAGAAAACCTTTATGACAACCTCGCATCCTTAGAGGAAGGCCGGTTCAAACGTTACATGAATTCGTTGCAACAAGGTGAAAAGTGGGCAAGGTTAAGCAAAAAACTGGCTACCATCAACACGAAGGTTCCATTAAATATTGATTTGGATTCATTAAAAATTGAGATCGATAAACAATCTATGATCGAGGAATTTGAAATGCTGGAATTTCGCTCTCTGCTTAAAGAGATTCGGTCCGGGAAATTCCGAAGGAAAACCGGGATGGTTATCAATTAACGTAAATGCCGGTAAAGGAACATCTGTTAATGAAGGAGGTTTAAGAACATGGAATTGGCATTAAAATGTGATCGTTGTGGAAAGGTGCATGTGGGTATTATTGCGGAAGAGTGCATGGAATGTGGTGCTTCATTGAGTCTGACTCAACTGGATCCGAACCTGGAAAAAGAAAAAGACCGCCATCAGGCGATCCAAAAAGAAGGACTGAAATGATTTCAAGTAGGATCATTTTATCACAGTAAACTGATTTACTCAAATACAGAAAGCGAAAAAGGGGAGGAGATTGAATGGACAAAGGCCTCCTGGAGAATGAACGGTATGATATTGAATTCGACGCCCACGGCCGTATGAAATACCATCCGGATTTTCATCCAAACCATGGTAAACCATTTACTGAAGAGGATCTCGAATACCTGTGTACCTTTTACGAGGTAGATAATAAACGATCTCTTTCTTTCGCGATCGGAAAAACAGAACATGTTTGTCGAACAAAATACTATGAACTCAAGAGAAAAGGCTTGGTGGACTATTATAAGGATCGTTACAAAAGAAAAATGGAAGCCTAACAAGAAGGGAGAACATAGAATGACAAAACCTGTGCATAAAAATGGTGTCCGATTACATTATGTCGAGGGATTAAAGAAAGCTATTGAAGAGTGTCCGGAAAAAGTCAATGACATGCTCAAAGCCGTGTGTGAGAGCCCTTTTCAATCGGAAGCAGGTGATTTATGGGTGAGTAAGTCACTGGCATCTGATATACTGCTTGACTTGTTGTTGATGGCCATGACTGATCGTGACGAGCCATCAGGGGATTACAGTTATGAAAGACTACAAAAAGAGATCAAAAGTGCTGAAACTAATGGGTATGATGATTTACTTCACATTTTGTTTTAATGCTTTATACACAAAAATGAGGAGGTGAGAGGATTGATTCATCCCGAATTATGCAAAGCTGAGAATACAACATATTGGACCGCAAAAAGAATTCAATTTAATTTACTGTTAGTTGAAGTAGCTGCCTGGGATGGATTTATTCCTCTCACTAAAAAGCAATTGGCTGAAGAAATGAATACCACTACTTTACGGATAAACAAATTTATCCGGGAATGTCTTGATGAAGGTGTTCTAGCGGAAAAAAGCGGACATTATTTTTTAACTAAATATATTGATTTTACCAAGACAAAAGGTTATGTCCGTCACTTTGCATTTTTACGCAGCCAGGAATTTATATCTTTACCGGTGCGGGTGCAGCGGTTTATTTTGCATGTTCTCAGCCAAAGAATTTACATGCACGACAACATGGTTTTCCGCATAAAATTGGATCGCCTCTACCATCATTTTGATCTTTATCAAAATGAAAAAGTGCTGGATCGTCCCGGTATTTTTAATTTGTATTCCCGGCAGGATATGATGAAAGTCCTGGATCAGGTTAAAAGGTTCTTCTCTTTTGATATCCGAAAAAATTCCAAGGGGAGGGAGATCTTGAAACTTACCAATTTCACCGGTGAATTTAAAGATAAAACGGATGATATTATACATAACCGTGGGAAGCATATCTGGGTGTTAACTCAACTCGAAAACCAGGGATATACGGCAGATGAGGTTCATGAGAAACACCTGAATGAATTAGTCAGCATCATGGATCATTATGTTCGGGATCTGGGATTTCATGACGCTTCTGTCCTTTTTAATGAAGCGTTAGATAAAGCAGTGCGCTCAATGCAATTCCATTCTTTGATGGAAGATGAACAGTCATCATTACGAAACTATTTTCTTAAAATCATGCATGAAGTAGAGATGGACTATGCAGCACGATTGGCTAATCAGGCTGATCAGCTTCAAACAGAGGAATATCAGAGAACGAAAGCCAATAAAGTTGATCAAACCTTATCAGCATTGATTAAACGGTCAATGTCATACATAGCAAAAAAAATTGAGAAGCTGGAAGAAAGGTGGAAAAAGAGATTTGCAAGTCCTGAAGACTATTTACGGGATTCTATTGATTTGAAGACACCAGTAATACGCCATATGAGAAGTCTCGCCTTGACGATCTCCAAACATAAAAAAACAGGAGTTCAGAAATCACCTCCAGAGAAACCCTTTAAACCTTTTAATTGGCTGGAGGTAGATATTTAATAAAATATTTATAACTGGCAGTGGCAAAAACAAAATGCGACTGCTAGTTTTGCTGCATAAGTTTTGAACGAAAGTCTGTTATATTGAATTTCATCAAAAACTGATCGATGAAACAGAGAAATGGCCATGAAAAAGTGGTAAATTTTTTTCGTTAAAAATAGAAATTTATTACATTAATTCAATATAAAAGGTTAAAAGTTGCATCGGGTAAATTTTTTTGCCTAAAAAAGTTGTGGATTACTATACGAGATATGTGAACAGAAAAAGTGAGTTTTTGGAACACTGGAATTACACTTTTGTAGTATTAAAAGAAGGTTTTTGGATTATTTTTTCAAAAAAAAGTCGAACTTACTGCAACAAAGGGAATGGCCGATCATTGTGATTCCTAATGGTTATTGAAAGATGGTAAGAAACAAATGGAAAGATTTAATTTAACATATTGAATCGAAAATAATTCGAGAAAATACCGACAAAATACCGATAAAGTAAACTAAATTGTATGATAGTATTATAGTATGAACGTAGAATGTCCTCAGCCGATCCCGGCCTGGGGGCATTTTTATTTTATGAAGGGGAGAGAAAAGTATGAAGGTAATCATTTGTTATATGTTGTCCGGAAGATACCGAACAAAAATGAAAGGGACCCTTCATTCCTGGAAAGGCGGTGAGATTCGTTTTTATGATGAGGCAAAGCGATTCTATTGTTTGAATCCTGAGAACCTGGTGTGGATCAAACCTGTCACAAATCCTCGTCCTCAGAAAGAACAGGAAGCAAAGTTGGATCAAATGTCAATCTATGAATTTATTGAGTAAAGAAGGGAGGACATTTTGAACATAAAGCGAGTGCTTAAATGATGATTGTCGTTTTGCTTTCCAATGGATGTTTTTATACACATTGAATTACGCTTTTGTAAGGTTTAAAGAAGGACCAGGTTCGCAGAATTCAGGTATAAGTGATATAATAAACCTAAATAGACAAGCATAAATAATACCTTTCCGTGTAAAAATGAAAGGTAAGGAGGTGCTTGTCGTGGGTGATAAAAAGGAGGACAAGAGTATGGCGATGGATCAAAAAAAGGTTCAACCTCCCGTCAACGAAGCAGAACGCAAAAAGATTATTAAAGAAGCACATAAAGAAGGCATGAAAAAAAATGCAGAAGTATTAAGGATGTTGAGTAAAAATTGAATCAGAAATTTATAAAACTGGATCCTGAAGACATACGTATGATCCATAATGATGTTCTGAAGGAATATGGAGGATTATCAGGAGAATATGAACCAGGGTTAATTGATTTCATGGCTGAAAAACCTTTTCAGGAAGCTTTCGGTCAAGAATTATACCCTGGTTTATTTATGAAAGCAGCTGTTTATCTTCATGGTTTTGCATCTCATCAGTATTTTTGTGATGGGAATAAACGCACCGGGGTTCAATGCATGTGGACTTTTTTGAGAATTAATGGATATGAATTAACAGCTGAAACAATAGATATATTTGAAACAACTAAAAAAGTGGCCACTAACAAAATGGATCTCGAAGATTTGGCCGAGTGGATAAAACAAAATAGCCAACCAGTACCATAAAATTGAGTCCGGTTTTATTTTTTAACCTGGGCTTTTTTATACCGTGTTCATCAAAAAAAATAAAAGGCATAGCCGTGCTTAAATAGAGATAATAATGAGTAATGAGCATTACCTTTGTCTATTATACAGAGTGTCATTCCGGAGTTAAAAGACAAGCTTCGGAGTGACACTTTTTTATTAAATTAGAATTTAATCCAAGGAGGAAAAACATGAAAGCAAAAGAAGCTCTGCAAAAATTTTTCGAGGAAAAGGATCTGCCATCCCGCACTTTCACCGTCAAACATAACGGTGAAACACATATTGTTGATAGTGAGTTTTTAAAGGATGTGATAATAAATCATACACCGGCTCATGAACAGGAGCAAATCCGTGCAATTATTGCAAAAATTGACTTCCAGAACGGGGATATAAATCAATTCCTGGAACACTTGGCTACTGCGTATGTAAAATCGAATTTCTAACTCGAGAAAATCCCGACAAAATCGCGACAAAAATCCGAAAAAAGTGTGCTATAATATTAAAATAGGTAAATTATGTAGTCCAGTCCGATCATCGGGGCTGGGCTATTTTTTATGATTTATTTTAGGGAGGTGGTCAAATTCAATTGGTAAATTCAATATCATAAGCAGGATTTTGGAAAGAAGTGTATAATTTAAACTAATGAAAGGAATGATTGACATGAAGAAATTGATCAGTTCGTTGCTGCTATTAAGTATGCTTTTGATGACAACCACGGCTTTTGCCGACTGGAGTGAAGTCCCAGGGAGTGACCAGAGCGAAGGGAATGAAGCAGAAATTATTGAAATAAAAGATGGCGGACAGTTGTTTGATCCAGAGAATGCAAAACCGCCGGAAAAAGCGGATCCCAACATGGTGGATATTGAAGTAGATGGATATCTTGTACCTTTTCCTGATGCCTATCCGTACATTGACGAAAACAATCGGACTTTAATCCCGGTGAGATTTGTCAGTGAAGCGTTGGGAGCCAAAGTTGACTGGGTGCCGGAGACGCGCACAGTATTGATTACCCACAACGATCAACAACTCTCATTAACAATAGGCGACAAACAAATTTACTTCTTAAATTCGGATGGTCAAATCATAGATTCCATGGAAATGGATACGGCAGCGATTATTAATGAGGATCGCACTTTTGTCCCGGTACGGTTTGTCAGTGAAGCCTTGGGAGCAAAGGTGGAATGGGATGCTCAATATCGCGTTGTCTATGTTACAACAGAGGGAGGAAGCCAGTAATGAAAAAGGCTTTCTCCTTTTTTTTATGTTTGATGTTGATGTTTGGATTTGTGGTTGATGCCTCAACCCATTCCTCCGGGGACTGGCCGGTGTTTGGCGGGAATGAGGAACGAACCCGGACGGTTACGGATGAATCTATGGGGCCGCCGCTGGCGTTCAAGTGGAAACTGGAGCTGGGCTGGTCCATCAGTCAGCCGATCATTGTGGACAATTACATCTATCACCTGAGTGCCATTCCGGAACCCATGAACGGGTTACAGAGTGGCACTTATCTTTTTAAAATCCCTTTGGATCTGGGTTTTTATTCACCGGAAAATATGTCCGGCATTTATCAGGAGATAGCCGAAAAAGGTGGAGGATGGGCCAGATTGGCCGATTATTCCCATTCCCGGTCCCATCCCACCTGGTCGCCGGAAAACCAGGTGATGTATGTCGGGATTGGGGAAGGTGATGAGGCCAAAGTGGTGGCCATTGACATCAAGCAAATGAAAAAACTGTCTGAATGGGATGTTAGCCAGCGTTTGGTTTCAGCCCCCCATGCTTTCCCGGGGGATATTGTTGTGTTTGGATCCCGGGAAGGAAAAGTTTGGGCAGTCAAAGGTCTCAAGACCGGGCAAATAGCAGGGGCCTTTTATCAGATCGATACCGATCGTTCCGCCGAAATCACCGGGACATCCGCACAGGTCGGGGATCGGTCCTTTGTCTATGGTTTGAACTATCGAGGAAAAAACAAGCCGGGTCTTGTGGCCAGGTTTACCGTGCAGGATAACGGCCCTGGACTCGCTCCAGTTTTGATTAAGGAGTGGGAGAAGACTACAAATGATGGGGTACCGACTAATATCGTTTACGACAAGAATTTGAAAAGTGTGTTTTTTTCGGATAAATCCGGTGCTTTTTACTCTTGGAAAGTGTCTAACGGTGCTGAAATATGGACACAAGCTGCTTTTTATCAAAAAGTTGATCTTGTCAACAACAGCCCGGCTGTCGGTGGTAGCACGATCTATTTCCCTGTGCGTAAACCGGGTAAAATGATCTCACTGGACAAGCAAACGGGGGCAGTGCGCTGGCAGCGGGATCATGAATCAGATGTTACGAATGATCCGACCATCTGGCGGATGGCCGGGGGAAATGCGGTCATCATGTATGGAGACACTGACGGTAAAATTCATTTTGTTGATTACAACGGGAATCCCTTTCCGATTACCGAAGAAGGAACCACGTATATCAAGGCAACCAACAACCCGTCCATTCCGGAAGAATGGTGGCTCCAGGGAGCCGGCCTTTCCACCGAGATTGCCATTGGCAAAAAACATTTGCTTTTTGGGGTGAACGTTGATTCCGGAAAAAGTGGAGACCCGTCTGATGACACAGGTGAATTGTGGGCCTATAGCCTGGGGAACCCGGTGAATCTGGCACTCTCCGATGCGATCATTCAACCGGCAGCCCCGCAGAAGCCGGGGACGGCTGCCACGGTGCATGTAGTGGCCAGAAATCAATCAAAAGAACCGGTCACAACCGTTTTGCGGGGAGGCTTCTTGGGGGAATCATCTCAGGAGATTTCGCTCACGCTTGCTTCGGGGGAAATTCGTCCTGTCCAATTCAATACAACATATCCGGACGCGGATAAGACCTGGAGGTGGGAGATCAACCCGGCTCACGATCCCATGGAAACCAACTATCGCGACAATATAGCGGATATTCCGGTTCCTGTGTTGATCCCGAGACCCAACCTTGTGATCATTCCGGATTCAGTTCAGATCTATCCGGGTAAGCCGGGTTACGGGGATACGGTCCAGGTAAGTGCAGAGGTGTGGAGTGATCCTTCCTATCATTTTGCTGATCTCTTGTCTTCCGAAGTCAAGTTTACTGCAAGGGGAAGAGATACCTTCAGCGACGTCACCGTAGCACCCAATGAGAAAAAACGTGTCAGTTTTTCATTCAGCGTACCGGCTTACGATCCTAAAGATCCACCTCCGTCAAAATATTGTTACGTGATGGAAGTGAATCCGAATCGTAATCAACCGGCAACTGAAGTAAAATACACAGATAATAAGGTGAGTGGATGTGTGGATGTTGAAGAACTCGTTAATCTGTCGGTTCAAATTATCCCGGATAAAAACAGATATTATGCGGGGGATTCCGGCCCCGAATTTATTCCGGTAAAAGTACGGGTGACGAATGAAGCCAGTTACACGGTGAACACAACGCTCGTTCTGAAAGTTGGCAAGAGGGAAAGCTACAAAGGCGATTATAAATATACAACCTATTCAAAAAATGTGAGTCTGTCTCCGGGAACAACCACGTACACTTTTCAAGTGAAAAATGTGACCCAGCAGGAAGTTAATGATTTTTTTCAGACGGTA
Source organism: Bacillaceae bacterium (assembly GCA_017656255.1). Taxonomy (GTDB): domain Bacteria; phylum Bacillota; class Bacilli; order JACDOE01; family JACDOE01; genus JACDOE01. The sequence continues at coordinate 87,449 of JACDOE010000006.1, forward strand.
CCGGAAGGACAGTTTTCCTTCTTCAATTACCCTACAATCGCGACGGTGAATGGTTCGCATGCGATATCTGAAACAACGTTTTCAGACAATGAGGACCATGGCATGATTTTAAGTAATCTAAAAGTGAGGGTCCGATTGGTGGAATAAAAAATGTAGATAGAATTACACATTTTGAGGGCTGCATAAATAACTTGCGGCCCCTTTTGCATGTGAAAACTGGGAGGGCAATTTTTCTAATGTATGTCATTAAAATTTCTAAGATGATCTATTAAATGATTTCTATGGTTTGGCTAAGAGAAGACAGGTATAAATACACATCACGAAAGGAGAATGATCATGGAAGACATCTTGGATTTTGATTCGTTTGTTAATAGAGTGGTCAATAAAACGACAGAGCATGCCCCCGTTAAAAAAGTCATTGAAACTTGCATCTCAGAAATGAGCGAAGTCCTTCATGAAGGGCTTTGCGGCATAGACAGCCCATTAGGGGTCATCCGAATGCGTCCTTTGCTTGGTGAGGAGCAATGAGAGGAGAAGCGCATTTGGCCATTGGGATTTTAACAAGTGTTGAAGTGGCATTGTTGACGGATAATCCCATAACCCTGGCAGGGATCCTGGTAGCGGCCATATCATCTGGAGCTCCCGATCTTGATGAATCAAACTCGATGTTAGTTCGAAAGATGGTTCCCGGTAAAGCGATTCAACTGATTAAAAAGTTAAGTATATTGTTGGGGCTGGTAGGTATCCTCGTCGGATATTTTACTGCAAAGTGGATCTGGGTTGCTACAGGTCTCTCAGGAATCATGATTTCGAACATGCTGGGAGAAAACGACTGGCGAAAACTGGGTACCACACTCTTCGGCGTTTTTCTCAACATTTTTCCATTTGTGTTTGGAAACGCCGGGGTCAATCTAGAACGCGTGTTTGATTTCGCACCCTTTATATTGATGGGTGCTTTTTTGTTGTTTAGTACGTGGTTGGCTCACCGTGGCCCAACCCATTCCTTGTTGGCCGCTTCGGTATGGTCCTGGCTTTTATTTCTTATAGAGGTCAGGTACAACATTTCCCATATTCACTGGATGGGGACCATTGCTTATCTATCGCATTTGGTGGTGGATACCCTCACCAAACGAGGCGTTCCCTGGTTGTGGCCTTTTGTAAATAGGAACTTTGCCATACCGATCATGACGACCGGATCCCGGCAGGGCAATTTTATTGAACAATTGAGTATTTCGCTGTTGGCAGCTGTTTTAATTATCACATTGATTTAGGAGGAGAGAACTGTGAAGAAATCAATTTTGTTTATTGCTATGATGCTACTTTTTGTTAACATCACGCCTTATGTTCATGCGGCACCAGGCGGGATTGAGTTACCGTCACCTGAGGTTTTTCGTCCGGATCTCGTCAAAGCTCAGAAGGCATCCGGCGGATTCATCCTTGTCATCAATTATGTAATTGGGATTATTGGTTTAATTATTCTGGCTAATATCGGATGGAATGCCCTGATGTCAGCGAGAAAGCTTATGAAAGGAAAAAGTGTCGGCGGCCTCAAAGATGATTGGATTGCGATTGGTGTGGCTTTACTGCTCGTTATTTTATCTTTAACCGGAACATGGTACGACATCATTGTTTTTGCATACGAAAAAATCTTGCTACCCGCTCTTGATTTCTTTAAGGGGTAATTGGTGATTGTGATGTGGAGGTCTCTGACAGTCTTATTTATCTGTTTAGTGGTGGTGTTTCCGTCTGTGTCAGTAGTGGCCGCAGGGGGTGGAGACGAATATTCTCCCCCCAAGTCGGGCCTTGATGTTCAGGAACCGGATCAAAACAATTCAGGGGAGGACCAGGAAGACGAAAACGATGGCTTCATCGCTTCAGTGAAAGAACTGGTGGCCAATATTAAAAGGCTGATTACCGGGGAAGCAGTCATGGAGATGTTTAATAAATGGATCGCGGCCATTTTTGATAATGTCTTGAAACCGGTGATTAATGCATTGGGGTCTAAAGCGTTTCTATTACAACCCGACTTACAGGATCAGAAATGGGTGTATGCATGGTGGAGCTGGTCGATGTGGATTTCCCTGGCTCTTTTAGGACCAGCGTTTCTTGTGACCGGTCTTAATGTGTTGAAAGGGAAAGAGTTGGCAGAACCATTAAAAGCACTGGGGATCGCGATATTTTTTACAGTTTTTACGATGACAATCGTTGATTTTGTGATCAAGCTGGTTAATTATGCGGTGACGATGAGTTCCGCTGAACTCTTGCAGGATTTGTCCCAAAAACTGGGGTATCAGATTAATATGCAAACGATTGACGGGATCACTGCTATGAAGCTCATTTTTGAGGGAGCCTTTGTGGACGATACCAGTGCAAGCCTGGCCACCGTCATGTTAAATGCCGGCGGTATTTTGTATGTCATGATCGGAACCATTTTAATTTTTTTGCTGGCGCTTGTTTCTGTTTTAAAAACGTTTGGTCTGGACATTATCGTCATCGGTGCCCCGGCATGGTTTACAATCGCGGCCATTTTCGGCAAAACCGAAACCGTGATCGGTTGGATGAATCTGGCATTACGAACGATTTTTCTCGGCGTTATTTTTAATCTCGGATGGCTCATGATGGTTAGTATTACAAACTCGTCTGAAAATGGTGAGGGGATTGCGAGAGATTTGGGGATAGCGCCAAGTTTCATCAATCTCGTCATCATGGCTGTTTTACTTGTGCTAGCTTATCGATTCTGGCTCACCCATATGGTTGTTGCGATCGTACAGCCTTTGAGCCTGGGAGGATCAACAGTCATGGATCGATTGGGACGAGTGGGAGAAAAGACATCAGGGGTCATGAATCGTTTGTCCCAGAGATTTGGCTGGACAGGAATGGAGCGAATGAGCCACAAGGTGAATCGTGCTTCGGCCAAAAGCCTGGATAAAGCACAGAAATGGAAGTCATCCGCTCAGAGGATGGATGCCGCGAAACGGGATTGGGAAGAAAAAAGTAAAAACAGTTCACTCAAAAAATGGGCCGGTAGGATGGACTGGAATCCTGATATTAAATTTCCGTCTGTCCAGAAGAGAGAAGCGTCGCCTTTATATCATGACCGTTCGAGAGAAACCGATTCAGCGTTTCAATTTCAACTGCCTCCGGATGAACAGTTGGTTAATAGTATCTCAAAAGAACTGGAACAACTGTTTGAACAAAAGAACATGAAAAGACAGCAGGAACTTGAAAAAGTTAACAAGCAGTTAGAGAAACTGAGAAAAGAAAGATCAGAGTTGTCAAACCAGTTGTCAAACCGAATGCTTCCGGACACGATCCGAAAGAAAAAACAAAGTCAATTGGAGAGCCTTGAAAAACAAATTAATGACCTGCAGTACATTAATGGAAAATTGAGGCGACAGGTTGAAGCCGAACATCATATTCAATTTGATTCAAATAAGGTTATATTAAAGGCACAAACGGATGACAAAGGTCAGGTCGAAAATATCATCAAGAAAGCCATTCAAAATAAAATACCATACTGGAAGAAAGGTCAGGAAGTTATTGTGGTGGAGAACGGCCTTCCGGTGAATTATGGTGTGTCCCCGCCGGTAAACGGGATCTATATGGGAAAGTGGAAACAGAAATAATCAGCATGGTATAATGAAGTCGTAAATGAGGTGATGATTGAATGAATAAACATGAAAAAGAACCAAATAATCGCTCTCAGAATGGAATGATTGTGGATCAGGGATTTGCTTTCTGGTTCACCGGTGAAGATGACGTTTATGATGAGAAATACGGTCATCTGCTTCATTCAAACAATGAGAAAGATGGGAACAACTTATAGTTAGTTTAATGATACCTAGACGTTGCTTTAATGATGTGCTAAGATTTATGTAACTACCTAGGATTAAGTCAACTGTTTAATGGAGATGCTTAATCCTAGGAGGGATTTAAATGAATGATAAAGGAGGTCGAAAGAAAATGGGAGTAACTAAGCCGATTCGACCGACAAAAATCGAGTTTGATAATGAAACAGAATTCCAACGTTTTATAAATTATGCTAGCGATAAGAAAAAAAACGAGAAATTGAATAAGATTAGGGATAAATTCAAGCAACATAAACCTGCTAAAAAAGGTAAGTGAATCTGGAGGAAGTATGTTTACCTTTGAATATATAGATGAAAGACATAGAGAAAAAATTGAGTCCTTTGATTGCGATGATGAACCTCTTGTTCAGAATTTTTTAAGAGAAGATGCATTACGATTTCATCAATATAACACAGCGATTACCCGATTATACTTTAATGAAAATCAAGAGTTAATCGGGTTTTTTACTTTATATAATGATCAAATTGAAATAGTAAAGAGTAAACGGCAGCAACAGGCTTGGGAACTGCCTACGGATATAAAATTTTATCCATCAATTAAACTACATTTTTTGGGGGTTGATAAACGATTCAGAAAATTAGGTTATGGAGAATATCTGTTGTTTGAAGTAATAGAAATATCTAAAAAAATTGCTAAAGATAGTGGATGTAATTTCATTAGTTTGGAGGCATTAAATAGTTCTATAAGATTTTATGAAAAGTATGGATTTGTCAGGGTAAAGAGAATGGGTAAAGACCTAACTGTTATGGTTTTAAAAGTGGATGAATTTATGTAATTAGATAAATCCCCGACAAAATGCCGAGAAAATCGCGACAAAATATCTTTAAAAATCTGTTAATATATTAATGTGGAATATTAAGCTCAGGTCATGTACCTGGGCTTTTTCTTTTGGAAAGGGGAGGAGGCGGTTTTGTACGATCAGGATCAAACGGTATATTTTCCAGAGGACATTCGTGAGGATGTTCTTTTATTTGACCTTTTTGAGTTAAAAGCGTTTTTCCAGGCGATTATTATCTTTGTTGTTGCCTTGATTTTGTTTGTATTCATCCCTATCCCGATAGGGTTCCGTTTGTTGTTTATCTTATTGCCGGCATTTATTCTCATACTCGCTGTTGCCTTTGATTTGCCGGTATATTTGAAAAAACGAAGAAGATACAAACGTGAACCGGCAATCAGAACGGCTGAAGGCGGGAAGAATACAACTTCCGTTTATTTTCCCATAACCGGGATAGATGGCCCGTTTGTTGAATTTCAATCGGGGGACTGGGCAGTGTTTATCCGATGCGCCCCCCCTCCATGGGATTATCTGCCGAGTATGGAGCGGTTCAGCCAGGCATGGGGATTTCAAAAGTTACTGAGAAGCCTTCACAGTGAAGGCGCTGAATTATTAATTACTTCCGAGGAAGAATTGGATTTACAAATCGATGAATGGCAACATCAAGAATCGACTTATGCGTCTTTCTCACCCGGACTTAAAGAGCTTGGATTATCTCGTGTTCAGTTGCAACGGGATATGGCTGAACAAGGAATGATCAAAAAAACATATTATCTCTTGCGGATTACGATTTCACCATCCCAATTGCAACTGGGGAAAAACGTGACGGAAAACGTCCAACTCATAAAAGAGAAGCTGCAACGTTTATCCGGGATTGCGGTTCAAACCCTGTCAGAGATGAATATTCAAACGGCTGTTATTGCGGGAAGTGCTTTGGAGGAAGTCGTACTCAGGCAATTTGATCCTTTGCTTTGGAGAAAGAAGCGAATCGGGGATAAAAATCAAGGCAAGAGTCAAATCTGGGATCAGATCCTGCAACAGCCTTCCCAGACACAGTTTGAAGAAACCAGGCAAGCAAATGTAAATCGCAAAGGCCATACAGGAAATAAGGGAGGCTCCTGGTGGAAGGAACTCATGCAGCCGTTCCAGGAAAGAGTCTCACTTCAAAAGTTTGCGCGGAGCATCAAGCATCGTAAAGAAGAAAAACAACGAATGCATGAAGAATATCAAAGGGAGGTTTTGAGTCGATTGAACAGGCATCAGTTCAATAGGCAAGTTTTGAACGAAGGAAACCAGCCAGTTTTTTTGCTGGTCAATAACAGAGGGGAAACAACCATAGATGATCATCGCATTCAGGTGATAACACCGGGTATGATCGAGGCAGGCATGTATGAACTGGAAACGGGGATATTGATTTGGGATGACGAAGTGAGTATTGACCATATTCCTTCATTCCAGTCCCATTTTCCAAATTGTAAAATGTATGTTCTATATGAAGATGAAATGCAGGCAGTAAAAGTCAGGGAGTACGGGGTGGCTGGAGTGATTCCAAAACCGTTAACCGCTGAAAAAATAGAAAGGTTAACGGGTGGTGATCTTGTTACTGAGAATCGTTTGGACTTCATGGAAGAACCAAATGAAGAGCCTCCGTCACCCTTTCGGTTTGACATGAAAATCCCTTCTAAACATACCCTGGTCTTTATTTCACCGAAAGGGGGTGTCGGCCAATCACTCTTAGCGGTTTCAACAGCTGAGGAGATTAAACGCATGTCTGGAGGAAGAGTCTGTGTTGTGGACATGGATGAGCCTTTTGGAAACATAGGCTCTTTTTTTTATGGATCCGAATACCGTCCATCCATTAAAGATTGGGTTCGGGCCGGAGAAATGATGAGCGAAAGAGAAGCGTTGTCTCTCCTTCATGAGCATCCTGAAGGGTTTTATATTTTACCGGTGAGCCGGGGAGAACGTCTTATAACACGGGACCTTCTCCAAAAAGTGATGCATCACATCTATCAATTTTTTGACTGGGTGATCATTGATGCCGGTACTGACTGGAACGGCAACACAATTCAAATTCTTCAATGGGCTTCCTCCATATTTTTGGTTACGGAGGAGGATGTCATCGCCATTCGTGATACGCAGGATGCCCTGGGATTTATTCGAAAAGCAGGCATTTCCACGGATAAAGTAAAGGTTGTGGTAGGGAAATCACGTGGAGAGATGGATCCGGAGACTATTCGAGAATTTTTACATCTCCCCGTTCTCCCTCCTGTCCCCGAATTGAAGGAGGTAAGGGAAGCAATAGGAGAGGGTTACATTCCTTCCGAAGTGGTCCCGAAATATCAAATGGCCATTGAAAACATTTTGTCAGCGGTTATGCCTGTTCCATATGCAGATGGACATGGCAGCATTATTCAATCTATTAAGAAACGAATGACGAGGTGAGAAAGAAGGTGGATATCGTGAAAATTGTGTTGGCCACTTTGCATTTGAAATTGAATGAGGCCTTACACAGAGATGATCAATTAGTTATTCAGGGGGAAGTCGATTCGTTACGTGACCTGGCTTTACACCTGAAAACAAAGGAGCCGGATGTTGTAATCATCAATCCGGATCTGAATGGATTGCAGGACAATGCGAATGTCACTTTAAAAGAGGTCTTGATGCAGCTGCATGAACAGAAAATTCGCCCGATCGTCCTGTTGGGGGAGGAAAGGGATGATTTGGATACGCTTCTGGAAACCCACACCTGGGATTTCTTGATCGCGCCTTTTAAAGTAAAGGATGTGAAAGAACTGATTTTTAATACCCGTAGCAAGAATGATGCTGAAGAGTACTTAAGGCGAAAGGGGGTGACAGCAAATATGGATGAGGAAGAAATCGTTTTTTCTTCGGAAACAAAGCATGTTCAAGAGCCATCAGAAGCCATTGATTTTTTTGGTGTCGCCAGTCAACGTGAACCTAATTGGAAACCTGTTGAATCAGGCGTCTCCGGATTTGGACAGTCGAAAGTTTTTTCCATTACATCTTCCAAGGGCGGTGTAGGAAAAAGTACACTGGCCGTCAACATCGCAGGTTGGTTTGCCAAAAACGGATTCAAGACGGTGATTGTAGATGGTGATGTCTATCAGGGTAACATTTCAACTATGATGAAGGTGCGTTCGGCTTTAACCCTGGTCGATTGGGACCACTTACCGAAGAGGTTGGATCAAGAGACCGTTTTGCGATCGCTGGTGAGACACGCAAGTGGTCTCTACATTTTACCGTCCCCGGTTAATTATGTGGGGGCACCGGTGGCCAGAGACCTGTATTTAAAAATCATTGAAAATCTAAAACAATACTTTCAGGTTGTGATTGTGGATCTGGATCCGAAAATCACGGTTGGATCCCTGGCCGTGATGGAAGCTTCCGATCATGTCTTTTTTGTTAACACACCAGATGAGCATGGTCTTGAACGCTGCTCGGCCACAATCAATCAGATTGCCGGCCATATTGACCCTGGAAAACTGTCTTTAGTTCTGAATGATCGAGATAATGTCTTTCAGTCTGGTGACGAGTTTGTATATAAGCAAAGTGTTCCTCACCAGGTTGAATTAGCTGTGTTAAAACATTCTCCGGAACTGAGAAAGAAGATTGGGGATGGCCAGCCGTTGATCCTTGCCAAACCTAACTGTCGTTATTGTAAGGAACTCAATCATGTGATTCAGGAGATAACAGGTATAGAAAACATGAATACAGATAAGAAACCGAAGCGCTGGAACAGGCGCTTCTTTTCTTTGTTAAGGAGGTGATGAACCATGAAGATGAAACGAAAAAGCACGTTGTTTCTGATGCTGGGGATTGTGCTGGCAGCCGTTGTCGCTTTTCAGTATCAGGCAATGGTGGAAAACGTCAAGCAGGAAGCGTATGTGGTGGTTGCAAAGGAAGAAATCAAGCCTTATACCAAAATCGAGAAGGACATGCTCGATATTCAGCGCAGGCCGGTTCGCTCTATTCAGGAGGGAACATATACCTCTGTTGAAGACGTTATGGGGAAATACAGTTTTAGTCATTTGCTCCCGGGAGATATGATACGGACAGGTCATATCATCGAGGAAAATGCCACATTGACGGGATTACTGCACAGTTTACGCGATGGCTCACTGATCGGGATCGCGGTACCACTCAGTCAAACTGATGTGGGGCCACAAATTCAGCCCGGAGATTTTATTCATCTCCTAGGGCTGATCACCATGCCCAACAATGTCATTGATTCTAAATATGTCGCGGAATATGTACCGGTACTGGCCAAGAAAGACGGAAGCAACGGGGAATCAAGAGTTTACCTGGCTGTGCCCAAGAAAGATTTCCCGGATATCGGAAAGGCCATCGAGGCTGGACGTATTCGTGCCGCCATTGCTCAGAAACATTATCAGGAAATCGAGAAGGAAATGGAACAGGAGTTGAACTTGAGGAGTAAGGTTCAACAAACCGAGGAAGAGGAAGAATCCAGTGAGAAGGGGGGAGAACAAAATGAGTAAGTTGTGGGACATTTTATCTGCAGCTGAAGAAGAGGAGAAAGAAACTGCCAAAGTGCTCTCACAAACCATTCAGACGACATCGGAAGAGTTGATTCAATATCAGGAAGAGATGTTAGAGTTACTTCGCAGGGATTTGAACACAGATACGTCTCAATTGAATCGTGATGGGATGCGACTTTACCTGATGGAGTTGGGGCGTAACAGTGATCGTATTCCGGATGAAACCACGTTGAAAGAAGTGGTGGATTCCATCCTGGATGATATGTACGGGTATGGGCCGGCCCAGGAGTACATGGAAGATCCGGATGTGACGGATGTCAGAATTATGGGGCCTCACGTCATCGAATATAAGAAGAATGGTAAATATTATCGGGCCGATAAGGCGGGATTTCGTGATGAGGACCATCTTTTTAATTGGCTGACCAACAAATTGTCTCTTACCGGTCGCCGCTTCGATCGGTCCGAAATAACTGTCAATGCCCTCCTGCCGGATGGTTCCCGGCTCCATGCTGTTACGGATATTTCCGGATACAGTTACTGGTCAGAAGATGGCTTTCATAAAATTGAGCCTTCAACCATTGTGACCATCCGGAAATTCGTCAAGTTTTTTACACCGGAGGAACTGGTGAAACGAAACTTCATGGCTTCCATTATGATGGATTATCTGGCCTTAACGACAAAGATTCGCTGGACCACGTTATTTGCGGGTGGAATGGGAACCGGTAAAACCACAACCATGAACACGATATTCTCCTTTATCCAGGATAATCACAAGAACGGGGTATTGGAGGAAGCTCCGGAGCTTCAACCCAAACACAACAATGTGATTCGCTTATGGGAACGACAAAAGAACGTTCAGGGGAAAGGCGAATATACCATTCGGCAAATGCTTAAAGAAGCGCTGCGAATGGATTTAAATCGCATTTTTATTGCCGAATTGCGGGATCAGATTGCCTATTATTTTCTTCAGGCTATTATTAATGGCCACCCCGGAAGTATGAGTACCATCCATGCCAATTCTGCAAGGGCCACTATCCTGAGATTAATTGCTCTGGCCATGTCGGCCCCTGAAGCGAATCGTTTTGATGTTCTGGGGATGATTCAGGAGGGCGTTCAACAGATTGTCCAGTTGGAAAAAACGGACGAAGATGAAAAACTGACAGCTGAGATTTGTGAAATCGAGGGTATATCGGGGGATGGCATCAATCTGCGCGATGTTTTCACAGTGGAGTTCAATGAGGATGGGACCTGGTACTGGAAGTTTCATGGTTTGAGTGACAAATTGCTCAAACAGGCACGCCGTCAACGAATGGAAGTTCCTCAGTCGTTACTGGAAGCAGATAAATATGTCAAGGAATCCGGTTCTCCTTTTCTGTGCGGGGAATATGCCCCTCGGCATCCGTCAACGAATCAGGAAGTTAAGAAACAGGGGCCGAAAGGGAAAATTAACAAAGAAGTCATGCTCGATGTGTAAGGGGGGAGATCATTGGAAGGTTTTTTACTTTTTCTCGTATTCTTTCTCATCGTTCTGGCAATCCGTTTTCGCCGAATCGAGAGAGATCAGCGTTTGTTGTCTCGATTATCTGGTGCAAAACCACTGAAGAGAAAAAACAGAAAAAATGTGTTTCACTTTATCGAGCAGAAGGCTTATGAAGCACGAATCGATTTATCTCCCAAATATATTCGTGTATTGCTGCTCGTCATTGTCATTGTTGGTTTTTGGCTGGTCTCGGCCGCAACCAACCCTGTCTTGGGGCTTTTTCTTGGCCCGATTACGGGAATAGGTGGTTTTCTGATTATCATTTCGGCTCTGGGAGAATGGAATAAAAAGCAGTTCACAAAAGATTTTATGAAGGCTCTCAGTATCGGTTCCAGTGTTCTTAGAGCAAATGGTACCCTGGGCAGCTGGATTAATGTGACCCTGGAGTTAATAGACAGTGGGTTTTTGCACCGGGAATTTAAAATTGTGAAGTACCAAATAGATAGATTGGGGCTATCTCCGGTGGAAGCTCTTGAATCGATGGCGGAACGCATTAATGTCCCGTATCTGGATTATTTTATGATGTCCATTCGCCTGACATCCCGGGAGGGCGGTGACATCACGGAGTTGTTTGATGACATTCGACGCCGGATCAAAAACGAGATTCGGTTTCAGAAAAAAGTCATGGCCCGAACTTCATCCATGAGGAAAATTGTCTGGTTTGTCGGTGCTGTTCCGATCGGATTGCTACTGATTTTCTGGGACACAATTATTTCACTCATTGATGCCTTTCCTGCATTTTTGGGGATGGTCCTGTTCAATGTGGTCATGATGGGGATCGGGATCCTGGTCGTCAAAAGATCGGTGAAACTTCATGTTTGATATCTTTCGGTCCCGGGTGCTGACGAAAAACTATATGTGTGTAAAAAAGGGGGACACCATCCAGATCCATCATACATCGGTTCCCTTTTTGTTTTATTGGGCTGATCGAAAAAAGTTTTTAAGGCAACGTCAAATGGCGTATGAAAAGCTGGCCAAAAAACTTCATAGTCACAGCAGGTTTTATTCTTCGGTCAGGTGGATCACGGGAAAGAGTATCTGGATCGATTATGAAAGGGAGTTTAACGATGTTACTCTTAAAAAATTAAGTCTCTGGGATCAATTCGGGGATATGATATTACGCATGTTGAACCTAAGGAACTGGACCACATTACGCTGGTCTATTTTTTTTGTTCCACTTTGGACCCGAGAATATAAGAAGTTTAAGTGTTCCAGGGAAGAGTTCATTCAGATTTTTGGAAAGGGGTGATTTTTTGCAAGAAGGAGTACTTGTATTTTTGACGCTTAGTATGTTCATCCTCTGGTTCAGCTTGAAAAAGGATGAACGGATCCAGATGATGTATAACCGTTTGGTCAAGGTGGAATTGCAGAAAGGGAACGTCAGGCGCGGAAGGCTGCTTCTCCGAATCATCCGCAATATTTTTCAGCCGTGGCTGCCCGGAAAAAGATATATGGGAAAATGGGAAAGGCATCTGATCCAAGCCGGTGGGTTTGGCGGAGGATGGACAGCAGAAGAATTTTTTATCCTCCGTATCTTAATGGGGGCCGGTCTCGGATTCTTGATCTATGGGATGAGTGGGAATTTACGAGACAGCCTGTTTTTCTCTCTGGTTGGCTTTTTCTTTCCGGCATTCGTTGTATGGCTGAAGATCAAAAAAAGGCGCAAAGAAGCCTTAGCTTCATTAAGGCAGCTACTTAAAGTGATGCTTGTGCTGATTGAGCAAAATGCACATTTGAGGGAAGCGCTTGAGAAAGCGGGTAAAGAAGTGCCTGGATCACTGGGTGAGGTTTTGACAAAAGCATCTGAGTGGTTAAAACGAGGGGAATCGATTCCTGAAACCTTTACCTGGATAAAAAATCAATTCGGGTTGGATGAACTGGATGAATTTTGTATGGCCATGATATTGGCGGTGCGAAATGGAACACCTGTTGTTGATGTAATCCGGGAACAGATTCGAACACTTGATGAGGATACAGAAGAACGTGTGGAAGAAGGGATTCAGAATGCTCAACTGAAAGTCTCTTTTTCCATCATGTTCTTTTTCTTTTTCCCATTCTTTTTTACCGCGGTTATAGCGGGTGCGCTGAGTTTGATGGTTATGGTGAAATCCTAAATCTAAATTCAAGGAGGAAGATAGTATGTTCAGAAAAATCGTTTTAAGAGGTAAAAGACGATTGGTACAAAAAGTTGTGAAGCGAGTCAGTCAATTGATGCAAAGTGAGCAGGGAATGATTTGGGGTTCGATCATTATGGGGCTTCTGGTCATTGGTTATATTCTTTTTACCAATCGGGATACGATTGGCCAGGGAATCACAGACATGTTTGATTACATCTGGACGCAGGCAAGGACGATTTTTAACTAATAAATGAGGTGGTCCGATGTTAAAACGAATGATGCAGGAGGACCGGGGAATTATCGATCTCCCGGTCCTTTATGTTTTTCTGGTTGTACTTTTTATTGGAATTGGGTTAATCATTGATACCGGAATGGCCATGATATCCAAGTACGATACGGTCATTGTGAGCCGGGAGACGGCACGAATGGCTGCCATAATCCCCGGCGGAACCTCTGCTGCCCTTAATAAAGCTGAAGAATTGTTTCTGGGGTTTGGAAGGCCACTGAGTCATGATGGCCATACCCTTTTTGATAAAAGCAGGGATGTTGATATAAACCTTTATGACGGCGAATATGTCACCAGCACGGTCACTTACCGGCATCCCTGGATCATTACCGATATTGGGAAAATATTTGGCAGTTCTTCTCCCAGAAGTCCATATGATGCCGTTACAGCCACGACTTCGTTTAGAAGGGAGTGGTGATTTTTTATGTGGAAACGTATCTGGGAGAATGAAGAAGGTTCCGTAGGGTATTTGTTTCTCATGTTTACCGTCATGTTTTTGTTGACAATGAATCTGCTGGTTTTTGATATCGGCAAACTGATCATTGCCAGGGAACAATTACGCAGTGCGGCAGAGGCCGGGGTCCTGGCTGGGAATCAGGAAATTTATCGTGTGGATGAAGCGTGGAATGAATTTGGGGCGCCGCGTGATTGGGATTATCACATTAAGGATCCGGATGGCCCGAATAAAGCCATGGAAGCTTTTAATAAGAACGTCTCAAACATGGGATTGGAGGATTTTGATACGAATGTCGCCCATTCCTTTGCCACGATTCCATCAGCTTCTTCTGTTCAGATGCATGTCTGGGCAGAGGGGGGCTTAGATAACTTTAACAAGGCTAAACAGGTGTTTTATCATACGCAGCCTTCTGATTCTGTTGAGATCTTTATTCAAACGAGGTCGTTATTTAACGACCCATTGATCCCCTAGAAAGGAGGAGATGATGCTGGTTGAAGGAGTCTTTTATTTATTTTTGATTCTGGCTGCTTATATCGATTTCAAGGAGCGCCGGATACCTAACTGGCTCAATGGTTTAGCAACGGTGGTGTTGCCCATCGTTGCTTTTTTCTATTCGTCTGAAGACGTTTTGATAGATCAAATGAAGGGAGGGTTTTATGTATTAACTCTGTTTTTAGTTGTTTATGTTATTTCGTTGTGGCTGCGTGGCAGTCCGGAGATTGGGGCAGGGGATTTAAAGATGGGTTTCTGGTTTGGGTGGGGGGTTGGGTATGCGCAAGTACCTTATGTACTACTTTTCTCAATTATATTGATTTTCCTCGTCCGACTTATTATTTGGTTTCAGAAAGGGGCGTGTAAAGCTCCTTTGCCCTATGCACCATCGTTACTTTTAATCATAATGATGATGCATTTTTCAAATTTGATTTACGGAGGCTGATAAAAGATGAAACGATTATATGTCCCTTTCTTTTTATTGTTGTTCTTGATCCAAACTGTGTCTATTTCTGCTGAAGAACTAATTAAGGTTTATGTAGATGGTGAGCAATTGCACATGGATGCAACCCCTTCATTAAAGGAAGGTACCACTTTGGTACCGGTTAGGGCTGTGAGTGAAGGTCTTGGATTGAAGGTAAGTTGGGATTCAGATACTCGTTCCGTTTTTATTTTTGGCAAGAACACTTCAATTGCGATGAGTATTGGACAATCAGTAGCCAATGTAAATGGTATGAATATTAAAATGTCGCGAGCACCCGAGATCATACATTCTAGAACCTATGTTCCGATTCGTTTTATTTCTGAAGCTATAGGTGCGTCAGTAGAGTGGAATGGGGTAAACAGAGAAATTTACATTACAAAAAACGAAATGCAGTTTATTCCGACACGTATCAATGAGGATGGAAACCCAATAAATCAAATAGATTTACCTACTGATATTTTTAGTAAATAAGAACGGGGGTACGGGTTGATGAAAATTTTTAAAGTAGTTAAAGTAGCGTTGTCTATTGTTTTGTTGTTGACATTAACGATTCCTATCAACAGTAATCAAGTGTTAGCTCTGGAACAATCATTATCAGAAACATCAAACGTAAATACTTACAGATTTTATGAGTTGTTTGATGGTTCCGATTATTCGTCTCCGGGTGAATTTCTGATAAATACAGATCATTCTTTTCTATTAAAAGATTATCCAGATTATTATCTTGTAGGCTGGAGTCGTTATAATATTGCGCAAGATTTAGATACTGGTAAGTATTATATTTTTGGTGGGATTTTAAGCATAAGAAAAAATGACGGCACTGATTCTACACATCCGAACACAAATGCAATGGCCATTTATGACCCATTTACGAAAGAATGGACTTTGAGTAGAGCTAATGAAAATGCTGACCCATCAACACGACCGCCACAGCCTACCTGGGGATCATTTAACTTGGGTTTAATGGAATCACGTGCATTACGTGGAAAATATCATTTTGTAATAGAAAACAAATTATGGGTATATGAGGAATCATCAGATTCCTGGGAAAATTATGATTTACCAGGAGGAATAACTGCAGATTACAATACCTATCATTTTGGTTTATATAGGTATGGTTCAAGACCTTTGGGTGAAGAGGACCTTTTAACCATAATTACAAGTGACGCAGTAGCTCAATACTACGTCAATCATAAAGCGAGTAGTGATGTAGATCCATGGTTATCAAATTATTCACTTTCGACCCCGATGCCAGAAGACATAAGAGGAACAAATGTTACCAATCCAATTGATGGGCATAATATTTATAAGGTGAGTAATAACAAAGTTTATAGGTCATCTAGACTAAATCCTTCTAAATGGGAAGAGATACCGGCAACCAATCCTGAAATACTAGGTTCAACTTATCGCAATAATGGGATTGTATTTAAAACCAGTAAAAACTCTTTTGCACTATTGGGAGGAAGTGCAAATAAATATATCTCTAGCGGAAACACTACATTGGATTTTGATTTGTTTGAATTCAATATCTCTTCTGGTGAATGGACACATGTATTTACAGGAGATGTCCTACCAGGTTGGACAAATGGATATGCCGGCATGATTTATGATTATTTCGGGAAAGGAAAAGTATATGCAACTCGAAATCCTACAAGTACAGGGAATGCAGTAGAATTCTACCTGGATCGTAAACCACCAAATATTGCTGACTTCTCTATTATCGATCAGGACGGTGTATCTTATACCAATGAAGTACAACTGCAAATTGATGCATCTGATAATGATGAAATTGTAGAAATACAGGTTTCCAATGATGATTTTTTGACATATGAATCTCTACCCTATCCATCAAATGGTGTTATAGACTGGAAGTTACTACCCGGCACAGGCGGGCGAAAGGTAGCAATAAAAGCAATAGACTATGCTGGGAATGTATCTGTTGCTAGATCAGATGGCACGTATTTAATTTATGACGGTGTACCACCAGAAGTAAATTTTGAAATCAATTATGGAAAATCTTCAACTGATAGTAATACTGTTCCCATAAAGATAGAGGCAACTGACGATAATACAACTTTTCAAAATTTACGTATGCGATTATCTTTAGATGGCGTGAATTGGCATATCCTTCAAGATGGAGGATGGACACAAAATAATAATGAATGGGGTCCTGTACAATCATATCCTCCAGACTTTTATATTGGCTCTACACCTGAACAAAAATACTTTTTTTTACAAGTAAAAGATGAGAATAATAATGTCACAAACAAAACAGCTACCATCGTAAGAACCAGTCCCGCGACTGAGCCAACGACCAATGAAACAGAACCGACACCTGACCCAATTATAGATCCTGAGAACATGAATGGACTCTATATCGAAATGGATGGGCAAGTTTACCAGGTATCAAATAGCACCAGTGCTGTGATTCATATTACTAATCTGCAAAATGTTTCCGAGGTCAAATGGAGCCGAGATGGGATATCGTCATCTGAATATGAGCCATTGTCTCAGGAAGCCATTAACTCAGGAGAGTTGATTAAAGAAATTTCCTTTGAAAAGCAAGGGCAATCAGCGGTTTATATAAAATTTAAATCGAAAGATGGAGCAGAATCAGACTGGATAAGTCGTAAATTTCTTGTTGACTATACTCCGCCTGAAGTAAACATTACCCCTTTAAATCATGCAAAAGCTACCGATGTTGATCTTTTTAAATTAATTGTCAAAGTACATGATAATGTGACACGAGAAGGGTTTCAGTATAGTTATAAAGTGAATGATGGAAGTTGGTCTAATTATTCGTTGTTGCCTACCGATGGGCAAATTCATGTTTCAGGTCTTGATCCAAATACAACGAATACGATTACTGTAAAAGTTGTGGATCAATCAGGCAACGTTGGTGTAGACACAGTTACTGGCATTTGGTATATCCCTTGATTATACCCCCTGGATTTTGTTCCAGGGGGTAATTTTTAATCTGGATGTGATGTAGAAGTGAGGCGAAAATCGGTTTTCATTATATTCGGTTTAGTTATGATGATTTGCCTTGTTTTGATTTGGCAGTATCAAGGTTATGTCAGCAATAAAACCTTAGACAGTGAAATTGTTGTTCATGAGTACACAAAGAGGGTCTTAATCGGGGATTGGGATGATGCGATAAAGTTGACTACTGGGAAACTACATCAAAAATTGACTCTATTTAAACAAACAGATTTAAGCCGAGGAAAAATATTAAGTCATGAAACTTTATCAATGTTGCAGGGGAATGTAATTGATATTGTAAAAAGTGATATTCTCTATGAACTGACTAGAGGAAGTAAAGAAAAGCAAACACTGTATTACTATTTATATTTTGAGGATGGCCACTGGAAAATATTCGATGTGAGAGAGAATGCCCCTCCTTTAAATGCAGACAAAAATTATAGTGGATCAAAAATAAATGCTGCACTATTACACCAATATACTAAGTATGTGTCAAATGGGGAGTGGCGTAAGGCTGCACAGTTGTTGTCAGGATCCTATAAAAGGATTTTTGAACAAACGACCTATGGATTTCCAAAGATATCTGATCAAACTATTAAACTGAGAGAATGGAACCCAACTTTTTTGGGGAATGTCGGAAAAAGTCAGTTATGGATCGCTTCTTATCATGTTATTTTTCCTGATCAAAGAAAAAAACTGAAAACATTTTTTATAGTAGATGATGAAATTGAGAAGATAATAGATGTTCAAGTTATAGATGAGAAATAGAAAGGAGGACAGTCATGCATACAGGTCGTTTGACCTTGTTTTTACTTTTGTTTTGTTTTATAGTCCCTTCTTTTGTAGAGGCGTCTTCCGTAATATTAGATGATGACTTTTACCAGAGTGACAAAGTGAGTCAACTTTTTACGACAGCCAAGGTTGATAACACAAAAGGAGAAGTACGTCTCCCCCAACAACCAATGCCTAATAGTCTAGCCCTTAATGATTATTTTGGATCTGGCTACGCAGTTGTAACACAAGAAGGGGTTAAGTTTTATGGAATAAATGAAAATGAAAGTAGCTTAATGGAGATTACCAATATACCAGTAGATACACCCTTAGGTGTTGCATTATCTTCACATCAAAAGACGGCATTTATTCTGGTGGATGGACAAATAAAACGGTTTGATTTTGCTGGGAATGGATTTGAAGAAAACCCTGCACAGGTAATAGGCGTAAACAATGTTATTTCTATAGCTTCATTTGATGAATTGAATGGAGTGGCCTCTCTGAATAGTGAAGGTCAAATCGAGATTTATTCATCAGATTTAAATAATCCTGTAGTCTTTCAAACAGGAATTAAAGATCCGGTTTCGTTATCTGTTGTACCAAATACAACAGATTTAGTGGTTGCTGCTAAAGATTCTGTTTTTTACATTCCTTCTACAGACAATGGTTATCGGCCGCCTATCGAACTAGTTACCGGTATTAACGGATTTGTTTCCGCTGATACTGATTTAAACGGAAATATTTTATCTGTTCGTTTTGAGAGTGGGTATGGGGAGATTAATCAATTTTTAAAGGTTCAGAATTATAATCATCTCGTTCAATCCACAGTTTTTTCACCTGTTGACCAGCCCGTATCTATATCAATGAAAGGTATTTCGGAATTTGGATATATCACAAAGCAAGGAGATGTAAGGTATTTTGCCAGCAACGGTGAAATGATGATGGAGATTCCGGGGATGAATCTCGATGGGTTGGATCTAACTGTCTGGTATCAGACCCCTAGAGATTATCAGTCTATTTCTGTACCAGCTGATCCATTCGATTTAATTAAAATATCGCCGCAAAGCTATACAGAGGATGGTCAGGACATTTCTTATCAAGTTTCTTCAGATGGAGGTAGTACTTTTTATTCTATAACTCCAAACCAGTGGATGGATATTCCTTTGGGAACTGAAATGGTTGTGAAAGCAACGCTGTCCACGACAAATCATAAAACGACACCAATCCTGTCTCGAATCGTTGTCGAGACCAGTAAATTTGATATTCAGGACTTAACCGTCACCAAACAATTCTTCCCCGGCGGAAATCAAGTAGATTCACCCCCGACACAGAACTTTCCGGTTTATGAAATGGCCGGAGGACAGGTGGAATTTACCGTGAAGACATCCGGAGGCGTGCAAGAGGTAAAGGCTTTATTTTCGGATGGTACGAGCCTGGACCTCGTTCCTTTAAATGCATTGGATGAAGCGGATAACGTTTTTTATGGCTGGTACGCCGTACCGTTGGAGCTTGAGGATGGAGATTCGATCAATGTAGAACTGATTGCAAAACGAGTGGTTAAAGAAAAAACACTCACACAAACCCCTTTTATAGTTGTCGATGGGAATGTTAAAAGTCTTTTGGATATTAGGCTGGTTGAATAGGAGGGATCAATAGTTGCTAAATTCTGTAGCGAAGGTAATTCGCAATGTTAAGAAAAACCCGGGCTATGTTCAAATTAACGAGACGACCTATTCACGAACTTTGTTATTACGGATTTACCCCACTCATGTCAGGCCGGGGTTTTTGAGTTTTTTACGAAGTTCTGAGGTGAATCCAGACGTACAGATCCGCGTCGCATTTCACATGAAACCGGCCAGGATCAAATGGAACTGGAGGATGAAATGGAAACTTCAGCGGTTATACAGAAGTATTCAGGAAGCCGAAGCCAAGGACAGTCCGGAAGGAGCTCGGGACGAAGAAATAAAAGCCTACGAAGCTCTACAACACTTTCGGAATGCCAATGGTTCGGGCCATCACAAAGTTTACGATTTATGGGTGGCCATTACCATTACGGCTTCTTCGCTGGAAAAACTGGATGAGGTAACGCTGGACATTGAGAGACAATTGGATGATAGAGAGATGCGGGCAACACGCTTAAAATGGGAGCAGACAGACGGAATCCAGATGAATCAATTATTAGGATCACCAGATGCCGAAATATATAACAACTGGCAGGGGCGTCTTACAGATGATGAAGCAGCTGCCATGACATTTCCTTTTACACGCGGATCCTTTTCTGATGATACCGGCATGTACGCCGGACACCGGGCAGGGGATGGATCCATTGTCTGGATCAATCTGGCTGATCCCGAAGATGAAATGAATAAGAATATTATTGTCCAAGGAGCATCCGGAGAAGGCAAATCAACGTTGATGAAAGCCTATGTTCTCGGTATGCTCCTTCTTGGTTTTCGTGTCTTTGTATTTGACGTTGACGGTGAATGGCAAAAGTTATGTGAAAAGGTTGGAGGATTGTGGGTGGATCATACCAGGGCTTCTGGAAAATATATGGATGCTTTCCGGATCCCCAATAAATTGGATGAGTCATCCGAGGATTTAAAGTTACAACAAGAAATCAGAATGGCGAATATGGCCCGTTTTAAAGAGACCAATAATGCGATCCATCGTACACTATCCCTTTTAGTGGGAGGGATGACACCGGAAGAAAAAAATGCAGCTGATCGAGCGATTATGAAAACCTGGGAAGAGGCTGGTGTTAAAGAAGATGATCCTGATACCTGGGATCATCCTGAGAAAAAAGCCTCCCTGCACTTGTGGTATCAGTTGCTTAAAAAAGAAGATTCAACTGCTGCCAGGAGACTGACCGAAAAGCTGTGGATGTACTTTGAAGGTACAGAAAAGGATATGTTTGCCCAGGAAGAAGAACTGGAGTATTCTCAATACCCGATGATTGTGTTTCATGTTGCACAAAGTACAAACAATGAGGTTGAAGAGCACGCCGGAGCAGTTAAGATGTCCCTGGCCCTTCAATCCGTTTGGAATGAGGTAAAACGGGAGCGGATCCAGGGAACACGTTATACGGCGGTTGTGGTTGACGAGGGCCAACGATTTCTCAAGAACCCGTTAGCTTCTGATTTTGTCAATACGTTGGCCACGACGATCAGGAAATGGAATGGCCTGTTGATGTTGGCCACAAACAAGCCTTCTGTCCTGTTTACTGAAGCTGGGGGGACAGAGGGAGGAAATGGCCTGTGGGAGAATTCGGCTATCAAGATTTTTTTCTATATGGAGGAGTCCGCGGTTAAAATTAATGCGATGCATGCCGAGATTCCTGAAACGATTATTCAGGAAATTGGACGAATGCATAAACAGAGAACGTTCCTCATCCGCTATGGAGACAGGGGATGGGACAAGTTAAAGTTGTATTTGCCAGATCAAGAACGTGAAATGTACAAAACGCGCGGCCTTCGGAAGGCGGATTGATAATGAAAAAATGGATATGGATGATATTCGGAACGAAACTTCTCATGCTGGGAGGTCTCGTTCTTTTATTTTTCATTTTTATTACGCCATTGCTTATGATTTCAGGGAATGTTGACTCTTATGAAACAACAGAAATATATTCCGGGGTCATACCGGACATTCCCCAAGAACTGCTAGATGAAGATTATGTCTGGCCAGTCCCTACCGTATCCAATATTACGAGTGGATTGGGTTATCGAGTCTTGTGGGGATCTCGACAATATCATCGGGGAATTGATATTTCAGACGGGCGAGGGGGCCATCCGGTCTTCGCCATGGCTAATGGCGTTGTGATCAAAGCCGGGAGGGCTTCCGGATTTGGACAGGCCGTATATATCGACCACGGAAACGGTCTGTTTACCCGATATGGCCATTTGCAGTGGGATGCATTTGGAGTCAAAAAGGGAGACCGCGTCAAGAAAGGACAATATATTGGTCGGATCGGATATGGAAAAGTAGGGAGTAGTACGGGGCCTCACTTGCACTTTGAGGTTATTATCAATGGCTCCATAACACGTTTTGGAGGAATTACCGGTACATGGGTGGATCCAGTAAAAAACGGGTTTGTTAGACCGCCTGGGGGAGGAGGGTAAGCATTGATTGGAACGGTTTCAGCCGTGATTGCGTTAGGAGTTTTAATTTACTTTGGCTATCGTTATTATCGCAGTTTCTTTGTAAAGGTCGTTCGGATTGCTTTGCCCCTTTTAAGTCTCGTTACGATCTACTATCACTTTGATGAAATTATCGCGCTATATTTGAAAGTCCAGAGCATCATATGGCCGGCTGTTCTAAAGGCCATAGAGGGGATGTCGAACAAACTGGCAGAAGTTTTAACGCATTTAAGTTCTTAACGTCTATACGTCGTATAGACAATTTAAAAACAAAACGTGCGAAGGTAGACGCGTATATACAGTGTTTCCTCCGAAGGTAGGCAGAAGGTAGACATCTTAAATGTCGTATAGACGAGCCTACCTTCTGTTTTTACGTATATACCCTGTCTATCTTTGGTGAATTAGGAGGTGCCCTGGTGTTTTCCAGTCTATACACGGTGTATCAACCCATTCGATTTTTGCACAACCTTGATATTTTTGGGTATGAATCTCTATTACGAGGCGATCGGGCTATAGGGATGATCTTTAAAGAAGCAAAGCGCCGCAAAAAGTTGCGGGAGCTTGATATATATGCGCAGCGTTTGGCCATTAATACATTTGCTGCGGATTGGGCAAACAATATGCCACGAACGTCGCCAAAGTTATTTATCAACTCACTTCCAGCAACGTTGATGTATCATCATGAACATTTCTGGGAGAAGGCAAATATGCCTCTTCACCAATTGGTCCTGGAGATCACGGAAAATGAAGTGCTGAAAAATGGGAAAGAGGTCAAGCAGCTCCTGGATCCTTTCCGAAAACAGGGAGGCAAAGTGGCCATTGACGATTTTGGGACCGGTTTTGCCAATTTTAAACTGGTTGAAATCCTGGAGCCCGACTATATCAAGATATCAAAGCAGATTACGAAAAATGTTGTTCATAGTAACCAGGCAAGAAGCGTTGTCATGGGACTCCGGACATTTGCTTCGGAAATTCAGGCAGAAGTCATTGCAGAAGGAATTGAAACATCGATGCAGTATGAAGTCCTTCGATCATGTGGCATTTTTCTCGGGCAAGGGTGGTACCTCGGAAAACCATCCAGAACATTTGAAAAGGTAGACATAACCTATACAAAAAATAAGATTGGTTCCCTGGATTAGTTCCCATGATTGGTTCCCTGATCTGAAAGTGGCCAATTCGGCTTTGTGTCGGGAAAAGATTGAATCAAGGCTAGGGATGGTTGCCGGGAACCAATCAATGGGAACCAATACTTTTGGAGGTGAAAATTGATGGAAAAGCAATCTGAAAACAGTGACCTGGAAATGAAACTTTTCGCTTTATCTTTATTCATTGGGGCTGCTTCCACTTATCTCTTATACGGTGATTACGATCTTGGTAAATATCGGCCATATGTTGAAAATGGAGCAAAATGGGGATGGGGGATGGCCATCTTTTTTATTTTAGCGCCGGCTATTTGGAAATATCGGTGGGAAGCCTTGAGCTTTACAGGGACCCTTTTGCGAAAGGCCATACAAAAGCTCTCTCGAATTAACGTGAGGCAATCTTTTCCGGTTATTCAACCATCAAATGAGAACTTGGAAAGGAAATCATTTTCCTTATTACAAAAGGAGAAACCATTTGAGTTGGGACAAGGAATGGCTGATCTGTCCGTACCAGTCAATTACCTTCCCCAACATGATGGTAAACATCAATATCGTGACGCCCTCGATCAAATGAATTATGAGAAGGAACTGACAATAGCTTTTCAGCGAGTCGGTTTGTTGAAAAGTGATGAATCATTAAACGTCAAAAAGGTGCAGCAAGGACCATTAGCTGTAAAAGTGACCATAGATATCCCTGCCGGGGTTAAAATGTCTCAAATCAAGGGAAATACAGAAGATTTGGAGACGATGTTAGGGATCCCTTCTTTACAAGTGGTCAACGGAGAGTTTACTGCTTCAGCTGCACTGGTCATGGTCCGTCCTCAACGTCCTCCTATTCTGTTGAGATCCTGTATAGAGAAAGGGGTTGATCAATTTCAAAAATATGCGCTTCCCATCGTGATTGGTGTGGGATTAGATGGTCAACCGGTTGTCGTTGATCTGGTTTCGGTTCGAAATTTGTTAGTGGCCGGCACTACCGGAAGCGGTAAGAGCTGGTGGTTAAACCAAGCTATTTTAGGTTTGCTTATGGCAAAAACCCCTGATGAGCTGCAAATGGTTTTAATTGATCCCAAAATGGTTGAACTGGCATCTTTTTCGGACTATCCTCATGTCATGAAAGTCGTCACTGAGCCTAAAAAAAGCGCCCAGATACTCAAACTATTAGTTGGAGAAATGGAGAAGCGTTATGAATTGCTGCGAAAATATCGTATGAAAAACATTCAGCAGTTGCTCAAAAGACGTGCTTCTGACAAGGATATTCCCCCGATGCCTTATATCATTTGTGTTGTTGACGAGCTGGCCGATCTTATGATTGTGGCCAAAAATGAAATCGAGCCTCTTATTCAGCGACTTACACAAAAAGCACGTGCTGCAGGTATTTTTCTAATACTGGCCACACAACGCCCTTCTGTTGATGTCGTTACGGGTGTCATTAAGTCAAACATGCCATCTCGTGTTGTTTTTCGGTGTATGACATCAGCTGATTATTCGACTGTATTGGGTTTTAGTCCTGGAACAACGTTACTCGGAAAAGGGGACGGGGTTGCCCTTATTGAAGGCAGCTTCGATTTGATTCGGTTTCAATCACCCGGGATCGCCACGGATGAAGACATGGCAGAAGAAACGATCCAGCAGGTATCCGGGTATCTTAATCAAAAGTATGGCCATGCACGTGTTGAGCATGACTTAATAGGAGTTGGATTAGAAGAAGATCTGGATTATACGGATCTGGATGATGAAGAAATTTTGGATTTGGAAGAGGGTGATGATGACGTAGGCGAAGAGAAAAAACTATTGAAAGTGTTAAAAAGTTATATCGCGTATAATGAAGAGGTTCGAGTCAGTGACATACAACAGTTTTTAGGCATACGCAAACAACGGGTTATTCATCTTTTACAGATGTTGGTCCAGGAAGGGTGGCTGGAGGCACCTCCTGAAGGGAATCCCAGAGCGGGTTATCAACTTCTTTTAACAAAAGAACAGATTGAAAATTATAAGCGAGAGAACCCGCTGCACATTTAAACCGTAGCAGATAATATTATTTTGGTTACAACAAAAATCTAAAGCGGAATATGGAAAGAAAGGATTTAAGGGGACTGTAAAATATTTTGTGTAAACTCCTAACCTCATAGATTTTGTTACAATATTCATAGAAAGGTTGGGAGTGTATATGAGTTTTTTGTCAAAAGAACAAATTAGACAGATGATCAAAGAGAAAAACCTAAAATCCACCCAAGATATCCAGGATACCTTAAAAGAAATGTTTGCTGACACATTGCAGGAGATGCTTGAAGCAGAATTAGATCACGATCTTGGCTATGAAAAGCATGATGTCAAAAACAAAAAGGGTACGAATAGTCGGAATGGATACAGTTCTAAAAAAGTGCGTTCTGACTACGGAGAAGTCGAAATCAACGTTCCTCGTGATCGTGAAGGTGAATTTGAACCCCGGATTGTCCCTAAACATCAAAGAAATGTAACAGGGATTGAGAGCCAGATCATTTCAATGTATGCCAAGGGGATGAGCACACGAGACATCCAGGATCACTTAGCTGAGCTTTACGATATCGATGTTTCCCCGACGATGATTTCCAATGTGACACAGAAGCTTTTGCCTGTAATTCAGGAGTGGCAAAACCGTCCCTTATCGAATGTGTATGCCATTTTATACTTGGATGCCATTCACTATAAAGTGAAACAAGAAGGTGCCATTGTAAACAAAGCAGCTTATATGGTGATTGGCATTGACCTGGAAGGTTACAAAGATGTATTAGGAATCTGGATTGGTGAAAGTGAATCCTCTAAATTCTGGATGAGTGTCTGTAACGACCTAAGAAACCGCGGTGTTGAAGATATCCTCATTGCCAGCGTGGACAATTTGAAGGGATTTTCCGATGCGATCCAGGCTAGCTTTCCCCAAACGGAAATCCAGAAGTGCATCGTCCATCAAATTCGAAATTCAACTAAATTTGTGTCCTACAAAGATCTCAAAAAAGTCACCCATGATTTAAAACCAATATACAAAGCGGTAAATGAAGAAACCGCTCTTCTGGAACTGGAGCGTTTTGAGCAGGAATGGGGGAAGAAATACCCCATCATTGTCCGCTCATGGCGAAATAATTGGGACGAACTGGCTACCTTTTTCAAGTATCCAGCTGAAATTCGCAAACTCATCTACACGACAAATATCATCGAAAGCTACCACCGGCAATTACGAAAAGTGACCAAAGGAAAAAGTGTATTTCCAAATGATGAATCTTTGCTCAAAATGCTTTATTTAGCCACACAGGATGTTTTAAAAAAATGGACGGGGCGTATTCAGAACTGGGGTCAAATCCTTTCTCAGCTCGCGATCTATTTTGAGGATCGGATAGAGCCCCATCTGAATTAACAGGGTCTGGGGTTTACACAGAAAAATTGACAGACCCGATTTAAGAAGGCGTTGGATGCCCTATTAAAAAAATATAAAAGCCCTGCCTTAATTGGTAGGGTTATTTTCATCTTCAAATTCCATCCCCCATTGTCGTTCAGCAACCTCTTTAGACACGCATCCAGCTTCAATTAACGCTCGTCTTCTTTCGTCAATATGTATCTGTTTAACTTCTGGATGAGCGTAAGGGTTCTGTTTTCCCTCCAAGCCTAATTCCTTAATTTTTTCTTTGGTAAGCTGATCGTATTTTTTCATAACGCTTTGACACCTGACATTTGTGTTATCTTGAGCCGGATCAATAACACCTGTTTGTGGCTTTGTAATCGTAACTGTATAAGTTTCATGATCCCACCCAACTTCCATCCCTAATGTTTCCGTTACCACACGAATCGGGACTAATGTTGTATCTTCCATGATAAACGCCGGCACGTCACTTTCCACTTTCTGCCCATCCACAACCAAATTCACAATCGGATGACCGTTATACAATCCGTTTACCGCATTGGCAAATACAGTTCCGGAAAGAAAAGCTATTATAATGATAGAAATTAAAAGAATTCTCTTCATCAATTTCCCTCCTTGTATTTCACATTGTTGTTGGAAAATATCCAATAATATCGATCTTTTTCATCAATATTTAAGTGAATTATAACATATATTACCTGTTTTAAATGATGATAACGTGAATTAGTGGTGTGCTTTCTTTGGTACTGGTGTCTTGTGGATATAAGATAGCT
Source organism: Bacillaceae bacterium (assembly GCA_017656255.1). Lineage (GTDB taxonomy): Bacteria > Bacillota > Bacilli > JACDOE01 > JACDOE01 > JACDOE01. The sequence goes on from JACDOE010000006.1 coordinate 115,188, forward strand.
GAAAAATGTTTAAGGCTTTGAATGATAAAAATATACACAGAACGGAAAATTGAGGATAATAAGGCAATTAACATCGAAGTAAAAAAGAGGTAAAATAAAAATGTGTAACCTTTGCAAACGAAAATGAGGATCTCAGGGAGGGCTTACATTGTATTCTCCGGATGGATCATATGATTATATTGGTGACGATGAGTATGCAACTTATATTCGGGTATCTACGGATAAGGATGAGCAAATCTCTTCGGTCGAGAATCAATTAGCCATCTGCAGGTATTGGCTAGAGCAAAATGGTTTTACATGGAATGAAAGATCGGTTTATAAGGATGAGGGAATTAGCGGGACCGTTTTATTAGATCGTTTGGCCATGCAAAGGATACTGGAAAAAGCGAAAAAACGTGAAATAAAAATGGTTGTTTTTAAATCATTAAGTCGTTTAGCCAGGGATATGAAAGATGCTCTCGATATCAAAGAGATACTTCATGGGCATAATGTCAGGATTATTTCAGTCGAAGAAGGATATGATTCGTTCATGGTCTCAAAAAACGACATGCGGTTTGAAATGTCCAGTTTATTTAACGAGCAGTACAGCCGCATGTTATCTGTAAATATTGCAGGGGTGCTAGCTCAAAAAGTAAGAAATGGCGATCATATTGGTAAAATCCCATATGGTTATGATCGTATTAATAAGAAGCTGGTCATAAAAGATGAAGAGGCAAAGGTAATCAAACAAATTTTTAAATGGAAACAAGAGGGGTTCGGGTATAAGAGTATTGCCAAAATGTTAAACAACCCGGAAGTAAGACCTCATTCCTCCTCTCTATTAATTCCGGATAAACCGATCCCCTCATCTACCGGCGGGAAATGGCAGGTTACATCCATTCAAAGAATCGTTAATAACCCTCTGTATTGTGGGGATTTTATATTAAATCAATATCGTAAAGAAAAAGTTGGGGGCAGAAAAAAACAAATTCGGAACCCTAAAGATAAATGGGTTATCTTCAGAGATCATCATCCAGCTATAATTACACGGGATTTGTGGAATGAAGTAAACAATTCCTCGCCACATAAAGGCAAAAAGATAACACCCTGGAATGAGTTTAGAGGGTTAATCAAATGCTCAGAATGTGGATCCAATATGGTTATTGTTCAATCTTGGAAGAGAAAAAAGGATGGTTCAAAAACTATCTGGGCGTATTTAAAATGTTCTCAATACAGGCGTGGTGGGACCGATTTATGTGTCAATCATGCTCCAATACAGTACAAGGATTTTAGGGAATTTATAATTAATCAGTTGATTGAAAAAGGGAAGCTGATTGCCCTCAATATAGAAAGCGACTTTGAAGCTCAAAGAAAAGGTAAATTAAAAACATTAAAAAGAAAAGTTGAACGATTAGAGTTAAAGAAAAAGGATTTACTGGACCTATATCTCGAAAAAGTTATCGATCGAAATGAATTTCTACACAAGCGCGATGAGATTGAGGAAGAGGTTAATAAAACAAAAGAAGAAGTGTATATGTTGGAACGGGAAGAAGATTCTCAAGCACAGATCAAAAATATTAAAGAGGCATTTAAGGTCTTGGAAAATCAGAATCAGGATTTATATGAGGTTTTTAAAACATTGATTAAAAGGATTATCATACATCCAGATGGTACGATTGATATAGAGTATTCGTTTCAAAATAAATAGCAAAAGTTGGGGAGGGATGATTTTGGCCAAAACAGAAGTAATGAAAGATTTTTTAAAAGAGAATAGCATAAAAGCAATTGAAGAATTTCTTTCATATTACAAGGAATCTTCTCAAGCAAATTTTGAAAATAATGTACTTAGACTTTTATATGAACAATTGAAATTAGACGATGTCTCAAAAATAACAATTGGTCACTACTTAAAAATATTCCCTTATGAAAGTAATAAGTTAACATCTCAACAGCATTATAAAAGGAGTTTTTTTAAATTTTTATATGCATTTAACTATTTAGAGAATTCAACTGGGTTTAATGATATTTTTAACAAAAAAGAAAATTGCGTGAAATATTTCAAGCAATTAAAACAAAAAAATAAAAATGAGGAATTTCAAAGAAATAATAATGATAATAAAGATTCTTTTATTACTATTGAAGAACTTTTGTCCATACAAAAAGTAATAGAAACAGAATCTACAAAGATTGAAACCTTAAAAATGCAATTCTGTTGGTATGCAATTTTTGAACTAGGAATACCTATTGAGGAAATAAAGAAAGAAATTTCTAGTGATAACTATTCGGATGGAAAACTTTATACTTCTAAAGGTGCATTTGAAATACCAAAAAAATTTGAATTAATGTTTATTGAACTCTCTAAACGTAATAGTGATTATAATGGATTTGCTACTCTCAATTCACTTATTGCTCAAATCGGCGAAACAGCGAAAATGAGAAGAAGATTATTACCCAGGATGGTTAAGCGTGCAAGAGAGGAATATATGATTAAATGTGCTAATTGTTATAATAGTTATACTAACCTGTCACATTATTGGGAATCAATAAATGATCGGATCGTATGTAAGAAATGTGCTGATTCACTTAAAAAAAAACTAAATGATGATGTTAAAGTAAAAAAAATCGCGAATATGGTATTTGATTTTGGAGCAATTGAAGATAATTTGACCATGCTTTATACTTATAATGATTATAAAAAGAAATTAAATAAAGTAAATATTGATTATTTAGAACTTCACAAATATCAGATTGAAATTGGTAAATTGGGGGAATTGTATGTATATGAAAAAGAATGTGAAAAATTAAAAGGAACTCAGTACTTATATAAAATAGATGAAAAAAAAGCTCTGGACCCTTCAAACGGTTATGATATTTTGTCTTATACACGTGATGGAAAACCATTATACATAGAAGTCAAAGCAACGGTAGGATCTGAAGATGAGTTCTATCTCACAGAAAATGAAATAAAAACTGCAGAAGAGCTAAAGAAATCAGGAAAAACTTATTTAATATATTTCATAAAGAAAATTATGTCAGATAATCCGGAACTCATAATCATTGATGACATTTTTTTTAACACTGATTACAAAATGTATCCAGCAAAATGGAAAGTGACAAGAATATAAAAACAAAAGTTAATCATCATTATAATTTTTAGTTGCTGCTATTTGTCGGTTGATATTTTCATAAAATGAAATTCTTTTGTCTATTTCTTTAAGCCATTTTTCAATTTCTTTATTTGGATCCGATTCATTAAGTTGTTCTAATGTCATTTCAGCAGCGACTTCATTATTTAACTTCTTTTTAACAGTAGATTCTTTCCAACCTAAAACATCAGCTACTATTTTTGGAACATTATCCATGTCACCAAATTTCACTTTAATACCTAGTACTTTTTCGATTGCATCAGGATGAAGATAGTTTTCCATTTCTCTTTTATTAGTAAAAAATGCTATGGAAAGATCATCTCGTCCATTGATCTCTTAATATGCCTTTAGATTTTTTGGTCGCTCATAATCTCTGTCAAATATATATATTTCTGGATATCCTAAACCACTAAGATACCTTTTTTTAACCCATTCCTTTAGGGAGCTTCCTCCTAAGGGGACAGTCGCTATACGGTTATCGGAATTTAAATCCGGAATAGATGGATCTTTACTATGTAATAGTCTACTAATATGTTTTAAAAAATTAACATCATTTGTTCCTTCAACAAACAATAATGCCCTTATACCGTTTATATCGGGTAAAACACCTAAACTATTAGCAATTTCTTCATAAATTTCATCATTGTTCATTAATATCTGTTTTTGCCCTTCATTGATTTTTACAAAGCGAAGGCTTTCTAATGGCAATTGTCCTGCTAATCCAGGAACATGTGTTGTTAAAATCACTTGACAGTTCTTTTGTTCTGATAATGTAATTAGAGAATTAATTATCATTTGTTGATTTGAAGGGTGTTGCGATGTTTCAGGTTCTTCAATAGCATAGATAACAGGTAAATTATCAATTTGTTGTTTTCTTTCTACTTCAGCTCTAAAAAAGTTTAATAGAATTAAACGTCTAACCCCACTACCTCGCTTATTTATAGGAATTTGTTCATCACTCGTTAAAGTTAATTTAAAAAGAGATTCCCATTTTGGATCGTTTTTAAATTGGGGAGATAATTCAGCAGCAAGAGAAGGAGCCATTTCTTGAAGTTTGGATAAAGTTCTATTAGCTACATCATAAACTCTTTCTTCAACTATAGATTTAATTTTTTCAAGATCTTCTTCGACAGTTCTTATTGCTTCAATTACTGCTAACTTCATTGGGTCTTGGATTTCTGAATCATCATCTTTACTTGGACGATCGGCTTGAAATAGGGCAAAAATAGGGAGATTTTCTTTTAATTTGTTCCAAATTATTTTTGCATCTTCTTTATTTAATTGTATTTCAGTCCTTGTTAGCTTTAAGTCATCAAATTTATTATAAATTGCTCTTCTCATTGATGAATTTGTTCTTAGATCCACAGTCTTTTCATCTATATTTAATTCTTTTATCCTTTTAATAAGATCGGTATTTTTTAACAATAATAAATCATTAGCTAATTCAACACTTGGATAATTTGCGATTGCATATACTTTCTCTTTAGGATTTTTCATAGTACAATCAAATATCTTATGAATTTCTAAATAACCTTCTTCGTTTAACAAATATTCATCTTTTAAATTTGTGGTTGAGGTTGAGTCAATAGTAATACTTTCTGGGAGGTTCTCAAAAACACATCCGATTCTAACATCTTTCTTATCCCCATGGACGCAAGCATCAGAAGAGTCAATTTTTACGATAGTGTTGTTGAAAAAAATTTCAAGGGCTTCAAGAATAGTTGACTTTCCTATATCATTTGTACCTATAAAGGCAGTTAAATCGTTTATTGGTATCCTAACTTCATCTTTGTATGAACGGAAGTTTTTAAGTATTATAGTTTTTAATTTCATTTAATAAAAAGCTCCTTCCTTATGGAATAAATCAGTTTAATAATTACTTTCTGTAAGTTACACTTAATTCCTTTATTTAATTTAAATTACTGAATTGTGTCTTGCAAAAGCTACACATCACAAATGTGATGCAAAAATTGGGTGTGAAAGGTCGGTCACAGGCAGTTGTTGAATTGGTTCGGCTCGGGGAACTGGAAATATGACTCCCCTCCGGACCATCCCCACCTTTAGGTAAGAAGGTGGGTTTTTGTTTTGGGGTTATGTTTTGCCGCAGTTTTGATTAAAGGTTAACAAGTTTTGCTGTTCGCCTCTGTGGCACATCATACCACGTCAATTCTGGGAGGGTCGGAAAGCGGGACGTCACCTTCGTTATCGTCATTTTTCATAAAAAAAGACGATGAATCAATTTTATTCATTGCTTTTCTTTTCGTTATTAAGTTTACTAACCTCAATAATTAAACATATTAGCAGTCCAGAGACGACTTAATAATCTTAAAAAATAAAAAACCTCCCCCTTAAATTTGTTTAACAATTCTGCTCTTTACTTTGGCAAGAAAATAAATGAATCCTTCTCGGAGAATTAATAATTATTCATTTTTATGGACCAAAAAACAGGAAATTTAATTAAATTGGATAATATAGATTAAAGGATTAATCGAAACGATTTGTTTTAATTAAGGGGTAGAGGATATCTGTGTACAATTCCTGGAATAAAGTGATATATAAAATATGGTCGCCTCTATATGACCGTATTTTTAATAAAGGGTCATTTTTAAATGCTCGGAAACAAATATTACAAGAAGTGTCATTTAGAAAAGAGCATAAAATTTTGTTTGTTGGTGTTGGCACAGGGGCAGATCTAGAATTAATTGACCACACTAATTTAGATATTACGGCAATTGACATTTCACCCGATATGCTTAAAAAGGCAAACGAAAAGTTTGAAAACACTTCAGTCAAATTTTTTGAAATGGATGCACAGGATATCAAATTTAATGATAAAGAATTTGATTATGTTATGGCACATTTAATTCTATCGGTAGTTCCAAATGCAGATAAATGTTTTCAAGAAATGAAAAGAGTTTTAAAATCTAATGGAAAAATAATTATCTTTGATAAATTTGCCCCTAAAAACAATAAACTTTCGCTGTCCAAAAAATTATTAAGACCGATCATTAAATTTTTAGGTACGGATATTGGGGTGAATTTCGAAAAAGTATTTGAGCAGAATAATCAAAATTTAATGATAGAAGAAGATGTTCCTGTCATGTTAAATGGCATGTACAGGAAGATCGTTATTAAAAAAGTTTGTGAATAAGGAATTAAGCTTAAAATAATGCTTCCTCATACATCGTAATATATATAACTCGGTGGACGGAAAATATGACTCCCCTCCGGACCATTCCACCTAATTGGAGGTGGGTTTTTGTTTTTAATAGCTACATACCCCATTTTGGACTGACACGGAAATCGCATTATACCGTCTAATAATAGCCCCTTTTCCGCATAAATAACGGATAAGAGGCTTATTGCCTTTTCACTATGATTTCATAAGCAAGTATAAAAAGTAAGGAGCGCCCAGGCAGGCAACCACAAGACCCACAGGCAGTTCGGAAGGCATGATAATCACCCGGCCAATGAGATCAGCAAGCAGCAGAAAAAGGGCACCGATTAACGCACTGATCAACATAAACCGTTCATGCTGAGGGCCTATCAGTTTTCTTGCAATATGCGGCGCGATGAGACCCAAAAAAGTAATATTGCCGCTTACGGCAACGGCTGAGCCGGCAAGGGCAACGGCCAGAATAATTAATATCTGGCGTTCCCGCTCAACATGAAGTCCCAATCCTGTGGAAAGCTGATCACCCAAATGGAGCACATTCAAGTACCTGGATTTGTAGATTACGAATGGAATGATTAGAAAAACGGCAGGAACGGTAATCGTGACATAATCCCAGTTTGCAGCCCAGATACTGCCTGACAGCCAGACCAGAGCCTTCATAAAACTGTTCGCTTCCATCTGTAGCTGGATGACGATGAGCAGGGCAGACAGAATGGCGTTCAGTGCCACACCCACAAGCACCAGCCTCAGAGGAGAAACCCCCCGGTTCCAGGCAAACATATAGATTAAAAGGGCTGTTGTCATAGCACCGGCAAATGCCGCCAGAGGCAGGAGCACTTTGGAGGTCAGCGTTAATGATTCAACCGTGCCCCCGGTTAAAAAAATAAACGAAACAATGGCCACACTGGCACCGACATTAATGCCAATAATACCCGGGTCGGCTAATTCATTCCGGGTAATCGTCTGAAAAATAGCCCCCGAAACGGCAAGTGCAGCACCCGCCAGAATCGACAGCACCATTCTCGGCATCCGAAACTCGAACAATAAAAGATGATTTGCATCAGTGCCTTTTCCTAATAATGTCCGTATGGTTTCGGCCGGCGACAGTTGAATAACCCCTGTATTTAAACTGACAAAAAATGTGGCAATAATCAGTGCGATAAAAACGGCAATCTGTGTTTTAAAACGCAGGCGTCGTTCCTCCATCATACTTTGCTACCTTCTCTCCTTGCAAGATATAGGAAAAAGGGCCCTCCTAAGAGAGTGGTAATGGCACCTACCGGCGTTTCAAAAGGCGGGTTGATCATCCGGGCACCGATATCAGCAGCGACTAACAAAATAGCACCGAGAATGCCGGAAAAAGGGATAATAAAACGGTAATCAACTCCGATCAGTATGCGGGCCATGTGGGGGACAATCAGCCCCAAAAAGCTGATAACACCCGCTACAGCAACGGACATGCCGGTCATCACTAGAATTACGGCGGCTCCGATGACTTTGATCAGAAACGTCCGCTGGCCCAGCCCTTTTGAAACTTCTTCCCCCAGACTTAATACCGTGATCGACCTGGCCATGATCATGACAATGGCGAAGGTGATGACACCCGTCATCATCAGGGGATAAACATAGGCCCATTTTACACTTGAAAAGCTGCCTGCAAACCAGAAATTCATTTCCTTCGCAACATCAAAATGAATCGCAATCGCCGTAGATAACGACGTCAGAAGCGCACTGACTGCCGCCCCTGCCAGAACCAGCTTCACCGGTGTGAGACCTCCTCTGGACAGGGCGCCTGCACCAAAGACCATGGATGCTCCCAGCAAGGCCCCGACAAATGCCGCAACCATTAATGCAGGTGTAGTCAAATCTGGAAGAAAAGCAAAGGATACCGCTATGGCAAAGGCGGCTCCACTTGTAACTCCCAGAATAGATGGATCCCCGAGGGGATTTCTTGTCATCCCCTGCATGATGGAACCGGAAATGGCTAAAAACGCACCAGTTAATGCGCTGGCAATCGTCCGGGGAAAACGTACATCCCTGATGATCTGATGATCGGTGGATGAGGAATCAAAATGAACCATACTCTCCCATATGGTAGACAAGTTGATACGGGCAAATCCCATAGAAATCGATAAAAACATGACTAGAAGGAGAGCGGCCAGTCCACCCATCATCCACCAGAATTTAGCTATTCCTTTCGCAGATGCGTTTTGTTTGACTGTGTCTACTTTATGTGCCCTGGTTTCAAGTCCACTCATATCGATACCTTCTTTCAGTTTTACCGAGCGCAGTCAGTCGTAATGGGTTTAATGATTTACGTCTTTATGGTCTCGATGACCGGCTTTACCCACTCATGAAGAGGACGGCGCGGTTTTGGTTCTGGAATATTTTCCGGTTCTACATATCCCAAATGGACCGAACCGATAATCCGCTTTGTTTCGGGGATGAAAAATGCTTCCCTGAATTGATCGTCAAAAATAGCAGGACTGGTTCGCCAGACAGCCCCAATATTTCGTTCCCAGGCCAACAGCTGAATATTTTGAATAAAGGTAGACGTGGCACAGATAGATTCGAGATCCTTTTTATCATCTTGAAAGACATCTGTTGCGACAATCAGGCTAACTGGCGTGTTAAGTATCACTTCTTTATAAGCTTCTTTGATTTGTTTAATTCGCTCTTCCGAATAAGAGGCTAGAATGTGATTGCGTTCATAACTTTCAAACACACATTTCAAAAAATACCGATGCTCTTCCCGTGTGGAAGCGATCGTTACGGACCACGGTTCGACACGGCTGTGATAAGGCGCATAGGCTGCCTTTTCCAGTATGTCATAAATGTTAGCAAGGTCGATTGGATCATTTTTCGGCTTGCGAATGGTCCGACGAGAGGTAATGATTGTTTCAAGATCAGACATCATAAGTTTATCCCCCAACCTTTGTTAATGGTGGCTGATCGGAAGAAACCAGGTCATAGGTTAAACAGACCGGTTTGTTTAAACGCGGATCCTGTACAATTTCCGCATTAATCTGAAATACTTCCCGCAAATTCTCTCTTGTCATGACTTCCTGCGGCTTTCCTTGGCTTACGATTTCTCCATTTTTCATGGCTATAATATAATCTGCAAATCGGGAAGCATGGTTCAGATCATGCAAGACCATGACCACCGTGCGTTTTTCGTTTTTATTTAATGCATACAGGATTTCCAGCACTTCAAGCTGGTGAGCCAGATCCAGGTAGGTAGTCGGTTCATCCAGTAAAATCAATTCTGTTTCCTGGGCAAGTGCCATGGCGATCCAGACCCGCTGTCGCTGCCCGCCTGATAAAGCATCTACGGGCCGGTGTTTAAACGGGATGGTCCCGGTGATGGATAATGCCCAGTCAATCACTTTTCGATCATGATCTGTTAATTTTCCAAACCCCTTCTGATAGGGAAAACGGCCATAGGAAACCAATTCGCCGACCGTTAACCCATCAGGGGCCGTAGGTGTCTGGGGGAGAATGGCCATTTGTTTTGCAATTTCTTTCGTTGATTGTTTCATAATTTCTTTACCATTTAATAAAATGGATCCCCCATCCGGCTTCATGATGCGGGCGAGTGCTTTGAGCAGAGTTGATTTGCCGCACCCGTTCGGTCCGATAATGGTCGTTATGTTCCCTTTGGGGATTTCAATATCGAGGTTCTCAATAATCCGAGATGTACCATAGGAAATGGTAACACGCTCACCCTGCAAACTTTTCATTTCATCGCCTCCAGTTAACGGGCTTAATCCGATTACAAAACAGACTTATTTTTCAACTCCGATTATTTTTTCCACCATCAAATCAAGCTGCTCTTCCAGTGAAAAAGGGTCAGCATAATACATGTGCAGAAAATTCATGAGATAGACCTGATCATTTTTAATGGCCTCCAAATTGCTCCAGACAGCACTTGATTTCATTTTTTTAAATAGTTCCTGATCGGGTCCTTTGGACTGTGAGTTGTAGGTCGTGATAAACATGTGATCTGCTGCATACTCAGGCAATGCCTCAAGAGAAAGTTCTTTCCACTGGGTTCCCTGACTGATCAACTCCTGCATCATTGCAGGCGGATTTAATTTTAATGCCCGGTAAAGAACGTGTCCGCCGCGCCCCCAGTTATCCCCAAAGATATAAACTTTTTCGTCGGCAATTTCGTAAATGCCGAATGTCTCTCCTTCTTCGATATGAGGCTCAATCTGCTTGCGTGCCTGGGCCGCCTTTTCTTCAAAGGAAGCAATCCAATCCTCAGCTTCTTTTTCTTTGCCGATAATTTCAGCGATTTTTCGCAATTCCCCGTAAAAATCACCCTCTGAAGCATATGGAATGACCACGGTTGGGGCAATCTGCGACAGTTTTTCATAGTTTTCGTCTGATTGGACAACAATCAAATCGGGCTGAAGCTGAAGAACTTTTTCGACGGAAATCGGTGCCCCAATGTCCTCAATGCCATCAATCTGCTCCTGGATAAACGGATTGCGCAGTGCCCACTCATTGGCACCAACCGGCTTCACACCGAGTGCGATGAAATCCGCCAGATACAGATCGGTAATGATCCTTTGAGGATTAGCCGGAACTTCCACATCCCCTTTGACCGTTTCAATGACCCTGGTTTCACTGGCTGTTTCTTCTGCCGTTTGTTCGGTTTTTTGTTCGTTGCCAGGGCTTTCCTGCTGGCTATTTTCCGCAGCTCCGCTCGAGCAAGCTGCCATGATCACCATGAGTCCAAACAGGAACAGGTTTAATAAGAGCCGTTTTTTGTTCAACTTCATCAAGATGTCCTCCTTACCCATATGATATTGAGAATCATTATCATTATCAATTAGGGATATTATCAAAATTTTTTCTCTCTGTCTACACTTTTTTGGGTTTCTAGAAAATTTCAAAACCTGGGTTTTCATTCACACAAAATGCAGAACACAGGCACGCCATGTTAATAACAAAATTAGTATGTTCTTTTTGGATGGCAAAGCCTTCGGGATTCAAAATCATCTCTCCCAGCCGACTCTTTTCATCCAGTTTCACTGTTTACATAAAAAATTTTTAATAGTAGGGTGATAATGAATCATTTAAAAATAACACGCTAAGGTCGAAATTGCCTTGCATCGCTTTAAACAGAGAAAGTATTGTTGATATAAAAATAGTCAAAAAAGGTCAGGTGTGATGAGTATGAAAGCTAGATACATTTTGTTTGCAGGATTGACGATCACTGTACCGACTATGATTTTTCTGCTCATATCAACGGACAAAAAAACATTTCATAATACAACTGTCAATGAAAATATTATTCAGATCAGAGATTTTAGTGTAAATTCCGATAATACAGATTTGAATACATCAGTCAATGGAAAGGTATTTATCAGGGGAGAAGAAGGAATTCCTGAACATGTACAGATCGTTGCTTCGGTTGAAATTGATCCTAAAGATTGGGGAGGTGTTGCTTTCTATATTCCGGATCACTGGTATATTTCCAACGTCACAAGTAGCTATCCAGAAAACGAAATGCAATCAAAAGCGGCTGACTTTGTATCAATTTGGACTTCTGATGATAAGAAATATGAATGGAATGCTATGATAGAAGTTGGAAGAGATCGCCGTTATATACCAACAGGAGGGGGAACAGGAACGGTTATAATTGATATTGTTCCTGATCAAGATATAAACCTTCAATCAGAAACATTTAGTATTAAGGCTGAAGTCGGGTCCGAGGATAAAGACGGTATAAAGATTTTCGGGCCAGATTCTATTGAAGTACCTATAGCATTAATCAATTATTAAAAGAGCAAAATTTGAGCTGCTATAGCCCGATACGTTCATAGGATGAATGTTTTTTTAATCTATCGCTGAAATCTGTTTATACTTCAACTGGAAATAGGACTCCCCTCCGAACCATCCCCACCTTTAGGTAGAAGGTGGGTTTTTTGTATGGGCGTCAGGGAGTCAAAGAAACTTTCATTCTACCTCATAATATTCATCTGAAATCCGGTTCAGGAGAGGGATCCTATTTTCCCTGTAATAGATAAAAAGCCGGTGCAGTGGTCTTGTCATCGCCACATACAACAACTTCACATCCAGTTCGTCATCTGTATAAACATCATCGATGTTGACAACAAACACAGCATCAAACTCCAGTCCTTTTGCCACATAAGAGGGGACAATGACAACATCATCACCCTCAACTTCCTCCTCTCCCTTAAGCAGTTGCGTCGAAATCCCGCCGTGTTGATCCATATACGTTTTGATCTTTTTACATTCGTCAAGCGACTTGCCAATCAGGGCGATGGAACGAAACCCTTCTTCCCTCACCTGGCTAACTTTCTCAACGATGGAAGTTACAAAACCGTTTTTCTTTTCAAAAGGGATCACAACGGGCTTCTTGCCGTGTCTGACAACCGGCCTGGCCAGTATCTCGTCGGGAATGCCGGCATGGCGAATAACCTGATTGGCCAGATTCATAATCTCGACGGTGGTGCGGTAACTCTGTTCCAGTGTCAGGTAATTGGCGTTTCCATCAGGAAAGACATGTTCAACGACGTCCTTCCAGTCTGAAATCCCCCGATAGGCATGGATCCCCTGTGAAAGGTCCCCCAGAATGGTAAACAGATCGGTATCCAGCACCTCTTTTAATGCCAGGAGTTGAAAGACACTGAAATCCTGGGCTTCATCAATCACCAAATTTTTTATTTTCGAATTGTTCTTTAAGCCGAACAGTTTATGCTGTAAATAAAGCAGAGCGGCGGTATCTTCAAATTCAAACCGCTTTTTTTCCAGTAATCCGTTCGAATACTCACACAGAAAACGAACATGGTTCTCATCCAGCGCGCGTGAAGCAAGTCGATGAATGGTCGCTTCATCCTGAAAGAGTTGTCTATAATAATGGTATAAATCATACTTCGGGAATCGGGACATGTATGTTTTGACCAGCGTTTTCGAGTTCGTCTCAATCTTCATCAACAGGGCTTCTTTTTTATCCATCAATCGCACGATTTTTTTACGTCTTAGCTCGGGATCTCTGATTTTGTAGCGGGCCTGATCCATTTTTTCGTCGTATTTTTCATCCACTTCTTGTAAGAATTCTTTTTTCTTTGTTTTCAGATGGTTGGCGAGCACTTTTTTGATCTGATCCAGTCGTTTGTATAAAGGGAGATACCGGTATTCCTGAAAAAACAGGCGGGCGATATCGTCAGCAGGATAAATGACGCGTTTCCCCAGTTTAAAGTCGACGCCGGGCAAAAACTGTTGTTCGATTTCATCCAGGTAACGATCGATCAGTTCTTTAAATGTGATGGACCCTTTAAATGAGGACACCCACTTAAGCTTTTCGTGTTCTTTGTTTAACTCTTTTTGATCGGTTCGGGGGCCTTCATTGACAAATTGTAGCAACTTGTCATCCGGATCCGTCATTCTGAATTTTTTTCCGATCGCTTCCCTTACAAAATCAACAAAAGTGGTTTGTTTGACATCTTCAACCCCGAGTTCCGGGAGAACCTCGGAAATATAATGAATAAACAGGCGGTTGGGAGCGAGAATCATAAATTGATCGGGATCAAACCGATCGGCATAGGTATAGATAAAATAGGCAATCCGGTGGAGAGCAATGGTCGTTTTTCCACTACCGGCCACGCCCTGTACGATCAAGGGCCGGTCCATCTCGGCCCGGATGATTTGATTTTGCTCCGCCTGAATGGTGGAGACGATGTCTTTCAGACGGTTGTCCGCATTGGCTCCCAGTGATTCCTGCAACATTTCATCACGTGTGGTGATATCGATATCGCGGATTTCCTCCAGTTGCCCGTTTTCAATCAAATATTGCCGTTTCAGAGACAGATGTCCGTTTACTGAGCCCGTTTCGGTTTGATAAGAGACATCTCCGATCCGGCCTTCATAATAAACATTAGCGACGGGGGAACGCCAGTCGATGATTACCGGTTTTTGATCTTCTTTTCTGTACAGGGAGGTCTTCCCGATATATAACTTTTCCGGTTGATCGGCCTGTTCCGGCTGAAAATCGATACGGGCAAAATAGGGCTTGTCCTGAATGTTCTTCAGATTGTGGATATCCCGCTCACTCATCTCCAGAAAGCGGGAATTGGTCAAAATGTTAATGTAGCTCTGACTGCTGTCGAGAAAATCCAGTTCCTCAAACGCCTGCTTGATGTTCCCTTTGTATACATCTTTGTTTTGTTCGGAAGACTTGATCACGAGTTCGATATATTTTTGCGTATTGTGAAGGCGTTTGATCTCTTCCTGATAATCCGGGTGATCTTTAACAGACATATCGAAACCCCTTTCCCATTTCTACTTTATATCGTCATGGATGTCGTAAGAGTTCTTATGGAATGAAAGAGATGGATGTTTTTCCTTTAACCAGCGCAAGCTGAATTCATTTTCAAACAGGATCACCAGATTCCCGTCCTGATCTTTGACACACAGACTGTTGCTGCTGTGGAGTCGGCGGGGCTCTAAGTTTTCACCCGTTACCCAGCGGGCAAATTGATACGGCAAACGCTCCAATCGAACGTCGACGCCGTATTCCTGTTTCAGACGATATTCAAAGACCTGAAACTGGAGTTCACCGACTGCTCCGAGAATCAGATCTTCGGTCCGTTCGATAAAGGTACGGTAGACCTGAACCGCGCCTTCTTCCGTCAGTTGATTGATCCCTTTTTCGAACTGTTTATGCTTCATGGCATCCCGGATCGTGACTCTCGCAAAGTGTTCCGGTGGAAACGACGGCAACTTCTCAAATTTAAAAGAGCCGGTTTCACACAGGGTATCGCCGATTTGAAAGATGCCCGGATCGTAGAGGCCAATAATATCACCCGGGTAAGCTTCTTCTATGATCTGCCGGTCCTGGGCCATGAATTGCTGGGGCTGAGCGAGCTTCATCCGTTTTCCTGTCCGGACATGGTTCACCTGCATGCCTCGTTTGAAAACGCCGGAGCAGATGCGCAGAAAAGCGATTCGGTCCCGGTGCGCCGGGTTCATATTGGCCTGGATTTTAAAAATAAAACCTGAAAATGGGGTTTCCACTGGATCGATGGGACCGGTTTGACTCATGCGGGCCGAAGGTGAGGGCGCCAGCTGGATGAACTGATCCAAAAAGGTCTGGACACCGAAATTCGTGATCGCACTCCCGAAAAATACCGGCGTCAGGGCTCCTGCTTTGATTTTATCTTCGTCAAAGGGGTCTCCGGCAATGTCTAGCAGTTCAATGTCTTCACACAGTTTGTTGTGGAACGCCTCCCCCAGAATCGACTTGAATTTGGGGTTATCCACCTCGTCCGAATCTGTGTGAATCAATGTTCTTTTTTGCTCACCTTCGAATAATTCCAGGCGGTGATGCGCCCGATCATAAATCCCCCTGAAATCAGATCCCATTCCCACCGGCCAATTCATCGGGCAGGAACGCATGCCCAGGACCTGCTCGATTTCTTCCAGTAAATCAAGGGGGTCCTTACCGAACCGATCCATTTTGTTAATAAAAGTGAATACCGGGATCCCGCGCATCCGGCAGACGTCAAACAGTTTGATCGTCTGGGCTTCTACTCCTTTGGCCGCGTCGATCAGCATGACGGCGCTGTCTGCTGCTGTCAGCGTGCGGTACGTGTCTTCACTGAAATCCTGGTGTCCCGGTGTATCCAGAATGTTGATCTGATAACCGCGATAGGAGAACTCCATCACGCTGGATGTAACGGAAATGCCCCTCTGTTTTTCAATCTCCATCCAATCGGATGTAGCGTGTTTTTGCGATTTTCTTCCCTTGATAGATCCGGCCTGCCGTATGGCCCCGCCGAACAAAAGCAATTTTTCGGTCAAGGTGGTTTTACCGGCATCGGGGTGGGAGATGATCGCAAACGTTTTTCGTTGTTTAACCTTTGATTTTAGTTCGTGTTTGCTATCCGGCATCACTGTTTTCCTTTCCATTCAGAATAATTCCTTAAAAATATACCACATGAAGAAGGTGTCTGTGAAATAACAAAACAAAATCATTTTAAATCTTTTATAATTAAATATAAGCAAATGAAAAACAACCCTACAAAATACAAGGGGTTATCGTTATAATAAATGTAATTAATAGGACACCTGAAAAGGGGGCTATACACGCTTGGAGCATGAAAATGAGATCATGACCATCTCTCAGGTAGCGAAGTATCTTCAGATTAGTGAAGTCACCACCTATAAACTGGTGAATGAAGGGAAAATCAAGGCGTTTAAAATCGGGCGTCACTGGCGAGTGAAGAAAGAAGACCTTGCTGAATTTATTGAGAAACAAAAAAGAGGCGAACGATTTTGACCCGGTTGAATCTGGAAAGGAGAAGGATCATGCAGGACACCGTTAGAGGGGTTAGTATACATGCCAGCAGTAAAGGGTTGCAATATTACGTACACTATGAACTGGCGGGTACCATAGAAGTGGATGAAAAAACATATTATCAGGCTGTCTATCAACTCGAACAATGGAAGTTGGAACGGGAACAACAAAAAAGGGACACTTATGTTTTGAATTATTAATGTCAGGTCATGACCTTGTCCGGGGATCATCAGGACTTCACCCCTTCAAAACCCCCATGTTCTCCGGACAGGGTTTATATATTTTTTTGAGGGGGTATGTTCTGAGAAAATCAGTCATATACACATGAAAAATGGAGAGATTGAAGCGTGTTTCCATGGAAAAAACTTATCAGATATAAAATGACGATTTAAGCCTCACAGGAGGGCGAACGAATGAAATCGGTTATTGAGATATTTCGACATGTAGATCTGTTCAAGGAGATGTCGGAAAACGAACTGGTTAAGATCGCCGGGATTGCAAACAAACGGGAATTTCGGGAACGCGCGGTTGTATTTATGCAGGGGGATCCCCTGAATCGGGTTTTCTTTATTCATAGTGGCAAAGTGAAAATTTTTAAAACCGATACCTCCGGAAAGGAACAGATTGTTGACATTTTACAACCGGGAGATATGTTTCCCCATGCCGGATTCTTCAGAAAAGGAACCTACCCGGCCCATGCGGAAATTGTGGAAAAAGCGGTTCTTGCCGTCATATCGATCGAAGATTTTGAAAACCTGTTGCTCCGTTATCCGGAGATCAGTATTAAATTATTTCGGGTCATGGGCGAAAAAATCCTGGATCTTCACAAACGTCTCGAAGAACAGGTGCTTCATAATACATACGAGCAAATTATCATGCTGCTCCTCCGTCTGGCCAAAAACTATGGAGAAGAGATCGAGGAGGGGATCATTCGGCTCAAATCCCGTTATACCAACCGGGAACTTGCCAGCATGATCGGTGCCTCCCGGGAGACCGTCAGCCGGACGCTGACCCATCTGCGTAAAAAAGGGCGTATCAGCATTGATCGAGCGGGCCATATTCGCGTAATAACAGAATCATTAAAAGAAGAACTGTTTTCCATCCCGGGCGATTAATGGTTGCCCGTCAAAACCTGATTCACTTTACCGGATTAACCCAGTTCCTCCCTTTTATCTCAACAGGATAGAACGTTTATTGGCATCAATTTTTGACCTTTTTATGACATGTTCAAATAAGTGATACAGCTCACTATATCGTTTAATCACAGTTGCTATCCTTAAAACCGGACAAATAAGGCAATCATGTCAAGGGAGGAGATTCAAATATGGATATGTTTTGTCACCAGTGCCAGGAAGCGTTAAAAAATATGGGCTGTAACGTATCGGCGGGAGTATGCGGTAAAACGAATGAAGTGGCAAACCTTCAGGATTTATTAATCTATACGCTGAAAGGTGTCGCGGCGATGAATCAGGAAGCCCGCAAAGCCGGAATCAATCGGCCTGAAACAGATCGGATCATTCTGGACGGCCTTTTTTCAACCATTACAAATGCCAACTTTGATGAAGAATCCATTTCAAATCGAATAGAGAAGGCTCTGCAGGAACGGGAATCAATCAAACAAGCGTTGAAAGAGAGAGGAATGCTGGCGCAGAAAGCATATCCCGACTATGTGACGTGGACCGGACATCGGGACACGTTCAAAAGCAAGGCTGAAGAAAAGCGGGTCGGCATATTGGCCACAGACAACGAAGATATTCGAAGCCTGCGCTCCTTGATCTTGTTCGGATTAAAGGGAATGGCCGCCTATGCCGAGCATGCCCAAAATTTGGGATATCGCAGTGACGAGATATACGATTTCATTGAAAAAGGACTGGTGGCTACAGAAGATGATTCGTTGAGTGCTGACGACCTCGTGAACCTGGTGATGGAAACGGGAAAATATGGTGTAGAAGTGATGGCGCTCTTAGATAAAGCGAACACGTCGACCTACGGGCATCCGGAAATAACGGAAGTTAATATCGGCGTACGCAACAACCCGGCCATTCTCGTCAGCGGCCATGATTTGAAAGACCTTGAGGAGCTGCTTGAACAAACAGAAGGAACAGGGGTTGATGTCTATACCCATTCTGAGATGCTCCCGGCCAACTACTATCCCGCTTTCAAAAAGTACGATCATTTCGTTGGCAATTATGGAAATGCATGGTGGAAACAAAAGGAAGAATTCGAACGTTTTAATGGCCCGGTTCTTTTTACAACGAACTGCATTGTTCCGCCAAAAGCAAGTTACAAAGACCGCATATATACAACGGGTGCGACGGGTTATCCCGGATTCAAGCACATTCCTGACCGCGAGGAAGGCAAAAAGAAAGACTTCTCGGAAATAATTGAGCATGCCAAAAGATTGCCGGCACCCACCCCGATTGAAGAAGGCATGATTGTCGGGGGTTTTGCCCATAATCAGGTCACTCAACTGGCTGATCAAATTGTTGACGCCGTTAAATCAGGGGCAATTCGAAAATTCTTTGTCATGGCGGGATGTGACGGGCGTATGAAGGAGCGCGAATATTATACAGAATTTGCGCAGAAACTTCCCAGAGATACAGTTATCCTGACAGCCGGTTGTGCGAAATATCGTTATAACAAGCTGCCGCTTGGAGATATCGGCGGGATTCCCCGTGTGCTTGATGCCGGACAGTGCAATGACTCTTACTCATTGGCGGTCGTGGCCATGAAATTGAAAGAAATCTTTGATTTTAACGATATCAATGAATTGCCGATCGAATATAACATCGCCTGGTATGAACAGAAAGCGGTTATCGTTCTATTATCCTTGCTTTATCTTGGTGTGAAGAATATTAAATTAGGCCCCACCCTTCCCGCATTCCTGTCACCAAACGTCGCAAATGTTCTCGTAGAAAAGTTTGGCATCAGCAGTATTACCAGTGTCGAGGCGGATATGGAGGCCCTTCTGAATTAAGATACGTCCTCTCAAAAAGGACCCGTTCCCTGATGTGCCTGTATGCACAGGGAACGGGTTTTTTCGCATTGGCTGGCAACAGATTCAACGCCTTGACAGCGTTATTTTTTTAATTTACCATTCAATTAATTAATTGAATAGTTTATGAAATCAGGTGAAAAAAATGAATCAAAAACAGCCTACATCCCGGATTTTTAAAAATGAAATATACGGCCAGTTGGCTCGAATCGGAAAAGCGATCTCAAGTCCCCGCAGAATCGAAATATTGGATCTTCTGGCTCAGGGGCAAAAAAGTGTCGAGGTACTCGCTCGGGAAACCGGCATGTCGATTGCGAACGTATCACAACATTTGCAAACACTGCTTGATGCCAGACTGGTTCGTTACGAGAAAAGAGGCAATTATTCGTATTATCGGTTGGCTGATGAAAGTGTCAGTGATTTTCTGGTTGCCATGAATTTGCTGGCGGAAAACCGATTGGCCGATGTCAAACATATTCGTCAGGAATTTTATTCAAAATATGACGAGACTGACCCGATTGAACTGGACACCCTGATCGACCGCATCGAGAACGGTGATCTTACATTAATGGATGTTCGGCCGAGAGACGAATATGAAGCAGCCCATCTTCCCCATGCCGTTTCCGTACCGATTGATGAACTGGAAAAACATTTATCTCATCTTCCGAAGGATCAGGAAATCGTGGTTTATTGCCGGGGAAAACAATGTGTTTATGCGGTACAGGCTGTCCGGCAATTGCGCAAAAAAGGCTATCAGGCATACCGCCTTGAAGAGGGCATTCAGGAATGGAAGTACCGGAACCGTCCGATTGAAACGAACCAGTAACGATTACGGTTTTCACTAAATCAAATTACCTCGAATGAATAGAAGGGAAGGTTAAACAGTCATGACAACTTCTGATGTCAAAACAGACGGGGCTGTAAAAATCGGTCTTAAAGAAAATATGGCTTTGTTTGCCATGTTAGTCGTCATCAATTTGTTTGTAGGTTCCATGGTCGGTCTCGAAAGAACCGTCTTACCCCTCATTGGTGAAGAGGTATTTGGCCTTGAATCGGCCAGTGCCGCCCTGTCGTTTATCGTCAGTTTTGGATTCACCAAGGCGATTGTGAACTTTTTTGCCGGGAATCTCGCTGACCGCTTCGGACGTAAGCACCTGTTAATTATAGGATGGATGGTCGGATTATTCATCCCCGTCATCGTGATATTTGCCAACTCCTGGTGGTGGATTGTATTCGCCAATGTTTTACTGGGGATCAATCAGGGAACCACCTGGTCGATGACGGTGAATATGAAAATGGATTTGGTCCGGTCCAATCAGCGTGGGCTGGCACTGGGATTCAATGAGTTTGCCGGATATATCGGGGTGGCTGTCGCCGCCTTCGTTTCGGGCTATGTAGCTTCGGTTTATGCGCTGCGTCCGGAACCGTTTTATCTGGGACTGGCCTTTGCCGGAATCGGGCTGGTGTTGTCCCTTCTCGTTTCAGACACCGGGAAACACCTGAAACTGCAGATTCAACAACAGCCGCAAAACAATACAACCTCAACGTTTTCCATGAAGGAAATTTTCAAGAAAACGACATGGCAAGACAGAAATCTTTCCAGCGCGACGTTTTCTGGTTTGACGACAAATTTAAAGGATGGCATGGCGTGGGGCTTGCTTCCGATTTTCCTTGCCGGATCAGGGTTATCCGTCGGGGAGATCGGGGTTGTGGTGTCCGTTTATCCGGCTGCATGGGGCGTTTTCCAACTTTTCACCGGGGTATTGAGTGACCGGATCGGCCGGAAGTGGATGATTGTGTCAGGGATGTGGACACAGGCGGCGGGGATCTGGTGGATTCTTTTTTCAGATGCTTATGCGTCCTGGATCATCGGAGCTATCATTCTGGGACTGGGCACGGCTATGGTTTATCCCACCCTGCTGGCGGCGATCAGCGATATCGCTTCACCCGAGTGGCGTGCTTCATCACTGGGCGTCTATCGTTCCTGGCGGGACAGCGGGTATGCGTTCGGGGCATTAATAGCCGGAATACTGGCAGATTTGATCAATGTTGCCTGGGCGATCGGTCTGGTCGGTTTGTTACCCCTGCTGGCAGGTATCAATGCTGCGTTGCGGATGAAGGAAACGTTGAAAAAATAACAAACTGAAAGGAAGTTAATTAATATGTTAACAGGGTACTCACCTGAAGAAATTATCGATTTGATGGAACAGAATGATAAATCCGTCCTGTTAGATTTAAGACCTGAATCTCAATTTAATCAGGCTCATATCCCCGGGGCAATCAACGTCCCCTACAAAAGAGATAAATTTGATCAGGCAGTCAGGAAAGTCATCTCACAGGATAAAAATCTACTGATTGTTTTTCATATTCCCGAACAAGGTGAAAGTGCTGCGGATATACTTCAGAAAGACGGGTTTGACGTAGCGGGGTTCGTTAATTGGAAGGAATGGGATGCAAAAGGATTCCCTAAAGCCCCTCTATCTGACATTACGCCGGAGTCCCTTCAACGGCGGTTACAGGACAATATTAATTATGCATTAATTGATGTTCGTACGCCGGAAGAGTGGCAAAACGAACATATCCCGGGAAGTATTAATATACCGCTGTTTGAGCTGGAGGAAACTTTGGATCAATTAAATGATTCTGAAGAAATTGTTACGATTTGCGGGATTGGTGGTGGCAGAAGTTCCGCAGCATACTCGGTCTTAACTGCAAAAGGCTTTAAAAAGGTTAAGGTACTAAAGGGTGGATTAAAGGCATGGAAAAACAGCAAGGATGAATACTCAGAAGTATCCGGGTGAATCTTGGGAATTAGAATCGCCCATCGAATCCCTCGACTGAATCGAAGGGGGGTATATACGCCCTAATTCTATTAATTAATTTCTGTTGCCGTTTTTACGATGACTGTTGTGGGTTCAATATAAAAAAGTCTTCCAAACTTACCCAATAGGAAATGTTTCTATAAATTAAAAGGGCTCCCCGTTCATATACATGATTAATAGCCTGTCAAGATCAGGGGAGTAGATTCATGATGGCATCCTTTTTAAGCAAAAAGAAAATCCTGTACAATTTAGTGGTTTTATTTTTTATTTTACATGAATGTGATATTTACGTTTGCCTTGATTTACTGGGTTCTGGATGGCTTAAACCTGGGGGAAATTGTGGACCATTATGCCTATATCGACCATGAATATGAAGGGGCCAATGGTTTGTTTCAGTCTCTCTATTTTAGTGCCATTACCTTACTTGCCGTGGGGTATGGTGATTTAACGCCGTTTGGATTATCACGATTTGTAGCGATTCTGGAAGCAATCGTGGGTTATACACTCCCGGCCGCTCTCGTTGTTCAAATGATTTCAGTAAAAAAAGACGCTTCATGATTCATCTTTAATTCTGTTATATAATTGAAAATATGCACGATTGTCACGATCCCTCACCGATATGCCAACGGAACAGGCTAAAGTAACTTATAAAGGTAAATAAAATACCATCATCTCGGGAGGAAACACATGAATATCGATGTTTACTTAAAAAGAATCGGCATCCAGGACAGAGAAAAACCGGATGCCGTTTTTCTTCAAGAATTGCAGAGACAGCATTTGTTAACCGTCCCTTTTGAAAACCTGGACATCATGATCGGCCGGAAAATCAGCCTGGACGTTGAGAAATTCTATGACAAGGTCGTTGAAGAACGGCGGGGCGGATTCTGCTACGAACTAAACGGTCTATTTTACTGGTTGTTAGATTCTCTCGGCTATGACGTGGACATGATAGCGGGAAGAGTTAAAAGAGAACACGGCGGTTTTGGTCCTGAATTTGACCATATGGCGCTTATTGTCCATCTGGACAGAGATGTTCTTGTGGACGTCGGATTTGGAAGAGGAACCCGTGTTCCTCTGCCTCTGGACGGGCGGGAGAATTCAGATCCGGACGGCACTTTCAGAATCGTCTCCGACCCGACCGTTTCTAGTGGATATGCGTTTCAAAGAAAAACAGACACGGAATGGGAAACCCTCTACACATTTACCACCATTCCCCGAAACCTGCATGACTTTGCAGAGATGTGCCGGTATCAGCAGACATCGCCGGAGTCCAATTTTGTCCGAAAGTGGATTGTTAGTCTGGCCACACCTGCAGGGAGAATCACCCTGTCCGATTTTTCTCTGACGGTTACGGAAGGAGCAAGCAGGGAAAAAAGGGAATTAAACGAACGGGAACGGTACCGCATTCTGTCAGAACGGTTTGGTATCAACCTGCCTTAGACTAACATGCTTATAAATTAAAAACAAAAAAGCTGGTGTGTACAGAACCAGCCGAGACAATATTCAATATGTCAAACTTTTTCCGCAAATCCATGTTTAATCAGATAAAGATGCTGAAAGTATTCAGTCACCCCGATGGCAACTGCTGTAATGGCTGCGCCGAGGAAGGTTACTTCAGCACGGGGAAACAATCCGGCCACGAAATAGATGATGACAAATGAAGCACCGACATCCAGAATCGTGCTCGACCAAAACGTCTCTCTTCTTAGCAGAAAGTATTCCAGAACAACGCCGGCGACGGCGAGAATAAACCCCAGGGTCAACGCCTGTGCGACGTTGTCAAAATTGACATTGGGCAATACCATATCTGCGACCAGAACAGCAACCGGACATATGATCAATTTCATCAGCAAACTTGTCATGATTCACACTCCTTTTCATAGAGGGTGGAACCACCCGCAAATGCGGGTGGGGGTGGTAATTTGGCATTAAACGTGTGCCGGTTCCGGTGTTTTTTGATGAAGTGGAGGCGGTAACAGCCAGCCTTTTTCCTTGTTTATTCGAAGAAGACGGGCACCATAAGTGGCCTTGGTCAGGTGAAACTGGCCGAACATGGTGGCAATATCTTCACGTACGGACTGGCCGATGATCTGGCTACATATGACCAGACCGGTGGCGATGTCACGAGCCACCGAAGCTGCAATTTCCGGGTCGTTGAACCGGGCTCCTACAGGGATGCTTTCCAGGTCCGCTTTCGGTCTTTCCGGTGGGGAGGGAGGAAGCCCTACTCCATTGATTTTGAGCATATTCTCAAGCTGCTCTATTTCTTTTTTGTGAACGTTCTCCGTGATGTCCTCCAGAAAATTTCTCAGGTCTCCGTCACCCGTATGATTCATAAATGTTTGATACAAGGCAAGCTTCCCTTTGGAACCGGCCAGATAACTCCAGATTCCAAACACTTCACCATAATGCATCGGTTCTTCCTGAGGATTACCGCTTAAAATTCCCATAACTAACCTCCCGATAGTAGATAGATCCATTTTTGATGTTCCCCTTTTGTGAAATGATGGAACACTCCTTAGTATGCACATAAACATGGGGGTTGTGAGTGGTAGATGTTGTTAGAAAATATACGTTCAATTCCTTCTTTCCTTTTGATAAAAACCATGTCATCATGGAATAAAGAATTCCTGAAAAAAGGAGTGGAATTATGGCCCAAGTTAAAGAAATAATCTCGGTGGAAGAATGGAAAGGTATGCTAAAAAAATCGGAGGAAAAGCCGATTATGGTGTTGAAACACAGCACCAGTTGTCCCATCAGTGCGGGAGCTTATCGGGAATACCAGTCTCACCTGGAGGACGCAGATGAAAGTGTGATGTATGCTCTGGTTAAAATCATCGAATTCCGGGATGTTTCCAACCAGATTGAACAGGACCTGGGCATCAAACATGAATCTCCCCAGGCTATCCTGGTCAAAAACGGGAAAGCGGTGTGGCATGATTCTCACGGGTCCATCACGGCAGGCAATATCCGCGAAGCTTTGAAATGGGTTTAATGTCCGTATGCAACCCTGAGTTGCATGCGGGTTTTATTTTTAGTTCGTTTCTAAATGGACCGCCAGAGACAGAGTGTGCTGATATGACACATTATGTGTTATAAAAGCGATGTTTTGTATCAAAATGACACATATTTTCTATGAAAAATTGTTAAACACTGTATTCGCATTATCGGGCAGGATTCGACAAGAAAAGATCGAATCAATGGTAAGATACATACAAATTGAAACGAATGAATGATTGAGGAGATTCACTCCTTGGGAACCTGAATCATATGTTAATGTTAGATTTTAAAAAATGAACGTAAAGGAAGCGAATAAGTGTGCAACAGGGTATAGGCATCATTGATTCCGGTGTAGGCGGCCTGACGGTTGTCAAAGAAGTCATCCGTCAGTTGCCGAGGGAAAAAATCATCTACTTCGGAGACACGGCACGTTGCCCCTATGGGCCGAGGCCGCCGGAAGAAGTGAGAAAATTTACGTTTCAAATGGTGGAGTACCTGATGAATTACCAGATTAAAGCGCTGGTCATCGCCTGTAACACCGCAACAGCCGTTGCTATGCAGGATGTGGTTCGCGAGATCTCGATTCCGGTAATCGGTGTGATTGAGCCGGGATCACGCACGGCCATTAAAGAAACCCGAACACATCGTGTGGGCGTGATTGGGACGACCGGCACCATCCAGAGCGGGGCTTACGAAAATACCTTAAAGCGAATCAATCCCGGGATTGAGGTTTACAGTTTAGCCTGCCCCCGACTGGTTCCCCTCGTTGAGAGCGGGGATTTGACCAGTCAACATACAAAAAAGGTGGTGAACGAGTCACTCGCCCCTTTATCTGATGAAAACATTGATACACTGATACTGGGTTGTACCCATTATCCTCTTATCGCCGATGCGATTCAAGAAGCGGTAGGGCCGGGAGTTTCCCTGATCAGCTCAGCGGACGAGACGGCTCGTGAATTGAGTGCCGTTTTATCTTACCGAAATATGCTGGCAGAACAGAACGGGATCGAGTCTCCGGAACACCGGTTTTTTACCAGTGGTTCGCCGCAGGCGTTTCAGAAAATGGCCGAGCAGTGGCTTGCCATTCCGGTTCAGGTCAGTCAGGTTGATCTGGAAACGGTTAGTAATCGGTCCACGTTTTAAACCAAATAATAAAATCTTAAGGAAAAGTCCGGGTGGATATCATCGCCGGGCTTTTTTTTAATGGTAAGCAGATCCAACGTAAAGAACCCTCCCATTAATGGCAACCAGGATGAACTGACACCGCAGACATTCATCCTAGCCGATGCAACAAACCGAATCACTTTTTTATCGGACAAATTGGTTATAAATTTGAAAATGGCTCGTAAACATAGTAGTACAAATCCAGAGCTTGGGAGGGTAAAACATGATGTCTCGAAAATGGATGGTCGCATTAATCCTGTATATCTCGGCAGCTCTATTGTTAACCGGTTGCGGACTGTTTGGCCCGGAGGAACCGGTATCCCAGCCTATAGATCCTCCGCCTGCAGATGAGGTACAGGGGGACAACACCGAAGTGACGATTGATATAACAGGTGAAGAAGAGGCACAACCATCCGCGGACGAGAGTGCCACGGAAGGTGAGAACGCCATGTTTGAAAGTGAGTTGTATGTTTATGATCCGGAAGGTAACGTGGTGCCTTTAACACTGCCAATTCCGAAAACCGAAGGGATCGGGAAACAGGTTCTGCGTTACATGGTCAAAGGAGGCCCGGTTGAATCACTGCTGCCTGAAGGATTCTCTCCCGTTTTGCCGGAAGGCACGGAAATACTGGGTATGACCATTGATGAAAACGGGGTGGCCACCGTTGACTTTTCCCCGGAGTTTGCCGAATATCATGCAGAAGAGGAACAGCATATCATTGATGCTATTACCTGGGCACTCACGCAATTTGACAGCGTGAAAAGTGTAAAAATATGGATTAATGGTTACCCCCAGGAAGTAATGCCGGTCAATGGCACGCCCATTTCCTCGCTTTCCAGAGAAAATGGGATTAATCTGGAACTGGCGAACAACATTGATATCGGAAACACCAGTAAAGTGACGCTATATTTTTTGTCTGAGACGGAAGACTTCACTTATTTTGTTCCCGTGACACGGGTGATTCCCAAAACGGATAACATGGCACTGGCTACCATCGAACAATTGATCAAAGGACCGAAGCAGGGTTCCTATCTCTATAGCGGGATTCTCCCTTCAACCCGAATCCTGAGCGCCACCGTGATGGACGACAGAGTGGTCGCTGATTTTGATGAGACACTGCTGGACTATAACTCGGGCAGCGCTTCCCCTGATGCGGTCAAAGCCATTGTTTTGTCTCTGGCAGCAAACACCGGGGTGAGTAAGGTACAACTACAGGTGAATGGTGAGACCAACTTTATGGCTGGCAACATGGATCTCAGCCAACCGGTGGTGCGGCCGCTCAGAATTAATACTTATTCATTTTAACGAGGAAAAAGGAGAAGACATGTGTGAGGCTGGAGGTGGTGAAGACTGCCTCTGTTTTTCTTTTGTTTTGCATGGAGAATCGTTTTTAAGGAAAAATACCCTTATGATATAATAAGTCAGGTGTCAAACTTGGGGAGGGAAAAGTTGGATGAGAGTAGATGAACGTCTGGAAGATCAATTGAGACCTGTTAATATTATAAAAAATTACAACAAATATGCGGAAGGTTCCGTTTTAATAGAGGTGGGGGATACCCGGGTGATTTGTATGGCGACGGTGGAAGACCGGGTACCGCCTTTTATGCGGGGACAGGGAAAGGGCTGGGTGACAGCGGAATATGCCATGCTGCCCCGTGCCACTGAAAGCCGCAATATCCGGGAATCCAGCAAAGGTAAAGTCAGCGGGCGGACCATGGAAATTCAGCGCTTGATCGGTCGGGCCCTTCGGTCTGTGGTCAATCTGGAGGAACTGGGCGAGCGGACCATCTGGATCGACTGTGATGTGATTCAGGCTGACGGCGGAACCCGAACCGCTTCCATCACCGGTGCATACATAGCGATGGTTGAAGCGATGGGAAAACTCCTTGAGGAAGAAGCGATCGAGACGTTGCCGGTAAAAGATTTTCTGGCGGCCACCAGTGTTGGCATTATTGATGGACAGCCTGTTCTCGACCTGAATTATGTTGAGGATTCACAGGCACGCGTCGATATGAATATCGTGATGACAGGCAAAGGTAAATTCGTTGAAGTACAGGGAACAGGTGAAGAGGCGCCATTCTCACCGGAGGAACTAACGACCCTTTTATCTCTCGGTCAAAAAGGGATTCAGGAATTGATCAGCATTCAGCGGGACGTGATCGGAGATCTCGCCGAAAAAATTGATCTAAAAGCGGATCAGGATGCAACCGGTGAAACCGGCGAACAAGCTGTGGAACAAGTGGAGGAACAGGATCGTGTTTAAGTGGCAAACCATCGTTCTGGCAACACGCAATCAGGGGAAAGTGAAAGAAATTAAAAAGTGGCTGTCACCTCTCGGGATTCAGGTTGAAAGCCTTTCTGAATATCCGGATGCGCCCGAGGTGGTGGAAGATAGGGAGACTTTTCAGGAAAATGCCATCAAAAAAGCAGAGACCATCTGCGCCTATTTGAACAAGCCCTGTCTGGCGGATGATTCCGGGTTGGAAGTGGATGCCCTGGGCGGGCGTCCCGGTGTCTACTCCGCCCGTTTTGCGGGACCCGATGCGGATGATGAAGCCAATAACCGGAAGTTGATCAGCCTGATTCGTGACATTCCTTATGGCGAACGAACCGCCCGCTTCCGTTCGGTGATTGCCCTGGCGGTTCCAGGGGAGGATACTCTGGTAACCGAAGGCACCTGTGAAGGGCATATTCTGGCGGAACCAACCGGAGACGGCGGATTCGGCTATGATCCCCTGTTTTTCCTGCCTGAACTTGAGAAGACGATGGCTGAATTGACGACGGAAGAGAAAAACCGGATCAGCCACCGCGGGAAAGCGCTGGAAAAGATGAGAAATAAACTGGTGGCGGTTTACAATCTGTAAAGCGATCACATAAAAAAGGAGAGGTCCTCAAATGAGTCTTCTGGTGATGAGTGATACTCACGGGATGACGGAGGAAGTCCGCAAGCTTGTGGAAAAGGTGACGTCACGCAAAAAGTTTGATCATTTGATTCACTGTGGTGATTTTGTGTGTGACCGGTCGCAGGATCCTTTTCGCCGTATGGTGCAGGTGAGGGGGAATTGCGACTTTGATGATTCCGTGCCGGAAGAACAGATTGTCGAATGGGATGATTTACGCGTTTTGGTGGTTCATGGACACAGGTTGAATGTAAAAAGAACGGCGATGAATCTACAGTATCGGGCAGAAGAGACCAACGCCGACATTGTCCTGTTCGGCCATACGCACGTGATGACCAGCGGGGTGAACAGAGGAAAATTGTTTGTTAACCCCGGGAGCCTTGCCCAACCCCGTAAATACAGCACACCGTCTTTTGCGATTCTGGATCGGGTCAGGGAGAAGGGGGAGCGGGTGCAGATTAAAGTGCGTTTCTTTACACCTGAGCTGCGTCAGATCAAGAGTCAGGGCGGGGTTTACATGCTAAGGGAAAATCCATAAACAACCACTTGATTTTTTAAATTGAATGCGTTATACTCTTTTTTGTCGTCAAAATGAGGTGCGGGTGTAGTTCAGTGGTAGAACATCGGCCTTCCAAGCCGAATGCGAGGGTTCGATTCCCTTCACCCGCTCCATTAATTGTTCTGAGTACTACGCTGAATAAACATCCTCGCTCGAAGAACATCTTAGTGCCCGAAGGGTGCTACTTAATTCGAATTATGCATCGCTCGAAGAGTGCTCTTATTAACGTATAAACTAAATAGCAAACGGCTTAAACAGGCAAAGAGAAGAGACCTGTCCCAGTAGCTCAGCTGGATAGAGCAACGGCCTTCTAAGCCGTGTGTCGGGGGTTCGAATCCCTCCTGGGACGCCAGTACATATAACAAACGCCAGTCGACCACTGGCGTTAATTTTATGCCCAAAGAAAAGCAGGGATTC
Source organism: Bacillaceae bacterium (assembly GCA_017656255.1). Taxonomy (GTDB): domain Bacteria; phylum Bacillota; class Bacilli; order JACDOE01; family JACDOE01; genus JACDOE01. Next base: position 145,676 of record JACDOE010000006.1, read on the forward strand.
GAACCCCCTCTCCGCAGGAGAGAGTGTGGGGTTCGGTGGAAACACGGCGAGGATAGGGCGGAGCCCGTACGGAGCCGATGTTGGATTCCGGAGCCGAGCCGATGAAATCGGCGAAGGGGAAGGTATCCCTCCTGGGACGCCAGTACATATAACAAACGCCAGTCGACCACTGGCGTTAATTTTATGCCCAAAGAAAAGCAGGGATTCGAACCCCCTCTCCGCAGGAGAGAGTGTGGGGTTCGGTGGAAACACGGCGAGGATAGGGCGGAGCCCGTACGGAGCCGATGTTGGATTCCGGAGCCGAGCCGATGAAATCGGCGAAGGGGAAGGTATCCCTCCTGGGACGCCAGTACATATAACAAACGCCAGTCGACCACTGGCGTTAATTTTATGCCCAAAGAAAAGCAGGGATTCGAACCCCCTCTCCGCAGGAGAGAGTGTGGGGTTCGGTGGAAACACGGCGAGGCTAGGGCGGAGCCCGTACGGAGCCGATGTTGGATTCCCGGAGCCGAGCCGATGAAAACGGCGAAGGGGAAGGTATCCATCCTGGGGCGCCATTTCTATAAGAATTGCTTCATTTCAACGTTTGTCAGACGGTGAATGTATTCACTGACATCACGGAGGTACACATTCTGATACTAAATAAGTAGGGAATGACGTGTGACCCCTTCCCATATTTACTAAATACAGACAGACTCATAAGACCTCTTGAGGATTCAATTTTATAATAGAATCACGGGAGGTTTTTTCTATAAAAAGTAAACATAAACGTATAGAAAAGGCGGTTTTACAGGGAGATGTTCAGTGACACCGGTAATGAAATCTTATTATTAGCTCGATAATGGATAAGAAAACTTTAAGATTTTAAGAAAGACCGGTCGTAAATTTATATAAAAGTGTGGAAGAACGAGAAGAAACGGTAAGGGATTCAAAAAAAGATCGCTAGTAAAGCAAGCGCTGGGTTAGACTATTTATTGTGAAAATATGCAGGATCAAGTTTAAATATGTCGAATTTTTCTATTTGAAGGAGGTACAGCTATGGCTAAACCTAGAATATTTATAAGTTCAACTTTCTATGATTTAAAATATACTAGAGAAGAGTTAGCAAGATTTATTAAGGATTTAGGATATGAACCTGTCCTGTTTGAACGTGGACAAGTTCCGTATGGTAGACAGGAGTCTCCAGAGGATTATTGTTATAAAGAAATCCAGCTTTGTGACATTGTAGTATCAATTGTTGGTGGTCGTTATGGTACTGAATCGAAAGATAACGGTAACTCAATTACTCAAAAAGAATTAAGACAAGCGTATTCAATGGGAAAACAAATTTACATATTTGTTGAAAAAAATGTAAAAGCAGAGTATGAAACATACAAATTAAATAAAAACAGTGAAAATATTAATTATCGTTATGTAGATGATAAAAGGGTATATGAATTTATCGATGAATTAGAAAAATTACCAAAAAATAATTCAATATTTGAATTTAATTCTCCTCAAGAAATTATACACATACTTCGTGAACAATTTGCAGGATTATTCCATAGACTGCTTCAAGAAGAATCGGAAAGGCCTCAGTTTGAAATGGTTCAATCATTAAAAAATATTGTTAATACACTTCAACAAATTGTAAGTTTAGAAAGTAAACACCATGAAAATCAGCAAGATGCAATCAAAGATATAATGTTTATTAATCATCCTGCACTTTATAAAATGAAAAACCTTCTGGGAATAAAACATCGTATTTTATTTTCAAACATTGAGGAATTAAAAGATTTTCTTTACGATTATAATTTTGAGATGAAGGATGATGACCCTTTCAGTGACTATTATGAATTCTCACGGGAGGACAATGATCCATTTACTGTAGAAGAGCAGTTATTAAAGGTCTCAAAAGAATTATTTGATGATTCTGGAAAGCTCAAACCTCAAGATAGATGGGAAGATACGGACATTCTATTAGAGAGAAAAGAGGCAACTCTTAACATTACTGAGGATGAATTGCCGTTTTGAGGAACGTCACTGTGTCACGACGCCAGTCAACCACTTGGCGTCTATTTTGTACACTTCTTGCCGTTTGCACTCGACTTTCTTAACCAGAAAAAGCTGTTTAATCAACCAATCTATGATATGATTCATAACAAAGTTGTAAACGCAAGTGAGGTGTATAGATACCATGATGGAAGATCTAAAAGAACACCTGGCTGAATTTAACCGGGGACTGGCCATAAAAAAAGAAGACAATTCTTATTTGACAAACGGATGTAACACAAAAAGTCTGGGCTTCAAGTAATTCCGTGATGAGGAAAACTAAAAATAGATGGCGACCTCTCGGTCGCCAGCAATTCCACTATCTAATCTATCTCCACCACAACCTGATGCTGAGCCGACAAATACAGGGGATAAGTCCCGTCTCCCGATTGAAACACCGCACGCCGTTCAAAACGCTCTCCATCCGTTTCATCAGCAAATGTCCAGTTAACATTTCCGCCGATCCGACCGGAAGGATCAAGCGTCACCGCTGTCACCTTCACATCAGACTCTCCCCCCCAGGGTCGCACGTAACCTATATTGATCAGACACGATTCGCCACTTGTTTTGCAACCCGCGCAGATTGACATGCACCTGCTGATCCGTTTTCATCTCCACTTCCACATCATCCGGTAACACCAGAATCATATCCGATTTCCACACCCTCTGCTGATACAAGTCGTCAAAGCGAGGAAAGGCGCCAAACTGTAAATAAAGTGTATCGCCAACCTGATGCTCGGACATGCCTTGCTGCCGGACCAGGGATGCTAATTCTTCCTCGGACTCGGATCCGGACGAAACCGTCACCTGTTCCATCACGGAAATCCGGTCTTCAGACGTACTTTCAACGGTCACCGCTCCGTTTCGGCTACTCGTGATCACGACCCGCTTGATCTCCGGAGACAGCGAAACCGTTTGTTCAGGTATTTCCACCACATAGTCCTGTGTGTTGATGGCAGCCTCTACTTTATCCAGCAACCCGACAGACTGGATTGAATAGAAGACCAGACTGACCGATCCGATCACAAAGATCATCAGAATGCTCATCACATCATATTTGATCTTCGGACTGTTTTCACCGGCAAAATAGGTCTGCCATAACACCTCAACCCCAAGGATGATCAAAACAATCGGCCACCCGTTTATCACAAACCTGACCGCAGCATGAGGATCACTGAAATTGCCCCAGAACAGAGCGATCCCCAGCATAATCAGGAGCATTCCCATTGAGATGGAACCCACACGCCAGGTTCGTTTCATTTTTTATCCCCCTTTACTTCCGAAGGGACCTTTTTTCCGGCTATCAGGCGGAGTCCCACCAGCACTAAAATCGCCGACACAATGATAGTCTGCAAATGAGATCGGAGCGGCAGGTTGAGCCAGGGCTCCAGGTAAGGAATCAAAATGCGATCGGCAATGGCAATCACACCGATCAGGATTAAGCCGTACCCGATCCATTTTTGTCGCTTAATGAACACAGACTGAGACACAAACGGTTCATCCGCCACCTCGCCGTCCTGGTCCAGCCGGTTATAATATTGCAGGGCATCAAACAGCCCGTAGAACCAGAACAGTGGCAGGGCGAAGAAAAAGAGGCTGATTCGCAGATAATCCATTAAAAACAGCGACAGAAAAAAACCGGCCATGATCTGTAATCCCCGATGAGTCAGGCCCAGATACATATGGCCGAGTCCGGGAATAAACGACAGAATCAGTGTCCATAATTTATTCTTCTTATTTCCCGCATCGAGAAAGTCATCGGACAAGACACTCGTGTCTTCGATGTCTCCATCGGAATACTTCATCCGATTGACCATATTCATCGAATCAAACAGGCTGTAAAACCAGATCACCGGGAGTGCCATAAAAAAGAACACAGCAAAAGAATTGTCAATCGCGGTCTCATACAGGAAAAAAATAATGGACAGGGCTGCAAAAAACATGACCATAAATTGCGTCCCGCGGTTCATCAAACCGAGATACAAATGACCGAGTCCGGGTACAAACGACAGGCAAAACGTGAGAAAACGGCTTTTCTTTTTCATCATTGCGATCCTCCTTTTATTCCAGTCAATCTTTTTCTTTTATGAAATCGAAAACGGACAATGTCTGGTCCATTAACTGATTGGTCCAACCATAAGTACGGGACAGATTGCTTTTTTGATCATCCAGATTGATCGTCAACGTATTTTCTGTGGCCTGAACGGTTTTGACCATGTCATGAAACAGACCGGTTGACGTCAGCAAAATAGTGATGGAAGCGGCAATCGTATAGTGAAGAATCAATTTTTTCCGGGTTGAAGCAAAGACAGAAGATCTTGTAGCCTGAGGTACTGGTTTATCTATCTCCCGGACGGATTCCATCACCTGCTCCGCAAAAGAAACGGGAGGTTCTGACGCCGGGTTCTGTTCGCAGAGTGTTGTATACCGGCTGAGACACGCATCGCATTCCAGCAGGTGTTCTTCCATTATGCGACTGATCCGTGGATCTGTCTGTCCGGCCACATAATCCTTCCAGTCGGGCTCCTGAAAACAACGGGTCATGGAAGCTCCTCCTTTCCGTCATCCCGCAACATTTTTTTGGCCCTGTAGAGCCGGGACTCTATCGTTTTGACCGATACGCCTTCCGCTTCGGCAATTTCCTGATACGTTCTGTCTTCCAGATAATATAGCTGAACCGTTCTCCGGTAAGGAGGGGGGAGTTTGTTCAGCAGGGCTTCCACTTCTTCTTTTTGTTCCAGACCATCGTCCGGGGACAAGGACGGTTCTTTTAACTCCTGATCAAGATCCTGATACAGAGTCAGATTCCCTTTTTGATTCTTTCGTTTCCAGTCGATCGCCTTTCGGACGGCGATGCGGGCAATCCACGTTTTAAAACCATTGCCCCTGTAATGGGAGAGGGAACGATAAACCTGGATGAAGGTTTCCTGTGCGATATCTTCTGTATCTTTCTGATTTTGTACGATGGGATAGATGATGTTGAAAATATAGGACTGGTACCGGGACACAATGTTGACAAAAGCATCCCGGTTTCCCTGCCGGATCTCATCAATCCATTTTTCTATCAAAAATCGTCCCTCCTCTCCGTATCCATTCATATAGACGAGCAAAAAGCAGCCAATCCCTGCAAAAATAAATAAATTGTTTTAAAAAAAATACGGTGCCAGGTTGCAACTATTTGACCGGAAGGGAAACACTTCAACATGTTACAATAATAAATACCTCTTCCAAAAAAACAATTGACGATAATATATGACAATATTAGTAAATATTCAGCAAATTATTTATTAAATAAGCAAATTTATGCTAAAATGTTTAACAATTGAAAAAATTTCATATCAAGTGTGTACAAGGAGGACTGACATGATTTCTAGAACAAATGAAGAACATCAGAGGTTAGTTGAGCATCTGGAACTGGTAAGTGAAGCGATTCGGAGAAAAGTGTCCACGATTTTCAAGGGGGTCTTGATTGTAGAAGTGGCCAATTCCCGTATTCAGCGGATCAACGATGACCAGATCAGTCTGAAGCACCAGAAGAGAGGGAAGGTGCCCCGGGAAGCCGTCGAGGACATGATTGAGGAAATCATTTATTATTTATGGCAATGCCTGTTTCAACATGTTCGCTTTGATCTGAAAATTGAGCTGGACAGCGGTAAGATCAAAGATGTTCAAAAAACAGGCTTTAATAAACCCGAGGAACTGGTAGGGTAATCTATTATTGACGTTTTGTCTCGTTCAAAGACAGGGGTTTCATTTTTTGCATGGAAACGAGATAAACCCCGGTAATCACAAACAGCCCACCCATAATTTGCGACATCACGATTTTTTCTCCCAAAAACAGCACCCCGAACAGAGAAGCAAACACCACGATCAAATGCAGATATGTGGAGGCTTTTGACGGGCCGACATCGATGACTGCTTTATTCCAGCAGATAAAGGAGATCACGGAAGGAAAAACGCCCACATAGATCACAGAAAGCCAGTGTAATGTCGGAATGCTCCAGCTTTCCCGAACCAGCGTTTCCCATGTTGCAAACGGAAACAGTATCACAATGGCTATCCCGATGGTCACAAGAAAAGCTGCTTTCTGGGGAAGACGGGATCCATATTTCTTCATCGTCAGGGAATAAATTGCCCACGACAGGATCGCGACACTCATGATCAGATCCCCTTTGTTGAAATGAAGTGTAAGGAGATGGCGGATGTTCCCGTCAGTGATGATCCAGGTCACACCGGCAAAAGAAATCAGGATGCCGATCCACTGCTGGTAACGGAGCCTGTCCTGAAGAAAAATAAAGGACAGGATGGCAACCAGTACCGGTGTAAAGGAATTCATCAGGGCGGCATTAATCGAGCTGGTATATTGTACGGATACATATGTAAGCGAATTGAAGGTTGCCAGACCGGTAAACGATAACAGAAGCAGAGTCTTCCATTCCGTGCGAAGAACCCGGTGGTTGGCCTTCAATTCTTTCCAGGCAAAGGGGAAAAATACAGCAAAGGACAGACTCCATCTCATGAGAGATAGCGTAACAGGCGGCACATATTCCACCAGTGCCTTGCCGAATGTAAAATTCCCCGCCCAGAAAAGCGTGGCATAGATTAGTAACATATAAGATGAGCGCAAGGTATGATCCCCCTTTGACAGCCTGAAACCCGGCTTTCACAAAAATGACTTAAAAGAGGGATGCCGCATGCCGGCATCCCTGACCTTATTGTCTGAAGTGGTTTTAATCGATTTTCATGATTCCGCCGGTACTTGCGGAAGTCACCAGTTTGGAATAGCGGGCGAGGTATCCCGTTTTGACTTTCGGTTCGAACCCTTTCCACTTTTTACGGCGTTGTTCCAGTTCTTCAGGTGAGATGAGCAACTCCAGTTTTCTTTCTTCAATATCGATCAGCACTTGATCGCCGTCTTCGATAAAGGCGATCGGGCCGCCTTCCGCCGCTTCAGGGGAGATATGCCCGACACTGATTCCACGCGATGCACCCGAGAAACGACCGTCTGTAATCAAGGCGACGCTGGTTCCCAGTCCCATTCCGACAATCTGCGAAGTGGGTGCCAGCATTTCCGGCATTCCGGGACCTCCTTTTGGTCCTTCGTAACGGATCACAACCACATGTCCTTCTTTGACTTTGCCACCGGCGATTCCCTCCAGTGCTTCTTCCTGGGAGTCAAAACAGATGGCCGGCCCCTGGTGGCGTTTGATGGAAGGATCAACAGCACCGGACTTGATAATGGCCCCTTCAGGTGCCAGGTTTCCGAACAATACCGCAAGCCCTCCCTTTTGGCTGTGAGGATTGTCCAGGGGACGAATTACATCCGTATCTTTAATTTCAGCATCCGCGATGTTTTCACGCAGGGTTTTGCCGGTTACCGTGATATTGTCCAGATGAATGGCGCCTTCTTTTTTGCTCAATTCTTTCAGAATCGCACTGACGCCTCCGGCCCGGTCCACGTCTTCAATATGATAGTCGGAGGCGGGACTTACCTTGGAAAGGTGGGGCACCCGTTCAGCAACCTGGTTAATGCGTTCCAGCGGATAATCCAGGCCGGCTTCATTGGCCAGAGCCAGTGTGTGGAGAACGGTGTTGGTCGATCCGCCCATGGCCATGTCCAACGCAAAAGCATTGTCAATCGCTTTTTCATTGACGATGTCCCGCGGTTTGATATCCTTTTCGATCAAATGCATGATCTGTTTGGCAGCCTTTTTCACCAGTTCTCTGCGTTCTTCTGACGTAGCCAGGATCGTGCCGTTTCCGGGAAGTGCTAGCCCAATGGCTTCGGCCAGACAGTTCATGGAGTTGGCGGTGAACATACCCGAGCAGGAACCACAGGTAGGACATCCGAACTGTTCCAGTTCCTGCAGATGGGAGTCATCGATTTTACCAGATTGATAAGCTCCCACGCCTTCAAACACCGAGGCGAGTGAAATGGCTTTGCCATCACTGGTTCTTCCGGCTGCCATCGGGCCGCCGCTCACCATCACCGTTGGGATGTTGACGCGTAGTGCGCCCATCATCATACCGGGGGTGATTTTGTCACAGTTGGGAATGCAGATCAATCCATCGAACCAGTGTGCGGAAACCACTGTCTCCAGGCTGTCTGCAATAATTTCACGGCTGGGCAGGGAATAACGCATGCCGATGTGGCCCATGGCGATCCCGTCATCGACGCCGATGGTATTGAATTCAAACGGTACGCCGCCGGCTTCTCTTACGGCTTCTTTGACCAGTTTTCCAAACTCTTGCAGATGAACATGTCCGGGAATAATGTCGATATATGAATTGCATATAGCGATAAACGGTTTGTTAAAATCTTCTTCCTTGACACCGGTTGCTCGCAGCAGGCTCCGGTGAGGGGCCCGATCGAACCCTTTCTTAATCATGTCACTACGCATGGTTTCTCCTCCAGTGCAGAATAATTTTTCTCAACATTGTAACATGAAATCTGGCAAATGTGTATTTATTATCTGAAAATTTCATATTTCCATGATATACTGGGCAAAAAGGGGTGGAGATATGGAACATCAACCCGTCGCTGTCGTCACCGGGTCATCAAGCGGCTTCGGATTATGGTCGTCCGTCTATCTGGCGAAAGCCGGTTTCCGTGTCATCGCCACCATGCGTGATCTCGAGAAGCAGGACAACCTCCTGCAAACGGCAGAGGAGCAGGGTGTCCGGGATCGGATCACAATCGACTGTCTCGATGTCACGGATATCGACCCGATACCGGATCAGGTACATAAATGGGTGGAGCAGTTTGGTCGAATTGATGTATTGCTTAATAACGCCGGATATGCCGCCGGCGGATTTACGGAAGAACTCAGTATGGAAGACTGGCGCAACCAGTTTGAGACCAACTTTTTTGGGCTGGTTGCGGTTACCAGAGCGGTTCTGCCATATATGAGAAAAGCGGGGCAGGGGCGAATCATTAGCATGAGCAGTATCAGCGGACTGGTTGGTTTTCCCGGACTGGCTCCCTATGTCTCGTCCAAATTCGCCGTTGAAGGGTTCAGCGAGAGTCTGCGACTGGAAATGAAGCCCTTCGGGATTGATGTCATTTTAATCGAGCCCGGCTCTTACGGTACCGACATCTGGAACAAAGGACTTCAGATGGTAGAAGAGATGAATAGCTCATCGTCTCCCTACAGAAGCTGGATGCACAGCATTCAGCAACATCTGGACAAGAACCGGGATCATTTCGGTGATCCCCGGGAAGTGGCCCGACTGGTGGTTTATACTGCGACGGTAAAAAAACCCCGCTTACGCTATCCCATTGGAAACGGCGTGAAACAGGGCCGTTTTTTCAAGAAAATCATTCCGTGGACAACGTGGGAGAAGCTGGTATTACGGGCCATTCTCGGTAAGGAAAAGAAATCGTCCCTGTCATGAAATGATCAATGCTGTCATAAAAGTATTGAGAAGGAGGGGACAGGTATGATCAAGTTGAGTCGAATCATATTTTACATAGTGATGATTCTGATAAGCTGGGTGGGCTGGCTTTGGCTGAAGGGGGATTTCGCCCATTTTTCCAGTCTGCAGTCCTGGAGCATGATTCTGGGCTACCTCGCTTTTGTGTTTGTCTCCCTGACCCTTGTGGTGGGGCCGCTGCATCGTTTGATTCCGGCGTCATGGACATCATACCTGTTGAAAAGAAGACGGGATATTGGAATCTGGAGCGGGGTACTGGCCATTCTGCACGTGGCAACGGTGATCGCTTATGTGGAGAAAGGGGAGTCGTTTTTTTTCATCGCGGATTCCTATTCATCCAACATGCAGGGGTGGCTGTCCCTTTTTCTCAATCAGGGTTATAATGGGGGTGTTTCAATCCTTTATAACCTGTCCGGAACCGCCAATTATCTCGGACTTGTTGCCTTTCTGTTTCTGATGATGATGTGGCTGACTTCCTCCGATCGTGCGAGAGATAGACTTGGACCTGCAACCTGGCGGCGCATCCACGGGTTCAATGTCATGGTGTTCACGCTTGTGATATTCCACGCCGTCACCTATGTGAGAGGGATCAAGGGATCACCGCACGGGCTGGATGATTTTCTGATCATCGCCGGCATCGTCATCGTGATTCGGGCCGCGGCCTTTATACGTGTGATATATCAAAAAAGAACCTGACAGGGGAGAATCGACATCATGGACTGGTTGGAAGCGATTATACTCGGTATCATTCAGGGAATCGGAGAGCCGATTCCTGTCTCGTCAAGTGCACAAACGAAAATAGCTTCTTTTTTTATGGAGGTGGAGACGCCGGGAATCATTTTTGAGGTCTTTCTCAACTTCGCCTCATTTCTGGCGATTCTCTGGCTGACACGAAAAGACGTGATGAACATCGTCAAAGGTTTTTTTAAGTATTTATTCAAACGGGACCGTCGCGAACGTCAGTCGTTTCGCATGGGATGGTTCGTCATTCTCGGAACTGTGCCGGCGGTCTTCACCGGCTTTACCATGAAAGACATCATCGATCAATATTTAAGCAGTATGACGGCCATCGGGATCGCCCTGATCGTGACCGGGCTGTTCCTGTTTTTTGTCAGGCGGCTGAAAGGGAGAAAGGATGCCGAGCAGATGACCTGGAAGGATGCCCTGCTGGTGGGGGTAGTGCAGGGAACACTGGCGCTGATTCCCGGGATTTCCCGTTCAGGTTCGACGGTTGTCACCGCTCTTTATGCCGGACTAAATCGGGAGACCGCCTTTCGTTATTCGTTTCTTCTGTACCTGCCGATCGGGTTTGGCACGATGGTCCTCGGGGCGGAAGAACTACTGACTCATCCGCTGTTTCTCGAGAATATCGGGGCCTACCTGGTCATGTTCATCGCTTCGTTTTTCATGACCATGGTGGGGTATTACCTGTTTAAAGGCATTCTGGAGAGAGGAAAACTGATCTATTTTTCGCTCTATTGCTGGGCACTGGGGCTGGCGCTGATCATCCTGTATTCGTAATGAATATAAAAAAAGGCCTGAGCTGCTGATTTCGCGTGATTGTCAGCGCTCAGGCCTTTATTAATGGATTACAGGCTCCCCATGCGGCGGACGGCTTCCCGTATCCGCTCTTCCTTATCCAGCAGGCCGATGCGGATATAGCCCTCACCGTGTTCGCCAAACCCGACACCGGGGGCGACGACCACATGGGCTTCTTCCACAAGCCGATTGGCGAATTCGGTTGAAGTCGTCGTACCGTCCGGTACCGGTACCCACACGAAGAAGGACCCTTTTGACCGCCGTGATTTCTTCCATCCGATCCGATCCAGTTCTTCGTAAAAGGCATTGCGGCGAGATTCATACGTATCAACCAGTTCCCTGACACAATCCTGTGGAGCAGTCAGAGCTGTAATCGAGGCTTCCTGCAGGGCACCGAAAATACTGCAGTGGTAATGATCCTGAATCTGTTCAATCAGCCGGATGACATCGCGGTTTCCAACGGCAAATGCCACTCGCCACCCCGCCATATTATAGGTTTTAGACATGGTGTAAAATTCCACACCTACTTCTTTTGCTCCCGGACGGGTGAGAAAGCTTGCAGGCTTCCGGTTGTCGAACCCGATGGCCCCATAGGCAAAGTCATGAGCAACCACAATATTATTTTCTTCAGCAAAACGGATCACATCGTCAAAAAAGGCGGGTTCCGCACAGGCCCCGGTCGGGTTGGCCGGATAATTGAGAAACATTAGTTTGGCCCGCCTGCGCTGTTCTGATGTGATGCGTTCCAGATCCGGAAGATAGGCGTTATCCTCCAGCAAAGGCATCGGAACCATCTCGGCCTCTGCAATGGCAATCCCGGACCAGTAATCCGGATAGCCGGGATCGGGGACGAGTGCCACATCGCCGGGGTTGAGCAGGACCTGGGATATTTCCACCAGCCCGGCTTTCGCTCCGAACAGAATGGCCACTTCCTGTTCAGGTTCAAGTTCTACCCCCTGCTCCTTTTTATACCAGGAAGCAACAGCTTCTTTTAATTCAGGCAACCCGGTAAAAGGGGGATAACGGTGATGAACCGGATTTTCCGCAGCCTGTTGCAGAGATTTCACGATATGGGGAGGTGTGGGGAGATCCGGGTCCCCCTGACCCAGGTTGATCACGTCGTACCCGGCTTTGATATATTGATTCGCTCTGGAAACCAGTCTGGAAAAAAACTGTTCCGGCAATCGTTTCATTGTTCTGGATGGTTCAATGATCATACCCGTTCTCATCCTTCCCTTCCATATGAAATTGTTTATTAATATATCAATCTCTATGGCGTTTGTATAGTCTTTTGACTAAATTTTTAGATAATGGTTGGGGAGGGAAGGGGTTTGTTTGAAATAAGGAAAGGGGGGCCTTACTTAGAAAAGGAGATGGTGGTAAGGCCTAAATGTCTTCCGTGACATCCGAAGAGGTAATCGGTGGCAGATTGTCCGCGCTTTCCTGGCTTGCAATGGTGACACCTGCAGGAACCAGACGATTCGGTTCAATTCTGACACCGATCACGTTTGCCCCCGGTGCAATGATGGCCCGCTCGCCGATATCACTGTTGGATACCAGGGCCTGAGGACCGATGTAAGCCTGTCTTCCGATACGTACCGGCCCCTGTATCTGCGCCTGATAGGAGATAAAGGTTTCATCCTCAATATAGACGCGAAAACGGGAATGTTTTGAGGGATCTTGATCTGTATGCTCATTAAACGTGGGGGATAAGCTGGCAAATCCTTCGATGATGACACCGTCCTGAATGACGCTGCTGGTGCCGACATAGATGCCATTGCCATTTTCACCGTGAAGTGAACAGAAGGCGCCGATCTGCACCCCGTTTCCCATCTCGATATCCCCTTTTACAATAGAGGAGGGATGGATCGCCGAGTCATGATCTGATTGTGTGATGTCCCGGTTGGAATCAAAAACAGTGTTGGGTGTTATGGTCCCCGGTTCAAATGCAAATTCGGCATCCTCCTGATTTTGTTGGTTAAATTGCCTTGTTCCAATCATGTAACCGACCATTCCGCTGAACATCATTTTATTGAGCAGGCCCATGTAAGCAAACATCCTCCTTGAACAGTTATAGGCATTCATGGTTAGTTTGCTTATGAATTCCCATTTTCATTCATGGTTAGGCGGACCATCTATTGAATAAAGTTTAGCAATAGGGTCAAAGTTAACGCACTCAGAATGGTTCCGACAAATGTTATGGTTGAAACCAGGTCGGGATCACTTTCATATTGCAGTGCATATAAGGTCATGATAGCTGAGGCAGGCATGGCGGCTTCCACGATCATCACTTTTCCCAGCAGGGTTTCAACCGGAAGTATCCAGACCAGCCCGGCAGCAATCAGCGGGGACATGATCAGACGCAAGAATATGGCCAAATTTAATTCAGGCCATCTGATGTTTTTCAATTTGATTTCCGCCAGTTGCATCCCCAGAACAAGCATAATTGTTGGAATGGCAGCATTCCCAACCATGTCAATAATTTTTTCAAAGTTCTGCGGAAGGGGGATCTGGAATTTTTGCCAGATCAGCGCGATGATCAAAGCGTGCATAATCGGCATTTTCATCACAGAGCGCAGGGCATTTTTCACACTGTATTTGCCCCGTGCGGCGTAATAAATACCGATCGTACTCATGACGATGGTATGCAGGATCATGATCGCAATGGCATACCGAAAACCGGTTTCACCAAAGGCAAAAAGAATGACCGGCGCCCCGTAATTACCATTATTCATAAAACCGGTCGACAAAATAAGGGCCGTCTCGGTTGACGGGGGATATTTCTTCAGACGGCTGATGACCTGCACGATCACAATCAGAATCACAGTCAACAACAAACTGTAAATGGCAATATAGAGATAAGTCAGATCAAATTCCGTACGGTAGAATGTTTTGAAAACCAGGGCCGGTACCAGAATATACAGGGCAAGTGTTGAAATGGACTTGATGTGAAGTTGCAAAAGTTTTTGCGCTGTAAAACCAGTTAAAAAAATAAGAAAGACGGGCATAATGACTTGAAAAAACATAGCGGCAATCCTTTCTATATGTATTGCAGGGATCAAATAAACAAAACATCACTCGAAAATGAGTGATGTTGTTACGTGATCCGAGTCAGTTTACTGTATGCCGAGACATATTCCATGAACTTTTTGGACAGGGGAACAATCAAATCGGTTTGTCCCCGTTCGAATTTTCCGCTTTGATTATAAATCATTATTTTGTTTGCCGATATTCGATAATAATGAGAACCGAAAGTGGCGATGACACGTTCATCCTGATGATGGAAGACCATCTGTTTCGCGTCTAATTCAACGGGGATAATACCCAGGATATCTTCAAATTTTATGTGATAGGAGTGATGCGGTTTTTGTAACACGATTTCCTTAGTAGTAACGGTACATCCAAGACGACGTTTGACCTGTGAGAGTTTAAGCTCACCTTCAAGCGACTTGACCCGAATAAAATCGTTATCCATGATTCACACCTTTCAATTCTTAATGGATGATGTTATGCCCATTATAACATAATAAAGAAAGGTTAAGGTAAAGGTAAGTTAAGGGTGATTGTCCGCCGGATTGGATTCAAAAGGTGTTAGACCAGAAATAAAAAAAGTAAAAAAGGTGTAATTTGGCTGTTGATTCTCTTCAAAAATTGTGTTAATCTATTAAACGTCGCTGTTCGAAAGCCGCTTTACTAAAGGCTTTACGAGCGATTTTGGAAAAAATAACTTGTTGACTGAAGCAATCCGGATATGATATATTGATAAATGTCGCTGAAAACGATGCGACGCTGAATTTCCGGTTTGAGAAGTACCTTGAAAACTGAACAGAAGAACGCCTGAAAGATCCTCGTTCAATGAATTTGAG
>JACDOE010000007.1 GCA_017656255.1 Bacillaceae bacterium
TGGCGGAATTGGCAGACGCACAGGACTTAAAATCCTGCGGTGGGTGACCACCGTACCGGTTCAAGTCCGGTCCTCGGCACCATTCGAATAATTGCATACGTGCCCGTAGCTCAACTGGATAGAGTGTCTGACTACGAATCAGAAGGTTGGGAGTTCGAGTCTCTCCGGGCACGCCATTTTAAATGCCGAAGTGGCGGAATTGGCAGACGCGCACGACTCAAAATCGTGTTCCTTTTTGGAGTGTGGGTTCGACTCCCACCTTCGGCACCATTACATACTGAACATTCACTGACTATTCCTGACAGGGATAGTCTTTTTTTGTTTTCGTGTCAGTACAACGTAAGGGGGACTGCCTGCCACCCGTTTGTTTTTGGAAAGGGCTGGTTTGTAGATCATTACAATTGCATAATGAAAAATAATTCATTTAAAATAAACGATATCATGTAGGATGGAGTGAACAATATGTCAAATTTCCGATCGATTGAGGCCACTTTTAAAGGATCGTCGTTTTCAATGGTGGGTGACGGTTTTAGGGTGTCAAATTATTTTCCATCCGGAAACAACTTATCTCAACGAATAAGTCCATTTATCCTGTTGGATTATAATTCTCCGTATGAATTTCCCGCAAGTGCGACACAGCGAGGGGTAGGAGCACATCCTCATCGAGGTTTTGAAACGGTAACGATAGCTTATGACGGATATGTTGAACATCATGATAATGCCGGTAATCATGGTATTATAGGGCCGGGAGATGTCCAATGGATGACTGCCGGATCAGGTGTGCTACATAAGGAATACCACGAAAAATCGTTTTCTGAGCGTGGCGGTATTCTGCACATGATTCAATTATGGGTAAACCTGCCAAAAGCGTATAAAATGACAACACCCAAATATCAAACGCTTTTAAGCGATCAAATGGGTAAAGTGGAACTGCCGAATCAAGGTGGCGTAGTACGTGTCATAGCCGGTGAATATGAAGGTGTTAAAGGGCCAGCTGAAACGTTTACCCCGCTCCATTTGTTTGATATCAATTTTAATTTGAATGGCCAGGCTCAATTGACGTTACCAGTCACTTTTAATTCGGCCGTTTTGGTTCTACAGGGTAAAGTGAGAATTAATCAGACGCAGGATCGTTCTGAAACTGATTTTGTTCTGTTTAAAAATGAAGAAGGCAGAATTCTCATTGAAGGATTGACTGATTCAGCAATGGTATTAGTATTAAGCGGAGAACCGATTAATGAACCTATGGTTCAGTATGGTCCATTTGTCATGAATACGAGACAGGAAATAAGCCAGGCATATGAAGATTTTCAAACAGGCAAATTTGGAAACCCAAACTTCTAGGGATCTGGCCGTGACATGGTGCATTCTATAATCCTTTGGGGTTGGAAACGCTTATTTCATTCGTCGATATGATTAAAGGCTTTTGTATAAATATCAAATTTTCAGTGACTATTCCTGATTGGGAATAGTCCTTTTTTTGATAATGTAAAAATATAAAATAAAATGTATAAAAATAACATCTTTCCAATTATGTGTATATCTATTATAGTAAATATGGGATTATTATCCTTACCATAATCTACATTTAATGATGAAAGGGGTCATTGGCATGTTTAAAAAAGGTTTTATCTCCATCATTCTTTCCGTACTATTTTTATCACTGGTACTTTCATCATGTGGTACATCCAACACATCGGGTGGCGATCAGATCGGTGCTGATTACCAGATCGGAATGGTAACGGACATTGGAGGTGTGCATGACAACTCTTTCAACCAGAGTGCCTGGGAAGGGCTTCAGAAGTTGAACGAGGACACAGGTGCTGAAGTCAAATTTCTCGAGAGTCACAAAGATGCTGACTATGTCCCTAACCTGAATGAGTTTGTTAAAAATGACTGGAATCTGACCTGGGGCATCGGATATATGATGGGAGACGCCATTAAAGAAGTCGCCGATCAAAACCCGGAAGCCAGACTGGCAATTATCGACGCCGTGGTTGAAGCTCCCAATGTCGTTTCTGTAACCTTCAAAGAACATGAAGGTTCCTTTTTAGTCGGGGTTGTAGCCGGTATGATGACCAAGACAGACAAAATCGGGTTCGTCGGTGGTATGGACATTCCCGTTATCAAACGTTTTGAAAAAGGGTTTGTCGCCGGTGTAGAAGCCGTAAATCCGGATGCAGAAGTCATTATTAACTACACAGGTGCCTTCAATGCACCAGACCAGGGTAAAGCGGCTGCAGCCACCATTTACAATGACGGAGCGGATATTATTTTCCATGCAGCCGGTTCTACCGGGGATGGTGTCTTTAACGAAGGGAAAGAGCGAAAGAAAAATGGTGAAGAAGTCTGGGTCATCGGGGTCGACAAAGATCAGTCGATCACCTTTGGTGATGATATCACCCTGACATCGATGATGAAACGGGTCGATACCGCTGTTTACCAGGTTTCGAGAAGTTTGATTGAAGGTCAGTTTAACGGAGGAGAAATCAGATCCCTCGGACTTGCTGATAACGGGGTCGGATTACCAGAAGAGAACCCCAACATTCCTGAAGATGTCCTGGAAAAAGTGGAAGAATACAAGCAAAAAATCATCGACGGTGAGATCGAGGTGCCGTCCGAATAAAACATAAGGATGAACAGGATAACAGGGCTAGTGGTGATAGCTAGCCTTGTTATTTACTCAGGGGGGTGAAAAAATGGAAAGGCAAACAGTCATCGAAATGAGAAACATAACCAAACGTTTTCCAGGTATTGTCGCCAATGATGCCGTCAATTTGCAAGTCAGACAGGGGGAAATTCACGCCCTCCTGGGAGAAAACGGTGCGGGCAAATCAACCTTGATGAATGTTCTTTTCGGATTGTATCAACCGGATGAAGGGGACATTTATATTCGCGGTGAGAAGGTTGAAATTACCGACCCCAATGTCGCCAACGATCTGGGAATCGGCATGGTCCATCAACATTTTATGTTGATAGATACCTTCACCGTGGCCCAGAACATCATCCTTGGGTCAGAACCCAAAAAGAAGGGCTGGCGCATTGACTACAATAAATCAGTTGAAGAAATCCAGCAACTGTCAGAAAAATATGGGTTGCGTGTTGATCCCCACGCCAAAATCAAAGATATATCGGTCGGCATGCAGCAACGCGTTGAGATTTTGAAGATCTTATACAGGGGTGCGGACATTCTCATTTTTGACGAACCGACAGCCGTTCTAACCCCGCAGGAGATACAGGAACTGATCACCATATTTAAAAACCTTGTAAAAGAAGGAAAAACAATCCTCTTGATCACCCATAAATTAAAAGAAATTATGGCAACCTGCGACAGGGTGACCATCATACGTAGGGGTAAAGTGATTGATGGCAGTCTCGAGGTTAGCCAAACGACACCGGACGAGCTGGCTGCCAAAATGGTGGGCAAAGAAGTCAAATTCAAAGTGGACAAAAAGGATGCGGTACCGGGACATCCTGTACTCTCGGTCAAACATGTAACCGCTTATGATAATCGGGGAATTAAAAAACTGAATGACATCAGTTTTGAAGTTAAAGCTGGTGAGATTCTCGGCATTGCCGGAGTTGACGGCAATGGCCAGAGTGAACTGATCGATGTTATTTCCGGTTTGAGACCCGTGGCATCTGGTGAGATTCTGTTGATGGACAGGCCGATTCATCATTTATCTCCCCGGAAGATTTCCGAGAGGGGAGTCGGGCATATCCCCGAAGACCGTCAGAAAAGAGGTCTGATCCTTGACTTTTCTATCGCAGAAAATATGGTGCTGAAAAATTATCACCAGCCTGAATTCAGCAATCGGGGCTTTCTCAATTATAAAAAGGTGCGGGAACATGCTGCCAGACTGATTGCTGAATTTGACATTCGCACGCCTGATGAATCGGTAAAAGCGGGGGCGCTGTCTGGCGGTAACCAGCAAAAAGTGATTATTGCACGGGAAGTAAATCACAACCCTGATCTATTAATCGCAGCACAACCAACGCGCGGACTTGATGTTGGAGCCATTGAATTTGTGCACAGGAGACTGGTTGAACAGCGGGATAAAAAGAAGGCGGTTCTTCTGATATCTCTTGATCTGGATGAGCTATTGAACCTATCGGACCGGATTGCGGTCCTGTATGAAGGGCAAATTGTAGGAATCGTTGATCCGAGAGAAACGAATGAAAAGGATCTCGGTTTAATGATGTCAGGCGGGAAAACCAACAGTGGGAGCTGGGGAGCATGAATAAAGTAATTCGTATATTTATAAAAGATTCAACCCTGATTCCGGTTATATCAATTGTGCTGGGGCTCCTCATCGGTGCGCTGATCATGCTTCTGGGAGCGTATAATCCGATTCGGGCCTATGCGTCACTAATTGAAAAAGCGTTTGGTGATCTTTACAGTATCGGTGAAACCATCAGGCAAATTACGCCTCTTATTTTCACCGGATTGTCTGTCGCTTTTGCTTTTCGGATAGGGTTGTTCAACATCGGAGCAGAAGGGCAATTCATCATAGGATCTGTCACCGCGGCATTTGTCGGTATACAATTTGATCTCCCCTGGTATATACACGTCCCTTTTGCCGTGGTAGCCGGTGGTATTGCGGGAGGACTGTGGGGCAGCCTGGCCGGTTTATTAAAGGTTTACCGGGGTGTTCATGAAGTTATAGCCACCATTATGTTAAACTGGATTGCTTTATATTTATCCAATTATATTGTAAAATTTTTTCTCATCGAACCCGGTCAACAAAGATCCCGGATCCTTTCTGATTCCTCCTGGCTCTCGTCCTCATGGTTATCCCAGCTGTTTGACGGTGCGCGGATTCATTATGGGATTCTTCTCGGACTTATCTGTACGTTTCTTTTTTATGTGATTTTGTGGAAGACACGTCAGGGATATGAACTGAGAGCAGTCGGATATAATCCGGATGCCTCAGAATATGCCGGCATTCACGTCAAAAAAAATATCGTACGGTCCATGATGGTCAGTGGTGTTTTTGCAGGACTGGGTGGTGCGTCTGAAGTACTGGGTGTTTTCCATTATCAGACCATTCATTCCGTTTTTCCGGGACACGGTTTTGAGGGAATAGCGGTCGCCCTGCTCGGAGGAAACACAGCAGTTGGAACGATTCTTGGTGCTGTGTTGTTCGGTGTGCTGACGTTTGGAGCAACCGGAATGAAGTTTGGTGCCGGTGTTCCCATTGAAATTATTAATATTGTGATTGCCCTCGTTATCTTCTTCGTGGCGGCCAGCGGGCTGGTTAAAGCCATTATCGACAAAGTGAAGAAAAAAATAATTTCCGGAGGTTCGAGCCTTCCCACTTCGCAGGACTGGAAGAAAGGGGTGTAAGTATGGACAGCCTTTCACTTGTTAGTGATTTGATACACACGACGATTGTATTTGCCACTGCGCTCATTTTTGCCTCACTCGGAGGCCTGTATTCGGAACGGTCCGGTGTAGTCAACATCGCTCTGGAAGGCATGATGATCATAGGTGCGTTTACAGCAGCTGTGGTCACCTACTTTGTTGATATGCAACTGGGAGGGAGTTCCTTTTCGCCCTGGCTCGGTTTTATAACGGCAATCGGAGTGGGAATGATCTTCGCCATTCCCCATGCCGTGGCAACTGTTACTTTTAATGCTAATCAGGTTGTCAGTGGTGTTGCTCTTAACTTCCTTGCTATCGGGGTATCCATCTATTTGACCAAAATTCTTTTTGATGGATCCGCTCAGACAAAGACACTTGATTCAACATTAAGTACCTGGCATATACCGGGATTGGCCGAGATTCCTTTTTTGGGCCATGCGTTTTTCAGCGCCTATCCAACCAGTTTCATCGCGTTTTTGTTAGTAGCTGTTACGTATTACATTCTGTTTAAGACACCGTTCGGATTACGGCTTCGTTCAGTGGGAGAGCATCCCCGAACAGCCCATACGATGGGAATTAATGTTTATAAGATGCGTTATTTAGCTGTCATGATCAGTGGGGGACTCGCTGCAATGGGCGGTGCAACGATTGCCCTGACCACAACCAGTAATTTTTCCCATACGACTATTTCCGGTCAGGGGTACATCGCACTTGCTGCACTCATATTCGGAAAATGGCATCCCCTTGGAGCGATGTTTGCCGCCCTGTTCTTCGGGATTGCGTCAGCTCTGAAATCAGTATTTCAGGTCTACGGGATCACTGACTACATTCCGGTCGATTTTATCTTCTTGTTCCCATATGTCCTGACAATACTGGTACTGGCAGGCTTTGTCGGTAAGGCGACTCCGCCTGCGGCCATCGGACAATCGTATGAAAAAGGGCACTAAAAACGAAAGTGGTTCATGCCATGCCACATTTTTTAGGTTTCAGAAAACTTAAAAAATGTGGCAAACCCTTTGAATATCAGGTTTTTCACGTTATAATAGATAGTGCACAGCGAAATTTTAACTTATGGTTAAATTTCCTGAAAATGATGTTTGACATCACGGCAAAACCTTGTTATTATTATTTTCGTGACTGTCACGAACAGCGCCAAACGAACTAACCTGTCGGGACGTGGCGCAGCCTGGTAGCGCGCACCCTTGGGGTGGGTGAGGTCGCAGGTTCAAATCCTGTCGTTCCGACCACAGGGGCATAGTTCAATGGTAGAACAGCGGTCTCCAAAACCGCCAATGTGGGTTCGATTCCTACTGCCCCTGCCATTTTCCCTTACATGACATGATGACAGATCACGTTGATCGATGTTAAACTGGTATTTGTCCCAGTAGCTCAGCTGGATAGAGCAACGGCCTTCTAAGCCGTGTGCCGGGAGTTCGAATCTCTCCTGGGACGCCATGCTCTTGAGATGGGCCTATAGCTCAGAGGATAGAGCACTGGTCTCCGGAACCAGGTGCCCAGGTTCGATTCCTGGTAGGCCCGCCATCTTCTCTATATAACATCATCATTACTGAATATGCGGTCGTGGTGGAACCGGCAGACACGCTATCTTGAGGGGGTAGTGGGCGTACGCCCGTGCGAGTTCGAATCTCGCCGACCGCACCATAACGGACCCATAGCTCAGCTGGTTAGAGCGCCATCTTGACATGGTGGAGGTCACAGGTTCGAATCCTGTTGGGTCCACCATCTTTTGGAAATGAGAAGTGGGAAGTGAGAAGTGAGATAGATAATGGGATCGACAAAGTTGATTTCAAAAAGCGAATCTCACATCACACCTCACACCTCCCACATCTATAACGGAGTGGCCCGTTGGTGAAGTGGTTTAACACACCAGCCTTTCACGCTGGCATGCAGGGGTTCGAATCCCCTACGGGTCACCATCTTTCTAGAAAAATGAGAAATGGGAAGTGAGAAGTGGGACAGATGCAAACAGTCATTCTCACCTCACACTTCACACCTCTCACTTCTAAAACGGAGCTGTGGTGAAGTTGGAGTTCACGCCGGTCTGTCACACCGGAGGTCGCGGGTTCGAGTCCCGTCAGCTCCGCCATTTTAAAAAAGTATTGACAAATCGATAAGAAGCATGTATAATTAAGTCTTGTGATCGTGCGGATGTGGCGGAATTGGCAGACGCGCAGGATTCAGGATCCTGTGGTAGCAATACCGTAAGGGTTCGACTCCCTTCATCCGCACCATTTTTATTTTATACGACTTTTATACTGTGACTGATCACGGTCATCATAGATTAATTTACATTTATCGGGTACGACTTTTGATACCTGATCATTAGTCGGACCAGAAGAAATGAGCCTTGCTCAATCCGGCTTCTGGCCTCCGACATCTGACATTTGAAAATAAGGCATGCGGATAGCCGCTGTCCGCACCTGTGTGTGGATAGAGGAAAGTCCAGGCTCGCCCGGGCTGAGATGCCCGGAGTGTTCGTGCCTTACGCAAGTAAGGGCAATCCGGTTCCTGCACAATTCGGCGGTAACGGGATTGACGGCGGTGAAACCTCCTGTGTCCTGACGGATATGGAGGGAATAGCCCTAAGGTGCCACAGTGACGATGCCTTCGGGAAACCGAAGGAGTGGAACGCGGTAAACCCCTCGAGCGAGCAACCCAAATAATGGTAGGGGCACTGTCCGGAGGGAAATGAACCGAAGGACAGAGTGTATGGGTATGACCATACGCTAGATAGATGGCTATCCCTTTTGTACCAGGCTGGCTGCCGTTATGAGTACAAAAGGACAGAACCTGGCTTACAGCATGCCTTATGCCTGATTTATTTATACAGTACACGAATTCCCCCTCTGTAACTAAAGAGGGGGTTTTCATTTTATTTGTCTTAAATCCATCAATCCCGTTGTTTCAAAAGGTGTTTTTCCAGCGATACGACTGCCTGATACATGAAGGTGGCGCATATGGCAATAATAAAAAGACTGACATAAACAAGCGTGAAATTGAACACCTGAAATCCGTAAATAATCAAATAGCCGAGGCCGAATTTGGAAACCAGAAATTCCCCGACGATGATGCCAACCCAGGCCAGCCCGACATTAACTTTCAGCGTTGAAATGATCGTTGGAAATGACGCCGGGAAAATGACTTTCTGGAAAATCTGGCTTTTACTCGCACCGAACGTACGGGCCAGTTTGATGTAGTTGGGGTCCACTTCGCGAAAGCTGGTGTAGACGACAATCGTTGTGATGATGACGGAAATGGCGACTCCCATGGCGATGATCGCGCCGTATCCGCCCCCGAATGCCACGATGAATATGGGACCCAGTGCCACCTTGGGCATCCCGTTAAGTACAACCAGATACGGATCGACCACATCGGAAACAAAGCGGGACCACCAGATCCCGACGGCAGCGAGGGTACCGAACAACGTCCCCAGAAAAAATCCGAGTATGGTTTCCAGAAGTGTGGCGGTAATATGCACCGTTAATTCGCCGCCAAGCAACATGGATACAAACAGGGACCAGATTTCAGAAGGACTGCTAAAAAGAAGCTGGTTAATCCACTGTTTATGAGACGCAGTTTCCCACAGCAGTAAAAAGGCAAATAACAAAAAAATCTGGGTGAGCCTGACCAGAATTCTGTTTATCCGGTATTTTTTTAAATAAGCAGCATGTATGGAAGATTCCGCCCCCCGGGTCAAATACTTTTCAAACAATCCCGTTTTGGCCGTCTTATTCATCCCGGTTCATCACCTTCCAGATGTTTTGAAAGTAATTTTGAAACTCCGGTAAATCCCTTGAGTAAAAAGGCAGGGGATCACGTAAAGCGGAAGGGATGTGTATTTCAGATTTGATTTGCCCCGGACGGCCGGTGAGTATCAGAATCCGGTCTGACATGGCAATAGCTTCAGAGATATCATGGGTGACGAGGATTGCCGTTTTCTTATGTTTACGCAGGGTTTTCACAACCAGGTCTTCCAGCCTTAGCCTCGTTGTAAAGTCCAGGGCTGAAAAAGGTTCATCCAGCAGTAAAATGTCCGGCCTGGTTGCCAGTGTTCTGGTCAGGGCGACACGTTGCCTCATGCCACCCGATAACTGGCCGGGGTAATAGTTGCGATAATCGGACAATCCCATTTCATCGAGAAGTTTAAGGGCATATTCCCGATTTGCGTCATTGATCTGCCTTTGAATTTCCAGCCCGAGCAAAATATTTTGTTCAATGGTCCGCCAGTTTAAAAGGTAATCCTGCTGCAACATATAGCCGATCTTTCTTGAAGGAGATGTGACCGGTTTCTGTTCAATCAGAACGGTTCCTCCGGTTGGTTTGATTAATCCGGCAAGCAGGGACAGAATGGTACTTTTTCCGCAGCCGCTGGGCCCGAGCAGCGTGACGAATTCGCCTCGAAAAACGTGAAAATTGATGTTCTCCAGTGCGGTGGTTTCACCGTCCAGTGTGACGTATGTTTTGCCAACCTGTTCAAATTGAATGAAAGGCTCCCGGTCGGTCACGGCACGATCACCACCCCGTTATTGTTTTTCGGCCTGGATCGCTTTTTCCGCAAATTCAGTGTTGACGATCATGTCATAAGGGACTTTTTTGGATAATTCACCGGCATGCGCCATCACGTTTTCAAGGTTTTGATATTCGTCCTGATCCAGAATGGGATCGGTTGCCCACGAATTTTGATTTTTGTATCGTGTCAACACGGTCACCATGGTTTTTCGGTCAATTTCCTGAAAATGGGGGGCTATGGCATCAGCTATCTCTTCTATCGTATGATTCTCGACCCATTTTTGCGCACGATAAACTGCGTTTGTAAACCGCTGAACCACATCGGGATTTTCCTGGATAAAGCTTTTCTTTGTAATGTAGATGGTGTAAGGCAGTTTTCCACTTTCTTCTCCGAAAGAAGCTACCACATACCCTTTTCCTTCAAGCTCCAGTTTGGAAGCGATCGGTTCGAACAACTGCGCAAAATCCCCGGTACCTGAAGCGAACGCACTGCCCAGATTTTTGTAATCGACGTTCTGTATAATTTCAACGTCCTTATGTGGAATCACCCCATTTTGTGACTGTACGTATTCACTGACCATTTGCGGCATGCCACCCTTTCGCTGTCCGAGCAGCGTTTTTCCTTTCAACATATCCCAGCTGAAATTTTCAATGGGTGTGCGGGAGACCAGGAAAGATCCGTCGGTCTGGGTCAACTGGGCAAAGTTGATCGCCAGATCTGACGCTCCCTGGTTGGCGACATAGATGGTGGCTTCAGATCCCATCAAGATAATATCGGCGTTGTCGCTAAGGAGAGCGGTCATCGTTTTGTCACCGCCGAAACCGTTGGTTAATTCAATTTCCAGGCCTTCATCTTGAAAAAATCCCTGTGTCATGGCCACATACTGCGGGGCATAAAAGAGAGAGTGGGTGACCTCAAATAACCGGATACGCGTGGTTTCTTCCCCTGAATCAGAAGGCGAGCAGGCCGTAACGAATAAAAAGATGAATATTATGGAAAAAATAAATATTATACGGATGATCCTCATCTTATCGTTTCATCCCCCTTTCGAGCGTTTTGCAGGTTTTACGTCGGGATATTTTATGATACAGTAGCCCATATGGTTCACATTTTCGGGTCATAAATTTTTCACAAAATCAACCTGCGGTTTTATAGCCATATGTTATAATGTTAGATGGTAAAGGACTAATCGTTAATTTTTCTTATTTTTCCAGGGGAAAGAAGATCAACTAAAAGAAGATCAACAAGTTGTCCGGATAGGGGTGGTTTCACAATGAATATCCTGTCAATTGGAATAAACCATAAAACAGCCCCGGTCGAAATTCGTGAACGGTTCGTGTTTCAACAGGAACGGATGTCTGAAGCACTCAAAACCCTGCATCAAACCAAAAGTATCCAGGAGTGTGTGATTTTGAGCACATGCAACCGGATGGAGATTTATGCAGTGGTGGATCAGCTTAACACCGGAAGGCATTATATTAAAAGTTTTCTGTCCAATTGGTTCGGGATGAACAAAGCGGATTTTACGGATTACCTGTATATTCGTGAAGATGATGATGCGGTCGATCACCTGTTCCATGTCATCTGTGGCCTTGACTCCATGGTACTCGGTGAAACGCAGATTCTCGGCCAGGTGCGTGATGCGTTCCTTTTTGCACAGGAACAGGGGACAACCAGTAATATTTTCAATTCGTTGTTCAAGCAAGCGGTAACCCTTGCCAAGAAAGCACAGACGGAAACGAATATCGGGGAAAATGCGGTTTCCGTCAGTTACGCGGCGGTTGAACTGGCGAAGAAAGTGTTCGGGTCTTTCAAAAAGAAATCGGTACTCATCATTGGTGCGGGCAAAATGAGTGAGTTGACCGCCAGACACCTTCATGCCAACGGTGTCGGCTCAGTTACCGTGGCCAATCGGACTTATGAGCGGGCTTCAAGGCTGGCCGAACAGTTTGACGGTAACGCCTGCACAATGGACCAGTTAGAGGAAGCTCTTCGACATACAGATATTTTGATCAGTTCCACCGGTTCCGAGGATTATGTCCTGACCCGGTCCGATATGGATACGATCATGAAAGTCAGGGGAGATCGTCCGCTGTTTATGATCGATATTGCTGTGCCGCGGGATCTGGATCCGGCTATTAATGATCTCGATAATGTCTATCTCTATGATATCGATGACCTTGAGGGAATTGTAGATGCCAATCTGCAGGAACGGGCACGGGAAGCTGAGAAAATCGAGGTCATGATCGGTGAAGAACTGGTGGCATTTAAAAACTGGCTACAAACACTGGGTGTGGTTCCGCTGATTACGTCACTACGTGAAAAAGCCATGAATATCCAGGCTGAAGCAGTCAAAAACATTGAAAACAAACTCCCGGATCTGACGGAAAAAGAGAAACGAATCATTCGAAAATATACCCGAAGCATGATCAACCAGCTGATGCATGATCCGATTGTATCCGTCAAGGAACTGGCCAGTGAGGCCGACCGGGATGACAAACTGGAATTGTTTACCCGTATCTTCGGCCTGGAAGAGCTGGTTGAGGAGAAAAAGAAGGAAGAAGAAAAAAAACAGGAAGCGTCTTCAACAAGTAGGGTGAAGGAAGACAATACCCGTCGTTCTAACCAATTATCCCCTTATGAAGTACCGGTCCGGTAATATGATCTGGCTTCCTGAAAGGAAGGGGAACTGCTGATGATAATGGGGCAAAGCTGGATGCTTCATGCCATAATTTATCTCTACACCCTGAGCATTCTTTTCTACTTTTCAGATTTTCTAAACAGCAACCGGCAGGCTAATCGTTTAGCCTTCTGGTTGCTTGCTGCTGTTTGGGCGATGCAAACCACCTTTTTTGTCAATCGGATGATGGTAGAATCTTATTTTCCTGTCGTTACATTATTCGAGTCTCTCTTTTTTTATTCGTGGGTGCTGGTTACCCTGTCACTGGTGATCAATTACTTTTTTAAAATTGATTTTTTTGTGTTTTTTACAAACTTGATCGGTTTTGCTATGCTGGCGCTCAATTTGTTTACAAACCCGGATGCGCCGCCCCGTGTCTCGGAACTGTTAATATCCGACCTTCTGGTCATTCACATCACACTTGCTTTTTTAGGTTACGGGGCCTTCTCCCTTTCTTTTATTTTTTCGGTGATGTATCTGATTCAGCACCGGTTGCTGAAGGAGAAAAAGTGGAACCACAAACTGCGCAGGCTTCCGAGTCTGTCTCAACTGGATCTTTATTCTTATCGTCTCAATATGCTTGGGGTTCCGGTTCTTCTCGTCTCAATCATCCTGGGATTTATCTGGGCGTATCTGAAATTGGACAGGATATGGATGTTCTGGCTGGATCCCAAGGTGTTACTCTCCATTGTCGTCCTGCTTGTCTTTTCCTTATATTTATATCAGCGCGTTGTGAAGAAACAGCAGGGGTTACGCCTCGTCTTCTGGAACGTCGGGGCCTTTATGATCATGATTATCAATTTCCTCATTTCCGATTCTGTTTCTTCTTTTCACCGCTGGTTCTAAACTTCAAACCCTGAGGGGGATTCGTTCATGAAAAAAATAGTCATTGGATCAAGACAGAGTGAGCTGGCGATGACCCAGACCCGCTGGGTGATCGACCGGTTGCAGAAACTGGCGCCTGATTATGAGTTTGAGGTTAAGAAAATCGTAACCAAAGGGGATCGTATTCTGGATGTCACCCTGTCCAAAGTAGGAGGCAAAGGCCTGTTTGTCAAGGAAATTGAGCAGGCTATGCTGGACGGGGAAATCGACATGGCGGTTCACAGTATGAAAGATATGCCCGCAGAACTTCCGGACGGGCTGGTGATCGGTTCGGTTCCGGAGCGGGTTGATCCGCGGGATGTGCTGATATCCAAAACAGGTGCAACACTGGATCAGTTGCCGGAAGGTGCGATTATCGGTACCAGTAGCCTGCGTAGAGGGGCGCAGATGAAAGCCTACCGACCTGATTTTCAGATCAAGCCGGTACGGGGGAATGTCGGTACCCGCCTGCGAAAGCTGGAGGAGGAAGACTACGATGCCATTATACTGGCGGCAGCCGGCATGGAACGGCTCAACTGGGATGAAAAGGTCATCACGCAGTACCTGCCGGTGGAAATCAGCCTTCCTGCAGTCGGACAGGGGGCGCTGGCCGTGGAGTGTCGCGAAGATGACCATACGCTGCTGGAACTTCTGGCGCAATTGAATCATCCGCTCACGCAACTTACGGTTGAAGCTGAAAGGGCCTTTCTACATACCCTTGAAGGGGGATGTCAGGTCCCGATCGGTGCCTATGCCACTCTATCCGGAGATCCGACCGGGGATTATCAGATTCATCTGACAGGATTTGTTGCTTCTCCGGACGGCAGTGAATTGCTAAAAGAGAGCATGACCGGAAGAGAACCCGGCAAATTGGGGAAAGACCTGGCCGCCAGTCTGGCGGAAAAAGGAGCAGAGCATATCCTGGAGCGTTTCAGGGAGGAACAGAATCAATGAAGCTGCCCCTGGACGGCAAACGGATCCTGATAACCAGGGCTCCGCATCAGGCGGATGAACTGGCGGCGCTTATCCGGCAAAAAGGGGGCGAACCGGTCTCCGTTCCGTTGATTAAAACCATATCACCGGCCGACCCGGATACGCAGAAAGCGCTGACGACAACGCTGAGCCTGCTGGATCAGTTTGACTGGATCATTTTTACCAGCACCAATGCCGTCAACTTTTTTTTCGAACATCTGGGAAAACGGGGTAAGACTCCTGCGGACATAAGTCATTTACGTACAGCAGTTGTAGGTCCTAAAACAGCCCAACTGTTACGAGAAAAAGGGCTGTCCGTCGATGTGATGCCGGAACAATATGATGCCGAAGGGTTGCTTCAGGCACTTGAGCAAACACTGAAACCGGGAGCACGGGTGCTTTTCCCGAGAGCAAAGCAGGTTCGCAGGCTGTTACCGGAATCGTTGAAAGAAAAGGGAGTTGATCTGACGGAAGTCGTCATTTATGAAACCGTTCCGGCCATGGAGTACAGGGAGACGTTGCACAGGTTGATCCGGAACCGGGAAGTGGATGCCATAACGTTTACCAGTTCATCCACGGTTAAACATTTTGTATCGTTTCTCGAAGGGTATAACCGGGAAACGTACCTGAAGGGCATTCGTCTAGTCAGTATCGGTCCTGTTACTGCGAAAACAGCGGAAAAACTCGGGGTTAAAATAGATGCCTTTGCCCGTACTTATACCATGCAGGGGCTGGTTGAAGCTCTCTGCCAGTTATACAAATCATGATGGGATCCCACCAAAAGGAGGCGGTTTAAGTTGGAACTCCGTTTTGAGAGGTTACGCAGGTTGAGACGATCGACAGCGATGCGGAATCTGGTGAGAGAAACGCATCTTCATGTTCATGACTTGATTTATCCCATTTTTGTCGCCGAAGGACAGGATATCAAGAAAGAGGTTTCATCGATGCCCGGAGTCTACAACCTGTCCCTGGACAGGCTGGAACCGGAAATTAATGAGATTCTGGATCTGGGCATCCAGGCGGTGATTCTGTTTGGTGTTCCCGGGCACAAGGATCCGGTGGGAACCGGAGCTTATGACGCCGAGGGGATTGTACAGAAAGCCACCCGCAAAATTAAGGAGATGGCACCGGATCTACTTGTGATTGCGGATACTTGCCTGTGTGAGTACACCGACCACGGGCACTGCGGCGTGATTCATGATCGGGAGGTGGTCAATGATCCGTCACTGGAACTGCTGGTGAAAACAGCTGTCTCGCAGGCAGAAGCAGGTGCAGACATTATCGCTCCTTCCAATATGATGGACGGTTTTGTGGCGGCCATCCGCAAAGGGCTCGATGATGCCGGATACACAGAGGTTCCGATCATGTCCTATGCCGTGAAATATGCGTCGGCGTTTTACGGACCTTTCCGTGAAGCAGCCGGTTCTGCCCCGCAGTTCGGAGATCGCAAAACCTACCAGATGGATCCGGCCAATGTGCGTGAAGCCATTCGCGAGGCGGAAGCGGATGTGAAACAGGGAGCCGATATGTTGATGGTTAAGCCGGCGATGGCTTATATGGACGTGATCCGTGCAGTGAAGGAACATTTTTCGCTGCCGCTCGCCGCTTACAATGTCAGCGGAGAATATGCCATGATTAAAGCGGCTGCTGCCAGGGGATGGGTTGATGAGAAAGGGATTGTCATGGAGATGCTGACCGGCCTCAAACGGGCAGGCGCCGACATCATCATCACCTATCACGCCAAAGACGTTGCCCGCTGGCTCAGGGAAGAGAGATAAACCTTAAAAAACATAATAAGTGAGGTTCTGGATATGAAAAATGATCGTTTTCTTCGTGCATGCAGACAGGAAAAAACAGATACGGTCCCGGTCTGGTATATGCGTCAGGCGGGACGCTACCAGCCGGAATATCGCGAGATCAGAAAAAAATACAGTTTGATTGAAATCACGACTATTCCCGATGTCTGTGCAGAAGTTACCATGTTGCCGGTGCAACAGCTGGGAGTGGATGCGGCTATTCTTTTTTCCGACATCATGGTACCGGTAGGCGCCATCGGCCTTCCTTTTGAAATTAAAAGCGGTGTGGGGCCGGTGATTGAAACGCCGATTCGCACACTCGACGACGTCAACCGGTTGCATGACTTTGATATGGAACAGGATCTCGGGTACGTCGTGGAAACGATCCAGATTTTAAACCGGGAACTGGATGTGCCGCTCATCGGTTTTTCCGGGGCGCCGTTTACCCTGGCCAGTTACATGGTGGAAGGTGGTCCTTCCCGCAATCATCTGAAAACCAAGGCGATGATGTATCGGGCTCCTGAAGTGTGGGAAGCCTTAATGGCACGACTGGAAAAAACGATTGTTCATTATCTGGAAGGCCAGGTGAAAGCGGGGGCTCAGGCACTGCAGATTTTTGACAGCTGGGTGGGAACGCTGAGTCCTCTGGATTACAAGCGTTATGTTCTTCCTGCGGTGAAACGGATTTTTGCAGGCATTCAGCATCTGGATGTCCCCAAGATTTATTTTGGGGTTGGAACGGGTGAATTGTTAACCCAATTTCCGGAAACCGGTGCTGATGTGATCGGTATTGACTGGCGTGTTCCCCTGAGTGAAGCCGGAAAACGAGTCGGCGATAACGTGGCGATACAGGGCAATCTCGATCCGGCAGTCCTTTTGGCACCCTGGCCGGAAATCGAACAGCGGGCGAAAACAATTATCGATCAGGGAAAACAGCACCCCGGACATATCTTTAATCTGGGACACGGTGTTTTTCCGGATGTGGAAGTGGATACGCTTCGCCGCCTGACAGAATTTATCCATGAATATGGTCGGACCTCCCTTTAATTGTGGCCCGATAAGGAGGATTCAAACATGGAAAAAAACAAAACCGGTGTCCTGCTGATGGCTTATGGTACACCGGCAAGTCTGGATGAAGTGGAAGAATACTATACGCATATTCGGCGCGGGAGAAAGCCGTCTCCTGAGCAGTTGCAGGATCTGATCGATCGTTATAAAGCCATTGGTGGGCTGTCACCACTCAATGAAATTACGCAAAAACAGGCACGGGAGCTTGAACAGCTTTTGAATCGCAAACACGAAGGTGAAAATACGTTTAAGGTTTACCTGGGCATGAAGCACAGTCACCCCTTCATTGCGGATACCGTAAAACGCATGGTGGAAGACGGGATGACGAAAGCTGTGGGTCTGGTACTGGCCCCGCACTATTCCGTGATGAGTATTGGCAGTTACATAAAAACCGCCCAGGAGGCGGTTGAGGAGCATAACGGCCCGCAGATCTCATATGTGAAAAGCTGGCATCTTCACCCCCTGTTTCTCCAGACCCTTGAGGACAGGGTGAAAGA
The DNA here is from genome assembly GCA_017656255.1 of Bacillaceae bacterium. Classification (GTDB taxonomy): domain Bacteria; phylum Bacillota; class Bacilli; order JACDOE01; family JACDOE01; genus JACDOE01. The sequence goes on from JACDOE010000007.1 coordinate 17,774, forward strand.
GGCACTAGCTCAACTGAACGGCGATTTAAACTCAGGAGAAGTCAAAGTGATTTTTTCTGCGCACAGTCTGCCGAAACGGATTCTGGAGCAGAACGATCCCTATCCGGACCAACTGAAAGAAACGGCACAGGCGGTGGCTGACCGGCTTGATCTGTCCGAGTCAGACTGGACCGTTGCCTGGCAAAGTGCGGGGCAGACCCCGGAACCCTGGCTGGGTCCCGATATTCTCGACGTGATTGAATCACTGCATCAACAGGGATATCGCAAACTGGTCAGCTGTCCGGTCGGATTTGTTTCGGACCACCTGGAAGTTTTGTATGATATTGATATTGAATGCCGAACGCTGTGCGACAAGCTGGGGATGCAACTGGTTCGTACCCGGTCCCTCAATGCGGATCCGGAATTTATCGAGGCACTGGCAGACATCGTAGACCGGCAAATGGCAGGTGAATAGAGATGGAGTTGAAACAGGTGGTTGTTGTCGGAGGCGGTATCACCGGTCTGAGTACCGCTTTTTATCTCAAAAAAAAAGCAGCGGAAAACGGTGAGAATATTAAGATTCACGTCGTTGAGAAAGCGGATCGGTTTGGCGGGAAGATCCGGACATTCCGGCGTGACGGATTTATTCTTGAAGAAGGACCGGATTCGTTTCTCGCCAGAAAAGAAGCCGCTCTCCAGTTGTGCCGGGATCTGGGACTGGAAGTACAGTTAACCGGCACCAACCCGGATGCCAGAAAAAACTACATTTTGCGTAAAAATAAGTTGCATCTGATGCCGCCCGGAACGATGCTGGGGGTTCCTGCAGAAATCACCCCTTTTGCCCGGACGCGGCTTTTATCACCTGCCGGAAAATTGCGGGCTGCGATGGATCTGGTGTTACCCCGCGGCAATGATGAACATGATGAATCACTGGGCCTTTTTTTACGGAGACGTTTTGGTGATGAACTGGTCGATCATCTGATTGAACCGCTGCTGTCGGGAATTTATGCCGGAAATGCCGATTTACTCAGTCTTCAGGCTACGTTTCCTTTATTTCATGATCTGGAGAAGAAGCATCGCAGCCTCATCCTTGGGATTATGAAGCAGAGGAAACAACAGCGAATCAGGCAAAAACAGATAGCACCGGACGGCAAGAGCTCGAAGCATCCCAGTATGTTCCTGGCCTTAAACTCAGGGTTTGATACGCTGATTAAGCGATTGACCGAACAACTGGAACGGGACGGTATTTCATTGATCTCGGAAGCACTTGTGACACAGGTTGAGAAATTGCAGGAAAATGGACGGCCGCATTACCAGATTAAACTGACCAATCATAACGCCATTCGCGCAGATGCCGTGGTGATGGCAGCACCCGCTTTTGCTACACAGAAATTATTATCTAAATTAATTGCGACCGAACCGCTTTCCCAGATTCCTTATGTTTCGGTTGCCACGGTGGGTCTGGCTTTTAATAAAGATCAGATACAGCACCCGCTGGATGGAAGCGGCTTTGTTGTCCCGCATAAAGAGAACCGATTTATAACGGCCTGTACCTGGGTCTCTTCCAAATGGCCCCACACCACACCGGAGGGTAAGTTATTATTGCGTTGTTTTACCGGTCACTCCGGAGATGAAAGGCATAAGGATCTGTCTGATGAGGAAATTGTGACACGCGTGTTAAAAGATCTGGCTGATATTATGGGGATCTCATCTGAACCTGAATGGACCCATGTTTCAAGGTGGAATCAGGCGATGCCCCAGTACCTGGTTGATCATCTTTCCCGTCTTGGGGAATTTGAATCGCGAATCAAAGATCAGTTGCCCGGCATTATGCTGACAGGAGCGGGGTATTATGGAGTGGGTGTTCCCGATTGTATCGCTCAGGGAATGCAGACAGCGGAAAAAGTACTCTCGTATTTGTCTGACGAGGGATAACAGGATGCCCTGCGGAACACGCAGGGCCTTTCATTTGTTCCAGCTGTTTTTGGGAGGCTCTGATTCCATGAGTAAATGTATAAATAAAAAGAACCGCATTTTCATGCGGTTCCAGAGGGGTGCTGGATATAAAGATTTTATCCAGCGGTTAGGATAGTAGATACCGGTTACCGGAATGGTAAATAACCGGATTACCTGCTTAAAATCTTTCTCTTAACAGACCTGCATATCCTGTGAAAAAGAAATAAATAAAATTTTATCGTAAAATTTTACAATAATATATTTAATATATTAACTATTAATAATATAAATATCAAAATGTAAGGTTTTTTTAAAACATAACAAATTGAACATATCAACAATGTGTTTATAAAATAAAAATTTATCCGTAAAATTTTACGATTCGTCCCAATTCTTTTTACAGTTTGGTGTTTTGTCCGATTGTGTTATCATGGAAGAAATGTGGAATTGAAAGTTAATTCGTTGCGGGGAGGTTTATCATATGGGAAACAGTTATGAAAAATCGGCCAGAAATTTTGAAGAAGCAAAAAAATATATTCCCGGTGGCGTGAACAGCCCGGTTCGTGCATTTAAATCGGTGGGAACCGTTCCGGTTACCATTGACAGAGGACAGGGGTCCAGAGTTTATGATGTGGATGGAAATGAATACATCGATTATGTCGCTTCATGGGGACCGCTGGTTCTCGGGCATTCCCATCCTGCTGTTGTGGAAGAACTGAAAAAAATGGCGGAAAAAGGGACCAGCTTTGGCGCTCCCACTGAAATTGAAACCCGCCTGGCCAAACTGGTGACAGAGATTGTACCTTCGGTCGAAGTGGTTCGAATGGTAAATTCGGGGACCGAAGCGACAATGAGTGCGCTCAGACTGGCCCGGGGATACACGGGAAGAAACAAGATCATGAAATTTGAAGGATGCTATCACGGACATGCCGACAGTCTATTGATCAAGGCCGGTTCCGGAGTGGCAACCCTGGGATTGCCGGATAGCCCGGGTGTTCCTTCGGATATTGCCCATCACACGATTACAGTCCCTTATAATGACCTTGACAGTGTGAAACTGGCTTTTGAACAGTTTGGTGAAGACCTTGCGGCCGTCATCGTGGAACCGGTTGCCGGCAACATGGGCGTTGTACCGCCGCAACCCGGCTTTCTGGAAGGGCTGCGGGAGATTACCCGTCAGTACGGAACGCTTTTGATATTTGACGAGGTGATGACGGGTTTCCGGGTTGACTATCACTGTGCACAGGGTCTGTATCAGGTCGAACCGGATCTGACTACCCTGGGAAAAGTAATCGGAGGCGGGTTGCCCGTCGGTGCTTATGGCGGAAAGCGCGAAATCATGCAAATGATGGCACCGGAAGGACCGATTTACCAGGCGGGTACGCTGTCCGGAAATCCGCTGGCTATGACCGCCGGATATGTAACCCTGACCGAACTGGGCAAACCCGGTGTGTTTGACCAATTAAAGCAGAAAGCGGCACGATTGCATGAAGGGCTTGAGGAAATTGCCGGTGAAAAAGGGATTCCTCACTGTATCCATTCAGTGGGATCGATGGTATGTCTGTTCTTTACCTCTGAAGACGTAATCAACTATGATCAGGCCAAAACAGCGGATACGGAGATGTTTGCCCGTTATTTCCGCAACATGCTCGAAGAAGGGATTTACCTTGCCCCTTCCCAGTTTGAAGGGATGTTTGTATCAACCGCACACAGCGACGAGGATATCGAACGAACCCTGGAAGCCAGCCGTCGTGCATTGAGTCGATTATAAAAAACGAACAGACAATCGTATTCGTGAAGACCGCACATTTTGCGGTCTTTTTTATGTAAAATCTGGTACACTCTAAATGACAATATGTCCAACTGAGGAAAATTGATGGAAGGGGAAATTTATGAAAAAGCAACCTGTCTATTGCGACGAGTGTGGCGGAGAAATTCATAACCGGGATGAATTGGTGGTAGCACAATTTTTTTTAAATGTAGTGCCCTATCATGACAGATGTTTCTCTCAGGCACTGAAAGGGTGCCAGACTGCTTTTGTGGCAAACACTCCGATCAACGGAGTGTCAGGAACAACGTCGGCCGTGTTCTTGTTACTGGTAGCTGTGGTCTTGTTTTTTATTCCCGAATATCGCATGGTAGCTCTTATCCTTTTCATCCAGCCGGCTTTAAGACTTTATTCCTGGTTAAAATATGAACGTAATCTATCATAAAATTTTTGATCCTGCAATTTAATCTTCCGGTCAATCAAAACTATTTCGCATATTCCCCGGACTGCCTCCATATATTTGAAGGAGAAGTGTTATGGGGAGGAGGAACTGATTTGACTGGTCGTCGTGAAGATATGTCATCCCTTCGTTTTGAATTGCAGGAAACCGTGTTTTTGGATCAGGACCGTCCGGGAATCGACCAAATAGAAGAAATTCAACTTGTTCCCGAGATTGAAGTGCTGGAAAGAGAAGGGGAAGTTCGCATCGCCGGTTATCTGGCCCTGTTCGGACAGTATAAAGGAAAATCGGAATCACTTTCAGAAGACGAAGAGGAAAAACAGGGAGATTCTGAATCGTCATCAGTAAAAATTCCCCCTTTTCAGGTGGAACAGAGTGCCTTTTCTCCCTGGAGGAAAAAAGGTGAGATTTATCATCACATTCCGGTCAACATTATTTTGCCTGAGGATCGCATTGCCAATCTGGATGACGTGTTTGCGGTCGTGGACTCCTTTGATTATGAGATCGAATCCCCCCGGCATCTCTTGATTTCTGCGGAGCTGGTCATTACCGGAATCGTAACGGAAGAGGATCAACTTCTCGCAAAACCGTTTTTGCCCGAGGATAAGTGGTCGCCGGTATCCGGAAAGGAAGACGATCGCGACCCGGGTTGGGGAGCCTGGTTTCCCAAATCCGACAAAGAATCTTCAGACGAAAATTCTTCCTGGACGGATTCCAATACCTCGCTGTCCAATGAATCTCAGTCCGGTGAATCAAATCAGGTTTCAGAATCATCTAACCCGGACCCCGAAAGTGATACATCCGATTATCAAATGAACCTGCATGGCGAGAGTGGGTCACCCGAATCAAAAATCGAACACCATTCCGATTATGACGAGAGCGAGAATGTTGAATCGGCTCAGGATTCATTTGAAGATTCGATTCAATCTGATTCAGAGACTGAGTCGGAGTCTACGGAAAGTCGGGAAGATGAAAATGTGGTTCCCCTTTTCCAGGATGAAGCAGCCGAACCGGAAGAGCCGCAGGACTCAGAACCCCCGGATCAACCCGATCGTAAAATCATCCGGGATGATTCAGAAAGTGGAGATGTAAAGGTCGCAATTACCGGAAAAGGGAATCGGGACGATCATAAACCCGTAGACCTGTCTTCCGTGTTCCGAAGGACATCTCCTTCGCCTGTAGAATCCCTGAGCCGTGAATCGCAGGGGGAATCCACGGAAGTGGGATCTGATTCTGCTGTTATGGAAGACCATGATTCCAGAGGTAGCGAAGAGTCGCCACGTGATCAACAAGACCGGTACGACTCTTATCCTGAACAGGATGAATCGTGGGAAGAGAGTTCCAGGCAGGACAGCTTTGAAAAGAGCATGACAGACAGAGAACCTGAATTGACGGATGAGGAAGAATCAACAGAGAGCAGGGGAGAATCCGGTGAAAGTGCTTCTGAAAAAGAAGATGCCCTTTATTTAACGCAGTTTCTGGAAAACAAGGAAGAAGATTTTACCCGATTGAAAATCGTCATTGTACAAAAAGAAGAAAGTATTGATGCCATAGCAGAGCGATATTCCGTTTCCGTCGAAAGTATTTTAAGTCGCAACAAACTGGAATCCCGAAATCTTGAAGCCGGACAGATTTTGTATATGCCCGGGTAATCGAAGTGTTTTCGACTTTTAATCAGAGGCGGGGTGATCCGCTTGAATTTGTCCCGGACACAGGCAGGTCAAATCCTGCAGGCATACGATTGGAAAGTGTATCGGGGCCGACCGCATCAAAACGGTATTTTGCTTGAGACCAATAAAGGAAAAAAACAGATTAACTTCTGGCATGACCGGGTGACGTTTACCTGGTCTTATATGTGGAGAGAAGAATTGGCCAGAAGCGGTTATCGTACGGTGGAACGGTTTTTGCCTACCCGGAATAACAGGCCCGGCTTCGTCATGGATCAATGGATTGTGGCGGCCACCGATTATTATAGCGGCATATCCGTTGATCATCGGAAGCATCGGGATCACTATGTCCTGGGAAAAGTGCTGGGAAGATTACACAAAACGCTGGAAAAATTAAAGAATCATCGTACGATGAAGCGGATTGAATCGGTGTGGAAGAAAAATAACACTTTTGAAATTTTTGACGTGAGGCCGTTACCCCAACCGGAGAATAAACACAATTTTACCAGTGGTGTGGAAGCGCGAATCAAAAAGTCACTTGAATTATCCAGTAAGGTCCATCTGCTACGAAAACATTTACCTCTCTCTCATGCCGGCTTCTCCGGAGATAATCTGATCAGAATCTCCAGGCAATGGTACTTGACCGGCTTCCACAATCCTTCATTGAAACTTTTGCATCATGACACCTCTCATGCCATCTCACACATTTATCAGAACAGCGAATGGAATCTGGATCACGTTGCTGCTTTTATTAAGGGATATCGAACAGAACGTCAATTATCACGGGAAGAGTGGATTTATATGTTGTCCATTCTCATTTACCGGGGAGAAACAGGAGAACTCGGTGACAGTGGGACACTCAATGATCAAAAAGACAAATGGGACCGGCTCGTCCGCTGGATAGCCGGTTATCTTGAACGGGAAAGTGAGGTGCCTTCATGATGAATGCCCCTCATCCTTATGAAGAATATGTCCTTCGTGAATATGACCTGGTTCCTCGAACCATCATCCCGCTTCCCGGCAAGAACGTGTGGAAGGTGGTTACGCCGTTTGGCCATTTTTTGCTGAAAAAAAGCCACGCTTCATCGGAACAGTTGCAATTTGTCGCAGAACATTTACAGGTCCTGGCGAGAAAAGGATTTTCCGCAGCACTGCCTTTTGTTCCGACAAAGTACGGAGAGGCCTTTGTTTCTTCGGAATCGGGGCTCTATTATCTGGTGCCCTGGGTAGAAGGCCCGTTATCACGGGATTGGCAGGAAAATGAATCACTGGACTGGCATGAGAAAGTGCTGGAAAAAATGGCGCAAATGCATTATTTAACTTTACGTTTCTGGTCGCGAAACCACAAATTTCATCAGTGGAATAGGGTAACCGGTCAAAAATTGATTCGTCGCTGGGAAAAAAGGCTTGACATGGTTAAAAAATACAATGAAGAAGTAAAAAAATCGGCCTATCCTTCTCCGTTTGAGACGGCCTTTAAAGCCAATGCCTCCAGTATTGTGGAGATGGGAAAGACAGCTATCGCGCAATTAAGGGAATGGCTGGATCGGAAAAAACAGTTTCGCCATGTATTCTGTCACGGCAGATTGCATCGTGAGAATATTCTGTTCAATCAACGTGGTCAGGTTGTGTTTATAGATTTTGATCATGCCAACCTCGATACACCGGTGAGAGATCTGGCCCTTTTTTTCCGGAGACATATGAACCGGTTTGACTGGCACTTCGAAGTCGGGGATGACTGGATGGAAATTTATCAAACTATTTTTCCGCTAACGGAACAGGAACGCAGGTTAATGTCTGTTTATCTGCTGTACCCGGAAAGAATTATGAAGCTGATTCAGCAATACCAAAATCGTGATCGGGACAGTTCGGAAATCTTTTTTGTCCGGCAATTTGAAAAACAGGTGAATCAGTGCCTGTTAATTCGCCAGTTTGCCTATCACTTTATACGTCACTATACGTAAAGGACTATAACCAGCCCATTTCCAGCCCGGCATAGGTTGCGATAAACAGGAGAAGTATGATAACATCCAGTGCCGTTGGGAATATAAGGGTACGGATCAGTTGAAAAATCATGAGTGGGGCGATGAATTGCTTAAGCCCGGCACGAAATTTATAATACCACGGGTGGGATCTGAGACGGTATTTCACTCCTGTCACCATCCTTTCAACTGAAAGGTATCTGTGATCAAAGGGGAAATGGTTCAAAGGTTCTTTTATCTATTGTATGAAGAACAGATTCGGGGTGTTCCGGATAAAATGGTAAACAACGGGTATGTTGAAGGAAAAACCGGGTTACACTGGCAAATAGGCAGAAGAATGGGGAAAATGGTTGACGTTTTTTGTGGCTGTCGATTAAGATATAAGAAGAAATCTGATAGGAATAGGAACAACACGATGACGGGGAAGAGTAGGCAGTGAACCCTACAGAGAGAGGTGCCTGTAAGGAGGCCGGTTTCTTCTTGCATGCTGGAAGGCGCTTCAGGATGTAGCTGTTGAAGGTAGCCCCTGAGTAGCTCCATTGAACCTTTCTCTCAGAGTGAAAGCAAGTAGATGGAGCCGTTGCCTGCGTTAAGGGCTTGAGTGAACGAAGCAGTTTTTGCGATTCGATACATTATCTGTAGCGTGGCCTGTAGCTGTGGGCTGTTTCGTTAACAAAGGTGGTACCGCGGATAATCCTTCCGTCCTTTGGGGATGGAAGGTTTTTTTATGTGATTTTGCTGACGAATTTGTTAAAAGGATAAAGGAGGTTCGGTCGTATGACTCAACAAAAAGAGCTGGATATGCCGACGAAGTATGATCCCAAAGAAATTGAATCCAAATGGTATGAATTCTGGGTGGATAAGGGGATGTTTGAACCGAAACATCCCGGACGCGAATCATTCAGCGTCGTGATTCCACCGCCGAATGTAACCGGTGTGCTTCACCTGGGACATGCCCTCGACTTTACCCTGCAGGACATCCTGGTCCGGATGAAGCGGATGCAGGGCTATGATACACTGTGGCTTCCGGGGACCGATCATGCCGGGATTGCGACTCAGGCCAAGGTGGAAGCCAAACTTCGGGAAGAAGGACTCAGCCGTTACGATCTGGGTCGCGAGAAATTTCTGGAGAAGGTCTGGGAATGGAAAGAGCATTATGCCGGAACCATCCGCCGGCAGTGGAGCAAAATGGGCTTTTCTCTCGATTATTCACGGGAACGGTTTACGATGGATGAAGGTCTTTCACGGGCGGTTCGCACGGTATTTGTCAAGCTGTATGAAAAAGGCCTCATTTATCGCGGCAAATACATTATCAACTGGGATCCCGCGGCGAGAACCGCACTCTCTGATATTGAAGTGGAATATAAAGAGGTTCAGGGTGCGCTCTACCATATGAAATATCCGCTAAAAGACGGCAGCGGCCATATTTCGGTGGCGACCACCCGTCCGGAAACGATGCTCGGAGATACAGCCGTAGCCGTTCATCCGGATGATGAACGCTACAAAGACCTGATCGGAAAAACGGTTATCCTTCCGATCATCGGAAGAGAAATCCCGATTATCGCCGATGAATATGTGGATCGTGAATTTGGAAGCGGTGCTGTGAAAATTACCCCTGCCCATGACCCCAATGACTTTGAAATCGGACTCCGTCACGACTTGCCTCAGATTGTGGTGATGGATGAAGCGGCGAAGATGAATGAAAATGCCGGCAAATATCAGGGGATGGACCGCTTTGAATGCCGCAAACAGATTGTCAAAGATCTGCAGGAAGAAGGTACCCTGTTCAAGATCGAAGAGCATGTTCATTCCGTTGGTCACAGTGAACGAAGCGGTGCAGTAGTCGAACCGTATCTGTCCACCCAGTGGTTTGTCAAAATGAAGCCGCTGGCCGAAAAAGCGATTGAATTGCAGAAAAGCGGTGAGGGCGTAAAGTTTGTCCCGGAGCGTTTTGAAAAGATCTATCTGCACTGGATCGAAAATGTGCGTGACTGGTGCATTTCCCGTCAGTTATGGTGGGGACATCGTATTCCGGCCTGGTATTGCGGTGGGTGCGGTGAGATGACCGTTGCCATGGAGGAACCTCACCGTTGTCCGAAATGTGATTCCGATCAACTGGAACAAGATTCTGACGTACTGGATACCTGGTTCAGTTCTGGATTATGGCCATTTTCCACCATGGGCTGGCCGGAAGAAACGGAAGACTTAAAACGGTTCTATCCCACGAATGTACTGGTTACCGGGTATGATATTATTTATTTCTGGGTAGCCCGCATGATCTTCACTGCCCTTGAATTTACCAGACAAAAACCGTTTCAGGATGTGTTGATTCATGGCCTGATCCGGGACTCCGAAGGACGTAAAATGTCCAAATCCCTCGGTAACGGGGTGGATCCGCTGGATGTCATCGATAAATACGGGGCGGATGCCATGCGGTTTATGCTGTCCACGGGAAGTACCCCCGGACAGGATCTGCGTTTTCACTGGGAAAAGGTTGAAGCAGCGCGTAACTTCGCCAACAAGATCTGGAACGCATCCCGTTTTGTGCTGATGAATCTGGAAGGATTCGAGTACAAAGATATTGATTTGAGCGGCCCGCTGGGAACCGCAGACAAATGGATCCTGCATCGTCTGAGCGAAACGGCGGAAGAAGTCACCCGCCATCTCAACGAATACAATTTCGGAGAAGCGGGGCGTGAACTTTACGAGTTTATCTGGAATGAATTCTGTGACTGGTACATTGAGCTGTCCAAACTTTATCTGTACGGTGATGACCCGGCAGCAAAGAAAACCACCCAGTCCGTACTCTGTTATGTGCTGGACCGGACACTGCGGCTGCTCCATCCGTTTATGCCGTTCATTACGGAAGAGATCTGGCAGCATATTCCGCATCAAGGCGAAAGCATTGTCGTGGCGGAATGGCCGGAAAACAGGGGCGAGTATCACTTCCCGGATGCTGTACGTAAAATGACCCTGCTGATGGATGTCATCAAAAACGTCCGCAATATTCGGGCTGAAGTGAACGTCCCGATGAGTAAAAAAATTCAGTTGATTATTCGTCCGGATAACGAACAGATCGAGGAAGATCTGCAACAGGGCAAGGAATATCTTGAACGGTTCTGTAATCCAGAAAAACTGGAGATCGATATGAAACTGTCCACACCGGACAAGGCGATGAGTGCGGTTGTCAGTGGAGCGGAACTGTTCCTGCCACTGGCCGGACTGATTGATATCGACCAGGAGATCAAGCGTCTGGAGAAAGAGTTGGAGACGTTAAACAGCGAAGTGGAAAGGGTTCAAAAGAAACTGGCCAACAAAGGTTTTGTTGAAAAAGCGCCCGCTCATGTCGTGGAGCAGGAAAAAGCCAAGGAGAAAGATTATCTGGAAAAGCGGGAAAAAGTGAAGTCGCGGATTGCAGCGCTAAAAGCGTAACGATTTTCATGATGACGATCATGAGAAAAAAGGGTGCATGCCAATGAAAAATGCAGAAGAAGTCATTGAGTGGATACACAGTCTGATGCCGCTTGGAATCAAACCGGGGTTGAAAAGAATGGAATGGATGCTCGAACGCCTTGACCATCCGGAGCGCCGTCTCTCGTTTATCCATGTAGCCGGTACGAACGGCAAGGGTTCTACGGCATCCTTTATGGCAAGTGTGCTTCAGGAAGCCGGTTATCGTGTGGGGATGTTTACCTCCCCATATGTTGAAACGTTTCATGACCGCATTCGATTCAACGGCGAATTTATCTCCGGTGAGGAACTGGTTATCGTGGCCAATCAGATCAGGCCGCTGGTCGAAGAACTGGCATCACACGAACTGGGGTCGCCCACTGAATTTGAAGTCATTACCACAATGGCCATGCTCTATTTTGCCAGCATGAAAGTGCCAGATTTTGTGGTGTGGGAGACAGGGCTGGGGGGACGATTGGATTCGACCAATGTCGTCCGCCCGCTTGTATCCATTATCACCAATGTCGGGTATGACCATATGAATATATTGGGAGATACTTTAGAGGATATCGCGCGTGAAAAATCCGGTATTATCAAGCCTGGTGTTCCTGTTGTGACCGGTGAGACCAATCCTGTTCCACTTCAGGTCATACAAGAAGTTGCGGCACAACAGAAAGCTGCTCTTTATCAAGCTGGAAAACAGTTCAACGTTGAACGGCTCTCTTTGTCCTCGGAAGAGCAAACATTTGTGTTTAAGGGTCCTTATCGTCAGTATCGACCTGTTACCATCAGGCTTCTGGGCCCGCATCAACTCTCAAATGCGGGGAATGCCATCATGGCGCTGGAACTGTTAAGACAATTTTATGCCGTTTACATCGAAGAAGAACATATTATAAGGGGAATGGCAGCGGCTTTTTGGCCGGGGCGATTTGAAAAGCTGGAGCAGGAAAATATGCCAGTGGTGGTTCTCGATGGTGCCCACAATTCGGAAGGGGTTCGCAGTCTGGCGGCGACGATTGAAGAGCTTTATTCCGAACATACAATCCATCTGCACATGGCCGTACTAAAAGACAAAAACTGGGACGACATTGTGTCTCCCCTGTTACCACTCTGTCACACGATCACGGTATCCGAGGTGAATCACCCGCGCAAAGCAGAAGCCGATCAAGTTGCCGAGTTCATCAAACAAAAGGCGCCGGAATGCAAAGTGACTGCCATTCCGAATGGTCGTGATGCGCTCGAATCGATCATCCGAATGGCAGAGCCCCGGGAACTTGTATTGATAACAGGATCCCTCTATTTTGTTTCAGAAATGCGAGACAGATGTTTGCAATTGTTTGAGGAGGCTGGTGTTAAACAGTGAATACATTTAAACAGGAAAAGGGCGGCCCGGAAAAAACAGAACATGTCCATTTTATTGGAATCGGCGGATACGGTATGAGTGCAATTGCCCGTGTCATGCTGGATATGGGGTACCACATCACCGGATCCGATATGACCAGAAAAGAACTGACGGACAAACTTGAGGCCAGAGGGGCTACCGTTTTTATTGGGCACAGTCCTGAGCATGTCAAAGGTGCTGACATCGTGGTCTATTCAACTGACATACCGGAAGACAACGTCGAAAGGAAGGCAGCGGAAGAAAACAGCATTCCGCTGGTTCACCGTTCCAGGATGCTGGCCCGGCTTTTAAATGAGAAAAAGGGGATTGCCGTTTCAGGGGCACACGGCAAGACGACCACGTCATCGATGATTGCACTGGTGATGGAAAGAGCGGGGGCTGATCCGACCTATTTGATCGGCGGAGAAATTATGGATGTCGGAAGCAATGCCCGTTCCGGTAAAGGAGACTATGTCGTCGCGGAAGCGGACGAAAGCGATGGTTCTTTTTTGCAATATCACCCTTATATGGCTGTCATCACCAATATCGAACCGGACCATCTCGAAAATTATGACGGCAGTTTTGAAAACCTCAAGAACGCCTACCGTAAGTTTATGCAAAACCTTAAAGAAGACGGAATGGCGATTTTATGCAAAGATGACCCCTATGTGCGTGAATTGATCAGTGAGAACCAGAACCGGAATATCATCACATACGCCATTGATTCAGAAGCGGATTATACGGCACAAAACATCAAACTGGGGGATCGGTCCGTCTCGTTCTCTTTGTATCAGGGCGAAAATATGCTGGGCCAACTGAATCTTTCCGTCCCGGGTCGTCATAATGTCTACAATGCACTGGCTGCCGCAATCGTGTGTCTCAAGGCCGGAATCTCTTTTGAACAGGTCCGTCAGCATCTCCCTCTTTTTAAGGGGGCGAAACGACGGTTTCAGTTGATGGGGCAGGCGAAAGACATTTTAATTATTGATGATTACGCCCATCATCCCACTGAAATTCAGGCCACCATTGAAGCCGCCCGTTCGACAGGGCGAAGAATTCTCGCTGTATTCCAGCCTCAGCGATATACACGGACCTTCTTTTTACTCGATGCTTTCAGCAGAGCTTTCGGCGCCGCCGATCAGGTTATCATCACCGATATCTATTCCCCGGCCGGAGAGAAGCAGATTGAAGGGGTTAGTGCCGAAAATCTGGTCGAACGCATCAGGCAAAACAGTAACCCCCATACCCTTTACATTCCCACCAAACAGGAAGTCCATCAGTACCTGGCTCAGCATGCGCAGCCGGGAGATCTGGTTCTGACAATGGGAGCCGGAGATATCTGGAAAGTGGCAAAGAGTCTGTCTGATCACTTCATGAAAATAAAATAAAACGGTTCACTCAAACAAAAAATGGGCGTTTTTTGAAGGAATACGCCCATTTTTGTCGAATACATGAAAAAAAAGGCAGGCTGGGGGTGAATCCTATCATAGGCTGGAATTATATGTTTGTCAGTCTGGCCATTGTCACTATTTTTTTTATCGTGATGGCCTTTATGCGTTACCCCTTACAAATGACATGGCGAAACATTCTGTTTGTTTCCCTTTCCTCATTCATTGTGATAACGGCATTTCCATATATTAACATGAAATTTTCGCTGAATGAAACGATCCTATTCTCCCTTCTCCTCATCGGGCTGTTCAGTTACATATCAACAAAACTGGATGCCGATTTTGGCGGAATAAAGGAAGAAGTTGCCGGTGCCGAGGAGGGGGTTCATTCAGAGGGAATGCTTACGCAACTTCCGGAAGATTTGATCGATAAACCGAATCCGGCTGCCTTATCAGAGCAGCAGGGGGATGAAGGAAACCGGTCCTTTTTTTATGGCGATGAACCTGTCGAGAATAGCGACTCACCTCCTGACGAAGAGGAAAAAACCGTTACTGAAACCGGTCAGCCGGCACAGGCCATTCCGGAACTGCCCGGGGTGGACGAGCCTGTTGAAACGCAGGAATTTGTGACGGACCGGAAAGATCCAGAAGTAGAAGAACCCGACCGGATCATTGAATTACCACCTGTTTCTGAATCACCTCACTGGCTGGAAGAATCTGTAGCAAAGCCGGAGAACGATACGGAGATCAGTCCAGAATATGAGGAGGATTCCGGGGACAGGCAAGAACCGACGAAACAGGAAGAGCCTTTGTTGTTGCAGGAACCCCCTCGCTCACATGCTGAGGCATCGGAGCGAGATGTGGTGAAGGAACTCGATCACGAGGACAGGGATGAACCCATCCGGGAAACCGGTTTTGATCCGCCGGATTTAGCGGAGACACCTTTTCCGGAAGAAGAAACGGATACTTTTACAGACTTTTCTGCTGAGTCAGGGCAGGGGGATCTGACGGAGGAACAGTCTGTCAGCATCGAACAACAGGAGGACATGGATAGGCTCGTAACGGGCGATGAAACAGATGCCGAAGAGAAAGAACCCGGTATCCCGGCAGAAGAAGAAAGCACTTTCAATCATACAATCCCGCATCCGGATGAGGTGTCGGAGGAGTCGGAACATCAGGCGTGGTTCGAATTAGCTCAGGATGAAGAAGAAACTTTACCGGAATTGCAGGAACAGGATATGACGCCTGAATCAGGGGAAACCGATTTCGAAGAAGAGAAAGAAAGTGAACCCCAATCAGAAATCATGGCTTTGATTGAAGACATCGAAGACCATCACCGGGAACCGGTCCAGGAAGTTGCATCCGCTATAGAATCTGTAGAAGAAACAATTACGGAACAACCACCGTTTGACGAAGAAAAGTTTTTTGGACTGATGGATCGCGTACTTGCGTCGAAAACGTCAGGAGATCCGGATGGCGCCATTGAATCATTGAAAGAAATGATTGAAATGCAACCGCCACTGGACAGATTGGTCATGTTGTCGATGGAGGCCTACCGCCTGTACCAGATGAAAGGGAATTACCAGAAAGCCCGTTCCATCCTGGAACTGGTATTGTATAATGAAGAAAATCAAACATTAGATGCCCATCTTCGACAGGAATTATATAATAAATTAAAATATAATCAGATTTTGGAGGAAGTTCTCTACAAATTTAATTTGACTGGTTTGCCCATTCATCTTGTACCGAGGTATGTGAGGAAAGAAATGGACGAAAAGTACCGTTTGTGGTTGAAAGAATACAAGGATAGGGGAGTTTGATGATGAAGAAAAGTCGTGACATTATTGGATTGCCGGTCATTAGTATTGCCGACGGAAAAGAAATGGGAACGATTAAAAGTCTGGTGGTTAACCCGGACCAGGGTTCGGTAGAATTTATGGTGGTTTCCAGTGAAGAATGGGAACTCGGAATTAAAGCTATTCCATTTAAATTGATTGTGGGATTAGGGGAATTTGCCGTTACCATTGAATCCTCTTCCTCCATTATTGATCTCGCTGAAATTCCGATTGCCAATGAACTGCTTGCCAAGAACATTCAGATTCATGCTACCCGAATCATTACCCGGAAAGGTCGTTTGATGGGACAGGCTGAAGAATATTTCCTCGACGAAGAAACCGGGAAGATCGCAGCTGTATCTTTCCGTCCGCATGGCAGTGAAGAACAGAAAATTCTACCCGAAGACATCGTGCTGACCTTCGGCCGTGAAATCATTGTGGTGTCCGAAGATGCGGATGATCATGTACTGAATTCCATTGAAGATGTGGAGCAGGCAGAGGTTGAAAAACCGGAGAGCCGCGAACAAATGGCTGCATCGGTTGAAACCGCCACTGCAGCAGCCCCTTCTGTTTCGGACGGTAAAGATCTGGAAGAAGATTTCGATATGAGACAATTTCCTTTTCTCGTAGGAAAAAAGGTAACGGCTGATATTCTTGATGACCAGGGGAATGTTCTGGTAGCAAAAGGGGATACCGTTACCGAAGACATTTTCCACAAGATTCGCAATCAGGGTCGATCCAAATTGATTGAATTAACGATTAAAGTAGAAGATTAGTAGACTTCAGCAATTTTTCTATTTCCAGGGAGTGACGCCGGCATGAGAGGATGGGGGAAGTTTTTAATCATCTATTTATTCATTTCGCTCCAGGTATTTTTAGGTGTATCTCTCGGTTATGCATCACAGGCCGTATTCAACTCCCGCGATGAACAGGTGATGAACAAAAGTATCGTCGTAATGGGAATTGACCTGAAGGGAATGACAGGTGAAGAAATCTATAAAAAGTTAAAATACAGGGCAAAGAATATTCCACCCAAAATCATTTTTGGTTTTCAGGATCGAAAATATCTGATGGATGTCGAGAGCATCGGATTGCAATATGACATTGACAGCATCCTGGATTATGTCTTTGAAGAACAGACGGCCCCCGATCAGCTTGATTTTACGTATGATCGGGAGGCAGCCGTTCAGTGGCTGAACCGCTATGCAGAAACGATCAATCAAGAGCCGATTAATGCAAAGTTGGTTGGAAACAACGGTCACTATCAGGTCCGTGAAGGAAAACCTGGAAAAAAGATTGATATCGATCAGACGCTGCAGGAACTGGAGCGGTCTTTTGCTGAATTCAGACTGTATGATCAGCCGGCCATCCCGCTGGTGGTCAAAAAGGTGAATCCCACCGTTCAGAAACAGGATATTGAAGAGATGACCACACTGCTCGGGCAGTCTGTCACCCGATTCAAAACCGACAAACAACACAGGGTCCATAATCTGAACATTGCAGCTCAATCACTGAATCGGATCATCGGACCGGGTGAGTCGTTTTCCTTCCAGGAAGAGATCGGCCCGTTTAACAGGGAGCTGGGGTATCGTGAAGCCAACGTGTTAATCAATGCCGAGATTGAACAAGGAATCGGAGGCGGTGTCTGTCAGGTATCTTCGACCCTTTATCATGCCGGTTTGAAGTCGATGATGGAGATTGAAGAACATCATCCCCATTCCGTTCCCGTCAATTACATTCCGATCGGCATGGATGCCGCTGTCGATAACGCACACCTGGATCTGGTGTTCCGTAATCCGTTTGAGCAACCGGTCTATATTCAGAGCGAGGTCAAGCAGGGAACCTTAACTGTTTCCTTTTTTACCCGTGATGAATCGTTGAGAAAACAGGTAAAGATTATTACCAGCGATGCCACGATCCTGCCGAGAGAAATCAAACTGGAAGCCTCGGCAGATATCGAAAAGGGAAAACCGCAATGGACGCAGAAAGGCAAAGACGGTTACCGGTTAAAAGTATGGAGGTTGATCTCCGATGGCCCGCAGGTAAAAAGAGAACTGATATCCATTGTGACCTATCCCAAAAAAGATGATATTATTTCACATCATCCGGACGAAGATGATGCGGTTTTGCAAGAGTTGAAGGAAAAAGTAGAAAAGGAAGCTGATCAAGATTCCGTGGCTGAACTCGGGTAAGCCGGCGGAATCTTTTTTGGTTCTATTAATCTCTCATTTTCATAGAATGTAGTATCAAGGAAAATGAGAGAGGTGGAAGCGGCTATGAAACAATCCCGCATTACGATACAACTGCATTCCCGGGATCAGAAAAAACAAACGGATAAACCCGAGCAAAACCGGAAAGTGGACAACCCCGGGGCACCGGGGCAGGATAAAAAGATTGAACCGATCTACGCCGGTGAGGAGACAAAAAATCGTGTTCCAACAATTCGCCGCCACCATCGGCATCACCGGAACAAAAGGAGGGGTTTTAACCACTGGAAACAGTCTGTCTGGTTTCGAATCGGGGCACCGGTCGTGTCGGCAACCCTGATAGGCGTTGTGTTTGGTTTTGTTGTTCTGGCGGTTTTTGTTAACCCGGAGTGGGATCCGGAAAACATGATGGAGGGGACGCAACGTAATATAAATGCGGTATCCGGTACCCCTTCAGGGGGACAGGATGTTGAAGCGGAATCGGACAACACGGGGCAAACGGCAATGGGTGGAACCGAACCAGCAGATCCTGACACGCAAATTCGTGCTGTGTCGATGCAAATCCCGTCTGCGACCTTTTTTATGGTTCAGGCCGGTGTATTTGGGGATCGGGCCGGAGCTGAAAAGTCTGTTCAAACTTTCGGGGAAAAAGGATGGCCTTCTGTCGTGATGGCCCAGGATCAATATCATGTATTTTTGAGTACCGCTTTAAATCGTGAAAGCGCACTGGCGATGGGATCTTATTTTCAGCAACAGGACGTTGTCATCTATGTCAAAGAATGGGTTGTCCCTTCATTTAACGGAACGGTCACACTCAAGGGAGGGACAGAAGGACTGGAAGGGTTTCTGGATGAAGGCAGACAGTTGTTTGATCGCCTGTCAGCATCCACCTCAAATGTCATGACATCGTCGACAGAGCCGGATCAGACAGAATGGAAAAAAATACAGGATCATCATCGAAATATGATCGACTACCGGCGTCAGTTAAAGTTTGATTCTTCCCTGGATGATCTGGCGGCGCGGATGGAAAAAAATCTGACGGCGGCTGTATCAGCACTCGATCAATACCGCAAACAAAAAAATCAGTCCTATCTGTGGCAAACGCAACAAAATTTGCTTCAATACGTGAAGGATTATCAGGTTTTTTTGACAGAATTGTCAGCTGATAGTCCGTCGGCGGGTTAAAAAATTTGAGCGGTTTACAAAACAGGAAAACATTGTTTAAATGCTGACAATTTGCTACACTTATCTTGAATTAACAACAATTTATGACTGCAACAAAGATGAAATAAACATCAGCCAGGGGACGGGGAGAATGAATATTAAAAGTACACTTGTGTTACTGGTATTACTGCTTTCAGGAATGATTTTCGGAAATTTGCTTGGCAAATTGCTGGGTCCCTGGATTCCGTTTCTCAAAATGAGTGAAACGATTGTCTGGCAGCCGCGGGGCGATTTCGGAATCATTCAGTATGATTTCTGGTTACAGATTCAAATGAATCTGGCAGGGTTAATCGGAATTGTACTCGCAATCTGGTTATATAAAAAATTTATCTAGGACATTTTACTTATTACAGTCCAAAAAACAACAGGTGATCACGAAATGAATATGGAGAAACGTATTATTCTTGCTTCTTCCTCACCACGCCGGAAACAGTTGATGGAAGGAATGGGGTTGAATTTTGATGTTATCCCCAGCCGGGTTGATGAAACGGTATCTGAAGACCTGGAACCTTCTGAAATTGTGGAAACGCTGGCGCTGCGCAAAGCATCGGAAGTGGCGGAGCGTGTTGGAGGAGGCATTGTGATCGGTTCAGATACAGTCGTGGTCCTGGACGGCAATGTTCTTGGAAAGCCGCGTGATGAGTCCCACGCGTTTGACATGTTAAACCGACTGCAGGGACGGACTCATCTGGTCTACAGCGGTCTTGCCGTGATTGATAACGGAACCGGACGTCAGATATCAGGACATTGTGTCACCCGTGTACACATGAAATCACTCTCCCCCCGAAAAATAAAAAAGTATATAGACAGCGGCGAACCTCTGGACAAAGCTGGTTCTTATGCTATTCAGGGTATCGGAGCCACCCTGATTGATTTCATTGAAGGTGACTATTTCAATGTTGTGGGGCTGCCTGTTTCCCTGCTGGCCGATTACCTGGAAGAACTGGGTATCGACGTGTTGTCCGGAGATCGGGACTGATTGTGGTATCATCCAACATTTTTCGGGAGGGCGAGTATGACAACCTTATCATTAAAAGAAGTTCCGAGTGAAGAACGGCCACGGGAACGTCTGATTGAAAACGGAGTGGAACGGTTGACCAATACCGAATTAATCGCGATCCTTCTCCGGACAGGGTCGCGTCATTTGTCCGCCGTGGCGCTGGCTCAACAGGTGCTGTCACGTTCGGGAGGATTGCGCGGATTGTTTGACATGTCCCTCGGTGAATTGACTCAGTTGAAAGGGATCGGTCCCGCCAAGGCGGTTCAGATTCTGGCCGGAATTGAACTGGGCCGGAGGCTTTCCAGAGAATCCCGTACCAGCGGCTCTCCTCTTCATTCCCCACAGGCTGTAGCCGATCTGTTGATGGAAGACCTTCGCTACTTTTCCAAAGAGCATTTTATTTGTCTGTTTCTAAACACAAAGAACCGTGTTATTTCACGAAAGACGATTTTTGTAGGCAGTCTCAATGCATCGATTGTTCATCCGCGTGAAATTTTCAAGGAAGCGATCCGGCAGAGCAGTGCTTCCATTATCTGCGCACACAACCATCCCAGTGGTGACCCCACTCCGAGCAGGGAAGACATCAATGTCACCAAGCGGCTTGTTAAAGCCGGGGACATCGTCGGGATCGACGTGCTGGATCACATTATTATCGGGGATACAAGTTATGTCAGTCTTAAAGAAAAAGGTTATATTTAACAGAGTGAATTCATCAACTGTTCGCTGGGAATCAAATAGGAAGTACAGTATAATGTTGAAAAGAAAAGCACCTGTTTTTTCAAGCAGGGTCAGTGATTAACATCAGTAAACCTGGAATGATGATGAAGGGAGTATTACAGCAATGTTTGGTGTTATCAGAGATATGGGAATTGATTTAGGTACAGCCAATACACTTGTTTTTGTTAAAGGAAAAGGGATTGTCGTCAGGGAGCCTTCCGTTGTGGCCATTCGTACAGATACAGGATCCATTGAAGCGGTAGGGAATGCCGCTAAAAATATGATCGGTCGTACACCGGGTAATATCGTGGCGGTTCGTCCCATGAAAGACGGCGTGATTGCAGACTTTGAAACGACTGCCACCATGATGAGGCATTTTATCAGTCAGGCTCAGAAAAAGAGAGGTGTCCTGGCCAGACGCCCCAATGTGATGGTATGTGTTCCGTCAGGTATTACCGCAGTTGAAGAAAGGGCGGTCATCGATGCCACCAAACAGGCCGGGGCAAGAGAGGCCTATGTGATTGAAGAGCCCTTTGCTGCAGCGATCGGGGCAGATCTGCCTGTCTGGGAACCTACCGGAAGTATGGTAGTTGATATCGGGGGCGGTACCACAGAAGTGGCGATTATTTCATTCGGCGGCATCGTGGTAAAAAGATCGATCCGTGTCGCCGGTGATGAGATGGATGAGGCTATCATGCAATACATTAAACGGAAATATAATATGATGATCGGAGAAAGAACATCTGAATTACTCAAGATGGAGATTGGTTCCGCCATTGCTCCGGATGAAGAGGAATCTCTGGAAATTCGCGGACGTGATCTGGTATCGGGATTACCCAAAACCCTGGAAATCAAATCGAGGGAAATCGCGGAGGCTCTCTCTGAGACGGTGGGCAGTATTGTGGAAGCCGTGAAAGTCACCCTCGAAGAAAGTCCACCGGAACTGGCGGCCGATATTATCGATCGGGGAATTGTTCTGACCGGAGGAGGCGCTCTGCTTCGTAATCTGGACAAATTATTGAGTGAAGAAACGGGCATGCCGGTTATTGTCGCAGAAAATGCACTGGATTGTGTTGCGATCGGTACGGGACGTGCTCTGGAGAACATTCATCTGTTCAAGTCCAGATCCGGTAAGTCAACTTCCAAGTAAATCATGCCGATACTGATTATGAAGACACTTTTCATGAGTAGGTAAGTGGGTGTTTGATATTGTCCAACTTTTTTGCCAATAAGCGACTGATTGTCCTGTTATCCAGTCTGATCATTCTCATTATTTTGATGGGAGTGACACTGGGTGAAAGAGAAAATGCGACGTGGCCGGAAAAATTCGTGCGTGATTCGATGGCGCTCGGTCAGGGGATTTTTTCACAGCCTGCTCAATCATTCAGCCGTTTTATTGATAATATTCAGCACATGTATCGGGTCTATGAGGAAAACAGAATTCTGAAACAAAACCTGGACCGGCTGGCTCAGCTTTCCGCCGAGGTTAAACGATTGCAGAGTGAGAATGATAGATTAAGAGAAATGCTGGGGGCAAAATCAACGTATAAAAATTACCAGTTGCGGTTTGCAGAGGTTATCGGACGCAGTCCGGATCGGTGGAACCAGGTGATTGTAATCGATCTGGGCTCCAAAGACGGCATCAAGGCCGGGATGGCTGTGGTGACGGCGAAAGGGATGATCGGTCGGGTACAGAGTGCCTCCCACTTTTCTTCCCAGGTGGAGCTATTATCCGATATCGAACGGGGGAATTTCCTGTCTGCGATCATCCAGGCTGAACAAACGGTATACGGGGTTATTGAAGGTTATGACGTCAAGCAGAATATACTAATCATGCGTAAAATCCCCCTCGGTGCGGAAATAAAACAGGGAGAGACGGTCATTACTTCCGGACTGGGGGATCCTGCGATTCCACCGGGAATCATCATCGGTGAGATCGTTGGCATCAGTCCGAGTGATTATGGGTTGACACAGGTAGCCTATATTAAACCAAGTGCTGATTTTTACAGACTGAATGAAGTCTATGTGGTGGAGCGATATCTGCCTGATTCACAACATCAAGGGGAGAATGCTGAGGGCGATAAACGTGAACAGGAGGCGCAGGCGCAATGAATCCGTATGTCTGGTTATCGGCTCTGCTGACGGTTCTTCTGCTGCTTGAAGGAACCGTATTGCAATTTGTCTCCCCGGATACCTGGGGGATCACCATTCAGATGATTCCCCGTTTTGTGGTCGTGGGCGTGATTTATATTGCCCTTTACCTCGGTAGAAGAAAAGGACTCTGGTATGGACTCATATTCGGTCTGTTGCAGGATATTCTGTACAGTGATGTCATTGGCGTCTATGCATTCGGAATGGGGCTGGTCGGTTATTTTTCCGGGCTGGCTTTTAAGTTGTTTCATCAGGGTCTGTTACTGATTCTGTTAACCATGATTGTGAGTATCCTGATCTATGATCTGGTCATCTACAGTTTCTTTTCCATGTTCGGGATCGCCAGCGTTAACCTGCAATGGATGATGATGAACCAGCTGATACCCACTTTATTTCTCAATGCCATTTTTGCTGTCCTGATTTACGTCCCGATGAAAAAAATACTGGAAGGCATCGAGCTCGAAGAAGAGGATCGGGAATAAAAGGGAGGGTCGGCCGTGAACGAGAATCAAAAGCAAAAACCCCATATTCCACAACGATTAAACTATATTTTTCTGTTCGTGTTTCTTTTTTTTGCTGCCTTGATTCTCCGGCTAGCTTTTGTACAGCTGGTTCATGGCGAAGAATACCGGTATGAATCACAGATCATGAGTACCAAAACCCTTCCGATCGCAGCACCGCGGGGACGTATTCTCGATCGTGACGGAGAGGTTCTGGTTACCAACAAGCCGGTTTTTACCGTCACCTACACCCAGAGTCAAAATATTGAAGTGGATGAAGAAGAGCTGGCGGATAAACTGGCCAGCTATCTGGATGACATGTCGGCTGAAGAAGTGTTGACGGCCATGAAAGGAAACGGTCCCAAATATATTCCCAGGCGCATTAAAGTCGGATTATCTGAGGTGGAAATATCGCGTCTGGTTGAGCACCGCACGGAATTGCCGGGGATTCAGGTGATTGAGGACCCGCTGCGTGAGATCCGGGAAGATGCGGAAGGCGGCGGCATAGCCTCCCACGTGCTGGGCTATATCCGGCAGATCCGAGCGGATGAGCTGGACGAATATATGGCGAGAGGATATCGCAATACGGACCGGATCGGCGTGATCGGTCTGGAAAAATATTATGAAGATCAGCTAAAAGGAAAAGACGGGGAAATCGAAGTCAAAGTCAATAAAGATATGGAAACCATCGAAAGGCGGGTACAGATCCCGCCGGTTCCGGGCAATGACCTGATTCTGACCCTCGATCTGGAGTTTCAGGATAAAGTGGAAAAAATTCTGGCCGACTCGATTAAACAGATACAGAATGATCCCCGCAACCCTCGTCCCTACGTGGAAAAGGCAACGGCTGTCGCCATGAATCCGCAGACAGGTGAAATACTGGCCCTGGCCAACTATCCTGATTTTAATCTCAACGATTATTATGAAAAGGGGTACAGCACGATAGCGGGTCGCGAACTGAATCTGGCCATCGGTAGCCCGCATCTCGTCGGGTCTGTCGTCAAACCGGCCTCTGCCATGATGGGGTTGCAGGAGGAATTGATCACCCCCAGTACGACCATTTTTGACAGAGGTTATCTGCAGGTGGGAGATCGGAAGCTCTGGAACTGGCGAACAGGTGGACACGGCCGGGTGGATGTCCAGAGAGCGATCAAGGTATCCAACAATACCTTCTTCTATGATCTGTCCCTTCGCCTCGGCAACTATCCGGAATCCGTCACCGAATATAAAACGAAGTTTAAAACGGTGGATTACTATTTCAGCCAGTTCGGACTGGGTGTAAAGACCGGAATTGATCTTCCCTATGAGAAAAAAGGCTACTTTTCGCCTTATCGACAACTGGGGAATCTCGCCTATTCCCTGATCGGACAGCAGAATAGTTATACCGCGATACAGCTCGCCCAGTATGTCAGTACCATTGCCAATGACGGGTATCGGATGCGTCCCTACCTGGTCAAGGAAATCCGCAGAGGGACGATCGGCGAGGAAACCCTCGGACCTGTACTGATGAAACGGGAACCCGAGGTGCTGAATCGGGTTGATATCGATTCCAAATATATTGAGCTGGTTCAACAGGGGATGAGAATGGTCACCGAAACAGGTGGGACCGGTTACTGGGCCTTTTATAAAACGCCTTACACGGTGGCGGCCAAGACGGGAACGGCTCAAAACTGGCAGGGAGATGACCACTCCACTCTGATTGCCTATGCGCCCTATGAAAACCCTGAGATTGCAATAGCGGTTATTGTACCGTTTGGGGGCAGTGGTTCTGATACCAGCGGGCCGATTGCCCGAAAAATATTGGACGCGTATTTCGGTGTTGAACCGGAAGAAAGCCAGTAACCCGTCTACGGGTGGATGTGGATCAGCACTTTAACATATTTTTCGCACGGGTAGAAGGAAAATCTGATCAGGGTGGCGAAAGGATAGAAAGTGAGGTGATCTTTGGACATGACCACGACCCGGCATAAAGTCACAATTAAAGGAACCAAAGATGGCCTTGTTTTTTTCATGGATGACACCTGTTCATTCGATGAACTGATTCAAGATTTGAGAAACAAAGTGGAAAACAGTCATCAGCAGATACTGACAGGTCCTTTGATTCGTGTAACCGTTAACCTGGGTTACCGTTATTTAACCGATGAACAGGAACAGCAAATTCGCGGGATCATTCGCAAACGCGGCAATCTGGTGATCAAGGAATTTGTATCGGAGGTCATTTCCAGGGAACAGGCCTATCTGGAACAACTGGCATCGCAAATTCGTCTGGAAGTCGGAACGGTCCGCTCAGGACAGGTTCTCGAACATCAGGGGGATTTGCTGCTAATGGGGGATGTAAACCCGGGAGGTTGCATCCAATCAACCGGCAGTATCTTTGTACTGGGAAGTCTCAGGGGAACAGCCAGAGCCGGAATGGATGGAAACGAGGATGCGATTGTTGCCGCGTCTCAATTACTTCCGACACAACTTCGGATTGCGGATGTCATCAGCCGTCCGACGGAAGAATGGCTTGATCAAACCACCGGTATGGAATTCGCCTATTTAAAAGACGGTGTGATGAACATCGATAAAATCAATCGGCTTCATCGAATTCGTCCTGAATGGAAGAAATAATGTCACGTCCTTATCGTTACTGGTATACATAATTTTATTGGATCAAAAATGAAAAGTCCTCACCCTTCAGCGGATGAGTGAAAGTGAACAGGGGGGAGTTTCAATGGGAGAAGCGATTGTCATCACTTCAGGTAAAGGTGGCGTGGGAAAAACGACGACCTCTGCCAATATTGGGGCAGCTCTGGCGTTATCCGGTAAAAAAGTGTGCCTGGTGGACACGGATATCGGGTTGCGCAATCTGGATGTCGTCATGGGACTTGAAAACCGGATCATTTTCGATCTGGTGGATGTGGTGGAAGGTGCGTGCCGCCTGGAACAGGCACTGATTACAGATAAACGGTTTGAGACACTGTCCCTGCTTCCGGCTGCCCAGACGCGGGACAAGTCTGCCATCACACCGAACCAGATGAAAAAACTGGTGACGGATCTGAAAACGGATTTTGATTATGTGATCATTGACTGTCCGGCCGGCATTGAACAGGGTTTTAAAAACGCCATCGCCGGAGCGAACCGGGCCATTGTGGTGACCACCCCGGATACATCGGCCGTTCGTGATGCTGATCGTATCATCGGCCTTCTGGAAAAAGAAAAAGTGGGAACTCCCAAACTTCTGATTAACCGGATCCGACCGCAGATGGTGAAAAACGGAGAAATGCTGGAAGTGGATGAAATCGTCAATGTTCTGGCCATAGATCTGATCGGAATTGTCCCGGATGACGAGAGCATCATCCGCTCCGCCAACCGTGGCGAACCGGTCGTGATGAAACATGACTCACCGGCATCACTGGCCTATCGGAATGTGGCCCGAAGAATTCTGGGCGATTCAGTTCCATTGATGAATCTGAACCAGCAGACGGGCATTTTTTCCAAAGTTAAAAAGTGGTTTGGCATGGGGTAAGGTGGACGACACAACACAAAACCGGCACGATTCGCCTTTCTAAGTAGGAACTCATTTTTTGTTCCTGCTATTTTTTTGCATGGAAGGCCCTGTTTTCATTCATGATCGGTCGGTTTATAATATAAAGAGATAAAGAACGTTCAACCCGTGAGGAGGAGCTTTTGTTTGGATTTTGAAAAAAAATATCTTAAAAATATAGACTGGAGTATTCTCCTGATTCTTTTTTTTCTTGCTGTTTACAGTTATATCGGGATTTCCGGCGCTTCTCAAGAAAATCCTCTTGAACAAAAGCAAATGATGTATTACGTGATGGGATTTACGGTCATGATTGTGGTCCTATTGTTTGATTACACCTGGATCGCCGGGCTTTCCTACATTCTGTACGGGATAGGCATTCTTTCCCTGATTGGTGTCCTGTTTGCACCCGAGATTAATAATGCGCACAGCTGGTACAAAATCGGCGGATATCTTATTCAGCCAGCGGAACCGGTCAAACTGTTTACCGTGATGGCGATCGCCCGTTATCTGTCAAAACGGGATGAAACGGGGAAACCGATCCAGAATTTGATCGATCTGGGCCCCGTGTTTTTGTTTGTCCTGGTTCCGATGGGGCTGATCTTTATTCAGCCTGACCTGGGTAATGCCCTTGTTTTTACCGGGATTTTGACCACGATGTTGATTGCAGGCGGTACACCGCTACGCTATCTCCTGTCAATGGTGGGGGTTGTGGTGGCCGGATTGGCCTCTCTCATCCTGGTGTACCAGTTTAACCCGGACCTTTTTTTCAAAATCATTCATGAGTACCAGTGGAACCGGATTGTCAGCTGGATTCATCCCGAACAGGATCCCGTCGGGACCGGCTACCAGCTGATTCAGTCCCTGATTGCCATCGGTTCCGGACAGCTGTTAGGCCGCGGGATCGGTGAAGATACCCAGGCCAAATACGGATGGATCCCGGTGGGAGAAAGTGACTTTATCTTTACCGTGATTGCCGAGCAACTCGGGTTTATCGGTGCCAGTGTCCTCATTTTTTTGTTTTTCTTTATGATTTATCGGATGGTTCGGATTGGTATGGAATCCCGGGACTCCTTCGGTGCTTATTTTGTTTCCGGTGTGATCGGGATGTTTGTCTTTCAAATTTTTGAAAATATCGGGATGACGATTCAACTGATGCCCATTACCGGGATTACACTTCCTTTTATCAGTTACGGCGGAAGTTCCCTCTTGACCAACTTTGTGATTGTCGCCATGGTCATCAATATCGGTATGCGAAGGAAAACCCTGATGTTTGACTAGCCGGTTCGTTCTTGAAAACGGAATTTAACCTGCCGCTGTCTGCATATCTTGTCCTCCCTTTTCATAGATTGATAGAAAAGATATAGACCAGGAAAGGGTGGGAACAATGAAATTCAATCAGAACCGGATCAAAAAACGGCGGCAGGAACGGATTCGGCGACTTCGGCAAAGAATGGAACGAACCGGTATCGATGACAGATATCAGGAAGAGCCGGTGACTCCCACATTCTCCCGGTATCTTTCCGATAATTGGGATGCTCCCCCGTGGGAGACGGATGGACCGGCTGAACCGATGAAACGTCTGTCATACCCGCAGCAAAAAAGGTACAAATGGATGCTTCAGATTGTTATTTCCCTTCTCTTGTTTTCGCTGGTTTACCTTGTTTTTCAGATCCAGTCTCCACTTACCCAGTCCACCCGTCAGTTCGTAACGGAAGTGATGAACCGGCCATTTAATTTTGATGGCCTGGCTTACTGGTATGAAAAAACGTTCGGAGAACGCCCTTCGCTACTTCCGGCCCTGGCTCGAAATGAGCAGACGGCAGAAACGGGTCCGCCCGAGTTTGTGCCCCCGCTTAAGGGGACAGTCATCTCCCCCTTTTACAGGGATGGACAGGGCATTCTGCTGGGTGCCGATGATAGTGGCAGGGTGTCGGCCATCGATGAGGGATGGGTGACGTTTGTCGGTCAAAAAGAAGAACTGGGGCTTACCGTCATTATCCGGCACCAACAGGGGGTCGAATCCTGGTATGCCCATCTGGATCAGGCACTGGTGCAACAGAATGACTGGGTTCAACCCGGACAAATGATTGCCACGCTCCCCACTGAAAAAGATCAGCGAACCCTTTATTTTGCCGTTAAAAAAGATCACCGGTTTATAAATCCGGTAGAAGTGATATCCTTTGAATAACCCTGTTTTTGGTGGTGTCCGGGTCAGGATTCACCCCCTGTTCATCGTGATGATGTTCGGATCGGTCTGGACCGGCTATTTTATTGAAATGTTCACGCTGTTTGGGCTGGTGGTGATCCATGAACTGGGACATGTCTTTGTTGCCCGTGCATTTGCCTGGAAAATCAGGCAGATCAATCTGCTCCCGTTCGGCGGAGTAGCGGAGGTGGAAGAGTGGGGGAATACGTCCCCGAAAGAAGAGGTCATCGTTGCGCTGGCCGGACCGTTATTAAACGGCGTGATGTGGGTCATGGCGCTTTTTTTCTGGAAGATCGGGATCTGGGATGAAACGTGGACCCGTTATTTTATGAGCTGTAATTTGCTGATCGCCGGGTTTAATCTGATTCCGGTGCTTCCCCTGGACGGAGGAAAAGTGGTTCAGGGATTCTTGAGCATGGGGCTTCCGTATCGCAAAGCCGTCTATTTGACATACATGATGAGTTTTACCGGGATTATGTTGCTGTTTGCCGGTATTTTTGCCGAATCGGCTCCGAAGATCAACCTTTTTATGATCGGAACGTATCTGTTGGTACAAAATATCATGGAATACCGTCGTGTTCCCTATCAGATCATGCGATTCTGGATGATGAAGTATGAACGTTTAAAAAAGGGATCCCACCACTGGCCTTCTATTCGGGAAACGGTTTCCCCGGACATCAGGGTGTCGGAATGTATGAAAGTCCTGCGAAAAGGGCGTTTTCACCAGTTTCTGATTAAATCGGACAGACTCAAAACGTTTAAAATGGTGGACGAGCAACAGGTCCTGCAGGCTTATTTTGAGAAAAAACAACCGCAACGTGAAGTTTCTGAGATTTTCATGATAAGATGAGATTAGTGAATGATGTTCGGGAGTTGAGCCTGTTGAATCAGATTATTGTCAACTGTAAAAACCGTGAAACGCGTGTTGCCGTAACAGAAAAGGGCCGCCTGGTGGAACTGTTTATTGAGAGACCTGCTGAAAAAAGAGTGGTCGGCAACGTCTATAAAGGACGGGTCGCCGATGTGGTTCCAGGTATGCAGGCGGCATTTGTCGATATTGGCATTGATAAAAATGCGTTTCTGTATGTGGATGACTGTTTTCCCGGTGGTTCCAGGCCGGCGGACAGGATTAAAATTCAAGAGGTGTTGAAGGAAGGGCAGGAAATTCTGGTCCAGGTGACCAAGGAACCGCTGGGCACCAAGGGAGCGCGTGTGACCACCCACATTACGCTGCCCGGCAGGTTTATGGTTTATGTTCCCGGTCATGAGGAAATCGGGGTGTCACGCCGAATCGTCAATGAACAGGAAAGGGAACGGCTGCGGGATCTGGCGCAGTCTTTGTGCAACCCGGGTGAAGGCATCATTATCCGAACGGCCGCCGAAGGCATTGCTGAAGAAGAACTGCGCGAAGATCTGGAAAGCCTGCGCGCACGCTGGCACAACGTGTCTGAACGGGCCCGTATAATCACGGCGCCGGCTTCTGTTTATGAGGATCTGACTCTGGTGCCACGGATCATTCGGGATTTGTTCCGGGACGATATCGACGAAATCATCATCGACAGCCGACGCGACTATCACCAGGTGCTGGAAGCGCTGAAAACGTCGATCCCCGGCCTTGAAAGCAAAATGAAACTGCACCGTGACAACAAAAGCATTTTTGATGCTTACCAGATTGAGCATGAAATTGAAAAGGCACTCCGTCCCAAAGTATGGCTCAAAAGCGGCGGCTATATCGTTATTAATCAGACGGAAGCCCTGGCATCCATTGATGTCAATACGGGCAAGTATACCGGAGGGCATGATCTGGAAGAGACCGTTTTGAAAACCAATCTGGAAGCGGCGGCTGAAATTGCCCGTCAGTTAAGGCTCAGAGATATCGGCGGGATTGTGATCATTGATTTCATCGACATGCAGCAGGAAAACAACCGGGAACTGGTGATCAAAGAGCTGGAGGCGCAATTGAAAAAAGATCGGACCAAATCACATATCCTCGGGATTACCCGGCTCGGCCTGGTGGAAATGACCCGCAAAAAAGTGCGTCGGAATCTGAGGGAAGTTCTGACGGTTTCCTGCCCCTGCTGTGCAGGTGAGGGGCGGATCCGATCGGAAAGTGAAACAGCCGGCAGGGTGGAAAGGGAAATTCGTGAGTATGCCGGCTCGGATGTGGAGGCGGTGCTGGTGGAGGTCCATCCTCGAACCGCTTCCGTCTTGATCGGTAACAATGGACACGAACTGAAAAGAATCGAGCAGATCACCGGTCTGACGCTCTACGTTAAAACGAACGACGACCTGGCGTTCCATGATTATCGGATTGCCTATGCGGGCAGTGAGCAGGAAGCCAGAAGGCTGGCTCTGCCTGTCAAAGAGGGTGAAATCCTCTCGCTGACGGTGGAAGAGAAGCATGCTCAGAAGCCGGGTGACGGCATTGCAAGATTGGAAGGGTTTGTCATCCAGATCGCAGGGGCCGGCCATCAAGTTGGAAACAGAGTCCTGGTCAAAATCGATCACGTGTATCCGACCAGCGCCACGGCCTCTATTTTCCCCCTGACGGGATAACGTTGACTTGGATTGTGATTTGTGGTAACCTAGTGCTTGTTGGATAAGTATGCTGTTTTTTGCACTGCATACTTCAACCGCACAGTTCGGGTATGAAAGACGGCCTGTTGGCTGCACCCGGAAATACTGGCGAGTCTAAGTACAGGAGGTGCAAAGTCATGTACGCGATTATCGAAACAGGTGGAAAGCAGTATAAAGTTCAGGAAGGCGATACTATCTTTGTGGAGAAGTTATCCGATGCCGAAGGCGATACGGTAACCTTCGACAAAGTCCTGTTTGTTTCCAAAGACGGTGATGTTGTGGTCGGAGATCCGGTTGTTTCCGGTGCGACCGTAACCGGAAAGCTGGAGAAGAACGTCAAGGGGCGCAAGATCATTGTATACAAATACAAGCCCAAGAAAAACTATCGCCGCAAACAGGGACATCGTCAACCCTATTCCAGAGTTGTGATTGAAAAAATCAACGCATAATCAGGGATCTTATGATTAAGGTTCAGGTTACCCGAAATCAGAATCAGGAAATTGATACCATCACGATCACCGGGCATGCACAGTTTGATGAACCCGGCAGGGACATTGTGTGTGCAGCGGTTTCAGCCATCAGTTTCGGTCTGATCAATTCGGTTGAAATGTTGTTGGATGAGGAACTTCATGTTACCATGAATGAGAAGGAGGGGGGCTTCCTTCGCATAAGTCCTCCCGACAGATTGAATCGTGAAAAGCGGGAAAAGGTCCTGCTTCTGCTGGAAGCAATGGTCGCTTCGATTCAGTCAGTTGCCCGTGATTACAGTGAATACGTTCAAATAGAGGATCTTGATCAACCAGGAGGTGAATCATCATGATCAGAGTAGACTTGCAATTTTTCGCTCAGAAAAAAGGGGTCGGTAGTACCAAAAACGGTCGTGACAGTATCTCCAAGCGTCTCGGTGTGAAGCGCGGAGACGGTCAGTTCGTGAAAGCCGGAAACATTCTGGTTCGCCAGCGCGGAACCCGGATCTATCCCGGATTGAATGTACGCCGTGGCGGAGATGACACGCTTTTTGCTACTGCTGACGGTATTGTACGTTTCAAACGCCTGGGTCGCGATCGCAAACAGGTTATGATTGAGCCAGTTGAGGTTGAGGCATAAACGGAATTCGAGATATGGAAGCCCTGCGTTTTATCGTAGGGCTTTTTCTTTCTTATACATAACGAGGTTGATCGATGAAAAAACGGGTTTTTTCGGGAGGATAATATGACGGATGAAGGGAATCGCTATTCAGAAGAACTGATAATGAAACTTTTATCTGAACAGAGGCATGACTGGTTGAATCACCTGCAGGTCATCATCAGCTACCTGAAAATGGGCAGGGAAGAGCAGGCGGTCACTTATATCCAGGAATTGACCCGGGAACTGTCGACGGAAAGCCGCGTCGCTCATCTGGGATATCCGCCGCTGGTTATTTATATCCTGTTGTTCAATACGCTCCATCCGCAGCTCAAGATGGAAGTAGAGATTCCCGGTCCGTTCCGGCTGGAACAGTTGCCTGTCGCCGGGAAAGAGATATACGGCTGGATCCGCGGTATCTGTGAAGTCTATCATGATTATTCATCAGCGGAAACCGAACCCGACAGTCTGTATCTGACCATCTGCAAGCGGGATCAGGATGTGTTATTTTCTGTGGATTATGAGGGAAACTTAAAGGATGAACAAGCGAGTGAACAATTGTTGAAAAAATGGATTGAACGCATCAACCTGGGAGGCGGCCAGGTTGTGACGTTTATACATAACGGCCAGGAATCAGTCATTGAATGGAAAGTGAAGCTTTCACAAGAGGTGCATGCCTGATGTTTGTCGATAAAGTAAAAATTTTTGTTAAAGGTGGAGACGGTGGAAACGGGATGGTTGCCTTCCGCCGTGAAAAATATGTCCCCCTCGGCGGCCCGGCAGGGGGCGACGGCGGAAAAGGGGGCGACGTGATCCTTGAAGTGGATGAAGGACTCA
The DNA here is from genome assembly GCA_017656255.1 of Bacillaceae bacterium. Lineage (GTDB taxonomy): Bacteria > Bacillota > Bacilli > JACDOE01 > JACDOE01 > JACDOE01. The sequence continues at coordinate 51,713 of JACDOE010000007.1, forward strand.
GAACACTGCTGGATTTCCGTTATCAGCGTCATTTTAAAGCTCACCGGGGAGAAAACGGTCGTCCGAAAGGACAGCACGGTGCCGGTGCCGAGGATCTGATCGTCAAAGTTCCACCGGGAACGACTGTGATGGATGAAGAAACCGGGGACGTGCTCGCCGATTTGACCCGGCACGGACAGAGAGCTGTGGTTGCCCGTGGTGGACGTGGAGGGCGGGGGAATATGCGTTTTGCGACGCCGTCCAATCCGGCCCCTGAAATTTCGGAAAACGGGGAACCGGGGGAGGAACGCTGGATATATCTCGAACTGAAAGTGATGGCGGACGTGGGACTGGTCGGATTCCCCAGTGTCGGAAAGTCAACCCTGCTGTCCGTTGTGTCGAGGGCCAAACCGAAAATTGCCGATTATCATTTTACGACGCTTTCTCCCAATCTGGGGATGGTCTATGTCGGGGAAGAACGAAGTTTTGTGATGGCTGATCTTCCCGGTCTGATTGAAGGAGCCCATGAAGGTGTGGGGCTGGGTCACCAGTTTCTGCGGCATGTGGAGCGCACCCGCTTGATTGTCCATGTAGTGGATATTGCTGGTTCTGAGGGACGGGACCCCTACGAAGATTACGTCCAGATCAACGAAGAGCTCAAATTGTACCAGAAGGGGCTCGAAGATCGACCGCAGATCGTCGCCGCCAACAAGATGGACCTGCCCGGGGCTGAAGAAAACCTCAGAGCCTTTAGAGAAAAAGTAGGGGAAGATGTCCCGGTGTATCCGATCTCCGCCGCTACCCGGCAGGGGGTACAGGAACTGATCTATGCCGTTGCCGACCTGCTCGATCAGCTCCCCGAAACGCCGAGGGTGGATGAACTGGAGGATACTGAGGAGCTGGTGGTTTATAAAGCGGAAGAAGAACAGGAGCGTTTCACAGTCGTCAAGGAAAATGAGGTTTTCGTCGTCCAGGGCGAAGAGATGGAAAAACTGATCAAGATGACTAATCTGAACAGTTATGATTCCATTCAGCGCTTTGCACGCATGATGAGAAAAATGGGTGTGGAAGAAGCGCTGCGCCGTAAAGGGGCAAAAGACGGAGATACAGTGAGAATCGGCGATTTTGAATTTGAATTTGTAGAATAAAAGACTATATATTTTAGCGACGTCAATTGGATTAATTTTTCAATTGACGTTTTTTATACATGGGTGTACTATTACATTAGTACACTAATACATAAATACAATGTGCGGGAGGCGTCTCTATGAAAGGATGGCTGGCCCTGTTGAAGAAGGAGTTACGATTAACCCGTTCCGTGGTGTGGACCGGGATCGTGTTAATGATTGTCATCTATCTGTTTAATCACGTTTTTGTGTCCCAGACCGGTCTCGACCAGACCAGACTCGGACCGGCTGCCGGGCTTTTGTTCCTGCATATATTCTATCTGCCGGTATATATGTTGATCAGCTTACAGGCTGAAACCCGGCACATGCATCTGTGGCTTCATCATCCGGGATCCGGGTGGATGCTTATGGGAACCAAACTGCTGAGCGGTATTCTGGCATTTGTCCTGTCACTGGCCGTTACCCTCGTGTTGACCGGCATCACCCTGTATCCCGATATCGCGCAAAACCGTTCGGAATTACTGTCATTTTTTCCGTTGATCGTAACAAGTATTCTGCATCTGGCCGGTTATGGTGTGTATCTGGCAGTCTGGTTTGTGTTTCTGTGGACGGTTTATCAGATACTGAAGTCTCGTATTGGAAAATGGAGCTGGCTGGCAATCGCTGCTTTGCTTTTGATTTCATTTCGGCTGTTGCATTTGATCAGGGAAGCGGCATGGTACCGTCAGGTCACGCAATGGGGGATGATTCAGCTGGATCTGGCGAAGTGGCTTGATGCCTTTTTCCCGGGACAGGTGCCTGGCACCAATCCGGTGATCAACCTGTATGCAGGGGAGTACGCCTTTTATGTTCTGCTGTCGGTTGTCTTATTCTGGGTATCCGGCTGGATGCTAGATCGAAAGGTTGAGGTGTAGGATGATGAAAGAATTTGATTCCTCCCAGCCGATCTATCTGCAGCTGGCTCAGCGCATCAGCCGACGCATTGTAAGAAATGAACTGAGACCGGGAGAAAAATTGCCATCAGTCCGTGAAACAGCGGTGGAGTGGGGTGTCAATCCCAACACCGTACAGCGGACGTTTCAGGAACTGGAACGCATGGGGATTGTCGAAACACGGCGCGGGCAGGGAACCTTTGTCACGGAACAACAGGACATCCTCGACCGGCTCAGGGCCCGATTAAAAGAGGAACAGATTGAATCATTTGTGCGGGATATGACGGAGCTTGGTTTTACACCGGAAGAAATCACCCGGGGCCTGCAGGAATTCCTGCAATCCCATTTTGAAAAAGGAGCGTCTGAACATGATTAAACTGGATCATGTCACCAAAACCTATACCAATCGAATCGCACTGGATGATGTTTCGGTTACGTTTCCCGCAGGGAAAATCATCGGCGTAGTCGGTGCCAATGGAAGCGGCAAATCGACGTTGCTCAAGCTGATTGCCGGGCTGAGCAAACCTGACCGGGGAACGGTAACCGTCAACGGTGTCCGGGCCGATCGCAAAATTTGCCGTGATGTTGCCTATTTGCCTGAAAACGATGATTTTTATCCGTTTCTTACCCTGGATGAAACGATCCGTTTTTTTGCCACTCAGTTCGGAGGTTATGACATGGAACGGGCGGCCGACATGATGTCCTTTTTATCACTGGATCCGGGACAGAAGGTCAAGAACATGTCGAAGGGACAGCGGGGAAGGTTGAAGTTGATCCTGGCACTGGCCCGGGACGTTCCGGTGGTCCTCATGGATGAACCGTTGTCCGGCCTGGATCCGATGGTACGAGAATCCATCGTACGGGGTGTGATCTCCTTTATGGATCTTTCCAGACAAACCGTGCTGCTGACAACCCATGAACTGGATGAGGTGGAACCGCTGATCGACACGGTGGTGCTGTTAAAAGCCGGACGGTTGATCCGGATGGAAGAAGTCGATCAGATTCGCGAAGATGAAGGGCTGAATCTGAAAGACTGGGTGAAAGCAGCGTATCAGAAAATAGGAGAAAAGGATGAGTGAACATGAGCAAAACGTATGCACTGGACGTTCAGGATCTGCATAAGTCTTTCGGGGATAAACATGTGATTCGGGGCGTCAGTTTCCGGGTCGAACACGGAGACATTTTCGGATTTCTGGGGCCCAACGGATCGGGGAAAACCACCCTGATCCGAATGATTCTCAATCTGGTTCATCCGGATCGTGGCAGGGTGTTGATCAATGGCTATGATACCCGGACCCGGTTTCTACAGGCAATAGCCAGTGTGGGAGCGGTAGTGGAGTCTCCCAGCCTGTATCTGCACCTGACAGCCCGGCAGAATTTGAAACTGATCGCCAATCTTCACCCGGAACTGCCGGTGGAACGAATTGACGAAATCCTGGATCTGGTGGGGTTGTCCGGGCGTGGCGATGAGAAGGTAAAAAACTATTCACTGGGCATGAAACAGCGTCTCGGCATCGCCCAGGCCCTGATTCACAACCCGAACCTGGTCTTTCTCGATGAACCGACCAACGGTATCGACCCCCAGGGTGTTATTGAAATACGGGAACTGATTACACGGCTGGCCCGTGATCACGGGATTACCTTTTTTATCACCACCCATCAGCTTCATGAAGTGGAACAGATCTGTAACCGGGTGGCTATTTTGAAAAATGGGCACGTGATTGAGGAAGGTTTTGTGGAGGATTTGCTGAACCGGGAGGAGGATGAGGTGGAAGTGGTGACCCGTGACCGGGATCGGGCGATGGCGATCATTGAAAAACAACCTTATGTGAAAGATGTTTCCCGTGCCTCGGATAGACTCAAGGTTCGGGTGGAGCAGGGGACAACAGGTCAATTGAATCGCGAGTTGATCACACAAGGGATTACCGTTGATTACCTGGTACCAGTCAGAACAACACTGGAACATTATTTTATTGAACGGACGGAGGGGGAGGCGCATGCTGTACCGGTTGATCAAAAATGAAGTGTTCAAGATATTTCTCAGTAAAAAAATCTATGCGATTATGATTGTCATGTTATTTTTCACGATCCTGCCCAAGTTTGAAGAACTGGTCGGGAACATTGATATCCCGGTGCACGGCCAGAATCTGCCGATCTATATGCTGGGAACCCATGTGATTGTCATCATTCCGCTGTTTATTATCGTAGCGGTGGCCCAGATGTTTACGGAGGAGTACACCGCCGGGACACTTAAGAACACACTGCTTCACCCGGTGACCCGGACCCGGTTGTTAAACGCCAAATTACTGGGGCTGGTGGTAACGGTGATGGCTCTTCTCCTGTTTGGCATGTTAATCGCTTACGGGTTCGGAACGCTGTTCTTCGGCTGGGGCAATTCGTTCTATTTTGACGGGCAGTATTATACGACAGGAGAAGGTTTTATGATCACTATCGGTTCATATCTGGCTGCGGTGGTTCCCCTGATGGTTTTTGCCATGGTGATGATGTTGCTCTCCTTCTTTTTTACCAGCAGCGGAGTATTGGCCGGCATCTCGATCGGACTTCTGGTTTTGATGAATTTGTCAGGAGAAATGTTTAAAATGCTGCAGCCTTATTTGCTGGTAGGGTCCTTTCGCGGCTTCCCCATTACGGTGTTTGTGGAAGGGGATATGGCAAATGCCGGGTTTCAACTGCTGGTGATGGCGGTGTACAGTGTGATCAGTTATGGTGTGTCGGTGATGTGGTTTAAGCGTAAGGATCTGGCTTATTGAGCCGGGAGATTGGCGGAAGTAAAATGGTTTCTAATTAAAGAGAAAAAAATGGAGACCCCGTTTCAGAATATGAAACGGGGTTGTTTTATAGGAGGGTCGTCACCTGACAGGATCAGCCATCTGCTTGTTAGGGTCCGTAAACCCCTGGCACATATTGTGGGTCGAAAAGTAACGAAAATACAACAACGTGGAGATCCGAAATATTAGCGAAAAAAATCCACTCTTCCAAATCCGACCTCCGACCTCTGATGAGTCGAGATCCGGAGAAGAATCCTCTCAACCCCACTCCTCCTCCCTCCATCCTATTTTCAGAATTAAAAAACTTCTTTCTGCAAACGGATACATGAAAAAAATATCTTGTCACCAGCAAAAGGCTGCGTTATAATGTCCACTATATGTAAACAAATGTTTTTCGCAGGAGGACTATATGAGCAAGAACGATGAGAAGTTTTATCTGATTCGTTCGGATATCCTGCCGGAAGCCATACTCAAGACGGTACAGGCGAAAAAACTGGTGGAATCCGGAGAAGCCCGGACGGTAAATCAGGCTGTGGAACGGGTCGGGCTGAGCCGCAGTGCCTATTACAAATATAAAGACGGGATTTTCCCTTTTAATGCCGCGACCCGGCAGCAGATCGTCACCATCTCCATGATCTTAGAGCACCGGTCAGGGGTGCTGTCCCAGGTACTCAGCTTCGTTGCCCTGGAGGGCGGTAACATCCTGACCATCAATCAGACGATTCCGTTGCAGGGGATGGCCAATGTGGTTATTTCCGTGGATACGGTATCGCTGAAACCCTCGACGACCGATTTTCTGGAACATCTTGGACAACTGGACGGGGTCCGACACGCCATGATTGTCGGACAGGAGTAAATGTAGTAATCTATTGAATTATAAAATATCAGACATAAAGAAAAGAAGGTGGAGAGATGAGCAGGAGAAAAGTGAATGTCGGACTGATGGGACTTGGAACTGTCGGGACCGGTGTCGTTCGAATTATTCAGGGACACCAGGAAGACTTGATCAAACAGACCGGAATGGAAATCGAGATCAAACGCATTCTGGTTAAAGATATCAATAAACAGCGGAAAATTACGGTGGATCCCGCCATGGTCACATCGGATCCCTACGAGGTCATCCGGGATCCGGAGATCGATGTCATCGTGGAAGTGATCGGGGGGATCGAAACCACCAGGGAATACATTCTGGAAGCGCTGGAGCAGGGTAAGCACGTGGTGACGGCCAACAAGGACCTAATGGCCCTGCATGGTGCGGAAATTCTTAAAAAAGCCGAGGAAAAGGGCTGCGATATCTTTTATGAAGCCAGTGTTGCCGGTGGAATCCCCATTTTGCGTGCACTGGTTGAAGGGTTTTCTTCCGACCGGATTACCCGCATGATGGGGATTGTCAACGGCACGACCAACTACATCCTGAGCAAGATGAGTGAAGAAGGCGCTTCTTATGAAGAGGTGCTGAAAGAAGCACAGGAACTGGGCTATGCGGAAGCCGATCCTACAGCGGATGTAGAGGGACATGATGCTGCCCGTAAAATGGCGATTCTCAGCACACTGGGCTTTCATGTCGATATGAATCTCGATGATGTCAGCTGTAAAGGGATCTCGGAAGTGACACAGGAGGACATTCAACTGGGTAAAAAACTGGGCTACGAAATGAAACTGCTGGGTATCGCCCGGCGTGATGATGACATGATCGAGGTCAGCGTCGAGCCGACGATGGTGCATCATACCCATCCCCTCGCTTCGATCAAGGGTGTTTTCAATGCCGTTTATGTCTACGGGGAAGCGGTTGGGGAAACCATGTTTTACGGACCGGGGGCCGGTGAACTCCCGACAGCGACTGCAGTTGTATCAGACCTTGTAACGGTGGTGAAAAATATGAAACTGGGTGTTAACGGACGCGGTATCGTCGCACCTTACAAAGAAAAGCAACTGAAAAATGATGATCAGATTATGAGCAAATATTTCATGCGTTTTATCGTGCGTGATGAGCGAGGTGTACTCGCCAAAATCACGCAGATTCTGGCGGACCAGGATGTCAGTCTGGAGCAGGTCCTGCAGCAGCCGTACAACAGTGGCAAAAAAGCAGAGATTATTCTGGTGACGCATGAGGCTTCCCGCAAGAACATGGACACGGTGGTCAAACAATTTGCGGAACTGGATGTCATTACGGAGATCAAAAGTATCTACCGGGTCGAAGGCGGGGAAAAATTATGAGCCGCATGAACGGAATTATTCAGAGATATCAGGATTATCTGCCGGTTACGGACAAAACGCCTTTTTTAACGCTGCATGAGGGGAATACGCCTCTGATTCACGTGCCGTCCCTGTCCGATGAATTAAAACTGGACCTGTACGTGAAATACGAAGGACTCAATCCCACCGGATCGTTTAAAGATCGGGGGATGGTCATGGCGGTCGCCAAAGCGATGGAAGAAGGGAGCCACACCATCATGTGTGCTTCCACCGGAAATACGTCTGCCGCGGCGGCTGCGTATGCCGCCCGGGCGGGCATGCGCTGTATCGTGTTGATTCCGGACGGCAATATTGCCCTCGGGAAACTGGCGCAGGCCGTCATCTATGGAGCAGAGGTCATCGCCATTCGGGGCAATTTTGACCAGGCCCTAAAAATCGTACGGGAGATCACGGAGAAAGAACCGATTACACTGGTCAACTCCGTCAATCCTTACCGACTGGAAGGACAGAAAACAGCCGCTTTTGAAATCTGCGACGAACTGGGAGAAGCACCGGATATTCTGGCAATTCCGGTGGGAAATGCCGGAAATATTTCGGCCTACTGGATGGGCTTCAAACAGTACCATGAAGCGGGTAAAGTGAAAAACCGCCCAAAAATGTATGGCTTTGAAGCGGAAGGCGCCGCGGCGATCGTCAAGGGTAAAGTGGTCGAGGAACCGGAAACCATCGCCACAGCCATCCGTATTGGAAATCCGGCCAGCTGGGAAAAAGCGGAAAACGCCGTTCAGGAGTCCGATGGACATATTGATTATGTCACCGATGAAGAAATTCTGGAAGCCTACCGCAAACTGGCCGAGACCGAAGGGGTTTTTGCGGAACCGGCATCTGCGGCTTCCCTGGCCGGCATTATCAAAATGCGCCGTAGCGGCCAACTGGAAGAAGGGAAAAAAGTGGTCTGTGTCCTGACTGGAAACGGATTGAAGGATCCCAATATTGCCCTGAAAGCCGTCGAAGTGGATCCGCTCGTCGTGGACAATGACCCCCAGGCAGTCATGAATGTGATTCAAGCAGGTGAGAACCGTGAATGATCAGGCTGTATATGTCCGGGTTCCCGCCAGTACCGCCAATCTGGGCTCCGGATTCGACTCCATCGGCATGGCCTTTCAATTGTACACCACAATTAAAATGAGGGTGGCTGAGCAGACGGTTATTCAGCACCGGGGTCCTCATCTGGAGGGTATCCCGACAGACAAAAGCAATCTTATCTATAAAGCGGTGGAAAAAGTGTTTCATGTCGCCGGAAAGCCTGTTCCCGAGCTGGAGATCGAGGTGGAGAGTGAGATCCCATTGACCCGGGGACTGGGGAGCAGTGCTGCCGCCCTTGTTGGCGGACTGGTTGCCGGCAATCAGCTGGCTGGAAATCCGCTGGATCAGGATGAATTGTATCAGATTGCATCCGTATGGGAAGGGCACCCGGACAATGTCGGGGCCTCCCTTTACGGCGGCATCATTATCGGAGCGATGGACGGCGACCATGTATCGCACATTCGGGTTTCACCCCCTCCCCTTTTGAAAGCGGTCGTGGCAATCCCGGATTTTCAACTTTCCACGCGCCTGGCGCGCAGTGTTCTGCCCACCCAGTACGCGAGGGAAGATGTGGTCTATTCCGTCAGTCATGCCGCCCTGCTAGCCGCTGCGTTATCGACCGGAGATACGTCGGTACTGGCAAAAGCGATGCAGGATCGGATTCATCAGCCTTACCGGATGACACTGGTACCGGGGATGGAAAAACTTTTAAAAAATGCGGTTGAATACGGCGCCCTTGGGGTTGCCCTGAGCGGAGCGGGGCCGACGGTCATCGCCCTGGTGGAAGGGGAGGAAGAATCGTTGAAACAGTACATGGCGGATGTTTTCGCACAGGAGGAGATCCGCTGCGAGGTGAAAACCCTTTTGCCCGACCTGGATGGCGTTTTGTTAAAATCCATGGTTGACACACAGGAAGGAGCATAGTAGAGTAGTTGGAAATACCATTAGTACGTTAAAGTACGACAGAAAGAGATGAGGATGGATGGAGAGACATATCGCATTTTTGGGACCGAGAGGAACCTTTACGGAAGAAGCGGCGAGGTATCTGTTTGCGGGAGAAGAAGACCGGTTTATTCCGCAGGGAAGTATCCCGGATGTCCTGGAATCCGTGGCGGAACAGCGAGTGGAATACGGGGTGGTTCCCATGGAGAATTCCATTGAAGGCTCGGTTAATCTGACGCTGGACTGGATGATCCACCAGGTCAAGATTCCCATTCTGGCTGAGCTGGTCCTGCCGATTCATCAGTATCTGCTGACGGCGGAACGAAAGGAACCCCTCCAGCCACAGGACGTGGAAATGGTGCTGTCACATCCCCATGCCGTTGCACAGTGTCATCATTTCATGCGAACGCATATGAAAGATGTAGAAATTGAATATACCAGCAGTACCGCTGAAGCGGCCCGTATTGTCAGCGAGAATCCCGACCGTCCCTGGGCGGCGATAGGCACGAAACTGTCCGGACAATTTTATGGCCTCACGATTTTAAAAGAGCACATTGAGGACCATGACAACAACTACACCCGTTTTGTGATGGTGGGAGAAAAGGCGCCGGAACTGGCTGAATCCGATCATCACAAGACCACGGTTCTGGTCACATTGCCTTCCGATTTTCCGGGGGCACTCTATCAGGTTCTGGCGGCTTTTGCCTGGCGCAAGTTGAACCTGTCACGGATTGAGTCCCGTCCCACAAAAAAAGGGCTGGGCAGCTATCATTTTATCATTGATATCGAACAGGGAATGGATGAGGTGCTGCTTCCCGGCGCGTTTGCCGAGATCGAAGCGATCGGTTGCCAGATTTCACTGCTGGGGTCGTATCCCTGTTATGTAAAAAAAGACGAAAAAGTGTCAAAGGATTTTGAAAAAACATATTGACTTTCTGAACGCCTGCTCGTATAATGAGCATTAAAATTTAACACGATTTTGAATTGTCAGAAGGGTACCTAAGGGTTCCGTTTCGAAATGTTCGAAAGTCTGGACCAAGCGGTACCAGCACTCTGTGAGAGAGTGTACACCGTGGGGATAAAAACCTCTGGCGGCAAGTTCTGACCTCCTGGATACCAGATGAGGGTGAACTGTCGGAGAGGGGTTTTTTATTTGTTGAACGGGTGGATGTAATTCCGGGATCAAAAAACGGAATGTGACGTTCCATATTAAAAATTGTGCAAATATTTGGATAAAACGTGGAGGTGCGGTGAGCGTGGAGCGCTGGATTTATTTAAACGGGGAGTATGTCAAGAAAGAAGATGCCAAAGTATCCGTGTTTGATCACGGTCTGCTATACGGGGACGGAATCTTTGAGGGGATTCGGGTCTATAACGGGAACGTTTTTAAAATGAAGGAGCATATCGACCGCCTGTACGATTCGGCCAAGTCGATCATGCTGGACATTCCCCATACGCGTGAAGAGATGACGGATATTGTGGTGAAGACGGTTGAGAAGAATCAAATGCGAGATGCCTATATTCGTCTGGTTGTGACCCGGGGAACCGGTGATCTGGGACTGGATCCGCTGAAGTGTCCCAAACCGAATGTTTTTTGTATCGTGGAACAACTGGCTCTGTTCCCGAAGGAACTCTATGAAAAAGGGATTCGTATTGTAACTGTCCCGACCCGCCGCAATGTGCCTGATGCGCTGAATCCCAAGATTAAATCGCTTAACTATCTGAACAATGTGCTGGTTAAGATGGAAGCCAACATGGCCGGGGTAAGCGAAGCCCTGATGCTCAACCATGAAGGGTATGTCACCGAAGGTTCGGGTGATAATATTTTTATCATTAAAAATAACGTGATCACCACGCCCCCCAGCTATCTGGGAGCTCTGGAAGGGATCACCCGCGGGGCGATCATCGATATTGCCCGGGACCTGGGTTATGAGGTAAAAGAGCAGCCGTTTACCCGTCACGATGTCTACATTGCCGATGAGGTCTTTTTAACCGGTACTGCGGCTGAAGTCATCGCCGTCACGGAAGTAGACGGACGTGTGATCGGGGAAGGTAAGAGCGGACCGATTACCAACCGCCTGCTGGAGGAATTCCGCAAGATCGTGGAAGTGGACGGCGTGAAAGTGTTTGAGGATTCTGTGCAGAAAGCCCTGTAAGATTATGGTATCATATAACAGGATGAATACGGCGGCATGTTCTCGGAACATGCCGTTTTTCCGTCATGCCTGTGGTACGAGCCATGTGGCGGTGACGATTAATTCGGACTTTGTCAGGAGGGGTTATGATGGCAACGATCGAGGATTTTCAAAAGTTGGATATCCGCGTGGGAACGGTTAGAAAGGCGGAAATGTTCAAGGAAGCGCGAAAACCGGCGATTAAACTGGAGATCGATTTTGGCGAACTGGGAGTCAAACAGTCCAGTGCGCAGATCACCAGACGGTATGAGCCGGAAGAAATGATCGGGCGCCAGGTGGTGGCTGTGGTCAATTTTCCGCCGCTTCGCATCGCCGGTTTTAAATCGGAAGTGCTGGTACTGGGCGGTGTTCCGGAAGAAGGGGATGTGGTCCTGTTAAAACCGGATATGGAGATACCGAATGGGACCCCGATTGCATGACCCTGTGACCCTGTAAGATCCCTGTGATCGGCAGGGTCTTATTTTTTTTTTGCCAGCCGGTAACTTCTCGGCAATCCAATGGCGTTATTCCCGTCCGTAAAAGTCTCCAGCAATTTTTAATGTCATTTGGGCGGCTGATGCATATGATGTAAGTGAATTTTGGGAGGGAGGTAACGTCGAGTGAAGATTCATGTCGTGAAACAGGGAGAAAATCTGAGGAAAATTGCCAAAAAGTATAACGTGGATGCGGAGAAATTGATTGCCGTCAATCGGCACATCCAGGACCCTTATAAACTGAAGCCCAGGACAAAAGTGAAGATCCCCACGGAAGGGGTTCCACTCAGGCCGAAAAAAGCTGAAGTCCAGGCAGCAACGGTCCAGAGTCGTCCCGGGGACTCCTACGACAGCAATGCCGATTCATCAGCGGATCAGAGCAATCTGTCTGATTCACAGGACAGTTACTGGGGGGATATGACCTCTTCAAATATGGATTATTCCGGTATGACGTCGGGAGAATCCTGGATGGATGACGCTGAATCCCCTTATGCGCATATGCCGGGATACGGGATGGCACCTTACATGCATCAACCCATCATGCCGTATGCGTATCCGTCGTATCCGAATCCCATGGCACCGATGATGAGTCCGTATGGATATGAAAACCAGATGCCGTATGGCATGGGTGGCGAAAATTTGTACCCCAATCTGTATCCCAATGTCAATCCTTATGCGAATCCCAACATCAATCCATACTTCAATCCCAACATCAATCCGTATGCTTACCCCAACGCAAACCCTGACATGTTCTCGCCGTACATGTACGGCATGAACAGTTATCATCAGAATCCATGGATGCCTTATGCCGGTGCTTATACACCCCCGATGCACAGCATGTATGAGCATTCGGAAATGTGGGATTCCATGGAAGACAGCAGATTTGATCAGGAAAAAAAGAAAAAATAAACGGGTACCGGAGGCTGAATGAGTTAAGGGGATTGGCTACCTTTACAGGTAGCCATTTTTTCCTTCCCAACCGGATGAATGATGGATGCCTGTTACATCCATACCCGCGAGTATGTTTGTAACATAACGCTGTACGAAAAGGAGGGATCCTGTGACCCAGCATCTGGCGGAACGGATCGAGACATTATACAACTGCCGTGTTTATGCCATTACCGCCGGCAGAAAACAGGTGTTTAAACTCAAAACAAGCCGCGGAGACTGGCTGATGAAACGTTACCGCGAGCCGTATACAGCCCGGTGGGTTACCCGTCTCTGCCGGCAGTTGCCACCGAGGGGTTTTGATGTCACGATTCCCTATGTGAGAACGCGGGAAGGCAAAACTTATTTTATCTGTGACGGACGTGCCTATACCGTCATGAAAAAATTGCCCGGGCGACATGCGTCGTTCCGCAGGCAAGATGATTTGCATCGTACCATCTCCTGTCTCGCATCATTTCACCGGGCCGCACAAAACATCGAAGGAGGCCCCATTCCCGATTCCGGCGAACCGCCACTGTTACGTAAGTGGCGGCGAAGGACCACCCGTTTTGAAAAAGTGGTGGCGCATATCACACGAAAAAAGAGAAAGTCCGACATCGAAAAAAGGATTCTGGAAATGGCGCCGCACCTGATTGAAGATGCCCGCGACGTGATGGACATTCTGGCGCGTTCGCCGATACAGGAAGATGTGAAAAAGTCTGTCCTGCACAAAAAGGTGGCGCACCGGGATCTGGCTTCCCATAATTTTCTTGTCTCCGGACATGGGTGCTATCTTATTGATTATGATACCGCCATGTATGATTCGCAACTGGTGGATCTGATCCAAATCCTGGGCCGGATCCTGCCGCTTCAATCCTGGGACTTTGACCTTTATGCCGAATTGATCGATACCTATCAGCACCGAATTCCCCTGACCGACCGGGAGCGTTCCCTGATCTATACTCTCCTGCGTTACCCCGATGATTTCATGCGGGAGGTTAACGGATGCTACCGGGAGGACGAGGGGTTTCATCCCAAAAATCTCGGATTTATCGTGCGCACCGCACAAAAAACATGGGAAAACCGCCGTATCTTTTTTGAAGGGGCTCACTATTTTTTGACTGTATGAGCCCTTTTTTTGTGATATCATTAAAGATAACAGAAATACGGATATACGGCAGAATCAAGCGTAAAAAGGATGGATAAACCGATGAACATGGAACAAAAAGTTGATTTTCTGGTCAACTGGTTGCGTGAACAGGTGAAGATGGCCGGAGCGGACGGACTGGTCGTCGGCATATCCGGCGGCGTGGATTCCGCCCTGGTCACTTTTTTGATTAAAAAGGCGTTTCCGGATGGTAGCCTCGGTGTGATTATGCCCTGCAAGAGCAATCCGCAGGACCGCCTCGATGCGCTCAGTGTGGTGGAGGCGAGTGGAATCGATCATATTGAAGTGGATTTGACCGACACCCATGAGCTTTTGTGGTCTCAGATTACGCGCACCCTGGAAGCGAAACAGGCCCTGAATGCGGATCGGAAACGAATGGGTGATGCCAATCTGCGTGCCCGCCTTCGTATGAGTACGCTGTATGCTGTCGCCAACAACTATAATTATCTGGTGGTGGGTACGGATAATGCGGCGGAGTGGCACCTCGGCTATTTTACCAAATACGGGGACGGCGGTGTGGATCTGGTCCCGCTGGTCAATCTGAAAAAGCGGGATGTTCGGGAGATGGCCCGGTTCGTGGGGGTTCCCGATGCGATTATCGAGAAGGCGCCCAGTGCCGGATTGTGGGAAGGACAGACAGATGAGGAAGAGATGGGAACCACCTACGACAGGGTGGATGATTATTTGAGCGGGAAACCGATACCGGATGCGGATCGGGAGAAGATCGAGGCGCTACATAAACGGTCGGCTCACAAGCGCACGCTTCCCCCTTCACCACCCCGGTTTTAAGAAGGGTTATTCGTAAATCTCATCGGCATTCGGGTAACGCAGGTCATCGGAATGGGCCGGCGTTTTGGCGGTTTCTGTCTGTTTCGTCTGATTGCGGGTCCTCTGGGGCGGAGCAGTTTGTGGTTCTGCCTCTTTCCGGGTCTGTTTCTGCTGATTCACGGCCTGACACACACCTCCTTTTTTAGGGGGGATGTTTATTTTCACAGTCTTTAACATTTTTTGACCGACCATCCTGGTTTATGCTAGACTAAATCATGGATTTTTTTCGGTAGGAGGAACAAGCCATGGCTGGACATTCCAAATGGAAAAATATACAACATCGAAAGGGACGGCAGGACGCACGCCGTGCCAAAATTTTTACCAAAATCTCCAAAGAGATCTTCGCTGCCACACGGGCGGGCGGTCCTGATCCGGAAACCAATCTCCGGTTGCGTGCCGCTATTAATAAGGCGAAAGAAAACAACATGCCCAACGATAACATCGAGCGCACCATCAAGAAGGCCACCGGTCAGGTGGAAGGGGTTCAGTACGACGAGATCACCTATGAAGGTTATGGTCCCGGTGGCGTGGCCGTGATGGTGGAAGTGCTGACCGATAACCGTAATCGAACGGCGGCTGACGTCCGCCATATTTTCTCCCGAAATGGCGGAAATATGGGAGAATCGGGATGTGTCAGCTATCTGTTTGATAAAAAAGGGATCATTACTATTAACCGCGGGGATACCGGGGATGACGAGGATACAGTGATGATGGAAGCGCTGGAAGCGGGCGCGGAAGACTTTGAAGCCAGTGAGGACAGTTTTGAGATCACCACGGCACCGGATCAGTTCGAAGCGGTTCGGGAATATCTGGAGTCGAAGGGATATAACCTGGCATCGGCCGAGGTGACTATGGTTCCGCAGACGACGGTGTCATTAAGCGGTGATGATGCGGAGAAGATGCTAAAATTGATGGATGATCTCGATGACAACGATGATGTGCAAAATGTGTACGCCAATTTTGATATCGACGATGATGCCATGGAAAAGTATGGTCAGTAACACGGATATCTGTGTATCTGTTACATCCATACTCGCGGGTATGGATGTAACAGCGTTAATGGAATAAGTAGGACGTTTATCGGGGGAGTTTTAGCTCTCCCGATATTTTATTTTGCCGAGGGAAATTCCATATCTCAGGGATAAAGGTTAATTATATTGTTATTATTTTGTGGTAATATATGGTTATTTATTTAATAAATTACTGATATAATGATCACGCATTTAGCAATAAACACCTCTCGCATCATTTCTCTGCGATCAATCTTGCGATCAATCTTTTATTAAAGAAATAAAGTTGTGACTCCCCATTATTTCTAAAGTCTTTATTTTAACTGAAGAAATGTCTCTATTTTAAGAGGGAGGATTTTGCTTTTTCGGATTAGCTTCAAAGTTATATTTTCGAAAAATTAAAATTTCAGGAGTGACATAGTGAAAAAGAGGCAATTGTTATGGATATCTTCAAGTGTTTTGGCTGTTGTTGCACTGACTTTAACCCTGTTGAGTCCTGATTCTACAAAAGAACAGTCTGAATGGCACGCTGTCGGGAACGGTAATCTAGGAGTACACCACATCAATGATGGGTATTTATTATATCCCGTTGCAACGACTTATGTTCCAGGAGTTAACGGATCGAAATTGACGGAATATAAGTTGGGTACAAAAAATGGCTATATATTAGAAAAGGATGGTGGAAACATACAGCCTGTGCAAATATCAGAATCTACATTAGCTATCGGGTCTGAAACGGTTTCTATTATTAAAGTAAATGGACATGCTTTTGCGACGGATCGCACAGATATTAAACGGGTATCAACTGGTTTTGTTGTTGGTTCCAGAGAGTATTATACAAACATATGGTTGGTGTCTGAAGATGGTTCGATAGCAAAACCTCTTGTGAACACAGATGGTTACAGCGAAGCAAAGCAAAAACTGAAGCGTATCAATAAAGATAAAGGTGAAGATATGGTGAGCCTTGTTTGGGCAGCAAACCCATATCCATTGCACAAAGGAGATAAAATTGCCTATCTTTCAAACCGAACTACCCTCTCAAACGACTGGAATGTACGTGTAATCAATTCGGATGGAACTGACGACAGGGTTTTAATTGATGGAGCTGGTTATGGCGGTATCAACATCGTAGGCACCACCGACAACCTTGTGATTGCTCACACAACAGTTAACAAATTAATTGTTGCGAATTCGGAAACCGGTGAAGTTAAAGAAATTAATCTAGACGGTTTGTTTCCTTTCTCGGTCTCTCCTGCAGGGCATGTACTGTTAATGACTCAAAACAATGATATTCGCGTGATGGATCTTAAAACAGGTTCAGTATCAAAGACAAATATGCCATCTGGATATTTCTATAATACAGGTGGCGATTGGTCGGATGATGGCAAACGATTTGCTTTTTATGCCAATGGTTTTGAAAACATTGATGATAGTAAATTGTATCGTGATAACATCCAGGTTGCGGTTCTGGATGTAACAACCTCAAAGATCGAAACATATGGAAAGCCTCCTGGTTCTGCTAGCTTATATCCATTAGGGGAGATCCAGTGGATCGGTGACAGTCAGTTACTGACTTATACCGTTAACGATACAGCATGGCTCGTCAGAGTGCCCAAATAGGTGATGTGAGTTGTCACACTGTTTCCTTGTTCCGGTGTACCTTTTTCAAGAACCCGTGGACAGCACGAGTTTAAAATAAGATGCGTTTTCCATAAAACTCAATTGACCTTAGATCAGTAATTAAAAATAAAAAAATCAAAAAAGTTGAATCGTTTCCAATAAAATTTTCGTCATATTAGATAGAGGTTGCTAACAGTGAAGTGATTGAAGGGGGAACCCGATGATAATCTAAACACGACTCTGACAAAGGAACAGAAGTTGGTTTTAATCAGCTATCTTTTATCAAAAGAAGTTTTAATGAACCTGGACCAACAGTATCTGAATTCCAGGCAAAAAAATAGCTATAGAACAATATGAAATAAATGAGATATTGACAATGTTGAGTTGAGACACTTGAATGACGAGGAATTAGTTAAATCTTACATCCTCCCCTAAAACAATCCACCAATGCAAGATGTACTGGTTGTGACTTTGGCTCAAGAAATAAGGAACAACTTAATGCTTGCAGAGAATCCTAAATGGATTCCTGCAGGCATTCTTATTAAATTCTCGAATAAATTTAGAGAGGATGAAAACAGTACTATGCATGCTCGTTATTGGAAATTTATAGCGCTCATTTCTATTATCATAAATGTCATATTTATTACGGCAACATGGAATCTGTATGTGGAAAAGCAAAATTTTAAAAAAAGTTTAGCCATTGAATATGTAGATAATATCAAACAACTGGAATATTGGCTTACAGAAGTGATCGAAAATAAAAATATTAAGAATAAAACCCTGGTCTCTTTGATTAAGGCCGAACGCATTCTATGGTACAATCTCATGATTTCTGGAAATGCAACGATTGTTGGTTCACAAGGAGAATTCCCTATAAATCTTCAGGAGATAAATCACAGAATGGGAAATCAAACAGGGGTTCCCGTAAATGTTGCGCTAAAAGAATTAACCATTAAAGGAAAAATTAGTGAAGATACTTTAAATGACATAGAATTTTATAAGAATGTCTTGTCTAAAATGGTTTCCATAATAGATGAAGAGATTGGATACAAAAATCTACCGAAAGCTAACAACGATGAAATTTTACGTGTATTCAATGAGATCAATGAGTGGCTCGGCAATATGATGTAAATGGGGTGAGACGAAATAAATTCTAAGAAGTTTATTTTTTCAGGAAGGAGCTTCTTCAAGTTTTTTTCGTGAACATGAAGACATGACGAAAAACAAAGATTGGATTCCAATCATTGAAAAACTGTGTGACATATCTCTTGAACCTTGAGCAAATGACCAAAGACCAAGAATATTTGATGGGAGGGAAAAAGGAATTTTAAAAATTTTAAAATATATTTTCTATATTGTGTTGTTGATGATTTGTTTTTTTCTATTAGATTATTTGTCCCAAATCTTTCATCCAACGGTTAATATTATTGAGGAGCTAACGCCAAATAAGTTTTTCATTCTTTTTCTGTATTTCCTTGTTGGAATGCTCATGGCTATGGAACGGATTATAGAACGACCTGTAAAATTTGATTTTAAGAGTTTTCAATTTAAACACTTCATTTTGATTAGCATACCTGCTCTCATATTGGTTTTATATAACCTTATTTACAAATTTGTACCAGATTTTTTATTTTATCTTATTTTTAATCGTTATCTTTTCATTAGCAAACTTTCTTCTCTTTTGTTAGGGTATGTGATCATCGCCTCGTTTGAAAAAGTTGAAACACAAGTTAGAAGGTCTCAACAAATTATGGCAGGGATTTTTTTGATAACTGTCATTATAATGTCAAAAATAATTCAGGAACTGATGGAATTTGCTAATTACAATTACCAGTATGGTGAGTATATTGTTTTTACCCATGTTATAATGTTTTTGTTTGCTGGGGTTATTCTTGGAATATATTCGTTTGCCGCGGAAAAGCGACTATCAGGTTCCTGGAAAGTAAATGGAATAAAATTGATGATTATCGGTATTCCTTCTTTTTATTTTGGATTGTATCAACACTTTGCTTATTTATTACCCTTTAATCTGCCAGTCGTTAATTATGATATATTTGAACTGCTATCAACACTCCTGTTTGGATATAGTGTTATGTCTTCTTTTCAAAAAATTAGAAGTACCGATAATGAGGATGATTAGCCATTAAAATGTCGCGAACTCTTTTTAGAACGCTGGCTTCTTATCTGTTCGAAAATGGAACATCACCACCGTCATTCTTCGGATCCTCAAGGCGGTATTTTTTTATTTTCTGATACAGACTGGCCCGGGAAATCCCCAGCTTCCGGGCAGCCGCACTCTTGTTGCCGTACGTCTCCTTCAGCGCCTGCCGGATCCGTTCCTGTTCCAGCCGTTCTTTTTCACTGTGCAGGGTGTCCAGCTGCAGTGCTTGCCCGGATTCCGGATACAGAAACTCCGGCACATCCTGCATGGTAATATGCCCGGTATCGCTTAAAATGGTCAATCGCTCAATCACGTTGCGCAACTGGCGGATGTTGCCCGGCCAGTCATAATTCAGAAACGCAAGCATCACATCGGAATTGAGGATGGGAATCGGCTTTTCGTACTTGTCGGCAAACTCCCGCAGAAACACCTGCACCAGTTCCGGAATATCCTCGGACCGCTGGCGAAGCGCCGGCAATTTCAGAGAAATCACATTCAGGCGGTAAAACAGGTCTTCACGAAACGCCCCCCGTTGGATTTTCTCCTCCAGGTTCTGGTTGGTGGCGGCGATGATCCGGACGTTGATCTCACGGGGGGTGGTACCGCCCACCCGGTAGAAAACCTGTTCCTGCAACACCCGAAGCAGCTTCACCTGCATGTCGAAGGGCAGATCGCCCACCTCATCCAGAAACAGCGTTCCCCCGTCGGCCAGTTCCAGCTTTCCGGCTTTTCCCTTTTTGTTGGCGCCGGTGAACGCGCCTTCCTCATAGCCGAACAACTCACTTTCAAACAGCGCTGCGGGAATGGCCCCGCAATTAATCGGCACAAAGGGATGTTCCCGGCGCCGGGAACTTTTGTGTATCGCCCGCGCAAACACCTCTTTTCCCACGCCGCTTTCTCCGGTGATGAGGATTGTCGCATCGGTTCCCGCTACTTTTTTCGCCATCTCGATGCTCTGCCGGATGGGTTCACTGTGCCCTTTAATATGAAAAAATGGATCTTCTTCGGCAGCCCCGGTCATCTCTTTTTTCAATTTGTCCAGTTCCATCGACGTCTCCGAAAGTTCTTCATTCAATCTAACAATCTGGCTGACGTCCTGTTCCAGGGAAATCGCCCCGATCAACTGCCCCTGATCATCATATACTGGAGTAGAATTGATGATTACGTGGGTATTGGGCTGCGGCGTATGATACAGGGAAAAAACAGGCTGACGCGTTTTCAGTACTTTGAGCACCATCAGATCCTCTTCCCGGAAAAATTCCTGGATTTTGCGTCCCAGAATCTTCTGTTGTGGAATGCCGTAATATTTTGCGGCCGCCTCGTTCCACCCGATCACCGTACATTCCGTATCAATCATGGTCACCGCATCATGGGTGACATTTAACAGGTAGGCCAGAAATCCCCGTGCATTTGGGTCCGGCATCTGATTCATCGGAACCGCCTCCTCCGTAGTGTAAACGATTGTGACACTATCCAGACAGAAATGTCTATTTTTTAAACACTTTTCCCTTTTATTATATCGAAAATCAGGGTGATAAGGGGCGTTTTATGCGCCTAAGAAAAGTTGGCATGCCTTTTGCTTCTAAATACAGGGTGAAGCCACGTGGCCTGATACTCAACAATTCAATAGTGGTGAGAGGAAGAAAACAACATGGAGCAAATATTAAGAAATTTCTTCTTGTTTATGGCGAAAAACCGGACATTGAACCGCGGTGCGAAGAAGTACGGCCTTCGTTTCGGAGCCGGGCGTTTCGTCGCCGGGGAAACACTTGAATCGGCGCTGTCCGTGATCCGGGAACTGAATCAGCGCGGTATGTCCGTCACCATTGATCGCCTCGGGGAGTTTGTCACCAATGAGCAGGAAGCCGTTGAGATGGCTAACCACTGTGTGGAAGCGCTCCACGGGATGGCAGAGGCACAGGTGGACAGTTATCTCTCCCTGAAACTGACCTCCATGGGGCTCGACATTTCCCAGGATCTCTGTCTGGACAACATGCGGCGTATACTGAATACCGCCCGTGAATATGGATATTTTGTCCGGATTGACATGGAGGATTATGCCCACCTTGAGAGTACACTGGATCTTTATCACCAGTTGCGGGAGGAAGGGTATGACAACGTGGGGCTGGTGATCCAGGCTTACCTGTATCGCAGTGTCGAAGATGTGGAAGCGCTTTCCAAACTCGGCACCAATCTGCGCCTGGTGAAGGGAGCCTATAAGGAATCTCCGGAAGTAGCCTTCCCGGACAAAAAAGATGTGGATGAAAACTTCAAGAAAATCATCGCCATGCAGCTGAAAAGTGGTAATTATGCTGCCGTGGCCACTCATGATGAAGCGATCATCGCCTACACCAAAAATCTGGTTAAGGAATGGGAAATTCCCCACGACAGGTTTGAATTTCAGATGTTGTTTGGCATTCGCACAGACCTGCAACAGCGGCTGGTTGAGAAAGGATACCGCGTCCGCATTTATGTGCCGTACGGGGATGACTGGTATGGCTATTTCATGCGGCGCCTCGCTGAACGGCCGGCCAATGTGGGGTTTGTGCTGAAAGGCATATTCAAAAAATAGAAGGAGGAGGACCATTATGCTGGTAGATTTCAGACCCGAACCTTTTACAAATTTTCAGGACGAAGCTAATCGCAGGGCATTTGAGGAAGCACTGAAAAATGTGGGCAGTCAACTGGGTAAAGAATATCCGATCGTGATTAACGGAGAACGCATTTTCACCGACAAAAAGATCACGTCGGTCAATCCGTCCAAAAAGGATGAAATCATCGGTTATACATCAAAGGCCGATCAAGACCTGGCGGAGAAAGCGATTCACGCCGCCGCTGAAAAATTTGAAGAGTGGAAAAAGGTACGCCCGGAACAGCGTGCCCGTTATCTGTGGAAAGCTGCGGCGATCATGCGCCGGCGCAAGCATGAATTTTCCGCGTGGCTGGTCCATGAAGCCGGAAAAAGCTGGGCGGAAGCCGATGCGGATACCGCAGAAGCCATTGACTTTCTCGAATTTTATGGAAGAGAGATGGTGCGTCTGTCCCAGCCCCATCCGCTGACCCGTCTCCCCGGGGAAGATAATGAAATGTACTATATCCCGCTGGGAGTTACGGTAGTCATTCCGCCGTGGAACTTCCCGCTGGCAATCCTGACCGGGATGACCAGTGCGGCGGTTGTATCCGGTAATACGGTCGTGTTGAAACCGGCCAGTGCCACCACCGTCATTGCTTCCAAGCTCATGGAATTGATGGAGGAAGCGGGCGTTCCCGCCGGTGTGATCAATCTGCTTCCGGGAAGCGGCAGCGAAGTGGGAGACTTCCTGGTCGAACATCCGCTGACCCGCATGATCAGCTTTACCGGATCCCGTGAAGTGGGCCTCCGTATTAATGAGCTGGCGGCAAAACGAAGCGACCAGCAGAAGTGGATCAAGCGCGTGATCGCGGAAATGGGCGGTAAAGATACCATTATTGTCGATAAAGAAGCGGACCTGGATCTGGCCGCTCAAAATATCATGGCCTCTGCCTTCGGATTCTCCGGCCAGAAATGTTCAGCCTGCTCCCGGGCTGTGGTGCTGGAAGAGGTTTATGATGAGGTGCTGGAACGGGTCGTCGAAAAGACCAAACAGTTGAAAATCGGCGATGTGCGTGAGCCGTCCACTTACACCGGACCGGTCATTGACGAAAGTGCCCTGAACAAGATTTTAAACTACATTGAGATTGGTAAAAACGAGGGACGCCTGGTGCTGGGCGGTGAAAAAGGATCGGATGACGGGTATTATGTCAAACCGACCATTTTTGCCGATGTTGACCCGAAAGCCCGCATCATGCAGGAAGAAATCTTCGGTCCCGTCGTTGCCTTTACGAAAGCGAAAGATTTTGATCATGCGCTGGAAATCGCCAATAATACCGAGTATGGCCTGACCGGCTCCGTCTTTTCTAAGAACCGGGCCAACCTGGAGAAAGCCCGGGACGAATTCCATGTCGGTAACCTGTACTTCAACCGCAAGTGTACCGGAGCCATTGTCGGGGCCCATCCGTTTGGCGGATTCAATATGTCCGGTACCGATTCCAAAGCGGGCGGACGCGATTATCTGCTGCTCTTCACCCAGGCCAAGGCGGTTTCGGAGGTTCTGTAAACTTTTCAACCGGGGGGATTCCTTTCGGAGGATCCCCTCTTTTTTACCATTGCCATATTCTGAATTTTTGTTTAATTTATAACTAACCCTATTAATAAAGGAGTGTGTTGTCATGGAACAGGCCGGTCTGACTCCTGCAACCTGGTTCTGGCTTACAGTGCCGATGCCTCTGTTGATTGTATGGGCAATTGTGACTTATGTCAGAGAAGGGAGGCGGGGTGAGTAATGAACGCTTCTTATGTGACCTTTGTCTTTTATCTGGTGGTACTGCTGGGAATCGGGCTTTATACGTATCGGATGACCAGCACGCTGTCCGATTATGTGCTGGGAGGGCGTAAACTAAATAGCTGGGTGGCCGCTTTATCAGCCCAGGCCAGTGATATGAGCGGCTGGTTGCTGCTGGGATTGCCCGGTGCCGCCTATGCGTCCGGAATGGGGATGTGGAGCATCTGGATTTCCATCGGACTGGCCACGGGAACGATGTTGAACTGGCAATACGTGGCGAAACGGCTACGGCGTTATACGGAAATTGCCGGAAATTCAATCACTTTATCCGAATATTTCGAAAACCGTTTTCGGGATCAAAGCGGTATTCTGCGTATTATTTCCGCGATCTTCATTTTGATTTTCTTTCTGTTTTATACCGCGTCGGGACTGGTTGCCGGCGGTCTGCTGTTTGAAGGGACTTTTCAGATCGATTATCATACCGCGGTGATCATCGGGGCGATTGTCATTATCGGATATACCTTTCTCGGCGGTTTTCTGGCGGTCAGCTGGACTGACTTTCTGCAGGGAGCGCTGATGTTTTTCGCACTTATTATTGCGCCGATTATATCCATTAATTATATCGGAGGACTGGACGAGCTGTTTGCACGAATCGCAGCGGCCAACCCCGATCTGTTGAATGTGGCCCGTGATGTGGAGTTTGCCGATGGTGTCTGGCAATCCACCGGAGCACTCAGTGTGGTGGGGATTATATCCGCGCTGGCCTGGGGGCTGGGTTATTTCGGGCAACCCCACATTCTGGCCCGTTTTATGGCCATTCGTTCCGACCGGGATGTGCGGAAATCCCGTCTGATCTCCGTCATCTGGGTGGTGATCACCCTGTACGGTGCCATCATGGTGGGATTTGTGGGAATTGCGCTGTTCGGAACGGAACAGCCGCTTGAGAATACAGAGACCGTTTTTATCGAAATGGTTCAGATCATTTTTAATCCCTGGCTCGCAGGTATCCTACTGGCTGCTGTCCTGTCAGCGATTATGAGTACCATTGACTCACAATTGCTCGTTTCTTCGAGTGCCCTGACTGAGGACTTCTACCGGAAATTTATCCGGCGCCATGCCTCCCAGAAAGAACTGGTGTGGACCGGGCGGATTGCGGTGTTGGTGATTGCCCTGATCGCCCTGATGCTGGCCTGGAATGATGAAAACAAGGTGCTGGATCTGGTGGCTTATGCCTGGGCCGGATTCGGGGCCGCCTTCGGGCCTGCGATTCTCTTCTCGCTCTTCTGGAAACGGATGACCGGGGCAGGGGCTCTCGCCGGGATGATCTTCGGGGGATTGACGGTGATTCTGTGGAAATACACAGGTTCCAACCTGTATGAAATCGTCCCCGGGTTTATCTTTTCCTCCATCGGGATTGTGTTGTTCAGTCTGGTGAGCCCGCGGCCGCCTGCGGAGGTGGAAGCAGAGTTTGAGAGGGCGCAGAAACCGATGGAATCTTAAAAGGGAATCGATTAATGATGAAAACCGGGATTCGCTCCCGGTTTTTTCTTTTCCATTTTTTCCACCTTGCATCTTTTTCCCCGGTTCGCATATACTAGGTTATACGAACATATGTTCGATAAAATTCACAATATAGTGAGGGCGAACGGGGATGAAAGACAGAGTGATTTTCCTGGCGGATATGCAGAGTTTTTATGCGTCGGTGGAAAAAGGGGATCATCCTGACCTGCGGGATAAACCGGTGATCGTCTCCGGGGATCCGGAGCGGAGGAGCGGGATTATCCTGGCGGCCTGTCCCATTGCCAAATCATGGGGTGTGGAGACCGCCGAAGCCCTGTGGCAGGCTCAGCAGAAATGTCCCCATGCGGTGGTGGTACGTCCCCGCATGCAGCGTTACATCGATGTCTCCTGCCAGATCACGGCGATTTTTGAGGAGTTTACCGATCTGGTGGAACCCTACAGTATTGATGAACAGTTCCTCGATGTCACTGGAAGCCGGCGGCTGTTCGGCGATCCGCTTGCCATGGCACAAAAAGTGCAGCAACGGATCATGGAAAAAACGGGAGTTTACGCCCGGATCGGCATCGGCCCCAACAAAGTAATGGCCAAGATGGCCTGCGACAATTTTGCCAAGAAGAACGAAAACGGGATCTTCTGGCTGACCCGGGACAAGCTGGAGACACACCTCTGGCCGCTTCCCGTCCACAAAATGTTCGGGGTGGGCAGCCGGATGAAGCGTCACCTCAACAACATGGGCATCCGCACCATCGGCCAACTGGCCCGTTTTCCCCTGGAGAAGCTGAAGCGAAAATGGGGCATTCCCGGGCATATCCTGTGGATGACTGCCAACGGGCTGGATGCCAGTCCGGTCACTCCCGGCACCCACGATACCCAGAAGGCGGTGGGTCACCAGATGACCCTGCCGCGGGATTATGCCGATGAAAAGGAGATCAAGGTGGTGCTGCTGGAGTTGTCCGAAGAGGTAGGCAGGCGGGCACGGATGAAGGGATATGCCGGCAAAACCGTCGCCGTCGGGTGCCGCGGGGCCGATTTTGACGTGCCCACCGGTTTTTACCGGCAACAGAAACTGGATGAGCCGACCAATGACGCAATGGATATTTACCAGGCGGCTTCCCGGCTGTTTGACCGGTTCTGGGACCGGCTTCCCATCCGCAGCATCGGGGTGACCCTGACCCAGTTGCAATCCGATGAGGAGTACCAGTTGACCCTTTTTGACAACCAGTATAAAAAGCGGCAGCTGGGCCATACGGTGGACATGATCCGGGAGAAATACGGGGCCACTGCCGTGATCCGGGCCGTATCCCTGTTACCCGCAGGCCAGGCACTGGATCGGGCTGAAAAAATAGGAGGGCATTACAAATGAGCCGTGACCGGTATTTAAAGCGGGGCAATCTGTTGTGGGAGTCGTCGCGGATGATGCTTCCCGAACACCGGGAACAACTGCTGGAAAAAAGGCGTAACGAACGGTGGCAGGAAGAAAATCCACACGTCGAGCCGGATGAACAGGAACTGGAACGGATGCACGTCCGGTTGAGCCGGGCGGTGGAAGAGAATCGGCCGGTGACGCTGACCGTCTGGAACCGTAAGCAGGGAAGGCGGCGTCTGCAGGGGATGATTGCCGGGATGAACCTCTCCGCCGGCACCTGCCGGATTCAGACTGATTCCGGGCCGGTGACCGTTCTTTTTTGCGATATGGTGGAGGTGGATATCGACGATCCGTTTTTCTGATTCGTGTCTTACGGAAACTCCTTCGATCGAAATGGTATAAAATCCCACTTAGTGGGGAATGATAGCTAAAAAAAGAGTGTAAAGAAGGGGTTTCCGATGTGGAGAAGAAGATCGGGACGGAGAAAAACCTATAAGACACTGGGAGGCATGATCATCCTGCTGGCGGCCGCCGGTCTGGCAGGCGGTTCCTGGTATCTGTTCGATGCGGCCGGAGCCCGTACGCCGGTACCGGAAGTGGACATGGATGTGGAACAGCTTGTCCGGCAGGCGGAAGAAAGGGAAGACGCCTTCCGACAGGTGGACGCCTCGCAGACAGAGATCACCCTGAAAAAAGTATATGTATGCGGGGTGGAAAGTGAACAGACCGTCTATGGCCCGCCGGGTGCGGATGACGAAACGATTTTACAGGAGTATCCGGACTGGCAGCTGGTATCCCGTGAGGGGAATCGGGTGCTCTTGCAACAACAGATCAATGATATTTCACCGCTGTGCAAAGAGAACGGTTATTTCGGCCTGACGCCGGATCAGATTCTGGCCCTGTTTGACGGGCCGCCCGGTGAGGAAAACGTGATTCAGACCTTTTACCAGATCGACACGGAGAAGCTGGAGTCCCGGCTTCCCCGCGAAGAGATTGAAAAGTTGTATGAGGGGATTCGGATTCGGGATCTTGCTGAATATTACAGCATCCTTTCCACCTTCGGGGAATATATGCTGCACCAGCCCGGGACTCTGAATCAACCGGAATCGTAAAACCTCTCTCAGCCGATAAAAAGGCGGGGGAGGTTTTGTTATGTTTTTGAAGTGTACAGGGGAAATCTAATCCCCAACCAGCTCCCGATATCGAAAACAGTCCGTCGTATGATCCATCACCATACCGGTAGCCTGCATATAGGCATAACAGATGGTGGACCCCACAAACTTAAAACCCCTTTTCTTCAGGTCCCGACTCATGGCATCCGACTCCCGGGTGCGGGTGGGCACCTCATCATGGGATCGCCAGTGATTGATGATCGGCTTGCCATCAACAAAACCCCATATGTAATCCCGAAATGACCCGAATTCTTCCTGCACCCTGAGAAAAGCCCGGGCATTTCCCACTGCGGCCCGGATTTTAAGGCGGTTTCGTACAATGCCGCTGTCGGCGAGTAACGCAGCTATCTTCTCATCCCCGTAACCGGCCACTTTTTGGGGATCGAAGCCGTCAAAAACCTGACGGTAATGCGCTCGCTTTTTTAAAATGGTGAGCCAGCTGAGTCCTGCCTGGGCGCCTTCGAGAATCAAAAATTCAAACAGCAGGCGGTCATCATAGACGGGTACACCCCATTCGCGATCGTGATAGTCGATGTAGAGCGGATCGTCAGTTGTCCAGGCACATCGTGTCTGATTCATTACCCATTCCTCCCGTGGAAACAAATTCAGGCCTTTACACTTCCTATGATAGCATGTCTTTCCATCTTCAGGTTATCCAAAGGATTGATTGATAGGTCAGGTGTTCAAAAAAGTTGAAAATCCTATATGAATGTGTATATGATAAAAACATGAAAAGTCAAAAACGTAACAAACAACAACATGCATATGAAACGATTCGTTCCCGGATTCTCGACGGCACGTATGCTCCCGGATACCGTCTGGTCATCGATCAACTGGCCAGAGAACTGGATTCCAGTGCGATTCCGGTTCGTGAAGCGATACGCCAGCTGGAAGCCGATGGCCTGATTCAATACAGACCCTACAGTGGTGCGGTGGTCACGCCGATTAACCGGAATGAGTATCTGGAGACCATGACCGTGCTTGCCGTAATTGAAGGGTATGCAACAGCGCTGAGTTCTCTGCAATTTCCGCTGGAAAGGATAGGTGAACTCAGGGAGATTAATGAGCAGATGAAAGATGCGCTGGAAGAGCTGGATTTCAACCGGTTCGGAGAACTCAACCGCAGGTTTCACGGGCTGACCTACGAATATTGCGACAACAAGTATTTGGTGGAGAACATCAAGCAGACCTGGAATCGTCTGGACACGATCAGGCGAACGGGTTCCGCGTTTATTCCCGTGAGGGCGAAAGAGTCTATTAATGAACATGAGCAGATAATCGTGCTACTGGAACAGAAGAAGCCAATGGACGAAATCGAGCACTTTGTCCGCAAGCATAAGATGAATACGGTAGAAGCATTTAAAAAGAGAAAAGACGCCATGGATTCCTCGGTTTCATTTTTTTAATGTTTATGTCGCTACGCCATAGGATCCCGAACATGATAAAACGCACGGAGGAGATTTTTCCTCGGTGCGTTTTTTGATAAGCGCTATGTTGTCATGCCAATAGTTCAACCGTCTTACGTGTTCATTTGTTCTTTTAGCACGTTTAAGAATGCGTTCAGATTGGCTGAAAGCCATTTGTTTTTGTGATAAGCGGCATAAATGGCTATGGGGTTGTCTGGCACATTAGATTCAATTTCTCTTAGTTCTCCTCGTTCAATGGCGTCTTTTACTGAAAAATGAGGAAGTAAAGACGTTCCCAATCCGCACAAAACACATTTTTTTATCGCCTCTATACTTGGTAATTCCACTTTTGATACAGATGTTTTTCCCTCTGCCATTAAATGATGATCAAAAATGGGGCGCCAACTACATGATTGTTCCGTGTAAAGCATTGTTTTTTTGCCGGTAGAAGTCAGGTTGTGTGCTGACTGTACGAGAGAAAGTTTCTCATCTTTTAACTTTAGCGTTGTTAATTCCTTTGGCTTCCAGGCAGACGTTTCTACAAGGATGGCCACATCGATGTCACCCTTCTTTAATTGAGTTGATAAATTATGATAATCAATCGGCTTAAGCGTCAATTCAACTCTGGGATATAATGTCATGAAATGAATCATGATATCGGGTATCCAATATATCATTATAGATTCAGACGCACCGATGCTTAATTGACCGGAGGGTTCATCTCTATGATTGATAACCTCTTTTGATTTTGAATAAAGATTGATAATGTCTTCCGCATAGGGCAGAAAACGTCTACCTGCCTGGGTCAACGTTATATTCTTGCCTAAACGGTCAAAAAGGGGTGTTCCCAGTTCTTTTTCAAGTTCTTTAATATGAGTCGTAACTGAAGATTGGGCGTATCCCAATTCATCGGCAGCCCTCTTAAAGCCTCCTGCCTCGACAATGGTTCTAAATGTGATGAGGTGACGGAGTTCCATGGGTTCCCCCTCTTTTTATCGCTATTTTTGAATTAAACAATCAAAAATATCAATTTTACTGAAGTGATAATTCATTCTATACTAAAGATACCTCAAATTCAAGTGGCCTTGAAAACAGGACTTACCAGCAAAGAAACGTTTATCACATTTAGAAAGGGGTGGCGTGCATCGTGAAAGTATTGACAGTCGTAACACATCCAAGAACAAATTCGTTGACGTTTGAGGTCGCAAATCATTTGGTCAGAGGTCTTAAAGATGCAGGACATGAAACAGAGGTATTGGATTTATATCGCAGTGGTTTTAACCCTGTATTATGGGAAGAGGATGAGCCTGATTGGTCAGCCGCCGATCAACAATATTCGCCTGAGGTGGAGGCGGAGATCGAACGAATGAAGAAACACGATGGATTAGCTTTTATATTTCCGCTTTGGTGGTGGAGCATGCCGGCCTTGTTGAAGGGGTATATTGACCGCGTTTGGAATTATGGGTTTGCTTATGGACCAAACAAACTTCATCATCAATATGTATTGTGGCTCAGTCTGGCAGGCGCCCCTATCGAGCGCTTTCAGAAAAGGGAATATGACAATATGATAACCCATTACTTCAATGCAGGCCTGGCTGACTATTGTGGAATCCCTCATTCCAGAGTTGAATTATTCTATGAAACGATCAGGTCAAAGCCTGAGCATGTTGAAACAATGTTTGCTCAAGCATATGATCTCGGATTGAATTATGCCAGAACATGATGCGTCAGGAACGGTTCCAACCAAATCTCTAAATTGTCAATGCCACCACTCACTTCCCCGGGAAACCTGTCCCGGTTTTTTTATCTCCTGCCTGTCACCAATTACATCCCCAATCTTGCCCCCTGTCATCACCCTTTCAGAATTTATCCCCGCAGATTGAATAATACATCAAATAAGATTTTTCTGAAAAATATATAATTTATATTGAAATCATATATGATATTAGATATTATTGAAACATGAACAGGAAAAATCAGAAGATGAGTAAGCAGGAATTTGCATACCGCACCGTTCGGGAACGGATTTTGGACGGCACCTATACCCCCGGATACCGATTGATTATCAGTCAGTTGGCCCGGGAATTTTCCACCAGTGCCATTCCGATTCGGGAAGCGCTCAGGCAGCTGGAGGCGGAACGGTTGATCGAATACAAACAATTCAGTGGCGCTGTCGTCACACCGGTGGATGAACGCCAGTATGTCGACACGCTTAAAGTGTTTGCCGTTCTGCTGGGATTTGCCACCGCACTCAGCGTCCCCCAATTTCCCGAACAACAGATCAGGAAACTGGAAGCGCTCAACCGGCAGATGAAACAGGCACTTGAAGACTTCGATTTTCACCGTTTCGGCCAGTTGAACCGCCGGTTTCACGAATTGTCGATTCAGTCTTGTGACAATGAATACCTGCTGAAAACCATCGAAGAGATCCAGAATCGCATTGACTCCATCCGCCGGACGGGCTCCACGTTTTTTGGGGTCCGGGCCAGAGAATCGGTAGAGGAGCATGACCAAATTATCTCTTTATTTAAAGAGAAGGTGTCACCCGGTGAAGTCGAACAATTTGTAAGAAAACATGTCTGCAAGACAGCAGAAGTCTACCGGGCCAGAAAAGAGGGGAAAGGGATTCAAAACCCCTTTTGATAAAAATTATTCAAATGTGCATTTCGGGGATTAAGGGGGTGCCCAGAACAGAACAGTCTGATTTTTCAATCTGTTTGTCCAACCCAACATCACTATAAATCATTTACAGAAAAAGGAGAGGGAGATGCACGATGATGTCGATTGAAGAGGCAAAACAAAGATTCAGAGGCTCTATCGCACCGGTTGTTACCCCTTTTAAAGAGGATGACAGTCTGGATTTGGAAACCCTTGCCAACCTGATTGAGTGGCATATTGAGAGTGGAAGCCATGGCATCTCGGTCACAGGTACTACGGGAGAACCCAGTTCCTTAACCATTGAAGAGCGGGAACAAGTGATGGAAACCGCCATCAAAACAGTGAACGGCAGAGTGCCGATCGTACCCGGAACCGGGTCTACCAACCACGCCGAAACCCTGCACCTGACCAAACGGGCCCAGGAGATGGGCGCCGACGGGGCGATGGTGATTGTTCCTTACTATAACAAACCGTCACAGCACGCACTCTATAAGCATTTTAAAACGATTGCGGACGCGGTGGATATCCCGATTATCATCTATAACATTCCGGGCCGTACTGCTGTCAATCTGCACGTGAAAACGCTGGCCAGACTGAATGAAGATTGCCCCAATATTATTGGCGTCAAAGAATCCAACAAAGATTTTGAACATGTGAATCGGGTCCTGCTGAACTGCGGAAGAGACTTCCTGCTTTTCTCGGGAATCGAGTTGTTGTGCTACCCGATGCTTGCCATCGGTGGAGCCGGATATATCAGCGCCACGGCCAACGTCATTCCGGATAAAGTGGCGGACGTTTACAACGCGTGGGCAGCCGGCGATGTAAAAAAGGCGCAGGATCTGCACTATGAATTGATGCCGTTAAATGATGCCCTGTTTAAAGATACCAACCCGGCACCGTTAAAAGCGGCACTGGGCATGCTCGGCAGAATTACACCGAGACTGCGGTTGCCGATGGATTTGCCGACGCAGGAACTGCAGGATGAACTGAGACAGATCATGACCGACATGGGACTTCTTAAGGGAGGCGTAAACGTATCATGAAACATGCCAGATTTATTGTCGAAGGACGCGAACAAACAGGTGTACTGAATCAGACAGGAGATGCTATTGTCGCAGCATCAGGCAAAACATACAATCTGGAGGAAATCCAGGTCTGGTTGCCTCCAATCAAACCAAACAAGATGATCGGGCTGGCTCTGAATTTTGCCGATCATGCCGAGGAACTGGGGCTTGAAAGACCGAAAGAACCGGTGCTGTTTATCAAACCCAATACGTCGTTGATTGGACACAAGGCGCCGATTTTCTACCCCAATGGGGCCACTTATATGCACTATGAAAATGAACTGGCCGTCGTCATCGGAAAACACGGCCGCAACATCAAAAAGGAAAACGCCATGGACTATGTCAGCGGCTATACCATTGCCAATGACGTCACCGTCCGTGACTTCGTCAACAACTACTTCCGCCCGCCGGTACGTGCCAAGGGGCATGACTCCTTCGGCCCGTTCGGTCCCTATTTTGTCGATAAAGAAGACATCGAAGATCCCGGCAACCTTGAACTGCGTACTTACGTTAATGGAGAACTGCGTCAACAGGGGAACACCAGAGACCTGATCTATACCATTCCGGAACTCATTGAATTCATCAGTTCATTTATGACCCTGGAACCTAATGATGTCATCTGGACCGGAACGCCGAAAGGGTTGTCCCACGTATATCCCGGAGATGTGATTCGTCTGGAAATCGACGGCATCGGTGCCCTGGAAAATCCGGTTCTCGACGGACGGACAGAATAGAAGGGGGATGTGAACGTAACATGGCACAGAAGACGGATGTAAAAATACAGGCCGTACATCAGAAACTGGATGATATCCAATTGTATATCAATGGCCAATTCGTAGACGGAGAAGCCGGGACGACTTTTGAAAACGTCAATCCGTTCACGAATGACGTCATCAACCAAGTGGCGGAAGGCCGTCGGGAAGATATTGATAAAGCAGTGACAGCGGCGAAAAAGGCTTTCGATGAGGGCCCGTGGGGTTCGATGAAACTGAAGGAAAGAATGACATACATCGACCGTATCGCTGATCTGATCGATGAAGAAATCGAGGAAATTGCCATTCTGGAATCCCTGGACACGGGTCTTCCCATTAGCCAGACCCGTAAAATGACCGCCCGTGCCGCGGAGAATTTCCGCTTTTATTCACGGATGGTCCAGTCTATCCACTACGAGTCTTACCCGGTGGACAACGAGTTTATTAATTATACCGTGTATAAACCACTTGGTGTGGTCGGACTGATTACCCCGTGGAATTCGCCGCTGATGCTGTCGACATGGAAAGTGGCACCTGCTCTGGCCACGGGCAATACTGTGATTTTAAAGCCTGCGGAACTGGCGCCGCTTACCGCTAACAAGCTGGCAGCAATCATCGATAAAGCAGGCCTGCCAGAAGGTGTATTTAATGTGGTGCACGGGTTTGGTGAGACAGCCGGGGCATCACTGGTCGCCCATCCGGATGTCGCCGCCATTTCCTTTACCGGAGAAACGGTAACCGGAAGTACCATCATCAAAAACGCGGCCGATAACCTGAAGAAAACGTCGATGGAACTGGGTGGAAAGTCCCCGTTGATTGTATTTGATGACGCCGATCTGGACCGTGCACTGGACGCTGCGGTCTGGGGCATCTTTTCCTTCAACGGGGAGCGCTGTACCGCCAATTCCCGGGTGTTCCTCCACAAAAATATCAAGGACAAATTCATCGAAGCGCTCAAACAACGGGTCCAGAACATTCGAATCGGCGATCCGATGGATCCGTCCACGCAACTTGGCCCGTTGATTGATAAAGGTCATTACAACAAAGTGACCGGTTATATCGAGCTTGCGAAAGAGGAAGGCTGTGAAGTCTTTCAGGGGGAAGTTCCGGAAGACGTCAAAGCCGGCAATTTTGTGCCGCCGACGCTGCTTTTAAATGCCAGAAATGATATGCGGGTTTGCCAGGAAGAGATTTTTGGTCCCGTCATGGCTGTGATTGAATTTGAAACGGAAGAAGAAGTGATCCGCATGGCCAATGATGTCAAATACGGTCTGGCCGGATACGTCTGGACCAACGATATTAAACGGGGACACCGGGTGGCCCAGGCCGTAGATGCTGGAATGCTCTGGGTCAATGCCCAGAATGTCCGCGACCTGCGGATTCCGTTTGGAGGAACAAAATACAGTGGAATCGGAAGAGAAGGCGGCCATTATGCCATCCTGGAATTTTATACTGAGCCGAAAGTGATTCACGTCTCCATCTCAGATCATCATATTCCGCAATTCGGCAAGTAGGATGAGGTGTAAAACGGGGAGTTTTACGCTCCCCTGTTTTATAAATCCATTCATCTTTCTCTGTTTGGGTGATTTTTCCCGAAGCAGCTTTGCAATCAGATGAAATGGAAAGGCTTTCAAAACGTGTTGCATTAAGGCGAGGTGAGGGATGAGAACCCATTTTAGAACAGTGTTAACCTGGCGAAGGATAGTTGAGAAGAGGGTACGAATCAGGCACAACTTTTGGGAAAATCACGCAACAAAATGTTAGAAAATTATGAAAGGTCCCGGCATTCATACTATCATCCATCTCTACAGGACATGATCAAAAAATCACCGCAATTCTAACAGTAAAAACAAATCGATTGAAAGGTTAAGGGGGTTTTTGATTTGAAAAAGGGATTACTGCTTGTTTTAAGTCTGATGCTGATGTTATCAGTAGCTGCCTGTGGCGGAGGGAATGAACCGGCTTCCCAGTCAAACAGTGAAGGTAATGAATCGACTGACCAGACCGCTTCTGAAACCACGGAAGTCATCAAGATCGGTGGTATCTTTGCGGCCTCCGGAGGAGCGGCACCGCTGGGAAAACCGGAAATGGACACGGTCAAAATGCTGGTTGAACAACTGAACAACAATGGCGGCATTAATGGTAAGAAAATTGATTTGATCGCCATCGATAGTAAATCGGATCAGAATGAAGCGGCTCTTTCCATGAAAAGGCTGCTTGAACAGGAAAAAGTCGTCGCTGTCATCGGTGGTACGACAAGTGGAAACTGTCTGACTATGATTCCCATGGCTGAGAAAGCAAAGGTTCCTTTCTTTGCGCTGGGTGCAAGTAAACAAATCAATAATCCGAGTGACAATTCACCGCGTGAATGGACATTTAAATCTCCTCAGGGAGACGATATTGTTGCCCCGAAAGTGGTGGAATATTTAAAAGATGAAGGTCTGACCAGAGTGGCCTGGTTGAATGTAGCCAATTCTTTTGGAACCAGCGGACATGAAGAGTTTATGAAAGCAGCCAACGAGAATGGCATAGAAGTGGTAGCGGAAGAAGAGTTTGAAGCAAGTGTCAATGATGCAAAAGCGACCCTGACCCGGGTGAAAAAGGCAGATCCGCAGGCCATTATTGTCTGGGGAACAGCTCAGGAATCCGCTGTCGTAACTAAGAATATCCGCGAACTGGGAATCGAGGTTCCGATTATTGAAAGTCACGGAATCGCCACCAAGCAATTTATCGAACTGGCGGGCGAAGCCTCAAACGGTGTCATTTTCCCTGCCGGAAAACTGCTGGTCGTGGATCAATTGCCGGATGATGATCCGCAAAAAGAAGTCCTTTACCAGTACAGAAATGATTTCGAAGGAAAATTCGGTTATGAGGCCAGTACCTTCGGCGGACATGCCTATGATGCGTTTTATATGCTGGTCAACGCCATTGAAAAAGTAGGTACCGATCCGGAAGCCATCCGGGCGGAACTTGAAAAAACACAGGGATTCGTCGGAACCGGTGGTGTCTTTAACATGTCTCCAGAGGACCATAATGGTCTCACAACGGATGCCCTGGTTATGATCGAGATTCAGGATGGATCCTATGTGCTAAAGAAATAAAACGGAGGTAGACGATGGAAATCCTTAGCCAGGTCTTACAGTTGCTGTTTTCAGGTTTGACCGTGGGTTCAATTTATGCCCTCATCGCCATTGGGTTTGTGGTGATATACAACGTGACAGGTGTTCTCAACTTTGCCCAGGGCGAGTTCGCCATGTTTGGTGCCATGATTTGTATTTCTCTCGTCGGAATGGGGCTGCCATTATTGGCAGCCGTCATTTTGACGATTTTGATCGTCTCCGTTATCGGGGGATTGTTTGAGCGTCTGGCCATTTATCCGGCGCGAAACTCTTCCGTCCCCACGCTGATCATTATTACGATCGGAGTATCCATTGCTTTTCGCGGCATTGCCATCCTGATCTGGGGAACGCAGCCTTATGCCTTGCAACCCTTTACCGAAAACAATCCGATTCGGATACTGAATGCCGTGTTGTTGCCGCAAAATCTGTGGGCGATCGGGATATCCCTGGTCAGTGTATTCGCCATGGTTTACTTTTTTAATAAAACGTATATCGGAAAAGCGGTGACCGCCTGTGTGGTCAACAAATTCGCCGCTCGACTGATGGGAATTAACCCGGAAAAAATGTCACTTCTGTCCATATCCATGAGTGCCGGGATTGGAGCTCTGGCGGGTATTGTCATCGCTCCCATTTCCGGAGCGTCTTATGGAATGGGGATGATGCTGGGGATGAAAGCATTCGTGGCAGCCGTCATTGGCGGATTAACCAATGCCCCGGCGGCGATTCTGGGTGCGTTTCTGATCGGTATTCTGGAATCTTTCACGGAAGGTCTCTGGTCATCAGGCCTGAAAGATGCCGTCAGCTTTGCGATGTTATTGTTAATCCTGTTTTTGAAACCTGAAGGGCTGTTTGCAAAAGCATCAGGA
Organism: Bacillaceae bacterium; assembly: GCA_017656255.1. GTDB lineage: Bacteria > Bacillota > Bacilli > JACDOE01 > JACDOE01 > JACDOE01. Next base: position 89,431 of record JACDOE010000007.1, read on the forward strand.
AAAAGAGTGTAAGGGGGATATCACGGTGGACAGAACGGATTTGAAGAAAATATACAATAATAGTCTTGCAGGTCCCCTGATTTTTGCGGGAGTCTTATTTTTACTCCCTTTTGTCGTCCAGTCCAACTATATTTTGAGCATTATGATTATGATCGGGTTTTATGCCCTGCTCTGTAACGGATTGACCCTGTTGATGGGATATGCGGGACAAATATCCCTGGGCCATGCCGCTTTTTATGGGATCGGCGCGTATATGTCGGCTTATCTGTCGGCCAAAATGGGACTGTCTCCGTGGCTCGGCATGCTGGCAGGGATGATTCTGGCGGCGATCATCGCTTACATTGTCGGCATCCCGATTTTTAAACTGAAGGGCCACTATCTGGCACTGGCCACGCTGGGATTTGGTGTTATTGTTTATACGGCGTTTAAAGAGTTAAAAGATTTCACCGGGGGATTGAACGGATTTTTCGGTATTCCGACGATCAGCCTGTTTGGCTTCGAATTTAACAATGACTTTCGGTTTTATTATCTCATCTGGTTATTCGTTATTCTTGGCATCCTTTTTTCACGCAATATTATTCATTCACGAATCGGGAGAGCCCTTCGTTCTATTGAAGGCAGCGAAGTCGCATCCGATGCCGTCGGGGTCAATATCATGAAGTATAAGCTTCAGGTGTTTATGCTGAGTGCGATGTTTGCTTCCCTGTCCGGTTCACTGTATGCCCATTATATTACGTTTATCAATCCGAACCTGTTTGATGTGATGACCTCTATCTATCTGCTGATCATGGTGGTGATCGGCGGTGCGAGTAGTATCTGGGGTTCTGTCATCGGTGCCGCTGTGTTCGTGTTGCTGGGCGAGATACTGAAAAGTGTGGTCCCGCTTGTTTTCCCGAATGCCGGCGGCGAATTTGAAATTGTGTTCTTTGGTTTGCTTCTGGTGGTTACGTTAATATACATGCCGAATGGTCTTTCTCCCCAGTTAGAGAAGCTGATTGCGAGATTCAGGCGTAATAAAGAACTTGTGCCGGCACCGGTTGCAGCGGGCCGTGACGGTGTGGAATCAGGAGGTGATCAATCGTGAGCGGGCAACAGACAATTTTGAAAGTGGAAGGGTTGACGAAGCAATTTGGTGGTGTGGCAGCGGTTCATGATGTTTCCTTCGAGGTGAAGGAGGGCGAAATATTTGCCGTGATCGGCCCGAACGGGGCAGGTAAAACGACTCTTTTCAACATGATCACCGGTGTATTGCCCGTGACAACGGGAAAGGTCTATTTCAAAGACCGGGAACTCACCGGTCTCAAACCCTATCAAATCGCGGCACTGGGGGTCACCCGGACGTTTCAGAACCTGGAAGTGTTCAGTAATATGACCGTGATTGAGAATGTGATGACCGGCGCCCATCTGCGCATGAATACCGGCATCCTCAGGGCCGGATTTCGCTTCCCTTCTGTGGTCAGGGAAGAAGTGAACATCATGGAAAAAGCGATGGAATGTCTGAAACTGGTGGGGATTGAACATCTGGCCTATGAGCGAGCCGTCACATTGCCCTATGGAAACCAACGGCTGCTTGAGATTGCCAGAGCTTATGTTTCCGAACCGGAACTGATTTTTCTGGATGAACCGCTGGCCGGCCTGAATTCAGAAGAGACGCGAAAATGGATCAATGTCATATTAAAAATGCGAGAAAACGGGATGACGTTTGTGTTTGTCGAACATGATATTGAAGCGGTCATGTCCATTTCGGACCGGATCGTGGTCCTCGACAATGGCATTAAAATCGGGGAGGGCACACCCGAAGAGATTTATGAGAATCCGAAGGTGGTAGCAGCATACCTTGGGGAAGAAGAGGAGGATGCTGTATCATGCTAAAGGTGGATAATCTACACACCTACCACGACTATCTTCACGTCTTAAAAGGCATTCATTTTGAATTGAATGAAGGGGAAATTCTGGCGATTCTGGGTTCAAACGGAGCCGGTAAAAGTACGCTTTTGGGAACACTGGCCGGTGTATATGCTCCACGGGAAGGAAATATTACCTTCAAGGGAGAAGACATTACACAGGACGGGGTGCAGAAGGTCGTCAGCAAAGGAATCTGTCTGGTTCCGGAACGGAGACAAATTTTCAACTCGATTTCGGTACGGGACCATCTGCTGCTGGGGGCCTATCACCGCTACAAAAGGGATAAGAAAACGATTCAGCAGGATTATGAAAATGTGATCGAGATGTTCCCTCGTTTGAAACAAATGCTGGATCGCCCGGGCGGCCTGTTATCCGGCGGGGAGCAGCAAATGCTGGCGATCGGTCGCGGTCTGATGGCCAGACCGCAAGTCCTGATGCTGGATGAACCCTCACTGGGGCTTGCTCCTTTGATTGTCCGGGATATCATGGGCATTTTACGTCGGCTGTGTGAAGAGATGGGAACCACGATCATTCTGGTAGAACAAAACGTCAAAGCCGCGTTGAAAGTGGCTGATCGAGCCTGTGTACTCGCGCACGGCCGGATTGAGATTTCCGGAACAGCCGAGGAACTGATGCAGGATTCCAGTATTCAGGAGGCCTATTTCGGAAAATCCAAAAAGGCCAAAAAAGCAACATAAGCCAATACTATCGTGGAAAGGGTGTTTTTTCATTATGGCAAACAACGAACCGATGACGGCATTAACCGATGAGCTCATGGATTATCTGGAAGGTGAAAAACTGGTTCTTTTGACCACGATTGAAGCGGAAAGTGGAGCGCCGAATGTGTCGGCGATCTCATGGGTAAAAAGTTACAGCAAAGACAAAATCCGTTTTACCGTTACCAACAACTCCCGCATCATCAGTAATATCAAGGCAAACCCCAATGTGGTATTTACCATTATCGGACTGGGAACGGTCTATTCCATCGCCGGAAGGGCAGATATCCTGGAGGAGACGATGGAAGGGGTTCCGTTGAAGCTGGCCAAGGTGGAAGTTGAAGTGAAACAGGTATTTGAGAGCATGTTCTGGGGCGCAGAAATCACGCAGGAACCGGCATATAAGAAAACCTACAATCCTGAAAAAGCGAAGGAACTGGACGAACAAGTTTATGCAGCCCTTATGAAATAAGCGGGGGTTGGGGATAGAAAATAGCGGAAATTTTTACCGTTATATCCCCATTTCGCCCTGTTTTTATAAAATAGGGGAAAAGTTTCCGTAGTTAACCCCGTTTTATGATTATGCGAAGTATTCGAGCCGAATAGCGGAAAACTTTTTCTCTATAATTTCACAATCCCCCCTTTTTCGAAGAATAGCGGAAATGTTTTCCGCTATATTTTTTAGATGATAATAGCGGAAACAACTTTCATTATCCTAAATCTGACCTCCGAACTCTAACCACTGATTAGTTGATTCGATGCACCCCAAATCATGCTGAATGATTCGCCGGCAACCGGTCTCTTTTTCGAGCCTGTGCCATATGAAATCCAAAATTGGCGGCAGCCCCGACTAGCAATACGGAAGCAGACAGGATAAAAGTACTGAAATAATTTCCGGAATAATCAATTAAAAGGCCGGATATGATCGGAGACACAAATTGCCCGATCCCGAAAAACAGCGTAAGAAATCCCATTGCCACCGGAACAAGTGCAGGTCGGACGTATTCGCTGACGGTGGCATTGGCAATGGTTGGCACAGCGAATAACGACAACCCGTAAAGGATAACCTCGATCAGGACCAGCAGGTGATTTTCGGAAAGAATAATGGCCAAAAGCAATCCTCCCTGAAAAACATAGACGATGGCCATGGTTAACACCCGTCCGATCCGGTCGGAAATGTTGCCCCAGATCATCCCGCTGAATATACTGACAAAACCGGCAACCGCAAAATAATTTCCGGCTCTTGTTTTGTCATATTCGGCATCGTAGATTAAATAATCGACCAGAAACGTCGAGAAAATGAGATAGCTAAATCCCCACGCCATATAAACCAGGCCGATCATCCACACCTGTTTGTTTTGGTAGACTTGACCCGATCCGGGCTTCCTTTGATCCGGCTCGTCCGCTTCTTTCACAGGCTGGCTTACTTCCTGACCAACCGGCCTCATGCCCACTTCACCGGGATCATTTTTCAAAAATATCAGATTGATGATCACAATCATGAGAATGAGAGAGGCCAGCAAAAGCCAGCTGTAACGCCAGCCGGCCACCGGACTGATCGTGATGATCAGCGGGACGGTCATACCGCTGATCAGCATCCCCAGACCATTCCCCGAATTGACGATTCCCATTGCCGTTCCGCGACGGCTGGGTGCAAACCAGCGTGCAATCACGCCGAGTGCCGGAATGTTGGATCCCCCCGACCCGATTCCCATGAGCAGGCTCCCGATGTAAGCCGGCCAGAATCCCCGGGCCGACGCCAGCAATACCATACCAGAAGCGATAATGATCATCGACACGATAATCACTTTTTTAAATGAAAATCGGATGACCACGTAACCGGATAAAAAAGCACTGACCAGATAACCCATAAATATACCGGATGCCACCAGGCCGGTCTGACTGTAATCAAAGGCCAGCCCCTCTTTCATAAAAGGGAGAATGGCGCCGTAGGAGAACCGTCCGAAACCGAGACTGGCCAGGCCGCACAGCATCAGAACAAAAAGGATGATTCGGATTCGCGTTTTTTGTTTCAAATTACTCACATCTTTCTGTTTCAAAGTTAGGGTTCATGGTTAAATGTATAAGTTCAGTATAACGTCCGAAACGCCCAGCTGTCATCGGCATAAGCAGTTGAAAAAACAAGTATATGTCGTATGATAAATACCAGCGGCTTTGACCCTCAACAGAGAGTAAAGCCGCCTTTTGCTTTCACGCTCGAAACCTATTTTGTGTTGTCAGAGTAATGTAAAATGACCTGGGAAGTATTGTCATTCTGTCCGATGATCTGGAGGTAAATGCCGCCCTCCTGTCCGGTTGCTCTCAACAGAAGTACAGCGTCCGATTTGAGTTGTTCATCCAGAGTAAACCCGCGGTTTTCTGCATATGAGGTATAGCGATCAAACAGGGAGTTACGATCTTCATCCGTCGTATAAATGACCTGGTAACCGTTCCTGTTTTCTTCTTTAAGTTCAGATGCCTGTTCAATGACGGCATTTTCTGGAAGCGGGATGTCAGAGGGGAAATTTTCCGGAAGTTCGCCCCCGGTCTTTGTTGTGATTGTCTCTCCTTTTTCATTTGTAAATGTTATTTCTTGATTTTCTAAATCGGTCTCAATGGACAATTCACCGTCATTCCCTTTGATTGAAACGTTCTCACCGTCCAATTCAACGCTGGCTTCACCGCCGTTATCCAGAGGAACGGTGACCGAATCGCCGCATCCTGCTGCAACCAGCATCATGGCCAATAAGGCTCCTGTCATGATAAGGTATCTCATGTACGTTCTACTTCTCCTTTCTGTTCATCTACAGGTCAATCCTATCACGTCAAAACCGGGGATGAAATTATACTTCGGTATAATGTTTGCCGAAAAAAAGGAAAATGTATGTTCGTATATTCGCTTTTATAGTACAATAGGTTTACGTACATATTTTAGGACCTGCAAACATACAAGTGGCAAGATCATTTCAAACAACAGGGGGCGGTTCCTTGAAGATCATCGGAATTGACCCGGGGATTGCGATCGTCGGATTTGGCATTATTGTTCAACGGGGCAGCCGACTGGTCCCTGAACAGTATGGGAGTATACAGACCAGGGCGGGGCTGGAAACGGCCACCCGTCTGAAACAGGTCTATGATGCCACGGTTGAACTTCTCCATAAATATCAACCGGATGTGATGGCTATCGAAAAACTCTATTTTAACCGTAATGTGACCACGGCTTTTACCGTCGGCCAGGCGAGGGGCGTAATGATGCTGGCGGCGGAACAACAGGGGATTCCGATCTATGAATATACCCCGCTTCAGGTGAAACAGGCCACGGTCGGATACGGGAAAGCGGAAAAGAAACAGGTGCAGGAAATGGTGCGCATGCTTTTGTCTTTGAAAGATATTCCGCGTCCCGATGATGTGGCGGATGCGCTCGGGGTTGCCATCACGCATGCCCATTCGGCCAAGTTGAATGACGTGGTCCATCACAAGCATACTCTGCATGATAGGAGCAAAAGATAGATGATTGACTTTATCGAAGGCAAGCTGGCTTACACGGAACTGGACTATATTGTGGTTGAGACCGGCGGAATCGGCTACCGTATTTTTTGCGGCAATCCGTTTCAGTTTTCGCAGGAAGACGGGCCCGTCCGTCTCTATACCCATCATTATGTAAGGGAAGACGCCATTCATCTTTACGGGTTTGCGACCCGGGAAGAACGGACGCTGTTCCGGATGCTTCTGGATGTTTCCGGCATCGGCCCCAAAGGGGCCCTGGCAGTGGTATCTGCGGCGCGTCCTTCCGAAATTGCAGCGGCGGTGCGCCAGGAAGATATTCATTTTCTCACCCGTTTTCCGGGGATCGGGAAGAAGACAGCCCAGCGAATTATTCTCGATCTGAAGGATAAGATGGCTGAGTTTGCCGATCAGCAGGACTGGGAGAGCAAAGCGGACGTTGGAGAGGACAAACCAATGCCGATGCAGAATGAGGCGGTGCCTCAGTTGACCGAAGCGGTAGAAGCCCTGAAAGCACTGGGGTATCAGGAAAGAGAAATTGAAACGATCACAGGTGATTTGAAGGCCTGGATCGAACAGGAAGAGGCTGGCCTGCAGACAACGGACCGGGTTGTAAAAAAAGCCCTGCAATTACTGATGAAGCAATAAGGAGAGATCAGCGTGGAAGATCGCATTATTTCGGCGTACATACAGGCGGAAGATGAGGGAGTTGAATACAGTCTTCGACCTCGTTATCTGTCGGAATATATCGGACAGAAACAGGTCAAGGACAATCTGAAAGTATTTATTGAAGCGACCAAGATGAGGAAAGAAGCGCTTGATCATGTGCTCCTATACGGCCCGCCGGGATTGGGGAAAACCACCCTGTCCAATATCATCGCCAATGAACTGGGGGTCAATCTGCGCACAACGTCCGGCCCGGCCATTGAACGCCCCGGAGATCTGGCGGCGATTCTGACCAATTTGCAGGAAGGTGATGTCCTGTTTATTGACGAGATTCATCGGTTAAATCGAAGTGTTGAAGAAGTATTGTACCCGGCCATGGAAGACTTCTGCCTCGACATCGTGATCGGGAAAGGACCCAGTGCCCGTTCGGTCCGGCTTGATCTTCCACCGTTCACGCTGATCGGCGCCACGACGCGGGCCGGGAAATTGTCTTCTCCCCTGCGGGACCGATTCGGCGTGGTCAGCCGGCTGGAGTATTATACACCGGATGAGTTGGAACTGATTGTCACCCGCGCCGCGGAAATTTTGAATATCGAGATTCAGGGGAATGGTGCACGGGAAATCGCTGTTCGTTCCAGGGGAACCCCGCGGATTGCCAACCGTTTGTTGAAACGCGTACGTGATTTTGCCCAGGTGGAAGGTGACGGATTGATCACCGAAGAATTGGCACGGGAATCTCTGGAAAGAATACAGGTGGACCGTCTTGGGCTGGATCATATCGACCACAAGATGCTGTTGACGATCATCCAGAAATTTAACGGCGGTCCGGTCGGGGTAGACACCATTGCGGCGACAATCGGTGAGGAAACGCATACCATAGAGGATGTGTATGAACCTTATTTGTTACAAATCGGTTTCCTGCAGCGGACGCCGAGAGGACGTATGGTGACGCCCGCTGCCTATCAGCACTTTAATCTGGAGGTGCCATCCAAAGAATGAATCCGGTAGCTAAAATGCTGATCATCGGTGGGATTATGCTGATCGTCATCGGGTTGGTCTGGCAGGTGGGAGGCAAATTCCTCAATCTGGGACGCCTGCCCGGTGACATTGTGCATGAAAAGGGGAATGTACGCTTCTATTTTCCGATTATGACCAGTATAATCCTGAGTATTGTACTCTCTCTTTTATTTTCTCTGTTTCGCTTCTTCCGTTAACCTTCCCTCTGTCGGCCCTGTTACTTGATCAGCACATATTTAATCGATTGCTCACGGACCAGGATGCGGCGGAATTCTTCTTCTCCAACCCGCCCTTCTTTCATGTACTCCTGAAGTTTACCCGCGTGAATCTGCAATACATCCTGGAATACATCCGGAGAGAGAACCCGGCTCGCCTCATTGACATCAAATTCTCTTCGATTAACGCGTGACTGGAGAATGACGGTCTGCCGGTCGTTGATCTTCACCTGGTCCACCTGTTTTTGCTCCATGTACTGAATGATGTCCGCTTTTAACCGGCTCTCCTTTTGTTCCAGTTCTTTTTTTTGCTTGCGCAAGTTATCCAGTTCTTCCGCCGCTCTGACAAACGCTTCAAAGGACATGCCTGTGTCAGTTTGCTGCTCATTTACCATTTTACAGATCCCCCTTAACCTTTTTAATTTTCCTGTAAAATAGGCCCTAACAAAATTTTATGGGTTGTCAGATGAGAAAATGACAGTGAACTCCTGCAATAACGGAAGGAAAACGTTGAATCGTGTCGAACTGGTATAAAGCAAATTGATTGGGATGGAGGGACCGTCGGATGAGCGGACATCATACAGCGATTCAGCAGCAAACGGGAACCCCCGTGAAAATATTCAGGTGTGTTCTGGTCATGGTGTTACTGGTTCATTTTGTTCTCACACCTGTTTTTCAGGTTGGAGCCGAAGAGAAACAGGAGCAAAAAATACGTGTGGCCCTATTTGTCGATATCGGTAAAGGGTTCCAATTGACCGTACCCACCGTCACATTATCAGGTGAGTACGGGATGGACATCGGCGTTCGAACAGACAGCGGCATTTCTGTATATGAACAGGTAAAGGGAGAAGCTGGCCGGAGGTTCAGTCCGGACGGTTATTATATCCTGGCGGCTGAGACAACGAACAGTACCGAAGCCCAGCAGATTGCCCAGCGGATCAGCGGTACCGGTATAAAGGCGGAAATTCAATACATATTGAAAAGTGGCAAGCCTGTCTTTCAAGTGGTAGCCGGTCGATCCCCGGTCCGTTCTGAAGCGGAAAAGAAGCAGAACGAGATCGCACAAAAAACCGGTGTGTTCGGATTGCTTCAGGGTCCGTTCCGGGTCGAGACCGGGCGCTTTTCCTCTGTTCAGGAAGCAGCGGAACAGGTCGCCCTTTTGACCGAAAAAAATATTGACGCTTATCTGGTGATGGTGGCCGGATCGGGTAACACTCTGGAATACCGAGTCTGGGCCGGTAATGAAACCAGTGCCTCTGAAAGCCAGGCTCTGGCGCAACAGATTCAGCAGAGTACCGGACTGGCTGCGAATCCATCTCCTGAGGCATCCAACTATCTACTGGTAAAACAGGACGCCGTTCTGTCGGGTAACCAGCAGGAGGCGCTGACCCATTACGTTTTTTCACCCGGACAAAAAGTGGTCGTGTCCCCCCGTGAGGGAAACGGATCACGTCCTCCGCTTATTCAAGTTGAGGAAAAAGGAAACCGGGCTTACCGGGGAATGATGGAGTTAAGTGTTTATCAACAGGCTTTTACCCTGGTCAATGAATTGCCCATGCATGAATATCTGTACGGTGTTGTCGGGTCGGAAATGGCGTCCGGCTGGCCGATTGAGGCATTGAAAGCTCAGGCAGTTCTGGCCCGTACCTTTGCGCTGGGACGGGGAAACCAGTATGGCGTTGCCAACCTGTCCGACACGGTCTGGGATCAGGCTTACTACGGATACAGCAAGGAATCCCCGGATATCCGACAGGCTGTGGATGAGACCCGCGGGGAAGTCCTGCTGTATCAGGGACGGCTGGCAGAGGCCTTTTATTATTCCAATGCCGGCGGGATGACGGCGGATGGCAGCGAAGTCTGGGGTAACCGGGTGCCTTATATGGTTCCGGTCTCCAGTCCGGACACCATTCCGATGGATGCGGCCGATCTCTGGTATCAGGTGGCGCTGATGGACGGAGAGATCGGATATGTGCATGCCGAATTTATTACGAAAACCAGTGAGAAGAACCCGATCGGCCTGGCTTATGGCATTGTCAACACGGATAACCTCAATTTTCGGACAGGCCCCGACCGTCGTGAATCGCCCAGTGTTCGTTCCCTGTCCAGAGGGATGCAGGTGGTTATTCTGGATGAAGTCAAGGAAAGCAACCCCTATCACTGGATCCGCGGCCCCTATACCGGCCGGGAGATGATGGAGATTATCAATGAAAACCAGAAACTATACAATGCGCCCCTTCTGTCGGCACCGGTCCGGCATTTGTCGGTGACCAGGTACGGTCCGTCCGAGAGGGTGATGGAAGTTAAGGCAGACGGTATTCGTGTGGAATCGAGGACGCCGGACAGCTATCGTTCCGTGTTTCGGGTGAATGACAAATCACTTCGCAGCACCCGGTTTACGATTGAAGAAACGGGAAGTTTTACGGTTCTGGGGGCAAACGGCAGGACCGTTTCCTATCCGAAAAACGGCGGTCAGGCTACACTTTATGCCATTTCCGGGGGAGACAATCAATACGTGTCCAGCCAATTAAATGGAGACAGTGGCTCGTTTGTCCTGTATAATGCTAAAGGAGATCTGCGGGTCGCCACCCTGTATCCCGCATTTAAATTTGTCGGTTACGGATACGGGCATGGACTCGGCATGTCCCAGTACGGTGCGAAAGCGATGGCACTGGAAGGGTATGGTTACCGCGAGATTTTGCAACACTATTATCAGGGAGTCACCATTCAGACTTATCCATGATGCGATAATAGCTAACGTTCACAATCAGATATGAATGAACTAAAGGAATGATGATAAATGGAAGTCGATCTGTTTGACTTTGACCTGCCCGAGGAGTTGATTGCCCAGACCCCGCTGAAGAACCGAACCGATTCACGGTTACTGGTACTGGACAAGCATACGGGAAAAACGGAGCATCGCGATTTTACCGATCTGATAGATTATTTAAAACCGGGAGATACACTGGTTTTAAACGATACGAAAGTGATGCCAGCCCGGCTGATGGGCATTAAAGAAGAGACCGGGGCCAAAATCGAAGTCCTTTTGTTGAAATCCCTGCCGGATGACCGGTGGGAAACTCTGGTCAAACCGGGAAAAAGGGTGAAACCGGGAACCCGCATCGTATTCGGAGACGGGGAACTGACCGGAATCTGTGAAGATACCACGCCTGCCGGAGGCCGGATCATCCGTTTTCAGTACAGGGGAATCTTTCAGGAGGTACTGGATCGTCTCGGACAGATGCCTCTTCCCCCGTATATCAAAAAACAACTGGAAGATTCGGATCGTTACCAGACCGTTTATAGCCGCCACTGGGGATCGGCAGCGGCCCCAACGGCCGGCCTTCATTTTACGGAAGAATACCTGAAAAAGGTGGAGGAGGCAGGCATCCGAATTGCCTATATTACCCTCCATGTCGGTCTCGGAACGTTCCGGCCCATATCCACGGATCAGGTGGAAGAACATCAGATGCACAGTGAATACTACCGGGTTGATGAAACCACTGCCAGCCTGATCAATGAGACGCGGAAACAGGGAGGCCGGATTGTGGCGGTGGGGACCACCTCCACCCGGACGCTGGAGACCGTGGCTTCGAAATATAATGGAGAAATTCGGGCGGAAGACGGCTGGACGGATATTTTTATCTATCCGGGTTATACCTTTTCAATCGTAGACAGCCTGTTGACAAACTTTCATCTTCCCAAATCAACGCTGGTGATGCTGGTCAGTGCTCTGGCCGGCAGAGAAAATATTTTGCGGGCCTATCAGGAAGCGATTGAAAGACGGTACCGTTTTTTCAGCTTTGGTGACGCCATGTTTATTACCGATCTGGATTAAGGTTTCATGCACTTTTTTCCTGACGGCCTGTTTTATTCTCGTGTCCGCTCATGTATAATGGTAAAATAAACAAAGTGGGCATAATCTGAATTTCGCTACAGCTATAAGAAGGACAAGGAGTTTACATAAACCCATGGCCATCACATTTGAACTCATCAAAACCTGTCAACAATCGGGTGCCCGGCTGGGAAAATTACATACACCCCATGGCACCATCGATACCCCTGTCTTTATGCCGGTGGGTACGCTGGCTACCGTCAAAACCATGAGTCCGGAAGAGCTCAAAGAGATAGACGCGCAAATTATTCTCAGTAACACCTATCATCTGTGGCTTCGGCCCGGTCACGACATTGTCGGGGAAGCCGGCGGGCTGCATCGTTTTATGAACTGGGACCGTCCCATTTTGACAGACAGTGGCGGTTTTCAGGTATTCAGCCTCAGTGACCTGAGGGAAATCAAGGAGGAAGGCGTCTATTTCCGAAATCATCTCAACGGTGAAAAGCTGTTCTTAAGTCCGGAAAAAGCGACGGAGATTCAAAACACTCTGGGCGCTGATATCATCATGGCGTTTGACGAATGTCCGCCTTATCCGGCTGAACATGACTACGTCAAACAATCGCTGGAGAGGACCACCCGCTGGGCGGAGCGCTGTCTGGAAGCCCACGGCCGTCAAAAGGATCAGGCGTTGTTCGGCATTGTACAGGGCGGTATGTACCGCGATCTTCGCGAACAAAGTGCGAAAGAGCTGGTAGAACTGGATTTTCCGGGTTACGCCATCGGTGGCCTGAGTGTGGGTGAGGAAAAAGAGATTATGTATGAAGTTCTGGAATATACCACACCGCTGCTGCCGATTAAAAAACCCCGCTATCTGATGGGAGTGGGGTCTCCTGATGATTTGATAGAGGGGGTTATCCGGGGAGTAGACATGTTTGATTGCGTGCTTCCGACACGGATTGCCCGGAATGGTACCTGCATGACCAGTGTGGGTAAAGTTGTGGTTCGAAACGCTCGTTATGCGAGGGATTTTTCACCGCTCGATCCGAATTGTGATTGTTATACCTGCCGGAATTACACCCGAGCCTACATTCGCCATCTGATCAAAGCGGATGAGATCCTGGGCTTGAGATTAACGACTTATCATAACCTGTATTTTCTGTTGAACCTGATGAAAGATGTTCGGCAGGCGATCATGGAGGATCGGCTTCTCGATTTTAAGGAACAGTTTTTTACCCGGTATGGGTTAAAAAATACATGAACATAATGGAAATTAAAGGTACTATTGAGGAGGGAATGTTTAGATGAACGAATCTTTTTCTGGAATTTTATGGCTGGTTGTTATGTTTGCCATTTTCTATTTTGTCTTGATCCGCCCCCAGCAGAAGAGGCAAAAACAGCGTAATGCCATGCTGGCAGCATTGAAAAAAGGGGATAAGGTGATCACCATCGGTGGCATTCATGGCACGATTACCGATTTGACTGAGGATGAAGTGACGCTGAGAGTGGCAGAAAATCTGAAATTGAAGTTTGACCGCAATGCCATTAACAGTGTAAAAGAAAGTGAATGATTACATAAAAAACAGCCCGGCCGCATCATGATTGATCGATGTAGCCGGGCTGCTTTTTATTAAAGTCAAAAAAACATTCATTGTCTGCGCTGATACCGGTCAGGTCAAGTTATCTCACTCTTCGAGTTGCCAGTGATACTCTTGACGGAGCCCCGTTTTCGGCAAGGCGAAAGGCAACACTGACGATAAACATGGCCAAAAGGCTTCCTGCGGTCATATCTGCCAGCCAGTGAATCCCCAGGTAGAAAATTGAGAAGATAATCACCAGGGCACTGAACATGACAATTCTCCCAAAACGGGGATGTTTCGACTTGATTGCGATAAAAGCCATGGTCAGAGACAGGGATGTGTGCAGACTCGGAAAACAATTGTCGATCCCCGACAGGTTCCGATACCCCGATTCAAATCCGGGATAGACATCCAGGATCAAAAAACGGACATCCGGATGATGGTACCACACCTCATTAACCGGAAAAAACAGAAAGAACGGGATGGCAATCATATAGTTCATCATAATTCCATAGCACAGGGCGTAAAAAGACGAATGATCCTTGCTGTAATGATAGATCAATAACGAGGCAATCAACAACGCTGTGAATACAATGACGTAAAAATAGGTCAGAATAAAGGTCAGAACCTCATTCTGAAAATACTTCTGGATCCACAGTACGAAATCACCTTCGAATTGATAAATCAGCGGTGTGAAATCGTTTTTCACGTCCATCATTTTTTCAATCAATAATTCGATCTTGTTAAACAGGAGAATGGCCAGCATTGCCACGAAATGAATCAAAACCGTTCGGTTGTGTAACAGGTCCCTGACAAAACCCGACAGCGTATGAAACGGATTGATCCGCAGGACATACCAGATGATAAGATATGTTGTGACACTGATAGACAGGACAATGGTAAAACTTGAGTCATACATGTCTGTTCGCCTCGTGTAAGTCAAATTTTTCAAACTCCGTTAAAATTATAACAAAAATGCTTCCGTTAAGGAAGCATTCTCGGTCTGATTTATATTATGCAATAGGGCACAGGGTGTTGTAATCATTTTAAAGCACGGAATTCGTTTTAAATCATGGTGGTGGATTCGAGATCCTAGCGGGAACTTTTAAAATAGTTGACGCCGATAACGCCCCCGATACTGCCGCAGAGAAAAGAGCCGATCAGATAGTACAGGGACGTCAGTTTCAGGGTGGCGTCAAATGCAAGGAAACCGATCAACGCCATAATCATAAAATAAAACAACCCTGTCAGGGAACCATGATACCAGCCTCTCTGCCCGGCTTTTTTACCTGCTACCATACCGCCGATGACCAGACTGATTCCGTTTACGGTATAGGCAAATACGGGCATGCTGGATTCGGAAATACTCGAGTAATGAAAGAGAAGAGAGGTGATGATCGAACCGAGCAGTACCAGAATAAAAGCAATTAACAGACCGAACAATACCGGAGCGGAAGCAGAACCGGAATGGTTATTTCCGGTGGTGACGTTTCCTTTCATAAGGAATCCTCCCTCACTTTTTTGGTACATCTTATGACAGGCCATACATTTTTATGATTAAATTCTCTTCTATAGAAGTTGGTAGTCTGGTAAAATGGGAAAGTGAAATGTGATTTTTATCGACAGGATTTTATAAGGTGGTGAGTGAAAGTTGAAAATTACATCGATGAACCTGCGTATAGAGGAAGAGGATTTTGATTTGTATGAATCGATCCTGGGGAAACTGGGCTGGGAACATGTTTCCAATCATGTATATCGCAAGAAATTTGGCGATACAGAAGTGGAGTTGAGAGAACATTTGCCTGCTTTCAGTAATCAACTGGAACTGGTGGTCTCTTTTCATAATCCGAACGGGTGTAACATGGAAACGTTGAACAAGTTGCTGGAAGAATTAAAAAATGCTGATCTTACACCGGATAAGGAATAGTTGAACCAGAATACGAGAGGGGGGATCCGTTAGAAGGGCTTTCCTTCTAACAAAACGCTTATGGCACTGTCAGAAATGTTTGCAGATATGGTTGCACATGCCGAGTCCTTTTACTTTTTATTTGAACTGGCACTTATCGTACTGGCAATTAAAGTTCTGGGCCACTTGAGTATTAAAATCGGACAGCCGTCTGTGTTTGGGAAATTGCTGGTAGGGGTTATCCTCGGGCCTTCTTTATTGAATATTCTGCATCCCAATCCGCTGATAACAGAGCTGGCGGAAGTCGGCGTTATTTTGCTGATGTTTCTCGCCGGGCTGGAAACGGATGTAGATGAGTTTAAAAAAGTGGCTTTCGGGTCGACAACCGTTGCGATCGGAGGGGTGGTCCTGCCTTTTATCGGCGGTATTGCCGTGGCCATGTTATATGGCTATGAATCGTCCGTCAGTATTTTTGTCGGAGTATTACTGGTTGCCACCAGTGTCAGTATCTCAGTACAAACCCTACGTGAACTGGGTAAATTGAAATCGAGGGAAGGAACGACGATCCTGGGGGCAGCGGTGCTGGATGACGTCCTGGGAATCATCATTCTGTCGGTTGTACTTGGTTTCGTCGCCGGCGGGGCGGAAGCCGGTGCCGGTGGACTGGCCGGAATTGGTTTTCTTCTGATCAAGATTATTGTGTTTTTTGCTCTGGCTGTTGCCATCGGTTATTTTATCCTGCCCAAATTGTTAAAATGGTTTAATTTCCTGCAAACCACGGAAACCCTGCTGGCTTTCGGGGTAATTGTAGCCCTTCTTTATGGTTATGGTGCCGAATTATTTGGCGTGGCCGGTATCGTCGGTTCTTATGTCGCTGGATTAATGTTAAGCCTCACTTCCTTCCGTGAGGAACTTTCCCATAAAGTGGAATCATTCAGTTTTCCATTCTTTGTGCCGATCTTCTTTGTAAACATTGGGCTGGTTGCCAATTTCAAGGACATGAGCATGGAAGTGGTAATCCTCAGTCTGATCCTGACCGTGGTCGCGATTTTGACCAAGATTATCGGTTGTGGGCTGGGAGCCAAAGTGGCGAAGTTTAATAACAACAGTTCCATGGTGATTGGATCCGGAATGGTCGCCCGTGGAGAGGTCGGATTAATTGTGGCGATGATCGGGGTTGACCGGGGAATCATCAATACCGATCTGTTCAGTACCATGGTCATCGTCGCGATTGCCACGACACTGGCGACACCGCCTTTGCTCAAGTATTTCATTAAGAAGCAGAGTGAAACAGAGTATGGAACCTGATAACCCGGTTTGACATTTATGCCGGCTCATGGGAACTTGACTGAAATGTTCCGATGAGCTGGCTTTTTTTATGTCCTGTTTTTATTTGTATGTATGATAGTGTCATTCCCCTTTTTTTGAACCTTAAATTTTCTATTAGGCGACATGTCACCCCCACCTGATTCATAAAATGGAATGAAAGTAGACAATCCTGACAAGTTGGAAGTGGGAAGTGAGACGCTGGAAGTGGGAACACATGAAGGCTATCAACCTGGTCGATTTCACCATTAAAATCCCACCTCCCACATCTAATCAGGGGGAATGGACGTTGGAACACTCATACAGTTCAGATATCGTCTTCTACGCGTACCTGGCACTTTTTATTTTCGGTATGACGTATCTGTTAATTATTCTGGAAACCAAAAACAGGACGGTGATGGCTCTGGCGGGGGCGGTTGTCATGTTGATAACCGGTATTGTGGAGCTGGAACGAGCCTTTCGGATCCATATTGAGTGGGGGACGATTACCCTTTTAATCAGTATGATGATCATGGTTTCCATTGCTAACTGGAGCGGTGTCTTTCATTATTTATCTATCAAAGCGGCCAAACAGGCAAAAGGAGAACCGGCCGCTCTGTTTATCCGGCTGATGATTTTTACGGCAGTCGGATCTGCTCTACTGGATAATGTGACAACGGTTCTTTTAATCGTACCGATTACACTGACCATCACCCGCCTGTTGAATTTGAATCCCTTTCCGTTTCTTCTGTCTGAAATTTTTGCCAGCAATATCGGGGGGATGGCCACGTTGATCGGGGACCCGCCCAATATCATGATCGGCGGAGCCAATCCTCACCTGACCTTCAATGATTTTCTGATTCACCTGTCTCCGGCAGCTCTGATGATTTTTGTGTTTGCCATTATTTATTTATACGTTTTGTTCGGCCATACGTTTGTGGTGAATAAGAAAACTAAAAGTCAGCTCATGCAAATTAATGAAAAGGACTATATCAAGGATGCTGTTCTGATGAGAAAATCACTGATCGTGATGGCGCTGACTTTGTTGGGTTTTATAGTCCACGACAAACTGGGTCTCGAAGCCCCGGTAATAGCGGCTGCCGGGGCTGTTTTACTCATGTTGTGGGCTGTTGATGACAAGGGGATAGAAGATGCACTGGTATCGGTGGAATGGGGCACAATTTTTTTCTTCGGCGGTCTGTTTGTTCTGGTAGGAGGACTGGTCGATACCGGAGTTATCAAAGAGCTTGCGCTGTTCACCCTGGATGTGACTGAACATGATATACCCATGTCTGCACTCATGATTCTGTGGGTTTCCGGCCTTGCTTCCGGCATTGTTGACAACATTCCCTTTGTCGCGACGATGATACCTTTGATTCAGGATATGGGGGACGGTCTGGGGCTGGGTGAGACTTCCCTGGAAATGTCGGTTCTCTGGTGGGCACTTTCCCTGGGGGCCTGTCTGGGGGGGAATGCCACTCTCATCGGTTCTTCCGCGAACGTGATCGTAGCGGGCATGGCCATGCGAGAGAGCAACGCTTTTTCCTTTGTTGAATTTGTGAAAGTCGGTTTTCCGCTGACGGTGATATCCCTGGTGATCGCTACATTTTATCTGTATATTCGGTACTTTTCCTATTTGTAATAAGGAATTGAGGCGCCACCAAGACACCTGGTGAAAACCAGGTTTTTATTATGGCATACTAAGATGTAGATTTATTCAGCAGATGCCTGGCACAGCTATTGAATGTCACACATATATTAAACAGATTGGTAATTGGTTTTGCAGACATCTTCTGGAGCAGACTGGAAAGGCCAATTTTTTTAAAAATCAATTTTAATTTTTGTGGCGGTCATGTTATACTTCTTCTGTGCTAGTCGGAATAAGGTGGTGAAAGCGATGATCGATCAATTGAATGAGAAAGAAATCATGCTGCTGGTGATCAAATATCTGAAAGAAATGAAGAAGAAAGAATTTGCTGAGATTATGGATGAACTGCATCCCTATGATATGGCAAAACTGTATGACAGTCTGCCTGAAAAACATCAGCACAAGTTTCTTTCCTTTTTGACAGCCCGTCAAATCGCCACCTTGCTGCAGGAACTGGAGCAGGAAGATCAGCATGCCATTCTGCAAAAACTGGGTCTGGAAAAATCATCGCAGGTCATGGATATTATGGAAAATGACGACCTGGCGGATATGCTGAACGGACTATCCGGAGAAAAAATCGAACAACTTCTCGCTTCCATGAAAAAAGAGGAATCCCAGACCGTCCAGAATTTGTTGAGTTATCCTCCTGATACGGCGGGGGGAATCATGACCAACCGGTACGTCTGGATCCGCAATTACTACACCGTTCAGGAAGCGATCGATAAACTGAGATCTTTCGCCGAAATGGCGGAAAATATTTATTATCTCTATGTGCTGGACGAGGATAAGAAACTGGTGGGCGTCGTTTCCTACCGGGATCTGCTTTTGGCCGATACCAACGACAAAATCGACGACATTATGTTCAGTCGTGTGATATCTGTTAACGTAGACATGGACCAGGAAGAAGTGGCCCAGATCATTGAACGCTATGACTTTATCGCGGTTCCGGTTGTCGATCATGATAATCATCTGGTCGGGATCGTCACCGTTGACGATATTATTGATGTCATGATCGCGGAAGCTAATGAAGACATCGAGAAATTGTCAGCATCGGGGAAAGCGATTGATTTTGATACATCCGCCATGACAGCAACCGTACGTCGTTTGCCCTGGCTGGTTTTACTTCTGTTTATCGGCATTCTGTCCGCCAAAATTATGAGTTATTTTGAAGCGACTTTAAACCAGGTTGTGATGTTGGCCTATTTTTTACCCATGATCGCGGGAATGACCGGAAATACCGGAACCCAGTCACTGGCCGTTGTTGTCAGGGGGCTGGTATCAAGAGAGATTGATCGGAATACGATTGTTCGTCTGATCTGGAGAGAACTGGGCGTCGGCATGATGATCGGATTGGTGTGCGGAATACTGATCTTTGTTATTGCCTATGTCTGGGAGGGCAGTTTAATTTTTGCCATGGTGGTGGGATTGTCCCTCTTGTTGACACTTATTATCGGGACGCTGGCGGGAACTGTCATCCCGCTGATGTTATACTGGTTAAAAGTGGACCCTGCCGTGGCTTCGGGTCCCCTCATTACCACATTGAATGATATTTTTTCCATCTCGGTCTACTTCGGAACTGCTTCAGCCTTTATTTCGCATCTGATGTAAACAGAAGGAAATAAAATGGGTGCAAGTGGCAGTTTATCCGTGCATAGAAAGGAATCCCGCTTCAGACAATAAAGCTGAATCTTATCAGGCGGGAGGATGCTTCATGGAATATTCCACCATGATCTTTCGCACCTTTTTTCTTTACTTCTTCATTCTTGTCGTGGTCCGTTTAATGGGAAAAAGGGAAATTGCCAAGCTTTCCGTCATTGATCTGGTGGTTTCCATCATGATTGCGGAAATCGCCGTTCTTGCAATAGAAGACCCGTCAAAACCGCTATTGTTTGAATTGATTCCGATTGTGTTGCTCATGGTCATTCAGGTGGTTATGGCCTGGCTGTCTTTAAAAAGTGTCAAAATACGCCAGTTGCTGGATGGGACGCCGACCGTCCTGATTGCCAATGGTAAGATTAACGACAAAGAAATGGCCAAACTGCGCTATAACTTTGATGACTTACTGACGCAACTCCGTGAAAAAGATATCAAAAATGTGGCGGATGTGGAGTTTGCCATTCTTGAAACGTCAGGAAAACTGTCCGTTTTTCCGAAAGAAAAGAAAACACCGGTCACTCGGGAGGATCTGAATATCGAATCCGGCTCCGAATCCAGTTCCAGCGCTATCAATGTTAAATACCCAATGCCGGTGATTATGGATGGTAAGGTGATGGACAACCATCTCGAGCAGATCGGAAAAACCCGTTTCTGGCTAAAAAATCAGGTGCAGCGATATCATGTGAAGGATTTTAAAGACATATCATTTGCCAGTGTGGATGAACAGGGAAATGTCTATGTGGATCTGAAAGATGACTGAGTCAGCCGGAAATTTCGGGATCACATCCCGTTTACCTCTTCGGAAATAAAGGGGCGATGTACGGGCCGATCCACGGAATCCGGCTGATATCCTGTTGACCGATTACCCGAAGTGAAAGAAGCATGATGAAATAAAGCGAAACGGAAGCCATCAGTCCCACCAGTAATGCAATGGCGTAAAAGTCGTAGGTGTTTAATACATAGTTATAGGTCAACACCCCCAGATACCCCATCAACACCACAATGATGCCGACCTTCACGAAATCTCCTCCCTGTATCGAAAAGCCTACCAGCTTGATAATACTGAAAAAATGAAGCAGGGTCACCAGCACTACCCCAATATTAATGGCCATGGCCACGCCGTTGATCCCCAGTTCCGGTCTTGAAGCGAGCACAAAGATCATAATCGTTTTGACAATGGCTCCGATCACCGAATTGCGCATGGCTGCCTGAGCGTGATCCAACCCCTGAAGGATGGCAGCAAGCGGCCCCTGAAAGTAAAGAAAGAAAAACAGGGGGGCCATCACTTTCATTGTACTCCCTACATCTGGATTTCCATAAACAGCCAGGCAAATCGGTTCAGCAAATACAAACATCAACACAGAAAAAGGAGCGCCGACCACGAGCGAAATACGCAGTGACTGGTAAATGCGTCTCTGAACCATCCGGTAATTTTTTTTGGCTGCCCCTTCGGAGATAGCAGGAACAAGGGAAACAGACAGCGAATAGGTAAAGAATGTGGGGAACGTCAATAGTGGTATCGCCATGCCAGCCAGCTCCCCGTACTGGGAGGTGGCCACTACCGTACTAATTCCGGCAATGGCCAGGCTGCGGGCAACCACAATCGGTTCCAGGGCAAACGTGATCGAACCGATCAGTCGGCTTGCTGTCACCGGGACCGCAATTCGAAACAAATCCCGTAAAGTTTCAGATCCCTTCATAATCGTACGGACGGTTTTAGACCGTTTAAATATTTTTTTGACCCTGACTTTTCGAAATTTATAGAGCAGGACACACATCCCGGTAAATTCACCGATCACAATCCCGATCATGGCACCTGCGGCGGCAAATTCGATGCCGTAGGGCAACAACAACTGTGTAAAGGTGAAAACCGTAAAGATTCGCACGGTCTGTTCCATGATCTGCGAGGTTGCGGTGGGAATCATATTCTGAAGCCCCTGGAAATAGCCGCGCAGGATGGACGATATCGCGACGATCGGGACGATAGGGGCGATGCTGATCAGGGAATAAAAAGCCCGCTCATCCGTCAGCAGGTACTCCGAAATTAATGGAGCCCCCAGAATCATAGCGGATGTGAAAATAATACTGAGTACCGTCACAATGCCCAGGGATATACGCAGAATGTTACGGATTTTTCGCCTGTTATGCTGGGCTTCCGCTTCGGCTACCAGTTTGGAAATGGCAATGGGCAAACCGAAGGTAGACAATGTTATAATTAAATAAAGGGTGGGTACGGCCATTTGATAAAGGCCCATCCCTTCGGAACCGATAATACGGGAGAGGACGATCCGATTGAAAAATCCGAGCAATTTTGTGACAAGCCCGGCTGCTACCAGAATGATGGTTCCCTGAAGAAATGTTTGTCTGGTCACAGGCAGATCCTTCTTTCGTCTTTTTTAATACAAGCATATGCATGTACATAGAGCTGGCATGACATTCTGACAGAAAAAACATCAAGGAGGCCGACAAGTGGAGAGGATTCTGGCATTTCTGGATTTTGTACCGGATGAATGGGTGGTGATCATCATCAGCTGTCTTCCGTTTATTGAACTACGGGGAGCCCTGCCGGTAGCGATGTCCGTCTACCAGATGGGCTTTTGGGAGGCCTGGACCTTAAGTGTCATCGGAAATATCATTCCGGTTCTTCCCCTGTTGATTCTGTTCCGCCCGTTAAGCCGGTGGATGATGAGATTTCGCTGGTATCGCATTTTTTATGACTGGCTGTATCATCGGACGATGAAAAAAAGTGAGAATGTGGAGAAATACGGGGCACTGGGGCTTGTTCTTTTTACAGCGGTTCCGTTGCCGACCACGGGAGCGTGGACGGCGTGTGTGGCAGCCAGTCTTTTCGATATTAAAATCAAGTACTCATTACCGGCGATCAGTGCAGGCGTTGTCATTGCCGGATTTATCATCGGCCTGTTGAGCCAATCTGTCATTGCTTCGGTGGGTTAAGAGGAGGGGACTGTCTGTATGGAAGAGAAGAAAAAAGATCTGGAAGAGTTGAATCGCCATATTGAATATCTTTGCAAGAGTAAGGCGGAAGAATTCGCCATACTGGGTTATGACAACATCACGGGAAAAGATATCTGGGAGTGTGTTTCTGCTTCCTATCAGGATGAACTTCCACCGCTTCACCAGCTGGTTAATGACATCCTGTCCCTGAAGGTCAACACGTATATGAACTGGATGACCATGAAAGTCTACAGGAATGAAGAGATTTAATGTCACGGGATCGGCGGTTAAACCCCCGGAACGGATTTTGACAAGCTGTTTCGGCAGTGCGTATAATAAAGAGTATTGGCTTTATGGCTATACCATCATTTTGTACCTTTTACACAGAAAAGGAAGGAGCAATAGATTTTATGGTTTTGTGGAGTCGAATCGTTACATGGCTGGTTATTGTGGTTTCCTTGTTCGGGCTGGTTGGAGCCACAACTGGCGATGTACTGGATGAAGTCACGCTTGGACTGGATCTGCAGGGAGGTTTTGAGATCCTCTACGAAGTGGCACCGCTGGAAGAGGATCAGCAATTGAACGAACAATCGCTGAAGGATGCGGTGGCCGCCATTGTGAAACGGGTGGATATCCTCGGGGTTCGGGAGCCCGAGATTACCATTGAAGGGGAGAATCGGATCCGCGTTAAACTGGCCGGTGTCCATAATCCGGAAGAAGCAAGAGAAATTATTGGAGAACCGGCGAAACTGACTTTCCGAGACATGGATGGTAATGTCCTGCTTACCGGAAGCGCCCTGGCAGAAAACGGGGCGGGTGTAGGATTCGATCAGCTGAATCGGCCCGTTGTTACACTGGAATTCAAGAATGCCAGTGAATTTTATGAAATCACAAAAAAATACGTGGGCCAGCCAATCGCCATTTATCTGGATGAAACGATGCTGACCAATCCGGTTGTCAATGAACCGATACCGGACGGAAATGCCCAGATTGACGGACAACGAAGTGTGGAGGAAGCCAAGCAGCTGGCTGATCTGTTGAACGCCGGTGCCCTGCCGGTTGATATGACGGAGATCTCATCCTTTTCCGTCGGGGCCAAACTGGGCCAGATGGCACTGGATAACTCGATCAAGGCCGGTATTGTCGGAATCGCCCTGGTCTTTCTATTTATGATTATTTTTTACCGCGTTCCGGGTGTCGTTGCTGCCATCACCCTGGTAGGATACATGTATCTCGTCCTTCGGGTGCTGACCTGGATGGATGCTACCCTGACACTTCCGGGGATCGCCGCATTTATTCTCGGGGTCGGAATGGCAGTCGATGCCAATATTATTACGTATGAAAGAATCAAAGAGGAGATGAGGTCGGGAAAAACCCTGTTGTCTTCTTTTAGAGCGGGTTCCCGCCGTTCCCTGGCTACGATTCTGGATGCCAACATCACCACGATCATAGCCGCTATCGTCCTGTTTTACTTCGGAAACAGCTCGATTCAGGGATTTGCCGTCATGCTGATTTTAAGTATCGTGGTCAGCCTGATTACGGCTGTTTTTGGCGCAAGGTTGCTTCTCTACTTGATTGTCACCTCCAAATCGGTGACCCGTCCCTGGTTTTACGGTGTGAAGGAGAGTGAAATCGGTGAACTTTAAAAACTATAATTTCGTCAAACATCGCAAAATCTACTTTATCATTTCAGCTGTTATGGTCGTGATCGGAGCCCTGTCACTCTCCATAATGGGACTTAATCTGGGAGTGGATTTTGAAAGCGGAACCCGCCTGGATGTGTATCTTGGACAGGCTTTCTCCGAAGCAGATATTGCCCGGGAAATGGAACAAATGGGGTTAAGTGCAACGGTGAATACAGCAGGTGATCAGGACGACCGGGCTGTGATTCGTTTTTCGGAAACGCTGAGCAAGGAGAAAGTGGCCGAAATCAATTCCGCGTTACAGGAGAAATACGGAGACCAGATCGATATGCAGGAAAGTAAAGTGAGTCCGACGGTAAGCCGGGAACTGGCTAAAAAAGCTTTTTATGCGGTTCTGCTGGCTTCTGTGGCGATCATCCTGTATGTGACGATTCGTTTTGAATTTCGTTTTGCCATATCGGCCATTGTGGCCTTAATGCATGATGCCTTTTTTGTCATCACCATGTTTGCGCTGTTGCGGGTGGAAGTGGACCTGCCTTTCATTGCCGCGGTTCTCACCATTGTGGGGTATTCCATTAATGATACCATTGTCATCTTCGACCGGATCCGGGAAAACCTGCGAAAAGCAAAAGTCAAGCGCAAAGAGGATCTGGAAGACGTGGTGAACACCAGTATTCAGGAAACCCTGACACGGTCCATTAATACCGTGATCACGGTTCTGTTTACGGCTGTCGCCCTTTATGTTCTGGGTGGAGAAGGCATCAAAAATTTCTCCCTGGCTCTGGTGCTGGGGCTTATTGCAGGCGCCTATTCATCTATTTTCCTGGCAAGTCAGATCTGGCTGGTCTGGAAGGGCCGGGCTGTTGAACGTGAACGGTTTGCCGCAGCCAGAAATGAAGCATAATATAATGGAGCAGAGAATGATGACATAAGCCGCCGGAAACTGATCCTGCGGCTTTCCATTTCAGGAGTGAATACCATCATGTATCAGCCGGAAAAGAGATCACAAATAGCTGAACGGGCTGCCTGGATCGGCATTATCGCCAATTTGTTGCTGGCCGTGTTAAAAGGGATTGTCGGTTTTGTGGCAAACAGCCGGGCTTTACTGGCCGATGCCGTCAATTCGGCCTCGGATGTCATGGGATCGATAGCTGTCCTGATTGGACTCAGAATTGCCAGACAGCCGCCGGATGAGGACCATCCATACGGTCACGGGAAAGCGGAGTCCATCGCGGCGATCATTGTCTCTGTCCTTCTGTTTGTGGTGGGACTGGAAATCGGTTACTCTTCCTTTATGGCCATATTTGAGCCGGCGGTGGTACCCGGTATCTGGGCGGTCTATGTGTTGATTTTTACGATTGTTTTAAAGGAGATTCTGTTTCATTACCAGAACCGACTGGGTAAAAAATTAAACAGCCAGGCGTTGATAGCCAATTCCTGGGACCACCGGGCTGATGTTCTGGCATCGTCTGCTGCGCTTGTCGGTGTGGGAGGTTCATTACTGGGCGCCAGATGGGAAATACCATATCTGATCTATCTGGATCCCGTCGCGGGTGTTGCGGTTTCTCTGTTTGTCCTGCGTACCGCCTACAAAATGATCGATGAAGCGATACATAATACGCTCGACCATGTCTTACATGAGGAAGAAGCGAGTCAACTGGTGGAAGAAGTGGAAAAGGTGGACGGTGTACTGCGTGTGGACGGGTTACGGGCGCGTGAACATGGCCATTACGTGATTGTCGATGTCAAGATCAGTGTCGATCCCCGGATTACCGTGGAGCGCGGCCACGCTATCGGGAAAAATGTCAAGCACTGCCTGATGGATAAGTTTGCACATGTTAATGATGTGCTGGTACATATCAATCCGTATGGACCTGAATTTCCGTATCCGCAGAAACCGAAGGGGAATTCGGACCTGATTCATTAAAAGTTGTTCGATGAATGGTCCCGTGTTTTTAGGAACATTCATTACAAATACTGACGATAGGGGTTGAATGATTTGAAGTCTCAGTGGAATCTGATTATGGGCCTCATTTTTGCGTTACTGGTTGCGCTTTTTGCCGTCGTCAACGTCAATTCGGTTGCCGTCAATTTTCTGTTTGCCGAAAAAGAGATTCCTCTTATACTGGTGATCATCGGTTCGGCCCTGCTGGGTGGATTAATGGTCGGTTCCTTTGGTATTGTCCGTCAGTATCGGCTTCAATGGCGGATCAAAAAGCTGGAGCAGGAATTGGCCGCGATTAAGCAGGAAACGACTGATGAAACATCACCGGCTTCTCCTGAGAGAACAGGAGCGACCCCGGATGTGGAACAGGAAGCAGCTCCGGCTTCCGATACCCCGGAAGAGAAGGAAGACGATGCGGAGGAAATGGACAAAAAGGACCGTCTTTAAATTATCCAGATGGCTGGTTGTCACCCTTTCGCCGGTTAAGTATAATGAATTTGGGTTAGAAGGGGTGTGATTATGCTAAAATCAAAGACAAGATGGGAGATACATGACCCGGATGAGGAGCGGTGTCAGGCACTGGCCGGGGAACTGGACATTTCCCCTTTACTGGCCCGACTGCTTTATGTGCGGGGCATCACGGAGAAATCGGATGCGGAACGGTTTTTAAACACAGATGTCGCACACTTTCACGACCCGTTTTTAATGGATGGAATGAAAGCGGCGGTTACCCGCATTCGAAAAGCGGTTGAAACGCAGGAACCAATATTGATTTATGGGGATTACGATGCGGACGGTGTGACCAGCACCAGTCTGATGGTACATACGATGAAGCGGCTGGGTGCCCGGTTTGATTACTACATCCCGGATCGGTTTACGGAAGGTTACGGTCTGAATAAATCGGCTCTCGACCGGGCGAAGGAGCAGGGGTTTTCTCTGGTGATTACCGTGGATACGGGAATCAGCGGGGTGGAGGAAGTTGCCTACGCCAGAGAGATTGGTCTGGATGTGATTGTAACCGATCACCATGAACCTCCGGAAATCCTACCTGACGCAGCAGTGGCTGTGATCAATCCGAAAAAGCCCGATTGTCCTTATCCGTTTAAGATGCTGGCCGGTGTAGGAGTCGCCTTTAAAGTTGCGCATGCCCTGTTTGGCGAACCTCCCCTTGAGTGGATTGAATATGCAGCCATCGGCACGATAGCGGATCTGGTGCCTTTGATCGATGAAAATCGGATACTGGCCAAATTGGGTCTCGAAGCTCTGTCCGTATCGAAACGGCCGGGCATCGAGGCGATGAAAGCTGTATCCGGACTGGAAGATAAGGAGATCACCGCTGAACATGTGGGGTTTGCCATCGGTCCCCGCATCAATGCCAGCGGGCGGCTGGATGTGGCCGATCACGCCGTTGAACTTCTGGTCAGTGATGACCGGGAAAAGGCGAAGGAGCTGGCAGAGATGCTGGATCAATATAACCGGGAACGGCAGCAACTGGTTCAACAAATCGCCAAAGAGGCAGAAGAACTGGTCGAGCGGTTTGAACCGGAACAGCGTTCGTTTCTGGTGGTGGCCCAAAAGGGATGGAACGAAGGTGTTATCGGGATTGTGGCCTCCAGACTGGTCGAAAAATATTACCGTCCCACCATTGTACTGAGCATTGATGAAGAAAGCGGGATGGCAAAGGGTTCAGCCAGAAGCATTCAGGGTTTCGATATTTACCGGGCGCTTTCCACCTGCCGGGATCTGCTCCCCCATTTTGGGGGACACCCGATGGCGGCCGGCATGTCGCTGGAAGCGAGCGATATTGAAGAACTTCGGTCCAGGTTGAACCGGCTGGCTGATGAATGGCTGACGGAAGAAGACTTGATTCCGGTGACGCGAGTAGATGCCCGATGCGGTCTGGATGAGGTGACCATTGAAGCAATTGAAGAGATGCACCGGCTGGCCCCATTCGGAGAGGGGAATCCACGCCCCCGTTTTTTGATTGAAGGGGTGGAACTTTCCGGATTGAGGACGATCGGCCGGGAGATGAATCATATCAAATGCCTGTTGAACAAAAATGGATGTCGCCTGGACGGGGTTGCGTTTCAAAAAGCAGACCTGTTGCCGCATATATCGGCCGGAGCCCGGGTCCAGGTCGTGGGAGAACTGGCCGTCAACGAGTGGAATGGGTACCGAAAGCCGCAGATGATTGTGGAGGACCTGTCCATTCCCGAAATTCAGGTGTTTGATTGGCGGGGTTGCCGGGATAAAGCTTCTAAACTTAAAGAAATTGCCGAACGCTGTGAAAGCTGTGTTGTTTTCTTTGAGGAATCATGCAAAGCCCGGCTGGAACCTCATTTTTTCGCCGTCCCGGATCTTTCTTTTTATCACGTTGATCCGGGAGGGAAGTGGAAGTGTGTATCACCGGGGCGAGACCGGGACAAACCTGATTTCACCTCCCTGGTCTTTTACGATCTTCCGCCCTCTTTGCAATGGATGGAAAGTATATTGAAGAAAATGCATAAACTTGAAAGAGTCTATTGTTTGTACGGGGAAGAGGAGGATCGAAACCGGCTTTCAAGTCTGCCAAAACGGGAACAGTTCAAGTGGCTGTACGGCCTCTTTTATAAACAAAAACAGCTGCATGTCGATCAGATTGTCAAAGCAGCCGGCGCAAGGGGACTTGCCTATACATCCGTCCGCTTCATGCTGGATGTGTTTGAGGAACTGGGATTTGTTCTGAGTCAGGGTGCTGCCTATCAACTGGTTGAAACACCTGAGAAAAGAGATCTCACCGAGTCCGGCATCTACCGGAGGAAAAAGGAGCAGCTGGATATGGCCACAGAACTTATGTATGCATCCCAAAAAACATTGTCAGAATGGATCATGACAGTGATCCGGCCAAATTATCATGCTGAGGAGGATACGATTCATGAACTATAAGGATTATATCCGTGTCATCCCTGATTTTCCGGAGAAAGGTATTCGTTTTAAAGATATTACCACGCTTTTGAAGGACGGAAAGGCTTATCAGCAGGCGATTGAAGATATGGCAGCTTTCGTGGCAGACAGAGAGATCGACCTGGTGGCCGGGCCGGAAGCGCGCGGCTTTGTCATCGGTGCGCCACTGGCTTACAAGCTGGGTGTCGGTTTTGTGCCGATTCGAAAAGCCGGCAAGTTACCGGCTGAAACAATTCAGGTGGATTACAGCCTGGAGTACGGCAAAGATGCACTGGCGATTCATACCGATGCCATCCAGCCGGGACAGCGGGTTCTGATCGCCGATGACCTGCTGGCGACAGGCGGAACCATCAACTCTACCATTCAACTGGTGGAAAAGCTGGGCGGAAAAGTGGCCGGTGTTGCCTTCCTGATTGAGTTGAAATATCTCAATGGACGCGACAAACTGAAAGAGTATGATGTTTTCTCGCTGGTTCAATATGATTAAATGACAGGGATACATTTTTAGAATAGTTGCAGGGAGGGATTTGCGTTTCCCTCCCGTATTTATTAGGAGACAGATATTTTAAGGGGGTAGGGTATATGGGGAAACAAAGAAACACCCATGATAAAAGCAGACAGAACCTGGTGATGGTCACCGGTGTCATCTTTGTTGTTCTGTTAATCGGGCTCGGCATATACAATTTGCTATCCGGAATGATCGGCGGAGACGAGGCGGGTGAGATCAATCTGGACGGTCAGCCGATGCTGGGGGATCCGGATGCACCGGTGACCATCGTGGAATTTGCCGATTTCAAATGTCCGGCCTGCAAGTCCTTTTATGATCATATTATGTCTGAACTGAAATCCGATTATATCGATACGGGCAAAGCGAAACTTTACTTCATGAATTTTCCGGTGGTCAGCCGGGATTCCTATACCGCGGCAATGGCAGGTGAAGCCATTTACCGTCAGGACCAGGAGGCGTTCTGGGCTTTTTATGAAACAGTATATAAAAATCAACCGGATGAGGGACTTGAATGGGCGACTCCGGAATTTCTGGTCGAACTGGCAAAGCAGTCCGGAGCGGAACTGGACCTTGAAACCTTGCAGAAGGATCTGGCCTACAACCGTTATCAGTCGGATGTCCTTAAAGACAAGGAAGCCGGACAGAAAGCCGGCATAAACGCTACCCCTTCCCTGTTGATCAATGGGCAAAATGTACAGAACCCTTTTGATTATGAAGAGATTAAACGCCTGATTGAACAGGAGCTCGGTGGGGGATCCGATGAAAAGTAATCGCTTCGCAGCCTGGCTCAGGGAATACGACCTGTATCTGGCCTGGGTGGTTTCCCTGACCGCTGTAGCAGGAAGTCTCTATTTCAGTGAGGTAGCGGGTTTTATCCCCTGTGAACTCTGCTGGTTCCAGCGCATTATGATGTATCCGCTGGTTCTGATCCTGGGGGTGGCCAGTTTTAAAAATGACCGGTCGGTGATTCCTTATGTGCTGGTGCTGAGCATCATCGGGGGATCCATCTCGATCTATCATTACCTGCAACAGAAAGTTTCCTTCTTTGCATCCATCTCCACCTGTTCAGAAGGCGTACCCTGCAGCGGGGAGTATATCAATGTGTTCGGCTTTGTAACCATCCCGTTTCTGGCACTGGTTGCGTTTATCCTGATCACCTGTCTGTTATGGCCGGGTAGACGGCAGAATACTTTGTGAAAAACGGCACTTTACATTCAGACATATTTTAAAGATAATAGAGATTAATCAACAATCGACAAATACGGACAGGTGATAAATCTTGAGTATAGAAACATTGCTTGACAAAGTCAAAGGCTATCTGCCTGATGATGATGTCAAGTTAATCGAAAAAGCCTATCAGTTTGCCGCCGAGGCGCATGAAGGGCAGACCCGCAAGTCGGGACAACCCTACATTGTCCATCCGGTGGCGGTGACGGAGATCCTGGCGGATCTTCAGATGGATGCTGTGACGCTGGCGGCAGCCCTTTTGCATGATGTGGTGGAAGATACGGAAGCCAGTGAGGAAGATATCGAAGAAGAGTTTGGTAGAGAAGTGGCCCATCTGGTGGACGGCGTGACCAAACTGGGTCGTATTCGCTATAAATCCAAGGAAGAACAGCAGGCGGAAAATCATCGGAAAATGTTTGTCGCCATGGCGGAAGATATCCGCGTTATTTTGATTAAACTGGCGGATCGCCTGCATAACATGAGAACCCTGCACCATCTCCCCGAACAGAAACAGAGACGAATTGCCGATGAAACCCTGGAAATCTTCGCTCCCCTCGCTCATCGACTGGGGATTGCGTCGATCAAATGGGAACTGGAAGACATCGCGCTTCGTTACCTCAATCCCCAGCAATACTACCGGATCGTCAACCTGATGAAGAAGAAAAGGGCGGAACGGGAGCAGTACATTGAGGAAGTTATCGAAGCGATCCGGGAGAAAATGAAAGAGATCCATATTGAAGCGGACATTTCCGGACGTGCCAAGCATATCTACAGTATTTACCGCAAAATGATCCATCAGAATAAAGAGTTTAATGAAATTTACGATTTGCTGGCGGTACGGATTATCGTCGATGACATCCGGGAATGTTATGCCGTGCTGGGAATCATCCACACGCTGTGGAAACCGATGCCGGGCCGGTTCAAGGATTATATCGCCATGCCCAAGCCAAATATGTACCAGTCTCTGCATACCACGGTGATCGGACCGAAGGGAGAACCGCTGGAAGTCCAGATTCGGACCTGGGAAATGCATCGTACGGCTGAATACGGGATTGCCGCCCACTGGGCCTATAAAGAAGGGAAAATGGCGGAAGAGGACGGGATGGAAAAGAAACTGGCCTGGTTCCGCGAGATCCTGGAATGGCAGAAGGAAACACGGGATGCCCAGGAATTTATGGAGTCACTCAAAGTGGACCTGTTCTCCGATGTGGTATTCGTATTTACACCAAAGGGAGATGTCATCGAGCTTCCTAAAGGATCCGTTCCGCTGGATTTTGCCTACCGGATTCACACGGAGGTCGGACACCGCACCATCGGAGCCAAAGTAAACGGCAAGATCGTCACCCTCGATCACCAGTTGAAGACCGGGGATATTGTGGAAGTCCTCACGTCCAAACACAGTTACGGTCCCAGCCAGGACTGGCTGAAAATCGCCCGTTCCTCCCATGCCCGCAACAAAATCAAACAGTGGTTCAAAAAAGAACGGCGTGAAGAGAATGTGGAAAAAGGACGGGAATGGGTGGAAAATGAACTGAAAAAACAGGGCTTTGACGTCAAGGAATTTATGACGTCTGATAACCTGCAGGAAGTCGCCAACAAGTTTAACTTCCAGGGTGAAGAAGATATGTTTGCCGCCGTCGGTTATGGGGGGATTACGGCTGCCCAGATCGCCAACCGCCTGACGGAAAAGGAACGGCGGGAAAAAGAGGCGGAAGCCCTGCCGGAGATCAAACCGGAGATGGCGCCCCGCCGCAGAGGCGACCAGGGCGGCGTCCGGGTCAAAGGGGTGGACAATCTGCTCACCCGTTTTTCCAGGTGCTGTAATCCGGTTCCCGGTGATGAAATTGTCGGCTTCATCACCCGGGGCAGAGGGGTATCCATCCACCGGGCCAATTGCCCCAATATCCTCTCGGAGGAAGAAAAGGACCGCCTAATCCCGGTTGATTGGGAAGGAGCTCCGGATCAGTCTTTCAGCGTGGACATTGAGATTATGGGGCATGACCGGGAAGGCCTGCTGAACGAAATCCTGAACGCCGTGTCGGAGACGAAAACGACGATTACCGCTGTCAACGGCAAATCGGATAAAAACCGGGTAGCCCGGATTCACATGACCATTTCGATCCTGAATCTGGATCATCTTCACCGTGTAGTGGAGCGGATCAAACGCATCAAGGATATTTATTCGGTGAGACGAACCCTGAATATGTAAGGAAGATCGGATTTGTTGGAGGAGTGTTCCGGATGAGAGTCGTGGTGCAACGTGCGAAGGATGCTGCCGTCACCGTCGAGGGTGAAACGGTGGGTAAGATTGACCATGGGCTGGTCCTGCTGGTCGGGATCACCCATGATGATGACGAACAGGATGTGGCGTTCGTCGCAGACAAGGTAGCCAATCTGCGGATTTTTGAGGATGAAGCGGGGAAAATGAAT
This sequence comes from Bacillaceae bacterium, assembly GCA_017656255.1. Lineage (GTDB taxonomy): Bacteria > Bacillota > Bacilli > JACDOE01 > JACDOE01 > JACDOE01. The sequence continues at coordinate 123,029 of JACDOE010000007.1, forward strand.
TTGTCCCTGCTGGATGTGGGCGGGGCGGTCCTGTCCGTTTCGCAGTTTACGCTTTACGGGGACTGCCGAAAGGGAAGACGCCCCAATTTTATGAATGCGGCGAGGCCGGAGCAGGCGGAACCGCTGTATGAAGCGTTCAATGAGAAACTGCGGGAAAAAGGGATTGAGGTGCAGACCGGTGTTTTTGGGGCGATGATGCAGGTGTCGCTGGTAAATGACGGACCGGTGACCTTGATTGTGGAGAGTTGATGGGTTTGGGAGATGGGCGCGGCAGGTGTTGATTTCAATAAAGTGCCATCTCCCGGTGTGGTCCATTGAAAAATATAGCGGAAGTGTTTTCCGCTATTCTTCGGATTTGCTTCGATTTTAAAAAATAGGGGAAAAGTTTTCCGGTAGTTGACCGGATTTAAGATTATGCGAAGTATTGAGGGGTGATAGCGGAAATGTTTTCCGCTATTTTTTTGAAGATACCCGTTTTTTGTGGGATAGGGGAAGATTTTTCCGCTATTATACCGGACTCGCATTTCGGAGATTTATTCAATTGCTTCACAGTTAAAAAATGAATATTAAAAAAGTGGAAATCAATGCATTTCCCCTTTCGCCATCATTAAATGATGCAAGGGATGATCGGCGCCAGTCGCCATCAACCCGATAAAGCCCAGTCCCTTGATATGCTGGACTTCATCCGGAATTTGTGAAGTAGCGGTTAAAATGGCGCCATTATCCAGCATCTTCAGGTTAATATCCCATGCTTCGATACGGCTTAGCGTCATTTCAACATGAGTCGAAACCATTCGGTGGATCGCATCAATGGTTCGCCCCTGCCCCGTCACTTTCATTTGCAGGCCGTTTTCCAGCTCGGTCTCTTCCACCTCAGCATTTAAAGTCAATTCATTCATGTCTATCAAATGCCTTTTTAAGGCGGGAATGTCCACCTGACTCCAGTCCGTATTCGGGTCATTTTCCAGAATGGCGATTATTTCCTGTATGGCACCAAACGCTGCCTGACCCGGCATTGTCGGTATCGCGTTATCTTCTGCCTGTCCCTTGTCGTGTATACCATGTTCACCATGAGTATTCGCTGTGGTATGATCAAGGACTGTCTGATCCGTATCCTGAGGCGTTCCAGTAAAAGCATAAACGGAGATGGCCCCGATAAAAACCCCAATAATCCCGAAGATAATACCTTTATTTAGTTTCATGTGCTAAACCTCCCGACCTCATTTTTACAACCGATCGACAAAGTGTCTGAGACTCCTGGAATCCGCTCATTTGCCTGTGTTCTTTCAAACTGTGTGCTAATGTGAACACATCTTCACCGCTGATAATACCTTCGAATCCCCTGAAAAATCCCTTCCGCCGAATTCTCCTGGAATTCCCGGGTGTTCATGATTAATTCCTCTTCATAATTAGTCAGAAAACCAAGTTCCACAAGGACAGCCAGTTGCGGATTTTCCCGCAGAACAAAATAATTCCCCCGTCTCGCTTTCAGGTCATTCCGGCCATTACGTTTAACCAGTTCCTTCTGAATCAAACGGGCCAGTGTCCGGTCCTCGCCGTTCGTATAAAAATAAGTAATCGTTCCGTTAATGCGCGGATCCGGATGGGAGTTATGATGGATACTGATAAACATGTCCGCCTGATGACGAACAGCAATATCCACGCGCGTCTGCAACTGGATCTTGCGGTCATCGGTCCGGGTCATCACCACATTCGCCCCCGCTTCTTTCAATTTGGCCGCCAGAATTTGTGAAACCTGCATGTTCAGTTTCTTCTCCAGCGTGTTGAAAAAGGGTCCGGTGGCGCCATCGTCAATTCCCCCGTGACCGGGATCCACCACAATCGTCTTGCCCTTGAGGAACTGATCCGAATCACCTCGGTCCACATCGGGAACCCCCTCAGCGGCGACGATCCAGCCCGCCACATAGGCGGTATCCCCGTTGTTCAACCGGATTTTGAACCATTTGCCTTCCCGGGCGACGATGGGGAACTGATCTCCTTTACCGGCACGGGCCACGACCTGATGTTCGGTACTGGGACCGGAACGAATGTTGGTTCCCGGATACAGAATCGTCACTGTAGGGGTCTGACTGATCACATCATGCTGCTCGGTCACCAGCCAGCTGGCCACCCATGCCGTTTTCCCGTTCGCAGTCCTTACATTGAGCCAGTCCCCTTTTTGTTCAATAACCGTCAGGGCGGCCCCCTTCGTCACCTGCCCCTGAACCGGGCTTTCAATGGAAGGCCCGCTCCTCAGATTCAGCCGATCCGCTGTCACGTAAACCGTCCGGCTCGACGAAGAAGCAGACGATGCATCCCCGTCCCCTGAATCTTCCGGCGAACGCAAATCCGCATATTCCCCCGCAACCCAGCCCGTTTGGCTGTTAAAGCGAATCTGGTACCAGCCGTTCTGAATATCCAGCACTTCAATGGTCTGGCCGCTCTTCAATTCGCCGATTTCCCGATAATGCGTGCCCGGTCCGCTGCGTACATTGAGTACGGGCACCGTCACCGTGGCAATATTTTGAGGGGTAAGCCCCGTTTCACCGGGGGTGGCGGCCTTTTTCTCCACCAGCCAGGCGGCGACCCAGCCGGTCTTGTTTTCACTCAATTGAATTTTGATCCAGTTTCCCTGTTCCTCCACAAAAGGGTAGGCCTCTCCCTTCTGGATCTGGTCAATAATGCTGAAGGATTTACTGGGACCGGAGCGGACGTTCAACCCATCCACGGTTGAAACAATGGTGGTGCTCCCGTTGCCTGCATGAGCTGTGACCAGCCAGCCGGCCACCCAGCCCGTGGAAGAATCGTTTAACTGAATCTTGTACCAGTTTTCCTCCTGTTTGAGGACCGTATAGGTTTCCCCTTTGTTCACCTTAGCGACGATATCAAAGTGAAGCCCCGGTCCGCTGCGGACGTTCAACACCGATACATCCACTTTAATGGAAGAAGCAGCCTGGGCCTGTCCATGCGAATGACGAAAAAGTTCTCCTGTCCATAACAAAGAACCGGAGACCATGACCATAATCAGACAGAGTTTTACCATATGTGAAATCTTTAAGGAAAATCTCAATGTAAACATCCCTTCTTGCTGATAATTCCCGGGTGTCAGTAAAACGGGTAACATTAGAGGATTCGATAAAAGGTTGAATTTTCCTGTCTCTATTTTTATACGCGGATAACCCGGATTTGTTTTGGGGACAATCCATAATAATAGGTTTAAAACGGGGGAATCAACGATGAGACAGGATTTGCGGGAGGCCTGGGCCAAACAGATGAACCGGCAGCTGATGTCGGTGGATTTTCATGATTTTCTGCAAAAAGAGGCGCTGGCAGAATCAGACGTGGAATTGTCGCGGGAAACCGGGCTGAGCCTGAGGGAAATCCGTCATTTGCGCCAGAAGCGTTTGATGAAACGTTAATGATTGACCGGTTTGCCTGATTCATTTAATATATGGCATGAACAGATGAAAACGGGATGGGGGACAGAACATGAGGGTGCAGGTAATCTGCCGCGGCCATCAGTTTTATAGAGAAATAGAATTGTTGTTGTCATTGTTTTTTGAACCGTTATATGTTGAATTTCTGGATGGGGACGGAAATGCCGTGAAAACCTTTGGCGATCCGGACACTGCAGGTTTAGAGGAATCCCTGAAGGCGGTCCTTCAATTTGACATGCCCCCCCGTCTGGCGGCTTCGGCGGAACTGACAGGAGATACCATCGAGACACCCATCACCACTTCCTATGACGTGGAGTCGGACGCTGACGATCAGGAAAACAGGAAACGGGCCAAACAGGTGGTCAGCCACGTTTTACTGAGGGTGCTCGAAGAAGCAACGGGTCTGAAACAACCGTGGGGAATCCTCACCGGGATTCGCCCGGCAAAGCTGCTTCATACCATGCGGGAGAACGGCGTCGATCCGCAGGAGGCACGTGAACAGCTACAGCAACACTACCTGGTCAAACCGGAAAAGGTGGAGCTGCTGGAGCGTATCATTGAGCGCCAGCTGCACGCCATCCCGGACCTGTACCGGCTGCAGGATGAAGTCAGCCTCTATATCGGGATTCCCTTTTGCCCGACCAAGTGTGCCTACTGCACCTTTCCCGCCTATGCCATCAACGGGCGAGCGGGTTCGGTGGAGGCGTTTTTGGAGGGGCTTCACTATGAGATTCAGCATATCGGTTCCTGGTTAAAAGAAAGAGGGCTCGGTGTCACCACCATTTATTTCGGGGGCGGAACACCGACCAGCATCGAAGCGGAGCAGATGGACGCCCTGTTTGATGAACTGTCCCGCTACATCGATCTGGACCGGGTGCGGGAACTGACTGTGGAAGCAGGCCGACCGGACACGATCACCCCGGAAAAAATCGAGGTGATGAAAAAATGGAAGGTGGACCGGATCAGCATCAATCCGCAATCCTTCACCCAGGAGACGTTAAAGGCGATCGGACGGCACCACACCGTGGATGAAACGATTGAGAAATACCGTATGGCACGTGAGATGGGCATGCAGAACATCAATATGGATCTCATTATCGGCCTGCCGGGGGAAGACCGCACCCATCTGGCCCATTCCCTCAGGCAACTGGATGATTTGATGCCGGAATCTCTCACCGTGCATACCCTGTCTTTTAAAAGAGCCTCCACCATGACCCGGAACCGCGATCGCTACCAGGTCTCGGGGCGGGAGGAGATCGATGCGATGATGAAGATGGCTTCGGAATGGACGGAAGAGAAAGGTTACGTCCCTTATTACCTGTACCGGCAGAAAAACATTCTCGGCAATCTGGAAAACGTGGGTTATTCGTTGAAAGGCAAAGAGAGTTTGTACAATATTATCATCATGGAGGAAAAACAGACGATTCTCGGACTGGGCTGCGGCGCGGTCGGTAAACACATTGATCCGCAGACACGAAAAATCAAACGCTGGCCCAATCCGAAAGATCCCGGGCATTATATCGAGCGATATCGCGATATGACCGCTAAGAAACTGAACGATCTGGATCATTTATATAAAATTCTTTCGGAAACGTCTTGACAACCGACTTGAGAATCAGTATGATAATTAGCAATTGAGATGGACGACAAACGGATATCGGATCTGATGAGAGGAAGAGTAGTCAGGATCCGCCTATCCCAGAGAGGAAGGGTCACAGGCTGCAAGCCCTTCTATATGGCGACCTGGTGAAAGACATCCTTGAAGACCTGCGGTGAACCTGTAAGTAGCCGCACGGCGCTTAGAACAGCGTTATTTTAATGAGTGGGAAAGATGAACCGGTGTTTTTACCTGTGCCGGTATGGTTTTTCTCAGTAGGGTGGTACCACGGGTTAACTCAATCTCTCGTCCCTGACAGTAAGGTCAGTGGCGGGAGATTTTTTAATATGCGACAGTGTGCACAGCCGTTTGACGATCCGATAAACCGGTGATGAGATACACGACCTATTTTGCAAAAGGAGGCGAACGACATGTCCATCAAAATCCCAAGAGGGACGGCCGATATTCTGCCCGGGGAAGTGGAAAAGTGGCAGTACATGGAAGAGAAAGCCCGGGAGATTGCCCGTCTGTTTAATTATCAGGAAATCCGCACCCCCATCTTTGAACAGACGGAACTGTTTCAGCGGGGGGTTGGAGAGACCACCGATATTGTAGAAAAAGAGATGTACACCTTCACCGACCGGGGGAACCGCAGCCTGACGCTGCGTCCGGAAGGCACCGCTTCCGTGGTTCGGTCGTATGTGGAGAACAAAATGTATGGCAACCCGCAGCAGCCGGTGAAACTGTTTTACATCGGTCCCATGTTCCGCTATGAGCGGCCGCAGGCAGGCCGGATGCGCCAGTTCCACCAGTTCGGGGTGGAGGCCATCGGCAGTGACGATCCGGGCATTGATGCGGAAGTGATTGCGATTCCGATCCGTTTTTACGAAGCGCTCGGCATCAAAGGGCTTTATGTGGATTTGAACAGTGTCGGTTGTCCGGTATGCCGCCCCCGATACCGGGAAGAGCTGGTCAAGTACCTGACCGGGGTGAAAGAGGATCTCTGTGAGGACTGCCAGTCCCGTCTGGAGCGCAACCCGATGCGGGTACTGGACTGCAAGAATGAAACCTGCAAGACGGTGACGAAGGATGCGCCGTCGATGGTGGATCACCTGTGTGACGAGTGTGAAAGCCATTTTGAACAGGTGAAAGGGCACCTGGAAGAGATGGGGATACCTTATCAGGTAAATCCCCGGCTGGTACGGGGACTGGATTATTACACCCGCACCGCGTTTGAAATCATGGAAGCGCGGGTGGGCGCGGTCAGCACCATCTGCGGCGGCGGCCGTTACAACGGTCTGGTCGGCGAGATCGGTGGTCAAGATATGCCGGGAATCGGATTTGCCGTCGGGCTGGAACGCACACTGCTGGCGCTTGAGACCCATGAGGTGGAGCTCCCCGTGGACACGGGGCTGGATTGTTATGTGATCGCACTGGGCGACGAGGCGCAAAAGCAGGCGGCGACCTGGATGGATAAACTGCGCCGGGCCGGAATTTCTGCCGACAAGGATTATCTGGGGCGCAAAATGAAAGCGCAGATGAAATCGGCGGATCGGCTAAAGGCCCGTTTTGCCGCCATTCTGGGTGAAGATGAGTTGAACCGGGGCATGGTCAAATTGAAGGACATGGCTACCGGGGAGGAACAGGAATTAGAGCTGGACAACGGGGTGGACGTGTTGAAACAGAAGTTGTCCGGAGAGTCCGAATAAAAACGTTTCAGGAACAAACAGGAGGAATGGAGTCATGGAAACCATCTATCGCAGCCACTACTGTGGTGAACTGACGAAAGAAGATATCGGCAAGACCGTCGTATTGAACGGCTGGGTGCAAAAAAGGCGTGATCTGGGCGGCGTCATTTTTGTGGACCTGCGGGACAAAAGCGGGATCATTCAGATTGTGTTCAACCCGGAAGTGGCCGAAAAGGCGTATGAAATCGGCGATACGGTTCGGAATGAATATGTGCTGGCCGTGGAAGGGGAAGTGGTGCAGCGTTCTGAAGAGACCGTCAACCCGAAACTGAAGACGGGTGAGATTGAAGTCTATGTGCATGACGTCAAAATTTTGAATAAAGCCAAGACCCCGCCGTTTGCCATTGAAGACGGAGTGAATGTGGACGAATCGGTACGGCTGAAGTACCGTTATCTGGACCTGCGCCGCCCGGAGATGCAGGAGTCGATGAGGCTCCGCTACAGGGCGACCAAAGCGTTCCGGGACTATCTGGACCAGCATGATTTTGTGGAAGTGGAAACCCCGATTCTGACCAAAAGTACACCGGAAGGGGCGCGGGACTATCTGGTTCCCAGCCGGGTGCATCCGGGCGAATTCTTTGCCCTGCCGCAGTCTCCCCAGCTGTTCAAGCAGCTGTTGATGGTATCGGGATTTGACCGTTATTTCCAGATTGTACGCTGCTTCCGCGATGAGGACCTGCGTGCCGACCGCCAGCCGGAGTTTACGCAGGTCGATATTGAAACCTCGTTTCTGTCGATGGAAGATCTGCTGGCCATGATGGAAAAGATGATGGCGGATCTGTTTGAGAAAACGATCGGCTATAAAGTGGAGACGCCGTTTGAGCGCCTGACCTATCAGGAAGCGATGGACCGTTTCGGTTCGGACAAACCGGACCTGCGTTTCGGCATGGAGCTGGTGGATATCTCCGATATTGCCGCAAACTGTGATTTTAAAGTGTTCCGCGGCGCAGTGGAAAAAGGCGGCCAGGTGAAGGGCATCAACGTCAAAGGGGTTGCGGCCCAGTATTCCCGCAAGGAAGTGGATGATCTGGCCAAGTTTGCCGCCAAATACGGGGCGAAGGGTCTGGCCTGGATGGCGTTTAAGGACGGCGATGTGAAAGGGCCGATCGCCAAGTTCTTCTCCGATGAGGAAATGACGCAGATCAAGGAGCGCTTTGAGGCGGAAGAAGGCGACCTGCTCCTGTATGTGGCCGATAACCACAAAGTGGTGGCGGACACACTGGGGGCGTTGCGCCTGAAATTCGGCCACGAGCTGGATCTGATCGATGATTCGGTATTCAAGTTTGCCTGGGTGGTGGACTTCCCGCTGCTGGAATATGATGAGAATGAAGGGCGCTATGTGGCGCTGCACCATCCGTTTACGATGCCACGGGAAGAAGATATTCCGCTGTTTGAAAGTGACCCTGGCAAGATCCGGGCCCAGGCCTACGATATGGTGCTGAACGGGTACGAGATCGGCGGCGGAAGTATGCGGATCTATCAGCGGGATGTACAGGAAAAAATGTTTAAGGCGCTTGGATTCACGCAGGAAGAAGCGTATGAGAAGTTCGGATTCCTGCTGGATGCGTTTGAATATGGTACGCCGCCGCACGGCGGGATCGCCTTCGGGCTGGATCGGATCGTAATGCTGCTGGCCGGACGGAACAATTTGCGGGAGTGTATTGCCTTCCCGAAAACGGCGAGCGCCAGCGATCTGATGACCGATGCGCCCGGCACGGTGAGCGACGAGCAATTGAAAGAGCTGCATATTCAGTTGACGGAGCTGCCGGAAGAGGCGGAAGCCAAATCGTAAATGATGCATGCAGGGGACAGGTGATAGAGGGGCCTGTCCCTTTTTATGTTCTTTTTATAAAAATGGCTTGAAATCGCTTACATACCTGTGGTAATATAGTTTCAGCAGCATTAAGAGTCCTGCGATGCACGTGTGGTGGCCCCAATATTGAGCCAACACCAAGCCAAAGGGAGCCCGGGGTCTCTGTGCGTAGTGAAGGCCTCCGGTAGGGTGAAGTGGACTCATGAAGTACGGAGCAGGGCACCCACCTGTAAGAGAACAGGTTCAAAACGCAGGCAGCACGGCATAATGGGGCTCTTAGCGGTTTCCATTCTCCTGTCCTTTACGGGATATATAAAGCCTTATTTGGTTGGTCAGCGTACGATTGGTATGTCGTACGCTGTTTTATTTTTTTTAAGGGTATGATATGATTTTTGAGTAGTTTGATCGCAATGGATGGAATTGAAGATAGATGTCAGGTAAGAGGTGATCTCGAGATGCTTCATCAGTTTTCACGGACGGAGTTGATTGTGGGCCCTGAAGGGCTGGAAAAGCTGAAAAAAACAACGGTTGCGGTTCTCGGTGTGGGCGGGGTTGGCTCATTTGCGGTTGAAGCCCTGGCCCGGAGCGGGATCGGCAAGTTGATTCTGGTGGATAAAGACGATGTGGATATCACCAATATTAATCGTCAGATTCATGCCAATTTACATACCGTGGGACGATCCAAAGTAGAATTAATGAAGGAGCGGATCGCGGCGATCAACCCGGAGTGTGAAGTGGTGGCGCTACAGATGTTTTACAGGGAGGACACGAAGGAGCGCCTGTTTGAACATGAACTGGATTATGTGATTGACGCGATGGATACGATTTCCGCGAAAATTGATCTGGTGGTGGAATGCAAACAGCGCGGGATTCCGATTGTGAGCAGTATGGGGGCGGCCAACAAGCTCGATCCGACGCGATTCCAGGTCGCGGATATTTCGGAAACCTCCTACGACCCGATAGCCAAGGTGATGCGGCGGGAGTTGCGTAAACGCGGGATTCACAAAGGAGTGACGGTGGTCTATTCGAAGGAGGAACCGGTGAAAAAGCGGCAGGATGTGCTGGGCAAAATTGTGACGGATCCGGATTCGCCGGTACGGAAGGCGGCGGAGCCGCCGGCGAGCAATGCGTTTGTGCCGCCGATTTCCGGGTTGTATATGGCGGGGATTGTGTTTAATGAGTTGATGGGAACGCCGATTGCGAAAAAGAGATAACGGAGGGGTTAGCATGACCTATGATTTTGACCGGGTGATCGACCGGCGCAATACGATGTCGGTCAAATGGGATCAGTCGGAAAAGTTGTTCGGAGAACCGGATGTGCTGCCGCTGTGGGTGGCGGATATGGATTTCCAGAGTCCGCCGGAGGTGGTGGAGGCGATCACCCGCCGGGCGCAGGAAGGAATCTACGGATATACGGTTCAGCCGACGTCTTATTATGAGGCGATTCGGGGATGGTTTCAGAAGCGCCACGACTGGGAGATTGAGACGGACTGGATGACGAGTATCCCGGGGGTGGTTCCGGCGCTGAATATTGCGGTGCAGTGTTTTACGGAGCCCGGGGATCAGGTGATTCTGCAGCCGCCGGTGTATTATCCGTTCTATGATGTGATTCGGAAAAACGGGCGGGAAATTGTGCGCAATCCGCTTATTCTGGAAAACAACCGGTACCGGATGGATTTTGACGGGCTGGAGCAGTTGATGAAGGACGGGGCTAAAATGCTGTTACTCTGCAGTCCGCACAATCCCGGCGGCCGGGTGTGGACCCGGGAGGAGCTTAAGCGGGTCGGGGAGATGGCGCTGAAGTATGATGTGAAAGTGGTGTCGGATGAGATTCACTGTGATCTGGTGCACAGCGGCCACAAGCATGTGCCGTTTGCCTCGATTTCGGAGGAATTTGCACAGGTGTCGCTGACGTGCCTGGCACCGTCGAAGACGTTTAATCTGCCGGGGATTCAGTCGGCGTTTGTGGTGACGCCGAATGCAGAGTTAAGGAAGGCGTTTGAGCGGAAAATGAAGGCACTGTCGCTTCATATGGTGAATTTCTTTGCGCCGGTGGCGACGGAGGCGAGTTACCGGCACGGGGAAAAGTGGCTGGATGCGTTGCTTGCGTATATTGAGGGGAATATTGATTTTGCGGTGGATTATTTTGCGGAGCACTTGCCGGAGGTTGAGGTGATGCGGCCGGAAGGGACGTATCTGCTGTGGGTGGATTATCGCAAGTTGGGGCTTACGATTGATGAGATGAAACAGGTGATGTTTAAGCAGGCGAAGGTGGCGTTTAGTGAGGGTTCGGTGTTTGGTGATGAAGGGAAGGGTTTCTTGAGGATTAATCTGGCGTGTCCGCGGGTGACGCTGGAGGAGGCGCTGGAGCGGTTTGTCGTGGCTGTGAAGGAAGTGGTTGAGGGATTGAATATTGAATTTAATTAGGGTTATTTTAATTTTTAATTAACAATTGTCGTCGACCCTGAGTCGTGTTGTAAGTCCGGGGGATCGACGACAATTTTTTTTTTTGCAGATTAAGCAAATAGACAAAACCAAGGTATCACTTTTATAAACGGAAAAAACAACCGAACATATTTTCCCTGACATACAGTAGTCAATTTAGAAGTTTATACTGTTAAAAAACCGTCCCATGCGTTCAGATAAATAGATGGATCCTAAAATAATATTAATAATTTATATCCCAATGTTCAGATCAATTAAATCAAAGTTATTATGAATTCTATTAGTTTACTTGTCAAGTTACCCGCAAGAGCATTAAATAAAACGATTTATCATATTTTTTCAAAAATAATTGACAAACATCCATATTAATATTATTTTAGTTATAGAGTTGCAGATGAAAATTATGGAAGGAGGTGAAAAAATGCGAATTCAAATCACTTTTTCTTTAAAAGAACACAAATTACCCCTGGCATACCGGATGATGATGGTATCGTTTATCAAGCATTGCATTCGTTTGGATGATCTAGAATATTACCACAATCTGTTCGATGAGAAAAAACAGTTACCGAAACCCTACACATTTGCCGTTCACCTTAATTCCTTTGAAATCCAGGACAACAACATTGTTACAGATGGCTTCCGAATGAATCTCAGTTGTGGTGATTATGAATGTTTTATTCATTTATTTAACGGTATTCAAAAGACACACAATTTTCGTTACAGGGATTATGAAATATCGCGAGAGCAGATTAGATTTTTGCCTGAACCTGAGACATCTTCGTCACAAATACTATGTAAAACATTGTCCCCTATTCTAGTTGAAAATGAAAACAATCAACCTCTAGCACCGTGGGAAAAAGAATACAATCTTCACCTTAATCGTATTACCAACCAGATGATTCAAACCCAATTAAAACGATCTTTACACATGCCGCTGCAATTGACCCCTCAACAAATGAAAAAGGTAGTCATCAAAGAATCAAATGAGACATTTCGTGAGTCGCTTCAATCCTCAAAACGTTATTTGTATTTCACTGCCTACAAGGGGACAATGCTTCTTAAAGGTCATCCGGCTGATTTGAATTATCTGTTAAAAACCGGAATTGGCTTGAGAAACAGTCAATCATTTGGAATGATCGATCTGGTAAAGGAGGTGAATCATTATGAAGTTAACCCTCTACATGGATGATTATTTGACATCAATGGGCGGGGTTGGGTTCTGGAGATTGTTTGAATATGGACAAAAAACAGGAACCATTCCTGCGGAAAGTTCATGGGTTGAATTCGAAGCAAACAGGATGCTTATCAATTCGGAAATGTTAAAGTTATTACCTCAACTCTATTTTTCATATCTGTTAGATGAATATAGTGTAGCGAAACGTGAAAAACAACGATTGAAAAAACAAAGGGAGTGGGGAAAACGGGAAAAGAATTTTCCGGATTATGTGAAATCAGTAAAGGGTTCTTTCACAACAAATCTAGATAAAATAAAAAAATACTTTAAAGAAACTAATGAGTATCAACATTTAGTTGATTTACAAAAACGGTTGAAAGAGATAAGAAGATTCCAACAATACGATGAACTTGTTACTATTGAAGAGGCATTCGTTGATATTCTTTCAAGACCTTTCATTGATGAAAAATTAACATTAAATTTCATAAAATCTCCTTCACTCTTACAAAGCTTTTTTGGCCAACCCAGCTTTCTTAATGTTTCAAAAAACAAACTGACACTTCAAGAGCAAATAGAGTTGATGTATCAGGATTACATTAAACCTGTTGAAGAAGACTTACAGTTTAAAAAAGCTCTTAAATCCAGCAATATAGAAGAAATAAAGGACATTCTTCAAAATAGTAGAAGACAAATTTTAAAAAACTGGGGCAAAACCATTAAAAAAAGGTCCTCGGAGGAAATTGAAACTTATTTTGAGAATTGTCTTTACTGCACTTTTTTTGAAGAGTGGCTGGCAACGGATAACTTCGAAGAATTGACATTCACACCGCTTGGACTCAGTAAGAAAAATGCCCTTAATTTTTTATGGAACCTTGATGATAAACAACCAGTACCAATTTCATCCTGGGCAAAGCTGGTACTTTTCATGACACCAATCGGCGTAACAACCTATCACCGCCGTTTCAAAGGAGAATATAAATTTTTTCATGGTTTTGTCTATCGTCATGGATCACCTAAAGATCAGATCAGATCTAATCAAGATTTCTATGATATGAAACAAAACGATAGTCCTTTTGAAAGGATTATCAGCCGTCTTCTGGAGCAAGAAAAAGAAAGAGCAAAATTTGAAAAGGACACCAGTTTCCTGTTTATAGAATTTTCATCTGACTATGATTCCAAAAAAACGATCATTGAATCCTTTTACATGCCCAAGTATCTGATTCAGTACTTTACAAATGATACAGTTTCAAATCTGGACAAAATAAGGGATTATTCTTTCAAAGAAGAATTCTTGCGGATGATACTGCTAGGACAGGATACCAAGTCATTGATATTCAACCACCTCAGGGAAACAATCCGCAGGCAACAACAGAGTTATGGTGATTTTGTTGCTTTTTTGGAACGTCAAAAAATAGAGTGGTTAAAGAAAGGGGTGCACAACGTGAAAAAAAATGCCAAAAGGTTATATTTTTTATATGGAGAAGGCCAAAAACTAAGGATGAAAATACTAGAAAAATCCCAAAGTCGAGTAGAAGAAACTGAAGGGAATGATTCAACAGGAAAAAAACGCATTGCTGCTATTGCTTATAGGCTCTTAAATGCTGCAAAATCTGGCGATAAAAAACAGTTTTTAGATACCATATTTCGATTGCATTTACAGGCTAATCACTCAGTTTCAAATTTATTCTTAAATGCACTTCATGAAGAAGAAATGGACTTCACAACGGTTTCGGGAGCGTTTATATCTGGATTGTTGTCCGAACCTTATGAATCTGAAGAAATGAAAGGAGAGGTTAATAATGGGTAAATCCTTAACTTTTACAGCGGTATTTCAATCAGGATCGTTAAATTACGGGGAAGGCATGGCTAATATATCTGAACTGAAAAAGATGCATCGAGGTAACGGGGATGTATATACTTTTGCATCTCGTCAAAGTCTCCGTTATGACATTGTCCGTCTCGGCAATCAATTTTTTGGATGGAATTTAGACACAGTAGAAAAACAAAAAGGTGGCGTTGTTCAGTTTAAAAAAGATGTAACGATAGAAGATTCTGTAGAAATGGACTTGTTTGGTTACCTGAAAACGGACAAGTCATCACTGAAGCGACCCGCTGTAGCCCGATTAAGCCACGCGATTTCACTTGAACCCTACAAAAGTGATCTGGAATTTTTAAATAACATGGGCCTGGCTGAGCGTATTGGTGAAACTGCAAACCTGGCGAATATAGAACATCATCAGAGCTTTTTCACGTACACTTTAACCATTGACCTGGACCGGGTTGGTGTAGATGGAGACCTTGAGCTGCCTAACGAAGTCAGAAAACAAAGAGTTCTAGAATTACTGGAAATTTTAAAAGTATTGAGCCGAGATATTCGAGGCCGAAGGGAAAACTTGTCTCCGCAGTTCACTGTCGGAGGGGTTTACCCGGTTTCTAATCCGTTTTTTATGGGTCGCATTAAATTAATGACAGGTGCTGAAGGAGTATCCATAAATCCTGAACCTATCAAGTCTGTATTGGATATGACGTTTATGGGAGAACCAATTAAAGAGATGACACGAATTGGATCTGTTGATGGGGTATTTTTGAACAATTCCATTTTCGAAGATATGTTACCAGGGCAAACGGGTACAATCGAAGCGTTTTTTAATTATTTAAAAGATGAAGTAACAGACTACTACGAGGAGTGATATATTTGAATGCATTACGTCTTCGTTTGTTTCAGGAAACAGCCTGCTATAAACGCCCGGTAGCCTTTAAAGTAGGAGAAACCTACCCGTTACCTCCATATTCAACGGTAAAAGGAATGTTGCATGCGATACTGGAGGCAAATGAATTCATACCAATGAAATTAAGCATTCAGGGAAGTTATGAAAGCAAAATGATTGATTATCAGCGCCATTATTTCTTTAAGAAGAAAAACGTGTCCGAATTCCCGCTGGTAATAGATGGTCTTGGTTCTACCTCATATTCATATGAGCATATGACAACAATGCCCATATATATGCATTTGCTTTATCATGTTAAACTAGTCATCCATGTTCAGGCTGAAGAGGAAATCCTGGCAGAGATTGAAAAGCAATTGAAAGAGGGATTTCCTATTAGTCTGGGGCGCTGGGAAGACTTAGTACGTATTGATGATTGTAAACGTGTTAATTTAGAGCCATTAAGTGATAATGACTATGTTGATATCCCGTTAGATATGTATGTTCCTACAGAATCAAACATCGATCATGATCCGGGCATTCCGTATCGGCTTAACTGGAAATATGAAATTAAACAGGGTGTTCGACAGTGGGAAAAGATTGACTCACAGTACCTTCAAAAAGGTGTTGTTCTGGAAGGTTCTGATGTCTGGATGGACGAAATTGAGGGAGAACCTTATCCGGTTGTTTTTGCACCGAATTAAGGGGTGGTATCATGTTTTTGGCAAAAACGAAACCAGTTTCTCAAACAATTTCTGAACATACCAATGAATTGTTAACAAGATTAAATGATTTGAAAAAATACTATGGAGACAAAATTATAAAGGATGAATCGTTCTGGAATCTGTTAGAGATAGCAGTGAAATTTCATGATACAGGCAAAGTTCATACGTGTTTTCAAAACAAACTTCGAAAAATATTAGGTGAACCTCCCGTTAAAAAGGTTAATATTGAAGAAGTGCCACACAACTATTTATCCGTAGCGTTGATCCCGTTTCGGGAATTAGGTCTCTCCAGAGAAGAAATGCTTCTTCTAGTCGGTGCAGTTGGATTTCACCATGAAAGAGATTTAAATCCTTTA
Source organism: Bacillaceae bacterium (assembly GCA_017656255.1). Classification (GTDB taxonomy): domain Bacteria; phylum Bacillota; class Bacilli; order JACDOE01; family JACDOE01; genus JACDOE01. The sequence continues at coordinate 139,029 of JACDOE010000007.1, forward strand.
CGTGAATTAATAGAACAAACATATGAAATCGATATTCAACAGTATGTTGAAGAACTGTTCCAACATATGAGTTTTGATATACCATTCAATAAACCTCACAAAAAAGCATTAGAAATTCTGGAGAAATTCAGAACAATAAGTTATGCCGAACGCTTATCCCCAGGCTCCGATTTATGGAGCCAATTTGTCTTGTTAAAAGGATTATTGCATCGATTAGATCACGCTGCTTCAGCAGGTGTTGTGATTGAGGATGGAATTGAAGAATCTGCCGGCAAAAAGACACGTCAGTTTTTGAATCAGTATCCTTCGTTAAGGCCGGCGCAAAAGTTTGCAGATGACCATCAAGATCAACACGTTATTCTGGTTTCATCGACGGGTTCGGGTAAAACAGAAGCCGGATTACTCTGGATTGCCCAAGATAAAGGATTTTTCACTTTACCTTTACGAGTAAGTTTGAATGCCATGTATGATCGGATTAAAAAGCATATAAAGTTGAACAGTGTTGGGCTATTACACTCCGGCAGTTATGACCATCTTGTTTCTAGCGAGTATCAAGATGCAGAACAATCATACCATCATTCGAAACAATTAGCCTCCAAATTAACCTTCTCGACAATTGATCAAATTTTAAAATTCCCTTTTTTATATCGTGGATATGAAAAAGAATTGGCGACTATGTCTTATTCAAAAGTGGTTATTGATGAAATTCAGGCCTATGATCCTGAAATTGCAGCCATGCTGGTAAAAGCGATCGAACTTATTCACCAATTAGGCGGTAAAGTGATGGTAATGACGGCTACTCTTCCAACGATTTATCTGGAAAGGATTCAGGAAAGGATTGGAACTGAATCTATAGTTGTCGGCAAATTTCCGAATGATAACCTCATTCGACATCGCATTGACATTCGTCATCAATCCATACTTGATCTGGTTGATGAAATAACGGAAAGAAGTAAACAAGAAAAGGTACTGGTGATTGCAAACACGGTCAATCAGGCAAACATTTTATATGAGCAAATAGAACAGAAATCTCAGGCAAAACCTCATTTGTTGCATACGCTTTTTACTCTGGAAGACCGTCGGTTACTCGAAAATGAGGTTTTAAAATTTGCAGCAATAGATCGACACCAAAAAAGGGACCATTCCTCAACAAATGAACCCGGCGTATGGATCACAACACAGATTGTAGAAGCTTCTCTGGATATTGATTTTGACCATATTTATACGGAATCTTCCACGTTAGACAGTTTATTTCAGAGAATGGGACGTTGTTATCGTTTGCGACCAATACAGCAAAATTCGGCTAATGTTACGATCGCAACAAAGGATTGTTCAGGTATTGGTCCAATTTATGATGCTGAAATTCATAAAAGAAGTAATGAATACCTTTCTGAATATCAGGGTCAAGCGTTAAAGGAATCAGATAAAATGAATCTGGTTGAAAAATTGTATTCTAAAACGGTTTTACAGGGAACAGAGTTTCTTAAAGTTTTTGAAAAAGCTTTAGATGAATTTGATCGGAAACTGCCGTTTGAAGAAACTAAAGATGATGCACAAAAACGTTTGAGAAAAATTGAAAGTATACAGGTCATTCCAGATCTACTATATTATCAAATCCAGCCTTTAATAGATCGGTACAAACAAACTGAGGATCGTTTAGAAAGGCAAAATATTCGTCGTCAGATTGAGAATAAATCCATTGTGCTTCCTGTGTACAGGTTAAAGAAGGAATACAAAATTTCAAATGTTCCTGATCTTAAACAGATCGGATTACAGCATCTACACATCATTTATGGAGTGGAATATGAATTTAATCCGAAACAAAAACATGGAAAAGGACTCATTTTGAGTAAATCCGATCCTCTATTTTTGTAAATCACAAGGGGGATGGATATGAATATTAAGGGAATTGAAGTCCATTATTATGCTATTTGTCATCCTAAACTGTGGTTATTTCATCGGGGGATCGGGTTTGAAAATGAATTTGACCGAGTTCAAGAAGGTCACATCTTGCACCAGAGGGCCTATTCAAAACTGGAGAAAGAGTTGGAGATTGATGATGTAGCAGTTGTGGATGCAGTAGATGATGAGTATATTCGTGAAGTGAAAATTTCGAGCAAAATGAAAAAAGCTGACCGTCTTCAGATGTTGTACTATCTTTATCTGTTACACCAGAAAGGGATCAAGAAAAAAGGTCTGTTAAGTTACCCCAGGGAGAAACAAACTGAGGAAGTTATTTTAGAAGATGATAGTATACGACGATTAAAAAATGTGTTGCAAGAGATACCTTCAATACTAAATGGTCCTATACCCCCTTTTAAGAAACTTCCGTATTGTGGAAAATGTGCATATCGTGATTTTTGTTTTTCGGGGGAGGTGGAATTAGATGAACCGTGATGTGTTTATATTTTCCAGGGGAAGGCTCAAAAGAAAAGACAATACTTTGTATTTTGTTGATGAGCAGGGTCTTTCTAAACCATTGCCCGTTGAGCAAACAGAAAATATACATCTCTTTGGTCAATGTGATTTTAATTCTTCCCTTCTTCATTTGCTTACGAAACATAATGTTGTTCTGCATATTTACAACTATTATGGATATTATGATGGTACCTATTATCCGAGAAATTCTCATGTATCCGGGCATACCATAGTTCAACAAAGTGCTCATGTCATAGATCTGTCTAAAAGAATGGTTATCGCAAAAGCATTTGTCGAGGGTGCTGTTCATCATATGCAAAGAAATTTAAGAAAATATGGTGAACAAGTCGAATCTTATCTGCAAACTTTGAATGCTTATACTCCTTTAATCTATGAAGCGAATAATATACCAGAGTTAATGGGGATAGAAGGAAAATGCAGAAAAATATATTATGATTCATTTGAAAGACTGTTTAAAAGTGATTTTATTTGGGAGTATCGTTCGAAAAGGCCTCCTCATGATCCGGCAAACGCATTAATCTCTTTTGGAAACAGTTTGATGTACACAACCGTGATATCAGAGATTTTTAAGACGGTTTTACATCCAGGGGTCAGTTATCTTCATGAACCATCCAGTAAAAGATTTTCTCTTAGTCTGGATCTTTCAGAAATTTTCAAACCTCTAATTGTTGATTCGACTATTTTACATGTCGTGAATAATCGGGTGATTACTGAAAAACATTTCGATATGCATGATGGTTGGACTTATTTGAATGACGAAGGTCGCAAACGATTCATTGCAGCTTTTGACAAAAAATTAAAAACGACTATTAAGCATCGAAAGTTGAAAAGAAATGTTTCGTACAGGTATTTAATTAGATTGGAAGCCTATAAATTGATTAAGCATATTATCGGTGATGAGAAATATAAACCGTTCAAAGCGTGGTGGTAAGTTTATATGTTTGTTATCATTACCTATGATGTCGGGGAAAAAAGAGTGAGTAAGGTTTGTAAAAAGTTACGCGAGTATTTGGAGTGGACACAAAACTCGGTTTTTGAGGGTGAAATTCAAAAGGGAAAGTTGACTAAATGCCTTTCTGAATTAGAAGATATAATTAAGGAAGAGGATTCAATCTATTTGTACAAGGTAGAAAACCCCAGAGCTATTGAAAAGAAGGTTATTGGGACTGATCGTTCGTTCGATCAACTTTTCTTGTGAACTGATGACGGGGGTGTTGGCTGCATCAAACCGCATTTTGATAAAAATCTCCTGATTAACTGTCGTTACTGGTTTTTAGTGAGATAAGTTTTAAATGATGGATTTCAAATTATAGGTTTAATGCAAAACTTGATTCATTTTAATGATTTGCAGAGTTTGAGATTACTGTTATAACAATATTTTTATGAGATTAAATTTAGGGTTTTATCTGAACGTAGTGGGATATAAAGCTCGATCAGATTGACCAGGCATTTTTTGAAAAGTATATGTTTTATCTGAACGTAGTGGGATATAAAGATCATCGAGGCGATAGATCCGTCGCTCGTATTTCCGGTTTTATCTGAACGTAGTGGGATATAAAGCCTTTTTATCCAGAACGTCCTTCATGTAAGGCGATTCCAGTTTTATCTGAACGTAGTGGGATATAAAGCATCATGCGCTGATAGGTTTTGTCGAACTTCTCTTCAGTTTTATCTGAACGTAGTGGGATATAAAGTCCTCCAAAACGATTCTAACTTCTGTATCTGTGCCGCGTTTTATCTGAACGTAGTGGGATATAAAGCAATTCGGTGGGCGGCTTTTTCAAAGGAGGTTGTCAGTTTTATCTGAACGTAGTGGGATATAAAGAGGCAAAACGGACATATGAAGGTGATATGGTCTATCTGGTTTTATCTGAACGTAGTGGGATATAAAGTTATTCCGCCGACAAAGGTCACATCCTGACGAGGAGGTTTTATCTGAACGTAGTGGGATATAAAGACCTCAGTTCCGCATTTTCAAACTCTTCTGGTATCAGTTTTATCTGAACGTAGTGGGATATAAAGATTCTCTGCAATGATAACAATGTGCGTATGCAAACGTGTTTTATCTGAACGTAGTGGGATATAAAGGTTGATCGCCTGCTCCCACCGGACGATATACGGCATGTTTTATCTGAACGTAGTGGGATATAAAGGGTAACGGCCAGTTGTTCCCCGTTTAATCCGTTAAGTTTTATCTGAACGTAGTGGGATATAAAGAAATTAGGAGAAGGCATGGAATCACCCCTTAATGTGTTTTATCTGAACGTAGTGGGATATAAAGTTATAGGAACCGATCGTATTTACAAGCAGTTCAACAGTTTTATCTGAACGTAGTGGGATATAAAGCAACATGCGTTGATAGGTTTTATCAAACTTCTCTTCGTTTTATCTGAACGTAGTGGGATATAAAGTGCCCCTTCGCTTCCCGGCAATACTGTAAGGCTGACAAGTTTTATCTGAACGTAGTGGGATATAAAGTAATTTAAAACCGCCTGTTATATGCTCGATTTGGGAAAGTTTTATCTGAACGTAGTGGGATATAAAGTTGTCATGTACTTAATCACATATGCACCGACATTATCGTTTTATCTGAACGTAGTGGGATATAAAGTCACCAACGGAATCAATATCACCATCGGGATCCTCGTTTTATCTGAACGTAGTGGGATATAAAGGACCTAGGATCTGGACACTTTTTTTGGATCGTTTTGTTTTATCTGAACGTAGTGGGATATAAAGACTAAAAGCCAATATACTTTTGGATTTGCTGATAAGTTTTATCTGAACGTAGTGGGATATAAAGTATATGATTCGACGCGTAAGAATGTCGGCAAGTGCGCGTTTTATCTGAACGTAGTGGGATATAAAGGAGGACAAGGAGACCGTCACGTACACCGCTACCGAAAGTTTTATCTGAACGTAGTGGGATATAAAGCTCGAACCTATCCCCGACATCTAAGTCCCTTGGTAGTTTTATCTGAACGTAGTGGGATATAAAGATCATGACGTATGAAATAGGCGAAAAGGTCTCGACGGGGTTTTATCTGAACGTAGTGGGATATAAAGTATTCAGATCGACTTTTTCCGAATGATCTTCGTACGCGTTTTATCTGAACGTAGTGGGATATAAAGTTTCATCCGGGTCATCGCATGACCACCTCCACATGGTTTTATCTGAACGTAGTGGGATATAAAGCGGCAAAGGGCCGCTCCTTATCCTCCCTCGCAAGCTGTTTTATCTGAACGTAGTGGGATATAAAGGAGATAACCCGGATTCTTTCGTTCTGTCGGGACAAGTTTTATCTGAACGTAGTGGGATATAAAGTTTCGCTGGCCGGTTTGCGGCCCCCTGCAACCCCCTGTTTTATCTGAACGTAGTGGGATATAAAGGGCAAAAGCGAGGACGGTTGCAAAGCGAGGATTAAAAAGTTTTATCTGAACGTAGTGGGATATAAAGCGACATCTCGTACAGGAATTTATCGTCGATGTTGTGTTTTATCTGAACGTAGTGGGATATAAAGGAAGTTGATCAGCCTGAAAGACTGGAAAACCAGCTGGGTTTTATCTGAACGTAGTGGGATATAAAATTTCAATTCCTGATAGGTAGTTCTTAAACGAAAGATTATTAATCTGAACGTATATGGATTGCTAAAAACATATCCACACACCCCCACCGCCCACCCACCATACAATAAAACTAAACAAAACCAACGGGCGGTGGTATAACCAATGATTATATCAGTCCGCACAGGCGACTCACTCTGGTATTACAGCCAGCTCTTCAACATCCCACTCCAGCTCATCCTCGACTCCAACCCAACATTAAACCCGCAACAACTGGTGACCGGGCAATCTGTCCAGATCCCGGGCTACATGGCAACATCCTACCAGATACAACCGGGAGATACATTCTGGCAACTGGCCACAGCACGAAATCTCCCGCCGGATGCCCTGATCCTGCTCAATCCCGGCGTAAATCCGTCACAACTTTCCATCGGCCAGTCCATTCAACTTCCGGTCCGTGTCACCTGGCCAGTTGTACAGCCCCTGCGCGAATACGACTACGATGCCCTGGTCTCGGACCTCAACCGGCTTGTGTCCGTGTACCCCTTTTTACGTTATCAGACGATCGGCTCAACCGTCATGGGCAAAGAAATACCCGAAATCCGCATCGGACGTGGTCCCAAACGTGTTCATATTAACGGTTCCTTTCATGCCAACGAATGGATCACCACACCAGTGCTAATGCGCTTTATCAATGAATACCTGCTGGCTTTGACCAACATGGGAAACATTCGTGGGCTGGTCATGGCCCCGTTTTATGATACGACCACCCTCTCAGTCGTCCCCATGGTCAATCCCGACGGCGTGAACCTGGTCATCAGAGGGCTTCCCGAAAGGGAACCTTTCCGCAGTCGGGTTCTCGAAATTAACCGGGGCAGCCTTGATTTTTCCGGGTGGAAGGCCAATATTAACGGTGTCGACCTGAACAACCAGTTTCCAGCCCTGTGGGAACTGGAAGCAGAGCAGGGACCGTTTCAACCGGCACCGCGGGATTATCCGGGAACTGCACCCCTGACCGAACCTGAATCACAGGCCATGGCCAACCTCACACGTGACAGTGATTTTGCGAGAGTGCTCGCCTTCCACACCCAGGGGAAAGTCATTTATTGGGGATTTCAGGGACTGGAGCCGCCCGAGTCGGAAACGTTGGTCTGGGAGTTTGCCCGGGTGAGCGGATATCAGCCGATCCGGACCGTTGAAAGTTATGCCGGGTACAAGGACTGGTTTATCCAGGACTGGCGGCGCCCGGGGTTTACGGTAGAACTGGGGCGGGGAGTGAATCCGCTGCCACTTACGCAGTTTGAAGAAATTTATCAGGAAGGGCTGGGGATTCTGCTCGCCAGTCTGTATATGTAACCTCCGCAAATTTTAGGTGCAAAATTTTTTGCACCTCCATTTTTTACCCGTTTCAGACCCCCAAACATGGCAATCCCCCCCAAAATTCGCTAAAATCAATACCAGAGAACTAAAACGAATTTACATAACGGGAGGAAAACATATGGACCTGGGTTTAAAAGGAAAAAGCGTAATCGTCACTGCATCAAGTAAAGGGCTGGGGAAAGCCACCGCACTGGAATTTGCACGGGAAGGCGCCCGCGTCATGATCGCCAGCCGTTCCGAAACGGACCTGCAAAAAGCGGCGGAAGACATCCGGCAGGAGACCGGCCAGCAGGTACAATATACCGTGGCTGACATGACCAGCATTGATGACATCAAGCAACTGGTCGCAAACACCGTTGACGCATACGGAACCGTCGATGTCCTGATCAACAACGCGGGGGGACCGCCGGCAGGCCGTTTTGACGATTTCGACGATGAAGCCTGGAGCAAAGCCTTCGAATTAAACCTGCTCAGCTTTATCCGCACCATCCGGGAAGTCCTTCCCTACATGCGGAAACAGCAGAACGGGCGTATCGTCAACTTCGCCTCTTCTTCTATCAAACAGCCGATTGAAAACCTGATTTTATCCAACACCTTTCGCACCGGTATTGTCGGCCTGTCCAAAACCCTTTCCATGGAACTGGCCGAAGATAACATCCTGATCAACACCCTCGGACCCGGTCGGATCGCTACAGATCGCGTGGCCCAGCTGGATCAGATCAAAGCGGAAAAAACGGGACAGCCGGTCGAACAGGTGAAAAAACAGATTGAGAGCACCATTCCCATGGGCAGATACGGAGAACCGGCTGAATTTGCACGCACGGCGGTTTTTCTGGCTTCACAGGCCAACACTTACATCACTGGCCAATCCCTGCTCGTAGACGGGGGACTCGTCAAAGCCCTTTAATATGCCAATCATCAAAATAGGGGAAGGTCTGTAGCAATCGGCTGCAGACCTTTTCTTATTTTCAACACGGATGGGCAAACTATGAGGGAAGGGGTGAAACAGATGAACATTGGCGTAGACATTGACGGAACCATCAAACGGACCCAGGAAGCGGCCATTGCCGTTTTTAATGAAGAACTTGGACGTGATATCAGTCTGGACGACATTCAGGAATTTTATCTGGACAAAGCATATGGACTGACCGCCCAGGAAGGAAGAAAACTGTGGCGGAAGCTGGAACATAAGATTTATCAGCGGGGCGTACCGCTGGAAGGAGCCGCTCACCTGTTGACCGAACTGGATGAACAGGGACATACAATCTACTACATTACGGCCCGTCCCGGAAAACCGCACCTCAAAGAAATTACCCGGGCCTGGCTGATCGACTACGGATTTCCGTTTAGAGAAAACCGGTTACACATGAATGCCTGGGACAAAGCGGAGGTCGCACGAAAACTGGCCATTGACCTGTTTTTTGAAGATGCACCCCAGCACATCGAACGGCTCACCGAGAAAGGGATTCCAACCATTGTGGTGGATGCGGTGTACAATCAGGGGGTGCACCCGGAACTGCCGCGAATCAGCGACTGGCATGACGTGCGGGAATATCTGGCCGAGCATCATCTTTCATTGTAAACTGGAAGATGGCTCCATGAGTCAGGGAATATATGATAGAATCAGAATGTGGTTCCCGGGTTTTGAAAGCCTTCGTGTGATTCGTGGAAGTGCGCCTGAGCAATAGCGTAAAAGTTTTTCGTTATTTGGCTATATGGCCTGATTTCGAATTTTTAGCGGAAAAAAAGAGACTGTCGATTAAAATAGGGCTAAACGTCGGTTTAGCCCTATTTTAAAATTTA
>JACDOE010000008.1 GCA_017656255.1 Bacillaceae bacterium
CAAAATAATAGAGGAAAAGCTTTCCGTTAACTGGGGTCCAATACTTCGCATAATATTATGTCAGACACATAGCGGAAAAATTATCACTTATTATTTAATAATCGCGAAAAACCGGTTGATAGCGGAAAAAAGTTCACCTATTCCATTCATCAGCATTGATTCCTTTTCTTCCCAACCTTAGTGTTCCCTTAAGATAGGGCCTATCCAATTTTAAGCCTGGGTGACCTTCATGGACATCTTCAAATCGACTAACGGATTTAACTTCATCGCAGGTCTATTCAACCAAAAAGTATAATCCAAATCATATATATGTTACATCCATACTCATGGGTATGTTTGTAACACACGTCATAACCAAACAACTATACCCCGGCATGACAAAGAACCCCAGATTAATTTTTCTATCCACCAGGGAGAAAATAAACATGACCTTACCTCCCATTCATCAATTCTTCCACCGGGGGTGATCACTTGAATCCACATATCCCTTCTCCAATCCATAACATTGTACTGTTTGGGCAGGGCCAGCATATACATAAAATCTCACGGGAATTGAATAAACGTTATGATAAAGTGAATGATTTCAACGATTCACCGGCCCTTTCTACAACAAACAAGCGAACAGTCATCATCTGGTCGACGGATCAAAAAGATTTCTGGAAAAAAACACATCACTGGAAGAACAAACTGGCTCAACTGACCCCTTTTTTATCACCTGATTGCATGATCATCATTGCTAATGCGGTTCCACCCGGCACCGGACAACGGGTCCAAAACTTCATACGCTACCTGCAGGGCAAAATGGGATGGAACAGACATGCAAAAGTTCTGTTTTGTCCTTTTGATTCCTTTGAGCGAATGATTCTGGGTGCTAACGACAGACCTGAAGCTGATATGATTAGAAAATGGCTGGCTGAAATCGGCGGTCAGGTACTTGTTACCAAACGGTTTGAAGCAGAATGGATTTATCAGTTCAGCCTGAACAGAAACTTATGGAATCAATCCGATCCCCTTAAAAAATTGGCCGTCACCTGCCACAACCTCAACCTGGACGTGGTTGAGATCTTACGTGGCCTCTTCATGACACGTCGAACAGAACGGGAACGGAACGACTTGTCACGAATGACGGAATCTATGCCCCATCGCCTCACATCGGAGCACAGCGAATGGATCTGGCATCAATACGCCCAATTCCTGCAAAAACACGGACGTCATTTTTATCCGTTACGCATCACAATATGGGGAGACATCCCTCACGGGATCAACAACATCAAATCAATAAGGCCGCCACGATCGGATCAATCCCGGACCATTGAGATAACAAGAATTAACCCGTCACTCTGCAATATCGAAAACCAGCATCAACTATCCCGTTCCTTAAAAAATGCCCACCTGTTGTTGGTAGGTCAGAACCATCCCATGTTCCGTTATCTTCCAGCTCGCATTTTTTCAGACAGCATGCGATTCCCGTACGTCGTGGACCTGTGCTCGCTTTATGAACCACGTGAAATGAGGGGAAACGGCGTTTTTTACCGTTCGTTCGCCAGAAAAAAAGAACATCATGTATATCCGCGATTATAATGGTTAATAATGGTACTAAAAATGTCTGATTTATGCTCAGAAGGTAAGGTGATGAATATGGATGCTCCTGCAGAAAAGGAGAAGAGAATGTGTATCGTTTGTGAAAAGGAGCAGGAGGACGGCCTTGAAATCTGGGGGGAATTTATTTGCCGTTCCTGTGAGAATGAAATGGTCAATACCAATGTCGAAGATAAAAAATACCCTTTTTTTATCCGCCAGATGAGACAGATCTGGCTTAAGAAAAATGCATAATCCGCAAAAAAGAGGTGCTTGAACAAAGCCCTCTTTTTTTATACCAGGACCAAATCCTGCGTGTTTTTCTATCCGGCGGGTCCATGATACAATGAGGAAAAAAAGAAAGGACGGGCACCCGCTCGCCCGGATAGATGATGAAAATAAATGTTGAGCGACATAAAAAAGCACCGATTTTTGATGCGCTTGTTGAATATCATCGCGACCGGCCGATTCCATTTCATGTTCCGGGTCATAAAATGGGACGTGTTTTTGATGAGGCTGCACAGAGATGGTTTCAGCCCTTACTCGGACTGGATGCTACAGAAGTCCGCGGCCTCGATGATCTGCATAACCCCGAAGGGGCCATCAGAGAGGCTCAGGAACTGGCTGCGGAACTGTTTCGAGCGGAAAAGACCCATTTTCTAATCGGGGGAAGTACGGTCGGCAATATCGCCATGATCATGACCGTCTGCCGTCCGGGAGATCATATCATTGTGCAGCGCAATGTCCATAAATCAGTCATTAACGGAATCATACTGGCACGGGCGAATCCCGTTTTTATAACGCCCCGTATTGACGAAAAAACAGGGGTTGCCGCCTCCATTTCTGCCAGGCATCTGGAGCAGGCGGTACGGGCTTATCCCGATGCCAAAGGGATATTTATCACCAATCCCAACTATTATGGGATGGGTACGGATTTGCATCAAATCGTCCGCATAGCACAGGAATATGGTATGCCGTTACTGGTGGATGAAGCCCATGGAGCCCACTTCGGTTTTCATCCTGACGTCCCCTTCTCCGCCATGGATGCCGGCGCCGACATGGCGGTGCAGTCCACCCATAAAATGTTGCCGGCGATGACGATGAGTTCGATGCTTCATGTTCAGGGAAAACGGATTGACCGGAACCGGTTGTCACAGGTTCTGTCCATGATTCAATCAAGCAGTCCGTCTTATCCGCTGATGGCTTCACTTGATCTGGCCAGACGCGACATGGCATTATACGGGGTAAGCAGGATAAATGACGTGCTGGCTATCGTGAATCAGGCCCAAAATTGGATGGATAAACATGTGACCCTTTTTCAACGCCCCGACCCGGTCAGTGATGCCTATGAAACCCTGGATCCGTTAAAAATAACGCTTCATACAGGCTCCCTTATCAATGGGTTTCAACTGCAGTCGTTATTGGAAGAGTATCAATGTGTCGCTGAAATGGCAGATCGTGATAATGTGGTGTTGTCCCTGTCTCCGGGAACTTCCCGAGAAGATATGGATCGTCTGCTAGAGGCCCTCAAAGACATCGAAACCCGAATTTCCGTGCGAGAGGCACAAGATGTCGGCAAAAAAGAGGGAACCGCCATGAACATGGAGAATGTAGTAATAACCTCACCGGAACGGATGCCGGCCGAGGTGATGGATTCCGGGAAAGAACCGGTCAAACTGGTTGATTCGGCCGGAAGAATCTGTGCTGAATCCGTTATTCCATATCCACCGGGTGTACCGGTATTAATACCCGGAGAACGCATTGAGCCGAAACACATTGAACAGATTCAAAATCTGAAACAGGCGGGAGCCTATTTTCAAGGGATACAAAACCGTGACATGCCGTATATTTTAGTAACGGAAGCATAATGAACAGACCGAAATCTGGAGGAAACACATGGCTAGAGACAGGAGAGGTATTTTTATTACATTTGAAGGACCGGATGGAGCCGGTAAAACCACACAACTCCGATTGCTCGCACAGTTTATCGAACAGGAATTGCAGGTACCGCTGGTAACCACCCGGGAACCCGGGGGAACACCAATCAGTGACAGAATCCGGGAAATTCTTCTGAATCCGCAACATAAAGAGATGGTCTCTGAAACGGAAGTCTTGTTGTATGCAGCCTCACGGGCCCAGCATGTCAACGAGAAAATTGTCCCTGCTCTGAACCGGGGAGATATCATCCTGTGTGACCGGTTTATGGATGCCAGTATCGCCTATCAGGGGTTTGGTCTTGGCATTTCTGTCGAGAAGATCATCGAGATCAATCATTTTGCCACCGGCGGGGTGGTGCCGGATCGTACCTATCTGCTGGATCTCCCGGAAAAGGTGGGCAAACAGCGCATTCTGAAACGAAACGCCGGCGATGATGGGGCTGATTTGGACCGGATTGAACAAAAGGAACTGGAATATCATAAAAGGGTACGATTTGGATTTCATCAGCTGGCGGAAATGGATCGTGACCGCATTGTCAGAGTGGATGCAAACCGGCCGGAATCGGAAGTGCATGAGGAAATCAGGCGTGATTTTCTTCGTTTTTTTCAACAGAATGTGGGCCCGGTTTCGTCTGATTAAGAGTTGAGAGGAGTGCAGCCTATTATGAAGATGGTGATTGCTGTTGTACAGGACAAAGATAGTTCACGTTTGTCGCAGGCTCTGGTGAAAGAAGGGTTTCGTGCCACCAAACTGGCCAGTACCGGAGGATTCCTGCGTGCGGGCAATACCACATTTTTGATCGGGGTAGAAGAGGAGAGGTTAGATCAGCTTCTGGAGATTATTAAAAGCAATTGCCATTCCAGGGAACAGATGGTGGCACCCATGCCGCCTGCGGGAACCGGTGTCGGTCCCTTGATTCCACAGCCGATCGAAGTCCAGGTGGGAGGCGCAACCGTGTTTATTGTCCCGGTTGAACAATTTTACCAATTTTAACGGAGCTGGTGTAAGATGAAAATCGGAAAAACCAACCAACCCCATTTTGACCGAATGGCCCAGGCCGGGAGACAGAACAGGATCTCTTCGGAGAAGGCTTCGTTTGCAGAATTTCTGAAAGGCCAAAATGGGCGTATGGACCAGGAGCATCTTACCCGGCTATTACAGGAAATTGAGTTGCAGGGACAGCGGCTGGCGAGATCCAGGACTCTGCGCGACCTGTATCAGTACAAATCGCTGGTGAAACGTTTTGTGGAAGAAGCGGTTAAATACGGGGTAGCAGTCGATGAACGAAAAGGAAACGGGAGACGTGGCCGAAGCCGTGTCTACCGGGTGATCAAACAGGTGGACCAGAAATTGCTGGAACTGACGGATGCCATCCTGGAGAAGGAACAATCAGGTATTGAAATTCTGGATCGCATCGGGGAGATAAGGGGAATGTTGATTAATCTCTATTTTTAATGATCGGGCGAAGTTAGGATGATGATGATGTGGAAAGACTTTAACGAGCAGCAACGTGTGACTCGTATTTTACAGGGAAGTTTGGAACATGATCGGATTGCCCATGCCTACCTGTTTGCAGGGCCGAGGGGAGCCGGCAAAAAAGCGGTGGCCCTCCAGCTGGCTAAGTCCCTGTTATGTCGTGAACTAGCATCTGACAGCTGTGAAGCATGTGCGGATTGTAAAAGGATTAACGGCGGCAATCATCCCGATGTTCATCTGATAGAGCCGGACGGGGCTTCCATCAAAATCGAACAGGTACGAAATCTGCAAAAAGAGTTCTCTTATCGGGCTGTTGAAGGGAACCGCAAGATCTATATCGTGGATCATGCCGATACGATGACGGTTCAGGCAGCCAACAGTCTGTTGAAATTTCTGGAGGAACCGGCCTCCGGTGTGACGGCCATTTTGCTGACGGAACGCGTACATGCCGTCCTGCCTACCATCCTCTCCCGTTGCCAGCTGCTCACGTTTCAGCCGTTGCCTCCGGATAAACTGGCACAACGGTTAATAGAGGAAGGTTATGCCTCCCCCGTGGCCCGGATCGCCTCCCAATTGACGGCAGGACTGGAAGAGGCAAGGAAATTATGCCAGTCAGAGTCGTTTGCACAGCTTCGAAACCAAGTGGTACAATTAAGTGAAGACATTTTAAACAGGGGTTCTTACGCCCTGTTGACGATTCAGGATAAAATAACGGGACAGGACAATTCGAGAGATGAACTGATGCTTGTACTTGATATATATCTGATCTGGCTGCGCGATATATTGCTGTGGCAGTCGGATCGTCGAGATCTGATCGTCCATGACGACCAGCAGGATGTGCTGGCCAAACAGGCTCTGCGTGTGGGAAGAAACACATTGCTCCAGCATATGGAGCTCGTTCTTGAGACCAGGCGCAGGCTTGAGCAGAATGCCAGCCCCCAGTTGTCCCTGGAAAGGATGGTTCTCGAACTTCAGGAGGGATAAAACATGTATGAGGTGGTAGGTGTCCGTTTTAAAAAAGCGGGTAAAATATATTATTTTGATCCTGGAGAGTTTGACGTCCGGAAAGGGGATCACGTTATCGTGGAGACGGCACGCGGCATTGAATACGGTCAAGTTGTGATCGGTAAAAAGAAGGTGTCCGAAGAAGATGTCGTGCTTCCGCTTAAGAATGTGATCCGCATTGCCGGAGACAATGACGCCCGTCAGGTGGAAGAAAATAAAAAAGCAGCCCGAGAAGCGTTTGATATTTGTCTGGAAAAAATTGCAGACCACGGTCTGGAGATGAAACTGGTGGACGTGGAATATACCTTTGACCGCAATAAAATCATTTTCTATTTTACTGCAGATGGTCGCGTGGACTTTCGTGAACTGGTCAAAGATCTTGCTGCTGTGTTTCGTACCCGGATTGAATTGCGTCAGATCGGGGTTCGGGATCAGGCCAAAATGCTTGGCGGAATCGGGCCCTGCGGACGTATTCTCTGTTGTTCTACTTTCCTGGGGGATTTTGAACCTGTATCCATCAAAATGGCGAAAGATCAGAATCTCTCACTTAATCCGGCCAAGATTTCCGGGTTGTGCGGGCGGCTGATGTGCTGTCTCAAATATGAGAACGACAATTATGAAAGTGCCCGAGAAGAACTCCCGGAAATCGGCTCTGAAGTGGTGACATCGGCGGGTCACGGTCAGGTGGTCGGCCTGAACATTCTGGAAAGAAAGGTACAGGTTGATCTACTGGAATTAAACCGCGTGGTGGAATTTTCACTTGAAGAGATAGCTGAGGCGAACGCTCAGATTGAATAGCAGAGAATGTATTGGGGTGGAGCAATTGGAGAAAAGGAATGGTCATGAACTTTTCCAGCAGGTTTCCGAGATGGAAGAAAAAGTTGGCCGTTTGTTTGAAGAACTGGGGCTTCTCAAAGAGAAGATGAAAGAACTTCTCGAGGAAAATCAGCGATTGACGGTGGAAAACCGGCATCTGCGAAAATTGCATGAGCAGAACCTGTCGACGACCAGAGACAAAATTCTAAATAAAGCCGAACAGGAGAGTCCGGAAGAACAAAGTGACAAAGGACAGCCCCGGGTTGGTGAAGGTTACGATAATTTGGCCCGGCTCTACCAGGAAGGGTTTCATATTTGTAACCTTCATTATGGCAGTCTTCGAACAGAAGGGGATTGCCTGTTTTGCCTCTCCTTTTTAAACAAATAATAAAGAGGTCTGCCGGTCGGTAGGCCTTTTTTCTCTTTAAGCCATTATAAATGAGTGGTTAACCACAGGAAGGGATGACAATCAGCGATGGAGCGGGTACCCCTTTATCCTTCTGAGCGAATAGATGATTTATTGACACAGGATTTAAAGATTATACAGAGTCGAGAGGTCTTCAGTTTTTCCATGGATGCCGTCCTGCTGGCCCGTTTTGTGACGCTCCCCAAAAAAGGGAAGGTGATGGATCTCTGTACGGGAAACGGGGTGATTCCCCTGCTGATGAGTACCCGGACAGAGGCTCACATCGATGGTGTGGAAATTCAGGAGCGTCTGTATGATATGGCCAGGCGGAGTGTGATGATGAATCAGAAACGGGATCAGATTGCCATTCATCACGGGGATGCCAGAGAAGCCGACCATCAGTTCGGCAATGGAAAATATGATGTACTGACCTGTAATCCTCCCTATCTGCCAAAAGTGGGTGGTGAGAAAAATGAAAACCCTCACATTGCCATCGCCCGGCATGAAATCCTGATCACTCTGGAAGACATTGTTCGGGTCAGTTGCCGCCTGGTCCGTTCCGGGGGAAAAGTGGCGTTTGTGTACCGTCCCTCCCGGTTAGCCGAATTGATGGCGTTAATGAAACAATACCGGATCGAACCCAAACGGATGCGGCTGGTACATCCGAAAAAGGGGGAAGAGGCCAATATCGTGCTGCTAGAAGGGATCCGCGATGGGAAACCGGATTTGAAGGTCCTGCCTCCCCTGATTGTGTATCAGGACGATGGGGAATATTGTGAAGAAATCTATAACATTTATTATGGAAAATCGGATTCGTTAGTCTGACAGGAAACGGGGTTTTTATCAATCATGGATTATTGTGTGTACATGTTGGAATGTGCGGACCGGTCGTTATATACCGGCATAACCAACGACATCGACAAAAGGATCCGGGAACATAACCAGGGAAAAGCTTCGAAGTACACCCGTTCCCGGCTGCCTGTCAAACTGGTTTACCTCGAACAAGGGATGGATAAAAGCCAGGCGCTCCGGCGCGAGCTGGAAATCAAGCGGTTAACAAGGCCGCAAAAGGAAGCGTTAATCACGTCGCAAAACAATGTCACGTATAAGTGATGCAGGCCTTTACAGGAGTTGATCGTCATGAGGATTCAAAAAAGCTTCATCGATACATCCGACAGCGGAACGCTGTATCTGGTGGCCACCCCCATCGGCAACCTGGATGACATGACCTTTCGAGCGGTTCAGACGTTAAAACAGGTGGATATGATCGCCGCGGAAGATACCCGGCAAACCCGGAAATTGCTGACGCATTTCAATATCCATACCCGCCTGGTCAGTTATCACGAACATAATAAAAAGCAGAGCGGTCCCGAACTGATACGGTTGCTGCAAGAAGGAAAGGATATCGCTCTTGTGAGTGATGCCGGCATGCCGGCGATATCGGACCCCGGGAAAGAACTGGTTTCCGATGCCGTGCAAGAGGGTATTCCAGTCGTTCCTGTTCCGGGGGCGAATGCGGCATTAAGCGGACTGGTAGCCTCCGGTCTTCCGGTACAGCCCTTTTTGTTCATCGGGTTTCTTCCCCGGGACAATAAAGAACTGAAACAGGAACTGGAGCGGTTAAAACCGTATCCGGAAACGATTGTGATCTACGAATCACCTCACCGGATCAAAAAGACACTCCGACATCTGCATGAAGCATGGGGAAATCGCGAAGTCGTGGTGGCACGGGAATTAACGAAGAAATACGAAGAGTTTGTTCGGGGCGACATCTCGGAAATACGAACCTATTTTGAAGAATTGTCGAAAATTCGTGGTGAATTTTGTTTGATTATAAGAGGGAATTCACAGGCGGATGAAGAAGCTGTATACAACGGGGACTGGTGGAAAGAGATGACCCCGGTGGATCACGTCAATCATTATGTGGATGAAGGCGACACCGTTAAAGATGCCATTAAAAAGACGGCCAGGGACAGGGGAGTTTCTAAACGGGAAATCTATAACCTGTACCATACGTAAAGAGCCGGAAATGAAAAAGGGCCCCGGTTATCCGGGACCCCGCAATCGTCCGTTTTATGTAGACGAAATTTCTTTCGCACATTCACCACAGATCAGTTTTCCTTTGAAATTCTTGACATCTTCGGCACTGTTACAGAAAATGCAGGCCGGCTCGTACTTTTTCAGAATAATTTGCTCCCCATCTACATAAATTTCTAGTGCATCTTTCACATTGATTCCGAGCGTACGGCGAAGTTCGATCGGAATCACGACACGACCCAGCTCATCCACTTTGCGTACAATTCCAGTTGATTTTAACATGACCTTCAAATCTCCTCTCAATCTGAATTTTTCGTTGAACGGATTTTTTTATCTAAATAACATAAATAACATAAATCGACAAATTGCGCTTTGACCCTATCATATCAATCTGTGAAATGTCCGTCAACAAATACGTTTCAGGTTGAACAGGAATTTTATGTTAAATAAGGCCTGATTACCTTGTGACAAAAGGGTTTAACAAATTTTTGAAAAAGGTTTGGATGGAATTGAGGGAGAGCAGGAGGGGCGATACGTGTGGCGATCAGCTGTTGATATTTTATTGAGGCATCCGGTTTTAGTCGGGGTACCCTTTTTGCTGGACATCGTTTTTTTGTTGGTTAACTGGAGATGGTTTATCCCGGATGACCGGAGTATGTTCGAAATCAATTTCTCCCTGCCTGTCGGGCTTCCCAGTATCGGAGATATCATGCCGATCTTTACAGCAGGAGATGTCCCTTACCCGGTCAGCTGGTGGTTGATATTTCCCGGGCTATTCTTGATGGCTTTGCAGGCCTATTTACAGGGGGGATATATCACCTGGCTCAATCGGGCTGTTCAGGGAAAACGCCTGAATATTTCGGTCTTTAAACGCCAGGCAAACACGCATTTTATCAAGTTGTTAAGTTTTTACATTGGCTTGTTTGTGCTTTCCACCCTGCTTGCCAGAGGACTCCGGTTTTTGTTTGGAGAAGCGGGGGTTATCTTTTTCCTGCTAATCGCAGTGACCATTCGTCTCTTTTTCATCCTGTTCGAATTTATTCTGGTCGTCGATGACCGGGCGATTCTGGAAACGGTTGAGCGAAGTCGGCAGTTGTTCCGTCAGGACTGGAAACGAAACGTTTACAAGACAGTGTGGGCCATGCTGATTGTGTTCATCTTCCTTTTTATGGCAAGCGGACTGTTTGATTCATTCCTGTCCCTCATGATCTTCGATTTTGCCTATGTGTTTATCATGGTTTATTTCCAGATTGTTCTGATGCTCAATTATCAGCGAATTCGTTATTGATGGCATGAATGATGAAGTCGTTGAACAGACTTGACATTGACAGGTGTGTTTTGTATATTTTTGGCTAAGGCATTACTAAGTAAAAAATAAGAGCAACGGTGAAAGGAAGAGTAGTCTGTAACGTTTATGACAGAGAGCCGGGGTAAGCTGAAAACCGGTATAAACGAAGCAGATGAACATGGTCCTGGAGTTTTGCCTGTGAGCCTGCCTGGTGCGGGGGTAGCAAGCAACGTGGTTTCCGCGTTAAGGAATTCAGTCGCCTGACTGGTTGAGTCTGTCATTGTGAGATGGCGGAAAAATTGGGTGGTACCGCGTGAGAAAACCTCTCGTCCCAAACCGGATGAAAGGTTTTTTTATTTTGTTAACGTTATAAAATGGATGACAAAAAAGGAGGCTATCAAGATGACCAGACCAACATTTTATATCACAACGCCGATCTATTATCCCAGTGACAAGTTGCATATCGGTCATGCCTATACCACCGTGGCAGCAGACGCCATGGCACGTTACAAGCGACTGCGCGGGTATGAAACATGGTTTTTGACCGGAACTGATGAGCATGGTCAGAAAATTGAACGAAAGGCGAAAAAGCAGGATCAGACACCGAAAGAATTCGTCGACCATATCGTGGCGGGGATCCGGGAATTGTGGGACAAGCTGGACATTTCCTACAATGATTTCATCCGCACGACCGAAGACCGCCACAAAAAAGTGGTGCAAAAGATTTTCAAACGATTGCTTGACCAGGGCGATATTTATCTGGACGAATATGAAGGCCTGTATTGTACCGACTGTGAATCGTTCTGGACGGAAAGGCAGGCCGAGAACAACAAATGTCCCGATTGCGGACGGGACGTGGAACTGGTCCGGGAAAAAAGTTATTTCTTTAAAATGAGCAAGTATGTGGACCGGTTGCTGAAGTACTATGAGGAAAATCCGGAATTTATCCAGCCGGAATCCCGCAAAAATGAGATGATCAACAACTTTATCAAACCGGGGCTGGAGGATTTGTGTGTTTCCCGGACGACATTTGACTGGGGAATCAAGGTACCCGGGGATCCGGAACATGTGATATATGTGTGGATCGATGCCCTGACCAACTATATCACGTCTCTCGGATACCTGTCCGAAGACGAACAGGAAAGGGAGCGATTTGAGAAATTCTGGCCGGCAGATGTCCAATTCGTGGGAAAAGAAATCGTCCGTTTCCATACTATCTACTGGCCGATTATTCTAATGGCTCTGGATCTGCCTCTGCCGAAAAAGGTGTTTGGACACGGATGGCTGTTGATGAAAGATGGCAAGATGTCCAAGTCCAAAGGCAATGTGGTTCATCCGGATCCGCTGATTGATAAATACGGGCTGGATGCCCTGCGCTATTACCTGTTGAGGGAAGTGCCCTTCGGATCCGACGGGGTGTTTACACCGGAAGGGTTTGTTGAACGGATCAATTATGATCTCGCCAATGACCTCGGCAATCTGCTCAACCGAACCACGGCCATGATTGAAAAATACAACGACGGGCTGATTCCGAAACGGGTGGAAGGCGCCACGGAGTATGACCGTGATCTGGTGGAGACGGCCAGCAGAACCGTGGATGACGTGGAAAAAGCGATGGATAAAATGGAGTTCTCCGTCGCACTCTCAGCAATCTGGAAATTGATCGGAAGAGCGAATAAGTATATTGATGAAACGATGCCCTGGGTCCTGGCCAAAGACGAATCCAAAAAGGAGACATTGGGCTCTGTCTTGTACCACCTGGCCGAAGTGCTGCGCATTGTTGCTGTCCTGATCCAGCCGTTCATGACCCGCAGCCCGGAAAAAATCTGGAACCAGCTGGGTGTGGCAAACGATGAACTGAAGGCCTGGGACAGCCTGTACGGATTCGGCAAGTTGCCGGAAGGAACCCGAATCAACAAGGGGGATCCGATCTTCCCGCGTCTCGACATTGAAAAAGAAGTGGCCTATATCGTGGAATTGATGGGAGGAGAAATGGTGAACGATCAGAAGCAACCGGAATCCGCAGATAATAAAGAAGAAAAGAAAAAAGAGGAAGAAACCGGGCAGATTACGATTGATGACTTTTTCAAAACAGACCTGAGAGTTGCACAGGTCATTAAGGCAGAGAAAATGCCAAATGCCGACCGGCTGTTGAAACTGCAACTGGATCTCGGGTATGAACAACGACAGGTGGTGTCCGGCATCGCACAGCATTATGAGCCGGAAGACTTGATCGGCAAGAAAGTGATCGTGGTCGCCAACCTGAAACCGGCCAAACTGCGCGGGGAAGTTTCCAACGGTATGATTCTGGCTGCGTCTGACGGAGATAAGCTGCAACTGGCGACTGTGGGCGAGGAGATACCGAACGGTACGAAAGTAAAATAAAGGGAGTGTTAGCATGTTATTTGACACCCATGCCCATTTGAATGACGAAAAATTTGATGAAGATCGGGACGAGGTTATCAGGCGTGCCCGGGAAAACGGCGTAACCCGGATCATGAATATCGGATACAATCGGGAAACCATCCCCACCTGCCTGGAACTGGCGGAAAAATATGATTTTATCTATGCCGCTGTGGGCTGGCATCCCCATGATGCCAAGGATATGACCGATGAGGACCTCCACTGGATCGAAGAATTGGCCCGTCATCCGAAAGTGGTGGCCCTGGGCGAAATGGGGCTCGATTATTACTGGGATAATTCACCCCGCGACGTCCAGGCGGAAGTGTTTCGCAAACAGATCCGCCTGGCCAAAAAGGTGAAGCTGCCGATTGTGATCCACGACCGTGAAGCCCATCAAGATATCGTCGATATTTTACGGGAGGAAAATGCAGCAGAGGTCGGTGGGATCATGCACTGTTTTTCCGGGAGCTGGGAGCTGGCCAGACAGTGTCTCGATATGAATTTTTACATTTCACTGGGAGGGCCGGTGACATTCAAAAATGCGAAGAAACCAAAGGAAGTCGCTCAGAAAGTTCCGCTGGACCGGTTGCTGATCGAAACGGATTCACCTTATCTGACGCCGGAACCTTATCGGGGCAAACGCAATGAATCCGGTTATGTTCGATATGTGGCGGAAAAAATTGCGGAACTCAGAGGAGTGGAACTGGAGGAACTGGCGGAAGCGACGATGAACAACGCCCGCACCCTTTTAAAAATATAAAGAAATCGTAACGCATACCTGATAAGAAATCTTCCTTTTGGCCGCAGATTCTAGCATTTTAAAATGATAGATTCGTATAAAACGTGCTGGAATCGTTCATAATGGAAAAAGCAGGCATTATATTTGACAAATCCTGCTTATTTTTCTACAATGGATTGCGGTCCAAAAGGAGGATTTTTTATGTGGAGTGGAGAAATTAAAAAGATTCACGTTTTTTTGGCTGCAGGGATCTTGGTGGTCCTTGTATCCATGATTGCGGGGTATTATAGTCTAAATAAAGAGATAACCTTTGTGCACAATGGGGAAGTGATTAAAACTTCAACCCTGAAAACCACGGTCGGCCAGTTTCTGGCATCCCGGGACCTTGATTATACGGAACATGATCGTATTGTTCCGGGTCCGGATGAAAAGATTCGGGAAGGGATGACCATCCGTTTTGTCAAGAAACGACCGGTCACGCTTTATGACGGACCGGAAAAAAGGACCATCTACACAGCGGGCATAACGGTGAGTGAGGTCCTCGATGAACAGGGGATTACCCTTAATGATGAGGACCGGATTGAACCGGGGCTCAAAGAAAAAGTAGCGGATGAAATCCGGATTACGCGGATTACCCGGGAGATTCTGCAGGTTGAAGAGCCGATCGTTCACCGGGTCGTTAAAAAAGCCGACTATACGCTGGCAAGCGGTCAGCAAGAGACCATTCAGAAAGGGAAAAACGGGCTCGCCCGTTACCAGTATGAAATAACTTACGAGAATGGCAGGGAAGTCAATCGAAAATTGATTCGGGCCAACATTATTGAAGATAAAACGGACCATATTGTTGCTGTCGGGCAACTGGGCACCGTTTCCCGCGGGGGCAAGACATTTCGTCCCCTCAAAGTGCTGACCATGGAATTGACGGCCTACGGGCCCGGTGTTGAGCACACGGGAAAAACCCCGGATCATCCGGAATACGGAATTACAAGGACAGGCACCCGTGCGACTGAAAACCGAACGATTGCCGTTGATCCGAACGTCATCCCCCTTGGATGGTGGGTATATATCGAAGGCTTCGGTTATCGGAAAGCGGAAGATACGGGGAGTGCCGTAAAGGGAAACCGGATCGACATCTATTACGATGATGATGAATTTGCCAACCAGTTTGGCTTGAAGAAAGGATACAAGGTGTATGTCATCGGTCCCGAAAAACCATAATATTTGTAGCGGAGGGGAGTGATCCCCTCTTTTCTTATTCTTGAAGATCACCAAACATGCTAGAATGTAGTTAATGAAAAAGTGATGTTGAAAGACAAGAATGGAGAATGTATGTATGATTCGTGAAGTGATTGTCGTTGAAGGGCGTTCCGATACCCTTGCTGTTAAACGGGCTGTTGAAGCCGATACAATAGAAACCGGAGGTTCGGCCATTTCTGAGGACATACTGGATCAAATCCGCCTGGCAAGAGCCAAAAGAGGTGTTATTATTTTCACCGATCCGGATTTCCCCGGAGAAAAAATCAGAAAAACCATCAGTCAGGAAGTGCCGGGTTGCAAACATGCGTTTATCACCCGGGAAGAAGGAGAAGGAAAACGAAATCTCGGAGTTGAAAATGCCAGCCCGGAGGTGATCCGCCGTGCCCTGGCCGAGGTCAGGACAGAAGTGGAGGGTGGGGAAGAATTAATTCCTTACCGAAAATTGGTTGAAGCCGGTCTCGTCGGGGGAACCGGTGCCAGAGACAGGCGGATCAGACTGGGTAACCGGCTGGGGATCGGATATGCCAACGCCAGTCAGTTGCACAAACGATTAACCATGTTCCAGATCACCCCCGATGAATTTGATCAAGCAGTCGCATGGCTGGATCAGGAGGAGAACCGCCAGTGAGTCACGATACTGAAAACTCATGGAAAGATATCGCGTCGCCGTCACGTACTCGGGAAATTATGGATCGCTTTGACCTCAACGCGAAAAAGAGTCTGGGGCAAAATTTTTTGATCGATATCAATATTCTTCGCAATATTGTCCGGGCTGCGGAACTTAAACCTGAGGACGGTGTTCTTGAGATCGGGCCCGGGATTGGGGCGTTGACCGAACAACTGGCCCGTGCAGCGAAAAAGGTGGTTGCCGTTGAAATTGATCAACGCCTTCGTCCGGTGCTGGAAGAGACCCTGTCACCGTATCCGAATACCCGCGTGGTCTGGGATGATGTATTGAAAATGGATCTGCACAGGCTTTTTGCAGAAGCGTTTCAGGATGTTCAGGATATTCACGTCGTGGCCAACCTTCCCTATTATGTGACAACGCCGATCCTGATGACGTTACTGGAGGAGAAACTGCCTTTGCGTTCAATTGTGGTTATGGTGCAGAATGAGGTGGCGGACCGCATTGCAGCACAGCCTGGAACAAAAGATTACGGCTCACTGAGTATTGCCGTTCAATATTACGCCAAACCGCAGAAAGTTTTAAAAGTGCCGCGGTCTGTTTTTGTCCCCCGTCCTCATGTGGATTCTGCCGTGATCAGACTGGAGATTCGAAAAGAGCCGCCCGTTCACGTGGAAGATGAAAAACTGTTTTTCCGGATTGTTCGGGCCGGTTTTGCCCGCCGTAGAAAAACGTTGTCTAACAATCTGTCAGACATTTCCCTGGACGGTCCTGCCGAACTGTCCCCTAAAGAGCGCTGGCAGAAGGTCTTTGAAGAGGCGGGAATCGATCCCTCACGCCGGGGTGAAACCCTGTCCCTCGAGGAATGGGCCGGGCTGAGTAACATTGTTTTTCGGACAGGAATAAAATAAAATAAAAAAAGGAAAATAATTGGAGATGAAGACTCATTGACGGCTCATCTCCAGTCATGGTGCACAATCTGACTCGGGCCAGTGGCTTGTTTTCTTAAAAAAGGGGGCAATCCATTGCATTTTATCAGTCCTACCGTGGGGAGATTGTCTTTAGAAGCGTTTTCCCGGAATATTAAAAGTTATCTGGAACAAGACCCAAAAGCGCAGTATAAAGTGGTCATCGGGACGGATTCTCAGACTTCGCAGAAAAGCACGCTGTTTGTCACAGCTTTTATCATTCATCGCGTCGGAAAAGGGGCCCGATTTTATTTTCGCAGGCACAGAGAAAAACCGATCCACGATCTGCGTTATCGGATCTACAAAGAGACGGAAATCAGTTTGAAGACCATGGAAGAACTCAAAGCCCACGGTATTACAGAGCTTCTGGCGGACTGGCCGGTGGAAGTGCATCTCGATATCGGACAGCGTGGCGATACCCGGAAACTGATTCAGGAAGTGGTCGGTTGGGTAACGTCTGTCGGCTACATAGCAAAAATAAAACCGAATTCATACGGCGCCAGTGCCGTGGCAGACCGTTTTACAAAATAAATTTCTGTATATGGCAATGGGCATCTGCACCCTTCTTCTTGATCATCATAGGATGGTATCAAGAGGGAGGGTTTTTCAATATGACAATACGTGAAGGGGATTATGTCACAAGAAAATCCTACGGCCAGGACATTCTGTTTCGTGTGATCGAAGTGGATAAACATAAAAAAATCGCTTATCTGAAAGGTCTTGACTGGAGGCTACTGGCGGATGCACCTCTGGACGACCTGGTACAGGTGAGGGATAAGGATATTTACAAGTGGCTGGATAAAACATCATTCGATGGGAATGAATGTCTTCGATTGATTCAGCGGGAAAGAGAACTGTTACGGGAGAAAAATGAGTGGCTGTTGACCGGGCAGGACGAGAACGAACACGGTTCATTTGAAATTCCCGGCCGTGTGTTGCATCTGGACGGGGATTCCGGTTATGTGAAATTGTGTACGCACCTGTATCAGAAATTAAAAATCCCCGTGCATGCTTATCATGTCAGGGAAAAAGACATGCCTGAGATGGTGGTACGTCTTCTAAAGGAGGTGCAACCGGACATTCTGATTCTCACCGGTCATGATTCGTACAAAAAATCAGGCCAGCGGGACCAGTTTTCGTCTTATCGCAACTCACGCTATTTTGTTGAAGCGGTTAAAGAAGCGAGAAAATGGGAAAAAAACAAAGATAAGCTGACGATTTTTGCCGGTGCCTGCCAGTCGTTTTTTGAGGCCATTCTGGAGGCGGGGGCCAATTTTGCCAGTTCCCCAAAACGTATAAATATCCATGCCCAGGATCCCGTTTATGTGGCGGAAAAAGCTTCCTATTGCTCCATCCGTGATACCGTTAATGTTCTGGATATGGTTAAACATACCGTTTCCGGCATTGATGGGATTGGTGGGATCGAAACCCTCGGCAGCTTCAGGATGGGGATCCCCCTGACCTCTGAAATGGAGAGGGGGCTTAAAATCAAACGATAACCGGACCTTCACGAAAATAAAAAGATGAAATAAGCCGATAAGACCATTGACAAATAACTTGCCTCGCTGTTATAATGTATCGTTTACTTGACATGGATGAAATAGCGTGTTATACTGGTGGTCGTGAGGTGGTCATGGTCATGACAAAAAATTCACTAAACGAAATTAAAAAAAGCCTGGAATCTTATGTCGGTGAAAAAATCGTTCTTAAAGCAAACGGGGGACGCCGTAAAACCATCGAAAGGACAGGCATCCTTGAAGAAACATACCCATCCGTTTTTATCGTCAAACTGGATGAAAATTTACATTCATTTGAGCGCGTTTCATACAGTTATGCAGATGTCCTGACAGAAACGGTTGAATTAACCGTATGTCGGGGAAAAGAAAATGTGCGTTTAACTTTTCAGGAACAGTAGAACCCGGTTCTACTGTTTTTTATTGTCATACATGAAAGCCTGCATTTTATCCGGATACTATAGGTAGTTGGTGTGTGTATAAGGGGGATTCACATGGGCCGTAGACGGGGCATCATGTCGGAACAGTTCAAAGAAGAACTCGCAAAAGACCTTGGATTTTATGATACCGTTCAACGTGAAGGTTGGGGCGGTATCAAGACACGTGATGCAGGTAACATGGTCAAACGGGCGATTGAAATCGCCGAGCAGTCTCTGGCTGAACAACGAAACCAATAACACACACCAGCGAACCGGGTGGGTCAATCCGCCCGGTTTTTTGTTTACGCGGAAGCCGGGGATGCGAATTTTTCCGTGTTGTGTTAAGATTGGTTTCAGCATATATCGTTTACTTATCTTGACAGAAAAGTAGGTGTTGTCATGAGCATATCCGTCAAAGCCCCTGCCAAAATCAACCTGACACTTGACATTCTGGGGAAGAGAGATGACGGGTACCATGATATAGAAATGGTAATGACGACGATTGATCTGGCGGACCGGCTCGACATTGCTGCCCGGGATGACGGGAAGATTGTGATAGATTGTCCGGTAAGCTATGTGCCTACAGATCAACGTAATCATGCGTACCAGGCTGCGGAGTTGTTGCAGCATCAATTTAACGTAAAAAAGGGTGCTAACATATACATTGAAAAACATATCCCGGTGTCAGCCGGCCTGGCCGGTGGAAGCAGCAATGCAGCTGCTGTGATCAAAGCCCTCAATCAATTGTGGGGACTTGGCTTATCAGTGGAAGAAATGGCGAAAATCGGCGCACAGGTCGGTTCCGATGTTCCCTTTTGCATCTATGGAGGTACAGCCGTGGCACGTGGTCGTGGAGAAAACGTGACGCCGATCGCCTCGATGCCCGCCTGCTGGGTGGTGCTGGCCAAGCCTCCCATCGGGGTGTCCACAGCAGATGTTTATCAAAATGTCGATCTGGACCGGATTTCCACAGAAGCACGTTCCACTCCTCAGATGATCCGGGCCATTGAAAACAAAAACTTTAAAGAGATATGCCGCTCATTACATAACGATCTTGAGTCGGTCACGTTTGAGATGTATCCGGTTGTGGAGAAGTTGAAAAAACAGATGATTCGTTTCGGTGGAGACGGTGTCCTGATGTCCGGAAGCGGACCTACCGTATTCAGCCTGACCGGGAAACAATCCCGGGCCAGAAGAATTTATAACGGATTAAAAGGTTTCTGCCGGGAAGTTTACATGGTCCGAACATTAGGGGAAAATTGAGCAAAACTCTTGCCTAAATCCGTATAAAAGTGGTATATTTTCTTCATAATATTCGGATTTGGGGGAGATGACCATGAAAAAAATGAGACGAAGTTCTCGTCTGGTTGATATGACCCAGTACTTGCTGTCTCACCCATATACATTGATACCGTTGACTTATTTTGCGGACCAGTATGGAGCTGCAAAATCTTCGATCAGTGAAGATCTGGTGATTGTCAAAGAACTGTTTGAGAACCGGGGGATCGGTATGTTAAAAACGGTTGCGGGGGCAGCAGGCGGGGTACAATATATTCCGATCATGAAAAAGGAAGATGCGCTTTCTGTTATCAAAGACATCTGTGAAACTTTATCTGCTTCCGAACGGCTGCTTCCGGGCGGTTATTTATACATGGCCGATTTTCTCGGGAACCCCCGTGTCCTGAGTCAGGTCGGTAAAATTTTTGCCAGTGTGTTTGCAGAAAAAGAGATTGATGTCATCATGACCGTGGAAACCAAAGGTATTCCACTCGCCTATGCCACCGCACATTATCTGAATGTGCCCGTGGTGATCGTCAGACGGGATACCAAAATCACGGAAGGATCCGTTGTCAGTATCAATTACGTGTCGGGATCAAGCAAACGAATTCAGACCATGTCCCTTGCCCGTCGGGTGATGCCTGAAAATGCAAGGGTCCTGATTATCGATGATTTTATGAAAGCGGGCGGTACGGCCCAGGGCATGATTGATTTACTTGGTGAGTTTCATGCCGAAGTCGTCGGTGTGGGTATCTTTGTAGAGACCGCGGAGATTGAAGAAAAACTGGTTCATGATTATGTTTCCCTGGCGCGTATTACCGATGTGGACTCCAGAGAGAAGAAGGTATACGTGGAGCCGGGAAACTGGTTTGAAAAATAAAGGTACAGGAGGTTGAGCATGATGGAGTATGTACAGACTGACCAGGCTGCTCAGGCCATCGGGCCGTATTCACAGGCGTGCAAGACAGGAAACTGGGTGTTTACGTCCGGACAGATTCCCTTGACCCCGGAGGGGAAACTGGTTGAAGGAAGCATTGAGGATCAGACGCACCAGGTGTTTAAAAATCTGCAGGCCGTTTTAAAAGCGGCGGGTGCGACCTTTGATCATGTCGTCAAAGTGACGGTTTTCATTAAGGACATGGAGCAGTTCGCCAGAGTGAATGAGGTCTATGCTACCTATTTTAAAGATCACAAGCCGGCCCGGTCGACCGTTGAAGTGGCTCGATTGCCCAAGGATGTCGGCATTGAAATCGAAATGGTCGCCTATATTCCGTAATCGAGCGATTTTTCAAAAAAATTCTGTTTTTTTGCCATTTTTGTGCAGGAATATTCACCACCTGTGTTGAAATTGAACATCAAGAACTTGGTAAAAGGTGGTGAATACAGGATGGAAGTGACCGACGTCAGACTCCGCCGAGTGAACACGGACGGAAGAATGAAAGCCATTGCATCCATTACGATTGATGATGAGTTTGTCGTTCATGACATTCGGGTAATCGATGGTAATAACGGGATGTTTGTGGCCATGCCGAGTAAACGGACCCCGGATGGGGAATTTCGTGATATTGCACATCCGATTTCCTCACAGACCCGGGAAAAAATTCAGACCGCAGTTCTGGCTGAATATGAGAAAGCAGGTATTGAGCATAAGCGGCAGGAAGAACTTGAAGAGGGAGCTTAAAGCCAATTTCATATGAAATTGCACGGGGGACCGCTAATGAGGGTCCTCTTATTTTTTTGTTGGGGCGGGCCCAATAGACCGGGAAATTCAGAGTTTGAAATGACAAAAAATATGTAAGACAGAAGCCTTGAAATCCACCTATGATTAAGATATAGTTTGGATGAAACTTTTTTAAGTTCATCTTGTTAACGGAGGTTTTCCATGGGAGATCAATATGCGGTTGTCCTGGCTGCCGGCCAGGGGACTCGAATGAAATCAAAGACGCATAAAGTGTTGCATCCCGTCTGTGGCAAACCGATGGTACAGCATATAATCGATAATTTGAAAGCGGCCGGAATCGATCAAATACTGGTGGTCGTCGGCTATGGTGCTGATTCGATTCAAAATCAGTTGAAAGATACCGTTCAGTATGCCATGCAGGAAGAACAGCTGGGAACCGGTCATGCCGTCATGCAAACCCGGTCTTTACTGAAAGATAAAGAAGGAACGGTGCTGGTGATGAACGGCGATACACCGCTTGTGACGCCGCAAACGATTGAAGCCCTTTTTCGTGTTCATGAAGCGCAAAAGGCTGCCGGTACCGTGCTGACGACAGAATTCGGTGATCCTCAGGGATACGGGCGAATTGTCCGTAATGCAAACGGCGACGTCGAGAAGATTGTCGAACACAAAGATGCAACGGAAGAAGAGCGAAACATCAGGGAAATCAATACCGGTATTTACTGTTTTGATAACCGGAAGATGTGGGACGCTTTGAGCAGGGTTAACAATGATAATGCTCAGGGAGAATATTACCTCACCGATGTGATTGAAATATTGAAAGCCTCCGGGGAAAAGGTCATCGCCCATAAGACTCCGGACTGTGATGAAACAGTGGGCATTAACGATCGTGTACAGCTGGCCCGTGCCGAAAAGATCCTCAGAAATCGTATCCTCGAGGAACACATGCGGAACGGAGTGACCATCGTCGACCCGGATACCACGTTTATCGACGCCGGTGTTGAGATCGGGCGGGATACGGTCATTTACCCGGGATCGATTCTCAGGGGAAAGACGGTGATTGGAGAAGATTGCCGGATCGGTCCCCATGCCGACATTCAGAACAGCCGTATTGAAAATAATATTGCCATTATTCATTCCACATTATCAGATTGTATGGTAAAAGAAGGAACCCATATTGGTCCTTATGCCCATATTCGTCCCGGTTCGGAACTGGGTCGCGGGGCCCGAATCGGAAATTTTGTCGAGGTCAAGAACACGACCTTCGGGGATGGTTCCAAAGCTTCGCACCTGGCCTATATCGGAGATGCCGAAGTCGGTGACAATGTGAATATCGGTTGTGGTGCGATTACCGTCAACTATGACGGATCCAACAAACATAAAACCGTGATTCAGTCGGATGCCTTTATCGGTTGTAATACCAACCTGATCGCCCCCGTGAACGTGGGCCGGGGTGCTTACATTGCGGCAGGATCCACCATCAACAAGGATGTACCGGATGATGCACTGGGTATTGCCAGAGTACGTCAAACCAATAAAGAAAACTATGCAGAAAAACTCAGAAATAAAAAATCATTTGGAGGCAAGTAAAAATGGCAAATTATCGTGATCCGAAATTGAAGATCTTTACCGGAAATTCCAACCCCAAACTGGCTCATGAAATTGCGGAACATATCGGTCTTCAATTGGGGAATGCTCAGGTAGACAAATTCAGTGACGGTGAGTGTCAGATTGTCGTCAACGAAAGTGTTCGCGGTGCAGATGTGTTTGTTGTTCAATCCACATCTGCTCCGGTGAATCAGCATTTGATGGAACTATTGGTGATGGTGGATGCCTTAAAGAGGGCTTCGGCCAAAAGCATTAACGTTGTCATTCCTTATTACGGATATGCACGGCAGGATCGGAAAGCCCGGGCCCGTGACCCGATTACGGCCAAACTGGTGGCCAACCTGATTGAAACGGCAGGAGCAAGCCGTGTGATTACCATGGACCTTCATGCCACTCAGATTCAGGGATTCTTTGATATCCCGGTCGATCATTTGCTGGGTGAGCCGATCCTGGCGAAATATTTTGCTGAACGTGAAGATTTGAATTTAGATGAGGTAATCGTTGTTTCACCTGACCACGGCGGCGTGACCCGGGCCAGAAAACTGGCTGAACATCTGAAGGCACCCATCGCGATTATCGATAAGCGGCGTCCAAAGCCGAATGTGGCGGAAGTGATGAACATCGTCGGGAACATTGAAGGACGTATTGCCATTATTATTGATGATATTATTGACACAGCCGGTACCATCACCCAGGCTGCGGATGCCTTGATTGAAAGCGGGGCAAAAGACGTATTTGCCTGTTGTACACACCCTGTCCTTTCCGGACCGGCCATCGAACGCATACAGAATTCAAGAATCACCGAACTAGTAGTTACCAACACCATTCCTTTAAGCGAGGACAAGCAGATCGATAAGATCAAGACGCTTTCCGTCGCACCGATTATTGGAGAAGCCATCGTACGTGTCCATGAAAAACTGTCCGTAAGCAAACTGTTTGACTGATAGGTTTGTCATCCCTCCTGTTGGGGTATATTAGGGATATACCTGAATATGGGAGGGATGTTCTATATGAGTCGTGTTCTTCAGGCTGAAAACCGCAATGAGATGACACGTGCCGCCACACGTTCCCTCAGAAAAAAAGGAAGAGTTCCGGCCATTCTATATGGAGAAGGGATTGAGTCACAACCCATTCATGTCGATGGCATGGCGTTGTGGCAAATGGTCCGGGATGAGGGCCTCAATCATGTGATCCGCCTGAAAATGGATGGCGATGTCCATCATGTGATGGTGTATGAATTGCAACGCGAACCAATCAAGGGAGAACTTCTGCACATTGATTTTAAAAAAATACTGATGGACGAACCGGTGGAAACCAGCCTTCCAATCAAATTAACCGGTGAACCCGAGGGCGTGAAAGCAGGCGGTGTGATGCAGTCTCAACTTCGTGAACTCGAAGTGCGCTGTCTTCCGGACCGGATACCCGAGGAACTGGAAGCGGACGTTTCGTCGATGCAAATCGGTGATTCGTTGACGGTTGGCGATCTGACGGTTCCTGATGGCGTTGAAGTTCTACATGAAGAAGACGAAGTGATTGTCAGCCTGCTGCCTCCGCGCCTGGATCCCATCGATAAAGCGGAGGAAGATCCGGGAGAACCCGAACTGGTAGACGCCAGAGACGGCCCGGGAATAGATGAGGCAAAATAATGGTTTAACATAGAAAAAGGTTGGGATGAGGATGAAGGTTGTCATCGGACTGGGGAATCCGGGAAAAGAATATGAAAACACCCGCCACAATGTTGGCTTTATGGTACTGGACCGACTGGCGGACATGTGGCATGTTGATATCAGTCAGCATAAATTCCAGTCCATGGTGGGGGAAGGACGTCTGGATACAGAAAAGGTTTTGCTGGTCAAACCCTTAACGTTTATGAACTTGTCAGGGGAGGCGGTGCGGAAGGTCGTCGATTTCTACAAGTTGGACATCGAGGACCTGGTCATTGTTTACGATGATCTGGATCTTCCCGCCGGCCGAATCCGACTGAGGCAAAAGGGTAGCGCCGGCGGCCACAATGGCATCAAATCCATCATCGCCCATCTCGGCACGCAGGAATTTAAAAGGGTTAAAATAGGTATTGATCGTCCCCCGGCCGGGCAGGATGTCGCTCGTTATGTCCTGTCTCCATTCGGAAAAGAAGAACGAAATCTTGTGGATGAAGCCGTAGATCGGGCTGCCCGGGCATGTGAGCACTGGATTCGTCATTCGTTTACGGATGCAATGAATCAGTTTAATGGTTAAAATTGGTCAGGTGTAAGATGTATTCAAATGCAGAAAGTGGGCTGTGTCTAAGCCCATTTTTTGATGCACATATGTGACTGAGCCCGCGTATGATTTAGTCAGGGATGGATATACTAGTTGGTGATATTCATCCTTCAGGAGGCATAAAATGTCAGTAAAATATGTGTGTCGATATTGCGGAAAAGAGATCGGAAGTATCCATGACAACCATATAACTGAATACCAGCTGGGTTTTCATTTCTTGACCCCGGAAGAAAGGAAACATATAATTAGTTATACATCTGACGGGGATATTGTCGCCAGAGTGATTTGCGAATATTGCCAGGAAGCTCTGGAACGTAATCCGGAGTTGTCCAACCCGCTTCAATAAGATAGAAATGCAGGGAGCCTTGGCTTGTATGCTAAGGCTTATTTTCGCATGCATCTTCCAAGGAGAGGTTCAAAATGAATGATCTATTACAGGTGTTAAACGAAGACATAGATTTCCAGTCAGTGGTCACCGGGCTGGATCAGGGGATTAACGAACAGATGGTTTCAGGATTCAGCCAGTCCGCCCGACATGTGGCCATGGCTTCTTTATATAAAGAAACCGGACGTCCACAATTAATTGTGACCCACAACATGTTGCAGGCGCAGAAAGTCTATGACGATCTGGCTGAGCTTTTGCCGGAGGAAGATGTTCTGTTGTATCCGGCCAATGAAATGATTGTAACGGAATTTGTATCTTTAAGTCCGGACATTGTTTCCCAGCGAATCGACGTATTAAACCGGTTGACTGATGGATTCAAGGGTGTCTTGATTGTTCCCCTTGCCGGTTTCCGTAAAATTCTGGTTCCGAAGGAAACATGGAAGCATGCAAGAATTCAGCTGGAAGAAAGAGGAGAAGTTAACGTTGAATCGCTGACTCAATCGTTGATTTCTCTTGGCTATGATAGGGTAGAAATGGTAGAGAACAAAGGGGAATTCAGTATCCGCGGCGGCATTATCGATATTTTTCCCGTAGACCGGGAACATCCTCTGCGTATTGAGCTGTTTGATGTTGAAATTGATTCGATCCGCACTTTTGATCAGGGAACACAGCGTTCACATCAAACCCGCCTGGAACAGGTCGCCATTTCCCCCATCCGCGAAGTATTTGCCACTAGGGATGAATTTTTAGAGGCCTCTTTACGCCTGGAACAGAAACTGGCTGAAGGGCTTTCCACCATTAAAGACAAGACGATCAGAGAGAAACTGGCGGAAAATATGGAACGGGACATAGAACGGTTGCGGGAAGGGCAGTTTTTTGATGGCCTGTATAAATATATCACGTTGTTATATCCGAAATATCATAGTCTTCAAGATTTCCTTCCGAAAAACACGGTCATGTTAATCGATGAGCCTTCCCGAATCATGGAATCGGCGAAACAACTGGAACAGGAAGAATCGGAATGGATCACCGGACTAATGGAACAGGGAGAATTTTTTTCTTCTCTCAAAATTTCCTTCGATTATCAGGAACTCATGCAACCACATCGTTTTCCGGTGGTCTATTTTTCTATATTTTTGCGCCAGGTCCCCGGGACACAGCCTTCCAACATTGTCAATTTCAGCAGTAAACCGATGCAGAACTTTCACGGTCAGATGAACGTCCTGAAGTCTGAACTCCAACGCTGGAAAAAGGCGAATTACCGCATACTGTTTCTGGCGGGAACCAGGGAGAGAGCGAAACATCTGGAACGTGTACTGCATGATTATAAAATGGAAGTCGATTTTGTGGAAACAGCCCGAATTTCCGGATTAAAGCGTCCGGTGATCTCGCTCGGAAATCTGCAGAGCGGCTTTGAATTCCCTACCCACCGACTGGTGGTAATTACGGAAGGAGAAGTATTTACCCGGCGCAGGCAGAAGACCAGAAAATCCAGACAAAAATTGAGCAACGCCGAGAAAATCAAAAGTTATCTGGAATTGAACCAGGGCGATTATGTGGTTCATATCCATCACGGTGTCGGAAAGTATGTAGGGATTGAAACCAGACAATTCCAGAACGGCGTCCACAAAGATTATCTTCATATCCAGTATGATGGTGGAGACAGTTTAT
This sequence comes from Bacillaceae bacterium, assembly GCA_017656255.1. Taxonomy (GTDB): domain Bacteria; phylum Bacillota; class Bacilli; order JACDOE01; family JACDOE01; genus JACDOE01. Next base: position 27,355 of record JACDOE010000008.1, read on the forward strand.
TTGTCCCGATTGACCAGATCGATCAGGTGCAAAAATATGTAGGCGGAGATGAACAGCCTCCCAAAGTCTACCGGCTGGGAGGGAATGAATGGAAAAGGGTCAAGAATAAGGTTAAAAGCTCCGTAAAGGATATTGCAGCCGATCTGATCAAACTGTATGCGGAAAGGGAAGCATCGAAAGGATATGCTTTTGAAAAGGATGGGGAAGCACAGAAAGAATTTGAATCCATGTTTCCTTATGAGGAAACACCGGACCAGCTGAAAGCGATTGAAGAAATCAAGAAAGATATGGAAAGTCCCCGTCCGATGGACCGCCTGCTCTGTGGAGATGTCGGATACGGAAAAACAGAGGTGGCCATCCGGGCAGCCTTTAAAGCCGCTATTGAAGGCAAACAGGTGGCAGTTCTGGTTCCGACCACCATACTCGCACAGCAACATTACGAAACCTTTAAGGAACGTTTTTCCGATTTCCCCATCGAGATTCATATGCTGAGTCGATTCCGGTCCCGCAAGGAAATGAAGGAGACCGTCAAAGGAATTAAAGAGGGCACGGTGGACATTGTGATCGGGACGCATCGTCTTTTATCAAAAGATGTCGAGTTCCGTGATCTCGGACTGCTGATTATTGATGAGGAACAGCGGTTCGGCGTCACCCACAAGGAAAAATTAAAGAAACTGAAAGCAAATGTGGACGCCCTCACCTTAACGGCAACGCCGATACCGAGAACCCTGCACATGTCCATGCTGGGCGTACGGGATCTTTCCGTCATTGAAACGCCCCCTGAAAACCGGTTTCCGGTTCAGACCTATGTCATGGAATACAGTCCGATTCTGGTCAAGGAAGCAATTGAAAGAGAACTGGCCCGGGGCGGACAGGTTTACTTTCTGTATAACCAGGTACAGGGCATCCAGAAAATGGCTGATCAGGTGAAAAGCCTGGTGCCGGAAGCCCGGGTCGCCATTGCACACGGTCAAATGACGGAAAATGAACTGGAACGGACCATGCTCGATTTTCTGGACGGGGAATATGATGTTCTGGTCAGCACCACGATCATTGAAACCGGGGTGGATATTCCCAATGTCAACACCCTCATCGTCTACGACGCCGATAAAAAAGGATTGTCGCAACTGTATCAGCTGCGCGGGCGTGTTGGACGTTCCAACCGGATTGCCTATGCTTACTTCACGTATCAAAAAGACAGGGTCCTGTCCGAAGTAGCGGAAAAAAGACTGCAGGCGATGAAAGAATTTACGGAACTGGGATCCGGGTTTAAAATCGCCATGCGCGACCTGGCCATCCGGGGAGCCGGAAATCTGCTGGGGGCCGAACAACACGGGTTTATCGCTTCCGTGGGCTTTGACCTCTATACACAGATGTTAAAAGATGCCATCGATGAATTAAAAGGAAAAGCCAGGGCAAAAGAAGAAGAAAAAGAGAAGAGGCCGGAAATCGATATAGATCTGGATGCTTACATTCCTTCCGACTACATTGATGACAGCAAACAAAAGATTGAAATGTACAAAAAATTTGCTGCATGTACCACCATGGAAGATGTGGAAGACCTCACGGATGAATTGATTGATCGGTTTGGTGACATTCCCCAACCGGTACTCAATTTATTATCGGTCTCCCGATTGAGAGCATACTGCCTGACCCATAAATTGACTCACATCAAACAGCAGAATGACGATATCCAGGTGTTCCTTCACCCGTCATTGAATCATGAAATCGATGGGGGAAGGCTGTTCGCCCTTGCAGCCCGATTTGACCAGAAAATTGCGCTATCTTCTGGACATCAGATTGGAATTACGTTTAAATTAAAGGGATTGATTCCGGAGGAGAAAGTAAACATTGTAGAAAAGTTTCTGGCCCAATTTGATGAAGTGAAGAAGGAGAAAGGAGAATTCAAACATGTCGACATTGCAAAATCAGGCTCATAAACCAGGAAACCGGAGGGCCGTGTTCAAATTATGGTTGATGATGATCGCTGTGCTGGTCCTGCTTGCCGGATGTGGGACTGGCGGCGATGAAGCGGGAGCCGATGAACCTGCGGGAAATGCCACGGAAAATCCCGCTGATGAAGCCGCGATGGAACCTGTGGTGATTGATCTGGGCGTTGAAGATGATGAAGTAATTGCCGTTTATGAGGGTGGCAAGGTGACCGGGGGCGAATTTGAAACCTACCTCCAGGTACAGGCATTTCTTTACCCTCAATATGCACCGATGATTCAGGCATCGGACAAGCAGACCATGGAGGAATTCCTGAAACGGTTCATTGCGGAGAAAACGCTGGCCTCCAAAAGTGATATGAACACCGATGAAGCGGGTAAACAGGCGGATGAGATGGTTCAGGAATTTCTGGATCAGTATGCTGCCTATATCGGCGAAGATCAGGTTCAGGAAACCATGGAAAAGCAGGAACTGGATGAACAGGACCTGAAAGAGTATGTCCTGCGGAACACCCTGATTGAATCCTATCTGAAGACTCAGGTGACACCGGAAAAACAGGAAGAAGTTTATCAGGAAAAAAAGGATAACGGAGACTATACCATTGCATCCGTCCGACACATTTTGATTTCAACGGAAAGTCGTACAGAGGAAGAAGCGAAACAACTGGCTGGTGACATTGCAGACAAGTTGAGAAACGGTGAAGATTTCGAGGCACTGGCTAAAGAATACTCCGATGACCCGGGCAGCAAAGATAATGGCGGTTTGTATGAAGAAACTCCGGTCAGCCAGTGGGTTGAGGAATTTAAACAGGCGGCCGTGGAACTTGAAATTGGTAAAATCAGTGACCCGATCCAGACCAGCTACGGGTATCATGTCATGAAGGTCGAAGAGCGCAAGGAACTCACCTTTGAAGAAGTGCTGGAACAATCGGGAGAAGAACTTGATGTCGAAGTCATGAACAGGGAATATGAGCGTTTTGTGGCGGAAGAGCTTGAACCCCTGATTGAAGAATTGAACGTACCGGAAATCAAAAAAGCTTAACCATTTCTCCATTTTTATCCCTCAGGCAGCCCGGGCTGCCTTTTCTTTTTTTGGTGAATATTATCCCATGAGGAGATAAATACTATAGCCAAAGTCGCAGACATCACAGTTTATGTCGGTTAAAACAGGCTTTTTGCCAGAATGGATTTTTAGGTAAGGCAGGGAATGGATGATGGATCAGTTTGGATTTGGATAGTCTAAATCAACATGGAAAGTGAGGCATCAAGAGATGAAAGCAACAGGAATTGTTCGTCGAATCGATGACCTTGGTCGAGTCGTCATCCCAAAAGAGATTAGGCGTACGTTACGTATCCGTGAAGGAGATCCGTTAGAAATATTTGTAGATCGAGACGGTGAGGTCATATTAAAGAAATATTCTCCAATCGGCGAACTGGGGGATTTTGCAAAAGAATATGCAGATTCCCTTTATGAAAATCTGGGACATATTACACTGATATCTGACCGTGACAGTATCATTGCCGTTGCCGGAACATCCAAAAAGGATTATATGGACAAACCCATCGGATCGCTTGTAGAAAATGCAATGGATGAAAGAAGAACAATTGTTGAGACCAATAACGGGCAGTATGAAATTTGCCGCGATATGGATGAGGAATTGTCTTCATTTGTCATCGCACCAATTGTATCCGGCGGGGATCCCATTGGTTCTGTCATTTTACTGTCTAAAGACGATGCCAACAAAATGTCTGATCTTGAAACCAAAATGGCCGAGACAGCCGCCGGGTTTCTCGCCAAACAAATGGAGCAATAATACTCGGCGAATCATGTTATAAAAAACGTTTGTTTGATTCATATTGTTGGCAGGGGCACTCCCCTGCTTTTTCTTATGTGATATAATAACTTCAGTTTTTCGGTGAGAGGAGTAACCCATGAAGATGTCATTAAACCAGGAAACCGCACACAATTTTGTGAAAGGGGCAGCTATCCTCGGGATTGCTTCTTTACTTTCCAAAATTATGGGATTGCTTTACCGTATTCCCTATCAAAATATCACCGGAGATAAGGGATATTACGTATACATGCAGGTCTATCCTCTATACAGTTCCCTGCTCATTCTGGCGATGGCCGGCTTTCCCATTGCCATATCCAAACTGGTTTCGGAGCATCTGGCTTCCGGAAATGTCTACGGAGCTCGAAGGGTATTTTATGTGTCAAGCGTCGTATTGGCCCTTTCCGGTCTGGTCTTTTTTTGTATCTTGTTTTTCGGCGCCAGTTTCATTGCTTCCCTGATGGGGGACCCCAACCTTACATTACCGATTCAAAGTGTTTCATTCGCGCTGTTAATCGTGCCGGTTATGTCAGTCATCAGGGGATATTTTCAGGGGCATGAAAATATGATTCCGACCGCCGTTTCCCAGGTTGCCGAACAATTCGTCAGAGTCGCGACTATTCTGGTGCTGGCGTACTGGTTTATGGTCCATTACCAGGATGTTTACCTGGCAGGTGCAGGTGCCGTATTCGGTGCTGTCACCGGATCCTTCACGGCCCTGATGATCCTTCTTTTTTACTGGGGAAGGCTGCAGCGGACCCAGAAGAGGATGGGGGTTGACATCAGTCAGGGGAAAAGTGATCAGGAATCTATCCAGTCACTCTTAAAGCGGATTTTTGCTTACGCAATTCCCATCTGTCTGGCGGCACTGGTCCTTCCGTTATTTCCGTTGTCCGACTCTTTCACTGTCGTGAACATGTTAACGGTCAGCGGCCATGTTCCGGATGATGCCCGGGTGCTGAAAGGGGTTTATGACAGAGGCCAGCCCCTCGTTCAATTCGCTTCCTTTTTTGCAACGGCGCTTTCACTGGCGCTGGTTCCTTCCATTTCAGCGGCGAAGGTCAATCAGCAGCATCAGGTGATCGCATCCCGTACGGCCCTTGCCTTAAGATTGACGTTTCTACTGGGGCTGGCGGCTTCCGTAGGACTGGCTGTCGTGGCGCAACCGGTAAACATCATGTTATATGAAAATGACAAAGGTACGCTGGCGCTGATGATCCTTGCGTTTTCTACGATTTTTTCGACACTGGGCATTACGGCAGCAGGGATTTTGCAGGGGCTTGGCCAAATGATGCTCCCTGTTCGGTATCTGTTTTATGGTGTTATCGTTAAAGTCATCTTAAATATTCTATTGATCCCGTTGTTTGGTATACAGGGGGCGGCTCTGGCAACCGTCGCTTCATATGCCGTTTCCACTTCGCTGAGTTTCAGGGCGATACGCAGGTTAACAGGGATGCCGTTTCACGTTAACCAGTTTTTCATTAAGCCCGTTATGGCAGTGATGATGATGGCGATTTCGGTTTATCTGGTGAAGAATCTGTCTGTTGCTTTACTGGATAATGTGGTTCAATCGGTACGGTTGTATTATACGTCGGTGTCCTTGATATCCGTGTTCACCGGTGCCGTCATTTATGTTACCGCTCTGCTGGTCACCGGGGCATTAACGCGTTCCGATCTGCGTTACATACCGAAAGGGGAGCGTATTATTCCGATTTTAAGCCGATTAAGATTACTTAAGGATTAAGAAGGGGAGGTATTATGTACCGAATTATTGTCGTCGGACTGGGAAGCGGGGACCCGGACCATCTTCCCATGGGAGTCTATCGACTTCTTTCACGTGGTGATCACCCCGTTTTGTTACGGACTGAAAAACACCCCGTCGTTGATTTTTTGCGTAATCAGGGCATTCAACCGGAAAGTTATGACGGGATGTATGAAAAAGAAAAAGATTTTGAACAGGTCTATGAACGGATCGTGGCGGATCTGCTGGAAAAGGCGTCCCGATATGGCACCGTTGTGTACGGGGTGCCGGGTCATCCGCTGGTAGCGGAAAGGACGGTCCGGCTTTTGCTTGAAAAAGAAAGGGAACAGGACATCCAGGTTGAAATCAGGGGAGGGGAGAGTTTTCTCGATCCCCTTTTTACAACGTTACAGATCGATCCGATCGAAGGGTTCGTGTTACTGGATGCCATGACTTTAAAACGGGAGGATCTGCGGCCCGGACAACATACGATTATTGCCCAGATTTACGATTCTCTGACTGCTTCGGAGGTCAAGTTGACACTGATGGAATTGTATCCTGACGATTATCCGGTGAAGCGGGTCACGGCGGCCGGCGTGAAAGGAATGGAAAAAGTGGAAGAGATGCCGCTATACCAGCTGGACCGGTTGGAGGGCGTGGAGAACCTGATGACGGTTTATGTGCCTCCGGCGAAACAGGAAACTGTCTGGAACCGAGAATTTTCCCGGCTAAAGGATGTCTTCGCCCGATTGAGAGGGCCAGAAGGCTGTCCCTGGGACCGTAAACAGACCCACCAGAGCCTGCGTAAGTATCTGATTGAAGAAACCTATGAAACTGTGGAAGCGATTGATGAAGGGGATCCGGACCGATTGTGCGACGAACTGGGGGATGTCCTGTTACAGATCATGCTGCATGCCCAGATAGCGGAGGAAGAGGGTTATTTCACGGTTTACGATGTGATCGAGAACCTGAATCAAAAGATGATTCGTCGCCATCCCCATGTCTTTGGCGACCTTTCAGTGCAGGATTCACAGGAAGTGACCGCCAACTGGCAGGAGATTAAAAATCAGGAGAAACGAGAGAAAGGAGAAGCGCCGGAGGAAGCGTCTGTCTTATCCGGGGTTCCCCGTGATCTGCCTGCGGTCCTCACTGCATGGAAAATGCAAAAAAAGGCGGCCGGAGTGGGGTTTGACTGGGACAATATCACCGACGTTATGGCTAAAGTGGAAGAAGAATGGGAAGAATTGAAAATGGCGGAACCGGATCAGCGCAAAAAAGAACTCGGAGATGTTCTGTTCGCTCTGGTCAATCTAGCCAGGTTTTATGACATTGATCCGGAAGAAGCCCTGGCTCTGACCAATCTGAAATTTAAACAGCGGTTCCAGTACATAGAACAAAAGCTGAAGGAAGCAAACAGAGATTTTTCTCACACCAATCTACATGAAATGGAGAAATGGTGGCAGGAATCCAAAAAAACTTACCCGTGATCGTGAATATTTTGGCTACAAAAGAAGGAATTTCTTGAGTTATCACGAATAAATCACAAGAAGTTCATTTCAAGGAGGTAAAAACACATGAACAAGAATGAACTGGTAAGCAACATTGCTCAAAAAACCGGATTAACCAAAAAGGATGTGGAAGCAGTCGTAAACGGAATGCTTGATGAAATTACCGGCGCTTTGTCCAAAGGAGAAAAAGTGCAATTCGTCGGCTTTGGAACCTTTGAAACCAGAGAGCGCAAAAGCCGTACCGGACGTAACCCGCAGACCGGAAAAACCATTACGATTCCTGCTGCGACGGTACCTGCTTTCCGTGCCGGTAACAAACTGAAAGAAGCAGTGAAGTAATAGAAACATGAGGCTGGACAAATTTTTAAAAATTTCGCGGTTAATCAAAAGACGTACACTGGCCAAGGAGATATGCAATCAACAACGGATCCAGATTAACGGAAAACCCGCTAAAGCTGGAAGTCCAGTCAAAGTCGGAGATGAATTGTCGATTCAGTTTGGAAGCAAGCTGGTTAAAGTAAAAGTGGACCGGATTGCGGAACAAACTCGAAAAGATGAGGCCGACAGCCTCTATACCATACTTGAAGAAGTACCGATTCAAAAAAATGAGTCGGAAGAAGAGGACAACCCCTGGGGTTAGTCCTCTTTTTTTTGTTCTAAAACCGGACGACAGGCATAACATGGTAATAAAAAAGGAGGTTGTACGGTATGGTGGAAAATCAAAATGGCCGGCATGAAATGATGATTTTGAACCGAAATACGGTCCGTCTGTCCGGTGTGCTGAATGTTGAGAGTTTCGACAGTGAAGAATTTTTGCTGGAAACCGAGTGCGGATATCTGGCGATACGCGGTCAGAACCTGCATATGAAAAATATGAGCCTGGAAACGGGAGAAGTGGATATAGAAGGCACCGTCTATGACATGAGTTATATTGATGAAGGATTTGCTTCGGAAAAAACAAAAGGGTTGTTTGGCAGGTTATTTAAGTGAGTATTCAGGGAGAAGCCATAACCATCCTGTCCATGCTGTTCATGGGCGTGGTCATGGGGATCTCTTTTGATTCTTATCAGATTCTCAAACAGAAAAGCGGGATAAAAGGGTTCCTTACGGCTGTATGTGATCTGTTATACTGGATCAGTTTTACCTTTCTTGCCTTTGGGACGTTATTCAGGCTTAACGGTGGTATTGTTAGGTTTTACATATTTATTGTCATATTAACTGGTTTTTTTATGTATGTTTGGTTGTTTAGATCAGCCTATATGAACTTTTTTCTCCGCTTGCTTTCCTTTGTGATAAAATTGTATCAGTTTGTCAGAAGATTGATTGATGTTCTCCTGATCACTCCCGTGAAATTTCTCCTGCAGATGCTGCTGGTTTCAGGGGCTTTTCTGGTGCAACTTCTTTACCGCTTCCTGATCGGTGCTGGTCGCGTTATCTTGTTCCTTGTAGCTCCCTTCCGACGTCTGATACGAAGCAGATTTCGGGGGAGAGGGAAGGTGGCAGGATTTTTCCTCCGGATGACGAAATGGTTTAGAAACAGGAAAAGCCTTTATTAAAATGAGGTGTTTCATGATGGACAGGCAGCAGAACATGGAACAGAAAACAAAAGCTCGAAAACGAAGGATGAAACTGGTAACCTTTGTGATGGTTTCTTTCCTGGTATGGGCCGGTTACACCTGGTATACTCAGGCTCAGATGCTGGATGAGAAAAAAGAGAGCCTGGCTGAATTAAAACAGCAATCGGCTGCCCTGAAAAAAGAACAGGAAGAGCTGCAGTTTAAAGTGGAAAAACTGCAGGATAAAGAATATATCGGGGAGCTTGCCCGCAAATATTATTTTTTTTCTAAACCAGGTGAGATTATTTTTGTGGTACCCGAGAAAGAATAAATTGGTGTAACCCCCTTCATTGACACTTTTTTTAAGTGTGAGTATAATAAAGTAAATTTAATAAGTTAAGTTCTAAGGAGGATTTTTTCGTACATGTCGATTGAAGTAGGCAGCAAGTTGGAAGGGAAAGTAACCGGCATTACCCATTTTGGAGCTTTTGTGGAGCTGCCTGGTGGAGTGACAGGTCTGGTCCATATTAGTGAAATTGCCGATACCTATGTTAAAGATGTCAATGAACATCTGAGCGTGAATGACACGGTGACGGTCAAGGTCATTAATGTGGAACAGAACGGTAAAATCGGACTTTCGATCAAGCAGGCGAAAGAAAGTTCAAGTTCAGCTCGCCGTGGTAGGAACACCAAGTCTTTTGAAGAAAAAATCAACCGCTTTTTACGCGACAGTGAAGATCGTCTGGCCACTCTTCGCAAGAGTAATGAGTCCAAGCGAGGGGGGCGTGGATCCCGCCGCGGATAATTATAGATCATGGGTGTAGATAGGGTGCCTGTGCTGGGGCACCTTTTATATGTTATACAGGTAAAAAAAGGTGACTTGACTTTTATGATGATTTTCTGTATATTTAAGTATGTCGGCTGTTAAAAAGAACGCCGCGGGGTGGAGCAGCTGGTAGCTCGTCGGGCTCATAACCCGAAGGTCGCAGGTTCAAATCCTGCCCCCGCAACCAATATCGTGCCGAGCGCTTCGTCGAATAAGCATCCATGCTCGAAGCACACTGTTTTCTGGAAATGAGAAATGGGAAGTGGGAAGTGAGAATAGAAGAAAGAAATCGACTGCGTCGATTTCAACAGAAAATCTCACCTCACACCTCTAACCTCTCACATCTAAAACAAACACGCAGCGTATGCGTGTTTTTTTATTTTTTTAAGCGTAACCATAATTACTTTATCCCGATCACTTAAACGGTGGTCGGGATTTTTTATTCTCATCAGGCGTAAAAGTTTTGTCGTATCTAAAGTTTCGTACTTAATATATCGACAGCGCCCAACAGGTCTCCATCGCGTTTTTGGTATAAATGACCGGGATTATGTTTAAGCGGCACATGGGATGCATCTGTATTTGTAAAATCGGGTTGTGAAATTGTCGTAAATTTATTTACCCGGCTCCTGTCATTTTGACAAAATTTATTTTTCAGGCCTTCTATAATGGTTATCACTATACTCTACGGGTGGAGTTGATGACATGTTCTTGTTACGTAAGTGGACAGGCCTGGTTCGACCCATGCAATCCTATTTTTTGACGGGAGGGATCACCATTATTTTACGACGTTTTATTCAATCGATTAAAAAATGGGGCTACATTGTCTTTTTTAAATGGAGCATTCTCCATCTGGTTATGGGCTTTTTACTCGGACGAGCCCTCATTTTGCAGGAACTATCTCCGTTTGCCGTGCCTTATTTCGCCGTCATGTACTTTTTGAGAAAGGACAAGATCTTTTATATCGGACTCGCTCTGGTGTTCGGCGCATCCACGCACCATGCCGGTCTTGGCTGGATGACTTTTTTCAGCCTGTTTTTAACTCTGATCACGTTACTGATCATGGAGCGGCATCACAAAACGGATCTTTCCTATACTCCGTTTATTGTGCTGGGATCGGTTCTCATCAGTCACACAATCTATGACTATTATGAAGGAACATGGAACGGTTACGCCCTGTTCATGAACGGGGTTGAGGCCGTCATGAGTCTGGTCCTGACATTAATCTTTATACAGTCTCTACCTGTTTTATCTTTCAAAAAACAGCGGTACCAGCTGAAAAATGAAGAAGTGGTGTGCCTGGTGATTCTGCTGGCTTCTGTGATGACTGGTACCATTGGCTGGTATGTTGAGAATACGTCGGTTGAACATATATTATCCCGTTTTTTAGTGCTGGTTTTTGCTTTTATTGGTGGAGGAACAGTGGGTGCAACAGTGGGTGTTGTGACCGGTATTATCCTGAGTCTGGCCGATATCAACGCGATGTATCAGATGAGTTTACTGGCTTTCTCCGGTTTGCTGGCCGGGTTGCTAAAGGAAGGGGGCAGGCTCGGCACAATTGCCGGAATGATGATCGGTTCCAGCATCCTGTCTATCTATGTGGGCAATCAGGGTGAAATCATTGCCTCGGTCAGGGAGTCTGCTGTTGCCGTACTTCTGTTCCTGCTCATGCCCCGGCCGATATTGACAGCCATCTCGCGTTATATTCCGGGATCACAGGAGTACATGCAGTCTCAGAATGATTACCTTCGAAAAGTACGGGATGTGACGGCTGAGAAAGTGCAAAATTTTGCCCGCCTTTTTGAGCAACTGTCGGTCAGTTTTATTGAATATGCGCCGGCTGAACAGGAAAACGAACAGAAAATCGACCTGTTTTTAAGCGAGGTGACGCGACAAACCTGTCAGAAATGCTGGAAAAAGGAACAGTGCTGGGATCGCGACTTTTTGAACACCTATGAGTCAATGGCGGTGATGGCCAAACAAATTGATGAAACCGGGGAACTGCATCAAATGGATGTCCCGGGACCGTTTCAAAAGAAATGTGTCAAAACGGATAAAGTGATTCAGGCGATGCATCATCAACTGGATCAACTGAAACATCATTTACAGATGAAACGCCAGATCCAGGATGCCCGGCGACTGGTGGGGGACCAGCTTGCAGGCGTATCGCGGGTGATGCGTGATTTTTCAAAAGAGATTCAAAAAGAGGCGGAAGACCTGAATGTTCAGGAACAGCAGATTTTGAACGCACTCGAGGGACTGGGGCTTTCTATTCGCGATGTAGAAGTGGTCAGCCTTGAAGAAGGAAATGTACACATCAGAGTGACCCTGCCGTCCTGTTTTGCCAGAGATGAATGTCAGAAAATCGTGGCTCCGCTACTGACCAACTTGCTGGGAGAAAACATCGCGGTCAAACAGGATGAAATGGAAGATGATGCAGACGGCTATTGTATATTAAGTCTGGTTTCGGCGAAAGAATACATGGTGGAAACCGGTGTCGCCGGTGCAGCCAAGGGCGGGAAGTTGTTGTCCGGCGACAGTTTCAAGTCGATGGATCTGGGCAATGGCAAATTCGCGCTCGCTATCAGTGACGGAATGGGGAATGGAGAACGTGCCCATATGGAAAGCACGGCTACGCTGGAACTGTTGCAACAACTTTTGAAAAGCGGCATGGATGAAACGCTGGCTTTAAAATCGGTCAATTCCATTCTGTCACTGAGATCGACGGATGAAATCTTTGCAACAGTAGATCTGGCGCTGATCGATCTTTATTCTGCCGATACCAGGTTTATCAAATTCGGTTCAACGCCCAGTTTTGTTAAAAGAGGGAACCGTGTATTTACCATCAGCTCCAGTAATCTGCCGATCGGGATTATTCAGGACATCGAGGTGGACGTGGTATCGGAACAATTAAAACCGGGGGATCTTCTCATTATGATGACAGACGGTATTTATGATGCGCCCGGGGATGTCGAGAACAAAGAACGGTGGATGAAGCGAATCATTGCCGAGCTTGAAACGGACGACCCGCAGGAGGTGGCTGATTGTCTGCTGGAGAGGGTGATTCGTCACCACTACGGTGAGATTGCTGACGATATGACGGTGATGGTGGCACGGATTGACAGGCAACTTCCGGAATGGTCCGCTATTCAAATCCCCAACTTTGACAAAATTGAACGTCCATCCCAGACCGTAAGTTAAGTGCTGGGGTATGACCTCCACCCTTTTGGTTCATAATGGTAAAAGAATCCAGAACCATATGGTGTGAGGTGAGAAAGGTGGAAGAAGCAGTTTTAAAACAGATTCTCCTGATAACGGATGGGTGTTCCAATACCGGAGTGAGCCCGGTCGAAGCAGCGGAATCCGCAGTGGAACTTGGGGTTACAATTAATGTAATTGGCGTGGGGAATCCGGATGTCAATCCGCACGCAGCCCGGGAAATTGAAAGTATTGCGGAAGCCGGGAACGGACTGTATGAAATTGTGACACCCCGTCAATTGTCCCAAACGGTCCAGATGGTCACCAGACAGGCCATGACCCGAACCATTAACCGGGTGGTGCAAAAAGAACTTCAGCAATTGCTGGGAACCTCGACCCTGTCTGAATTACCACCTGATTCAAGGATGGAGGTGGTTAAAAAAGCGGAAGACATCGGCGAAAATTGTACGTTGCAGATTTTGCTTCTTATCGACACCAGTGCGAGCATGAAGTCAAAAATAAAAGCTGTTGAACAGGCCATCTATGAATTCGACATCAGTTTACGATCAAGGGCAGGAAATAGCTTGATCTGCGTGGCAACATTTCCCGGGAAATTGACATATTTAGAAGAAAAAATCGATTGGACGGAAGATATTTCCCACTTGAAATTACTTCCCAGGAAAATCCTGATGTCGGGTGTCACGCCAACCGGTCCTGCCCTCATGGAATCTCTGCAAAAATTCGATCATCGGGACAACCGTTCCCTGATACGAGGGTCCAGAAATACATTGCGCGAAGGTGCGAAAACAAAAACGTCGGGGTTGTTAAAGGACCATGTCTTCTAATCTGTCAAAAATAAAAATAACCGGGAAATGGAACCGGAACACCTATGTAATTGAAAAATCACTGGGAAAAGGAGCGAATGGGCAAGTTTTTCTGGCCCGTCAAAATGACAGGCCCTGTGCGCTGAAACTGGGTGAAAACGAAACGGATTTAATGCATGAGATTAAAACCCTGAAATACATACAACAGGCTCAAGCAGGTAAACTTGGGCCTTTTTTGCATGATGTGGATGACACAGAGTGGAACGGGAGAACGATGAGTTTTTATGTGATGGACTGGATTGAGGGAATAACCTTAAAAACATTCATCAATCGCCAGAGATGGATGACTGTCGGTCAGGTGAAGGAAGTGATTCTCCCCTTGCTTGATGACCTGGAAATGATCCATCAGACCGGTCATGGATTTGGGGATTTAAAACCGGAAAATATTATCCTGGAAAAGGAGAGCGGACGTCCGATTCTGGTGGATTACGGAGGGGTGACACCCTTCGGGCGATCGGTCCGGCAATTTACGGAGGATTATGACAGGTCTTCCTGGAAAGCGGGATTGCGGGTGTCGGAACCTTCGTACGATTTGTTTGCCATTGGATTGCTCATGGTGGAAATGGTGGTCGGTTCGCCGGCCTGGAAAAAATGTGCCTCCCGGCGCAGGCTCGGTTCACTTTATGATATAATACGTAGGCATAAACAGATTCAACCGCTTAATCCCCTTTTTAAAAAAGTGTTTCAGAGTCAGTATGAAAATGTGGGGGATTTCAGGCAGGACCTGATTGATTCACCGGATCAAAGAAACCACATTCAGGCAGAGCGATGGATTCCGGTTCTGTTTCTCTTATCATCCGTGCTGTTTGTGTTTTCTGTTTATCTTTATTTTTAATGTGTGATGTAAAGAGAGTGGGACAAGTCATGCTAAGAGAACGGGTAAAAAATCAAATTCTGCGAAAACAACTGATTAAACCTGAAGATCGCATTCTGGTTGCGGTTTCCGGTGGACCGGATTCAATCGCTTTATTACATATTCTGAAATCACTTTCAGACGAACAGGGATGGGAGGTGGCTGCTGCCCATCTCAATCATGGTTTTCGCGGTGAAGAATCGGAAGCGGATGCGGAATATGTTCGGTCATTTTGCCAACAGTACGATATTCCGCTGGAAATCAGGTTTGTGGACGTGCCGAAGTACATGAAGGAGACGGGAAGAGGCGCCCAGGAGAGTGCAAGGGAAATTCGTTATGAGTTTCTGACCGAAATTGCCGGGCGGTACCATATGTCTAAAATCGCCACCGGACATCATGCCGATGACCAGATCGAAACCATTTTGATGAGAATTATCCGCGGGACCGGTCTGGATGGTTTGCAGGGGATGCCCGAGATAAGAAAGATTGGTCCGGTTGAAGTGGTGCGTCCGTTGCTTTCATTTAGAAAACAGGAACTCGAAGATTACTGCCGGGAGCATGATTTGAATCCGCGCCGGGATTCCTCCAATGAGTCTGTGAAATATACACGTAATAAAGTCAGGCTGGACGTTTTGCCGGTTCTAAGAGAGATTAATCCGGGTGTAGATGAAGCGGTGTTGCAACTGGGCGAAATCGCAGCTGAAGAAACCCACTTTATGAACCGGGAGGCCATGCATATACTGGAAAAGGTTATGGAACAGAAAGACCGGCATAAAATGGTGATTAACCGGACCGTGTTACAAGAATTTGACATCGCTTTACAACGAAGAGTGTGTAAATTAATATTAAGTTGTCTGTTTCATAATCGGAATCAGAATGAACGGACATTTTCCTTAATTTCCGATATTTTGCGATTCATCCGGAATCCTGAGCCTTCAGGATCGATTGATATACCCGGCGGTTACATCAGTAAAAATTATGATCGAGTTGTTTTTTCCAACCAGGAAAGACGGGACAAAGAGGCCGTTTTTTTTGAGTATGTGCTGAATATTCCGGGGGAAACGGTGATCCCGGAAACAGGGCATACGTTTCATGCGCGGTTGGCACGACAGCTGTCCGCAGATTTTCGCTCGCAGAATATTTTCCAGGATGAGCGGGCGGCGGTATTTGATTGGGATCAACTTGAACAGCCCCTGAAAGTCCGCCGGCGTATGCCGGGAGATCGCATTCAACTAATGAACAGAGGGGGAAAACAAAAGGTCAAAGATGTCTTGATTAATGAAAAAGTACCCAGAGAGCAAAGGGATCACATCCCTGTCATAACCCGGGGAGATAACAGGGTGATCTGGATCCCCGGAGTCAAAAGGTCCGGAGAAGCACTGGTGTCATCTTCCACGGAGAATTTCTTGATTATAGAAGTAGAATAAGTTTGAATGGTTGCAGGAGGTTTCTCAGGTATGGAAAATGATATTAAAGAAGTTTTACTCTCAGAAGAAATTATTCAGGCAAAGGTACAGGAACTGGGAAGAGTATTAAGTAATGAGTACGAGGGGAAGAATCCGCTGGTTATATGTGTTTTGAAAGGGGCCGCTCCGTTCATGGCCGATTTGATCCGGCGCATGAGTATCCCGCTGGAGATTGATTTTATGGCCGTTTCGAGCTACGGTGCCTCAACGGAATCTTCGGGTGTGGTCCGTATTCTGAAAGACCTCGATACCCCGGTGGAAGGACGTCACATCCTTGTCGTTGAGGATATCATCGACAGTGGCCTGACTTTATCTTATCTGATTGATTTGCTTGAACGAAGAAATGCAGCTTCAATTAAGGTAGCAACACTTCTGGACAAACCGCATCAGCGAACTGTCGATTTGAAACCGGACTATTGCGGTTTTGTGGTGCCCAACGAATTTGTTGTGGGGTATGGTTTGGATTATGCTGAAAAGTACCGAAACCTTCCTTATATTGGCATCTTAAAACCGGAAGTCTATAAAAGCTAGTTATGTTGTGGATGGTTTTGAGATGTGGTAAAATAATGAAAGTGTTCTTGCTCGAGAGGAGGTAAGCGATGAATCGCTTTTTTCGGAATACAGGATTTTATTTATTAATTTTTTTGGTTACGGTAGGAATCGTAAATGTTTTTGTAACAGGTGACCAGGAAACAAATCAAATATCGTATGATGAATTTCGGGAACATCTGGATGCGGATAACATCAAATCCATAACGCTACGTCCCGAAGGCGGAACCTATTATATTACAGGTGAATTCAAAAATCCTCCGGAAGGCAAAACGACGGCCGATTTCTATACAAACGGTCCACTTTACAACAATTTGACCATCCTGGATCGGATCGAGCAGGCAAACATTGAGGAAGAAAAGTACCTGCCGCAGGAAGGGGAATCCTTGTGGCTTACCTTTTTAACTTCCATCATACCGTTTGTCATCATCTTTGTCCTGTTTTTCTTTCTGTTAAATCAGGCACAGGGCGGCGGCAGTCGCGTTATGAATTTTGGAAAGAGCAAGGCCAAGCTTTACACGGAGGAGAAAAAGAAAGTTACGTTTGATGATGTCGCCGGCGCTGATGAAGAAAAAGAAGAGCTGGTTGAAGTTGTAGACTTTCTGAAAGATCCCAGGAAATTTTCAACACTGGGTGCGCGAATTCCGAAAGGAGTTCTGCTTGTCGGGCCTCCGGGAACGGGTAAAACCCTTCTGGCACGGGCTGTTGCCGGTGAAGCGGGAGTTCCTTTTTTCAGTATCAGTGGTTCGGACTTTGTTGAGATGTTTGTCGGTGTGGGTGCGTCACGTGTTCGTGACCTGTTCGAGAATGCGAAAAAGAACGCTCCCTGCATCATATTTATAGATGAGATTGATGCGGTAGGACGTCAGCGTGGAGCCGGGCTGGGCGGCGGACATGATGAAAGGGAGCAGACGCTGAACCAGTTGCTGGTGGAAATGGACGGGTTTGGTGCCAATGAGGGAATCATTATCATCGCAGCTACGAACCGTCCTGATATTCTGGATCCGGCGCTGCTTCGTCCGGGACGTTTTGACCGTCAGATCACCGTAGATCGTCCCGATGTGAAAGGCCGCGAGGATATCCTGAAAGTCCATGCACGTAACAAGCCGCTTGATGATACGGTTAACTTGAATGTCATCGCCAGACGGACGCCCGGATTTACGGGAGCAGACCTCGAAAACCTGCTCAATGAAGCGGCGCTTCTGGCTGCGCGTCGTAACTTGAAAAATATCGGGATGGCCGAGGTGGATGAAGCAATCGACAGAGTGATTGCCGGACCCGAGAAAAAATCGAGGGTCGTCAGTGATAAAGAAAAGCGAATTGTCGCTTATCATGAAGCGGGACATACCATCATCGGTTATCATCTGAAAAATGCAGACATGGTGCACAAAGTTACGATTGTTCCGCGCGGAAATGCCGGCGGTTATGTTGTGATGCTGCCGAAAGAAGACCGGTTTAATATGACCCGCCAGGAACTGCTTGATAAAATCACCGGGCTCCTGGGCGGCCGGGTAGCTGAGGAAATTATCTTCGGCGATGTCAGTACCGGTGCCCATAATGACTTTGAAAAAGCAACCGGTATTGCACGGCGCATGGTAACCGAATTCGGTATGAGTGAAAAACTGGGTCCGATGCAGTTCGGGCGTTCTCAGGGGCAGGTTTTCCTTGGCAGGGACCTGGGTCATGAGCAGAACTACAGTGACAAGATCGCCTATGAGATTGATCTTGAAATTCAGAAGATCATCCGGGATTCTTATGAACGGAGCCGCGAGCTGCTCACCAAACACCGTGACCAGTTGGAGCTTGTAGCCAGAACATTGCTGGAAGTGGAGACGCTGGATGCGGAAGAAATCAAGCAGTTGATTGAAACCGGAAAGCTGGAAAACCAGAGATTCTCCGTTGAAAAAGATGATGATGGCGAAGTCAAAGTGCAGTTTCATCCGAAGGATGAAGATGAAAAATAAGAAGAAAATTAAAACCACCTGGACTTTGTTTCAGGTGGTTTTTGATTTCCTGCAATCACGAATCAATCAAAGAAATCGAAATCATCAAAGTCATCAAAGTCTCCTCCCAGGAACAGAAGGAAGAATAACAGAGGAAGGAGAAAGCTGAATCCACCCACCTGTCTGGCTTTTTTACCTTTAACCATCGGCTGGGCTCTCATGACCACGTGATTGTTTTTAATGCCGCGTACGGTTACCCGATATCGTCTGCCGCCACCTGTCTTCATTGTAAAGGGCTTCCCTTTCATTTTCTCGATAATGCGCTCCAGTTGCTGTTGTTTGTCCGGGGGTATTTGAGACATTCGCACGACCTCCTTTTTAAAAAGGATTTCATTTTAGTTTATGGGGATAGCGAAATGGTGCCTGTACGTTTGTTACAAAATACAGCAAAAAGGGCAGCAGGAATGGTTACCTGCTGCCCTTTTTTGAATATCCTATGTGGTTAGTAAATCAGTATTTCCGGAAGAAGCATGATTAACATATGGAGAAAAGCGGTTGACCACAGGTTGTTGGTTTTCCAGTAAAAATAACCGAGTATGAGCGCTTCAACCGGCGCGATCAGAAAAGATTGGATCAGGAGGCTGTCCCCGGATACCAGATCAGATAAAGATAACTGAAAATAAGTATAGATGGAAAAGGTTAAGGCTGTTAGGAGCAGTCCCCACAGCCAGCCGGTCCAGCGGATGAATATTCGCTGCAAAATACCGCGCCAGTAAATTTCCTGCAGGAAGGCAATCAGCGGAAATTGCCAGATCCACAGGAGCCAGCCACCCTGCAGAGCCAGTTTAAGATCGGTCGGGATTTGCAGACTGCCGAACCACTGAAAGATAACGGCAAGGATAGCGGCCACAAGCATGGAAGAAAAAAGGTTATGTTTTCCGATGCCCAACAGTATATATCCTTTTTCCATATAAACGTACGGGATCAGGGCCAAAAGAATCAGGCCGACGGTAATCGCAATCTGATAACCGATAAACTGATCGGACTTCATCACATCGTAAACAATAAAAAGAGAAAAGAGTGTGATGACGGATACAAAGCCCGGATAACGGTGAGAATCCCCGATGTAGAACAGGGGACGTTTACGGGTAAATTGCAATGTTAATACATATGTCATGGACAGGGCGGCCGTCATTATGCCAATGATGACCATGATATTGGGAAGAGACAGGCCTTTTAAAATAGACTCCGATCGCCCTGCCTGCTTATCGAAAAGAACCGGCGGCCGGTCATCGACCTGAAATTCGACATGATCAGATTCGTGATAGCGGATTAATTGCCCGCCCGGCGTTGTGGCCAGCAAATAATGTCCCGCTTTTTTATCTTCTGTAAAGATTCGCTGGTAACCGAAAAGCTCAACGGACAAATATAAAAAAGACCGATGTTCAAGTAGTGACCGCATTTTCTTTGTTACAGCAGGAGTCAACGGAACCTCCTGTTTTTGACCATTGAGGTAAATATAGTCCCATGCCTGTTGTGTGATCGGGATGTATGCACCGGTAAGTGCATATTCCGTGTTCAGTTCTTCATCCGGAGATAGCAGCCGGGCGTTTCCGTTACCCACGACCACAAGCCCCTGCAGCATCGACTGGGGGTCATAAAGGGGAATGACGGTGATCGGTTCCTCCCAGTCCAATTCCAGGGAGTCAAAGACAGTTGTTTGAAGATGAGAAAAAGTGTATGCTTTTTTTGTGGAAAGGGAAGCGAGAGATTCTCCGAGGTTCCCTTTTGACGTCGAGATCGATAAAATAATGAGACCGATGATAATGAATATGGAAGCTAGAGTAATAACGAAAGGAATCAGCGGGTTTTTTCTATGGATGTTGATAAACGAATTCATGTTGCCCTCCCGTACTGGTTGATGATTAACAGTTTCGACAATGGCCGGCAATATTCCTTCTCTTCCGCTATAATCATTCGCAAATCGTGAGGAAGGTGTGACTTATTATGATTCTTGTCATGGATGTTGGAAATACCAATATTGTCATGGGTGTTTATGAAGGAAAAACCCTGAAGCATCACTGGCGTATTACAACCAACCGCAATCAGACGGAAGATGAATACGGCATGTTGATAAAAAATTTATTTCACGATGTCGGAATTACGTTTGAACAGATCGAAGGAGTTATTATCTCATCCGTTGTCCCTCCATTAATGTTTGTACTGGAAAAATTGAGCAAAAAATATTTAAAACAAAAACCTTTGATTGTTGGCCCGGGTATTAAAACCGGGCTCAACATCAAATATGAAAACCCGCGTGAAGTTGGAGCGGATCGCATTGTGAATGCCGTAGCCGGAGTGTATTATTACGGATCTCCCCTCATTATTGTTGATTTTGGTACGGCCACCACTTTTTGTTATATTGATGAGAGTGGAAGTTACATGGGGGGCGTCATTGCTCCCGGAATTAATATCGCAACGGAAGCGCTGTACAGCAAGGCGTCAAAATTACCGCGCATTGAAATTGTCAAACCCGACCATGTTGTGGGAAAAAATACGGTCAATTCGATGCAATCCGGCATATTTTACGGGTTTCTCGGTCAGGTTGAAGGGATTGTCAGTCGCATGAAAGAAGAAGCATTACCGAAAGAACCGGTGGTTGTTGCCACTGGAGGTCTGGCACGGTTAATTTGTGAAGAGTCTCCGTTGATTGATCATCTGGATCCGTTACTGACATTGAAAGGGTTGCAGATTATCTATGAGCGTAACCAGTAACAACCTGGTGAAAAACAGGCAGGAGGATGTAATATGAAAGATTATCTGGTTAGAGGAACCGCTTTTGACAAGCAGGTACGTGTTTTTGCAGCACGAACCACACAGCTGGCAGAAGAAATCAGGCGGCGCCATAACATGTTGCCAACAGCAGCTGCGGCAATGGGTCGAGCTGTCACAGCAGGAGCCATGATGGGTTCCATGTTGAAAGGAAATGAATCATTGACGATTCAAATCCGGGGAAACGGCCCCATGAAACATATCATTGTCGATGCGAATGCAAAGGGAGAAGTAAAGGGATATGCCGCCAATCCCTATGTACACCTTCCGAAAAACAAGCAGGGAAAACTGGATGTGGCGGGCGCTGTGGGCCGGCAGGGGACACTGACCGTCATCAAGGATCTGGGGATGAAAGAGCCTTACCATGGTAGTGTGCCGCTTGTTTCAGGCGAGCTGGGAGATGATTTTACCTATTATTTTGCCGTGTCCGAACAGACCCGTTCTGCTGTAGGACTGGGAGTTCTCGTTAATCCCGACCATTCTGTCAAAGCATCCGGAGGGTTCATCATCCAGTTACTGCCGGATGTGGCAGACCCGATCATCACGTTGCTTGAAGAACGCCTGAAAGAAATGAGGCCGATTTCGACCCTGATTGAACAGGGATTAACGCCCGAAGAAATGCTCGAAGACATTTTGGGACAGAAACCTCACATTCTGGAGACCAAAGCGATCACGTTTTCCTGTCATTGTAGTAAAGAGAAGGTAGAGGGTGCACTGATCAGTCTCGGAGTGGAAGAAGTGGAAAAACTGCTGGAGGAACAGGGACAGGCAGAAGTGACCTGCCATTTCTGCAATGAACAATATATTCTGGAGCGGGACGAGCTGGAAAATCTCCTGCAAAACATGAAAAAGGAACAGGGCGAATAGTCAGAGGGGGAACCGGAAATGAGCAAAAAATGGTTGTGGGCAATCGTCGGTGCTGTTACAGTACTGATGCTTGCGTTTTTCCTGATTCGCCAGGAAGAAAATCAGGAGCAGCGTGTGGTAGCGATGGTCGGAGATCAGCCCATCTACGACAGTGAATGGGTAGAAGAATTAAAAAAGCAGCACGGTGAAACAGTTTTACAGAAAATGATCGATCATTTACTGGTTTATCAGGAAGCGGAACGACTGGGGATTCAGGTTACCGAGGACGAAATAAAACTGGAAATGGCCAATTTACAGGAAAAATATAATAGTGAAGATCCGGGCGCATTTGCGGAACAGATGGGAATGACACAGGAGCAAATTGAAGAAGAATTGAGATATTCCATGCTTCTTGAGGAATTGGCGATGAAAGATGTGCATATTACCGATGCGGAGATTGAAAAATACTATGAGCAGAACAAAGCGTTGTATAAGGATCCGGCCCGCGTCTATTTATACCTCGTTGTAGCCAGTACAGAAGAAGAAGCGGAAGAAATGATCGGGGAACTGGAAGGCGGCACCAGCTTCTCTTCCCTGATTCAGGAAAGGCAAGCGGATGTACTGGATTTGGGGGATGGCGGTGAAATCGGCTGGGTAACCCGGGATGATACATATATCGATCCGCAGATTCTGGAGGAAGCCTTTGAGGCTGAAGTTGGAGAAATCAGTGGTCCGATTCAGACCGAATATGGTTACGCCGTGATTCAGGTTACGGAACGTACTGAAGAACGTCAAAAGCCATTAAGTGAAGTCAAGCGGGACATTCGTCGCGAACTGGCTTTTCAGCAGGCGGACCCCATACCTGAAATCCTGCAGCATCTCCGGGAACAGGCAGGCGTTCAAATTCTGATTGATTCAGCTGATGGGCCATAATGGCCAACTGCCCCGATGTTGACAGGATGGCAAGTGTCTGGTATAATTTCCGTAAAATCCTATCGAAATACTCGGTATTAAAAAGAGGGTGTTCCTATGAGAGTGGCAAAATCGATCGTTGACTTGATTGGCCAGACGCCTCTGGTCAAACTGAACCGAATCACGGAAGACGGAAGCGCTGATGTCTATGTCAAGCTGGAATTTTTCAACCCGGGCAGCAGTGTTAAGGACCGGATCGCACTGTCCATGATTGAGGATGCAGAGAAAGAAGGCAAGATCAAACCGGGGGATACCATCATTGAACCCACCAGTGGGAATACAGGAATCGGGCTTGCGATGGTGGCTGCGGCGAAAGGATACAAAAGTAT
Source organism: Bacillaceae bacterium (assembly GCA_017656255.1). GTDB lineage: Bacteria > Bacillota > Bacilli > JACDOE01 > JACDOE01 > JACDOE01. Next base: position 50,636 of record JACDOE010000008.1, read on the forward strand.
CCTGGTCATGCCGGAAACCATGAGTATGGAACGACGTAATCTGCTTAAAGCTTACGGCGCTGAACTCGTCCTGACTCCGGGTTCCGAAGGAATGAGAGGTGCTGTGCAAAAAGCAGAGGAACTGGCCGAGAAAAACGGGTATTTTATGCCCCAGCAGTTTGAAAATCCGTCCAATCCCAAAATTCATGCCGAGACTACCGGTCCTGAACTGGTGGAGCAGGGAAAAGAAATCGGAGGCATCGACGCCTTTGTTGCCGGGGTGGGTACCGGTGGAACCATTACGGGTGCCGGAAAAGTACTCAAAGAACATTTTCCTGACATTCACCTTGCCGCCGTTGAACCGAAAGATTCTCCGATTTTATCGGGAGGAAAGCCAGGGCCGCATAAGATTCAGGGAATCGGTGCCAATTTTATCCCCGGAATTCTGGATACGAAAATCTACGATGAAGTGATTCCGGTCAGTACGGATGACGCTTTTGAAACAGCAAGAAGGATGGCACGGGAAGAAGGTATTCTGGGTGGTATTTCTTCAGGCGCCAATGTTTATGCTGCCCTTCAGATCGCACGGAAACTGGGCGAAGGTAAAAAAGTAGTAGCGGTCATACCGAGTAATGGTGAGCGTTATCTCAGCACTCCGCTCTATCAATTCGACGAATAAAGCTGTGATCAGGTGCCCCATAAAACGGGCATCTGTTTTTTTATGTAAAAAATGTGGTACAATGAATGAGTCCGATTCTAAATCAGGCTAGACGAGCTGAGAAGAGGAGAGATGAGACATGATCATCGTTATTGATAATTACGATTCATTTACATTTAATCTTGTGCAGTATGTCGGGGAAATGGGACATGATGTCAGAACATTCCGGAATGACCGCATCTCAATCGAGGAGATTGAAACGATGTCACCGGGATCCATCATTCTGTCTCCCGGACCCTGCACCCCGGATGAAGCAGGCATCAGTCTGGAAGTGGTCCGTCATTTTTCAGGCAAAATACCGATCCTTGGTGTCTGCCTGGGCCATCAATCAATCGCTCAGGCATTCGGAGCCAACATTATACGGGCTGACCGATTGATGCATGGCAAGGTTTCTCAGATTTATCATGATGGAAAACAGATTTTTTCAGATATTCCCTCCCCTTTCAGGGCGACCCGTTATCACTCGCTGATTGTGGAGCGGGAAAGCCTGCCCGAGTCATTTGAAATTTCGGCCTGGACGGAAGCAGGGGAGATTATGGCAATCCGACATGTGTCTTTGCCTGTTGAAGGCGTTCAGTTTCATCCAGAATCAATCATGACCGACTATGGAAAACAGATATTGTCTAATTTTATATCCTGTTATCATCAGGATGAACCCTATAAAACGACCGGTTGATACAGAACCGTACTCTTTTAGATATCGGGGTGGAAGCGATGGAAATGCTGGAATGGAAATTTAATCCGCATTTTCTGTACCCGGATTCCCGTGAGGAATTGACCAGGGAAATGGAAAAAATCGGGGCGGACAGGGGAGGCATTCAATTAATGGCTCCCAAAGGTGATTTGCGGATTATTAAAGTCGAGAATGTGTCATTAAAAGCAGCCAATATCATCAAGCAGGAAATGCTCGCCCGCGGGGGAGATGCCGTTGTACATAAAGATGTGGCAAACCTCTCAGCGGGCCCTTCTTCTCTCCACCTGATTGCGACACGCCGGCAATTTCAGGACATTCTAAAGAAATTTAAAGTGCAGCCATTCGGTATTAAAAAACTGGGGCAGGAAATTGAAGCCCTTTTGTATCAATCTGACCGAAAAGACCGGGTACGTCGCCTGTCATGCAGAGGCAAAGAACTGGTGGTTGGTGAAAAGACACTGGTGATGGGCATATTAAATGTAACGCCTGACTCATTTTCGGACGGTGGGAAGTATTTTGATCCGGAACAGGCGGTTCGGCACGCGCTGGAGATGGAGGAACAGGGGGCGGACATCATCGATATCGGCGGAGAATCAACCCGCCCCGGAGCGGAAAAGGTTTCGCAGGAAGAAGAACTGCAAAGAGTGATTCCGGTAATCAAGATGCTCTCCCAAAAATTACGCATTCCGATCTCCATCGACACGTATAAAGCGGAAGTGGCCCGTCAGGCCATCGAAGCAGGTGCCGGTATCATCAACGATGTCTGGGGTTTCAAGGCAGACACCAACATGGCCAATGTGGCTGCGGAATACCAGGTGCCGGTTATCCTGATGCATAATCGTGACGATATGGAATACAGCGATCTCATGTCCGATTTGATCCGCGACTTGCGGGAAAGTGTGCGGATTGCCAGAGAGGCCGGCGTTGATGATCACAATATTATACTTGACCCGGGCATTGGGTTTGCCAAGACAAAAGAACACAATCTTGAAATCATGGCCAAACTGGATGAAATAACCGGGCTGGGTTATCCCGTACTTCTTGGAACGTCCCGCAAGTCTATGATCGGGCGTGTGCTTAATCTTCCCGAAGATGACAGGCTTGAAGGAACCCTGGCTACATCTGCCCTCGGTATCACAAAAGGCTGTAAAATCATAAGGGTCCATGATGTCAAAGAACATGTACGTTTAAGCCGAATGATGGATGCCATGCTAAACTGGGATCAAGAAGGAGTGACACCCGGTCATGGATAAGATCTATTTTAATCGTATGGAGTTTTACGGATATCACGGGGTTTATGGCGAAGAAAACAGACTGGGACAGCGTTTTCTGGTGGACCTGGAGTTGAGCCTGGACCTGTCGCTGGCAGCCAAAACCGATGATCTAAACGATACCGTCAATTATGCCGATATTTATGACACGACCCAAAAAATTATGGAAGGGCCGCCCTGCCAGCTGGTGGAAACACTGTGCGAGAAAATTGCACAGGCCATTCTGGGCCAATTTGATCCCGTTGAAGAGGTGATGGTCCGTGTGATAAAGCCGGATCCTCCGATTCCCGGACATTACCAGTCTGTCGGGGTGGAAATCAGCAGGAAAAAAGGGCGATAATATGGAAATAAGTATACTGGGGCTGGGCTCCAATTTGGGAGATCGGTTACACTATCTGACCGAAGGTATCCGATTATTGCAGGAACATCAACAGATTCAGGTATCGGACTGGTCCTCGGTCTATGAAACCGATCCGGTGGGATATACCGATCAACCCCCCTTTTTAAACATGGTGGTCCGGATTCGGACGTCATTGCCTCCGATCCAGTTGCTTGCTGCCATCCAGGATATTGAGCGTCAACTGGGACGAACGCGGGAAGTACGCTGGGGTCCGAGGACCCTGGATATCGATATTCTTTTATATGGTACAATGATTTATCAGGACGGGGAACTGACGATTCCCCATCCACGCATGAAGGAAAGGGCCTTTGTTATTGTTCCGCTTTCTGAAATTGCTGGACATCAAGTACTTCCGGGAACAATCGAAACTCCCTTAATCCTTTTAAATAAATTAAAAAACAAGGATGGGGTGAGGTTATGGAAGCGCATCGAATGGGGTACCGTATTCGGTCATATCGAAAATTGAAACGATATACGCAACAGGACCTCGCAGATAAGCTGGGAATTTCCATCTCCGTGCTGGGAACCATTGAAAGAGGTATGACCGAGCCGGATGAAAAAATTCTTCGCCGTATTGCGGATATCCTGGAAGTCAGTTACGAAGAACTCTGCGATATTGAATCGTAATATAGAAGGAGGTGGCCGAATTGAAAATAGGTCCGGTTCAACTGGAAAACAACGTCGTGCTGGCACCGATGGCCGGTGTTTGTAATCCGGCATTCCGGCTGATTGCCAGAGAATTCGGCTGCGGACTTGTCTGTGCCGAAATGGTGAGTGATAAAGCGATTCTGCACAGGAACAAGCGAACGATGAAAATGTTATATGTGGATGAACGGGAAAGGCCGTTGAGCCTGCAAATTTTCGGTGGTGACCGGGAAACGCTTGTAGAAGCAGCCCGGTATGTAGACCAAAATACCAATGCAGACATTATCGACATTAATATGGGGTGTCCCGTTCCCAAAGTGACGAAATGTGACGCCGGTGCCAGATGGCTGCTGGATCCGTCGAAAATTGAAGAAATGGTATCAGCTGTTGTAGAGGCTGTCGAAAAACCGGTTACCGTTAAGATGAGGATGGGCTGGGATGATGAGCACATCTATGCGGTGGATAATGCCCGGGCGGTAGAACGCGCCGGGGGTCAGGCCGTCACAGTACATGGTCGAACCCGGGAACAGATGTATACAGGTCAGGCAAACTGGGATATAATTCGCCAGGTCAAACAGGCGGTTGATATTCCTGTTATTGGAAACGGAGACGTGTTTACACCGGAAGATGCCAAAAGAATGCTGGATGAAACCGGCTGTGACGGTGTCATGATTGGCCGTGCGGCACTGGGAAATCCCTGGATCCTGTATCGGACCGTTCATTACCTGACAAAAGGGGAACTCCTCCCCGAACCGACGCCGCGTGAAAAGGTTGATGTTGCGTTATTGCATATGGATCGCCTGATTCAACTTAAAGGTGAAAAAGTGGGCGTTCTGGAAATGCGCAAACATGCAGCCTGGTACCTGAAAGGGTTAAAAGGGGCTGCCAGGTTCCGGGATCGGATCAATCAGCAGGAAACCCGGGAAGGGATGAAAAAGGTCCTGATGGAATATGTGGAACAGGCAGAAAAGGAAAAGGAGACGGTGACAGCCGTCCAGTAATGTTGACAACCCCATCCCGTTCCCATATAATACGTAAAGATTTAAAAATGGCAACGAATGACAAATAAGGTGTAGCCAATTTGATCACTTCGTGGTAAACTATCAGAAAAAATAAATAGTATGCCAGGAGATGACTGACGTCACGCTGCTGCTGGCCGCCGGCTGGCAGTTTTCTGTATTTATTGTGATACCATATTACCTGTCATGTGTACCTGTCGATTTGACAAAAAACGTGTATCTACAAAGGATTTTCCTGCATAGTATCGAATAAGAAAAGCGCTTACATCATATAATCCTAGGGTAATATGGGCGATTATCTTAATCAACGGGGGAATGAATATGTCTGAAAAAGAAGTCATTTTGACACCTGGAGGTTTAAAAAAGCTGGAGGAGGAATTAGAACAATTAAAGAGTGTCAAAAGAAGAGAAGTTGCCGAACGAATTAAAGAAGCAATCAGCTTTGGAGATATAAGTGAAAACTCGGAATACGAAGAAGCGAAGAATGAACAGGCGTTTATCGAAGGGCGCATTATAACACTGGAAAAAATGCTGCGCAATGCCCGCGTCATTCAGGGCGACGAAGTGGATATCGGCGTGGTCAGTGTCGGTGCGACCGTCACATTAAAAGACTTGGAGTTTGGGGACGAAGTAGAGTATACTATTGTTGGTTCAGCTGAATCGGATCCGGTAAACAACAAGATCTCCAATGAGTCTCCGGTCGGCCAGGCGTTGCTGGGACGAAAAGTTGGAGACGTCGTGGATGTCAATGTGCCGGACGGCGTGATTCAATATGAGATTCTCGACATTAAGCTGACGGATTAGTTTTGTGTTAGGAGTTGATTGGTTGTGTCAGGTTCAGGAGATGCGGAATTAAACGAACTACTGCAGATCAGAAGAGAAAAACTGAAAGAATTAAAAGAAAAAGGGATTGACCCGTTCGGAAAAAAATTTGAACGGACACATTCTGCTGCTGACATTCTGGAAAAATATGATCACCTTTCAAAAGAAGAGCTGGAAGAGCTGAAGCCGGAAGCGTCAGTTGCCGGTCGGATCATGGCCAAACGCGGTCACGGAAAAGCCGGTTTTGCCCACATTCAGGACCGCAGCGGACGGGTTCAGATCTATGTGCGTCTCGATCAGGTCGGCGAAGAAGCCTATCAGGTTTTCGAACAGTGTGATATCGGAGACATCGTCGGGCTAAAAGGGATTGTTTTTAAAACCAAACGGGGTGAAACCAGTGTCAAGGCACAGGAATTTGTGCTGTTGACCAAGTCCTTGCGTCCCCTTCCGGAGAAGTTTCACGGTCTCAAGGATGTGGAGCTTCGTTACCGCAAGCGTTACCTTGACTTAATCGTCAACCCGGACGTTAAAGAAACCTTTATCACCCGCAGCCGTATCTTGCAATCCATGCGCCGGTATCTCGATGACAGAGGATACCTGGAAGTGGAGACGCCGACCATGCATGCGATAGCGGGTGGTGCTGCTGCCCGTCCATTTATTACGCAGCACAATGCGTTGGACATGCAGTTGTATATGCGGATCGCCATCGAATTGCACCTGAAGCGTTTGATTGTCGGCGGGATGGAAAAAGTCTATGAGATCGGACGAGTCTTCCGTAACGAGGGAATATCTACACGGCATAATCCCGAGTTTACGATGCTTGAACTCTATGAAGCCTACGTTGATTTTCATGACATCATGGCACTGACGGAAAACCTGATTGCCCATGTCGCACAGGACGTACTGGGTACGAAAAAATTGACATACCAGGGTCAGGAAGTGGATTTAACGCCGCCGTGGAATCGGGTCCATATGGTGGACCTGATCAAGGAAGAGACCGGTGTCGACTTCTGGCAAGAGATGAGCGATGATGAAGCACGCCGGCTTGCCGGAGAACATGGGGTTGAAATCGAGGACCATATGACCTTCGGTCATATTGTCAATGAATTCTTTGAACAGAAAGTGGAACACAAGTTAATCCAGCCGACATTTGTGTATGGACATCCGGTGGCCATTTCGCCGCTGGCCAAGAAAAACGAGGAAGATCCCCGTTTCACCGATCGCTTTGAGTTGTTTATTGTCGGTCGGGAACATGCCAATGCCTTTACAGAATTAAACGATCCGATCGATCAGCGCAGCCGTTTTGAAGCGCAACTGAAAGAAAGAGAAGCTGGAAACGATGAGGCGCATATGCTGGATGAAGATTTCCTTGAATCCCTTGAGTACGGGATGCCGCCTACAGGTGGTCTCGGCATCGGGATTGACCGGCTGGTCATGTTGCTGACCGATCAACCTTCTATTCGGGACGTCCTTTTATTCCCGCTGATGAGGGAACGGCACGATTCCTGATCACGATTGCCGGAAGGCAAAATCAAATCCTGTTTTCAGCAGGATATGAGGTCCTGGAGGAGAAAATCCGGATACTCCTATCTCTTCATCAAGAGAGAGTATCCGGATTTTTTTTCACGAAAGACTCAATTATACAACATGTACAAAATAACAAGTCTATCTTCGGTCAACAGGGCGAATAGGTACGTATCGTATAAATATTTATAATAATAATAAGATTTCAAATTCATAAGTATATTAAAAAAAAGGGGGACCCAATTGCATGAGAAAATCATGGCTGGCTATTTTAAGTCTAGTACTGTTATTATCCGTTTTTACAGCAGGTTGCGGCACCTCGGAAGAACCTTCCGGTTCGGGCGGAGAGAAAGAAACATTCTCTTTTGCTATGAGTGGCCTGTACAAGCCATTCAATTTTAAAGAAGATGGTGAACTGGTCGGATTTGATGTGGAGATCGGAACAGAAATTGCCAAACGTATGGGCATGGAACCAGACCCGGTGACGAACCCCTGGGAATCAATCATTCCGGGATTAACCACCAACAAGTATGATGCAATTATTGGAAGTATGGCGATCACCGAAGAGAGACTGGAAAAGGTTAATTTTTCCCGTCCCTATTACCGTTCAGGCGCCCAGATTTTTGTAAGCGCCGACAATGATGAAATCAAATCGGCGGATGACCTCAAGGGAAAAGTGATCGGCGTTGTTAAAGCCAGTACGTTTAAAGACGTGGCGATGGAGTACACGGATCAGGTGAAGGAATATGACAGTGATCTGACCGCTCTGAACGACCTTCCGTCCGGACGAATTGATGCCGTCATCACCGATCAGATGGTAGGACTTCGCATGATCAAGGAAGGAGCAGTCGACATCAAAGACGTTGGCGAACCGCTGTGGGTGGATGAAATGGGAATCGCTGTTCGCAAAGAAGATGAAGCCTTACTTGAAAACATTAATAAAGCGCTCGAATCCATGATCGAAGACGGCACCTATGAAGAAATCAGCAAAAAATGGTTCGGACGCAGTATTCTGGGTGAAGAATACGCCAAGTAAATCGGGAATTTAATTTTATAAATATAAAAAGAGGTGCGCCCGGCTGAGCGCACTCTCTTTTTCTAAACGGGAATCGAGGTGACAGGACACTTGGAATTATTTGAGGTATTCTGGGAAACAAAGTCTTTTTTTGTCACGGCAACCTGGTTAACGATTAGAGTGACGGCAACATCATTAATTATCGGTGTGTTTATCGGTCTTATTTTTGCCTTTTTCAAGATTTCCAGTTCGCGACTGTTAAATGGGATTGCCAATGTGTATATCACCATCATTCGGGGAACGCCACTGATTGTGCAGATATTTGTTTTATATTATGGAATCTATAAACTGGTTGCCCTGTCCGGATTCTGGGCCGGCGCTCTCGGTTTGGCCATTCACAACGGGGCGTATATTACGGAGATTTTCCGCGGCACCATCCAGTCCATTGATAAAGGGCAGATGGAAGCGGCCCGCTCCCTGGGCATGTCCTATTTTCTTGCGATGAGGCGTATCATTCTTCCTCAGGCTTTTAAAAGAGCCATCCCTCCTCTTGGAAATCAGTTTATCATCGGTCTGAAAGATTCGTCACTGGTTGCTTACATCGGAATGAATGAGATCTGGGGAACAGCACTCAGTGAAGCAGCAGCTTCGTTAAAAATGTTATCGACATACGCTGTAGCCGGTTTTTATTACCTCGTGATTGTCATGATTTTCTCTTACCTGGTCAGCCGGCTGGAAAAACGGCTGGATGTTGAAAAAAGCAGAGGGTGAAGCCAATGATTGAAGTGCAGAAACTAAACAAATATTTTGGAGAGCTGCATGTATTGAAAGATGTGGATTTTAACGTCAATGAACGGGAAGTCGTGGTACTCATCGGAGCAAGCGGATCTGGCAAAAGTACCCTGCTTCGGTGTCTCAATTTTCTGGAGATGAAGGACAGCGGAAGCATTTATATTAATGGCGAATTAATTGAGCCTGATCAGGTCAACCTCAACAAAATACGGGAAAACGTGGGAATGGTATTTCAACATTTTAACCTGTTTCCACATATGAATGTACTGGAGAACGTTATTGAGGCTCCGGTCCATGTTAAAAAGATAGACAAAAATGAAGCGATTAAACAGGCGAAGGATCTGTTGCAAAAGGTAGGGCTTGAAGATAAGGCGGAAGCTTACCCGTCCCATTTGTCCGGCGGCCAGAAGCAACGGGTGGCAATTGCACGGGCCCTTGCCATGAAACCGGATATCATGCTGTTTGATGAACCGACATCCGCGCTCGACCCCGAACTGGTGGGGGAAGTTTTGCAGGCGATGAAAAACCTGGCGCGTGAAGGGATGACCATGGTGGTGGTCACGCATGAAATGGGATTTGCACGGGAAATGGCGGATAAAGTGGTGGTGATGGATCAGGGCCGTATCATTGAAGAGGGCGATCCGGAACACATATTCTCTAATCCGCAAAACCCCAGAACGCAACAATTTTTAAGCCAGGTTTTGTAACTGAAAAAAAGGAAAGAGCAAGCGCATGTCGAAAAAATAAATAAGGAATACTGTTCTCATAAAAGACTGAACTGGAGGATGACATCATGAACCAGCCGATCCCGTTTGCCGTCATATTTGATATGGACGGCACCCTTTTTCAGACGGAACAGGTCGCTGTCAGGGCATTTCGTCGGACTTTCGAGCATATGAAGGAAGAAGGGCTGATCAAAGGAAAGTCCCCGAGTGATCAGGAGATTAAAAGTGTTTTCGGTATGACGATGGAACAAATCTGGCAGACATTGTTTCCGGATGAATCGGCTGAGATAAGGTCAAAGGCGGACCGGCTGATGTTGGAATATGAAATTGACGAACTCGGGAAGGGCAACGGGTCTCTTTATCCCGGTGTCGTGGACACACTGACCCGGTTTGAACGGGAGGGAATCCCATTATTTATTGCCAGTAACGGCCTGGATGAGTACATCCGTTCAGTTGCCCGCCATATGGATATTGAGAGTTATTTCAAGGATTTTTACAGTGCCGGCCGATTTCAGACCCGCTCCAAAGATCAGCTAGTGGCCCGGCTGATACGGGACTATCATATCGAAAACGGTGTGATGGTAGGGGACCGCAGCTCTGACATTGAGGCGGGGCGTGCCAATCACCTGTTTACCGTTGGTTGCCGGTTCGGCTTTTCTTCTCCGGACGAAATCAAAGAGGCTGATCTTCTGATCGAGAGGTTTGCCGATATGATCCCCCCTGTACTGGAATATCAAAAACGTATTAAAAACAGCCAGCTGCATTAAAACAGGCTGTTTTTCTTTTCCCCGATTGAAAGCATGAAAATTGGCAAAAATACCTTAATAGGTTGCGAAAATCGTGAAAACGCATTATAATGAAAATCAAGAAAAGTCAAAGAAAGTCAAAGTCAATCGGTGTGTTTTGGGGGGTGTAACATGCGGAATATTTCCGATATCATCGAGCATCATCTCAAACAAATTATAGAAGAGAGCCAGAATGGTTATATTGAGATACAACGCAATGATATTGCCGGCAAATTCGAATGTGTCCCATCGCAGATCAATTATGTGATCAGTACCCGGTTTACGCTTGAAAAAGGCTACATTGTGGAAAGTAAACGGGGAGGCGGCGGCTACATTCGAATACGCAAAATAGATCTGGAAGACCATTCCAATCTGTTTCAGGTCATTAATGATTTGATCGGCAACAGTCTTAATCAATCCGCAGCGGAGGACATCATTCAACGTCTTTTGGATGAGAAAATCATCAATGAACGGGAAGCACGGATTATGAAATCTGCCGTATCCCGACAGGTTCTGCATTTCAGCATTCCGGTGCGGGACCAGTTGCGTGCCAAAATGCTCCGGGCTATGATCACAGCTGTATTTTCACAAAAAGGAGGGGAGTAAACATGCGTTGCCAGGAATGTGGCGAACGACCGGCAACCCTTCACTTTACAAAAATTGTAAATGGCGAAAAAACAGAATTGAATCTGTGTGAACAGTGTGCACAGGAAAAAGGTGATTTGTTAAATCAGGGCACGGATGCTTTCTCCATTCATCATTTGTTATCGGGTCTGATGAACTTTGACCAGAATATCCCCACTGCTCCGGAGCGATCAGAGCGTGCGTTACGGTGTGAAACCTGCGGACTGACCTATAATCAGTTTGCCAAAAGCGGCAGGTTCGGCTGCAGTAACTGTTACAAAAGCTTCAGTCCGAAACTGGATCCCCTGTTTCGGCGCATTCACGGCAACACGACCCACAGCGGAAAAGTTCCCACCCGTGCCGGGGGACAGATTAAGCTGAAAAGGGAACTGCAATCCTTAAAAGATGAACTGAAACGCAGTATTGAGGAAGAAGCTTTTGAGCGTGCAGCCGAAATCAGAGACCAGATCCGGGAGCTCGAAAAGAAAATCGCGAGTGGTTAAGAGGAGGGAACTGCATGTCTCTTCAACGGTTTATGAAAGAAGCAGTCAGCGAATGGATGCGGGGAAAAGGCCCTGATTCCGATATTGTCATCAGCAGCCGAATTCGAATCGCCCGAAATCTGGTGGAGCATCCATTCCCCATGCTGGCTACCGATAGCCAGCTGGAAGCCGTGATTGAAAAGGTTATCGGAGCAAGCGGGCAGGAGGCGTTTCAGCAACTGGGAGATTTTGAACTGGTGAAAATGGAAGACCTGTCTGATCTGGAAAAACGGGTGTTGATCGAGAAACACCTGATCAGTCCCAATCTGGCCGAAGAGTCCCGAAAAGGCGCGGTCTTGCTGAGTAACAATGAGTCGGTCAGTATCATGATCAATGAGGAAGATCATATTCGAATCCAGTGTTTGTTCCCCGGATTTCAATTAAAAGAAGCCTGGAATCTGGCCAATAAAATAGACGACATCTTTGAAAAACAATTGGACTATGCCTTTGATGAAAAGAGAGGGTATTTGACCAGCTGTCCCACCAATGCCGGGACGGGGATTCGCGCATCAGTGATGATGCACTTGCCCGCCCTGGTCATGACCCAGCAAATGAACCGGATTCTGTCGGCGATCGGCCAGGTCGGCCTGGTGGTCAGAGGGATTTACGGTGAAGGCAGTGAAGCGCTGGGAAATCTGTTCCAGGTCTCCAATCAGGTAACGCTGGGGCAGTCGGAACAGGAGATTATCGATAATCTGGAGAGTGTGGCGCGACAAATTGTGGAACAGGAACGAATGGCCCGAAAACAATTGATGGAAAAATCAAAAATTGTGCTGGAGGATAAGGTCTGCCGATCCTACGGCATTCTGCAGCATGCACGGGTCATCGAATCCAAGGAAGCGGCCCAGCGTTTGTCTGATCTGCGTCTGGGCATTGACCTGGGTATTATCAACAATGTTTCTGCAAATATTTTAAATGAGTTGATGGTGATGACGCAGCCGGGATTCTTGCAACAATATTCCGGCCAGAAATTGACTCCTGAACAGCGTGATGAGAAGCGGGCCAGATTGATCCGCGAAAGACTGTTGATTGAACACCACTCTTGATACCGGGGAAACAATGCTTATTTTGATCTAAATCTGGAGGTGTGTAAATAATGATGTTTGGACGATTTACGGAGAGGGCCCAGAAGGTTCTGGCACTGGCACAGGAAGAAGCGGTACGGTTAGGGCATAAAAATATCGGAACCGAACATATCCTGCTTGGGCTCGTTCGTGAAGGAGAAGGGATTGCTGCCAAAGCACTACAGGCGCTGGGACTTGGACTGGACAAAATTCAGGGAGAAGTGGAAGCGTTAATCGGCCGGGGTGGCGAACAACCCAGCAATATCAACTATACCCCCCGGGCCAAAAAAGTGATTGAATTATCGATGGATGAAGCGCGCAAACTGGGTCATACTTATGTCGGAACCGAACATATTTTACTCGGTTTGATTCGTGAAGGCGAAGGGGTTGCCGCGCGGGTGCTGAACAATCTGGATGTCAGCCTCAACAAGGCGCGTCAACAGGTCCTGCAACTGCTGGGAAGCAACGAAGCGATGTCCGGTAACCAGCAGGGTGGAAACAATGCATCTGCCAACACCCCGACACTGGATAGCCTGGCGCGTGACCTCACGGCCATTGCGCGTGAGGAAGGCCTGGATCCGGTGATCGGCCGGGAAAAAGAGATTGAACGGGTCATTCAGGTCCTGAGTCGCCGTACCAAAAACAATCCCGTTCTAATCGGAGAACCCGGTGTCGGAAAAACGGCGATTGCCGAAGGGCTGGCGCAGCGTATCGTCAACAATGAAATTCCGGAAATTCTCCGCAACAAGCGGGTAATGACCCTGGATATGGGTACCGTTGTCGCCGGAACTAAATACCGCGGTGAATTTGAAGACCGCCTCAAAAAAATCATGGATGAAATTCGTCAGGCCGGCAATATTATTCTGTTTATCGATGAGTTGCATACACTGATCGGTGCCGGAGGAGCAGAAGGGGCGATCGATGCCTCCAATATCCTGAAACCGGCACTGGCGCGTGGTGAATTGCAATGTATCGGGGCGACCACCCTGGATGAATACCGCAAATATATTGAAAAAGATGCGGCGTTAGAACGCCGGTTCCAGCCGATTCAAGTGGATGAACCGTCGGCGGATGAAGCGATTCTGATTCTGCAGGGATTGCGCGATCGCTATGAAGCGCATCACCGGGTGAAAATTACTGATGAAGCTATTGAGCAGGCCGTCAAACTTTCGGACCGTTATATCTCCGATCGATTCCTGCCGGACAAAGCGATCGACTTGATTGATGAAGCGGCTTCCAAGGTGAGATTGCAATCATTCACTGTGCCGCCTAACCTGAAAGAACTGGAGCAAAAACTGGAGGAAATTCGCAAGGAAAAAGATGCGGCGGTACAAAGCCAGGAATTTGAAAAAGCGGCTTCCCTGCGTGACACGGAACAGAAGCTTCGTGAAGAGCTGGAGCAGACCAAAAGCCAGTGGAAAGAAAAGCAGGGGCAAACTGATTCGGAAGTGACCCCGGAAGATATTGCCCAGGTGGTCGCCAACTGGACGGGAATTCCGGTTGCAAAACTGGAAGAAGAAGAAACCAGCCGCCTGTTGAAAATGGAAGAAATTCTGCATAAACGGGTCATCGGACAGGAAGAGGCCGTCAAATCTGTATCCAGAGCAGTTCGCCGGGCAAGAGCCGGGCTGAAGGACCCGAAACGCCCGATCGGATCATTTATATTCCTCGGTCCGACCGGGGTCGGTAAGACAGAATTGGCCCGGGCCCTGGCAGAAGCCCTGTTTGGCGATGAAGATGCCACCATCCGTATCGACATGTCGGAATATATGGAAAAACACTCGACGGCTCGTCTTGTGGGAGCGCCTCCGGGATATGTCGGGTACGATGAAGGCGGACAATTGACGGAAAAAGTGCGTCGTAAGCCTTACTCGGTTATCCTGCTGGATGAGATTGAAAAAGCGCATCCGGAGGTATTCAACATCCTTCTGCAGGTTCTCGAAGATGGCCGTTTGACGGATTCCAAAGGAAGGACTGTTGATTTCCGCAACACGGTCATCATCATGACATCCAACGTCGGTGCTGAAACCATCAAGAAAAATCCCTCGGTTGGATTTATGACCGGAGGCTCGGAAAAAACGTATGAAGACATGAAGAGCCGTGTGATGGAAGAATTGAAGAAAAGCTTCCGTCCCGAGTTCCTGAACCGGATCGACGAAGTCATTGTCTTCCATTCTCTCGAAGAAGCGCATATTCAGGAAATTGTTTCGCTGATGGCGGAAGAATTGCGCAAACGTTTGAGAGAGCAGGACATCGATTTCGAATTGACGGAAGAAGCCAAACAGTACCTGGCCAAAGAAGGTTATGATCCGACCTACGGTGCGCGTCCGCTTCGCCGGGCTATTCAGAAGCATATTGAAGACCGTTTGTCGGAAGAACTGCTGCAGGGCAATATTAATAAAGGCGACACCGTCCTGATTGATGTGAAAGATGGAAAACTGGACGTTTCCAAAACCAAAAAATCCACGGTTGAAAGTTCTGTATAATCAGCAGCCGTTTTGGCGAAAACCCCCGTTGTGGTGACGGGGGTTTTTACGTACATCCCATTCGTTTTATGATAAAATCAAGACAAAGTAAAAAACTAGGAATGATAGGACAAGAGAAGGGGAAACGATGGCAAAGACTAAAACCAAATTTGTATGTCAAGAATGTGGTTATGAATCACCGAAATGGATGGGAAAATGCCCCGGATGCAACAACTGGAACAGTCTGGTTGAGGAAAGAGAAGTCAAAGGGGTCAAAGCCATGTCACACGGGGGATCCGGTCCTGCCCGCTCCGCCAGAGCCCAGAAAATTATGGACCTGGAAGGAAAGGATCAGCCACGCATTAATACGGAATTTATGGAACTGAATCGTGTTCTGGGAGGTGGTCTGGTACCCGGGTCACTCAATCTGGTCGGAGGAGATCCTGGAATCGGAAAATCAACATTATTGCTGCAGGTCTCTCATCAAATCGCCAGGCAGGGGCATAAAGTGCTATATATTTCCGGTGAGGAATCCACCCGCCAGATCAAGCTTCGTGCCGATCGGCTCAATATTCGTGATGACAATCTGTATGTTTTGGCTGAAACCAATGTCGAATTCATTGAGGAACAAATACGTGATCTGTCACCGTCTCTGGTTATCGTGGATTCGATTCAAACGGTTTTTCACCCGGAGATCGTGTCTGCTCCGGGAAGTGTCGCGCAGGTTCGGGAAAGCACGTCCCATTTTATGCGCATTTCCAAGGGGCAGGGCATCAGTATTGTGATTGTCGGCCATGTCACCAAACAGGGATCCATCGCCGGGCCACGTCTTTTAGAGCACATGGTGGACGCCGTTTTATATTTTGAAGGAGAACGCCATCATGCCTATCGTATTTTACGGTCAGTCAAGAATCGTTTCGGGTCCACCAATGAAATCGGTATTTTTGAAATGGGAGAAAAAGGGCTGCGTGAAGTGATCAATCCTTCCGAACTGTTTCTTTCGGAACGATCAAAAGGGGCTGCGGGTTCCACTGTTGTGGCAAGTATGGAAGGAACTCGACCGGTCCTTGTCGAATTACAAGCTTTAATCACCCCTACCAGTTATGGAACGCCACGTCGAATGGCAACGGGTGTGGACCATAACCGGATTGCTCTGTTGATGGCTGTCCTGGAGAAGCGAGTCGGGTTGTTGCTGCAAAATCAGGATGCCTATGTCAATGTGGCAGGCGGTGTAAGACTGGACGAACCGGCCATCGATCTGGCCATTGCAGTCAGTATTGCTTCCAGCTTTCGAGATAAACCCACCCGTCACCATGATGTCGTGATTGGTGAAGTGGGACTGACCGGTGAGGTGCGCGGGGTTTCACGTATTGAACAGCGGGTGACGGAAGCCAGAAAACTTGGTTTTAAAAGAGCTATTATTCCGGCAAAAAACATGCATGGATGGGATGTTCCTGACGGAATCGAAATCGTAGGAGTCCAGACAGTTGAGGATGCTTTGCATGAGGCAATAGGTTAGGAGGGTCATGAATGGCTGATGGAAACAAAAAAGACATCATCAGTGAAATCCTGCAACTTGTAGCGCCGGGTACCGAATTCCGGGAAGGTCTGGAAAACGTGCTTCGCGCCAAGACAGGGGCTTTAATTGTGGTTGGGTATGACCAGTCGATCATGGACATCGTCGATGGCGGATTTTCGATCGATTGTGAGTTTACACCGGCCAATCTGTATGAACTGGCGAAAATGGACGGGGCGATCATTTTAAGTGAGGATTGTAAAAAAATCCTGTATGCCAACACGCAGTTGTTACCCGCATCGTCGATTCCATCACGTGAAACGGGGATTCGGCATCGTACGGCGGAACGCGTCGCCAAACAGACCGGCAAATTAGTCATCTCCATTTCCCAGAGAAGAAATGTGATTACCCTGTACCACGGCAATTTCCGTTATGCGCTCAAGGATATCGGGGTGATTCTAACCAAGGCTAATCAGGCGATTCAAACCCTGGAAAAATACAAGTCCGTCCTGGACCAAAGTCTGACCAATCTGGGCGCCCTTGAGTTTGAAGAGCTGGTCACCCTGTATGAAGTCATCATGGTCATTCAACGGATTGAAATGGTTCTGCGTATCAAGGCGGAAATCAAGAATTATATTAATGAACTGGGAACCGAAGGTCGCCTGATCAGTATGCAAATGGATGAACTGGTGGGCGACATTGAAGATGAAGCGTATCTGCTGATCAAGGATTACGCCAAAGATCTCAAGGACCATCAACCTGATATGACGCTGGAAGACCTGAAGAATCTCTCTTCAGATGAATTGCTGGATTCATCCCTTATTGTCAAATTACTGGGTTACCCGGCCAGCACAAACATTCAGGAAGAACCGGTTTCACCGAGAGGATACCGGATTTTGCACCGGATTCCGCGTTTGCCGGCTCCAATCATCCATAACCTGATCGAACAGTTTAAAACACTTCCCCGGATTATGATGGCAACCATTGAAGAACTGGATGATGTGGACGGTATCGGAGAAGTGCGTGCCAGAGCGATTAAAGACGGATTGAAACGCATTCAGGAACAGGTGTTTATTGATCGGCATATTTAGATAGCAGGAAATCCATTCACATAATCATCAACGAAAAACCATATAGTAATTTGACAGTCGTTCTGCAAATTGCATAGAATAAAGCTGTTGTAAAAATAAAATTTCTTAATTTAAGAAAAATATGGTACAGATCGTGCTTTTGCTCGCCATTATTCCGGTTTATATGATCTTGTATCACCGTTTTTTCACCTTTCAGGGGGGATCATGATGGTGGCTAAAACATTGCCAAGTTTGTTTACTGTCGGCAACCTGTTCTTGGGTGTCGTTGCCATAATACTTGCTTTTCAGGGAAATGCCCTTTATCTGGATTATGCAGCATTAACGGTCATTCTTGGGATGATCCTGGACGGACTGGATGGGAGAGTGGCCAGACTGCTCAATACCCAGAGTGAATTCGGCAAACAGTTGGATTCATTGTCTGATGTGATCACCTTTGGGGTAGCCCCTGCCTTTGTCATGTATGTGGTTGTATTACAGGAAATGAATATTTTCGGGATTCTGGTAACGGCTCTATTCCCGATTTGCGGTGCCTTGAGGCTTGCCCGTTTCAATGTTCAGTCGGGAACTCCCGGGTATTTCACCGGACTGCCGATCACCGCAGCGGGTGGTGTACTGGCAACCCTCGCGCTTTATCATGAAGTGTTCGCCCCGGTTTATCTGGCACTTGGGATGATCGCACTCGCGCTGTTGATGGTGAGTAACATTAAGTATCCCAATTTTAAGAAAGTTGGGGTACCCAGAGCGGCTTACTGGATAACACCCATTATCTTTGTCGCTGTTGTGCTGGTGGCACTGCGTTATCCTGAACAGTTTCCCAAGATCGTTTTTCTGCCGCTTGCTCTGTATGCGCTTTACGGGTTAAAAAAAAACGTTGATCATCTTCGCAACAAGTGGAACAGACGCCGAAAAGAAGGGAAGCTGTTTCACAGATAAAACCAGGAGATGCTTTCCAGAAAAAATAGCATATACAGGAACTAAATTGTTGACGAATGCGCCCCTTGTATGCTAATATATTTAATTTATATTGACAGCACCCCCTTTTCTGTGATATATTGGAAATACAGACTGTTGTGGGGGTGGCATTTGTTGTTCCAAATTGGTGATAAAGTGGTCTATCCCATGCATGGCGCCGGTGTGATTGAAGCCATTGAAGAAAAAGAAATCCTCGGGGAACGGAAAAAATATTACATTATGAGAATGCCAGTAGGCGAAATGAAAGTCATGATACCTCTGTCTAAAGCGGAGACAAGCGGATTGCGTTCCGTTATTGATGAAGAAGCGATGAAAAAAGTCATTGAACTTCTCAGGACAGAAGATGAGCATATTACGTCAAACTGGAACCATCGTTATCGAATGAATATGAACAAGATGAGAACCGGTGATATATTTGATGTGGCTTATGTTGTTCGAAGCCTGACTCTTCGGGACCGTGAAAAGGGTCTGTCGACGGGAGAGCGTAAGATGCTGGACAATGCCAAACAAATATTGATCAGTGAATTCGTTCTGGTAAAGGGGATCGACCCGGATCAGGCAGAATGTCTGCTTGATGAACTGATTCAATAGATAACAGAGAGCTTTACAGGTGAGCTTCTCGTTGAGGGGCTCTTTTCTTTACACGATTGAATGCATGAATCTTTAAGCTTGATAGTAGAAGGGCAACTAAGCTTTGCGCCTGCGCATGAGGCTTGGCGAGAGCCAGGTTTTCTTTACATTATTTTTATCTTTTTGGTTAAAAAATGAAATTTTGCGGTTTTTATTTTTTCGATTTGTCTATAATATTTAAAGGAGGTGACATTATGATTAAACGAATCATCCAGATCTTTTTCCTTCTGTTGGGTGGTGGACTTGGATATCAGTATGGGCCTGACCTGTTTGAATTTTTAAATTCATACCTCAATCTTGGTGAAAATATCATCGGAGTCAAATATATCACAGCAGCCCTCGGTGCTACCATTTTTCTTCTGGGAACATCCTGGTTGACGAATCTGCTGGAAAATTTCATTCGAAGAGGGGAAGAGCGATTAATTCGTCTGCCGATCACGGATGTGTTGTTTGGTTCAATGGGTTTGATTATTGGTCTTATTGTTGCTTTTTTATTATATCTTCCGATTCAAAATATTGAACTACCGATTGTCGGCAATTTTCTACCGTTGTTTTTGTCGGTATTGCTTGGTTATCTCGGTTTTAATATCGCCGTTGTCAAACGGGATGAAATCGTGTCCCTGTTTTCTCTCGGTCGCACATCCAAAGACAAAAATAAAAAAGAGGAAAAAGCTTCTCAGTGCAAAATACTGGATACCAGTGTGATCATCGATGGTCGTATAGCTGATGTCTGCCAGACCGGTTTTATCGAAGGCACGCTGATTATTCCCGGATTTGTTCTGGAGGAACTTCAACATATTGCGGACTCTTCCGATGTATTGAAAAGAAATCGGGGACGCCGCGGACTGGACATCCTGAACAAAATCCAGAAAGAACTGAAAATGAAAGTTGAGATTTATGAAGGTGATTTTGAAGAGATTCAGGAAGTGGATAGTAAACTGGTGAAACTGGCCAAAGTCCTGAACGGAAAAGTGATCACCAATGATTTTAATCTGAATAAAGTCTGTGAATTACAGGGTGTCGACGTGTTAAATATAAATGATCTTGCCAATGCCGTCAAACCGGTCGTCCTTCCTGGAGAAGAATTGAATGTACAGGTCATCAAGGACGGGAAGGAACATGGACAGGGTATCGGTTATCTCGATGACGGTACCATGATCGTGGTTGAAGGTGGAAGAGAACATATCGGTTCCGAGCTGGAAGTACTCGTCACCAGTGTGCTTCAGACTTCCGCCGGACGCATGATTTTTGCCAAACCGAAAATGCTTGAAAAAGCACTTTAGAAAGAATTAGCATTCAAATTTAAACATACCTTTAAGATGCAGTCGTGATCGTTGGGAGAGAGATGCAGTGAAATTCGGAGTTTTGCTGGCAGCAGCAGGAAGTGGAAAGCGGATGGGGATGCCTACCAAAAAGCAATTTATCTCCATCGGAGACGTTCCGGTATTCATTCGTTCCCTTCAGGTTTTCTTACGTTTTTCTCAGATACGGGAAACGGTCATTGTCACCGCGGAAGAGGATCAGGATCTGACAGGGAAACTACTGAACACTTATTTTCCGGACAGACAGGATATCACGATTGTTCCAGGCGGTTCCGAGCGCCAGGAAAGTGTTTATCGCGGTCTGAAAGCTTTTAAAGATATTGATTCTGTCCTGATTCATGATGGAGCAAGACCGCTTTTAACACCGTCTCTGGTAGAACGTATTATGGATGGCGTTGAGAAGCATGGAGCCGTGATCCCGGCAGTTCCGGTCAAAGATACGATCAAACAAGTGAATCGGGATGGATGGGTAGAATCAACCCCTGAACGAACCAGCTTGTGGGCGGTACAAACCCCACAAGCTTTTCGTCTTCCCGTGGTCCTTAAAGCGCATGAGGTTGCGTTGCGGAACGGATGGACGGCGACCGACGATGCCATGTTACTTGAAAAATCGAGAGAACCCGTTAAAATCATAGAGGGTGAAGAAGAAAACATCAAATTAACGACGCCGGCTGACCTCGTACTGGCGGAAGCTATCCTTCGCCGGCGGTCAGAGCAAGATTGAAGAAAGGGAGAGGACCATTTGAGAATCGGACAGGGTTTTGATGTTCATCAACTTGCAGACGGACGTGAATTGATTATAGGGGGTGTCAGAATCCCTTTTGAAAAAGGGCTTCTGGGACATTCCGATGCCGATGTTCTGCTTCATGCGATCAGTGATGCCATTCTGGGCGCGCTGGCGGAAGGGGATATCGGCAAACATTTTCCGGATGATGACCCGGCCTATAAAGATGCAGACAGTGTGAAACTGCTGTCGAGCGTGTGGGAGAAAGCCCGGCAAAAAGGGTATCGCCTGGGAAATCTGGACGCTACGATTATCGCACAGAAGCCGAAAATGGCACCGTATATCGAACAAATGAAACAGGTCATCGCCGAAACACTGGAATGTGACCCGGCCCAGGTGAACATCAAGGCGACGACCACGGAAAAACTGGGTTTTACCGGCAGGGAAGAGGGCATTGCCGCACAGGCAATTGTTTTGTTATTATAATGTAATGGACTTTGCGTATGAATTTGTTGTCCCAAGTTGAAGAGAAGAAAGGTGGCATTCACATGTCGGATCAAAAACAGGTTCGTGTCAGATATGCACCCAGTCCGACCGGACATTTACATATCGGTGGAGCCCGTTCCGCTTTGTTCAACTATCTGATCGCCAGACGCAACAACGGAAAATTCATCGTCCGAATTGAAGATACCGATCAGAAACGCAATGTTGAAGATGCGGCGGAAAAACAGCTGGAAAATTTAAAATGGCTCGGCATCGAATGGGATGAAAGCATCGATAAAGATGGGGGATACGGCCCCTATCGATCCATGGAAAGGCTTCATCTTTACCAGCCCTATGTCGATCAACTGCTCGAGGAAGGCAAAGCCTATTACTGTTACTGTACGGAAGAAGAACTGGAGGCTGAACGGGAAGAGCAAAGGCAACGTGGAGAGATGCCCCGTTATTCCGGAAAATGCCGTACACTGGATGACGCTCAGAAACTGAAATATGAACAGGAAGGTCGAAAGCCGACCATTCGCTTTCATGTTCCGGCTGACCGGGAATATGTGGTTGAAGATCTGGTTCGGGGCCGGGTTACATTTGAATCCAACGGCATCGGGGATTTTGTCATTGTCAAAAAGGATGGGATTCCCACGTATAATTTTGCCGTTGCGATCGATGACCACTTAATGGCGATCAGCCATGTCATTCGCGGTGAAGAGCATCTGTCTAACACACCGCGCCAGTTGATGATCTATGAAGCATTCGGCTGGGAACCGCCGAAATTTGCTCATGTTTCTTTGATATTAAATGAGAAACGGCAGAAGATGAGCAAGCGGGATGAATCGATCATTCAATTTGTTGAACAATATAGAGAACTGGGTTACCTGCCGGAAGCCCTGATCAACTTTCTCGTTCTGCTTGGGTGGGCCCCCGAGGGGGAAGAAGAGATTTTCAGCATGGATGAACTGATCGACAAGTTCTCTCTGGATCGGGTCAACAAAAGTCCGGCCGTGTTTGATACCGGTAAATTGAAATGGATGAACAACTATTACATTAAAAAAGCGCCTCTGGAGCGAATTGTCGACCTGTGTATTCCCCATCTGCAGAAGGCAGGTTATCTGCCGGATACACTGGAAGATAAGGATCGGGAGTGGGTGACCAATCTGGTTGGGCTTTATCAGGAGCAACTGGAATACGCTGCTCAGATTGCCGAACTGGCTGACCTCTTTTTTAAAGATGATATCACCTATGACGGTGAGGCACAGGAGGTTCTCTCCGGAGAACAGGTACCGGAAGTGCTTCGGGCTTTCTATGATAAACTGACCGGGGTTGAAGCATACATTCCCGATGAAATTAAAGCGGCAATCAAGGCGACGCAAAAGGAAACGGGCCAGAAAGGGAAAAAGTTGTTTATGCCCATTCGTGTGGCGGCAACCGGCCAGACCCACGGACCGGACCTCAATCAGTCCCTGTTTATGCTGGGGAAAGAGAAGGTGCTGGAACGCCTGAAACAGGCGATTGACCGGGCAACCGTTTCTTAAATAATGAAAAAACTTCCGATTATGTATTCTTGCAAAAACTATGATAAGATAATAAAAAATATTGAAAAGCTGTGAACGGGAAAGTAGGGGGCATCAGGAAAATCAACAGAGAGGACTGTCACCGGCTGAAAGCAGTCCGTTTTTCCGGTCTCTGAAATGCACCCGGGAGCTGTGACCCGAACGATGAAAACGCCCCGTTTGATTCAAGTAGGGTTGACCGGCCTGAGCCGTTATCTTGATCGAGTGAATCCGATTCAGTAATTTTCGGATTAAACAGAGTGGGACCGCGGTCATGCCGTCTCTGTAGCGAAGGGGCTATGGAGGCGGTTTTTTAAATTAAAAATAAACGTACCGGCCAGGCCGGATTTGAAACATGGGGTTATGGAATCCTAAAGGAGAAAGAGGTGAGCAGCATGTTTGACCAATTGAAGCAAGATATTCAGGTGGTGTTTAATCGGGATCCTGCCGCCCGAAATGTACTGGAGGTTGTCCTGACCTATTCGGGACTGCATGCCATCTGGTTTTACCGGATTGCACACTGGTTCTGGAACAAAAAGCTTTATACACTGGCGAGAATCATTTCACAATTTGCCCGCTTTTTAACCGGGATTGAGATACACCCCGGCGCCAAAATCGGAAAAGGCCTTTTTATCGATCATGGGATGGGTGTTGTCATCGGAGAAACATGTGAGATCGGAGATAATGTGACGATCTATCAAAATGTAACGCTGGGAGGTACCGGCAAGGAGAAAGGAAAAAGACATCCCACTATCGGGAACAATGTCCTGATCGCCACCGGGGCCAAAGTGCTCGGTTCCATGAAAATCGGAGATAATTCCAAGATCGGAGCCGGATCGGTGGTGCTGCAGGAGGTGCCTCCAAACTCGACGGTGGTTGGCATTCCGGGACGTATTGTGATACAGGATGGAAAGCGAGTCTGTGATGACCTGGATCATGTCAATTTGCCGGATCCTGTTGCCGACATGTTGCTTAAGATGCAGCAGGAAATTGATCAATTGAAAAGACAGGTTGAGGAACTGCAGGAGGGTAAAAAAGAAAATGAGCATACAACTGTATAATACGCTCACCAGAAAAAAAGAAAAATTGGAGCCGCTGGAGCCGGGAAAAATACGGATGTATGTGTGCGGCCCCACGGTTTATAACCATATTCATATCGGGAACGCCAGGGCGTTTCTGGTGTTTGATGTCATTCGCAGGTATCTGGAATATCGCGGATATGATGTCACCTATGTGCAGAATTTTACCGATGTGGATGATAAATTGATTCGCACAGCGGAAGATATGGGAAAAACCGTTCCGGAAGTTGCCGACCAATTTATTGCGTCCTATCAAGAAGATACAGAAGCTCTCGGTGTTAAAAAAGCGGATGTGCATCCGAGGGTGACGGAGCATATCGACGAGATTATTTCTTTTATTAAGCAACTGGTTGATAAGGGTGTCGCTTATGAAGTGGATGGCGACGTCTACTTCGACACGGAAAAATTCCCGGAATACGGGAAATTGTCTCATCAAAACATTGATGAACTGAAAGCCGGGGCACGGATTGATGTCAATGAAAAGAAGAAAAACCCGCTCGATTTTGCCCTGTGGAAAAAGGCAAAACCGGGTGAGATCGCCTGGGACAGCCCCTGGGGAAAAGGGAGGCCCGGCTGGCACATTGAATGTTCGGCCATGTCCATGAAGTACCTGGGTGAGTCTTTTGACATTCATGCCGGGGGAACGGATCTCTGCTTTCCGCATCATGAGAATGAGATCGCACAATCAGAGTCCCTGACGGAAAAACCGATGGCTCGTTACTGGCTGCATAACGGATTTCTAAATATCAATAATGAAAAAATGTCAAAATCACTGGGTAATTTTCTTACGGCTAAAGATCTGATCCAGCAGTATTCGCCCCAGTTGATCCGTTTCTTCATGCTGACTGCCCATTACCGGCATCCGATTAATTTCAGTGAAGAATTACTGGAACAGGCGGAGAAAGGGCGTGAGCGAATCACCAATGTGATTGAAAATCTGGAGCACCGCAAACAGGCCTCTCTGGATGGGGAATTGGATGTCGATGAACAGAAAAAAATAGAGAAAGCCAGAGAAAAGTTTATTGCAGAAATGGACGATGATTTCAATACCCCCAATGCCATCACTGTTATTTTTGAACTGGTGAAAGACGCCAATCACTATCTGCGTAGACCGCAGGTGAACCGGCAGACCATTCAGGCCTACCTGGATATGATCCATGAACTGACCGGGGTGCTGGGACTGGAATTTAATGAAAATAAGGACGAAGCCTTACTGGATGAAGAAATCGAAAAATTGATCGAAGAACGGACGGAAGCAAGAATACAGAAAAATTATGCCCGCGCGGATGAAATTCGGGATCTGCTGAAATCTAAAGGAATTGTACTGGAAGACACGCCTCAGGGAGTCCGGTGGAGACGGGAAACATGATCGGGCAGGGAAAACGGATTGAGAATCCACGCCTGGTCAATAGTCTGGCTCTCGCTTATATGGGAGATGCCGTTCTGGAAGTTTATGTCCGTTCCCATTTGATTGCCGAAGGAAGTGTGCGGCCCAACCGGCTCCATCGTGACGCGATCCGTTATGTGTCGGCACGAGCGCAGGCTGACGTGGTCCGAAAAATATTTGAACGGTTTACAGAGGATGAACAGGATATCATCAAAAGAGGGCGAAACGCCAAGTCGGCGACTGTTCCCAAAAACGTGAGTGTCTCCGACTACCGGTTAAGTACCGGATTCGAATGTTTGATCGGTTATCTGTATCTGCAGGGGAACCAGCCGCGGCTTGATCAGATTATGGACTGGCTTTTTGAAACCGTAGAAAATCAAGATCGGACAGACAAGGAGAATGACCATGAGTGACTGGATAGTAGGGAAAAACCCGGTACTGGAAGCCCTTCGTTCAGGCAGAACCATCAATAAAATATGGGTGGGGGAAGGATCCCAGAAGGGCCAGATGAAAGACATTCTGAAACTGGCCCGGCAACAGGGGATCGTGGTTCAGGATGTCCCGCGAAAAAAACTGGATCAGCTGGCTTCGGGTCAGCCTCATCAGGGGGTTGCCGCATCGGTTTCCTCCTATGATTATGCTGATTTTGAAGAGATGATCAGACAGGCTCGGGAAAGTGACAACACCCCATTTTTATTGATCCTGGACGAACTCGAAGATCCCCATAACCTGGGATCGATCCTCCGAACAGCAGATGCGGTCGGTGTTCATGGCGTCATTATTCCCAAAAGACGATCGGTAGGACTGACTTCCGTGGTGGCGAAAGCATCGGCCGGTGCGATTGAGTATGTCCCGGTATCACGAGTTACCAATATTCCGAGGGTGATAGATCAATTGAAAGAAGAAGGCTTCTGGGTCGTGGGTTCCGATGCGGATGCAAAAGACGATTACCGGGAAGTCAAATATGATATGCCGGTGGCCCTTGTCATCGGCAGTGAAGGCAAAGGAATGAGCAGACTGGTCAGGGAAAAGTGTGATTTCTTGATCCGCCTGCCAATGAAAGGAAACGTCTCCTCTTTAAATGCGTCCGTGGCAGCTGCCCTGATGATGTATGAAGTGTATCGTCAGCGATACCCGCTGGAGAATGGTTGATGAACCATGAGAGAAGACATCCTGATTGTAGACGGGTACAACATCATAGGGGCGTGGCCGTCCCTGCAAAAACTGAAGCAGGAAAGTCTGGAGGATGCACGGGATGAATTGCTTTCCCGTCTTGCTGAATACCAGGCTTTTACGGGGATGAAAGTGATTGTGGTCTTCGATGCCCATCAGGTACCGGGAGCGGGACGCAAACAGAAAGAATACCGGCTTGAAGTCTATTACACCCGTGAAAATGAAACGGCGGATGAACGGATTGAGAAACTGGTAAAACAATTGAACGCCCGGCACAGGCAAATTTATGTCGCAACCTCCGATTACACGGAACAGCATGTTATTTTCGGATCGGGAGCCCTGCGCCTTTCTGCACGAGAATTGTTGATCAATGTAGAAAATATGGACAGACAGATTCGTGCCAGAGTAAAAGAAACCCGGGAATCCCCGGAAAAGAATAAAATCCCGCTCAATGAAGAAATTGAAAAAATTTTCGAAAAATGGCGTCGTCAGAAGTAGAGATTGGTTGACGTAAATTCTATCTATACTGTATAATAATGTTATCGCTTGTGTAGCAGGGCGGAGGGATGATAGTGAGCGTGGACCTGAAAGAAAGTCAGATCCGGTACGACACCATAGAAGACGAGGCTTTAGTAGAGCTGGTGCACGAAGGAGATTCAGGAGCTCTGGAATATCTGATCAACAAGTATAAAAACTTCGTGCGTGCCAAAGCGAGATCTTATTTCTTGATCGGAGCGGATCGGGAAGATATCGTACAGGAGGGCATGATTGGCTTATACAAGTCAATTCGAGACTTTCGCGGGGACAAACTTGCATCTTTCAAGGCGTTTGCCGAGTTGTGCATCACCCGGCAGATCATCACGGCCATCAAAACCGCTACACGCCAGAAACATATCCCTCTGAACTCATATGTATCTCTGGACAAGCCCATTTATGACGAAGATTCCGACCGAACGTTATTGGATGTGATCTGTGGAACGAAAGTGTCGGATCCTGAAGAATTGATTATCAATCAGGAAGAGTTTGATGATATTGAAGACAAGATGGGCGAGATCCTCAGTGATTTGGAACGCCAGGTATTGATGCTCTATCTGGACGGCAGATCCTATCACGAAATTGCCGTCGATTTGAACAGGCACGTCAAGTCGATTGATAATGCCCTGCAGCGGGTCAAGCGAAAGCTTGAGCGCTATCTGGAAATTCGCGAAATCAACTAAAAAGACCTGGACAGGGGAGACCCTGTTTTTTATTTTGCGGATAGACGCCGACAGATTGAATAAATGTCTGTGTTTCAGTCAAAAATGGAAATTATAATTTCATTTCGGGCCTCTCACACATGACAGCCTTGTTTCAGGGCTTTCTTTTGTTTTGTTGACAATAGAAAAGGCATGTGATAAATTATTTGGGTAGCCGTGTTTGTAGCGGATTCCTCGACGTTTTTTTATAAAAAAAGCCAGGGATATAAGTTGTGGGAGGTGTAACACATGCGGGTTATTATCACATTAGCTTGCACCGAGTGCAAACAGCGAAACTATACCACAAGCAAGAATAAGCGTAAACATCCCGATCGCCTGGAAATGAATAAATATTGCAAGTTCTGCAATAGTCATACATTACATCGCGAAACGAAATAACGATTTACGTGTGTAAGTTCAGTTACTGGGGGTGTTGATGTGGGTTTCTTGGCCAGGCTTGGTGCCACTTTTAGGAAATGGCCGGCATTTTTCAATGATGTCTGGGTTGAATTGAAAAAGGTCCGCTGGCCCAACCGAAAAGAGATGGTAAGTTACACAACCGTTGTTATTGTAACGGTGACGTTGATTGCGCTCTTTTTTTGGGTTTTAGATCTCGGAATCTCTCAGATTATTGATCTGATTCTTGGTTAATCTTTCACAGGGGGGGAAGGACAGCTATTGTCCTCAGGAATGGAAAAACAGTGGTATGTTGTTCATACCTATTCCGGGTATGAAAACAAGGTCAAAACCAATCTGGAAAAAAGAGTCGAATCCATGGATATGCAGGATAAGATTTTCCGTGTACTGGTTCCCACCGAGGAAACCGTGGAAAACAAGGACGGCAAGAAGAAAACCGTCTCCAAGAAAGTTTTCCCTGGTTACGTTCTGGTGGAAATGGTCATGACGGATGATTCCTGGTATGTGGTTCGCAATACACCGGGTGTAACCGGCTTTGTAGGTTCAACCGGTTCAGGTTCCAAACCGACTCCCCTCATGCAGCATGAAGTGGACGCCATCCTTCGACAGATGGGTGTTGAACAGGCGAAACCTGAGGTTGATTTTGAACTGAAGGAAAGCGTTAAAGTGAAAGAAGGGCCGTTTGCTGACTTTATCGGGACGATTGAAGAAATCCTGCCTGACAAACAGAAAGTGAAAGTTCACGTGAATATGTTTGGCAGGGAAACCCCCGTTGAATTGGATTTTGACCAGGTTGAGAAAGTTTAATCATGTTCGGGAAAAGGTTCTCCATTGTTGGTACCTTTTACAGGTATCAGCGATTTTAGGTTCATATATGAATTTAATCATGCTAAAATGGAGAATGGAGTCTGTTCCTTACGGATAGGCTTCTATTTCTGTGTTCGAGCCCGGCTTTAACAGGATGATCCGTTTTATCCGATTGAGCCTGGTCGGACGCTCTCTTCAAGTGGGAGGGTTTTTCCCGTTTCACCACATTTTGGATTAAGGAGGTGTGTTACGTGGCTAAAAAGGTAATTAATGTTGTTAAATTGCAAATTCCGGCTGGAAAAGCGAATCCGGCTCCTCCTGTTGGTCCTGCGTTAGGTCAGGCTGGTATCAATATCATGGGATTTTGTAAAGAATTTAACGCCCGTACCCAGGATCAAGCGGGTATGATTATTCCGGTAGAGATTACGGTATTTGAAGACCGTTCTTTTACGTTTATCACCAAAACTCCGCCTGCTGCCGTTCTGCTCAAGAAAGCAGCGGGAATCGAGTCCGGCTCCGGCGAGCCGAACAAGAATAAAGTGGCTACAATCAAGCGTGATAAAGTACGTGAAATTGCCGAAACCAAAATGCAAGACCTGAACGCAGCCGACATTGAAGCAGCCATGAGAATGGTTGAAGGAACAGCCCGTAGCATGGGTATTGTCGTAGAAGACTAATGTTTGTTCGTTCGCCTTGAACCGTGGGAGGTTAATCCGCTACGACCACTAAAAGGAGGAATTCAAGTATGGCGAAGACAGGAAAAAAATATAAAGAAGCATTGAAATTAATCGATCGTGATCGTCAATATGATGTGAAAGAAGCGATCGAACTCGTCAAAAAAGCAGCTCCTGCGAAGTTTGACGAAACCGTTGAAATTGCGGTCCGTCTTGGCGTCGATCCGAAGAAAGCGGATCAGCAGGTTCGCGGTGCCGTTGTCCTTCCGCATGGAACCGGTAAAACACAAAAAGTGCTCGTGTTTGCCAAAGGTGATAAAGCGAAGGAAGCTGAAGCGGCAGGTGCTGATTATGTCGGAGACGAGGAATACATCAACAAGATTAATCAGGGCTGGTTTGACTTTGATGTTGTTGTAGCCACGCCTGATATGATGGGTGAAGTAGGGAAACTGGGACGCGTTCTCGGACCTAAAGGGTTAATGCCCAACCCCAAAACCGGTACTGTTACCTTTGAGGTAGAAAAAGCCGTTAAAGAAATCAAGGCGGGTAAGATCGAATACCGCGTTGATAAAGCGGGAAATGTTCACGCACCGATTGGGAAGGTATCCTTTGACACTGACAAGCTGGTTGATAACTTCAATACGTTGATGGAGACGTTGTTGAAAGCGAAGCCGGCTGCAGCCAAGGGAACGTATATCAAAGGCGTTTCCGTCAGCTCTACCATGGGACCTGGTATTCGGGTATCCGCAGCCAAAGTTTCCTGATATCAGACATGACGAGTCTTGACTTTTGGGAATATAAATGGTAAGATGCTATCCGTTGGTTGCCTTTTGTAAACTGCATAACATTTCTCGCCGTAGACAGTAGGTGCCGATCAGGCTTAATCTCCTACCGAGGTTGGGACCGGTAACGTCATCAACATTCATAACAAGGATGTTACAGGCCTCTCCATGTCTGCGGAGAGGCCTTTTCTTATGCATATATCAGCCTGCAACTGCAAGGAGGTGGATCAGTTGGGCTCAGCAATTGAGAGAAAGAAGCAAATCGTGGAAGAAATCAAGGAAAAGATCGAGAAATCCGAGTCGATGGTTCTGGTTGATTACCGCGGCCTGACCGTTGATGAGGTGGATGAATTAAGAAGGAAATTCAGAGAATCCAATGTCGATTACAAAGTTTATAAAAACACGATGATGCGATTTGCTTTTAAAGAAGCAGGGTACGAAGAATTTAACACGTATTTGACAGGTCCGAACGCGATTGCATTCGGTTTTGAAGATGCGGTAGCCCCTGCCAAAATCACCAGTGAATTCGGTAAGGAACATGACGCACTGGAGATTAAGGCCGGAATTGTAAACGGTCAGATTGTAGACGTTGATGGAATCAAGTCGCTCGCAGACCTGCCTTCCAGAGAAGTCCTTATCGCTCAGGTGCTTGGTGGCTTGAACGGACCGATTTCCGGACTGGCCAACGTGCTTCAGGGTACCATTCGCAACCTTGTCTATGCGTTGAATGCGGTTAAGGAAAAGCAGGAAGCTGAAGCGTAAGCTCACTTGAATTGAAAAACAAAACGAAAATTTTTTTGGAGGGATTAAACAATGGCAAGTGAAAAAGTGCAAAATCTGATTGAAGAAGTTAAAGGTTTAACTGTACTGGAACTTTCTGAACTGGTAAGTGCTCTCGAAGAAGAATTTGGTGTAAGTGCTCAGGCTCCCGTAGCTATGGCTGCAGCTCCTGGAGCAGGTGCAGCTGCTGGTGGCGCTGAAGAAAAAACTGAATTTGACGTTGTGCTGGAAAGCGCTGGAGATTCCAAAATCAACGTTATCAAAGCTGTTCGTGAAATCACCGGTCTTGGATTGAAAGAAGCAAAAGCTCTGGTAGACGGCGCTCCTGCTCCGGTTAAAGAAGGAGTATCCAAAGACGAAGCTGAAGAAATGAAGAAGAAACTTGAAGATGCTGGAGCAAGTGTTGAACTGAAGTAACACAGTCATACAACGAAGCAGATTGCGGTCCGCCAAATAGCGGGCCGCATTTTCCATTATCAAACCGGTCATAAATATAAACAGATAGAAAATGAAGGCTATTTTTTTCTTTTATGCCCGTTTTACCGTAGCTCCGTTGCAAAAATCATGATTAAACATGGTGATCAGACATGAACAATCACTATTATTCCAAAAAGCCCGAGGTCAGACACGATCTCCACAAAATTGAGTTTGAACTGAGAGGAAAAACCTACACGTTCCTGACGGACAGTGGTGTTTTTTCAAAGGATCGCGTGGATTTCGGATCCGTGACGTTGATTGAATGCATGGATATTCCACGGGATGCCGATGTGCTGGATGTCGGATGTGGTTATGGTCCGATCGGTATTACGGCTGCGACCCTGGCTGACCGGGGGCAAGTCCTGCTTGTGGATGTCAATGAGAGGGCGGTGGAGCTGGCCACAGAAAATATTCGCCTGAATCAGATCGCCAATGCAAAAGCGATGGTAAGTGACCTGTTCAGTGCTGTGCCAGAAGGCCGGACATTCGATAGAATCCTGACCAATCCTCCCATCCGGGCGGGTAAGAAAGTGGTTCACCGTATCTTTGAAGAGGCAGTTCAGTACCTGAAGCCGGGCGGACAATTATGGGTGGTCATTCAAAAAAAGCAAGGAGCTCCGTCGGCTTACGAAAAATTGAAGGTCTGTTTTGATGATGTGGAGGAAGTGACCAAAAACAAGGGGTACCGGGTTTTTAAAGCGGTTAAACGGTCATAAAAGAAAATAATATTTTTTCTTGACATTAAATATTGACAGTGATATAGTTAAAAAATGCTACTGGATAGATTAGGGTCATACACCCTTTTTTCAATCTGTCAACACCTTTGAACGTTTTTTCCTCAAAATGATAATATCTCCATTCAGCCTGATCATCACCTTCTAAGGGAGTTCAGTGAAAATATGAATGATCAATATACGAATTGGAAATAATTATAAAATAATACCAGTTAAAAAAATGAGGTATACCGGAACTCATTTTTATTTTTTGTTAAAAAATATTTTTTGATTCTATTGTTGTTGATAGACATCTGACCTTTTTTGTTTTGAAGAGGTGGATGTTTAGATAGAAAATTTATCGGGTATGAGGGGTGAAAGGGTTTGGCTGGTCACATGATCGAATGCGGACGATATCGTCAGCGCAGAAGCTATTCAAGAATTCAAGAAGTATTAGACCTCCCCAATCTTATCGAGATTCAGAAGAAGTCCTACCAGTGGTTCCTGGATGAAGGCCTGAGAGAAATGTTTGAAGACATTTCGCCGATTGAAGATTTCACTGGCAATTTGGTTCTCGAGTTTATAGACTACAGTCTCGGCGAACCCAAGTACACGGTTGAAGAGTCGAAGGAACGGGATGTTACCTATGCGGCACCACTTCGAGTCAAAGTTCGTCTGATCAACAAGGAAACCGGCGAAGTGAAAGAGCAGGAAGTTTTCATGGGAGATTTCCCGCTGATGACAGATACGGGGACTTTTATCATTAACGGTGCTGAGCGTGTTATTGTCAGCCAGCTTGTCCGTTCTCCCAGTGTCTATTTTAACACCAAAGTCGACAAAAATGGAAAGCAAAATTTCAGTGCAACGGTGATCCCCAACCGGGGAGCATGGCTGGAGCTGGAAACCGATGCCAAAGATATCATCTATGTTCGGATTGACCGTACCAGAAAAATTCCGGTAACGGTACTTTTGCGTGCGCTCGGATTTGGCTCCGATTCGGAGATTCTGGATCTCCTTGGTGAAGAAGAGTTTATTAAGAATACGCTTGAAAAAGATAATACCGATTCAACGGAAAAAGCTTTGATTGAAATCTACGAGCGTTTGCGCCCCGGTGAACCGCCGACGGTGGAAAATGCAATCAGTTTGCTGGTATCCCGCTTTTTTGACCCGAAACGCTATGATCTGGCCAATGTGGGACGCTACAAAGTAAACAAGAAACTTCATATCAAAAACCGTCTGTTTAATCAGCGGCTGGCCGAGACGCTGGTGGACCCGGAAACGGGTGAAATTCTGGCGGAAGCCGGCCAGGTCATCGACAGACGGATTCTGGATCGCCTGATTCCCTATATTGAAAAAGGAATCGGTTTTCATGAATATAAACCGCGTGGCGGGGTCGTTGAAAATGAAAATATCGGTTTGCAGACCGTCAACATTTTCTCGCCGCATGAAGATGGAAAGATCATTAAAGTCATTTCCAACGGGTTTATCGAAAAGAATGTGAAACATATTACACCTGCAGATATTATTGCTTCCATCAACTATTTTATTAATCTGCTGCACGGTGTAGGTAACACGGATGACATCGACCACCTCGGGAACCGCCGTCTGCGTTCGGTCGGTGAGCTGTTGCAGAACCAGTTCCGTATCGGACTGTCCCGGATGGAACGGGTGGTTCGCGAGAGAATGTCGATTCAGGATGCCAACGCGATTACACCGCAGGCCCTGATTAACATTCGCCCGGTTATCGCATCCATTAAAGAGTTTTTCGGAAGCAGTCAGCTGTCACAGTTTATGGATCAGACCAACCCGCTTGCGGAACTGACCCATAAACGTCGTCTGAGTGCGCTCGGACCGGGAGGACTGACTCGTGAAAGAGCCGGCTTCGAAGTGCGGGACGTTCACCATTCTCACTACGGCAGAATGTGCCCCATCGAAACGCCTGAAGGTCCTAACATCGGTCTGATTAATTCGCTGTCCACGTATGCGCGTATCAACGAATACGGCTTTATTGAAACGCCGCGCCGCAAAGTGGATCCGGAAACCGGACGTCTCACGGACGAAATCGTGTTCCTGACAGCCGATGAAGAAGATGTCTACAATATAGCCCAGGCGAATGCACCGGTTAATGAAAATGGGGAATTCGTCAATGAAACGGTCATCTGTCGCCGTAGAGGGGAAGTCCTCACCGTACCGCGGGACAAAGTCGACTTTATGGATGTATCGCCCAAACAGGTGGTCTCCGTCGCAACCGCGCTGATTCCGTTCCTGGAAAACGACGACGCCAACCGTGCGTTGATGGGATCCAACATGCAGCGGCAGGCTGTTCCGTTGCTTGTTCCGGAGGCTCCCTATGTTGGAACCGGAATTGAACACAAGGCGGCGAAAGATTCCGGTGTGGCTATCGTGGCCAAACATGACGGTATTGTCGAGCGGGTCACCGCCAAAGAAATCTGGATTCGCCGCACGGAAGAAGTGGACGGCAAGACGGTTCAGGGTGATCTGGACCAGTATCGTCTGCAAAAATTCATCCGTTCCAATCAGGGTACCTGCATCAATCAGCGTCCGCTTGTACGCAAAGGGGACCGGATCAAAGCCGGTGAAGTGATTGCGGATGGACCTTCAACGGAAAAAGGAGAGCTGGCACTGGGACGGAATGTGCTGGTCGCCTTTATGACCTGGGAAGGTTACAACTACGAGGACGCGATTCTATTAAGTGAAAAACTGGTCAAAGAAGACGTCTATACTTCTATTCATATCGAAGAATATGAATCAGAAGCACGAGATACCAAATTAGGCCCCGAAGAAATTACAAGGGACATTCCCAACGTCGGGGAAGATGCGCTCAAAAACCTGGATGAACGTGGCATTATCCGTGTGGGTGCAGAAGTCAAAGATGGTGACATTCTGGTAGGTAAAGTCACGCCGAAAGGGGTTACCGAACTGACGGCAGAAGAACGTCTGCTCCACGCCATTTTTGGTGAAAAAGCGCGCGAAGTTCGGGATACATCTCTCAGAGCGCCTCACGGTGGATCCGGTATTGTGGTGGACGTTAAAGTCTTCACCCGCGAAAACGGCGATGAATTGCCGCCGGGCGTCAATCAGCTGGTAAGGGTCTATATCGCCCAGAAACGTAAGATTTCTGAAGGGGATAAGATGGCAGGACGTCACGGAAACAAAGGGGTTATTGCCCGTATCCTTCCGGAAGAAGATATGCCGTTCCTGCCGGATGGAACTCCCGTAGAGATCGTGCTGAATCCGCTGGGGGTACCGTCACGTATGAATATCGGACAGGTACTGGAAACACATCTGGGTATGGCAGCCCGATCCCTGGGCATTCATATGGCGACGCCGGTCTTTGACGGAGCGAATGAAGATGATGTTTTCAATGCCCTTGAAGAAGCCGGCCTGCCCAGAGACGGTAAGACTGTTCTCTATGACGGAAGAACGGGAGAACCCTTTGATAACCGGGTCACCGTCGGTTGTGTTTATATGCTTAAACTGGCTCACCTGGTTGACGACAAAATCCATGCTCGTTCGACCGGACCGTACTCACTGGTTACGCAGCAACCGCTTGGAGGTAAAGCGCAGTTCGGTGGACAGCGTTTCGGTGAAATGGAGGTATGGGCGCTGGAAGCCTACGGTGCAGCCTATACCCTGCAGGAAATCCTCACTGTCAAATCGGATGATGTGGTCGGTCGTGTGAAAACGTACGAAGCGATTGTCAAAGATGAGAACGTACCGGAACCGGGCGTACCTGAATCGTTTAAAGTCCTGATCAAAGAACTTCAGAGTCTGGGTATGGATGTGAAGATTCTGGCCAAGGACGATCAGGAAATCGAGATGAAAGAAATTGATGATGACGATGATAATGGCAATGAAAAACTGAATCTCAATCTGCAGGGGAATGAAACCGGAACAGACAGTTAATGTCCCGTGATTCATTCAGCTTGAAGACATTGTTTCTACAGGGAGGTATGACCCTTTGCTAGATGTAAACAATTTCGAGTACATGAAAATTGGTCTCGCTTCTCCGAACAAAATTCGTTCCTGGTCCCGCGGAGAAGTGAAAAAGCCGGAAACGATCAATTACCGGACCTTAAAGCCGGAAAAAGAAGGGCTGTTTTGTGAAAAGATTTTCGGGCCGACAAAAGACTGGGAATGCCACTGTGGAAAGTATAAGCGCGTACGTTACAAGGGTGTTGTCTGCGATCGCTGTGGTGTTGAAGTCACCCGGGCGAAAGTAAGACGGGAAAGAATGGGGCACATCGAACTGGCTGCCCCCGTTTCCCACATCTGGTACTTTAAAGGGATTCCCAGCCGTATGGGACTGGTGCTTGATATGTCGCCCCGTTCCCTGGAAGAGGTTATCTATTTTGCATCTTATGTGGTAACGGACCCTGGAGAAACACCTCTCGAAAAGAAACAACTCTTGTCGGAAAAAGAATACCGGAATTACCGGGAAAAATACGGGAATGCTTTTCAGGCAGGAATGGGTGCGGAAGCGATCAAAAAGTTGCTTGAAGAAATCGATCTGGATAAAGAAGTCCAGATGTTAAAAGAAGAATTGAAAACGGCTCAGGGCCAGCGCAGAAACCGCGCCATCAAGCGCCTTGAAGTCGTGGAAGCATTCCGCAATTCCGGAAACAGACCGGAATGGATGGTGCTGGACGTATTACCGGTTATTCCGCCGGAACTGCGTCCGATGGTTCAACTGGACGGGGGACGTTTTGCGACGTCAGACCTTAACGACCTCTACCGTCGTGTTATTAACCGGAATAACCGGTTGAAGCGTCTACTGGACCTTGGAGCGCCGGATATTATTGTACAAAATGAAAAAAGAATGCTTCAGGAAGCAGTCGATGCCCTGATCGACAACGGTCGTCGCGGACGTCCGGTTACCGGACCTGGAAACCGGCCGCTTAAATCACTCAGCCATATGTTGAAAGGGAAGCAGGGACGTTTTCGTCAGAACCTGCTCGGTAAGCGTGTCGACTATTCCGGACGTTCCGTTATTGTGGTCGGGCCGCATTTGAAAATGTATCAGTGCGGGTTGCCTAAAGAAATGGCGCTTGAACTGTTCAAACCTTTTGTCATGAAAGAGCTGGTCAACAAAGGACTTGCCCACAATATTAAGAGTGCAAAAAGAAAAGTGGAACGGATTCAACCGGAAGTCTGGGACGTTCTTGAAGAAGTTATTAAAGAGCATCCGGTTCTCTTAAACCGTGCACCTACCCTGCACCGTCTCGGTATTCAGGCGTTTGAGCCGGTCCTGGTTGAAGGGCGTGCCATCAAGCTGCATCCTCTGGTATGTACGGCTTACAACGCTGACTTTGATGGTGACCAGATGGCTGTTCACGTGCCGCTATCGGCTGAGGCACAGGCGGAAGCCCGCATTCTGATGCTGGCGGCACAGAACATCCTGAACCCCAAGGATGGAAAGCCGGTTGTGACACCTTCACAGGACATGGTTTTGGGAAGTTACTATCTGACCATTGAAAAACCGGGTGCATCCGGGGAAGGTAAAGTGTTCCATTCCCCGAATGAAGCGATCCATGCCTATGCGGATGGACATATCGACATTCATGCCCGGATCGCCATCCCGGCCAAGTCCTTGAATAAGGTTTCTTTTACAGATAAGCAGAAGGATGCGCTTCTGGTTACTACCGTCGGAAAAATTATTTTCAATGAAATTTTCCCGCCGGAACTGCCATTTATTAATGAACCGACCATGGAAAACCTGCAGAAACAGGTTCCGGATCAGTACTTTATTTTCGACAAAGGGGCCGATGTCAGGGATTTTGTGTCAAAAATCGAAGTGAAGGATGCTGTTAAGAAAGGCTTCCTGGGTACGATTATCGGAGAATGTTTCCGTCGCTTCGGAACGACCCAGACATCCGTTATTCTTGATAACATCAAAGCACTCGGATTCAGTTACTCCACCAAAGCGGGGATTACGATCGCCGTTTCCGACATTATCGTGCCGGATGAGAAGCAGAAGATCCTCGAAGAAGCGGACAAAAAAGTTAAGAACGTGTTAAATCAGTACCGCCGTGGTTTAATTACGGAAGATGAACGCTATGACCGGGTCATCTCCATCTGGAGTAAAGCCAAAGATGATGTCACCGAAGTCTTGATGAGTTCACTGGATCGCTTCAATCCGATTTACATGATGGCCAATTCCGGTGCCCGTGGTAACGTTTCTCAGATTACACAGCTTGCCGGTATGCGCGGATTGATGGCCAACCCGTCAGGTCGAATCATCGAGTTGCCGATTAAATCCAACTTCCGCGAAGGTCTGACCGTGCTGGAATACTTTATTTCCACACACGGTGCACGGAAAGGGCTGGCCGACACGGCACTGCGTACGGCTGACTCCGGTTATCTGACTCGCCGTCTGGTCGACGTCGCACAGGATGTCATTGTGCGTGAAGAAGATTGCG
This sequence comes from Bacillaceae bacterium, assembly GCA_017656255.1. GTDB lineage: Bacteria > Bacillota > Bacilli > JACDOE01 > JACDOE01 > JACDOE01. Next base: position 89,984 of record JACDOE010000008.1, read on the forward strand.
GAACGGACAAAGGGGTTACCGTCACCGATATTTCTGACGGCAATGAGATTATTGAAAAAGTGTTTGATCGGATTGTCGGAAGAACCGCTTTTGAAACGATTCGAGATCCGGAAACCGGTGATGTTATCGTCAAACGCAATGAACTGATCGATGAAGATAAGGCCGAAGCGATTATCGCAACAGGACGCAAGCAAGTCCAGATTCGTACCGTTTTCAGTTGCCGTACCCGCCATGGGGTTTGCCAGAGATGTTATGGACGCAACCTGGCGACCGGACAACAGGTTGAAATCGGTGAAGCTGTCGGTATTATCGCCGCACAGTCCATCGGTGAGCCGGGTACCCAGTTGACGATGCGTACCTTCCACACCGGGGGCGTTGCCGGTGACGATATCACACAGGGTCTGCCGCGTATTCAGGAGTTGTTCGAAGCGCGTAATCCGAAAGGGCAGGCCGTGATTACGGAAGTAGATGGAGAAATTGTCGATATTCGTGATGTCAAGGATCGCAGAGAGATCGAGATCAAGGGAGATACGGAAACCAAGGTTTATTCCATCCCTTACGGATCCCGGTTGAAAGTATCTGTCGGGGATCAGGTTCATGCCGGTGATGAACTGACGGAAGGATCTGTCGACCCGAAAGAGATGCTGAAAGTAAAAGGTATGCGTGGTGTTCAGAATTACATTCTGCAGGAAGTACAGAAGGTTTACCGGATGCAGGGTGTTGAAATCAACGATAAACACGTGGAAGTCATGATCCGTCAGATGCTCCGGAAAGTTCGCATTACGGAAAATGGCGATACGGATCTGCTCCCTGGATCGATCGTTGAAATTCATGAATTTGAAGAGGCGAATCAAAAAGCAATGGCCGAAGGCAAAGATCCGGCAGTCGGACGTCCGGTTCTCCTCGGAATCACCAAGGCATCCCTTGAAACGGATTCCTTCCTGTCCGCTGCATCGTTCCAGGAAACAACACGTGTCCTGACGGATGCTGCGATCAAAGGCAAGATAGACCGGTTACTGGGATTGAAAGAGAACGTCATTATCGGAAAACTGGTGCCTGCCGGAACGGGAATGTCTCGTTACCGTAACATTGATCTGACAACTGATGAACCTCAGGAAGGTGAAGGGCAGGAGCAGACCGACGACAAGCAGACTGTACCGGTCGCAGACTGATAAAAAAATTAAAAGGTTTGTTATTGACATGAATAAACCTAAATGATAAGATATCAGAGTGTGCCTGACAAACTTTACTTTGGAGGATGTACAATGTCTTATGAAAAAGTAGAGCAGGCTACGAATCTTATCGTTGGTACCAAGCAAACCATAAAGGCGGTCGAACAGGGGCGCGTTCGCGAAGTGTTTGTGGCTCGCGACGCTGACCAGCGGGTGACATCCAGAGTGATAGATCTCTGTAAGAAGAAGCATGTACCCGTTACCTATGTGGATTCCAAACGTCGTCTGGGAAAAGCCTGTGGTATTGACGTTAGTGCCGCAGTGTCTGCCATTCGGAATGACGGATGAGATCGCCGCATGATTTAAGACATGATGTTACATCATGATATATTTCAGTTTTTGCCTTGAGTAAAACAGCTGGCCGTGCGCGGGAAACTGTGTGCGGTCTAGATATGTCAAGGCAAAAACTTTTCGTTTGTCAAAATATGAACCACCTGGACCCGTGGTCCATTGGTTTAAAAGCTGAACTCATATTTGGAAGGAGGTGCGACACAATGCCGACAATTAATCAGCTCGTACGTAAAGGTCGCAAACGTAAAATGAAAAAATCTGATGCGCCTGCGTTGCAGTTTGGATATAACAGCTTCAAGAAAGAGCAGACTCAGCAAAGTTCGCCTCAAAAGCGCGGGGTATGCACGCGTGTGGGTACCATGACACCGAAGAAGCCGAACTCCGCTCTGCGTAAATACGCCCGTGTGCGTTTGACCAATGGGATTGAGGTAACTGCTTATATCCCGGGAATCGGTCACAACCTTCAGGAGCACAGTGTTGTCCTTGTGCGTGGCGGACGTGTTAAAGACTTGCCCGGTGTTCGCTACCACATTGTGCGTGGGGCACTGGACACTGCAGGTGTGAATGACCGTAAACAGGGCCGTTCCAAGTACGGTACCAAGCGACCGAAAGAATAATCATCTTACAGTGGCATGAATAAGAGAACTCAGTAAAGGAGGGAAAGCAATGCCGCGTAAAGGGCCTGTACCTCGCAGGGATGTATTGCCTGATCCCATTTATAACAGCAAACTCGTGACAAGACTGATCAACCGTCTTATGATAGATGGTAAGAAGGGGATAGCCCAACGTATTCTTTACGAAGCTTTTGATATCGTAAAAGAACGGACCGGGCAGGACCCGATGGAAGTATTTGAAGAAGCACTGAAAAACATTATGCCCGTACTTGAAGTTAAAGCACGCCGTGTCGGGGGTGCCAACTATCAGGTACCGGTAGAAGTTAAACCTGAACGTCGTACGACGCTGGGACTTCGCTGGCTCGTCCAGTATTCCCGTCAGCGTGGAGAAAAAACCATGCAGGAGCGCCTGGCGAATGAAATTATTGATGCTGCCAATAATACGGGTGCAGCTGTGAAAAAGCGTGAAGATACGCATAAAATGGCTGAAGCCAATAAAGCATTTGCTCATTATCGCTGGTAATCTGTTAACGGATCTCAAGAGATCCCGGTATAACCCAACCAGAAAGGAGACAAATATTCCATGGCACGCGAATTCTCCTTGGAAAACACGCGTAATATCGGTATCATGGCTCACATTGATGCCGGTAAGACCACCACAACCGAGAGAATATTGTTTTATACGGGACGCGTACACAAGATTGGAGAAGTTCATGATGGTGCTGCCACGATGGACTGGATGGAGCAGGAGCAGGAAAGAGGGATTACCATTACCTCTGCTGCGACTACCGCTCAATGGAAAGGCCATCGGATCAACATCATCGATACTCCCGGACACGTCGATTTTACCGTTGAGGTAGAACGTTCACTGCGTGTTTTGGATGGAGCCGTTGGTGTATTCTGTGCCAAGGGCGGGGTAGAACCCCAATCAGAGACAGTCTGGCGCCAGGCTGATAAATATCAAGTACCCCGTATTGCATATGTAAACAAAATGGATATCATCGGTGCCGACTTTTTCGGTGCTGTTGAACAGATGAGGGACAGACTGGGCGCGAATGCGATTCCGATCCAGTTGCCCATCGGAAAAGAAGATACCTTTGAAGGTATCATCGACCTCGTTACCATGCAGGCTTATTATTATCTGGATGATCTGGGCACAAGATCAGAAGCCCGCGAGATTCCGGATGATATGAAAGCTGAAGCGGATGAATGGCGTTCTACGCTGTTGGAAGCCGTTGCAGAGCTTGATGAAGATGTGATGATGAAGTACCTCGAAGGGGAAGAAATTACGGTCGACGAAATTAAGAAGGCCATTCGTAAAGGAACCGTCAATGTTGAAATTACACCGGTTCTGTGCGGTTCTTCCTATAAGAACAAAGGGGTACAGCTCCTGATGGATGCGGTTGTTGAATACCTGCCGTCTCCGCTGGATGTACCTCCGATTAAAGGATTTTTGCCTGACACGGAAGAAGAAACCGAACGCAAATCCAGCGATGATGAACCTTTCGCTGCCCTTGCGTTTAAAATCATGACCGACCCTTATGTCGGTAAGTTGACATTCTTCCGTGTATATTCCGGAACACTGGATTCCGGTTCATACATTCTCAATTCCACCAAAGGTAAAAGAGAACGTGTGGGACGTATTCTTCAAATGCACGCCAATCACCGTGAAGAGATCAAGACCGTCTATGCCGGTGACATTGCAGCCGGTGTTGGACTTAAAGATGTGACCACCGGTGATACGCTGTGCGATGAGAAGAATCCGGTTATTCTTGAATCCATGGAGTTTCCGGAGCCGGTTATCTCGGTTGCGATCGAACCGAAAACCAAGGCTGACCAGGATAAAATGGCCGTTGCTCTGGCAAAACTGGCGGAAGAGGATCCGACATTCAAAACACATACCGATGAAGAAACCGGTCAGACCATCATCAGTGGAATGGGTGAACTTCACCTTGACATCATCGTTGACCGTCTGAAGCGTGAATTTAAAGTTGAAGCCAATGTCGGAGCCCCTCAAGTTTCCTACAAGGAAACGTTCCGCAAGAGTGCCAAAGTCGAAGGGAAGTTCATCCGCCAGTCCGGTGGACGCGGACAGTACGGTCATGTCTGGGTCGAATTCGAACCGCTTGAAGAAGGTTCCGGATTCGAATTTGAAAACAAGATCGTCGGTGGTGTGGTACCGAAAGAATATATTCCTGCCGTACAGGCTGGTATTGAAGAAGCCATGCAGAATGGTGTACTTGCCGGTTACCCGGTCATCGACATCAAAGCCACCATCTTCGATGGTAGTTACCACGATGTCGACTCATCAGAAATGGCGTTTAAAGTAGCAGGTTCACTGGCCCTGAAAGAAGCAGGTAAAAAATGTGATCCTGTTCTGCTTGAGCCGATGATGAAGATCGAAGTGGTTGTACCTGAAGATTATATGGGAGACATCATGGGTGACATTAACTCTCGCCGCGGACGCGTTGAGGGTATGGAAGCCCGTGGTGGAGCACAGGTCATCAAAGGATTTGTGCCGCTGGCTGAAATGTTTGGTTATGCCACTTACCTGCGTTCCAGAACTCAGGGACGTGGAACCTATACAATGTTCTTCGACCACTATGAAGAAGTTCCGAAAAATGTGGCCGAGGAAATCATTAAGAAAGCAAAAGGTGAGTAACAGGTGACCTGCGTGTGGCAGGCACATGAGACCATGTAACTAACGGGCTTTGTTTCGTCACCGGTATCAGGTTGATGAAACAAATGCCCTCAACCTATAACTATCTAAATTAAGGAGGAAAAGACTCATGAGTAAAGAAAAATTCGAGCGGAGCAAACCGCACGTAAACATTGGAACCATCGGTCACGTTGACCATGGTAAAACAACTCTGACTGCTGCCATCACGACCGTTCTTTCTGCAACTGGTGGAGCAACTGCTATGGCTTATGACGCAATCGATGCAGCTCCCGAAGAAAGAGAACGTGGAATTACCATTTCTACAGCACACGTTGAGTATGAAACTGAAAATCGTCACTATGCTCACGTAGACTGCCCGGGACACGCTGACTACGTTAAGAACATGATTACCGGTGCAGCTCAGATGGACGGAGCCATCCTGGTTGTATCTGCAGCTGATGGTCCGATGCCGCAAACTCGTGAACACATCCTGCTTTCTCGTCAGGTAGGTGTTCCTTACATCGTTGTATTCCTGAACAAAGTTGACATGGTAGACGACGAAGAACTTCTCGAACTGGTTGAAATGGAAGTTCGCGACCTGCTGTCTGAATATGACTTCCCGGGAGATGACATTCCGGTTGTTAAAGGATCTGCACTGAAAGCTCTTGAAGATCCGGCAAGTGAATGGGGAGAAAAAATCCTCGAATTAATGCGTGCTGTTGACGATTACATCCCGACTCCTGAGCGTGACAAGGATAAGCCTTTCCTCATGCCGGTTGAGGACGTATTCTCCATCACCGGACGTGGTACTGTTGCAACCGGACGTGTTGAAAGCGGTACTGTAACTGTCGGTGACGAAGTTGAGATCATTGGTCTGACTGACGAAATCAAGAAGACGACTGTTACCGGTGTAGAAATGTTCCGTAAGCTTCTCGATCAAGCTGAAGCCGGTGACAACATCGGTGCGCTTCTCCGCGGTATTGACCGTGAAGAAGTAGAGCGCGGACAGGTTCTTGCCAAGCCTGGAAGTGTTAAGCCGCATACCAAGTTTGAAGCTCAGGTATATGTACTGAGTAAAGAAGAAGGTGGGCGTCATACTCCTTTCTTCTCCAACTATCGTCCGCAGTTCTATTTCCGTACCACTGACGTAACCGGCGTTATCAACCTTCCGGAAGGTACTGAAATGGTCATGCCCGGCGATAACGTTGAAATGACTGTAGAACTGATCAGCCCGATCGCCATGGACGAAGGTACTCGCTTCGCTATTCGTGAAGGTGGACGTACCGTAGGTGCTGGAACAGTTTCCAAAATCATCGAGTAAGGTTAAATGCAAAACAAAGGTCCAACCCGATGAAAGGGTTGGACCTTTTTATGTTCTCGGAACCCTATTTATAATCCTTCATAGCAGGATGTCACGGCCAATTCAGTTCGACCGAATCTTTCACCGGCCAGCCGGATCAACTGTTCCGTGACACGGTCAAGGTCTGTGGCATCAAATTCTACACAGGGTTCACTGTATTCCGAGAATTTATGCTGGTAACGCGGATCATAATAATGTTCAAACAACAGGTGGATTAACCGGCGGTAATCCTTTTCTATCATGCATTGCTCACATTCTTTACGGACGTCAGGCGACAATCTTTTTTCAATAGTCTTGAACGCATGAGCCACACGTTGTTCAAACCAGGGCTCGTCCTGATAGGGTTCAACATACTCCTGATAAGTCCGTTCTACGCGTACGGACAGGGGTGCTGTCAATAACACGTGTAATCCCTTCTTTTTCTTATCAAGCAGGAAGTCCGGCAAAATGACACGCCCAATCCGTTTACTTTCGGCTTCCATAAAAATATAGGGCTGATTTTTCAATCTCAGTAAATGGTGAAACAACAGGCCGTCAAACGTCTTCTGATTACCGGGCCTGTGAATGCCGATCTCGCCGAACACGGACCCTCTGTGGTGAGCCATGCCCTCCAGGTCCAGAATCGGCTGATTTTTTTCCTGCAATTTGTGTAGTATTTGCGTTTTTCCAATTCCTGTCAAACCGTGCAATACAATAAAACGGGCAGGTGCCAGTTCAGCGGACAGTGATTTCACAACATGCTGTCGGAAAGAACGGTACCCGCCATGCAACCGGTATACCTGTAACCCGGCGTAACCGGCAAAAGTGGCCACCGCTTTACTGCGCATACCGCCGCGCCAGCAAAAAATAACAGGAACATGTCCCTGATCCTGCCACTTTTTGATAGATGCCATCAGTTGGGGAATACGGGGTGATACCCATTCCATCGCCAGCCATTTGGCTTTTTCCGGGCCTTCCTGTTTGTACACGATACCGAGTTTTTCCCGCTCTTCATTGGAAAAAAGGGGAATGTTAATGGCACCCGGGATGGTGGCTTCCTCAAATTCCACAGGTGAGCGTACATCTATAAAAATCATATGATCACGGTTTAATGCTTCTTCGATTTTAATATCCTGCACAGGATTTCCCTCCTTATACGGGACACTTTCCTTTGACCTCCGCATGAATAGTGGTAAAATAAATATATATATTAATTCAAACTTCTGTTTATACGAGGAGGTGGGAGCATGACCCGTGAACAGATTGTAAAATTGACCGGCCTGTCCAGCAAATCGGGATGAGGATGCAAAATTGGTCCGGAGGACCTGGCGCAAGTTTTGCGTCTTTTGCCGAGAAATCCTCAAACTGATCCCAATCTGCTGGTCGGATTAGATACATCAGATGATGCCGGCGTCTATAAATTAACTGAAGACCTGGCGATCATTCAATCTGTTGATTACTTTACTCCTATTGTAGACGATCCTTATATGTTCGGGCAAATCGCCGCTTCGAACGCGTTGAGTGATATCTATGCCATGGGTGGAAAACCGGTTACGGCATTGAATATTGTCGGTTTTCCCATCAGCAAGCTGGATAAATCTATTTTAACAGATATTTTAAAAGGGGCTGCGGATAAAGTCCATGAAGCGGGAGCGACTATTATAGGCGGGCATTCCATTGATGACCAGGAGCCTAAATTTGGAATGGCTGTAACCGGAGTCGCACATCCGGATCGGATTTTGACCAACAGCGGTGCCTGTGTAGGCGATGTTCTGGTTTTGACCAAACCGATCGGTGTAGGCATCCTGTCTAAAGCCATCAAAGAAGATTTACTGGATGCAGAGACGGCCCAACTGGCAGCGGAAACAATGGCTCAGCTCAACAAAGGTGCTGCGGAAGCCATGGACGGATTAGATATTCATGGATGTACTGACGTCACCGGATTCGGCCTTCTGGGACACGCCAGTGAAATGGCTGAAGGAAGCGGGGTCGGACTGGAAATTGACCATGACCGCGTTCCGGTACTTCCTCGAACGATGGCATTTGCCGAACAGGGTGTCGTTCCTGGAGGAAGCAAATCCAATCACCACTGGTTGCGTGAAAAGGTAAGCTATCCGGATGACATGACACTGGCCGAACAATGGGTATTTTGTGATGCCGTTACTTCGGGCGGGCTTCTGGTCAGTCTTCCTGAAGATCAGGCGGAAACCTATTTGAAAGCCTTACAGGAGAAGGGTGTCGGGGAGGCTGTTGTCATCGGAAAAGTGGTTGCCGATCATCCAGGTAAAATCACGTTAAAATAGGGGAACATAACAAAGCGCCTGCCGTCACGGAGGCGCTTTTTTTCAATTTATTGAACAGCCTTTCTGAGCATTTCTGAAATGAAATCAGACAGGACCACCAGGATAAAATAACTGATTAACAGAAGCGTCACTTCCGTGTAATGAAACCAGCTCATACTCAGTTTGAATTGCTGCCCGAGTCCACCGGCTCCGACAAACCCGACCACAATCGTGGTCCGGATGATCACTTCCCAGCGATAGAGGATATAGGTGATAAACTTCGGCATGACCATGGGAATGATGCCATAGATTAAAATCTGCGTTTTACCTGCCCCACTTGAGGCCAGACTTCGGATCGGCCTCATATCCAGATCTTCAATTACTTCCGCACATAATTTGCCGAGGATGCCGAAATTGTGTAAAGCCAGAGCAACCGCTCCCGGCAGAATTCCGGGCTTGAAGATGAAAATGATCAGCATTGCCCAGATCAATTCAGGTACCGCCCTGGAGAAAACATATAAAATACGGATAACACCATATACCAGGCGGCTGTACCATTTTTTAGCCAGCATTAGCGTCCCGTCGGCATAATTGGCCGAGGCAGGAATAACCGTCAGGACCATGCCGATGACGGAGAAACCGATGGCCAGAATACTCATCACAAGTGTTTCATAGGTCAGGCGGAGTGCATTCATCCAGCTCTCCTTACTGAAAAAAGCCGGTTCTTCTACTCCAATCCCCATCATGGAAAACAAAAATTCCCGGGTGTGTTCCAGATTTTTTTCAGAAAACAACGCAAACAGACTGGCTTCCTCCACAAACAAGATATAGATCCAGGAAGCGGCGATCAACGTCACCGCAAGCAAAAATGAAAAAGCGATAAAACCGGGCCGACGACGTGTCGTTTTCGTTTCGTGTTCCACCTGTGCATTCATGAAACCAACCTCTTTCTCAGAAACCGGCTCCAGAGATCGACCAATATCACCAGCCCGATCAAAAAGAAAATGAATGTCCAGACTTCATGATATTTTAAATCATCCAGGGACAAATGAATTTGATACCCCAGACCTCCCAGGCCAACAAAACTCATAATGGCGGAGGAACGAATGGCACATTCGAACCGGTACATGGTATAACTGATCATATCCGCGGCAGCGAGAGGGAAGTAACCGTAACACAATAATTGAAGCCGAGAGGCACCGTTGGATTGGAGTGCCTGAATCGGTTCCGGTTTTACATCATTGAGCATGTCAGCAAAAATACGTCCCAGAATCCCGCCGTAAGGAATGGCGATGGCGAATATCGCAGCAAACGGGGACAGCCCGACGGCGGCAACAAACAACCAGGCCCAGACCAGCTCATGAATGGCACGCATAAAGCCAAGTAACCCTCGTAGGCTGCTTTTGACCCATATTCGCTGTTTGCCATTGTACAGAATCCCGGATGCCAGCACCCCGAGCACCACAGCAAGAAGAATGGCAAGGGTCATGCCGGTTACAGCGTAAGCCAGCGTACGCCAGGCGGAAGTGACGGCCAGCTGCAGGATCTCCGGAGACAGATCCGGCTGAAAAAAACTTTTCACCATTTGCAGAATTGTATGTTTCCCGCCGGAATGAAAAAGATCAGGTCCCCAATTGACGGAAAAAAGACTCCAGACGAACACGAGGATCAACAGGCCGCTTAACAGATTTCTTTTGTGCAGGTCAACAAACTTCTGCATCTTCTTTCATCTCCATGATTTTATAGAGGTCGGACAATTGCTGCGATGTGACCTGGTCCACAGGAAGATCAAAAAAGATCTGTCCATCCCGGAGGGCGATGATACGGGTAAAATATTTTCGGGCCAGGTCCACAGAATGGAGGCTGGCAATCAGCGTCTGGTTTTCTTCTTTGACCAGCCGGACCAGCATCCCGATAATATCCTCCGCACGTGCCGGGTCTAGTGAAGAGACCGGTTCGTCGGCCAAGATGACTTCCGGCTTTTGGACGAGCAGCCGGGCCAGGGCGACCCGCTGTTGTTCTCCGCCGGAAAGATGGGCCGTTTTTTCATAAATTTTATCCTTAAGGCCTACTCTGTGCAGCGCATGCATGGCCAGTTCCTTATCCTGTAAAAAAAGATAGGATAACAATGATTTGAACAGGCTCCATTCTCCCAGTCTTCCAGCCAGCACATTGTGTACCACCGGCAGGGGACCGACCAGGTCAAACTGTTGCCGGATGATCCCTAATTTACGTGCCCGTTGCCTCCTTGAGGTCAGGGAGGAAACCGGTTTTCCGTCAATGAAAAACGTGCCGTCATCGGGTGGCAACATGGCCGACAGGATATTGAGAAGCGTCGTTTTCCCTGCGCCACTCGGGCCGATCAGAGCGACGACTTCGCCCCGGTCTATACGAAAAGAAAGGGAAGATAAAGAACTTACCTCCCCGTAATATTTACTGATATTTTTTAATTCAAAAACGGGTGTGGGTGACATGAGCATTCACCTGCTATTTGATAATGCCCAGCTCGCGGGCGATTTGTTCGATGGCCTGATAATTTTCGTTTTTAGTTTCGATGAAACGATCGGTCTGGAAAAGGTCCAGAATATCCTGTTGTTTGTTTTTCATTGAAAGCAGAGCTTCTTTGACTTTCGCTTTTGTGCCTTCCCCAAACACACGGTCCACGTCGTTGATCGTCCAGTTGTAGTCGAAGTAGGCGGGTGTCGTATAGAAGACCTTCACTTTATCAAGATCAACTTTGCCTTCTTCAACCGCACTTTCCCAGACCGCTTCATTTAAAGCGCCGGCCTGGAACGCACCGGATTCAACCAGTTTGTAAGTTTTGTCGTGGGATCCGGAATAGTTGGGAACCCCGTCGAAATCTTTTTCCGGATCAATGCCGGCTTCCATCAGAAAATAACGGGGCATCAGGTGGCCGGACGTGGAACTCTCACTGCCGAAGGTAAAGCTGACCCCTTTCAGGTCCTCCAGTGTTTCAATCGGCAGGTCTTTCCGGGCGATAAAGACAGAATGGAATTGTTCATCCCGGGGCCGCTGGGCAATCGCTTCCGCTTCCGGAACGGCGTTACGTGCCTGAACGCCGGTCAGTCCGCCAAACCAGGCCAGATGGACTTCGCCTCTTTCAAACGCTTTGACCAGCGCCGCATAGTCAACCGAAGGCACATATTCCACCTCCAACCCGGTTTCGGCGCTTATGTAATCGGCCAGTTCACCAAAACGGCGATTCAGATCAGAGACGTTCTGATCCGGAATCCCTCCGATTTTAAAGACAGGTGTTCCATTTTCTCCGTTCGATGCAGCATCCTCGTTCTGGGAACCACAGGCTGCTGCGGTGATTATGAGTATTACGGCAGACAATATCAATACAAATTTTTTCATAGGTTTCTCCCTCCTGTGAAAATATCCTGCGTCAATTAATAATCTCTCTACAAACTATAACAATAAATTATATATCATAGAACTAAATATTATACAAATATAATAGCACATCGGATCATTGATTTTGTTTTTCTCATCAAATCAAGGTAGAATAAAGAGGAAAGGGAGGTACGACGATGGAAACAAAACAGGACATGTTGCGGAAATTACCCGCTATACATAAATTAGTGGACCATCCAGAGATTCGGAAATGGATGGATACCGACAGAATCTCGGCCGACTTTATCACACAACTGGCACAACTAGTCGTAGACGATGTCAGACACGGGATTCTGAATGAACAGGTTCAATCGATAACCGATGACATGATCATTCGCCGTTTGCATCATCAGATTCGTGAGGTGGTTGAACCCCGGATCAAACGTGTAATCAATGGCACGGGAGTTGTTCTGCACACCAACCTGGGACGTGCCGTACTGGCGGAAGAGGCGGTGCGGCAGATCGTATCCGTGGCCCGTTCCTATTCCAATCTGGAATACCGGCTACAGGAAGGAAAACGAGGTTCACGGCACGAGCATGTGGAAGAGCTGATCAAGCTGTTGACCGGAGCTGAAGCGGCCATGGTGGTCAACAATAATGCGGCCGCTGTTTTTCTGGTCCTCCGGGAAATGGCGCGGCATCAAGAAGTGGTTGTTTCCCGAGGACAACTGGTGGAGATCGGGGGATCTTTCCGGGTGTCGGAGATTATGAAACAGAGTGATGCGCGCCTGGTGGAAGTTGGCACGACCAACAAAACCCATGTACACGACTATGAACAGGCGATTACGGAAGAAACGGCGCTGTTGATGAAAGTGCACACCAGTAACTTCAGGACGGTGGGATTCACCCGTGAGGTCTCGCTGGAAGAGCTGGTGGAACTGGGGCAAAAATATAACATCCCGGTATATGAAGATCTGGGAAGCGGGGTCATGTATGATCTCGCTTCGAAAGGCGTTGGGGACGAACCGTTGATCCAGGACAGTATCCGGCAGGGGGCGGATCTGGTGACGTTCAGCGGGGACAAGCTGCTGGGGGCACCGCAGGCCGGGATTATCGCCGGAAAGAAAAAGTGGATCGACCGTCTCAAGAAAAATCAACTGGCAAGAGTGCTGCGGGTCGATAAAATGACGCTGGCCGGACTGGATGCTACCCTGCGGCTGTATCTGAACCCGGAAAGAGCCAGTCGGGAGATACCCGCAATTCGGGATATCGTGGTTGACGTTGAACATATCAGGCAAAAGGCGGAACAATTTGTTTCGATGGTGGAAGGACATTTAGCTGCCTCTGTCACCGTGGAGGAAGACGTATCCGAGGTTGGTGGCGGCACGTTGCCCGCTGTTACCATCCCCACCGTTGTTGTAGCAATCAGGCCTGAATCGATGCCGGTCCATCAACTGGAACGCAATCTCCGTTACGGCAGTCCACCGGTCGTCGGAAGGGTCAACAAAGATACATTTCTGCTTGATTTCCGTACCATACCGGATGAAGAGGTCGATGAATTGGCCCATGCGGTTCAGCAGGCCTGCCGCGTATAAAGCCATAAAAAAACCGGTTGTCCCAGACGGGCAGCCGGTGTTTTGTTTATTCAATGGTTAAGCTCTGTTACAATGAGGATGTATGGATTGGCGGGAGTGGGTGGGAATCGAACCCACCTCGGACGTCACGCGCCCGACACATGGTTTTGAAGACCAGGGAGGGCACCAGCACCTCATCCACTCCCACGAGATGAAGGTCACAAATAATATCGTACATAAATTTATCACGGTTTGCAAGAGTAAGGAGGATGTTTCCAGATGGAACGTCATTATACAATTGGTATTGCCGGTCACATTGACCATGGCAAGACAACACTCACCAGAAAGCTGACCGATGTAGATACGGATCGCCTGAAAGAAGAAAAGGAACGCAATATTTCGATCGAACTCGGGTTTGCCCCTTTTTCCCTCCCGGATGGTAAAAGGGTCAGTATTGTTGATGTTCCCGGACATGAGCGATTTGTTCGCCAGATGATCGCCGGTGTGGCCGGGATCGATCTGGTACTGCTTGTAATTGCAGCAGATGAAGGGATTATGCCCCAGACCCGGGAACATTCAGACATTTTGCAGTTTCTCGGGGTCAAAAACGGGATTGTGGTGATCACCAAGACAGATCTGGTTGATGACGAATGGTTACAGCTGGTTCAAGATGAAGTGGAGAACTGGATGAAAGAGACCAGTTTTGCCGATATGCCTGTCATCCCGGTCAGTGCCGAGACCGGCGAGGGGGTTGACCGGCTGGTGGTAAAAATCCAGGAGATGCTGTCGGATCTGCTGGGACGGGATGCAAGCGGTCCTTTTCGCCTACCGATTGATCGTGTTTTTACCAAAAAGGGAATCGGGACGGTTGTGACAGGGACGGTTTACCAGGGATCTGTCTCGGAAGGGGACCGACTTGAACTGTTGCCGAACAAACAGGAAGTGAAAGTCCGCCAGGTTCATGTTCACAATGAACAGAAAAAACAGGCTTTTGCCGGGCAGCGAACGGCTTTGAACCTTTCAGGCATCGATCTGGAGGAAATCCAGCGGGGAGATACCCTGGTCAGCCCCGGTTATTTTGAAGCCACCGAGCGGATTGATATCCGTTTTCAGATGCTTAAGGATCTCTCTTTTTCGGTTAAGCAGCGGTCCCGGGTTCGGATTCATACGGCCACTTCGGAAGTGATCGGAAAAATCATCTTTTTCGACCGCAATGAACTCCTACCCGGCGATGAAGTCTATGCCCAGCTGGATCTGGAGGAACCGCTGGTCGTGAAAAAAGGGGACCCGTTCATCCTGCGTCGGCTGTCTCCCGTCGATACCATCGGGGGTGGCCAAGTGCTGGATCCTTATGCGGAAAAATACCGTTTCGGACAGGCGACGGTTGAAAAGTTAAAACAAAAGGCCCAGGATGATCCGTTATCATCGCTTCGAACATTTATTCAGGATGCCGGATATGCCACCGTTCAGCAGGCAGCCCGGCATCTGGCCGTCGATGAAGACCAGGTGGCCAAGTGGGTTGAGCAGTTTGTTGAGCAGGGAAGTATTCTGTATTTTGCTGATGAACAGTATATCGTGGACCGGACCGGCCTGGGACGGTGGGAGGAACAGATACGAAGCGTACTGGAGGACTATCACGAAAAACACCCGATGCGCGCCGGACTTAACAAGGCGGAGATGAAATCCCGCTATTTTTCAGGCATGCCGGAGAAATTGTGGCATTTGTTTCTGGACTATGAACAGGAACGGGAGTTCCTGCGGAGCCGGGATGAATGGGTGTCCCTCTATTCATTTGAGCCTGAAGTGCCCGGTTCGCTGGCAGCGAAAGCCGAACAGGTGGTGCAAAAGATTGAATCGGCCGGGATCAAGGTGCCGGACTGGAAGGCGGTGGCCGGAGAGGTCGGGATACCGGCAAAGGACATGGACGACCTGAAAAATTACTTGATATACAAAGGGACTTTACTTCCCCTGACAGAGGATATGGTCATATCCAGACGGGTTTTTGACGAGAAGGTGTCGGAACTGGCGGCCAGCGATGTGGTTAAGCAGCCGTTTACGCCGGCAGAGGCCAAAACCGTGCTGGATGTCTCACGCAAATATCTGATCCCTTTTCTTGAATTGCTGGATACACAGGGATATACTGTGCGGCATGACAACAAGCGAAAATGGGTCGGTGCATAACGCCTTGAAAAATCAGTTTTTAAAATGTTCCTGTCCTTGACCCGAAAAATGATTTGTTATAATATAGATAACTTTATTTGAGTGTTCGTCGGCAGGACAGGGGGGAAAAACGTGTGGGATTTGCTGTTTTTAATGCTGGAGCGAATGGGAATTCTCGTTACCATTGCTTTTTTGCTGACCCGTGTGCCTGTTTTTCGCAATATGCTGCGGAACGGGGATGAAACGATTTGGACCCGGGTCAGACTGATTGTTGCTTTTGGTGTGATGGGGATTATCGGGACTTATACCGGGGTTCCCGTCGATTCAGAAGCACTGACCCAATTTTTCCCCTCTTATTCACTGTCCGTGGATGAGGCGATTGCCAATGCCCGGGTGGTCGGTGTCGCAACGGCAGGCCTTCTGGGAGGTCCGATGATGGGACTGGGTGCCGGCGTTATTGCCGGGCTGCACCGGCTGTCACTGGGTGGGTTTACGGCGTTCGCGTGCGGTGTCTCTACTATCGTGGAAGGCCTTTTTGCCGGCTGGGTGGGTCGCAAATATGGAAAAGAAGGATTTATCAGTCTGCGTCAGGCCTTTCTCACCGGTTTTCTTGCCGAGACGCTGCAAATGGTGATTATACTGCTTCTGGCACGTCCCTTCCCGAAAGCCCTGGGCCTGGTGGAAGTGATCGGGGTGCCGATGATCGTGGCCAACAGTATCGGCATTACGATTTTTATTGCGATTATTAAACTGGTGTATCGGGAAGAGGAACGTTTCGGGGCGTTGCAGGCGCAAACGGCGCTGAAGATTGCGGACCGCACGCTGAGTTATCTGCGGCAGGGTCTCAGTCCGGAATCAGCCCGGGCAGCCGCCGGAATCATTCTGGAGGAAACACGCATCGCAGCCGTCGCCGTGACGGATCGGGAACAGATTCTGGCCCATGTCGGAGTGGGCAGTGACCATCATCATGCGGGGAGCCGCATCCTGACCCGGGCGACCAGGGAAGTGCTGGAAACCGGTCAACTAAAAGTGGCGAGGTCGCTGGAAGATATCCATTGTTCCTATGATTCCTGTCCGCTGCAGGCGGCCATCATTATGCCGCTTTCGGCATCGGGGCGCATTGTCGGCTCGTTAAAGTTGTACTTTTTAAGCAGTAAACAAATTAACTCCGTCAATATCGAACTGGCACGGGGATTGGCCAAGTTGTTCTCCAATCAACTGGAGTTATCGGAACTGGAACGGCAGGCCCGTCTGGCCAGAGATGCGGAGATCCGTTCGCTTCAATCGCAGATCAGCCCCCATTTTTTGTTCAATTCGTTGAATACGATTGTCTCTTTATGCCGGACCAACCCGGAGGAAGCCAGGGAACTGTTGATCCAGCTGGGACATTTTTTAAGACAGAATATTCGTTCTTCAGTCACCTACCAGATCCCCCTGTCAAAGGAAATCGAGCATGTTCAGGCCTATATGGCCATTGAAATGGCCCGTTTTTCCGACAAGATCTTTATGGAAGTATCGGTGGACGAAAACATTGATGATGTTCGGGTGCCTCCCCTCATTTTGCAACCGCTGGTTGAAAACGCTTTAAATCATGGGGTGCGCCCTTTAAACAGAGAAGGCATTGTCTATGTCAGAATCACCAATGTGGATGAAGGGATTCGGGTTGAAGTGATTGATAACGGCAAAGGGATGGAGCCGCAAATCCAGAAATCACTACTGGAAGGACCGGTGGATTCGCCCAGTGGGACCGGAACCGGACTCTACAGTGTGCATCAGAGGCTGGTAGGCTTATTCGGCGAACAGTCCGGCCTCCGGATAGAAAGTGCCCCCGATCAGGGGACAAGCATTTCGTTTACCATCCCAAAAACCGGTAAAGGACAGAAGGTGGTGGCCTATGAAGATTCGTACCATGATCGTGGACGACGAGATGTTATCTCGTGATGAGCTTCGATATCTGATTGATCTGCATGATGATTTTGAAGTCTGCGGGGAGGCATCTACCGCGGTGGATGCCATGAAAAAATATCTGGAGATCAAACCGGACGTTGTGTTTCTCGACATTCAGATGCAGGATATGGACGGGATGATGGTCGCCCGGCAGTGGCAGGAGCAGAAAAATCCACCATTGATTGTATTTGCCACCGCTTATGATGAACATGCAGTGGATGCTTTTGCTGTCAATGCGGTTGATTATCTGTTGAAGCCCTTTGATAAAAACAGGATTGAGGATACGATCAAGCGGATTCGGCAGATTCTTAATAACGGCAGGAACGGCGCTGAATCAAACGTATCCACCGTTACTCCCCTGTCCAAAAAAGTAAACAAGTTGATTGTAGAGGATAAAGATCGCACCGTTCTGATTAATCCCGAGGACATTGTCTATGCTTTCAGGGAGGATCGCAGGGTCTATTTGAAAACAAACGATCATGTTTACTCCACGCTTTTTTCGTTACAGACTCTCGAAGATAAATTGAGAGAATATCCGTTTTTCAGAACCCATCGCAGTTATCTGGTCAATTTGAATATGATTGCGGAAATGATTCCGTGGTTTAACGGCGCTTATAACCTGAGAATGAAGGATGAAGAGGGATCCACCGTCCCAGTTAGCCGAAACTACGTCAGGGAACTAATGGAAAAACTGGAACTTTAATTTTTTAAGTGAACGATATTTGTATTTTCAGACAGGAGAACAAACATAATAGACATGTTTTATGCATCCGGCGCCTGTTTTTTGTATCATGAATAGGACGTGGAATATTCATATAATTTACTAAATTCTCAAAAAGGAGGCGTCGTTGATGAATAGTGCAGTCATAGCAATTATTGGGATGCTGGTATTCTATCTGGGTTACCGCTATTATTCAAAGTTCATCGCAGAGAAAATCTACCGGCTGGATCCCAATTACGTCACACCTGCCCATCAATTTAATGATGGTGTGGACTTTGTGCCAACCAAAAAACACATTTTGTGGGGGCACCATTTCACGTCGGTTGCCGGTGCTGCCCCAATCGTCGGACCGGCGATAGCGGTTTACTGGGGATGGCTGCCAGCATTTTTATGGGTTGTTCTTGGAACCGTTTTCGCAGCGGGGGTTCATGATTTCGGAACGCTGGTGGTGTCCAATCGCCATAAAGGACAATCCATGGGGACACTGGCTGACCGGATCATCGGGTCAAGAGCCAAGGTCCTGTTTCTGTTCATCATTTTGATTCTGGTATTGATGGTTAATGCCGTGTTTGCGTGGGTCATTTCCAAACTGTTTATTTCTTTCCCTGCCAGTGTGTTGCCGGTGTTTATCGAGATTCCGCTGGCGATCTGGATTGGTAATTACGTATATAAGAAAAAAGGAAATCTGTTGTTGCCTTCCGTGATTGCGCTGGTGATTATGTATGGAACAGCTGTCATCACCAGTCAGGTTGAAGCGCTGCAAATCAATCTGCCCCAGTGGTTCGGAGGAGAAGAAGCAAGCCTTCTGTTCGGAATGAATGGGACACAGATGTCCTTCCTGGTGTGGATTATCGTGTTAATGGTGTATGGATACATTGCGTCCACACTTCCTGTCTGGAAGTTGCTTCAGCCGCGTGATTATATTAATTCACATCAGTTGATCATCGGACTTCTGGTATTTTATATCGGATTGTTTATTCTTCATCCGACCATTTCAGCTCCGGCTGTTAACGACGTTTCTGACAAGTCATGGTGGCCGTTCCTGTTTATCACCATCGCCTGTGGAGCTATTTCCGGTTTCCATGGTCTGGTTTCTTCCGGTACAACTTCCAAACAGTTGGAAAATGAAACGGATGCCCGTTTTGTTGGATATCTGGGGTCTGTCGGGGAAGGGTTACTCGCCCTGATCTCCATTATTGCGGTTGTGACCTTCTTCGGCACTCAGCAGGAGTTCCTGTCTACTTATGAAAGTTTTGCTGCTGCCGGAAGCGCAGGTCTCGGTACGTTTGTCAGTGGTGCGGCGCAACTGGCCACAGGACTGGCTATTCCGCTCAGTGTCGGAAAGACCATTGTTTCAGTTATCGTCGTCAGTTTTGCAGCGACAACACTAGATACGTCCATTCGTTTGATGCGTTACATTATTGCTGAAATCGGAAAAGAGTACAAAGTTGAATCTTTAACCGGGAAACATCAGGCTACAACCCTTGCTGTAGTATCCAGTGCGATTCTCGTTCTGTTACCGGGCCCCAATGGATTCGGTTCCGGTGGTTATCTGCTGTGGCCGCTGTTTGGTACTTCCAACCAGCTACTGGCAGGTATCAGTCTGTTGATTGTTTCCATCTGGCTGAAGAAACTGGGACGCAATTATCTACCAACCTTGATTCCAATGGTATTCCTGCTATTTGTCACGATCTGGGCGATGTTCAAGCAGGTGTTCGGTACCTGGTTCCTCGGGGCAAACGGTACCTGGCATCTGTTTATCCTGGGTGCGATCATTCTGGTGTTTGCCATCTGGATCTTGATCGAAGCTTACTCCGCATTTAATAACCGCAATAATTACACGATGGATGACAATCTGAAAGGTTAAGGGTCATACTTGACTTTGATGATTGAAAAGCGTCAAATGAACAGGATCGGGTCACCCCGGTCCTGTTCTTTCCTATATAATAGATATAAAGAACGGGACAGTTTCCGGTGTCATATTAGTTGTGAACCCGGCTGGAGGTGAAAGCATGCAACCTGTGCATGTCCTGATGGTCAGGGAAGTGGATGCCCAGCATACAGGAAGCGGCTGATGCGGACGCATGTCCGGAGGTGAAGGTTTCACCTTTAGCGATCCGTCGTTATTTGCCGAGCAACGTCGAATCATGGAAGAGATGGGTATTTTGTACCGGGCGTTGAAGCATGAATTTGAAGATCAAGTGGAACTGGAAATGATTGATCCGCGCAATTCGATTTCATTTGTTTATACTTTAATAAAAGTAGGAAGACGAAATGGTCTGCCCTGGAAAATAACATTTCGGTCCCTGACCCGGGGATTTAATACGATCGCTGTGTTTGTAAACGGAGAACTGGTCGCACAGGGAAGAGTACCGAAGGTAGCGGAGGTTCGAGAACGGATTGTTTCGATTTTGAACGGGGAAAAGGAGGGAAGTGGCCGTGGGCATTAAAGAACAGTGGGATAAGTTGATGGCATTTTATGAAGAGATGTTTATGACCCCGTATCGGTCGGCGGTAAAACGGGAAATACGGGATGAGGATGATCTGTTTCTGTTTCTCTGTTTTTCGGAGATGCTGGGGCTGCCTAATCCGGTTTCTTATTATACGTTGGAGTTGTATCCGCTGGTGTATGAACGGTTTCATGAGTGGCATAAGCGGATGGGGATGGAGAAGTCGCCGTTGGATGGGATACGATGCTGCTAGCTGAGGGATCTTCGGATCGACTCGCCTTTTTCCTCACTTCGCTCGGGCGGTCTTCGTCGAGTCCGAAGATCCCTCAGCTTTCGGTTGTTGGTTATAAGGTGAATTTGGGCTTTCGCCCAAATTTTCCATTTGTGGGCCTGCCCTCGCTTCGCTTGTGCGGGCTTTGTTTCTCTGATGGGTCCTGCCCTCGCTTCGCTTGTGCGGGCTTTGTTTCCCTGATGGGTCCTGCCCTCGCTTCGCTTGTGCAGGCCTTTGTTTAATCTAGTTCGTACTGGAGAGGGGGTTTTAAACATGAAGGCTTATCTGGACAAGAAGGTGCTTTTTTTTGGCGGGAAAGGTGGGGTCGGCAAGACGACTTCAGCTTCTTCGTTTGCGGTCGGGGCGGCGAAGAGGGGGAAGAAGACGCTGCTGGTGTCGACGGATCCGGCTCATAATACCGGGGATATTTTTGATCGGCCGATCGGCGGGAAGGAGACGCCGATTGCGGAGAATCTGTGGGCGATTGAAATTGATCCGCATGTGGAATCGCATCGTTATATCAACCAGGTGAAAGATAATATCCGGCAGGTGGTCAGTTCGAGGATGCTGGAAGAGATTAACCGGCAGATCGACGTTGCCAGTGTGTCGCCCGGTGCGGAAGAAGCGGCGCTGTTTGACCGGCTGGTGGACCTGATTCTGGAAGGGCAGGATGCCTACGATCTCATTGTGTTTGATACCGCGCCGACGGGACATACGATTCGATTGCTGTCGCTTCCGGAATTGATGGGCGTGTGGGTGGATGGCATGTTAAGCCGCCGGCAGAAAACGAATGAGATGAATGCCTGGTTAAATGACGGGGAAGAACCTCCGGACGATCCGATCTATGAGGTGCTTCAGCGCCGCAAAAACAAGTTTGCCCGGGCACGTGAAATTCTGCTGGATCCGTCCCGGACTTCTTTTATCTTTGTCATGATCCCAGAAAAGCTGCCGATGGTCGAAACCAAAAAGGCGATTGCCATGCTTCAAAAACATGGGATTCCCACCGAAACGATTATCGTAAACCGGGTTCTGCCGGATGATGTGGTTGATCCCTTTTTTCAAAAAAGAAAGGAACAGGAGAAGAGGTATTTGGAACAGATGAAAGAGATGTTTGCCGAACAACGCCTTCATTATATTCCGATGATGGAACATGACATCTATGGGATGGACGCCCTGTTGAAAATAGCGGGCCATTTGTTATAAGATAACGCTGTATGAAACCTGGTAGGCTATTTTACTATCAGGTTTTTTTAGGCCATCCACCGGTTTTTATAAAAACCTTGCATAACCGAATTGATTGATATATAATGGTGAACGTTGGTCAATAGGCGCGATGAAGCGGAAGGTTGCCGACACACCCGGCCCCTTTGCCATGACGGGTGATCGGGGAATTTCCGTGGAGAAGTCTGTTTACAAAATAGGCGATAAAGGAGGGACTTGCATGGCAAAACAGAAAATCAGAATCCGTTTAAAGGCGTATGACCACAGCATTCTGGACCAGTCTGCAGAAAAGATTGTAGATACCGCAAAGCGTTCGGGAGCCAGTGTTTCCGGACCGATTCCGCTTCCGACGGAGAAGTCGGTATATACGATTCTGCGTGCAGTTCACAAGTACAAAGATTCTCGTGAACAGTTCGAGATGCGTACACACAAGCGTTTGATCGACATTCTGAATCCTACGCCTCAAACGGTAGATGCACTGATGCGTCTTGACTTGCCGTCCGGTGTAGATATCGAAATCAAACTGTAAGACCGTAGATAGATGTCATGGAAGCAAGATGAATCAAAAAATGAGAGGTTGAATTACAGGAGGTGTTTGATATGACCAAGGGAATCTTAGGGAAAAAAGTGGGGATGACGCAAATCTTCACAGAAGATGGTTCCGCTGTTCCGGTAACCGTGATTCAGGCCGGTCCCTGTGTCGTTCTTCAGAAGAAGAGTGAAGATACAGACGGGTATGCGGCAATTCAACTCGGTTTCGACGATAAGAAAGAACAGCGTGCCAATAAGCCGGAACTGGGCCATGCCAAAAAGGCCGAAACGGCACCTAAGCGCTACATTCGTGAGATTCGCGGCGTGAATCTTGATGAATACGAAGTTGGTCAGGAAGTAAAAGCTGATACATTTGAAGAAGGAGAACTGGTTGACGTAACCGGAGTCTCCAAAGGTAAGGGTTTCGCCGGTGCGATCAAGCGCCACAATCAGGCGCGTGGACCGATGGGACACGGCTCTCATTACCATCGTGGACCGGGTTCGCTGGGACCGATTGATCCGAACCGTGTTTTCAAGGGGCAAACCCTGCCGGGACGTATGGGTCGTGAAAAAGTAACGACTCAGAACCTGGAAGTCGTCAAAGTGGATCCGGAAAAGAATCTTATTTTGATTAAAGGTGCGATTCCGGGACCCAAAAACGGATATGTCACCATTAAAAGTGCGGTTAAGGCACAGGCAGGTAAGTAAAGAGGAAAGGGGGATATGACATGCCGAAAGTAACACTGTATAACCAGAGTGGAGCGCAAGCTGGAGAAATTGAACTATCCGACGCTGTATTCGGAATTGAACCGAACGAACATGTACTTTACGATGCAGTTGTGATGCAGCAGGCATCTCAACGTCAGGGTACTCACAAAGTGAAGAACCGGTCTGAAGTAAGAGGCGGTGGCCGTAAACCCTGGCGGCAGAAGGGAACTGGACGTGCGCGTCAGGGAAGCATCCGTTCTCCGCAATGGGTCGGCGGTGGTGTGGTATTCGGACCGCAGCCCCGTGACTATGGATACAAACTGCCGAAGAAAGTTCGTCGTCTGGCTATGAAATCCGCCCTTTCTAGCAAAGTGAAAAACGACGAGATCGTGGTTCTGGAAGATCTGAAACTGGATGCTCCCAAGACCAAAGAAATGGCCGGTATCCTGAAAAACCTGAATGCCGATAATAAAGCATTGATTGTCCTGAGTGAGTTTGATGAAAACGTGGTTCTGTCTGCACGTAACATCCCGGGAGTCACACTGGTGGACGCCGCCGGTATTAACGTGCTGGATGTGTTGAATCACGACAAACTGGTGATCACACAGGAAGCCGTACAAAAGGTAGAGGAGGTGCTTGGTTAATGGATGCACGTGATATCATCAAGCGCCCGGTTATTACTGAACGCAGTACTGACATGATGGCTGAAAACAAATATGTCTTTGAAGTTGATCTCAAAGCGAACAAAACACAGATCAAGCAGGCTGTCGAAGATATCTTTGATGTCAAAGTAGTCAAGGTCAACACCATGCGTGTGAAAGGGAAGAAAAAGAGAATGGGGCGTTATGAAGGACGTCGCTCCGACTGGAAAAAAGCGATTGTGCAGCTGTCTGAAGACAGCAAGGCGCTGGAATTTTTTGAAGGCGTATAGACCAGTATACAGAGAAGGAGGGAATAATAAATGGGTCTGAAACATTTTAAACCGACATCACCGGGGCGCCGCCAGATGACGGTTTCGTCTTTTGAAGAAATTACGACGGATAAACCGGAAAAATCCCTGCTGGCTCCGCTGGTGAAAAAAGCAGGTCGTAACAATCAGGGAAGGCTGACAGTCAGACATCAGGGAGGCGGACACAAACGGAAGTACCGGATTATCGATTTCAAACGGAACAAAGATGGTATTCCCGGAACCGTTGCTACGATCGAATACGATCCGAACCGTTCCGCCAACATCGCCCTGATTAACTATGCGGATGGTGAGAAGCGTTACATCCTCGCTCCGAAAGGATTGAAAGTAGGAGATCAAATCATGTCCGGACCGGATGCGGACATCAAGGTGGGTAACGCACTACCGCTGGAGAACATTCCGGTAGGTACCGTGATTCACAACATTGAAATGAAACCTGGAAAAGGTGGACAGCTGGTTCGTGCCGCTGGTGCCGAAGCACAGTTGCTCGGTAAAGAAGGCGATTATGCCATCGTTCGCCTGACATCCGGAGAGGTACGCATGATTCGCAAAGAGTGCCGTGCTACTATCGGACAGGTTGGAAATCTGGATCATGAATTGATCACGATTGGTAAAGCAGGACGTTCCCGCTGGCTGGGCAAGCGGCCGACCGTACGGGGATCTGTTATGAACCCGAGTGACCACCCGCACGGTGGTGGTGAAGGTCGTGCGCCGATCGGACGCAAATCACCGGTTACACCCTGGGGTAAACCGACGCTCGGATACAAAACCCGCAAGAAAAACAAAGACTCTGACAAGTATATTATCCGCAGACGGAAGAAATAAAATTTCTGATGGACGTTCGTTACGGGAGACGGATGACGGACGAAAAATCACACGTTTGCGAAGGGAGGTTCATTCATGGGACGCAGCTTAAAAAAAGGGCCTTTTGTAGATGATCATCTGATGAAAAAGATCGAGGAATTAAACGCCAAAAACGAAAAGAAAGTCATTAAAACCTGGTCTCGTCGTTCAACCATTTTCCCAGAATTTGTTGGTCATACGATTGCCGTTTATGATGGACGCAAGCATGTACCGGTTTACATCTCGGAAGACATGGTCGGACATAAACTCGGTGAATTTGCCATGACCCGTACTTTTAGAGGACACGCGAGCGACGACAAGAAAACGAAAAGATAATCTGACGGTATGATCGAGAGGAGGTACGAACATGGAAGCTAAAGCTAAAGCGAAATTTATTCGCATAGCTCCTCGCAAAGTGCGCCTGGTAGTCGATTTGATTCGCGGCAAACAGGTCGGCGAAGCCATTGCAATCCTGCGCCATACACCGAAAGCCGCTTCTCCGGTTGTGGAAAAGGTGTTGAAGTCAGCGGTTGCCAATGCGGAACACAACAATGAAATGGATGTTAATAATCTGGTCATCAGCGAAGCTTATGTTGATGAGGGGCCCACATTGAAGCGGTTCAGACCTCGTGCAATGGGGCGCGCCAGCCGGATTAACAAGCGTACGAGCCATATTACGATCGTCGTGAAAGAACAAGAATAAAAGGAGGGATCTGCGTGGGTCAGAAGGTTAACCCGGTAGGGATGCGAGTAGGGATTATCCGTGACTGGGAATCCAAGTGGTTCGCAGGAAAAGATTATGCCGATTTGCTCCACGAAGATATCAAACTTCGTGACTATATCAAAAATCGTTTAAAAGATGCTGCCGTTGCCTCGATCGAAATCGAACGTGCGGCTAACCGTGTCAACATTTCCATTTACACGGCGAAGCCCGGAATGGTCATCGGTAAAGGTGGCTCGGAAGTTGAAGCGTTGAGAAAAGAACTTTCCAAAATGACCGACAAGAAAGTTCATATCAACATTAATGAAATTAAAAACCCGGACTTGAACGCAACGCTTGTTGCTGAGAATATTGCCCGTCAACTTGAAAATCGTATTTCTTTCCGTCGTGCACAGAAGCAGGCGATTCAGCGTACGATGCGTGCCGGTGCACAGGGAATTAAAACGATGGTAAGCGGACGTCTGGGTGGAGCGGATATCGCCCGGTCCGAAGGATACAGTGAAG
Source organism: Bacillaceae bacterium (assembly GCA_017656255.1). Lineage (GTDB taxonomy): Bacteria > Bacillota > Bacilli > JACDOE01 > JACDOE01 > JACDOE01. The sequence continues at coordinate 116,376 of JACDOE010000008.1, forward strand.
GTACGGTTCCGCTGCACACCATTCGTGCCGATATTGATTACGGAACAGCAGAAGCTCATACCACGTATGGAAGAATCGGAGTGAAAGTCTGGATCTATCGTGGTGAAGTTCTTCCCAAAGCGAAGAACAAGCAAGCCGGGGAAGGAGGAAAGTAATCATGTTAATGCCTAAACGCGTGAAACACCGCAAAGTCCACCGCGGACGGATGAAAGGTAGAGCCAAAGGCGGTACGGAAGTAGCGTTTGGTGAATACGGACTTCAGGCGCTGGAGCCGTCCTGGATTACCAACCGCCAGATTGAAGCGGCTCGTATCGCCATGACACGTTATATGAAACGTGGAGGTAAAGTCTGGATCAAGATTTTTCCGGATAAACCCGTTACACAAAAACCGCTTGAAGTTCGGATGGGTAGTGGTAAAGGGTCTCCTGAACACTGGGTCGCTGTTGTTAAACCCGGCAAAGTGATGTTTGAAATCGCAGGTGTCCCTGAAGAAGTTGCGCGTGAAGCACTGCGCCTGGCTTCCCACAAGCTGCCTATCAAAACCAAGTTTGTAAAACGGGAAGAAACGGGTGGTGACGCAAATGAAAGCTAACGATTTTCGTAACTTGACAACAGCTGAAATCGAACAAAAACTGACAGGTTTAAAAGAAGAATTGTTTAATTTGCGTTTTCAACTCGCCACGGGTCAACTTGATAACACAGCACGTATCAAGCAGGTACGTAAAGATATAGCGAGAGCGAAAACGGTTTTGAACGAACGGAAACTCGGCATCAGCTAATAAAACCATCCATTGAAAGGAGGTTGCATGATGGCAGAACGCAATTCTCGTAAAGAGCTGGTCGGTAAAGTAGTTAGTGACAAGATGGACAAAACCATCGTTGTCATGGTTGAAACCTACAAGAAGCACAAGCTTTATCACAAGCGCGTGAAATACTCCAAGAAATTTAAAGCTCATGATGAGCATAACCAGGCGAAAGTCGGCGATATCGTTCGTATTATGGAAACGCGCCCTCTTTCCAAAGATAAACGCTGGCGTTTAGTTGAAATCGTAGAAGAAGCAGTTATCATTTAACGGTAACGGATTGAAGGGAGGGAATTATCGATGATTCAACCTCAAACACGCTTAAATGTTGCAGACAATTCCGGAGCCAAGGAATTAATGTGCATTAAAGTTTTGGGCGGATCCAGAAAGAAATATGCCAACATCGGGGACCTTATTGTGTGCTCGGTTAAAGAAGCAACACCCGGAGGCGTTGTCAAAAAGGGTGACGTCGTGAAGGCGGTTGTCGTTCGTTCCAAGCGTGGTGCGCGCCGCGATGACGGTTCATATATCAGATTTGATGAGAACGCAGCGGTAATTGTACGGGATGACAAGAGTCCCCGTGGAACACGTATTTTCGGTCCAGTTGCACGCGAACTGCGTGAAAGAGACTTCATGAAAATCGTGTCCCTCGCCCCTGAAGTTCTTTAATTGAAAGCTTAACCCGTTTTAATAAGATGCGGATTAGTGTCTTACATGAGGAGGTGCTCTAGGTCATGCGTGTGAAGAAAGATGATCAGGTAATCGTGATTACCGGTAAAGATAAAGGGAAAAAAGGACGTGTGTTACAGGCCTATCCCAAAAACGACAAAGTCCTGGTCGAAGGCGTCAACATGGTGAAAAAACATGTACGCCCCAACCCGAACAATCAACAGGGCGGGATTGTAACACAGGAAGCGCCGATCCATGTATCCAATGTTATGCTGGTAGATCCCAAAACAGGTGAACCGACTCGCATCGGATACAAAGTGGAGAACGGAAAAAAAGTTCGTGTAGCCAAGAAATCAGGGCAAGTTATTGATAAGTAGTCAGCGGGAAAGGAGGTTATTCGATTATGCCTGCACGATTAGTTGAAAAATATAGAAATGAAATTACACCAAGCATGATGGAAAAATTCGAATATCGTTCCACCATGGAAGTGCCGAAAATTGAAAAAGTCGTGATTAACATGGGTGTCGGAGATGCCGTTCAAAACCCGAAAGCGTTGGACAGCGCCGTGGAAGATCTCGCGTTGATCTCCGGTCAGAAACCGGTTGTGACACGTGCCAAAAAGTCCATCGCCGGATTCCGCCTTCGTGAAGGAATGCCGATCGGGGCGAAGGTAACGCTTCGTGGTGAACGGATGTACCATTTTCTCGACAAACTTTTCAATGTTGCACTTCCGCGTGTTCGCGACTTCCGTGGTGTCCCTCAGGGTGCTTTTGACGGACGTGGTAACTACACTCTGGGTATCAAGGAACAGTTGATTTTTCCGGAGATTGAATACGATAAGGTGGATAAGGTTCGCGGGATGGATATCGTCATCGTCACATCCGCCCGCAATGACGAAGAAGCACGTGAATTGCTCGAACAGATGGGAATGCCGTTCAGAAAATAACTCCTATAAGGAAAAGGAGGGAATGTCGTGGCAAAAAAATCAATGATCGCCAAGCAAAAGCGGAAACAAAAGTTTAAAGTTAGAGAATATACGCGTTGTGAACGCTGTGGACGTCCGCATTCCGTTTTACGCAAATTTAAATTGTGCCGGATTTGTTTCCGTGAACTGGCTTACAAGGGACAAATCCCAGGCGTCAAAAAAGCAAGCTGGTAATCGCCCAGATCGGGAAGGAGGTTGTAACACATGGTAATGACAGATCCAATTGCAGATATGCTTACTCGCATTCGTAACGCCAACATGGTTCGTCACGAGACGGTAGAAATACCAGCCTCTAAAATCAAAAAAGAGATCGCTCGTATTTTGAAAGAAGAGGGTTTCGTTCGTGACGTAGAGTTTATCGATGACAACAAACAGGGGATTATCCGTATTTATTTGAAATACGGTACAGATAATGAACGCGTCATAACCGGTTTGAAACGGATCAGCAAGCCGGGTCTTCGTGTGTATACCAAGAAAGAAGAGATTCCGCGCGTACTGGGCGGACTCGGAATCGCCGTACTTTCAACATCGAAAGGTGTTATGACGGATAAGCAGGCCCGCCAGGAACAGGTCGGCGGAGAAGTTCTCGCTTACGTCTGGTAATGAGCTAACCACGATTGGAGGTGTAATCATGTCACGTGTAGGAAATAAACCCATCACGATACCGTCAGGCGTCGAAGTGAAGTTGGACGGCGAGAAGATGACGGTGAAAGGTCCCAAAGGAACACTCGAACGTACGATCCATCAGGACATGAACATTATTATTGAAGACAATGAAATCAGGGTAGAACGCCCTTCTGAAAGTAAACAGCATCGTGCATTGCATGGTACGACACGAAGCAATATCGCCAACATGATTGAAGGAGTAACCAACGGATTTGAAAAAACACTGGAACTGGTCGGGGTCGGATACCGTGCCAGCAAATCCGGTAAGAAAATCGTATTGAATGTCGGTTACTCTCATCCCGTAGAAATCACTCCGGAAGAAGGAATCGAAATCGATGTTCCGGCTCAGAACCAGGTAGTGGTTAAAGGTATTAACAAAGAGCGTGTCGGACAAATCGCAGCAGAAATCCGTTCCATCCGGAAACCTGAACCTTATAAAGGGAAAGGTATTCGTTACCAGGGCGAATATGTGCGCCGTAAAGAAGGTAAGACCGGTAAATAAAGTCAGTTAAGAAAGGAGTGACAGGGATATGATCACCAAAAAAGACAAGAACAAAGTCAGGAAAAAAAGACATATGCGGATCCGCAGAAGATTGTTTGGAACGGCAGAGCGGCCGCGCCTGAACGTCTATCGTTCTACCAACAACATCTACGTACAGGTTATTGACGACATCGCCGGTGAAACACTGGTTGCCGCATCTACCATGGATCCGCAATTGAAAGGTGAACTCAAAAGCGGCGGAAATATTGAGGCGGCCAAAAAGGTCGGCGAATTGATCGCACAGCGTGCCAAAGAAAAAGGGATTACGCAGGTCGTGTTTGATCGCGGCGGTTATCTCTATCACGGACGTGTGAAAGCACTGGCTGAGGCAGCACGTGAAGGCGGATTAGAATTTTAAAAGGAGGGAAATTAATGCGTATCGACCCGAACGGTCTCGATCTTGAAGAAAAAGTTGTAGCCATTAACCGCGTTGCAAAAGTGGTTAAGGGTGGACGTCGGTTTAGCTTTAGTGCACTGGTCGTCGTGGGTGACAAAAACGGCCATGTCGGTGTCGGAATGGGAAAAGCATCCGAGGTACCGGACGCGATTCGCAAAGCCATTGACGATGCCAAGAAAAAATTGATCAAGGTTCCGATTGTCGGATCTACGATTCCTCATGAAATTATCGGACACTTTGGTGCCGGAAGAGTTCTGATGAAGCCGGCTGCCGAAGGTACGGGAGTTATTGCCGGTGGACCGGTACGTGCCGTACTGGAACTGGCCGGTGTGGGTGACGTGTTGAGTAAATCTCTCGGGTCCAACAACCCGTTGAATATGGTTAACGCAACCATCGAAGGCTTAACCCGCCTGAAGCGTGCCGAAGATGTTGCGAAGTTGCGTGGAAAAAGCGTAGAAGAATTGTTAGGATAAAGGAGGGATAGACCGTGGCCAAAAAATTGCAAATTACGTTAAAAAGAAGTCTGATCGGTCGCCCCGAACCTCAGCGTAAGACCGTTAAATCTCTTGGTTTACGCAAGCTCCATCAAACGGTGGAACAACAGGACAATCCAGCTATTCGTGGTATGGTTGCTAAAGTAGCTCATCTGGTTGAAGTCAAAGAGGTAGACGCATAAATTCTGAATTTCAAGTAGACAGGAGGTGTTACCATGAAGTTACATGAATTAAAGCCTGCAGAGGGTTCCCGCAAAAAACGGAATCGTGTCGGACGTGGTATTGCATCTGGTAACGGTAAAACGGCCGGCCGCGGTCATAAAGGTCAAAAAGCGAGATCCGGCGGTGGCGTGCGCCCGGGCTTTGAAGGTGGTCAGATGCCTTTGTTCCAGCGCCTGCCGAAACGCGGATTTACCAATCGCAATCGCAAAGAATATGCCATTGTAAACCTGGACACATTAAACCGTTTTGAAGCGGACAGCGAGGTAACCCCTGAAGTTCTGATTGAAAAAGGGATCATCAAGAATGTTAAAGATGGCGTCAAGATCCTGGGGGATGGCGAACTGAATGTTAAGTTAACGGTAAAGGCGAATAAATTCTCTCAATCCGCGGTTGAGAAAATTGAGGCTGCTGGTGGGAAAACTGAGGTGATTTAATTTGTTTCAAACAATCTCCAACATTTTTAAAGTGGGCGATTTAAGAAGTAAAATTATTTTTACTCTATTAATGCTGGTCGTCTTTCGGATTGGCAGCTTTGTGCCCGTGCCCAACATCGATGTAGCAGCTCTACAAGCATATGCCGCAGGTAACAATATACTGGGATTCTGGAATACTTTTACCGGTGGAGCATTAAGTCAGTTTTCTATTTTTGCAATGGGGATTATGCCTTACATCACGGCATCCATCATCATGCAGTTGTTATCAATGGATGTCGTTCCCAAGTTTGCCCAGTGGGCAAGGGAAGGTGAAGCAGGACGTCGCAAGATCGCACAGTTCACCCGTTATGGAACGGTGGTACTGGCCCTGATTCAGGCAGCGGGGATGTCAATCGGATTTAACAATCTGATCCCCGGACTGGTCCAGGATCCTTCATTCACCACCTTTGCCATCATAGCCATTACGCTGACAGCAGGAACCACCTTTTTGATGTGGCTGGGTGAGCAAATTACCGAAAAGGGAATCGGAAACGGAATCTCCATCATCATCTTCGCCGGTATCGTAGCCGGTATTCCGGGTGGCGTTTATGACATTTATCAAACACAGTTCGCCAATAATACGGACCAACTCTTTTTAAACATCGTCAAAATCATCATCATTCTAATCGCCGTTATTCTAATTACAGCGGGAGTCATTTATATTCAGCAGGGAATCCGCAAGATTCCGGTGCAGTATGCGAAGCGGGTTGTCGGTAGAAAAATGTACGGCGGACAGTCGACACATTTACCGATTAAAGTGAATGCAGCAGGTGTTATTCCTGTCATCTTCGCACTCTCCATCGTGATATTCCCGCAGACGATCGCCAACTTCTGGGCAGGGAATGCGGTAGCGGACTGGATCCGCACCAACTTTGATTACCGGGCTCCGCTTGGTATGGTCCTGTATGTTCTGTTGATCATCGGGTTTACCTACTTTTATACGTTCGTTCAGATTCAACCGCCTCAAATGGCAGAGAATCTGAAGAAAAACGGCGGATATATTCCGGGAATCAGACCGGGTAAAAACACGGAAATTTACCTGACGCGGATTCTGAACCGGATCACCCTGGTGGGGGCTGTATTCCTGGCTGCTGTATCGATTCTCCCCGTATTTTTCTCAGCAATCGCCAATCTGCCGGCTTCCGTCCAGATCGGTGGAACGGCCCTGCTGATCGTGATCGGGGTTGCACTCGATACTATGAAACAAATTGAGAGCCAGCTGGTTAAACGCCATTACAAAGGCTTTATCAAATAGTAGAGTCAAGGCTTGATCGGAAGAGCTGATTACTGGGATAGAGCGGATCAGACACCAGTAATAAGTGGAGGGATAATGTTGAATATAATTTTGATGGGGCTGCCCGGAGCAGGTAAAGGAACACAGGCTGAAAGAATTGTCGATGAGTTTCAAATCCCGCACATTTCTACCGGAGATGCATTCCGGGCCGCTGTAAAAGAAGAGACACCGCTCGGCAAAAAGGCGAAGGAATATATGGATAAGGGTCTTCTGGTACCGGATGAAATCGTCATTGGTATCGTCAAAGAAAGGCTTGGAAAAGATGATTGTCAGAAAGGTTTTATGCTTGACGGTTTCCCGCGTACGGTACCGCAGGCTGAGGCCCTTGAAAATATCCTGAGCGAAATGGGAAAGTCCATCGATCATGTGATCAACATTCAAGTGCCTCGTGATATTTTGCTGGAACGTTTGACAGGGCGCCGTATCTGTAAACAATGTGGAGCCACCTATCATGTCATCTTTAATCCGCCTGCAAAAGAAGGCGTCTGTGACAAATGCGGCGGAGAGCTTTATCAGCGTGAAGATGACAATGAAGAAACGGTAGCGACCCGGCTTGATGTCAACATTGAACAGACTGAACCCCTGATCAAGTTTTACGAAGAAAAAGGAACGCTTCGAAACATTAACGGAGACCAGGATATCAACAAAGTATTTGAGGATATAACCCGGATACTGCGAGGTCAAGCGTAAATGATTATCTGCAAATCTCAACGGGAACTGGAAATCATGCGTGAAGCCGGGCGCCTGGTGGCTCTGACTCACCAGGAACTGGCCCGGTCCATTCAAGCCGGCATCACAACCCGGGAACTGGATGATCTTGCAGAGAAATTCATTCGCAAAAATGGGGGAAAACCTTCTTTTAAAGGCTATGGAGGCTTTCCGGGAAGCATTTGTACTTCAGTCAACGAGGAACTTGTTCATGGGATACCGGGCAAAAAGAAGTTGCAGGATGGCGATATCATCAGTATTGATATCGGTGTAGAGGTTGAAGGGTATCACGGTGATTCTGCCTGGACTTACACGGTGGGAGACGTGAAACCGGAAACGGAAAGGCTTTTGAAGGTCACGGAAGAATCACTTTACAGAGGACTGGAACAGGCCAAACCGGGAGCAAGACTGTCAAATATCTCCCATGCCATCCAGACCTATGTCGAAGCAGAAGGGTTCTCGATTGTAAGAGAATATGTCGGGCACGGAATTGGTCGCAACCTTCATGAAGACCCGCAGATCCCGAATTTCGGGCCGCCGGAACGGGGTCCCCGCTTAAAGCCGGGAATGGTTCTGGCGATCGAACCCATGGTGAATGCCGGCCAGCGACATGTTCGGACACTGGAAGACAACTGGACGGTTGTCACGGTAGATGGTTCCATGTGTGCCCATTATGAACACACCATTGCGATCACGGACGAAGGGTACGAGATTTTGACAAAGGTATAATGAAAAAAGGTGATGGATGTGACTGATTCCGAAACCCATTCGCGACCTTTAGTGGGGAAAATCGTTCGTAGTATTCGTGGTCGGGATGCCGGCAAATTTGCCGTCGTGATTGAGCAATTGGATGACAGGTTTGTGCTGATTGCAGATGGGGACAAACGCAAACTGGACCGGCCGAAACGCAAGAATGTTATGCATCTGGAAATGACCGAACATGTTGCCGAAGAAATCGTTGATGCGATTGAAAATGGCGGTCGGCTTACCAACGGCAAGCTCCGTTATCATCTGAACAAATTTCTGGAGCAGCTTCCAGCTGAAGTACAACGAAAAGGAGAGTGATTTCATGGCCAAAGAAGATGTGATTGAGGTAGAAGGTACGGTCATTGAACCGCTTCCCAACGCCATGTTCCGCGTGGAACTGGAAAATGGTCACAAGGTTCTGGCTCACGTATCGGGAAAAATCAGAATGCACTTTATCCGTATTCTGCCCGGGGACAAGGTTACGGTAGAGCTGTCGCCGTACGATCTGACACGTGGGCGCATTACCTATCGATATAAATAAAAGCAGGTTTTGACTTGTCTTTTGTCCAACATTTTATCTATTATGGAGTGAAGGAGGTTCGTACGGTGAAAGTTAGACCATCTGTCAAACCGATTTGTGAAAAATGTAAGATTATTCGCCGTAAAGGAACCGTAATGGTTATTTGCGAAAATCCGAAACACAAGCAAAAACAGGGGTAACTTTGTCCGTTTCACGTCATAGACCCAGTTCGTATGGAAAAATTACTGAATCAGGAGGTGCACACTATGGCACGTATCGCAGGTGTAGACTTACCCCGTGACAAACGGGTGGAAATTGCGCTGACCTATATTTTTGGAATCGGTCGCCCGAAATCCAACCAGATCCTGAAAGAAACCGGTATTAATCCGGATACACGCGTTCGGGATTTAACCGAAGAAGAAGTGTCCAAACTTCGTGACTACATCGATAAAAACGTGAAGGTTGAAGGGGACTTGCGCCGCGAAGTATCCTTGAATATCAAACGTTTGATTGAAATCGGATCTTATCGTGGTATTCGTCACCGCCGCGGACTTCCGGTTCGGGGACAGAATTCCAAAAACAACGCAAGAACCCGCAAAGGGCCTCGTCGTACAGTAGCTAACAAGAAGAAGTAAAGGAGGGAATCAGTAAATGGCTAAGAGAGGAACCGCAACACGGACTCGCCGTCGTGACCGCAAAAATGTGGAATCTGGAGTGGCACACATTAAATCAACCTTTAACAATACGATTGTAACCATCACAGATCCTCATGGAAATACGATTTCCTGGGCCAGTGCCGGAGCACTCGGATTTAAAGGATCTCGTAAAAGCACGCCTTTTGCAGCCCAGATGGCTGCCGAACAGGCTGCAAAAACAGCTATGGAACATGGCATGAAGACGGTTGAAGTTACCGTTAAAGGACCGGGTGCCGGACGGGAAGCTGCCATTCGTTCTCTGCAGGCTGCCGGCCTCGAAGTGAGCGCCATCAAAGATGTAACACCCATTCCTCATAATGGATGCCGTCCACCAAAACGTCGTCGTGTATAATTTGGCGGAAGTTGCGTAAAATAAACGTTTTAAATTTTTGGCGAGATGTCAATAATAGATGGGTAAAAAGCCTTTTTCCCTGATGAAAGGTCAGTTTTTTAAATCAGCAACGTTCGGTAACCGCTGAAGAATTCTGGTAAAATGGGTTGGCTGGTCGATTCTACCAGAATTCGACGTTTTGAAGGAGGGTTTGTTTAATGATTGAAATAGAGAAACCGAAAATTGAAATTCTGGAGATTAGCGATGATGCCACATACGGAAAATTCGTAGTGGAGCCGCTGGAGCGCGGATACGGAACTACGCTGGGAAATTCCCTTCGCCGTATCTTGTTATCCTCCCTTCCCGGAGCAGCGGTTACAAGTGTTCAGATTGACGGAGTATTGCACGAGTTTTCCACGGTGGAAGGCGTTGTGGAAGATACCACACAAATCATCCTGAATCTGAAGGCTTTGTCGCTAAGAATCCATTCTGATGAAGAAAAAGTACTGGAGATCGAGGCGGAAGGTGCCGGCGAGGTCACAGCGGGAGACATTCGAGCCGACAGCGATGTGGAAATTCTGAATCCGGATTTGCATATTGCAACGCTGGAAGATAATGCTCGCCTGTATATGAGAATTACGGCTAATCGCGGTCGCGGATATGTTCCTGCCGAACAGAACAAGCGGGATGACCAGCCGATTGGCGTTATTCCTGTTGACTCCATTTATACACCGATTAGCCGGGTCAATTATCAGGTGGAGAATACCCGGGTAGGTCAAGTTACCAACTATGATAAACTAACCCTCGAACTATGGACCGACGGTAGTATTCGACCGGAAGAAGCAGTAAGCCTTGGCGCCAAAATTATGAATGAACACCTGAATCTCTTTGTCGGCCTGACGGAAGAGGCTCAGGAAGCTGAAATCATGGTTGAGAAAGAAGAAGACAAGAAAGAAAAAGTTCTCGAAATGACCATTGAGGAACTGGATCTTTCTGTTCGCTCATATAACTGTCTGAAGCGCGCCGGTATTAATACCGTTCAGGAATTGACCCAGAAGACGGAAGAGGACATGATGAAGGTTCGCAACCTCGGCCGCAAGTCTCTGGAAGAAGTACAGGAAAAACTGGCTGAACTGGGTCTATCTCTTCGCAAAGATGACTGACATCAGGGACTGAATACGAAAGATAAGGAGGGAACAGGAGATGGCTTACGCAAAATTAGGACGTAATTCCGCTGCGAGAAAAGCGTTGTTTCGTGACCTGGTCACCAAGCTTTTTATTCATGAGCGGATTGAAACCACCGAAGCCAAAGCGAAAGAAGTCAAAGCGATCGCTGAAAAAATGATTACCCTGGCAAAACGCGGTGATCTGCATGCTCGTCGTCAGGCGGCGGCCTATATCCGTAAAGAAGTAGCGGATGCGGAAACAGGACAGGACGTTCTGCAAAAGCTGTTTGATGACATTGCATCCCGATATGAAGACCGTCAGGGAGGCTATACCCGCATTCTGAAACTGGGTCCCCGTCGTGGAGACGGTGCGTCTATGGTTTATCTCGAACTGGTTGACTAATCGTCGATAAAACAGGATATGCTGATTTGTTTAAAAAGGGTGAAAGGGTGTTTACTTCACCCTTCTTTTTATGCACCCTTCGTCTATGATGCTTTCGCTCGCCTTTATCCTCGCTTCGCTCGGGCGGTCTTCGCGAACAGCATCATAGACGAAGGATTTTTGTTTAAGGGCAGGTTGTTAATGGGATGTAAGTTTGTGAGGATTTTCTTCAGGTTAGTGTGGATGATAAGATTGTCTATGGGTTTTGGTTCGGGTACAATGAGGGTAATGTAAACTATCGCTCGTTAACTGGTTTACGCTTTTTCCCGAGGGGGATTGCTATGGCTCGGAATGGACAGGAATCGAAGGTGCATGTTGAGTTTGACGGGGTTTCACATGACTATGATGCGGGGGAACAGGGACGTGTCCGGGCACTTCATGACATAAACCTCCGGATTGAAGCGGGGCAGTATATGGCTATAATCGGGCATAACGGCTCGGGGAAATCGACGCTGGCCCGGCATATTAACGGGCTTTTGCTACCAACTGAAGGCGTGGTCCGGGTTTGTGGGCTGGATACCCGTAACGCAGATTGGATCCCGGAAGTACGGCGCCGGGCCGGCATGGTCTTTCAAAACCCCGACAATCAACTGGTGGCGGCGTCTGTCGAGGATGACATTGCCTTCGGACTGGAAAATATGGGACTTCCCCCTGATGAGATCAACCGACGGATCGATGAGGTACTGGAGAGGTTGGATATCCGAGAACTCCGCCATCGTGAACCGCATCAGCTCTCGGGAGGTCAAAAACAACGTGTCGCCATCGCCGGGATTGTGGCCATGAAACCGGAAATCATCATCCTGGACGAAGCGACAGCCATGCTGGATCCGGCCGGACGCCGGGAAGTGCTGGACACCGTGCGACACCTGAACAGCTCCGAAGGGATCACGGTCATTCATATCACGCATCATGTCGAAGAAACGCTGGATGCCGATTATGTTGTCGTGATGAATGAAGGTACGATCGTGATGCAGGGGGAACCCTTCTCGGTTTATTCCCATCAGGAAACATTGAAACAAATCGGACTGGATACCCCGTTTACCATACGTATACAAAACCTGCTGAAACAAAAAGGTCTGCCGATCGTAGACCGGGGATTGCAGATGGACGAGCTTGTGGAGGCCATATGGAAATCGTTGTAGAACACGTTTCCCATGTATACGGGAAAGGTACACCCTATGAAAAAAAGGCACTGGATGATATCAGCCTGAACCTATCATCCGGACAATATACAGGGATCATCGGTAAAACAGGATCGGGCAAATCGACGTTGGTCCAGCTTTTAAACGGTCTGTTAAAACCGACGTCTGGTCGGATCCGGGTGGGAGATACCGAGATTAATCCTGACAGTCGGGGACTTCGGGAGCTGCGCAAGAAAGTGGGGATGGTGTTTCAATACCCGGAAAATCAATTATTTGAAGAAACCGTCCTCAAGGACGTGATGTACGGTCCCCTCAATTTCGGAGCTTCAAAGGAGGAAGCGGAACAAAAAGCCAGAGAGGCGCTGGAACTGGTGGGACTGAAGCAACCGGAGCTGTACAATCGTTCACCCTACGCACTCAGCGGCGGACAGATGAGGCGGGTGGCCCTCGCCGGTGTACTGGCTATGGAACCTGACGTCCTGATTCTGGACGAGCCGGCAGCCGGCCTGGATCCCCGCGGGAAAAAAAACATCCTGAATATGATCGCTGACAGGCATCGTCAGAAACAATGGACTACCTTTCTGGTCACACACAATATGGAAGATGCGGCCCGATATGCCGATTGGCTGATCGTGTTAGACCAGGGGAAAATCGTGATGGAAGGCACCCCGGAAGCCCTGTTTTCACAACCGGACCTGCTGCGTCAGACCGGCCTGGAAGTCCCGGAAATCACCCGTTTTATCGAAAAATTGAACCGGAAGATCTCCCCGCCGCTTCCGCTCACCATCTTTGATCCGGAAGAACTCGCGACGGAACTCTTCAAGAGAAAACGAACCCCCTCTGACCGCATCCCCGGGGAGGGAGAGGCATGAATCTGTTACAGAACATACCCATCGGTCAGTATGTACCAGGGGACTCGTTGATACACCGGCTGGACCCCCGCAGCAAGATCCTGTTCGTTTTGTGGTTTGTGATGATCGTGTTTCTCGCTGACCGGATGATCAGTTACAGTCTGCTGATCCTGTTTGTGCTACTGGTGGTCAAACTGTCCAGACTCCCGTTCGGCTACATTATGCGCGGATTAAAACCGTTGTTATGGATCATATTATTGACGATGTTTCTGCATATTTTTACCACAGAAGGTGGGGCGATTTTGTGGGAATGGAAGGGGATCACCATTCATGAGGCGGGCGTCATCCAGGCCGTGTTTCTGTCGATACGCCTGACTCTCCTGATTGTGCTGGCCTCGCTCCTGACCCTGACGACGTCGCCGATTGATATGACGGACGGGATTGAAAAACTGCTGTCACCCTTTCAAAAATGGGGCGTCCCCGCGCATGAACTGGCGATGATGATGTCGATATCTATTCGTTTTATCCCCACGCTGGCGGAAGAGACGGATAAAATCATGAAAGCCCAGATGGCGAGGGGGGCCGATTTTGACAGCAAAAACCTGATACGACGCATCAAGAGTTTTGTGCCGCTTTTGGTTCCCCTTTTTATCAGTACGTTCCGCCGTGCGGAAGAACTGGCGCTGGCCATGGAAGCGAGGGGGTATCGAGGGGGAGAAGGCAGGAGCAAACGGAGACAGCTCAGGTTTGGCAGAGCAGATATGGTCAGCATGGTCACGGCACTGGCTCTGGCTGTTGTCCTTTTACTGATGCGTGACATTTAGAAGAACACCCGTTAAATAAAGGATGGTGGGGCAGGATGAGGAAAATCAAACTGATTGTCAGCTATGACGGGACTGATTATCACGGGTTTCAGACCCAGCCCGGCGGGGCAACCATCCAGGATGAGTTGGAAAAAGCAATCGCTCACTTGACCGGAAAATCCGTTCGCATCACAGGCTCTGGCAGAACGGATGCCGGCGTCCATGCGCGCGGACAGGTGGTGCATTTTGATACCGATTCATCCATTCCTCCGGAAAAATGGGCGGCTGCCCTGAACAGCAAGCTTCCGGAAGACATCATCGTCCGGCACAGTGAAGCGGTTCTGCCTGATTTTCACGCCCGTTACGATGTCACGGCCAAGACATATAAATACCTGATCGATCAGGGACCGGTGAAAAATGTTTTTCTGCGAAACCGTGCCTGGCACATCCCGCAGACGCTGAATTTGAACCGGATGAAAGAAGCCGCCCAATACCTTGAGGGAGAGCACGATTTCACCTCCTTCTGCTCGGCCAAAACGGATGTGGAAGATCGGGTGCGTACACTCTACCAGGTTGAGATCAAGGAAGAAGGAACGGACGGGAATGAAATCTGGCTCACATTCCGGGGCAGTGGTTTTCTCTATAACATGGTGCGGATTATGACTGGAACCCTGGTTGAAGTGGGCATGGGCCAGAGGGGACCTCTAGAAATCCGTCAACTTCTGCTTGAAAAAGACCGGACTCGGGCCGGCAAAACAGCACCTCCCCACGGACTCTATCTGTGGTCGGTGGAATACAAAAAAACAACAGGCCCCCGCGTGTAATTTGTGCTTGACTCCAGCATTTCAGTGTAGTATTATAATGTTTGGTATTTTCAAGCCCACTTGCCCCGGGTACTTGAAAAAATCGTTCGGATGTAAATCGGAACAACGTCCGATATAACGGATGTTTTCTTATGATTGATTCGTGATTTATGATTAGGAGGGACTAATGATGCGTACCACATATATGGCAAAGCCAAACGAAGTGGAACGTAAATGGTATCTTGTCGATGCTGAAGGCAAAACGCTGGGACGTTTGGCCAGCCAGGTAGCGAGTATTCTCAGAGGTAAACATAAGCCGGAATATACGCCTCATGTTGATACAGGTGATTTCGTGATCGTCATCAATGCGGAGAAGGTTCGTCTGACTGGTAAAAAGATGAGCCAGAAAATGTACTACCGCCATTCCGGATATCCGGGCGGATTGAAAAAGGCTACAGCTGCTGAAATGTTGCAGAGAAGACCGGTTAAAATGGTGGAACAGGCTATCAAAGGCATGCTGCCCAAGAATCGTCTGGGACGCAAACAGGGTCTCAAGCTGAAAGTGTATGCTGGAAACGAACATCCTCATGAAGCACAGCAGCCTGAAGTGCTGGAAATCAAAGAGTAAGGTAAGGAGGGTAACTCGTGGCACAAGTTCAATATTACGGAACAGGTCGTCGCAAGTCTTCCGTGGCACGTGTTCGTCTGGTTCCCGGAGACGGAAAATTCATTATCAACAAGCGTGACATGGATGATTACTTTGGTTTGGAAACGTTGAAGCTGATCGCCAAGCAACCGCTGGTGGTTACCGATACACTTGGAAAATATGATGTACTGGTTAACGTCGATGGTGGCGGATTTACCGGTCAGGCAGGTGCCATTCGTCACGGAATCGCACGTGCGTTACTGCAGGCAGATCCTGAGTATCGCCCGATTCTGAAAAAAGAAGGCTTCCTGACTCGCGATCCGCGGATGAAAGAGCGTAAGAAGTACGGACTCAAAGGTGCTCGTCGTGCACCCCAGTTCTCCAAGCGCTAAACCGGATACGAACCGAAACGACAGGGCCATTCCCTACAAAGGGGAATGGCCTTTTTATGTTCCATTTCAATTTTTGTGTATGGCACATACTCCCATTTGAAACAATAAAAATAAATCAAGTCATCAAAGGATGGGACAGAAATGGATAACATTATTTCACTGGAACAGAAGGCGGAACAGCGCCGCCGCCGGTTTAAGGAAAAGGCGGTCAAAGGCATCAACAGTCTTGAACTGCAGGATTACTATGACAAAGTAATCAAGAACAGCATCCAACATCTTTCTTTTCTGCAACGTTATATTGTCGAAGAATTTCTATATGATGTGGTGGAAGAAGTCTTCTATTACGGAGTAGAACTGAGCAAACAGTGCCTGCACGGGCGAAAAGTAAATGAACTGATCGATCACCATTATCATGAAGCGGACAGAAAGGTACGAAGTTTATTCAGCAAGCACATGATTTATCAATATCTCAGAGACCTGGACATGCAGGCGGTGATGATCATCGCTGACGATATTACGGTGAAGTGGTTTGAAAAAGGGCTGGAATACGGGAAAAAACAGCGCAAGCTGAAATTGTTGTAAACCTGTCTTCCCGACAGGCATATTTGCAAAGGATGTCCCATATCATGGAATAGGATGAGCTCTATCGTAAAATCGGGGAAATCGCCCTGTTTTAATGGCGATCCCCTTTAAAACCTTATTTAAAAGGTTGGTGTGAACATTTGTCACGAAATGCTGTGATATGGATCCTTTCGCTTCTGTTACTGGTGGCGCTGTTTTCCTATGATTTACCGACAGATGAATCCTGGTCAGCCTGGTCCCTGCCCCTGTCCGGAACGATTATAGCCCTGGATCCCGGACATGGCGGCCCTGATGGCGGGGCAACCGGGAAGGTTCAGGGTGAAACGGCCGTGGAAAAAGATGTAGCCCTGCAAATCTCCCTTTACCTGCGTGATTTTTTACAGGAGGCGGGTGCTCTGGTCATTATGACACGGGAAGACGATCAGGATCTTGCCGATCCCGGCACCAGGGGCCTCAGCAAACGCAAAACGCAGGACCTGCACCGAAGAGCCCGCCTGGTTAATGAAAGTTCAGCCGATTTGCTTATCAGTATTCACCTCAATGCTTTTCCTTCTAAACGCTGGTCGGGGGCCCAGACCTTTTATTTTCCCGGGCGAAAAGAAAGCGGAGAAGTTGCTTCGCTGATTCAGAATGAAATCAAACGTACCCTTCAGAATACGAATCGGGAACCCCAGAAAAGAAGTTCCGTTTACATTCTCAAGAGCGTGGACATTCCGGCCGTCATGGTGGAAGTCGGGTTTTTATCCAATCCTGAAGAAGCGGCTCTTTTGACTAGTGAAGAGTACCAGAAAAAAATGGCCAATGCCATTTATCAGGGGATTTTACGTTACTATTCCGGCGAAAAAACTCCAGAGAATTAAGTCCGGCTGAATCTATGTTATAATCGTGACGAGACAATAACTGTTCTTGAAAATTGAAGGAACCGAGGTGTTAGCGATGCTGACGGAAGAACAAGTACTGGAAGCCCTGAAAGATGTCAAAGACCCCGAATTAAACCGCAGCCTGGTTGAACTGGACATGATTCGAAATATTAAAATAAAAAAGGATACAGTCAGCCTGGAAGTGGTGCTCACCGTTCAGGGATGCCCCCTGAAGGCTACGATTGAAGAGGATGTCATCACGGCCATTAAAGAACTCGGGGCAAAAAAGGTGAATCTGAAGTTCGGATCCATGACGGATTGGGAACGATCTCAACTGGCTGCCAAGTTACGTGGCGAGCAGCCAGGCGGACAGCCCGGCCAGGGACAGCCCGGCCAGGGACAGCCCGGCGGCGGGCAGCAACAGGCGCTCTCACCGTTACTGGCACCGGACTCTAAAACGGAAATCATCGCGGTCACCAGCGGAAAAGGTGGTGTCGGTAAGTCAACCGTAACGGTCAATCTGGCCGTTTCGCTGGCCCGTCTCGGTAAAAAAGTGGGGATTATCGATGCCGACATTTATGGTTTCAGTGTCCCGGATATGATTGGCATCGACCGCAGACCTGTGGTTATTGACAACATGATTTTGCCAGTGGAACGCTTTGGCGTCAAAGTGATGTCGATGGGATTTTTCGTCGAAGACAATTCACCGGTTATCTGGCGTGGTCCCATGCTGGGGAAGATGCTTCGCAATTTCTTTTCGGAAGTTCACTGGGATGAACTGGATTACCTGCTTTTGGACCTGCCTCCGGGAACGGGTGACGTCGCCCTTGATGTACACCAGATGATTCCGAAGAGTAAAGAAATCATCGTGACCACCCCCCATGCGACAGCGGCTTTCGTCGCGGCGAGAGCGGGAAGCATGGCCATTCAGACCAACCATGAAATTCTCGGTGTAGTGGAAAATATGGCGTATTATCAGTGCACCTCCTGCGGAAACAAAGATTACATCTTCGGTCGCGGCGGCGGGGAAAAGCTGGCTGATGAACTAAAAACAGACTTGCTGGCGCAGATTCCGCTTGGCCTGCCTGATACCGATCCGGAAGATCCGGATTTCGCTCCGTCTGTGTACGATGAAGATTCTCAGATCGGTAAAATCTATCTGGAAATGGCGCAAAAGCTAGCCCAATCCTCGTAAAATTTTAGAATTGAAATTTTTTATAATTGAAGAAGTGGGTCAAACCCCGGTACCAATGACCGGGGTTTTTATGTGGACCGTAAAATTTTAAGTCCAAATTTTAAGACGGCAATTGGGACAGGGTCTGTTCAGGTACCTATAGAAAAAGATGGCAAGCCGAAAGGCTAATCCATTTTAAGGGAGAGGTGTGCATGAAAAAAGTAACCGGTTTGATGCTGTCGCTGGCACTTTTACTGTCTGTCTTTGTTACAGGAGCAGGTGCGAAAAGTGAGCCGGAACAGATTCGGATTCTGATTCAGGCGGATCCGGCTGTAAAGGCAGAACTGAAGGCTCAACATGGAATGCGCTGGGATTTTGGTGATAAAGGGTTTACCACCAATGTCACAGCCCGACAACTGGAGGCCCTGCAAAAACTGGATCATGTCCGGGTAAAACGCGTGTCGAAGGCGCATATTGTGGCGCAACCGGGTGGATCCCGAGAACTTCCCTCTGATCCGACACCCTGGGGAATTGAAGCCATTTACAATGATTCATCCATCTCCCAGACTTCAGGTGGATCGGGAATCCGTGTCGCCGTACTGGATACAGGAGGCTATCAGGAACATCCGGATTTGATCGGGAATGCCGAGCAATGTAAAGATTTCACCCAGAACCGTTCCCCGATTGTGGATGGTCAGTGTGATGATAAAAATGGTCACGGAACCCATGTTTCCGGGACGATTCTGGCTAACGGCGGTTCAGACGGCCAGGGAATCTGGGGAGTCTCACCGGAATCCAGGCTCTGGTCTTATAAAGTACTGGGTAACAGCGGATTCGGTTATGCCGATGATATTGCAGCCGCCATCCGTCATGCTGCTGACGAAGGGCAACGACTCGGTGTGCACGTCGTGATTTCCATGTCTCTGGGTTCGAGTACCAGCAGTGATTTAATTGCGGATGCCGTCACTTATGCTTATAATAATGGCGCGCTCGTCGTTGCAGCTGCCGGGAACGACGGTCCTGATCCCGATACGATCGGGTATCCGGGAGGACTGGTTGATGCGGTAGCCGTAGCAGCCCTTGAAAATGTTCAGGAAAATGGCACGTATCGCGTAGCTGATTTTTCATCCCGGGGAAATCCGGATACAGCAGGTGATTATATGATTCAGGAAAGAGATGTGGAAGTTGCCGCCCCCGGTCGTGATGTGGAATCCACCTGGAATGACGGCGGGTATAACACAATTAGCGGAACGTCCATGGCAACCCCGCACATCTCCGGTCTGGCAGCCAAAATCTGGGCAACAAATCCGTCCTGGACCAATGAAGATGTTCGGGCGAAATTCAGAACAGAGCCCAAAACAATGACATTCTGGGCGGACTGTATGCGGGTTCCGGCGATGATATCGCATCCGGATTTGGTTTTCCTCTTGTGAGTTCGACGGATCAGTAACAGGAGAGAAGGGGGGAGGTTCCGGGATCAGGAACCTCCTCCACCTCCACCTCCGCCTCCGCCTCCGCCGCCCTGACCACCCTGGCCGCCTCCCTGTTGCTGTTGCCCTTTCCCCTGGTCTTTCTTCTCAGGTTTGGACATTTCCTCGGTAGCTTTGGTCATCAGTTCGATCATTTCAAGGCGAAATAGCGGGCTCTGTAGCGCTTCTTTCATCACCGTCATCGTTTGTTGACGGTAGGCGTTGCTCTTCATGATTTCAAGCAGGTTTTTCTCAAATTCCGGATCTTTCATCACTTCAATCAACATTTTCTGGTAGTCCGGATCTTTCATGAGATCTTTTATCATTTTTTTGTGTTGTTCTTCAGCGGCTTTGGCCATGGTCCCGGCGACTTTGGGATCCTGAAAAATCTTTTTGAGGTTTTCCTGATTTTTGGGGTCGATCAATGTTTTTTCGATGGTTTGTTTGACTGTCTGGTCATCCATTAATACTTTCTGTTTGTTTTCAGGCTCTTTCATAATATCCATGACGGCCTTTTTGCCGTCTTCTGTTTTAAGAATATCGAGCACCATTTGCTTGGTCTGCTGATAATCGGGAGATTGTTGCTGCTGTCCCTGTTGGGAACAGCCGGCAATAACGGCAATCATAAGGACAAGGAGTACGGGTAGCCGGAAGGTTGACAATGTCGTTCACTCCTTTGCTATCTTTAGGTATTATTTTTAATATGGTTGTTAAGTTCAAAAATTATGCCGATGCCATGCGACCATGCTCTGGCGGCATCTGGTATTTTTACAGAAGGACTGGTAAAATCAAATAGGTAACGCAACCTGGGAGGAATGGACATGACTTTAAAGAAATGGCTGTATTTATTTTTAACAACGCTATCAATCGGTGGCGCGGCAGCGGTCATCACCGGTTTTTTCATGCAATGGGATGTGTTGACGGAACACGGCGCGGGTAATTTTGTGGCCGGGTTGATTGCTAATTTCTGGATTGGGCTCATGTACAGTGCGGTCAGCCAGATGGGTTTTTTCGCTTATCTGACAGTCAATATGTTTGCCAGCGGCCTTTTTCGCAAAAAAGAAACCTGGCAACTGATCCAGGTGGGTATTATCATGTTTGTTTTTTTTGATACCGTTTATTTGCGGTACGCCTTTTTCGGAGAGGGAGAGAGCTGGGTATCATTCCTGGGATGGCCGTCTCTGTTACTGGCAGTGGCTGTAGTTGCTGCTTATTTTAAAGCGAGAGCAACCAGTCCGGACGCCTTTATCCCGGCCATGTTTTTTGTATTTGTGGGTACCCTGATTGAATGGGTCCCCGCCCTTCGTGAAAACAA
This sequence comes from Bacillaceae bacterium, assembly GCA_017656255.1. GTDB lineage: Bacteria > Bacillota > Bacilli > JACDOE01 > JACDOE01 > JACDOE01. The sequence goes on from JACDOE010000008.1 coordinate 137,566, forward strand.
TATCAATTCGATGATCTTTATGCTTGTCCCACTTCTGTCATGTAATATCTGGCAGTTGATGCAACTTCATAAATTGATTGGCAATAAAGCGTCTCAACCGAAAGCGGGGATACAAAAAAGCTAGACCGGAAACGTCTAGCTTTCTCATCGCAACTTATTTAACTTCTTCGGTCTGGGTCTTAGTTCCGGAGAGCAGTTCGGATACCGTCACAAATTTGTATCCCTTTTTACGTAACTGGTCGATAATGGTCGGCAGGGCCAGGTGGGTCTGTTTGATGGAGTCGCTGGCATGGAGCAATACAATGTCTCCGGGATGGGCATGGGACAAGACGTTCTGTACAATCTGATTGACCCCGGGGTTTTCCCAGTCTTTGGAGTCGGTGTCCCACTGGATGACCTTGTAGCCGAGACTGTCTGCAATGCGAAGGACCCTTTTATCAAAGTCGCCATTAGGCGGGCGAATATAACGCGGCTTCTTTCCGGTAATATCGGAAATAATGCGATGTGATTTGGTAATCTGGTTTTTGATTTCTTCGTCACTCAGCCGACTGTAATACACATGGTCATAACCGTGGGATCCGATTTCGAAACCGGATTCCGCGATCCGTTTGGCAATTTTGGGGTGATCTTCGGCCCACTGGGCTGAGATAAAAAAGGTGGCGGCTTTTACGTTCTTTTCTTCGAGAATGTCGAGAATCGGTTCTGCCCGATTGTTTCCCCAGCTGATATCAAAGGTCAGGGCAATCACTTTTTCATTGGTATTCACTTTGTAGATGGCGGCTGGTTCTTTCGCAATCGTTGAGAATACGGTAATATTGTCTTTTTCAGCATAAGTCACACCGATGGCAAATAAGAATGCGGCAACGATAACAATATATTGTTTCAGTTTTTTTGCACTCAGGACCCAGATAAATTTCATCATTATCATCTCCAGAATCAATTTGTCCATTATATAACTATGCAAGATAGACAGGGATATGCCGGTTAAGGAGGAATATGATGTTTCGCAAATTACTTGAAGTACTGAGGATGAATCGTCAATATTTTGTGCTGAGTGTGGTTTTGCTCGGGGGGTCGGGCCTGACAGGTTATGTGATGGCAGAGCAAATTGATGCGGTCGTCCAGGAAGTTATGAAAAGCCTGCTGGAAAAAGTGGAGGAGATTAGTGAAAACCCGACGGTCACCAATATGTTCTGGATCATTTTTAAAAATAATGTCATGGCCGCTCTGTCTATGCTGGCGCTGGGAATCTTTTTTGGGATTATCCCGGTAATGGCGCTGATTCAAAATGGCATGGTGATTGGCTACTTTTTAAATAAAGCGGAAGCAGCAGATATCAATCCGTTTCAGGTGCTGGTGTTTGGCATCCTCCCACACGGAGTAATTGAACTGTTTGCTATTTTGCTGGCAACTACCATCGGCATTAAATATGGGACGTTTGCCTTTCGATTGGTGGGAAGTCTGTTTCGCACCCATCGACAGTCCCGGCTGAAAGAAGATTTTTTGAAACATGTTCAGTATTTGCCTTACATGGTTGTGGTGATCGTGGCCATGTTGTTTGTGGCTGCGGTGATTGAAACAACGGTAACGCCGTTACTGGTGAACCAGATACTGGGAGATATTCAGCTGTTCGGGGAATAAAATGAATAATGTTGCACCGGAACAGGGCAATCTATTCAAAGTTACGTTCCGGGAGTGAGCTGGCATGCTGGGATTTATGCTGAATCAAAACGAATGTTTGGAATTAAATTATATTCTGCGAAAAGAACTTGAAGAGATATTGCTGGATCTGGGTGACAGCCGTATTGAACAGACGGTGAAATTGGCGATGCGGGAACGATACGGCGTGATTCTAAAAATGTTTGAGCGCGTGGCCACACCTGAAGAAGTACACATGTATCGCTTGAACGGAAATTTACATAAAAAGGATGGTATATAGTCCTTGACAAGCTGCCTGAACCTGTGTTACATTTATGCCTGTCGCTGATGCGGCAGGTTTTTGATTGAGCCTGATGAATACAGGTGAAAACAGGGTTTCCTGATAAAAATTTCATCTTGCACAACGGTTGAAATTATGTTATATTATTCTTCGTGACTGTCAGGAAATCAGTCAGTGAGAAGTTCCTTGAAAACTGAACAGAAGAACGCCTGAAAGATCCTCGTTCAATGAA
>JACDOE010000009.1 GCA_017656255.1 Bacillaceae bacterium
GTATTCCGCAAGTCGTTAATGAATGGATTGAAAAACAAAAGAAGTATTAAGGTAATCTGTTAAAAAGTAAGCGAGGTTTAACCAGTAATGTCCTGTAGGCTCCATGCCAAAGATGCTCGGGCAACATGTTTGTCTTTATCAATATCAATGCCTATAATGGGGGTTAATGGTGTGATTTGCGAAATTTTTCCGCTTATAGAGGTGTTTTGCATGTTAGGTGTTTGAAAAATTTTGAGAATACGTGAGTATTTTAAAGAAAATTTAACTTTATAGAGGGACGGAGAGAGCTTAATCAGGAAACATAATATTGTTTTCATCATTGATTGGCCCCTATAATGCCCCAATGTCGAGTCAATGTTTCTTGTTTGTTTTTGAATACTTTTTCTTCCGTGTTCATATCTAATCCCTTTCAACATACGAATGACTAGCTGAATAGAAATACAGATTACTTGATCTCGGTACAGATACTTTCTTTAAAGGGTTTCTACTTAACATTTCCCAATCGACAGCTTGTTCAATAGCTGCTATTAATATGACATAGTAGTATGGTGTTATTTGCATAAAATAGACAATCTACCAGAAGCATTTCTGCGAACTACAACAGAGGCATACTCATCAAACGGTATAGAGACTATAAAAAGACTAGTAGAATTTGTTTTTGAAAATAATAAGCATAATATAATAAGTAAAGGTATGATTGTCAAGAATAGTGAATTTGTTCATTCTGAAATTATTAAACATTGGAAATATTGTGAATCATACAAGCCTTAAGTTCTAAAAGTCGGTGATTCGGAAATGTTAATTAGTTACGAGAATAGAGCTGATTTCTATGACTATGAAGTTGCTCAAAGAGATTCTTTTGAATACTTATGTTATCCTTGATGTTCCGTGTGCTACTAGCAAAAAATTCAATACTTTTTCTAAATACAGTAAAAAAGCATTATGGACCTGACGGGAAAATTATTAAAGAAGTTCGAGTAACTGGAAATAACCACGGGGATATACCAGGACTTAATGTTAAGGAACCAATACAACACAAACCTAAAACTGGTAAAAAAGTTTCAAAACGAATACAAGTTCTAACCAGCTCAACCAATTGATATATTCCAGTATAAAGAGGTGAATAAAACTGTTCGAAGATGAACTAATTAAAGATTATTATGAATGGAAAAATGCTAACCCCGGGAATTTTAACTGGTGGAGTTATATAAATCTAAAATCTGATTTACAGACAGCATTGGGTTTTGCCCGATTCTTCTACCCCGATATTGTTGAAATAGATGGATGCATTATACTAAAACATAGGTTTTCTAAAAAATTGTATAAAGAATGGAAAAAAGAATGTGATAGTGAGAAAACGTGTATCGAAAAAATGATGAATTTGTATCAGCTAAAGGATTTTTTTCATCTTAATACTCAGGATGATGGCAATTTAGAAGACCAGGTTAAAGCCCTTGGGGATGTGTTAAAACTGTTTTGGTCGATGAGTTTAAAGGATAGATTTCCAGATAGAGTATTCAATATTAAAGTTTTCGATGACAATGGCAACCTGTTCATTACAATTTTTGAAGATATTTAATTAAAAAGTTTTTAAATTTTAATACCATTTCTTCCTCGTTCTTTATTCCAAGGACGGGGTTAATTTTTACAGAGACATTCTCCCTTTCAGTGATGATGACGGGTGGAGGTAATCATGCCCCCCACACCATCCTTTGACGACACGCGAGGTACCGAAGTCCACCTAGCCTTTACCCGGGGAGTGCTGAGATTTTTTAATCTTGCTAATTTAATTGAATAAAAAAAGTGTGAAAGAGTAGACAGGTAAATAACACTAACACATTTGTCTAAGAACGGTATTCTTTCGGTAATTTACTCAGGGGTGATCAAATGAAATTTTTTAACTTCCCAGAACAGATAGAATACGAAGATCTTATTCCCGGTTCGCATAATCGTTGGGGGGAGGATGCCCTTCTATTTAGAGTAAATAAAGGGACGGGAAAGTTATCTGTTAAGTACGGAACAGACAAGAAGGGAAATACATACGGATTCTTGTTGCTTGATAACAAGCCATTGATAAACAGTTATGGAGAAGAGTTGTATTGTCCTACTTGTGCTAAATTTTTGAGTATAGGATTAGGTAGGGATAAAGTTGATAGGAGCTTAGTTGAAATAATTAAATACTCGCAAGAAATAAGCAATGATATTACTGAAGTGTCTGAAAATGTAAAACCTGTGCTGTCCATCTTAGAAAATGGATACTACTTACTTACCCGTATAGAGATGTTCCCAACGGATGGTGACGGAAATTTTTTTGGGATTTATCTCATGTAAAAAAACGCTATAAAGCGACAGCTGATTTATATTATAAGTTTCATTTTAGTTCGGGTACTCCAAAATTTTTACTTCCTTCTCAAAGTATAGATTGCCTGAACGAGGAAAGAGTAAACCATTACTTAGATCAGATAAAGTCAGGAAAAATCATGACAGGACTCGCTTTTTACTATGAGGGATTTATGAGTACGTTATTGGACGGCCATCATCGAGCCACAGCGGCTTATATAGAAAATAAAAGTATCAATTGCCTGACAATAATAAAAGTTGCAGGATATGGTTTTAGTCAAGGGAAACAGAAGCCAGATCAATTGTATGCTGGCGGTGAAAAGTATGATTTTAAATTGTTTAAAAACCCGGATAGAATATATAAATATCTTGATAAAATATTTAATTTAAGAAAATCACAACTTTCAGTTGAAGAAGTTGAAAAAATCCTTAATGATTGTCGGAATGTGTGGAAACAGGTTGATGTTCCAAGAGAAAATAAATTTGGTAAGAGGACCTATCCTGACTATTTATCAATCGGTTTTTCCGATATGGCAGGAGATGTCTCTGATGAACGTATTAATGAAGTTATGGCCAGGCGTGATGAAGATGCAGATTTTGAGTTGGAGATGATTTTCAAAAAGTTGCAGTTACAAGAACCAGCCAAAGCGTTCGAACTTGCAAAGAGAATCGCCAATGATGCTAATTGGAGAGTCTTACAAGAGGAAACTTTTCGTTATTTAGCATCAATAGACAGTGAAGAAGTTGAAGATAAATTTATAAAATATTTAGTGGACAATGATCATGATACGAAGGATTTATGTAGAAAGATAGCGGATGAGTATCTTAATAATAGGAACCAATAAGTATAAAAACTGCAATAGTAGATTTCCCGTCACATTTAACCCTTTTAAATCGTAATAAGAGGGGGTAAATTGTTGAGCACTAAAGAGATCTTAAATACTGGAAAGCAGAAGATCATTATATAAACACTGAAAAACCAATTGAAAATGCGGATTATACCACTCTTAATTACGAATAATGGTTTTTTCTAAACAGCTCCATCAGGACACAAACAATTATTAGGAAAAGTTACATTCATACATTTATGCCCCTGATTGTAAACTTATGTTATATATGGCATATTGTAAATAAATGACTTTGGGGTGAGGTAAAAAGTTGGTACCCAGTATGATTGAAATTCTTGTAAGTGAGAGGTTGATGTGATGTCAGATTACATAAGAAAATTAAGAGAAAAAGTGGGTAATATGCCTATAGTATTAAGTACAACCGGGTGTTTAATTTTAAATGAACAGAATCAAGTCCTTTTACAATACCGAACAGATGATAATTTATGGTCCAATCCAGGAGGGGCGGTCGAACTTGGAGAGTCGGTTGAAGAATCGGTAAAAAGAGAAGTATTTGAAGAAACAGGTTTGAAACTTCAACAAATTGAATTTTTTAATATCTACTCAGGTGAATCCCAACATCATGTTTATCCAAATGGAGATGAAGTTTACTTTGTAAATGTAGTCTATATATGCAGGAATTACGTTGGTAAGCCGATTCCAAATGATCATGAAAGCAAGGAAGTAAAGTTCTGGGATATAAACGATTTGCCTCAAATAGCACCTCCTACCAAAAGGATTTTAGAGGATTTAAAATTATATCTTAGTGAGGTAACAAGAGGTGAAAAAAGATCCGGCGATTAAAACCGAGTGTATAATGGACAATCCATGTTTTCGCCAGAGCATATATAGGGAACAGTAACTCTACAGAAGTGGTGATTACTTTTTTTCTAATTCACGAAGGATACCCGATTAACGGATCCTTTTTCCAACTGATATATACAATCTCTATAATTTTGCGATTATTATAAAGCGTTCCGAATTTGTCCTAATTCCCTTTTCAGTTTGATTATCCTTAATAAATTGTTGGAGTATTTGGAAATCAACCTCAAACCGCCCAAAGTCCGGAATAATCGGAGTATGTTTTAGTAAAAAAATCAGGTCTTCAGCCGTTTGATAATATTCAATAACATTAAATTCAAATGACTGAATGTCGTAAAAGCCCGCTTCGCTTAATTCAGTAATATATTGATGTTTTAATGTACCCGGCTTTGTTCCGAATGCCTGCCCTCTTCCAAAAGCTTCTTTAATATTTGATTTATCGTTTTCGCTTACTTGCTGAGTGAGGAATGTGCCACCCTTAATTAAAACTCTTGCGATTTCTTTAGCAAAAAATTCCGAATGTCTACAGGAGACTACATTAAAAAAGTCGTCAGGAAACTCCAAATTTTTAGCGTCCATCTTTAGAAAGCGTACATTAGATATGCCTGATTTAGCAGAATTTCTAGTTGCGGTTTCAATCATTCCAGTGGATTGGTCAATCCCAACTAGAAGCAGTGCTGATTCAGCTATTGATAAAATCGCTTCCCCGCCGCCAGTACCAACGTCAAGCAATATATCCGATTTCTTGCAGATCTTCGTTACTTCACGATAAAAATCCCATTTTGTTCCTTCAGAAATGCATTTTACTTTGCTGAAATCCCAACCGTTGATTTTTCCGACTTTATCATAAAACTCTTTATAATCTAATGGATCCATTTTGGTTCCACCTTCCAATGAGGATAAGAAGTTAACCGGTATCATTCAATGCTTGATGAGAACTAAAGAGCAGACTAGCCCATTGATGGCTGATACGCCCGAAAACTAAACACCTCGAACGATACGAAAAGATATCCATTTCACCTCATTTGAAAGATTGATTCAATTATAATTCGAAGAAAGTTTCTCAATCAAGAAGTAAAAAAAACTTTGTGAGTGTGCTTTTGCCTCATTATTACATAGAATCTTAGATCATATAGAAAACATCTTATAACACCGTTTTCACGATTAGGGTGACAGGCGCACTCGGTATCGAAGAGAAGGTCAAAAATACAAACCCACTCACTAACAGAGTGGTTTCGCCTTCCGAACATAATACTAAGTAAACAATAATTCCAGTCCGAATATGTATCGAAGAAAACTAGCAAAAAGGGGCGAAGAATGGCGGCCATATGGTCGCCGTAAATTTTCAGTTCAAACTTTTGTCAAAGAGAAAACCCTTCATACCCTTTAGCTGCCACATCATCGCATATCTGGCGGTAGGGTCCCACACCCCCAAGATAGATCGGGAATCCACGGGTGTTACTGACATTACATAATGTCAATCTACTGACTATATAAGTTGTCCAGAGATTGCTCGAAATGGTGACCGTAAAAGATTAAAGATGTGGGAAGGAGATGAACTCCTCCCCTAGACCTTAAAACATGGCCATTCGCGACTCTTAGGAGCCACAAACTTTAACGGTTTCTTATCGCTTCGAAAGGCCGTCTCCGGGCTCACCTTCTCACTCAGTGCCAAATGGGCTTGTTCTGGTAACATTCACTCAGCCAAACGTCAAAGCGTACGTTGAGTTGATCCAGAGTTTTGGGCTAAACGTTTAGATGTCGTCTTTTTTGTGTTAATATGATGGCATGGACCTGACGCTCGTTTCCGTTCAGAATGCGGTTACATCAATCGGTTCGATTCCTTGCTGGTTACAATACTCAAGGTAACGGTTATGCATTGTTTCCCACGTTTCAATAAAGATGATGTTTCCTTGTTCATCGCGGAATTCAAGAACACCTTGAACGATAATAAAGAGGACGACATCGTCATCGCCAGGCTCCGCGACAAAGGTATGCACTGAGCTTGCCGGTTCATAGATCGCAGATCCGGGGCCAGCGATCCAATCATGTTCTGTATAGCGCCAGTGCCCTTGAATGGTGTAAGCGATTACAGGTCCGTGATGAAGATGGACGCCAAGTGAAGAATCAGGCTTTGCCCGCATCATTACCATGAACTCGCCCGTAACCGGGTTGGCCTTCACCAACTGCATGTGAACCCCTTCGGCATACGGAAACCATGGTAAGCTGTTGGTGTCCATGTGATTAGCGTCTAACTTTTTTGTTTGTTCACTCATCATTATCAAACCCTTTCTCCATTGGAATTCGCCTTGAGCGATATACTAGCATCTTAACAACGATACTTAACCGATTTCTAACAAGGGCAAAAGAATTTCTAACAAATCAGACTATTCTTACAAATAAGACTGAAAAGTTGGGTGCATTTTGGTTGAAAGATTGTCTGGTTAACAAGGAGGTCAAGGAGGTCGTAAAATGAAGATCATTGAGACCAAACTGACAATTCCTGATTTCTCTCCCTATCTGGTCAGAGACAGGTTATTCTCCTACCTGGAGAAAAATCTTGACCGCTCCTTGATCTGTCTGACGGGTAACGGCGGATATGGAAAAACCACACTTCTATCAAGCTTTGTCAAAATAAAGGAGCTACCGACGGTATGGTATCAGGTTGGTTATGCTGATCAATATCCGCACGTTTTTCTCTCCTATATAAAAACAGGGTTAAGCCGCATCATGGGGCAAGAAGGCGTGGAGGAGCAGGTTCAGCCTGAGTGTGTGGAAGAAGAGCTACAGCAGGTTCTGGCCTTACTCTCGGCCTGGCCAACAAGATTGATCATCGTACTCGATGATTATCAATGGGTCAATCAGAGCAAGGAAATTCAGGAGATTGTGACAAAGCTGGTGTTTCAGTCAGCAAAAACGGTCACGTTCATGATTGCGAGCCGGGTTCGTCCTGACTTGCCGCTCGTGAAGCTGAAGGTACAACAAAATCTGGCGGAGTTGAAAACGGGCGATCTGGCTTTCAGTAAAGAGGAAACAAATCAGTTTTTTAACCAACTGCATCAGCTTCAATTGCAGGAACATGAAATCGAGTTTGTCTTTAGTCGGACAGAAGGCTGGATAGCCAGTCTGCAGCTCATATACGATTTGATCAAGGAAAAGAGCCATGAGCAACGTCATCGCTTTTGGTCCGATTTCAAGGGAATTCCCGATGTTTATGAATATCTCGGCAGTGAAGTGCTGGCCTTGCAGCCGGATGACATCCAGCAGTTTCTGTACAAAACCAGCTTGCTTGCAGAATTGCAAGAGGACATCGTCAATCAGTATTTGGACATCGATCGTACGAAAAGCGTGCTCGAACATCTCCTGGCACACCATCTGTTTATTTACCGGACAGAAGAAGGAACTTACAAATATCATCAGCTGTTTCGCATGTTTCTGTACGAAAGGCTACTCATGCAGTCCAACCAGGAGCAGATCAATGCGTACCACGAAAAGATTGGTCACATCTATGAAGACAGATGGCAGTTGTTTAATGCATTTGCCCATTTTATGGCCGGTAAAAACTACATGCGTGCTGCCAACGTGATCCGGCAAATGACGGAGCGCTATCATCCCGATCAATTTATGGTCCTCATGGATGGGTGGATAGAAACAATTTCGCCCGACCTTTCGCTTGTGAGCACGAACTCCTTTTTGTTCCGCTGTCTTCCTGTTCCCTTGCTTGATGAGGTTGTTGAGCGATTGGAGGCGCGAGTGGCTGTCTTGAAACAAGAGCAAAATCCTCTGGCCATCGCCCATTATCAGCATCGGCTGGGAACAAGCCAGTTTTTTCGGGGGGATCTTGACCAATCACTGAAGCATTATCAGGAGTCTCTGGAAGCTTCCCGTGAGATAAACGACTATGGCTTGATTGCAATCAATTTAAGCATGCTGGGGCAGGTGTATCGCTTCCAGAATGATTTGGAGACCGCGATTGACTATATCAAACGCTCATTGTCGTATTCAGAACCGCATGGTATCGCTTTCGCACAAATGCATTCACTGTGGTTGCTGTCCGAAATCTACCTGGTGCAAAATAATCTTGACAGGGCTGAGCCGCTCATTTGGCAAGCGATAGCTGTTTCCGAGCAATGTGATGAAGCCGCAAAAGTATTTTTGTATTGTTCAATGGTAAAATTGCTCCGGTTGCGTGGTGAATACGCGCAGGCGCTCGAGTGGGCAGTCGATGCCCTGCATCATGCTGGCAAATTTAACATTGATCCGGATATCGGTTGGCTGTACATGGAGATGGGATTGACGTATCTAGAAAACGGACAGAAGCAAGAGGCGAAAACATATCTGGAAAAGGCGGATCAAAAGTTAAGCCGGCAGTTGAATTTATATTTCAAGGAAGAGATGGAAAAACTGCAGGCAAAGAGTGGCCCTTCCGTTGAGGTATTGGGAAAGCAGGACGATGTGCTGAAGATTCGGACCCTGGGGCCTTTTGAAATGACATATCGGGGACAAGCGCTCCGGTTAGGTCGGAAGTCAAGCCTGCGACTACTGCAATTTTTTATCGTGAATAGGGATCGGAAGCTGACCAAAGACCGGATACTCGATTACGTTTTTCCCGAAGGCTCGATTCAATCGATCAACAATCATTTTTATGTCTCGCTTTCGGCACTCAGAAAAGCGTTCGAACCAAAGCTGCAATCAGGACGTAAGTCTCGTTTCTTTATACAGGAGGGTGAACACTATACATTTAGGACGCAGGAATTGCAGTTGGATGTGGATGGATTTTTACGATTGGCGACGGAGCAGCCTGATGGGCGGATTGAGAGCTTGCGGCAAGCGGAACAGCTTTATCGAGGTGATTTTTTCGAAGAGTATCCCTATGAGAGCTGCCTGGAAGCGGAGAGGGAAAAGGTGCGCAGCGTCTATTTGAATCTTATGCGGGAGCTGGCAGGCTATTACTGGGAGCGCCATGACTACGCCAACAGCATGAGCTATTATGAGAAGATGCTGGAAAAGGACCCGTATCAGGAACAGGTGTATGCGGAGTACATCCAACGGCTGATTGCTGCCAGGCTTTTCTCGAATGCCAGACAGGTTTCCAGGCGCTACCACAAATATATCGAACAAGAATTAGGCATTCCAGTTCAGGACAAAATCCGGAAGTTGTTCGGAACATATTCATTGTAGAATGACATGAATAGTACAAGAACGGATAAAGTTGTTAGTCAGTGTTAAGAAAGTAAAGATTATGTCATCACCTTATGTGGAATATCAAAATTATTTTTTACTTCAAAAAAGTGGCTAATAACCACTCTCTTAGTCTGTTCAACATGACCACCTAGGTGAATGTTATAATATCTTAAAGGCTTTTTCGCAAGAATTAGGGTAATAGACTTTTGATAAATCTTTAATAATCGTTTTTTCAGTAGCTCCAATTTCTAATGTATGGATACGTTATTTTTTTCACCATCATCTGAGAAGCTTATGGCTTACATTTATGACCATTCGTGAATTCCGTCTAAATTTACTATATATACCTTGCCCTGTTATATCAAATCCACAGTGGTGACATGATCCTAGGAGGATTGACGGTGAGGAAATCTTTTTATGATAATTAAAAAATGAAATGATATGAAGATAAAATGTTTTCACATCCCATCTCCTTTATAAAGGGGTATTTCATTGTCAGCATCAATTTTCTTCGATGGGACTCGATAGAGTAGAAGGGGGTTAGGGGTATTTAGAAAAACGCATTCCATCATGTTGGAAACATGTCAGTGATCTCAATTTAACCTACAATAATCGCCCATTTTGTTTTCCGATAAGTAGGCAACCGCATAGGATGAAAAAGGAATAATGAACCCTGGGAGGAGTGCAAATGTACCATCGCTTATTTTACCGCATTCAAGGGTATCATCCTATGTACCACAACATGTGGAGTCATCACTTGAACCCCTATCATTACAACTGGAACCCTCATCACTGGAACAACAACTGGCATCATAACAACTGGTGGAACAATATGTGGAATCCAAATAAAGGCATGCTCAAGTTAAAAGATTATGGGCCAAAACCATTTGTCATCAATATTGAGCAAGCAACACTGCAAAACAAAACGTTTCGCACCGCATTATGGACGGGAAAATATTTGCAACTGACTGTTATGAGTCTTAATGTCGGGGAAGACATCGGTTTGGAAGTCCATCCGGATGGGGATCAATTCATCCGCATTGAATCAGGTCAGGGGATTGTTCAGATGGGGGACAGCAAAGATAATCTGGATTTTGAAAGAAGAGTCTTTGATGACGATGTCATTTTGATACCCGCTGGAAAATGGCACAATCTCACGAATACGGGTCATCGACCCATGAAACTGTACGTGATTTATGCTCCGCCTGAGCATCCGTTTGGAACTGTTCATGAAACGAAAGCGGATGCCATGGCAGCTGAAGCTGAACACCATGATAACGGGCGTGGGATCGAAAAAGAGATATACTCATGAGTGTATGAGGTAGAACATCTGGAGCCGAGCCGCGGGAAAGTTGCCGTGGTTCGGTTTGTTTTTTTAAAAATAATATTCTCAGCGGAAATGGTGGGGCGTAACCCCCACCATTATTGTTGCATCTTTTAGTCTGACGAATTTACCTTTTGTGCCATCATTGTCGTCATGGCATGTTTGTGAGGAATACCGGACGAATTGCAGTCGAAAACAACTTCCGAACTGTCTTTAATCAACCAGTCTTGGTAGTGGGAAAGCAACTCGCCGGAATACCATTTGTAAGCGTTAGGCTCTTTTTCAGGAGGGGGTGCAATGAACGGTTTATCTACAAACACGTTAAAGACATGCAATCCATTCGGGTTGGTAAACTGCTTATAATTATCAAATATCTCTTTGCGCAGGTCAGGCTTGATGTAGTGTAACACACCGCTTGAAAACAGGATGTCAAAATGAGAATCCAGTCGAAAATCCAGTATATCTGCCTTGAAAACATTGACATGAACCCCAATTTGATCAGCCAGTCTTTTCGTTTTCTCAATACCTGCGTCTGAGATATCAAAGGCGGTGACATCATAGCCATTTCTTGCAAAAAACACGGCGTCTTTTCCTTCTCCGCAGCCAATATCCAATAACTTTAAGTGTCGGGTCGGTGGCATTGCCTGTAAGACTTGATAACAGGCTTTGTTTGGTTCCGTTCCCCAGTAGTAATCCTGTGTTTTGTATTCTTCCTCGTAAATGGTAATCGGTTTGTCCTGAGAGACATACCCGAGAAGTCTGTCAATGCTTACTTGCAGGGCTCTTGATAATTCGGGCAGCAACGATATATCAGGCATGGTCTGGGCATTTTCCCACTTCGATACGGCTTGAAACGAAAGGCCGAGCCTTTGCGCAAGTTCTTCCTGGGTAAGACCCCTCTCTTTACGATATCTGTTTATGTTCCGTGCCAGTTTTTCTTTCATTATTTATCTCACGCTCCTTTATGTCATAAAATATAATTGAAGTCGTCTGGAACGAACAATAACCTGTTAATTGAACTTTTACAAGATTCAACTGAAAGTTGAAATGACAGAAAAGCTGTACCAACCGTCATGTGATATCATGAATTAAAAAAATGGCTGAATAAGGAGGAAAAATGCGAAAGAAAAACATATTTTTTTCCTTAATTGTCTTAATAGCAATCTTCATTTGGCCGGGCATACTACCGGATTCTATTGAAAAAGCAATAGATGATAAAGGCTGGAGCGACATTTTTTTAATTGAGCAACTGGACGGCGATTCAGCCCTGGTTTTTATGGAAGAAGATACAGGGAAAATTCGAATAGCAAGTGTCCATAAAGGTTTCTTTGGTTGGAAAGTTGTTGATTATACAGGGCTTTTATCGGTCAACGACAATGTGGATGGTTTTAGTGGGATGGCGGGCACCTTAACACTAGATGAAAATGAGCTTCACTTTTTAATGGGAATTATTAAGGATCAAGACATAGATAAAATGACTTATAAATCAAGTCAATTAAAACAAGAAAAATTAATTAATACATTTACAACCAAAAAAGGAACCAGAATTTATTATGCGATTAATGAGGCAGAATTAAGCGATGTAAGGTATGTTGCATATTCGGATCAAGGTGAAGTTTTATACCGAAAACCCTAGGGATGAGGGAGGTTCGAATAATGTCAGTGTTTTTGGGATCACTGCTGATTTTTTGGGGTGCCCTGATCCTCTATGTTTCTTTATTCAAGATGAAGCAAGTTGATTACCGGGATAAGGTATTATAGGTGCAAGTGGTTACAATTGTAAAACAGATGGAAAATATAACAAGGAGAATGAAATTTACATATGGGAATGAAGGAAGGCATATTAAAGAATAGCCGAAAAGCATTGTTTTTATTAATCATTCTAGTTATCGTAGTGACTGCTATAAGTGTTTTGGAATACACGACTGATCGGAAAAGTTATTTATCGGCTGTTGACCAATTGCATATGAGCATGAGTAATGCAAATGAAGCTTTAAAAGAGGCGACATTATCAGCTGATAAAGAGTCATTTGAAGAAAAAATGATACTGGCTTCTTTTTGGATTGGTAGAACGCAAACATCATTTGAATATCTAATTGTTGAATCAAAGGATTATTGGATATTTGACGAATCTAAATTACTTAACTCAAAATTACTTTACTTACGTGATCATTTGTCAGGAATACTACAATGTATTGATAACGAAACAGAGTGGGGTAATCAAGAGGGGATGAGGACCTTGAAATTAATTCAAAAACACCTTGACTGGCTCATTAATGAAGATCATAAAGCTTTTTTTAGAGCCTTAAAGAACTCCGATACAGAAAAGGTAAGTCATTTTATTAACAAATGGGATGAATATAGGTATCGGGCTTTAACACCTTATGGTGATTCAGTGTGTGATTGATGTTCAAGGGTTTAATAACCGTTTGGTTTAGAGGAACTATAAAAGGGATCAACCGGGTAAAATAGGCGATAAACCGCTTCCAGCTCCAGCACAGAAAGCGGCTTTCCTCACCCATTCCTCTAAATCCCCCCGAGCCTCCGCCGTCCTTCCTCCGTCATCCTTTCCGGCGTCCAGGCAGGTTCCCACACCAGCTCTACATCCACGTTCTTAACCTCCGGCACCGACATAACCGCCTGCCGTACACCGTTGGAAATACTGTCGTGAAGTGGACACCCCGGGGTGGTCAGGGTCATTCGGATACTCACATTCCCATCCTCATCGACGTTCACTTGATAGATCAGGCCAAGATCCACCACATTCACACCGAGTTCAGGGTCGATCACCCTCTTGAGCGCCGACATCACCTGATCCTTCAGTTCCATAAGACGTCCCTCCTTCATAAGTTGCCCCGTTATTTTCTTAAAACCCCAATAAGTAACTGACTGTACCGAAGTACTGATAACACCACGAGTCCCTGAGTGACCATAAAAAGGAACCACCAACCTTCGACCATCGAGATCATCACCCCGATCACGGCAACGGCCAGTAGCAGAAACACCTGTATCCCGCTCCGTTCATCCACCATCTCTTTTAGCGTTGGCACCCCGTCCTGTCCCACTTGCTTGCTGAACCGGTGCGTCCACCAGAGAAAGGGGATGATTTTGAACAGATATCCCATGATGCTGAACGTCACCCAGATCATCACAAAGCCATACACGACTACCGCGAAGGCATCCGATTTCCAGGAAACAGGCAGGAGCAGTATCATCACACCCGCCAGGTGAATCAGCCAGCCTCCCCCGATAGCCAGAAGCGCGAAGGAAAATCCCGGATCCAACTGTTTTTTCATACGTTTCCTCAGAATTCGGCTGATGTGAAAGGCAAACAGGGAAAAACCGGTCAAAAGCAGAACGAACCCGATCCGAATTATCCCCGCGGTATCCATCCAAATCCCCGCAAGTGTCGTCAGCAAACCACCCGTGTACAACCCATATACCCAGTAGGACGGCATCATGGAAAAACCATGGGATAATGCGAACATGGGTACCATTTTATATGAAAAGCCCATAATCAATAGCGTAAACCAGCCGACCAAGCCCAGTAGCACATGACTGGCAAAAAGAGCCTCATGGTTGATCGGATACAGAAAGCCTGCGCCGATCGCGTCAAGAAAGATCTTCATCGCACCTGAGATGGAAACGGCCAGTATCAATCCCGCAAGCAGGGTCGCCAGCAGACTGATGAGAGCCGAAGATACAAACAGGCTGATCATATCTCTTTCTTTTTGTCGCCACAGCACAAGCCCCATTTGAAACAGAAACAGGAGGGTTCCAGCCAGAACAAGTCCTCCGGCCTCCCGGGCCAGCGAAGGATAAAACCCCAGCGACAAAGCCAGCAACATCACGCCTGCCGTGGTGATCCCGAACTGGATGAATCCCAGGCGTTCGCTGTAGAGCGGGGTCTGGAAGGTGACAGGAACCAGTTGATACATCGTTCCCATGGCCACCAGCATGCCCCATCCCAGAACGAGAAAATGGGCGGCCATCCACATGCCGGGGCTGCGGAAGGCCATGTCCATCACCAGAGCGCCATGGAACAAGAGAACCAGTTGCCCGAGCAGGAGAGACACCACTCCTGCGCCGATGAACGAAAGAGGAAGGCGGACGCTCACAGCCGTTTTTCCCGTCACCGATGGCATCATCATCGCTCAGTCCCTTTTTTACGGATGGTGATCTGGTAAGATCCGTCCTCAAGGGGCACCGTCTCATAGATGTAACCCCGTTCGTCCAGTTCTGGATATAGAAACAGAGGCTCCCGGTCGTTGATAATGGTCAGCGATTCGTGATCTTCCAGTTTTTCCAGTGCCTCCAGGGTGCGCATCATCGGCTGGGGAGGTTTCAGCCCCCGGTTGTCCAGTTGCATCACCGCTCACTCCTTTCTGGTGAAGGTGACAATCCAGTGGTCACTGTTTTTCTTTTCCGCTTGATAATCAAATCCTTTACGTTTCATAACGGCAAACAGCGGAAGCGGCTTAAACGTCGTGTGCAGGACAAACACATCATCCTGCCCCAGATTCTTGACCGTGTCCATGATCAGGTGAAAGGGTTCTTCGTTTTTTCGCAGGATATCACGTACATCCAGTTCCACGATGTGGTCGTCATGATTTAGCATAACCATCACCTCCGATGCTAACGCAAGAGTTTATGCTCATTGTACTAAATAAAAAAATACGGGATGTGAGCGTACTCACATCCCAGTGTTGATTTTCCCCACATGTTCAGGGACCTAGATACCAAACAATTCTTCTTTCAGCGTCTTGGTGTTGATGATAATATGCCCGGATTTATCAATGTCAATGCACCCTTTTTTACGGAGATGGGTCAGGGTTCGGCTAACCGTTTCCCGGGAGGAGCCGATCATGTTGGCCAGTTCCCGGTTGGTAAAATGGGACGTCAGCCGGATGGCTTCGTCTTCGATTTGTTCGCCGTAGGTTCTGGCCAGACGGAGAAGCAACATAATGATCTGTTCGTATGTATTATGGAGCACCTGTTCTTCCAGACGGTTGTGAAGGTCCATAATTTTGTCGCCCATTACGCGAAACAGTTTGATGCTCATACCCGGATATCGGAGCAACAGGTTTTCAAAGTCTTCGATTGCAATAACGACCAGAATCGCCTTTTCCACGATTTCAGCGTGTGCCGGATAGTCCCCTTTTCGAAAAAAACCGGCATGGGGGAACATATCTCCCGGCTGCAGAATATCAATGATTTGTTCTTTTCCGGACGGGTCGGTTTTGTAGATTTTGACCTTGCCGGAATGGATAAAGAAAACACGATCCAGCGGATCTCCCTGCATAAATACAATGGCCCGTTCCCGGTATTCCCGTTTGTGGGCGATCTCGGCTATCTGGTGAAGTTCGTCTTCCGACATCTCCTGGAACAGATCTACATGGCGAAGTACGTCAACAATTGATTCCATCTGCTGCCCCTCCTGTCAGGTGCTCATGGTCAGTGCCCCATTTTTCCCCTGTTTTTATTGTAATCTTCCCCGATGAAAAGATAAAGAAACTTTCCGGAGTTGAGTCATTTAATCTGAATCACTGTTCACGAACCTGTCAAAAACCAGGCAAGTTCGTGATTAAAATCACAAGCCGGGGTTGAGTAATCTCACGCGTGATCCGGTCCCGTGAAAATATGATGAAATCGAAACCCGATCAAAATGTCAAAAGGAGTGATGGGGAAATGGCACAACGGGAAGGAAAAGGCAGCAAAACAGGCTTTCTGAAGTCCATACTCGTGTTTACGATTATTCTCAGTTTTTCAGTGTTATTGCTGGGAGGTTACTGGATATTCAAATCGGCTGCCCCGCGACCGGCGGAAATCGTCGGGCCGAATGGCGAGGTGGTCATGACGAAGGATGCCATCATGGGGGGGCAGGCGGTGTTTCAGAAGTATGCGCTGATGGACTATGGGAGTGTCCTGGGGTACGGATCCTACCTCGGCCCCGATTACACCGCGGAAGCCCTGAAAGTTTATACGGAAGCGATGCAGGATTATCAGGCCGAGCAGCGGTTCGGACGGCCTTTTGCAGAGTTGGCTGATGAAGCGAAGACAGTGGTCCGGACTGAAGTCATCGATGAAATGCGAGAGAATCGGTATAATCCAGTCACCCAAACGCTGACCCTGACGGAAGCCCAGGTTTACGGGGTTACGAAAGTACGGGAATTTTACCGGAACGTTTTTACGGAAGGGGATGGATGGGGTCTTGCCCCCGGATTGATTCAGGAAAATCACATGCCGCAGGATAATCGGGCCTGGGTGGCTGACGGCGATCAGATCCGGCAGATATCTGATTTCTTCTTCTGGACGGCCTGGCTGTCCAGCACCCAGCGACCGGGGGATGACATTACCTATACCAATAACTGGCCCTACTATGAAGAAGCGGGTAATACCATGTCCCTGTCCGCCATCTGGTGGAGTGCAGGGAGCGTGACACTGCTGATTTTGTTCACGGCGATCATTCTTTACTTCTTTTACCGGTATCGTCTCGGGATGGAAGATGCCTATGCGGAAGGGCGTTTCCCGAAACTTGAGCTGGAGCGGTTGCCGCTGACCCCGTCCCAGTTAAAAACAGGTAAATATATCATGGTCGTGTCGCTGCTCTTTTTTACACAGGCCATGTTCGGCGGGCTGATGGCCCATTATTATGTGGAGCCGGACAGTTTCTACGGCCTGGACTGGATCTTCTCACTTTTGCCGTTCAGTATCGCGAAAAGCTTCCACCTGCAGCTGGCGATTTTCTGGATCGCCACCGCCTGGTTGGCGATGGGGATTTTTGTCGCCCCGATTGTGGGCGGGAAGGAACCGAAACGGCAGGGGACGCTGGTTGACATTCTTTTCTGGGCGCTGGTCGTACTGGTCGGCGGCAGCCTCATCGGTGAGTGGCTCGGTCAGCGGGGTGAACTCGGAAACCTGTGGTTTCTGCTGGGGCACCAGGGATGGGAATATCTTGAACTGGGGCGGATCTGGCAGGTGGTTCTCGCAACCGGCATGGTTATCTGGCTCATCATTGTCTGGCGCGGAATTCGTGACGGTCTGAAACGGGAAACAGACCGCGGCGGTCTGATTCACCTGTTGTTCTATTCATCCATTGCCGTTCCGGCGTTCTATATCTTTGCCTTCTTTATCAATCCGGGTTCTCACTTTACGATGGCCGATTACTGGCGCTGGTGGCTGATTCATCTCTGGGTGGAAGGTATTTTCGAGGTCTTTGCCGTGGTGGTCATCGGATTCTTACTGGTCTTTATGAAACTGGTGACGCGTAAATCGGCTGTGCGCGCCCTCTATTTCCAGTTGATTCTGCTTCTGGGTAGCGGTGTGATCGGCATTGGACACCACTATTATTACAATGGATCACCGGAAGTGTGGATTGCCCTGGGCGCCGTATTTTCCGCCCTGGAAGTAATTCCGCTCACGCTGTTGATTCTGGAGGCGTATGAACAATACAAA
Source organism: Bacillaceae bacterium (assembly GCA_017656255.1). GTDB lineage: Bacteria > Bacillota > Bacilli > JACDOE01 > JACDOE01 > JACDOE01. The sequence continues at coordinate 18,013 of JACDOE010000009.1, forward strand.
ATGATGAAGGATGGCGGTGTGGACTTCCCGTATAAAGCCTCGTTCTGGTTCCTGATCTCAACGGCAATCTGGAATCTGCTGGGGGCCGGTGTCCTCGGATTTTTGATCAATATGCCTGCAGCCAACTATTTTGAACACGGACAGTTTTTGACGGCGACCCATGCTCACGGTTCGATGATGGGGGTTTACGGTATGTTCGCCATTGCGGTGATTCTGTTTACCCTGCGCAGTATTGTCAATCCGAAGGCCTGGAATGACCGCATTCTGAAGGTGTCCGTCTGGGGACTGAATCTCGGGCTGGCCGGCATGATTCTGATCACCCTGCTCCCGGTGGGATACCTGCAGTTTAAGGAGGCCTTTGAATCGGGATACTGGGCGTCACGGGCCGCAGATTTCTATCGGCAGGAAATCGTGGAAACGTTGCTCATGTGGCGGGTATTGCCGGATGCCATCTTCATTGTATTCGGTATTTTGCCGTTGCTCTATGTCAGTGTCAGGGCGATGTTTAACCTGCGAAAAATAACGCACAGGGACGGCGAGAAACTGCCGGTTGATGATCTGTACGATTGATTGCATTAAAAACTGGTGAGTCCGCCGCAGACAGGGGCGGGCTCTCCCCTGAGAGCGGAAGGAGGCGATGACTGTGTTTAACCGTGATTATCATGAAAACCCGTTTATTGTCATCTGGGAAGTCACCCGCGCCTGTCAGTTGAAATGCCTGCACTGCCGGGCAGAAGCCCAGGACAAACCGGATCCGCGGCAGCTTGACCATGAAGAAGGAAAACGCCTGATCGACCAGATCAGGGAAATGGGCAACCCGCTCCTCGTGTTTACCGGCGGTGACCCGTTGATGCGGGAGGATCTGTTTGACCTGGCGGAATACGCTGTGGGAAAAGGGTTGCATATATCGATGACACCCAGTGCCACCCCGCTGGTGACGAAGGAGGCCATTCGCCGTGCGAAGGAAGTGGGCCTCTCCCGCTGGGCGTTCAGTATTGACGGTCCCGATGCCCGCATTCATGACCGATTTCGGGGGACGTCCGGATCATTTGATCTGACGATGCGGGCCATAGCCTATCTGCAGGAACTGGATATCCCTCTGCAGATCAACACCACCGTCTCCCGTTACAATAAGGATCACCTGGATGAGATGGCGCGGATGATGGAAGAGTTGGGAGTTGTGTTGTGGAGTGTGTTTTTCCTCGTTCCTACCGGGAGAGGAAAACAGGATGACATGTTGAGCCCCGTGGAACATGAAAAAACGCTGCAGTGGCTGTATGAACAGAGCAAGCTGGTTTCATTCGATATTAAGACGACAGCGGCCCAGCATTACCGGCGGGTGGTGATTCAGAACCGGATGAGGGAACGGATGGATCGAGGATCTGATGGAGACACCGCGATTCGTTATGAGGATGTACTGGTTGAAGGAGGAACCGGCCGGATTGACGGACTGGGTCGGGCACCGAAAGGAGTAAATGACGGGAACGGATTTGTGTTTATCTCCCATACGGGAGACGTCTATCCCAGTGGTTTTCTTCCCATTCGCTGCGGCAACGTCAGAAACACGCCTCTGGCGGAGATTTATCGTGATCATGAAGTTTTTCGAAATTTACGTAATCCCGACCTGTATAAAGGTAAATGCGGTGTGTGTGAGTTCCGGCATGTGTGCGGTGGGTCACGCTCCCGTGCCTACGCGCTGACCGGTGATTATCTGGCTAGTGAACCCTGCTGTGTCTATATACCGGAAGCGTATCGAAAAAGAGTCGGATCAACGGATAAATGATGTTGATGAAAAACACAGACAACGTGTGATGCGCGTCACGCTGGCCATATTTTTACTATTGTACACTTTTGATACAGAATAGTGAGGAGGGGAAAATGTCATGCCGCACGTTTTTAATCGCTCGATGAAGGTCGGTGATATTGTCAACCGGTTTCCGGGAGCTGCCGAAGTTTTTAAACAATACCGCATTGATTTTTGCTGTGGCGGAGACAGGCCGCTCAATGATGCCGTCCGGGATCAGAATCTGGATGTGGATGACGTTCTTGAAAATCTGCATGCCTCTTATGAAAAGGAACAACACCGTCAGAACAGGAGCATTGATTGGACAAAGGCTTCCTACGGCGAGTTGATTGACCATATTATCTACAAACACCATGCCTTTTTGAAAGAGGAGTTGCCGCTGGTCAGCCAGTACACGACCAAAATATTCCGTGTTCACGGGTTGTCCCATCCCGAACTGGCTGACGTGCACAGATTGTTTCACCAGTTGAAAATCGATCTGGAACATCATATGGAGCGGGAGGAGAAGGATGCGTTTCCGCTGATTCGGGACTATGAGCATGACCCGGGAGATGAACAGCAACATCATCTGAAACAGGTGATTGAGGATCTGGAAGCAGAACATGATACAGCGGGAGATATTTTGAAGAAGCTGAGTGAAGTGACAAGTGATTATACGCTTCCGGAAGATGCCTGTGGTTCCTACCGGTTGACCTATCAGAAACTGAAGATGATTGAATCCGATATGTTTGATCATGTGCATCTGGAAAACAACGTGCTTTTTCCACGGGTGATGGGGTCGTAAATGACTCATGGCATTAGATTGAGATAGGAAAATTGTTTATGCGCGTATAGCGGGGTGATGTTGATGCGGAAAATACCAATACCCAATCAACACGGGGCCTGGGCCATGGTAATTTTACCTTTTATCGTGGGGGCCGGTCTGGGAGGTATCTCCTGGATCCACCTCCCGCTGTTTCTCGGATGGTTTTCGCTCTATCTCGCTTCTCATCCGCTGTTGATGATGGTCAAACGCCGCAGGGAGCGCCGTTATTATGCAAAATGGACAGCTGGCTATATGGCGATGGCTGCGCTGTTTTTAGCGGGGCCGCTGATGAACCATCCGGAATTGATAGGGTTGGGGCTCCTTTTGATACCAGGCCTTGTAATTAATATTTATTTTGCGATGAAGAAAAATGAGCGGGCGATCGTCAATGATTTAACTGCCATTGCCGGCTTATGTCTGGGGGGACCGATCGCCTATCTGGCAGGGACAGGCTCTCTGGACAGGATGGCCGGTGTGATCTGGTTGTTGTGTGTCCTCTTCTTTACGGGAAGTGTCTTTTATGTGAAACAGTTGATTCGGGAGCGGAACAACCCTCAATTTCGCCGATATGCCCGGGTCTATCATATTCTCGTTCTGGCTGTCATTCTGGTATCGGAATTCTGGATTGTGGCGATGGCGTATCTTCCCAGTTTAATCAGGGTCCTGGTGTTTTCCCGTCACACGATGTCACCCCGGCATATCGGGATGGTTGAGATCGGTAATAGCATTGCATTCGGTTTGATGATATTGATTCTGCTATGATTTTCAGATAAAGAAAACGCCCTTTTGTTCGGTGATGAACAAGGGCGTTTTTTATTACCAATCATCTACTCGTTAACAGCAGATTGTACAATTTGCAGGGCATTTTCCCCGGCATAATCAGTGGCTTCCGCTTTGACAATGTATCCGTCTTTCACAATGGCATAACCCCGTTCCGGCCAGAGCTGATTTTGCTGATCTTTGATGATCAGGCCGAACGTCTGGTGAAATGTTAAGTCGGAGACGGGCATGACAGGGAAAACAAGACCCAGTTCTTCCTTCATGTTCTCAACCGCTTGAGGGGTCCCCGGTACGATGACGTGAATTTCAGCATTCGGGTCCTGGATATCCGGCCAGTTTTCATTCAGCTTCACGAGCTGATCCCGACAGGTCGGTCAGGTTGGCGATGTAAACAGGAAAAACACGTGGGTCCCGTTTTGATATTCTTGCATATCGGCGGGCAGTCGATTCCCGTTGTCTCCCATACTACATGCGGTGAAAAGGATGGAGATGATCATGAATAGTCTCAGGGTTTTTTGTGTCATAAACGTATTCCTTTCTTGTGCGAATATATATTATAACAAATTTTATAATATCCTGTCATGATTATTTTAACATAATTAAAAACCGAAAAATGGGCTGCCTTTTTCAGGACAGCCCATTTTCTATTCTCTATCAGCTTGCCGCCTGTTCCACCTTTTCAATCCTGACCGCACATGATTTAAATTCAGCCGTACCTGCTTTTGGATCTATGGCATTAATGGTAAGCACGTTGGTTTCCGCTAGTTCAGGAAAATGAAAGGTCATAAAGACGAGACCGGGTGACATTTTTTTGCTGATTTTTGTTTTGACCGTTACTTCGCCTCGCCGGGAACTGACCTTCACGATGTCGCCATCCGCCAGACCCAATTTTTTCGCATCAGCTTCACAGATTTCAAGGTATTCTTCGGCATTTTTAATCTTCTTGTAATCCTGTGTCTGGACCCCGGTATTATAAAACTGAAGTCGGCGGCCTGTCGTTAATTGAAACGGGTAGTCTTCATCCGGCAGCTCAATCGGCGCTTGATATTCAACAGGATGGAAGGGGGCTTTCTTTTCATTCGTATCTGACCATAGACGCTCGTGTAGATACTTGACGCCTCTGTCACTGTCATCGGCATCCCGGCAGGGCCATTGAATGCCTCCGAACTTATCCATTTTTTCATACGTAATACCGGCGAAATTAGGGGCCACCAGGCGTATTTCATTCCAGATATCTTCAGCGGAGCTGTAGTTCCAATTGGCTCCCATGCGATTTGCCATATCCTGAACAATCACATGGTCAGGCCGTGCCTCACCCGGGGGCTTAAGCCCCTGTCGGACTCGTTGCACACGTCGTTCCCCGTTGGTGAATGTTCCATCTGTCTCAATCCAGCTTGCAGCACCGGGAAGGACAACATCTGCCATCCGGGCTGTTTTTGTCATGATAATATCCTGCACGACAAGGAAATCAAGGCCTTCAAACAGTGATTTGACGTGGTTTCCATTCGCGTCTGACTGGACAGGGTTTTCACCGATGACATAAAGGGCTCTAATTTCTTTTTTATCCATGGCATCCAGCATGGCGCTTTGATGTTTGCCTTCCTTTGGCGGAACAGGGACGCCCCAGACTTTTTCGAACAGTTTGGTTCCTTCCGGGTCATCAAAATCCCATCCACCTGTGAGGCGGTTAGGCAAAGCGCCCATATCTCCGCCGCCCTGTACATTGTTCTGGCCACGCAGGGGGTTCAAACCGGAGCCGTATTTTCCAATGTGGCCCGTCAGCAGGGCAAGATTGATTAAAGCGAAAACATTCTCTGTGCCATTATGATGCTCCGTTATGCCAAGTGTCCAGTTGATGATGGCTCTGTCAGCCTTTGCATACATACGTGCCACTTCACGAATATCTTCGGCTTTAATGCCGGTGATTTTTTCAGCTTCTTCAGGTGAATATTTTTCAACGGCTTGTTTGTAGGCCTCAAAATGTTCGGTTGCTTGCTCAACAAATTCTTTGTGATACAAGTTTTCTTTAATGATGACATGGCCCATGGCGTTTGCCAGTGCGATATCTGTTCCGACGCGTACAGGTAACCATTTCTCGGCCAGTTTGGTCTGGTCAATTTTTCTGGGGTCAATCACGATCATTTTTGCCCCATTTTTGATACCGCGTCTCATGTGATTAAAAATGATAGGATGACACTCCTGGGTATTGCTTCCCCAGGCAATAATTAAATCGGTATGTTCTAATTCTTCATAGGAAGTGGTTGCTGCACCTGTTCCGAATACCGCCACCAGACCGGTGACGCTGGGAGCGTGTCAGGTGCGGTTACAACTGTCAATATTATTGGTTCCGATAATCGTCCTCATAAATTTGGCTGCCAGATAATTTAATTCATTGGTAGAGCGGGAAGAACTGAAGCAGCCAAAAGCATCGGGCCCGTATTTTTCCTTAATGGAACCAAACCGGTCAGCGATCAGATCGAGTGCTTCATCCCATGATGCTTCTACCAGCTCGCCATTTTTACGAATCAGAGGTGTTGTGATACGTTTGTCACTGTTAACGTATCCCCAACCCATTGCTCCCTTGATACACGTTTCTCCATGGCTGACCGGGTTGTTTTTGTCTCCTTTGACTGTCGTTATCCTGTTGTCCTCAATGGTTACACGGAGTCCACACCCGGTTCCACAGAAACTGCAAATGGTGTCCACTGTTTTGGCATGATCTGTGCTTTGGGTTTCTGTTTGCATGACAAAACCTCCTTTTTGGTTTTTATAAGATTCCCGGCAACTGCCGGGGATGACAGGACAAAGTTGTGCCTGGCAGGATCATGTTTAAGAAAGAGAGAGATGGTATATGTTTCTGCGGGATTTTCTTCTACAACACGTGTATGCGGTGATTATTTTTGTATATGTTATGAGGATATAAATAAAACCGTTGCATGATCACCCCGGTGATACGGAAGAAGTGAAAATGCAACGGTTATACAATAGCAGGATCGCTACTATGTACTAACAGTTACGGGTCAAGTGTTGACGTTTAAACCGATAACAGGGTCGCTGTTTCGATTCAAACGGTTTGATATATGATTGGATTTTACATGATTATATCACATTGCAATTCTTGTTTTCAATGTGTCAGATCGATGATTCTGTGAAAAGAGGGCCGTGTGAAACTCAGGGAAGAATGGTATTATGAAAAAATAATATGTTAAGGAAGGTAACGGGGATGAAAATAGGTTTTCGCATTATCAAAACGGTGATTGCTGTTGTTTTATCCATGTACATGGCCTACTGGCTGGGGCTGGATGAGTATACCTATGCCGGTGTCGTTGCCGCTCTCTCCATGCAGACGACCCGTCAGCAATCGGTGCGTGTTTCCCTTCAAATGTTTGCCTCAGCGATACTCAGCCTGATTGTCTCCACCCTTGTTTTCTGGCTATTCGGTTTCCATCTGTGGATAACCGGAATGTTGCTTCTTCTGATTATTCCCGTTTTGGTTCGTCTTCACATCGAGCGGGGTGTCATCATCAGTCTGGTGATCATCCTATTAGTCTATCACACACAGACCGTTGCCAGCCTTCCGCAAATCGGGATTTTGTATCTGCTTGTGACAGGGATGGGGGTTTCCCTTCTCATCAATCTGCTATATATGCCAGACGCCACAAAAAAACTGGAACAACTTCGTCAGCGGCATATGCAGGAAACCTCTCAGGTCTTTTCTCATATGTATCGCCATTTGACAGAGAAAAATTACATCTGGTCAGGGAAAGAATTGCTGACGATCGAAGAGATTTTAAAAGAGGGAAAAGATGTGTCTCTCGTCTCTATGGAGAATCAATTGTTAAGAAACGAAGACCCGTACTATACTTATTTTCGCAGGGAAGAAAAGCGATTCGACATCATCCAGCGGATGGTGCTGGCGTTATCCCGCATTAACACGACATTTATTCAAACCCATATGCTGTCTGAAGTATTTCAGCTATTTTCTCAACAGCTTCATGAAGGGAAATTGGACACGGATCGTTTATTGAAGCATCTGCGTGAGCTGGAACAGGCATACAAGCAAATGGAACTCCCCAAAACCCGGCTGGAGTTTGAAGTGCGGTCTGCTGCGCTTCAACTTTTGAGAGAGCTGGAGCTTTATTTGCTGGTTTGAGGGTCTTATGATTTCCAGAGCTCTTTTAATGCCATCGATAACCCGTCAAAACAGGGATGTTCGACAACCTCATCGTCCATTCCCCAGGCAACAAGAGCGTAAACCCCATTCTGGAGAGCGAAACACTCAAGTGTTTGATCCTCCGGATTAACCAGCCAGTAGTGTTGCACGCGAACATCCTGATAAATACTTAATTTTTTCAGGCGATCTTTGCGGTGAGTGGACGGGGACAGGACTTCAACGACCAGTGTGGGGGGACCGTCAATCCGTTTCTCTTTTACAATGTCTTTTTGTTTCCCTGATATATAGAACACATCCGGCTGGACGACGGTTGTGTCCAGGAACGTTACATCCAGCGGGGCATTAAAGATTTCACCCTCGGGATCAACTTCCCAGAAATAGTCTTCCAGCATGCGCTGTATCCGACGGGAAACGCGTTGATGCATGACCGTCGGGGAAGGTTCTTTGATCAGGATGCCATTGAGAACCTCGTAACGGTAACCCGGTTCCTCGGGAAGATTCAGATAATCCTGGTAGGTGAATGTTTCATCCGATTCGGGTTGATACTCAACCGGCTTTTCCCGGACAACGGTTGAATCTGTCAGTGCCCTGATGACCTCATCAAGGTTGTAGCGGTATTGTTTGTTTCCCAGTTCGACACAGGGGATTTTTTTCTCACGTGTGTATCTCCAGATGGTCTCGACGGACAAATTCAGGTTATCCGCCAGCTCCTGGGCGGTTATCAGTTTGTTATCACAGGCCATCCGATCACCTCTATCTTTGTTACATTAAAGTATATACCTTCTATCAAGTTAAAACAACTATTATTAACTGAAATAAACTAAAATCAATTAATTGATTGAATTTTAGGTAATGTCCAGCGGATGAATCTCCGGTTCATTATATTTAATATTTGAGATTTCAAGCTTAATACTGGTGAAATCTCCTGAATCGAGGTGCCATGTGACTTCTGCTCTTGCAGGAATGCGGAAGCCGCCAAATTCTTTATATTGATCGACCTTTGTTGACCACGTCTCCAGTGAATAAGTCCCTTTTCGTTCCATGTAACGTTCTGCTGTGAATTTATGAATTTTTCCCTGATTATCAAACGTAAAAATGCCGGATGCCGTAACACCCCCATAGTGCATTGTTGCTTTTGCAGAATGGGAATCGATACTTTCCCATTCGACATAATTGCTTAAGGCTGCCGTTGGAAACCAGGTTATTTCGCCGAGATATCTGATCATTGTTCCCTGATCCATTTCGTCGCCTCTTGCATTAGCCAGGGTAAACAGGGAAAGCAGTTTGATTCTCATATTTCCCCTGCCTTGAACGTATTTATCTTTCCCTGTGATAAAGAGGAAAGGGGCAAATTTAACACGGGCTTTCCACAGAAAAGCCGGCGGTTGCGTTGTAAAATATTGTTCCGCGGTAAAAGGCATCCAGTTTTTGTCCGGAGCTGTTCTCAGCATCCCTTTTTGCTTTAATCGGATCGTTCTAATGTACTCTTTTCCTACAACCTGTGAGGCTTTTAACCAGGTTTGTACAGGCTCAGGCAGAAGTTTCAGATCTTCTTCACGAATCATCTTTTTCTCCTTGTTAACCGTACTCCCGTTCAATAATTCGGCGATTTCATCCTTATTATTCAGGTTTGTTCGATATAGGATAAATGAAATGAAAATGAAAAAAAGAAGGATAAGCATTAAAGGGATGAATAGGGTGTGACCCAACATCAAAATCAACTCCTGTCTTCATTCGGTTGAACATATATCAACAGTTTTTCAAATAATAACGGCTACAGAAGTGATTTATATCACACGTCTTCAACAATTGAAAAGTGACACATTTTCACGGAATGATATGGAAAAAGATACAACCCTGAATTATAATGAAAGAATCTTCGTGTATAAATATTCCATCCATGCACTGGAAAGGAGTGACTAGATTGTTGCGAATATTAGAAAACGTCAGTCGTTTTGTCGGAAACACGTTTGCTTTCTGGGTTCTGGGATTTGCGATTCTGGCCTATTTTGCCCCATCAGGGTTCACCTGGATCGCGCCGTATATTGTGCCACTGCTGGGTATCATCATGTTTGGAATGGGGCTGACCCTGTCGGCTTCGGATTTTAGAGAAGTATTTCGCAGGCCCCGGGATGTCGCGCTGGGGGTTGTGGCTCAGTATGTGATTATGCCGCTTCTGGCCTACGGACTCGCCGTCGGGTTCAACCTTCCTCCCGAGGTGGCGGTCGGCGTTATTCTGGTCGGTTCAACCCCGGGTGGTACGGCATCCAATGTCATCACTTACCTCTCTCGGGGAGATGTGGCGCTTTCCGTGTCCATCACATCGGTCAGCACACTGCTGGCACCTCTGGTCACGCCGGCGCTGGTCCTGTTGTTTGCCAGCCAGTGGATTCCGATAGATGCGATGGCCCTGTTCTGGTCGATTGTCAAGATTGTTATTATTCCCATTGTCTTGGGGATTCTGGTTAAAGCCTTTTTTAACCGTCAGGCACAGGCTGCCGTAAAAGTCCTTCCTCTGGTTTCCGTCACGGCCATCGTTGCCATTGTGGCTGCTGTTGTGGCGGTCAGTCAGGAAAAACTGGCGACCACCGGCCTGATGATATTTGCGGTTGTCATGCTACATAATCTGCTCGGGCTGGCGATCGGCTATGGGGCTGCGAAGTTGCTTGGAATGGATGTCCATAAACGCAAGGCGGTATCCATTGAAGTGGGGATGCAGAATTCCGGACTGGGTGCGGCAATTGCATCCGCGCATTTTAACCCCCTTGCTGCGGTACCCAGTGCCATTTTCAGTGTGTGGCACAATATTTCCGGTCCGATTATCGCGACGATTTTCAGCCGGATGAAAGATGAAAAAGCAGATGAAGCGGAGGCCGGTCCGCCTCCGACGATCAACGGCTGATTGGGAGATTGATGCTATGGGAGCTGTGATTGATACAGCTCCTTTCTCCGTCTTTCAGGAAAATCGGTTGCGGTTGTGAGGTTCATCATATCAAACAATCACGTATGGAAATAAAGTAAAGGTGAAGACGGAAAATTTTACAAAAGGGTGTGTTGGTATGTTTATTCGTTTTTTACGAGAAAATCAGGTTGCCTCGGGAATTTTGCTATTATTCCGATTGTATCTGGGATGGGCCTGGTTGACCGCAGGCTACCACAAAATCGTTGACGGATTTGACGCTTCAGGGTATCTGGCAGGGGCCGTCCAGAAAGCGACCGGTGAACATCCGGCCGTGCCGTCCTGGTGGGCCGGTTTTCTGGAGGGATTTGCCATACCCAATGTGGGACTGTTCAACGTGCTGGTGCCGTGGGGGGAATTCCTGGTTGGTATCGGTCTTCTGCTTGGGGCATTGACGACTTTTTCTGCGCTGATGGGGATTGTCATGAACTTTGCGTTTTTATTTTCGGGTACCCTGAGCACGAACCCGCAGATGGTACTGCTGACCATTTTTATTCTGGCGGCAGGTTATAATGCGGGCAAATTGGGGGTAGACCGCTGGCTGGTTCCTTATCTGAGGGGTAGATTCAGCCGTTCGGGACGTGGCGTGGAAACGGGTGGATATTAAAGCCATTCATTTATTTGTTCCATTGCTCGCCGATTCAAGAATTTAGGAATCGTAAGCAAATGATTCGTCCGGCCATCCACAACATCATCACTGGAAATAGCCAATCATACCTGTGCTTGACACAGTTCCTGCTGTCAAATCAACTCAGGCACTACCTCTCTCACACGCTGAATCCCGCATATATCGTCATCCAGCAGCGGAATACCATACAGAGGATAGCGCCCCTTTAATTTTTTTTGCAACTGTTGCAGCCACTTCTTTTCCATTGATTTGCGAGACTCCCAGAAGGCATCCCCGGCCGGATCCGGTAGCAACCGGTTTACAATCACGCCGCCGATGGGAAATCCCTGATCCGTCAACTGCGCCACCAGCCGTACCGTTTCCTGTACCGGCAGAGCCTCCGCCACGGTCACCGGGACAAAAGCGGTTTTTGTCTCATCCAGGAACAGACGCTCCACCCGCTTGATCTTGTCCAATCGCTTCATAAGCGTTTCATAGATCGGGTCCTCATGTTTATCATCATTCCCGCCGGCATCGGAAAGAGCCCGGGTTCCCTGTTGAACCTGATGGACCCGGTCCCGCTGTTTCAACAGGTTTTTCACGAAAGGCTCCAGCAGGGCGGGCATCGATAACAACCGCAGGGTATGGCCGGTGGGGGCGGTATCGAAGATAATCAAATCATAGTCATCCTGATAGTCGAGAAGAATGGACGCCATCTTTTCAAAAATCGCGGCCTCTTCACTGCCGGGCGTATGTTTCACCATTTTCAGGTGGCGGTCCACGGCGCCTGCCATATCCGTGGAAACTACCTGCAGTAATTGTTTTCGCACATCTCCGAGAAACCGTTTCATTTCCCGGCGGGAATCAATATCCATCGCCGACAGGAAGGGAAACAGTTTTCTGGGGCGGTCATCTATTTTTTTACCCCAGATGTCCATGGTGGAATGAGCCGGGTCTGTCGATACAATCAGGGTGTTGATGGAGCGAGTCGCCGCCTGATAGGCCAGTACGGCGGAGGCCGTCGACTTGCCGACGCCCCCTTTTCCGCCTAAAAAAAGAATCTGTCTGTTAAAAAGGTCCGGATGCATCAGATAACCCCCTTTTCTGACCGGGTATTAACAGCAGGGGAACCCCGCCAGCGGTGAATGTTCCATGCCCATCCGTTTGTGCCAGGCATGAAAATCCTCGTAAAAGTACGGGTATAGCTCGACGGTGTAGTAACTGATCGGGTTCGGTAGCCCCAGCAATTCCGAAAAACAGAGAAGCGCGAAGAAGTCTTCCAGATTGCGTTGCTCTCTTAACAATGACCGTCGATAGGGGTCGACGAACACCTCATCAAACAGTTGCTTTGCCTGTCCGGTTACGGATTTGTGCGTCATGATTCAAGCCCCCGTGTATCGTTGTTGCGAAACGCGGCGATGGCTTCAATAATCAGCCAGAAGGCGAGCCCCAGGATGACGACGCCCAGGGTGCTGAGCAGGATATTTTTCTCGGCAAAGTATTGGCCCAGATTCATGATCATGCCGATCGTGGTCATGATCAGAATAAAAATCATGGGCACCATGGTGTAAATGATCGGACGTCCCAGCCGCTTCAAGTAAAGGGATACAACAGTCAATGTCAATCCGGCGGTTAACTGGTTGGTGGTTCCAAACAGGGGCCAAATCAGCATACCGCCGCGTCCGCCTTCCGCTGAGAAGGCCAGTACCAGACAGGATCCCACTGCGATCAGGGTGGCCCAGACACTCTTCGTTAAAAAGGGGATGTTGTAGGCCTGTCCGATCTCGCCGACAATGTAACGCTGCAGGCGGACACCGGTATCCATGGTGGTTGCCGCAAAATTGACGATCATCACCGAAGCGAAGATGATGGCGAAACCCTCGGGAATCCCCAGTCCGGATGCAAAAACGGCGATCCCCTGCACAAACGCATTTTGGGCATTAATTCCGCCCCATTCTGCGTAAAACTGGTTCCAGTCGGCGAACGTGGCGAACCCGGCGGTGGCGGCCAGAATGGACAGGAGAGCCAGTGACCCTTCGCCGATGGCACCGAAGTAACCGACAAACCGGGCTTCCGGTTCTTTATTCAACTGTTTGGACGTGGTACCGGAGGCGACCAGACCGTGAAATCCGGAAATGGCCCCACAGGCAATCGTAATAAACAGGATCGGGATCAAAGGAGGTGTTCCCGCAGGCGGATCGTTAAAGGCCGGGGCGACAATCTCCGGGTTGACGAACAACATGCCGACATACCCGATCCCGAGGGCAACAAATAACTGAAGGGCATTAATAAAATCCCGTGGCTGCAGGAGGGTCCATACCGGCAAAATGGAGGCGATGGCAGCATAGAGAAAGAGCAGCAGGATCCAGATCACCGCGCTGTCCAGGCCCCACAATGTCTCGGGAAATGCAATCGGAAAAAGCGTTCCCAGATAGATGAAGAAGTAGAGGATTACCAGCGCAATAAAAGAGGGGATCACAATCCCGGCCCGTCCTCTATACACCATAAAACCGATGGCGATGGCGATCGGAATCTGGACGAGCCAGGGCAAAACACTTCCCGGAAAAGATAGAAACAGTCCGGTGATAACCACCGCAAACACGGCGTTTACCATCAGCAGCAACATAAAGATGATGAATAGAAACAGAATTTTGGCGCGGGGGCCCAGGATGACTTTCGTAATCGACCCGATCGATTCCCCCTTATGTCTGGCGGAAATCACCAGCGCAGAGAAATCGTGAACCCCGGCAAAAAAGATGGTCCCCAGCACCACCCATAGAAAAGCGGGCACCCATCCCCAGATGACGGCGATGGCAGGACCGACGATAGGTGCCGCTCCGGCAACGGAGGTAAAATGGTGTCCCCAGAGGACGTACTTGTTAGTGGGAACATAATCAACCCCGTCGTTAAATTCATGGGCGGGAGTTCGAAAGGCCGGATCGAGACGAAAGATTTTTTCGGCAATAAATTTGGAGTAAACAAAATATCCGATGACAAATGCACTTAATCCCATGATGGCAACCAGTATCGCCTGCAAAGTCGGAACACCCCTTTAACGAAAAATGTGTATATTTCCAGTTAAAGGTTAGTTTGTGCAGACCGACCATCGATATGCAGAAAATGATTACTTTAATAGAGGGGATAAGCAACATAAGTAAAAAGCATGTTTACAGTTTTTAAAACCTCATTTAAAATCAAAGTTAATGGAAAATTACGGAAAAGGGGTTCGGACATTGATACGTCCATTCAATCAACGGGATATCGACTATGTCATTGAGTCACATTATCAAATCTATCAACGGGAATATCAGTATGACTTAACCTTTAAAGCGTTTGTTGAAAGTTCCCTGACCCGTTTTTTAGAAAAATTTGATCCCGAACGGGAAAATCTGTGGATTCTGGAGGTGGATCAGCAGCCGAGGGGATCCATTTGTATTGAAAAAATTGAAGCGGATACTGCGCAACTTCGTTTTTTCCTGGTCGAACCTGCTGTGAGAGGTCAAGGTTTTGGCCATCAACTGTTGAAACAGGCTGTAGATTTTTGCAGAGACAAAGATTATCAAACGTTGTTTCTCTGGACTAATCGGAACCTGGTTACGGCGAGACGGTTATACGAAAAGTTCGGATTTTTTATTACAGAAACTCGCGAACAGTTATTATCCAATCAGAATCTGGTCGAAGAACGCTGGGAATTACCCCTTAATCGACCTGGAAAGGATTGATTGCAATGAAGAAAATAACATCAATCCTGTTACTGTTATTTTTAATTTCCAATACAACAGGATGCACCAGTCACACACCGATAAACAAACAGGAAGAGGTTCTTCCGGAGAAAATTATTTTACACGATCCGGTCTGGGGAGACATTACAATAGATGAACAATCAGATATCCAAAGGATAGAAAAATTAAGAAATCAAATGGAGGAAACAAATCAAACACCTGATGATTTTCAAGGTAAAAAAGTACCCGCTGAATGGGTCTATCCTTCCGGGATAAAGCAGGATGCCATTTTTTCAGCACTTTTTCTCAAAATAGGCCATGATATGTATGCGGGTGACACGGCACAAAACATCATGGAAATGATTGAATCCTATAAGTACCGTTCCGATCGATTACAACATCTTCTTTCCGACAGTAAAGAAGTGAATGTATATGCACGGGATCTCGACAGCACGCCTGTCACACTCAATTCGGCACAGATTGCCCAATTGAAAGACGGCTTTCGTGACGCCAGGCGCTTTTCTGAAGATATCGACATATTGATCATGTCCAATTCGCAATTCCCGAACTATGAACTGGTTCTGAGAACAAAGAATCATAAAGAGATCAGAATTCGAATACTGAATGAGACATTCTTTATTGTTGATGTTCCCGGCGAAACTTACATACATTTTCGGGACAGCGGTCTGCTTTACAATACCGTCAAGGGTCTGTACCCGGTTCCAAAAATAACGGATGACAGCCTGCTGTATCTGTTCCAGGCAAAGAAAGTCATTATGAAACAAAAACACCGGGAAGAAGAACATGACTTGTCCGTGATCAGGAATCGCATTGTTCGGTCTTTGATTTACGAAGAAGAAGCGGAGAATCTGGGAAATGAAGATTATCCGGTTCAATTAATATTCTATTTTGCAGATGGCAAGCAAATAAAAGTGGCAGTTTACGAACATCATCTGATGTTTAACAATAAAAGAATAGACAATCAAGGGGTAGGCGCTGCATTTTACAGCATGCTTCGTACAAATTAACCGCAACGGGACAGGAGCGAAAATCAAGATCGGAGTGATCCCTTTTGGTAACCAAAAATGAGATACGGCACAAAATCTGGACTCGCCTCCAGCAGGAAAAAAACGGGCGTTTTCCGTTTCCGCTGACCAACCGGATTCCCAATTTTAAAGGCGCAGAACGAGCCGCGCAGCACATCACCACACTCCCGGCATATCAGAACGCCCGGGTGGTGAAAGTGAATCCGGATGCTCCCCAGTTGCCGCTGCGGACGCAGGTACTCAAGGACGGGAAGGTGCTGCTCATCCCCACGCCACGGTTAAAGGCGGGATTTATCCGGATAAACCCGGAGGACGTCCCGCCGGGAGAAGAGCGGAAAGCCGCCAGCCTCAAACATATGAAACAATATGGGCGGGAAATGCCACTGTCAGAAATCCCGCAGATCGATTTGATTGTGGTCGGTTCGGTCGCCGTCCATCAAGACGGCCGCCGCATTGGAAAAGGGGAAGGCTATGCCGATCGGGAGTACGCCATCCTGCGGGAACTGGGGAATCCGCCGGTGCCGGTCGTGACGTCTGTTCACAGCACCCAGGTTGTTTCGGATGACATTCCCAGGGACCGGTTTGATTTGACGGTGGATTGGATCGCCACCGAGAAAGACTTGATCGAGACCCACAGTCCTTATACAAAGCCGGACGGGATCATCTGGGATCTGGTGACGGAAGAGGAAAAAGAGGAGATGCCGGTGCTTCAGGATCTGTTAAGGTGGAAGGAAGAAAGAACGGAACCGTGAACATGAAAAGATATTATGTTTAATATACTTTCAATAAATCTTGATTTGGGAGAGGTATACCATGTTAATCGGTCATATAAAAGCGTTGATTCGCCACCCTGTCAAATCTTTTCAAGGCGAGCACGTGCCGAAAACAAACGTGATGTCATATGGACTGTATGGCGACCGCAGCCATGCCTTCCTGGACGAAACCAGATCCGGCAAGTATTTGACGATCACACAATTCCCGGAAATGGCGGCTTATCGTGCCCGATTCGTGGGGGAAGAATCGGTGGAAGCTTATCCCGATGTGGAAGTGACGACACCGGAGGGCAGGGTGATGAAGTGGGGAGATAAAGACCTGATCAGGGAAATCGAAAATAAATCTAAACGGAATGTTACCCCGGTCCAGTATTCTCCCTCTCATGTTCCCCCGGGTGCAATTGAGCTTGAAAACATATTGCTGGTTACGGATGCATCTCTCATTCAATTACAGGAAATGTGGGGAAAAGCGATCGATCATCGCCGTTTTCGACCCAATATTGTGCTGTCATTAAAGGAGAAAACCCCTTTTATTGAAGAAACGTGGCTGGGCAAACGACTACAAATAGGGAAGAACGTGGAAATACAATTAAACAGCCATTGTGAACGGTGCATGATTATCACAGTTCATCCCGATCATGCGGAACGGGATCCGTCTTTGCTTAAAATGATTGTCAATGAACGAGAGCAAATTTTTGGGGTGTATGCTTCTGTGATAAAAACCGGTGAAATTGAAGTGGAAGATGAGGTGGTTTTGCTTGACTGA
The DNA here is from genome assembly GCA_017656255.1 of Bacillaceae bacterium. GTDB lineage: Bacteria > Bacillota > Bacilli > JACDOE01 > JACDOE01 > JACDOE01. The sequence continues at coordinate 35,449 of JACDOE010000009.1, forward strand.
GGTGGCGGGGTGAAGCGGTTTGAGTATCACGTCATTTGCAAAGTCTAAAATTTAAAGTTATAATACATACAGATATAACCAGTGTATAGACTTTAACACGTACCGTTATAAAAGTTAAAAAACACGTTAATATTAAAAAGACCGTTTGGTGCGGCAACACCAAACGGCCTGAGTACAATAGATGATCCCCTCTAAAGGGGTCTGGCTCGGGGAGTCGAAATAGACCGCTACCCTCTGCTCAAGGGCGGTCTATTTCCATTTTAGTATAGAAACAATTAACATCCCAAACATGAACATAAGGGATAATGTTTCATATACTGTCATAGGCATCACCCCCTTTCTGGAGGGGATGAGCCAGACCACCCTTGAGGAGCCGTTTTCTATTGTACCTATTAAAATTGTATCATAAATTTGGAAAATGACACAGACACTAGTAGATTATAAATAGCATAGGTGCAAAATTTTTTGCACCTTTAGAATTCTATTTTGGAGTCAGCCGCTTGTACGTTGAATATGCCAGCAAAGTCAATCCCGAACCAAATCCCAATCCGGAGATAAAATCGGAGTATACTTTTATGAATAACGAAACCACGACCAGGGTCATTCCGATAGTGACCAGCCACAAATGCCCATTTTTCATTTATATCACCTTCCATTCATTTTATAATCTATATTCATTCCGAACAATAAAAAACCCTTCCCCGTCATCGGAGAAGAGCCTCAACCTGAATATCCGACGTAAACCTTTACCGCTTCCAGCCCGCCGCCGCCATTTTTCTGCGAACATAAGCCAGTTGCCCCTGTAGCGGAATATCGATCGGACAGTTATCATCACAGGCCATCAACCCGATACAGCCGAAAATCCCGTCTTCCGATCCGACCACATCAAAATACGCCTGTTCATCCCGTTCATCACGGGGATCCACCATAAAACGCGCCACCCGGTTGACGCCCGCCGCCCCGATAAAATCCGGTTTAATATTGGCCGTGGCACATCCGCCGATGCAACAGCCGCATTCAATGCATCGTTCCGCTTCGTAAATCTGAAGCGCCGTTTCATTACTCATCCGTTCCTCTTCCGCTTCCGGATCAAACGGTTTATCCGTGTGAATCCAGGACTCCGTACGAAGGGAAATATCCCGAAACCACGTGCCCGTATCCACCGACAAATCCCCCAGCAATTTAAAGACCGGCAGAGGCATTAGGGTAATGTCATCGGGCAGCGTTTTGGTCAGGGTCTTGCAGGCCAGGGTCGGCTTCCCGTTAATTAACATCCCGCAGGAACCACAGATCCCGGCCCGGCACACAAAATCAAATTTTAACGTCGGATCCTGTTCTTCCCGGATTTTGTTCAAGGCGATAAAAAGGGTCATGCCTTCTTCTTCCTGCAGCGTAAACGTCTCTGTTTTCGGTTCGTCATTGGGATCTTCTGGATTATATCGAAAAATATGAATGGCCAATTCGCGCTGACTCATGTTTATTTCCTCCCATCCTGAGTCTGAATTTTCCTGTTAACTTGATGAGTTGGACTCCGCTGATTCCCGGGTAGCTTCCCCATAACCCCGGTCTCCCGGCGGCAGTTCTGTGATCTTGACCGGCTCATATTCCAGTACGGGTTCCTTGGCCCCTTCCGGCCAGTAGGCGAGTGTTCGTTTCAGCCAGTTGTCATCATCACGGGCGGGAAAATCCTCCCGATAGTGGCTTCCCCGGCTCTCTTCCCTTGCCAGGGCACCGGCTGCAATGCAGTAGGCCAGTTTAATCATGCCGGTAATACGGAGTGCGGAGGCCAGTTCCGGATTGGCGCCTTTGCCATCGCTGGTCAGTCCCACGTGATAAGAACGTTCCAGCAGTTCGTGCAGTTTACTCACCGCTTTTTTGAGCGGTCCTTCTGAACGGAAGATCCCCACATTCTCACTCAGGGTTTCCTCCATTTCCCGTCGCAGTTCATACACGTTTTCATCGCCGTTTCGTGCTTCAATCAGGGCCTGGATCCGGTCTTCCTGGAACCCGACATGATCATCGATCAGAGATGAGGAATACTGCAGATCTGCTTCCCGGGTGTAGGAAGCGATCTTGTCTCCAACCACCATGCCGGCGACTACTGTTTCCGCAAGCGAGTTCCCGCCCAGCCGGTTAAAACCGTGCAGGTCCCAGCAGGCTGCTTCTCCCAGGGCAAACAATCCTTCCAGCCCGTAAGCTATTCCGTTGATGTCGGTCCGGATCCCGCCCATACTGTAGTGCTGGGTGGGGCGCACCGGAATCAGGTCGTGAACCGGATCAATTCCCCGGAAATTGCGGCAGATATTGGCGATTTCCCGCAGGTTGGTGTTGATGTGTTTTTCCCCCAGGTGACGGATATCCAGCCAGACATGCGGTCCGTGCGGGCTGTCGACCCCGTACCCCTTTCGGATATGTTGCATGATCCGGCGGGATACCACATCACGGGAAGCCAGTTCCTTTTTCTTCGGTTCATAATCCGGCATAAAACGGTGGTGATTTTTATCCAGGAGATATCCACCGTCTCCCCGGGCCCCTTCTGTAATCAGGATCCATGTAGGGACAATACCGGTGGGGTGAAACTGGACCGCTTCCATATTCCCCAGAGGCACCTTACCGGTTTCCAGTGCCACAAACATCCCGCTTCCTTCGTTAATAACGGCATTGGTAGAAGCACCGTACAACCTTCCGTAGCCCCCGGTGGCAATCACCGTAGACCGGGCAGTGTACACGCGGAGTTGTCCGGTTCGCAGGCATCTGGAAACCACCCCGAAGCAGCGTTTATCGTCGTGAATCAGGGAAAGGACTTCGGTTCGGTCATGGACGGTAATCCCCAGTTTCAGGACCACACTGTCCATGGTATAAAGCAGTGAGTGACCCGTTCCATCCGAGGTATAGCAGGTGCGCCACTTGGCGGTTCCCCCGAAATTGCGAGCCGTGATCAGACCTTCTTTTTCTGGATCTTCCTGAATTTCTTTTCCGTCATAAATCCGTTTCTCTGCTTTTACCCGGTTCCAGGGGACCCCCCAGTAAGCCATTTGCCGGACCGCAATCGGGGCGTTTTCCGCAAACAGTCGAGCCACATCCTGATCACATCCCCAGTCCGATCCTTTAACGGTGTCCGCGAAATGAACATCGGGGTTATCCCCTTTTCCCATGGCGCTGTTTCCCAGAGCCGCCTGCATCCCGCCCTGGGCAGCCGAACTGTGTGAGCGTCTGGGGGGGACCAGGCTGAGTATGATCACATTCAGGCCCCGGGAAGCGGCCTCGATGGCTGCCCGTTCTCCGGCCAGTCCTGCGCCGACGACCAATACATCCGTGGTAAAGTGGTCATAGTGTTTCATGCGGATCCCCCCAGTGAATAAAATACCCACAGACTGATCAGCCCCAGCCCGATGGTACAGATAGTGACGATCGTCAGGATGCGTTTCAGGCTGTGTCGTTTGACATAGCCCCATTTCACAAGTGCCCGGTACAATCCGACACTGGCATGATACTCGGCCAGGAAAAGAAAGACGATATAAAACCAGAGCATCCAGGAATGTACCCTTTCAGCACTTAACGTCGAGTCGATCCCGGCATAGACGACAATAAACACATGAATGATGATCAGGATGAGCATGGCACTTCCGGTCACGGCCTGAAACAGCCATGACCAGGTGTCGTTATGTTTAATGGTTCGGGCGTGCTGCCAGATCATCTTTTGTTCCTGCCATCTGCCCGGGACTCGGCGGAGTACCGCCCCAACATGAGCGCCGACCGCCAGAATGATAAAAATGACGGCAGCGTCCAGCAGGTGATAATGTTCCATAAAACCGGCCAGGGCATTAAACGCATTCACACCCAGTAAAATGGATGCGACAAAAATCATGTGGGTCCATAAGAAAGCGACCAGTAGCAGGCCGCTTATCGTCTGGACCAGTTCAACCAGAAAATCTGTCTTTTTTCCTGAGATATAAGTGCGCTGTAACTCCATCATCCAGACTCCTTTTCATCAAAAATGGTTAAGGTTCCCGCTCATCAGCTTCCGGTTCGTGAAGTCCGACAATACTTCCGCAACACGTACAGATCCGGATCGGAATCTCCAGATCATAGGGGTCGTCATAAACAAAGGGATGATCGGTGCGATATTCCACCCGCGTAGGAGCGCCACAGCATTCAGATAAAAGCATGCAAAACCGTCCTTTCCAGAAATGTGCTGTGGTGTATCCGCTGTAAAAATCCTGCCGGTTTCAGATGAAGACGGGTAGAGCATACACTGCTTTTCATTAATACATATTCAAATCAACTCACGAACATGTCTGCAAATAAAAAAACAGGGCTCCTCCAAAGGAACCCTGAACAGGTGAATCGTCATGTATTCGGTTAAGACAAATGGTTATTTAACGGTTGACAGATGTTCTTTACGGATACGATCTTCTTTTAGCGATTGATAGAGAGCCGCAACCAGTAAAACAAGGGAAGTAGCAGAAAAAACAAACAAAACGGCACCGGGATAAGTCAACTGGGCAACGTAACCAATTAATAGGGCAACTAGTGACAACAAAAAGAGTGTGTTCATCATGTAAAACTTCCTTTCAATCAAAATGTGACAAAGCGTTTGCGAAAAAATGTCAAATTTGTGAACTTGCTATCTACAGAATACGACAATATGAAGAAAAATGGAATAGGAAACTTAAAATAATCAGGATTTTCCCCCATGGACCGTCTGACCGCTTCTTGACTTGTTATCACCCCCCTGATTTACCGGGCATATAACTAATACGTACGATCTCAGATATATGAGGAGGAAGAAACGGTGAAACATCATGTGGTGAACGAAGATTCACGGGAAGAAAATAATAGCCGGCAACAATATCCTTATGGTTACGGGCCGTTCCATCCTTACGGATATGGAGGGGGACTCGGTCAGGGGCCTTTTCACCCTTATGGCTGGGGACAGGGATCCGGACCCGGGGCGGGTCTGTTCAATCCTTACGGTCCCGGATACGGACAGGGAGGACCGGGGCCCGGTTGGGGCCTTTACTATCCTTATCAATGGGGGCAACAGGGATGGGGATACAGCCCCTATCGGCCGGTCAGTTATCGGGGATTGGGTCATTCGATGAATACGGGTACCTATTTGAAAGGGCGTACACCGAATGAATGGATAAAATATATTAATCCGCTGGTCGAACGGGCGCTGGAGGAAAAAGCGGAAGGGATCCCGGATCGCCATCTGTTTCAGGAATTTATTTTATCCGGGGTACTGGTCGGAATGGGATACAAACCGGAACGAGCCATTGAAATGGTGGAAGAGTGGGAAAAAACGGAGAAGTCCCAGTTGCTTCAACAGAGTAGAGTTTAAAATGCATCCATGGAAGATTGATAGGGAATGGAGTCATATGCCATGTAAAAAAGGCAGGATCTGCGCCGGTTTTCGACGCTTGACCTGCCTCAGGAAACAATAATGATCTATCAGGGGATCTGTTTTTTTCGTACCGGCGCCTCATGAGAGATGCCATCCTCGAGCCAGTGTAACAGCTCTTTTTTCAGAGACGTAAATGACGGATCAGCCGACGTTCTGGCGGCGCGTGGCCGCGGGATGTCGACGCTGATTTCAGTCAGGACCCGACCCGGTCGGGGTGAGAAAACATAAATACGATCCGATAGCAGGAGGGCTTCATCCACACTATGTGTGACCAGCAGGACAGCGTGTTGAAAGGTCTGCCACATTTTCATCAGCCATTCCTGCATTTTCATTCGGGTCAGGGCATCCAGACTGGCGAACGGTTCATCGAGCAGCATCACATCTTTTTTCTGCAGATATGTGCGAAGAAAAGAGGCACGCTGGCGCATCCCGCCGGACAGCATAAACGGATAATGGTCGGCAAACTGTTCAAGGCCGAAGTCCGGAAGCAGAGCAAGGGCTTCCTGGCGGGCTTCTTTTTTGCGAACACCCTGAACCTGGAGGGGAACAATCACATTGTCGAGAATCGTCCGCCAGGGAAACAGGGAATCTTTCTGGGGCATGTACGAGACATGCCCTTTTTCCGATACAATGGATGTACCGTTTAACAGAATGTCTCCGTCATCCGGGACACTGAGCCCGGCGATCATGTCGAGCAATGTGCTTTTTCCGCACCCGCTGGGGCCGACGATACTGACAAACTCACCGTCGCGAATCGAAAGGGAAACGTCCTGCAGGGCCGTGACAATCTCGCCTTCCTGGCGGGTGGCAAACGTTTTTTTAACATGGCGGACTTCCAGTTTATAGATCATCGTGATCTCCCCCCGGGGTCATATCCCGTTATCTCTCCGGTAAAAATTCATTGGTAAACGCCTTGTCCGGATCGATCATATTTTCGATCAGGTCGCGCTCATACATCCATTTCGCATAACGTTCCCAGACTTCTTTTTTCTGAATGCCCCACTGCTCGGCATCTGCCTGGTACTGCTGGCTGAGCCATTCCTGGCTGGCTTTAACCAGGTCTGCATTTAATTCCGGCGCATGTTTCAGCAGAATCTCCGCAGATTCTTCCGGATTCTCGATGGCGAATTCATAGCCGCGGGCGGTGGCTTCCACAAATTTATTCACCAGTTCTTTCTGTTCGTTGACATGCTGCTCGTTGGTGACAATAACCGGTGTATAGTAATCCAGAGCGGGATCAAGGTCTTTGAGCATAATCAGGTTCAAATCGACGCCGCGCCGCTCAGCCTCAACACCATCCCAGCCATAATAAATCCATTGGATATCGGCGTCACGACCGATAGATTTGAAGAAATCCGTTGCACCGAGGGTGACGATTTCCAGTTTGCTGAAATCAGCTCCCGCATTTTCCATAACGGCTTTCAATACGGCTTCTTCAACCGGGGATCCCCAGCCGCCGTAGCGTTTACCTTCAAAGTCAGAGACGGTTTCAATTCCCGATTCCTTCAGGGTAGCAAAAGCAGAGGTATTATGCTGAATGACCGCAGCAACCGACACGATCGGAACACCGCTGGAACGAGCCTGTGTCACACCTTCCTGGTAACTGATGCCGAAATCGGCATTTCCGGAGGCCACCAGCTGGTCGGCGGTACTTCCTTCACCGGGTTGGACAATTTCAACCTCAAGTCCCTGTTCTTCATAAAACCCTTTTTCCAGCGCGACATAGAGTCCGGTGTGGTTAGTATTGGGATACCAGTCCAGCATGACAGACACTTTTTGCAGGTTTTCTTCCTCAGCCGGTTCTTCGCTGTCACCGGAGCCGGGTGCGGATGCATTTTCCCCGCTGGAACAGGCCGTAAAAAGAATACTGATCAGCGTGATAAGTAGAGCAGACATGAACCATCGTTTTTGTCGTAACATATCAATTCCTCCTCGTTTTTGAGTTGTTTCAGGCAGGGTCTTTTTGTTTGTGATACCAGGGCATCATCACCCTTGCCAGAATTTCAACGAACGCATAAATGGAAAGACTTAACAGAGTAATTACTACAATAATGGCAAACACCCGGTCCGTCAGGTAAGACTGGGAAGCACGGATCAAGAAGATCCCCAGCCCCCGGCTGGCCCCGATCATTTCACCGATGACCGCCCCCATCACACTGTAAGTGGCGGCAATACGCAGCCCTGAAAAAAAGGAGGGCAACGCAGCCGGCAGTTTGACCATACGAAAAATCTGGACGGGGCTGGCACCCATCGATGTCATGTAACGCACCATGTCCCGGTCCACCATCCGGTATCCGTCGGCCAGACTGATGGTCACGGGGAAAAAACAGACCAGCGCAACCACGAATACTTTGTGTGTAAACCCGTACGACAGCCAGATAAACAATAAAGGGGCGACAGCCACAATCGGGACTGTCTGGGTGGCAACCAGCAGCGGATAGAACGATTTTCGAAGCAGTTCGGAACTCTCAATCACCGTTGCAATCAACACGCCGACGGCGACTGCTATCGCCAGTCCCACCAGTGTCTCGCTCAGGGTTTGCACACTGTGATACCACATTAAATCCCGGTTACCCCACAGGGCTTCGATAATGGCGATCGGTCCCGGCAGTAGCCATTCTTCGATCCCGGACAGGTTGACAAACAACTGCCAGATGGTGATGAGTAAAAGAAATACAGACAGGGGGAGAAGGAAAGCCTGCCATCCTTCCGACCCGGGTCCCCTTTTTTTAACGGTATTTCGCCAGTTTTTCATCCATTGAGACTCCTTCAGGACGATAATGAATTTTGACAAATGTCATCACTTCCCGTGCCCCTGCGTCGATGCAGGCCTGCTGCGCCTTTTTGACAATCTCCAGCAGTTCGTCCAGTTCTCCTTCCATCACCGTTTCCATGGCACCGACTTCGTATTTGACTCCGGATTGCTGGACCACTTCAATCGCTTTATCCACGATTTGATACGTATCCATGCCGTCCGCCTTCGGAATCACCTCAAATCCTACATTGATCGCCGGCATGTTGATTCCCCCTTTATAGCAAATTCCATCTCACATGAAAAAAAAGCTGCCCTGATGGGCAGCCTCTCGACTAAACGTCATAGAGAAACGCAAAGCCATGATGCATGACTTCTGTTCGGGATTCCCTACGCTGGCATTACCCAGATCAGGTTCAAGGGTCGGTACGGACTAGTACCCTCTCAGCTGGTTCCCCAGCTCCCCTGACAGTATTTGCTTTTACTCCGCACTCATTATAGCAGTTCAACTGAGGTTTGTAAATTGCAGGTATGCTCTTCTTTTACCGTTTTAGTACCCGGTTGGCGCGGGCTACTTTTCTGGCGAAGCGGATCGGGTCTTCAACGGATTGATAGTGGATATAAAACAGTCTCGGATTCTCAAACAGCCAGTGATTGTGAAGAGCCGTTACCGTAATGCCACCCTGGCGCAACCGGGTGATATACGGGTTGATTTCCTCCTGTAAAATGACTGTTTCTCCCAGGTTTAACGCACGCCCACGCCTGTCCCGATTTTCAAAAGAATAAAGTTGCGGCAGAACGAGCGGGGATCGGGTTCTTCTTCCGAAAATCCGGACGTTGATATGACGGAGACGGGAAACAGTACAAACGCCGTTTGAGATAGAAGGGGTTCCGTTCAGGATTCGGGCGAACCGGCGGCAGAGGGTTCTGTTTACTGACATCATGACACCTCCTTATATCGTACTCTTTCAATCTATGTAAAAGGAGAAAAACCTGTATGGTGAGACTATCATGCTCGGTATGAAAACAGGTGAACGTATAAGATGTCGAAAAGACAGAAAAGATATGATTGAGAAAGAAATGAAGAAAGGAAGGGGCAAACATGAATTTACTGGTGTGGATTATTTTGATTTTGGCCGGGCACCTGGCCCTTTATTATATGTTAGGCACTGAAAACTGGGTGGGGACCGCTTTTCTGGCCACGTCAGTGTGGGCAGTTGTCCTTTATTTCATCCGGTGGGTCCGTTATAACAAGCAAAAAGAAGGGGTCTAAATACAGGCCCTTGTTATTGCTCGGGAAATAATTTTGTTGTTTGATGCGATTTATATTTGATAAATCGGTAAAGAACGAAAAGTGTAATAAAAAAATCCCCTTTATTGTGCAGGGGGATAATGAAAGGGCAGGAACAACTGGGCGGATATTTACATCTAGAACTCATAGATTTTGATCCTGTGCCAGGTCGCTTTCCAGTTCTTTTTCCTCAACCGTTCATGATAGACCGTGTGCAGCTTTCTATTTTCTGCAAAAAAAGGTGTCGGCTTAACTTCGAGATTGATGACATCTTGAATTCCGCAGGGAGCCGTTAAAACCAGCTTATCTTTTTTGTCTAATTTGATACCCAGTGCTGTGGCTGTGTCCGGAAATTTTGCAATGGCGTCGACTGCGGACGCATAGGGCGAAACATCATTGACCACGTGCATCCTGGCCTCGTTCTTGACAGACCACGGAACTTCCGGCATAATCTCCTTCAACTTTGCCTCCAGTTTCTTTTCTCTCAGTTCATCAATCTGTGTTTCATCGAAGTATATGACATCGACATCCGGTAACGGGGTACGATGATGAAAATGATGCAGGGTATCCCATATTTTTGAACGTACAAAACCGGCACAAACCCACCAGTCTGGAAGGTTTAATTGTCTGGCCGCTTTTAACACGTTCATCATCCAGTTATCCTGTTCAATAAGCTTGATGATGTCATGTTCCGTTTTGATCATCATACAATCCCCCGAAAAAAGTACGTTTATGATAACATTTCTTTTGCCCGTTTCGTGATCTTGCTGACAAATTCAGTCTTATGTTCAGTATAGGCTTCCCGGTCGTTCCTAAAGGTTTGAGCAAGTTTCAGCTTTAAGCGCTCATATTCCCCGGCAACGGAAGGGTGCATACGAAGAAAATCTCTGAAGTAAATCCGATCCCATAGAAAATCTTGATCTTCAGGCCCCATATGAACATGAAATGATATTTCTTCTAACCCGGTCGGCGTATATCCCTTCACAAACATCAAATGTTGCTTTTGCTCTTTCATATGGATGTAATGATTCCGGGTCATCCTGTTCATGATGGCGTCCCTGATTCCCGCCTTATTCGGGATTTCAACCAGTATATCAATGGTCGGCTTGGCAGATAAACCTGGAACAGCCGTGCTGCCGATATGTTCAATTCTTAATGCCAACGCCGGACCCAGTATCGTTAAAAGTGTGTCTTTCTCATTTTTAAAAAAGGAAACCCAGTTTGGGTCATAGGGAACAACTTTTACCGGGTATAATTTTCCAAGCTCTTCTTTATTCATCTTTTCTCCTTTCAGCCATGCCTCATCCATCCCATTATACATCAAACGATTTTTACAGGGTCAACAGCCGGCATCCTTTTTGCTAGAATGGTCATAGAAACAGCACAGAGGTGATCGACATGGTTCGTGTATTATTCGTATGTCTGGGCAACATTTGCCGCTCTCCGATGGCGGAAGCGGTATTTCGCAAACAGGTTCAGGAAGAAGGACTCGAAGATCGGATTGAAGTGGATTCCGCCGGAACCGGTCACTGGCATGTCGGCGAAGCTCCTCATGAGGGGACCCGGCAGATCCTGGACCGGCACGGGATTGACTACAGTGGCATGAAGGCCCGTCAAATCGTCAAAGATGATCTGTTTGAGTTTGATTACCTGATTGCCATGGACGCCGACAATCTGGGTAATCTGCACAAAATGGCCGGAACGAAAAAGGCAGGTTATATGGCCCGTCTGCTCGATTTTGTTCCCGAGGATAAACGGGATGATGTGCCCGATCCCTATTACACCGGAAATTTTGAAGAAGTCTATCAACTGGTGGAAACGGGATGCAAACGGCTGCTCGCCTTTATTCGGGAGCGTGAAGGGCTGTGAAGCAGCTGATCGAAGACGTGTTGAGGCAGATGGGAGAGGATGGTCCGATTTGCGGCATCCGTCCCGTTTCCGGCGGAAGTATCAGCCGGGCTTATCAGGTAGAAACCGGGCGGGGCACCTATTTTGTCAAAATCAATACAGAGGCGCCGCCTGCCCTGTTTACCCGGGAAGCCGAAGGTCTGACATTGTTAAAAAAATCGGGTGCCGTCCGAGTCCCGGAAGTCTACCACGTCAGCCTTCCTGCCGCTGCTACCGGTTATATCGTCATGGAATGGGTGGAAGGAAGTCGGACTGCCGGGACAGAAGAAGAGCTAGGGCGAAATGTGGCCTGTCTGCATCAGGTGACCGGCCCCGATTTCGGGCTCGAACAGGACAATTACATCGGACGTCTGCCTCAACCCAATGGCTGGGACAGGGACTGGATCACATTTTTACGTGAAAAAAGGCTCGGTTATCAGGCTAAGCTGGCGGAGAACAACGGATATTTTCCGGCAAATCGCAGGCGTAAAATGGACCATCTACTGGCGTCGCTGGATCGGTGGATCGATGTGAAGCAGGTCAAACCGTCTCTGTTGCACGGTGATCTCTGGGGCGGCAACTGGATGACCGGCTCCGGTGGCATGCCCTATCTGATCGATCCCGCTGTGTTCTACGGCGACCGGGAATTTGAACTGGCTTTTACCGAACTCTTCGGCGGGTATTCATCCGTGTTTTACCAGGCTTATCGGGAGGTTTATCCGTTATCCCCCGGTTATGAAGAACGAAAAGAAATCTATCAACTCTATTATCTACTGGTCCATCTGAATTTGTTTGGAGAGTCTTACGGGTCTTCCGTAGATCGGATTCTGAACCGTTACGTGGGATAAACAGAATATGAATCTGAAAGAATCAAAACAGTCCTCGCACATGAACGAAGACTGTTTTTTTGTACGCGTTTCACTTATAATGTAATCAAATACTAGATTTTACCGGCGAGGGAGATATCCCGTTTAATTCCCGGCATGCCCGGGACCCAGTTGGCTGGTACACCCAGCCCTGTTTTACGCCCGAACTGGATGCCCTGGAGCAGGCGAATGATTTCCGGGATATTACGCCCCACTTCAGCAGGATTAATCAATTTGGTGACAATGACACCGTCCGGGTCGACAATCACCGTAGCTCTAAATGCCACTCCCGCCTGTTCATCGAGTACACGGTAAGCCCGGCTGATCTGCTGGTTCCGGTCACTGATCAGCGGGAACTGGATCCGGCTGGCGGATGGTGACACCTCGGTAAACACCTTGTGGGCAAAGACACTGTCTGTACTGATTCCCCATACAACAGCATTCAGCTTTTTGAATTTTTCATATATAGCAGCGACCGCTGCCAGTTCGGTCGGTCAAACAAATGTAAAATCGCTGGCATAAAAAAATAACACCACCCACTTACCCCGATAATCTTCCAGTCTCAATTCTTTAATTTTCCGATTCACATAGGCTTCAGCGGTAAAAAGGGGAGCCATGTCACCACGTGTCGCACAAAAGGGAAGCGGGCACTGTGTCAGTTCTTCAACTCCGGGGACATGATTGCTGTTTTTCATTTGATCCGATCACTCCTTTCTCCATTTACATATATGCAACAGGGCGGGTGTCCGGTCACAGGATTGTATCACGTGATCTGTTTTGAGTGAGTGCTCATTCAAAGTTGTGTGAGGGGGTTTCGTATGGGGAATGTCTATTTCTTTACTGGTTTTCCCGGTTTTATCGCCGGTTGCCTGATCAAAAAACTGGTTGAGCAGGATGCGGGGGCACAGTTTGAACTGTTGATCCATCCGTCACAAATGGATAAAGCCCGCAGGGATGTAGAATGGCTGACTAACCACGGTTATGGCAGTGAACATCAGTATGTCTTGATTGCCGGTGATATCACCAGGCCGAATCTGGGGATTGATTCCAGAGAGCAGACGGAACTTGAGCAACGGGTGACACATGTGTTTCATCTTGCTGCCATCTATGATCTTGCCGTTCCGGAAGATCGGGCATACCGGGTTAATATTCTCGGAACGAAGCACGTTAATGAATGGGTGCTAAGTCTCAAAAAACTGCAACGATATGTCTATTTCAGCACCGCTTACGTGGCCGGAACCCGACCCGGAACCATTCTGGAGACGGAACTGGACAAAGGACAATCGTTTAAAAACCATTATGAGTCGACCAAATTTGAAGCAGAGCGCCTGGTACAAAGGGTCATGGAACGGGTTCCCACCACTATCATTCGTCCGGGGATTGTCGTGGGGGACTCAACCACCGGGGAAACCGTCAAATTTGATGGGCCCTATTTTATCATGCGTTTTCTGGACCGGATCCGGAAATTCCCCATTCCCCGTATTGGCCGGGGCGCCGTTCCGATCAATCTGGTTCCCGTCGATTATATTGTGGACGCTACCCTGTACCTGTCGCAGATTGATACGGGGAAAAACAAAGTCTATCATCTGACCGATCCCTCGCCGTACACTGTCAGAGAGGTTTATGACGCCATTTGCCGGGAATTGCTCGACAAAAAGCCGTTCTGGCGCCTGCCCGTCTCTCTCGTCCGCTGGATGTTGTCCATCCCGCCTGTCCGTCGCTATTTCGGTGTTGAAAAAGAAACGATGGATTATTTTGAAGCGAAGGTGGAATATGACTGTACTCAGGCACAACAGGATTTGAGCGGATCCGGCATTTCCTGTCCGGACTTGATGGATGTGGTGCCGATTATCGTGGATTACTATCAAAAACACCGCCATGATCAGGAAAAAATCATTTCCGTCAGATAGGAGCGATCAAGATGACGATGACCGGTGAGAAAAAAAGGAAAGTCATTTGTCCGGCTACCGGGGAAGAGATCGGAAGGATGGAAGAGACCCCTCTTGCGAAAGTCCCCCTTATGTATGAAAAGGCTCGGCAGGCGTTTCCGGCATGGGCGGAGATGCCGGTCAAGAAACGCGTTGAACACCTGCGCAGCCTCCGTCTTTACATGCTCGAACATATGGAGGAACTGGTACAGGTGATTACCGACAGCACCGGGAAAGTCGCTGTCGAAGCCCTCACCGCCGATATCCTGACGGTTGTCGATGCCGTTCAACATATGGAAAAGACAGCGGCCAGTGCCCTGGCTCCCCGCAGAGTCTCCACCCCGCTTCTGTTCTTCGGCAAAAAATCTTACATCGAATATAAACCGCGGGGGGTGGTGCTGGTCATCTCTCCCTGGAATTACCCGTTTCAACTGGCGATGATTCCGGTGGTGAGTGCGCTGGCAGCCGGCAATACGGTGATTCTGAAGCCATCGGAAGTCACCCCGCTGGTAGGAAAATGGATAGAAACCCTGTTCCATGAATCGGGGTTTCCCGAGGGCGTGGTCCAGGTCGCCCACGGCGGCAAGGAGCTGGGTGCCGGGCTGGTCGAGAGGAAACCGGATTACATCTTCTTTACCGGCTCAGTTCGTACAGGTAAAATCATTCAGGAACAGGCAGCCCGTTACCTGATTCCGACCACCCTGGAACTGGGCGGGAAAGATCCGATGATTGTCTTTGGTGACGCTCACCTGGAAAGGGCGGTGAAAGGGGCAGTATGGGGAGGCCTCACCAATTCCGGACAGGTCTGTATGTCCGTGGAACGCCTGTATGTTGAGAAACCTGTTTATGACCGGTTTGTCAGGCAGCTGGTAAAAGAAGTCAACCGGTTGCAGCAGGGGAGAGGGACAGACGATGACCTGGGTTCCATGACGTTTCCGGGCCAGATCGATATTGTCAGGGAGCATATTGAGGATGCCCTGGCCCGCGGTGCACGATTGTTGACCGGGCAGGAACCTTCCCGCTGGAACATGGACAACGGTATGTTTCTGGAGCCGATGGTACTGGTTGATGTGACTCCGGATATGAAAGTGATGCGGGAGGAATCCTTCGGCCCCATTCTTCCGGTGATGCCCTTTGAGGGGGAAGACGAAGCGGTTCGGCTTGCCAATGATTCACCTTACGGGCTCAATGCCAGTGTCTGGAGCCGTGATCTGGAGAAGGCAAAGCGGATCGCCTCCCGTTTGGTTTCCGGTAATGTGGTGATCAATGACGTGATGATCACCGTGGCCAATCCCCACCTGCCGTTTGGTGGCGTCAAGGAGAGCGGGATCGGCCGTTACCACGGTGATGTCGGTCTGCAGACCTTCTGTCATCAAACGTCGGTGATGGTGGATCCGGGGAAAAGTGCATCAGAAGTTAACTGGTTTCCCTACCGGGGGAAATATCCGCTGTTCCTGCAATTAATACGCAGTTATTTCGGAGAGAAAAAAGCATGGTGGAGATTCATCAAATCCTATCTCCACCTGCTCAGAAAGTGATTATTCATCTTTGATCCGCTTCAGCACGGCTTCCTTCATACGCTCCAGCTTATTATGGGCCTGCTGATCGCTGCCAGCCACCGCACTGAAATAGAGTTTGATTTTGGGTTCGGTTCCGGAGGGGCGAATGGCCACCCAGCTATCGTCATCGAGGATAAATTTGATGACATTCGCCTTCGGAAGACCGTCGATTCCCTGTTTATAATCCAGGGCTTTCTGCACGTTCTGCTGTCCGATCTGTTGCAGAGGTTCCCGACGCAGGCTGTCCATCATCGCCTGCATCTTTTCCTGTCCTTCCCGTCCGGTAAAGGTATAGGAAACCAGGTCTTCCCGATAATAGCCGTACTGGTGGTAGATATCTGTTAAAACATCAACCAGCGTCTGCCCCTGCGTGCGATAATAGGCCGCCATTTCACAGACCATCATACCGGCCTGAATCGCATCTTTATCCCGGACAAAATCGCCGATCAGATATCCGTAACTTTCTTCATATCCGAACAGAAACGTATAGGCGCCGGATTGTTCATACTCTTTTATTTTTTCCCCGATGAATTTGAAGCCGGTCAGGGTATTGACCGTATCGACTCCGAACGAAGAGGCAATCCGGTTTCCCAGCTCCGAAGTGACGATGGTTTTTAACATCACCCCGTTTTGCGGCAGATGATTCCGCTTCTTTTTCTGGGAAAGCAAATAGTATAATAGCAGGGCCCCCAGCTGATTCCCGTTTAACGACTGATAGTTGCCGGTACGGTCTTTGACAATGATACCGAGCCGGTCCGCATCCGGGTCGGTTCCGATGATCAGATCGGCTTCGCGGCGTTCCGCCTCTTTTAATGCCAGTTCAAAGGCCTGCCGTTCTTCCGGATTGGGGGTGGACACCGTTGAAAATTGCGGATCAGGTTGTTCCTGTTCCTTCACCACATGAACCCGGGTGAAGCCCATTTCTTTCAGTACCCGGCGCAGTGGTTTGTTCCCCGTTCCATGCAGCGGGGTGTACACGATGTTTAATTGATCTCCTTCCTGGCGGGCGGCTTCCGGATTGAGAGAAAGGGTCAGCAGGCGTTCGGTATAAGTCCGATCCATGTCCTCACTGAGGAAACGGATCAATCCCTGATCAGTGGCTTCCTCCATGGAAAGGACCGGGACGTTCAATTCGTTTTCCACCTGCTCGATTTCCCGCAGGATAGCATCGGCGGTGGCCGGTGGAATCTGGCCACCGTCCGGTCCGTATACTTTATACCCGTTATATTCGGGCGGATTGTGGCTGGCTGTAATCACGATCCCGCCTGCTGCCCCCAATTCCCGTACGGCGAACGACAGCATGGGGGTTGGCCGCAACTCCCGGAACAGATAGGTTTGAATCCTGTGATGGGCCAGCACACATGCTGCCTCCTGCGCAAACTCCGGAGACATGTGCCGGGAGTCGTAGGCGATCACCACCCCTTTATGCGAGGCATCCGGTACCGACTTCTTCAGATAACGGGCCAGCCCTTCCGTGGCCCGGCGCACCGTGTAACGGTTCATCCGATTGGTGCCGGCGCCGATGACGCCGCGAAGTCCGCCTGTGCCAAATGCCAGATGGCGATAGAATCGATCTTCAATTTCCTTTTTGTTGGAGAGGTTTTCAAGTTCCTGTTTCAGTGCAGGTTCCAGGTTTTCATCCTGTAGCCACCTGCGGTAAGCGATATGATAATCCGTCAATTGCAACACTCCTCATCCCATTTTCGTACAATCTGTCATAAATTCAGTATATTCATTCATACCCCATTTTTCCATCATCTTCGCGGAAATCACGGGTCAACACGGGAAAATGTGTCGTTGTGGCGGGTCAACACTTTGTTTTCTTTGCAAAACACTGGAAATATGACACAATGAATGAAAAGTTAAACACGAATTCACGACAGGAGGGTGTGAGATGTATCAGATTATCAAATCGGAAGAGCGTTATCACTTTGATGGCGGGTGGTTGTCCACGCACTGGCATTTCTCGTTTGACCATTATTATGATCCGGACAATATCCAGTTCGGCCCGTTGCGTGTGTTCAATGATGATTACATTCAGCCCCATTCCGGGTTTCCCATGCATCCTCACCGGGAGATGGAAATTGTCACTTATGTGATCGAGGGTGAGTTAACCCATGAAGACAACCTGGGTAACAAAGGCACGATCCGGGCCGGCGAGGTACAGCGCATGACGGCGGGAAGAGGGATTGTCCACTCCGAATCCAACCAGTCTGATCAAATTGTTCACCTGCTTCAGATCTGGGTGGTTCCGGCAGAAAGCAAACTGGCCCCTTCCTGGGAGCAAAAACAATTTACGAAGGAACAGCGCAAAGGGGTTCTATTGCCGATTGTCTCCGGTGAGCAGAAAGGAGAGGCGCTTCATATCCATCAGGATGCCACCTTCTATGTGTCATCCCTCGAGAGTGGCGATCGGGTGTCCCATACCCTGAAGCCGGGGCGCAGGGCTTACCTGTTTGTGATTGATGGCAGCATCGATGCCGGCGGGCACTCCCTCTCATCGGGGGATCAGGCCCGGATTACGGAAGAAACGGAGATTGAGATCGTGGCCAGCGAAGCATCGGAATTGATTTTGATCGATTTGCCGTAATCAAATCTATAGATTAAAAGGAGAGGACTGCCGTCAATATGGAAAAGAAACTGGTGCTCAACGGTCATATATGCACGTTCGATCCCGAACGACCTGAAGCGGATGCTGTTTATATTGAAGACGGCCGCATCCGGGCGGTGGGCAGCGAGGAGGAGCTCAGTCTCCAGTTTGGTCGTCCGGACGTGGAAAAGATTGATTTGCAGGGAGGATTCTGCTATCCCGGACTGGTAGACAGCCATCTGCACCTCCCCGCTCATGGCATGAAACTGAAAATGCTGGATTTTTCCGGTGTGCGTTCCCGGGAAGAGATGCTTTTAAAACTTCGGGAAAAAGCGGCCCATACCCGCCCCGGTGCGTGGATCCTGGGTCTTAACTGGAATGAAAATCAGTTCCCGGATCGAGCGATTCCTCACATGGATGAACTGGATGAGGCGGCTCCGCATCACCCCGTGTTTTTGACTCGTACCTGCTATCATACGTTTCTGGCGAATCGGGCCGCCTTTCAGGCTGCCGGCATTTCAGAGGATACGCCGGATCCTCCGGGAGGCAGACTGGGGAGAGACCGGTCCGGCCGTCTTAACGGACTGGTCTATGAAAATGCTTCCCGCCTGTTTGATCAGGCACGCCCGGAACCAACCGAACAAGAGTTGAAAGATTATGTTCGCCTGGCGATCCGCGATGCTATCTCAAAAGGCCTGACCGCCGTTCATACCGAGGACCTGCGTTACATACCGGGGATCGAAAAAATGAGGCTGATCTACCGGGAACTGATTGAGGAAGGAACGCGGATCCGCACGCATCACTTAATCTATCATCCTTATATGGAAGAACTGGATGAACTGGGGCTTAAAGCCGGGGACGGCGATGCATGGCTGAAGATCGGCGCGGTCAAGATCTTCTCCGACGGTGCGATTGGCGGCAGAACCGCCCTCCTGTCGCAACCCTATGCGGATGATCCGGACAATACGGGGATGGCCATTCACAGTCAGGCGGAATTAAATGAACTGACCCTGCAGGCGCGGAAGCGGCACATGCCGATTGCCGTCCATGCCATTGGAGATCGTGCAGCCGACATGGTCATGACCGCCATGGAAGCACATCCGGTTGATCGATACATGACCGGTGGTCTCCCCGACCGTTTGATTCATGCCCAGGTGCTCCGGCGTGACCTGGTGGAGCGGATGAAACATCTCCATGTGGTTGCCGATATCCAGCCCCGTTTTGTGGCCGGCGATTTTCCCTGGGTTCAGGAGCGCCTGGGGCCGGAACGGCTGGAGTATGCCTATGCCTGGAAATCGTTGCTTCATGCCGGTATCCGTTGCGGTGGGGGCAGCGATGCACCCATCGAACCGATCGATCCGTTGCTGGGCATACACGCCGCGGTGACCCGGCGCAACCCGGAAGAGCGACACGACGGGTATCTGGCGGATCAGAAACTGAGTGTACGACAGGCACTGTCCCTTTTTACGCAGGGGAGTGCCTCTGCGGCAGGAGAAGAACAGGAGCGGGGCACGATTTCGCCGGGCAAATTTGCCGATCTGACGGTGTTTGATCGGGATTTGTTGGCCTCGGACCCGGATGACCTGTTAAAAGCGAAGGTCACCCTGACCATGACCAACGGATATACCGGTTACCGCCGATAGCCATTTTCCATAGAATAATGGAAAACTCCGATTTTTATTAAAAAAAAGGAATAGAACGGTAACGGGTCGTATAGTCTTAGTAAGCACAAAAATGGGAGGACCATTATGAATGACACGTTTGTTTTCGATTATTCCGGCGCAGCCCCGTTAATCAAACCGGGTGCAGAGGACCTCGAACCGGAGATTTCCCGGATACATCATGCCCTGCATAACGGCCGGGGACCGGGAAGTGACTTTACGGGCTGGCTGGACTGGCCGGAAACTTATGATCGGGACGAATTTGCCAGAATCAAGGAAACGGCGAAGCGGATTCGGGATAACTGTGACGCCTTTGTCGTGGTCGGAATCGGTGGATCTTACCTGGGGGCACGTGCGGTTATTGAGATGCTGAAACCCTCTTTTTATAATCAATTACCGGCCGAGGTGAGGCAGGGACCTGAAATATATTTTGTGGGACACCAGTTGAGCGGAGAGTACCTGACCGGGTTACTGGCGATTTTAAAGGGGAAGGACGTATGCATCAACGTGGTCTCCAAATCGGGAACCACCACGGAATCGGCGATTGCCTTTCGGTTTATGCGGCGGTATCTGGAAGATCGATACGGGGAAAAAGAAGCTGCGAAACGGATAGTCGTCACAACGGATGAAAAGAAGGGTGCACTGAAACAGCTGGCCGATGAAAAAAAGTATGAATGTTTTGTCATCCCCGATGATATCGGTGGCCGCTATTCCGTTTTGACCCCGGTGGGACTTTTTCCTGTAGCTGTCGCCGGAATTGATATCGACCAACTGATGGCCGGAGCAGCGGAGGCCCGACAGGCATATATGGATGAACGCCTGCAGGAGAATCCCTGTTATCAATATGCCGCAGTTCGCTATCTGCTGTACCGGAAAGGGAAGAAAATTGAACTGCTCGTCAATACGCTGCCGCAGATGCACTATTTTGCGGAGTGGTGGAAGCAGCTGTTTGGCGAAAGTGAAGGGAAAAACAACCGGGGCATCTTTCCAGCGTCTGTTTCTTATACAACGGATCTTCATTCGCTGGGACAGTATATTCAGGAAGGGGAGCGCCACCTGTTTGAGACCGTGATTCAGGTTGAACAACCCGGGACGGATCTGACCATTTTCAAAGATAATCAGAACCTGGATGGATTAAATTATCTGGTCGGCCGTACGATGAACGAAGTGAACCAGAAGGCGGTTGAAGGAACGCTGATTGCCCATGCCGGCGGCGGGGTGCCCCATCTGGGTGTCCGGTTACCCGCATTGACACCTTACCATGTCGGATGGATGCTTTATTTCTTTAAAAAAGCGTGTGCCGTCAGCGGGTATTTATCGGGCGCGAATCCCTTTGACCAGCCCGGTGTGGAAGCTTATAAGAAAAATATGTTTGCGCTGCTGGGAAAACCGGGGTATGAAGCCGAAAAGGAAAAGTTGAAAAATCAAATCGTAAAGTAAGGCTAAAGTGCGGGATGGTCATTGACGATCCCTTTTTTTAGCATATATTTAATGGCATGAAATATTTATGAGCATAAATATTTTTTTATGTCATTCAGGCAACAGGAGGATAATCAAACATAATGGAACATTTAAACCACAGAATGAAGTTGTTGATTATGATTGCCATTATGTCGGCCATGTTTTTTGCGGCTGTCAATATGACGATCGTCGGAACGGTGTTGCCAAAAATCGTGGCGGCCCTGGGGGGAATGGACTATTTCAGCTGGGTGTTTACCATATATATGCTGACCTCCAGTGTTACAGCCATACTGGTTGGGCGGCTGTCGGATATTTATGGCCGCAAACCGTTTATTTTAACGGGAATCGCCATTTTCATGACCGGCACATTCGTGTCCGGGTTGTCCCAGAACATGATGCAGTTGATCCTGTTTCGTGCTCTGCAGGGAATCGGTGGCGGGATGATTATGTCCACCTCTTTTACGGCGGTGGGCGATCTCTTTCCGCCCCGGGAAAGAGGACGCTGGCAGGGCCTGATGGGATCGGCATTCGGTGTAGCCAGTGTGCTGGGGCCGGTGCTCGGCGGCTATATCGTTGACAATCTGGAATGGCGCTGGGTGTTCTGGGTGTTTTTACCCTTCGGTGCCATCGCATTTGTATTGATCTCCCGATTCTTCCCGGCAATGGAGAAGAAAGAGACGGGCGAGAGAGTCGATTTTCCCGGATCGGTTCTGCTGACCCTGTGCCTGATTCCGATTCTGCTCGCCTTTTCCTGGGGTGGATCCAGTTATGCCTGGGTTTCACCTCAGATTATGGGTCTGTTTCTGGGTGCCCTGGTGAGCCTGATTCTGTTCATTCTGGTGGAAAAAAGAGCACAGAGCCCGGTTCTGCCGTTATCCCTTTTTCAAAATTCTATCTTCACACTCTCCAATTTGATTAATTTTTTGACCGGGATGGGGATGTTCGGTGCGATCATGTTTATTCCGTTCTTTGTACAGGGGGTCATCGGGGTATCGGCGACCCAGTCAGGCTTGATTACGATGCCGATGACGGTGAGTATGGTTATCACCAGTGCGATTGTGGGGCAGATCATGACACGGACCGGAAAATACAAGAAAGTGGGTATTCTCGGTATGGCCATCATGGCGGGGGGGATGTACCTTCTTACCACCATGGACATGGAAACCGGGAGTTTCACGGTGGTCGTGTATATGATCATCATGGGAATGGGGCTGGGAAGCAGTTTTCCCGTGTTTACCCTGACCGTTCAGAATGGTGTATCACATCGGTTCATTGGAGTGGCCACTTCCTCTGTCCAGTTATTTCGCCAGCTGGGTGGAACCGTGGGGGTCTCTTTGATGGGAACGTTGATGTCCTCGCGAATGGGGGAAGAGATCCGGAGCAGACTGGCCGGTATGCAGGAAATGGATCCGCAGTTGATGGAAAATATGGAGGCGATCCAGAACCCGCAGGTTTTGATGGATCCGGACAAAATTGCCGCTGCTCAGGCGCAGGTACCTCCGGAGATGGCCGCTGTTTTTGAAAAAGTGGTGCTGGTTATGAAAGAATCTTTGAGTGTTGCGATTGCTCATACGTTCAGCTTCGGCCTGATTCTGTTACTGCTGGCGGTAGTGGCCTCCCTGTTTTTAAAAGAAATTCCCCTTCGACTGAGTAATCAGGAAGAGCCGGAAACCGGTGATAAAACACAGCAACAGACAAACAACGGACAGAGTGGCGGTACGTCCCCACTGGGTGAGAGAGGATGAGACAGGATGAGTCAGATTAATCTGGACCAATATGCAGAACGTCTGAAAACAGCGATGTTTACGACCATTAGAAAATTAAACGCGGAGCTTGCCGATGAACTGGGAGGACAACTAACCCCCACCCAGTTTTATCTAATGAAGCATATGAGTTGCAAGCAGCGCTCAACCGTTTCCGAAATGGCGGAGTTGATGGGGGTAAAACCCAGTGCCATAACCGGCATTGTCGATCGGATGCACAATCATGGACTGGTCAACCGGGACCGTGATCAGGAGGACCGGCGTGTGGTATGGGTGAGCCTGACGGATAAGGGAAAACAGGTTTTGATGGAAACAGAGCGGAAAAGAATCGACATTGTCAAAAAATATATCTCCCTGATGGAGCCGGCAAAGCTTGAAGCTATGGTGGAAAGTTTTGAAGAACTCAGCAAGTTGATTCAGAACGATAGCGAAAAATAAAATGATACGGGGCAGAAAAATAAAGTCAAATCCATTATAATAAAAATAAGTTATCAAAATTGTCATAATTTTGACACACGCATTGACAATGATAGCGTTTTAATTGTAAGGTACATGGGGGGGTATGTTTATTTTTATTATGTGATACCTTTTTATTATATGGGCGTTGCCCCGAAAACTTTCAATGGGAGAATTGCCCGAAAAAAACAAAGGAGGTTTTGGCACATGTCAGAAAGAGAACATCACCAGGTGGTTGTGGTAGGTGGAGGAACAGCTGGCATCACGGTTGCTTCACAACTCTCCAGACAAATGAGTCAGGCAGATATCGCCATCATCGATCCTGCCACAAAGCATTATTATCAGCCTTTATGGACACTGGTGGGTGCAGGGGTTTATCCGAAAGAGGTAACGGAACGGGAGGAAGCATCTCTGATTCCGCCGGGTGCAACCTGGATTCAGGATGCGGTTACGGAATTTTATCCTGATGACAATTATGTTGTCACCAGGGGAGGCAAACAGGTCGGCTATGATTATCTGGTGGTGGCACCGGGAATCCAGATTGACTGGGATGAAGTGAAGGGCCTCAAAGATGCCATCGGAAAAGACGGGGTTTGCAGCAATTATGCCTATGAATATGTAAACAAGACCTGGGAATTTATGAAAAATTTTAAAGGTGGACAGGCTATCTTCACACAACCCAATACGCCGATCAAATGTGGGGGAGCCCCGCAGAAAATTGCTTATCTGGCTGATGATTACTGGCGTAAGTCCGGTGTCAGGGACAAGACCCATATCACGTTTGCTCTCAATACGCCGACGATCTTCGGGGTTAAAAAATATGCCGATACCCTGGAAAAGGTCATTGAGCGCAAGGGTATCGAAACTTTATATGAACATAATCTGATTGAAGTTCGGACACAATCCAGAGAAGCCGTGTTTGAAAATCTGAAAACCGGCGAAGAAGTGGTGCGGAATTATGATTTTCTGCATGTCACACCCCCGATGAGTTCGCCTGATTTTATCAAGGAAAGCCCGCTGGCAGACGAAGGCGGATGGGTGGATGTCGATGCAGGCACGCTTCAACATAAATCCTATGCTAATGTGTTCGGAATCGGGGATGCCAGCAACCTGCCCACGTCCAAAACAGGTGCTGCCATCCGTAAACAGGCTCCCGTACTGGTGAAGAACCTGATCTCGGCGATCAAAGGAGAACCGTTAACGGCAAAATATGACGGTTACACATCCTGTCCGCTCGTAACCGGATATAAGAGCCTGGTCCTGGCTGAATTCGATTATGACAAGAATCCACAGGAATCGTTCCCCTTTGATCAGTCCAAAGAACGTTACAGCATGTATTTATTGAAAAAATACGCATTGCCCTTATTTTACTGGAAGGGCATGTTAAAAGGCAAAATGTAATGTGCTGAAAAAAGGCGAGGCCGGGTTTCCGGCCTCTTTTTATACAGGTGTGTAGGGTGATCGTATACCGGCTTTGACGATCCAGCCGGTTCGTCCGGGGGGACGACTTTATATTAACAATTTCTTTACGGGGCAGGCTGTGATATATTTCTCACCTTTGAAAAATTTTTTTACTAAAATTATTTTGACACAAATGGATTGTCTTTAATCCAAAATCGCCACGGGTACTCCTTCGCTTCTTCCGCATAGTCAATATTGATGCGTGGGCCACTCGCAATCCGGTCTTTCGGAATCGGATCCCGATAATGCCTCAGGTAGAGGGGAGGTCGATTTAACGGAAGCCCGTACTGTTTTTTATCAATTCCCATGGCCTGACAGAGTCTGGCCGGTCCGGCAGTCAGGCGTTGCAGTGTTCTACGGGGAATTTCCTGAATATCCGAATTCTCCGGCAGATCCAGGCCTCTTCGTTTTCCCATCAGACGTATTCCTGACACGGGTTGCAACGCGCGAATCAAAACCGCTTCCGGGGCCCCTTCTTCCGCACTGACTACATTCATGCAGTAATGCATGCCGTAAATGAAATAAACATAGGCGTGTCCCGGCGGACCGAACATGGCACGAGTCCGTTCTGTCATTTTACCGCCATAGGAATGAGCCGCTTTGTCCAGAGGTCCCCGGTAGGCTTCCACTTCTACAATCATACCCGCCGTCGTTCCCTCAGCTGTTTCATGTACGAGTTCCATCCCGAGCAAAGACTTTGCCAGTTCAAGCGTTTCCTGTTTGAAAAAATCCGGGGTGATCATTTGATTGTGCATCCGTCCTTCTTCCTCTTCCTTCATGTGATAATCGGACATTCATCTTATATTTTACCGGACAACTTCGCTCATCTGAAAGGTATAATTGGCAACGCTTTGTACTATAGTTAATAGGGACAGGGATAAAGGGGTGTTGTATCGTTGCGTAAATTCTACACGGGTTTTGCCGTATTTATGGTGATATACAGTGTAGCCATCGGTCTCTATCTGCTGAACGGGGAAACCCTGGAAGTTCCCCGCGAATACCGGGGAGGACCGGCCGACCCGGCGACCTACATGACACCGGAACAAATGGAACAGGCCCTGGCTTATTCCCGAACCAAAGATGTGGTGTTTTTTCTGGGAACCCCCTATGAGTGGCTGGTCTATCTGTTGATTCTGGGGTTGGGACTGTCCGCCGCATTTCAGCGTCTGAGTGAAAAATGGGGAGGTATTCGCAGCCTGAAAACCCATTACCCGACGCTGCGCCAGACCGCTGTATTTATGGGATTATTTCTGGTCATTTATGAACTGCTGCAGTTTCCCATCTCTTATTATGTCTTTCAACTTCAACACGAATACGGAATATCGACGCAGCCTTTTTCATCCTGGATGGGAGATAAGGGAAAAGGAGTGTTGATTTCATTTGCGATTGGGACGCCCGTAGTCTGGCTCCTATACCGCGTGATAGCGGCAAGCCCGCGGCGATGGTGGTTCTGGTTCTGGTTGGCTTCGATTCCGATTCTGATTCTGTTAATGTTTATTCAGCCGGTGGTGCTCGATCCGCTTTTTAATGAATTTCGCCCGCTTCAGGACCAGGCATTGAAACGAGACATTCTGGCCCTGGCCGACCAGGCGGATATCCCGGCTGATCAGGTTTATGAAGTGGATATGTCAAAAAAAACGACGGCGATGAATGCCTATGTCACCGGCATCGGGAGTAATGCGCGCATTGTGCTGTGGGATACGACCCTGCAAAAAATGGATCGCGGGGAAGTTATGTTTGTGATGGCGCATGAAATGGGGCATTACGTCTATAAACACGTACAGTGGATCCTGATCGGCACCATTGCCATGATGTTCGTTCTGCTTTATCTGTTGTACCGGCTACTGGGAGGGAT
Source organism: Bacillaceae bacterium (assembly GCA_017656255.1). Classification (GTDB taxonomy): domain Bacteria; phylum Bacillota; class Bacilli; order JACDOE01; family JACDOE01; genus JACDOE01. Next base: position 62,386 of record JACDOE010000009.1, read on the forward strand.
TGTTCGCCGCTGGGGCCGGCACTGGGGAATTGAAAAAGTGGGCAGTCTGTCATCTCTGCCTCTGATTCTTTTGGTCGTGTCGGTGATCAGTTTTGCCACCAGTCCCATTAACAATATGATTTCCCGGTCTGCCGAAAGGGCAGCGGATCAATACGGCATTGAAATGACTCGGGATACCGATGCGGCGATCAGTGCTTTTCAGAAACTGGCGGTCAGTGGCCTGGTAGAGCCGTCCCCGCCGGCACTGGTTAAATTCTTTCGTTATACCCACCCGACGCTGGTTGAACGGATTCAATTTCTCCAGGACTATGAAGCGCGCATGCAATTTCTGCAAAAACGGGATATAACGGGTGAGGTGATCCGTGAGGAATAACGGGGGAGTGAAGGGTTTTCTGTTACAAACATACCCGTGAGTATGGGTGTAACAGACGGATCTGGATCTCGCCCATTCATCAATGGCAGGGAAAAAATAGCGGAAATTAATTCCGCTATATCTCGAAAACGGGGAAATTTTAAATTATAGCGGAAAAAATTGCCGTTATCTCGGGTTGAATGCTTCGTATAATATGAAATGGGCTGAATAGCGGAAATTATTTCCTGTATTTTTGAAAATCAGGGCCAAATCGGAAAATAGCGGAAACCTTTTTCCGCTATTTATTTTTGTCGACAGCGTCTTTCCCCTCTACTTCATCAACAGAATCAAGAAAGTAACCGCAATCCCACCGATGTAGATCCAGGTGGCATCGCCCTGTGAACAGAACCGCTTCATCATCCACACCCGCTCCTTTCCTGATATTGAATGATCTCCCCGATATACCGGTATGGTATACTATACTTACTTTATACTGTTTTGGGGGGCACAACCGTTGATTCCATTTTCACATACATGGCCTTATGAGATCACAATGGGAGATGTCTATTTTCTCAGTTGTCCGATCTGCGGATCTGACAATGTCCGGCTACCGTTTAAACCGGAAGATGTCAAAGAAGTCAGGGAAGGGGTCAAAAAATTGCTGGTTCTTCCCTGCTGCCATGAAAGTTTTAAAATCGTGGACAGTGACAGCGATTATTTGCTGGCCGACCGGCCGTTGAGAAAATAACGAATCCTATTCCACCTGAAAATCCTGGTCCGCCACGTCGTATTGAATGTCAAGGCCGGACGTACCCTGCCTGATGTGAATGGCGGATCTGTCATTTTCCCGGGGGAGAATCGTAAATTCATACGTAATCGGGTTATCGCGGTCCTGGTTTCCGAAAGCCTCGATCATGCGGTCCAGCGCTTCCGGAGTCAGGGGAACGGTGACGATTTTCCCTTCTGTGGACGGGATATGGACCACTTTTTTTATTTCTATAAAACTTTCGACCGTTTCCTTCAGCAGTTCCAGCTGGGATAACGTTAACCGTGATGTAAAATGCATGGATTTTCGTTCCTTTCCTATAGGGTTTCTGATAAAAGCGTACCTGATGGAAACGGCGGATTCAAGGGATAATGGCAGTTGTTTGAACCGGCATCCTGTGGTAGAGTTTTATTGATTCGTATAAAAATCAGAAGATTAATATATTTTTATATTCATACAGGTGATTGATAATGAAAACAGAGATGGATAGGAGTTTGACGGGAGCGGAGAAAGAAAAACAATTATCCCGCCTGACAACTTTATATCACTTTCTTAAAGCGTCCGGAGATGATAAACAGGCTGAGAAAGCGGCCGGACTGATTCAGAAGCTGAAGAGTGATCATCTTGTGGTGGCGTTTTGCGGCCACTTTTCGGCCGGAAAATCGTCGATGATCAACGGACTTGTGGGAGATGCCATTTTGCCTTCCAGCCCCGTTCCGACCAGTGCCAACCTGGTCAGCATCCGAACCGGTGAAAAAGCGGTTCGGGCCCGGATTCGCGACAGGGGATGGGTTCGCCTGCCAGCGGATCGTGAATGGGGAGAACTGCGCCGTTTTTTTGTGGACGGTGCCGAGGTAGAGACGGTGCAGATTCAGCATCCGACCCCCTTTTTGCCGGAAGGGGTCATTCTGATGGATACGCCGGGGATTGATTCCACGGATGATGCCCATCGCATTGCCACGGAGTCGGCCCTGCACCTGGCGGATGTGGTTTTTTATGTGATGGATTACAATCATGTGCAGTCGGAAGTCAACTTTGCCTTTACCCGCAATCTGCAGGAACATGGCAAAGAGATTTATCTGGTGGTCAACCAGGTGGACAAACATCAGGAACTCGAACTGGATTTTACCCATTATCAGGAGAGTGTGCAGGCGTCTTTCGCCGCCTGGGGGGTGGAACCGGCCGCCATCTTTTACACCTCGATGATGGAAGCTGATCATCCCTACAACCAGCTGGAGCAGTTGAAAAACCAGCTGACGTCCATTTTTTCGGAACGTGGAACCCGACTGGTTGAGGGGATGGAAAAGGCGTCCCGTCGACTGGCCGATGATCATATGAATGAGTGGCGGGAACAGCATGAAGAAGACAGGGAAAACCGGCTGGCGCTTTTGAGTCAGGAAGGTCTTGAGGGAGACGGGGAACAGGCGATTGCACACTATCGCAAAGTCGCCGCTCAACTGGATGAGCTTGATCGGATCCCGCAGCAGCTGGAGCAGGACATGACGGCCGAGATGCAGGCTATCCTGAAAAACGCCAATATCACCCCCTATGCCACCCGGGAACTGGCCGGAAAATACCTGGAGAGCCGCAACCCGCGGTTTAAAGTCGGTTTTCTTTTTACGGCTTCCAAGACACAGGCGGAAATTGAAAAACGGCTCCAGGACTTTCACGCCAGTGTACAGGAACAGGTGTCAGCCAATCTGGAATGGCACTTGAAAAATATGTTGATGCAAATGCCGGAAAAATACGGCTTTCAGTGGAACGATTATCGCCGGGAACTGTCGGCGTGGCATATCCCGATTGAATCTGATCTGTTGAAAGAACTGGTCAAGGAGTCATCCGTGGAATCGCTGACCGGACAGTACATTTTGCAATATAACCGGGATCTGGCGGAGGAGATCAAAAACAGGTTCCGCCGGCAGGCAATGGACTGGATTGCTAAAGCGGTAGAACAGGCGAAACAGTCCGCTGTGCAGAAACGCCGGCAGCTTGAGGAAGAGCAGGCGACATGGTCGAAACTGGCGCAGGCTGTGCAGGAACTGAAACAGCTGGAACAGGAAGAACAGGAGCGGCAACAGCAGCTTGACCGTATCCTTTCCGGAGAGATTGATGCAGACCTCGGTCAGGGAGATCGTGCGGTGCCTTATGATGACCTGCTCGGACTGAATACCGCTTCTCCGGATGAAACTCAGTCCATGGCGGAATGGTCCGAACCGGTAGAGGCGGGAACCACCGACGACGACCGGGAGACAGAGGTCCGAAACCAGCTGGAACAGGCAGACCGGACCGTGTCCTCTTATGATGAAGCGGCTCCCGCTGCCGAACCGAAACCGGACGATCAGGACACAGCTGATTCCAGAGAAAGGCTAACCCAATCGGCCCGCCAGTTAAGGGAAACAGCGGCTCATATCCGCCCGATTACAGGTTTTCGCACAATGGCAGCAAACATGGAACAGCGGGCGGCGCGACTGGAACAGAATCTGTTTACCGTCGCCCTGTTCGGAGCGTTCAGTGCCGGGAAATCCTCCTTTGCAAGCGCTCTGCTGGGAGATAAGGTGCTTCCGGTATCACCCAATCCGACCACGGCTGCCGTCAATCAGATTCTTCCCCCGACCGAAACATTCCCGCACGGAACGGTCCGGGTGTTTGTCAAAGAGAAAGACGCGATGAAACATGACATGGAACAATCCATGCAGGCTTTCAACCTGAACGGGGATCCATTCCGTGATCTGAAGGATCTGATCGGCACCGTAGATCCGGAATCCATCCCGCCCCAGGCCAAACCGCATCTTTCCTTTTTAAGTGCGGCCTCCCGGGGCATGGACCGGATGGAAGGCGAGCTTGGCCGGGTATTGACCGTCGGGCTGGAAGATTTTCAACCATTTGTTATGGATGAAGAAAAGGCCTGTTTTGTAGAACGGATTGAACTGTATTATGATTGCCCCCTGACCGCAAAGGGTATCACTCTGGTGGATACACCCGGGGCTGATTCGATCAACGCCCGCCATACCGGGGTCGCCTTTGAATACATTAAAAATGCCGATGCGATTTTGTTTGTGACCTATTACAACCATGCCTTCTCCCATGCCGACCGGGAGTTTCTGATTCAACTGGGCCGTGTCAAGGATACATTTGACATGGATAAAATGTTTTTTATCGTCAATGCGGCCGACCTGGCCCGGAACCGGCAGGACATGCAGGATGTGGTTGACCATGTGAGACAAAATCTGCTGCAGTACGGCATCCGTCATCCCCGCCTCTATCCGGTGTCGAGCCAGACGGCGCTGATGACGCGTCTTAAGGAAAAAGGGAAACTGCCGGATTCTGCGGCGAAAACCTATCAGCAGTCTCTCACCCGACTGGGAGCCTCTGATGCGGCAGCCACCGCAACGGGAGAAGCACTGGCGCTTTCCGGCATCACCCGGTTTGAGCAGGATTTTATGACGTTTACAGTGGAAGAGTTAACCCGTATGGCGGTCAAATCCGCCGAGGATGATATCCGGCGCGCGCAGGCTCAGCTGGAAGAACTGCTGGCCACCGCCCGAGAAGATGAATCGGTTCGCAGCCGGAAACGGGATCAGGCCCTGCAGGCCCGTGAATCGGCGAAAACCTCGATTTTGCAGGCCGAATGGCAGATGGAATGGCAATCCGTAGAGCAGGAAATTCAGGAACTGGTGTTTTATGTGAAAAAGCGGATTTTTGAGCGGTTCGGCGAATGGTTTCATGAAGCGTTTAACCCTTCCGATCTGCAGGGGGACGGCCGTCATCTCAAACAGGCTCTTATGGGCAGCCTGGAAGAACTGATCGGCATGATGGGTTACGATCTTGCCCAGGAGATGCGAGCAACGGCCCTCCGGGTGGAAAAATTTATGAACGGTCAGGCATCGAAAATCTATGGCAACATAACCGGAGCAGTAAACCGCATATCGGAAGGATGTCGTTTTGCTTCCTATCAGCCGAGATCCTATTCGACGCCGTCCTTTGAAGAAGGATTGAAAGATCTGGATCTGAAAGCATTTCAACCGGCGCTCTCTCTCTTTAAAAATCCCCGGGATTTCTTTGAGAAAGGCGGAAAGGATAAGTTGAGAGACCGGCTGGAAAAGGAGCTGGAGGAACCGGTTTCCACCTATCTGCAGGAAGAGGGAGAACGGGTGCGCCAGGAATATGAGGAGCTGTTCCGTCAGCAGATGGACATGATGAAAAATGAGCTTCAGGATCAGCTGGAACAATATTATGAAGGGGTTCTGGCCGCTTTATCCGATGAAATCGATACCGAATCCCTTGAAAAATCTCTGGAACATATCAGGGGGGTCACGGGCCGTACATCATAAAAAACCATCCGGGGAATGATCTCCGGATGGTTCGTTATCACAATCGGCTACGACGTTTCTTGATCCTGGCGATTAACCATATGGTAAGCGGTCATCGTCAAACGTTGAAACATATATTCGCGTACCGGTCCTTCCAGTCCGATTTCATCCATGGCCTCCGACATGCATCGGAGCCAGGCCTTTGCTCGTCTGGGTGTAATCGGAAACGGCATGTGACGGGCGCGAAGCATCGGGTGTCCGTGTTTTTCCGAGTAAAGCGGAGGACCTCCGAAAAACTGGGTCAGGAACAGATACTGTTTTTCTTTAACCGGGTCGATATCTTCCGGGAAAATCGGTGAGAGATCAGGATCTTGAATAACTTTTGGATAAAAGGCTTCGACTAGGTTCCGAATGGTATCCGCTCCACCGATATCCTGATAGGGATTGCCTTCATAGTAGGATTGCATGTTCATACCTGCCACCCCTTTCGGTATTAAACGTTGTCATCTGATTTTATTTTATCACAGGCGGATTGTTTCTTATAAATAAAAAGGTTTTGATCAGCACATAGATTAAAAAATGAGCAACATTGCAAAAAGGAGTTATATGCCTATGGAATTTACCTGTTATCCCGCCGGGGATCGAGCCGTAACCGTCAAATTTAAACAGGAGATCTCAGACGACGTGAACCGGAATGTGATTGCCCTGGCAAAGCGACTGGAAGAAAAGACGATCGCCGGCGTCGAGGAATGTGTGCCGGCCTATGCTTCGCTGCTGGTCTATTATAACCCGATGCAGCTCGGCTATGCTGAACTGGTTGAAACCCTGCATCAACTGGATACGACTGTTGATGGTGTTTCTGATGAAAAAACAAGGGTATTTGAGATCCCGGTACTCTACGGCGGTAAAGAAGGACCGGATCTGGAAGATGTAGCAGACTATCATGGTTTGACGACGGACGACGTGATCCGTCTACATTGCGGAAGAAAATACCGGATTTATATGCTGGGATTCACACCGGGTTTTCCTTACCTGGGCGGCCTCGATCCGCGACTCCATACACCGCGGCTGGAAACACCCCGTACCCGGATTCCGGCAGGTTCCATCGGAATTGCCGGCAACCAAACCGGGATCTATTCACTGTCGACTCCCGGTGGATGGCGACTGATCGGGCATACCCCCGTCCCGCTTTTTACACCGGAGAATCCGGAGAATCCCGTCCTGTTAAACGCCGGGGATTACATTCGGTTCGTACCGGTCTCCCGGACAGAATATGAACGGATCAGTGAAGAGATCAAGGATAATCGGTACAGCCCCCGGGTCAGTGATGCCTGAGGGGGCAGATGGAACACCCTTTGCGTGATGCACAGGGTGTTCAAAATTTTGTAAAAGTTTAAGCATTCACATTTTCAATAAAACGTTATATATTACTTTATTGGGGACCAAAGGAGAATGAACATGGTTACAAACCAGCCCGATCAAGCCCCGAGGGTCATCCTGGATGCCGATGCCTGTCCGCGGGGAGCGATGGCGATTTCAAAAAAACTTTGTGAAAAATATCACTGGGACCTGTGGACCGTTGCCAGTTTTAATCACCGGATTGAAGGAACCAATCATGTCATGGTGGGGAATGATCCCCAGGAAGCTGACATCAAAGTGGTTAATCTGACTCGGCACGGTGATATTGTCGTCACCCAGGACATCGGGCTTGCGGCTCTGGTGCTGGGGAAAGGGGCGTCCGCTCTGTCGCCGTCGGGGAAAATATTCCGGCGTGAAACCATTGATTTTATGCTCGAAGAAAGAGACCTGAAAGCCCGTTACCGGAGGGCCGGTGGAAGAACAAAAGGACCCGCCCCGCGAACAGAAGAAGATGACAGGCAGTTTGAACGCGCTTTGAAACAGTTGATGTCACATGACTGACAAAAGATTTACAAAAAATTTACAAAATAAATGTCGAAATGTGTTATAATAAATCATAGATGATTAGAATATTCAGTTCATTTTAATTATTTTAATCTGGTCTTCTACCTTTTTTGCAAAGGAGGGAATGAAGATGAGTACCAGTGTTGTAGACAGCATTATGGAAGAAAGACAGCGTTTGATAGAAAACTGGCAGGATGCCACTGAAGAAGAGAGAAAACAGTTACTCATTCGTATTATGGATCTTGATGAAGAGATCGAATTGTTAAAAGAAAAAGAAGAAGCATAACTTAACTAAACCTTAACCTTATTGTGGGGCGGCCTGAGGGCCGCTTTTTCAATTTATTTCCAGATAAGGACAGTCACAAATTTTGGTAATCATACGAAATTTCATGTAGAATAAAAAAAAGATGTTCTTCGGAGGATTGTCCTATGAATGATATGATATTATACACATTGATTGCAGCGGGGGTCGTTGTTCTGGGTGCGGGGTTCTACCTTTTCTGGCGTCGCAGAAAAAGGCAGGAAGTGGATGCCTATCCGGCTCAGCTTCCTGACAGACAGGTTTTTCTGGAACAGGTGATCGCCGTTTTCAAGCAACTGGGCTATCATATTGAGAATCCGAAAGAAGTCTGTGATTATGGTGCCGACTTTATTATGCGGAAAGGGCCTTCTTCGTTTGTTGTTCGTACGCGGGTCTGTAAAACGCAAACGCTGACGGGTGAAGAAGAAAAAGCGGGCATGCAGGTGGTACAGGAAGCGGCTGCAGCTCGTCCACTTTATAAAACAGCCCTGTCTCTGGTCATCTGTGATGGTTATTTCACCACCGATGCAGAGCGGCTGGCCCAGGCTAACCGGGTGATGATGTGGGATCGGGATATCTGGCTGAAGCAGTGGACAGAGCTGGAAAAGGCAGAAACGGATTTGCCACCGGAAGAAAAGCAACCGCCCCTTGATTTGTTGCAGGAGATGCTGGAAGAAGAGATTCCTTCCAACCTCCTTTCCGATGAAGAGCGGAAAATCAGGGATCAGATCATGTTGGAGACGAAGCGTCTGATGGAACAGCGCAAGCTTGAAAAGGCCCAGAAAAACCTGGCGAACAAGCGAACGAATTAAAGAAAGGATGAATGTATGGTGATCTGGATCGTAAGATTACTGGTCAATGGCCTGGCGCTTCTGATTGTGGCCTGGCTTTTGCCCGGTGTGGATGTTGAAGGGTTTGCCGTTGCCGTCCTGGCCGCGCTGATCCTGGCTATCGTGAACACGGTGATCCGGCCGATTCTCATTTTCCTGACATTGCCGGTAACGTTGTTCACTTTCGGATTGTTTTTGCTGGTGATCAACGGACTGACATACTGGTTGACGTCGGCCCTGTTACCCGGATTTGATGTCGCCGGGTTCGGGACCGCCTTTCTGGCAGCGATCATTCAAAGTATTCTGAGCTGGAGTCTGAATGGGATGATTACCAATAATCTGTTCAGAAGAGATTAATAAAAGTGAATTCCGGCTGAAGGAATTTGGTGGTTGAAACCGACAACCTGGAGTCATTTAGAGAAAAAAAATAGCGAAAAAACTTTCCGCTAATCCTCAAAAATAGGATGAAACGAAAAAAATAGCAGAAAAACTTTCCGCTATTTCGCTTGAATACTTCGCATAACATGAAAATCGGTTGTTTAGCGGAATCTTTTTCCGCTATATTTCAGAAACAGGGGTAAATCGGATAATAGCGGAAAGAATTTCCGCTATTTTTGACATGCCGTGCCCCTTCCCCAATCCGGCCACTCAACGGGAAAAAGAGCCTTTTTATATCCCGCCGGAAGGATGAATGGATGACGAGATCCATTTTACTCACGATCCTGTTCCCGCTGTTTGCGTTTCAGCGTAAATCCGATTCCGGTTGTCATCGTAGCACCCAGCAGCGCCCCGATCACGCCGATCACACTTTCCTCAGCAATAAACACGCCGATGCTGGCAAGCAAAAGAGCCGTAATGATCGCTAAAAACAGGGCGATCCATTTATGACGATTCATGTTTGTCACCTCGAACTGATTATACCACGCCTGATACTCCCACGAAAGTTTTCCATTCCCTTCAACAAAAAAGACCGATTGAACCAATCGGACAGGCAGGTATCAGTATTTACCCCATTTATATTAGCTTCTTACTCAATTCCCGGGCCAGTGTTTTTAACGAATGATAGTCGGTTTCGTCAAAAGAAACAGAGCCACTGCTAATCACCGTAATTTTTCCCAGGATCTCCCGATCAGAGCCATACATCGGAATCTGCATGATGTTTTTCTTGTATAAGGGGGACGGGTCGATTTCACCGGCACTGGCTGTAAGTTCATAGGATTCCCGTTCCCGATCATAGAGGTAGATGGCCACCCAGTCAAAATAGGCGACCTGAGACTGCAATTTATGTACGAGTTGTTGAAAGGTTAAAGAAAGATCGGATGTTTTATGAACGGCGCATATTAATTCGAGTGAAATCACCCCTGTACTGACAGACACGAATATCCTCCCTTTCCCGCATTTTTGTTCATTGTATCACGGATTACAGCCTGTACGGTGTAGTAAGTTCAGGAAACGGAGATAAACAATAGTGCCCCAATTAAATCATGCCACTTTTCACATCAAATGAGGGGTCGGTGATCATACTAAAGTCATGATGATACGGCACAGGAGGGAACGGAAACATGGAGACGTTGATGCGGAACTTTTTTCTGTATTTGTCGAAAAACCGGACAATGAATCAGGCCGCACGCAAATGGGGGCTGCAATTCGGCGCACAGCGTTTTGTGGCGGGGGAATCCATTGCGGATGCTATCGCTACCATTCGCCGCTTGAATGATCAGGGACTCCTGGCAACGGTGGATCATCTCGGGGAGTTTGTCAGTTCCAAAGAGGAAGCGACGGAGTCGACGGATTATGCTTTAAAAACCCTGGATGCCATTGCTGATGCAGGTGTGAAAAGCCAGTTGTCCGTCAAATTAACGCAGCTGGGGCTGGATATTGATTACGGATTCTGCCTCGACAATATGAGAAAAATTGTGGACAGAGCGAAAAATGTCGGGAATTTTGTTAGAATTGATATGGAAGATTACGCCCGTTTGGAGATGACCCTGAGTATTCTGAAAGACCTGTTGAAAGATTATGATAATGTGGGAACCGTGATTCAGGCCTATTTGTACCGGAGTGAAAACGACGTTCAGGACCTGGACGCCTGGGATGTGAATTTGCGTCTGGTCAAAGGGGCTTACAAAGAATCACCCAAGGTCGCTTTTCCTGATAAAAAAGATGTTGATGAAAATTTTAAAAAGTTGATCCGCCTTCATCTGGAAAATGGCAATTACACGGCTGTGGCGACCCATGATGACCGGATCATCGACTTTACCCGTCAACTGGCAGAGGAAAAGCGAATTCCCCGTGATCGCTTTGAATTTCAGATGTTGTACGGCATACGTCCCCAGTATCAGCAGGAACTGGCCCGGGAAGGGTACCGGATGCGGGTATATGTCCCTTACGGGAAGGACTGGTACGGCTATTTCATGCGTCGGCTGGCGGAGCGTCCCGCCAATGTAGGGTTTGTGCTGAAGGGGATGTTGCGAAGGTCATAACGTGAGTACAGGATGTGGTGAAAGATGTCGGAAAAAAGGTTGAATCGAAAAGGACAAAACTCCCGGCGACGTGTTCGCAAACCGGGAGATTTTTTGGACCGGGGTGATTTTATACCGGTTCTGACGATTAAACGGCTCGGATTAAATGGGGAAGGCATTGGGTATTACCGAAAAAAAGTGGTGTTCGTTAACGGGGTGCTGCCGGGTGAGGAGATCTCAGCCCGGGTGACCCGTGTGGAGAAGAATTATATCGAAGCGGAACTGGTCAAAGTGAAAAAGGCATCGCCCCGCCGGACGGATCCCGTCTGTTCCGTGTATGCAGAATGCGGCGGCTGCCAGCTGCAGCATGTGGATTACGAGGGACAGCTTGCCGGCAAACAGGAGCATGTGGAGCAGGCTTTTCAAAAATATGTGTCACAGTTCAATCCGGATCGAGAGAATGCGGTTCCGGTTCCCATCCGTCCCATTGTCGGGATGGAAGATCCGTGGGGGTATCGCAACAAGGCGCAGCTACAGGTGGGAACAGCGAACGGCCGTCTGATCACCGGATTGTACGCCACGGGCAGTCACCGCCTGGTGGATCTCTCGGAGTGTCCGGTTCAGCACCCGCGTACGACGGAGATGATCCGGATAACACGTGATGTGCTGGAGGAACTGAAGATTCCGGCCTATGATGAACGGAAACGGACCGGGGTGATTCGCACGATTATGGCCCGGGTGGGGATGGAGACCGGCGAATCCCAGCTGGCGCTTATTACGGCCACTGAGAATCTCCCCCGCAAAAAAGAGCTGGTGACGCGACTTCGTTCCCGGATGCCGGATGTCAAAAGTATTGTACAGAACATCAATCCGAAGAAAACGAGCCTGATTTTTGGAGAGAAGACCCGGGTACTGTGGGGCGAAGAAACGATTCGGGAGAAACTGGGAAATCTGCAATTTTCTCTGTCTCCCCGGTCCTTTTTTCAATTGAATCCCGCGCAGACGGTTAAGTTATATGATTTTGTCCGGGAAGCCGCCGCATTGACCGGGAAAGAATCGGTGGTGGATGCATACTGCGGCGTAGGGACGATCGGACTCTGGCTGGCCGCGGATGCACGGGAGGTTCGGGGTATAGAAGTGATTCCGGAAGCGGTGGAAAATGCGCGTCGGAATGCGGAGTTGAGCGGTATACGGAATGTCATGTTTTATGAAGGGAAAGCGGAAGAGTTGTTACCCCGCTGGGCTGAACGGGGGTATAAACCCGATGTGCTGGTGGTGGATCCGCCCCGCACCGGTCTGGATCGGAAACTGCTTGATACGATTCTTGCTGTTAAGCCGGAACGGATGGTGTATGTGTCGTGTAATCCGTCAACACTGGCGAAGGATTGTGATGTGTTGATCAAAGGCGGGTATCAGGTAAAGTGGATTCAGCCGGTGGATATGTTTCCGCAGACGGGGCATGTGGAGTGCTGTTCACTGTTAGTGCGGAAGGACAATTAAATCGGAGATGTATTGGCGGAAATAGCAAAGAGGGGCGGCGAACCCCTCTTTTTTTGAAATATGTCCAAGAAATAACATTAATTTCGAGCGGATATAAACAGCCCTATGCAGTTGGATGATGCAAATGTGTTGCAAAGTTCAAGTCATTATTATCATAAAGTCTAATGACTTTTTCTTTATATAACTGTAACCGGGATTCGAAGTCTTCGCGGCTATCTTCGAAGTCTCGCGTCCACTTATACATCATTTTTAACATCTTTATATCAGGCCTATAGTTACACTTTTCAATACCAAGATTTTGTTTGAGAAAGCGGTTTAAGATTCTTATTCTACGCTTCCACAATGGTGTATCTAGAAATATGATTGTATCCGCCATTTCAAATAAACAACGATATGATGGTCGGTCTGTACCTTCGAAAATCCATTCACCAAATTTATCAATTTCCTTAATTACCTCAATCTGCTCATCTGCGGTTCGCTTATACCTTCCGGTCTCAGTTCGATGATGAACGATACTATCCAACTCATACCAAGGAATTTTTAATGTTTCGGATAGTCGCTTGGCAAGTGTTGTTTTACCGCTAGCTACAATTCCAATTATGAAAACTTTTTTCAATTGATTAACACCTCGCATTAACAATAAGGGTACGTTTATTTCCTATTTTTAGTTATAAGCCTGTCAGAATAATTATACTTCATCATAGGGAACCACCAAAGAGGGTTATTTACGTCAAACCGATATAGTGATTCGTTCATTAATGAAGGGTAAGTTAAACCTTCAAGCATAAAGCTTTCAATATCACCTTCGATATACTCAAGGAACAAGTCTAGCATGTCAACAGTTTTTTCCTTGACCGCCACTGTAATTGCCTGTTTATCTTTCCGTATTAGGTTTCTCCAATCACGTTTCCCATTGGTCACACTCTTTAGCAAACATCGAAGACCAGTGAACTCGTTTGTGTTGGAAACGAATCGGAAGCCTTTCATTTTTATAAAGTCTCCCTTATCGTACCTAGTAAGCGGCTTTTGCTTTGGTGGAGTGTATAGCTTTGTTAACCCTCAATGAATCCAAGCTCCAAAAATGACAGACTCAGATATCGTTCATAAAATAATCCCCGTTCTGGATAAAACCCGGAACGGGGTGAAATGTTTTGGCGACATTTTGGCGGATAACTTATTATAAGATACCCAGGATAATGAGTTGTGACTATTAAGAACCTAACTTTCAGATCGTTTTTCGATTTTTTAAACCTTTTTGTGAATAGCATGTCTTTTATTTGTTGTTATGTGTACAAAAAGTCAAATTTAAATTTAATATCATCGCTAAAAGTTTCTTTTTTTAACAAAAAATTTACGATACGGCAATAAGATCGTGTATATTTTAATATTTATATGTGGTAAGGTTTGGAAGTAAGGGGAATTGAAAAGTTGGGGAAAGATGTAAGTTTGAACATAGGGGGAATGAAATGAAAGCGATTGTAAATACGGAGTATGGACAACCGGAGGTTCTTCAACTAAAAGAGATAGATAAGCCACAGCCGAAAGAGAATGAACTTTTAATACGAGTTTACGCAACAGCCGTAAATTCCGGGGATATCCATCTTCGTAAAGCGGACCCTTTTGCGGTAAGGCTATTTTTCGGTTTGTTAAAACCGAAAAAGCCTGTATTAGGTGCTGTACTGGCAGGAGAAGTTGAAGAAGTGGGTGAAAATGTAAAGGATTTTAAGGTGGGAGATAGAGTGTTCGGTATGACAGGAATGGCCATGGGGGCCTATGCCGAATATAAATGTTTGCCTGAAAACGCCTGTTTAGCTTTAATTCCCGAAAATATGAATTATGAGGAGGCTGCCTCTGTTCCCTTTGGTGCCACCACTGCCCTTCATTTTCTTAAAAAAGCAAATATCAAAAAAGGACAAAAAGTACTGATTTATGGTGCATCCGGTGCAGTCGGAACGGCCGCCGTTCAACTTGCCAGCCATTTTGGAGCCGAAGTGACTGGTGTGTGCAGTTCAGCCAATTTGTCACTGGTAAAGTCGCTTGGGGCGGATCATGTCATTGACTATACGACAGAGGACTTTACTGAAAATGGTGAGATTTATGATTTGATTTTTGTAACCGTTAATAAAATTTCATTCCATAAAAGTATAAAGTCACTCGATAAGAGAGGAACATTAATTTTGGGAGCAGCAGGGCCTGCAGAAACCTTGAAAGGTATTGGGACCAGAATGACAGGTACAAGGAACGTGATCTTTGGCGTAAACGCCGAAAATAAAGAAGATATGATTTTCCTAAAAGAACTTATTGAAAAAGGGGAATTTGTACCGGTTATAGATAAAATGTATAAGCTGGAAGAAATGGTGGAGGCACATCGATATGTGGAAAAAGGTCACAAAAAGGGTAACGTTGTCGTAAAAATATGACAGATCTCAAAACCCGACCACGTTTTGTTATAAAAGAACCGAGCGAATCTGGATGAAATCGCTCGGTTCTTTTTAATTTCGAGTGTCCTAATGAGAGGGAGGTTTTTTAAAAACTGGTTTCATTCTTCAATGTCCGTGTATAAAAAATTATACCAGAGTATAATATTCAATTTCTGATAGAGGTGATAAGCTGTAACTGCTTTATCCGAAGAGAATCTATAAAAATGTTTCTCGGAAATCTGGACATGGAAGGTGAAAACATGAAGAAGCTGTTCAATGTTAGAACAGGTATTTTTACCGCATTATTTTTATTTGTTATTGGGATTGTCTTCGTTCTGGGCAGTCAGTCAAACCAGATGATGGCCGTTCAAGATTCGCAACTGGGGAAAATCCCACAAAATGAAACGGCCGGCGGCCAGCAGGAAGGTGTTGACGTTCAGGGCCACTGGATGATCGAAGTGTTGAATGAAGATGGGACCGTGGCTCAAAAGAAAGAATTTGAAAATGCATTACAGCCTGGAGGAAAGAGAATATTATCTGAAGTTTTGACAGGGAAAACCACACCTGGAAACTGGAGCATTGTTCTGCTTGGTGAGCAGGGATTGTCACCCTGTGAGTATGATCAGGCACGTGCTGGATGTTTTATTGTGGAAGATCCAGATAACATCGTGGCTGAAACAGAATATCAATTCCCGAATTTGTCCGTTACTGCGGTTGAGGATCAGACGAGCCCGAATTACTTAAGTATTGTGCTGTCCGGTTCAGCAACGGCTTCTTTCGACGGTAATATTCAAAAGGTTCAAACAAAGGTGAAGGGGTGCGTTAACACAGTATCACCGAGTGATTGTACACAGGGGTCAACTGAAGATTTCTTTACCAGCCACACTTTCAGTGATACAGAAATCATCGACGTTGTTGCCGGACAGCAAATCAATGTCACGGTGGTCCTGAGTTTTGATTAAGATCACCTCTTATTTATTAACATTGTGGGAGGTGAGACAACATGCCAAACAGGATTTGGCGATGGGTGAGCTTACCGTTACTAATATGTTTAACTTTCAGTAGCTATTTGTTTAATGGATCGCTAGCAGCCAACGCCCCCCCGCCCCCTGTCAACATTTTCGTAGAGGAAAATATGGGAGTCCAGGGCGGAATGGGAGGGTCTTCATCGCCTGCCAGAACGCCAAGTGAATCGTATGACAGGATGGATTCAATCTCTTCAACTTTTGCCGTGACTGACGATGTTTATCTAGAGGACAGTACGGATGATGGCACCGTGACCAGTGACGTGTATTATCAGGCTGATATTATCCGGGTTAATGTGAAGCCTGATGGCCAGCCATTTACGAAGGCCAGCAGCAATCATCCGTACATCAGTGCCAATGGCCGATTCGTGGTTTATGAAGTTGGGTACACGATTTCCCAGGTTTATCTTTACGACGCCAGCGATGATTCCACAACAGTGATCAGTGCCCATCCTGATGGAACGCTCGGTAATGGGGACAGCCATTATCCTGCTGTCAGCAATGACGGAGACGTCGCCTATCAATCATACGCTGATAATCTGACGGATCAGGTGCCTGATTATGGTACGGTCATTTACTATGATCATGAAACAGGTCAAAACCAGCTTGCACAATTTCCTTACACCGGTGATTATGCAGACCAACAGGCGCAGTATCCCGACGTCAGCAGCAATGGTCAATTCGTCTCCTATACCTCGGATGCGAATAATCTTGTAGAAAATGATCCGAATGAATATGGCGACATCTTTCGCTACAATCATGCAACAGGAGAAATAGAACGCGTCAGTATCAGGAAATATAATGATGACTACGCTAGTGATATCAGTGAACCTTCTGCCATCAGTGGAGATGGCCGGTTCATTGCTTTTATAACCAAAATGGATATGACAGGTGATATTGACGGTGAGTATGATGACCATCAAGTTTTTGTCCGGGACATGGACACGGAAACAAATGAACATATCAGTATCGGGCATGATGGAAAACCGGCGAATGATTATCATGTAAACGATGTCAATATCAGTGAGAATGGCCGCTTTGTGGTCTTTAAAAGCGCTGCAACCAATCTTGTTTCAAGTTTTGATGGTGGTTCTGATCAAATCTTCCTGTATGACCGGGAAACCGATCAGATGGAGCTCATCAGCCAGGACGCGAATGGAGTGGAAGCAAACGGAGACTGTCAGCTCCCTTCCGTGAGTGCGGATGGACGATTCGTAGCTTTTGAATCTGAAGCCACGAATCTGGTGCCATCGGATAATAATGGTGTTTCCGATATATTTGTCTATGACCGTGAAACCAACACACATACGATCGTTTCCGTTTCTGCCGAGGGCGAGCAGGGGAATGGCGGTAGTTCCAACCCGGAAATCACGGCGGATGGCGCTTTTGTTGTCTTTACTTCAGCTGCCGATAATCTTGTCGCAAACGATACAAACGGTTGGACGGACATTTTTGTCTCAAAAGTTGACCAAGCAACAGAACCCGTGCCCGAGCCGGATGATATCTCCTTGAACCATAATGAGACCATATCGGTCACTGACAACATTCAATTCGGAGATGCCTATCAGGCCGAAACTGACATTCATCTTCAGGAATCGATCACAATCCAGGATTATTTTGACATGGTGGATCCTATCTTCGTTTATGAGAGCATTTACATAACAGATACCGTAAAATGGCCTTTACAGATCTTTTTAGAGGATTCCATTTCTATTACAGATGCTCATACCAGCGGGAGGAGTTCATCAGGTTCCGGGGGATCAGATTCATCAGGAAATGATGATGACGATTCAAACCCATTCACTCCGGGACAACCGAATATCCAGCAACTCGCTCAATCGATACCGATCAATCAATTATCAATCACAAACACGTTCGAAACAGAGGATGGCCATGTTACCGTGAGCATACCCGGTGGAACACTGAATACGCCCGTTACCCTTTATGTCAAAGAGGTTCAGGAGCACGAACCGCCATCACCGGAAGGCATGTTCAGGATTGGCACAAAGACATACCAGATTACGCTTGAAGATGAGAATGGAAATGAACGGCATCAGTTTACCAACAATATCTCAATTGAATTTGAATATGATGCCGATGAGATTCCACCCGGCTCATCCGAAGAAGATTTGCAGGTCTTTTATTGGGATGATGATCTGCAACACTGGATTGTCCTACCATCCGACCAGGATGTGAATGATGATACGATTACGGCGTATGTTGATCATCTCACCATGTTTACGGTCATGGCAGCACCTGACTTGCGGCTTCCCATCGATATCCAGGATCACTGGTCGCAGGCCGACATCTTAAAAATGGTCAGTCTGAAAGTCGTCGACAGCTACCCGGATCAAACGTTCCGTCCGGATCGATCCGTTACGCGAGCAGAGTTTATCAAAATGCTTGTCGAAGTGCTGGAGATAGACCCATCGACGTATTCGGATCGTTTATCCTTTAAAGATGAGATACCTGAATGGGCTCGTGACTATGTAAGAGCAGGAGTGCAGGAAGGATACATCCAGGGTTACAGTGACGGTACTTTCCGTGCGAATGACCTGATGACAAGAGAACAGATGGCCGTCATACTGGCTAAAACATTTGAAGCGTCAGAAGGACCCGATGCTGACCGGGTCTTTACAGATCAATCTCAAATCTCGGATTGGGCATTAGATGCTGTCCATCAGCTCGTCATATCAGAGATTATTTCAGGGTTTGAGAACAATACGTTCCGACCCAAAGATCCCGTCACGCGTGCTCAAGCTGTGACTGTATTGAGTCGGTTACAGAATGTTTTATATCGATAGACCATATATAAATTTAGAAAGCACGTCGTCATTTAGCACATTTGACGACGTGCCTTTTTGATGTCGTTATCCAGTGCTGCTTTTATTCTCCGAATCCCCTCCGTTATTTCTTCCTCTGCCAGGTTACCATACCCCAGAATTATTTTATTTTGATGAGCTCCTTTCCGGTTGGCATGAAGCTCTACCGAATAAACCCGAACCCTATAATCGAGTAATTTATCCAGCACCTGATCTGTAAACACGATATCTTCAAACTCCGCAATGAGATGAAGACCGGTCGAATCTCCTGAAACGGTCACTTTATTTTCAAAATAGGTGTCTAGAGCGTTGATCAAGGTTTCTCTGCGTCTGCGGTAAACCTTTTTCATTTTGGAAATATGTCGTTCCAGATGCCCCTCCTGGATAAAACGGGCCAGGGTTAACTGTTCCAGGGAAGGGGTATGCAGGTCGGTAAACCACTTTAGATGACGGCAGCGTTCCGTCAGAGATGGCGGAAGAACCAGGTATCCCAGACGTAAAGCCGGTGACAGGATCTTGCTGAACGTGCCGATATAGATGACGCGATCCGGATCCAGACCCTGTAGTGAGCTGATAGGAGCTCCCTGATAACGGAACTCACTGTCGTAATCATCTTCGACAATATAACAATCCGCTTTTCTGGCAAAATGTATTAACTGAATACGACGTTGAATCGGCAGGGTACCGCCCAGTGGGAATTGATGTGAAGGGGTGACAAACATAAATTTAGGTTTTATATCTTGTGGAATCAAATCGGTTTTCATGCCGTGTTCATCGACGGGAACAGGGCAAAGTTCTGCACCGGGCGATGAAAAAATGCTTTGAATCTCGTGCGTGACGGGATCTTCCATGACGACCTGATCGCCTTGAGAAAGTAATAGTCTTGCAATCAAAGATAGAGCCTGAGTAGCCCCGGATGTGATTACCAGCTGGTTCGGATGACAGCGCACACCTCTTGTGCGTAACAAATATCTTGACAGAATCTGGCGTAATTCCAGACGGCCCTCTGGATGATCATAACCAAAAATGGAATGGGGTGTCTCGATACAAACCTGTTGAGACAGCTTTCCCCATATTTTTCTCGGAAAAAGATCAAGTGCGGGAATACCCGAGCGGAAACTTATAATGTTATCTCTATCATTTTCAGTGTTCATATCTTCGAAAAACGACAGCGAATCGCAGTTCAGGTCCTCGAGATAAGCCCCCTCCGCCACATACGTACCGGCCCCCTGCCGTCCCTCGATAAATCCTTCAGCGTGAAGTTGTTCATAAGCTTCCAGAATCACATTTCTTGAAACTTGCAAATCGGACGCCAGTTCTCGGGTTGAAGGTAAACGTTCTCCAGCCTGAAGTTCCCCCCGTAAAATCTTCGTCCGTATTTGTTCATACACCTGTCTGATTAACGGGATATCCCGTGATCGATCAATCGGTATCCAGAACATGGTTGTCTCCTTCCCAATTGGTACCATAAAAATTGGTATTGAATGGCTCTACCACAAACCATTTTATGATGATAACTTTAAATAAACAAGTAAATATGTAATAAATTGGAATGTGGAGGTTGGTAAAATTGAAGCTTCATAACGGTAAAACGAAATGTGTCATGGTGATTGATGCTGATTTACCGCTGGGATTAATCGCCAATACGGCTGCGATCCTGGCACTTACCCTCGGTAACAAAATCGAAGAAATCATAGGCCCGGATGTATGGGATGCATCGGGTAACGCTCACACGGGGATTACGACGACGCCGATTCCTATTTTGAAAGGAACGGGTGACAAGCTAAAGGAACTGAGACAGAAAACATACATTGAAGATTTTTCCGATCTGCTGGTTGTTGATTTTTCCAATGCCGCTCAGACCACGAAAGACTATGCCAGCTATACACAAAAAATTGGGACCTTTTCGTCGGATGACTTGAAATATCTCGGGGTTGCCATTTGTGGTGAACAAAAGAAAGTGAATAGATTAACGGGGAGCTTACCGTTGCTGAGATAACGACAGGGGAAGATTTTAATGAAAGTCAGCATAACAGGAAGGGTGTCAAAATGGAATTAAGCAGAAAATTAGGTTTGAAGGAAGCAACGGCACTTGGAATTGGAGCCATGGTCGGGGCCGGAATCTTTGTCCTCAGCGGGGTGGCAGCCGGCAAAGCAGGTCCAGCGGTGATGGTGGCCTTTGTATTGGCCGCAGTTCTTGAAATCCTTCTGGGATTGTGCTATGCCGAACTGGCTTCCAGATATCCAAGAGCAGGCGGATCTTATGAGTATGTCCGTGAAACAATGGGACCTCTGGTCGGCACCTTGATCGGCTGGTCCTACTGGGGGGCATGGCTGGCGGCCAGCAGCTTTGTCTCACAGGGTTTCGGAAATTACCTGCATGCTCTAACCGGTGCACCGCCTTTGATAAGCGCGGTGGCTCTACTTATTATCTTGGGTTTTCTCAATATTTTAGGGGTAAAATTTAGTGGCGTGGTTCAGGTAGGTATTGTGATTGTTGAGATTATCCTGTTGCTCTGCTTTTTTTCATTTGGTGTCAAGCATGTTGATATTTCACTTTATACTCCATTTGCGCCTAACGGTATTGAAGGGATTCTTGCGGCCGCTCTCGTTGGATTTCTCTCGATGGTCGGATGGGATGGGATCGTAGCAGCGGGTGAAGAGATAAAAAATCCGAGTCGTACGATTCCAAAAGCTATTTTTTCGTCCATTTTTGTAGTTCTGATTCTGTATTTAGGCTTACTGTACGTGGCCACGGGAGTCGTATCCTGGCAGGAACTGGGTGCTTCGGCGGTACCCGTTTCGCTGGCCAGCGAAAAATTTTTGGGGGCGTTTGGACCGTTACTGGTGAACATCGTCATTGTGATCGCATTACCGGCAACAGCCAATGCTTTTATTATGTCCATTTCAAGAACAGCTTTTGCCATGGGGAGGAATGGGCTGCTATCGGTCAGGTTTTCCTATATTCATCCCCGTTTTCAGACGCCTGTTTGGGCGATTATCCTCGGGGTATTCATTCAAATTTCTTTTACCGTGTTCAGTTCCGTTAATATTGCGGTGTCCGCAACGGGATTTTTATATTTGCTGACGTTTATTTTTACCATGATCGCCTTCTTTATCTCCAGGAGGAAGGTATCAGCCGAACAGCGAAAAACACAATTTCAAGTTCCTTTTTATCCCATTACTCCCATCCTGGCACTGTTGATCTGTATTGGTTTGCTGATTCCGATCGGGAGTACGGGGGTTTTGACGGGAATCGTCTGGTTGTTGATGGGTTTGGGGCTGTATCTGTTGCGTCATCAAATGGTGAAGCGGGCGGATGATAAAAGGAGTGAACACAAACGGAAAATGACGATTCCGGTGGTCAAGTAGATTTTAAGATCTCATATCCGTTTCATTTCAATCTCTCAATCCCGATTAACCTCCTCATTGCGAATCATCTGCGCAATTTTCTCAATCAGCCGTTCGTTTATCTCAGGCGTCTTTTTGAAAAACGAACGGCGTTTTTCTTTTTTTAACAGCGAAAGCAGATACTTTTTCTCTTCATAAGTAAACATGGTAACCGACTCCCTCTTTTTGTACCATTCTATGCGATGAGGCGGCTGTGTCAATAGGGCTCTGCCATCATCAGACCGAAAGTTGGCGATCACTCCGTTCCCTCTCCGCCGACCAGACCGCCATACCGTAGGTCATCGCAAGAATGATCCAGAAAAAGGGCGTGACTGTTATGACACTGATATTAAAGAAAGCCTGCACGAGATAACCGGTCACCGTGGCGAGCAACCCGCAGGCATAAATTTGAACATCCGGATCCCTGAATTGCGGGATCGATTTCCAGTTCCTCCGCATAACCACAAACAGGAACAGCAGATAGACCGTCAGGGCTGGAACTCCCATCGTTACCGCAATTTGCAGGTATTCATTGTGCGCTTTGTCGACGATCGGTTTATTTAAGTACCGGTCATAATCCTCATCATCATGGGGAAACACCAGCGCAAACGTATCCGGCCCGGAACCGATCCAGAAATACCGGGGAATCAACTGAATCGCATGCGACCAGATATACCCCCGGCTGGACCCCGCCCGCCCCAGGTCTCCTTCACTGATATCATCGACTACAGAATTGGCCCTGGAAATATACTGGAAATCCTCGGTTACATTGACCGTAATGAATATCAGAGCAAAAGCAAGAGACAGGGAAATCCATTTTTTCCATAACACCCTCTTTTTCATGACAACGAAAAAGGTCAGGAAAAGAAACGCAACAAAACTGCCCAGCCAGCCGCTGCGGGTTAACGTATAGAGAAGTGTCAGAAACAGGATTCCCGCCGTAACAAAATAAAAAAACATCTCCCATTTTTTTCGTGTATTCAAGTAAAGGGTCATGGCCAGCGGAAGCATCAGGGTCAAATAGGCCCCGAAAAAATTGGGGTTATCAAAAAAAGAATAGCTTCGTGTGTAATCAATTTTGGTTGAACTCCGGGGCAAAAAATCCAGCAGGAAGTGCTGCAGAACCCCATATATCGCCACAAAAAAAGAAGCAACCACTGCAGCCCTGTAAATGTCAGCATAACGATGCCAGTCCACAAAGCGAATAGTAAACAAAAACAGGATGACATAAGCACTCAGGCTAATCAGCCCTTCATAACGTGCCGACTCCCCGATAATCGATAACTTTATATCTTTAGAAAATATCGTGGAAACCACGATCAACCCCAAATACCCGAGCGCCAGCCACTCTGCTGCGGTCAACCGCTTGACATCCCCTTTTATGATAAGCTTCCACAAAACTAACGGTAATAGTACAGCGCCAACAAATGCGAGAAAGAAAAATTTAATCACTGTATAATAGGGGTCCTCTCCCCAGGGATAAATGACAAATGGAAACAAAAACATAAAAACGACAATAAAAACGTGCATCCGTATCCTCCTGGTCGATTATGATTTGGTCGTCTCTACCTTATTTTGAAGCAACCGGATATCGATAACAACGGCCTAACAGACTAAGACAAAGGAACCACTTTTTCCAGTATTGATTCCGGCATTCCGCAGCCGTATAATAAGCTTGTCATGATAAAAAGAAATGGGGAGTGAACTTGAAAAAGAGGGTTCTGTTCATCTATAACTGGGTGCCGGGGCAACAAAAGACCGAAGAACTCGGAGAGTGCGCCAGCGAAGAAACAATCAAGCGTGTAGAAGACGCCCTTTCCGCGTTCGATATGGACGTGATGACCCTTAATCTCCACAGTCCCGGACAATTGATGGATGCCGTACACACACACCGTCCCGATGTTGCTTTCGTGATTGCGGAAGGATTTCTGGATGAACCGGAAACCCTTTACGACGGGACCGGAGCACTTCGGATCAGGCGTATTCTGGAACAAGCTGGTATCCCTTACACCCATTCCGGTCCGGATAGCATGGAAATCTGCCGCAACAAAGATTTGACGTATCAGGTCCTGGGAGAACGCGGGGTGAAGATCCCCCGTTTTTATGTGTTCAACAGCCCGGATGACATGAGTTGCATTGATGTTGCGGAATGCACCGTCGGTTATCCGATGTTTGTCAAGCCCGGCGGTGGTGGCAACAGTATCGGCATCGATGAAAATTCGGTGGTCTATAACCGCCCGGCCTTGCTGGAAAAGCTGTCCCAATTAAAAACGCTGACCGGCGAGCAACCGATTATTGCCGAAACGTATCTCCCCGGCCGGGAATATACGGCAGGTGTGATTGGCAACGGCATTCCCCAGGTGATGCCGATCGTTGCGTTTCCCAGAGATTTTCATATCCGCAGTCAGCAGGTGAAAAAGACGGAATACCAGTCACGGGATCGTTTTGAGATTCTGTACCCGTCCGAACCGGCAGCTATGAAAATGAAGGAGATTGCCATGCAGGTGTTCGATGCGCTGGGAGCACGGGATGTGATCCGCATCGATTTCAAAGAAGATGGAGCCGGAAATTTGTATGTGATTGATGTAAACGGTCAGCCGTCTCTTGCTGTAAAAGGATCCCTTGCTTTTATGGCGGAAAGCGTGCAGATCAGCCATCAGGAACTGGTGGGATATCTCATTTATACGACCCTTACCCGGTATGGTCTGCAGGTTCCGGATGTGCTCGCTCACGTCGCGGTACAGGTCGAAGCCAAATTTAATGGCAGTTTTGATAACCAGGTGGCGTGAATGGCCTGGATAATAAGACAGTTATCAAGGGTTGGACCCCGGTCACACGGCCGCGTATCCGACCCTTTTTTTCATTTGACGACAGGGACATGTGCTATAATGACGTCATAACAATCAGTGAAACGCCGGATTCCGTTGATGGAGGTTGAATCATGTTATTTGACGATAAAAGACTGGCACAACAGATACGATTTATCACCGAAATTGACCGTTTGAAAAATGTCTACCGACAGTCCATTCTCATGGACAGCTCCCGCCGTGAGAACAGTGCGGAACACTCCTGGCATCTCGCCATGATGGCGCTTATTCTGTCGGAGTATGCCGATTCCGACCAACTGGATCTGTTGCGGGTGATCAAAATGGTGGTGATCCATGACCTGGTCGAGATTGATGCGGGAGATACTTTCGCCTATGATGACGAGGGTCGTAAGGACCAGAAGGAACGGGAAGAAAAAGCGGCCGAGCGGATATTCGGTCTGTTGCCGGAAGATCAGCGGAACGAAATCTATGACATCTGGCACGAATTTGAGGAACAGGATACAGCAGAGGCTCGATTTGCCAGAGCCCTGGACCGGCTGCAGCCTCTTTTACATAACTACTTTACCCGGGGAGAATCCTGGCAGAAGAACAAGGTACGCGCTTCACAGGTGTATGAGCGTAATCAACCGATTGAAGAAGGTTCCGAAGTGCTCTGGCAGTTCGCCACAAAACTGATCCGGGATGCGGTGGAACGAAACTACCTGTCCCCGTAGCCGGACATCAAAAGTAACGCATGACATAAATGATGATGGACAGGACACTCAGGCCGGTCCCCACAACCCATTTGATCAGTTTAAAGTGGGTACTGTCAATCAAATGCTTGATCTCCTTTTCAGACA
This sequence comes from Bacillaceae bacterium, assembly GCA_017656255.1. Lineage (GTDB taxonomy): Bacteria > Bacillota > Bacilli > JACDOE01 > JACDOE01 > JACDOE01. Next base: position 88,154 of record JACDOE010000009.1, read on the forward strand.
TCAGCTCTTTTTCCTCAATCAGCTTTTCGGTAAAGATGATCAGATCATGTTTGGTAATATACGAACGATCTTTCAGAAAATCTTCCACGATGTCCCGGACCTGATATTCGTCCGCTTTTTTGTTCAATTGTTCCTCGAGTCTCTCCTGATCGTGCCTGATGTCATAAATAGTCTCTTCCAATTCTTCCAGACGACGGGAGACTTTTTGCATTTCCATTGTGATCGCCTCTCCCTTAATACAGATTCCTTTCATTATATGCAGCGGGAGAATATATAGTATGGACGTGTTTAAAGCCCGGGGTCATCTTCAAAACGAAGGATCCGTTCCCGAACCGTCTCCGGAATGGGACGGGACCTGCCGGTGACCGGGTCGAAATTCACGTGGATCTGTTCCGCCAGCAGAATGGGATTCGGTTCGGCTTCATCCTTCTGTGAAATCTGAAAAGTGGCGGTAAAACTGCTGTTCCCCAGTTTTTTGATCCGGCAGCCGATGGACAGCCAGTCATCAAGACGGGCGGGCCGCTTGAATTCCAGCGTCGACTTCACCAGGGCGATGTCAAAGGAATCCTCAAATTCCTTCATCCACGTATCGCCCAGCAGTTCCCGGAAATACTCGGTGATGGCAATATCCAGATAGGTTAGATAGTGGGCGTTGAATACGATCTTTTGCCCGTCAATTTCGGCGTAACGGACGCGCAGGTGATGATAAAAGCGAAATTCATTTTTCACAAAAAACCCCTCCCGGTCATGATCCTCCGAAGCCGTTCCTGCTGTTGTTCCATATTTTACTACACATCGGGCAAGTACAGAAGTCATCCCCTTGTCTACATCTTATTCATGGAGCTGTTGATATTTTCTTAAATCAATCTTTTCCCCCAGATAATAGCGCATTCTCAGTTCAATCTGGCCCTTCATGTATTCCCAGTGAAACCCGGCGGTCAGATGATAGCCTTTATAAACATACTTGTAATCGACACCCAGTGCATGGTGTTGTTCCTCGTAAAAACGGATTCCGTGGGCGCGAAGCTTTTTGCGTACCCGGACCAGATCCCGGTGTGCCTGATCGATGGCCCGCTCGATCGCGTCGATATAGGGTTGTCGGGTTTTGATGGCAGAGGTGGCGATGATTTTCTTGTCCCGTTCAAAGACATGCAAAAGAAAAGGCAGGAGAATATATTCACGAATAAGCCGGCTTTCTTCGGGATCGGGAAATTTCATGATCATCACCTGAGGAAAGGATTCTTATCTTTTATTATATACGAACTGATGTTCGTATTAAATGGTAAAAAAATAAAATAGATAGTGTTGTCTGTTACATCCATACCCGTGAGTATGGATGTAACAGATGAGAGGGGATGGGAGTAGTCCCTTACGTTACACCATCGGCAACCGCAACCCCTTCGGATAAAAATTTTTCACCGTTCCTTTCACTTCTTTGCCCCATCCCAGTGGAAATCCTTCGATGGTGACCATCAGCCATCCCCGGTCGTCTCCTGTATGGATGGTCTCTCCCCTCAGGTATTTTTTCCAGCGCTCATCTTCTAAAGAAAGGGGAAGCGTGTGTTTGACGTCTTCCCGTTTTAACGCCATCGCCAGGGCATGATTGGGTTCAAAACGGTTTTTCTTCAGTTCACCGAGATGGAGGCCACTCCGGACAACCTTTAATCCTTTCAGTTCAGGGCAATCCGGGGGAAGGGCATATAACCGGCTTCGAATGGTAATCATGGGGCGTTCGATCACTACATTGAGATAGTCTTTTTCAAATTCACGGTAAAGCTGCAGATCCTGTTTCCTGACACTGGATTTTACCGGTTTAAGTTGGACTGCGGGTGGGCTGCCGTTTTTTTTCAAAAGAGCCACAAAATGGCCTTCCCCTCTCAGATGGTGGGGCCAGAGACGGGCGGTCCGGGACAGTACCTCCGTTCTGTGTCGGGACCATCTGACAACCCCGTCCCGGATGCCCGAGGTTTTTGGCACGGGGAGCAGTTCCATGTCAGGATATTTACGGATGAAGGCTTCCATAACCTGCTCATTTTCTTCGGGAGAAAAAGTACAGGTGGAATAGACCAGCGTCCCGCCTTCATTTAACATGGCATAAGCGGCATCAAGGATGTCTGATTGCTGCCGGGAACAGCGGTCTACGTGATCACAGCTCCAGTAGGTCATCGCTTCGGGGTCCTTGCGGAACATCCCTTCACCGGAACAGGGGGCGTCCACCAGTATTCGGTCAAAAAAGCCGGGGAACCGCTCGGCCAGTTTTTCCGGTGTCTCATTGGTTACCACAGCGTTGGTGATACCCATTCTTTCAATATTTTCGGAAAGGGCTTTGACCCGTGCCGGGTGAATTTCATTGGCGACAAGCAGTCCGGTATCGGCCATCAGGGCCGCCAGGTGTGTCGCCTTTCCCCCGGGTGCGGCGCAGAGATCCAGTACCTTTTCATGCTTTTGCGGAGCGAGTACCGTCGCGGGAAACATTGCACTGGGTTCCTGCATATAGTAGAGACCGGATTGATGAAAAGGATGCTTTCCTGCCTGTGCATCGGGATCAATATAGAAACCGTCCGGGCAGAAGGGGACGGGTTCCAGGGGGAAAGGGAACAGATCGTGGCATTCCCCGGGGCTTACTTTCAAGCGATTGACGCGTAATCCAACTGTTTTTTCCCCATTGAGTGAAGCCCTGAAAGAACCGTATTCATCATCTCCGAGCAGTTTCTTCATTTTATCGACAAATGCCTGGGGAAGTGGCATGGTTTAATCTCCTTTCGTGGCGACGTATTCAAACTTCAAATCGTTTATATTATATAGAAAAACGTGACCTTCTTAAAAGGCACCAGTGATAAAATGGAAAAGGAATTTGGGATCAAAAGTTGAATCGTGTAAAAGTAACAAAGACAGAAAGGTGGCGCAAGCATGAGGCAAGAGCGAGACCCTTCTCCCATACAGCCCGGGGAGCGTATGCCGGAACTCGACGTGATACGGGGAGTGGCGATTCTGGGGATATTCATTGTTAATATGGCTTTTTTCAGTTACCCGGTGATTTACCTGAATCAGGTGGGGGAGATATGGTGGCCTGATACCTGGTGGAATCGTATCACCGAGCAGGCAATTGAAATCCTGGCCCAGGGGAAATTTTACACCATGTTTTCCTTTCTGTTCGGGCTGGGGATGTTCATTTTCATGGAACGAGCGGCACAAAAAGGGGCGAATCCGGTACGGCTGTACGTTCGAAGACTCATCATCCTGTTGATGCTGGGGATCATCCATGCCTTCCTGATCTGGTCGGGTGATATTTTACTCACGTATGCGTTGCTGGGTTTTCCGCTGATCCTCTTTCGGCATGCGGAACAGAAGAAACTTTTGATCGGGGCGCTGGTTATGTTCATGATTCCCGCTGTTATTTACGGATTCTTTTTGTCTGCGATCGATATGATGGCCGCAACCCCGGAGGGCCGGGAGCAACTGGTAGAAAACCAGCAGTGGTATGAGATAGAGATGAAGGAAGCGGCGGAGCAGGCTTATGACGCCTATGGTGAGGGAACCTATGCCGATATGACCGCGCAGCGAATCCGGGATCTCTCATTTAAGTACGAATATTTTTATTTTACATTCCCACCCGTTTTTATGATGTTTTTGCTTGGTATGTATGCCGGAAAAAGGAGAATTTTTCAGGAAAAAGAGCGGCATCTGCCCTTTGTCAAAAAAGTATGGCGATGGAGTCTGGCTGTCGGCACTGGCAGTCTGCTGGTCTATGTGCCGGGTCAGGAGCATGCTGACTTTGTTCAACCTTCCATGCTGGATTTTGTCGTGCAGCTGGCGAGAATGATCAGTGAACCCGCTATCTGTCTGTTTTACATCTCATCGCTATTTCTGATGATGCAAAAAAAGGTCTGGCGTCGTCGATTGTTTCCTATTTCAGCGGTAGGGAGACTGGCGATCTCCAATTACCTGTTTCAGTCCGTTGTCGCGACCACTCTTTTTTATCATTACGGGTTCGGCCTGTATGGACAGGTGGGACCCTTGATCGGTCTGGTAGTGACCTTCGTGATTTATGGTTTCCAGCTCGTCCTGAGCCGACTCTGGATGGACAGGTTCAGATACGGCCCGGTGGAATGGCTCTGGCGCAGTCTGACCTACGGTAAAATTCAACCGATGAAGGCACGTGTCGATTCGAACTGATTATACGGGTATAAGTCATTGATATACCATCGTTATCGCATCCTCCTTAAAAGATGGTAGAATGAAAATGGGAGGAAGTGTTTGTACGTGAGAGATCTTATTCATATTTTTCTTGCCTTTTTACGGGTGGGACTCCTGGGTTATGGCGGTGGACCGTCATCGATTCCGCTCGTGCACAGGGAAGTGGTTGAAAAATATAGATGGATGGATGATGACGAATTTTCCGATGTCCTGGCCCTGGGAAACACTCTGCCGGGCCCGATAACGACCAAAATGGCGGGGTATATCGGGTATCGGGTTAAAGGGATCACGGGATGTGTGGTGGGCGTTCTGGCTATGGCCCTGCCCACTGTTTTTTTAATGATTGGACTGCTCGGGTTGTTGTTGAGTTATAAAGATTCTCCCCGTGTCCATGGGATGACGGCCGCCGTACGACCGGTGGTGGGGGTTATGCTCGGGGTACTGGCTTACGGGTTTTTCAAGAAAGCCTGGAAAGATTCCGGCATGTTCAGCACAATTTCCATTGCGGCGGTCAGTCTTTTATTGATCGGACTCGGCGTTCACCCGGCCGTCGTGATGGGTGTGATTCTGATTGTGGCCGTCATCAAAGGATTGTTTGAACGTGATTCGGGACAAAAAGGGGAGCGCACATAAGACATGATTTACTGGGATTTGTTCGTCGCTTTTTTCATACCGGGCATTATTGGATACGGGGGAGGTCCCGCCTATATTCCCCTGATTCAGAATGAAGTAGTGAACCATTATCAATGGATGAGCCTGCAGCAATTCGGTGATGTGCTGGCACTGGCAAATGCTCTGCCGGGTCCGATTACCACCAAACTGTCCGGGTTTGTCGGGTATCAGATGGCCGGGTGGCCGGGGGCCTTTGTCGCCCTGTTTGCCAATACCGCTCCTTCGTTATTTGCGATGGTCTTTTTTCTGGGCCTGCTCAAGCGTTACCAGCATTCGCCGGCGGTACGGAACATGTCCCGCATGGTTCGACCGGTCGTGGGGGTTTTACTGGCGATCATCACCTTTCAATTTTTCGATAGTTCCATTCAGGATATCGGGATTTTACAAACAGCGGTGCTGACGGTGGCCAGTCTGTTTCTGATGGAAAGACTGCGGCTGCATCCGGCCTGGGTCATCCTGGGGTCTCTGGTTTACGGGTTGCTACTAAACTGGTAATTCAAAACCTCCAGACTTCCGAGGATTTGTTCGAGAGGAGGTTATTTTTTCGCTGTTTAGGTGAATTGGAGAGATAAGAAAACGGTTTTACAAATCTAGAGGCTGATGGGATGAAAGAAATAGTGACGTGTGATCAATATTTAGCAAAAATCAAGGACGAAATATGAAGGAAATTTTTCCCCCTATTCCTTAAAAACATGGGAAAACGAAAATAATAGCGGAAAAGCTTTTCGCTAGGTTTAATACGTTGCATAATATTAAATTGGGACAAGTAGCGGAAAAATAGATCCTAAAATTTAAAAATCAAGAAAAACCGGAAGATAGCGGAAAAAAACTTCCGTCATGCAATATTCGCCCTCCGACCTCCGACTTCTGATTTCCGACCTCCATTTCATCCTTCCCGTTTTACCGGATTTAACATCTGAATAAACACATGGCCGTCCCGGATGTAGGGTTGAAAGACATCGAGCGGGCGGGGAGGAGGTCCTCCGATATTGTTCCCCTGTTCATCATAATCTCCCCCGTGGCAGGGGCAGTGAAAAGCGATACCCTTTTTCTTCTGTTCCGGGCTTGCCTCCGGCACCGTACATCCCAGATGCGTACAGATGGGTGACATGATCATAAGGTCCCCCTGTTTGTCCGGGGTAACATAAACGAAACCTTTCATCGGGATATCGGCCCAGCCGTCTTTAATTGTGGTGTCGTAATCGATTCTTAAGGGGAAAGGCCCTTTTTTGATTTTTTCAACCGGTCCCAGGTCAATCATGGATTCGGTAGAGACAGTGGTTTCAGTCTTTCTGGGACTGCAGGCAGACAGAATGAAAGGCAGGCCGGCTCCGGCCATCATCAAACCGGATAAGCCTTTCACCGATTTCATCAGGAATTTGCGCCTGTTCCATTTTTCATCGCCCAGTGATTCAAGCAGCGACTTTTTTCCATCTTGCTTCCCCATGGTGTTTCTCCGCCTCCCTCATTTGCGTTTCGGTATTCGTATTTTAACAGAAAAAATAAGAAAAACGGCTGATGTCATCAAATCTTCAAACATTCAGGAACAGGCTTTATATTCTGGTGATTCCCCTTATTGACAGAAGCATCATACAGCATCTGTCTCTTTTTCTTTCATCTCATTTCAATTTGCGTTATGATGAAGGATGTCACCGATATCGATAAAGCAAAGGAAGGAATCAACGCATGAACGCCAGACAATTTTTTACGCATCCCCTTGGTGTCATTACCGCTGCCACCGGAGCTACATTCCTGTGGGGGAGTGCGTTTCCTTTTGTAAAATTGAGTTATCAAGAACTTCAGATAGAACCAAATGAAATCTATGAACAGATGCTGTTCGCGGGTTACCGTTTTGTGGCCGCGGCTCTTCTGATTATGATGTTCAGTTATTTTATCAACCGGGGGATTCGCTATCAGAGGGGGTCAGCCCTTCCGCTTTTAAAAATCGGGCTGTTTCAGACCTTTCTGCAGTATCTGTTCTTCTATATCGGGCTCAGCCACAGTACGGGAATCCGGGGTTCGATCACGGTCTCTTCCATCTCGTTTTTTCAGATTCTGCTGGCTCATTTTATGTATAAAAATGATTTGCTGAGCACTCGAAAGCTCATCGGGGTGGTAATTGGTTTTACCGGAGTGGTACTGGCCAATATGTCACAGGGCTCGCTGGAGTTTGTGTTCGGACTCGGTGAGCTGCTTTTGTTGTTTGCCGCTTTTTCCGGTGCACTGGGAAATATTTTGGTCAAGAAGGAGTCGGGAACGTTCGATATTCTCTACATCACATCGTTTCAGATGTTTCTCGGCGGACTGGGACTGACGCTGGTCGGGGCCTCTCAGGTCGGCTGGGTTCCGTTTCATTTTAACATGAAGGCGGGATGGATGTTTGTCTATCTGTCGTTTCTGTCGGCAGCGGGATTTCTCTTGTGGAATAATGTAATGAAATACAATAAAGTGGGGCGGGTCTCGATGTATATGTTTTTAATCCCGGTGTTCGGCGTGTTTTTATCGGCGGTACTTCTGCAGGAAGCGGTTCACGTCATGATTCTGGCCGGATTGATGCTGGTCGTCGCCGGCATTGTGATCGTCAACCGGGGAGACACAGAGAAGAAGGCAAGTACTCAACAACGTTAAGCGCCTGATGATGGGGCGCTTTTCTTTTTGCGATTGACGAACCAGCCACGGATAAAATATAACAGCGGAAGTGACCACATGCCGGCAGTCAATACATAATAACGGATCCATTTTTCATATTCCAGTTTGTTGGTGTAACTGAACAGGGAGGTGATGAACAGCACGATTCCGGCTCCCAGCGTCACCCAATTCCGGTAATTTTGCACCAGACGTTTCGGCAGCGTTTCAATGGCGGCGTACAGGAAAAGGGCGGTCCGGACAAAACACCCGAACAGCATCAGAGACAGGCCGTAGACATCAAATCGGTCAATAAACCCGAGGGTGACCATACGCACCGAACTAAGTACGGGATAGAGCATGTTGTCCACATGTTCAAATCCGAAAACAGCAACAGTTCCAGCAGCCACACTCAACATCATAATGGTGTTGGCGAATGCACCGATCAACAGCAGATACAACAGGCTCCTGCTGTGTGACTTGCGAAAAGACAGCACGGTCAGGGCCAGAAATTCACTCCAGACAGCAATGAGGAGAATCGCTCCCATCATAGGTGGGTACCAGCCGTTTTCCAGTATAGGTAGCAGGTGGCGCCATTCACGCTGGGGGGAGAGAAGGACTGTTATGGAGTGTCCGGAAATCATGATGATCAAAGTCAACAATCCCGCAACCCACGCAATGACCTTAATCCCTTTCATCAGACTGTATATGACCAGAACAATCAATGTGAACCCGAGGAACCACATAGGGGTTTCAGGGTAAAAACCGGAGTGAAACATATCAAACAGGCTGATCACAGTGATCATGGCCATGACAAAAAAATAGAAAAACCAGATGCTGTTAAATATTTGACCGAGGATGGGCCCCCATAAATAACGGGACAATTCGGGAAGCGGGCAGTCCTGTTGTAAATTGATCAATTTCCAGGTGAGATAGGCGGCCAGTAATCCGAAGGGCGTCGCCAGAAAAACGGAAATCCAGGCGTCCCGGCCCGCAATATCCCATAGAATGGAAAGGATAATGACGTGACCGACGATGGGCAGCGTCATAAACAGAAAGAATAGGGATGTTCTTCGTCTCAGTTGCATACAATCATCTCCTCATCAGGGAAGGAGTTTAACGTCATTCTTTTTCGGCTTCGGGCGATTTCGATGCTGGATCAAGCCCATGTTTTGCAGTTGCGTCTGCACCTGGATGTTCACTTCCAGGTTCTTGAACTGCTCATCCCAGTCGTGGTGCACCTGTTGCCAGTAATGGGGCAATTGTCGGTAAACCTCAACCCCGATCTGGGAAACGTCGGTAACCGGGTCCTGCCTCATGATTTCCAGGGCTTTTTTCATCTCACGTTTAATGGTGCGGGCGTAATTATTTTCCAGTTTTTTTAGCATTTTTTCATCCAGGGTTTTGTTTGATTCCCAATCGGCGATGTCAGCCTTTTCCTGAACCTGGATATCGACAGTCAGTTTTCCATTTTGGATGCGGGGAGAGATTTTGGTTGAACTTTTAAGAACATCAATGGACGCATTACCGTGATCGACTTTAACACTTATAATGCCGTCCGGTACTTCGTTATGAAAGCGAAGTAACCCCCGGGTAACGGTGGGATCTGTTATTGACTTAACAAATTTCCCGTCTTTCAACAGGGCCGTTCCGTCAATATCCACATGGGTCATAGCCGGTTTTTCTTCCGTGTGCATTTTTAGAATTGTGACATAACTGTCCCCTGTCGGACCCAGTGCCATTTCGGCAAAATCCTTCAAATTCACCGCCGCCATTTCGGATAGATCCTGTTTGATGGTATCCGTACCGGTGGAAAGCCCGAAGGCCGTCATCGGGTCAAGGGGAGACTGTTGTCCGAGAATCCCATCGGGATCATCGGCTATGTATAAGTAACTGGTCAGGCGAAATTGCTGTTCCCGATATCCATAATCCAGAAGGGGAAAAAAACCTTCTTCTTTTGCTACTTTCGAATCCACAACCAGTACGCGGGTGTGGGTGAGGTAGAGGCGCCTTTTTAATCCCTTGATCAAGCGGCGAATGGCTTCCGGAATGGTCGGTCCGGTACTGGAAATCATGACAAAAGCTTCCGGTGTTTCATTTTTGATCTGGGTTGGCTGCAACACCTGGAAAATGATTTTATATTCATCGTCCTCTTTGGTAATAGCGGCTCCGGCCAGAAAAGCGGCTTCTGACAATTCTCTTGAGCTCCAGCAACCGGTCAACGAAAACGACAGGATGACAATCAGGAGCATCAGTTTTAACCACTTAGGTTGCTTCATCAGTTCAGCCTCCGATTTGGACTAATCCGGTTTCCGATGGCGGACTTCTCTTTGCTGCGGAACCGTTTCCGGTGCCCGTTTCATTTTGCGAAGGGGTGCCCGGACAAAGACATCACGCCAGTTATCCAGGGTTAAAGGTGCAACCGGGGACAGGTAGGGGACACCGAAAGAATTTAACGAAGCCAGATGAACCAAAAGTGCGAGAACCCCGGCTTCCAGACCGTATAAACCAATCAGTCCTGCCGGAATCAGCATGAGAAATCGAAGTATCGTGACGGCATCAGCAAACGGTGTCACGATAAACGTGGTAATCCCGGCTACGGCCACGATAATAATGGTCGGGGTTCCGACAATCCCCGCATTGACAGCTGCCTCTCCCAGAATCAGGGCTCCCACGATGGATACGGCCTGACCAATCGCTCTCGGCATTCGGACCCCGGCTTCTCTTAATATCTCAAAGGTGACCAGCATCATTACAATTTCCATCAACAGGGGGAAGGGCACCCCTTCCCGGGCCGCTGCGATACTGGCCAACAGTTCTGTCGGCAGCATCTCTTTATGAAAGTTCTGTGTCGCCACATAAAAAGCAGGTAACAGGATTGAAATCCAGAATGAAAGATGGCGAATGGTCCTGACAAACGAACTGTAATAGGGTCGGGAATAGTAATCTTCCGCGCTTTGAAAACCTTCTATAAAGAGATAGGGAACCCAGAGGGCGACAGGAGTTGAATCCACCAGAATCCCGACCCTTCCTTCCAGAAGTTTTCCGACCAGTCGGTCGGGTTTCTCCGTATTACCGACTGTTGGAAAAATAGATTGTGGCTCATCCTCAATAAATTGTTCGATGTAACCGGATTCCACGATCGCTTCGGTGTCGATGGACTCAATTCTTTTGATGACTTCGTCAACGATTTTGGGATCAGCAATGTCTTCTATATAAACCAGGCAGATGTTGGTAATTGTTTTTTCCCCTTCTTTAAGCATTTTAAAACGCAGGGCGGGGTCAATGATACGTTTGCGAATCAGGGGTATATTGGTGTCCAGTGCTTCAGTGAATCCCTCATGAGGTCCCCGGACAACGGGTTCTGACTTGGGTTCTTCAATGTTGCGGGCCTCTACCGCTTTCAAGTCAATATTAAGGGCCTCTTTCTCCCCTTCCATGAAGAGGATCAGGGTTCCCTCGAGAATATTGATCACGACCTGTTTCATGTTGTTAACCCGGTTGATTTTCTGGGCGTACAGCAGATGATCGCGTACCGAATTCAAATTTTTTATCGTTATCTGTTTATTGCTGACCAGCGGTTTGATCACGCTTTGCTGTATCAAATCTTTGTCCAGTATACCGTCAATGCCGACGATGACAGCCCGCTTGTCGCTTCCCCCGATATAAATAGAGCGGACAATTAAATCAGGCGGATTGCCGAGAATTGTTTTAATGTATTTGACATTGGTCTTGAGGTCTCGAATGGGCATATCATCTTTCAGATTATCACGTACAATTGGCTTGCTTTTCCCGTTTTTATTCTTCTGCTTATTTAGCTTACGTTTTTTCCATTTTTTGAATAAAGACATCGTCTGGCTCCTTCTTTATTCGGTCGTACCCTTTAGTTTGTCTGAACAGGGTGATTTTATGAAAATGGCCGGGAAAATTTTTGAAGGATAAACTTTGCTGAAATGCAAATAATACTCCTGACCAAAATTTCCAAAAAGGAGTGTCAGCAATGCTGTCTCGTTTAGCTTTAATCCTGGTAATCATCGGAGCGATCAACTGGCTTCTCGTCGGTTTGTTCCAGTGGGACCTGGTCACCGCCCTTTTTGGGGGAGAAGCTTTCCGGGAATCTTCCTGGTTCAGCCGCATTATCTATACCCTTGTCGGCATTTCCGGTTTGTATGCCATCTCTTTTCTGTTCAATGATGAAGTCACAGCCAGAAGGTAATGATGGTTGATGCTGCAGGAAGAGGAACAGGTGGAAAAAGAGACGTATCAACTGGTTGAAGGAAAAGAAGAATTGTCAACGGAGTATTTTCTCCATCAATACTATGTTCAGGGGCAGGGTAAAACACAATACATTAATGTCGATGCTGAAATCAAGGCTTATTTGTTAATTATCGCCGATGGCAAAGAAGTGGGAAAAATTATTGTAGGGCCGGGTGTGCAACATATCCCACTTTCACTTTCCTATGACACCCGGTTGGATATTTATGTGATGCCCCATGAAACATCCGGTACTGTCCCGGTGGATAATCCGGAGACGGGGCAGGCGATGGTCTGGTTTAATGTCTTGTAAAACCTCTTCTGAATCAAACATTCGGAAGAGGTTTTTTTGGGCTGAGGATTGACAGATTGGAATTATTATCGATAAATTAAAAAAAAGAAAAATTCGGGTAGAGGAGAATCATCGTGAATAAAGGAAAGTTGACAGGTATTCTATTGCTTGTGATCATCAGTCTTATTTTGTTTACCTTACTGGCGTACCAGGTCACGCAAAATCCCTCTCCCAATGACCTGGATCTCCTGGCCTGGGAGTGGGTCCAGTCGATCTCGAACGAATTTCTGACGGGGATCTTTCTGATTATTACATATCTGGGGGAGTCCTGGCTGGTTGCAAGTCTGTTAATTTTATCTCTTATCATTTTTCTGGCCGTTCGAAAGGAAAAATGGCCGGCGTTTGTGCTGGCTCTGTCTGTTCTGGGTGGATTGGGCCTGAACACGGCATTGAAAGCCTATTTTGAGCGGGCAAGGCCCGCTTGGAAACTGATTGAAGCGGACGGATACAGTTTTCCCAGTGGACATGCGATGGTAGCCTGGTATTTCTACGGGTTTTTGGCCTATTTATGGTGGGATACGCTGAGAAGAGAAGGGAAAAATGCCTGGTGGATTCCGGTTGTGGCACTGATAATCATTATTTTGATGGGATTCAGCCGTGTTTATCTCGGTGTTCACTATTTTACCGATATTCTGGGCGGTTTTCTGGCAGGGCTGGCCTGGTTTCTCATCTGCACGCTTATCTACCGGCAAAAGTCTGTCAATTAGTCCTTCAAACTTGTGTTGAATATGGTACAATGGGAACGTTATCAACCATGAATTTTTCAGAGTAGAAAGGAAAGATTAATCATGTTTCTGGAAATTTTCATTCCGATCGCAACCCTGATTGTAGGATTGATCGGTGGATTTTTTGGCGGCGTCTTTTATTTGAAAAAGCAGATGACCAACATGCAAATGGATGAAAAACAGCTGGCCCAGATGGCGAAAAGTATGGGGATGAATCTTAATCAAAAACAATTGAAACAGATGAGCCAACGCATGAAAAATATGAAATTCCCGAAGTAATCTACACGTCTCTAAAACCACGAAACCTTCCGGGGTTGTCGTGGTTTTTATTTTGCACAAAAAAAGGAGGAAAACAGTTTTTTTGGTTGAATTTTACTATATGAAACCATAACTCGGGGGCGGGACACATATGAACCAGCTCGAAAAATGGCCTGTATCCAGTGCAAAAGCTTCAGTACTTATCGTTCATGGTGCCGGTGAACATATCGGCCGGTATCAATGGGTGATCAGCCGTTTAAATGAACAGGGTTACACGGTTTACGGCGGTGACCTGCCGGGGTTCGGCCGATCGCCGGGAAAAAAGGGGCATGTTGACCAGTTTGATGTCTATACGGATCAAGTGAATCACTGGTGGCAGCAGATGACTGAAGCGGACTCCGGACCGTTTTATGTCTTGGGGCACAGTATGGGAGGCCTCATTACCGTAGCCTGGCTGGAAAAATGTCGGGATGAGCTGACAGAACCGGCGGGCGTGATTCTTTCTTCTCCCGCTCTGGGTACACGGGTAAAAGTGCCATTCTGGAAGGAAGCGCTTTCTAAAACGTTGAATCGACTTGTTCCCGGTCTGAGAATGGATGCCGGCATTAAACCTGAATATGTCAGCCGGGACGTCAAGGTTTCTGACGCTTATCGAGATGATCCGCTGGTTGTGAAACGATTGAGTGTCAGGTGGTATCGTGAATTTCTCCATACCATTGAACAGGTCTGGCTAAAACGTGATCAGTTTCCTGATGTGCCGCTACTGGTGCTTCAGGCGGAAAAAGACAGGCTGGTCGACCCGGAAATGAGCCGAACTTGGGTGGAAGCGTTACATATCAAGGATAAGCAATTTCATATGATGAAAGCCATGTATCATGAAGTTCTTCAGGACCCGGACAAAGAAAAAGTCATGAATATCATACTTTCCTGGATAGAACATAAATCCTGAACAATAAATTTATTAAATTTTTGACATATTTTAAATTATTCTTTTCATCTCTTAAATATTTTGATAAAATTTGGAAGGTAAAGGTAGGAAAGATCAGGGAGAAAAAGGGGAGTCGCTTCCAAAATGAATAAGTATATCAAACAGATCTCGGCTTTTCGCCCTGCATTAAAATGGGCCATCACAGCAGAAATTTTTTATCAGGTGGGGATCGGAATTTTAACGCTCCTGTTTAATCTACATATTCTGCAACTGGGATACGATCCATCTACCATCGGAAGCCTGCTGGCAGCCGGTTTTGCTGTTACCGCGATTATGCTGATTCCCATCGGACGTTATGCTGACGTGATCGGACGACGTTTGACGTTTATTCTGGGTACGATTATGGTTACGGCCGGGATGGCGATTATCGGCTATTTTCCGCAACTGGCCATGCTGTATGTGGGCGAAATTTTATATTCGCTGGGATCAGCTGTGGTACTGAGTACCGGACTGCCGATCGTACTGAGTCTCAGTCAATCTAAGGAAGAAGAAACATTCGCATACAGTATCGTAACGTCGATGGCCATTTTTGCCGTGGGGGTCGGGAGTATTCTGGGCGGATTTCTCGCCGACTGGATTCCCGGAAATGGCTCAACCCTGTATCGTCCGGCACTTTTGATTGGAACTGTCTTAATCGTGATCGCGCTGGTGATACGTTATTTACTGCCCGTCCCCCCTCTCAAAACAGAGGGAGGAGGGCAAAAGCCTGCCATTGGCTGGTGGCCTTCTAAAGAAGTGATGAAATTTATCGGTTATGCCGGACTGGTGGGACTTGGTTTTGCATTTACCATTCCCTTCTACAACCTGATGCTGGAACTGGAGTACGGACTGGAATCGAGAACCATCGGGATCATTATTGGAAGTGTACAGTTCGTTCAATTTCTGGGGATGTTTCTGGTGCCATACCTGGAAAGAAAACTGGGGCGCAATACCGGTTTTGCCCTGTTTATTTTCGGTGGGGTCACGGTTAATGTGGTGATGGGCTTCCTGCCGAATATCTGGCTGTTTGTGGCCTTACTGTTTGTCTATACATTCGTCTATCCGGTCATCGTGGCCCTGGTGGAACGTCATGCGCTGAGTGTTACCCGGGATGAAGAGAGAAGCCAGCACGTGGCGTACCGTTCCGTATTTCGTTTTCTGGCTTTTCTTATCGGAGGTAAATTGGGGGGTGTCATGATCGGGGCTCAGTGGACGTCGCTCAATTTCTATCTGACATCTATCATTCTGTTGATCATTCTCGCTTATTATTTCGGTGTCATTCGCTCCGTCTTTGCCGATCGGGAAAAACAGCAACCGGATGCTTCGGCAACGGCCAATGCATAACGTGAGGTAAAGGGACATCGCCGATTCCTCAGATTCAAGGGATCGGCATTCCAGGTGCAAAATAAAACGCCCTGCAGATTCACCACGGGTGGTTCTGCAGGGCGTTTTTATTATTCAGTTGATTCGTTTTGAAATTTACTTCAGTTTTGGACCGGCATTTTTGATATCATCGGAAACCTGTTCAAACCGCTCAAAGTTCTCAATAAACAGGCGTGCCAGTTCAACTGCTTTTTTATCATAAGCTTCCTTATCCGCCCAGGTGTTACGGGGTTTCAATACTTCATCCGGAACACCGGGAACCTGTTTGGGTACCAGGACGCCGAAAACCGGATCGGCTTCAAACTCTGATTGTTCGATGGAACCGTTGATGGCGGCACTGACCATGGCCCGCGTATAGGGGAGCTTCATGCGGCTTCCCTCGCCGTACGGTCCTCCGGTCCATCCGGTATTCACCAGATAGACGCGCGCATTGTGACGGGTAATTTTTTCGCCGAGCATTTCCGCATAAGTGACAGGTTGCTGCGGCAGGAACGGTTCTCCGAAACAGGTGGAAAAGGTTGCCTGCGGTTCGGTAATGCCTCTTTCCGTACCGGCCAGTTTACTGGTATATCCGGAAAGGAAATGGTACATCGCCTGTTCTTTCGTCAATTTGGCGATCGGAGGCAGCACGCCGAAGGCATCCGCCGTCAGGAACACGATGACTTCAGGATGTCCGGCAACTCCCGGAATCACAGCACCGTCAATAAAATCGATCGGATAGGCGGCACGCGTATTTTCAGTCAGAGACGCATCATCGTAGTCCGGAGCACGTTCATCGTCAAGAACCACATTTTCCAGCACGGATCCGAACTTGATCGCATTCCAGATCTGCGGTTCCTTCTCCTGGGACAAATTAATGCACTTGGCATAGCATCCGCCTTCAAAGTTGAACACGCCGTTGTCGGACCAGCCGTGTTCATCGTCACCGATCAGGCGACGGTTCGGATCAGCAGAAAGCGTGGTTTTACCGGTTCCGGAAAGTCCGAAGAACAGGGCCACGTCTCCTTTTTCACCGACATTGGCAGAGCAGTGCATCGGCATGACGTTCTGAAAAGGAAGTAAGTAGTTCATCACGCTGAAAATGGATTTTTTCATTTCTCCGGCGTATTCCGTTCCGCCGATCAGCACAACACGTTTTTCAAAGCTGATGATGATGAAGGTTTCGGAATTCGTTCCGTCAATTTCCGGATCCGCTTTAAAATCAGGAGTACAAATAACCGTAAAGTCAGGTTTATGTGTCTTAAGTTCCTCACGGGTGGGGCGGATAAACAGCTGTCTGACAAAAAGGTTTTGCCACGCTTTTTCGTTTACAATCCGGATCGGCAGTTGATATTCTTTTTCCGCTCCGGCATAACCGTCAAATACGTACAATTCTTTTTCCTTGAGATAATCCACTACGCGCTGGTACAGACCTTCAAACTTCTCGGGCGAGATCGGACGGTTCACCTTTCCCCAGGCAATTTTATCGTGAACAGAGGGTTCATCTACGATAAACTTGTCTTTAGGAGAACGTCCTGTGTACTTGCCAGTGGTCGTACTCAACGCACCGTTGTCAGCGAGGATACCTTCTCCGTTTTCGATTGATTTCTCAACCAGCTGCGGTACAGTTAAATTAAAATGTACCTGTTCGTTACCCAGCACATCCAATACGTTCGAATCCATAACTTTAGTACCCATACTCCCTGTCCTTTCATTAAAAATATAATGTAAAAGCGTTCTTTCTGTATTATTATGCCTGAATCTCTATTTGGTCAATAATTAGTATAACACATTTAATCAATTAGTCCATATTAATTAATCAGATTTTTTCTAAATTTTTTGTGACGTCGGTTAGAAAAAAAGGTATAAATGGATTATACTTGGATTAAAAAATTCAGGCAAGGAGATATCCTTATGAATTTTAATCATTTACGGGTATTTTATGTCGTGGCTGAATCCCAGAACTTTTCTCATGCCGCAGAAAAACTGGAGATCAGCCAGCCGGCGGTATCCACGCAGATACGTAAGCTGGAAGAAACACTCGGTGTCCCGCTGGTTGAAAACTACGGCAGAAAATTAAAGTTGACGGAAGCGGGACGCATCCTGAAAGAATATGCCGATCGCATTTTCGTTCTAAGTCATGAGGCGGAACAGGCGCTGAAAGAAATCCGGGGTCTGGAGAAAGGAGAATTGCTTGTCGGAGCGAGCACCACTCCCGGAGCCTATATTCTTCCCGCCTACATCGGAAAATATAAAAAGATGTACCCTGGCATCAACCTGTCTCTTAAAATCAGTAATACGCAGGATGTCCTCCATCAATTGAAAAAAGGGGAACTGGATCTCGGCTTCATTGGTCATGCCCAGGCTCATCCCGATCTGGTCCTTAAACCCTGGAAAACGGACCGGCTGGTGCTGATTGTGTACCCCGATCATCCGTTGGCCGGACGGGATGAAGTGGAACTGGGTGAACTGGAAGGGGAGTCATTTATCCTGCGCGAACCCGGCTCCAGTACGCGCAGAATGCTGGAAAACAGGCTGTCCGAATCCGGTATTAACATTGAGATCGGGCTGGAACTGGATAATACCGAAGCAGTTAAACTGGCCGTTGCTTCCGGAACCGGCATTTCGGTCGTGTCGGAATATATGGTCAAAAGGGAAACCGATCTCCACCTGAGACAAATCCGGATCCGGGATGCCGAATTAAAACGAACCCTGCATATCGCTTACCATGTGGGAAAAAGGCATGCTAACGCGGCCCGGGTTTTTCTGGAGATGATCGAAGCGGAAAAAGACGCGGAACCTCTGACATAATGTCCCCGTAGGCGGTGGTTGCCGCAAGGGCCTTTTCTTCGGCCGGGATGCGTACTTTTTTTAACAACAGGATGTTGGCCAGTGGAAAAAGGATCGCGCTGACAGTCAGGCCGAACAGGAGAGGTATCACCAACAGCTCCAGCGTCACTGTAACATAATTGGGATGGCGCAGGAATCGGTAGGGTCCCCTGACCACCGGCACACTTCCCGGAAGCACCATAATTTTCGTGTTCCAGAAGGGGCCCAGCGAATAGATACACCAGTATCGGAGTATCTGGGCGAGTATGAACAGGGTGAAGGGGACCGGCCACCATGGCGGGACATGAACGCCTCTGAATCCCGCCTCCGCCAGGACGGAGACGAAGAAAGCCACGTGAAACAGGACCATGTACTTATAATGTTCTTTGCCCGCTTCATAGCCGCCCATCGATTTGATGATTTTCTCGTTGCGTCTGGCGACCACCAGTTCCAGCAGGCGTTGAAGAATGATAACAGAGATCAGGATTATAAAATAGAAGTCTTCCATGTTAATCGCCTCCTGTATGTTATTTCCACTTCACCAGCAGGAATTCCCCGCTGAAACCGGGACCCAAGGCGGAGATCAGTCCGTAATCGCCTTCTGCCGGTTGATCCTGCAGATAGCGCGCCAGCACAAACAGGACCGTCGCCGACGACATATTGCCGTATCCGCGCAGGACCTGGTAGGCGTGGCGCAGGTCTTCAGGCTGTAGATTCAGGGCTTTTTCGTATGCTTTCAATACTTTCATGCCGCCCGGGTGGGTAATGAAATGCGCAATGTGTTTGCGTGACAGATCATTCTGGCTGAGGAAAGTTTCCACCTCGGGCGCCATCCATTTTTCAACGATGCCGGGAATATCCCGCGAGAAAATGACTTTAAGCCCGTCCCGGGTGATGTCCCAGCCCATGATATCCAGGGTATCTTTCCAGATGACACTGCGCGTATTCAGGATACAGGGGGCGGGTTGACCGGCATGCCGATTCAGCGGATGTTGATCGCCGGTGATCAGCGCGGCAGCTGCCCCTTCCGCAAACAGAGAGGTGGCGATCAGGTTGCTTTTGGACAGATCATCGCGGAGGAATGTCAGGCCGCACAATTCGACGGCGATCAGAAGGACCGTGCTTTCCGGAAAGGCACGGGCATACTCAAACGCCCTCGACAGTCCGACGGCCCCGCCGGCACATCCCAGACCCCAGATCGGGGTTCGTTTGATGTCAGAGCGCAGATTGAGCTTGTTGATGATATGGGCATCCAGACTGGGGGTGGCCAGGCCGGTGGAAGAGATGAAAATCAAATGATCGATTTGTTCCCGTGTGAATCGGGTTCCGTTCAGACAGTTTTGCGCTGCTTCCATACTCAGCCTGGTGGCGTTCTCGATGTAAAGTTGGTTTTTTTCTTCCGGGTCATGTTTTTGAGCGAACCATTCCAGGGGAACACAGAAATGGCGTTTTTCAATCCGGGCATGTTCAAAAACAGGAAGCAGGCGGTCTATATCCTTGAATGAATCGGCAAACAGGTTTCGAGCGAATGCCTGTGCCGATGACTGCGTAATTGTAAACGGCGGGACAGCGATACCAATTGAAGTGATCTGCGGCATAAAGGCCGATCTCCTTATTCACAAATTTCCATATTTATCATATAGGGTTGCCTGAATGCCTATTTCTATGCGTCGGGGCTTCTGGTAAGATGGAATGAGGGAGAAACCAAAAATGAGAGAAAGAAAGAGAGGTCTTATGTGATGAGTCGATCAGATGACCGGCTGTTTTCCGGACTGGTTCATTTATCTATATTTCTGCAGGGACTCGGGATTTTTGTTGCTTTGATCATCTACATGTTGCAGCGGCAGCGGTCTTCTTTTGTCGCCCGTCATGCCATGCAGTCATTGATCTATCAGGTGGCGGTGTTTATTCTCGTGTCGGTGCTCGGGATACTGGGGATTGGCGGAGTGTCGATCGGGATGATGGGCCAGATTTTCCATCCGCACACCAGTATATTCGGGTTCGGGTTTTTGTTCGCACTGCTGATTCTGGTGCTTGAAGTGATTCTGCCCATTTGGGCCAGCATTCAGGGGTTTCAGGGGCGGTCGTACCGGTATCCGGTGATCGGGAAGTATACGGATCGGTTGTTGTGATGGATTTATAAAGCGATTGGGAGGAAGGGCTCCCAATCGCATTTTTAGTAATGAGATATAAATGGAGAAAATGGTTCCGATCCTGAAGGTTGATGCGACAGGATCAGTGATGATGGAGTGCCAGGAGATAAGGGTGTATGATGATTGTTTTGCATAATATTACAAGAAATATAGCGGAAAGAAATTCCGTTATTCCGTAGCCGACCTTCTTGCTCCGTAGCCGACCTCCTCCCCGTGACCTCGCCACCGGCATTATTCTCCTACATTACGTTGTCTGCTTCTTCTTCTGCATCCGATCCCGTTCATTCTTTTTCAAATACTTCTTGCGCAGCCGCACCGAAGCCGGGGTAATCTCACAATATTCATCATCATCCAGATACTCCAGCGCCTCTTCAAGCGACAGACGGCGGGGTGTCTTCAACTTTT
Source organism: Bacillaceae bacterium (assembly GCA_017656255.1). Lineage (GTDB taxonomy): Bacteria > Bacillota > Bacilli > JACDOE01 > JACDOE01 > JACDOE01. The sequence goes on from JACDOE010000009.1 coordinate 108,953, forward strand.
GCGTTTCCTCCTTGGTGGCGGAACGCACATTGGTCGCATGTTTTTCCTTACACACATTGACCGTCAGATCGTTTTCCCGCGAATGTTCCCCGACAATCATCCCTTCATACACCTCGGTACCGGGATCGATAAACATGATCCCTCGATCCTCCACAGACATGATCCCGTATGTGGTGGCTGTACCGGTTTCATGGGAGATCAGCACACCGGCCCGTCTGCCGCCCAATTGCCCTTTCACCACGGGGCGGTAGGAATCAAACGAATGGTTCATAATGCCGTAGCCGCGGGTCTGGGTCAAAAATTCCGTTCTGAATCCGATCAAGCCCCGGGACGGGATCAGAAACTCCAGCCGAACCATCCCGGTGCCATTGTTCACCATGTCGATCATTTCGGCCTTGCGGGCGCCCAGTGATTCCATCACTGTTCCCGTATAGTCATCCGGGACATCCATTACCAGCCGTTCCACAGGCTCCATGAGCTGTCCGTCGATTTCCCGGATAATCACTTCCGGCTTGGAAACCTGTAATTCGTAACCTTCCCGCCGCATGGTTTCAATCAGAATGGACAGGTGAAGTTCCCCCCGCCCAGACACAATAAACGATTCACCGGTATCTGTCTCTTCCACGCGCAGGCTGACGTCCCGTTCCAGTTCCGCCATCAGCCGTTCCCGCAGGTTGCGGGAAGTGACATATTTTCCTTCCCGACCGGCAAAGGGGCTGTTATTGATCAGAAAGGTCATTTTCATGGTCGGTTCATCAATTGTCAGGAGGGGAAGGGCTTCCGGATGTTCCGAATCGGCGATCGTTTCCCCGACATTGATGTCTTCCAGACCGGGAACGGCGATAATGTCCCCGGCTGCCGCTTCGTCAATCTCAACCCGCTTCAGCCCGGAAAATCCGAACAACCGCGAAATCCGGAGTTTCTTCACCGTCCCGTCCCGTTTGATCAGGGCGATGGTCTGTCCTTTCCGAATCTTGCCCCGGTGAACCCGTCCGATGCCGATCCGTCCCAGATATTCATCATAATCGAGGATGGTGACCTGCATCTGCAGAGGTTCGGTGGTATCGGCTTCGGGGGCCGGAATATGTGCGATAATCGCTTCAAAAAGGGGTTTCATATCGCTTCCCGGCTGTCCCGGGTCATCACTCGCCACCCCTTTGACAGCCGACGTATAAATCACGGGAAAATCAAGCTGGTCCTCGTCTGCACCCAGCTCGATCAATAGATCCAGCACTTCATCCACCACTTCTGCCGGACGGGCGTTTTCCCTGTCCATTTTATTGACGACCAAAATCGGGGTACGTTTCTGTTCCAGTGCTTTTTTCAGTACAAAACGGGTCTGGGGCATGCAGCCTTCAAAGGCATCCACCACCAGCAGCACCCCGTCCACCATTTTCATAATCCGTTCCACTTCCCCGCCAAAGTCGGCATGGCCGGGAGTGTCAAGGATATTGATCGTATGATTCTGGTAGGGAATCGATGTTGTTTTGGCCAGAATGGTGATGCCGCGTTCTTTTTCCAGGTCATGGGAGTCCATCGCTCTTTCCGCCACTTTTTCATGGGCCTGAAACAGCCCGGATTGTAAAAGCAGTTGATCGACCAGGGTGGTTTTACCGTGGTCGACGTGGGCGATAATCGCGATATTACGTATTTCTTCTCTGATTTGCATTCATTTCACCTTTACTTTCTATCATTTAAGTAGGATCTCATCTCTCCTGATTTAAATCCCCGTCAAATAACATCGTTATTATACATGATACCCGGAAAATTGGCGAGAATGAAATGATGAAGGGATGAATTTTGAAAGGAAATGAAAGGATACTCAAGCACGGTTGAGGGATTGATAAGGGTCAGCGGCTGAATTTGAATGGTACGTGTTAACGGGTTGAAACAATGGATTTCCTGTGACATCCCTTTTTTCACCTATAAAAGGTGTTTGTTAAAATATAGAAGACCATGTGAGCCGCGGACAATCCCCGGATGACGGGATCATAATAGGAGTGGTCTAACAAATTATGTGCGGTATTTGCGGAATTATCCATTTTAACGGGCAGATGGCCGATGAAAGTCAGGTAAGGGCTATGTTGACGGTGCTGGAAAATAGAGGTCCCGATGATGAAGGGGTGCTGTTGGAACCGGGGGTAGCGCTGGGTCACCGGCGTTTGAGCATTATCGACCTGACAAATAACGGCCGTCAACCGATGACCGATAAGCAACTGGGGTTGTCCATCACCTATAACGGTGAAATTTACAATTACCTTGATCTAAAAAAAGAACTGCTCTTGAAAGGCTATTCTTTTTTCTCAAACAGTGATACGGAAGTGATTCTGAAAGCGTATCATGCCTGGGGGGACGACTTTGTCCACCGATTAAACGGCATGTTTGCTTTCTGCCTCTATGACAGGGTGAACGGACGGTGGGTGCTGGGTCGCGACCGGCTGGGCATTAAACCGTTGTATTATGTGGATGAGGGTGACCGGTTCACGTTTGCTTCCACGATCCAGGCGCTCAAACAGGCAGGTGCGGTCAGGCCGGAACTTTCCCGTAAGGCCCTGCACCATTATCTTACCTTTCATGCCGTGGTGCCGGCACCGGATACCATTTTTGAGAATGTCAAAAAACTGGAACCGGCTCATCTGCTCATTGTGGATCAAAAGGGGACGAGGCAGAAGATACGATACTGGGATGTGATGTTCACTCGCGATCCTGCCCGTGAGCACCTAACGGAGCAGGAGTGGACGGAACTTGCGTTAGGGAAACTGGAGGATAGTGTACGGCGCCGGATGGTGAGTGATGTCCCCGTGGGGGCGCTGTTGAGCGGGGGACTGGATTCCAGTCTGATCGTGGCCTTGATGGCCCGGATGGAACCGTCGTCCCTCTATACGTATTCCATCGGTTTTGAGAATGTGGGGGATGAGGCTGGCAATGAGTTTGTGTACAGTGATCGAATAGCCAAACAGTTCGGCACCCGGCATCACAAAATCTTCATCGACTCCAACCGGCTGCTGCCCAATCTTGAAACATGTGTGGCGGCGATGGCAGAGCCGATGGTGAGCCATGATGCCATCGGGTTCTATCTATTATCAGAAGAAGTCAGTAAAGATATCAAAGTGGTGCTGAGTGGACAGGGAGCCGATGAGATATTTGCCGGCTATCACTGGTACCCCCGGGTGATGAACGGGACCCGTGGCGCACTGGACGACTATCGGGAGGCCTTCTTTGACCGGAAGCACGAGGAGGTGCTTAAAGTCCTTCATCCCCGGTATCACGGTGACGACGTGTCCACCCGGTTTGTACGGGAGCATTTTGCACAGCCGGGAGCGGAAGAGGCAGTGGACCGTGCGCTTCGTCTGGATACCACGGTGATGCTGATCGATGATCCGGTTAAACGGGTGGATAATATGACCATGGCATGGGGGCTGGAAGCCCGGGTTCCGTTTCTGGATCATGAACTGGTGGAACTGGCCGCCGCGATTCCACCCGTGCTGAAAGTGGGAAACGGCGGCAAGTATATTTTGAAAAAAGCGGCGGAACGCCTGATTCCCCGTGACGTGATATATCGGAAAAAGGGTTATTTCCCGGTACCGGCGCTCAAGGATTTGCGCGGCAAATACTTCAATTTTGCCCGGGAGGTTTTGTTATCGGACCGTGCCCGGCAGCGCGGCTTATTCCAGCCCGCCTACGTGGAAAAATTGCTGGCGGCCCCCGGGTATCATCTGACACCGCTGGGCGGCAGTAAACTCTGGCAGTTGACGATTCTGGAATTCTGGTTGCAAAAAATGGGGTGGTAAGGTTGTCTCAACGAGTGAAAGCCTATCGGCTGGAACGTTATCGAACGCCTTCTTTAAACAGCTGGGGAGAGGAAGCGCCCCGGTTCAAAAGGGAAGGGATGAAGCAAAATGTGGCGCTGGACTGCGGATGGGGAAAGCTGATTTTCGGCCAGACCTTTCCCGATCATGACAGTCTGATTCGCATTTTTACGGAAGAGGAAAAAGGGGAACGGAATCTGGCGGTTTATGTGCAGGATCATCATGTGTTGCTGACCAGGGCACCGGATCTTTTGTTTGTGGATCCGTCCGATACGTATCGCCTGTGGCTGCATCATTACCGTTATCCGAAACGGCGTTTTTCCGGCTTTGAGATCCGGATGATGCAGGGGGAAGCGGATGCGGAGCAGGTGAACCGGATTTACCGAAAATGCGGCATGGTGGAAGCCGCGGTGGACACGATGATTGAGAATCAAAAGACGCCGGTGTTTCAGTATTTTGTGGCAGTGGATAAAAAAGACGGGGCGGTGATCGGCACGATTATGGGAGTGGATCACCGGATGGCTTTTGACGATCCGGACAACGGGGCCAGTTTCTGGAGTCTCGCTGTGGATCCCGATCGCCGTGCCCGCGGTGTGGGTCGGGCGCTGGTTCGCTGTGTGGCGGAGTATTTTCTGGCGAAGGGGCGGGATTATCTGGATCTTTCCGTGCTTCATGATAATAAAAAAGCGGTTCAGTTGTATAAGGCGCTGGGGTTTCGCCGGATTCCGGTTTATGTGGTGAAGCGGAAGAATGAGATTAATGAGGATTATTATACGGGTGGGCCGCGGGGGTGAGGTTGAATCCGGTTTACAACCGAAAACTATATATTTTTTACTGATGAGGCGAATTTTTTGTATTTCAATAGGATTCGCTAATTTTTTTAAGTTTAAAACATCCTATTGTTATGATGCGGTCGGTAATCTGGTGGCGCTAAAGGATGCTGAAGGCTTTACCACCCGCTATAAATATGATTCGGATCATAACTTGACCAGGGTGACCAACGCGAACGGACATGCGAGAACATGGGATTATAACCTGAATGGGCAACCGATTACACAGGTTGACGCTCTGGGGAACAAAACCTCTTTCGAATACGATTCAGCCGGTCAGTTAACACGTCAGACTTCGAATCGATTGACCCACGTCGGCTTTGCGGACGGAAGTTTCGCCCAGTACGGTTACGACGGATTGGGCCGCAAGGTATACCGGGAAGAAATGTCGTGGAAGGACTTCGACGGTCAGGAGAAAGCGGCGGAAAAGTCGAATGGGAAAGGGAATGGCAAGGGCAAAGGGCAGGATAATCGCAGTGACACAGCGAAGCAAAAACAGGGAACAGGTAACGGCAAAGGCAAAGGAAAAGGGCAGGGGAACAGCGCTTCCAATTGTGGAAAAGGAGTAAGTAAAAAGGGCGGCAACGGCAAAGGGCACGGACCGTTGAATAACCCCGGCCAGGGCAAGAAACTGGGTCTGTATAAAAACGGCACGTTTGCCCTGGATGACAATTTCAGTCAGGATCACGTCGTACACAAGCCGACCTATTACCTGTATCAGGGAATGTCGAATGTTTTACACAAGGAATACGGGCTGTCGGGGTCTCCATATGCGGAGTATTACATGGGTGCCGAAGCACAGCTGGTATCCCGGAAGATGTTTGGCATGCACGGTCTGTCAAACCCGTCCCATGATCCGAATCTGAAAACAACGGGCGGGATGTTGTATTACCAGTTTGATGGGTCAAGAACGGTCAGTGAAACGACCGATCGTCACGGAGACATCATCGAGCGTTATCGCTATGATGCATTCGGCGGGATTTTTACCGGCATTACAGCTCCGTATAACCATATGGCCTACACGGGGCAGGCCTATGATGGGAAAACAGGTTTGCTGGATTTAAATGCCCGGTGGTATCACCCGGTAGCGGCGCGCTTTATGACAGCAGACACCTATCCGGGTACTCTGGACAATCCGTTGACACAGAACCGGTATGCCTATGTCTTGAACAATCCGGTAAACATGTGGGATCCGACGGGACATGTTCCGGAATGGGTACGTAATAACGAGGATTATGCGGAAGAGTATCAAATTGGATCGGTGACCTACTATGACATCTGGTTTTACAAGACGAGTTGGCAAGAGGAATCAGCGACGGAACTGATCGACACGGTCCAGACATCAAAGTTCTATGAATTGACCTATGAACAGACGATAACCAAACACTGGTTATATGACTATGAGAGATGGAAAGTGGAAGAGGGTATCGAGAAGCAGTTAAAAGGTCCGGAGGAGCAACATTTTGAGGAAATAGATGTGTTGCAATGGACGGAGATACTGACAGCGGAAGAGGTGGCGCAGCAAAACGAGGAAGAGATCGCGTCATATGGCCCACCGCCGAATGCCAAATTGGTAAGTCGATCGTCTCTGTTAAATGACAGGCCGTTTACGTATGATATGATATATAACAAGACGGTCGAGAGTGAGCAGGATAAGTTACTACAACAACAGATGAAGCAGCATCTGGGTGAGGAGTCGGTAGGGGCGCACAAACGTAATACTATATTCATGAACCCTGATCCGTTTGATATGTCTTGGTCTCATGTAGAGGGAGATCCTGAGGTTGCAGAAGCAATCTATGATTTTTTCATAGGTGATGATATAGATGAATTAACTGATGAAGATATTTCAATGAGAGATGGCATAATAGTAGCAACATTGATATGTAGCGGATGTAAAGTGGGCAAAGCTGCCTATAAAGGTAGTAAAAAAGGGATAGAGAAATTAGTTCAGTTTTTTAAAGGGAAAAAGGGAAAGGGTACGGAAAAAGGTGGTCCAGGTGTAAATAGACCCATTGATGAGTTCGATGATACGGATATTTATAACCAAGCAGGACTTAGTAGGGAAGCAGTTGAGGGGACGCCCAAAGGTGGTACTCTTAGTAACGTTGAGGCAAGAAAATGGTATTTGTCACAAGAAGCTAAAATAAAAGATATGATAGATAAAACTTTGCCGTTAGAAGAACAGGCAAAACAAGCCTTTAATCTCCGTAATCAATTCAGAACTCAAGCAAGAGAATTAATGGCTGATAGAAAATTGGCACAGAAGTTAATGGATACTGATCCTAACTTAACTTGGGATGATGTTGTAAAAAAATATTCTAATAAAGGGTACTCAGGTGATGAATTATGGCAAGAGATTATAGAAGCTTCAACAAGAAGCAGACCAAGTGTAAATAAGAATTTGGGTTTAGAATAGGAGTGATATTTTGAGGATAGTTGAGAGTATTAATAAAGAGAACAAAACAGAGTTTGACTTTGTTAAATTAGAACACTGGGATGAATTTGATTTGATTGTAGATATAATAAAAGATGAATTTGGATTTGCTCAATTACAGGAGTTAGATGGTGTAGCCATAAGAAAAAGGGTATTTTCAAATGGTGATTTTAAATTTATACTAATGCATGATGAACACGTTGGAAATTATGCATATTGTGAAAGTGAAGATGATGTAGAAAAACTTAGGATTCTTACCCATAAGGTTCTGGAGAGAATTAAGAAAATTTAAATTGTATTACTTTATATATTTAATATTTTCGCAACACACAACACTATTACAAGCTAGAAGACAACGAGACTAAGGCATTTTCAGCATAATAGACTTTTCTATCAAAACTAGGTTCTAAAGGGATAGCTCTTTTATCATAAAGGTATGGGGCTATCCTTTATTTATATTACTGTTAAATTTCTTTAATTGCCTCCGTGTTTTCGCTAATCTGAAAAGTCCAAAAGCTGACGGGATTGCCAGTCCAGAATCAGACGGATATAATGACCTCATACATATCCAGAGAAAGAAAAAAGACGTCTCTATTTGTCGCTAATTCAACAATTAACACCAGAGACGTCCCCACCTATCAAGTCCGAAATTATGTGTAAAAACAAATCAAGTCGTTTACTCGACAGACACAGGCTCTCTCAGGAAAGTAAGGCGAGAAAGGCTGGAATACAAAAACTTTAAAAAAATTGCTTGAGGCAATTCCTGAGGTAATTCCAACGTACGAAAAAAGTTAGACTGGTGGGATCAGATATTATTACATGTGGTTTATGGAGATGTAGTAAATCCCTTTATTGTAAAGTTATTGCAAGAAGGTAATGCAAAACACACATTGGTGAAAATTTTTAACTTTCTTGAGCAGAGGCTGTCAGTCCAGATGTAAAAGTGCAGGAAGTATTAAATGTTATTGTAAAGGAAAAGAAGTTATTCAGAAGGGCATAGAGAAGGGAAAACAAGGGGTTAAAAAAGCTTCACAAGCTGTTAAGAATAAGTTTAAACAATGGGTTGGTAAGAGTAATGTTAAACCATCAAATGTTAGTGGAAGTGGAGATCATTTAAGAAGAACATTTAACGTTAATAGAACCAAAATTCAAATTAATAGCGGTCATGGTTATAATAGACCTCATAAAACAGAAAGTGTTGAGGGAATTGGTTCTATGGATGAGATAGAATCGGTGATTATTAAAGACGTTTTTAATGCAAGAAAAGCAGGATTATCAATTCCAAACCGACCACCTGCCATACCTAGGGAAGTAACAGTAAATGTAAAAAAGATAGGCTATGATATATTCCAAACATCTGATGGAACTATAAGAATTTCAACATACTATCCCAAATAAATTCGGGAGGTAAAAGTATGAGCCTGATGGAAATAGTTTTACAAATAAAAAATATCCAAAACATTGATTGGGGAAAGTTAACTAAAAAGGAAAGAGATGATCTGGATCAAACATTTGTTCAACTCTTAGAAAGCTTAAAAGATAAAATAGCAAAGGAAAAAAAAGTTCAGTATTAAGACAAATAATAAAAATGGATCAAGATAGTTACTTTTTACCAATAGAAGGGATGTTTTGTCTCTATAAGAGGTTAATTCAATTAGAGACATCCGATAAGGACATTCTTATTGATTTTGCTCATTACTTGTTATTATATGGTCCTGATTGGGAAGAAGAGGCCAAACAAATAATAACACATGTAAAAGATGGAGATGTAGATAAAGCTTCGAAAAAAGCAATGGAAATCAACTATTTTAAATATGACAAAAAATAAACTGAAGGGGAGTTTAACATTGAGAGGTTATATGTCTTTCAAGACTTACTTTAATATGATGATCCCCAAACAAACAGAGTGGTTGACAATAGCGTCGGAACAAAAATAGCTATTGGAAATATTTGGGAGATGGGTCAGAAGGGGCATGGGAATCTTTCTGGTTTGATGATTTAAAACGTGGATTATCAGAGTTTACTAATCGTGATAATTATAAAGAAGCCAGCGATGCCTTGACCAGTTATGAAAGTTATGTACCAGCGGCCAACGAGATAGTAATTTAACCTTATAAAGAAACCGTAGAACCCTGGGGAGATGGAGAATTTACCCATGAGAATTTGTTGGTTCCGGTTAGTTTGTATATAAATTTAAATCCGGGTACAAGGAATGCAAAAGGCTTAAAAAAATCGGCACGTGCTGCAATAGATACGGAAAAAGGTGGTCCAGGTGTAAATAGACCTATTGATGAGTTTGATGATACGGATATTTACAATGATGCAAGGCTTAGTAGGGAAGCGGCTAAGGGTAAGGTTAATTTTAGTAATTCAAATTTTGGTTCACAAAAACTACTTGATAGTCATTACGATAAACATGTAATAAAGCAAAAAGAATTTGGTAACATCACAAAAGACCAATATTTGCAAGGAGCAAGAAATTTAGTAAGTTCTACTCCAGGTGGGAATATATTAACAAAAACTAGAACAAATGGAGATAAGCTAGTTTATAATAAGGCAACTAATGAATTTGGAGTAGTAAGTAAAGATGGCGTTTTAAGGACTTACTTTAAACCTAAGGATGGTATAGATTATCAATAGGCAATAAGGTGGTGTAAATAAAATGGGTAATATATGCCCCGTATGTGGATACAACGGACTAGAAGAAGAACCATACGATAATGATGGTAACCCTTCATATGAAATTTGTGACTGTTGTGGTTATGAGTTTGGATTTGATGATGGCAGTGAGGGGGTAAGTTTTGAAGAGTATCGCAATAAATGGCTTGAAGAAGGAGCAGAGTGGTTTAACAATAGTTTAAAACCTGATAAATGGGATTTAAGAAAACAACTCTTAAAAATTGGAATAACATTATAATAAGGATTTAATCTTTGAAAAAACCTGATGAGAGGTAAATAACTCCATTAGGTTTTTTCTTTTTGAAAACTAAGCTAAAGCGACTACGTAGTGCCGAATAAACAAACATTACTTTCTTTATCAAGTATAACCCTAGTTATACCAATACAATCATTTATAAAATATTGCTGTACGTATAATAAATACTTACAAATTATATAACCTATTTCCCCCAACTTTTCTGCTTAGAATAGCTCCAATATCATCAGTTACCATCATTCCCAACCTTCAAAACATGACCTTCGTAGTTAAGTCCATATAATTGTGTAAAAAGAAATCTATAAAAAAGGGAGCCATTTTC
>JACDOE010000034.1 GCA_017656255.1 Bacillaceae bacterium
TCCTGCATGTCGGAGAACCCGGATTTGAGAGAAGTTATGTCATCCTGCATGTCGGAGAACCCGGATTTGAGAGAAGTTATGTCATCCTGCATGTCGGAGAACCCGGATTTGAGAGAAGTTATGTCTTCCTGCATGTCGGAGAACCCGGATTTGAAGGAAGCTACGTCATCCTGCATGTCGGAGAATCCGGATTTGAGAGATGCCATGTCATCCTGCATGTCACCGAACTGAGATTTAAAAGTGCCGAATTCCTTTTGCAATCCACGCAGATCTTTCATATCTGATTTGACATCGTAGATCTGTTCCCGAATATCCCTGATATGTTCCAACAACAGCTTCAAGGTGGGCTCATCCATATTTTTGGCTCCTTTCAACATTCGATTTATCTGTATTTTATCACGGGATGTCACCCGAGAATAGAACAAAATTTTAAACGTATGTTGCCTCGTCAGGTACAATTTTTTTAAAAAAAGAACAGGAATTCCCTGACAGAGATTGAATATATCTAGAGTCAGAATGTTACCGTTATATTAAACAAAGGAGGAATTGATGTTGTTAAGAAAGACTCTGGCTATTTTACTTGTTGCCATGCTAGCTGTTATGGCCGGATGCAGCAGTACCAACCCGACACTCAAGGATGTCTGGCTGGAAGGACAGCGGTTGAATCAGGATTCATTTGAGTCTCGTGTGACGCTGACGTTCTCAACGGACTTTCCTGCAGATCAGCTTTCAGAAGAAGCCCAATTGCTTTTGCAAATTCTTGAATCCGGTATTGTTCTGGATATGAAACAACAGGATGCCACCCACATGTATGGGAAGATGCAATTATCCAACCCCGATTTCTTGAGAGAGCAAAATCTCTGGGAGCTGGAACAGGATCCGAATCTGGAATTCTATCTCGCTGACAGTGAGATTTATTTCAAAACGTCATCCGAGGATAAATGGATCAAGGGAGATTTTATGGCGGCCACTGTGGCAGCACCCGGACAGGTGTCCGTCTTTCCTTTCGAAAATCAGGAAGAGATCCAGGAATTTGTGATGGCGTCACTGGAAGATTATCTCGAACAGTTTGATTATGAGCTTCGTGACATAGAGGATATGGGAACGGCATATGTCGATACACCGGATGGCGAGAAAAAAACAAGGCATATCCGTGTCTCTTTGAACTTCGAAGACATCACAAACTTTTTGTCCTACCTGCTTGGAAACCTGGCCGAATATGAAAAACTGGATGACTTCTTCATGCAATTGTACCAGCTGGTTGATGGACAGGGGACAGAAGAACTGACGGAAGAAGAGATGGCGGCTAACATTGAACAATTCCGCACTGATTTGTTAAAAATGAAACGGACCATTGATCTGCAACTGAACAAACAAATGATTGCCATGATGACCGGCATGGAACCCGATCTTGAGGTGAATCTGGATTATTATGTGGACCGGAATGCACGCATTTACAAACAGGTTACGGATGTAAAACTGACTTTGAATCCGGTCGCAGAAGATGAAATGGCGATGATGAGTACAGAAATGTCAATCGAGCAACCCGTACAAATCCAGTTTTCGGCGGAAACATTGACCTGGAACCAGCATCAGGATGTGGAGATCACACTGCCGGAAGGGGAAGAAACGCTGTTGATGGAAGAAGTATTTGCCAGCCGATCTTCACTGAAGCAATTAAATGAAGATTCATTTCTGCGTCAATTTGGTGAAAAGGTCATGTTCCCTCGCAGAGGGGTCCTGCAGATCGGCAGCAGACATGCAGAAATAAGCAATAGGCCAGTACAGCTGGATGCCGCACCCTATGTGGTGGGCGAAGGACATACAATGGTCCCGGTTCGGCAGATTGCCTGGATTGCCGGTACGGAGCCTGAGTGGAATCCGGATACACGGGAAGTTACCTTTGAGGTGGATGGCAAAGTGCTGGTCGTTCAAATTGGAAATCGCACTGCCATGCTAAACGGGCAGCCTGTGGAAATGCCTGTGGCACCGGAGATTAAAAACAGCAGGTCCTTTGTGCCGTTACGTTTTATACTGGAGAACCTGGGAGCAACGGTAGATTATGAACCGCAAACCAGATCCATCACCATTGAATTCCCTGAATAAGAATGAGAGATAACGTTCCCCCCTGCCGGGTGGTCCATTCGGGCCATTTCTGCAGGGGGGATTTTTTTGGCCAGGATCCTTCGACGGTTGCACAAAATATGTATTTGTCTAATAATAGAGAATGTGAGCGATATTTGTCGCTCGTATTAAGGGGGGATCGTGGAATGGAATATCAATCGACCGATGTGTTTTTTTGTGACCAGAAAAAAAGACAGGTCAAGGTGTCAAATGAGTACAACGTCGGATCGGGAAAAAGGACGGTTATAAGTAATTGTGAGTATTCACATGAATGCTTTGCGGAAGGAAGAGAGTGTAAGTATATTCATACACGTCCACATCAATATGAAACGGCCTGATTCATTTATCATCATATCTTAAAAAATGTTCCAAGCTGCCATTTACGGCGGCTTTTTTCTTTTTGATCGGCGAGGGTGATATTAATTTAACAAAAAACAGAAATATTTACAGGAAAAATGGATTTTTTTGTCGAATCATTGAAACTAGATGAAAGAATGAAAAGAAGGAGTTGGAATTTTGAACAAAAGAAAATATCTGAAAAAATTCGTTGTCGTGACTCTGGTTATGATGCTTCTGGTGGTACAGGCAGTGTTCTTCCCATCAACATCACCCGCTTATGCTTATTCACAGACCGGTGAAAAAGGGGCGGGGCCTGTACACGATGAACCTCGCTTTGCTGTAAAAACAGAAAGAAATTTTAAAGATGTGGGTAATCACTGGGCTCATGATGCAATACAACGCCTGGTTCAATACGGCATTGTCAGTGGCTATGAAGACGGGACATTCCGTCCGGAAGGGACGGTTACCCGTGAGCAGTTTGTGAAAATGCTGGTGGTAACCCGGGGGTACCCCCTGTTTGAAGAACCCGTTGTTTTCATAGATGTGAAAGAGGATTCCTGGTCTTTCCCGTATATTTCGGCAGCGGTCACAAGAGGGGTGATCATTGAGGAGGAATACGGTGAACGTTTTAAACCGGATGAACCGATTACCCGACTGGAAATGGCAGTGATGGTGGCAAGATCACTGGGACTTGAAGCAGAGGAAGCAAGCAATCTTGCATTTAAGGATAGTCAACAGATTGACGAAGCCTACCGTGGTCTGGTAGCGGCAGCTGTCAAAGAAGGAATTATATCGGGTTTTCAGGATCAGACTTTCCGTGGTCAGGAATCAGCGACACGGGCGCAGGCTACGGTTATCATGAACCGGGTCATTGATTATTATGCCCTTCATTTTGCCGTGATGGTGGACGATCTGGAACTGGCCAAAGCATCTCTGTCACAGGGACATGATCCGAACCAGAAGGATTTGCAGGGAACCACGCCATTGATGATTGCGGCTTCTTATGGAGATCCTTATTTCGTCAAGCTCCTCATTAATGCGGGGGCCGATCTGGAATTAAAAGATGATGATGGCTGGACGGCGCTGATGTATGCCGCCGTCAACGGAAACACGGAAACTGTTAAACAGTTGATCGAACAGGGAGCTGATCCCGATGCAACGTCGAATCAAGAAATCAGTTCTTTAATGCTGGCGGCTTACCACGGCTATCTGGATATGATTGATGTCCTGATTGAAGCCGGTGCCGATCTTGAACATACCGATCAAGATGGAGACACGGCACTATATTTGGCGGTTACCCGGGGAAATGCGGATGTGGTGAAAAAGTTGCTTGAAGAAGGTGCAGACGCGAATCATCAAAACAATTACGACGTTACCATGCTGATGCAGGCGTCAGTATCGGGGAACCCGGAGATCGTCGACCTGTTGTTGAATGAGAATATTAAGGTGGATGCACAGGATATAGATGGTGATACGGCGCTTCATTATGTAGCGGAATATGGGTATTCGGAGATTGCAAAGATGTTGCTGGATGAAGGGGCAAGTCCCGACATTCAGAACATTGATGGTGTGACTCCCCTCATGAAAGCTGCCGGTCACGGTTATGTAGACATCATCGAGGCATTGCTTGATGAACGGGCGAACCCGGATGACACAGACTATAGAGGTTATACGGCGTTATTCTATGCGGTCAACCTGGATCAGCCCGAGGCCGTAGAAGTGCTTTTGAATGAAGGGGCTGACCCGAACATCAAGGGTGAAAACGGGGATACGCCGTTAATCGATGCTGTCGCCTATGGTAATGTTGAGATTGTTGAATTACTTCTGGAAGCTGATGCAGATACCGAAACGTATGTCGAAGGTTATAACGCCCTGGTCCTGGCTGCTGATGAAAATGATGCCGAGGTGGTCCGAGTACTGCTTGAACACGGGGCCGATCCGGATTTGCCCCATGAATATTCAGGAGAGACCGCGCTCATTTTTGCTGCAAAGAATCAGAATTCGGAAATGGTCAAACTTCTGCTGAATGCAAATGCAGACCCTGATATAGAAGATATTATGGGTAATACACCTTTGCTCGAATCTGTTAGCGCAGGGGATATGCCGTCTGTCCAATTACTTCTGAAATCGGGAGCGGATCCGACACATACGAATAAAATGGGATTCTTCCCGTTAATGATGGCCGCGAGCTTTGGCCACACAGATATAATCAATCTCCTGCTTGAGTATGACCTGGATATTGATCAGGTCGGATTTAATGGGGAAACGTCCCTGATGTTTGCCACAATACTGGCCGAACTGGAGGCTGTGAAAGTTCTGGTTGAGGCCGGAGCTGATGTCGGCATCAGAAATGCTGATGGAAAAACGGCATTACAAATGGCCCGGGAACTGAAACAATTGTATGAATCCGACAGGGAGGCCTTTAACAAAAGCTTGTTTCAACCGGACATGTCATACGAACAGGCCCTGAAAAATTACGATGCCATCATAGCGCTGTTGCAAAAAGCAGAAACAGGCAGTTCTGCAACTGTCAGATAAAACACGTTGTCAATCATCCGGCTGCTCGTTGATTAACGACAACATATACGGTGTCAATGATATTCTCAATAGAATCGGTGAACAGCAGGGAGGGAGTATCATGGAATATTTAAGGGATGATCAACTTCTTGATGTTTATCAGAAGGCAGTCGACTATGATATTGATGAAGACTTTATCCTGCTGTTGCAACAGGAAATCATCAGGCGCGGACTTATGGATATCGAACCACAGAACGAGTTGTAGTATTTTGATTTGAGATAGAAAGTGATAGATCCGGACATCGACAAGGTGTTGGAGTTCCGGTTCTTTGGCTCGACATGTCATGTGATGGAAGGGAGAATTGTAGATTCCCCTTCCTTTTTGTATTTCCCGGGTAATTTTTTGTCAATGTAAACGTACAAGTCGTTGTTTTTGGCGAAACAGAACAAGCTTAAGCAAATCTTTGAAAATCGTTTACTTCATTTTTTGAGTTATGCTATTATTTTTTTACAAGATCGGGTACGGAATTATATAGCGTTTGTTGGAAAAGTCAAATTCGTTAGGGCGGTGTTTCCCGTGAAAGCCATACTTGAGAAGATTTTGGCCAAGGTGGAAGGCGTCGAAAAAGAAGTGAACGGTGTCAAAGTGGAATTAACCGGATTAAATCAGAAATTTGATGATTTAAAAGAAGAGGTTCATCATTTAAAAGATGACGTTAAT
The DNA here is from genome assembly GCA_017656255.1 of Bacillaceae bacterium. Taxonomy (GTDB): domain Bacteria; phylum Bacillota; class Bacilli; order JACDOE01; family JACDOE01; genus JACDOE01. The sequence goes on from JACDOE010000034.1 coordinate 5,702, forward strand.
CTTCTGAAAGAAGACGTTAATCATTTGAAGGATGAAGTTAATGTTTTGAAAGAAGACGTTAATCATTTGAAAGACGAAGTTAATGTTTTAAAAGTTGAAGTAAATGATTTGAAAGAAGATGTTAATGTTTTAAAAGATGAATTCAAGGTATTAAAATTAGATTTTAAAGGATTGAAAGAAGGACAGCAGGAATTAAAGCTGATATACGAACAGATTGTCGAACGGTAGGATATCTCCGATTCAAAAGCGGAAGCAAGGTATCATCGTCTGATCCAGGAAATCCACCATATCAAGATTGACATCCATTATCTAACTGAAAAAACAGGAAAACATGATGCCGATATTAACAGGCTGTCGAAGCTTGTACAGTCTCCAACAGAATAAAAAAACAGACACCAGGACAGGGGCTTCTCGGATAGATATACCGGGTCGCCCCTTTTGTTTAAATGTCAGATTTGTCGGTTGCAATCAATGACAATAAAGGGGGATTTCTTTCATGCAGCCCAAAATGGATCATGTCATTGTGCTGGTGAAAAATCTGGAGCAAGCAGTCAAAAACTATGAGGATCTCGGATTCAGGGTTTCAACGGGAGGTGACCTGGGAGGGGCTCGTAATGCGATTATTCCTTTTTCAGACGGTACCTATCTGGAGCTGATGTCGGTCAGTCAGGGGCTGGCTATCCTGTGTCGTACAGCCAGAACCCTGGGTTTCTTTCATAAGATCACATCCGGGCGAACACCAATGGAAAAGCGGTTTATGAAACATTTTGCAAAAGAAGAGGGACTGGTTGACTTCGCCATATTATCGGATGCAATAGAGCAGGATATCGATCATGTCAGGCAACAGGGAATTGAGATGGAAGGACCTGTTACTGGATCCCGGGTACAATCTGACGGGAGCGAACTCCACTTTCGCTGGGGGATCCCGCAGGATGACCTGCCCTTTTTAATTCGTGATGAAACGTCAAGGGATAAGCGTGTTCCCGGAGGTTCATCCCGGGAGCATCCCAACGGGGTTCAGGGGATTGCGATGATTGAGGTTGTCGTTCCCGACTTAAGTAGATATGTCGATTTGTACACCGCACTGCCTGGCATTGAAGCAACATCTTCTGACAATACTGCAGATACGAACAGGGCCGATTTTAAATCCGGATCGGTCATGATTCGTCTTCTCCAGCCTGAAGCCGGAGATAGGGAAAGACAGCGATATCTGAAGAAACGGGGGGCCAGTCCGTATTCCCTGCAATTAAAGACCGACGATCCTTCATATACAGGGACACTGGATCAGGCAAAAACAAGGACTAAAATAGAACTCCTCTCACAGTGAGTAGATAAACTCTAAATGACATGATGAGTTTATGAAATGATACGAAACGTATAAAATAGTTACGGGCATCATCCAAATAAAAAGAAAGGGGAACATGAACCTCCCACGACCACAAGAAAGGAAGAGAAAGATGGAAATCAACATCCTGCACCTGATCGAAGGGGCCAAACAGGCGCGTGGCCTGACCGTCATCATTGATGTATTTCGGGCCTTTTCAGTGGCGTGCTACCTAACGGATAACGGAGCAAAAACGATCATACCGGTTGGTTCGATCGACCGAGCCTATCAGTTAAAAGATGAAAATCCCGATTATATCTTAATTGGAGAAAGGGGCGGCAACATTCAGCCTGGCTTCGATTATGGGAACTCACCCACTCACATCAAAAATGCTGATTTCACGGGTAAAACCGTTGTTCATACCACAAGCGCCGGGACCCAGGGCATTGTGAATGCGGTGCATGCCGATCAGGTGATCACCGGCAGTTTTGTCAATGCACAGGCGATCATCGACTATATCAGACAGCAAAATCCGGATCGTGTTTCGCTGGTGTGTATGGGATGGGGCGGAAGGGAAAAAGCAGACGAGGACACATTATGTGCGCAATATATTAAAAATGGCCTCGAAGGAAGGCCGAATGATTTTAGAGAGATGGTTCGTTTTCTGCGTGAAGAGAGTAAAACCGGCAATTTTTTAAACTCAGCCAATAAGGACTCGGCTCCGGAAACGGATTTTGATTTGTGTCTCGCTCTTGACAGATTTCGATTTGTTTTAAAAGTGGAAGACTGGCAGGACGGGTTAAAGTGTTTGCGAAAAATGGAGGTCAGATGACTTCCGACACGTGAAGACACAGGTGACAAAACGATAACCAGCTGATCGGAAGGGGAGGATTGTAGATTCCCCTTCTTTTTTGATTTCCCGGGTTGTCTTGATGAATCATTTTGAGATCAAAAACCCTTCGGGGAAAACTCAAGTAAAATCGTTCACAATTATTTTAATTTCTATTAAAATCTATTTATATATACCCATTTTCTTATTTTTATAATCAGTTTTCATACTATTCTGATATGTTTAAAGGCGAGTGATGATGCGTTATGTTGTCCTATGAAGCTTTTTTCATCATTATTATGGTTAGTGTTTTAGGACCGCTGATCGGCCTGTTGATTCTCATTTTCTATAATTTAATGGAAAAAGAAGTTTATCTGCTTGAAATGGAGAATCGTCGTATTTATCTGGAAAAAGAACTGGATAAAAGTGAATACATTCAACTAACCCAGCAGATACATCCTCATTTTTTGTTTAATACATTAAACTCCCTTTTAAGCCTGGCCAGGTTGAGAAAAACGGATCAGTTGATCAACTCGTTTGAGCATCTGGTTTTGTATTTTCGATACAAATATCAGCCCAAAAAACAGCTTCATCCGCTGAACGAAGAGATTGAACATACACGGCATTATCTGGCCATCCAGCAAATGCGATATGGTTCGAGATTTGAGATTACTTGGGAAATTGACCCCGTCCTGACCCGGGCCGTCGCACCTCCCTACCTGTTGCAAACTCTTGTAGAAAATGTCTTTAAACATGCGATCGAAGAGATGGAAGATAAAATCTTGATTCAAATTCGACTACAACAAGTAACAAAAGAAAATCAATCATTTGTTGAACTAAGGGTTAAAGATAATGGGCCCGGTTTTCAACATAACCCTCTGAAACAAGAGAATGATTCAGGAGGAGAGGGGATTGGCCTCTTTAATATTAACAAACGTTTAAAACTATTATTTCATGATCAAGTCAGCATCGACATACCGACAGGTCGTCATCAGAATGGCGGCCTGGTTGTGGTTACATGGCCGCTTGTATTTCAGGATTTTAGTGATCCAAAAAGAGTATTGAAAGAAGGTGATCCATTGTGAATGTATTGCTTCTGGATGATGAACCACTGGAACTTGAACAGATGGAACTTTTGATCACAAGGCATTATCCGGATTGGCATATTAAAAAGGCAATGAATGCCACCACGGCCATTCATACACTGGAAGACATAAAAGAAAATCAGGAATCGGTACATCTGGCCTTTATTGACATCCGATTACCCGGAAAATCAGGTCTTGAAGTAGCCGAAGTCTCGAAACAGATCCATCCTAATATCGATATAATCATTGTTTCTGCCTACCAGGATTTTCATTATGCCAAATCATCCATTCAGCTGGGTGTTGTCGATTACCTTGTTAAGCCGATAATCGAAGAGGAACTGGTCAGATTATTAAAAGGATACATGAAGAAACATCCGGAATTTCAGGTTCAATCTGATATCATCCATCAGGTCATTAAGCGAGTTCAAAAACGGTATGCTGAACAATTACGTCTTTCTGACGTTGCTAAAGAATTACATATAAATAATTCTTATTTAAGTCGAAGATTCAGTGAAGAAATGGGAATCTCTTTTTCTGATTATTTATTAAATTACCGAATTGAAGTTGCCCAAAAATTTCTTAAAGAAAAAGACTGGAGTATTCAGCGTGTGGCAGAAGAAACGGGTTTTAACAGTCAGCATTATTTCAGTACCGTTTTTAAAAAACAGACCGGTAAAACGCCGAAAGATTATCGAAATTTACATCGGTAGGAGAGGGATCGGATGGAAGATAGAAAACCGATCAGTATCGTATTGCTCGTTTCAGGACTGCTGTCCGGTAGTATCATTCTTGCATCCGGAGAAGCAGTTCTTAAATATGGCGCGTTCGGAGGGCTATTTCTTGCTCTTACATTACCCGCAGCTTATCTTATTTTATTGCTTCTTACACAGGGAATGAGAGAAAAAACACTGTTTGGGTGTCTTAGCCAGATCCTTTCTCCGCCTCATAAAATGGGGTTTGTTCTGTTTTTGTTTCTACTATGGATAGAACTTATGATCACGCAGGTAATAACCAGCGGATTAATTTTAAAAAATGTGTTTTCTGTTTCGTTCACAGGTGTTACGCTTGTGGTTCTAATTCTTTTCTCTCTTTTCAGCTTTTTGGGTTTGCGATGGGAATGGGAAGACCGCTGGTTTGAATTTATTAAATTAATTTTACTGTTCGTGCTGGCTATTTTCTTGCCCAACTACATCTATTTACAAAAAGGGCTTGAGACAGTCTATCATAACCTCCTTCACTATCATCCCCGTGTTTTGCATCTGGACCAGCCTGGAATCTATGTTTTTTTGGCCGCAGGGATCATTGTGATGTTTACAAGATGGCTCGTTTATTTTCCTTTACTCGAAAAAGAGCTGGCTAATCACAAGAAAAAAGGGTTGAATAAACTGGGGTTGGCCAGTATCAGCTGGTCGACTATTGTACTGGCTTTTTCCACCATGACCATCGTGGCAATCACGGAGAAAATCAGAGGAGAATATGTGAACGAACAGATGATCCTGATTGTAAAAGATATTGCCTCATCTACTATTTTTATCAGTGTGAGCGCCATTTGGATTTATATTAGTTTTTCTACCTTTTATCACGGTATCCATATTATGAACCATCTCTGGAAAGAAGTTTCAATAAGAAAAAACACCTTCATGGTTAACGGATTAACCATTCTGTTTGTTGGTGTAGGGGTTGCAGCGATTGAACATTTTCGCCTGAGTATTCTGGATCTCTACTTTTTATTCGGGTTTCTTCATGTTGCACCGGGTATCCTACTGGCCTATATCTATCGAATTGGTTATTTTAAGCCCATTTTATGGATGGTTCCTGTTATTGGGATCACGCTCTCTGTCCCATTAGGGATGATCAAACTTTCTTTTTCCTGGCCGGATATCATTCTATTGGAAAGTAGTCTCACCCTGCTAACACTTATGTTTCATAGATTTTCCCTCTTTTTACGTCAAAATTAGTAAAAAAAGCTTAAAAAAAAGAAATCATTATTAAAAAAATATTCCGACAACTATATTAAAATTTAGACATAGCTATCAATACAGTAAAAAAGGGGGATTTAATAATGAAAAAGTGGCTATTGTTATTACTGTCTGTGGTAATGATATTTACCGTTTTTACCGGTTGTTCGTCTGAACCGGCTGCAGACAGCAATAATAGTCAAAACGAACAAGAAGGTGGCAAAAAGGTTATAGTCGTAGGACTTCAGGCTGAACCGACATCCTTGGACGCCCATCAAATTTCAGATTATAACTCAAGTCGGGCAGCTATGGAAATTTATGACCAGCTGGTCCAGTTTAAAGATGAAAGTACCGAGCTGGAGCCGGATCTGGCGGAAAAATGGGATGTATCAGATGATGGGATGGAATATACGTTTTATCTAAAAAAAGACATTAAATTTCATGATGGCACACCGTTTAATGCAGAAGCGGTCAAATTTAGTATTGAGCGACAGATTGATCCCGATCATCCGTACCATGATACCGGTCAATTTGCCTATGCTGAATTTACATTTGGACCCGTTGACCGTGTCGAAGTCGTGGATGATTATACGGTTAAAATTTACCTGAAGGAACCGTTCGCTCCATTTTTGAGCAATATGGCTATGCATGCAGCCAGTATCGTTAGCCCGGAAGCAGTTAAAAAGTACGGAAAGGATTTTTCCAGAAACCCGGTGGGAACAGGACCTTATAAGTATGTGAGATGGGATCCCGGCGTCGAAGTGGTACTGGAGAAAAACCCTGATTATTTTAAAGGGGAACCGAAAGTAGATCAGCTGATCTTTAAACCGATCACGGATGATCAGACACGTCTCGCTGAACTGGAAGCGGGCAATCTGGACCTGATTGTAAATGTGACGCCCGATGATCTGGTTCGATTAAAAGAGGATGGAAATTTCCAGGTGATTGAACAGGCCGGTATGCACGTATGGTGGACGGCTTTCAACACTCAGAAAGAACCATTCAACAACAAAAAAGTTCGCCAGGCAATCAATTACGCGGTGAACAAAGAAGCTATCGTTAATGAAATCCTTAAAGGGACCGGTGAACTGGCAAACTCACCGCTTCCACCTACAGTCTGGGGACATAACCCCAATGTCAAGAATTATGAGTATAATCCGGAAAAAGCAAGGCAGTTGCTTGAAGAAGCCGGTTATCCAAATGGATTTGAAGCGACCTACTGGATTCCGGAATCCGGATCAGGTATGCAACAACCGGCAACCATGGCAGCAGCTATTCAGGCAGACCTTGCAAAAGTTGGTATCGAGTTAAATATACAGACGCTGGAATGGGGTTCCTATCTGGATAAAGTATTTGTTCCGCCGTCTGAGAATGACATGGATATGCATCAGATGTCCTGGATCGGAGACAATGGAGACCCGGACAACTTCCTGTACATTTTGCTCAGCAGTGAGCAATGGCCAACAGCTGGATTTAATGACGCCTATTACAAAAACGAGCGTGTTGATGAACTGCTAAGTCAGGCTCGAGTAACATCGGACAAAGAAAAACGAACCCAGATGTATGAAGAAGCACAGGAAATTATCATGGAAGATGCACCGTGGATTGTCCTTGATCACGAAAAACAGATCGTCATTGCGCAAAAAAATATCAAAAACTTCAAACTGCATCCGACCGGTGTCTTCCGTTTCTCCAATGTCGATGTAGAGTAAACGGATTCTGGCTCTGCGGCGGCAATCTATTAAGCCGCAGGGCAATGTTTCTTAAAAAAGAGGGACCCTCCCTCTTTTTTACAATAAACTAAACTTAATAAACCTGCTGAGAGAGGGGACCGACATGGCAGGCTATATACTGAGAAGGCTGGTTGCGTTAATCCCGGTACTTCTGGGAGTTACCATACTTGTTTTTTCCATTATGCATCTTTCCCCCGGAGATCCCGCAAAAATTATTCTGGGGCCAAAAGCTACAGAGGAATCGTTGCAACAATTAAGAACGGAACTCGGGTTGAATCTTCCCGTACATGAACAGTACCTCAGGTGGATAGGTAACGTGTTTAAGGGAGATTGGGGAAGGTCCATCCAGTTGAAAATGGAAGTCCTCCCACTTATCCTGGACCGGTTTGGAGCAACGTTAATTTTAACTGCCGCCAGCATTTTTCTGGCCGCTTTTTTCGGCATTCTGTTTGGAGTGATTGCAGCTGCCAGGAAATATACGTTTGTGGATCGGTTTTTAATGCTTATCATCCTGATTGGTTTTTGCATGCCGGTGTTCTGGCTGGGGATTCTTTTACAAATTGGATTTGGGCTGAAACTGGACTGGCTTCCGATATCCGGCATGTACCCTCCCGGCGAAAGAGGTGCAGGAGAATTACTGAAACATTTGATTTTGCCTGCCATAAGTCTTTCTATGGGTTCCGGGGCAATCATTGCAAGGATGACCCGTTCGAGTATGCTGGAAGTCTTGGACCATGATTATATTCGAACAGCGTATGCAAAAGGGATCCGGGAACGAAAAGTCGTTTTTAAACACGCGTTGAAAAATGCATTCATCCCGGTTATTACCGTTCTGGGTATGCAAATCGGATTTTTGCTTGCAGGTGCGGTTCTGGTTGAAATTGTTTTTTCGTGGCCCGGAATTGGAACTTTGATGATCAACGGCATTCTAGCCCGGGACTTTCCGCTGGTACAGGGGATCATTTTGTTTGTAGCGACGACTTATGTCGTAATCAACCTGCTGGTGGACATCATTTACGCCTTTTTAGATCCACGTATTTCTTATGAATAGGAGGTCAAGATGGGGAACACACATGATGATCCGTCTAAAAATGTAGCTTACGACACAACGGATACTGTTCCGGTGGGACACCATCATGAATCCCTCTCATTTCAGGTGAAAAAGAAGGGTCCCTGGCAGACCGCCTGGAAAAAGCTGAAACGTGATCGTGCTGCGATGACCGGAGTCGTTATTTTATCCGTGATGATTTTGCTGTCAATCCTGGCTCCGATCCTTCCATTGCCTGATCCGGAGGAGACCGATCTGGCTAACCGTTTGAAACCGCCGGGAACAGAAGGACATATTCTTGGGACGGACGAACTGGGACGGGATATGTTGAGCCGTCTCATCTGGGGTGGAAGACTTTCCATTACAGTAGGGTTTGTGGCGGTAGGGATCGCCATGTTCATCGGGACAATACTGGGCCTGATCGCCGGTTATTTTAAACGTTTTTTTGATACCGTCATTATGAGGACGATTGATGTTCTGATGGCGTTTCCCTATGTTCTTCTGGCCATCGCCATTATAGCAGCTCTTGGCCCGGGTCTTATGAATACGATGATCGCTATAAGTGTCGTTGGGATTCCCTATTATGCCAGAATTGTACGGGGAAGCACCCTTACCTTTCGGGAAATGGAATTTGTGATGGCGGAGAGAGCAATTGGGGCCAATCATTTTCATATTATTTTCTATCACATTCTTCCCAATTGTCTGCCACCTCTGATTGTAGCGGCCAGTCTGGATGTGGGGTGGATGATCCTGGCTGCTTCAGGCATGAGCTTTCTTGGGCTGGGAGCACAGCCCCCTGATGCGGAATGGGGTGTGATGTTAAGTGAAGGACGAAAATTTATCCGGGTGGCTCCTCATGTCAGTGTCCTGCCTGGAATGGCCATCTTTCTGGTTGTGTTATCACTAAATCTGATCGGGGATGGACTGCGGGACGCACTGGATCCGAAGTCCAAATCATAATGAATTATAATGAAAAGGAGGAATTCTTATGGCAAAACAAGTTATTCCCAGAGATTTTGTCAACACATTTTCTATTGTCGGTTATGATCCTGACACCGGAGAATTGGGAGTAGCGGTTGCATCCAAATTTTTGGCGGCCGGTTCTCTGGTTCCATGGGCTAAAGCGGGAGTGGGGGCCGTGGCTACCCAGTCCTGGGTGAACACCGCTTATGGTACAAAAGGACTTGAACTGCTATCTCAGGGTTATACCCCCCAGGAGGCTCTGGATAAGCTGGTGGAAGAGGATGACGGACGAGCAGTTCGACAGGTGGGAATTGTTGATGTGAAAGGGAACAGCGCTACTTACACCGGAGAGGAATGCTATGAATGGGCCGGTGGCGTGACCGGACCCAATTTTGCCTGTCAGGGAAATATCCTCGTCAATGAAGATACCGTAACCGCGATGGCGGAAACCTTTCAACGTGAAAAAGGGGATTTGTCAGACCGTCTTTTAAAAGCGATGCTGGCGGGACAGGAAGCAGGCGGAGACAAAAGAGGTAAACAGTCCGCCGGTATTCTCGTGGTTAAAGAAGGCGGTGGATACGGCGGGTTTGATGATAAATATATGGATCTGCGTGTCGATGATCATCCGGATCCCATCCGTGAATTAATGCGTATCCATGACCTTCATAAGCTCTATTTTAAAAAATCGGCTCCCGAAGACATTCTGGACATTAAAGGGGATTTAAGAGAACAGCTAGTAGACCACCTCTATCAGCTCAAATATTTGACTGAGAAAAATGTTTCGGATGACCAACTTTTCGAGGCATTGAAATCCTTCCACCTCATCGAAAATTTTGATGAAAGGATTCAAGAGCCTGGCCGGGTGGATAAAAAAGTAATCGCGTTTATGGAAACGTTAGTCCGGGAAAAAAAGGTGTGAGATACCGGTGACGGCCTTACTGGAAGTCAACAACTTGCATATTGCCTTTCGTAAAGAAAAATCATTCATTCCCACGGTGGAAGGCGTCAGTTTCCACGTTAATTCTAGAGAAACAGTCGGGATTGTAGGGGAATCAGGTTGTGGTAAAAGTGTAACCTCCCTGGCTATCATGGGTTTGTTACCCCGGGGAATAAGCCGGATAGATTACGGAGAAATACTGTTTGAAGGACAAAATCTGGTCGGGTTATCTTCCGAAGAATATCGGAAGATACGAGGAAGAGAAATTAGCATGATTTTTCAGGAACCGATGACCTCATTGAACCCGGTTTTTACGATCGGAGATCAACTGATGGAAATGGTACTCGAACATACGGCACAGCCAAAAAAGCAAGCATTTAAACATAGTGTCGAGATGCTTGAAAAAGTGGGAATCCCCCGTGCAGAAGAGATTATGCATGATTACCCACATCAACTGTCCGGCGGGATGAGGCAGCGTGTGATGATTGCCATGGCCCTTTCATTAAATCCCAAACTGCTTATTGCTGATGAACCGACCACGGCACTGGATGTGACGATTCAGGCCCAGATACTTGAACTCATGCAGCAAATAAAAAACGATTTTGATACGTCGGTAATTATGATCACTCACGATCTGGGTGTGGTCGCTGAAGTCTGCGATCGAGTGGTTGTGATGTATGCTGGAAAAGTAGTAGAGCAGGGAGACGTCAAAGCTATTTTTAAAAATCCACGGCATCCATATACTATTGGGTTATTGCAATCAGTTCCCAGCCTGACCGAAGAACGGGATCAACTTTATTCCATCCGGGGATCTGTGCCGCTTCCGGAAAACATGCCGGCGGGGTGTCGTTTTGCTTCCCGATGTGATCATGCAAAACCGGAATGTTTTGAACATGAACCACCTGAAGTGCAGATTGAAGGCGATCATACTACCAGTTGCTGGCTGTATAGATAAAAGAAAGGAGGGACGGTGGTGACAGAACCCTTGCTGGAAGTTGAGAACTTGAAAAAATATTTTCCGATTAAAAAAGGTTTGTTTCGCCGTACCCGGGGCTATGTTAAAGCGGTCGATGACGTAAGCTTTCAACTGGAGGAAGGAGAGACTCTGGGACTTGTAGGGGAAAGTGGTTGTGGTAAGTCCACGACCGGCCGCACCATATTACAGCTGTTGCGACCTACCTCAGGTCGGGTTTTGTACCGTGGTCAGGATCTGACCGGACTTAATTTTCAACAGTTGCGGCCGATTCGACGGGAGATGCAGATGATTTTTCAAGATCCTTATTCATCTTTAAATTCTCGTATGACGATCCGAAATATCCTGCTGGAGCCGATGAAAATTCACGGCTTGTATACCAAAAAAGAACGTGAGGAAAGAGTGGAAGAACTGCTGGAGCTTGTCGGATTAGACCGTGGGGTTGCGGATCGCTATCCCCATGAGTTCAGCGGTGGACAGAGACAACGCATCGGGATTGCACGGGCACTTACCTTTCAGCCCCGACTGATTATAGCAGACGAGCCTGTCTCAGCACTGGATGTGTCGGTACAAGCTCAGGTATTGAATTTGTTGCAGGAATTGCAGGAAACTTTTAAACTCACCTATCTGTTTATTGCCCATGATCTAAGTGTCGTCAAACACTTCAGTACTCGAGTGGGGGTTATGTATCTGGGTAGACTAGTAGAAATCGCTGATAAACGAAGACTTTATCAATCCCCAAGGCATCCATACACACAGGCACTTCTGTCAGCCGTCCCAGTCCCTGATCCTGAAATTAAAAGGGAGAGAATCGTTCTTTCCGGAGATGTGCCTAACCCTAAAAATCCACCGGAAGGTTGTGCTTTTCATACCCGTTGCCCGGAATGTATGGAGATTTGCAGGGTGGAGAGACCTCCAATGATAGAGGTGGAACCGGGCCAATTCACGGCCTGTCACCTGTACTCGTGATGATGTGCCATTTTTGAAGCATGGAGGAAGTATCATGGAATATTTAATGGATAATGAGCTGTTGGATGTGTATCAGAAGGCAGTTCATTATGACATTGATGAAGACTTTGTCCTACTTTTGCAACAGGAACTCATCAGAAGAGGACTGATGGATTTCGAACAAACGAATGAGTTGTAGTATTTTGAAAGTAGATACCAGGCGATGGATCCGGGCTTTGTTAACGTTCCGGTTTCAGTCGCGCAATATGCCATGTGATGGAAGGGGAGAATTGTAGATTCCCCTTCCTTTTTGATTTCCCGGGTAATTTCTTGTCAAAACAGCCCCGCATGACGTCAAAACTTCAGGTTGCCTTTTATCACATTTCCCATCCTGATTGTATAATCAACGAATTTTGTCATTTGTCTTATTACCGGTCATAAAATTGATGGAACAGGCTTATGTATTAAATACCTGAAATCTGTAAAGGAGAGGATGAATGTGTACAGGACGGAAAGCGGGGAAGAGATTTTTGTTATCGATAGCCATGTGCATTATTGGGACGGTAGCCCGGAAAATCAGGAGAATATCCACGGCAAGCAGTTTATTGATTGTTTCTATGACTATCATCGGAATTTGAGTCCTGAAGATTACGTGTGGCCGAAGGACAAGTTCGAAAAGTATGACAGCCAGACCATGGCCCATGATTTGTTCGTCAAAGGATATGTGGATATGGCGATTTTCCAGCCCACTTATCTCTCAGAATTCTACAAGAACGGATTTAATACCACGGAACAAAATGCGGAACTGGCCAAACTTTATCCCGATCGGTTTATTGTTAACGGTGCCTTTGACCCCCGGGACGGAGAACGTGGCCTGGCGTACCTCGAACAACTTTCCGAAACCTATGGCATCAAAGGGGTCAAGTTATATACGGCAGAATGGAAGGGCAGTTCCAAAGGATACAAACTGTCTGACCCCATGACGTACAAATATCTCGAAAAATGTTGTGAACTGGGGATTCAAAACATCCATGTCCATAAAGGACCGACTATCACACCGCTTAATCGAGACGCCTTTGATGTGGCGGATGTGGATGAAGCGGCCAGTGCATTTCCCGAATTAAACTTTATTGTAGAGCACGTCGGACTTCCCCGTCTGGAAGATTTCTGCTGGATCGCCACCCAGGAACCGAATGTCTATGGCGGACTGGCGGTTGCGATGCCGTTCGTCCATGCCCGTCCCCGCTACTTTGCCACCATTATCAGTGAACTTCTGTATTGGCTTGATGAGGACCGAATTCTGTTTGCCAGTGACTATGCCATCTGGGAACCAAAATGGCTGATTGAAAAATTCATGGCATTTGAACTTCCGGAAGATATTCAGGAAGAGACGGGTATCACGTTAACCCTGGACATCAAGAAAAAGATTCTTGGCGAAAATGCAGCCAGACTCTACGGTATCGACATTGATTCGCAAAAGGAAAAATTGAAAGCGGATGCAGGGCTAAAAGGGGCCTCGTGATCAAAGATGAAGACGAAGGTGGATCGGAGAAAAGAAGTAGAAGACCGATTGGCTCAGGTGATGGACCCGGAACTGGATGAATCTCTGATTGAACTGGGATTCATCGATGAAATCCGGATTGACGGTAGACGGGTGACTGTTTCTTTCAAGCTTCCCACTTACTGGTGTTCCCCTAATTTTGCTTTCTTGATGGCTTCCGACATTCGGGACCGCATCCGGGAACTGGACTGGGTAGATGAAGTATCGGTGAGGTTAAAAGATCATCTGTATGCGGATGCGATTAATGACGGGGTTTCTAAAAACCGATCCTTTGCCGAAACATTCCCCGAATTTTCATCCGGGGAACTCAACCAACTGAGAAAAACGTTTCGAGATAAAGCGTTTCTTGCCCGCCAGGACAGACTGATCCGTTATTTGTTAAAACGAGGGATGACAAAGACAGCCATTTTGAATTTCACTATTCAGGATCTGCAGGAATTGTCAGGCGATTATCCTGCTTTGAAAAATCACATCGAATCTTATTTGTCTATACGGCGTGAGTGCCTCGGTACAGGTGAGGCGCATGATACCGCATTCGTCAAAAAAGATGGCAGGCGGATCGCCCTGCAGGAATTTGCAGATTACTTAAAAGAAACCCAGCGAACCCGGGTGAGTATGGAATTTAATGCGATCCATTGCAGGGGGCTTTTCCAGACACGTTATCACAAGGAGGAGGAATGAGTAAATGAAAGCATGGCGCTTATATGAGTATAACCAGCCGCTACGTTTTGAAGAAGTGGAAGATCCGGTGATCACGGATCCCCATGATGTCGTTGTTAAAATCGGGGGTGCCGGTGTCTGTCATACAGATCTGCACCTGATCGAAGGCATCTGGGCAGAAACACTGGGAACCCCTTTACCCTATATTATTGGACACGAAAATGCCGGCTGGGTTCATGCCGTCGGATCATCCGTAACTGAATATGAAGTGGGAGATCCCGTGATAGTTCATCCGGTGATGAGCTGTGGCAAATGTCTGAGTTGCCGTTCAGGTGAGGATATGCACTGTGTAAATCTTAAGTTTCCAGGACTGACGGTGGACGGGGGATATGCCGAGTATCTGAAAACCTCAGAACGTGCTTTGATAAAACTGGATGACCATGTAAAGCCCCACGAGGTAGCGCCTCTGGCTGATGCGGGCATTACTGCTTACCGGGCGGTGAAAAAAGTGGTTCCGCTGGCCAACCCGGGTACAAAAGTGGTCATGATTGGCATGGGTGGACTCGGTCACATCGCAGTTCAACTTATGCGTGAACTGGGTAATTCAGATATCATAGCCGTAGACATCAACGATGAACGGCTCAATATGGCCCTGGAATATGGGGCGGATGAAGCCGTCCGGGCCGATGATGGTCTGGTGTCCCAGGTGCAGGGACTGACGGGGAATGAGGGAGCCGATATCATTGTCGATCTGGTGGGCAGTGATCAGACTCATGCCGACAGTATGCAAATGCTACGAAAAGGTGGCTCTTATTTTGTGATCGGATATGGTGGTGAACTGAAAGTACCGTCTCTCAATATGATCAACAATGAGTTTAACATCATCGGCAACCTGGTTGGAAATTATGTTGAGCTATATGAGTTGATGCAGTTGCATGCTCGGGGAAAGGTGAAGTTACATGCCACCCAGTATGGTCTTGAAGAGGCCGGAGATGTGCTGAAACTGTTGCATGATGGAAAGATAAATGGACGGGCAGTGCTGGTGCCGTAGGTTAAGACAATGTGGAGCCTTGAAAAGGAGGGGAATCCGAGTTGTACGGGTTCCCCCTCTTCTTAACAAGAAAGGAGCGTGACATAATGAATCAAATTCAAACATACATGTGGATCGGACTAATAATCCTGATTGCCATTACCATCTGGCTTGGTTATCTCGGGTTTAAGAGGACGAAGAATGTCTCAGATTTTGCGATTGCAGGCGGCAATATGGGGCCGGTTATATTAGGCCTTGCTTTTGCCAGCACGTTCTTTAGTGCTGCTACTTTTATTGGTTATACAGGTTGGGCTTATCAGTGGGGGTTTTCGTCGCTATGGATTTACCTCGCTCTCATTGGAGCATCCCCCCTGGGGTTAATTTTAATAGCAAAAAAAGCCCGGGAGTTGAACATTAAACAAAAATCACTGTCTCTATCGGACTGGCTTGGAGATCGTTATAATAGTGATTTTTTAAGAGTTGGAACAGCCTTGATCAGCCTGTTTAACATTTTTTATATTGCTGCTCAGTTTGCGGCGGGAGCCTGGATTTTTAATACGTTATTAGGTCTTCCCTATACAGCTGGTTTAACCATAATAGCCCTGATTGTTGTCTTGTACACTTATGGAGGCGGTTCATATGCCGATATTTATACGGATGCGTTTCAGGCTGTGTTGATGGCTATTATGGGGATTCTCGTTTTGGTTTCAGGATTTTGGATGATTAAAGGGGATGGGTTTACAGGTATTCTGGAAAACCTGTCAGCCAATCTAAGTGAACAGGGCGAACAGATGATTGCCGTGATTAATCCTGAGTCAGCTGTTTTCTATTCCGTGTCCGCCATTATCGGAGCGTTTATCATCGAATTTGCCTTTTCATCTCAACCCCAATTATTTAACAAAGTTCTGGCTCTCAAGCATCCGAAAGACATGGCAAAAATGATCATCGTTTATGTTTTGGCAACTATCTGTTTTTTGTCAGTCATATTTGGAGGATTATATGCCGCCATGTTTGTCCCTTCCGTGGATCATCCGGATAAAGCTTTACTGGAGTATGTAGCCATTGCTTTTCCACCTGCTATAGCAGCCTTTTTGGGATTGGTTGTCATTGCGGCAGCCATGTCAACGACCGATGGAATCTTTGTCGTTATGTCAATGGTTATAGCCAATGATATTTACCGAAAATTTCTGGTTCCCAGGAAATGGGTTAAAACAGCTGACGATCAGGTTGAAAAAACGGCGCTCAAATTAAGTCGCTGGGTCACGATTGTAGTTGGGGTTATTGCTTATATACTGGTGTTAAATCCTCCTGAATCAATGGGAACGTTTATCTGGATTGGAATATCAGGTGTTGCTTCCGGAACGCTGGGTCCATTGATTGTCGGCCTGTTTTTTCCTCGGAGGGCCAGTGCGATAGCTGCCAACATTTCCATGATTTCCGGAGTGGTTTCCTATTTGATTATCTTAATGCTGGGATTTGAGAGAAGTACCATGGCTGCCGGTGCCTGGGCAGTTTGTGTCGGGGTTGTGGCCATGATCATTGCGGGATTCTTTTTTCCCGGAGAGAAAAAATCAGAATCAACCGTATAATAGGAGGAAATGATGATGTGGGTTAACGAAATGATGACTATCTGGTTATGGGGAACTATTATTTCTTTAGCGTTAATATTTTATAGTTTATGGAAATGGTATTTCCCCAAAAAATAATAAATGGTTCGTTTAAAGGAGAGAAAAAGATGTCTACTTGTCAAAGTAATGAGATGTTAAAGTGGGATCTTGTTCATCTGTCAAAGTCTTTGGAGAAAAAAGAAGTTTCTCCGGTAGAAGTGATAAAAGAACTTTTAAAGAGAATTAAAAGGGTGGACGTTCATTTAAACTCGTTTATTACCATCATGGAAGAAGAAGCACTAAAGTCGGCTCGGAAGGCTGAAAAGGAAATTATGCAAAATGGTATGAAAAGCCCTTTGCACGGGGTTCCAATAGGCTTAAAAGACATCATAAATACACGCGGCACCTCTACAACAATGGGGTCGGAGATATTTAAGAATTATATTCCTGACGCAGATGCAACGGTGGTAGAAAAATTGAAGGAAGCCGGGGCCATCATCATTGGGAAATTGAACCTTCATCAATTTGCTTACGGTCCTACAGGGGATCGGTCATATTATGGAGCTGTCCGTAATCCTTATAATCTCTTTAAGATGACGGGAGGTTCAAGTAGCGGATCAGGCGCGTCTGTTGCTGCCTTTTTATGTTACGGTGCTTTGGGTACGGATACCGGTGGTTCCATAAGAATTCCGTCATCCTGTTGTGGCATTGTAGGAATGAAACCAACATTTGGCAGAGTGAGTAAACACGGGGTTTTTCCTTTAAGCTGGTCGCTTGATCATATTGGTCCCATGACGAGGACGGTGAAGGATAATGCGATTATGTTAGGAATTTTATCAGGGTATGATGACAGAGACCCTTACTCCAAAAAAAGTGAAGCAGAAGATTTTACACGAATGATCGGAAAAAGTATTAAAAATAAAAAGATTGGAGTTCCCACGTCCTTTTTCTTTGAAAATGTTGAGAAGGAAGTAGCTATAATAGTCACAAAAACCATTAAAAGTTATCAGGATCTCGGAGCAGAAGTTATACATGTGGATATTCCTTATTTGTCTGATATGTTGTGGGCGCACCAAACTATCTTAAAAACAGAGGCTTTTGCCGTACATCAAAAACGACTTCAGACGTATCCGGATAAATGGGAACCGGAGGTCAGGGAACGGTTGATGACAGGCCTCGAACCGAAAGGATATGACTATGCAAATGCCCGGTATATTCAAATGAATTCAATTAAAATATTTCAAAGGATATTGAATCAGGTAGATGCCGTTATCGCTCCAACAATACCGATTTTGCCACCTGATATCGATCACAGAGATATTGATATTTATGGGTACAAAGAACATGTTCGTGTTTCTATGACCAGGCTTACAGGTATCGCAGATCTTAATGGTTTTCCAAGTCTGTCTCTCCCCTGTGGTTTCTCCGCTGAAGGGCTTCCTGTAGGTGTACAACTGATAGGAAAACCGTTTGATGAAAGTATTTTGTATCAATTGGGAGGTGCACTGGAGCAGTATTTAAACCTTCCAAAAGGAGTCTGGGACAACTGCGAACAGGAATAAATACATACAACCCCCATCACTTATGTTATAATTTCATGAAATCGCATTCATCACACAAACCGGGGAGTGAGAAAATGACCACGAATTCATTATTTGATTTATCAGGAAAAGTCGCCGTCGTCACAGGTGCCAGCAAAGGAATCGGAAAAGATGTCGCCGTTTATCTGTCTGAATCCGGCGCGGATATGGTCCTGATCGCACGGGACCAACAGGAGCTGGAATCGGTGGCCGATACCATCGAAAAACGGGGAAGAAAAGCGTTGCCCATAGCTTATGATCTGGCTGATGTGTCAGGTCTTGATTCCATCACCGACCGAATCCTCCGTCATTACGGCCACATCGATATTCTATTTAATAATGCCGGCACCAATATTCCCAAACCGGCGCTCGACGTCACGGAGGAAGACTGGGATACAGTGCTGGGTCTCAACCTGAAAAGCGCTTTTTTCATGACCCAGTCCGTCGGACGCCACATGGTCAGCCGCAAAAAGGGGAAAATCATCAACATGTCATCGCAGATGGCCCTGGTCGGGTATCAGAACAGAAGTGCCTATGCGGCAAGTAAAGCAGGTTTATCCCAATTAACCCGGCAGCTGGCCATAGAATGGGCTCCCTATCACATCAATGTAAATGCCGTTGCCCCGACTTTTGTCGAGACTCCGTTGACCCGTCCGATGCTTGAGAATGAGGCATTCAGACAGGAGGTCATCAACCGGATTCCGCTGGGTCGTGTCGGAAAAACGGAGGACCTGTTCGGAGCCGTGTTGTATCTTGCGTCGGAGGCTTCGGATATGGTCACCGGACAGACGCTGGTGGTCGACGGGGGATGGACCGTCTGGTAGGAGTTATTGCATCAAACATCATCCCTGATATTCACTTCAAAATAAGGTGGTGAACGAATTCATGCCTCATCTCTCATTACAAACCTGGCTCGAAAAGCATAACGCCGTCCCATTTCTGCAGGAGGCCGTTCAGTGCAACACAGTTAATCCACCGGGAAATGAACGCCTGCTGGCTTCCCGCATCCAGGATGTCCTCCATCAGCATGGCATTGACAGTCACATGTATGTCCATGAAAACGAACGGGTCAACCTGGTCGCCCGGATCGCCGGCAAAAACCCGGGAAAAAGACTGGTGTTCAGCGGCCATCTTGACACCGTGCCGGTGGGGGAAGTTCCCTGGGAAGTCCCGCCTTTCTCCGGAGAGATCATCGATGGCCGTCTCTATGGCCGGGGGTCCACTGATATGAAAAGTGGGCTGCTCGCCTTAATGTATGCGTTCATTTATATGAAAGAGACAGACGTGCCGTTCAACGGAGAACTTGTGTTTGCCGCCAGTTTTGGCGAGGAAACCGGCAGTGAAGGGGCAGCCGTGATGGTGGAGGAAAAACAGATTCCCCCTTTTGATGCCATGGTGATCGGGGAACCGACGGCCAATCAGATTTTCGTCGCCCACAAAGGGGTGCTGTGGGTGGAAGTCAGCAGCAAAGGTAAAACCGCCCATGGTTCCATGCCGGATCAGGGGGTCAACGCCATCCTCCCGATCAATCATTTTATGAACGGATTGCAGGAGATTCGGTTTACATACCAGAAACATCCCCTGCTGACCGATCCCACCATGAGTGTCACAACGATAAAAGGGGGCATGAAAACCAATGTCATCCCTGATCAGTGTACGCTCACGCTGGACATTCGCACGCTGCCCGACCAGAAACACGATCAGATCCTTGCGCAGTTGCAGGAGGTCGCCGACAGGGTGATGACCCATAACCCGTCAGCTTCCCTTGAGATCAAGCCGATCTTGAACCTTCCCGGGATTGGAACGGATCCCGAAGCGGAGATCGTTCAGGCGGCCTGTTCCGTGATGAACAAGAGCAGGGACGATGTAAAAGGGGTTAATTATTTTACGGACGGGTCTGTGTTTTCCCGTTACGCAGCCGGGGACATTGTGATTCTGGGCCCGGGAATTCCGGAACTGGCCCACCAACCGGATGAGTATGTGGACATTGAGCGGTATCTGGAGGCGGTATCGATTTATTATGGGATGGCGCAGGCGTATTTGAAGTGATGAAAATCATCTAATAGTCACGATTAATCTGAGTTATAACGTTATCACGGTTATAACCGTTTCACAAAATTGAATTGAAAAAAACGAGATGGATCACAGCGATCTGATGAGCAATATAATCCATTTTTCATCCAACGTGTTTAGGAAGGGGAAAAGGTTCCCCTTCTTTTTTTTGTGCTTATCGGCGAAACAAACCTGGGAACCCGTTCAGTACAAATCTGGATTACATAGACTCTAGCAGAATCAAAAGATAACCATATTCCCTCACCTGTTCTGTTACATCCATACTCATCAGTATGGATGTAACAATACTTAATTGATGAATGAAATTTCAACATCAATTAACTTAATATAAAAAATTGATTGACTATTTCGCCATATTCCATTATGATTATTAAAAAATGAACAAGACATCAGTTTAACATAGTATATGAAGAAATAATTATAACTAATCGCTTTACTAAAGCTTTCAACTGGTGAATAATAGTTCATTTTAAAGTCATTAAAACGCACAAAATTACCCTTAAAATCGTTCTTAAAACAAACCTTTCATCACGATTATGAATCAAATTTCACTTTAACAGGGAGGTGACTTGGCTTAAGTCAGGTGGTAAACAATAAGATTTTAAATACGGAATGGGGGACATTTATGAAAGCGAATACAAGAAAAATCGCAATGGGTTTGCTCAGCTTGTTAATCGTGACCATGTTAGCCGCATGTGGCGGCGGGCAAACAACCGGCGGCAATGGATCGGAGAATTCAGGTGATCAGACCGATGAGTCGAATGCGGTCCAGGGGGTAACGGATAGTGAAATTCTGGTGGGACTGGTCGGGCCGCAAACGGGACCGGCTGCCTTCTTCGACGCCTCGCGTAAAGGGGTTCAGTCTTATATCAATTACGTTAACGAAAACGGAGGCGTAAACGGTAAACAATTAAAACTGATTGCTTATGATGACCAGTATCAACCGGCCAAAACCGTTCAGTTAGTCAAACGGCTGGTCGAAGAAGATAAAGTATTTGCCCTGCTCAGCCCGGTTGGATCCGCGCCCAACCTCGCAGCCCTTGATTACTACAAACAGAGTGGGATTCCGGTGATCATGATGGGAACCGGACAGGGGAAACTGGTCGATCCGCCGGTGAAAAACATCATTGGTGAAAGTGTCATTAACTATGGTGCCGAAGCCAAAGTATTCCTCGACTATGCGGTGAATGAACTGGGCGCCAAAAAAATCGCCATCGCCTATCAGAATGATGATCTGGGGAAAGAAGGATTGACTGCGGTCAAAGACAGACTGGGTCAATATGACGGTGTTGAAATCGTGG
Source organism: Bacillaceae bacterium (assembly GCA_017656255.1). Taxonomy (GTDB): domain Bacteria; phylum Bacillota; class Bacilli; order JACDOE01; family JACDOE01; genus JACDOE01. The sequence continues at coordinate 27,312 of JACDOE010000034.1, forward strand.
AAGAGGTCAATTATCTCGCTTCTGATGCCGACTTCAGTTCACAGGCGCAAAAACTTAAGAATGCAGACCCGGATGTGGTGATGAATTTCGGCACACCGGCGACATCAGCCAACTTAAAGAAGGCCATGTACAAAATCGGTCTGAAAGATGTCCCGTATATCAACAACTCCGTCGGGGCGAATGACCCGAACCTGTTTAAACTGGCCGGTGAAGAGGTCTGGAATGGGACCATCTCCGGGGCGACTCTGCCGATGCCGGAACAATCCGATGATGAGAGTGCCAGACTCTACGTTGAAAGATTCAGCCAGGATTATCCGGATGATCCTTTGATTGGGGTCGGGCAATCCGGATGGGCCTCTGCTGAAGTATTTGTCGAAGCCTTAAAACGGACCGAGGGAGAGTTGAACTGGAATAACTTCCTCGACGCCTTCTACACGTTCGACAACTGGGACGGGTCGATGTATGTGGGGGTCACCTTCTCTGAGAACAATCACTTTGGTCTGACATCATTGTTTATGACAGAGGCCATCGATGGTGAAATCGTCCCGATTTCCGACACGATTCATTTCAATCCGGAAACAGGTGACATTTCGTATTAGGTTTGTCCGGGAGAAAGACAGATAAGGCCTGGTAATATCTGTCTTTCTCTTTTTACAAAACAGGAGCTCTTGATCTATCACACACCATCTTTTTAACTATCGATTGAGGGTAGGGATTCGCTTATGCAAATCATTGTCAGTGGTTTGATCTTTGGTTTTGTCTATGGCCTGGCCGCACTGGGACTCGTTTTGATTTATAAAACAACAGATATTGTCAATTTTGCACAGGGCGAAATGGCGATGGTCACCACCTTTATGAGTTTTGTTTTGCTGTCGCAACTGGGCATGCCCTACTTTGTTGCCTTTGCCCTGGCACTGCTGTTTGCCGCTCTGTTTGGGATGATTATCTATCACGTCTTTATGAAGCGGGTGCAAACGTCCCCGCCGCTAAACCAGATGGTCCTCACCCTGGGTCTGTTTCTGGTGATCAACGGCATTGCCGGGTTGATCTGGGGATATCATCCGAGGAGTTATCCGGAAGCCTTTGCAGGTGATCCCTTTCAAATCGGCTCCGTGTTTATCACCTTTAACGAACTGTTTATGGTCGGGCTGACGTTTATCCTGATGCTGGTGTTTTACCTGATTTTCCGCTATACCCGAATCGGCCTCGCCATGCGGGCCTCGTCCCAGGACATGGTGGCCGCCGAGCTGATGGGAATTAAAGTCTCGCATGTCTTCATGTCGGCGTGGGCCATCGGTGCCGTTCTGGGCGGTGTGGCCGGGATCATGACCGCTCCGTTTATCTTTTTAAATACGACGATGATGATGGATATTTTGATCATGGCCTTTGCCGGAGCGGTGATCGGGGGTTTCATCAGTTTGCCCGGCGCCGTAGTCGGCGGATTAATCGTCGGTGTTTATGAGAATCTGGTCAGTTACTACATCGCACCGGAGCTGAAAATGGTCTACACATTTATTTTAATCATTGTCATTCTGTACGTTCGGCCACAGGGAATTCTGGGTGGTCCGAAATTTGTCAAAAAGGTGTGAGATGACATGAAAAGAATCCTGGGCGAAAGAAAGCTGTATCTGTTCCTGCTTGTGTTGTCGATGGTGATTTTCCCCTTTCTGGTCGGACAATCGGGATATTTCATGTCATTATTCGTGACGGCCTGTATCTTTGTCATTTCGGCCATGGCGTTAAATCTGCTGGTTGGCTACGGCGGGCAAATCTCGGTGGGGCAGGCCGGTTTTTTATCAGCCGGCGGTTATGCGGTGGCGATCCTGTCGCAGAAATTTGGCTTGTCCATCTGGTTGTTGCTGCCCCTGGCCGGGGTAATCACCGCCATCATCAGTCTGGTGATCGGATTGCCGGCGGTCCGCCTGAGAGGGCATTTCCTCGCGGTTGCGACGATGGGATTCGGGTTGTCGATCCCGCAGATTGCCCTGAACTGGGAAAGTTTGACCATGGGATACAACGGCATGTCTGTTATGCGTCCGCCGTGGTTATCCGGTGATTTGCCGTTTTTCTATCTGATTGTCGTCACCACACTGGTTGTGGCGTGGATCATCACCAATATCGTGAAAAGCGGGATGGGAAGAGCGTTTGTCGCCATACGTGACAGCGAAGTGGCGGCCCAGGCCACCGGGATCAATGTGGCCTTCTACAAAACGATCATGTTTGTGATCAGTGCCTTTTTTACCGGAATTGCCGGCGGGCTTTATGCCTACTGGTTCGGCTATGTCAGTCCCCAGGACTTTACCATCCTGACCTCGCTCCTGATTCTGGGGATGGTGGTCGTAGGTGGCCTCGCCTCTATTCCGGGAGCGGTGATCGGGGCAGTCCTGTTTACGGTGATTCCCCACTTTACGGACGCGTTTATCGGGGTGACCAACATTGTGATTGGCATCGCTATTATTCTGATTATTATGTATCGTTCCGAAGGGCTTGTCTCTCTGGTCAATCACGTCAGGGTTCCGGGGAAGGATGACCGGGTGAAAGGGGGCGTTTAACGGTGCTCGATTTTGAAAATGTAGTCGTACAATTTGCCGGACTGACGGCCATTAACCAATTATCTTTTCATGTTCCGGAAGGCAGCATCTATTCCATTATCGGACCCAACGGCGCCGGCAAAACCACGATATTCAACTGTATCAGCCGGTTCTATACACCCACTCAGGGATCGATGACGTTTGCCGGCGTCGATCTATTGAAACGCAAACCGCATCAGGTCATCCATGAAGGCATCGCACGCAGTTTTCAAAACGTGGAGCTTTTTTCAAAAATGACGGTGATGGACAACCTGCTCACCGGTTTGCATCCGATAACAAAACGTAACATTTTTTCCATCTCATTCAATTTGCCGTCCGTTCGCCGGTCCGAAGCGGCCTCGCGAAAAAAAGCGTTTGAAGTGATGGAACTGCTGGGGGTGACCCACCTGGCCGACGAGAAAGTGTCCAACCTTTCGTTTGGGTATCAAAAAATGGTTGATATCGGCCGGGCGATGATGGCTGATCCCAGGCTACTTTTACTTGATGAACCGGTTGCGGGCATGAATCCGGTGGAAACCGAGCGGATCAGTGACTTGATCCTTCGTTTAAAAAATGAGATGAATTATACCATTCTCTTGATTGAACATGACATGTCACTGGTTATGAAAGTGTCCGATTACGTGACTGTGATGAACTTTGGTCAAAAGATTGCAGAGGGTCAACCCGGTGATGTGCAGAATGATCCGGTCGTGATTGAAGCCTATTTGGGGGAGATGGATGCCGATGTTGAAGCTGACTGATATCCACAGTTATTACGGTCATGTCCATGCCCTGCGGGGAGTTTCTATCGAACTGAAAAAAGGGAGCATCGTCTCGCTGTTAGGGGCGAACGGGGCCGGCAAATCCACCACATTAAAAGTGATCTCAAGGCTAATCAACCCAAAGCAGGGAGTCTATGAATATCAGCAGGGTTCTATGTTAAGAACGTCTCCCGGTGATGTTGTCAAAAAAGGCATCATTCATTGCCCGGAAGGAAGAAGGGTCTTCCCGCTGCTATCAGTCGAAGAAAACCTTCGCATCGGCGCCTACCAGGTTAAAGATCGAGACCAGATCAAACAGGGGATGGAAAGAGCGTTTCATTATTTCCCCAGACTTAAGGAACGCATGCACCAGAAAGCAGGAACACTCAGTGGCGGTGAACAACAAATGCTGGCCATCGGCCGGGCATTGATGGGCCAACCGAAGGTTCTGCTTCTTGATGAACCATCCCTGGGGATTGCCCCGCTTCTGGTCAAAGAGATTTTCAATATTATTCAATCGATCAACCGGGAAGGGATTACCATTTTGCTGGTGGAACAGAACGCCAGAAAGGCCCTGGAAATTTCAGATTATGCCTATGTACTGGAAAATGGGGAAGTGGCCCTCGAAGGCGAATCGGAAGCACTCCGGGACAATGATCGTGTACGGCAGCTGTATCTGGGAGGATAAAGGGACAAAGACAGGGATCAGGAGGAATACATGATGAAAACCAATCTTCATACAGACAAAAAAGTCAAGATGGACATACAAGACAGCATGGCTGTGTTAACGATAAACAATCCGCCGGTCAATACCCTGAGTACCCCGACCATGCAGGATCTCAAAGAAGCCTTCACCGAGGTTGAAAAACATCCCGATGTGAAAGTGGTCCTGCTCAGGGGAAGTAACGGCCATTTTATGGCCGGCGCCGAGTTGAATGAATTCAACGAAATTGAAACCCGGGATAAAGCAACGGAGGCTTCCTACCTGGGTTATCAGTTAATGGACAAAATCGAGTCTTTTTCTAAACCGGTGATTGCCTTAATTGAAGGGGCCTGCCTTGGCGGCGGACTGGAACTGGCACTGGCCTGCCATATCCGTCTGGGGGCGGCCAACAGTGTGTATGGATTTCCGGAAATCACACTGGGCCTGATTCCGGGGGCGGGGGGCACACAGCGTTTGCCCAAAGTGGTCGGATTATCCAAAGCCAAGCGGATGATTCTCACCGGAGAACGAATCGGTCCGGAGGAAGCGGAGCAACTGGGAATCCTGGATGGTGTCTATCCGGAGGAGCAGCTTTTTGAAGAAGCCCGAAAACTGGCAGATAACATATCGCGACACGGATCGACGTCCATTTCCTATGCGTTGCGTGCCATTAACACGGGATTTCTTGCATCGGCCAGAGAGGGATATCGGGTCGAGGCGGAACTGTTTGGCGCGTGTTTTGAAACAGAAGACAAGAAAGAAAGAGTGCGCAGGTTTCTGGAAAAAAAGCATAAATAAATGAATTGTGCAGGAGGGCTGTACGATGGAAGATGTCTATATTATTGACGGAGTCCGAACACCGGTCGGCGATTTTCTAGGGTCGTTAAAAGATGTTTCGGCCAAAGACCTGGCCAAAACGGTCATGGCTGAAGTGAAGGAACGGACACAGCTGGATGTCCATATCATTGACGAAATCATCGCCGGCTGTGCCGCCCAACCGACCAACTCCCCCAATATCGGGCGTACCGCGGCGCTGGACCTTGGTTTTCCCAAAGAAATCCCGGGTTATGTGGTGAATCGCAATTGTGCATCAGGCATGCAAGCTGTCGTTAACAGCTTTCAGGGAATCAGAGCCGGAGATGCCGATGTAAACCTGGTGGTGGGAACGGAAAACATGAGTCAGATTCCCTATATCATGAGAGGGGCCCGGGAAGGTTATGGCATGCGGCACCAGACGATCATCGACAGCCTGTGGGAAATGCTGGAGGACCCCAATGTGCATCTCATGATGGGGCAAACCGCTGAAGTGATCGCAAGGGAAACAGGCATTACCCGGGAGCAGCAGGATGTATTCGCCATGATGAGTCATCAACGTGCCTGTGACGCACGGGGCAAAGGAATTTTTGACAGGGAGATAGTCCCGGTCATAATCCGGGATAAAAAGGGAAAGGAACAGCTGGTCACCACCGATGACGGTCCTGATGCGACCCTGACCCTCGATCGGCTGGCAAAGATGAGGCCGGCCTTTGAGAAAGACGGAACGGTCACTCCCGGAAACGCCTGTGGCCTGAATGATGCTGCGGCGGCGATGGTGTTAATGAGTGAGCGGAAAGTAAAGGAACTGGATTATAAGCCTCGTGCCCGCATTCTGTCCTATGCTTTCGCCGGGCTGGAACCGGAAAGAATGGGATTGGGTCCGGTCTATGCCGTCCCAAAGGCCCTGGACAAAGCCGGTTTGACACTGGAAGATATCGATTTGTTTGAATTAAATGAAGCCTTTGCTGCCCAGTCCCTGGCCTGTATCAATCTGTTAAGTCTGGATTTGAAAAAAGTGAATATTCATGGCGGTGCCATCGCCATCGGTCATCCCGTAGGCGCCACCGGCGTCCGCTTGATTCTCGCCCTGATGAATGCGCTGGAGACGACACAACAACGCTACGGGGTTGCCACACTGTGTATTGGTGGCGGCATGGGTGGTGCTGTGGTCATTGAGAATCTGAACCTTTAAAAAGGGGCTTGATTCTATCATTTAATGAATAAGGTAGACATGGAGGTATTATGACACCAACACATACGGAACAAACAGTGAAACAAGTAGGCGTGGTCGGTTCTGGCATCATGGGTTCCGGGATTGCGCAGGTCTGTGTTCAGGCTGGATATCGCGTTGTCATCCATGACATCGATACAGCCGGACTGAAGCAATCTTATGCGAAAATCATCGCAAATCTGGAAAAATGGTGTCACAAACACGACCAGGCGGAACAGATGGATGTGTTTACAAACAATTTAATAGCCGGTGCTGCTTTAACGGATCTTCAAGACACCGACATCGTGATTGAAGCGGTCACCGAACGTCTGGAAGTGAAGCAGTCCCTTTTCTGCGCTCTTGAAAACGTGGTCAGGGAGAATGCGATTCTCGCTTCCAATACATCCGGCCTATCTGTGACGGAAATCGCATCGGCCTGTACAAGGCCTCAACGGGTGGTCGGGACCCATTTTTTTAACCCGGCACCGGTGATGCCCCTCGTGGAAGTGATTCAGGGAGAAAAAACGGATGACGATACGATCAACCGGGTGGTGACGTTCATCGAGCGTTTAAACAAAAAGCCGATCAAGGTGAAGGATGTATCCGGGTTTGTCGTCAATCGTATCATCACCCCCATGCTGAATGAGGCGATGCATACGCTTGAAGCGGGCATCGCCAGCCGAGAGGACATTGATGAGGCCATCAAGTTATCGATGCGGCATCCGATGGGACCGCTGGCCCTGTCCGATTATATCGGCCTCGATACATTGCTTTATTTTATGGAATCCGCCTATCAAGAAACGGGAAAGGAATCTTTGAAACCCTCCCATCTGTTAAAAAAAATGGTTGCTGAAGGGCATCTCGGTGTTAAAACGGGAAAAGGATTTTACGAGTATTACAAGTAAAAGATGGACGGGACTGTTTTGAATTCTGCCATTTTTCAGGGTATTATGGAATTAGAATTTTACTCCGAATCTATTGTATGAAAGGATAAGACTATGTCCAAAAGAAATGGTGACAAGAAAGAAATCATCCTTGAAGCTGCCAAAATTGTATTTGCAGAATCGGGATACCACGGCGCGTCTATTTCGAAAATAGCCAAACGCGCCGGCATCGGTGACGGTACCGTTTATCTCTATTTTAAAAATAAGGAAGATATATTGATCACCCTGTTTCATGATACGATTCACAACAAGTTTGCCGAGCAGGTGGAGCAGGCAATTCGTTATTATGACGACGCCAGGCTGGCCTTGCTGGAACTGGTGCGCAATCATTTTGATTTTTTCGGCCGGGATATTCATTTGTCCCGTGTGATCCAGATTGAATCCCGTCAATCAGAACAGAATGTTCGTGAAGGGATGAAACCGGGGATTCAGAAGTACTTCAGAATTATTGAATCGGTTGTGGAGCGGGGGCAGGAACAGGGGCATTTTCGAAAGGATGTTTCCAGTCGCAACAGCCGTAAGATGATTTTCGGCACGCTGGATGAAATGGTCACATCCTGGGTGCTATCAACCAAGGAGTACCCATTAATCCAGATGGTGGAACCGGCTTACAAGCTGTTTATTCAGGGGTTGTTGGAGTGTGGCAAGTCGGATGGGATTTGAAATGTGTGAAATGATGTGAAAAAAACAACGACCTGCAGATAAGCGCAGGTCGTTGTTTTATGATAGTCTCTCAGGAGCCGAAATTCGCAAGTCGGTTAGGATAACGGAATTTTTTTCCGATATTATGCGAAGTATTCGATCACGCGCCCACTATTTCTACCTAACGGTCATCCTGTCATCATTCCCCCTGTCGCGTCAACCTGTAGATTCGGAAACCATGTCTTCCCTGTCATTCTTGGCCGATCGGGATTTCAAATCGATAGTTTCCTGAACTATAACAAAGCCTGCCGGCAAATAGACCTGCCGACAAGCTGCTTATTTCATAAAAAAGCTTTACTGTACCGCTTTCTGCTCATGCCACTGACGAAGATCCGTCTTCTTGATTTTCCCGCTCAGTGTTTTCGGCATCTCATCCAGGACTTCGTACAGCCGGGGGATTTTATACGGAGCCAGATGTTTTCTGCAGAACTCAGACAATGCATCAAAATCAATCGAATCCTCAGGATTGCGCAGGGTGATGCAGGCCTTGATTTCTTCTCCCATAACCGGGTCCGGTACGCCGATCACGCTGGCTTCCAGGACCTGAGGATGCTGATACAACACCTCTTCCACTTCGCGCGGATAGATTTTCATGCCGCCCCGATTAATCATATCCTTTTGACGGTCCGCAATATAGAAGAAATTATCATCATCCCGGTAGCCCAGGTCACCCGTGTGGAACCATCCGTTGCGGATCGCTTTTTCTGTGGCGTCAGGGCGTCGCCAGTAACCTTTCATCACATTGGGGCCTCTCACAATCAGTTCGCCCACTTCTCCATTCGGCAATTCTTCCCCGTTTTCATTGACAATCTTGACCTCAACCCCATCAATGGTCGGACCGATCGAACCCGGCTTTTTGATGCCGTCCGGTGTATGCATGGTCACAACCGGCGAACACTCGGACAGTCCGTATCCTTCCAGTATCTCAAATCCAAATATGTCCTTCCATTTGTGAAACACTTCAACCGGTAGCGGAGAAGAGCCGGTAAAGGCGATACGGAGATTCAGATCATATTTTTCAAGGTCCGGATTATTCAGGATGATGGTATACATGGTCGGCGGCCCGAAGAAATAGGTGATTTCTTCTTCCTCAATCGTTTGCAAGATAGTTTTCGGGTCAAATTTAGGCAACAGAAAATTGGTCGCACCTGCCAGAACCAGGGTATTCATGCAATTGGTCTGGGCGGCGGCATGGTAAAGCGGTGCCACGATCAAGGATTTGTCGCTCTCAACCACTTGCATCGTCTCTTTATAGGTGTCGGCGTTCGTGTACAGGCTGTGGTGCGTCAACATCGCACCTTTCGGTTTTCCTGTCGTCCCGGAGGTGTACAGAATTTCGCATACATCATGTTCGTCAAAATCGGCACGGGTATAATCGGGAGCCTGTCGATCAATCCAGTTCTGGAAGTTCATATCTTCATCCTCATGATCAAGCACGAGGCTTTTAATCAGTTTCGCTGATTTCTCTTCGACGGTTCTTATGTTTCCCTGGCTGCTATGTTCACACACGTAAATGGCAGGTTCGCTGTTTTCCGCGATATAAGAGATTTCTGAAGGGGTATACAGCGGGTTGATCGGGACAATGATCGCTCCCATTTTCATTGCCGCAAAATAGCAGTACATAAATTCCGGCCGGTTTGAAATCTGGATGAGGACGCGTTCACCTTTTTCTAAACCGATCGTTTTGAAAGCGTTTGCAGTCTGGTTAATTTTTTGTTCCAGTTCCAGATAAGAAAGCCGGATATCAGGTGTTTCGACGGCAGATTTTTCAGGATTCTCACTGGCGATCCGGGTAATGGTATCAGCGAAATTCATTTATTTTCCTCCTCAACAAAAGTGAATGTATATTCAATAACAGCTTTAATATTAAATTATCAAAAAATAATAAACATTTCAACTAGCAATTAAATATTGACAAAATCAACTGTTCAGCATATTATTTATAAAAATAATGAATAATCATTCACCTTATTATAAAAGGGTTAAATAAGGTTATAGGTGTTATATTAATCACGTATATGAATGTATATTCATTAACAGGTATATGTTGGAATCAATTAGAAGTATCACAGGATATTTTAGATGTAATTGCGTTAATTTTTGAATCATGTTTCATCAACACGAATACTAATGAGCGGGTGATTAAAGATGAATCAGGAAATGCAAATTTTTAGAGAGACCATTGAACGTTTTGCCAGAGAAAAACTAGCACCTGAAGCAGAGGCCATTGACCGACATCACAAAATACCGGAAACGCTTATGCAGGAAGCAGCAAAGATGGGATTGTTCGGTGTCCCTTTTTCAGAGGAGTACGGAGGCAGTGGGTTCGGATGGCGAGCCTATTACATGATGATCGAAGAACTGGCGAAAGTGGAAGGTTCACTGCCTTCCGTGATCGGTGCCCATACCACGATTGCGTCCAATAGTATCAATGTATCAGGTTCTGAGGAACAAAAGAAGGCCTATTTAAAACCGCTGGCGGAGGGGACATATCTGGGTGCCTTCGCGATCACGGAACCGGGAGCGGGTTCCGATGCAGCCGGTTTGCGAACCCGAGCGGAAAAGCAGGGGGAATACTGGGTTCTCAACGGAACGAAGTGTTTTATTACCAATGCCCCTTCAGCCGGTGTTATTGTTGTTTTTGCGGCCAACGATTTAAGCAAGGGAGCGCGGGGAGGCATCACGGCCTTTATTGTTGAAAAAGATACACCCGGGCTCTCGATTGGAAAAATCGAAGATAAATTCGGGATTCGCGGCTCGGAGACCAGTGAAGTGATTCTGGAGGATGTCAAAGTCCATGAAAGCCAGATACTCGGAGAAGTGGGGCAGGGTTTCAAAACGGCGATGCGGGTGATGCAAAACGGACGGCTATCCATTGCGGCCGGAGCTCTGGGTGCCGCGAAGGGGGCGTTCGAACTGGCCGTCAATTATGCGAAAGAAAGAAAACAATTCGGGAGACCGATCGCCGACTTTCAAATGATCCAGAGCAAAATTGCCGAAATGAAAATGGAAATCTACGCAATGGAGTCGATGCTTTTTCGAACGATTGACCTTCTGGAACAGGGAAAACCGTTCAACATGGAAGCGTCGATCATCAAGGCTTATGCTTCTGAAAAAGCGGACTGGATCATTAATGAATCGATGCAGGTGCTGGGCGGAAACGGGTATATCAAAGAGTACCCGGTTGAGCGGATGCTCAGGGATGCACGGATTAACCGAATTTTTGAAGGGACCAGTGAAGTCCAGCGGGTTGTGATCGCGCGTGAAGTGCTGCGTTAGAGCGATCAATAATTGCTTAAAATATAAAAAGAAGAAGGGGGAAAGCTTTCCCTCTTCTTTTTTAACTCAAATGGTTAATTTAAACGATCATGTAAACTCTGATAAAGCTCCGATTCATATTGCGAGAATTGATCATCAATCTGATCCTGCTGGTTTTCGATGACCTGTTTCTGTTTATCTTTCAATTCCTTCTTCAGGTCTTCTTTGATTTTTTCGATGTTCTTTTTATAGTCTTCCAGTCGTTTGGCCACATATTGTTCCACTTCCTGGTCCGTTTCCAGTTTTGCCTCATCCATTTCCTTCTGGATTTCCTGCATAACTTCCTGCTTTAACTTCTGGATCTCCGGTTCAATTTCAGCCAGCTTCGCTTCTTTCGTTGCTTCCGCACTCCGGTTCAGCAGCTGCTCAAACTTTTCCAGCACATCGGTCTGGGTCATGGCAAATACGGTACCTGAAAAAGATACCAGCGCAACAACGGCGATTAAGATCAGTTTGTTGCGTAAACCGTTCATTAAAGCTCCCCCTTTATGAAATAAAATATGAATAATTGCACAAGCGTCCTATCAAATTTTATCTATTTAATTCATATTGATAGGGATAGACACATAGACCAGCAAGTTAAACGGATGAATGAGTAAACCCCGGGCAGGGTTAGATGAGAGGAAAATGGGGACGGGTCAGGTTCTCTTTTTTTATCCTGACCTGATATGTAATCGGATCCGATATCAACGTTTAGTCCCACCTTATTCATAGTACCAGAGAACCAGGGCCTGTCACAATCCCTATTTTAATAAACTTTGTTACATCCATACCCGCGGGTATGGTTGTAACATCCATCCTCCTATTCTCTTCACAACCATCCCCTGGAAAACGTCTTTTTCCCTTGCAAAATTTCCCGAAACATAGGTCTGCCTGAAAAACCATAAAACTACAAAATTCTTATCATCGCCGCTTAACCCAATTTTTTGTCACACCGTCCCTCCTATATTTCGACTGATTACTTAAACAACCGTTGATATGATAGACAAAGCTGTTTTTTTTACAAATCTATCAATCTCACGAAATGGGGAGGGGACAGATGAAACACAGGATCTGGGTCATCTTATTAGTCGTACTGTTCATGATCATGGGCATGTTTTCAAGTATTCTGGCGGTAGAAAGGGGATTGCCACCCTATTAGGGATTGATCTTCATATTAAATAAGAAAGGATGGATGCATCTGACATGAAACCAACCAGCCCGATTTTCAAAACATTTCTGGCCATCACGCTTCTACTCACCGGATTCATATCAGGTATCTTATTACCTGAAGCCGACGCGCAGCAGGGGGCCAATCACGTTACAGTTGAAGCCGATGTCCATCATATCAACGGCCAACTAATCAACGGAACCACCATCGTATCGGCCCGCTCACTGGGTGAGGCACTTGGACGCCAGGTCTCCTGGGATCCTGAAGCCCACACCGTCCATATCGAGTCCCGCCTGGATACGATTTTAAAAAGGGGGTATATCCGCGTCGGGACAACCGGCGATTACAAACCCTTCACCTATCTCAATCCGGAGACCGGCGAGTACGAAGGGTTTGACATCGACGCAGCCAAAAAACTGGCCCGGGATCTGGGCGTCGAGGTCCGGTTTGTCCAGACCTCCTGGCCTACGCTGATGGATGATCTGCTGGCCGACAAATTCGATATCGCGATGGGTGGCATCAGCCGCAATGTGGAGCGCCAGAAAACCGCCCATCTGTCCCAACCGTATATGACCTTTGGCAAATCACCGCTGATCCGGGCGGAAGATAAGGATAAATATCAGAGTCTGGAAGATATTGATCAACCGGATGTCAAAATTGCGGTCAATCCCGGTGGAACCAATCAGAAGTTTGTCAATGCCAACATTAAACAGGCCCAGGTGACGGTTGTGGAAAACAATCTCGATATCCCCGGCCTGATTGCTTCCGGGGAGTATGATGTCATGATTACCGACAATATTGAAGCGATTCTGTATGCCAATCAGGACCCCCGCCTGTATGCAGCTTTGAGTGACAATCCGTTCACCATTAATCAGAAGGGGTATCTGATGCACCGCGGCGATCCCATCTTTGCCAACTGGGTCGACCTGTGGATGGAAGAGATGATCTTAAAAGGGGAATTTGAGGCGCTTGAGGAGAAGTGGATTTATAATTGAGGTGTTTTGACCTCAATCCGCACAGGCACACCGTGTTACAACCATACCCGCCAGTATGGTTGTAACACGTCCTGTCCCCTGCCCGTACCCGTAAAAATTCACTTGAATTTATAAAATAGTATTGATATTCTAAATATTAGTAAACAAAAATTCCATTTTCTTTCTTTTTATACATAGTTCGACAAAAACCACATCATGCATCATGGGACGGAGGGCTCATATGGAATCCAATCAAGATTACATGGAAATTGATCTGAGAGATATCTTCCGTATCATTAAGAAACGCATCTGGATCATCCTCGTGGTTACCCTTCTCAGCTCCATTACAGCAGCCATCATCAGCTATTTCTACATCACACCCATCTATGAATCATCAACGCAACTGCTGGTCAACAAGTCGGAACGCAATCCCGAAAACATCTACAATCTCAGTGACATCAATACAGACCTCAAACTGGTGGATACATACAGTGTGATCATCAAAAGTCCGCGCATCATGGAACTGGTCGTGCAGGATCTCGACCTTAACATGAACGCCGGTCAGCTAACGCAGAAAGTACGGGTCAGCCCCGTGAAAAACTCACAGGTCATTTCCATCACCGTCCAGGACCCGGACCCGCAAATGGCGGCGACCATTGCCAATGGTGTCGCACAGGTTTTTAAAAAGGAAATTGTCAACATCATGAACGTGGATAATGTCCAGATCCTTAATACGGCCAACGTCGGGGAAAACCCGGCTCCCGTTAAACCCAAACCCGGATTGAATATCATGATTGCGTTTGTGGTCGGCATCATGTTAAGCCTGGGCATCATTTTTCTGCTGGAGTTTCTGGACAACACCCTCCATACAGAGCAGGATGTTGAATGCGTGTTGAATCTGCCGGTGCTGGGAAGCATCCCAAAAATTGAAGAAACCAAAACCGCCCATGCCGGTTCCACCTATCCGAACACGCAGGTGTCGGCAGAACTGGCGGCAGGAAGTGATATCAATGAAAAGAAATAAGAGAAAAAAATCAGATCGCTTCAGAACACTGGTAGCCTTTCGCGATGAACGCTCAAACGCTTCCGAGGCCTATCGGACGTTACGTACCAACCTGCAGTTTGCCAGCGTCGACCGTGAAGTCAAGTCTATTCTGGTGACCAGCTCTGGACCGGCGGAAGGCAAGTCTACCACCATTACGAATCTGGCGGTCGTGCTGGCTCAGTCCGGAAAAAAGGTGCTACTGATCGATGCCGACATGAGAAAGCCGACGGTTCATCATTATTTTCGCGTCCCCAATCACCGGGGGTTAAGCAATATGCTGGCGGGCGTAAACACGCTTGAAGAGGTTATCACGAAAACAGGCGTGAACAACCTCCATGTGGTTACGTCAGGCCCCGTTCCGCCCAACCCCGCTGAAATACTGGCTTCCAAAAAGATGTCCCAATTTGTGAAAAATGTCGTCAGTGACTATGACTATGTCTTGATTGACGCCCCTCCCGTGGTGGCTGTCACCGACGCACAGATACTGGCCGGTTATGTCGACGGGGTGGTGCTTGTGATCCATGCCGGCAAAACCAATAAAGATATGGCAGTCAAAGCGAAGCACCTATTGGAAAATGTGCATGCACGAATCCTCGGGACGGTGCTGAATAATCGCAAACTGGATCACAACGGATACTACGAGTATTATCACTATGAACAGGAATCATAAAATAACACAACCATGACATGAGATCTCTTAAAAAGAGGTCTCATTTTTTGTCAAAAAAATCAGATAAATAAATAGGCTATTCAACAATATTTTACAATTTAAACATTTTACTCCTTGAAAGGGCCTGTGATAGCATATTTATTGTAACGATTGTCCCGGTACGATTGGCAGGGGGGAGCGAGGTGATTTGCGATTATCGATATACACTGTCACATATTACCGCAGCTGGATGATGGGTCACAGGACATCGAACAGTCGGTTCGCATGGCGGAAGTGGCGGTTGAGGACGGAATTACCACCATCGTGGCCACACCCCATTATAATGAGTCCTATCGAACGGATCCGTCACGCATTAAAGAGAAAGTGATGGAAGTCAATCAGGCGATTGAAGAGAGAGGCATCCCACTGCGGCTGCTTCCGGGAATGGAAGCCCATTATCATTACGATCTGATCGATCAACTGCAGGATGGGCAGCTCTTGCCTCTCGGACTGAACAGTAAGTATGTCTTGCTGGAACTTCCTTTTCAACAGATTCCACATCATCTGAACAACCTGGTTTATCAGATTAAACTGGCCGGTTATACGCCGATTATCCCTCATCCGGAACGCTCAGTCTTTTTTCATAAACATCCCGCCCAACTCTATGAACTGGTTAAAAACGGTGTCATCACACAGGTCAACGCAGGCAGTGTGACCGGTCTATTCGGTAAAAAAGTCAAAAAATTCACGAAAAAGATGTTTGATTACGGATTGCTTCATTTGCTGGCATCCGATGCCCACGATGACAAGAAACGACCGCCTTGTCTGTCTGATGCCTATCGCACCATTGCCCAGTTTGCCGGCCATTCTTTCGTCACCATGATGAAACGGAATGCGGAGTATGTGGCTTACGGCAGGGAGTTCTGGGTGGAGGAACCGGTGCGGCCGCAGAAAAGGAAGTTCTGGCTGCTGGGATACAGATAAAATAGGCGGAGGCGGCTAATCTTTCATCACCCGGTTTTTAAGTTCCGCCTTTTTTTGTTCGATTAACTTGCGATAGGTGGCTTCGGCTTCATCGGCTAGATCCATGGGTAGTCCGTTTGCTTTTAATTCGTTTTTCATCTGATCTAACAGGAGATAAAAAGTGGCATCCACCTGTTTTTGCAATTTCTTCGCGGCACTGCTGTACCTGGAAATCACATCAGCGACCGGCGGTTCTCCTGTTTTTTTACTTTGTTTATATTCGGCATAACCATTGGCGAACAGCTCGTCCAGGCGGGCGTTGGCCAGGTTTTTTAACCGGTTGAATTTTACATAGTATTTGTCTCGGATTTTTTGTTCGATCGATTGGGAGTCAGGCTGGATTTTTTCAACAGCGTTTGTGTGCCTGGTTTGAATTGAGGAAGGGGAGTTTTCTTCACCTGGTGCTGTGACGGGTTGCGACGATGACGAACGGTCATGACGATCTGTGTCTTGCCGGCCTGTCTGTTGACTCGGCGCTTGATCTGACAGTGCTGTCGGATCGCCGGAAAGTGCCGGTGTTGGTGAATTGTCTGTCTGAACCGGATTATCGTCGATCACGGATGAGAAATCAAAGAATTCTTCACTGACGTGGACGTCTTCCGGTGTAACATCCCGGTTGAAAAAATAGTGATAGACCAGATAGCCGGAGGAGGCCACGATCAGAAATACCGAGGTCAAGATCAGCACCAGTTTCTTTTTCAAAATAGCCATGATATCGCATCCCCTTCAAAAAAATTCTTATTCATGATCATAACCATCTGCGATGGCCGGTTATACCCCTTGTTGTGAATCGCATGCGGCATACATGTACAACTTAACGGAGGTGTCTTTCATGAAAAAATGGACGAGTATGATATTAACTTTTATGCTTATTGTTACTAGTTTTGGAAGTATTGTCAATGGAGCGACGACAGTTGACAGCCTGGCAGATCGCCTGACTCGTATCTATAATTACCTGAACGATCAGGAGAAAGAGGCAATTTATAAGGCCAGAGAAAGAGCGGCAGATTTGTCGATGGAGGAATGGAAAGACATTTTTGGAGAAACGGTGTTTGAAAATATTAATCATAAGACCGGCGATCAGGGTGCGGCTGAAAGTATCATCACCGATCTGGTCAATATCATCTATGCAACGCCGCAGACGGATTTCAAGGATGCCATTGACGATTTCAGAGAGACATACGCGGATGAATTTGATGCTGTTTTTGGCGGGGATGTCACGGTAGATACGATGCTAGGTTTTATCGATACGTTTGAAACAAAGCTGGAAGCGGTGATTGCGGCAACGATGATATCCGGAGATGAAGCCACGTTTGATCAGGTGGTACAGGAAGCGATTGAGTGGACGATTGCGGATGGGTATGAAGATTTGGACGGGAAATTATATGAAGGGATTGGGATCGGAATTGACGGATTATTCCAGATCAAAGACCGT
Source organism: Bacillaceae bacterium (assembly GCA_017656255.1). GTDB lineage: Bacteria > Bacillota > Bacilli > JACDOE01 > JACDOE01 > JACDOE01. The sequence continues at coordinate 44,612 of JACDOE010000034.1, forward strand.
TTAAATGATGCGATTGATCCTGATGGGGATGCCCGGGATGCTTTAATTTCAGGAGTCGCCCGTGGCAAGGGGGCGGCGATTAACGGCCCCGACGCTGTAACGGCAGGAGAAACGGCGAGTTATACATTTACTGTGAATTATCAGGGGAGCGAACTTGATCTGACGGATGATGTGAAGTGGACGGTATCAGATGAATCGGTTGCGTCTCTGTCAGGCAATAGTTTGACGGCTCATGCTGAAGGGCAGGTCACCATCGAAGTAATCGCATTGGGAGTCACGATTCTATCAAAGGATGTTGATGTCATCGCTGAAAGTGGAGCCGGCGGCGGGGGTGCCGGCGGTGGTGGAGCAGGAGGCGGAGGTGGTGGCGGTGGAGCGCTGTTGCCTCCGGGTAAAGATCGAGTTGACTGGATAATGTCCGGTGAGGTGATCGATGTCTCTGCCGCTGCCCAGGTGGAACAGACAACAACGGAAGAAGGTCGTTCCAGAACCGAGGTTAACGTGGATGCGGCGGCGTTTATTGAACGGCTGGAACAATCCGAATCAGATCATGACATTGTTTTACTGAAAGTAGAACAAGACTCCGATGATTTTACCATCAACTTACCGGACGATGCGTTCAGAGCCCTTCAGGAAAACAATAAAACACTGGCGGTCTGGACATCCAATGGCATTTATCTGTTACCGGGTCAGGTACTGGACCTGGATCAGCTGGCAGAAGAGATGGGAACTGAGACGGATGATTTACAGATTGAACTTATGATTAACAAAGCGGTTCCGGAGACGGCTGACAAAGTGAAGCAAAAAGCAGCGGAAGCACAGGCTCTCGTTGTTGCTGAATATATCGATTTTAATTTACGGGTCACCGCAGGTACAAATACAAAAACCATTACCTCATTTGGTTACACTTATGTAGACCGGATGCTGAAGGTAGACGGGTCGGCCGAGAGGGACAACATGGTCGGTGTCATGTATGATGACAAGAGCGGACGATTGATTCCCGTCCCCACCGTATTCACGGAAACAGAGGATGGGGTGTATGCGATTGTGAAGCGAAATGGAAATAGCACCTATACGGTTGTGAGCAGAACGAAGACCTTCCATGATATTGAGGGTCACTGGGCACAGGATACGATTGAGAAGCTGGCATCCAAAATGATTGTTGAGGGGATGACAGAAACGGAATATCGCCCGCAGGAGAATCTGACCCGTGCGCAACTAGCCACGCTGGTGGTCCGGGCTCTGGGACTTGTGGAAGTTGAGGGTGAGTCTCCGTTCACAGATGTGAAACAGAATGACTGGTTTGCGGGATATGTCAATGCTGCGGTGGAAGCGGGATTAATTGAAGGGTATATGGATGGCACCTTCCAACCGGATCGTCTGGTTACCCGGCAGGAAACGGCTGCGATTATGGTACGTGCGGCCCGGTATGCGGGTAAGGACATGACCATGAATGAGACGGAACAGGAGATTGTGCTGACGGGTTATGAGGATCATGAACAGGTGGATGCCTGGGCGAGAAATGAGATTGCAACGGCGATTGAAAAAGGTTTGATGAGCGGTTACCAGGGCCAGATTCGTCCGCAGGCTCATTCCACCCGGGCTGAGTCAGCGGCGTTTATTGAGAAATTGATGCAAGCTGTTGGGTTTATGGATTAGGTTTAGACGAAAGAAGATGAAAAGGACTCCCCTCTGTCAGATTGGTAGAAGGCGACAATGGTGGGAGTCCTCTATGAGATAAATTGTAGAAGTGAAAATAACGACGGATTGGAACGCTTGTTACACCCATACCCACGGGTATGGGTGTAACAGAAACGTAGCGTGAACAAAACCGAAATATACAAAATTAGCATTTCCTGCCTCCGGGAGATATGGTAGAATAATCATTGTCGAAACATACTAAACAATTGTCGATTTGACGATACATAACCCGGAGGTCATCATGGAAGAAGAAATCAGCTTACGAGAACTCATAGACATTATCTGGCGCGGTAAATGGTTGATTATATTGATAACCGCTTTTGCCGTAGTAGCCAGCGGCATATTAAGTTTCTTCGTACTCGATCCGCAATATGAAGCCAAAGCGACCCTGATGGTCCAGGATATCAATCGGAGGCCGGCAGCCCAGGGAAATACCCTTGAGGATATGCTGTCTTCCCTGGCGGAATACCCTAGCCTCACGATGGATACATATAAGACGCAAATAACAGGTGTGTCCATGATGCGACAGGTGGTCCATGAACTGAACCTGGAAGATCAATACGGGATCACACCGGAACAGCTTAAAAATATGATCCATATTAATGTTCCCAATAACACAAACTTAATGGAAGTCAAAGTACAGCATACCAACCCGGCTCTGGCAGCTGATATTGTCAACTCCGTTTCTCGACAATTCACGCAATTTGTGACAGAACAGAGCCGAAAACAGATACAAAAATCCGTTACCTATATCGAAGAACAATTAATAGAGGAAGAAAAACATTACAAGCAGGTTGAAGAGGAATGGAAGGCTTTCCTTCAGCAGCCTAACGGCGTGGATGAACTTGAGCAGGAAATCAGCGCCAAACTTAAAAAATTGACGGAATTTAAAACGGAGCTTCTTGAGAATCAGATTTTAATTGATAGCAAACTGGCAGCCTATGAGAAATCCACGCAACAGTTGGCCAATATGGATCAAAAAGTGGTCACGGAGGATTCGCTGGCCAATCATCCGCTCTTAAATGAACTATCTGAGTCCAGTGAGAGTCTGAAGGATCTGTCCAGCTTGAAAATTGAGTCGGAGCAATTAAATCAATCCTATGTGGCACTAGAAGGAAAGTCTCATGAGTTAATGATCGAATTACGGGAATTGCAGGTGAAACAGACTTCTTTGCAAAAGCAAATTGAGAGCCTGCAAAACAACCTGGATGATCTTCAGATTCAGCTGGTTGAGAAACAACTGGAACATGATCGGTTAAGCCAGAAACTGGAGAGTGCCCGTAACAGTTATCGTGCGTTTTTGAACAAGCTGAATGAAGTTCGCCTGGCGACGTCGGTGGATGTCGGAGAGAAGAATGTGATGATTGTTGCGGAAGCTGAAGTGCCGGAGAATCCGGTTGGGCCTAAGAAGTTGCTTAATATGGCTATTGCTGCTGTTGTGGGTGGGATGGTTTCGGTGTTTGTGGTGTTTATTAGGGAGTATTGGAATCGCCAGGAACCTTAAATGTAGTGGAGGTTATTTTGCTATGTCGTATCTGATTGTTGTTGCACATCCCGACGATGAGGTTTTAGGTGCGGGAGCCACCATGTATAAACTTGCAAATGAAGGGTATTCCGTTAATGTTTGTATATTATCTGGTGAAGTAGATGCTAGAAACAACAGGCCTACTACTGATGAACTTAATCAAGATGTAAACAAGTCAATGAAAATCTTAGGTATAAACGATGTAATTAAAGGAAATTTCCCTAATATCAAGTTCAATACAGTGCCTCATTTAGAGATAGTTCAATTTATCGAGCGTACTATAGTTGAGACAAAAGCGGAAGTAGTATTTACTCACCATCCCGCAGATTTAAATAATGATCATTTACATACCTCCCTTGCTTGTCAGGCTGCTGTCCGCCTGTTTCAAAGAAGATCTGATGTCACCCCGCTTAAAGAATTACTCTTTATGGAAGTCCCATCTTCTACGGAATGGGCTTTAAATAAGACGATGAATCAGTTCTCACCGAATACATTTATTGAAGTTGGAGAAAAAGGTGTCGATAAAAAGATTGAAGCATTAGCTGCGTATAGAGGTGTCATGCGAGATTATCCTCACCCTAGAAGTAATGAAGTTATTAAAGGCTTAGCAGCATACCGTGGCGGCCAGGCAGGAATGGTTTATGCTGAAGCCTTTGAGAGTGTATTTAGACGTGGATTCTAGTGGCTGGAGAGGATGAAATAAAAAAATGAAGAAAATGGCCTTTGCAACTTGTGTTAAATTAGGATTAAGTTGCATTGAAGAGATATATCGGATTGGTGGGGAATTGGACCTGCTCATTACACTTAAAGATGAAAAAGCAAAGAAGAAGTCAGGAAGAATATACCTTGATGATATCGCGAGCAGGTATAATGTTCCGCTTATAAAAATAGATAATATTAACGATCATGAAGTTGTTGAAGCATTAAAAAAATATCGCATAGATTGGTTATTTATCATTGGATGGTCCCAAATTGCTAAAAAAGAAGTTCTTGAAACACCTACTTATGGTTGTATTGGGATGCATCCAACTTTATTGCCTAAAGGCAGAGGCAGAGCTGCTATCCCCTGGGCAATCATAAAAGGTCTTAAAGAAACTGGTGTCACGATGTTTAAAATGGATGAAGGTGTCGATACCGGAGATATTATTGGGAAGGGGGTTATTCCCCTTGATAATAAAACAACAGCAACTGAACTTTATCAAAAAGTAAATGATATGCACATAAAACTCATATCTAGGTATTGGGATGATATTATTAATAATAATATTACATTAACTAAACAAAATGAAGAAGAAGCGACGGAGTGGCCTAGAAGAAAACCGGAAGATGGAGAAATATTCCCCAGCATGACAATGGATGAAGCTGATAAAATGGTGAGGGCTGTGACACATCCTTATCCGGGAGCTTTTTATAGAGATGGAGATACAATAATAAGAATCTGGTCAGCTGACGTAAATGAAGAAAAGGGCAAAATCAAACTTAAAGACGGTTATTTAAATCCTGTTGATTATGAGGTCGAGTATGTCGATGAATAATAAAAAGTTACAAAAATTAATCAAACGGTTTATTGATATATTAATATCTTTAATTGTACTGATAGGCTTTTTACCAATTTGGATTATAGTTGTGATTTTGATTAAGGTTACATCACCTGGCCCTGTTTTTTTCTTACAAGACCGCCCTGGTCAATATAAGAAAATTTTTAAAATTTATAAATTCCGAACTATGAAACCCGGATCGGAGAGAATGGTTAAAGGCCAGGAAGTAATGTTGGATGACCATCGTATAACCGCTATTGGGAAGTTTCTCAGAAGAAGTAAAATTGATGAAATTCCTCAATTGTTAAATGTATTAAAGGGTGAAATGAGTCTGGTGGGTCCAAGACCTGAACGTATCCAATCTCTTGATGATTATACAGAAGAAATTGCTAAAAGGCTTGATATGAAACCGGGATTAACCGGATTGGCACAGGTGAGTGGCAATATATATATTCCTCTCGAAGATCGATATAAGTTAGACGTTTACTATGTGGAACATTTTAGTCTCTGGCTTGACTTTAAAATAATTGTGAGAACAGTTGGTGTCGTTTGGTTTGGAGAAGATAGATACGTTAACAGGAACCTTGTCGACATTTATTCGGGAGCTGCTGAGGAAGTCGCTACATCTAAAGAGGGGTCCTCAATATGAAAAAAATATTAATAACAGGTGCTAATAGTTATATTGGAACTTCATTTAAAAAATGGGTTTCCAAATTCCCTGAACATTATTCCATAGATACGATTAGTTTAAGAGATGATAGATGGAAAGAAATGTCGTTTGAAGGTTATGATGTTGTGCTACATACGGTCGGTATAGCGCATGTAGATGCCAGACAAAAAATGGAACCCATTTATTATAAAGTGAATCGAGATTTAGCCATAGAAGCTGCGAAGAAAGCGAAATGCGATAGTGTAAAGCAATTTATATTTATGAGCAGTATTATCGTGTACGGTGACAGTAGCAGAATTAATAAACCGCGTGTTATTAACAAAAGTACAATCCCAAAACCTGCTAATTTTTATGGGGACAGCAAGCTTCAAGCAGAACAAGGGCTGAATAGATTAAAAAGCAATAATTTTAAAGTGGCTATCATAAGGCCACCCATGATTTATGGTAGGGGATCCAAAGGGAATTATCCCAAACTATCTAAACTAGCTAGAATCTTACCTTTATTTCCTGATATCGATAACGAGCGCAGTATGCTTCATATTGATAACCTTTGTGAATTTATTCGACTTATAATTGATAATGAGGAAGATGGATTGTTTTTTCCGCAAAACAATGAATATGTTAAGACGAGTGAAATGGTCAGATTAATCGCTGAAATGCATGGTAAAAAGATTTTACTGACGAAGGTATTTAATCCCCTTATAATAGTTTTGAGCCGAAAAATAAGACTTGTTAACAAAGTTTTTGGTAATTTGATATATGAAAAAAGTATGAGTACTTATAAAGAAGATTATAGCATTAGGAACCTTCGAGAATCCATCATTGTGACGGAAAAATAAGCGGAAGGGTGCATACTGTATTGAAGAAACATATTTTGGTTATATCGCAATATTTCTACCCTGAACAATTTCGTATTAATGATATTTGTTTGGAATGGGTTAAACGTGGTTATAACGTAACGGTTATTACAGGAATTCCAAACTATCCGCAGGGCAAATATTTTGAAGGGTATGGATTATTTAAAAAAAGAAAGGAAAACTATAAAGGCATTAATATTATAAGAATACCCCTCATACCAAGGGGGAACAGTTCAATAATGCTTGCTTTAAACTATATATCGTTTGTTGTTTCAGGATTCTTCTGGATGCTGTTTACCTCCATCAAAGCTGATTACGTATATATATTTGAAGTGTCTCCGATGACACAGGCTTTGCCGGGTATATGGTATTCTAAAAAAAACAAAATTCCATGTTACATTTATGTACAGGACTTGTGGCCGGAAAATTTTGAGATTTTATCAGGGATCAAGAACAAATTTGTAATTAATATGGTAGGAAAAATGGTTGATTATATTTACAGCAATTGCACAAAAATATTTACAACATCTAGGAGCTTTATTACTTCTATCGTTAATCGCGGAGTTTCAAAGGATAAAATTGAGTACTGGCCCCAGTATGCAGAAGACTTTTATAAGCCGCTTAAAAAAAAACATGTTTCTGAAATTCCAAATGACAATTCATTTAATATCATTTTCACAGGTAATATTGGAACTTCTCAGGGTTTAGATATATTGCCTGAAGTTGCTTTTAAATTAAAAAAATATGGTTTGGATCATAAGGTTCGGTTTAATATAGTGGGTGATGGAAGATATAAAGATACGCTGGTAGATCTAGTAAAATTAAACAATGTATCCGATATGTTTAATTTTATTCCCAAACAGCCGCCAACTAAAATTCCTGAAATGATAGCAGCTAGTGATGCTGCGTTGCTGTGTTTAAAAGACAATCCGCTATTCTCCATGACAATACCGGCCAAACTACAGTCCTATATGGCTTGTGGGATCCCCGTTATTGCTTCTTCCAATGGGGAGACAAACAGAATAATCAAAGAAGCGAGTGCGGGTGTCTTTAGTGATGCCGGAGACGCACAGAAACTAGCGGAAAATATAGTATTATTATCAAAACTACCAGCTAACCAATTAGATAAATTAGGTGAGAATGCAAGAAACTATTATGAAAATAATTTTAATAAGCAGGAGCTCTTAAATAAAATGGATAAATATTTTAGTTAAAGTATTCAGTGGGGGATTAATATTATGTTTAAAAATAAAACATTGCTCATTACAGGCGGTACAGGCTCCTTTGGTAATGCTGTCATGCGGACATTTATAGAATCGGATATTCAAGAAATTCGTATTTTTTCCAGAGATGAGAAGAAACAGGATGATATGAGAAGACGCTATAAGAATGACAAACTTAAATTTTATATAGGTGATGTCAGGGACATTGATAGTGTTAGAAATGCCATGCATGGTGTGGACTATATTTTTCATGCTGCGGCTCTAAAACAGGTCCCCTCTTGTGAGTTTTTTCCTTTAGAAGCTGTGAAAACTAATGTCATAGGAACAGACAATGTCCTGACTAGTGCTATTGAATTTGGAGTGAAAAAAGTCATTTGTTTATCGACTGATAAAGCAGCTTACCCCATAAATGCCATGGGAATCTCTAAAGCCATGATGGAAAAGGTTTTTGTGGCTAAATCAAAAACTGTTGAACCGGATAGAACACTTATTTGCGGAACTCGTTATGGAAATGTGATGGCATCAAGAGGTTCTGTGATACCATTATTTATTGATCAGATTAAGAAAGGACATCCATTAACGGTCACTGATCCTAATATGACAAGATTTTTGATGACGCTTGAGGAAGCGGTTGAACTTGTCACATATGCTTTTGAAAACGCCGAAGCAGGAGATATTATGGTACAAAAAGCACCTGCTTCAACTATTGGAGATCTAGCGCAAGCATTAAAAGAGTTGTTCAACGTAGATAACGAAATAAAAATCATAGGTACCCGACATGGTGAAAAGTTATATGAAACCTTACTCACCAGAGAGGAAAATGTTGTAGCCGAAGATTTAGGGAACTTCTACAGAGTTCCTGCTGATAAAAGGGACCTTAATTACGACAAGTATTTTGTAGAAGGTGATCAAAAATTAACTTTGGTTGATGAGTATAACTCTCACAACACAGAAAGGTTAAACGTTGAACAAATCAAAGAAAAGTTATTAATGGTTGATTATGTTCAAGAAGAGTTGAAAGGTTGGAATCAATAATGAATATACTTGTGACCGGAGCCGGGGGATTTATAGGAAAAAATCTCATAGCGGAACTAAGAAATCGTAATTATGAGAATATCTTTGAATTTACCAAGGAAACAGATGCGTCCTTATTAGATGAATACTGCAAAATAGCGGACTTCGTGTTTCATCTTGCAGGAGTAAACCGTCCAAAAGAACATTCAGAGTTTATGAAAGGGAACTTCGGTTTAACGTCAAAATTACTGGGTTGTTTAAAAAAACATCAAAACACCTGTCCGGTTATGTTTTCATCATCTATTCAGGCTGAATTAGACAATCCGTATGGCCGGAGTAAGAAGGCAGGAGAGGAAGCTCTTTTTAACTATAGTCGTGAGACAGGAGCAAAAGTACTTGTCTATCGTTTTCCAAATGTCTTTGGTAAATGGTGCAAACCTAATTACAACAGTGCCGTAGCCACATTCTGCCACAATATAGCCAGTGATGTGCCGATAACTGTAAGAGATCCTGACGTTGTGTTGAACCTCGTTTATATTGATGATGTAGTAGAAGAACTTATAAATGCACTGAATGGTAAAGAAAATCGGGTCGGTGATTTTTGTGAAATTCCAGTCGTTCATAAGATTACCCTCGGTGAAATTGTTGATTTAATTTATTCTTTTAAAAACAGTCGTGAAGAACTTTCGATTCCAGATATGTCAAATGGTTTCATTAAAAAACTTTATAGTACATACTTAAGCTATCTACCAGAAGATCAATTCAATTATGATTTAAAGATGAATGTAGACCAGAGGGGTTCTTTTACAGAATTCATTAAGACTCCGGATAGAGGACAGGTTTCTGTGAATATAACTAAACCGGGGATAACAAAAGGAAATCACTGGCATCATACAAAGAATGAGAAGTTTCTTGTTGTAAGTGGAAAAGGAGTTATTCGATTTAGAAAAGTTGATTCGGATGAAGTGATAGAATATTTTGTAAGTGGCGATAAGCTAGAAGTCGTCGATATACCTACAGGATATGTTCATAATATTGAAAATCTTGGTGATACTGATTTAATCACGATTATGTGGGCAAATGAATGCTTTGATCCTGAAAAGCCTGATACGTACTACTCGGAGGTTTAAAACAATGAACAAACTTAAAGTGATGACAGTCGTTGGAACAAGACCGGAGATCATAAGACTGTCTGCTGTTATCAATAAGCTGGAAGAATCGGAAGTAATAGATCATACACTGGTACATACGGGACAAAATTACGATTTTGAACTTAATGAAGTGTTTTTTAAAGATTTTAATTTGAAAAAGCCTGATTATTTTCTTAATGCAGCATTTGGAACAGCAGTGGAAACGATAGGGAATATACTTGTTAAAATTGATCCGATTATGGATGAAGTTAATCCAGATGCATTCCTGGTACTAGGAGATACTAATAGTTGTTTATGTGCAATTGCTGCTAAAAGGAGACATATTCCCATATTCCACATGGAGGCTGGGAATCGATGTTTTGATCAGAGGGTACCAGAGGAAACTAACAGGAAGATTGTTGATCATATCGCGGATATTAATTTGACTTATAGTGATATTGCAAGAGAATACTTATTAAGAGAAGGTTTGCCAGCAGATCGAATCATAAAAACTGGAAGCCCAATGTTTGAAGTTCTTAATTCAAGAAAACAAGATATTGAAAAATCTGATGTAATCGACAGGCTAGGACTTGATGAGGAAAAATATTTTGTAGTATCTGCTCACAGAGAAGAGAATATTAATTCCGAAAGGAACTTTATCGATTTAATTGACAGTCTAAATGCAGTTGCAAAAAAATATAATATGCCTGTTATTTTCAGTACACATCCCAGAACTAAAAAAATGATTGAAACGAAAGGGATTAAATTTAACCCATTAATAAAAACAGTTAAGCCTTTAGGTTTTAATGACTATGTCAAGCTCCAAATCAAAGCAAAAGCCGTTCTTAGTGATAGCGGGACAATTAGTGAAGAATCTTCAATTCTCGGGTTTAAAGCCCTTAATATAAGGGAAGCCCATGAAAGACCGGAAGCTATGGAAGAGGCAGCAGTCATGATGGTTGGTTTAAAGAAGAACAGAATATTACAGGGCCTCGAAGTGCTGGAAATACAAAGAAAAGATACACTAAGGGTTGTTGAAGATTATAATATGCCAAATGTGTCGGATAAAGTACTCAGGATAATTTTGTCCTATACTGATTATGTAAATCGAGTTGTGTGGGGGAAATAAAATGAAGAAAAAAGTTTTGGTATTTACCAACTTCTATGTTCCAAGCGTTAAAGGTGGCGGTCCCATACAATCAATAAAGAATCTTGTAGACAATCTTTCAGATAAGATTGATTTTTTTATCGTTACATCTGACAGGGACTTGGGTGATAACGTACCCTTTGAAAATATAAAGACTGATGAATGGAATCAAGTCAGAAAGGCCAGAGTATTTTATACTAATCCAAAAACATTAACATGGAAAAAAACAATAAATATTATTAACAGCGTTGACTGTGATGTTATATATTTAAACAGCTTTTTTTCATATAGATTTAGCATTATTCCTGTTTTATTAAGAAAAATCAAAAGAATACCTCATAAACCAATCGTTCTGGCACCAAGAGGGGAGTTTTCTACGGGAGCTTTAAGCTTAAAATTTAGAAAGAAGAAACTTTTTATTAGAATAACACAGGCTTTTAATATACATAAAAATATCACCTGGCATGCAACAACAGCTACTGAAAAAACAGATATAGAAGGTATTTTCGGGAAGAGAGAAAAAATTTTGGTTGCTAACAATTTAACTGCAAATTACCAGGAATTAAACTATGATATAAGTATAGAAAAAGAAATAGGCAAACTGAAAATTGTATTTATTTCCAGAATACATCCAAAAAAAAATTTAAAGAGTGCAATTGAATATTTAAAACATGTTAAAGGACAGATTCAGTTTAATATATATGGACCTATTGAAGATCAGGATTATTGGTTAAAATGTCAAAAAATAATAGAAAGCTTACCTGAGAACATAAAGGTTTCTTACAAGGGTATCATAGGTCATGAAAGAGTGATTGAAATTTTTAAAGAAAATCATGTATTTCTTTTTCCAACTTTAGGAGAAAATTTTGGACATGTTATCTCTGAAGCCCTTATCGGAGGTTGCCCTCTTATAATAAGCGACCAAACTCCTTGGAGGGATTTGGAGAGCAAACAAGTTGGTTGGGATATTAGTCTGACAGATGAAAAAAAGTTCGTTGAAGTTTTACAACAATGTGTGGAACTGGATCATGATCAATATCAAGAGTTATCAAGAAACGCATTTGAATATGGTAAGTTAAAGTCGGACAATATAAAAAATGCTATGGATTCATATGGGTTATTTGAATAGCAGAACTCTGTTTTTAAGTGCAAATCCAGGTTTTTCTTAGTGTAAAAAATTATAGGAAAGGTTAAATTAATGAGAAAATCTGTTTTTTATCATGGATTAACCATATATTATTGGGCATTAACAGTATTCATAGATTATTCTTCGGATAATTATGACAACTCTGGGGTTAAGTATTATTTATTAGTTATACCTGTTATACTTTTTGTTATTTACAATATAGATGATCTGTTGAAGAAAAAAATTTTGAAAGAAAGTCTATACTTGTATTTGTTTGTATTATTTGCGTCAATTTTTGCAATAATAAAACTGGATTTTAAAGCGGTTTTAAGTCTCATGAGCTGGGTTTTGCCAATTATTATCATTTTTAATTCAGGTATGTTTTTGAAACTACGAGTCATTAATTTGCTTTTTATTATAACGGTCATTGCTGGTGTGGTATCATATCATTTAGGAATTAATGATTTTGGTTATATCCCCGGACAGACATCGAGAAATTTGCACCAAGGACTGTGGTGGAGAGTGTCTATTTTTCCTCATAGCACTCCCCCATTAACAGGTATCTTCTCATTAATTGTTTTATTATTTAATTACTTTCATAATAGTAACCTGAAATCTAAGATGTTTTTTATGACATTAAGTTCGTATTTTTTAATATTGAGTGGTTCGAGAACAGCACTGTTAATATTATTCGTTATTATACTAACTTTACTTATGAAAAGATTAATAATATTACGAGAAAAATTCATCAAGAAAGTCATATCTGTTCTGCCGGTGTTGTTAATATTGTTTATCTTTATATTTCCCCAGTTTTTACTAAAAATTAGTTTGGAAAATGATTTTTTAAACAGCTTAATATTTAGAAGCACAAATTCACTAAGTTCAATTGAAGCAATTGAAAGAACCCTTAATAGACACTACATTTGGAATGCATATATAAATCATTACTTCAGCAGCCCTGTTATTGGCATAGATACGGAAACAGTAAGATCCGTTGGTCAATCAGAAACGATGTTTTTTGCCTATTTAGCTCATCACGGTATAAGTTTGATATTTCTAATTATATTTATGTATTCATTGATGAAAGATTCACTGTTGAAAAAAAAATATTTAAGATATTCCATTATTGTTACGTTTGTCATATTAATGCTTACGTATTCAAGTTACCTTCAACCATATAATTTGATTTACTTATTATTAATAGGATTGATTAATACAGATAAAGTAACCAAAAAAATGGATATATTACCAAATAATTATTAGTAAAGAGATGATAAATGATGGAAGGGATTATCCAGAAATTTTTAGATTTCGAGAAAAAAAATAATTTACTGAACGATCGTATTAAAGATATTCAGTACTGGGCTATTATCAGAGAAAATATATATAACGACATTCTCAATCATACACATGATATCGGGGTTGCTCATACTACTTATAGTAACAGGCCTTTTATTGAAAAAATCAAGCTTGTATCAGAGTTTGCATTTAATGTATTTATTAACAACACTTTGTTTCTTAGAGAAAAAGATATCCTAATCATGAATCATCCTAGAAGAGTAAAGAACGGGAAATACTTTGAATGTTTATACACAGATCAAATATTGGAAACCATTCCTTACTCTTATTATGTATTCGAAAATACAAGTTTAGAAAAGCATTTAAAACCTGCCAAAACAAAAAACTTGAAATACACAGATTCATTAAATTTTAATTTCTACTTTTCTTTTTTTCTTTCAAAAATTACTGGGGGACCTAAACTTAATCGTTTTGAAGAAGAATATATAAAAAAACTGATTACAAAGATAAATAACTGTTTTAATGTACACTTTGATCCTGATGAATATTTGATTAAAATAAAAAATCAATTATTGATGCATTTATTATTATATAAACAATACGAAAGAATTCTTAGAAAAATAAAACCGAAATTGATTGTCCAAGTTATCTCTTATGAGAGGAGAAGAAAAGCGCTAAATTCAGTTGCGAAAAAAATGAAGGTTCCAACTGTTGAGTTACAGCATGGGGTTATGGGAAAGTATCATATAGCATATAACTTTGCTGAGCGGACAAAGGTAGATACTTTTCCGGATTACATATTCTTATTCGGTGAGTTTTGGAAAGATACAACAAGTTTTCCTGTAGACGATTCAAAAATTAAAGTGGTTGGTTGGCCATATTATGAACAAAAAGCAAATATACATAGAAACAATGTAAATAAGAATAATAAAAAGGTTATATTATTTATTTCACAGGGGACAATAGGCAAGGATTTAAGCAAAATTGCTGTTCAGATATCTGAAAGAATAAATACAGATGAATATAAAGTGATATATAAACTTCATCCAGGTGAATATGCAAGGTGGAAAACAGAATATCCATGGTTAAAAAGTGCTGATATAGAGGTTATAGACAATAACAATTATGATATGCATTACTATTTTGCGCAGTCTGATATACAAATCGGTGTATATTCTACTGCACTCTTTGAAGGTTTGGGTTATGGATTAAAAACTTATATATTCAAGCTTTTTGGTCATAAATATATGAATGAACTATATAATAAAAATTTAGCAACATTAATTGAGTCGCCTGAGCAATTCATTAATACTTTACATAAAGAAAAAAGAAACCAAAGTATTCAAATTGAATATTTTTGGAAAAGAAACAGTAAACAAAATATTTATATAGAAATTGAAAAAATTATGAAAAGTTTATAATTTTATAGCTTCCATACATTGGAACAACGTAATGAAGTAAAGCCGATATCACAGAATTTGTAAACCAAACAGAAATTAAAACTTTAATGAGTTTTAATTTTAATTGGCAACAATAAGGTTGGTTTACAATTCCCCTCGTCGAGAAGTATTATAATTTTAAGATACTGGGGAGGTAACATGCATCATAATAGAATTGATTTTCTAGATTATCTAAGGGGAATAATGGCTTTATGTGTATTAATCTATCATTATTCAGCATGGTCAGGCTTTCATTATATGTATCCTTTTGATCAACTATTATCTAGGCTTGGAATTTATGCTGTTTCAACCTTCTATATAATTAGTGGCGCAAGCTTAGCTTATGTTTATTCAAATTATTTAGTAAGCTCTGCATTTATAAAAGCTTTTTCAATAAAAAGGGCATTTAGAATTGTTCCGTTATTTTATTTAGCCACAACACTCACTATTTTATTAAGAATGTATATTTCAAATAGAAATAGTAATTTTACAGGTGTGCCTAGTCTAGATGTTATATTAAAAAACTTTTCATTACTATTTAGTTGGATTTGGCCAAAAGATTATATCGCAACAGGAGCATGGTCTATTGGTAATGAATTAGTCTTTTATTCATTATTTCCTTTAATGCTATTTTTGTATAATAAATCATTAAAACACTACTTGTTATTTTTCACAATTACAATTTTAATTAGTGGATTTATATCTGAGGTATTACTAAATAAAAACTTAAGTCTTACTGAACAATGGGGGGAGTATATTAACCCTTTAAACCAACTTTATCTATTTGCTGGTGGATTTTTAATTGGTGTTTATGCAAAGAGAGATATAAATATAAACCGAAAAATGTTAATGTCCCTTTTGGTAGTTTCTGTAATCATATTTGTTTTTCTGCCTGAAGGAGATAATCGTATAGCTTACGTAATAGGTCATCGATGGATAATATTTTCTGTAGCAATTTTTTCCATGTGCATTTTTGCTGTGTTCTGGGGGAATGTAAAATATAACCCGTTTACATTTATATTAAAGTATTTGGGAGATATTTCCTATTCAATTTACCTTTTGCACCCAATAGTGTATTTATCAATATACGAATTTAATTTAATAATACCTATCTATGAATCAAAAATAACTCATGCATTGTGGGCTGTGATTTTGTCCTTTGTTTTTTCAACTCTAGTTTATTATTTTTTTGAAAAACCGTTAATTGAAATCGGAAAAAAATTTTTAAAAAATTATCGTTCAAGAGAAAATAAGACTAATAAAATAACTATATAAAAAATATTTAGGAGAAAGCAACTTTTGAATGTTTGATCATTTTGCATTTAATTTAAGCCTTGAATCTCAAAAAATGACTTCCCCCCTGCTTGTAAAATTTTTAGTAATCAAATTCCTAAGAGGAGGAAGTCACTTTGTATAGTCTAAAAATAGAACAATTGCCTCCTTTTTCAGCTCGTTAGACAGGTCCATATGCTAGGAAGCTTATTCATGTCCTTTTTAGGTTTTCACTTTTTTCAAAGTCTCAAATAAAATTATGCAAAATGCTAATATTACTAAATAGAGGATTTTTTCTATGAAAATAAAGGCATTACTTAAAAATAAAGTAGTTAAAGCGGGTAGTTGGTACACATTAACAGAATTTTTTATAAAAGGGATAACATTTCTAACTATACCGATTTTCACTCGCCTATTAACCCCTGCAGATTATGGGGTTGTTTCGTTATATGAAACCTGGGTGGCGATATTCACTATCATTATAGGTCTTAATTTAAATACAAGTATTACAAAAGGTAAGTATGATTTTAAGGATAATTACGATGCTTTTGTTTCTAGTATAATTTTTTTATCAGTTCTTTTGTTTTTTGGTTACATAGTTATCTTTTTTTTATTTGGTAATTTCATAGAAAATATCATAGGATTAAGTCCAATACTTTTATATTTTTTGATATTCCAAGCGTATTTCACCTTTGTTAGAAATTCTTTGATAGCAAAATTAAGGGTTGAATATAATTATAAATTAGTATCTGTAATACTAATATTAATTAGTATTCTGGGAACTTTATTATCAATATACTTTATTTTATTTGTTTTTCAAGAACGACCTTTTTTAGGGAAAATATTAGGTAGCGGTATTTTAATATTGATTGTAGGATTAGTTTCTTTAATATATATTATCACTAGAAGTAGAGAAAAATTATGGAACTTCACCTATTGGAAGTATGGGTTAGCATTATCAACTCCCCTAATATTCGCCTCACTTTCTGGACTTTTAAATGCACAATTCGATAGAGTTATTATTAATAAATATATTGGAGAAGTTGCTACAGGGTTATATAGTTTTGCATATAATATCGGAATGATTGTCACAGTTTTAGCCCATGCTTTGGATCAAGCTTGGTCTCCGTGGGTCTATGAATCAATGGAAAACAAAAAATTTGATAAAATAAAATCTAGAGGAGTCACTTATCGAAACGTCTTTAGCATTGCTTATGCGGGATTGTTATTTATTAGTCCTGAATTAATTAAAATAATGGCAGATGAAAGTTATTGGAAATCCTTAGATATAATACCGTATATTTTTATAGGGTATTATTTTAGCTATATGTACACCTTGGAAGTAAAAACTGAATTTTTTTATAGAAAAACTGGATTGATTTCAGTAGGAACTTTATTATCCGCAATTATTAATATTATTCTAAATATTATTTTTGTACCAAAATACGGTTATGTTGCTGCAGCTATTACAACTTCCATTTCATTTTTATTCTTATTTATTTTCCATTATTTAATTACATGGAAAATTATAAAAAGAAGTATTTATGGATTTAAGTTTCATGTCATATCTATTGCATATGTGATAGTTATTACCTTATATTATTTAATGTTTATGGATTCGTTATTAATGAGGATAATAGGTATTATTATAATTTTGACAATTGCACTTTATATATTGAGACGGAGTTACATTCATTAAAAAGACAATCGGTAAATTGTCTCTATAAAGTTGCACTGTACAGCGAAAGGATGAACAAAATGGATAGAAGAGATAATAAGTACTTTATTGCTCTTAGCGGAGCAAAAAAAAATGTAGGAGACTTTTTAATTACATATAGAGCCGTTAATTTATTAAAAAATGTAGCTCCAGAATATGAATTCATAATTTACCCGCATTGGAAAGAGTTCGAAAACATTGAATTTGTAAATAAAAGTGAGGGTATTATCATCTTAGGTGGTCCGGGATTTCAAATCAATATGTATCCGGGTGTGTATAAATTAGTGAAGAACCTTGAAGATATTAAGGTTCCTATTTATATATTGGGTTCAGGTTGGAAAGGTATCCCTGGGGATAAAGTAACGGAGAAATTATATAGTTTTTCAAGTTCTTCAAAAGAATTACTCAAAAAGATGGATAGTAACTATGCAGGAATGAGTTGTAGAGACTATCAGACTCAACGAGTTTTAAAGAATAATGGATATAAAAACATAACTATGACAGGTTGTCCCGCGTGGTATGACCTGGATTCAACTGGAAAAGAATTTATTGCTCCTAAAAAAATAGAAAAGATTGTCTTTACGCCTGCACAAAATGAATTATTTTCGGAGCAAAGTATTAAAGTCTTGGAATATATAAAAGATAGGTACAAAGGAGTTGAGCTAATCGTATCCTTTCATAGAGGAATAGGAAAGGTTGATCAATACACGAATGAAATTGATGCCAGGAACACGCAAAAAATGGCTGATAAAGCAATAAGTATGGGTGCAAAAGTTATTGATGTGTCGTATGATGTTGGTAAATTACACCTCTATGATGATTGTCATCTTCATATTGGTTATCGCGTTCATGCGCACATCTATTTCTTAAGTAAACGCCTCCCGAGTATATTACTCCATGAAGATGGTAGAGGAAATGGTGTATCAGAAGCACTAAAAACGCCAGGGATAAATGCTTACCGTATCCCCAAAATGTATTCACATATATTTAATTTATTTAGAGTTAACACACTGATTGCTTCTGTTTATGGGAGATTGGGTCTGAAAATTAATGAAAGTATAATTCATGATTTGGATTGTTTGATTACTGAACTTGAAGATACCCAATACAAATGTTTTCAAAAGACTTCACAATACATTGATGAACATTATAAAGTGATGGAAAAATTTATTAAACGTATGATATACAAAAGGGAGATGTAATAAATGAAGATATTGGCTGTAATACCTGCACGAGGTGGCTCAAAAGGTATACCAAGAAAAAATGTCAGATTAATGTGTGGAAAACCTTTAATTAGTTATAGTATAATGAATGCTTTAAATAGTCAGTTTGATCTGGAAGTTGTTGTGTCAACTGATAGTGAAGAAATTGAAAGGATTGCTGTAATATACGGCGCTCAAGTGATAAACAGACCTTCCGAATTAGCCACTGATGAAGTCACTCTAGACCCTGTTGTTCATCATGCATTGCTTGAAATGGAAAAAACACAAAAAAAAACATACGATATAGTTATAACGATGCAACCTACATCGCCATTATTAAGACCATCTACACTTGATAGTGCCATTAAATATTTTATTGATAATAATTATGACACAGTGATAAGTGGAATTAACCATCCACACTTGGCCTGGACCGAGATAGATGGGGAAATTGTTCCTATATACAAAGAACGACTCAACAGGCAATATCTTCCGAAAAATTTAATAGAAACTGGTGCGTTTTTCATTACTAAAAGAGAATTTGTAAACGCATTTAGCAGAATTGGTGATAATGTATCTATTTTTGAAGTGCCAGGAAATGAGTCTATTGACATTGATACACCTAAAGATTGGTGGGTAGCCGAGAAGGAACTTTCGAAGAAAAGAATTTTAATAAGAACTGATGGATATGCTGAGATAGGATTGGGCCATATCTATAGATGCTTGCTTTTGGCGGATAATCTAATTGATCATGATATCAAATTTGTTTTATCAAATAAATCTGACATAGGAGTGGAAAAAATTCGTGAAAGCAACTTTCCTTACACGGTCATTCAAGATAACTATGAGATTGGTGAATTAATTAGAACACATGAATGTGATATCCTCATAAATGATATTCTTGATACAGACAAAAATTATATTGAATACTGCAAGAGTCAAGGAGTAAGAGTTGTTAATTTTGAAGATCTTGGGACAGGAGCAGCATACGCGGATGCGGTGATAAATGATTTATATGAAAAAAGAAATAACTTAGAAAATCACTATTGGGGGAGTGAATATTACTGTATCAGGGATGAGTTTTTATTAGCTAAACCTGCTGGGTTTAAAGAGAATGTCGAAGAAGTTTTGGTTATATTTGGAGGAACTGATCCGTGCAATCTTACATACAGATTATTTGAAGTTATAAAATCAATTCCTAATCATAATAGTATTCATTATACATTTATATTAGGAATGGGTTACAAATATGCAGAAGATTTAATTTCTAAATCAAATACGTTAAACTTAAACATAGATATTGTAAAAGATGTAAAACTCATGACTGAGTATATGGGAAGGGCTGATTTAGCAGTATCTTCTCAAGGAAGAACGATGTTCGAATTAGCATCAATGGCGGTACCCACGATATTATTAGCCCAAAATGAACGGGAGCAACATCATGATTTTGGGTAT
The DNA here is from genome assembly GCA_017656255.1 of Bacillaceae bacterium. GTDB lineage: Bacteria > Bacillota > Bacilli > JACDOE01 > JACDOE01 > JACDOE01. Next base: position 64,927 of record JACDOE010000034.1, read on the forward strand.
CTGAAAAATGGCTTTATTAATTTAGGAATGGGTAATGAGGTTAAAAACCAGACGATTAGAGAAACATTACTGTGGCTTATAAACAGCCCACAAATAAGAAGACAAATGAAAGAGCAAATGTTAAAGAAAGACTTAAAAAAAGGCATACAAAGAGTCATAAATATAATTCTTGACAAAAGCAAGTGATTATTTGGAGGAGTTCGGAAATGGAAAGTAAAATTATAAAAAGAGCAAGCGCCGGGGATTTTGTACTTATTGCAGAGATAGGCGTTAATTATTATGATATAGCTGAAAAAATGGACATTTCTCCTATGGAAGCAGCTAAATTAATGGTAAAAGAAGCGAAAAGTGCTGGCGTTCATGCTGTTAAATTCCAGACATATAAAGCAAATACTCTGGCAGTAAAAAATTCACCTTCTTACTGGGATACATCTGAGGAAGCTACAACTTCACAATTCGAGCTTTTCAAAAAGTATGACAGTTTTTCATACGATGAGTATAAAGAGTTGTCGGAATATTGTGCTGATTTAGGTGTGGAGTTCTTATCAACTCCCTTTGATCTACAATCAGCAGATTATTTATATGATTTAATGAGCGTTTATAAAATCTCATCTTCTGACCTGAACAATCTTCCGTTTGTAGAGTATCAGGCAAAAAAAGGAAAACCTATACTTCTTTCGGTCGGTGCTTCCAACGAAGGGGAAATTGATAGGACTATAGCTGTAATTAGGAAACATAATAACGCCCCGATTGTGTTATTTCATTGTATTTTGGAGTATCCAACACCATTTGAACACGCAAATCTTAATCGAATTGTAACATTAAGAGAAAAGTACCCGGATCTAATTATTGGATATTCTGATCATACCAAACCTGATGAAGGTGCGGATGTGATTAAAACAGCTTATAATTTGGGTGCACTGGTAATTGAAAAACATTTCACGTTGGATAAGAATATACCGGGGAATGATCATTATCATGCCATGAATCCGGCAGATGCAAAAAAAATTACAAAAGGTATTGAATTTGTTAATACATTAAGGGGTTCATACGAAATAAAATGTCTTGATACTGAACTTATATCCAGACAAAATGCAAGAAGGTCTTTGGTGGCCGCTTGTGACATTAAAAAGGGTAGTATTATTACAAGAGGAATGCTGACTTTTAAAAGACCTGGAACTGGAATTTCTCCATCAGAAATAGATAATGTAATTGGAAAAATGGCAAATGAAGATATTAGTGAGGATACGATATTACAATACGGTATGTTGGTGGTAGACTAATTAATAATAATTCTATACAGAAGAATTACTTACTAGAAACAGGTATCAGAATAAATCGGGTGGTGTTAAAAATCTTGATTAGAAAAGTTTATAGGATATTTGAAGAATTGTTACCAGAGTTATTAATAACAAGGATTAAATATAGAAGATTCCTAAAAAATAATTGTGTAATAGCTAAAAACGTTGAGATTATCAATGGTAATTTAGGAAAAAATATCAGGGTAGCTCATAACGCATCTATAAGAAATAGTGACATCTTGGATTATACATCGATTGGAAGGTATTCTAAGATTAATCATTCAACAATTGGTAAATTTTGCTCCATATCATGGGATGTCACGATAGGAGCGTTAAGCCACCCAATCAATACTGTTTCAACTCATTCCTTTCCCTATACTAGCAGAATTGGATTTGTAGATAAAGATAATCATAATCATAAACAAACATCGTTAGGTAACGATGTTTGGGTGGGGTGTAATAGTGTGATTTTACCAGGTATCAAAATCGGGGATGGTGCAATTATTGGAGCAGGGTCAGTCGTGACTAAAGATGTTCCGGATTATGCAATTGTGGCAGGTGTACCAGCTGAAATTATTAGATATAGATTTGAAGAGAACATAAGACAAAAATTAAAAGAAATTAAATGGTGGGATCTGCCGTACAATACAATAAAAGGGAATATTTATATTTTTCAAGAGCCTCTAAACGAAAAAACTTTAAAGGATTTACTTAATATAAAAAAATTATAGTAAATCGAAAAAATTGAATTTTTATTTAATCTTCTCTGTAAAGTAAATATTTTAAGTAATTAAGTAAAAATAACCTGTTTAAACTAAATTAATCTTTGAAACTTAGTAATTCGTTAGATATAAATATGGGTTGTCTATATATGATTTGTGAAGGAGGGAGAAACGTGAGCTATTATCAAAGGATATTTATGTTATTTGTTATAGATACTATTATCATAATTTTATCAATTTTATTTGCCTACTGGTTAAGATTTGAATTTAAAATACCAAATGAGTACATAATTAGCGCATTTTATGCCTTTATTTTTATATGGATAATTACATTCCCTACATATTACTATCTAAAACTATATAAAAGAGTCTGGCAGTATGCAAGTATCGGTGAATTAATATCCATTATCAAAGCGACAACCATTTCAATAATTGTAAGCCTTGCTTTTTATTTAATTTTAAAAAGTTTAGGATGGGAAATTGTAATTCCACGGTCAATCTTTTTGATATCATGGATGACAATCATTCTTGGAATCGGTGGTTCCCGTTTTGTATGGAGAATTTTTCGAGATAATTACATAAAAATTGAACCACATCATAAACGAGCATTGATTTTTGGGGCTGGAAATGCAGGAGCTCTTGTGGCGAAAGAATTGAAACACACGCCGGATACGGACCTATATCCGGTAGCTTTTGTTGACGATGATCCTTCAAAACTGTTCCTTGAGGTTGTAGGTTTACCTGTAATCGGTAATCGATATGATATTGTTGAGAGAGTGAAATCATATAACATTGATACAATTATTATTGCCATCCCTTCTGCTCCACGGGAAGAAATAGCAAAAGTAATTGATTTGTGTAAAGAAACTGGTGCTAAAATTAAATTGTTGCCTCGAGTAAGTGATGTCGTGCACGGAAAAGTATCTGTTCAATTGATAAGGGATGTAAATGTTGAAGATTTATTAGGGCGAGAGCCCGTTGAAGTTGATCTAAATCAAATTGCCGGTTATGTAAAAGATAAAGTCGTCCTCGTCACTGGTGCAGGGGGATCTATTGGGTCAGAGTTATGTCGACAAATAGCACCATTTAAACCTGAAAAGTTATTGCTTTTAGGACATGGTGAAAATAGTATTTATCAAATTGAGCTTGAGTTAGTTAAATCTTTTCCTGACATACAATATGAAACCATTATTGCAGACATACAGGATCGAGAACGGATAGAACAAGTGTTTGATTTATATCGTCCTCATGTAATATTTCATGCAGCTGCTCACAAGCATGTGCCTTTGATGGAAAGAAACCCTGCTGAAGCTGTTAAAAACAATGTGATTGGCACGAAAAATGTAGCTGAATGTGCAGATCAGTTTGAAGCAACTCATTTCGTTATGATTTCAACTGATAAAGCTGTCAATCCAACAAGTGTCATGGGGGCTACAAAGAGGGTTGCAGAAATGATTATACAAAGCATGGCAAAGGGGAGCAACACAAAGTTTGTTGCAGTCAGGTTTGGTAATGTTTTAGGAAGTCGAGGGAGTGTGGTCCCCATATTTAAAAAGCAGATTGAGCAGGGGGGGCCTGTTACTGTAACCCACCCCGACATGGTTCGTTATTTTATGACCATTCCTGAAGCAGTACAATTAGTAATTCAAGCTGGAGCTTTAGCCGAAGGAGGAGAAATTTTTATTCTTGATATGGGTCAGCCGGTTCGTATTGCTGACTTGGCCAAGGATTTAATTCGTTTATCTGGTTTAAGGCCCGATCAAGATGTTAAAATTGTCTATACAGGGATTCGTCCTGGGGAAAAGCTATATGAGGAATTATTAACAGATGAAGAAGGAACAAGAGAAACTAAACATGACCGTATTTTTATCGGGAAGCCGATAACATTTGAGGAAAAGAATTTCTATGTAAATCTCATGGAGTTGGAAAAAACAGTAACTCAAACTATCTATTTATCAAAGTTTAAAATAAAAGAGCAATTGAAACGAATTGTTCCTTCTTATCAAGTTGGCCCAAGTGATCAAAATATTTCTAAAAAACTTCATGCTGAATTTGAAATTAAAGAAGCTCACTCTCAAACTGTTGCTTCATTTAAGGAAGATTAAGGAAAAACGGGTTGGTTCTATTATTTATAAAACACTTTTTAAGAAATGGCCAGAAGGGAAATGAGGTGTAGAAAAAATTGAAAATACGAAAAGCAGTCATTCCTGCTGCAGGGTTAGGCACTAGGTTTTTACCTGCAACCAAAGCCCAACCTAAAGAAATGTTACCTATCGTTGATAAACCAACCATTCAATATATTATAGAGGAAGCTGTTTCATCCGGGATTGAAGATATTATCATCGTAACAGGACGTGGCAAAAGGGCCATTGAAGATCATTTTGATAAATCATATGAACTAGAAGAAGCCCTTTCTCGGAAAGAAAAAAAAGACCTGTTAAAAGAAGTACAGTCCATATCAAACTTAGCAAACATTCATTATATCCGACAGAAGGAACCGAAAGGACTTGGACATGCAATATGGTGTGCGCGAAAATTTGTGGGTAATGAGCCTTTTGCCGTCATGTTGGGAGATGACATTGTCAAAGCTGAAGTTCCCTGTTTAATGCAACTCATGTCTGTATATGAACGTTACCATACAACAATTGTAGGAGTTCAAACGGTATCCGATACTGATGTCACAAAATATGGTATTGTCAAACCTAGAGGGAAAGATTTAGAAAAAGGGATAATAAATGTAGAACATTTTGTTGAAAAACCTTCTTTACATGAAGCGCCTTCCAGGAATGCCATTATGGGGCGTTATATCTTGCGAACTGAAATATTTGATATTCTTGAAGAATTGCCACCAGGTACAGGTGGTGAAATTCAATTAACAGACGCGTTAAATCGCCTAAACGATATACAAGCCATTTTAGCCTATCAATTTGAAGGAATTCGGTATGATGTTGGTGATAAATTCGGTTTCATTAAGGCAATTATAGATTTTGCACTTGAAAGAGAAGATTTACATGAAGATGTCTATGGATATATAAAACAAGTATATGAAAAGAAATTATCAGTGAAAGGATTTTAATCAAATGAAAAAAATCACCATTGTAGGAACTGGATATGTGGGACTGGTGACAGGTGTTTGTCTGGCTGAAATGGGACATGATGTGACATGTATTGATAATGACCAAGAAAAACTAAATAAAATGAAAGCGGGAAAATCTCCTATTTATGAACCGGGTTTAGAAGATTTAATGAAAAAAAATCTGGAATCTGGCCGATTGCATTTTACTTCTAATTATAAAGAAGGCTTCTTAGAAGCAGAGGTGATTTATATTGCTGTTGGAACGCCTCAGAAACCTGATGGTTCAGCTGATCTACAATATATAGATCAAGTTGCCAGAGAGATTGCTTTACATATATCTCACCCTGTTACCGTCGTAATAAAGAGTACGGTACCGGTTGGAACAAATTATAGAGTTAGGGAAATGCTAAAAACACTGCTGAATGAAAAGATTCAGGTTGATATTGTTTCAAATCCTGAATTTTTACGTGAAGGATCAGCAGTATATGATACATTCCATGGTGACCGGATTGTGGTGGGAGTAGACAGAGAAGAAGCATTTAATACTATGGAAGAGATATACAAACCATTTAAAGTTCCTATTTTTAAAACGGATGTGTTAAGTGCCGAAATGATTAAATACGCATCTAATGCATTTCTTGCAACAAAGATAAGCTTTATCAATGAGATTGCAAATATATGTGAGAAACTTGGAGCTAATGTCGAAGATGTGGCATATGGGATGGGATTAGATGATCGAATTGGAAGTAAATTTTTAAGAGCAGGAATTGGTTATGGCGGTTCTTGTTTTCCAAAAGACACACAGGCACTGGTCCAGATTGCTGGCAATGTACATCATAAGTTTGATTTATTGGAGTCCGTTATTAATGTGAATAATAACCAGCAAAAAGCACTGGTTGACAAAGTAAAACAAAGATTGGGGTCATTAAAAGGTAAGCGCGTTGCACTGCTGGGGTTAGCTTTTAAACCAAACACAGATGATATGAGGGAAGCTGCTTCAATTGTTATTTCAAATCAACTAATCGATGAAGGTGCTGAAATTAAAGCTTATGATCCCATTGCAATAGAAAACGCCAAAAAATTTTTACATCCCGATGTGTCGTATTCAACATCTATAGAAGAAGCTGTAAATAATGCAGATCTTGCCATGATCATAACAGAGTGGGATGAAATTAAAAATTTCCCTTTGCAAAAGTATGAGGAGTTAATGAAAAACCCCCTGGTTTTTGATGGACGTAACTGTTATTCATTAGATGCTGTTCAACAAACAGGAGTTGAATATCATTCAATAGGGAGGCCTTCTGTAAATGTTGCGAACTTTGCTGGGATGTCTAATCAATAATTCTTTAAAATTTAAGATGGTTGATTGTCGTTTACGACAATGCCTTTATTTATATAATAACAACTCCTCCCAAGTCAATTGTATAAGGTTCCTGTTACCATTCATCTGTTGATTAATCAAACAAATGATGTAAAATGATATTGATATGAATTGAAAAAAGCCTTATCCCATCGGTAAAAGCCGATGGGATTCATTTTAGCCATCAGTTAAGGTGGGAAGAACCATGCAACAGGATTCAAAAACATCTTTAAAAAAATCTAAACCATCCACACATATATTCAATATTCTAGACATCCCATTCTCCATTATGCCATTCACTCAAACCGTAAACTGGATCACATCACGGGTCAACGACAAAACAAAACAATACAAATCCTTCATCATCACCGCCAACCCCGAAATCGTCATGCTGGCCCAATCCAACCCGGAACTACAGCAGGCTATTCAAAAAGCCGACCTGATCACCCCGGACGGCATCGGCATCGTCATCGCCTCCCGACTGTTGAAGAAACAAAATAACGGCCAGGTCATCCCGGAACGCGTAGCCGGCTATGATCTCTTACACGGCATCATGAAACAGGCTGACCAGAATCACTGGAAAGTTTACCTGCTCGGAGCATCTCCCGATTCCAATCAGGGAGCCGCAGACAAACTCAAAACCCTCTACCCGAATGCCCAAATCGTCGGCCACCGGGATGGCTATTTTACCCAGGAGGACGAACCGGAAATCATCCGGGATATCAACGACAAACAGCCGCATATCTTGTTCGTAGCCCTGGGTGCACCAAAACAGGAAATTTGGATATCTAAACTTCTGGACCGGTTGAATGTCAATCTGGCCATGGCCGTTGGCGGCAGTTTTGATGTTCTCTCCGGAAAGGCCAAACGAGCCCCGGTAATCTGGCAGAAACTCTATATGGAATGGTTCTATCGCCTCCTGAGTGAACCCCGTCGCTGGCGCCGTCAACTGGCCCTCCCCCGGTTTATGTTGGATGTAATCAAAAAACGAGTCTTGTCACGCCAGACCACCAAAAAGTAAAATTTTACAGAAACTTTTTTCAAGGTCTATACGTCTAAAGTAATAGTGAGATAGACACAAAAATGATACTTCCGGCGAACCTTATGGTTGGAAAAACCACATTGACGGAAGGCAGAAAAACGGTTATAACAGAGATTGGGACCTTAAATATAAAATAGGAAAACACGCAATTCGCTGTTTTATATAATTGGGAGAGGATTTCACTATGATAAGCACCTATGTGCTGGGGTTTTTCATCTCACTTGTGATCACCGTTATGGCAACCCCTGGTGTAATGAAGCTGGCCAAAAAAATCGGCGCCGTCGATTATCCTGACGGAAAACGGAAAGTACATAATAAAGTGATGCCGCGGTTGGGCGGCCTTGCTATATATATCGGATTTGTCATCTCTTATCTGGTGGTGTTTCCTTCCTTTTCAGCCCTTTATGCAAAGGAAGCGGCTGGCATACTGGTGGGAAGTACCATTATTCTCTTCGTGGGAATCATCGATGACAAATATCAGCTTTCCCCGAAGATGAAATTTCTTGGGCAACTGGTGGCGGCCATCGTTGTCGTCATGTTCGGTTTGAGAATGCCGCTCATCAACCTGCCTTTTGACGGGCAACTGGTATTCAGTGAATGGATCAGTATTTTGGCCACCGTCATCTGGATCGTAGCCGTAACAAATGCTATCAATCTGATAGACGGACTGGACGGACTGGCGGCCGGAGTTTCCGGTATTGCCACGGCGACCATGATGGTCATCGCCGTCCTGATGGGTAATTTTGTCGTAGCCCTGTACAGTCTGGTTTTACTCGGAGCGATCATCGGTTTTCTGTTCTTTAACTTTCATCCGGCCAAGATATTTATGGGCGATGCCGGGGCCCTGTTCCTGGGATTCAACCTGGCGGCGCTGTCTGTGCTCGGATTCAAGTTTGTCACTTTTATCGCTTTTATCACCCCGTTGTTGATTCTGGGGGTACCGTTGTCGGATACGTTCTTTGCCATCATCCGCCGGATTGTGAATAAGAAGCCGATCTCACAGGCGGATAAGAATCATCTTCATCATTGTCTGTTAAACATGGGCTTTTCCCATCGACAGACAGTGTTAATTATATACGGCATCAGTGTCATTTTCGGTACCATATCCGTTCTTTTCTATCAGAATTATGACACCCTGTGGGCGGCGATGATTATCCTCGGTGTCGTCATCATTGCCTTGCAGCTGGGGGCTGAGATTACAGGACTGGTGAGTAAAACGAAAAGGCCGTTGATTGACCTGTATCGTTCAGCAAGGATCTACTTTAACATGTTTAAATAATATCCAAAAACAACCATACCACTGTCAACCGGTGGTATGGTTTTTTAATTTGTCTCAAAACTTTTCTTTAAAAATCATGTCGAAATGCATTAAACCCTGTCCCCAAAATTCCGATACCTAATATAAGTGTACTTTTTTAGCTGCGAGTGGGAAGACAAAAGGAGGAGAGACCGGTGAAACGAACGAAATCGATAGCCCTGATGCTATTATCATTCCTGATGGTATGGAGCGTGCTGCCCTGGGGAAGCCTGCCTCAGGTCGAAGCAGCCGCCAAGTATTTTTTCTTTTCCGATAACGATGTGTTGCAGAATTCAACGCCTGATAACCCTTACATCTATAACAGTTCGGTTATTGATCTGAACGGAACATTTAATGAAGTGCAGAGCGATTCCATCACCCTGAAAGTTGAACAGATTTATGAGAACGGCGGTACATATGATGTGGTGGAAGGGCAGTTCTATACCCGCGATGTAACGGTAACCGGGGTCAATCAGTTTGAAATCAACAGTGTCACGCTGTTTGCAGGCTTAAACCGGTTGACGCTGTCCGGTAAAAAAGGCGGGGTCAATCTGCAGGATCAGTTTTACATCCTCTACGACAACGCCCCTTATCTGGTCGATTTGAAAATCCAGACCAATACCGATGGGGCAATTCCGCTGAATGCCGGAAAAGGGACGGTTGTGACATCCAGCCAGGCCTTTTTTGAAGGAACAGCTCCCAACGCTGAAAAAATCGTCATCAATGACCAGTATGAGGTACAGCCACTGGATGACGGAACCTTTTATTCATCCATCATCAACCTTAATCCCGGTGAAAATGTCGTCACATTTGACATCATCGGGGATACCGATCAGTTTTCGGTACAACGGACCGTTTTTTATTACGACGGTCTCAAACTGATGTATAACGGGGATCTGACGATTGATGACGGAACGGTGTCTACGACTCAGGATGTCGTTGAACAAAGTCCCACTTACACAGTATCATTTGCGGTCTATTCATCCGGTCATTTCAGTGGCGATTTGATGATTCCGGATACCGGTGTCACTTTTGACGCCTCGAATATTACCATTACCAATGCACCGACTGGATCGGTTCAGAATGTAACAGTGGGTGCGCCCACCTTGTTTAGTAGCGGTTCGGGGGATTATCTGTCCTACCCGATTGACTTTGATATTGTCAATATCGATCCGAATGTAGACCGTTTTCTGAATCTGCAGGTGGTTACCAATCATACGGGTACCGGGAATGCCGATGTGACGCAGGTTTTCAATTATTCCCTTGCTGACCGGGATCAAAACATCGTCACAGAGGTCAGATGGTTGCCCAATTATCAGCCATCTTCTCCTGATTTCAATGCGATACCGCTGGATGGCGCCAACGTAGACAACTCGGTGATTTACGTCGAAGTCGTGCAAAACCAGCCTTCATATTCAGGCGCTCTGGAAGTATATGAAGCGCCGTATGACCCGAATTCGACGCCGTTAACGGTCACACAGGTTGGAGCGGGTTCGACCAATGTTCCATCTGGTCACTCCTCAGCCGTTTATGAGATTCGGGATATTCAGCCGGGAACCCATACGTTCGTATTCAATTACAACGGAACCCCGGATTATTACAAGTACTTTACGACCTTTAACTACATGTCCGGCGCCCATATCATTTTTACCAATGTGTATGATGGCATGGTGATTGATGAAGTGAACGCACCGACAGTATTGAAAGGGATCATTCAGGGAGTTCCCGTGGATTACGATCCGAACTTGTCTGCTTCATCAATTACGATAAATGGAGACGTGACACCCAATCCGTTTGCTAACTATACGGCACCGGGTCAGGAGTTTAACATCGACATTTCCGCAACGTCACTCGTACCGGGTGAAAATGTGATTGAAGCCGTACTGGAAGTCGGTGGATACACGATTATCAAACAAATGAAAGTGTTTGTAAAAAGTAATAACTTACCTTACATCTTTCATTACAAACCAGTGATCATGTCCGGTCCGCCGGTTTTGTCCGACTCCAATCAGAGAGACAACATGTACACGGACCTGACCGGTTTCCAGTTCTTGAACGGTGTGTATTACACCAATGAAACAAAAATCGATATGATCATGGAAGTATCCAATTTTGAAAAAGTGATTTTATCCAGTGATGGGGACAACATTTTCGAATACTTGACCAAAGCCGTTGATCCGACGGACCCCAACCAGCTGGATAATTTCCCGGGTGTAACAAACAACGGGGAAAATATTGATCATTACTATATTCAATCTACCGACACCCTGATCATTTTCATCGATGACATGGATATGTCCACTCCAGGAACCCGGGTCTATAATCTCAAAGTCGTGAATGACAGTGGTTCTCAGGCAAGCCAACGCCTTGAAATCGTCCGGGAGGTACTGCCTTACAAGATCCTGTCACCGGTTGCTAACAATGGGGACAAAATCATTGTCAATAAAAACTTCGTGAATGTAAAAATTCAGGCCGAAGGTGCGGACAGTGTTCTTGTCGATGATGTGGAAGCCAGAAAACTGAACGATCCCAACTGTGAGGATTGTTTTGAATATGAGTACCTCGGTTTGAAAGAAAACGACTGGAATGAAATTGAATTCGTTGTTCTGCGAGGGCCCAATGAAATTGAAGGAACCATTGAAGTTTTCTATGCCAACCAGAATGTCCAGGGGGCGATGTTTAAAGAACCGCTGGATAGAAGACACAAGGTCTTTAATGATGCCATTGAACTGGAATTTGAAAAAGGAACGCTTTTACGGACGGTAAATCCGATTAACGGACTGCACCGGCTGTATGAAAACCAGCGGATTCTGTTCGGAATGGCTGATCCGGATAACGGACTGGTGGAAAAAGTGACGGATGACGGTCAGAACAAATCCGCCAGCGCCATTCTGGCCAACCGTTTCAGCCAGTATCCGGACAACTTCACCTTTATCAGCCCGGTCTACTGGATCAGCGGCGGACTAGCGGAGAAGGGAAACCTGGGTTCACCGGACTATGAACCGAGCATGCATGGACTTCCGCCGCACAGCAACGACCTGCTCCTGACATACACCCGTTATGATCAGGATCGTAAACTGGTGCCAAGTCAACGCGGGGAATTGACCATCAAGTATGATGAAATGGTCCGGATCCCGACCGGTGTCATCGTGACCGTATTCTATTTTGATGAAACGGGTAACTGGGTGAATATCGGGGGTGTCATTGACGCCAAGAAACGGGAGATTACGGTACCGTTTGATCGATTCGGCTATTACGTCGTGGCCAAGATGCGTTACTCCTTTGACGACATTCAGAATCATCCGTGGGCACGTAATGTTCTGGAGGCCATGTTTGCCAAAGGCTTTATGGATAAAGTCCGCTATGATGAATTCGGATCCGATGATTACATTACACGCGGTGAGTTTGCCCAACTGATGGTGAAGGCACTGCAGTTGCCGCTGGTTAATGATAATCGCAACACATTCTTTGATGTCCAACCGGGAAGCCGATACGGCAACCTGTGGGAGTACAAATATATTGAAACGGCGGCCAGAGCCGGTATCGTTCGCGGACTGGACAACCGTATATTCGGGCCGAACCAGCGTCTGACCCGTCAGCAGGCTGCGGTCATGATTGCAAGAGCGCTGGAATACGACCTTCCGACGAATGATGAAAAGCTTCTGGAGAAATTGAAAAAAGAGTTTACGGACTTCAGTAATATTGATTACTATGCACGTCCGTCCGTCATGGCTGTCTTTGGTGAGGATATTATGATCGGGAAAGAGAATGTCACCTTAAATAATCCTGATGGTAATGTGACATACCGTTTTGATCCCAATTCTAATCTGACCCGCGCTGAAGCGGCAGCGATTGCGGTACGTATTATGCAGAGTGAACTGGATTATTTCCCGAAAAACCTGAAGTAACGATAAAACCCCCGGAGTATTGAACTCCGGGGGTATTACATACATAATATGTTTTATTTGTTATAAGGTAACTCGACATACAACGTATCTCCGGTTGTAAGGCTGGCGGAAGCACTGGTGATGTCGGTGATGAATTGCTCCAGTTCGTGTTCTTTTCCCTGAGGGACCAATGTGGTGATGGTTACCTTATCCAGGTACTCGGTGTTTTCGATAGGATAGTTAGCGGAGCGAAGTTCATTCTCAACTTTACCGAGCAGGTTGTAATCTATGGTGATGTTAATTTGCGTCATCAGGGATCGTTTGACGATACCGGCTGCCTGAATGCCTTCGGAGGCACTCTGTCCGTATGCTCGGATGAGCCCGCCGGCACCTAATTTGATTCCGCCAAAGTATCGGGTGACGACGATGACGGTATCTTTTAGCTGGTTTTTCTTGATGACTTCAAGAATCGGTTTGCCGGCCGTGCCACTTGGCTCTCCGTCATCGTTCGCTTTCTGGTGCTGGTCGTGTTCGCCGACGATATAGGCGGAGCAGTTATGGGTCGCATCCCAGTGTTTTTTCTTAATTTGTTCGATGAATTGAATGGCCTCTTCCTCAGTTTCTGCCCGATTCACGTAACTGATAAAACGGGATTTGTTAATGATAATTTCTGTTTCTCCGTAACCTTTGACGGTGAGATATTCTTTAAGCATAGGACCCCTCGCTTTCTCTCTTTTTATATGGTAAGGAAAAGTATGAGGGGATGCAACCAGGGGGGAGAGATGTGATACTTTCCTCCCTTGGAAATTTTGGAATAAAAAAAATTAAAAAACACCGCAACTTTTATTTTTTCTGTGCGTTAAATTATATGAGTCTAAAACAAGAGGTCATGTGATAACTGGCCTGAAGCAATTGGAAAGCAATTCAAAATTTTGTTACAGAAAGTGTTAAATCTATTAACAACACGGCTCAGTTGTGTTAGAATCTAGCATGTGGCTTTATTTTCGGTTACATAGTTGAGCTGCTTTTACATCGCTAATTTTCTGTAATGCTACAAGAAAAATAGAGGCATTGCAGATGATATTGAAAATAAAAAGCTCAACTCGAGGAAGGGGGTGAAGTACATATGGGAGAAACGAGCTATAAAAATTTTAGAAATAATAACTCTCAACCTAATATAACTAGAGGAGGAGAAACGCAAGTCATGAAAAAGATTTTAAACAGCATTCTCGTATTTGTACTTGTTCTTACCATGGCTGTGCCGGCTTTTGCAGCAGAAGGCGAAGATCTTGGCGATGCAGCTGGTGCGGTATACCGTCTCGGAGCTCTGGATGTTTTACAGGGATATCCGGATGGAACTTTCCGTCCTGACAACACGATTACTCGTGCGGAATTTGCTGCGGTTGCCGTTCGTCTGTTAGGATTGGAAGATGCTGCTGAAGCGGCTAAAGGTACTACTCAGTTTGATGATTATGTAGACGCTTGGGCTACAGGTTACATCAATATCGCTGTTCAGCAGGGTGTATTGAAAGGTTATCCGGACAATACAATCCGTGCCAACAACCCTGTAACACAGGCTGAAGCATTAACGATTCTGGTTCGTGCACTTGGATATGAGCCGACTGTAGATGAGGCAGGCTGGCCTTACAACTATATTGTTAAAGCTAATCAAATCGGTTTAACCGATGGATTAAATGTCTCAGCTAATGCTCCGGCTACTCGTGGTTTTGTAGCAATGTCTTCTGACAATGCTTTGACCATTCCTAAGATGATTCAAGTTGGATATGGAGATTCCGAATTGTATGTAGTAAGTGGATCTTATCAAAACACCGACAAAGAAACCATCTTAGAGAACAACTTGGGATATGAAGGTTTAACTGAAACAGTTGTTAACATCCCGAGAACTGATAGCAGCTTGGATGACAATGAAATCGAACTGTCTTCCACTGGTATTGTTGAAGTCGCTGAAGGATTTGACTTCGAACTTGCTTACGGTGCAGAAGTTGAAGCTTTTGTAGCAGATGACATGCTGATCTTCGCAGAATTGACAAGCGATGTTCTGTATGATGCTGTAACTTATGATTCTTCTGCTAATGAATTAACCCTGGTAAAAGCTGATAAAGACTATGATGTTGCTTCTTCTGTATATGCAGACCTTTATGTGAATGGAACCTCAACTAACTGGTCTTCTTTCAGCGGAGCAGATTATGCAAAAGTCGTTCTTAATGACGACAACGATGTTGAATTCGTATCTGCTTTTGACTGGGATGGACGCGTAATTGTTGACGAAGTAGACGATGCAGTAATTTACTCTGTAGATGGTGAAGAACTTGATGTAGAAGATTACACCATTGTTAAAGATGGAAGAACTATTTCCGTTGATGATCTGAATGCCGGAGATGTTGTGTTCTACAACGATGGTGAAGAATATGCAGAAGTATATAACGACTATGTGACTGGGGAAATCGGTTCTGTCTTTACTTCTTCCTTCAAAGTAGATGGAGAGAAATACAGCTATACTCAATATGTAGCACTGTCTGATGTAGAAGATCTTGAAGGTAATGTAACACTTTACCTGGATCGTTACGGAGATCCTGTTTACATTGAAGGTGAAGAAGACGAAACAGCTACTGACAGTTTCTATGGATTACTGGTTAGAGATGTAACAACTGGTACTGAAAATGTTCGTGGAGTAAATACTAACTACTTCTATGTTGATGTATTAACTGAAGGTGGAGAAGTCGTTAAATACGACCTTGATCAAAATGACTTCCCGGCAAGTGTTGGTTCGTTAACTGTAGGAACAGTAGTTAAAGTTACTGTAGATGAAGATGGAGAAGTAACTGAGATTACACAATTGACTACTGATACAGAAACAGATGTTGCATTAGATGAAACTTATGCAGGTGCGTTTAAATTAGACGGAGATGCTGTAGTATTCTACACTGAAAATGCTACAATCACTAGTGGAGAATACGAAGATACTGACGACATCAAAGTATTTGCATGGGCTGATGCCGAAGACACATTTAGTGAAGCTGATGTAACAGCATACGGTGAAGAGGGAGTAGCTGTTGCACTTGTTGTAAACAACAGTAATGCTGACTCTGATGTTGAAACTTACACTGGATTAGTTACTGACGTTGCTAAGTATGCTGGAGAAAATAAATGGGAAATCACAATTGCAGTTGCTGGTGAAGAAGAAACATATGTAACTAGTGATAGTGTTACTTCATTGAGTGTAGCAGTTGATGATCTGGCTACATTTGATGTTGGACTGGATACAGGAGAAATCAAAACCATTGCAGCTGCGACTACAACTACCGGAACAGTAGTTGACACAACCCTCGCAGACAAAACTATTGAAGTTACTGGTGCTGTATATTACGAATTAACATCTGACGCAGTTATTTACGATGCTACAGATGATTATGCAGAGCTTAGCCTGCGTGACATTCAAGCTGGTTACACCATCGAAGTATTCTTTGATGGAGACAGTAATCGCTTTGTAGATTATGTAATTGTTACTGCAAAATAATTAAGGTAAATACAGTTACCCAAAAGCCTTATCCTGAATTCAGGATAAGGCTTTTTTAAATTATCCTTTTAAAGTGAACGTATTTTAGAGCCTTCCAAAGAAATCTGTATATGTAAATGAACTAACAATCAAAAAAGTTCATTATGTAAATTTGGATAAGATATGTTAGACTAGTTTTATCGTAGATTTAACCGCAATTAGAGTGGAGGAAAGTATGATGAAACAATTTTTGTTTATTGTCTTAACAATTTTCTTCGTTGTTACCCCATACCAGAGGGGCCTTTTTTTCGATACAGATTTATACTTTTATCATCTAATAATTGCACTAATAATTTTGATTTTATCTATTTATATGATAGTTAAGAAAATAAAAATTAAATGGTATTTCATTTTATTCGCATATCCATTTATTAATGCTATTACTGTGTTAATAGCTGAAAGTCCACATGGAGCAATCGAAACGACATTAAGATGGTTCACTTATACTGGCTTTTTCTTTATTGTTTGGTATTTGAGTCAGGATAATAAGATTGCCAAATATCTTCCGTATTTGATTCATGGTACTGGTTTGTGGATTACACTGTTAGTAATTCTAAATTACTATGGGGTCGTATCATTTACTGATGCAGTCTTAGATAACAGATTTTCCAGTGTTTTTCAGTATCCAAATACGTTTGCTATGATGATCGGTGTATTCTTAATTTACGGGTTGTATCATATAAGTCAAAGTAATATGAAACCGTTATTCGCAGCAGTATTGTCAATACCAATGGTATTATACGGAGTAACATTTTTGTTTACATATTCAAGAGGAGTATTTTTAGTTTTACCATTGGTTTGGATCTTCTTACTCTTTTTTATTAAATTTAAGCAACAGTTAATCGTTATAATTTATAGTTTCATTACTTTTATAAGTTCAATGCTTGTTTTTAGAAGTATGAATAACCAAACCGATTACCCCGGAGTGTTGCAACTAATAGTATTTACAATTCTTTTTATGTCAATCGTATATATCATAACCCTTGTTTCTAATAAAAAATATGATAACAAAGGGTCAAAACATTATAAATATTTACATCTCCTATTACCTGTCTTAATTATTATTATTGGTAGTTTAATTACACTGGATATCTACAATCAGGGAAAAGTATTTCAAACTCTTCCGCAGGATTTGCAAAACAGAATCTCTGCAATTGACTTAGATCAGAGAAGCGTTCAAGGAAGGCTCTCCTTTTTTACTGATGCGATTGAAATGAGTAAAGACTCAATACTGTTTGGTCTTGGCGGTGAAGGTTGGCGATTATTATTTACCAGGTATCAGGATATACCTTATTGGAGTACGCAAACACATAGTGGCTACTTAACGGTGTTATTGAATACGGGTGTTGTGGGTTTACTTGTATTTTTGGCAACCATTGGCTTTTTACTCATGCAAATGTATAGAAGATATAAAGAATTGGCAAATGATCCGCAACAATCTCTGGTCGTTGGTGCATTTGGCGGTATTCTCATGATTTTTATACACAGTGCGATTGATTTTAACTTTCAATATGGTACGGTTTGGTTTACAGCAATGTTCTTGTTTGCTATCAACCAACCTGAAGCCGAGCGTTTCGCTCTTGAAACAACACAAAAACAACCTCCATTATCAAAAAAAATAAAGATTGGATATGCGATATTACTACTTATGCTGACGATAAACTTCTATTATTCATACAAGTTTTATTTAGCTGATAATGCACTTTCCAAACTAAACAATAATTCAACACCAACATCAGCAACAGAGGCACTTCGGATGATTAATAAATCATTATCACATAATCCTTATAATATTGATGAAAGAATCAGGTATGCCCAAATTTTAATTTCTCTAGCTAAGCAAAATGAAAAAATGGGTAATGATGCAATACCGTTTTACAAATCAGCCATTGATGTTCTTGAACGTTCAAAAGAATATGAACCTAACAATGCACGTATTTATCACTTATTGGGTTTAACTTATGTAAATCTTAACAAGCAGGAGAAAGCAATTGAAAATTTAAATAAGGCTCTGTCCCTGGATCATTACAATAATTTATTTTATGAAGATAGTATTCGAATAAAAACGACATTAGCCTATCGAATTTATGATCTCAATAAAAATAAATCTCAAGAAATGGCAATGTCAGCGGTTAAAGATTATGAAAGGTTGGAAAATTGGTATAGAAATTTTAGAGAAAAAGTAGAAAGTGGAATTAAAATAAATGAAAGAAAGTTTCGTATATATGAGGAACAGAGGATGTGGGCAGCAGAGTCTTATTTATTGTTAAAAGAGTACGAACGTGTAGTAAATGTAGTGAAACCGGTTAGTAAGTCAAAAAATGCTGAGTTGAAGAAAAAAGCATATATCCTGTTGGCAGTATCATATGATAAATTGAACCAGAAAAAACAGTCAAATAAATACGTAAAGAAGTTGGAAACTGAATTTAAAGAAAAAATTACCAATGTCGATTATGATAAAGTCATTGAATAAATGGAAGCTTACATGATATCAACAAAAGATCGTCTACTTGGCGATCTTTTCTATTAGATTGTCAGGTATATAAATATAATCCATCTACTAAATTTGATAAAATATATAATGGATCATCTTAGAAAGGACTGACCCGATGCAGGAAGAATACTCACCTACTAGCGAATCAACCAGAAGCCAAAAAAACAAAAAACAGAAAACCAAAATCACAATACTCACGATCACCATAGCAGTCCTAATATGGGCAGGTATCGTCTACGCCGGTTATGCTTGGACCATTCAATATTTAGAGAAAAACAAAACATACGTCGATCAGAAAATAGAGAGTGTCAAAATAGAAAACGAAAAACAAATCAAGGTGATCAAACAACATATGACAGACATCGACGATCAATTAACAAAGGTCAACCGGCAACTGGCTGTTGTAGAAGAACAACTATCACTAACCGACCAGACACTCGAAGGAACCAATGAAACCCGCAAATCTCTCGAATCTCGCATAAAAGAACTGGATGAACAGTTGGAAGACCTGCAAAAAGCATTGAAAAAACTGGAGGAAGCAGCCCGTGTTTATTAGGGTAGTTACGTTACTAATATTTACGCTTGCACCATTATTCGGATTAATCACAGGTCTACAGCAAAAACAGGTGATATATGAAATAGACAATGATGCCCTGAAATTCAACACCACTCAATTGACAAACCAATTAAATGAATCGGTTGAAATAATGGCACACACAGAATCGACTACAGAAAATGTATACCGGTTATCGAATAATATCTATAGCATCACCCGCCGGGATAGCCAGGATCTGGAACAGGGACAGGAAGTCATTCAAACCCTTTTAATAAAAAGTGAAGAACATAAAAACCAGTCCCTCGATGTTCTGGACCAAATCCTGAAAAACATCCTGGGCGATCCCATAGACCAGACATTTACCGATAAAGTCGCGATCAAAGTATTCTCTCTTAAAGAAGCCGGTTACCGAGGCTACATGGCCAAAGTCAAGATATTTGATCCTGAAGCCCTCAAACTTGTTATGGCTCACGACCAGATTCGAAGCAACGGTGAAACAACCAGCAGTATGGCGAAAAGAAAAGGAGCCATTCTGGCAATAAATGCCGGAGGATTCTGGACCGATGAAAATGGTAAATTTGCCCCGGTAGGAACAACTGTGGTAGATGGAGAAATCAAAACCTTTTCAACCAGTTCGAAAGTCAGCTTCGTTGGTTTTAATAACGAAGGAAGATTGATAGGAGGCAAAATAGAATCACGCGAGCACCTGGAAAGTATGGACATTCTGCAGGGAGCAAGTTTTCTACCGACCTTATTAAAAGACGGACAAAAAATGCCTATTCCAGCAGAATGGGCCAACCAGAAACACCCGCGAACCTTAATTGGACATTTTGAAAACGGAGATTTATTAATGATCGTTATTGACGGAAGAAGACAGGGCTGGAGTACCGGGGTCACACTGGAAGAAGCTCAGGATAAATTACTGGAATTTAACGTTCGCGATGCCTATAATCTGGACGGTGGTGGGTCCAGCACCTTTTTCTATAAAGGAGAAGTTTTAAATAAACCGTCAGATGGCAGGGAACGTCCGGTCATATCCAGTTTTGTGATTATTCCCTGATCAAATTATTACAAAAACAGAATTGCTATTGACAATCCATCCAGATTCGGTAACGTAAAATAAGAAGTCAATTAAAAAAGGCAGGTAATTGTAATGAAAAAAGTACTGGTTTTCATGTTATGTTTTTTACTTCTGGGCGTGCAGTCAACCGTTGCGGACCAGCATGCGGAAACCGATCAACTGACACTTGATGAAGCCTTGAACATGGCCTATGAGAACAACTTTGACCTTCAAAAGGCAGCTCTTCAGCAGGAAATCGCTGATATCAGGGATGACCAGATGGACAAAGTCAGAGATCTGGATGATAAATTGCTGACAGACCTGGAATCAAAAAGACAAAAATATGTTACTGCCAAACAGGCAGAATTGGGTGTTGATATAGCTGATCTGTCACTGGAATACACACGGTTGAACACCTCTTTTCAGGTCAAAAACGCATTTTATCAGGTGATTCTCAAACAGGAAGAATTACAAAAAACTGAACTGCTGAAACGACAGGTTACAAGTCAGGTGGAAGCAGCTGAAAAGCAATACGAACTCGGATTAATCTCAAAATTGCAATTGGAACAGTTGAAAAGCCAGCTGGAAAAAGTGAATCTTCAATTAGAACAGGTAAAGAATGAATCAAAACAAAGTAAGCAGGAACTCAATTTGCTTATCGGTCAGAAGTTGGACCAGGCTCTTCACATTGAACAGCAACTGGAAGAACCGGAAAAGTTAAAAGATTTAACTGTGGAAGAACTCTATCAGATGGCACTTGAACATCGTCCGGATGTTTTGCAATCCCAGATTGATCGCGATATCAAAAAAATAAACTATGATGTAACAGCCGGGTATTATCCTGCTGAAATTGTATATGAACATCGGTTAGCCAAAAACGAATACCAGATCGCAGAACTTGAATGGCAACAAAAACAGAAACAAACACGTATCGAAGTGGAAAAAGCACTCGACGGCTATCACCTGGCCATGCAAAGCTTGAACATTGCCAAACAGGACCTGCAGCTTGCTGAAAAAATGTATCAGGTAGCACAGACCAAATACGATCAGGGACTCATTTCGCAGTTGGATCTGCTCAATGAAGAAACCAGTTATCATGATGCCAAAATAAATTACCTGAACAGTAAATACCAGGCCTGGATGAGTATATTCCAGCTTGAGCAAACAATCGGGACCAGTATTCAATAAAATAAATCCACGTAGTAGGTCTATCTTCTGTTTTTAAGCTTGTCGACAAGATTTTACTGTCGACAAGCTTTTTTTATGGAAAAAGAAATATCAACTTAACAAAATGACTAGGATAATTTTCCTACTCCTAGTTATCTATATTTTAATGAAAAAAATAGAAAAATAGGAAAAAAGACTTGCAACAAACGCCCAACTTATGCCAAAATAAATAAAGAATTGACAAAAAGTTAAAAAGAATGACAAAGGCAAAGCAGTTAAGTCCATATAATTGTGTAAAAAGAAATCTATAAAAAAAAGGAGCCATTTTCAAACCCCTCGGATAGAATGAAGTTGTGCACACCACATTCGAGAGGAGAGATTTGAAATGGCTCAATACAAGATTAACGTAGATTCAGAGATTTTGCATCAACTTTTTCTGGGGAATTCTCAAGATTCAGGGGTAGCGGCTTTGTTGGAGTCCGTGTTAAATCAGGTCTTAGAGGCACAGGTTTCAGAACAATTAGGGGCCGAACCCTATGAACGCACAGATGAACGCCAGGGTTATCGAAACGGTACATATCCTCGTCAACTGACGACGCGTGTCGGTAAGATCACCCTTCGAGTACCTCGTCTGAGAAACGGCAAGTTTTCTACCGAATTGTTTGCCCGTTACCAGAGAAGTGAACAAGCATTGGTTCTGGCTCTGATGGAAATGGTGGTCAATGGGGTTTCGACGCGAAAAGTGAGCCAGATTACAGAAGAATTGTGCGGTGAGGAGTTTTCCAAGTCGACAGTTTCTGAGCTGTGCAAAAAACTGGATCCGATTGTACAAGCCTGGAATAACCGAAACCTTCGAGATCGAAATTATCCGTTTGTCATTGTGGATGCAATGGTGATTAAAGTGCGTGAAGAGGGGCGGGTTCGATCCCGTGGTGTCCTGATAGGATACGGGATTAATGACGAAGGGCATCGGGAAGTATTAGGCATGATGCTTGGAGACAGCGAATCTGAAGCGAGCTGGAATGACTTTTTCTCCTGGTTGAAATCCCGCGATTTACGCGGTGTGGATCTCATTGTTTCTGACCACCACAGCGGACTGGTCAAAGCGATCCGAAATCACTTTCAGGGGGTAACGTGGCAGCGTTGCCAGACTCACTTTATGAGAAACATTCTGGATGCCACCCCAAAGGCTTTAAAAGAAGAAATCCATACGCGGGTCAGAGCCGTGTTTGATGCACCCGATATGAAGACAGCCAGGCTGTTACTTGAAGATGTGTTGGCAGAATATGAAGAGAAAGCTTCAAAGGCGATGAATATCCTGGAGACCGGTTTTGATGATGCGACAGCCGTCCTCGTTTTACCAAAGAAATACCGCAAACGTCTCCGGACAACAAATGGGATGGAGAGGCTGAATGAAGAGATCCGACGCAGAGAACGGGTCATTCGCATCTTTCCTAATAGAGAGTCGGCCATGAGACTCATTGGAGCTTTGCTCATGGAACAGGATGAGAAATGGTCCAGTGGCCGAAAGTATTTGGACATGACGGAATACCACTTATGGCTTCCGTCTCAAAAACAAGATAAACAGGTTCAAAAGGTCACTCAACTTCGATAACTTCATCTTCTAGCCGGGGGATTCATTTTTACACATAATTTTGGACTTGATCGGCAAAGCAGTTGAAAAACTGTGGAGCAAAGCTGAAGGGATCTAAGGTTTTGACTGAGGGCTATGATCACCAGCTGCCGTTGACAAATTGTTTTCGGTTAGTTGTTTACAGTGATCATTGGGTTGAAAATGACCATCATGAGAACAGCATAATAAACTCAACGAAAGCCTTTGGCTGTAGGACCAGGATTCCTATTTGCCAGAGGCGTTTTATATTTATTGAAACTATTGAAATCTGTTAAACGGGGGAAGAAGCTATGACAAGACGGTATCAAAAGATATCAATTTTATTAAGTATCTTGATGTTCATGCAATATGTTATCTTTCCGTTTTTGACACCGGTATCTGATAATCAACCGGTGTATGCCCAGTCAAACGATATCAAAATAAACTTCCAGCCGGAATCAGTGAACACGCCGGCTGGATACATTCCGGATTATGGAGAAATATTTGGATCTCGCAACGGTTTTACATACGGATGGAATATCGATCATACGGATATGACGGTAACGCGGGAAACGTATGAGGCACCTGAACGAAACAGTTTTGCCCGGTTTCATCGTGAAGGAGTCTGGGAAATAGCATTGCCGGATGGATTTTACGACGTTACCGTCAGTGTTGGTGATGCGGTCTATAAAAGCACGAATACGATTAATGTTGAAGGAGTAAATTACTTTGATCAATTAGAGCTTAACGGGGGAGATTTTTCACAAAAAACCGATAGCATTCATGTCAATGATGGAAAACTGACGATAGATCAGGGGAATACTGGTGAAGGGAAAACAAAAATTAACTTTGTGGAAATTATTAGAAATAGTGATACAACACCACCCTCTATACCTCAAAATTTACGGTTGCAGGACGTAACGGAAAATGAGATCAGTTTTTTATGGGATGCCTCGACAGATAAAATCGGCGTGGAAGGCTATTACGTTTATAGAAACGATCAAAGAATTGCTACTGTTACAGGTAGTGTGTACTATTCGGATTCCGGATTAATGCCGGATACAGAATATCGTTATGAAGTGGCTGCTTTTGATCATGACGGTAATGTATCTGAGAAAAGTACTTCGTTGACAGTAACGACTCTTGCCTCGACAGGCAATGGTGTAGGTATAAAAGCCGAGTACTTTGATGGAGCAGATTTCGCAGATCTGAAATTGACGCAACTGGACCCTCAAATTGATTTCAACTGGGGAGCAGGTGCTCCAGATCCAGATATGAATCCGGATTCTTTTAGCATTCGATGGACTGGAAAAATCGAACCTCAACACTCTGAAATTTACACCTTTTATACGGAAACACATGGTGGCGTTCGTTTGTGGATTGATAATCAGCTTTTGATTGATAAATGGAACGCTAGTGGAATGTCAAGCTTCAGTGGCACCATTCAACTAGTTGCGGGACAGAAATATGACATAAAGATGGAATACCGTGAAGACAACGGTGTGGCGAAAGCCAGATTGTTATGGTCCAGCAACAGCCAGATAAAAGAGGTAGTCCCCCGGGCGCAGTTGTATCCGCCGTTTATACCAGAGCCTCCGGCGAATATTAACGCGTCATCCACCAGTACGACCCTGACCTTAACCTGGGATGAAGTTGAGGGGGCGACCGGTTATGAGGTGGAACTTAACGGTTCAATCATCGATAACGGAGGAAGCAACCAGTTTGTTCAGGAAAATTTAAATCCGGATACGGAATATCAATACAGAGTTCGGTCAAAAGTTCCGGAAGTTAATAGTGGCTGGAGTCCATCAGGTTTAATATATACAAAAATTGCACCACCACAAAATGTTGCAGCAACGGAATCAGAAGGATCGATAACGGTATCCTGGGATACGGTTTCAGGAGCTGACGGTTACGAAATTGAGGTAGACAGAACCATCATTGATAACGGGCAAGATACAGTTTTTGTTCATAGTAACTTGATGCCGGAAACAGAACATACTTATCGCGTTAGGGCTATAAACGAGCATGGAAAAGGGGATTGGTCGCCTCTTGTTGTCAAAAAGGTTCAATCTGATATTCCTGCCAACATAAAAGCTGAGGCAACGAGTAATACAATTACACTGACATGGGACCCGGTGCCGGATGCTGTCGGATACGATGTCGAAGTAGACGGGGTTGTGATTGACAATGGCACTAACACTTCTTATGTACACAGCAGTCTGGAACCCAATACACAGCATACCTATCGTGTACGCGCACGGAAAGCGGACGGTGTCGGTAACTGGAGTCCGGTTATCGTGCAATCAACTTTGCCTGCTTCGGGTACCGGCACCGGTTTGCTGGGAGAGTATTTTGACGGCGATCAATTAACAGACTTGATCACTTCCAGGGTGGATGGCCAGATTGATTTTGATTGGAAAAACAACGATCCCGCTCCCGGTGTTGGCGAAAGTGATTTCTCTGTTCGATGGACCGGGCAGATTGAACCCTTATTCTCAGAAACTTATACATTCAGCACGGAAGCTCATGGTGGAATGCGACTGTGGATAAACAACCAGTTGATAATTGACGAGTGGACCGATCATCACATGAGCCGTCGTAGTGGCGAGATCTATCTGGAAGCCGGTCAACGTTACGACATTAAACTGGAGTACAGGGAATACAACGGGGTGGCAATGGCCCGACTGTTCTGGGAAAGTGAATCACAACCAAAAGCCATTGTGCCGCAAAGTCAATTGTATCCGGTTGGAATACCCAAAAATAATGAAACGGATTCAACCCAGACGACCATTACGTTGACCTGGGATCCTGTAACATTTGCTGACAGATATGAAGTCGCAGCGGACGGGAACGTTGTTGATGTCGGAAGCAGTACGAGCTTCACACATAAAGACCTGACCCCCGGAACCCAGCACATTTACCGTATAAGGGCCATTAATGGAGTGGCAAAAGGGGAATGGAGTCCTACTATAACCGCCTATACGGAACTTGGTGTTCCCGTCATTCAATCCATTCAGGCAACTGAAACAACAATTACGGTCCGCTGGGAGCCGGTTTTAGGGGCATCAAAATACGAGATTGAAGTTGACGGACAAACGATTGATGTCGGAAGCCAGACTGTCTTTGAACATACGGGACTGTTGTCAGGAACCAGACACACTTACCGGGTACGAGCAAAAAGTTCAGTCGTAACAGGGGACTGGACAACACTGGAGGAAAAATGGACCTTGCCGGGTATTCCGCAAAATATTCAAACTTCCTCAACCAGTCATACCATAACCCTGAAATGGGATGATGTACGCGGAGCAACCGGGTATGAAGTTGAAGTCTATAATACCATCGTCGATAACAAAGATCTTTCCAGCTATACAGAAGATGGATTAAACCCGAATACGCAACGGACATATCGGGTTAGAGCGAAGAATTCAAGCGGGCCCGGAAAATGGAGTGCCGTCATAGCAGAAACCACTTTGCCGGGTGTACCGGAAGGACTGCGTGCATCGGCGACCGATACTCAGATTGAAATTCAGTGGGATCCTTCAGCTGGTGCGACCGCCTATGATCTTGAAGTAGATGGCGTAGTCGTTCCAGATATTGCGAATACAACTTATGTTCATTCTGGACTTGAACCCAATACGACTCATACTTATAGAGTCAGGGCCAAGAACGAAAAAGGAATGAGTAACTGGAGTGATCCGATTCATCCCACAACACGTCCTCCAGTACCGGAAATCACTGAAGTTAATGCGACAAGTACCACGATTATTGTCAACTGGAATCAAGTGATGGGGGCCACCGGCTACGAAATTGAAGTGGATGGTGTGGTTATAAACATTGGTGATAACACGTCTTTTACCCACGACGGATTGGAACCCAACACGGAACATACGTATCGGGTTCGAGCTGTCAACAGAGATATCACCAGTTTTTGGAGTGAATTGGTATCATCAACGACCCATCCTGGGATTCCAACCAATATCCATACAACGGTAGAAAGCACAAAAATAACAGTAACCTGGGATCCGGTACCGGGTGCAACCGGCTATGAGGTAGAAGCGGATGGTGTTGTCATCAGCAATGGTCTCAATACGACATTTGTGCATGAAGGATTACAGCCGAATTCCACCCATACTTATCGGGTCCGGGCACTTAACAGTGGTGGACCCGGTAATTGGAGCGAACTCATCACAGCCACAACAGTTTTCGGAAAACCGACTAATCTAAACATAACATCCACCAGTGACACGATCACGCTAACCTGGGATCCGGTACCGGGTGCGACCGGGTATGATGTGATGGTTGACGGTGAGGTCATGGATACCGGAAACAGCACGACTTTTGTTCATAAAGGGTTGGAACCGAATTCCTGGCATGTATACAGAGTCAGAGCAAAAAGTGGAGATGTGGTGGGAGAATGGAGTGATGCTGTAACCGGCAGAACCATTCTGGCGACACCGGCCAATATTCGCACGGAAGTTGCCAATAATGAAATCATCGTGATGTGGGATGCCGTGAGTGGTGCTGATGGTTATGAAATTGAAGTAGACGGATCGGTTATCGATAATGGCTCTGACACGTCGTTTACACATACTGATTTAGAGCCGAACACCGAACATACGTATCGGGTGCGTGCTTATAGCGGTGATGTTTATAGTGAATGGAGTGAACTTGTTACTGTTATGACAGCGCCCGGTGTCCCGGAAATTCTAAGTGCTGAAGCGACCCCCTATTCCATCACAATTCACTGGACAGAAATAGAAGGAGCAACGTCTTATGATCTTGAGATAGATGGAGAGATGGTTGAAGGCATTACTGGAACCAGCTATACACATGAAGGTCTGGAACCCAATACCATGCATCTGTATCGTGTGAGGGCAGTCCACGATAATGTTGTTAGTGAATGGTCCCCTGTATTTGAGCAGATTACAGATCGGGAATTAACAGTACAAGTAGAAAAAGATAATGAATTCAATTTTGTGTTCGTGGCTCCAATAAGAAGAGAAGGAATGCGACCGAAGAATGTCGTTGTTCATTATGATCCTGAACAAGTCGAAGTACTGGATTTAAGTGCCATAACTCCTGAAACGGAACTCAGCGAAGGGGAAATTGAAGGAACGGGTATTACGGTCGTTTCTTTTAAACCGGGTGAAATTGTTTACCAGATTAACAGCTTAAACACTGCTTTTAATTCAATTAAATTCATGTCTAAAACAAACGATTATATAAAAATCACTTATACCTTTGAGTAAATTTCCGATCAAGCATTGGGGGGGGATTCTTATTCCCTCCACCTTTTGATGTACACCTTTTTCAGTAAAAAAGGAGTTGTCCCGATTGAGAAAACTTTTAGGAATTATCAGCCTGTTTCTTCTTATTTCCAGTGTTTTATCACCAATTGGAGTCCGTGCCAAAAGTCAGATAGATATTGTATTTATCATCGATAGGTCGGGAAGCATGGGCGATGATATTAATGCGGTAAAAAATAACGTTGGTGATTTTGCCAATATGCTGGAGCAGGAAGGCATTGATTACCAGCTGGGATTATTGACGTATGAACGTAGTGTCACAAAATACCCTCTTACCAGTGACGTGGAAGAATTTAAAAATAATCTGGGAAGGATTAATGTCGGAGGGAGTATAGAGAATGGTCTGGATGCTATTGCCAAAGCCATCAATGAATATGCTTTCGAATTAAATTCCACCAAGTACTTTGTGATTATTGGGGATGAACGTATTTATAGCAATGGAAATCGGTATTCTGATGGTGAAATCATTCAAATGCTTAATGACAATGACATTATCCTGACCGAAATCTCGACGTATTCCAGCCGATTGAGAGGAGGCGGCAATTTTTACAGTCACACGGGCGGGCAATTTTTAAGTATTTATGAAGATTTTGCTGTGAATCTGACGGAAATCTTCGAACAGATTCAGGCCATTCCCACCTTAGAAGTGATTTCGCCCAGTCCCAACCAATATTTGAGTGAATTGGATACAGCTTTTGTACCCAAGGTTAATGTATCAGACCCGGATAGTGACACCTTATCCTTCTCTTATTTTATAGACTCAGAGACAACACCCCGAGATACAAAAACAGTCACAAATACACAAACCGCTCAAACCGTCAGTTTTGATGCGATCAATATCGGCACCCTGACGGAAGGCAAGCATCGCATGGTGTTTAAAGTGGATGATGGCACCGATACGGTGCAGGATTATGTTGATTTTTACGTGGACAAGACACCGCCTGCATTGGGCAGTGTAAGTGCAACACCGACCGATACGTCCATCCGTGTAACAGGTTCGGCATCTGATGGGACGGCGGGACTGGCCGATGCCCCATACCGGTATCACATCGGATCCAGCAGTTCATCATGGACGACACAAACATCATATGCGCTAAATTCCCTGACACCCAACACAAAATATCTCGTTCGATTTGAGGCAAAAGACAGTGTCGGTCATATTGCCACCTGGAAGAAATACCTCTTTACACAGGCCCAGATTCCGGGTGTCTCCATAACGGACAACAGCGAAAATAACCTGACAATGCGATTAAACGATCATAACCCATCCGGAACTGACTACCAGATCAAAGTCGGAAGTCGTTATGTAAATTCAGATGGAACGTTAACAAGTTCTCCTGTCTGGATCACGCCTGGAGGTAAACAAATTCAAATAACAGGTCTCACACCCAACACCTCTTATTCCATTCAGGCGCGCGCCAGAAACCATGAAGGCGTGGTAACGTCCTACAGTTCATCAGTAACAGGAACGACACTGGTACCACCACCGGCAGACATTTCGACAGAGGTGGAGCAACGTACGATTACCTTAACCTGGCCTTCAACATCAGGGGTAAACGCTTATCACATCGAAGTAGACGGTGCCGTTATCGATAACGGAACGTCAACCACATATATTCATAGCGGACTGGAACCGAACACTCAGCATACTTACCGGGTCAGGGTGGTAAATGACGGAGGTGCCGGTAAATGGAGTTCATTGTTAAGAGTGACGACACTGCCGGATCCGCCTGCTACACCCGTGAATGTTCAGGCTGAAGAATCTCAGACAGAGGTAACGTTAACCTGGGATGAAGTCGTCGATGCCACGGCCTACGATGTTGAAGTGGACGGCACCGTGATTGAAAACTTGACTGAAACCACTTACCTTCATCAGGGGCTTGAACCGGAGACCGAACATACGTACCGAGTAAGAGCGAAAAACAGAGGCGGGATCAGCGCCTGGAGCCAGGCTGTAACGGTGGTCACGCTTCCCTATCCTCCGGAAACACCCGGGAACATCACAACTGAAATTACCAAGAATTCCGTTTTAATAAGCTGGGATCCGGTAGAGGGAGCAGATGCGTATGAGATTGAAGTGGACGGATTGATTGTGGATAACGGGCAACAAACCTCGTATTATCATGAGGGTCTGGAACCGTTAAGTGGCCATACCTACAAAATAAGAGCGAAGAACAGGGGTGGCAAGAGTCCCTGGAGTGAGCCACTGGATATTACAACGTATCCGGAAGAACCGGATCAACCGAGTAATGTCATGACCACAGCCGGAGAAACCGAGATTACAGTCACCTGGTATAAGGTGCTGCATGCCGAGAGTTATGAAGTGGAAATTGATGGCCAGGACATCGTGGTTGTCACCGAACCCCGATATACTCATAAAAACTTGCAGCCGGACAGTCGTCATACTTACCGGGTCCGGGCCAAAAACATCAGCGGATACAGCGAGTGGAGCAGTCCCGTAACCATGCGGACGTTTCCGAAAGGAGACGGCACGATGTCGTTGACCAATATTGTGGCGGTCGTAACCAATACCGACATCACCATATCATGGGATACAGTGGCACCGGATGCCCAGTACGAAGTAGAGGTGGATGGCGTCATCACGGATAACGGAACCAATACGATCTATCATCACGGGAATCTAGGTCCGAATGAGTATCACAGCTACCGGATCAGATTTAAAAACCCGGATGGATCAGGCGATTGGGTCGCAGTTCTATCGTTATCCACGTTGCCAAATCCGCCGGATGCCCCTACCGAAATACAGGCATATGCCACAAATAACACAATTGAATTAAGGTGGGAACGCGTCGAAGGTGCGACCGCTTATGAAGTGGAGATCGATGGGGAAACCGTAGAAGTCGGGAACAATACCCGTTATACCCATGAGGGACTGACACCGGGAACATCGCATACCTACCGGGTAAGGGCCAAAAACGAAACAGGCGTGACGGCCTGGAGTCCGTCGATTGTAGAAAGTACGACCAGCCCGACTTATACAGTAAAAGCCGAGCAGGGTAAGGTTTTTGATTTTACCTTGCTGGCATCCAATGTTCAGGATTTCAGTGAACATACATTTGTTGTCACGTACGACCCGAATGAAGTGGAATTAGTCGATTTGTATAATTTCACCCCGGAACAAGATGTGGTAAGTGAAGGCCCGATTGAGGGTACCAATATGAGTGTCAAGCATACGCCGGGAAGAATCGAGATTACAGTCAACCAGAATGTGGTACCCGGCACATCCTGGTCAGGTGAAATCACCACACTTGAATTTAAATCTAAAATCGACGGTGAAACCCGGATCGATTTTGTAGTGGAATAAAACGGAGGTGTAACCGTTGAAATTAAGTCGTCTTCAGAAAGGAATCGCCGCTTTTGCCGGCGTTATCCTGGTTGTTCAAGCCTTTCTGTTTACAATCCAGGGAATGGGGTCAGGAAGCTTTGCTGGGGCTGAAAAAATGATTAAGGAGAACGCTGATGACCAGAGGATCGCAGCTGAACTCTCCAACATGACGGGGGTCTCTGTTGAGCAAATATTGACTTACCGGCAAAATGGTCTGACATGGAATGAAGTTATCGACATATTAAAGACCAATAGCGATGATCTTGCAGAAAACCCGTCTGAGCGGAACTCACGATTAGTATCGACCGGGTTGGATCAAATCGACATTCAGAAATTAAAAGAACAGGGATTCAGTGAACAGGATATTACGTCAGCCAAGCTTCTGGTGGAGCGTACGGTATTCCAGTTAAATCAAATCGTTGATTCCGAAGCTATATCTCCCGATCCGGTGATACAAGTAGAGGATCCCCTTGAGCAGAAAGAAGATAATCTTGCAGCTTATAAACAGATTATTGAAAAGTTTGATATAAAAAAGGCTGTTTACTTGATTTTAAAATTGAACCCTGATTTCGGCAGTATGGAAGCCGTCCTGGATGAATACCTGCTCAGCCTGCAACTGGATATGGATCTGGAGCTATACATCCGGGACCGGGAGAAATATGAAGAAGAAAAGGAAAATAAAATCCTGACCCTGACGGATGAGGAAATCATCACGCTGGCCCGGATTGATGACAAAATGCTTGAGGTCATCAACAAGAATCAGAAAGAAACTGAGTCTGAGCAGGTAGAAGCTGATTCGAACGCCCCGGTTATCGAAGAAGAGGATAAGAATGATCCGCTTCCTGACATTCCGTCTCCGGATATCGAAGAGATTAAACCGGCCAATCCGGCGGAAGAAATCATGGAAGAAATCCGGGTGCTGGATCCCAACCAAAATTACTAAAGTAAAGGAGTTTCCATATGAATACGAAAATTTCCAGAATGCTGTCTGTCTTTCTGTTGCTTGGATTGATTGTTCAGGCAGGGTTTGCGACTTTCGTCATGGTAAACGCGCAAAACGAGGAGAATCAATTGGAAAGTCCGACTCTTGTAAATGGCGAGGGGGAGACCCAGACGACGGAAACGGATTCGACGACGACATCCGTTGAAATATCAGAAGAAGTTCAACAAAAAATCAAGGAGTCTGATCCCGATCACTTTGAGACTCACCTTCAAAATTATAAAAATTTGTTGATGGATTATCAGGTTCATCCCAAATTCAAGCAAGAAATTGAAAGACTGGTACTGGAAGACTACAAAATATGGAACCTGTTGATTGCCTATGAATTTCTCTATCATCATTTCGGGAAATCGGAAGAGCTGGAGGTCCTGGTGGTAAAGCGGGAAGAACAGGGAACATCTTGGGAAGAAATTTTCAAGCAGTATCGGGATGCCGATGCGGCTTTTATTCCGAGATCCTTTGATTCGGACGAGCTTGAAAAGTTGATGAACACTCCGGGAATCAGTTCCGACGATATCATGATTGCAGATCGTATCTCATTTGAATCGGGAGAATCTTTTGAAACCTTGATTACAGCGAGAATGGAAGGACAATCCTGGCAGGAAATCAACGCACAGGTTGATATCCTTTACAGCAAAGATCAGCTCCCCCGTGTGCCGGTCACTTCTGAGCAGCTGGACAAATTCACACATTCGACCGGCCTGTCTGAAGAACAGGCGGTTGAGGCGTTTGTTCTCGCTTACAAAGTGGGAAAAGAACCCAAACTTATTATTGAAAAACTGGAGAGTGGGGCTACGGAAGAGGCCATTTTTGCCGAAAGTTATCTGGAAAAGTATCGGTAAGCGGGTTTAATCCAACAATTCGGAAGAGGGAGAGGAATTGGAGGTAGGGAATGGTGAATTGGAAAAAAATTGCGATTAGCATTACGTTTTTGTTGCTTATCATCCCCTTCCAGGCCGTAAACGCGGAAACCCTGGAAGACCAATTAAATAATCTGGTCGGACCGAAGCAACAGTACAGCACATATCTGTCTCCCGCCTATTTAAAAACACACACGACGGAAGAGACCATCAGCCCCCAGAGTGGTGAATTAAAGCTGGTTCAGACTGATTATGTGTTGCCCGGTCGGAATGGATTGGATCTGGAAATCAAAAGGATTTACAAAAGCGGTATATCCAATGTCAAAGAGATGAAAGTCAAGTATGTCAATGGCGCATGGGTAGATTATGTACATGCAGATGCCAGCACATCCTCCTTTTATGAAGACCGCTATAATATCGGGATTGGCATGCGTTTTTCTTTCCCGATGATGGAAATTAAAGAAAATTCCGATGGAACGAGTCACCGTTTTTTACATACGGAAACAGGAGATGTCTATCGCTTAAAGCCTTACACGGTAAACGGGGTCCTCACCTATTTTGTGGAAGGTCAGACCATTAAAGATGTAAAAGTGATGGAATCGTCCGATTTCAGCAACGGGCAAAGTGACGGAACATCCAAATATGTCATGATTCGTAAAAACGGGAAAAAGGCCTACTTTGCAGAAGATGGCAGAATCCTGGGGATTGTTGATCGTTATGGCAACAAAATCACATTTGAATACACAACGCTTTCTTATTCCATTGATGGGAAACAGATCAAAAAGCGCTTGATCTCCAGAATCACGGACACGGTGGGACGTGTGGTCAGGATTGAATATAAAGAAGATCATATATTCACGGTAGGCCCGATTCAGGATCAAAATTACAGCTCAGAGGAAACTTACAAAGCTTCGCAAAATCCGAACAAAACCCATTCCGGTGATCTCCAGGGAAAATTTCAGGTTATCATTCATTTACCGGGAGACAAGAAAATCGTCTATGACAAGTCGGCGGTGCTGGTCAGTGATAGTGGGAAGGTAATCCGTACCCGCTTGCAGAGAGTTTATGATACCGACGGCAAACCCAAATACCATTTCTGGTATGAACAAACCGATCTCGGGTTTACATTTATGAACGGTACAAAATACTCCGTATACAATCGTTATGAAAATCTGGTTCAGATCGATTATTGTAAAACCAACCAGATCAATCGTTATGTCTATAGTACGTTCACCAAGTCATTAAACAAGGGGAGCATGCAATACCGCAAAATTTTTGCCAGACAGGATCTGGTGAAAAAGGGATATGACCCATCACAAGAAAAATTCCTTGATCGATTTGTGACCGAGGTTAAGGATCAAACCCATTATTCTTATACGAACGAACCTGATGGCTTCGGATTTGACGGTTACAAAAAATATGATGATTACTATTTGAAAAATACGTACCGCTATTATACGGAACAGAAAGATTTCAAGGGAAACACCACCCGTTATACCTACGACGGGATTCACGAACTTATTAAAACCGTCAAACAGGGGAACGATCACAAAATTGTGATCACAACAGAACGGGATGAAATGAAGTTCCCCAAAAAGAAAGAGCGCCTGATTTATCATGTGGAAAACGGAAACGCAGTGGGAGAACCGGTCCACAAAATCGAGAATTTCCGTTATGACGAATATGGAAACCTGACCAACTATACGGGACCGCTGGCACAGCGGGATGAGAACGGCTATCCGGTCAATGATGAGCATACGGTTACCTACTCCTATGCCTATGACAAATACCATGTTTTGACGACAAAAACCTGGAAACAGGATGCCGATACAACCAGCCAGATCATCAATTCCGTGGATCAACAGGGAAATATCGTCAAGCAAACGAAGATCAACACCGATGACCAGAACAACTGGATTATTTCCGAGTTTGCCTATGATCAATACGGCAACTTGATCCGAGAAAAAGTCAGTTCCGGCGGACAATCGTTCGTCACGCATTACCAGTATGGCGTTGATGTCAACGGCGTCGATCAAAAAGGGGCATACCTGACCAAAAAATACCGTTATTTAGATGGTGTGGAAGTCGCAAACCGGTATGGGTACGATTTTAAAACGGGGAATCTAATCACGGAGGTTGACCCGAAAGGAAATCGGACCACTTATAAGTATGATGTGTTAAACCGGGTGAAACAGGTCATTCAACCGGACAACAGCACCAAAAACTATGAATATCTGGAAGATCCCTATCAAAATTTCCAAGTGAAATACACGGATCCGGAACAGCATGCTTTTCTCTATGAATATGACATCATGGGAAATCTGGTTCAGGCCAGTGTCTGGGAAAATGACCAGTGGAATGTCCTTAAAACCATAGAATACGATGAAAAAGGAAATAAGATTAAAGAAATTGATGCCAACGGTCACAGCATTCGATACGAATACGACAGCCGTTACAGATTGGTTAAAAAGACGCGTTATGAAAACGATACCGTTAATAAAGGGAGCATCACACTTGACTATACCGTGAATGCCAGCGGAACGCCTCTTCTGGTAACCTTGACAGATGAAGAAGGGTTTGTGAAAAAATTACATTATGACATCATGTCCAGACTGGTTAAAGAAGAAGCGACACCAGATAATCAACAGTTTTTTACCGTCACACACACCTATGATTATGTGGGTAACAAGCTTTCGACCACGGATGCCCGCGGACATACCACCCACTATGCCTATGACAATCTGGGGCGACTGATCAAGAAAGTGGATGCGCTGGGTCACGAAACATCCTATGCCTATACCGCTCTGAACGGCTTATGGCTTGTCCGGGAACCGGGAGACAAAGTAACAGAAAACACATTTGATGCGCTGGGAAGGTTCATTCAAAAGAAAGTGTACAAAATGGGTTCCGATGATTATGTTTATACCCGTTATGAATACGATCTTGCCGGAAATGTCACGCGTTTGAAGAAAGGTACAGTGAAAAACGGAACCGATACTCCGGCCATGGATGTTTCCTATGCCTATGATGAGATGAATCGAAAGACGGATGAATATACCCAAATTGACGATACGCGAAAAGCCCATACCGCCTACCGTTATGACCTGAATGGCAATCTGACTCAGGAAATTCAGTATGCCAACGCAGCGGAAACGCAATATCGTCTATACACCTATGATCACGATTACGGCGGCCGTGTCATTGAAGAAAAGGGATCTTACAAGGAACTGGACAGTCAGGGGAACGTTACCGTTTACGGACAATATCACAAAAAATTCGCCTATGACTTGGCGGGCAATCTGATTCAGGAACAGGAATGGAACGGGACTGAATTTGACACGACAACCTATAAATATAATTATTTGAACAAGCTCACCGAAAAGATAGAACCGTATCAAAACGGAGAGTACAAAAAGACAGTCTATCAATATGATAAAGTGGGTAATGTTGTGTCTCAGGCCCTGTTTGTCCTCGGCTTGATGACAACCACGGCGTATGTCTATGATGGACTCGGACGGAAGGTCAAAATGATTGATCCGCTCGGTAATACGACGCGATACGTCTATGATCAAAACGGTAACCTGACGAAGGTCATTGATCCGAGATACCAGTCCGTTTCACTGGAATCGGCTCCGGGTATTGAATATGAATACGACCCGTTGAACCGGCTGGTGAAAAAAGTGGCGTTTGACGGGAGCAACCGCGAAGTGATTGAATACCGTGAATACGATGCCAGGGGCAATGTCACCCTGATTGCGGATGGGGAGGGATATAACCCCGAGCAACCTTCTGCATCGATTGGGAAAGGTTATCAGTACGACGTTCTCGATCGCCGGGTTGTCTATATTTCCGCCCAGTCACTGGCCGAGTATGGAGGGCGGGAAACCCGCCGGGTCACTTACGATGCGGTCGGCAATATTTTGAGTGAAACCGGTCCGTACGGAGAAGTGACGCGTTATTCCTATTATTTAAACGGGCAATTGAAAGAAAAAGTGTATCCCGACGGTTCCAGAGAACGGTTTGATTATGACCTGACGGGTAAAGGAATGAAAGAAAAAACGGACCGCAGGGGATACATCACCCGTACGTTTTACAACATATTTGAAAAGCCTTACCGGATTGAATATCCGGATGGAACCTATGAAACGTATGCCTATTCTCCGAAGGGAGAAAACGTTAAAAAACGTGATCGCGCTGGCCATATTACAACCTTTGAATATAACGCGGCCGGCAATCGGATCAGTGAAAAGCGTTTTATCCGTTCGGATGCGGACTACACCAATTACCGACTGATTAAAACAGCGTATGATGAGGCCAATCGGCTGATTCAACGTGAAACCTTTTTATACAAGGAACCCCGGACATCCGGTCTTAATCCGCAGACAATCTCGGTTGGAGATCGGACAACGTATGTCTATGACAAAGCGGGGAGACAAATCAAAGTGATCGGGCCCAACGGCCGTCAAACCGTCTATGAATATGACCGTGCGGGAAATCTGATTACTGAAAAGAAAAAAGTTAAAGAGGGGTATGATGACGTCAAGCGTTATGCGTATGACTTCCGTTCTCGTTTGACCAGTGAATCGGTGTTGGTCCACCTGTCTGCTCTGGAAAACAGTGAACTTTCCGGAGCCCGATTCGATCAGGTGTATGCTGATCACGTCCTAGCTACGACCCATTATGAGTATTATGCCAATGACCTGTTAAAGAGCAAACAGGATCCGGAAGGCAATATCACCCATTATGAATATGATTATGACGGCCGCCTGACGAAGAAAACGGATCCGCTGCAAGCGGCAACCCTGTACAAGTATGACTTGAATGGGAATCTGGTGGAGCAAAAGAATGCCAGAGGAGTTTCCACCTATTACGAATATGATGACATGAATCGTGTCATCCGTAAGAAAGAGCCGGCTGCAGGCGGCGGATTTGCCATCACCAGATATTTGTATGATGAAGCAGGAAACCTGGTGAAAAAGGTGGCTCCCAATGATTACGATCCGGCTAAAGATCAGCCGTCTCTGGCAAGTACAATGCCGGGTATCCGGTTTGAATATGATGAGATGAATCGCCGGACGGTGACATACGATCCGGAAAACAACGCGATTGAATATATCCAGTATGATCAACTGGACCGGGTTCGCAAAGTGGTGGATGGCCTTCGCTATAACGGCGATATGGCGACATCACCGGGAACGGTCTATCATTATGACGGACTGGGACGTATGATTCAGAAAACTGATGCGATTGGACACCGTACACTTTACGCCTATGATGTACTGGGGAACTTGGTTTCAAAGACGGATCCCCGAAATCACACAACCCGATATGAGTATGCCCCGGACAGCACTCTGGTAAAAATCACATATCCGGACGGGGGCATCGTCACCTATACCTATGATTTGGTAGGAAGAAAAACAAGCGAAACGGACCAGAGAGGAAATAAGACGACCTATGCCTACAATGCATTCGGGAAGATCACTGAGATCACAGACCCGTATCAATATACGGAGATTTACAAGTATGATTTGAATGGAAATCGGGTCTATTACGAGGATAAACGGGGAAGTGTCACACGTTTTAAATATGATGCCAATAATCGATTGGTAGAGAAGAAAGTACCTCTGTATGTCGATGACAGTCAAAATGTTGTCTATCGTGTGGAAAGTTATACCTATGACGTGCTGGGCAACGTAACCCGAAAAACCTTTACCACCACTAAAGGCAGTTTTAAGCGGGAAACCCGGTACACGTATTATGATAATAATCTTGTTCATACGGTCAGTGACAACAGCGGAGCTTACCTGCGGTATGAGTATGACAAAAACGGAAACCGCACGAAAATGGAACAATTACGGGATTCCGGTGTCTTCGATATTGAGAGATACGAATATGATCAACAGGATCGCATGATCAAACGGATTCGTCTGGTAGAGGAAGAACATATTAAAGGTTCGGACGGTTTTACGAACCTGGAGAACCTGAGAGATCCCGACTATCCGGGAAGAATCCGTATCATCACCGGGTATGAATATGATGTTCTTGGAAACAAAATTAAAGAAATCGATCCGAGAGCGTATCAATATGCTCCGGATGATACCACCAATCGGGCAAAACACACGGTTTCGTTTGCCTATGACGTTTTAAACAGACTGGAAAAGGTGATTCATCTCCATAACGGACAGGAAGTTTACCGGGAGTTTGGGTATGATGAAGCAGGGAACAAAATACGGGTCAAAAATGAGAGAGGTTTTGTCACCAACTACACCTATGACAGTGTTAACCGGCTGAAGAGCGTGACGGATGCCGGCGGTAACACGATGACGTACACCTATGATGCAGCCGGTAATAAAATAGCTGTGACCAATGCCAAAGGTTATAAGATGACCTATCAATATGACAAAATGAACCGGCTGTTCATGATTAAAGATGCTTACGATGTGGTGATCCAGAAAAATATTCATGATCCCAACGGCAACATTGTTAAAAAATTCGATGCCCTTGGCTACTTGTCCGGAACCACCGATGACACCCGGTACGGAACGGAGTATGTCTATGACCTGGCCAACCGCCTGGTCCGTGTCATTGACCCGGAAGTCGCAGAAGACGGAACCGCAGCATTTACGTTTGAATATGAATACAATGCAGCAGGAGAAAAAATCCGGGAAACCAATGCGCTGGGTGAGACCACGATCTATGAATATGATCCTGCCGGGCGTTTGATACGTGTGACAGATTCGCTGGGCGTAGAAACCACATTCGCCTATGATAACGCGGGTAACAAAGTGTATATGGTAGATGGCCGCGGTAAGATTACCCGTTACCGTTATGGGGCTTTCGGCCTTCTGACTGAAGTGATCAACGCCAAAGGAATGTCTATGAAGTATCGCTACGATCTGGCATTAAATGTGGCGGAAAAGACTGACCGGAA
This sequence comes from Bacillaceae bacterium, assembly GCA_017656255.1. Taxonomy (GTDB): domain Bacteria; phylum Bacillota; class Bacilli; order JACDOE01; family JACDOE01; genus JACDOE01. Next base: position 105,524 of record JACDOE010000034.1, read on the forward strand.
GGGTTATCATACGACATACACCTACGATAATCAGAACCGGCTGTTTAGTAAAACCGTTCTGGAAACAGGAGATAAGGTCACTTATGCCTATGATGCGACGGGTAATCGGATCAAGATGGCGGATGAAAGCGGTACAAGCCTGTACAGCTATGATAAGCGTAATCTGCTGGAGCAGATTACGAAAAACGGCGTGGTGGAAATCCGCTACACCTATGATTCGCTTGGTAATATCAAGACTGTCACCGATAAATTGGGTTTCACGGTCTCCTATACCTATGACAAATCGAGTCGGATGGAAACCGTCAGCTACAACGGTCAAACGACCACCTATCAATATGACAAGAATGGAAACCGGAAAGCGACGATCTATCCGGGAGGCGTCCGGGTGGATTACACCTATGACAAGAACAACCGGCTGTTGAGCCTGGTGAATAAGAAACCGGACGGTAGTATCGTTTCTGAGTATCATTACACCTACGACGGTGCCGGACGGACCACCAGTAAAACAGACAGCTTTGGAACAACAACATACGCCTATGACCCGGCGGGACGGGTTCTCAAAGTGGAGGCACCCGGTAAAACCACTGTTTATACGTATGATGATGCCGGTAACCGTGAAACCATGATGGAGACCTACACGTCGCCACAGCTGAGTGGATACGTGGATCCGGTCAGCCAGGAAGCGGTCTCATACATGGTCAAGAAAAGCGAGTATTTCTACTCGGATATCAACGAACTCATCAAACGAGTCGAAACGATGTATGATGATACCGGACAGGAAGTCATGGAGAAGCACATCGATTATCTCTATGATGAGAACGGAAATGAAATCAGCCAGAAGGTGAGCTACATCCAGCCCCATGATCGGGACAAGCACCAGTTCACCGGAGCGAACCCGTACGAGAGTCCGGAGGCATACCCGATCCACACGATGATCGAAAAAGTAAACAGTACCTACAACGGATTCAACCGTTTAAAGACCATGGAAAAAGTCAAGAACGGTGAACGGGTGACGGTGGAATATGTCTACAATGGGGACGGATTAAGAACGAAAAAGATTGTTAAAAGCTCGAAAGAGGGATACACACCTCAGGTCACGCATTACCATTATGACCGTCAACATGTGATTCTGGAGACGGATGCTACTGGTACGCTTAAGACCCGTTATATCCGGGGAATTAACTATATTGCGAGAACCAGCAGTGACGGCGGAACCGTATCTTACTATCTGTTTAACGGACACGGAGATGTGGTGCAGACTGTGAGTGCCACCGGGGAAGTTGAGAATCAATATGATTACGACATCTTCGGCAATCCGATCCTGACGGTGGAGGTTTATAAGAACAGTATCCGTTATGCCGGAGAATTCTATGATGAAGAGACAGGGCTGTATTACTTGAGGGCGAGGTACTACAATCCGTATATTGGGCGGTTTATCACGGAGGATAGTTATTGGGGTGAGGATACAAATCCGTTGAGTTTGAACCGTTATACTTATGCCCATAACAATCCGATTATGTATGTGGATCCGTCAGGACATTTTGTAAATCTGTCATTGGTTGGTGTCGTAGTATCTGTAGTAAATGCTATCACTGATGGAGTTAACAAGTCAGATGAGGATGATAGCGACAGTAGTTCAACAAATAACAATCGGAAAAGTTCAAGCAAAGAAGATAAAGTAGACGATATTATTAAAAAAATAGATGAAGCTAAAAAAGTATGGTTGGAAGAAGAAAGAACGGCAGGGAAAGATAAAAAAGCATGGACTCTCAGACAAATTTATTCTCACCTTCGTGCAGAATATTATCGCAGTAGATTGTCAGTTTTAGAGAATGATAATAAGTATGCTCAGGACGTTTATAAAGGTCATGGAATGAATGCTGGTCTATGGGAGGAATATAAGGCAGATAGACAGTTGAGAAAAATTGAAGAAAAGCAAGCAAATGGTGAAGCAATATCATCTAAAGAAATCTTTGATTACACTAAGTACAAAGCAATGGCCAAAGTTGCAAGAGACAAAGGAAGAAATGTGTTTGACAGATATGATAAACAAGACATTTTAAATCAATTAACTAAGGATTCAAGTTTTTATGACCTTGATGTTGAAAAATTAAAAATAGTAGATATTGAAAACAATTTAACATATGATGAAGCTAACAAATTTAGCTATGATACCGCAATTATGCAAATAAGATTGAATCAATTAGGCTATCGCGTTAAAGTAGATGGTAAATTTGGTCAAAACACTTTATTTAATGTGAATCTTTTTAAAGACTTTAACAATTTATGGAACTTTGATGAATACAAAGGAGTCGTTGGAAATACAACATGGGATTTATTATTTTCAGAGAAGGCCGAACGGTATTCGCAAGATAAGTTTTGGGAATGGTCTAGTCAACATTTACAGCCTGAACCTGATATATTAAATGAGGATAATCAAAATCTATATTATCCTTATACAGAAGAACAGTTAAAAGAAATGTTTACAGAGGAACAGTTAGAGCATCTTTTTGTTGAATGGGGGGGAGACTATAATTTAGAAGATTACAGGGTACCTAAAGAGGAAATGGAAAAATATTTAATAAATCTTGAGGAAATGAATCTCAGTGAACATCATATTCAACTTGCTCACAGTATTTCTGATAATTTTTATGTAAGAGTAGGAACGTATCTTGCATTGATAAGACTGGCTGAAGATTATTATGAGCAAACTGGACAAAATATTGTAGTAACTAGTACTTATCGTCCAGGAGATCCATTTTGGCATGGAACAGGTTTTGCAGTTGATATTGACACTCCTAATGCATCAAGAGATAGCAATGGTATTGTACGTTTTCCTGAAGGAAGTAAAGAAAAAGAAAATTTAAGAATATTAATTGAAGCCGCAATTGAAGCAGGGTTTGGTAAAGTAATACACGGAGATGTTGATGTTATAAAAGAATTTGAAGAAAATGAAAAATATGAAGAGATTCGATTTGTGCAGATGGATGATCATTACAATCATTTGCATTTAGCTTATCCTATTGAGTAAGTTAGGCATGATACTCATGCCTAACTTACGTGGAAATTTTTTGAAAAAGGAGGTAAATAATTAATGAGAATAAAATATGGAGTCATCATGGTGATAATTATTTTTGTTGTGCTTCCTATATATTTTTTTATGATCAGCCCATATTCAAATGAAAATAATATAATAACAGAAAATGAGAGAATAAAAAATGATAGTAACTTATCAAATATTAAAAACACAAATCGTACAGAACAGATCAAAGAAACAATAGACTTACGTTCAAACAATCAAAATAAACAGATTTTAAATAACTTTCCAAACCCGGAGAAAAAGATTACTAATCCTTCCGCTGCGGAATCCTATCTTGCTCAAAATCTGCTTACACTATATAAAAAAGATATTGAGCAAATAGATTACAACAATCAATATAAATTAATAATGGCATCTATCAAAGCAAGGGGCATATTATTGGACCCCCATAATTTAGACCTCAATCACAATGGATTAGATCAATGGAATTGGGTAGTAGACAAGCAAAAAAATATTGATCAAATCATAGGAAACTCATCACCCGTGTTTTATGGATTTTCTAGATGGGGAACTCTTTTTATCGCTATTGTTCAACCGACTCAGGAGAAACATGAAGCTTTTTTTGAAACCATCAAAAAAATAAGAAATGATGATCAAGAAGTGAAATTTTTACAGGAGTTGGCCGATGCCGGTTATTATGCTATGGATATTTATGCTGTCGATTTAATAAAAGGACGAAAAAAGATAGATGTAAAAGAAGTCTATATTCATGATAAAAATGATGATAATGAATATATATCTACTCATATTAATTTAAAAGACGAACCATTACTTCAAAATGTGCTGGAAAGGTATGATCGAAGCTATAATCCTGATCGTGTCATGGAAGAAAGAGAATGGAAACTATTCTTATTTGATGAAGCTAAATTTCCTTCTTACATTATCGTAGAAATGATGGATGGATTCACTGCGGTACTTGTCAATACTAATGAAGGAAGAACATTTCATTTAAAAAGAGAACATTTAAGGTAATAGAACGTATTAAGTGTTTGGCAGTTGTTCAACTTATGAATCATAAGTTATTAACATGGCTGCGAATAGATAAAAAGAAAAGTTAGAAAGACGTTTTCGGAATAAAGTCAGAAAAAATAAAAAATCCCTATCGACTCAAACTGGGTTTTAATTCTCGATTTACCAGAAAAATATAAAGTAAATATGAAATAACTTAGTTAAACATTCGGAAGAGGTTGTCATCATATTTTCAATTAACCGGGGTTAAACATACCCGGTATTTTTTATACCAACCTTTCATGTTAATGAAACAAGTCTAAACAAAAACCGATATAAACATTAAAAGGGAATATGATGCAAATATGGATTATTTCTGAACCGGGAAAAATAACTATGTATTCTCACTTTGGTTGGGGCGACTATTCTAAAAGATCAATAATGGACTTTAAAAATACAGCAGCTCATGAGTTTGGTCACGTTCTAGGAATAGGTGATGCTTATGGTGGTGAAACGGGAGGAATAGAAAGAGAACCGGCACCAGAATGGGCTGAACCTATTAATGGTTTAATGAGAGATTCCCATACAGGGAGTGTATCGAAACAAGATATCTTAGGTATTTTACTAGCGTGGAGTCGAAATGGATACCAAATATTCCCTGAAGCAAGTAGTGATTAACAATAAGAGATGGAATGGGGGGTTAATCCCCCCTAGTTTTAAATAGATTTTATTTCAGACTTTCTTTGGATCATTGGGAGGAAACATGAAAAAAATTCTTTTATTACTTTTTCTTATATTTGGGACTATTGGTTTGTACGGATATAAAATTCAGTTATCTAGTCATGAGATTCATTCAGATTCAAGAGGAGAAGTAAACAACTTTAAAAAACAAATCCAACCAAAAACAATAAATTCTCAAGAACCTGCTACTGAATACCCACCTATTGAAAAACTAAGGAAGGCAAATTTATTTTCAACAAGTATAGATGTTAATAACAAGACATTTCTCGTGTATTTATATTCTGATAATCAAACTGTTAAAACGGCAGCAGAAGATACATTTTGCAGTGATGAGGGAGATCCAATTATCCAAGGTGATTTTTCCTATTATTTAGTAGATGAACAAAACAGGATTTTGGATGTATTAAATTTAGGGCAATTTTCATATAACAAGTATTATGATCACATTTTTAATTTTGAAGGGCTTCAAGTATTCGGTGTTACTGAATGTCAGGGTATCGATCATTATTCGAACCAATTATTTTTTGTAAAAGATGAAAAAATTGAGAGAGTTACTCTTCGTGACATATATAAAATAGATACGTTTTCCATAATGAAAGAAACACCAGATGATTACATTCAGACCGTTATTTTTATAGATGGAGGTTCCTATTGGTATTTTACTAATTGGAAAATCGATAATGGACAACTTGAAGTCGTTGAAAAGAAAACTTATTCATATGAAAAAGGATCAAGACTTTATGAAAAATGGATAAAAGAAAAAAATTACGTTGTTAAAATTGGAACAAATTACAAACTATATGCTTTGTGGTTTGTGTTGGTTGTGATCGGTATTTTCATTTTGATTAAAAAACAATTAATTAGAAAATTATACAACCCTCATTTGTTCCGATGGTTAGATCTATTTTGAGGATCGGATAGAGTCCCACCTGAATTAACAGGGCCTGGGGTTTACACAGAAAAATTGACAGACCCTAGTGTTTGTTTACGAAGTATTTATTAAGGGTGAATATTCAACTTATGTTTTTAAATAACTTAATAACTATAATTTTCCATACTTTTTATAGCGTTATAATTTTTCTCTTAGTTGTTACTAAAGTATTAGACTTGAATATGTATGAATATTTAGTATTGTATCTCGTTTTTTTGATACCATACTTTTTATTCGGTTTCATATTAGGAGATATTTTCATTTTCAGCTATCTTTTTTTTAGGAATAATATTATGGATTTATTCCGAAATAAATTATTACACAAGTTTATATTTCTACATGTATTATGCTTCCCTATATCCTTTCCAGAAGATGATATTTAAGTATTTTGATAGTAGTTCTATAATATTAGTGGCTTTTAGTTTTCCCATTCCCATTTTAATCTGGATGGGACAAGAAATTAAACTTAAATTACTCGACAAAATCAAATTCAAATAGTTAAATACTTAATACCGGCGTTTGGACTGTCAACACTAAATTAGACAGTTTCATTAGGATATCCTACTGGGTTTTAGCTAAAAGGTAACTATCATTAATAGTAATGTTGACCAGAGGTTAATATGGTAAGGAATAATATTGTGGCACTGGTGATTCACGTTTTTGTTAGTTTCGTAGCAATTAACATATCGAGATATACCCATAATTATGAATTAGTTTTCTATCAAAATTTATTGTTATATCTAATCTTTCATATTCCTTATTTTTTGTTTGGATTTGTATTTGGAAAACAATTAAATTATTTTAGTGATTGGAAAAGGAACTTGCTCTCTTTTTCATCTATATTTTTTGCAGTTATTTTTATGTGGGTGGTATCCTTTTTTACTATATATGGAATGCCTTATATATTAATTTTAGCACCTGCTTTTCCGATGTTTGAATATATAAATAATGATATAAGCACTATGACAGAATCGTTCATATTAATAGTATTTACTATACCGTACATTTTGTTGATCTGGCTTGGCCAAGAAGCTCGTAGAAAGATTTAGTAATGTTAAGAATGTACGCGAAAAAAAGATAAAGAATGGTGGGGAATTATTTGAAAAAAATTTACATAAAGATGGCAGTTTTGATCTTGCTAGCTTTTAGCATGACAGGTTGCGGGTTAGGAATGCCTAACGGAAAAAACAAAAACTTTGTAGACATAACACCATCCATAGAAGGTTATTATGAAAACTCAAAGTGGTCACCGAATGGTAGATATATAGCATTTACAAAAGTAATAGGCGAATTGTGGTTATATGACATTGAAACAAAGACATATGAACACATAAAAGAAGTGGGAACGGTAGACAAATTTACATGGAAAAATAGTGACGTCATCGGATATTTTAATGGGAAAGCGTTTTATGAAATATCGTTAACAGATAGAATACCAGAGTTACGGATGTCAGGGGGAAACTTATGTATAACGTTATCCTGGGATTCTAAAAGAGAAAAGTATTTTATGACCTTGAGTGATTCAAACAGTTATTGGTATAAAAATGGTCAATTAGAACCCATTGAAAATATTCCTGAAAAAGTGACGTCAGCTGCTTTTTCTCCAAACAACAAGTGGTTAGCGTTCAACCATAATCCTGGTGACCGTTTAAGTGAAATAAGTTTATTAAATGTAGAAAAAGATGAAGTAATTACTAGATATAAACCAGACCATAAGGACATGCTTATTCGAAGCCTGACCTGGTCACCCGACAATCAATGGATTGCCTTTTACGGGGGACCGTCAAAAGAATTAACGGGAATATATATGATGTCAAGAGAAGGCCATTCACCACCGGAAAAAATTTTTGATATTGGGGTTGGTCATTTGGATTGGTCCCCCCGTAGTGATCAACTTGTCGCAACCACAATAGGTTCACCTGGCCGTAATCGGATTTTAATTCTCGATTTACCAGAAAAATATAAAGTAAACAGGAAATAACTTAGCGGAAGAGGTTGTAATCATATTTTCAATTAACCGGGGTTAAAAGTATACCCGGTATTTTTTATGCCAACCTCTCGAGTTAATGAAACAAGTCTAAACAAAAACCGATATAAATACTAAAAGGGGATATGATGCAGATATGGTTTGATATTTGCATATTATATGTCCCCAATTAAAATAGCAGGGGCTGGTCATATGGAAGATAGAATTTTAAAAATAAGACATAAAACTCTACTCATTATTACAATTTTAGTTGTTTTGTTTCCTATTTACTCTTTAATGATATTACCTGAAAGTGTGGCTTTTCATATTGTCTTGTTAATTGATGATATTATATTTTCAAAATTTGATAATGTCGTTAGTTATATTTTTTTAATTCTTAGTATTGGAATGTTTATTATATATATTTATAAATTCATTATCTTATATACAGGATTAAAAAAACATAAGTTAAAGATAGAAAATTCAAATTTACTAAGTCATTATCTGAAGTATAGTAAAACGAATATCATGGAAATAATATTTTATTCGTTTTCTATAATTATTTATATTTCCATGTTAATTTTTAACCTGAATCCGTGACAACTTGTCTTTCAAAACTAATTTTCACAATTCGAACACACGGTTTTAGTTTTAGAGGTGAAAAATATGGAATTCAATAGATTAATTAAACTGTTTAATATTCAAGCATTGATAATATTAATTAACTTATCAAATATAATTTATTATCTATTTTCGTTGTCAGAAGGATTTACTTTTGACAAAAGTCTTTTATATTCTTCTACAATAAATTTGGTCATCACGATATTTTTATATTATAAGTTTATAAAAAACAGGTTTGATTTAGAAGATATGGATGGTTTAAAAGATGTCACTGAAATTAACCATCATGTTGTTTATAAATTAGATAAGGAATTAAATTATATATTAATCAATTTGATTATCTTATTTATATATTCAATGCATTACTTTGTATACATGTTAGGGGTATTAGTATCACAATAGATAAAAATGTTGAATTTGCGTCAATGTCTTCAATATAAAAAAGGACCCGTGCTCACCGTTTCCGTACATGAAATGACCATGGATTGGAATAGAATTAAAAAGAAAAATTTAGGTGCGGAAATAGGTTGAAAGATATTCTATCCAAATGCGGTATCAAAGCGTTAAAAAATAAAGTTTGTTAGGATATTTTTCGGGTAAAAGATTTAATTATTATCAATCAAAAGTAAAAAACATTATCTCCTTTTCGTCTATTTTTTTTGTGGGTTTCCTATTATGGTTTGTTTCTCAAATTGTTTATTATTATGAAATATATTACATTTTATATTTTGCTCCTATTGAACCAATGATTAAATTCATAGGAGGGGCAGCAAATAGTTCAATTCTTGTCTTAATACTAAGTTTGCCAATCATATTAGATCAAGTCCAAAATTATGTGTAAAAATGAATCCCCCGGCTAGAAGATGAAGTT
>JACDOE010000010.1 GCA_017656255.1 Bacillaceae bacterium
TGAGGTTGTTTAAAAATTTACGTTGCGGGATGTCTACTTTCTTTACAGAGGTCCAAGATTTCCTCTATTTTCCCCCGGCCCTAAGTATTATGCAAAGTATTGAAAACCAAATAACCTATGACCCCATCACACAACAAAAAAACAGCAGACCTTACACCCGTCTGCCGCCACGCACCTCTTAAAAACTATTTATAAGCCGCAAAAAAAGCCCGATCATCATCGGCACCCAGCACCTTCCCGCCAAAATCCGCGGTCACCGACACCTTCCGAAACCCGGCCTGTTTCAGCCAGCACTCCAGCTTTTCCGGTTCATAAGCCCGCTGCCGGTGAATCTCGTCAAATCGGCGATACACCCCGTCCGGTTCCCGCACAAATAAGGTGAGGTCATGCTCCACCACCAGGCTGTCCGGGTCACTCTCACACTGCCAGATGTAAGACACATCCTCGTCGACCATATGAAAAGCGTTGTCGGCAAAAATCTCCCGGATTTTATACGGCGTATGAACATCGAACAGAAACGTACCGCCTTCCTCAAGTTGCGCAAAGACCTGCTCAAACGTCCGGACCACGTCCTCTTCCTCAAGCAGATAATTGATGGAATCGAAAAAACAGACTACCGTATCCACCGGCTCAGAAAGCGTCAGTGCACGCATGTCCTGGTGCAGATAACGAACGTCGAGCCCGCGGCTTTTCTCCTCCGCCACTGCGAGCATGTCCTCCGAAATATCCACCCCGATGACCCGGAATCCCTGTTGCGCCAGCATTTTTGCCATCGTACCGGTGCCACAGGCCAGATCCACCACCGTTTCCGGCTTGCGATCGCCCCAGATCCGACGGGCATAATCCAGCCAGCGCCCGTAATCAACATCGTCCATCAGCCGATCATAGACCCGGGCCAGGTTTCGGTAACTATCCCATTTCGACAACCTGTGCATCTCCCCATAAACGTTCTAAATTGTAGAAATCCCGTTCATCCCGGTGAAACACGTGAACCACCACATCCCCGATATCAATCAGGACCCAGCGCGCCTGGTTATAACCTTCCAGATCCACGTCCAGCCCGTTATCCTGCATTTTTTTCTTAATCTCCGTCGCAATCGACTGAACCTGCGTTTCCGAGTTCCCGTGGCAAATCACAAAGTAATCAGCGATCACTGACAAGCCTCGTATATCCAGGACCACCACGTCCTGTGCTTTTTTCTCTTCCGCTGCTTCCGTTGCCAGTCGGACTATTTCCTCAACGGTCATATCCGGTAACCGCCTCCTTTTATTTAATCAAATCATTGCGGGCCGCCAGGGTCCGGGGATAAATCTTCTTCCCTTTCTGAATCAGAAACATAATCGTATTATCCAGTGCACGAAGCATCGCCTGATCCAGGTCGGACTCCGCCAGCTTCCGCACCTCGTCCACACCGGGAAAATCCCGTCCGGGTTCAATATAATCCGCCATCCAGATCACCTTGTCCAGCAGGGTCATGCCGGCCCTTCCCGACGTATGGTAACGAATGGCATCCAGGACCTCTTCATCGGTCACATTGAGATCTCGTTTGACCACTTCAGCTCCCGCGGGAGCATGCCATAATTCTACGCCGTAGTCGATCAGATCATCCGGAATATGCGGTGTTTCCAGGATGATCTGTTCTAGTTTATCCTGCTTCCAGTATTTACAGTAATCGTGCAAAATAGCCGCCAGTTCAGCCTTATGGGTATCCGCCCCGTATCGCTCGGCCAGCTTCACCGCTGTTTCCATCACACCCAGCGTATGCTGGTAGCGCGGTTCGGTCAGCTGCTCTTTCACTTTTTCCAGATAAAATGTTTTATCCTGCTCCATAAAGTCCCTGCTCCTTTATATAGGCTCTGACGGATTCCGGAACCAGATAACGGATCGATCTGCCATCGCGAACCCGTTCACGAATCATCGATGAAGAGATGTCCACCTCCGGGACATCCACCTTTTTCACCCGGTGTTCGGTAAAGGGCTGGTCCAGCCGGTAGCCTTTGCGGGCCACCGCAATAAATTGAACCATGGACAGCAGTTCGTTAATGCGATGCCAATTCGGCAGATATTCGACCATATCAGCTCCGATAATAAATTGAAATTGATGATCGGGATAGTGTTGTTTCAGTTCCCGAATGGTTTCGTAGGTGTACGAAACCCCTTTTTTATCCAGTTCGTAGGATGAGACTTCAAGCTGAGGATGATCCTGTACGGCTAATTGTAGCATACGGAAACGGTGTCTGCCATCCGTAATTTCCTCTCCCTGTTTGTGAGGTGGAACAGCCGCGGGCATCAGCCAGATCCGGTCCAGTTCCTCGCTATCGAGCACATGTTCCGCCATGATCAGATGAGCGGTATGAACCGGATCAAACGTTCCCCCAAAAATGCCGATTTTCATGGCTCACTCCGGTAGAACCAGCTTTTTGTTTTCTTCCGATTCTTTATACAGGATGATCACATTTCCGATGACCTGAACCAGCTCCGCGCCCGCTCCTTCAGCCAGTTCCTCCGCCACCTCATGACGATCCTCAAAACAATTTTTTAAAACCGATACTTTAATCAGTTCCCTGGCTTCCAGGGCATCTTCGATCTGCTTGATCAGATTCTGGTTGACTCCGCCTTTGCCCACCTGAAAAATGGGGTTCAGATGATGGGCTTCCGAACGGAGAAACCGTTTTTGTTTTCCTGTTAACATGAATATCCTCCTTAAGTTGTTATGTCGATGTCAGCATGTGATGGGCCTTTTCATACATCAGTTCGGCAGGTGCCTCTTTCCCCGTCCATAACTCAAAAGCCAGCGCTCCCTGATGGACCAGCATCCCCAGTCCGGAATGGGTCACACAGCCTGCCTGCCGTGCCTCTTTCAAGAGTTTCGTTTCCAGGGGGTTATAGACCAGATCACTGACCACCAGTCGCTGATGCAGCAACTCACCCGGAACTGGACTGTCGGACTCATTGGGAGACATCCCGACGGATGTGGTATTGATGAGCAATGTAGAATCCGGAACGACGTCCGGCAAATCCGAAAGTGACAGTGCCCGAACTCTGGTATCAGTATGGCGCTGAATCGATTCGGCCAGTTCCGCCGCTTTTTCAGGCGTCCGGTTGGTGATGACCATGCCGGCCACCCCGCTTCTGGCCAGGGATACCGCGATCGCTCTCGCTGCACCCCCGGCTCCCAGGATCAGGACGTTTTGTTCGGAAAGAGAAATCTTCGTTTCCCTGAGCAGAGAACGGACATATCCCCTGCCATCCGTATTATAACCAATCAGCTTCCCGTTTTCATGGACAATGGTATTAACCGCTCCGATCAGACGTGCTTCTTCATGCAAATCATCGAGAAAATCGATCACATTCACTTTATGCGGAATGGTCACATTGACTCCGCGAAAGCCGAGTGCCCGGATCCCTTCCACCGCCTGTCCGAGCCGGTCGGGATGCACGGCAAAGGCGGCATAGTAATAAGGAATACCCAGTTGTTTAAAGGCGGCATTCTGCATCACCGGCGACATGGAATGTTCCACGGGATAACCCAGCAACCCGGTCATGATCGTCTGCTGTCCGCTCATTGGCTCCTCCTCCATTTTAAAACATGTTATATCAAACGTTTACGCAGTCCGACGCCGACCCCTTTCGGGGCATACACATCCAGCAGGCAGCCGGTTTCCCTGAACGCCACCCAGCCCAGTCCGGATATGATCAGATCCTTTTTTTGCCCGGGCTTGATTTTAAAATGAGAACGCTGCATCTCCGGCATCCGCTCGATTTCATCGGGAGCCGGCGGCACCAGGAGATCCCCGAGTTGCTTATTATAAAGCTCATCCGCCTTCTCCGTTTTGGTCCGGTGAATGTAGAGGCGGTTGGAGGCATAAATCACGAAGGGTTGGCGATCACCCCGCAAAAAATCGATCCGTGCCAGCCCGCCGAGAAACAGCGTCTGCCCCGCATTCAACTGGTACACCCGGGGATTGATCGTCGATTCCGGCGATATAATCTTGAGACTTTCCGGTGACAGGATGTGCGTGATCTGTTCCCGGTTGATGATCCCGGGGGTATCAATGATGGAACTGCCCGTGTCGAGCGGGATGTGAATCATGTCCAGGGTTGTCCCCGGAAAACGGGACGTGGTAATCCCCTGATCACCTTCACCGTAGTCATGCAGCAGCCGGTTGATCAGACTGGATTTGCCCACATTGGTCGCACCCACCACATACACATTTTTGTCCCGTCGGTAAGCGGCCAGCTTAGAAACCAGCTCTTCAATGCCCGTTCCGTTTTTCGCGCTGACCAGTACCACATCCACCGGTTTCAGTCCCAGCTGCCCGGCGGCATGGCGCATCCAGTTCTCAACCCGGTTCAAATTAATGTTCTTCGGGAGCAGGTCCACTTTGTTGCCCACGAGGAGCACCGGGTTATGGCCGGCAAAACGGGTGATCCCGTCCAACCAGCTCCCGTCAAAGTCAAAGATATCCACCACTTTGATAATCAGTGCATCATCCTGTCCAATCTTGTGAATGATCTCCAGAAAATCATCTTCATCCATCTCAACCCTGGAAACTTCGTTATAGTGGGTGATGCGGAAGCAACGGCGGCACACCACATCTTCCCGTCCCAGCGCACTTTCCGGAACATAGCCCGGTTTATGTTCATCCTCGGTTTGCAATTCGACCCCGCAACCGGGACATACGCGTACATCTTCCGTCATGACTCATCCTCCCAGTTCAGCATTCCTTTTTTACGCATAATACGCAGGACACGCCGTTCCACCATCCGGTTGATCCGGGTAAAAAATCCGTCCGTGCTGGCAACCGGAACCACCAGGATGGTGTAGATGCCGGTCCGGTTTCCGCCCAGAACATCGGTTAAAATCTGGTCACCGACCACCACTACTTCCCGGGTATCAAGTCCCATCATCTCAACAGCTTTTAAAAAAGGTTTCCGGGTCGGTTTTTTGGCCCGGGAGATAAATGGCACCTGAAGGGACGCTGAAAAACGGGACACCCGGTCACTGGAGGTGTTGTTGGAGACAATGACCACCTGAAATCCGTTACGCTTTGCCTCTTCCACCCACTCCACCAATTCTTCGGTAGCATCCGGCCTGTCCCATTCAATCAATGTATTATCCAGATCGGTAATGATTCCTTTCACGCCCCGCTGTTTCAGGAGCGTAAAATCGATATCATAAATAGATTTGACATGCAGATCCGGTAAAAACCTTTTTAATAACATGACCCACCTCTTCAATCTCTCTCTTAGTGTCCGGCTTGTCGCAGATAACTATACCATAATTACCCACTGAAGAAAACTTGGTCTTTCGTCAACTTTTACAGGCTCAAATCGAACTGGCACATGAATGATCGATGCGCCTCTCACAGAAACGTACACGCGGGTCATCGCAACGGGTCCTCTTGATTTGCAGAAAAAAGGGAGAACAAAGTTCTCCCTTTAACATCTCACCAGCTATTTTCAGTTGACCCCTGATGGCTTGTTTTCCTCTTCCAGCTTTTGATTTTTCTTCACATTAAAACCCGTTCTCAACCATAAAGTTCCGGATCAGGGCAGCGAAAGCTTCGGGTGCTTCCAGAGGCAAATGGTGATAGGCCCCGTCCATCTCATGCAGGGGCCCATCGACGATCCGGGCGAGCTCCCGGGCGCCTTCAGCCGGCATTACGGGGCTTTCCTTCGCGCGCACGATCCAGGTGGGACTGTTAACCTGCTCAGCCAGTGAAAGCGATTCAACCTTTTCAATTGCCAGTGTCCGTCGATCAAAATGCTCTCCCCATCGCCCATCATCCTGTTCATGAAAGCACTCCCGGGCAAGTTGCTCCACGCGATCCGTCGGGGCGGTGTGCTGGGGTGGCAATAACTTATAATGAGCCACAGCATCCTGCAGAGTGTCGTAAATACGTCCACTTTTTTGGCTGGCTTTATGTAAGCCGGCCAGTTCCTCTTTCGGGGAGTCTATTTTCATATCGGCTATCAGTAGAGCGGAAGGAGGACGAATCCCGCGACTGGCCACTTTGAGCCCAACGTACCCCCCCATTGAATGGCCCACAATAGCATAAGGACGGTCAAACTTCCCGGCAAGCTCCTCGATATCCCCTGCGTAATCATCATAACCGTAGCTGTCCGCCCTGCGGCTCTGACCGTGTCCCCGGAAATCAGGGGCCACCAGGTAGTACTCCTTTTCCAGATAGGGTGCGACCCACTTCCACCAGCCGCTGTGACTGGCAAGGGCGTGCAGGAGTACCACGGGTGGATTTTGTGGATCTCCCCACGTTCGACAGTGCATCTCCATACTCTTCACCTCCATTATATTAACTTCTATTGATCTAATCTCCCCTCCTTCCATTTGACTACAAAAGGATTAATTTCAGAAATGTTCTTTTAAACTTCAGATAGAATTATAATGTCTTTTTGTAGTCTAAATAAAGTTTATAAGCAGAACATAAGAACGTCCTCGCAAGTTCTATAAAATAAAATCGCAGGCTGTGAGAAAATCACTTTCTCAATAGCCTGCGAAATTATCAGGATCATGCAGGGAAACGATTGTTGATATCACCGTTTCAGTAGATTCAACGGAGTTCATTATATAACGCCTCAAAGGGTGATTGTTGAAGAGAGCTAACATTGTTGATTAGGACGACACCATCCAATTTGATCCGGAATCCGAATTCTTCGAGGAAATCGTGGATAATGTAATGGCACTGATAGCTTATACTGAAGATGATGAGTGAACCAATGGTTGAAAAAACCGTCAAGGGGACAAAAAATCCTGACGGTTTTCTCTGGTTGGAATGCCATTTGAGTGTTTTATGTTATACCTGGTCACGCTAGGCTTAAAGAACCGGTCAATTGTGGTACATACCTGATTTTATTATCACGAATCCGCTTGCCAAAACAGTTTCCACTCAAATGATAACCTTTACTCGACATTTTTCGGGCGGTGACAGGCACCCTAAAGTTCAGCGGATTTGATATGATAAACGTATACTCAACAAAAAGGCAGCGAGCTGAATTCAGACAATCCTGCCGTCTTGCCGTTAAAAGGAGGAATGAAGCGTGAAAAAAGCCCTGATCGTCATTGATTACACCTGTGATTTTGTGGCTGATGACGGAAAATTGACCTGCGGAAAACCGGGGCAGGCGATTGAAAACCGGATCGCCGAACTGACCCGGGAGTTCGTCGAAAATGGTGAAGAAGTGGTGATGGCCGTCGATGTCCATGAGGAAAACGATCCGTACCATCCTGAAACCGCGCTATTCCCGCCGCACAATATCCGGGAAACATCCGGCCGCAACCTGTACGGCAAACTGGATGAGGTCTACCGCAGATATCGGGAGCAGATTTACTGGATGGATAAAACCCGTTACAGCGCGTTTGCCGGCACCGACCTGGAAATTCGGCTTCGTGCAAAAGGGATCGAAGAAGTGCATCTGGTCGGGGTCTGTACCGACATTTGTGTCCTGCATACAGCGGTGGACGCTTACAATAAGGGATTTCGCATCGTTATCCACCAGGATGCTGTGCAGAGCTTTGATCCACAGGGACACGAGTGGGCGCTGCGTCATTTTAAAGGAACTCTGGGTGCCACTTTGATGGAAAAAGGGACAGAAGTTGCAGCCGAGTGATAAATAGATACCTCCACATTTCATCCCTCCTGAATAAGGAGGTTTTTTTGTACATTTTGCTTTACAAAACCTG
The DNA here is from genome assembly GCA_017656255.1 of Bacillaceae bacterium. GTDB lineage: Bacteria > Bacillota > Bacilli > JACDOE01 > JACDOE01 > JACDOE01. The sequence goes on from JACDOE010000010.1 coordinate 7,704, forward strand.
TGCACGGAATTATAATATCCTATAATTCCGATTAATTTACTTACATTTAAAAAGGAGTGGAGAGATGATGGCAGTGTCTTCAAGTCTGGTGAAAGTTTCGGCAGCTTCAACATGGGAAGGCGGCGTCAAAACCCGTAATGTCATTCGTAACTTTCCCGAGTTCTACATGGATGAGCCGGAGCAACTGGGAGGAACCGATACCGCTCCCAATCCGATGGAATATGTCGTTGCGGCCCTGAACGGGTGCAAAGGCGTGATGATTCCCATGATTGCCGGGGAATTAAATTTTTCATTTACCGGGATCCGGTTTGAAACCAGCGGTTACATCGATCCCCGCGGTTTAATGGGAGAAGAGGGTGTGTCCCCTCACTTCAAGAAAGTGAAGTTTAACGTCTATATCCAAACGGATGAAACAGATGAGCGACTGGAACAGTTAAAATCCCAGGTGGAAAAAAGATGCCCGGTCTTTAATCTCCTTAAAGATGCGGGAGTCGACCTGGAGGTTCAGTGGCACAAAGAATAAAAAGCAAAGACCGGCAGCCGCATGAAATGGCTGCCGGTTATTTTTCATTCCCCTGTTTTACGGTTTTCTGGCTTCGATGATGGCTGATGTGATGTAATCATCGATTCTCGTACCCGGTACCCACTCGCGAATAACCTCCCGGGTTTCATCTTTCGGCGTGATGCGGATATCCTGGAAACCGGCTGATTCCAGCATCCCGGTCAGGGCCTGAATCGATTCGGCACCGGTAACACAGCCGGCATGCAGCGTCAAATCCTGTTTCAATGCAGGCGGAAGCTCTGCTGTAGCGACGACATCGGATATGGCCAGTCGACCACCGGATTTCAAAACACGGTATGCTTCTTCAAATACCCGCTGTTTATCCGGAGACAAATTAATCACACAGTTTGAAATAATGACATCTACGAGATTATCGGCCACTGGAAGGTTTTCAATTTCTCCCAATCGAAACTCCACATTCCAGTCATCACGTTTGTCCGCATTTCTTCGTGCTTTACTGATCATATCCGGGGTCATATCCACCCCGATCACTTTTCCGGTCTTCCCCACCTGACGGGCCGCAAGAAAACAGTCAAATCCACCGCCACTGCCGAGATCAAGCACTGTTTCACCGGGTTTCAGTTGTGCAATGGCATGCGGGTTACCGCATCCAAGACCCATATTGGCTCCTTCCGGAATAAATTGCAGATCTTCTCTGGCATAACCCAGTTTTTCTGCAATTTCATCAGATGCCGGCATATCACTGCCGCAACAACCGGTTTGCGGTGTACAACAACTGCTATCCTGTTCCCGAGTGGCCACCTCACCATAATACTGCCGAACCGCTTCCCGAATTTGATCCTTCTGTGTTTCCTTCATAACTGACATCCCCTTTCTCAATTTTCTGTCGCACATGAACCCGTACCACAGTGACTGGGACGGAAAATACAGCAAAGCTCTTCAGAAAGCAAGTGATTCACTTCCTTTACGTTTAAGGTATAGTAACTGGATGTCCCTTTTGTTTCACGCAAAATCAGGCCGGCATCCAGCAGAATCTTCAAATGATACGAAAGCCTGGACTGCGCCATTCCGACGATGTCACACAATTCACCGACACTGATTTTCCCGGACTGGCACAGGGTATACATGATATGAAGCCTTTTTTCATCAGCCAGGGCATGAAACTGCGTGGCATAGGAGGCAAATGACGCCGGACCAACATCCACGCGAACGGGAATATGTTTCATAAGCACTCATCCTTGTGTTTAATCAATTTTTTTTGATTAAATGAAGTGTATCATAATCATGCACGATTGAACAGTCCTTTTTTCATAAATGAGCCACGGTTTGTTATTTTAAGAAAATTTATAATTTTATATTGAATTTATGTCTGTATCCTGTATCCTGAAGACAAGTCTTGTTACAGAAAGATTTTGTTTGTGAAACATCTTAACCGTATACAGGTATGTTTCAACCAGCTCGCGCATAAGGTGAAGATGGAAAAATGAAAATGGAGGGGATTGAATGAAACTGACGCGTCTCGGGCATGCCATGTATCTGTTAACCAGTAAAAAAGGAAAGAAGTACCTGATCGATCCTTTTTACGATATGAATCCCGGCTGTCCGGAAACGTACATGCAGGAAGCGGAGCTAAAATCAATCGATGCTGTGTTCTTGACCCACGGTCATTTTGACCACACCAGCGGCCTCAAGAACATTACCGACGTCAATCCGGACGTCCTGGTCGTAGCTCAGTACGAGCTGGCCATGATCTTGATGCAAAATGGGGTAAAGAATGTTTATCCGCTCAATTACGGCGGTTCCATCCAGCTCGATGACGTCAAAGCCAGTATGGTCCAGGCCAAACATACCTCTTCTTATGGCGAAACAGAAGGAACACCCATCTATGCCGGGGAACCCGCAGGATATGTTTTTGATTTCCACGGGGACCGCACCCTCTATCATTCCGGTGATACGGCGATGATGTCCGACATGAAACTGATTCAGGACTTCTATCAACCGGATGTTGCCATTCTCTCCTGTTCCGGTCAGTTTGTGATGGGACCGGAAGAAGCGGCCTATGTCGTCAAGCATTTACTGGATGTTCAAACGGTGATTCCCAATCACCATTTTCCCAGCCAGGAACAGGCTCCCCGCAGAGATACGCTGAGCAACCTGCTCGAAGCTTTCCCTATAGTTGAGAACATGATGGGAACAGATCAAAAGTTAAAAGCGTTGCTGGAGCCTGAAAAGCAGGTCAACGTGCTGATAGTTGATTTTGGTGAGGAAATTGAATTGTAATATGATGTATGTATAAAAAGACCTGGCGACAACATTAGTCGCCAGGTTTTTAGTGTGATCTTCGCAACAATATCAAGGACGCAAATATTAAAATATAGCGAAAAAAAGTACCTCTATCCTGAAGATAAACGCCGGCTTCTGACCTCCGACCTCCGATTCGACTCACAACTTGTATTGTTCCAGGACCAGATCCAGAATCCCCATTTTTTCCAGCAGGTCAACCGGAGCCAGCAGTGTCACTGTGACCACACCCGGATGTCGGCCAATCTGGATCGAACCGTTAATCGTTGCCCGGTTCAAAACCTCAGGCACCGACATTTCCAGTAATGCTGCCGCCCGCTGCAGTCCATTATCTGTGGCGACATTCAGATTTTCACCGGTTCCCACAAAGGATACGGGAGCTGTTTCTTCTATCCGATCCAGATCCCATTCCCTTGCCAGATCCAGCGCTTTTTCCTTCTCTTCCGCCGTAAACGGTCGGGCCAGATAAGGGAGATCGTCCTGCACTGGTAACAGAACAGGTCCCGCCAGTTCCAGTCCCTTTATGACCTGTACCTGCAGTGTTACAATGCCTGATACATCGGTGGTATGGCCTGCAATTTCGCCATCTCCCTGCATGGCGTGCATATCTCCGAGATAAACCCCTCCTCCGGGCACCTTGACCGGACAGAGGAGTACCGCCCCTTCCCGGACCCGGTTAATATCCATATGCCCGTCGGTACGATGTCGGTCCAGTTCTTCTTCTGTCAGAGCATATTCATGGGGGGCGTCAATCAGAAAGGAACCGAAATCACCCGCGTTATGCGAATCCGGTATTGGACAGGACGGCGTGGTTCCCAACTGTCCAAGAAACGGCCTGACCCGTGCCTGCAGACCAACCAGATCATGGGGCGCAAACGTCACCACCGGGTTTTGTACGGACTTCTCAGGGGTCTTCATATAGTGCCTGCCTTTTCGAGCGATTTTCTCCGCCGCTTCACCGTGCACCGTCACCCCGAGTCTCCTCGCTTCATCAAATACCATCGTATAGCCGTTTGTAAATACGAACGGCGTTGCTTCCGCACCGCAGTGAACGCAACGAACCGCTCCCGCTCCAATGCCTTCAATTCTTGTCTTCGGATAAACAATGCCGCATCCCGGACACTTACCCGCCACATAAGGATCCCCGACAAACCGATCCTCCACCGTTTTATCATTGCCGGACGCAGTGGCGATGGAGGTAACGCGTATTGACTCAATCCGTATCGCAATCGCATCCCCCACTTCCGCTCCCTCCACATAGACCGGACGGGTCACTTCATGTCCACCGCGAAGACTGGGCGTGATCATCGGTCCCCAGCAACCGGGTGTTGTGTTGGCTACAATGTATCCCCCGTTTTCCACCGGACCCAGCATCTCCTGCGACGGATCAAGTACGCCATCGGTAAACGCATCCACATAGACTGTCTGTTGTGCTTTTTTCTCCATCCCTGTCTCCTCCCATTCATCCCTTGCTGTTACACCCATACTCATGGGTATGGGTGTAACAAGAATCGCATTTTACCAGTTTATAAATATGCAAGGTCCACGACATTCATGTCCAAAAACGTATTCAGATCCGGAAGGAGAGATTAAAAAACATCAAGCAAGATGAAACATCCGGCTTGATGTTTAAAAGGATGGGAAAATTCATGTCACACATGTTTTTTTGACTTTTCCATTTGAAGCATGTTCTGATATTCCTGCGGCGTATCAAAACTCATCACAAAACGGAGATCCAGTCGATGCCTTAGAAAATCCTGATCCGTCATCGGGACATAGTAAATGGTATGCAAAAGATCTTCATCTTTGCACAATCCTCTGCTGATCAGTTTGGAAATCCGGTCCGCACTCTTTTTATGATAAATAGCCTGCAAAAGATAAGGCCTGCCGCCGATGATCGGAATGGCGGCATCCGCCCTTTCTTGTTTGCGAGATTTCTGCATCAGGGAAGCGGCGTCAGGTGACAGAAACGGCATGTCACACGCAGTCACCCAGACATCCTGATATTTGGCGAGGGACAGAGCAGCGTGTATGCCACTGATCGGCCCTTTTCCCTGGTAATAATCCGTAATAATGCGTACCGTATTTCCCAGCACTTTCAAGAAAGGTTTCGGATCGTTGCTGACCAGAATGATTTCATCCGATACCTCCCTCATCAGACGGATTTGCCGCTGAACCATAATTTCACCATGAAAAGGGAGCAATGCCTTATGGGATCCTTCCATTCTCCGGTTTTCACCGCCTGCCAGTATTACACCCGTCAGCTTGTTGATTTCACCCACCCCCTTTTAACAAAAATATAAACCGGCTCATCCCGTTAATGCTGTGAAATACATCACGGATTTTCACAACCTGTTCAAAGATGATTCCAAAAGTTGTGACAAATGTCACACTTGTTTTTTCTGTATGTAGTGTATACTAAACATAACGATTAAAACCCTGTACGATAAGGAGGATTCCAGATGAGTTCTTCCATGTTGCAAACGGATCGCCCCTATTCACTCAAAAATACCAATCTGTTTTCCGAGGAAACCTATAACAGATTAAAGGAAATCATGTATGAGCAGAAAGTAGAAGCCGGAACCTATATTTTCTGGGATTCCGACCCGGCTGACAAATTGTACTATATCAAAAAGGGACACGTCCGGATTACCAAATCCACAGATGACGGCAAAGAGTTTATTCTTTACCTGTTTCAGGACGGAGATCTGTTCGGGGAATGGGGCAGTTACGAGAATGCTCGCTACAGTTATAACGCTGTTGCTGCTGATGAATGTGTCCTCGGCGTCGTTCAGCAACGGGACCTGGAAATCCTCCTCTGGCAACATGGTGAGATGGCCGTTGAACTGATGAAATGGATGGGAATCATGCACCGCATCACCCAGACCAAATTCCGGGATCTGATGATGTACGGCAAAACCGGTGCCCTCTGTTCCACCCTGATTCGCCTGGCCAACACATATGGTCAGGAAACACAGGAAGGCACGGTGATCTCTCGGCATTTTACCAACACAGAACTGGGTGACATGATCGGTGCAACCCGGGAAAGTGTCAACCGGATTCTCAGCGATCTCCGGTCGAAAAAAGTGCTCCGTTATGAGGACGGGAACATTCTGATCATGGATATTGATTATTTAAAAGATGTCTGCCACTGTGAAGAATGTCCACTGTCAGTCTGCCGAATTTGATCCAGAATATCGCACACAACAGGCAAACGGATCTTTGAAAATGATTCGTTTGCTTTTTTTGTATGTGACAATCGTCATAGCTAAATTTTTCCGGGAGGCTTAGACTTAAAATGGGAAGGGATTAATTGATCCTCATCAAGTTATCTTAACGTGCCCCGACCCGAATGATGAACAAGTCTGGGAGGGAGAATCATGTTGACATTTTATTCTCGCATTCAGGTGGCATACGACGGATCGGAGTTGAGTGAAAAAGCTCTGGATATGGCCATTACACTGGCCAAACAGGATAAACAGGTACAATTGGGCGTGACGCACGTCATTACCTCATCGTCCCATCATGATGTCTATGGAATGCCTGAAGTCGATCTGCTGGAATCGGCCCGGGAAGAAGCCCATAAACTCATGGAAGACGTCAAAAAGAAACTGGACGAATTACCGAACAAAACAAGAACCTATATCCTGGAGGGCAATCCGGGCAAAGTGCTTGTGGATTTTGCCAAAAAGAACGATGTGGATCTGATCATTATCGGAAGCCGGGGACTCAGCGGATTTAAGGAATTTTTCATGGGAAGCGTCAGTCACCATGTGGTCCAGAAATCACACTGTCCGGTACTTGTCGTCAAATAATCGGCCTCTCTTATTGAATATATACTAAAAAAGCCCGTTAGCAGGGGCTTTTTTAGTGTATTTAACGATGATTTTAAAGAAAGAACCCGCCCCTTTGGGGACAGGTTCTTCTTTTTTTAATACCAATCACGAAGTCAGGCCATTAATTTTGATTTTTTTCACTTTCCGCTCTTTCAGTTTCGGAATATGGATGTAGAGGACACCATGTCTGGTTTTCGCCTTTATGTCATCCATGTTGGCATCGTCCGGGAGCGTAAACGATCTGCGAAATGCGCCATATTTCCGTTCAACCCTGTGAGTTTCTTCATCCTCTGTTGTCTCTTCCATACGCTTTTCCCCTTTCAGGGTGAGCAGATTGCCGTTCATTTCGATTTCAATATCGTCGGGTTCGAGGCCGGGGACTTCTACTTCGACCACATATTTTTTTGACTTCTCTTTAATATCAATTGCCGGCACAAAGGAACGTTTCTGAGTAAAAAAGCCGTCGTCACTGAAGAAACGTTCAAACATCTGGTGAACCTCATCCTGAAAAGGAGCCAACCAGTTGTCGTCCTGTCGGTGGTGATCCCGTTTGATCAAAGCCATTTTGAACCCCTCCCCTGTCATATTAGTTACACTTTAGTTGTACCACACCGGTTGAAATCAGGGAGTGACATTCGTCACGAAAAAAGAGCCCGGCTGGCATACCGGGCTCTGCTATCAAGCATTGGCATAAGATTCGATTTATTCAATGGGCTTCAGTGGTTTAATCGTGCGTTCCCCGAGAAAGTCCGGGCGGGGATTCTGTCCGGAAAACGGCTGTACCAGTCCGTTTTCTACACTGTTATACACCATAAAGATATTACTTCTCGGATAGGGTGTGATGTTTCCGTTCGAACCGTGCATAATGTTACACTCAAACAGCAACAGGGAACCGGCCGGGCCTGTCGGTGTATCAATCCCGAATTCCTTCACCATTTTCGTCAGGCTCTCATGATCCGGAACCCCGTACTCCTGCTTCTTCAGAGACTGCTTGTAGTGGTCATCGGGCGTTTGCCCCACACAGGAGACGAAGTATTTGTGAGAGCCCGGCAGCACCATGAGCGGGCCGTTGAAATGATAGTTGTCTTCGAGAGCGATGGAACAACTGATGGCCCTCATCCGCGGCATCCCATCCTCCACATGCCAGGTTTCAAAATCGGAATGCCAGTAGAATTCTTTTCCGTTAAAACCGGGTTTGAAATTGATTCGGGATTGATGAATGTACACCTCACTGCCCAGCAGCTGCATGATCATGTCGAGGATTCTCCGGTCACGTGACAAACGGTTGAAAATGTCATTCGTCTCATGGATCTTGAACACGGATCGAATCTCATCGTTTTGTGGTTCACGAATGATTTCAGGAGCGCTGGTATGTTTACTTTCTTCCCAGACGTTTCGCAGTTCCTGGCGCCATTTCTGCACCTCATCGTCGGAGAAGAACTTTTCGAAAAACAGGTAGCCGTTTTTCTCATAGAAATCCAGCTTTTCCTGATCCAGCGGGCCCTGCTTCAACTGATCGCCTGCTGAGAAAATAACCGGGTCTTTTCTCTCCAGGATCCTGGGCCTGTCGTTAACACGTGATGGATACAGATCTGTCAGTTCCTTGACCGTCATAGAATCACTCTCCTTTTTTAGTTTATATATGTAAGCAACCGGCGCCCATTAAATATGACACCGGTTGTTTACAGCTGTGGTTCCCTGTTTGATTTGATTCAGAGTTCCTGGTCAGTCTTCAATTATCGGGTAGGTTCCTTCTTCATCGTGTACTTCTTTTCCGGTAACGGGCGGGTTGAAAACACAGACCATACGCATTTGTTTTTTGGCACGCAGGTAATGTTTTTCATGGCCGTCAAGGGCATACATGGTTCCGGGTTTGATCGGATAGATTTTCCCTTCACCCAGAACCTCGATTTCCCCTTCGCCTTCGACACAATAGACGGCTTCAAGGTGGTTTTTGTACCAGATATAGGTCTCGGTTCCTTCCTTGATGATCGTATCATGCAGGGAAAATCCCATGCCGTCTTTTTTCAGCAAGAGTCGTCTGCTGACCCAGTTACCGCCGTCAACATCGTCTTCTGTTCCCAGAATATCTTCTAAATTTTTGACAATCATGTTGATTAAGATCTCCTCTCACTTTGTGATTCAATAGAAATTTAATTCAGTCCCTCTTTATTTAACGGTAGCGGCGACACTTTCACGCAAAATTTCAAGCCCGCGCTCCAGCCCATCTTCATCGATGACCAGCGGAGGCAACAATTTGGCCACTTCACTGTCCGGTCCGGACGTTTCCATAATCAGGCCACGCTGGAAAGCCGCTTCACAAATTTTATCCGCCAGTCCGTCGACACCGCAGGCGATCCCCTGCATCAGACCGCGTCCGCGGACTTCACCCTTGATCTGCGGAAATTCTTCGACGATCTGTTTCAGATGGCGGGTGATTTTCTCCCCTTTTTGCTGAATTTCATGGCTGAACGAATCGTTTTCCCAGTAACTGAGTGCTTCCGTTGCCGTCACAAAAGCCAAATTGTTACCACGGAATGTTCCGTTGTGTTCGCCTGGCTCCCAGACATCGAGCTCCGGTTTCATCAGCGTAATCGCCATCGGGAGCCCGTATCCGCCGATGGATTTGGACAGGCAGACAATATCCGGTTCAATACCGGCCGGCTCAAAGCTGAAAAAGGTTCCGGTACGCCCGCATCCGGCCTGAATATCATCCACAATCAGCAGAATGTTGTAACGGCGACAGATCTGTTCAACCTTCTTCAGCCATTCAAAGCTGGCCGCATTGATTCCGCCTTCCCCCTGGACCGTTTCCAGAATGACAGCGGCCGGCAGGTCCACCCCGCTTCCGTTGTCTTCGAGAAAACGTTCCAGATAACGGGTTGTATCTTCCCCTTTTACATAGTTGTCAAAAGGCATAAAATAACTGTTATTTAAAGGGATTCCGGCTCCTTTACGCTTAAACGCGTTTCCGGTAATGGACAGGGAACCGATGGTCATCCCGTGAAAGGCATTGGTAAAACTGATCACCTTATCCCGGCCCGTCACTTTGCGGGCAAGCTTCAGGGCACTTTCCACCGCGTTGGTACCGGTGGGTCCCGGAAACATGACTTTATATTCAAGGTTACGCGGTTTTAAGATAACCTCATCAAATTTTTTAAGAAAGGCTTCCTTGGCGTTGGTCGCCATATCTAGACTGTGCGCGATTCCGTCCTCCATAATGTATTCGACAAGCTTCTCTTTGAGGCGCGGATTATTATGGCCATAGTTCAGCGCACCGGCTCCGGCAAAAAAGTCAATGTACTCGTCGCCATCCCGGTTCCAGAGTTTATAACCTTTCGCTCTGGTAAACACCGTGGGAAAACTGCGACAATAACTGCGAACTTCGGATTCCAGATTTTCAAAAATTTGCATTGGAGATGCAGCTTCTTCAACTTGCATACAGATATACATACCTCCTGAAATTTTTTTAGGACAAATGATGTTTTCTGAACGGTCCGATACGGAATGTCATTTCCGGCTCATGCTCATCTCCCGGAAAGACTTCCTCGGAAAAACATTCCTGAACTTTGCATTCAGTGTCCATTTCCCGAGCGAGTTTACGGAATAATGACTGAGAAGGAATATTGGAAGGTGTGACGGTTGCCTCCAGGTAGCGAACATCTTTCAACTGCTCACGACTCAGCAAATCTTTCAACAGGGTCAGTCCCAATCCTTTTCCCCGTTCTGATTCTGCCACGGCTACCTGCCATACAAAAATAACGTCGGGTCTGGTTGGAGGACGAAATGCGGAAACAAAACCTACGATTTCTCCGTCGTCGGATTCAGCCACCACACAGGTGTCACGGAAAAACTTGCACATCATAAGATAACTGTAAGAAGAATTCAAATCCAGTACTCCCGTATCACGAATCAAATGCCAGATCTCCGAACCATCTTCGACCTCCGGTTCTCGGAGAACATATTCTTCAGAAATATCAGAATAGAGCTTATTTTCAGTTATTTCCAATGATACCACCACTGCATGTAAAGATTTTGACGTACAAAACACCATCTCCCCTGTTCAAACACTTTTTAGTTGGATCTTCTGTACTTCGTTCATTATGGTATTGTATTTTGTTTCACCAGTCAAAACTATTTATACCAGATTGAAACTGTTTAGGCGGGCTGACACTCGATACAGGTCACTAAGAGCACTTCTCGTTAAAAATGCTCGTGTATATTCCATATCCTTTTGATTTTGAGAGGGTCATTTTCAATTTTTACCATTTTGAAGGGTAAAACGACTCTTCAAAAAAATGGGTTGAATTTTCTATGTTGTAAAGTTGAAAAACCAGGAAACAGGCGTCATCATTTTAAACTTGAATATACTTAAAAAACGACCGTTTGGTGCGGTAACACCAAACGGCCTGAGTTTAACAGTTTTTCCATATAGGGGGCTGGCTCAGGTAAATCGGATGGGAAATAGACCGTGCACCCGGCTCAAGGGCGGTCTTTTTTCTTTTCAGTATTGAAACCACAAACATCCCATACATGATCTGATAAATCATGTGTTTAACCCAGATCAAATACTTGATAACCCTTTCGTCCTCACGCTTCATAGATCATTTTACGTGTCATGCCGCCATCCACCACCAGATTGGCACCGGTCACAAAGTCATTTTGCGGATCGGTCAGATACAGACAGGCACGCGCCACATCGGCGGGCTTGCCCACTCTTCCCGCCGGGTGCTGCCGGTGGTCGATCTCCCTTAAGGCTTCATCGGGATCAACATGAATCCAGCCGGGACTGACGGCATTGACACGAATGCGATCCTCTGCGAGGGAGACCGCCAGGGCGTGGGTCAACGCGATCACGCCCCCTTTGGACGCAGCGTAAGCTTCTGTATCTTTTTCCGACATAAGGGCACGGGTAGAGGCAATGTTAACAATGGCGCCTCCTTTTTCGTTGCGACGCATATACCTGGCGGCTTCCCTGGCACAGAGGAAATAGCCGCGGAGATTGATGTTGATGATGTCATCCCATTCATCCACCGACAGTTCGTAGACGTTTTTCCAGCGGGACACGCCGGCATTGTTGATGAGAATGTCAAGGGTGCCCCAGGTATCGGCCGACTGCTGCATCAGGCGTTCGATATCTGCCGGCTTTCTCACATCCGTTGGGATAAAGAGCGCCTGTCCGTCTTCATCCTTGATTTGGTGTACCAACTCTTCCCCTTTTTTCTGATCAATATCAGCAAGGACGACCCGTGCTCCTTCCCTGGCATAGGTTAAGGCCAGTTCCCGGCCGATGCCGCCTGCTGCACCGGTGATGATGACAGTCTGATTGTTGAAAGATGGTGCCATTCTACGATCATTCCTTTCACCCTGGGATTGCCAATTATACCCTCACTATTATTTTACTCAAATAACCCTGCAACACCGTACTGTTTTTTGCTTCGGGATGAAGTTAACCGATGAGCTAAGGTGAGAAGCCGGAGTTCGGATTTCGGAAAAGCGCAACTTTTTTCCGCTATCATCCGGTTTTCTGCGATTTTTAAAAATTAAGAGAGAAAATTTCCGTTATCCTCATCAAATATATATTATGCGAAGTATTCGATCACACGCCCCTTTTTTCCTGCCACCACCCTGTCGCCCGAATCCTCCCAAATCACCGGTAGAATCTGTAATCATGCCTGCCTGCCATTCCCGTACGGCTTTTATCCACTCCAGATATCTCAAACGATCCATGAAAAAAGGCCACCCGGTCCTCCGACCCCGGTAGCCCATCTTTCGTCAAACAACATTTAGTCATCCAGATCGGAAAACAACCGACCCTGCTTCCCATAATTCTCTTTTTCCAGGTCTTCAATAAAGATGAAAACACGGCTCTCATCGACATCCAGTGTCTCTGTCACCACTTTGGTCATTTTCTCCACCATCGCCCTTTTTTGTTCCTTCGTCTTGCCTTCCAGTACCTTCACCGTAATAAACGGCATCAAAATCATCTCCCTTCATCATTATCCCAAAAACACGCTAGATCCCCAGATATGCTTCCCGGACCCGTTCGTCATTCAACATCTCTTCTGCCGTACCCGACACAGCAATCTCCCCGTGTTCAATCACGTAAGCCCGGTCCGACAACTCCAGGGCATGATGAACATGCTGCTCAACCAGCAAAATGGTCATCCCTTCTTGATTAATTTCCTTTATTTTTTCGAAGATTTCCTGGACCAGAATCGGGGCGATCCCGAGGGACGGTTCGTCGAGAAGCAAAATATCAGGTTTGGACATCAATCCGCGCCCGATGGCGAGCATCTGCTGTTCACCACCGCTCAGTGTCCCGGCATGCTGTTTGTGACGGTCTTTTAAGCGAGGAAACATCTGATACACTTGTTCCAGCATATTTTCCCGATCCGATTTCGCCCGCGGGTTATAACTTCCCAGCACCAGATTCTCGTATACCGTCATCTGCGGGAACACCTTCCGCCCTTCCGGTACATAGGAAATGCCGGCCCCCGCCATTTCAAACCCGTTTTTCTCTGTAATGTCTTCTCCCTTAAAGGTAATCTCACCCTTCTTATTCTGGATGAGGCCGGCCACACTTTTCAGCGTGGTGGTTTTCCCGGCACCGTTGGCCCCGATGAGGGAAACGATTTCCCCTTCCTGTACCTCAAAAGAAATGTCCCACAACGCCTGAATATCGCCGTAAAAGGCCTGTAAATGATTAACTTTGAGCATGGTATTCCTCCCCCAGATACGCCGTGATGACCGCCTCGTTTTTGGAGATCGCTTCAGGGGTTCCTTCCGCAATTTTTTCACCCTGGGCCAGTACCACAATACGATCGGAAACCTGCATCAATGCCTTCATGATATGCTCAATAATCACGACGGTCTTGCCACTCTTGTTGATTTTCAAAATAAGTTCAATGGCCTGATCCACTTCTTTTCCGTTCAGGCCTCCCATCGGTTCGTCCAGCAAAAGCAACCGGGGTAGCGTCGCCAGAGCCCGGGCCACTTCCAGGCGTTTCAGGTTCCCGATGGAGAGCTCGCCGGCCCCCTTTTTGGCCAGATCATGGATCCCGGTGAAGTCGATCACTTCCTGGGCTATCTCTCTGGCCTGACTGATGTCTTTTGATTTGGACAGTGCCGCAATCATGACGTTATCAAATACGCTCAGATTTCGCAGCGGTTTGACGATCTGAAACGTCCGCGCGATTCCCTTTTGCGAAATCTGGTGCGCCTGTAATCCATCGATCCGCTGTCCTTCAAATTCAATCTGTCCTTTGGTCGGATTCATCGCACCCGCAATCATATTGAAGCAGGTGGTTTTACCCGCCCCGTTGGGACCGATCAGGCCGAGCACTTCCCCTTCATTGACAGAAAACGATACCTTTGAGACGGCCGTCAGACCGCCGAACTGTTTTGTTAAATCTTTAACTTGCAACATCGGCATCGGCCATCACCTTCTTTCGCGCGTTCCATTTTTTCTTCAAATAGCCGTAAATGCCCTCAGGCATATACAAAATGACCAGAATCAGCAACAACCCGTACACAATCAAGTAAGCATTGTCAAAATAGGATTTGAAGACTTCACTCAGGACCGTCAGCACAACGGCACCCACCACGGGTCCCATCAGCGTGCCGACACCGCCCACAATGGTGATGAAGATCATTTCCACCGAGGTGTGAACGGAAAAGACATCATGCGGGCTGATAAATCCGACATACAGCGTATAAAAACCTCCGGCCAGGGCTGACAAGAAAGCTGATGCCATCAGTGCCAGGATTTTATAGCGTTTGGTCGGTACACCCATCGCTTCTGCTGCTTGATTATCTTCGCGGATGGCGAGCAGGAAGTAACCCATTTTTCGTCTCATGATCTGATAAACAAAAAAGACGGTCAATAACATCAACACCAGAATCAAATAATAAAATGACGTTTTACCCATCAGTTCAAACGGGCCAATGGAAGGGGTATCCAGCAGCAGAATACCTTCCCCCCCGTTGGTAACGCTTTTCAAATTCATTGCGATGACCAGGCCGATTTCAGCCATCGCCAGGGTTCCCAGTCCAAAATAGGGACCACTCAGGCGAAAAATGATCGTTCCCATTAAAAAGGTAACCAGTATCGTCATTAACCCCCCGAAAATGATAGCCAGAATCGGATCCGCCTGATGATTAAAAATGACACCGATCTTTGACAGGGAATCACTGGTCAAAAATTTGGCCGTCCCGTATGCTCCGATTCCAAAGAACAACGCATGTCCGAACGAGATTTGCCCGGTGAAGCCCCCCAGTAGATTCCATGATTGCCCGTAAATCACACCGAGAAATATCAGAATGAACATATGAAGTAAAAATTGATTCTTGATAAAAAGAGGGAGCAGTAACAGCACTACAATGCTGAGGGCGATATAGCTTTTTTGACGATTCATCATAAACCTCCTCTCTATCGCGTTGCCGTTCCAAACAGTCCGCTGGGCCTAAACAGAAGAATAAGTAAAAACAGGATAAGTCCGAAGGCATCCGTCATACCCGTTGAAATATAGACGGATCCAAGTGATTCCGTCACGCCCAGAATAATACCGCCGATCAGGGCGCCTTCCACGGACCCCATGCCTCCCAGAACCACGACGACAAACGCCTTGACCAAAAACAGGGTTCCGATGGTGGGATAAGCGTACAATGCCGGTGCCAGTAAAGAGCCGGAGATGGACGCAAACGCGGCGCCAATCCCGAAGGTGATCATGGCAATCTTCTTTACATTGATTCCCATGACGGTTGCCGCTTCACTTTCTTGGGCCGATGCACGAATCGCCAGGCCGAGATCGGTTTTGTTCAGGAACCAGTAAAGTAAAAGCGTAATCGCAATCGTGATCAGAAAAGAAATCAACATCGGCAGACTCACGCTGATGTTCCCCAGCTTGACGACCTCGGTTCCATACGGCACTTTCAAATGCCGGTAATCGGGTGACCACAGCAACAATGCCGTATTCGCCAGTACCAGCGACAGGCCGGCTGTTAAAATCAGGGAATTTTCTTCATTTTGCGAACGGGAAACCACAAAACGATAGATGACGACCCCCAGTAAAAATGTCAGGGGTGCACTGATAACAATGGATATAAAGGGATCGATATGGAACAGGGTGTAACTGAAATAGGAAATGTACATCCCGATCATCAGAAATTCCCCGTGTGCCATATTAATGATTCTCATGACCCCGAAAATCAACGTCAGACCAAGGGCAATAATGGCATAAACCCCGCCTGTCATAATGCCGCTGATAAGTGATTGTAAAAAGAGATCCATCTTGACCCTCCTTTGAATGCAAAGTCTGTATATCAAATGATAGGAGGGGCGTCCCCTCCTATCCCATGTTTCATTTACTTGTAGAATATTGTTTTAGCGCTGGTCCCATGGTGTTAACGGATAGACGTATTCCGTCTCAGCAATCTCTTCCGGATAGACACTCATCAGTTTGCCGTCAATCCACTGGGACAACTCGGAAACGGATTTGTTCTGGTTGGTATAGCCGTCAAAGTCCTCAAATTTCACATGACCGAAAATAGTATCCATATCCGTTTCATCCAGCGCTTTCATCACACCGTCACGGGTCAATTCACCAGCTTCGTCGGCACGCCGCAGAGCATCGGCCATAACCTGAATCGCGGCATATCCTTCTGCTTCATGCTCCCCGATGTAATGTCCGTAACGTTTATTAAATTCTTCATTGAACCATTGCCATTCCTCATTCTTTTTGTCACCATGCCACGGGCCGGTGGTCATGATATACTGAGCCAGATCGCCGCCCTGCTCGTGGAATCCCTGTACGGCATGGCCCGCACCGGTTCCGATTATCGCTTTCGGCGTATAATTCAATTCTTTAAATGCTTTGGTGACCTGAACCGCATCGTTTTCATTGCCGGCGGTGATGACCACAACATCCGGATTGGCTTCCTTCACTTTCGCCACGATCGGTTTAAAGTCAACCGTACCCCCCTGGAACTTCTCATCTGCAACAATCTCAATGCCATTTGCTTCCGCATACTTTTTGGTTCCGTATTCAAAAACAGACTCTCCAAACAGGTTGTCCACACGGATCACCGCGATGGATTCCGGTTTCACGATATCCGTCAGGAATGCCTGCATCCCTTCTGTATACATCCCGGCCGTCGGATTCAGGCGGAAGACATTTTCCCATCCGGACTGGGTGATTTTATCGCTGGAACCGTGCTCAACCAGCATCGGCATATTATTCTGGCTTGCCACTTTGGCTACGGCATAGGTGGTTCCGCTTGCACGTGCTCCCAGAATCGCCAGGACCTCATCATTGTTGATCAGCTTTTCAGCTGCTGTCATTCCGATGTTAGCCTTTTCCTGGGAATCTTCAATGATGATTCGCAATGTTTTTCCGTTGATGCCGCCTTCTTCATTAACTTTCTCAATGGCGATGGTATAAGCCTGTTCGAACTTCTTGCCGAAGGTCGCAGCCGGGCCCGTCATCGGCAGTACGGCACCGATGGTAACCGTATCACCGTCGGATGATCCCTGACCATTCTGCTGCTGTTCGCCTTCATTTCCTCCTTCGGAGGATGTGCCCTGTGACCCGCATGCTGCCACAGATACGACCATCAACATGGCCAGTAATAAGACAAAAAACTTTTTCACGACAAAATACCCCCTTTTAAATTTTTCATTCAAATAAAACAAGCAAAAATGATGCCAAAATTAAAAAAAACGGTTATACAGCAAAAAACAGGTTTCCCGGGGGTGAGGAAACCTGTATCTTTTGTTAAAAAATTTTCAAAATGATCAAATTTTAATTTTTTTGTTCACTCCGGAAAATGTTTTTGCACCCGCCTCTGTAGTACATGTCGTTTCATGCCCAGTTTTTTGGCAGCCTTCGAGATGTTCCAGCGTGTTTCATGCAGGGCAAATTCAATATACCGTTTTTCAATCTGATTTAACTTTTCTTCCAGTCCCACCGCTTCAATGTCAGACAGATCCCCATCCGGTGCCGCTTCCGCTTCTGATTTCATAGAGGTGTCAAGCGGATGATTCGATGAAACCTTCGCTCTCCGATCATCATGCAGGTCGGAAGGAAGGGCGTCAACCGAGATGTCCCCATCCGGATACAGAATAGAGAGTCGCTCCAGGATATTTTTTAATTCCCGCACATTGCCCGGCCACGAATAGTTTTCCAGCGTGGATAATACCTCATCAGTCAACGCCATGTCCGGCCAGAAATGCCGAATCAGTAACGGAATATCTTCCTTCCGTTCACGCAGCGGCGGTATCTGAATCGGAAACACATTCAACCGGTAATAGAGGTCCGAGCGAAAACGTCCCTGCTCCACTTCTTCCGATAAATCCCGGTTGGTGGCCGCAATGATACGAACATCGACATATACGTTCTGACTGGAACCGATGCGGCGAAACTTTCGTGTTTCAATAAAACGCAGCAGTTTGGCCTGGGTTTCATACGGCATTTCCCCGATTTCATCCAGAAAAATAGTGCCGCCGTCCGCCAGTTCAAATAATCCCTTTTTCCCCTGGCCCGCACCGGTAAACGCATTTTTCTCATGGCCGAACAATTCACTTTCAATCAGATTGGCCGGGATCGCCGCACAGTTGATATCCATAAAAGGCTTGTCCGATCGCGGCGACAGGTTATGAATCGTCTTGGCCGCCACCTCTTTGCCCGTTCCCGTCTCACCGGTAATCAGAACGGTGGTGTCTTCCCGGGGAGCTACCCGTTTGATCTGTTCAATAACGTCCGTAATCGCCCGGCTCTCCCCGATGATCCGGTTCTGGATCAAGGCTTCCTTGTGCCGCTCACGATAAAACTGCCACTCTTTTTTCATTTGATCGGTCTTGATCACATGATGGATCGTTTTCAGCATGTCTTCAAAATCAAAGGGCTTGTCGATAAAATCAGCGGCCCCCATTTTCATCGCCTTCACCGCACCCTGAGTATCCCCGAAGGCGGTCATCATCATCACCTGAATCCCGGGATCATAAATCTTGATCTGTTCGAGCAGTTCATATCCGCTCAATTCCGGCAGGCGGACGTCGAGGATCACCAGATGCGGATTCCATTCCTTCAGATGCCGTTCCAGTTCCAAGCCGGATGCCAGGGTTCGCACCTCAAAACCTTCATCGGTCAGTCCGCTTTCCAGTGAAAAACGGATCGCTTCCTCATCATCCACAATCAACACTCTTTTTTTCATGCTTCCTCCCCCTTTGTCTGTTCAATGACGATGGTGGTTCCCCGTCCGGGTTCACTGTCAATCTGAATGTCAGCCTGGTTATATTCAATCAGACGGTGTACCACGGACAGTCCCAACCCTGTCCCCTGCGGGTCCGTCGTATAAAACGGGTCGAAACACCGCCGCAGCTGTTCAGCGGTCATGCCCGCACCATTGTCAGAAATCCTCAACCGTCCCGGTTCCTCACAGGCGATGGTAATCTGCCCGCCGGGGTCACTCGCTTTAATCGCATTTAAAATCAAATTGAGCAGAATCTGTTTGAGATGGTCTTCATCAAACAGGAATTCCGCCTGTTCAATTTCCTTCAGTTCGACAGCAATGTGTTTTTCATCCAGCGGCTTTTTCAGCAGGAACAGGACATCCTGAATGATCGGGTCCAGCTGCAGTTTTTGTTTGCGAGTTCCGTGCGGCCGGGCAAACTGCAACAAATGCTGGATCAGGTGGTTCAACCGGTCGATTTCGCGGATCATTCGGTCCACCAGGCCTTTAATGGCACCATCTTTGCCCGTTTTGCGATGCAGGACCTGAACACTCGTCTTGATTCCCGTCAGCGGATTACGAATTTCATGGGCCAGACCGGCAGCCAGTTCACCGAGAGACGCCAGCCGGTCCACCCGCTCCATCCGGTGCAACATCGCTTCTCGTTCCGTGATGTCCTGGAAGGTACAGATGGTCCCCAGACCGCCGCCCAAAAGGCTCGCCCGGACTTCCAGCACTTTTCCCCCGAAGCGCAGGGTTTCGCCGATCTCTTTTTGACTATGCCAGACCTGTTCACTGATCCGGATCAGTTTTTCTTTGAGCGAAGGTTGCTCCTGCTCCTGCAAAATGGATTCCGCCGCCTGATTCAAGTAAGTTTTTTCCCGTTTGCCTTCAATCAGCGTCAGGATCCCCATGGACGTGCTCTCCAGAATCTGCTGGTTGAGATGCTGCATTTCCTTGAGTGACTTTTCTTTCTCCTTGAGGCGCCGCACCATCCGGTTAAAGGTCCGGTTCAGGATGCCCACTTCATCGGAACGGTTGGTTCGTGCCGGTTCCACAAAAGAGCCCAGATCGATTTTTTCACAGGCTTCCGCCAGCGTTCGGATTGGTTTGCTGAAATGGTGGGCCACCATCATAATCAACTCGATCATCGTGATACTCGTGAGCACCATCACGATAATCGTATATTTCTGGATGTCGGCAAACAGACTGGAGAACGGATTGACCACGGTGGACACATGCAATTTCCACCCCCAGTCCTCCAAATGCTCTTCCGTTGAAATCACCCGGGTAAACATGGATTCTATCTGATGCTCCCGCACCACATAATTGACCAGGGAAGCATCGTGGGTAAAGATTTTCACTTCCTGCGGATAAAAATCATGGATATATTGCAGAAGCCGCTGCTGGGCCACCGTTTCCTGCATGTGTCCCATGTCTACCTGTTCCTTTAACATCCGGTACTGATACATCACCTGGGACACAGCATCCTGGATATGGTCCCGCTGTACACCCTTGTAATACTCAAATGCCGTCCAGTAGGAGACCGCCCCCACCGCCAGTACTGAGACCACGGTAAAGACCAGAAACAGCCCCAGCAATTTCCGTTCAATGGACATTTTAAAAAAGCGGATCACGGCCTTCCCCCCTCTCAAATAATCCGGCCAGGAAAAATAGCACCGTTGCGGCCAGCATGCCCCACCAGACCGGATGCAGTCCCCAGTTCATCAAGTCTGCGACCGAGGTCACGGTCCAGCCTCCGAGGATGGAGATCAGCACCGTGCGGCACCCGACTTTTTTCCAGAAGAGCCCCCCGTACAACGGCCAGAAGAAGGTCATGGCCAGAAAACCCCAGATGTAGATGACATGATTCAGGATGGAATCAGGTTTCTCCACGGCAATCAGCACTGCAATCAGGGCTGACATAAACAGGATCATGCGATGGAAACGGACCTGTTTCTGCCTGGAAAGATAGGGGAATAGATCGACCAGAAAACTGCCGGTGACGATCAGTAACTGTGAATTGGCCGTCGAGACCGCACTGGCCATCACCCCGATCAAAATGACCGCCCCCCAGGGTGAAGCCGCCAGTTGCTGTATGGCAACCAGAAACAATTCTTCAGAAGCACCGCTGTAATCCGGTAACAGAAAGGAAATCCCCACGCCCACAAACCAGAGAATCAGATAAAGCACGAGCAGAATAACGAGGGAATAGACGATCATTTTTTTCGCAGCGCGATCACTTTCTGCTGCCATAATCCGGACAAGGTACTGCGGATTGGAGGTTTTCCCCATCATCCAGATCCAGGACATCATCACCAGATAAAAGAGGCCTTCATCCATCGTCACATGGCGCAGCATATCCATCGAAACTTGAATATTCGCCGCATTCAGATTCTTCATGACAAAAAAACCGGCAATCAAGATGGCAACACCTGTCAGAACCAGCTGGGCCAGATCGGTGCGCGCCACCGACACAAAGCCGCCGAAACTGGTATAGAGCAGAAACAGGAAGATGATCAATATCGACAAATAATACGGAATATCCAGTAAATGCGTGGTGACCAGTCCGAATCCATAAATCTGAATCGTAATGTAAAACAGATAGGCGATGATGACGACCAGACCACCGAGAAATTGCAACAGACGGCTGTGATAACGTTTATAAAAAAATTCCGGCACCGTGACAATGTCATAGCTACGAATCCTTTTGACCAGCGGGAGCAACAGGAGCGCTCCGACAAACCAGCTGCCGACGATGAACAGGAGCGGCTGCCAGCCGGTTGCATAAAACCGCCCCGTCAGCCCCAGAACTGTGGTGGAACTGACCCAGGTAGCGGCAAATGTCACGATCAATAGCGGCAGTTTCAATTTTCCATCCGCGATAAAAAACTTTCTGACACTGGTAAAATCCCCGAATCCATGTTTTCCGAAGATGAGTAGTATCATAGAATAGGCAAAAAAGAGAAGGGCTGCGATGAACAGATCCATAGAAGTAGCTCCTTTATCGATTTCTGTTTCTATTATTTTAGCAGACAGTGGCCTATTTTTTGTGATAGAGTCGAAATTCCTTTTTTCGACATCCCTGTTTCTCATTGATACGACAGCATTGACTTGATTTGAAAAAATTGACCCGTTCTGGATATTTTTATATAATCTTGACGTACTATTTTTTTCTAGAGGAGGAAACATAGTGGAAACACGAGTTGAGAGATATTCGAAAAAACGAACCAACAGAACCGTACTCATCCTCGTTGTCGTTGTGCTGGTGCTGGCGGCGTCCGCCTTTTTTGCCTATGCGAGGCTGGACGTTTTTAAGAGTCCCAAAATGATTTATCTGGAGTCAGAGTATAAGACGTTGAAAAACACGTCAGACCTTGTTTCCGACACCTACGGGGAATACTTTGCCGGTCTCATACGTCCCTACACCGAGGAGAGCGTCCATTCCACAATGGAAGTATCAGCCAGCGCAGAACTGGAAGGGCTGATGCCCCAGGAACAGCAAATCCTGAATCTATTAAAAGAAGGCAAACTGGTGATAGAATCCCAGGCCGATCAAGCCAACAAAAAGCAATATGCGAAAACCACGCTGCTTTTACAGGAAGAACCGCTGATCGATCTGGAATTTGCCGTGGATCAGGATAAAATGTATGTCGGCGCTCCCATGATTTATCCGAAGTATGCCCTGTTCGATTTGACTCAGTCTCAAAAGCTGGAAGAGAAAGGTATAACCGGTCTTCCGACACGTTATGTGACCTATCAGGACTGGGTGGATGCCATTAAGGTATCGGATGAAGAATGGAAGCCGATCCTGAATGATTATGCAAAATGGTATAAGGATCAGTTAAAAGACAGCCAGTTTACGATGAACAAAGAGTCCAGCGTGGAAATTGACGGGCAAACCTATGAAGCCCGCAACATCACCCTGACCTTTACCGAGGAAGAATGGAAGCAATTCCTGACATCTTTTACAGAGACCTGGACCTCGGATGAACGCCTGCTTTCCCTGCTTTACAGCCGCTATGAAAATGTGCATAAACTGCTGGAAGACAGCGGCGTTGAGGGGCTTACGAAAATGACGGAAGCAGAATGGAAAGAAAACATTGCGACGTTGCGGTCCGATACCATTGCGGAAATTGAGGGAATCGAGCTGGCCGATGATGTGAAAATAGTGATGTATATCGATGGAAGCGACCGGATTCTCAGCCGTCAATTCTTCGCCACCATACCGGATAACCAAAAAGGAGAACAGGCGATTGAACTTCGCATCGATACGGTAGAAAAAGGAAAGGACGAAGTGGACCTGTGGTTATCACTGTCAACGAAAGGCGCTGAAGATGCATTTACTATTTTGTACGATGAACATCTTGCCCCTGTTGAAACAGGGAAAAAAGGAACGTTTAATCTGGAGCTGAAGGACCAGACCCGGACTTATCTCAAATCAGACGGCGATATTCTGCTTGAGGATGAAACCGGAAAACTGGAATCGACATTTAATCTGGAGTTCTTTGATGAATTCCAGGGTAACGGGACCTTGTCCGGTGATATTTCTATCATCCCGAATCAGGCAGATAACACCCGGGAGTCACAGGTTCATCTGGTGATGGCGTCAAACGACCTGCCGGGTCAGATTGAACTTGATCTGAAACAGAAGGATACGTTTGACAAGCCGGTGGAACTGCCCGAATTTACAGCGGATAACACCGTGGATATCGCCGCTCTGACACCGGAGGAATCGATGATGTTTCAACAGGAAATCACACAGGCCGCTTTTATATTCTATCAGCAGAACATGGGTAAACTGCTGCCGTTATTTCAATAAATAGATTTTGATGATGACGTGAGGAGGGGTTGTGAATACCCCTCCTTTTCTATGGCGTTTTAAACGGACTCTTTTCATTTGCTTCCGGTCATTATATAATGAGTCATTATTTGATTCCATCGAAACGGCAATGAATACCTGAACAGGATGAAAGAGGAGCGTGAACCGGAACGATGAAACAAGCAACCGAAATCAAGAAACTTCCGCAGGTGGTAAGCCGCAAAAATCGGGGCCGTGTACTGATTTCCTGCCCGGACCGACCCGGGGTGGTCGCGGCCGTATCCCATTTTTTATATGAACATGGCGCCAACATCGTGGAGGCCGACCAGCATTCCACCGATCCGGATGCCGGCCGCCTGTTTATGCGGATTGAATTCGATCTGGACCGGCTGGAAGATCGGATGGAAACATTAAAAAAGGGATTTAAGGGTATCGCGTCGGAATTTGAGATGGACTGGGAGTTCAAAAGGGCTGATGACATGAAAAAGACGGTGATTTTTGTGTCGCGCGAAGATCACTGTTTGATGGAGCTGTTGTGGCAATGGCAATCCGGCGCGTTGTATACGGATATCGTGGCGGTAATCAGTAATCATCCCGACCATCAGGAAAAAGTGGAGCAACTGGGAATCCCGTTTTATCATGTTCCCGTGACCCGGGACAATAAAAAAGAAGCGGAGCAGCGGCAACTAGAACTGCTGGCCCAGCATGAGGCCGATCTGATTGTGCTGGCCCGTTATATGCAGATTCTGTCACCGGAATTTGTATCCCATTATCCCAATCGGATCATCAATATTCATCATTCGTTCCTGCCCGCTTTCGTCGGGGCCAATCCATACCGGAGTGCCTATAACCGGGGTGTGAAGCTGATCGGGGCCACGGCTCACTATGTGACCGATGATCTGGATCAGGGGCCGATTATTGAGCAGGATGTGGAGCGGGTCAACCACCGTTATACGGTGGATGATTTGAGAAAAACCGGCCGCCATATTGAGCGGATTGTGCTGGTGCGGGCGGTGAACTGGCATCTGGAGGATAAGATCATACCGTATCAGAACAAGACGGTGGTGTTTGGGTAGATAGAGGTGGGAGTTGAGATGTGAGAGGTGGGAGGTGGGAGGTCGGAGAAGTCGGAAATCGGAGTTGGGATTTAGGGATAGCGGAAGTTTTTTCCGCTATCATCCGGGTTTCCGGGATTTATTAAAATTAGGGGAAATGTTTTCCGTAATGTGCCTCATTTAAAAATTATGCGAAGTATTCAGCCGAAGTAGGGGAAAATTTTTCCGCTATTATTTTGGATCTTCACTTTTTTTGAGAAATAGCGGAACAAATTTCCGCTATTTCCGCTATGTTATTGCTTCCTTCATATTATACGAAGTATTCGACGACCACACGTCCTCCATTTCCTATCATTCCGTCATCTCTGAATTCTGTCACATCAATCTGCAGACTCAGAAACATGTCCTCTCTGGCATGCTCATCCACCCGGTATTCAATAGTTGGCAATCTCTATCAGATTCCCGTCCGGATCCCGAATATAAACCGACGTAATCGGGCCGGTCGCCCCCGTTCGCTTCACCGGCCCCTCTTCAATCGGTACGCCGCACCTTTCCAGATGCTCCACCACTTCCACAATCGGGACTTCGGTGATCAAGCACAAATCAGCGGAACCCGGTTGCGGGGTCCTGGCCTTCGGCTCAAATTCGTTACCGGCTTCATGCAAGTTAAATTTTTGTTGGCCAAAGTGCAGCGCTTTCCGTCCTTCCCCAAACGTAACCACTTCCATTCCCAGTACGCGTTGATAGAATTCACAGGTCTTCTCAATGTTTTTCACGGTCAATACAAGATGATCCAATCTGGTGATGTTCACGGCCATTCCCCCTTTATTTGATCACCGGGTGCCACGTTAACCATACGTCGGCTGTCATCATCACTTACTTCTTTTTCTTCTGCTCCTGATATTCTTCAAAGGTTAATCGCGGCATGGCGAAGGTTTCACCGACCTTTGCATAATCCCGTCCGGCCAGCCTTCCGATCGGACTCAGGGCATCCGTATCAATTTTACCGTCCTGGTAGAGAGATTCGGCAATATGGAACCGAACGACCTCCCCAATGATAAAATCGGAGGTCGGTTGATCCTCTGTTCCCCCCAGCCCGATTATCCGATGCAGCTTGCATTCCATCTGGATCTTCGCTTCTTTTAACCGGGGAACGCGGACATTTTCACTCTCAATCACGTGAAATCCGAGTTCATCCACTTCACTGACATCCGGCGGAAAATCGATGCCCGTTTCATTAACCATGGACACATTGTCGGTATCGACGACATGGATGACAAACTCTTTCGTTTCCATAATATTGCGGGACGTATCCTTGGGTACACTACCCGACCTGCGTCCACAGCTGATGCCGAGAAGCGGCGGATCCGTACACACCACATTATAAAAACTGAAAGGTGCGGCATTGACCAGCCCTTCCCCGTTCATGGACGTGACAAAAGCAATCGGACGCGGGAGCACACTTCCGATCAACAGTTTGTAATTCTCCCGCCGTTCCTGTGATTTCGGGTCGATGGAAACATAATTCATGTTCATATCCCCCTGTTAGTTGTATTTCGTACCAATAGTTTATTCATACCGTCCTTCATAATATTTAGACATTGCTCGGCCAATTCCTTTCTAGGATTGGTTCCAGACAAACATTAACCAACGGTTGATCACCACCAGCAACCCATAAGTCCATGCGAATCCGGTCAACCCGGTTAAAAAAAGGGCGATGACGGGAAAACCAAAAACAACGCTTTCCAACAGCCAGTGCCATCCTGAAGACAGGGGAAACAGGGCATTCGGCGAACCGAGTAACGCCCACAACACAGCCATCACCAGGGGAATCATGACACTCATCAGGGCTCGGTTGGGGCAGCCTGACACGGCATGATATCCCCAGTACCCCAGTGCGACCAGTCCACAAAGCTCCAGGAGAAATCGTACCAACAAATTGGAAAATTGAATGGCAGCATACATCTCTTTTTCCCCTATTTCTTATTTGACAGGCGTTTTAACTCGTGCAGCCCGGCAACAAAGGTTTCAAGCAACATGCGAAAACTCGTATCGACATCAAGAGGGATCCCGAACCCGCCCTTTTGTTCCAGAGAGGCAAATCCGTGACAAATGCTGCGCAATCCCCGAACGGCATGAACGGCTGAATCCTGATCCAGATCAAATGGTTCCAGCACCCGGACAACCAGATCAACAATTTCCTGCCCTGCCTGCTGCAAATCTGTGTCTGCAGGATCAGGTGCATGAAAAGTTGCTTCATAAAGTCCGGGGTGCCGGCGGGCAAAATGGACATAGGCTTCTCCCAGGGTAAAGACAGCATCATCACCGGATTTTCCGATGACAGCTTTGATTAAAGTATCGTATAGTTTCGTCAATCCGTATTCGGCCAGTTTTTGCCGTAACCCGTTTAATCCGTCCACATGATTATACAGCGACGGGGAACGTATTCCCAGTTTTTTCGACAGAATAGCCAGTGTCACATTGTCCATCCCCTGTTCATCAGCGATTTTGGCGGCGGCTTCCAGTATTGTTTGTAAATCGAGACCTGTGCGGGGTGTCATGATTCCATCTCCTTTTCAGTACCGTTCCAATTTAATTTTTGCTTGGCTTCGCTTATCGCATCTTCAATGGCCTTGTTCGGCTGTTTCAACATGCGTCCGTGTCCTACGGCAAGTAGTGAAGGCTGGTAGGTCTTAATTTTAAGGGCACTTTCCAGGGCAATGCGTTTGTTCCAGGTGGCCATTGCCGGGAAAGGAAACAGGATCCGTAACTGGCCGGATACCGCCAAACCAGCTCTGGTTTGAAAGGCATCTCCGGCAATTATGAAGTTATGACGGGTATCAATAAACGACATGGAACCAGGCGTATGGCCGGGAGTGGTGATGGCCATCAACGATCCAATCCGGTCTCCGTCCTTAAGTAATTCATCCGGTTTTGTCTTTAAGCTTCGAGGAACCCCTCCTCTGATCGGCGTCCCCGGTTCACCCTCAACAAGAGCGCGATCCCCCGTCAACAACCGGGCATCCCGAGCCGAAATGTAAACCGGCACATCAGGTAAAACTTGTTTCAATGCATCCAGCCCGCCCACATGATCATCGTGGGCATGGGTCAACAGGATGCGCTTGATCGGTTTCCCCAGTCTCTCTGAAACACGTAAAATCTTTTTAGCACTGTAGGGAAGAGCGGTGTCAATCAGAGTCATCCCGTCCTCTTCCTCCACCAGGTAACAGTTTACGGGAAAGGAACGGGGTAAAAAAGATATTTGAATCAGTGTTTTTTCCTGTACAATTCGCATGGGAAATCTCCCTTCTTATTTATAAACTAATAACGTTAGTTTTATATTAACTAATGCAATTAGTTATTGCAAGGGTTTTTAATTCACTCTAATTTAGAAAATTTTCAAACGAAGCAGGATTGTGTAAATATTTGCCGAAAAATAAAAAAGTATGTCAAAATTTCATAGACATCCTTTTGTTTTAGCTATTATGTTAATTTCCTAAAAGGATGGTTCACATGACGAGGGGTGAGGGCCAGGGAGGAATCATAATTAGTAAAGCTCATGCAGTTGTAGGTTTTGAAGTACATAGGATTTAAAATTTTAAGGAGGAACTTGCATGTCATTAATTCAAAAACAGGGATTAACTTCGGAAGAACTGCAATTATTGAACACAGAAATGACCAAGCGCCAAAAATCCGCGGGAGTCGCCTGGTTATTGTGGGTCTTTACAGCCGGGTTCGGTGGACACCGTTTTTATCTGGGACGCACCGGAACCGCAGTCGCCATGCTTCTGACGCTGGGAGGCCTCGGCATCTGGGCCTTTATCGACCTGTTTTTATTAAACGGAATGATCAAGGATACCAACGAAAAGATCGAGAGTGAAATTATTTCTGAAGTCCGTTTGATGAAACAGGCCAAGCAAAATTCAGAGCAGGCAGCACCCGCCCACTCCTAGGTGAGACTATGGATAATACGTATTTAAAACAGCAACTGACCCTGGAAGAACTGAGTATTCTGGAATCGGAAATGCTCAAAAAACGGAAAGGGAAAGAAGCGGCATGGGGCCTGTGGGCCGGGTTATCTTTCTTTGGTGCTCATCGGTTTTACACCGAAGATTATAAATACGCATCGGTGATGCTGACTACAACCATCATTCCGATAATCGGACTGATATTAATCTTAATATACGGTTCCGATACGGATTCCACGTGGTTTCTTGTTCGCCTTTTCCTGATTTTCCTCGCCGGTTCAGTGGTCTGGAGCTGGATCGATGCTTTTTTTCTGAACCGGAGACTGGAAACATTAAATAACGAGATCGAGCAGAAGATCTTACAGGATATTATGCAAAAAAGAGAAAGGCATGGAGCTTAAGTGCTTCCACGCCTTTCTTTTTATTATGGCTTTTTCCTGTCGTTCTACCTTCTGTCCTGTTACACCCATACCCGCGAGTATGTTTGTAACAGAACCCTCCCTCTCTTCCTCTACGAAGCCGATATCGCCTTCGGTCGAAACACCTTTTCCCCGACGGCAACAATTACCTTTTCCGAGAGCGGGAAGGCAAATCCTGCCGGATCCTTCTGAACGGCCGGCACGGTCTTCTGAATGGTATCCTGAGGAACGCCGCGATCGGAAAAATCAGCGGGGAGTCCCACCTCTTGCTGCAAATCCCTAATCCGGTCAATTACTTCGGCCAGGACGGTCTGCGGATGCTTGCCTTCCACTTTTAATCGCAACGCTTCACCGAACTCATGGATTCTTGGCAGGTACAATTCGGGCAGTTCCTCCATCACCACCGGCAACAGAACCGCATTCGCCAGTCCGTGGGGGATCCTGAACATGGCCCCGTAGGCATGGGCAAAATTATGAACCGGAATCGGCCCCAGCGCAAAACTGAATGCCGTAATCCCCATCAGGCTTGCCTGCAACATCTGCAGCCGGGCCTCAATATTCTCTCCGTTCTCCACGGCCTGAGGTAGATAATGCTCAATCAGTCGAATCGTCTGTAGGGCATACGCATCCGTCAACGCCGTCGCGCTGGGAGACATCAGCGCTTCCACCGCATGAGTGAGGGCATCAAACCCGGTAAAGGCAGTGATAAAAGGAGGCAGTCCCGCCGTCAATTCCGGATCCAGGACGGCCATGTCAGCACTGATAAACGGATGAATGATGTTGGTCTTCAGTTTCAACTCCTCATGATAGATCACCGCAATCGGGGATACTTCCGACCCGGTGCCGGCTGTAGTAGGTACGGCAATATGGGGGATCGGGATAAGATTGGCTTCCGGCCAGGTCAGATTGACCAGCCCACCCTGCAACCCGTCTTTGATATCGGTCAGCTCTTCATGCAAAGAAAATTTGACACCCTTCACCGTATCCATCACACTTCCGCCGCCGACTGCCAGGAGCCCGTCTCCTTCCACGTCGCGAAAATAGTGGACGGCCTCATTAACACACCGACTGGCTGCATCCTGTTCAATATCCAGGAACACGCCTGCCAGTTCTACATCGGCATCCTTGAACTGTTCCACGACCTTTTCTACGACGCCAGCCTTCTCCAGGCCCCGGTCACTGAACAAAACCACCCGGCGAGACTGCAATCCTTTAAACAGATCCGGGATCAGTTCCCGACTGCCGGCACCACTGTGCACCGCGGTCCGCATCATAAATTGGGCATGATTTGAAGTCATGTCGACACCTCCATCAGGATATCAGGCTTGAACACCCAGTTCACTTTCACTGGTTTTGTATATCTCAGCCAAACTTTTTCCCCTTGCTTTAGACAGCACTTCCATCCGTGCCTTGATCTGTTTTTGTGAGAATGCCATGGTATCTTCCAGTGCCACCCCGAAGTTACTGACCTCTTTGCCACTCAGCCCTTCCTGATTCAGCCGGAAGGAGTATGGAGCGAGCTCTTCCATTTTTTGAACGACACGATCATAGATGTGGGGCTTTTCACTGATCAGGCGCTGTAACAGAAATGTCCCGTATGCGATATGCCGCGATTCATCCCGCTTCAGATACCCGATCCCCTTCATCAGCCCCGGCATGATACCGGCTTTGTCCAAAGACTCGTAGAATGAAAAATAACCCGTTTCCGCGAGCACCCCTTCGACGAACATGTTATAAACCGTTGACGCTTCAGCCAGGGCTTCCGGTGATTGATCCGTCACCAGCCGTTCCATCGCTTCCGGGAGAATCTCATAGAAAATCTCTTTGTAGGTATCCGAATGAAAATGGGACAAATCGTGGTTCGCCCCGAGGGCATTCAGGACCAACCGGAAAAACTCAGTGTGTTTCGCCTCTTCAAAGAGAAACGTGGTCAAAAACATCTCTTCCTCCAGGCGTCCTTCCTTCGCAATCACCATAATCAGTGGCAGCAAATCCAGGGTCACCGCTTCTTCCCCCGCCTGAAACTGGGAAATGAGCCGCAGAATATCATGCTGCTGCTCGGATGTGAGGGTCTGCCAGTCATCTACATCTTTTGAGAAATCAATGTCTTTCGGATCCCACACCCCGAATTTTTTGGCTTTTTGATACAGCCGGAAGGGGAGCGAGTCTTCGTTGATGCCCCGTTCACTGGTGGTGATAATGTGTGTCCTGCCCATTACGCTTACCTCCTTTTACTAAATGGAATGTATGACGCATAAAATAAACATGTATGATATAGTTATAATATTCAGAATTTTATCCACCTTCATTGTATACCGGTTAGACTCAAGAAAACCATTCCCGAAAAAAGGGGGGTGAAATGTGTCGATGAACACGGATAACATGAGGCCTTACGTTTCTGAAGAACCTCTGGAAAAATTGAAGGAGATGATGCGGACCAGCCTGGAGCTTTTTCCGTTTCAGAGAGCCTCACTTTTTACATATTCTCCACTGACACAGGAGGCTCAGGGACTATTGGCGGCAACGCCCTGCGGCATTTTCTCCATGGAACATATCAAAGAAGATGTCCGCTCCATTCCCCTGGTTGAAATGGCGATTAAACAAAAAAAGGCGCAATTCGCCGTTATTTCCAGGTCCACTTTTCTTTTTCCTGAGAAATATATAGAGGCTTTTTCTCTTTCTTCCCTGCTGGTGGTCCCCCTGTGTGATCAGCATGCCGTGACCGGCTGTGTGCTGGCCGATCGTTTTAGTCGGGACCAGGCCATCGATGATGTCCTGATCGGGAAGGTTGAACGGTACTTTAATCATGAGGTAAAAAAGATGATCGGTCGGGAGGAACCGGTCTGCAAATTGAGCCGGCGGGAGAGGGAAATCCTGTACTGGTTCTCCCGGGGACTGGGGACGAAGGAAGTGGCGGACCGCATCCGGATCAGTGAATATACGGTGCGGGATTATACGAAGTCCTGTATGCGAAAACTGGGGGCGAAAAACCGGACGGAAGCGGTGGCGATTGCGCTACGGGAGAGGATGATTGATTAAATGAAAAAGAGGACGTATGTCGTCCCCTTCTTTGATGTTTACTCTGTTATTTTCGTTCCGGATGTTTGCGGTAAAATTCATGCAGCAGCTTCATCAAGGCCCTTTTTTCAATCCGGGAGACATAGGAACGTGAAATCCCCAGCTCTCTGGCAATTTCCCGCTGCGTCTTTTCTTCTCCCGATTCAAGCCCGAACCGGCCGATGATCACCTCCTTTTCTCTTTTATCCAGCACGTGAATGTTTTTGTAGATCTTGCTTCGTTCGATTTTGAATTCCACTTTGTCGATGACTTCGTTGGCGTCTGTTCCGAGGATATCCATCAGGCTGATTTCGTTACCTTCTTTGTCGGTGCCGATTGGATCGTGGAGGGA
The DNA here is from genome assembly GCA_017656255.1 of Bacillaceae bacterium. Classification (GTDB taxonomy): domain Bacteria; phylum Bacillota; class Bacilli; order JACDOE01; family JACDOE01; genus JACDOE01. The sequence goes on from JACDOE010000010.1 coordinate 40,268, forward strand.
AACGTCTTTGCGGGTTTTTTTGAGGGAGCGCAGGTGCATGAGGATTTCATTTCTAAAGTCAATATTTGAGCTATAAATTTGTTATATGAATGTTTATTCTCTTTCTTTAAAAAAATCTATAATAAAAACTATTATAAGTTTCATATACTCACTAACTTATTTCACTGCCTTCCATATTGTCCATCTATCTTTTTCGACTATATTTTTTTCTATATTAATTGACTTATCTATATATTTTATTAGTTTATCCAATTCTTTATCATCTATTTCATATAAAATGCTTCTTCCTGTTCTATTCCTTAAATCTTTAAATAATTCCTCTTTCGTTTCATGTACCTTTCTTATTTCCCATAACTTAACTTCTATAACATCTCTGAATCCAACATATTTAAGGGATTCAATAACAGTTTGTCCATTATGACGTCGATCAATTTCTTTTTCAATTAGTCTGGGGAAAAGTTTAAAAAAATATCCTCTAATATGAGTTTCGTCCCCTTCTAATAAGCAATCTTCAGGGGTACGGTCTTGAACAATATAATATCCATCTTTCTTTAATAATCTATATGCTTCTTTGAAACAAGCATATAAGTCATTAATATGATGTATTAATGCTCTTTCAAGTAATAAATCAAAACAGTCGCTTTCTAAATCAGTATCAAAAGCATTTCCATACTTAAAAGATATGTTTTTATATTCCTTACAGTTTTCTTCAGCTTCTTTAAGTATAGCTTTTGAAAAATCAACACCAGTAACGGAAGGTACACCCATATCCGAAAGTGCTTTACAATATATTCCACCACCACAACCGACATCTAAAGCTTTAGAAACATTTTCGATTGGTACAAGTTTTTTAATTGCTTCTATCCATGATTTGTCTGCCTTTCGTGTTGAATAAGTCTTGCTGTTTTTCTTATTATGAAAATCTATACCCATGGTAAATCTCCTCATTCTATTGATTAAACTTTTATAGGGTAAATTTATATGAATGTTTATAATTTACCTCTTTAATTTTAAAACATACCACTAATGTTGCATAAATAGTTACAGAAAATCCAGATTTATATGTTTGCGTGGAAATGGGCTAAAAAGCCAAATGCTAAAGTAAAATGTCCATTTAGAGTTGCAACGATATAGATTTTCTTATGGACTACCTCGGATTTCCCATTGAATTTGGCGAACCATTTTTGAAAGGGATTTAATGTTTGTAACCAACGTTTGAAGAAGGGATTGCTTTGTTCTGTTTCCACGAGTAAACAATTTGTGATTAGGGCGGATTAAAGTCGGTTTTGAACCACCGTTTCCCATTTATACCATAAAAACCCTTTATTCAAACATGTTGCTTAAACTATTTGAATAACTTAATTCCCCAACGAAACCAGTAGGTGTTACTAATCTGTTTAGCACTAATATCAAAGCGACTAGTAACGAATATCTTTGCCTTGTGAGTCTACCGTTTCCACTAATTGAAATTCATTTTCGGTTCGCTTTACGTAGTTCCGATGACAAAGAGTCTAAGGAAATCGTTTTTATTTCAGATATAGCAAAGTGCTTGATTGTACAGTTCAACAACGGAATTTTTCTTGAGTCGTGAAGCAAAAGAAAATCCTTTAATAAGAAAAGCGATCAAAAAACGTACATAGATTCTTTTTAGTCAATCAAAATCTCATGTTGCTAAAATTTGTTCACACGTTAAGAGTGATGATGACTTTCTCCGTAGATGGTACCGAAATCGATAAATGCCAAACTTAAGTATAGTTTTACCCCTGCTTTTGTTTTTTGCGAAAGGATTCTCACTGGTAGTTTGTTAAATACATGTAGAATAATACTTGAATTAATGATTTATAGATCAACTCATTTACCAAATAACTTGTCACATAGCGTTTTCCTTTCCTTTACTTTAGATTTGGATAGGGATCACCTATACTCTCCATTGTAAAGGATTTATAACACTTGCAGATCGAACATTCATTGTATTTTTAATACTCTGATTTAATTATTACAATACTAATACATAACAATCTGAATTATAAATATTATTCAAAGATTAACTTTGAAAGGTGCGTTTTATTTCATATCCAACTTACTGTTATACTTAATCGAGTCGGGAAGTGGAATATGCTCTACCTTAGGAAGAGATAAAAGACTTAGTAAACATAAACCCATAAATCCCAAGAATACATAGTGCGTATTCATAATCCCAGCCAAATACCCAGAAAGCAAGGCTGAAGAAATCTTAGCAAATGATACCACAATTGACCGGAAACTAATCACGCGGCCCATTAACTCTTTAGGAGTGTTAATCTGAACCAGTGTCTGCATAGAAATCACATGAAATAGAATGAAGAATCCGAACCCGAACAAAGCAAAAACTGTAAACCAAACGTACCCATCAATTCCCATAAATAAGGAAAATACTACTAAACCAACTAAAGTTACCACACTAACTTTCTCTTTATATTTATATAATGCTTTTTCCACAACAAATCCACCCAATGATCCACCTAGTGTGAATGAAATGGTTATTATAGAAAATAAAACGCTGGAACCTTTCATATCTCGTGCAACCATTGGAGCGAGTAGAGTATTTGTCATTTGATACCCTGCACTACTAATAGTAGCGAGGAAAAACAAGTATAACATTCCTCTTTTTTCATTTACAAACTTCCAACCAACTTTAATACCTTCAATAACGTCCATACTTTTACTTTGAATATTACGTCTATCTATTCGACGAAGCAGTATAAAGAAAATTGATGATACCATAAAGGTTAATGCATTGATTGCAAAACAAATTTCTACTGATAAAATAGACATTACGATTCCTGCTATACCAGTACCAATCAATGCCATGACAAAATTAATTGAAGATGACTTAGAGATAACATAAACCATTTCTTCATCGCTGAATGATTCTCTAATTAACGTTTGAGAAGATGGCTTAAATACCAGATGACAAACTGCTAAAACAACTTGAAGAAGATAAAACATAACAATTGATATAGTATCTATAAAAATTAACAGAACAACAATAGATACAGCTAACCCACGAATTAACTGAACAGCAACTGTTAACACTTTGGAGTCCTGATGGTCTGTAATTATTCCTACCCATGGTGCGAAAAATAAGGGAGGTAGGTAATTAATGGCGATTAATATTCCAAGGGACAGGGGACTTCCTGTAAGTTTTAAAACCAACCACATCAACGCTACCGATTGGAAACCATCTCCTAAATTATTAATTGCTGAACCTAACAAATAAAAGAACTTATTTCGCATAGTTGTGCCCTTCCATTTTTTATTTTAACTGGAAAATCATTTTATTTAGAAACATTAAATCGAGGAGGAATCGAAAAATAACATTCAAAAACACACTCTCTAAAATATATCCTTAAACTGTTGCTATTCGAATTCCTCCTCTGACATTCATGAAGTGAAGTGTTTTATTGTCTTCGTAATGAAAGGTTAGATAACTTAACGAAGCGTTTATATTTAAGAATAGTATCTAATACATCGCAAAGAATTAACATATTAGACTCTTCCCCTGGAAAGTCACCCCAACTATCGTCATCGTTGCGAATGCTCATTAACCATTTGAAACCTTTTTCAATAGTGTTATGCCAAGAATAATCATCAAGGAGTTCACTCGCTAATATTAATGCTCGAATACTGTCACAAGTGTGGTCAACATTCATGTTATCGTAATGTCCTTCAGGATGTTGAGTCTTAACCAAGTATTGAACTGCTTTCTTAGAAGCTTTAACACCTTTCTTATCATATCCAAGAGTCTTTTGTAATAAGTGTGCTGTAACACAAACTGGTGTTTCATACTTTTCTTTATATTCCCATTCACCATCCTTACCCTGTCTTTCTATAATAAACTCCATAGCTTTGTTGTAAGGTTCTTCTACCATGTTTCTAATACGTTGTGGTATATCTGGAAGCATTCTAGCGAACATCAATGTACCGGCGCTTACACTAACAGCATCATAGAGTCCCCACTTATCATCCCACAAAGTCCCATCCTCTTTTTGTTGAGTGATTAACCAGGATAACCCATTATAAATTGCATTATCAAATCGCTCATTCCTCTGAGACAATGCATTATTAGCACGTAGAAGCATTTGTGTAGAAAACGCAGTTTTTCTTACATGGCTTTTAATTTCCTTAGTGGTATTTCCCCAGCCACCATCCTCATGTGGGATAGAGCCCCATCTGAATTAACAGGGTCTGGGGTTTACACAGAAAAATTGACAGACCCTCCCCTTATTTTGACGTGTGCTTTTATTTGCGTTCCGGATGTTTGCGGTAAAATTCATGCAGCAGCTTCATCAAGGCCCTTTTTTCAATCCGGGAGACATAGGAACGTGAAATCCCCAGCTCTCTGGCAATTTCCCGCTGCGTCTTTTCTTCTCCCGATTCAAGCCCGAACCGGCCGATGATCACCTCCTTTTCTCTTTTATCCAGCACGTGAATGTTTTTGTAGATCTTGCTTCGTTCGATTTTGAATTCCACTTTGTCGATGACTTCGTTGGCGTCTGTTCCGAGGATATCCATCAGGCTGATTTCGTTACCTTCTTTGTCGGTGCCGATTGGATCGTGGAGGGAAACGTCTTTGCGGGTTTTTTTGAGGGAGCGCAGGTGCATGAGGATTTCATTTTCAATACATCTTGCTGCGTATGTGGCCAATTTGGTCCCTTTGTTTACCTTGTAACTTTCGATGGCCTTGATCAGCCCGATGGTGCCGATGGAGATCAAGTCTTCGCTGTCTTCGCCGGTGTTTTCAAATTTCTTGACGATATGCGCCACCAGGCGAAGGTTATGCTCGATCAGCATATTCCGTGCCTCAACATCTCCCTGTTCCATCAAGCGTAAGTATTTCTCCTCGTCTTCTTCCGACAGTGGCTGGGGAAAGGCATTGTTCTTGACGTAGGAGACGAACAGAATCAGTTCTTTGTACAGAAGCGCCAGTAACCCGAGCAGTCCAGACACCCGATCCCACCTCCAGGAATAGTGCTTCATTTATGCCTATTCCCTTCTGGGCTTGTTTGTGTCTGTACTAAAAAAACTGTAATCAGTTTTATTTGCTTTTTTAAATTCTTTAAGTAAGTATCATATAACACCATAACAGACAGTAAAAGACAAGATCCCGGTTTGAATACCGAGATCATCACAGTAACTTAATACATCTCTAATTTAATTAACCTTCTGATCATAAAACGCAATGGCCTCATCTATTAATTTTTCAAGATGTGGTTTAAGTTCAATTGCTTTTGATTTAGCTTTGTGTGTGTCATAGCCTAAATCAATTAAAAATGCATATGTACTAACCATTTCCAAAAACTGAGAACTTTCCTTGACCATAGAATTCAAAAGATCAGTATTAATTTTTAAAGAGTATCCTCCATCAGCTTCTAAAGTTTCTTTAAATGCTTTCCCCTTCTTAGTAATAGAGTACACATAAGCTTCATCGTTTTTTGATTCAGTTAGAAATCCTTGTTGTACTAAAGTATTTATCTCTTCTTGAAGTTCTGCAGAATATGGGCCATAAAAGTGGTATTCATACTTAAATGGTAAATCTAATCCGGCTGATTCAAGCAAATGCACCATCTTTTGTACCTTTTTTCGACCGTGTACCTTTTTAATTTCATCAAACAGACTCAATAAACTGTAGGCTCCTTCGAACAATTCAATCACCCTCCAAAAATTTCATTTTTATAATCTTCGGGCATAAAGTATCTATCTATAGAGATTTTTTTATTTCTAATTCCATTAATTATATCAGAGATCACTGATAATTCTGTACCATTTCCGTTATTATCAAATAAAATTATTTGCTCTGAAGCTTCACGTTCGCCTTCTTTTTCATCCGTTTTGGGCGTATGAAAAATATAGGGATCTTTGTATGAACTACTTTTAGCTTCGTCCATTAGAAAGTAGTACTTAATTGGAATGCCTTTTTTGTTTGAATATTCGAATACCTCCTGCCAAAACTCCATAGGACTTTTGTCTGGAATGGAAACTGACTTAAAAAACTTTCTTCTTAATAGTCGAGTACAAAGATCGCTCAATATCGAATCTTGGTGTCTACTCCATATCGAAATAAAATACCAAATCGTATTATCTGTTAAATTAATATAATTATGTAGTGTTTCTTTAAGGTTGCCTTTTTCTGATAAAATCCGAATCAAATCTTCAGGAAATTCAATCTCCTGTTTTTCTTGAAAAATCTCATAAGCTCTATTAAATATTTTATCTACTAGTAGTTCAGCGCTCCGAGTTGTTTTGTGAAAATACACATTCATATACATATAGTACCTTGCCATAACAAAATCTTCGGCTATACTAATACCTTTTTCAAGATCTAACCCTACCTCAATTTGACCATTATATTCACCGATTCTCAATACATTTATCATCCATTCAAGATCGAATGAACCGTAGCCTGCACCAGTCATTTTAGAGTCTCTTAATAAATAATCAATTCTATCTGTATCTAACTGACTTGATAACAATTTCACAAGAGCTTTGGATCTATGAGTTCGTTGAATAACATCAGCAACTTCATCTGGGTCCACATTGTACTTTTTGAGAACGCTATTGATTTCTGTATCCCCACGTATTATTTCTATTGTCCACTTTTCATGTCTAACGCCAGTTGTTTTTTCTAAAGCATGGGAAAAAGGGCCATGCCCAATATCATGTAGGAGTGCTGCAGTTAATGCTAACATTCTATTATCAGCTAGCTCTTGAGAATATTGTTTGTATTGTTCATCCTTTAAGCTACATATCTTATTAATAAATCTTTTAGTTAAATGTGTCACACCAATAGAATGAGCAAACCGAGTATGTTCGGCTCCTGGATATGTAAATGACGATAATCCAAGTTGTTTTATATGGCGTAGTCTTTGAAATTCTTGGGTATCTATTAATTCCAAAAGCAAAGCATCTGATTCTTTATCAAAATGAATAATATTATGTACGGGATCACGAATAGTTTTCACATTATCACCCCATTATAAAACTCTTTAATTATTATCTAACTCGACAAACTAGAATGCATTGTGTTTTCCCATTTGTCTCAGTACTTCTAATCTATCTAAACAACTTGTACATAATAAGCAATGTCGATCCCCTAAAGCATTACAAGAAAAGGTTTTTTCTATTGGTACTGACATGTTAATTGCCTCATCAATTACAATCTGTCTGTCTAAACCCACAAATGGAGTGATCAATTCAAATTCATGAAGTGATTCTGAAAGAGTAGTAGATATGCTCTCTATAAATGACTTACTTGTATCCTTATAAGATCTTGACCCAGTCACACCTATTGCTATTTTTCGTATATCGTTTTTATACGCATATGCTCCAGCCAAAGATATTAAAATCATATTTCTGTTCGGAAAAAACTCGGTATTAAACCATTCTTCTGCTGAATATCCTGATTGAGGACTATCCCCCACAAGTGATCCAGAGCCAAGGTGCTTCATATTAGAAATGTCTAAAAATAAGACTTTATCCGCATACTCATTTCCTATTATTGATTTAATTGCTCTAATTTCGCCAGACACTGTTACTTGCCCATAGTTAATATGAATAGGGAATATATCGTATTTTCTTTTTCGCAACCAATAATAAAGAACAACAGAATCAATGCCCCCTGATAATAATAATACGACTTTTTTTCTCATAATATATACAACTTCTCTATTAATTCTTCAATAGATTCAACTATAACATTACAACCATAAACTAGCATATTATTTAATTCAAACTGTGAGGTTTTTAAAGCAATTATAGGGATACCTCTTTCATAAGCAAACCCAACTTCAAAACATGTACCCGGATCATTATGATCTAACAATGCTACCACAACATCAGATTGTCTTATCAAGTCAAGATCTTTATCAAAAATATTTTTGCGTTCATCCATTGGTGTGTCTTTCTTTATAATTCCATTTTCTCGTAGAGGTGATAAAACTTTAAATCCACAATTTTCTATTCTATTCGTTATTAATTTAACCCAATCCTCTTCCTGTTTACTAAAAAATGGACCTGCCAAGTAAACGCTTTTGTCTGAATTACCAGATACAACAATTTCTCTTCTGTCCATATCTTCTTCTACCGCTACTCTATTTATTATATTTTCAATTGTAAAATTCTCAATGAAGTTAGCAGCAACACAACTTGCTAACCTCGTACTATACTCAATATCCCTCGTCCTGAGAAATGTAGCAGCTAATGCACCACCAAAAACATCACCAGAGCCTAAAGTGCATTTAACATTACTTTTATACGCCGGTATATGTATAGTCTTTCCTTCGTTTACTAGAATACAACCTTTATATCCTCTTTTTACGATTATGTACTTAGGCCCCATATGAATTAACTTTTCAATAGCATTCTCTAAAGTATTTGCTTGAGTTAATAATAAAACCTCTTCCTCATTTACTAAAAGTACAGATACATATTCTAAAATTTTTCTAGCATCATGAATTGATTTGCTATTTGGTTTTGGGTCAAGAAAAACAGGAATATTTTTTTCACATGCTTGCTTACATAAATCTTCCGGAAGCGAGTGATCCACTGGAAATACTAAGATACCCTCACATTCATCACTTAGCTGTGGATTATATTCAATACCGATTTTAACATCTATCAAAGGAGTACTTTTTTTAACTTCATAAGCTTTATAACCTTTTACTAAATATTTTGGCAGACAATAATTTTCCATATATTTAGCACTCGAAAAACTTACACCCATTAAGTTCCATATTTTTATACTATATGAATCGATTTCGGGCCCGTATACTGTCATAAACTCAACATTGATGCCTTGTTTTGCTGCAGATATTGATGCATATAAACCGGCTCCCCCAAATCTATCGATAATCTTTGTATCATAATCTAATAATAAGTCAATACCTATCTCTCCGTATACAGCAATATTCATCGGTATCACCTCACGAATTGAAAGTATCCGTTTCTCCCTAATATCCATAATAAATAGTCCATCTTACCTAAAGGCACTCCAATCTTCAAGCAAATAATTCGTAATGCTTCTTCATATTGTAAGTAAACCTTTTCTGTTATGTTTTTAGGAATATTATATCCTAAGTAACCAAGAAATCTTAGTATATGGATATCCAGTACTGCACAATCATTATTAAATCCTGTATTCCTTAATAGCCAACTAGCTGATTTCATGCCAATACCTGGACATTCACATAGCCATGTTCTAGCATCAAATGAATTAAGTTCATTAAGTTTATCAAATAATCTCCAGTGACAGTTCTCCCAAAGCCAATATCCAGCCTTGGATATAACCTTAGGCTTCGTTTCCACAAATCTATATTTTCTGAACTGGCCGTTACAAGTAATGGGATAAAACTGCTTTTTTGATAACTCTCTCTTTATTACATTTTCAATTATATATAAGTTAGATATAGAGGAATAATATTTTGCTTCGATTAACCCTTTATTCTTTAATACATGTAAACCTGATTTGTTTAACTCATAACTGATTCCAAATCCTCCAAGAACTACGAAAAAAAATTCATCTATAACTTGTTCATTAGATTTTGAAACAAACGAAAACTCTCTTTCAATTGCAATACCATAAGTTTCCCAAAGTTCTTTTAACACATTGAATGCTCTAGTATTTTCCATATCACTTTACGCCTCTACCTCTACTGTAACCTTCGGGTCATGTTGATTCCCTTCTTTTTTTATTACAACCCCCTTGTATTCCCACCCTTCTTCAATACATTTTAAGAGCCAACTGTATTTTGGAGGAACGACCCCTATACTAAAATTATCTTTTTCTTTTTTTACTTCCATGACCGGCAATGTATCATCATTTCTTAAGATAATAGACACTTCATCATTCACAGAAACATTTCTCCACACTGCTTTTTGATTCTCATTAACAATTAATAAAATTGTAACTTTTTCACCGCATCTATTTACTGTTTTTCCAGTTCCTCCTCCAAAACCACCAAATGATGAAAAGCCACCACTTCCCATATAAATCCTCCTTACTAGTTATTTTTTTTTTTGCAATCTTTATAATACTCCAAAACTATTTATATTTAAATTAAATGAAATCTCATTTTGATCACTTCTTTTGTAAATTGTCTAATGTGCTTAGAATATGTTATTATTTCTCTAGACCAAATTCTCTTTTTAATTTATTAAAGTCATATTCTTTTATTTCGATTGGGATACTAAGGTTCTTAAGTTTTGACATCAAATCGCTTTTATTAACAACAGGTTTGTCCTCGTAAACAATTGCGAATATCAATTTAAAATTATTTATTGAAGCACTGTCTAAATTTTTAGCTGTCTGATATAACGATTCAATAACATTACGAGTTAACTTACCTCGTTTATTATATTTTATCTCAAATCCATAAGTTGAATTATCAGTTTTACTAATACCATCAATTTCAATTAACTTATCAGAAGATTTAAATGCCATGTGTCTCTGAATAGGAATTTTAAATTCTTGTTCAAGTTTCCTAAACACCAAATCTTCAGCTAAAAAGTATTGCATTTTGGGATCAACAGTCACTTTGGAAGGCATGTCTAACGTACCCGCTTTATCCTCTTCAATATTATTATCACTAGAAGATTCTTCAAGCTCTGCTTCTGCTTTCTTTCTTTGTGAATCACTAGTTAATTTTAAGAAATTCCCTTCATCCTTAAAATCACTTGGCGCATATAATTTGGTATGATAAAAATCACAAGTCTATAAAATGTAAATAAAACAAGTAAAGGGAAAATTACTATGAAACACACAAGGAACCATTTTTGAGAAACATTTAATTCCGAACTAAATTGAAGTACTAATGCTGCTATTCCATAAATTAGTGATATAAATAATGCAATGATACCTAAGGGGTTCTTTGTAAAACCTGATGCACTTCTCGTGAATTCTATTATTATCGCTCACCTTCCTTGTAAAAATTTTAAAATGATGCCAACGTTACTCATTCTTAATACCAATCCAAATCATATCCGTGGACAAAAATGGCTGGAAAATATAAAACATGTCTGAGTATCAAAAAATTAATCTTTTAATATAACATTCTTCTCTTTTTTCTCATTAACTCCTCCTAGCTTTTGTGCACACCAATATATTAAAAAACAATCTTCAAAACTATACTTACTCCTTTTAGATCAAAGATCAAAAAATCCCTAACAAAAAAATTAGTGTTTATTCTCAATTGTATTTCGGTAAAAAAACAGATAATCCCTTTTAGGACAAATAAAAAATAATTAGTAAGGATATCACTCTATACTATATACTTATCTGAATTAATAGGTTTAATTGGTTTTATAATTATCTTCTTTTAGCTATTTGAAACCCCCCCTGACCCAGCACCACACCAGCATTCTTCCGACATCGCTTCGTGTTCACAACCTCTTGACGATATGCGCCACCAGGCGAAGGTTATGTTCGATCAGCATATTTCGCGCCTCAACATCTCCCTGTTCCATCAAGCGTAAGTATTTCTCCTCGTCTTCTTCCGACAGTGGCTGGGGAAAGGCATTGTTCTTGACGTAGGAGACGAACAGAATCAGTTCTTTGTACAGAAGCGCCAGTAACCCGAGCAGTCCAGACACCCGATCCCACCTCCAGGAATAGTGCTTCATTTATGCCTATTCCCTTTTGGGCTTGTTTGTGTCTGTACCGGAGATTTGTTTTTGCTCTTTTGTTAAAAACTGTTTAAGCATTTTTAACACTAGCGTTCTCAAATAAATTTAATGTTTCTGTCCTTCACTTCTTTTTTCTACAAGTAAACAAACATCCCGCAATACCTTAATAGTAATGCGGGATATTATGAGAACCTTTTAGACATACCCTTCTTTACCTTATAACCTCGGGTCAATTTCTTTCTCTTTACTTACTTCAAATAGCATGTTAGCAACCACCTGTTTATATTTATGATCTGACTCATTTATTTTATCTAAATGAAAGGCCAACATCTCTTTCCCAAGTTTGAATTCATTGATAGAGGTTTTTAGTTTCTTTGAAATATTTTTTTGCTTTAAAAGCTTGGCATATTTGTGTGGAAAGCGATAATCATATCCATAAACAATGGTTAAATAATCTGGATTGCGAACTTTCATATAAGGGGCAGTATCATCTGCCAATTTTTCAGGTTTAATCACGACACCTTCCATTTTTCTTTCTGTTGTCAAAGTCTTAAAAAAGGTTAAAGCTTTTTCATAATAATCCTGTTCGTTTAAATCGATCAACATAAATTCATCATCAGATACAAACTTAAAAATTTCCGATGTTGATTCTGCAGGGATGATCTCTTCTCCATTTTCCTTGACCATTTTTAAAATATTAAATGGTTTATAGTTAATCTCATCATCCTTTGCATAGAGCTCGATTTGTTCATGATATTTTTGATGGGCTTCCACATGTTTTTCTATTGGTTCATATGACTTTAACATAGTTTGCAACGCCTTATAAGTCTGGTAAGTGGCACCGCCAAACTTTTTAATCAAATCTTTCTTAGACATTGTTTGCTGATCGACTTCATAGTCACTTGATTTATATTGCTCAACAAGTTTTTGAAAGTGGGCATCAAAGCCTTGCTCCTTTAAAAAATCCAACTCTGTTTGTAAAGCTCTGTCTATAGTCCTAAATTGCTTTTCAATCAATTCCTCTCCCAAAATAGACCAGGGCAGTAATTCACCATCAAACACGATTGTTTTTATTTTATTCTCTTTCATGTAATCCGAAAATTTATTTAACAGATTATCATATACCGGAGACAAATCCACTTTCTTAATTTTAAATCCATTTCGACTCACTGCATAACATTGATCTAGTTCCCTTGCTAAGTAAATGTTACATCTTGACCCCATGTACTTCGGTTGCAAAACCACTTTATGGACGCCTTTTCTCTTAAAATACAACAACCCCTGTTTTAAAGATTCCAATTCATTGCTATCCAAATCTTTGTCAGCCGGCGACATGGTACCAGAAATATAATTAATCTTATTTTTCAAGACATAATTAAGGCGCTTTTGGTCCTGTTCATGTAAATCCTCGATGTTAACATGTTTATCTCTTTGTTTAAATAAAGTAGGTAAAGGTTCGTTCCAGTATTTACTAGTGCTTGTAATTCGCTGCTGTTTAAAAAACGGTCTCCAGGAGTCAATCACAACAGAAGAAAGAACATTTCCATTGGCAGCTCCCGTATCAATGTTAATCTTATTTTTAATTTGGACTATTTCTTTTACAGCAACATGTCCAAAAATATGATACGGATGATTTCCAACACTCTCTGACTCCAGAAAGTGCAATTGCTCCTCGTAGGGTTTTTCTCGATCAAGAACAAAGCTTCTTTGCTTTTTCAGAGACGTTTTATCTAACTTCCCTATATATTTGTTTTGACACGGAGCATGTGTCACATAAAAGGAAGGCTTTTGTAATCCAATATACCTGTAGAATTCTTTCGAAGATTCAACGAGTCGGAAAAATTTGTGTTTTAAATCCTCATCCTTTTCAAAGATTTCTATAGAGTCAAAGTAGTTGTCTAGTAAACTTGAATCTACTGAATTCTTATCAATTTCACCTTTCAAGTATTTGTAAACAAAATTCTCATGATTTCCTTTTACAAGCACAAAATGATCCATATTTTGTTCAATAAATTCTACCGTCTCTTTGGTAGCATTTCCTTTGTCAATCCAGTCTCCGTTAAGAATAATTTTATATTCATCCGTTTTTTCAGTGGATAAAATACGATTATTTTCAATATTAAACCCATAGCTGATAAGCAGCTTTTTTAAATCAGCCACTTTTTCATGAACATCTCCAACAATTATATATTTGTGTTCCTGCGGCAAAATATGACTGAGATAATGATCTAAATCCTCTATCATAATTTTATAATTTGCATTCGGTTCATTGGTATCAGGGTTATAGAAATCCCGCTCCCTAATTTTGTGTATTCGACGAAATTTTGACTTTGAAATTTGTTTCAGAACCTCTCTTTTGAGACGAGTGACATGATTTGAAATTAATCGTCTTGAACCACCTGAAGCATAGAAATCTTCTCTATTTTTAAAATCAAAAAGTATAGCTTCCAGGTTATATTGCTTTTCTTTAGCAATTTCCATGATTTGCTCACGGAATTCTTCTGAAAGGCCAATTGTATCAACAATGACGAACTCGGCGTTAATTGGAAATGACGTAACGGCTTTTAGTTTCTCAAATAAAATATGAAAGGCTTGTTCGCTGCTTTCCATCATAATTCTGTCATGTTTGTCATATTCATGTCCCAAAATATCCTGCCTGATTTCATCAGAGGAAATATATTGAACATTGGTTTTAAAGCCCCGATCCTTATCCTGAATAGAAAGTTGAGGCAACAATATTTCTTTAGCAAATGTTGATTTACCGGAATTAGTAGCACCAATTAACATAAATATGGTATGCATATTTGTTTTTAATTCCATTTACTTTTCACCTCTTGCTTTAACCAAAACTCCCTGAGTGGTATAAACCCCGTCTACACAATCGCCAATACTTAAATGATGAATCTCAAAATCTCGTTCATCAAAAATCTCACTTATCCATTGTTTAAATTCATTTGTCCCCATTTCCCATTTATGATCTTCATGCCGATATTCATCCAGGGAATAATACTTATTAAAATCATGATTTGGAGTCGTTATAATAATGGATTCAAAATGAATGTCATCAAGAATTGTTAAAATTAGTTTTTTAGCCTCATCCTTCTCCATGTGTTCAATGACTTCTGTAAGGATGACATCAACTAATTCCCCATTGTAATCTTCAATAAAATCCTCAATGGATCCATAAGTTAATATATTTTCAATACCCCTTTTTTTAATTCTTGCATCCAGCGAACGAATGATATCTTCATCAATGTCAATGGCATAATAGTATTTGTCACCTATACTTTCGGAGAAAAGAAAGGCATAATAACCTTCCCCACATCCAACATCAACAATTGGTTTGTTGAAGGGTAATAACTTTTTTATCGCTTCTCTTCTTTGGTGAGCTGTATGTCCGTAAGAAAAGTTTATGTCATACCTTTGTGTTTCTTCCAGGCTTTCTTTAAATTTTGAAAATAATTTCCTGCTGGTAAGTATGTTTCGTGCAAACAGATACCTTATAAAAAACGGAGCATCCAGGACTTTAATTTGATTAACATACTTTTCAATCAAACTATCTGTAACATCAAGGTATTCGTTACCTATTAAAGATAAAAATAAAAACAATAGATTAGCTGTATTCAATAAATCATAAATACTTTTGTTCGTTTTGATTTTAATTGAATAGCTCTTGTGAGATTGATGAATCATTTCGATAGAGAAATCCTCAAAATGTTTGCTAAAAAAATCTATATATCTTGGTAGTGTGATATGAACCATATTCACAAATAATTCATTTTCATATCCTTCAAGATCATTATCATACCGGTTTTTGATTGTGGAATTAAAGAATTCTGTCATTGCGTTTAATGGAAAAAGAGGTGTATTATATCTTGAAACATTTAGATATTCAAAGCTTTCTTCTTTATGTTGCTTGTAAGATATCTCGTTGTCAGCGTCCTTAAAATATATATTGTAGGTTTGATCATCAGAATACCAGCCAAACGCAATTCCCTGTCTGACTGTACGCAACATCATGCCTGAAGCTGGATTTTTGCGTATTAAAAAAGAAAAGTGCGGATTCGTTGATTTTAACTGAACAATAGCCATCTACTTTCACTCCTGTTATTTCCCTCAATCATTTTCCAATAAACCAATAAACTTTAATTGCTATACTAACCTGATTCCCAGTTCAAAAGAATAATCAAATAAAATATGAAAAGAGGAAAAATGTAGTCCCCTTTTCCTAGTGCTTGGTAAAAATATCATGCTTTTGAAGATATACAACACAACATAAAGAGACCAATTATGAATCCATATAAGATTAAAATCCAGTAGCATAAACTTAACACATACTTTCTTTTGATTCGTCGTCTCATCTGAATCCAATATTCAATTATAGAGGCTTTAAGTAATATTCGGACATAAAAAAATTGATATATCATAACTAGCAATATAATCCCCGCTGTCATTATTGTCGCAAGTAACAACTTGAACCAAAAAGAAACAGTTTGAATATCAATCATCATAATAAATAGTAATATGCTGCCCCCTGTTCCTAATGCAATCAGTAACAGCATAGATAAAGAAGCAATAATTCTTTTAGATAGGGAAATATGGTCAATATTTAACGTTTCCTCCAAAACTTCTTTGTTCTCCTCATGATTTTTTAGTTCGTCAAGATTTTCAATACCTCTTAAATCAAAAAAGTCTCTAAACTTATCTAAAAACCACTTAGCTATATCATGTGCATCTTTTTCAAGTTCTTCAGAACGAAGAGATAATTGGATATACTTTTCATCTTTATCTGTCGTGTCTTCAATAACACCTTTAACTCCCTCTCCCCTTCTATCAATCTGGATATACATAAGTAATTGATCCTCTTTAATTTGAAAAATTATCTGAATTTCATCCATCTTATCCCATAGAATTTCCTTTATCGGTTTAAAATCGTATATAAACATAAAAGGTTTCTCATCACTATAGGTATAAAAAGAGTTGAAATTCATTCTCATATTATCAATAGACACATGGGATTCTGTTTTTAAATTCTTTTTATATCCTTGCCAATTTTTAAACTGATACAAAATGTAAGATAATGAAAAACCAAGTTCTTTCTGAAGAGCTTCAATTACTTTTTGTACCCATGGATGAGGGAAAACATTAATTTCGTTATATTCCTTCCAATTTGGCCACTTGTCAAGGGAGCATATCGTGTCAATCGATATATGAAAGAATCCTTTAGAAACCAAATCCTTATCTCCATTTTCTGATTCTTTTACATTGTGAACGGCAATAGGGGTATCATAGGGAACCTGAAAAGAAAAGGAAAATTCTAATTTTTCACCAATTTCAATTTTACGTTCTTTTGCAATCGTAGTTTTTAACAGTGGGACACGAGAATATATTAAGTCGTCACGGGTATCCATTTTTGTTGTAATCTGAATGACTAATTCCTTAATTATTCTTTCCTGTATTCCTCCCTGAACTATTACTTTGCCCGATACTTGTTCACCGGGGCGGTAATAATTTTTATCCAGAATAGTCTTGATTGCTATATCTCCATGTCTTAGCCTCCAAAGCTTTTTTCTTAACATATTTTCACCTACTCCTTAAAAGCCTTTTATCAATTTCATATTCTACAAATTTCAACAATTACCTTTAAGTAGAAAAGGCATAAAGAAAGGAGATAAATATTGCCGCTAATCCCCATGGCTAAATAATGGGCCAAAAGAGAGTAAGATTGCAGATTGTCCTTATTATTATTTTGATCTGGCCAGTACATATCAGGGTGCTCTATAAGATATTCCTTTTAATCTTTGTAGTCGAATCTTTTGATACCCCCCATCTGAACTCTCGGAAGTGACAATTTCGATGTTAGCACCTAAATCTTTTAAACGGTTATATAATTATATCCCTTGATAACATTCTTAGAGCTATTTCAAATGTCCCCGATGTCGTTTATAATATGACTACCTTTTCTTATAAACTTCTTTTCTTCTGCTTTTTGTAGAATATGTTTTAGGTTAACTTCATAATATAAAAACTTGCCCCCAAACAAATTTTTCTCTAATGGTCTATTCCAGGTAATACATAATCTGAAAAAGGCCAACCTTTTGTAGGAAAGCCAAACATATAAATACCCTCCCTAAAAAATCAAAAAGATAAACCTTTAAAACCATGAGAGGTGGAAATGGCCAGGATTCTGTCAGATTCATCCACCTCATGTTTAAGTTGTGTGATAGCACTCCAGATCGTGGCTGACGACGTTTCCAAATACAATCCATATCTCCCTAATTCCTGTTGACTTTGCAACGCATTTTGAAGGTTAACGACTTTGACCAGGCCCTTTGTATCAGTAATCGTCTTTTTTAACTGATACGTTACCGTTGACCCACTGATAGAAGGAAGGCCATCAGATACACCTGCAAAATGATTTCTGTAATCTTCACCTTTTATGACACGCGTTAATCTGGGAAACGGTTCCACCGCTACAAATTTTGGGATTTCATTAATCCATCCAAGTTCTCTGGCGTCCCTGAAACCGCGATATATGCCCCAGATTAAATCGCCTCGAGAAGCTGGCGCTACAATAATACTCGGCAGCGTCTCTTTCAGTTCTTCCATAATTTCATAGGCAATCGTTTTATATCCTTCAACCCCAAACACATGACTGCCGACGGGTGGGTTAATGAAATTTGTTGCAGGATACCACCCTTTGTTTGAAACGGCTTTCTCCATACAGTCCCAGCGACTCAATGAAGTTTGCGTATAAATCATTTTGGCTCCGGTCATTTTAATCGCTTTAGAGTATGTCTTCTGAATGGCATCCGTAGCGATAATGACACATTTCAGACCAGAAGCAGCACTATAACTGGCTATCGACACGCCGGCATTGCCTGATGAAGCGGCCACCACTGTCGAATACCCCATGTTCTTCGCTCTTGCCATGATGAGAGGACTCATTCGATCTTTGTGAGAACCGGTCGGATTTTGAGCTTCATTTTTGATCCAGACATGGCGAACACCGATTTGTCTGGCTAAATCCCTTAATTCCATGATAGGAGTCGATCCTTCTCCCAATGTAGGAAAAGAACGATAAGGCAATAAATCGGTGTATCTTTGTAAGCCTCTTTGTGACCGGTCAATATTAACTTTTTGATAATCATACAGAGCAGTCAAACTGGCCGGATACCCTTCTTCCAGACAAAGAGGACATCCTTTGAAATAATCTTTGACTTCAAAGATAGAATGACATCGAATGCATTGGAAACCGATCATATTTTTGTTTAATTGATACATGTTTAAAATCCCCTTCATGGAAATATGTTTTGAATCAAAACCCCAACAAAACATATACCGGATAAAGCTAAGCCAGGCCGCCATTCACATCCCTGTCAGACCCGGACCTTATTCCATGCCTCCCTGCACTATTTGACAACCACCCAGTAAAATCCTTCCTTATAATGATTAAATCCCCATCAACCTAAATACATCCAAAGACTATACCGAAGTATAATATCTTCCACCGGTGCACCGTGATACATTATTGACAAAGAGATGTTTTCAGGAGAGAAACGGAAACATCAATTAAAAGGAGAGATCATTTTGCTTGAAGAAAAAGTGGAAACGAAAGACGTTGAGGAAAACAAAGCGATGGGGATACTGGCTTACATTTTGTTTTTCATCCCCCTGCTTGCTGCCAGAGAATCAAAGTTTGCTATGTACCATGCCAACCAGGGGCTAAACCTGTTCTTAACCAGCGTGATCATAAACGTTGTCGGTACTATCATTCCCCTTCTGGGCTGGCTGCTCATCCTGCCGATCGGAAACCTGTTTGTCATCATCCTGGCCGTCATGGGAATTATTCATGCGGCAAAAGGGGAAACCAAACCGCTCCCCATTATCGGAAAATACAAACTGCTGAAATAACCAAACCTGCCATCGAGTATGCAGATATCGAGTTGGCCAGGATATCTGCATCTCATCCCATTATCCCGTCATCTCACATAAACCGTTTCATCAATTGTAACCGGTTCTTGACCCCGGTCTTTTTAAGAATGCTGCTGACATGCTTTTTCACCGTAATCTCCGTGACATGCAGCTGTTTCGCTATCTCTTTATTGGAGAGCTCCTGCAGGATCAGTTTGACAATTTCTTTTTCCCGTTCCGTCAATTGAAACTGTTCAGCCAGCTCATGCAGATTCTGATCCTCAGCAAACAGGTGGGACGTGATCTTCTTAAGATAGTGAGCCAGTTTCGGCCCGCGCAAATCCAGCACATAAGTGGGAGAGGGCTGATCAGGACCGTAGTCATAGTGAGTGGCACCATCCACCTGTTGATATCCCATTCGTTTGTTAAGTTCCTGATAAAAAGGGATCGGCGTAGATACAATAATGCGTCCACCGGTGAGAAGAAGAGGAAAGAGGTTATACAGGAGAAACGAGCGGATATCCGCATTGGTCGGATCAAGAACATCCAGCATCCGGATAAACCACCCGGCACACCGATCTTCTCGGACCGCATATTCCTTTTCTTCATCCGGGCTTAGACGGCTAAAATACGCTCTCGAGACAGGCTCCGTTTTCAGGTGAGGCAGAGTGCGTTCATTGATGGGGACAATGATGGACAGACCCAGCGTCTCACCCTGCCTGTTTTTAACCAGTTTTGCCGAATCATACCCCATTTTTTTCACATAATCGGCACCGATTAATTCCGATTCCTTTTTGTTATGCTGGGCTGTAACATAATAATGATACATTTCATCGGTTTCCCGGTTATAAAAATGGGCACTTGTTTCGATCGCCTGTTTTTTTCGCCTGTCAAAGTACTCTTCTATCTCGTGAAAATTGTGGGGCCCTACGTGTTCAATATACTTGTCATCATCCAGCGCCCCCTGGAAAAAGGTGGATTGAATAACCCTGTCCCCCATATGGTAAAAGAACTGGGCCACATCCCAGTAGGATACAGATTGTTCGTTAATTTTGTTGTAATAATAAGTCATGGCTCGCTGGCGCAAAGCCTGGCACCGATCCGGATTTCGCTGTTGCAATTCAACTTTAATGGCATCACCGATCAATTCATGCAACATCCAGCCACGGCTGTTCTTTTTAATAAAGGAGAGTGAGACGAATGCTTTAAATTGAGAGGCGGAAATTTCCTGCTCCAGCAGAAATGAAAGAGAGGATTGATCGAAGTGTCCCATGACGGCCGCCGCTTCCAGCATATCATGCCACTCCGGTTCCGATACTTCTTCCAGCCATTTGTGGGTAAGCTCCGTTAAGATATCTATTTTTTCATCTGCTTCCGGGAGAGATGACAGATTTTCCTCCCCGGCCATCACGGCCAGCGACAGCGTGAGCGGGTGTCCCTGGCTGAACAGCCACAGATTACGAATCGTCCTGTCTTCTTTAATGTCATAGCGATTTAAATACTGGCGGGTTTGCGAACGGGTAAACTCCTTAATCTCAAGCTTTTGGACCATCCTTCGCCACGCCGGCGATTGCGACCAGGTTCCGGACAACGGAAACCGGCCGGCAAGGATGATCTTCACCTGCCCGGGGAGTTGTTCCAGAAAGAACTCTCGAATCCAGCGATCCATATCACCCATTTTTTCATAGGTGTCAATGGCGATAACCACCCGGTTATCCCGGACCAGCTTTTCCAGCATATTGACCACGTAGGTCAGACTACTGGAATGGTTTGAAAGTGGCATGTTCAACTGGCTCTCCAGCGCAGCCAGCAGATTGTGGGCCAGTGTAAATGGTGAGTGCAGAAAGTCCTGGCTGTCCAGCATCAGGAAAATCACATCTTTTTCACGTTCAGCCACCCTCTGAAAGGCGTGAAGCAGATACGTCTTGCCGGTTCCACCGGTTCCGTACAGATTGAGAACACGTGGGGTTTCTTCACGTTGTTGAAGAAAACGGCGAAATACATCCAATTCTTTTTCCCGTCCGACAAAGAAATGCTCTTCCATCCTGCTTACAGCCGAACCCATTTTTCCCACTTGCTTGTTCGGCTCTTTAGAAACTTCCATTTCGCCTCAACTCAGCCCCCTTAACATAATGGTTAAATTAAATTTTACCAGCTATACGATAAAAAGAAAGAGAAATATACATAAAATATCATTAAATAGACGGTAATCAGATGACTTAATCGGTTATACGGCTGTGACGTTTTTGAAAATCCACACCCGGATAATATACATTTTTAACCAGAAGATTGGGGCCCAGACACTTGACTTCCGGGCAATGACAACTGAGACTCCCTGCTGTTTCAGATGCGACCCATTTTTGATAGGCCTCATGTAACGTATCCTGTTGAATGTGTCCCAGCGGGGGTTCATCACCGAAGTCCGTCACGATGATCTCACCGGTGAAAATATTGACATTTAGCCGAGAACGTCCGTCGGGATCATTGCGAACGGTGACGTTTTTTTCCTGGTGGAGTCGTTTTAACAGGTGCAGGTCTTGTTCACGGTCACTGCACGCAAAAAAGGGCAATGTTCCGAACAGTAGCCAGATGTCCGGGTGACGGTGATCCAGCAGTGTATGGATCGCCTGCCTGATTTCATCGAGAGAAAGAGTGTCCAGGTTACCGGCAAAATCGCTGGGATACATCGGATGGACCTCATGCCTCCTGCAACCCATTTCGGCGATCTGGTGATGGATCTCTTTTAAATAGGGAACCGTTCGCTTATTTAACATGGTCTCCGCCGAAATGAACACACCTGCATCCGCCAATACCTTCGCATTCTTGATCATGCGCTCAAAATAGGCGACGCGCTGCTGATAGGACGGCTTTCGTTCCATCATGGCGAACCCGAATTCAGCAAACTCTGCTTCGGTTCCCCAGTTGTGTGAAATATGCAGCACATCCAGATACGGGATAATCTTCTCGTAACGTTTCAGGTCCAGCGTCAGATTGGAATTGATCTGGGTACGGACACCCCGCTCGCGAGCATATTTTAACAGCGGCACCACGTATTCTTCCACGGATTTCATGGATAGCATGGGTTCACCGCCGGTGATGCTTAAAGCCCTTAACTTCGGTACTTCTTCCAGGCGTTGAATCAAGAGATCAAGTGGAAGAGCCTCCGGATCTCTGCTCTGCAGGGTTTCACCCACGGCGCAGTGCCCGCACCGCATATTGCACAGGGTCGTCGTAGTAAATTCGACATTGGTTAATTGAAGTTGACCGTATTGTTCGACATCCAGATACGCTTCCCACGGATCAAAAGAAGGGGAAATGTGCTGTTGTTTTATTGTATTCATGCGTCATCACCTTTTTTACATGGAAATCAGGGTCAAGTCTATGATAGCGTAAAATCGTATTTTATCAATGAGTGAATTCGCTTTGTTACACCCATACTCGCGGGTATGTTTGTAACAGAACTTAAGGTAAATGCAATAAAATTCCTCACCTCCATCATTGAGGTGAGGGTATTGGTGAAATCGGATTTATTCCTTTCTCCGTGACAACCCGTGCATCAAAAACTGAATCGTATGCTCAATCTCCACATCATCATCCCAGTCCCTTTCAGGGAGAACCAGAAACCGGGTAATCAAATAACCGACAATCGTGGTAATCGTCATACGTATCACAGTCTCTGGCGGCAGCTCGATGATTTCCCCTTTTTGCTGAAAATGAGAGACAATCTTTCTAAATTTGTCATAGACATGTTCCACAAAGATGTGACGATATTGTTCCTTGATTTCAGGGTGAAAAGCCAACTCCTGCAAAAATATCTTGATCATCGGCAGGTGCTTTTTCACAAAATCAAAGCGGTTGCGAATCAGGGCCCGAATGAAATTCTCATAACTCTGGTAATCATCTTCAAACACTTTCTGGGCAAAATCCCGGGCCAAAAAAGGAGCCACCACCCGGGTCAGCACGGGTGTGACAATGGCCATCAACAGATCCTTTTTCGTTTTGTAGTGACGAAAAATGGTTCCTTCCGCCACCCCTGCTTTTCTGGCGATCTCACTGGTGGACGTTGCCGCATACCCTTTTTCCGAGAACATCTCGATCGCCGCTTCCAGGATCTTTACTTTTTTTTCACTCATTTTTTCCTGCTCGTCACCGGCCTGCAACAGTTCCCGCAGCAGCTCCTGTTCGGTCATGATCCATCATCCTCTAACATTTATAATCGACGGTGTTTTTTAAGAGCATAGACATTTAATATCATAAAAAACAGAGAGAAGGCAAGCAAGATGTAGATATCGTGATCAATGAACGACCAGCCTTTTCCTCGAATCATCACTTCCCGCAGGGCATCTGCGCCATAAGTAAGCGGCATGATCACGCTTATAGACCTTAACCATTCCGCCATCGTGTCCAGATTGAACAATCCGGAAAAGAAAATCTGCGGAATCACCACCAGTGGAATAAACTGCATCATCTGCAGTTCGTTATTGGCGAAGGCAGACAAAAGCGTCCCCAGCGTCAGCGCGGTCATCGCCAGCAAAAACGTGATTAACAGGACATATCCAAAAGAACCTGCCATCATGATGCCGAGTACCTTAATCGCAAACCAGGAAATAATACTGGCTTGAAACGTGGTGAATATACCAAACCCGAGTACGTATCCGGTGACAATCTCCCATCTTCTCAAAGGTGTGGCCAGCAGCCGTTCCAGTGTTCCGCCGGTCCGTTCACGCAGGAAAGAAACCCCGGAAATGATGAAAACAAAGAAAAAGATGAAAAAACCGATAAGCACCGGACCAAAATTGTCGAACAGGGACAAATCTTCCGCACCATACAGATACGTGACATCAGGACGAACACTTCGTTCCGATGGTTTCATGTTCTCAAACGCCTGCTGGAGAGCCTGCATCACTGCCCGATTGGCGGTCGGATCACTCCCTTCCAGTATAACAGAAGGTGTCATACCGTTCATCGTAATGAACGCATCGATTTCCTGATGGTCCATCGCCGTGTAAGCTTCCGGTTCCGTCATCCGATCCGTTTTTGCCCCTGTATCCGCCAGTTGGTCTTCAATCTGCTCCGGTACGTCCCCCACACCGATTACCGGGATATAATCCTCCCCGTTGAAGACCAGGTGCAGAAGCAAGAGAATAAACATCGGAGCTACGATCATCAGAGCCAGTGTTCTTTTGTCCCGGAAAAACTGGCGGATAATACGGATCACAATCGCTCTCACTCTCATTGTCTTGCACCCCCGTAATACAGAAACGCTTCTTCGAGCGTGGCGGAAGAAGAGGCTTCCTTCAGTTGATCCGGTGCTCCCATAGCAATCAGCCGTCCATCCCTTAACATACCGAGGGAATCGCATTTTTCGGCTTCATCCATCACATGCGTGGTGACGACGATGGTGGTCCCTCTCTGACTCCACTGGTGAAGTTCTTCCCACACGGCCTGACGAAGGACGGGATCGATTCCCACTGTCGGTTCGTCGAGAATCAGGATATCCGGTTCGTGGAGCAGGACGGCTGCCAGGGAAAGCCGTCGTTTCATACCGCCGGAAAACTGGTTGACGATTTTCTTCCGGTCCTCCGTCAAATTGACCAGTTCCAGCACTTTTTCGATCCGTTCTTGACGCTTTTTTTTGGGAAGGCCATAGACCGATGCAAAAAAGTCCAGATTCTCATAGGCGCTTAACTCGCCGTACAGGGCATCAGATTGCGCCATGAAGCCGATCCTGCCCATGGTGTTCAGATCAGGCATCACCGTACCCAGAACGGTAATCCTTCCGGTTGAGGGCGATTCGATGCCGGCCATCATCTTGACCAGTGTTGTCTTGCCGGCACCGGAAGGGCCCAGCAGGCCGAAAATTTCAGATCCCTTGACTGTTAGAGAGACGTCTTTTAAAACTTCTTTTTTTCCAAAGGACTTACTCACGTGATCGACCTTTATGTGAGGTTGCAAGTGTATCCGACTCCTCTCCCTGATTAAAATAGTGTGAGTAATCACTCATTTTTATTTTAAGGGGTAAAAGATTGTTTGTAAAGTGAGTAATCACTCGCTTTTTTCAAAAAATGGGAGCTTTCCGATCTCCGGCAAACTAATTTTCCAACAACTCAACCAGCGAAAACGATTGTTCAATTTTTTCCCCGTTTTCAACCCAGCTTACATCAATGTATTCATCTTTAAAAATATGTTTTAAATCCGCCACATCAAGCCCCTGATAGTCAAAAACCAGATCCCGACTCGCAACCAGATTTGTCCCTTCGCTGCCGATATCTCTGGAATAGGAGGATATAGACCGCATCCGGTCATAACCGTCGATGCTCGGTACCAGTTCCGGAATTAAAACCTCAACATCCCGAACATCACCGGGATGTTCGATCGTGACCGTCACCCTTAACAGTCTGACATCTTCACGTTGCAAATCATCTCTCGGTCGAAACGCATTGTTAATTGCATTAAATTCCGCTTTCGTTACGGTGGTTAATTGAACGTCCGGAACCACACTGAATCCGGAATGGCAGGATGTGAGACTCAGCAATAGCATGAGCATGATCAATCCGGTGACCCATGTATCAACCCATTTACTAAACCACTTCATCGTATTCTTTCCCTCCCGAAAATGACTCACTTACCAAAATCACGAAACCCTTCCCGTCCATTTTGTCAAACCATTACCGTTCAATTATTTCCCTGTATTTTTCATTATATATTCAGATTTACTCAATAGCCATAAAAAGTGAAAACACGGCTGTTATAAAAACTTAAAACCTGCCAATCAATCTGATTGCGATTAAGAGGATTTTGCGACAAAAAATAGAAAGTAGTAAAAAAGAACGATTTTGGTCGAAAGGATTGGAACAATGTCGGAAAACACGAACGAAGCTATCTTTTCTCTCGATATCGGAACCAGAAGTGTTGTCGGATTGATTCTGGAACCGGAGGACAACGGAAAAATGAAAGTGGCCGGATGTGAAGTGGTCGAACATGAGGACCGCTCCATGCTGGATGGACAGATTCACGACGTCGTCGCCGTATCTAAAGTCATTCGGCAGGTCAAGGAAAAACTGGAGAAAAACCACGGCCCTCTTCACAAAGTAGCGGTGGCGGCAGCCGGGCGCTCCCTGAAAACCATCCGGGCCTCGGTGGAAAAAGAAATTAACGGCATGCCGATACTAACCCGGGATGACATCCTTGCCCTGGAACTATCGGCGGTCCAGGATGCTCAGAAACAGCTGGCTGCAGAACAGGATACCCACGACCAGCACGAATACTACTGCGTCGGCTACAGTGTGGTTCATTACTATCTGGATCATGAGGTTATCGGGAACTTAATCGATCAACGCGGCGAAACGGCAAGCGTCGAAGTCATCGCTACCTTTTTGCCCCGGGTGGTGGTCGATTCTTTGCTCGCTGCCCTGAAACGGGCCGATCTGGAAATGAACGCTCTGACTCTGGAACCGATCGCGGCCATCAATGTCCTCATCCCCTCCACCATGCGTAAATTAAATATTGCGCTGGTGGACATCGGGGCCGGCACCTCCGACATTGCCATCGCGGAACACGGCACGATTACCGCCTATGGCATGGTTCCCAGTGCCGGCGATGAAATTACAGAGGCACTCAGTGAAGCGCTGCTGCTCGACTTCACGATGGCGGAACAGCTGAAGCGGAACCTGAATGATCCGAAGCAGGAAGAATATAAAGTCACCGACATCCTCGGCTTCGAACAAACGATGAGCAAGACGGACATTCTGGATCAAATCGACGAACCGATCGACCGTCTGGCCCAATTAATCAGTGATAAAATCCTGGAATTGAACGGCAGGGCGCCCCAGGCCGTCATGTTGATCGGAGGCGGAAGCCAGATTCCCCGGCTGACAGATAAAATCGCGAAAAAAACGGGACTCTCACCGAACCGGGTGGCGGTGCGCGGTGCCGATGCCCTGCAGAATACCATTCACAAACACCGGAAAATCAAAGGGCCTGAATTTGTCACACCGGTTGGTATCGCCGTGGCAGCGACGCTTCATCCGGTCAAATATTTGACAGTCACGGTCAATGACAATATTCTGCGTATTTTTGACCTGAAAGAACTGACCATCGGCGATGCCCTGCTGCATGAAGGCATTGATATCAAAAAACTGCACGGACGTCCGGGATTGGCTGTAACAATCCAGGTCAACGGCAAACTTAAATTTATTCCCGGCGGGCACGGTACGCCCCCGTCCATTCTTTTGAACGGTGAACCTGCCCATCTGGATACGCCCATTTCCGAAGGGGACAGTATCACGGTCATCAAGGGCGAAGATGGTGCGGACGCCAGCGCCAGCGTCAAGGATGTGATCGATGAATTGACGACACTCGATATCACCATCGACGGCCGTCCCTATTCCCTGGCACCTCTCATTCGGGTCAACGGGGAACCGGCCACACTGGAAACTTCACTGACAGACCGGGACGAACTGGATATCCACCTCCCTTCCACGCTGGAAGAAGTAGTGGATGAATCGGAGCTTCTGAGCTGGGATGATATTATTGCCAGCTACACGTACCGTTTAAACGGATCAGAAAAACAGTTGAAATGGCAAAAGGCCACGATCTATGTGAACGGAAGAAAAGCCGGACGCAAAACACCGGTCAAAACCGGTGACCGGATTACGATTGAACCGCAACCATCTGGTCAGCCGTTATTGAAAGATGTGATCCCGGCGGACCAACTTTCCGGGATGATGACACCGGTCACTTTTAACGGTGAAAAGGTGAACATCCACGACCTGCAGTACAGCATCATCATGAACGGTGAGAAGGTCTCTCCTGATGAGCCGCTGGTTGACGGGGCGACGATCCGGATTGAACGTCATGAAGACCAGGGGCTCATTTTCAGCGATGTTTTCCGTTACGTTGAAGTGGATACCGGGCAACCGCCCGGCAAAAAAAAGCTGGTGATTCTCGTCAACGGGGAACCCGCTGATTTAAACACCCCGATCAAGGCCGGCGATCATCTGGAAATGAGATGGGAAGCCTGAACCGGATAATATGATGACCCCAAATCGCATACAAATGAAAAAACATCCCGATCCACCTGTATGGAACGGGGTGTTTTGTTTGTCGGCTACTATTTAATAACACTCAGGATAATAACGGTACAACCACCCAAGTCCCAAAAACAAGATCGAGACGACACCCAGCGTCAACATACGTTCTGATAGTGAACCGTCAGCCATCAGAACCGGCCCCAGCCCGAAGAAGGCAACCAGTAACAGGCAAAATATAAAAATGAGGTGTACGAATAACCTTTTCACTTGTATCACGCTCCTGTTCTCTCATTTTATCGCAGATACAGAAGAACAGGTACAGGAAACAGATGGACCGTATGTCAGATTTCGATATCTTCCGGTGGCCGGTCAGACAGATACAACAAATGGCTTACACACCGGCAATCTGAAGAGCCAAATCCCCTTGCCGGCATACTCGCCCTATTTTCGTTCTTCACATGTTCACACAGGCTGCATTCTGTCCACACGTCTCCGGAAAACGTCTCCACCCGGACAATGTCCGCATGCGGTCGCAGATAATCCATGTGCCATCGCTTCTTTTTCTCTCTCTTTAGATGGCGTTCAATTCTCGCTTTAATATGCTTACGGGCACTTCCGATATAAGCATAGAATCCGGGCGGAAAATGAAAGCTTCCCAGTTTGCCGATTTGTAGCGTTTGATCCTGTGCCACATAAAGATGCAGGACATACAACTGATGTTCCGTGTTAATATCCATTCCAGAACGTACTCCTTTATACCTTCCGTTCATATTATATTAACATTGAGATCTTGAGTTGAACACCATCGCTATTATGGCATCCTTTTAATAGGTATGAATCAAAATAAAAAAATCGTATTAAAAGACAATGTTTCAGGTGTCATCCTTTTTTTATTATAAAGAAGTTTCCCTGGTTGCGACCTGATCATCCATATTAAAATGAACCCGAGCGAAAACAAAAAAAGACCCTGTTATTTTCCGGGAAATAATAAGGGTCTTCGATTCAATCTCGCCGTAACTTCAACGTATGTACTTATCCTCTCGGCCCCGCCTGTTCTTCCCTGTTTTTCACCATGTTCATCCAGCGGTTATTGACACATTTTTTCTTGAATAGATTCCATTTATGGCGAATTTGATATCGCTGATTGATGCGTGTTGCAACACCCTGTTCCGGAAGTGGATACGGATCTTCAATCCCGGTCACAAATAGACTCACTTTAAAGCGTTGGCCGGGTTCATCCATCGAATAGGTGCCCATCTTCAGAATGTCCGCTTTGTGAAACAGGTCATTAAGACGGAGCGTCATGTGGCGAAAGGTATTCATGTCCACCTCAC
This sequence comes from Bacillaceae bacterium, assembly GCA_017656255.1. GTDB lineage: Bacteria > Bacillota > Bacilli > JACDOE01 > JACDOE01 > JACDOE01. The sequence goes on from JACDOE010000010.1 coordinate 70,206, forward strand.
GCGCATACCCGATATTGACGATCATATTGCGCCCTTCCGCATAATCCGGGGCCAGGTAAGGTGCCGATATGGCATACTTTAAAGGTTCATTGAAAGAGTCGCCTTCGATCGTCCGGATAAAAACCGGACCGTCATCTCCTTTCAACAGCGTTTTGATATCATGGACATCGATATTGATTTCACCGGATAAACGAACCATCTCCTCTACAATTCGCACCGGGGCTTCTTCAAGGGATTCAATGGTCTCCTGGGCCTGCTTGTACGGCACCTCCGGGTCCATCAATTCCATCATCCCGTCACTGTCAAAATAAGTGACCGCGTCGCAGATTCCCTTCATCTGGTGGTACTGCATCACAGCCGTTTCAAGTCGCTTTTTTCCTTCAAACTTGAACGGAAACCGAAAGATGCCGATCAAAAAACCCTGCGTCTCTTTCAAACGGTACAAACTTTCCACCATCTCCTCCGTTTCACCCGGATTGCCGCCACGAAACCGGAAAAAACAGATGTCATCCGGTTCTATCTGAGAGACCTGCGACATATCCTTGTTACCCACAGACTGTTTAAAAATAAAGATGCTGACCTCTTGACCCATAGCCTGTCCCCCTTGCTTTTTATTCATTATATACGGAACAGGACGTAAAGAATGTCATCCCGGGTCGATGGCGGGGTTCTAGTTTTGCAGAATTTTGATGAAACTGATTGTAATTCCTGATATACTCTAGTAACGAATAGATAATGACATAAATTGGAGGCATTGACATGGATCAATTTGCTGAAAAACTTGAAAAATACGCTGAACTGGCTGTCAAAAAAGGGGTAAACATCCAGAAGGATCAAACCCTGGTGATCCACGCCCCGATTACAGCCGCCGATTTTGTGCGAAGAACCGCCAGAATTGCCTATCAAAGCGGAGCACGGCATGTTCATGTCGACTGGCAGGATGAACAATTGTCACTCACCCGCTTTATGTATGCTCCGGACGAATCATTTGATGAATATCCGATGTGGAAAGCCAGAGGTCTGGAAGAAATGGCGGAAAACGGCGCCGCTTTCCTGGCAATTTATGCGCCAAATCCCGATCTGTTGAAAGATGCAGATCCGGATCGCGTGGCCCGCGCCAATCGCGCCAGTGCGCAGGCCCTTGAAAAATATGCCGACTACCGGAAAAAAGATGAGGTGAGTTGGTCGATTATTTCAGTTCCCACGCCGGAATGGGCCACCCGGGTTTTCCCCGATGCCACGGAGGAAGAAGCGATGAATCGGTTGTGGGAGCGCATTTTTAAAGCGACCCGCATCGAGGAGGCGGATCCGGTGCAGGCGTGGGATGAACACAGCCGCACGCTGCATGAAAAAGTGAATTATCTCAACCAGAAAAAATATAAAAAGCTTCACTACCGGGCACCCGGCACTGACCTGACTGTGGAACTTCCGGATGGGCACATCTGGGTAGGCGGCGGCTCGACCAATAAAAACGGCGTTCCCTTTATCGCCAACATTCCGACAGAAGAAGTGTTCACCCTTCCCAAAAAGGACGGGGTAAACGGAACCGTATCCAGCACCAAACCGCTCAACTACAGCGGAAACCTCATCGACAACTTCACCCTGACGTTTAAAGACGGAAAAATTGTTGATTTTAAGGCTGAAAAAGGGGAAGAAACGCTGAAACGCCTGATTGAGACGGACGAAGGATCTCATTACCTTGGAGAACTGGCGCTTGTTCCGGATGACTCACCCATATCCAACCAGAACACCATTTTCTACAACACCCTGTTCGATGAGAACGCTTCCTGCCATCTGGCAATCGGCGCGGCCTATCCCCTGTGTCTGGAGGGAGGCACCAAAATGAACAAAGAAGAGCTTGAAAAGAACGGAGCCAATACCAGCCTGACTCACGTCGATTTTATGATCGGTTCCAGCAAGCTGGACATCGACGGCATAACCGAAGACGGAAAAACAGAACCGGTGTTTCGCGGAGGTAACTGGGCATTTTAAACTCTCTTTACGGTCCTCCCTGTCAATAAGCCGCCTTGATCAGGCGGCTTTTTCTATCAGAGCGAATCTTACATTAAAATACCCGGCATCACTGAAACGTGCCGGGTATGTATCGATTCCACATGATCAGCTGACCGCATCGGTAATCATCTTGTGGTGAAACACCTGCTTCAATGCCGCCATCTCTTCGTCCGTCAGAGGGACCAGGGGCAGACGAACCGATCCAACCTGAACCCCTGTCAACTCCAGCGCCGCCTTGACCGGAGTCGGACTCGGCGCGGCAAACAGAGCTTTCATCATGGGGAGCAGTTCCCGATGCAGACGGGCTGCCTCCTGTACCTCACCGTTAAAATAGGCTGATACCATTTGTTTCATTTCGTTACCAATCACGTGAGACGCCACGGATACCACACCCCGACCCCCGATGGACAGGACGGGAAGTGTCATGGAATCGTCTCCGCTGTACAGGCTGAAATCAGCATCGGTTTGTTGAATGATCTCTGCCATCGCGTCCAAATTGCCACTCGCTTCTTTAACCGCAACGATATTTTCAATCCGGGACAGCCGCACGATGGTCTCGACAGAGATGTTGACGACACTTCTGCCCGGGATATTGTAGAGCATCACCGGAAGTGTTGTTGATTCTGCAATCGCCTTGAAGTGCTGATACAACCCTTCCTGTGACGGTTTGTTGTAATAGGGAGCCACCAGCATAATCCCATCAACGCCGCAACGCTCCGCTTCTCTTGTCAATGCAATCGATTCCGCCGTATTGTAAGAACCGGTTCCGGCAATAACCGGGACCCGTCCGTCAACAACTTCCACCACATGCCTGAATAACTGGATTTTCTCATCCTTCGAGAGTGTCGGAGATTCCCCCGTTGTACCGGCTACGACAAGTCCGTCGGACCCATTGCTGATCAAATGGCGGATCAGCTTACTGGTTGCCTCGAAATCCACTTCATTGTTCTGATCAAACGGTGTTACCATTGCCGTCAATACCTGACCAAAGTTCATGCATTTTCACCCTCTACTTAGAATTTTAGATTGCCGGGTATCTCCGCCTGACCTGAGACGTTCACACCAAACGCCCTTTAAACGCAAAAAAGCAACAGCGGAGGGTTTCCGTTGTTGCTTTAGAAACAATACCGGATCGTTTCCTTAGCGTGAGATAGCCCTCCATATAGCAACAAGACTATATGACAGTTCTGCACTTATTCAGTGCAAAACCAGCTGCAGGAATCATGAGCTTCCCGAAGCTTCGGCAAATCCCCCTTTCCACAACCTTCACCGGAGCTCATTCTCCTCTGATTGTGTACTGATGGTCTTTGCGCCTCTATCCTCACTCCATATATATTACTGAAGCAGGAAATATTGAATTTTCCTGTACTATATCAAATAAATTTTTTTCTTGCAAGGTGTTTGTCACATTTTTTTGTATTTTTATAAAATCAGGCCGTTACTCCGCAAGGAGTAACAGCCTTAAATGTAAGATCTGTTACATTTTGAATCGGGACAGGGACTGATTCAATTCTTCCGCCATCTGGGCCAGGTTCTCGGCCATGCTGTTGATCTCCTGCATGGACGCGTTCTGCTGTTCCATCGAGGCAGACAGTTCTTCCGTTCCCGCGGATGATTCTTCCGTCACGGCAGCGATGTCTTCCACCGCTTTCACACCCTGTTCCACTCTTCCCGTAATCTGTTCCGTTGCCATCGACACCTGCTGGATCTTGCCGCCCATCTCCTGGATGATTGCCGCAATCTCTTCGAAGGTCTTGCCGTTGGTTTCGATTACTTCCGAACCTTCTTTGACCTGATCCACCGCTTCCTGCATCACCGTACCGGCTTCTTCTGCTTCCTTCAGCACCGAATGAACGATATCGGCGATCTCATTGGTAGATTTACCCGCCTGTTCTGCCAGTTTCCGTACTTCATCAGCCACCACGGCAAACCCTCTTCCCTGTTCACCGGCACGGGCTGCTTCAATCGCTGCATTCAGTGCCAGCAGGTTGGTCTGCTCGGCTATTTCATTGATCACTTTCAAGATTTCACTGATCTCTTTCGACTTTTCACTCAGCGTAAACACCACATTGGCCGATTGTGACACTTTCTGTTCGATGATTTGCATCTGTTCGATGGACTGATGGGCACTTTCCGCTCCCTGCCTGGATGCTTCATCTCCCCGGCGGGAACTTTCTTCCATCTCCGTGGCACTGGCATTAATCTGTTTGATCTCTTCGTCGATCTGCTGCATGATCTCCAGCGCACTGCCTGCCTGCTCCGCCTGTGTGGTAGCACCTGCCGCCAGTTCTTCGGTGGTGGCAGATACCTGTTCGATTCCCTGGGTGATCTGGTTGGACGAAGCCGTCAGTTCCTCACTGGAGCCCGTCACCTTCTCAGAAATGGTGCTGGCATCCTTGATCAGGGATCTCAGGTTATCCACCATGGCGTTCATGGCCTCGGACAGCTGACCGATCTCATCTTTCGAACGCACTTTCATCTGCGAAATCGCCAGGTTACCGTCCGCCAGCTGTTTCATTTTCTCCGTAATCTGTACGATCGGCGTACCCATGCGTCCGGCAAACATATAAATCACCACGATACCCACCACCAGTGCAATACCGAGGGTCAGCATCAACACCTGCAGAATACGGGTCGCTCCGCTGTTATAGTCCTCCATGTAAGAACCGGCACTGATCACCCATCCCCAGTGAGGGTCCAGTTCGCTGTAAGAAATTTTCGGCGCCAGTTTATCGGGGTTATCGGGAAGCGGCCACTCGTAATAGGTGAAACCTCCGCCTTCCTGAGCCTTTTTAATAAAATCACGAATAAAATAAAAACCGTTTTGTGTCTGGAAATCCCACATGTTTTTCCCTTCTACTGCGGGATGAGCCAGGGTATTCCCTTTTTGATCCACAACGGTAAAGTACCCGCGGGCCCCCAGATCGATCGTCTTATCGACCGGGCGCTTGCCCTCACTGTTTTTTTCACCGAGAATCTGTACTTTGACCCGCTCCTGAGCTTCTTCGAGGGTCAGGGTTCCTTTCTGTACTTCCTCATCCAGCGTGGCAATCATTTTTTTAACCATCCGTACATTATTCTGGAGTCCCGTCGCTCCGGCATCATTCAGCTCATTCTCGGCGATCTGATAGGCTATCACGCCGATGATGAGACCGGGTATCACCAGTAAAGCAAGGCTGATCAAAATAAGTTTCGCTTTAATGTTAAGTTTCATTGTCCTACTCCCATCCTTTTAATCTGTCTTTGTATATGAATATAAAAAGACTATTTCAACCATATGAAATAGCCTCCGTTACCTGTAGATGCACGTTCCCTGAAGCTGGTTCTCTCTTCGGTAACCCGGCATCTGTTCGATCTGATTTCAGACACCTGGGCTTTGCGCCCCCATCTCTCAATGAGTTTGCCGTTTCGGAGTTCATTATGTATTTGTGACAAAAACATGAAAGTTTTTCCTGTAAAACAATTAATAATATACGACAATTTTTTATATTTTTCAACATCTGCAGTGTAAAATTGCAGTTAAAAAGTACTATTTCCTTTGTACCAGTAGGTGATCAGGGAATTCGCAAAAAATTATTTTGCACGTCGTTAAATAGTCTGTCTGAAACAAAATAAAAATGCCGCCACTCCCGAAGGAGTAACGGCATGATCTGACCGCTGTTACATTTTGAATCGGGACAGGGATTGATTCAATTCTTCCGCCATCTGGGCCAGGTTCTCGGCCATGCTGTTGATCTCCTGCATGGACGCGTTCTGCTGTTCCATCGAGGCAGACAGTTCTTCCGTTCCCGCGGATGATTCTTCCGTCACGGCAGCGATGTCTTCCACCGCTTTCACACCCTGTTCCACTCTTCCCGTAATCTGTTCCGTTGCCATCGACACCTGCTGGATCTTGCCGCCCATCTCCTGGATGATTGCCGCAATCTCTTCGAAGGTCTTGCCGTTGGTTTCGATTACTTCCGAACCTTCTTTGACCTGATCCACCGCTTCCTGCATCACCGTACCGGCTTCTTCTGCTTCCTTCAGCACCGAATGAACGATATCGGCGATCTCATTGGTAGATTTACCCGCCTGTTCTGCCAGTTTCCGTACTTCATCAGCCACCACGGCAAACCCTCTTCCCTGTTCACCGGCACGGGCTGCTTCAATCGCTGCATTCAGTGCCAGCAGGTTGGTCTGCTCGGCTATTTCATTGATCACTTTCAAGATTTCACTGATCTCTTTCGACTTTTCACTCAGCGTAAACACCACATTGGCCGATTGTGACACTTTCTGTTCGATGATTTGCATCTGTTCGATGGACTGATGGGCACTTTCCGCTCCCTGCCTGGATGCTTCATCTCCCCGGCGGGAACTTTCTTCCATCTCCGTGGCACTGGCATTAATCTGTTTGATCTCTTCGTCGATCTGCTGCATGATCTCCAGCGCACTGCCTGCCTGCTCCGCCTGTGTGGTAGCACCTGCCGCCAGTTCTTCGGTGGTGGCAGATACCTGTTCGATTCCCTGGGTGATCTGGTTGGACGAAGCCGTCAGTTCCTCACTGGAGCCCGTCACCTTCTCAGAAATGGTGCTGGCATCCTTGATCAGGGATCTCAGGTTATCCACCATGGCGTTCATGGCCTCGGACAGCTGACCGATCTCATCTTTCGAACGCACCTTCATCTGCGAAATCGCCAGGTTACCGTCCGCCAGCTGTTTCATTCTCTCCGTAATCTGTACGATCGGCGTACCCATGCGTCCGGCAAACAGGTAAATGGCCACGATACCTACCACCAGCGCAATGCCGAGGGTCAGCATCAATACCTGCAGAATACGGGTTGCTCCGCTGTTATAATCTTTCATATAGGAACCGGCAGCCACTATCCAACCCCAGTGGGGATCCAGTTCCGTGTATGCAATCTTGGGCGCAAGAGAGTCCGGGTCATCCGGAAGCGGCCAGTCATAATAAGTGAATCCTCCGCCCTCCTCCGCCTTCTTTACCATATCACGGGCAAAGTAGTATCCGTCTTCTGTTTTTGTATCCCACAAACTCTCTCCCTCAAGCAGTGGATGTGCAATAAGGACTGCTTTTCGCGACATAACAAAATAGTAACCGTTTTCACCAATGTCAATCGTTTTATCGATCGGGCGCTTGCCCTCACTGTTCATTTCTCCCAGAATCTGTACCTTCACCCGCTCCTGGGCTTCTTCGAGGGTCAGGGTTCCTTTCTGTACTTCCTCATCCAGGGCGGCAATCATCTTTTTTACCAGGCGGACATCATTTTTCAATCCCGTAGCCCCGGCGTTGTTCAATTCGTCCTTGGCAATCTGAAAGGCCGTCATCCCGATGATCAGGCCGGGGACCGCCAGCAAAGCAAGGCTGATTAAGATAAGCTTGGCTTTAATGTTGATGAGTTTCATATGTAGCTTCCCATCCTTCTTTTCTTTTTGATGATTATAAAAAGGCTATTTCAACCCGTTGAAATAGCCTTCGTTACCTGCTGTTGATGACTCTTGATGAGGATTTCTCACGGTAACCCGGCATCTTTCATCTACTTCACAGACACCAGGGCTTTGCGCCCCCATCTTTCGATGAGTTTGCCTTTTCTAAATCCTGTTGAAACGACATATCGTAAGATATTCCCGATTCATTTATACTAAAATATACGACAATTTTTGTTATTTTTCAACAATTATTGTGTCGAGTGGGATAATAAAGGTTTATATCCTATGATAAATTATTATAGCCCCGATCACCACGGTTGGGCCGGCCGGGACTTTAATTTTTTACCTCATAGAAACGATGCTCAAATGTCAGCTTGTCCCCAACAGTCAAGACACCATATGAATAGCGGGGTTGTCTGCGTTTATCCGTTGGAGAGCCCGGATTAAACAAAATGATTCCGTCACGTTCTTCAAGCAGCGGAATATGCGAATGACCGAAAATAATGGCATCCACCTGTTCCCCCTTAAAGGCATCCACCGCCCGCTGTAAGGTAGTCTTCCCCCGACCGTCCCCGTGAACGAGACCGACTCTGAACCCTTCCAGAGAGAGAATCTTCTTTTTGCCAAACCGCCGGATGATCTCTTCGCCGTCTACATTACCTGCTACCCCTTCAACCGGGGCGTAGGTTCTAAGTAACTCATAGATCTCCATGGTCTGCCAGTCTCCGGCATGGATGATGAGATCCGCCTGTTCCAGCTCCTCCACCAGTTGATGGGGGAATTCCTTAGCGCGACGCGGCATATGGGTATCGGAAACAACACAGACTCTCATGCCTGACGACCTCCTGAAGGTAACATTTTTAAATAGGTCAACACCTGATCGGGATGATCAATCAGGTTCCATCCCCTGGCCTGCAATTGTTCTTGATGGACACGATTAAATGACTCCGCCTCTTCGATAATACTTCTTTGCCACGTTTTCAATTGCTGCCGGGTTTCTTCCGCAGCCTGATCTTCAATGGTATGACAGACAAACGAGCGGCAGATACTGGTCTTGTAACGGGGTGGCAGGCCGCACCCCTTTCCTGAAACAAAAAAAGAACAGATCGAATATGTCATCTTGAAATCCACCGCGCGATAACGGGTGGAAGCATTGGCCAGCCATTTCCTGTATTTCTCCTGTTCCTCTGAACGGTAAAACCGGTCATCCACCTGTGCTTCAACCAGGATCTCGTAAGGGAAGATACGTCGTTTCGGATGATGATAGATATGATTCATAAAAAAATCGTCATCTCCATCCCGCACCATTTTATAGATTTCAAACAGAGTAAACACCGGCTCATACCGGCAGCACCCCACATTTTCCATATCGTCAAAAACAGGCGTGAAATCCGGATCACCGCAGTGCATACACAGCGAGGAAAGGATCTGTTTGTTGTCACCGTCCCAGCGGCAGGACATACCACATTCTCCTTTGTTTCTGAGCTAATATTATGTTCATTATCTTAACACATCCCCCGGTATCACGGGAAACGAAATACTTTCCCCCGGCAGATCACCCCTGTTGACGCAAGGATAAAATATTTGAAAATTCGTGAAATAACATCTACAATGAAAGAAGTTAGGAAAAGTCAGTGTTCAGGAGGAAAATCAATGACATGTAATCATCTGTTTCAACCGATTCAAATTGGGGGAACAACTCTGCCCAACCGGGTGATGATGGGTTCGATGCATGTTGGACTTGAAGGTATTGATGAAGACGGTGAAGCCCTGATCGCATTTTACAGGGAAAGAGCTGGCACGGACGGCCCGTCCCTGATCGTCACCGGGGGTATCGCCGTGTCTCCGGAGGGCGAAGGAGGCGGCCATTTTCATGGATTTTACCGGGAAAAAGACTGCCGATTTATGCAGCGGATGAACGATGAAATCCACAGGGCCGGCGGACGCATGGCCGCTCAATTGTTTCATGCCGGCCGCTATGCCCATGCTTTTGCAGGAAAAGGGACCGTTGCCCCGTCAGCCATCCAGTCACCGATTACCCGCTTTCCACCCCGTGCCCTTACGTCCGGAGAAATTGAAGCCCTGATCGAAAAATACGCCGCCAGTGCAGCAAAAGCAAAGGAAGTCGGATTTGATGCGATTGAAATTATGGGCTCAGAAGGATATCTGATCAATCAATTTCTGTCTCCGGTCACCAACCAGCGGGACGATGAATGGGGCGGCGATTTTGAGCGAAGAACCCGCTTTCCCCTGGCGATCATCAAAGCGATCCGCCGCGAGGTGGGCAAAGATTGTCCCGTCATTTTCAGGCTTTCCGGTGCTGATCTGGTCCCGGACAGCACGACGGAAGACGAAACGCTCCGGTTTGCCCGAATGGTACAGGAAGCCGGTGTGGACCTGATCAATGTCGGCATCGGCTGGCATGAGTCCCGGGTTCCGACCATTTCCATGATGGTGCCCCGTGCCGGATTTGCTCCTATCGCCCGGAAAATCAAAGAAGCCGTTGAGATTCCAGTGGTGGGCAGCAATCGTATCAACGACCCGCTGCTGGCAGACAGACTGATTGAACAGGGTGATTGTGACATGGTTTCCATGGCCCGCCCCTTCCTGGCTGATCCAGATCTACTGCGGAAGGCACGCAGGGAGGAATATGACCGAATCAACACCTGCATCGCCTGTAACCAGGCTTGTCTCGATCATATCTTCGAAGGAAAACCGGCTTCATGCCTGGTCAATCCGCGGGCGGGACGGGAGTGGAAGTGGCCTCTATCTGCAACGGATAACCGGAAGACTGTCGTGGTGATCGGCGGAGGCGCCGCCGGTATGGAAGCCGCTCGTTCCCAGGCCGAAATCGGCAACCGGGTGATCCTTTATGAAAAAAGTGACCGGCTCGGTGGACAGCTCAATCTGGCCACCCGAATTCCAGGGAAAGAAGAATTTAACGAAACACTCCGTTTCTACAGGCATGAGCTGGATCGATTAGAGGTGGACATCCGGTTCAACCACACCCCTTCCGCTGCAGAAATTATGGAAGACAAACCGGATCTGGTGGTCATCTCGACCGGTGTCCGTCCCCGCGTTCCATCTATTCCGGGTGTTGATCTTCCTCATGTGATGTCGTATCCCGAAGCTCTTCGGGAGCCTGAGCGGATCGGCAAACAGGTAGCGATTATCGGAGCCGGCGGCATCGGATGTGATCTCGCTCATTTTTTGACGGAACAGGGAGATCATCAGGTGGTGCTGATGAGAAGGAAAGGAAAAATGGGTGAAAATCTGGGGAAAACAACCCGCTGGGCGTTAATATCCCACCTGTATCAGCAGGGAGTTCGTTTTTTAAATAACCTGCGGTATGAAAAGATTGAAAAAGACGGCGTTCTCATTACCCTTTTTGGAGAAGAAGGTGCCGAACAGAAAAAGATCCCGGCCGATACCGTCATTCTGGCGGCCGGACAGGAATCAGTTCTATTCGATCAAGAACGTCTGAAACAGGCAGGGATCCCTGTCGTCACGGTGGGTGGTGCCCGGGAAGCGGGCGAACTGGATGCCAAACGGGCCATTTATGACGGCGCCCGACTTGCCTATTCCACGACGACCGTTTAACGAATCTTTCATAATATCGATTCAAAAGAAATGATCCCGTCCGGAAATGGGGACGGGATCATTTTTACTATTTCTGAAGGGGGCGCAGGACCGGTTGTTCCTTATCGGCATTACTCACAAATTTGTAGATTGAGATTTCAACACGGCGATTCAGCGCTCTTCCCTCTTTCGTTTCATTGGTTGCAATCGGACGGAATTCCCCGTAGCCTTCTGCATGAAACCGGCCGGGATTTAACTGATCATTTTGCAACAGGATTTTCATAAAATTGAGTGCCCGTTCGGTGCTGAGATCCCAGTTGGATTCAAACTGAGCAGTACGAATGGGACGATTGTCCGTATGACCGGCCACCACCACTTCATAGCCCGGATATTCAACCAGCATTTCCGAAAGGGCGACGCCGAGTTGTCTGGCTCCGGGATTGACCTCGGCACTTCCCGAGTCAAACAGGGCATGGTCGCGAATGGTGATCATCAGCAGGTTTTTGTTCAGGCTCGTTTCAATTTCCGATTCCAGATGATTCTCTTGAATGTAGCGATCAACCCTTTTTTTCAATTCTTCCAGATTTTTTAATTCCGCCCCGATGTTTTTATCCGTATCGGAACCCCGGTGTTCCGTCGACTCCGTCGGTTGATCCACTTCAAGCGGAAAGGCACTGGTATACTCCAAAATGCCTGAACCACTATGGAAGGCAGAATTCATGGCCAGTATCAACCGGTCATATTTCTTCTGATCAATGTTACTGACAGCAAAGAGAACAATGAACAGAGCCAGCAGCAGGGTCAGCAGATCGGCATATGGAATAAGCCAGGTTTCATCAATATGCTCTTCCTCATGCTGTTTGCGCTTCTTCGGCATTTGCCGGATCCTCCTGTTGAGTGCCTGTATCCTCCTGCACCTGTTTCAATTCGGAGCTAGAAACAAATACAGACAATTTTTGTTCAATATTCGTTGGCGACATCCCCAGTTGGATGGACAACAATCCTTCCACCATCAACAGTTTGGTTTCAACTTCCTGTCTGGACAAACGTTTAAGTTTGTTGGCAATGGGATGCCACAGGACATATCCGGTAAAAATACCGAGGAGCGTTGCGACAAACGCGGCAGCAATCGAATGCCCGAGGACTTCAATGTCATCCAGATTTCCCAGGGCAGCAATCAGGCCGACAACAGCCCCAAGTACCCCCAGTGTCGGTGCATATGTACCAGCCTGTGTAAAAATCAGGGCTCCAGCTTTATGTCTCTCTTCGATGGCTTCGATCTTTTCCAGCAACACATCGCGGACAAAGTCGTTTTCACTTCCGTCAATAATCATCATCAGCCCGTCTTTTAAAAAGGGATCGTCCAGATCTTCCACTTTGTTTTCCAGGGATAAAAGGCCTTCGCGTCTGGCATGTCCGGCCAGGTCGACAAATAATTTGATCAATTCCGGTTTGGAGGGAATATCCGGTTTCTTAAACACAATTTTGATCAATTTGGGGAATTTTTTTAATTCTTCCAGCGGAAAACCGATAAACAGAGAAGCAGCTGTTCCGACGATAATAATTAAAAATGCAGCCGGGTTAATCAGTGCGGCGAGGGAGGCGCCTTTTAACACCATTCCCAGTCCCACTGCAATAAGTCCCAGTGTAATCCCGATCCATGTTGATCTTTCCATGATTGCCACTCCCTTTCGGTCCATGGTCCTTGTTGCGTTCTACATGTTTCGATTTATTTTTTAAGATTATATCATTAATTGGTCAAAACTACCAAGTTTTTTTACATATCATGACACTGCATTTAATTTTATGTAATAAATTGTCGTATAGATAAATGTTATCCATTTATAGAAAAAGGTCACCGGGGTTCAATGGTTGTCGTGGAAGGCAGAGTTCGACCGAAGGAGTGTCTCCGAATTAAAAGGGGGACCCGTCCTGGAGAATTTCTCTGTTATACGCCGATTTAGACTCGAATATGAGGCGACGGGTTGAGAGCTGATCTTCCGTTTTCCGGAACACCTGACGACTGTTTCTGTCACATCTTCACCCATCCCCTGTAAAAAAAAGCTGTTTCACACAGGAATGTGAAACAGCTTTTCACATGGATTCGACAGGGTCTATCTTACGGGGTTTCGGACCACTCATCAGACAGGAACGGCCGCCATTTACTCCTGATGTGTATTCATACACCGGCAGCATTCATACATCACACCATCACGCTGATCCAACAGTTCGACTCCGCACTCGACACAGGTTCCTTTCGTCCTCCGGTTCTGCTCACGATTGTTTTTCATCATGTTTTTCCTCCTTAATCGTTTTTTAATCCGTTTATCTTTGTTAATGGTATTGTACTATAACAGTTTTTATAAGTCAACAACTGTTTTAAAACAATTCACCCATTTTATGATTACCACTATTTGGTTGATGAATCGAGGCCCTATCAATTTTAAAATGGAATCGGTAGGATATGAATAAATACTGGGAGGGAAACAAATGCGCGTCTGGCATAAAATCAAATGGAAAAAATGGATGTTGACCGGTTTCACCGCCACGATGATAGCAGGAACGGGGCTTCTAACCGGTGAGGCCAGTGTCCATGCAGCAGCCGACACCGCCATACACACGGTACAACCGGGAGACAGCCTGTATAAAATTGCACAGAAGTACAACATTACCGTTGAACAAATCATGACATGGAATCAATTGCAAACTACCTGGATCTATCCTCAGGATCAACTAATTGTATCACCTGTTCGTACATATCAGGTCAAAGCGGGAGATTTCCTCTGGAAAATCGCTAAGGAACAGGGAACAACGGTAGAAACCATTCAAAACCTCAATCATTTGACCTCCAGTTTGATCTATCCGGGGCAAACGCTTCGTATCCCGGAATCATCAGCAAAATCCAGTGTCTCCGATTCCCCGCAACCGGAACAATCACGGGTCGAATACAAAACCCATACCGTCCAACAGGGGGAAACCGGCTGGACCATTGCACTGAAATACGGAATCCCGTTCCAGGAATTTCTCGACCTGAACAATCTGAAGGAATCTTCCATTTTGATGCCGGGAGATCAGGTAACGGTCGCCATCCATCACATTGCCGTCAAACCGACACTGGGCCCCCGTTTCGGAGAATATCTGGACTGGTGGAGTGAAGCTCAGTATGTATGGCCGATCGGAACTGTGGCAAAGGTGACAGATTTTGAGACAGGAGCAAGCTGGAAAATGAAACGAACCATCGGCGCTTTTCATGCGGATGTTGAGCCGCTTACAGCACAGGATACAGCGACCATGAAGAAAGTGTGGGGGGGAACATGGAGTTGGGAGAGACGCCCTGTACTGGTAGAAGTAAACGGACACCGCATTGCGGCGTCAGCCAGTGCCATGCCGCACAGCGTCCAGTACATTCAGGATAACCAGTTCCCGGGGCATACGGATATTCATTTTGCCGGAAGCCGGCGTCATAAAGATAACCGGATCGACCCCGAACATCAGAAAAATGTGCGGATTGCCGCCGGTCAGGATCAATAATTGAATGTTTAATGGTTCATAATACAAAAAATGTTACAAACATACCGACGGGTATGGGTGTAACATTTTTTTATAGATTTACTGTTTTGGCATCGCTGTAAATGATTCGGTTGCGACCGGCCTTTTTGGCTGCATACATGGCCTGGTCCGTCCGGTTGATCATTTGATCCGCACTTTCAGCAGTTCCGGGTACCACCGTGGTAACGCCGATACTGACGGTCACCCGTGAAGACGTATCTGAATGCGGGTGTTTAATGTCCAGAGACTCAATGTCACGACGGATATTTTCCGCTATGTGGAGCGCATTGTCCTTGTCTGTATCAGGGAGGATCATCATAAATTCTTCTCCACCGTAGCGCGCCGCCAGGTCTCCCGGTCGCGTCGCCGCATCAACCAGTACCCGTGCCACCTCTTTCAAACAGGCATCCCCGGCCTGGTGACCGTAAACATCATTGTAGTTCTTAAACCGATCGATATCGAGCATCAGTAAAGAGAGTGGATTTTTCTCACGAATCGCCCTGTTCCATTGCTTTCTCAGGGTCTTTTCAAACTGTCTCCGGTTTGGGATACCGGTGAGGCCGTCCACCATGGAAAGACGCCGCAGCGAATCTTCTCTTTTTTTACTCTCTGTGATATCGCGGGACACTCCCAAAAGGTGCGTACAGTTCCCTGTTTCATCAAGCATGGGAATCAGGGATGTTTCTACAATCAGCGTTCCCACCGGAAGCTGAACGTCCTCTTCATATTTTAAGGTATCCCGTTGTTGAACCGCTTCTTTATATTTACCGATGACAAAATCGGCTTCACGTGGTGGAAGGATGTGTTCAATACGATTTCCCACGACGTCCTCCCTTTTCATTCCCGTTGCCTGCAGATAAGCGTCGTTCACCTCGACACATCGAAAGACTTGTCCCGGTTCCACCCTCATTAAAAACATCAAATCGGATACCCCGTTAAAAATGAGGGAAAGCCTTCTTTTTTCATGCATTTCCCGGGCAAGAAAACGAACACCAAACAGATAGACAAAAGGTAAGCTGATCAGTGATAAAAGCACAGCATCAACCAAGTGCTCCCAGCGATTCGGAAGGGTTAGCCTTTCCAGAAATATCATGATGAAATATTCAATGATTCCGATGATGACCAGATTCAGCAGAAACAGATAAACCAGGGTTCCGGTCTTTTTATTAGGCAACATCCTCACGCCTTTCACTGTAAACGATAGCTTATCTTAAGTATACACGGGTTCAGACTGGAAAGAAATATAAAAATGGCAAGTTTCGACTTTTTTCTTGAAACTGTTTCCAGCTTAACAGAGGTCGGAGGTTAGAGGCCGGAAGTCAGATTATGGGGGCATTCAGCAGGATTTTACTGAACAAATCCATTTTGTTCCCTTTTATTCCGAAGGGATACCCATTTCCATCCTCTCTTTCATGGTGTTGAAGGGCAACCAGCGCCAGGCGGCGTGAAGCACCTACCGTATTTTGAATTAATTCATAGCCGTAAATGGTATGTTTTTGTATAATTTCATACTCTTGATCTGTGAGTTTACCCGGTTTGTTCAGAATCTCGACAGGGATTCTGGTTTTGCCGATATCGTGGAGTGTAGCAGCGAGGGATAGAAGTGAAAGCTGAGAAGATTCAAGGTTCATCCAGTTACCGATCATTGTCGCGATGATTCCCACTCCGATATTATGCCGGAATGTATAATCATCTTTGGACTGCAGTTCAGCAAACAATTGAAAAATGTCCGGATCTTCCGTGGCCTGATGAATGGCAGGAATGATTTTTTCTCTGATTTCAAAAAGAGGGATTTTTTTGCTGAACCTGACCGATTCGAATATGTGCGTGATCTCCTCAGTCGCCTGTTCGATCAGCACCTGACTTGCCTTTTTCTCCGGTGATTCCTCCGTCAACACAACATCGTCTTCCGTCAACCGAACGTTGTTTTCTACCATAATCATCCGGAGATAATGTTCATTGAGAACCGTGTCTTTTGGTAACAACAGAATTCCGGAAGCGTTAAAGATATCTCGCCTCAACCGTAAACCGATCCATTTTTTAAAAGATGATGCCATGCATTCCCCTTCCTTTGACAAATGGATTCATTTTTTGAATGCGCCGTATACCAGATGATGCTAGTTAATGTTAGATTATGTATGATATTCTTCATAAAAGTAAAATCTCCTTTTTTACAAATGGTTTATTTCTTCCTAAAGCCATAAAAAAAAGGCGGAATAAACGCCGCCTTTCATGTTATCCATTAAGTTATACTCAGGATTTAACCGTTTTTTTCTGCGGGGTATCCGGTAATTCATCCACGGACACCACTTGATCGGTTTTCTTCTTCGGTTTATTCCAGTACTTTTCGTTTCCGGGCAGATCATCAAACCAGGCCGCATCTTTCGGGCAATCCAGTACCATGAACTTGCCGTAATGGCCATCGCGGGACTGGTGATACTTGAGGTAGGCCTTTCCGTTTTCGATAGCCAGAATTTCGATCTTACCAGACGTATGACTCATGGACAGGCGTACCCGCTTACCAAGACCGGATGTTTTCGCTTTCGCCTGTTCCACAATGTTGTACACTTCTTCAAGAGTCAACACGAAGTCGCGGTTTCCGGCCACCGGACGGTTGACGAAGAAGTAATACGGGGTGACGCCGGCCCAGGACAGTTTATCCAGCAGTTCACCCAGAACTTCCGGGTCATCATTAATCCCTTTGAGAACCGGTGTCTGGTTGACGACAATTGCACCGGCATCATGCAGGGCGTCGATTGCTTTCTTGGCCTGTTCCGTAATTTCACGCGGATGGTTGATGTGAGCCATGACGTAAATCCGTTTGTCCGGGGAGGAATGCTCACGGATCAATTCAAGCAACTCCTGGTCTTCATAAATACGCATCGGATTAAAGACCGGCAGTTTGGATCCGAAACGGATAATCTTCACGTGATCGATGGCACGCAATCTTTCCACGATCATCCGCAGTTTCTTCGTAGCCAGAATAAGTGAATCTCCACCAGTCAGGAGAACGTTGTTAATCTCGGGATGTTCACTGATATATTTCAAACCGGGTTCAACGTCGGACATCGCTTCTTTAACGTCATTTCTGAACAAACGCTTGCGGAAACAATAACGGCAGTAAGCACCGCATACTTCTGAAACGATTAATAGAGCCGTGGTTTCATATTTGTGCTGGCAGCCCGGCACCACATAATTGGTGGCTTCATCGGAAGCATCCCAGCGTCCGTATTCCATTAACTCTCCTTCATTGGGGATGACCAGCTTTCGAATCGGGTCATTGGGGTCATTCCAGTCAATCAGGCTGAGATAATAGTCATTTACGCGAAACACATATTTTTCAGTGATTTGCTTCAGCTTCTTCCGCTCTTCCTCCGGAATCTGCTCAATCTTGTCAATGTCCGTAATATACTTCGGCATTGCCATCGCGTATCACCCTCCCATTAAGATTATTGAAAACACGCCTGAAAAAACTTGTCTTATAACAAGCAAGCCTCCGGCGCATTTGTACGGCTCAGCTGCCTCTTAAGCTTAACAGGATTAAAGAATTCATTCCTGTCCGCCAAAAAAAAGAGAGCAACTATATTATAACAGGAGGGGTGTCAAACGGTCAAAAATGAAATAAAATTTCAATTATAATTCTATTGACGAAAAAAATCAATCATTTTTGAAGGAAAAGATTCATTTTTTAAGAATGAAAGAATTCTTTTATCATTTTGTCCCAATATGACAGGCCTGTTTCATGGGAGACCCACTCAGGTTGATGGACGATTGGGACCATCCAGTTTTTTATTGCCGTAACCCGGTGCTTTTTCCTTCGTCACTTCCGGTTGTTCCGTATGTTCTTCCACTCTTTTCTCGACATTGCTGCTCGTCCGCTTCGGGTCCTGTTTCATTTTGACAGAAACCTCCTTTCCGTTGTAGTATGTGCAAAAATAACGAAAATCAGAAGGACGTTTTGAGAGGGTGATCATGATTAAAGGAATTCTGTTCGACCTGGACAACACACTGCTTCAATCCCGGATTGATTTTTTCGCCATGAAAAAAGAGCTTTATGAAAAGCTCCTTGACAAAAGTATATTTGAGCCCTTTGACTGGAAACACAACACCCCGTCCCAGATCATTGAGCTGGCCCGGAACAAGGGGATTGACCCCGAAACAGAGGCGATGATCTGGGAAACGGTGACCCGATTTGAAGAAGAAGGGATGCGCGATGCCGCTCTGTCACCAGGCGTTCCGGAAATGCTGCAGTTCCTTTCACAGCAGGGGATCGTCCTGACCGTTGTCACCAATAATGCTCATTCCGCCGCCGTGAAAGCCCTGAAGGAAACCGGTATCGTGTCCTTTTTCGACCGGATTGCCGGCCGGGAGCAGATGAAGGCGCTCAAACCTTCCCCTTCCGGCATTGAATACATACTGGCCGGGTATCCGGACATCCGGCGCAGCGAATGGCTGTATGTGGGAGATTCATGGATCGATGGCCGTGCCTCAGAGCTGGCAGGGATTTCATTCGTTGCCTTCTGCGCCTGTGAAAAAACACTGAAGCAAAAAGGGGTTGAGCCGGTGGCCCGGATCACTCAATTCTCCGATCTGCCGGATATCCTTGCGGCTCTTTGACCTTTCTTCCTGCGGCACGCCTCGATGAACGCCTGAAACAGGCGGTGTGCCAGGGCATCGGTGGCAGTCATGTTTTCCGGATGCCACTGTACCCCCAGCACAAACGGGTGGCTTCGGCTTTCAATCGCTTCAATTACCCCGTCTGCCGTCCTTGCCGAAACCACAAAACCGGGGGCGGGTTCTTTCACCGCCTGGTGATGAAAACTGTTCACCTTAAAACTTTCTTCCCCTGTGATTTGATACAGTAGAGACGGTTTCACGACCCGGATTTTGTGGGAAGCATGATACCTCGGAGCCTGCTGGGTGTGCTGTAACAGGCCGTCGAGCTGACTGTCCAGATCCTGGTACATGTCTCCTCCGGCAGCGACATTGAGAATCTGGCATCCCCGGCATATCGCGAAAATCGGGCTGCCGCGATTCAGCATGAGCCGAATCATCCTGATTTCCAAGTGGTCCCTTTCCGGTGTAATGGGCCCCAGCCCCGGCAATGGATCTTCACCAAACAGGGACGGATCGATATCGCCTCCCCCGGTGAGAAGCAGTCCGTCCACCTGATCCGCCATCTGATTGAAATCCTCGTCATCCGTGGAATAGGGCAAAATGAACGGGAGTCCTCCCGCCCTTCGGACACTGTCCGTATAATCACGATGAACCCTCACCGACTCATTTTCCAGAGATGGGATGATGCCGATAATCGGTTTCATGGCCGGCTCCTTTCAGGGGCTGACAGATTTGTGCGTATGACGCTACATTAATTATAAAATGCAACGGGATGCCATGAGGTTCGCCCGAATCCTAGACAACAGTCCTGCCGGAATCGGCTGAAAACCTCCCGTCATGGATTAAGGTTTCCACCGGAATGTGGCCATACTCCATTAATTTTTCAAAATAGTCCAGTTCCACCGGACGTGCGTCTTTTAAACCCCTGTCCTGGAAACACTCAAAATGTTTCTTTTTGTAAAGGCGTGCCACCACAAATTTACGTGCGTTCCCGTCACGGGTGACCTGATCCTCCGCTTCTTTTAAAATCTGAATCAGTTGGAATACGTCGATCATGTAATCGGCAAAACGCTTCATGTGCCAGGTGATCACGTCTTCTTTTTGCTGAAACAGGAATTGGATTGTTTCCCTGATCTCCGCCACGGCATTGTTTAGCACCGGTATGAAGGCCTGAGAAAGCGGATGGTTCAGTTCATTTATCTCCTGTTCCATGACACGAATAAAGACATCATGCCCCTTTTCCTTACGAAATACCCTAATCACATCAAGGGCCAGGATGTTGGACGTTCCCTCCCAGACAGTCAGCACCTGGGCGTCCCGCAAAAGGCGGGGCGTGACATATTCCTCGATATATCCGTTGCCGCCGTGGGTTTCAATCGATTTGTGCGCGGCGGCTACCGCCTCTTCCCCGGTCCGGTATTTCAGCAATGGAACCAACAGCCGGGCCATCACCTTTTCATCCCGGGTGGCATCGCCGGTGGTTACCACACGGTCAAAATAGCGAATCATCTCAAAACAGGCGCCTGTGTTGACCTCCAGTTCCATCAGCATATCCAAAAGCGTTTCACGTACCATGGGATAACGGCTGATCGCCTGGCCGAAGGCCTTTCGCTGCGACGCATAGTGCCAGGCCTCATAAAAAGCCCGCCGCATAATCCCTACTGAAGCTATTGCGTTACAGATCCGCGAGATATTGAGGGCATCCGCCATATACTTGAATCCTTTATCCGGATCTCCGATCAGATAACCTTCCGCCTCCTCCAGGATCACTTCAGCCGATGGGACGGCATTGACACCCAGCTTATCCTTCAGGCGGCGGACATAAACGGTATTACGGGTCCCATCCGGTTTCACCCACGGGACCAGAAACAGGCCAAGCCCTTTTGTCCCCGGCTTATCCGGGTTGACCCGAGCCAGAACAGTAGCGACCATCGCCCCGGCATTGCTGGCGAAAAACTTTTCACCGGTCAGGCGATACACACCCCGTCGCTTTGGATCCGGTTCCGCCACCGTCAGATTCGCTCCCACATCAGACCCTCCCTGCCGCTCCGTCAGCCACGTGGCACCTTCGTAGAGGGTCTTATAGTCAAGGGAAGCCAGGCCTTTCAGGTAGGTTTCTTTTTGTTCTTCCGAACCGTAACGGTCAATCAGGTAAGCCGCCGACATGGTGAGGGTCACCGGGCAGTAGAATCCGGGTTCACTCTGGCTGAGCAAGTAGCCCTGCAGATAGGAATAGGCATAGGGTGCCTTATGTTTCAATTCGGGAATCTCGTGGTACAGATACCCGACGATGCCGGATTCATAAACGTCTTTCACCGTCTGTTTATAGCCGTCATTGGTGATAATCTCCGAAATCTCTTCTCCGCGTCGGTTGTATCGCTTTAATCGGGGACGCCCTTCGTCATCGGTGTAAGATGCCCGCTCATCCACCGGACCGGCCACCAGTTCCCCGAATCGAGACAGTTCACGGTCCGCCCATTCCTGCATGGATGCCGGCAGATAACGCATCATCAGATAGCGGATGTTGGGATCATCCTCATAGAAATTGGAGTTTTCGGCGGGGCGCGGAATATTGTTCGAATAGGCGCCGCTGTCAATTTCCCGCTGGATGTGCCTCATAATATATCCTCTCCTCTGGTTCGGGCAACGCCCGTGACTTTTATTCTTGCAACGCGGCCAGTTTCGCTTCAAACTTCTTCTTGTATGCCATCATCTCGTCCCGCAGCCGGGTCAAC
This sequence comes from Bacillaceae bacterium, assembly GCA_017656255.1. GTDB lineage: Bacteria > Bacillota > Bacilli > JACDOE01 > JACDOE01 > JACDOE01. The sequence goes on from JACDOE010000010.1 coordinate 92,123, forward strand.
TCGTCAATCTGCTCATTGATTTCCGTGATTTTCCGTTCACCGTATTCAATCGTTTTCTCCAGTTGTTTTTTTCCGCTGCGGTCCTCATCAAACAGCGTAATCAGTTCCTTGATTTCCCTCAGGGAAAACCCGAATCGTTTCCCGCGCAAAATCAGTTTCAATCTAGCCCGGTCCTTTCGGGTATAATACCGGGTACCCCGCCCGCTTCGCGCCGGTTGCAACAGATCCAGTTCTTCATAATACCGAATCGTCCGTGTACTGATGTCAAGTTCCCGGGCCAGTTCGGAAATTGTAAAATAGGTTTCTGACGGATTGAGTGGGATGGCCGTTCACCTCCTGTACGCTGCCATGTTACCTGGTTTCATCATAATGGCTGGATCTCATTAACGTCAACGTTAATTTAGTTAATTGATAAAATTATCAGATTATTATGCACGCCTGTTATTCATGTTATCCGGCCATCCGGTAATCCTATAACTATCACATCATGCAGCAGGAGGAATGAATTTGTACAAAATGCTGACAGCAATCACGTTGTGCCTGGTTGTGTTGACGTTTCTGTTTCCTGCGCAGGCGGAACCTGCAAAACCGCCTCCGGAATCAACGGAGGAACTTTATCACGATCTGTTCATCACCCTGCTTCATCCACATATCAAGCAGGCGGTAGCCGCTTATTATACAAAGGCCGGAAAAAGGGTCCCCATGGTCTATCCATACATGGTCGAGCTCATCGAGGCCGAACGGATTCTCGGCTATCGCTCCTTTTTATTCAGAGTCACGCTTGACGTCACATCCGTTGTAGGGCCGCACCACCCTGTGGGCCGGGACCGGTTAACCTTTAAAATCGGAACGGGACGCATACAACTGGAACAGTTTAAACACCTTGAGAGTTATGATCCTCCACCACGGGGACCGGCTGAACCCATCATTTCCATCCGTCAGGAACCATACGTATTCCGTAAAATCTGAATCACCTGCCGGAACATCTCGACTGCCTGATTGTTCCCATAAGACGGCTGATTTTCAGCCACAACCGCAATCGCATAACGGGGACGATCAGCGGGAGCATAACCGACAAACCACTGGTTGACCCTGCTGGTCGGTGAATCCGTGACTTCCGCCGTCCCACTTTTGCCCGCCACCTGCCACCCGGCATCCTGCAGGTCGGAACCGGTACCTTCGGTTACGACCATCCGCATCATCCGCTGCAGTTGATAGGCGGTGTAACGTTCAATCGAATCAGTTGAGAGGCTGCGGCTTTCAAAGGTGTAAAAAGGAACGCCGGTTTTATACCGGATTTCGTTGACAATCCGCACCTGTTCACTCCTCCCCTCTTCGGCGATGGTTGCCGCCATGTTCGCCGCCTGAAGGGGTGTCATGCGGACGTCCCGCTGGCCGATGGCCGTCTGGATCAGAACCCCCTCATCATCGGACGGGGTGGAAGGGGCAAATACCTGCCCGACATCTTCGGCATCAAACTGGGCAAACGCCTCCATCTTAAAAAAGGGGGCTTTTTGCCAGCCATTGGGGAGCGTGACCCCTATTTTTCCAGCATATTCCCTGATTTTTTCATCCCCCAGTTCCAGGGCAACCCGGGCAAAGGTAATGTTACAGGATTGGGCATACGCTTCGGCAAAGGTCAGTTCACCGTGACCCCCTTTTTTCCAGCAGGAGAACCCGTATTTTCCCCATTCCCCGTCGCAATAAAAACGATCCAGGGGCTTCGCTACGCCTTCTTCAAGGGCCGCTGCGGCAATCACGGTTTTGAATACAGAACCCGGCGCAATCTGTTCCAGGGCACGATTTCGCCAGCCGCCCTGCTCCAGGTCCACCTGATTGGGATCAAACCCGGGCCGGCTGACCATCGCCAGCACCTCCCGGCTTTCCACATCCAGCACCACAACCGACCCTTTATGAAGGCCCTGCCGGTCCGCAAGCTGCTCCAGTTCCCGCTGCAACTCCAGATCGAGGGTGGTGACCAGTGAGAGGGGATAAAACTGATTTTCAGGCTGATACAAACGAACATCCAGCCCCTTTAATGGATTGCCGTAGGCATCGACAAAATAGGAAACGGTCGTCGGCCCCACTCCATGCAAAAAAGATTGGAAACTGCGCTCCAGGCCGGATCCGCCGATCAGGCTGTCCAGATGAAGAATCCCGTCTTCCCATTCTTCCCGGTAACGGGTTCTGATGGCCTCCGGGTTCTGGCTGATGTAGCCGATCACCTGTGCCGCCATCATATCCGAAGGGTAACGTTCTTTGACGGGAAACGTAAGGATACCGGGTATGTTCATTTCCTGAACCGCTTCAGCCTCCATCGGGGTTAAACGCACGATTTCACCACGTCGATTCCGATACACCGCCGGCTGTTTCAAATGCTTGACAAACCGGATCAGTTCATCGACGGGGATCTGCAATTGACGGGCTACTTTTTGCAATTCATCCGTCCGGTCTTCATGCCGGACCACGGGAAAAATGATCAGGGCCTGTGTCTTTTTACCGGTGAGGGGACGGCCTTCCCGATCCAGGATATCTCCCCGTCCGGTGTCCAGCACTAGACTCTGCTGACGCTGCTTGACGGCCTGGCGGACCAGATCAATCCCCTGATCGGAAAAGTGGCGGGTATCGACCAGTTGAATCCAGGCCAGTCGCGACCACAGGAGAGCGATCATGAAGCTGATCACCAGAAGTGTCGCAAACATGCGACGTTTGGTGGACTTCGGAGCGGTTTCCACAATAAAAATCCCCTTTCACACCGATTTACTTCCATTTTTGCCGGTGTAAAAGAGGATTTATACCTTCTTAATGGCAGATTAGACACTCTCTTTTCGCATCATATCCCGCGGCCGAACGGGCCGGTCTACTTTCATCCGGACCAGTTGCAGCGGATGGCGGGCGGCATCCAGTTCGTTCCCGTCCTCATCCCAGATGGTATCGATGGTCTGGACGAAGGTATAGTCGGGTCCGAAAAATTCCACTTCCTGTCCCGGTTTGAAGTGATTGCGCTGCTGAACCGTGGCGATACCCGTCTGCTCGTCATAATCGACAACCAGGCCGGCAAATTCATACTGCGCATGTTCTTCCGCTTCATGGAACAGCTGATCTTCATGTCCCGGTTTTCCATAAAAGAACCCGCTGGTCGCCGAACGATGTCCCGATTTTTTCAATTCTTCGATCCATTCGGGTTTCAGTTCATAGTTGTCGGGATCTTCACAATAGGCGTCGATCGCCTGACGATAGACTTTGACGACGGTAGCCACGTAGTGAATACTCTTCATCCGCCCTTCAATCTTGAAGCTTTCCACGCCAAGATCGACGATGTCCGGAATGTGGCGGATCATCGATAAATCCTTGGAGCTCATCGTGAACGGATCATCCTGTTCGTTAAACAGCGGAATTTCCCGTTTACCCACGTTTGCCTGAAGGGCATCCTCATCCGGTCCTTCTTCGAATAGATCATATTTCCAGCGACAGGACTGGCAACAACCGCCCCGATTGGAATCCCGCGCCGTAAAATGGTTGGAGAGGACGCAGCGTCCCGAGTAGGAAATGCACATGGCACCATGAATAAAGACTTCCAGCTCCACGTCCACATGTTCCTTGATCTGGCGAATCTCCTCCAGGGAAACTTCCCGGGCCAGCACGATCCGGGAGACCCCTTCCTCTTTCCAGAACTTGACCGCCTGCCAGTTGGCCGTCGAAGTCTGGGTACTGAGATGAACTTCCAGATCGGGAGCAGCCTCCCTGCAGGCCTGGATCAGGGCCGGGTCGGCCACGATGACGGCGTCAATGCCGATATCCTGTAGCGTTCGGTAATAATCATGCACGCCGGGTAAATCTTCATTATGGGCGATAATATTGGTGGCGACAAATACTTTGGCGCCCCGTTCATGGGCAAAACGGACGCCTTCTTCCATCTCTTCAAAGGAAAAGTTGTCAGCGTTGGCACGGAGCCCGTACTGCTGTCCGCCGATATAGACAGCATCCGCTCCGTAATGAACGGCACACTTCAATTTTTCCAGATTGCCGGCCGGCGCCAGCAATTCCGGCTTCTCGAGTCTGGGCCGGACGATTTTTTTATCTGGTACCGTAATGGTTGACGACATGTGAGTTCCCCCCTTTTTACACACTTTTATCCTAACTAAAAGATCTGTTCCTTGAAAAAGAATCCGGTGGTCAGCGGACGTCCGTCAGGTTGCATCGCTTCTAACTGTTGTCTCAGTTCAGACGCCTGTTGCTCATAGTCAACAGGGTTCTCCAGATACAGATCGATAGCTTCCCGGTACGCTTTCACCACGTTAATCTGGTAATCCGCCGATTTCATCAACCCATCCACTTTCAGGCTGTCGATGCCGGCGTCAAGGAGTTCCGACAGGTGGTCAATCATGCAGACATCCTCGGCACTCATGATATGGGTACCGTGATCATCTTCGTAAATGGGGTATTTATAATCTTCCCTTTTTTCTTCCCTGATAAATAAACGGCGCTCAAGTGACGTATCCCGGTCCCGGTCTTCTCCGCGATGGGTCAGGTAGTTGGTAACCAGATCCCGCTTCGAGTGAAACATACACATTATGCCGTGCACCTGAACCTGGATCTCCAGATTGGCCTGCTCCTTGGTTTCAATAATCTCTTCCATATTCAGCTCCCGGGCGAGATCGGCACGACTTGCTCCCCGGGATGCCCAGTAATTGATGGTCGCCACATTGGTGGTCGTGATTTCCGTACTGAAATGAAGCGGTATCTCGGGAATCTCCGCCCGCGCCGTCATCAAGACTGCCGGATCGCTGAATACAATCGCATCCACACCGGCTTCTCCCAGTTCAGACAGATAGGCGGGCAGGCCGTCCAGGTCTTCATTATGCATCAGACTGTTGACGGCAACATAGAGCTTCGCTCCTTTTTCCCGGGTGTATGCGGCGGCCGTGCGGATCTCTTCCATGCTAAACCTGCCGGGGGTGCGCAGGGCGTACTTTTCGCCTCCTATATGAACAGCATCGGCACCCGCTTCGATGACGCCTTTCAGTTCATCAAAATCAGCTGCCGTTGCCAGCAGTTCCGGTTTCTTCATCGGTTTCACCTCTTTTTACGCCAACCGCCAGTCCGTCCCCGACCGGAATAAAAGACACGTCCAGTTGCGGATGGCGGCTCAAATACGCATTAAATGCCTTCAGTTTCTCAACAAGCTGTCTGTAACGGCCGGAGGGGGGCTCATCTTCCGCCACCATGCCGCGAAACAGCACGTTGTCACAGACGAGAATCCCCTGTTCTTTTAACCGGGGAAAATATAAGTCAAAATAAGTGCGATATTGCCCCTTGGCCGCATCCAGAAAAATAAGATCAAAGGTATAGTGATCAGGCAAACCATCCCGGGCATCTCCTTCGATCACTTCCACCCGGTCCCGTACTCCGGCCTGTTCCAGGTTGTTCAGGGCGCGCGTGACCCGGTCCGGATCCAGTTCCATGGTGGTTATCCGGGCGCGGGGAGCGGCCAGGGCCAGCCAGATGGTGGAGTATCCGATGGCTGTTCCTACTTCCAAAATCCGGGTCGGCTGCCGGGCGGCAACCAGGGTGGCGAGAAACTGTATCGCCGGCAGCTGCATAACCGGAATATTTTCTTGCGCGGCCTCCCGTTCCAGCCGTTCAAGCAGCGGCGTTCTGGGGGGAACGAGTTGCTGGAGATAGGCCTCTGTTTTCGGGTCCGTGATCGTCATCAATGGTCACTCCGTTCCCAGCTCGCGCTGGTTCTGTTTGCTTTTGGCGATGTTTCGCTGATGCTCGGGAAATGTCTCGGCAAAATAATGCTCGCCGGATCCGTCTTTTTTGGTCACGTAATAGAAATACGGGTGTTCTTCAGGATAAACCACCGCTTCCAGGGATTTGCGTCCCGGGCTTCCGATCGGTCCGGGAGGAAGTCCTTTTTGAATGTAGGTATTGTAAGGATCTTTGATCTCCAGATCCTCATAGGTCACGATTTCCTTCTGTTCTCCCAGAATGTACTGAATGGTGGCATCCGCCTGAAGCAGCATATCGATGGCCATTCGATTGTAGTAAACGCCTGCCACTTTGGCCCGTTCTTTATCGGAGCGGACTTCCCGTTCCACGATGGAAGCGAGGGTGACAGCGTCATGTATCGTCAGCCTTTTCTGTTCCATGACCTGTTGCCATTCTGCTTTAAATTCGGTGTCAAATTGTTTTAGCATGCGGTTGATAATATCATGCTCAGTGGCCCCGACTTCCATTTCATAGGTCTCGGGAAACAGGTAGCCTTCCAGGCGGTATTTGATGTCTGGATTGTCCGGAATCTGTTTGACAAAGTCGTAATCAAACTGACCCTCATTAACCTCTTTTAAAAAAGTTTCCCGGTCCACCAGTTCCTGTGCAGCCAGCCGGTCCGCAATCTGCTCGACGGTGAACCCTTCCGGAATGGTAAAGGTGAAGGTTTCCATATAGGTATCGCCTTTGACCAGTTTTTCCAGAATCTCTTCCTTGGATACGCCGGGTGTGAATTGATAGTCCCCGGCCTTTAACTGGCTCCCTTTTTCCGTGTATTTAATATAGTAATTAAAGATAGTAGCATTTTTAATCAGTCCGTTATCCTCCAGAATCTGAGCAATCTTCAAGCTGGTCGCTCCGGACGGAATAGTGACGATAACCGGTTCCACATCCCCGGACGCTTCGACTGGCTCAAGATTACTGAAAATGTAGGCAGCCAAGCCTCCCAGACCGGCAATTCCCAGGATAACGACTGTCATGACTGAAATGATGAGTATTTTCCAGATATTCGTGCCAGATTGATTTTCTTTGAATCCCACGAGGATTCCCCTCCTCTCACCAGATTCCATTATACAATAACGGGGAAAATAAAAAAAACGGCTGAACCTGCTTGAAGATCAGCCGTTCTCCTTATGTTTGAAATACAACCATTCATCATAGGCGTCTGCTACCTGTTCCCATTCCTGGTCATCCTCAATCGGTTCCACCCGGTGATGATCGCCATCCAGCTGATACCGGTAGATATAGAGATCATCCCGTCTGGCGTCCTGCGGAAGCAGACAGGCATAAAATTCTCCGCTGATTTCCAGTTCCGCAACGATGTGGCAGGGAACTTCCTGTGCATCTTCCTGCAGTGACAGCCGGGATCCGATTTTCTCACGCAACAGTTGTATTTCTCTGGCCAGCGGCCGGTTCGAGGACAAGGTCATCACCCTTGCTGGTCATCAGTTTCTGCTTCATGAACCAGTGTTTCAAAAGTCTGCTGGACATTTTCCCATTCCTGTTCATCTTCAATGGGTTCCAGTGTATCCGTTCCGTTGTAGCGCAGGAAATAGACATCATATTCTTCCTCGGTCTGCTGTTCGACCGGAACCAGGCACAGATAGGTCTGGTCCTCAATATCGAATGCATACATAATGGTAAAGTCTTTTTCAAACTCCTCATTGCCTTCTTCGGTCAGGGTGATTGTTTCACCGACTTCAATCCCATCCAACATAGGAAAATTATCATCCCTTCTTTCAAAATTTACAGGCCGGTGGATGACCTGTTTCACTCCTTCAACTGGTTTCCCCTGTAATCCAGATAACTCTGAAGGATCATCACCGCAGCCATCTTGTCGATGACGCGTTTGCGTTTCTTACGGCTGACATCGGCTGAGAGAAGGGCACGTTCAGCGGCCATGGTGGTCAGTCGCTCATCCCACATGGTAACGGGGAGGTCCAGCGACGCTTCCAGCTGTCCGGCAAAACGCTGACATTCCTCCCCTCTGAAACCGATGGATCCATTCATATTTTTGGGAAGACCTACGACGATGTGACGGACCTGATATTCATTGACAAGTTCCTGTAAACGTCTGATGTCCGTTTGAAGATCACGGCGACGGATCGTTTCGATGCCCTGGGCAGTCCAGCCCATTTCATCACTGACCGCAACACCGATTGTCTTCTCCCCGACATCAAGTGCCATGATTCTCATTGTTTACTGACTCCTGTTTTTTAGTGTGGCAACGGAAAGCGGCAAATATTCATCGCTTTTACCTGCTGTGCTGGTTCAGATAAGATCTGACCAGTTCTTCGATGAGTTCGTCTCTTTCCAGTTTGCGAATAATGGTGCGGGCATTGTTGTGCCTCGGGATATAAGCCGGGTCTCCGGACAGAAGGTAGCCGACGATCTGGTTGATGGGATTGTATCCTTTCTCCTCCAGAGCCTGATAGACTGTGAGAAGTGCTTCCTGGGCACTGATCTCCACTTCTTCCGTCTTCATATTGAATTTCATAGTCCTGTCCATGGAACTCATCCGTCACACCTCATTTCAAAGGAGTTTCGCTAAATTTGGCTTGTTTCTATTCTACCTTTGATGAACCTTCAGTGACAAGTGAAATATTTTTTATTGGGCTTTTACCCAGTCTTTGACATAATCCAGTGCTTCATTCAATTTTTCCGGCTGTTTTCCTCCCGCCTGTGCCATATCGGGGCGTCCACCGCCGCCACCGCCGCAGCGAGATGCAACTTCCTTGATCAATTTTCCGGCGTGATAACCCTTTTCAACCAGATCCGGTGTGACAACCGCAATAAGATTTACTTTATCACCGGTACTGGTTCCCAGTACTACAATACCAGATTTTACCTTCTGTTTCAAATCATCTGCAATATTTCTCAGGTTTTCCATGGTTACACCCGGCAGATTGGCAGAAAGGACGCGGATGCCGTTAATCTCTTCAAACTGACTCTCCAGATCTTTCGCTTCCATATGACTGATTTTGTCGCGAAGGGATTCATTTTCCCGCTCCAGATCGCGAACCTGCTGTTTCAGGGCGTCGATGCGTCCGGGAACATCCGGCAGTTTCACCTTCAGATCTGCAGCAACCCGGCGCAGAATGTCCAGTTGCTCATTCAGATACTGGTAAGCCATGCGGCCGGTCAGAGCTTCAATTCTGCGGGTTCCAGCCCCGATCCCGCTCTCGCTGACGATCTTGAACAGCCCGATTTCCGCCGTATGATTGACGTGACAGCCTCCACACAGTTCCAGGCTGTAATCACCGATACGTACGACCCGTACGATCTCCCCGTATTTTTCACCAAACAGGGCCATCGCTCCCATCGCTTTGGCTTCTTCAAGTGGCTTGTACATTTTCTCAACTTCAGCATTGCGCCAGATCTGTTCGTTGACGATATCCTCGATTTTCTGCAGTTCTTCTTCTGTTACGGGGCCGAAGTGGCTGAAGTCAAAACGTAACCGGTCCGGTGCCACCAGTGAACCGGCCTGGTTGACGTGATCACCCAGGACATCTTTCAGCGCCTGATGCAGCAAGTGCGTGGCCGAGTGATTTTTGATGATGTCGGTCCGGGATGCCGCATCCACCTGGGCTTCCACTTCATCACCGACCCGGATGGTTCCGCGTTCTACCAGAACGGTATGCACATGCTGTCCGCCGGGGGCCTTCTGTACATCTTCCACTTTCAGCGTGCCGTTGTTGCCGGTGATGAGCCCTTTGTCAGCTACCTGTCCCCCGCTCTCGGCATAAAACGGGGTCCGGTCAAGGACCACCTGTGCCTTTTTACTTTCACCGATGAAATCAACGAATTGATCCTCATAGATGATCGCCTCTACGCGGGCACTGGCAGCAAGCTGATCATAGCCAACAAATTCACTGTCAACGTTCAATTCATTGAGGGCGCCTCCCTGAACCTGCATGCTGCCTTCATCCTGACGGGCGGCACGGGCTCTCTCCCGCTGCTCGGCCATGGCCGCTTCAAAGCCTTCATGGTCAACGCTAAACCCGTGTTCGCCGGCAAAGTCTTCGGTGAGATCCAGCGGAAAACCGTAGGTGTCGTAGAGTTTGAACGCTTCCTGACCGGAGATCTGCGTACGTCCCTCTTTTTTCATGGTATCGAGGATATCCTGCAGGATGCTTAGTCCTTCGTTGAGAGTTTCATGGAAGCGCTCCTCTTCAGTTTTGATGATCTTTTCGATAAAGTCACGCTTGTCCACCACTTCCGGATAGTGAGAGCCCATGATCTCGCCCACGACGGCAGTCAATTTGTACATAAACGGCTCATGGATGCCGAGCACTTTTCCGTAACGCACGGCACGACGAAGCAGACGGCGGATAACATAACCCCGTCCCTCGTTGGACGGAAGTGCCCCGTCTCCGACGGCAAAGGTAACGGTACGGACATGGTCGGCAATCACTTTGAGCGCCACATCAAATTCGTCTTTTTCACCGTATTTGACACCGGCCATTTCCGCCGTGGTCTGAATGATCGGGAAGAACAGGTCGGTTTCAAAGTTGTTGGGCACATCCTGTAGCACGGATGCCATCCGTTCCAGCCCCATCCCGGTGTCGATGTTTTTCTTGGGAAGCGGCGTATAGCTTCCGTCTGCGTTATGGTTGAACTGGGAAAAAACCAGATTCCAGATTTCCAGATAGCGCTCATTTTCCCCGCCGGGATAGAGTTCCGGATCGTTCGGGTCGTTGCCGAATGCTTCACCGCGGTCATAGAAGATCTCGGAGCAGGGACCGCAGGGTCCTTCCCCGATGTCCCAGAAGTTGTCTTCGAGCTTGATGATCCGTTCTTTGGGCAGCCCGATCTCCTGGTTCCAGATGTTGAAGGCTTCTTCGTCTTCCGGATAGACGGTGACGGACAGTTTGTCCGGGTCAAACCCGATCCAGTTGGGGTCGGTCAGAAACTCCCAGGCCCAGTGGATAGCTTCTTTTTTGAAGTAGTCGCCGATGGAGAAGTTTCCGAGCATTTCAAAAAAGGTGTGATGGCGGGCTGTTTTTCCCACGTTTTCAATGTCGTTGGTCCGAATACATTTCTGGGAATTGGCGATGCGCGGGTTGTCCGGTACGACACGCCCGTCGAAGTATTTCTTCAGCGGCGCCATTCCGGCGTTGATCCAGAGCAGACTGGGGTCATCATGCGGCACCAGCGGTGCGCTGGGCTCAATGTGATGCCCTTTGGATTCAAAAAAGTCCAGGAATTTCTGGCGAATTTCACTTGATGACATGGTCATGAGAGATCCCTCCGTTTTAGGTTTAATTTGAGGTGTAGATCTATTGGTTGCGTGAGATTATTGGATTTTGGGTTTGGTGAAAAAAACGTTTGGTTCGTGTATTGGGCTTGCCTGGTGGGGTGGTGGTTTAAGTGTGCTGGTTGTGTCGGGAACTGCCAGGGAGGGAAAAGGGTATCCGATGGGGTTCGGTGGTCGAGTCAAATTGGATTGAATCGGTCACGTTGCAGATCGGATTGGTCGCTCTGGCCAGGTCGGTCGGGGTCGGTCTGGTCAGATGGGTCGAAAATAAGGGAAAACCTGAGACTGTCGATTAAAATAGGGCTAAACGTCGGTTTAGCCCTATTTTAAAATTT
>JACDOE010000011.1 GCA_017656255.1 Bacillaceae bacterium
GAATCTTGCCAGAGGTATGGAAAAGCGGTCTGGTGGGGAAGGCTTGGGATTGTTGTTGGGATGGCTGGATGGTGTGATTTGATGGGTTGGGCCTGGTTGTTGGAGGGATGGAGTTTGTCAGGGTAGTGGTGTTGAATTCCCGAAAGACTCGCCTGTCACCTCGCTTCGCTCGGCCGGTCTTCGTCTTGTCGGGAATCTTGCCAGAGGTATGGAAAAGCGGTCTGGTGGGGAAGGCTTGGGATTGTTGAATGGGCTGATAGGTTAGGGTGATTTGACAGGTATGGTCTCGTTGTTGGAGGGATGAAGTTTGTTTGATTTGAAGATGCTGCTTTTTTGAAGAGTGGGTTGGTTATTAAGGGATTGATAGATGAGTCAATGAGTAACCCTTCACATAATATTTAACTGACCCAAACAATAACGGAACTTTTTTCATCTATTTAATGATTCGGGCCTGTTTATTAAAAATAGAGGAAAATTGTTTCGCTATTCGTGTCCCAATACTTCGCATAATATTAAATGTTGTTGTTTACGGAAACATTTTCCGCTATTTTTTCGAGGGATCGCTCATTTGCGGGAATAGCGGAAAAAAATGAACTTATTTTTGACACTCCGTCTTACTCCCGGCCACTCCCTTTCTGTTCTCACAGCAGATCACCCGTCTCGCCCCGATAACTGCCCCGCCCCAGTCTAGGATTTTCTCATACTCCGCATCTCGATGCAACTCAATCACCATACCCCAATCCAAAAAAAAATCCCCGCCTCATCAGCGGGAATTTCACTATATCCAACCTTAATCCGTTCAATCCCAACGGGCTCAAATCAACTGTATTGCGGGATCATCTTCTTACGCTTGTTCACGTATTTATCGGCTCCCATCGCCGCAATCGCACCGTCAGCTGCAGAGATGACCGCCTGCTTGATCGGCGTGCGTCTCGCGTCTCCTCCTGCGAATACCCCTTCAACACTGGTTTGCAGGTATTCATCCACAATCACATAACCGTCTTCATCCCGCTCCACGGCATCCTTCAGGAAATCCGTTCCCGGACGGTTACCGGCCAGGTAGAGGAACAGGCCGTCTACTTCCCAGGTTTCCAGTTGCTTGTCCGCAGTCTGGACCACAATGCTTTCCAGACGGTTCTCTCCCTTGATTTCCTTGACACGGTGCTGCCACAAAATATCGATATTCTCGTAGGGTTTAACCTCATTGATATCAGCCTCACCGGATAATTTCTTTCCGGGGATCAGGAACAACACCTTTTTCGCAAATTTGCTGAGGGTGATCGCTTCACTGACCGCTTCTTCATTGTCACCGACGACGGCGATGGTTTTATCCTGGAAAAAGGCGGCGTCACAGGTGGAACAATAGCTGACGCCCCGACCAGTCAGTTCTTCTTCCCCCTTGATTTTATTGGAACGTCCCTTGGCCCCGACAGCGATAAACACGGATTTAGCCTTAACCATGCCCTCGGGCAACTCCAGTGTTTTCACATCGCCTGAGAAATCCACGGACAGGACGTTGCTGTTGACGAAGGTCGCACCGAAATCTTTCGCCTGTTTTTGCATCCGGGTCAGCAATTCCAGTCCCGTCAGTTCTTCCGGTACACCCGGGTAGTTGGCGATTTTGTGGGTGATAGCCAGCGTTCCGGATGTCGGCGCCTTGTCGATGACCAGGGTTTTCAGTTTTCCCCGGGCGGCGTAGACCGCTGCAGATGTACCGGCGGGACCGCCTCCGATGCAGACCAGATCATATTCTTCGTTTAAAATTTCCGGTGTCACGTCCTGGAAGATTTCACCGGGTTCGGCATCGGGCTTTTCCGCCGTTTGAGGTGTTTCATCTTCGATGCCCAGATATTTTTTCATCGCATTGGGACGGTACCCGATAAACGGTTTATCGTCAATGAATACAGCAGGGCTGGAGAAAATCCCTTTTTCATGCAGGTCATTAAAATAATCGGGATTCTCTGTTACGTTTCGTTCTTCAAATTCCAGTCCCCACTCTTCAAAATGATTTCTCAGTTTTTTACAATACGGACAACCTGTGCTGCTGTATAAAAGTACCTTATGTTTACTCATCGTATCGCTCCTTTTTTATAACCATTCTAAATTAATCTTTAATATTATTATATATGCTTTAAAATTATAGTCAATACTTTTTTATAATTATTCCAAATTAAAAACAAAAATAATCAGTTGAACTTGCCCGGAAGATAATTATTAAAAAAGTTCCCGTTTTTTACGGGAACTATGTGGGAACACGTTATTTGTTTTTAGTTTTCAATGCCCAGGTATTCTTTCATGGCATTGGGGCGGTACCCGATAAAGGGTTTGTCATCGATGAAGACAACCGGGCTGGAGAAAATCCCTTTTTCATGAAGATCTTCAAAATAATCCGGATTTTCCGTTACATTTCGTTCTTCAAAATCCAGTCCCCAGTTTTTCAGATCGTTCCGAATTCTTTCACAATAGGAACATCCCGTACTGCTGTAAAGGATAACTTTCTGGTTCTCCATGGTATCTCTCCTCTTTCTATCTTATACTGTAACACTTTCCTTATTATACAAACTTCTAAATTAACGTCAAACCTTTTTAATAATGATTATAAATATTTCAGCCTATCTTATCTCCGATTTTACCGCTATATGACGTATAATAAGGTTGTAATACAAACATTTTTTACATAGTCTGGTAAAAGGAGCACGATGGGTATGAACAAGCCGTCCATTCGAACCCGCGGTGATGTGATTCAGTTGTTGAAACGGTTTGGTATTCTGGTGTACACAGGGGATCCGGAAGGGGATGACCTGCTCATGGAAGAAGAACTTAAAGAGTTACATCAGTTGAAGATGATTGAAGATAAAGAGTATTTTCAGGCGGTGATGGTGCTAAGAGGAAGGAAGGGACCCTAATATTTCCCGGAGGTGAAAGCAGGGTGGATCAATATCGAACCCTCTACCTGGATGAGAACTTTTTTACAACCGGCCGGACCGACATCATGAACGACCAGCAGGAAAAAGTGGGCTACATTCATATCAAAAGTGTGCTGTCGCCCATCGTCGAAGTTTATGATCACAGAGATCGGTTGCAACTGTATGGATCGTTCGGATTGCTGTCCAATCGCTGGGTGGTTTGTGACACGTCCAGGCAGGTCCTCGGCAAATTAAGAAACCGCTATTTCTGGCAGCCCGGCAAATTTCGTTATCGTTACCGGAACCTGCAGAACAAAAAGAATTATTACATTCAACCGCCTGAGACAGCCATGGCCTGCAGAATCCTGGACGAACAGGGAGAGACGGCGGCATATTTCGGCGAGAACAGCCACATTTTTTCTAAAAAAGTGTATGAGGTTCATATTTACGATGCTGATCTCCGTATCTGCGAACTGCTGATTGTGCTGACCGGGGCCTGCATGACCCAGAAACAGGAAAAATCCTCGATCAGTTCCCTGTAAATCTTCAGGATCGGATCAGGGTCAGAAAGTGATGCAGGATGCGTGCGGTGAGCCCCCAGATGACATAATCCCCGTACTGATAAAAGTATTCAACCATCCGGCGTGTGCGCCAGGGATAATGACGGCCCTTCGGGATCAAGTCATAAGGAAAATCGGGATCGGGCTTGACTTCCAGGTTGACGTAGTGAACAAGGGGGTCATGGTCCAGGAGCCAATCGAGCGGAACACTGAATATTTCATGGACTTCATCCGGGTTGGGCCGGATTACAGCGCTCTCTTTAATACGAGCTGCATACGGATAAATCATGAATTGGTAGGACGTCATCACAATATCCAGATCACCGATGATCTCAATGTCACCTGGGGACAGTCCCAGTTCCTCGCAGGTTTCACGGATGGCTGTTTCTTTTTCATTCCGGTCGTTTTTTTCCACTCTTCCTCCCGGGAAGCTGATTTCTCCCGGTTGTCTGTTCAGATGATGGGCGCGGACTTCGAACAGGACCTGCCACTGGTTATTTTTTTTAATGAGAGGGAGCAGGACGGCAGAACCGGTACTCGTGTCCTGCCCCAGAATGTTTGCTTTTCTCCCCTGAACCCGGTCATAAATGGATTGAATGGATAATGCCATAGCAGACTCCTTTTGTATATATTCTTTCTTTCTATTTTACGTGTAAAACGGTGTGAAAAACAAACCTGTTTTTTGATCGAATCGGAAATCATGGTAAGATTGGGATAAATGTTTGAGATGGAGGGATTTACATATGAAAGCCGTGGTACATGAAGGCAGACCCGGTCTGGAAAGTGTTAAATATGTGGAGATGGCGGATGCAAATCCGGGGCCGGGAGAGGTTAAAGTAAAACTGAAATATGCGGGCCTGAACCGGCGTGATCACCTCGTTCTCTACCGGAGATCGGAACAGGACCCGGCTGTTGTTCTCGGTTCTGACGGTGCCGGTGTGGTGGTGGAAACGGGTCCGGATGTGGACAGGGTTCAGGACGGTGATGAGGTGGTGATTAATCCCAGTCTGCGTTGGCCCGATCAAGTTGATGCCCCACCGGCGGGATTTGAAATTCTCGGTCACCCGGAGCACGGAACCTTTGCCGAGTACATCACGATTTCAGCGGATCAGGTGGAGCCAAAGCCCGCATCTCTGTCCTGGGAAGAGGCAGGCGTACTGCCACTTTCTGCTCTAACCGCTTATCGAGCCCTGTTTACCCGTGGGAAAGTGGATGGCGGCCAAACGGTGCTCATCCCGGGGATTGGCAGCGGTGTGGCCACCTATCTGGTGCAAATGGCAAAAGCCGTTGGAGCGAAGGTGATCGTCACGTCCCGCAGTGAAGAGAACCGTCGCAGAGGACTGGAACTGGGGGCGGATGTCGCCATCGACAGTCAGGGAGATTGGGATCAGCAATTAAACGGCGAAAAAGCGGACATCGTCATTGAAAGTGTCGGAGCGGCGACCTGGGATAAATCCATGGCTCAATTGCGCCCGGGGGGTACGATTGTCGTGTTTGGTGCGACAGCCGGCGACGTGGTGGAGTTTAACCTGCGTTCCTTTTTCTACGGACAGTATAATCTGCTGGGGACGACCATGGGAAATGCCGTGGAGTTCAGAGAGATGCTGGCGTTTGTGGAGAAACACGGGATCAAACCTGTGCTGGACCGGGTCTATCCGTTGTCCGAAGCCGTGTCGGCGTTAAAGAGAATGGATGAGGGATCCAAGTTCGGTAAAATTGCCCTCAAGATCGAATCCCAGCTGTAATATTGACAAAACAGGTTGGAATACTTTATATTAAACGTATTCCATGTAGCATGACTTAAAACTGAATTTGACGCTCGCTTATCCAGAGAGGTGGAGGGACTGGCCCGATGAAACCCGGCAACCGGCAGGGAGTGTGTTGACCCTGTAGCGGTGCTAATTCCTGCGGAACGAGTGTTCCGAGAGATAAGAAGGGCTCTGGTTGTCATATATCGGACAAAAGGCCTTTCTTGACGAAAGGTCTTTTTTCGTGGGATGACGATTATCGGGGTGGCAGGGGCCTGAATCGGAATCTTCCCGCAGGAAGCAGCCATTTCAGGAAGAAAGGAGTAAAAAAATGGAGCGTATCGAAACAAAGTTGGCTCAGATCGGTTCTACAAGAGAAGAGAAGACAGGCGCAATTAATTTTCCGGTTTATTATGCCACGGCGTACCGGCATCCCGGACCGGGTGAAAGCACCGGTTATGATTACACGCGAACCGCCAATCCCACCCGGGATGTACTGGAGGAATCGATCGCATCGCTGGAGGAAGGAGATCGGGGGTTTGCCTGCAGCTCTGGAATGGCTGCGATACAAACGGTCATGGGCCTGTTTTCCTCGGGGGATCATTTGCTGGTATCCCGGGACCTTTACGGCGGGACCTATCGGTTGTTTGAAGAGTGGTTAACCCGGCTGGGACTCACATTCACCTATGTCGATTTTTGTGACTTAAGGGAGGTCGAGCAATCGATCCGTCCGGAAACAAAAGCCTTTTTTGTCGAGACACCCACCAATCCACTCCTGCACGTCATCGACATTGTCCGGGTTTCCAAACTGGCGGAGTCGCACGGCATTCTGACGATCGTGGATAATACGTTCATGACCCCATACTACCAGAAGCCGCTGACGCTGGGAGCCGACATCGTGATTCATTCGGCGACCAAATATCTGGGAGGTCACAACGATGTGCTGGCCGGGTTGATTGTCACCGGCAATGAAGCGTTGTCGGAGAAAATCGGGTTTTTGCAAAATACGGCAGGAGCCGTTCTCGGACCACAGGACAGCTGGCTTTTGATGCGCGGGATGAAAACCCTGGCCCTCAGAATGGAAAAACATCAGCAGAATGCGATGGAGCTGGCCAAGTTTTTACAGGAACATCCGATGGTGGATGAGGTTTTTTACCCGGGACTTCCCTATCACCCGGGCTATCATATTCAGACCGGACAGGCGAACGGGTTCGGGGGCATGATATCCTTCCGCCTGAAAAAAGCGGAATGGGTGGCGCCGTTGCTCCGGCATCTGAAGTTGATCGCCTTTGCGGAAAGCCTGGGTGGCGTTGAGACGTTTATGACGTATCCCGAAACACAAACCCACGCTGATATGCCCCGTGATTTTCGTGAGCGGTCCGGCGTCTGTAATCGGCTCCTGCGATTGTCGGTGGGGATTGAACATGTGAAGGATTTGAAGGCGGATCTGTCAGAGGCTTTGACGAAAGCGGAAGTGGAGAGGTGAGTTTGGAAAAAAAGAGGCAGGTACGGTTGATAAACCGTACCGTTTTCTTATGTGGAAACAGTTGAATTCGAGTTTTTATGGTACTTATTTTGATAAAAATGTGACAACATCACAGCTGTGCCGAACAGAATGGCGGCGATAATTAACACCATAAACAAGAGAGTGATGCCCAAATAATCGTATATGTATCCGCCTAAGACAGGCCCCAGGAAGAACGCAAAATTACCACCCATATTCACAATGGAGAAATAGGTGGATTTGTAACCTTTTCTGGGAAGCAAGGTGATCAGGGATTGTAACCGGGGGGAGAAGATGATTTCCCCCAGTGTCATGAGAATCATACCCGTGTACCAGTAAATATGAGTATCTGAAAGCATAAAGAAAAAAGGTCCAAGTGCGTAGAGGGTGCTGCCTGTTATGATGACCTTTCCGGTACTTGCTTTATCCAGAAAATGGGCCACTACAGGTTGTAACACGATCACCAGGGCCATGCCTAAAGACAACATATTACCAAATAGCAACACCCCATTTTCTACATGACTTTCCAGGTATTGAACAATATTCGTATCCAGTTGTGCTTCTATAAAAAAAATTGAAAAATATGCGATTGTCATTAAATACAGGGCTTTGTCAGTCCCCATAACCTTAAGAACTTCCTTACTAAACAACCTTTCAGAAGTTGATTGTTGATCTCCACTTTTAGGATCATTCATTTCTTCTTTTTGGTTTCTCTTTGAAAAATACAGACTTATGCTCACACCGATGAACAGCATTAACCCGGCGAACAAAAATAATACTAAAGGTGAATGACCAGAATTCATGAATCTTACACCGAGAAATGGACCCACAACACCACCAAGGTTAAAGACCCAATAATTATAACTAAAAACCCTGGATGAATTTTTTTCGCTAGCATTTACAGCAAGTAAAGTTTGGTTGCTGACATTGTAGACCGACCAGGACATGCCGAGGATGATCGAGACAACACAAAGGATCATATAGCTGTCCGCCATGCCATAGAAAGCAAGTGACACTCCCGCTGTTAAAACGGCCAGAGAATACATTCTTTTGACACCGTAAACATCGGACAACCTGCCTCCAATAACACTAAACAGCATGGAAGATAAGGGGGAAAGGCCGATCAAAAAACCAACTTCAACAGCCGTTAAATCGAATGTTTGCTTGAAATATACGGCCAAAAACGGATAGGTCATAAATCTAGCAGTAGATATAGTAAGATTGATGACCAGCAAGACGAGTATGATGCCAGGAATATTTTTTAAAATTTGTAGCATTCGTTTCATATTTATCATAACCTCTGGGATTAGGATAACCACCTTACATTATATTACAATTTTCAATTTGTTTAAAAATAGCGAAAAGCCTTCCCCCATTTCCCCTCCACCGGTTCCTTTCCAATTAAATCATCCAAAACAGGCCCAACTCTCAAAAAATGGGTATCAACCCAGCCTATACCCGGCATATGCTGATATCGTATCTTAAATACGATGTATTAGAGGAAGGTGAACACCCTTATGGATCGGGAAGAAATCAGGCAGTGGGCCGACCGTCTGGAAACTGCATCACCCCGGGAAGTTCTCCAGTGGGGATGGCAACAATTTGGAGAAGAGATGGCCCTGGCCTGCAGCTTTGGAGCCGAAGATGTCGTACTGGTAGACATGCTGGCGAAGCTTGCTTCCAACCCCCGTATCTTTTATCTGGATACCGACAAACATTTTCCGGAGACCTACGAAACCCGAGACCGTCTGTCACAAACATACAATCTCTCGTTTATCCGGGTCAAACCTAATATGACACTGCAGGAACAGGCTGAAAAACATGGCGACCGGTTGTGGGAAACCGACCCGGACCTCTGCTGTCGGATTCGCAAGGTGGATCCGCTCCGGAACGTACTTAAAAATTACCGGGCCTGGGTGACCGGAATTCGCAGGGAACAGGCACCAACCCGGGCTAACGCCCGTAAAGTGGAATGGGATGACAAATTCGGCCTGATTAAGTTAAATCCGCTGGCAACCTGGCGTACACAGGATGTTTGGAATTATATCAGAGAGAATCAGGTTCCCTATCATCCCTTGCATGATCGTGATTACCCCAGTATTGGTTGCCGTGTTTGCACCCGTCCGGTGTCAAAAGGGGAAGATCCCCGTTCCGGACGCTGGGCAGGCAAGACCAAGCTGGAATGTGGCCTCCATCAATAACGCTTCAAGATAAAAGGAGAACCGAGGATGACACTTTTTGTCCTGACCGGATTTCTGGTGGGAACCCTGATCGGGTTGACGGGGATGGGCGGCGGCCTGTTGATGACCCCGCTGCTGATCCTGTTTTTTGGCATTCATCCCGTTGTGGCCGTTGGAACCGATCTGATTTTTGCCGGAATCACAAAGTTGTTTGGATTCTGGCAGCATCTTCGTCAGCACACCGTTCATTTTCCCACCGTAAAATGGTTGCTCTTCACCAGTATTCCGGGGGCTTTAAGTGGGGTTCTGGTCATGAACGTGATGCTGATCAGTGCTCCTGAAACAGCGGAACGCTGGCTGGGAAAATGTCTCGGTGCCACGTTCATCATCGTTTCGATTGTAATGATCCGCCGCATGTGGAGAAAGTGCCGCAGGGATGACGGAAAAAAAGACTTTCGTGAGATAAAGAAGCCGCCGGGAAGACTGAAACTGTTGCTACTCGGGGCATTTGGGGGCAGTCTCGTCGGTTTGACCTCTGTCGGGAGCGGTACGGTGTTTATCGCATTCCTGTCCGCTTTAAAATCTTTTACGCCCGCTGTGCTGGTCGGGACCGACATTGCCCATGCATCTTTTTTGACTCTGGCTGCCGGGGGCGCCCACATGTTGATCGGAACCGTCGATTTTCAGATCATTGGTTATTTGCTGACCGGCTCGATCCCCGGTATTTTGCTGGGCAGTCGTTTGACGCTCCGCATCCCTGAAAACTGGGTGCAGTCCGGGCTTATCCTCATGTTGTTTCTAAGCGGAGTCAAACTGTTATAGAGGAGGGAAGACGGTGATTCATTCTATTACACCGCACGGCGGTGTCTTGATCAATCGCATCGCGGATCAGGAATTACAAAAGGAACTGATGGATGAAGTGGAAGACCTGAAGCAGATTATGGTAGATAAAGATTCGATCTGTGACATCGAATGTATTTCCACCGGCGCTTTTTCACCTCTGATCGGCTTTATGGACCAGCAGGATTACCGGTCCGTGGTGCAACAGATGCGTCTTTCAGATGGAACCCTGTGGCCCATCCCGGTGACACTGCCGATCGATGAGGAACAGGCCGCCGGGATCTCCATCGGAGAAAAAGTGGCGCTGAAAGGAGAGGGTGGAACTGTCTATGCGGTTCTGACCGTGACGGATAAATTCCGGCCCGACAAACATCGTGAAGCCCGTATGGTTTATCGGACTGAAGATATTAGACATCCGGGGGTGAAGAAGTTGTTTTCACGTCCTGACGTCTATCTGGGCGGCCCGATCGATGTGATCAACCGTCCCGATCCCGGCCCATTCCGTCAGGTTTATTTGACGCCTGAAGATACGCGCCGGATTTTTAAGGAGATGGGATGGAAAAAGGTGGTCGGTTTCCAGACGCGAAATCCGGTTCACCGGGCGCATGAATATATTCAAAAAGCAGCCCTGGAAACGGTTGACGGTCTTTTCTTGCACCCCCTTGTCGGTGAAACAAAGCCGGATGACATTCCGGCGGACATCCGAATGAAAAGCTACCAGGTCCTGCTTGAACATTATTATCCCGTGGAGAGAGTGGTACTGGGCGTGTTTCCGGGTTCCATGCGTTATGCCGGGCCGAGGGAGGCCGTCTACCATGCCCTGATTCGTAAAAATTACGGCTGTACCCATTTTATCGTGGGAAGGGATCATGCCGGAGTCGGGGATTATTACGGGACCTATGATGCCCATCAGATTTTCAGGCAGTTTGCCCGGGAGGAACTGGAGATCGTGCCCCTGTTTTTTGAACACAGCTTTTATTGCCGGCGATGTGAGGGAATGGCCACCTTCAAGACCTGCCCTCATCCTGAATCGGATCATCTCACCCTTTCCGGTACCCGGGTCCGCCGGATGTTGAAGAGTGGAAAAACACTTCCCCCCGAATTTACCCGGCCGGAAGTCGCCCAAATTTTGCTGGAATCATTCAGTCAAAAACCGCGTTAACGCAGTAAAGACGGGCGTAAAAAAGATTGAAAGATTTGTGAACGAATGATATTATAACGTTAACAAACCTTTTCGTTTAAAAAATGTCATAAATAGATATCGACCAGTTGAGGATTAGCATGAGTAGAGGGATTAGGATGAAGATGGGTTTCTTCATCCTATGTTTATGTTGACGAATTAAAGCGCTTACATAATTGTTATTACTTATGTGAAGGGGATGTTGATATGTCCGTTTTTCAAAAGATTTCTACTCATGAACAGGTTGTGTTTTGTAATCATGAAGAATCCGGTTTACGGGCCATTGTTGCGATTCATGATACGACACTCGGGCCGGCGCTGGGCGGATGCCGGATGTGGCCTTATAAAACAGAAGAAGAGGCCCTGCAGGATGTGCTTCGTCTGGCCGAAGGCATGACGTACAAGTGTGCGGCAGCCGATGTTGATTTTGGCGGGGGAAAAGCGGTGATTATCGGGGACCCGAAGATTGACAAATCACCTGAATTGTTTCGGGCATTCGGCCGTTTTGTTGAAAGTCTAAACGGCAGATTCTATACGGGAACCGATATGGTACAACCACTGAAGACTTCGTCTATGCATCCAGGGAATCTAATTGTATTGTCGGGTTGCCTGAAGAACACGGGGGAAGCGGTGATTCTTCCATCCCGACGGCACTTGGTGTCCTCCAGGGGATCCGGGCGACCGCTCAGTATTTATGGATGACGGATTCGATCAAAGGAAAAACATTTGCGGTACAGGGTTTGGGCAAAGTTGGGCGACGACTGGTCCATCTGCTCTGGGAAGAAGGAGCAAAGGTGATTGCCACAGATATTAACGCTGAAACGCTTGATCAGATGAAAGAGGAAGCCGCACGTGCCAACTACCCGTTTGAGGTTGTGAAACCCGATGATATCTATCAGGTTGAAGTCGATATGTTCGTTCCCTGCGCCATGGGCGGTGTGGTCAATGACGACACCATCGGGAAATTATCATGCAAGGCGGTAGTCGGCTCCGCTAATAATCAGTTGCTTGAAGAATCCCACGGGCATATGCTCCGGGAAAAAGGGATCCTGTACGCGCCTGATTTTGTGGTGAACAGCGGCGGTCTGATCCAGGTTGCCGATGAACTCTATGGCAGTGATAAAGAGCGCGTCCTGAAAAAAACAAGAGCCATCTATGATATGGTCTACAACATCTATGAACTTGCCGACCAGGAAAACATTTTAAGCATGGATGCCGCCAAATTTCTTGCGGAAGAAAGAATTCGTAAAGCCAAAAACATCAACAGTCTGTATGTCCGAAACGAACGTCCGAAATGGAATGTCCGCAGAGGGTAAACAGAAGAAGGCTAGCAGGGGGAGGTTATCACAATGGAGAAGTTGTTTCCGATTGAACAGGTATTGTCACCTGAAGGGGAACTCAAAAAGGAGATCGATTCTGTCATCAGTGGTGAAAAAGCGGTTGCCATGTATAAGTGGATGGTTATCAATCGTATTTTCGACCGGAAATCGGTGACCCTGCAGCGTCAGGGGCGCATCGGGACTTATGCCCCTTTTGAGGGTCAGGAAGCAGCTCAGGTGGGAAGTGCACTGGCCCTGCAGGAAAACGACTGGTTATTTCCGACTTACCGTGACCATGCGGCGATGATGACCTATGGGCAATCGATGACGCAGGTCCTGCTTTACTGGAAGGGACGGATTGAAGGATGTGTGCCACCGGAAGACAAGCATATTCTGCCACCCTATGTTCCGATTGCCACCCAGATTCCGCATGCCGCAGGTGCGGCCTGGGCGTCGCGGATGAAAGGGGAAGATGCGGCCGCCCTTGTCTATTTCGGAGACGGCGCCACGTCAGAAGGCGATTTTCATGAAGGGTTGAATTTTGCTTCGGTCTATGATGCGCCCGTTGTTTTCTTTTGTCAGAACAATGGTTATGCCATTAGTGTTCCGGTGACAAAACAGATGAAATCCAAAACCATTGCCCAGAAAGCCCTCGCATACGATATCGAGGGAGTACGGGTGGATGGAAACGATGTGTTTGCCGTCTACATGGCGACCCGGGAAGCCCTGGAGCGGGCCAGAAAGGGAGAAGGGCCCACACTGATTGAAGCGGTGACCTACCGTTATGGCGCCCATACCACGGCAGACGATCCCCGGAAATACCGGGAACAGGAAAAAGAAGAAAAGCTTCGCCGGGAAAAATATGATCCTGTTGATCGGCTGAAGCGATACCTGGTGGCTCAGGGGGTCTGGGATGACCAGAAGGAAGCGGCTTTGATCAAAGAAGCCGAAGAGAAGGTGCAAAAAGCCGTTCAGGAGATGGAAACGTTCAGACCTGCCTCTGTCGCCGACATGTTTGAACATATTTTTGCTGAAAAGACATGGAACATCGAGCAACAACAAAGAGAAGCGGTTTCGATGGAAGAGAAGCCGGAAGAAAGGGAGCTGGCGTAGATGGCGGATAAGCTGACGATGGTACAGGCGATTCAGCAGGCGATGAAAGTCAAATTACAGGAAGATGACCGGGTTATCCTCATGGGTGAAGATATCGGGGTGAACGGCGGCGTCTTTCGTGCCACCGACGGTTTACTGGCTGAATTCGGTGAGCAGCGGGTGATCGATACACCGCTGGCGGAATCCGGCATTATTGGGACTGCGGTCGGAATGGCTTTAAACGGATTGATTCCTGTCGTGGAGATTCAGTTTCTCGGTTTTATTTACCCGGGATTTGAGCAGGTGGTCTCCCATGTTTCCCGTATCCGGATGAGAACCCAGGGGCGCTATCACGCGCCGATGGTGATTCGCACACCTTATGGAGCAGGGATCCGGGGGCCGGAACTTCATTCAGAAAGTGTGGAGTCCATTTTTGTGCATATTCCCGGTGTCAAAGTGGTCGTGCCGTCCACCCCGTATGATGCCAAAGGATTGTTGATATCAGCCATTGAAGATCCCGATCCGGTGATTTTTCTGGAACCGACGAAAATGTATCGTGCCGAAAAACAGGAGGTGCCGGAAGGGAAATATACGGTTCCCCTGGGTCAGGCGCGGATGGTCCGGGAAGGCGAGGATGTGACGGTACTCGCCTGGGGAACCATGGTTCCTGTCGCTCTGCAGGCGGCTCGCAAAATGGAGCAGGAGCGCGGCTGGTCGGCTGATGTGATTGATTTGCGCACCCTGTACCCGTTTGATCGGGAGACAATCAGGCAATCCGTCGAAAAAACGGGTCGAGTGGTGATCGTCCATGAGGCACACCGGACCGGAGGTGTGGGGGCCGAATTGATCTCGTTTATCAATGATGAAGCGCTGTTTTATCTAAAAGCGCCCATCGCCCGGATTACCGGTTATGATGTACCGGTACCCCAGTTTTCGCTGGAGGATGCTTACATGCCGGATGTGGACCGGGTCAGCCGGGGGATCGTCGATACGATGCAGTATTAACGCATTTGTGACTCTGGAAACGAATATGTTTTGTTATGATCACGTTTACTTTGGACAAGAGTGGTGAGATAAAATGGCTTATGAGTTTAAGTTGCCGGACGTCGGGGAAGGGATGGCGGAAGGTGAGATTGTCCGTCTTCTGGTAGAGCCGGGCGAGCAAATCGACAGGGATCAGCCGATCCTGGAAGTACAGACGGACAAAGTGAGTGTGGAACTTCCGTCTCCAGTTGGCGGAAGGGTCAAAGAAATCCCGGTGCAACCGGGGGATGTGGTTCCTGTGGGGAGTACGATTATGGTGATTGAAACCGATGAAGCAGGTGTGACAGAATCGGTTCAGACGGATAGTAGAACGGAACAACCCGCATCAGCCCCCGGGGAGATGAAACCGAAATCAGAAAATGAACAAAAAAGGGAATCAATACCTCGTCGTCGTCGGGCCATCGCAGCTCCGGCCACACGCAAACTGGCCCGCGAGCTGGGGATTGATATTGAACAGGTGACCGGAACCGGGCCCGCGGGCCGGATCATGGACCAGGACGTTCGTGACTTTGCTGCCGGGAAAAAGAAGGAAGCGCCGGTTGAAGTGTTGACCACACAGGCTGTTGCATCTGCGGCCGAACCGGTCGTGACGGAAGTTGAGGATGACGTCCGGGAAGAGGAACGGATTGATATCCGGGGTATCCGCAAACAGATTGCCGAACGGATGGTAAAAGCAGCCTTTACCATTCCGCATGTGACCCATTTTGATCAGGTGGATGTGACAGAACTGATCGATGTGCGGAAACGAATGAAACATATGGCGGAAGCCCAGGGAGCGAAGCTGACCTACCTTCCGTTTATCGTCAAAGCTGTGACGGTGGCACTGAAGGAATTCCCCCATTTTAATGCCGTTGTCGATGATGAAAATAACCAGATGGTATTGAAAAAATATTATCATATCGGTATCGCCACCGATACGGATGATGGACTGCTGGTCCCGGTGATCCGGCATGCGGACAGGAAGAGTATCCTCGACATTGCCCGGGAAATAGAAGATCTGGCGACAAGAGCCCGCGAGAAGAAACTGGCGGTTCAGGAGTTGCAGGGAAGCACCTTTACCATTAGCAATGTGGGACCGATCGGGGGTATGTTCGCCACACCGATTATTAATCATCCGGAAGTGGCCATCCTGGCGACGCATAAAATAGAAACCAGACCGGTGGTTATTTCACGGGAGACGAAAGAGTTCGACATTCGGGACTTCATGAATATCTCGTTATCGTTTGACCACCGGTTGATCGACGGCGTGGATGCCGTACGCTTTACCAACCGGATTCGGGAGATTCTGGAGGATCCGCTGTCGTTGATGCTGGTATAAAAAGGGGACAGGTGGCAAACCTTCACATCATAATTCCCTCCCGTTGTGATGAAAAAAGCGGAACTTGTTTCCGCTTTTTTCCCTATTCTAGAACAATGTTGAAGAAAAGCGAAAAATCTTTCCCATATTCCCCATTTTCACGTGCACAACGGTACTTACCGTTTTCTCTTTCTACCAGACGAAGGTGAACGAGCGCTCGTTTACTAAAAAAATAGATTTTTCGAAAAAATTAAATCAATTTCCTGTTGACACTTTCTGAAACCCTGACTATAATAACACCTAAATAAAATTTAACTGAATAAAGCAGGTGTCAGAAGGGTATCTAGGGTTCCGCCTTCGTTATGAAAGGGTCTGGACCAAGCGATACCGGCATTTCTGTCCAACAGAAATGTACACCGTGAGGATAAAAGCCTCTGCGGCAAGTTCTGACCTTAAAATTGTGAACCCTTTTTAAGGTGGAATTTGTCGGCAGTGGCTTGATATTTTTATTGAAAGTTCAAATTATTCATGAATTTAATAAAACTGCATAAGTTTCAAGAGCGATGACAGGGATCGATTTGCAGTTTCATACTTCCAGAGAGCCTGCGGTTGCTGTGAGCAGGTAGTATGTCTGTGAATCCCTCGCCCTGGAGCTGTCCTCCTGAAATCAAGAGAAGAGTAGGGACGGACCGTGATACAGCGTTAAATGTAAAGGTAGCCGTTTGACATCATGTCATGATATGAGATTTTAATTGGACGGTTACCTGCAGAGGTTACATATCGCGAGGTATGTAGCGAATTTGGGTGGTACCGCGAGCCTTTTCGCCCCAAACACATAACGAAGGAATACGGGGGTGAAAGGGCTTTCTTTTATATGAATACCTTTTATGAAATGGCATGTGTTGGGTTGGGTTATGAAGAGAGTCAGGGAGAAGAAGATTACAAGGAGGAGAGAAATCATGAGTGCTGAAGCAGCGATGACGGCAACTCGTAAAAACATACCACCTGTTCAGCAGGGAGAAGTGATGTCAGGTGCAGAAATCTTGTTGCGCTGCTTGATCCTGGAGGAGACTGAGTATATTTTCGGTTACCCGGGCGGGGCGGTGTTACCTGTCTATGATTCGTTGTACCAGAATCATCTCAATCATATTTTGCCCCGACATGAACAGGGAGCGATTCATGCTGCCGATGGATATGCCCGGGCCACGGGAAAACCGGGAGTCGTGTTCGCCACGTCTGGACCGGGAGCTACCAACCTGGTAACCGGAATCGCCACGGCTCATATGGATTCAGTCCCTCTCGTTATTTTTACCGGTAATGTCAAGCAACAGTTGATCGGAACGGATGCGTTTCAGGAGGCGAACATAACCGGGATTACCATGCCGATTACCAAGCACAACTACTTCGTTCGCGATGTCAAGGACCTGGCTCGTGTGGTCAAAGAGGCATTCACCATCGCAACCACAGGCCGGCCCGGACCGGTACTGGTAGATATCCCGAAAGATGTCAACGAAGCGAAAACGGAATTTCATTATCCGGAAAAAGTTGATCTCCGCGGTTATAACCCAACAATTGAGCCCAACTATCTTCAAATGGAACGGCTGAAGGACGCCGTTAAGGCCGCCAGAAAGCCCGTCATTCTGGCCGGGGGAGGTGTCGTCTCCTCCGGAGCGGAAAAAGAGCTTCTCGCATTTGCCGAAAAAACACAGATCCCGGTGATTACCACATTTATGGGAATCAGCGGTTTTCCCCGCCGGCATCCGCTTTGTCTGAGTATGCCGGGGATGCACGGGA
Organism: Bacillaceae bacterium; assembly: GCA_017656255.1. Lineage (GTDB taxonomy): Bacteria > Bacillota > Bacilli > JACDOE01 > JACDOE01 > JACDOE01. The sequence continues at coordinate 17,465 of JACDOE010000011.1, forward strand.
ACTACGCCGCCAATCAGGCCATCCTGAATTGTGATCTGCTTATCGGCATCGGCGCCCGGTTTGATGACCGGATTACAATGGGCCGTACCCGCGAGTTTGCGCCCAATGCCAGAATCGTGCATATCGATATCGATCCGGCTGAGATCGCCAAAAACGTCGAGACCATGATTCCGATTGTCGGTGACGTCAAACATGTCCTGATGAGAGCCCTTGATAAAGTGGAAAAAGGGGATACGGAAGAGTGGGTCAGACAGGTATCTGAATGGAGAGAGCAGCATCCTTACACCTATCAGAACCGGGATGATGTGCTGAAGCCGCAGAGGGTGATTGAAATACTTAATGAAACCACTCGGGGAGACGCCATTGTCACCACTGACGTCGGGCAGCATCAGATGTGGGTGGCCCAGTACTATGAATTTCAACATTCCCGTTCTCTCATTTCTTCTGGAGGACTGGGTACGATGGGATTCGGTTTTCCGGCGGCGATCGGAGCCCAGCTGGCTCATCCCGACAAACTGGTTATTTCGGTTTCCGGAGACGGCGGTTTCCAGATGACGATGCAGGAACTGGCTCTGGTTAAAGAATTGAACCTGCCGCTTAAAATTGTCATCATCAATAACAAGTGCCTCGGCATGGTCAGACAGTGGCAGGAGATCTTCTATGACAACCGTTACAGCCAGATTGACCTGAGTTGTGCACCGGATTTCGTCAAACTGGCGGAAGCCTTCGGTATTAAAGGTATGCGTGCCGTGAGTCCGGACGAAGCGGAGAAAGTCTGGAAAGAAGCCATGGAACATGACGGACCGGCCCTCATCGACTTCGTCGTGGAACCGGAAGAAAATGTGTATCCGATGGTTGCACCGGGATCAACTCTGGATCAAATGGTAATGGGAGATGACAACAAATGACCGAGCGACATACAATATCCATTCTGGTCAATGATCAACCGGGCGTACTTGCGCGTGTCGCCAATCTGTTCGGACAACGGGGATTCAACATAGAAAGTATCACCGTCGGCCAATCCGAAGAAGAAGGATTGTCACGCATGATAATTGTTACGTCCGGCAATGAACAAACCGTGCAGCAGGTGATGAAACAGCTTCATAAATTAATTGATGTCATTAAAGTACAGCAACTCAGTGCGTTCCCGATGGTGGCCCGCGAACTGGTATTGATCAAGGTGGAAGCCACTCCGCAGAACCGTACTGAAATCAGCGGCATCGTGGAACCTTTCCGGGCATCTATTGTTGATGTCGGCCCACAGTCCCTGATGATTCAGGCGACGGGGGATTCGGAGAAAGTCGATGCCCTGATTCAGCTGTTAAAACCATACGGCATTAAACAACTCTGTCGTACGGGTGTTACCGCCATGACCAGAGGGGCCATTACGGCAAAAGTCTAAAATTCCAATAAAAATCATCCACAGGGGAGGAATCAACATAAAATGGTAACTATGTACTATGAAAAAGATGTAAATCGTCAGGCACTGGAAGGAAAAACGGTAGCTGTTATCGGGTATGGCAGCCAGGGGCATGCTCAGGCCCAGAACTTGAGAGACAGTGGATTTAAAGTCATTATCGGACTGCGCAAAGGACGTTCCTGGGAACAGGCCGAGCAGGACGGATTTGAAGTATATCCCGTCGATGAAGCAGCGGCTAAAGCGGATGTCATCCAGATTCTGATGCCCGATGAAGTGCAGGGCAAAATCTATAAAGAGCAAATTGAACCCAATCTGAAAAAAGGGGACGCCCTCTTTTTCTCACACGGTTTTAATATCCACTTCGGACAGATTGTACCGCCGGAAGATGTTGATGTCGTCATGGTGGCTCCGAAAGGGCCTGGACATCTGGTAAGACGTGTTTATACCGAAGGGTTCGGGGTTCCGGCATTGCTGGCAGTGGAACAGGATGCCACCGGTCAGGCGAAGGATGTCGGGCTTGCCTATGCAAGTGGGATCGGTGCAACCCGTGCCGGTGTCATTGAAACCACATTTAAAGAGGAAACGGAAACCGACCTGTTCGGCGAACAGGCTGTCCTCTGCGGGGGTGTATCCGAACTGGTTAAGGCCGGTTTTGAAACCCTGACGGATGCCGGATATGCACCGGAAATTGCTTACTTTGAATGTCTGCACGAGCTGAAATTGATCGTGGATTTGATGTATGAAGGCGGACTTGCCGGCATGCGCTACTCCGTCAGTGATACAGCAGAATACGGGGACTACAGCAGTGGAAAACGCGTCATTACCGATGAAACACGTCAAGAAATGAAACAAATCCTTACTGAAATTCAGGATGGAACATTTGCCCGCAACTGGATTCTGGAAAACCAGTCCAACCGTGCTTCTTTCAATGCTCGCCGCCGGATGGAAAGAGAACATCAGATAGAGCAGGTGGGTCAAAGATTGCGTGACATGATGGCCTGGATGAAAAAATAACCTGGAGGTGGAGCAGGTGCGAAAAATTGAGATTTTTGATACGACCCTTCGTGACGGGGAACAATCACCCGGAGTCAACTTGAGCACAGAGGAAAAGGTGGAGATTGCGCTTCAACTGGAACGCCTCGGCGTAACTCGAATTGAAGCCGGATTTGCCGCCGCTTCACCCGGCGATCTGAAATCCGTTCAGGAGATTGCCCGGCGGGTGAAGAATTCAACGGTTGTCAGTCTGTCACGTGCGGTCAAAGAAGACATAGATAAAGCGGTTGAAGCCCTGCGTGAGGCGGAAAAACCGTGTATTCACCTGTTTCTCGCAACTTCTCCGATCCATCGCAAACATAAGTTGAAAATGACGAAGGAACAGGTGATTGAAAACGTCGTTGAAGCAATCCGTTATGCCAAACAGTTTTTCGATGAAATTGAATTTTCACCTGAAGACGGAGCCAGAACCGAGCTGGATTATCTGTGTGAAGTGGTGCAGGCGGCTGTTGATGCCGGGGCTAAAATCATCAACATCCCCGACACCGTCGGTTACATGACTCCCGAACAGTATGCCAACATTTTCAGAGTGGTTCAGGAAAATGTCAAAGGCATTGAAAACGTGAAACTGAGCTGCCATACCCATGATGACCTGGGCATGGCGGTAGCCAACAGCCTGGCTGCCATTGAAGCAGGGGTCACCCAGGTGGAGGGCACCATCAACGGTATCGGGGAACGGGCCGGAAATGCCGCCCTTGAAGAAGTGGCCCTGGCACTGGAAACCCGGAAAGACTACTACCAGGCGACCACCGATCTTAATCTGAAAGAAATCGCCAGAACCAGCCAACTGGTCAGCCGGTTGACCGGTATGATTGTCCCGCGTAACAAGGCGATTGTGGGAAGTAATGCCTTTGCCCATGAGTCGGGTATTCATCAGGATGGCGTACTGAAAGAGGTCACCACTTATGAAATCATTCGCCCGGAAACCATCGGGTTGCAATCCAACAAGCTGGTTCTCGGTAAACATTCGGGGCGCCATGCGTTCCGTGAAAAATTACAGGAACTGGGCTACAATCTGGAAACTGAGCAGGTTAACCAGTTGTTCGTTAAATTCAAAGATCTGTGTGATCGTAAAAAAGAAGTTAGTGATGAGGACATCCTCGCTCTGGTCGATTCCAAACTGAGCCATGTACCGGAAACCTACAAGCTGGAATCGATCCAGCTCTCTTACGGCAATATGTCGCTGCCGACGGCCAGTGTACGCATACGGCTGGCGGACGGAACCATGATGGAAGAAGCAGCCTGTGGCAACGGATCCGTTGATTCCATCTACAAGGCGATCGATCGGGTGACCGGAGAAGAGGTTGTGCTGGATGACTATCAAATCGTGTCCGTTACTCACGGAAAAGATGCACTGGGGGAAGTATTTGTCCGCCTGAAACAGGATGATAATCTGGTGCAGGGACGTGGCGTGAGTACGGATGTCCTGGAAGCCAGTGCACGTGCCTACATCAACGCTCTTAACAAGTTGGTGGCTCGTCGAGGCGATGCCGTAGCCAATGAGAAACCCAGTGTAAGTGTGTGATCTAAAGGTAAAAAGGAGAGTAACCATGGACAAAGAGTTTCAGATCGTAATCCTGCCGGGAGACGGAATCGGTCCGGAAATCATGGAAGAAGCGGTCAAATTGCTCCGTAACGTTGAAGAAAAAGAAGGTGTCCGTTTTCACCTTTCTTATGAACGGATCGGCGGGGATGCCATCGATCATGACGGCACCCCCCTTCCCGAGCAAACCTTAAACCGGTGTCGGGAAGCGGACGCTGTTTTACTCGGCGCAGTCGGCGGTCCCAAATGGGATGATAACCCCCCGGAACTTCGTCCGGAGAAAGGGCTTCTGGCCATTCGAAAAGGGCTGGATATCTTCGCCAATCTGCGTCCCGCTTTCCTGTATGATGCGATGAAATCCGTATCGTCGCTCAAGGAAGAAGTGGTACGCGGTGTGGACATCATGGTGGTCCGTGAATTGACCGGCGGAATCTATTTTGGTGAAAAAACAAGGGAAACCGTTAACGGACAGGAAATGGCGACAGATAAGCTGAGTTATACGGAACAGGAGATTGAAAGAGTGGTCCGGCAGGCGTTTGAAATTGCAAGAAAACGAAAAAACTTTGTCACTTCCGTCGACAAGGCCAATGTACTTGAGAGTTCCCGCCTCTGGCGATCCGTTGTCGATCGGGTGGCGAAAGATTATCCCGATGTCCAGTATCAGCACATGTTGGTTGATGCCTGTGCGATGGAAATCATCCGGTCTCCCCGGCAATTTGACGTGATTGTAACGGAAAATATGTTTGGTGATATCCTGAGTGATGAAGCTTCCATGCTGACCGGTTCCATCGGCATGCTCCCGTCAGCCAGCATGGGAGACGGCACATTCGGATTATATGAACCGGTACATGGATCGGCACCGGATATTGCCGGTGAGAATATCGCCAATCCGGTGGCGACGATTTTGTCGACGGCGATGATGCTGCGCTACAGTCTGGGGCTTACCCGGGCCGCTGATGAAGTGGATCGTGCCGTGGAAGAGGTGCTTCAGTCCGGGGTCCGCACGATGGATATCGCCGAAAGTCGGGAACAGGCGGTTACCACGTCGGAGATGGGAGATCAGATTGTGGCTGCTTATCGCAAACAGGGATAAGATATAGATAGGATTGATAACTTGCGAATCCCAGAGGGGGTCGCAAGTTATTTTTTTGATGGGGAGCTGTAAGTAGCCTCGTTCCGCGACGTCAGGATACTTTTACATCTACCGTGTAGTCGTGTGTCAGAAGACGTGATAAAATGGTAAATGGTAATTTTTGTTTAACCTTGATGGAGGGATTTTTTTGAATAAAAAAAGATGGATCTCATTGGGGATATTTAGTCTCATAATCGTAATAATCCTCGCCATTTTTATGACTAAACCCGATGAATCTGATTTTGTTCAATGGTTTCAAGAAAAATATGACCTCAGTTGTTACGATGCCAATTGTGACAGAATTGTCCTAAAAGATAAGAACGGTGACACACGGGAGGATCTGACATTCTGGCATTTTGAAGGCTATTATGACCATAGTGCAGGCTTTCTGGGAACAAAGATGCAGCTAAAAAGGCTTTACCGAAATGTCGATCACCCCAATCAATCCTATTTTTCGATCGAAGTAGAAGGTTTTCTGGGTGACATTAAAGAGATAGAATTTAGTGAGTATCATGTTGATGTTTTGAAAAATAAACACTAAATCTTCTGGAGAGGGATGAAACTATGAGCAAAACGGCTCAAACACCTGAACCACCTTATTATGCCGTGATTTTCACATCGAAACGAACAGAAGGGGACCGGGGATATGCAAAAATGGCCGAAAAAATGGTGGAACTGGCTTCCAGGCAACCGGGTTTTTTAGGAATAGAAAGTGCCAGGGATGATGAACTGGGTATTACGGTGTCTTACTGGGAGTCTTTAGATGCCATTAAGAACTGGAAAGAGAATGCAGCTCACAAAATAGCGCAAAAAAGAGGCATGGAAGAATGGTATGAACACTACGCTGTCAGAGTTTGTAAAGTAGAAAGAGCCTATACGTCTGAAAAATAAGCGTTGACTTGGTAAGACTTTTTTATCAGACTCAGAGCTCTCCCCTTACTAAACCCCGCCGCCCCCTAAAAATCACATAAACGGACGAAGATTATGTATAGAAAAAGGAAAACGATCCCATTAAAAAGCGGGTTCTGGAACAAAAAAGGAGGGCGCAAACATGATTCAGCGACTGACCATTGTTGTACTGATTACCCTTATTTTTTTCACACTCCTGCTGGTTCCGATCTCTCATCAGGTTTCAGCAGAATCCACCCGTGCGGAAAGTGGCAATCTGTTGATGACCGGACCGGTTTATATGAAAGATATCAATGGACACTGGGCCGAACGCTATATGGATAAAATGCTTCGCAAAACCATTGCCTACGGTTTTCTCGATCAGACATTCCGTCCGGATCAACCGATGAGCCGCCTTGATGTGGCGATAATGCTGGCAAAAGGTCTGGGTCTTGAAACCTGGAAAACAGCCGAGGATTCCCTGGACAAATTATTGCCGTTCTCCGATCTCTCGACACTGACCACGGAACAGAAACGATATGTGTATATTGTTTCCGGGCTGGGACTGATGATCGGCGATCAGGCGGGAACGTTCCGCCCCCATGATGCGATTACCCGGGATGAATTCGCCACGCTTCTGGTAAGGGCTCTCGGGTATGAACGCGAAACCGAGTCCGATCAAGTGGACACCATCACCCTGCCATTTGCTGATAAAAAAGAAATCCCCCAATGGGCATACCCTTATGTACAGGTAGCCTGGGACCACCAGCTCATGATTGGATATGAAGAGAACGGTGTGGAAACATTCAAACCCAAACGCCAGATTACACGCGCAGAAGTGACCACAGTAATCAGCCGGATTGATGCGATGACCGTCAGCTCGGCTGATGATCCGGTCCGAATCGGTTCCGTGGCGGAAGTGGACGCATCCGTTTCCCAGCTTACGCTTGTAACGGCAGAAGGACAGCGGTATGTGCTGTCTGTAAGAAGTGATGCCGCCGTCTATGTGGGTGGAAAAGAATCGACGCTGACTCAGGTCAAAGCGGGGATGCGCGCTGAAGTGATTATCGATGGAAATGGACGTGTATCCTATCTGGAGGCAGGATATACACTCGACCAGCCGGATGAGATCTTGCAGATGGTGAAAGGCACGGTCATGGATAACGGGTGGAATAGTGTTTCAACCAATAGCGAAAATACCGCCATTCTTCGGGTGAAGAAAGATGACGGTACAACTTTCAATATCACACTCAAATCCGATACCTCCGTCTATATCGGGGATGAAACTTCCAGATTGATTGAAATCCAGAAAAACGCCCGAGTTTCAGTTATTGTAAAGAAAGAAAGCGATGGTACCTATGTCGCAAAAGAGGTCAGGGTGTTTTCCCAGACTCATATGTAATTTGCCTCAAATTAAAACCCGGTACCCCTAAAGGAAGGGTGTACCGGGTTTTGTCATGTTTCCATTTCAGCTAATAATCGCCTGGCTTTTTCCTGGTCCTGTTTGTGCACCAGCACTCTGGAAGTGGTCGCCATGTTCGGATTTGAAAATGTGGCTCCCTGTGACCATCCTGTTTTGGGCGTGATCGTTTTTAAACGGCAGCGAACCCCCCGTGATTTAAGGTAGGCAAATTTTCGCTGTGCCTCTCCCATGGTTCGGGCGGTTCCTTCATAAATTACGATCCAGCTGCGATTGTCTCGCCAGACCAGGTAAACCCCGACGACAATCAGGGCGACAAACAGGATACCGCTGTATTCATCCATCCGTATCCCTCCCGAAAAAGGCTCTATCATCACATTTTATTCGTCGGTTCGCAGGGTTAATCCACAATCCGGGCATTCCATATGCGTTGCAAGTACAGTCGCACCACACCCCGGGCAGGTCTCGCCACCTTCTGATTCGGTGATTTCTTTTTTATCCTTTTCCTGTGCGGATTCTGCCTGTTGTTTCAGAAGGTCCCTGATTTCTTCCAGCAGGGCCACGGTCCTGGATGATTGGGTGGCCGATTCAATCAAAGCATGCCAGAAGTAATAGGTTAAGACAATCAACAAGATAACCAATAAAAGACTACCAAATAAATCCATCCTTCTTAACGCTCCTTTTTTTGCGCCCAATTATACCATATTTTACAAGGTGGTGCTTTTGGTTTCTCTGTCAGAACGTGTTATAATTCAAACGACTGACATGTATTCAGAGATGGAAAAAGCAGGTGAATCCGTTGAATATCCTGATCACAACATTGAATGCCAAATACATCCATTCTTCGCTGGCGCTGCGCTATCTTCGCAGTTACTGTCGTGAGGAATTTCCAGAGCTTCAACTGGTCGAATACACCATCAACGACCTGACCATGAATATCGTAGCTGACATATATAAGCGCCGGCCGGATCTGGTCGCTTTCTCCTGCTACATCTGGAATATCCGGGAAACAATTGATGTCATCAAGAATTTAAAAAAAGTGATGCCTGATGTTCCGATTGTACTTGGGGGCCCGGAAGTGTCCTATGATACGGACATGTGGATGAAGCGGGTGCCGGAATTTAATTTTATTGTCATCGGAGAAGGAGAGGAGACCTTTCTGGAACTATTGCGGGAGATCCGGAAAGAGCGGACAGGAGATCGTCCCGATTACGAAAGTGTCAAAGGGATTGCCTACCGCGACGGGGAAAAGGTACGTTTTACACAGCCCCGGGGGCAGATTGAAGATTTAAATACCATCCCCTCACCCTATGAGAAACATCTGGATGAATTGAACAACCGGATTGTGTATTTTGAAGCCTCTCGAGGCTGTCCGTTTAAATGCCAGTTCTGCCTGTCATCGATCGAAGACGGGGTCCGCTACTTTGACATGGAACGGGTTAAAAAGGACCTGAAGCGGCTGATCGACCACGGGGTCAAGACCATCAAATTCGTGGACCGCACCTTCAACATCCATAAAAAATATGCGCTGGAGATTTTTGAGTTCCTGATTAAGCATCACAACGGGACCGTTTTTCAATTTGAAATTACCGCCGATATTATGAAACCGGATGTGATCGATTATCTGGTGGAGCATGCGCCACCCGGCGTATTTCGCTTTGAGGTGGGGGTCCAGTCCACCAATGATGAAACCAACCGGCTGGTGATGCGGCGGCAGGACTTTGAAAAATTGAGCCGCACCGTTACGCGCCTGAAGGAATCGGGAAAGTTTGTGCAGCACCTGGATTTGATCGCCGGGCTTCCTGAAGAAAATTATGCTTCATTTCGAAAGACGTTTAATGACGTTTTTGCCCTGGAGCCGGAAGAACTTCAACTGGGATTCTTAAAAATGCTGCGTGGCACCGGTGTACGTGCCCGGGCAGCCGAACATGACTACATCTATATGGATGAAGCGCCTTATGAAATTTTGTCCAATAATGTGCTCTCGTTTGATGAAATTCTTCGGCTCAAAAGGATTGAGGATATCCTGGAGAAGTACTGGAATGACCATCGGCTGGATCACACAGTACACTACCTGATCCGGCATGAATTTGCATCTGCCTTTGATTTCTTTCAGGAATTCGGGGATTACTGGGAAGAAAAAGGGTGGAACCGCATCGGGCATCAACTACAGGACCTGTTTCAGCGCTTGCATATGTTTCTTCGTGAAAGAGGAATGAGAAATCCGGATGTGGTGGAGAGCCTGCTCAAGTATGATTATTTGATTCATCAAAAGGTCCGCCCCCGTTCCGTCTGGTGGGAGCGTCCTTTTTCAAAAGAGGAAAGCGGGTTTATCTACCAGCAGATTCTGGAAGAACCGGAACGGTTGAAACCGGTTGCCACCCGGGAGAAGCTGTCTCTACAACAGCCATTTAAAGATTTGAACTTAACCGAACGGGATCTGCACAAACATACATTTGTGGAAAAGGTATCCGGTGAGATGTTGCAGGAACTGGATGCAAACGAGTTTTACCGGGCTGAGACCGTTTCATTTGTGATGCTGGTCTATTATGATCCGGAAAAAAGAAAAAAAGGAGGACCCCTGGTGTATGCCGCTCCTTTTTTACAAACGGATGAGAGATATGGATCGAATCCCTCTGCTTACAGTTCATAAATGTTACGGATATACGTTTTAATTTCGGCAATTTCCACATTACTCTGGACAGAATCTTTTTCTTTAATCGCTGCTTTCAGGCGGTTGATGGAGGTCTGAAGTCCTTCAATCTCCACTTCGTCGCCGAGAAGTTGAAGTTGCCATTCGTTTTCATGAAAGGTTTTTTCCATTCGGGATGCCAGTTTTTCAGCCTGTTCCCAGTTGGATACCCGGATATAGGTTTGTATTTGATTCACCTGTTTTTGTAAAGTTTGCTTGGAGGGCAGGTCTACGGCAGAAACGGTTGCAGGTTCCCATAACATTGAGCCGGGATGGATGATGGATGATGTCAATATCAAGCTGGCAAGCAGTATTCGAATCATAATCGATCCGGACTCCTTTCTGATTTAAAAGGTTTTTGAGTATTGTTCCCCTTTTTTTAAACCATATTAAAAGATGACATTGATGCATACAGGGGGAATAGACATGCCCGAATATTTATTGATTCTGTCACGGTCGATTTTTGCCTTTTTTGTTCTGCTGCTTCTGGCGCGCTGGATGGGAAAAATGCAGATCTCACAACTGACATTTTTTGATTATATTGTCGGAATCACTATTGGTTCAATCGCAGCTGAACTGGCGGTAAACCAGAACACGAAAATCCTTAACGGTACCGTTGGGCTGGTGGTCTGGGCCGGTCTTGCGGTATTGCTTGGTTTTGTGGGAACGAAAAGTTACTGGTTTCGGAGAGTGACGGATGGAGAACCGACAATCGTGGTCCAGAATGGGAAAATCCATGAAGAGAATCTGCGTAAAGCCAAATTGTCACTGGAACAATTAATGGTACAATTACGGGAGAAGAATGCGTTTAAACTGTCCGATGTGGAATTTGCCGTACTGGAAACCAATGGAGAATTAAGTGTGATGAAAAAATCGGATGCCCAGCCGGTTACGCCGAAGGATCTGGGACTTCCGGTAATTAGAGAAAAAGAACCACGAATGGTCATCATTGACGGACACATCATGAAACGGACGCTGGAAAATACAGGACATGATGTCCCCTGGCTGATTTCCCAGTTGAGAGCCCAGGGTGTTCATGATGTGACAGATGTGTTTGCTGGACAGCTTGATTCGGAAGGAAACTTGTATGTCGACCTCTATACCGATCAGGTAGATCTCCCGGAGATGATGAAAAAACCTATGGTAGCCGCATCTCTGAAAAAAGTCCAGGCCGATCTGGAATCATTCGCCCTGCAGACGCAGGATAAACAGGCGAAAAAGATGTATGAACAGCAGTCTAAACAGCTGCAAAGTATGATTAATCAAATCGACCCTTATTTACGAAAATAGACAAATTAATAGGAAAATGGTCATTTTTTCGTTATAATAAAAGGAGTTTTAAATATAATTCGTAAAAAATAGAGTGGGTCAGGGAGGCTTATACATGGATGACAAGACATTGGAAATGTTCAAGCAATTGACGGAAGCACCGGGAACATCCGGTTTTGAAGGGGAAGCACGTGACGTCATGAACCGGTACATAGCGCCTTATGCCGATGATGTTTACACGGATCATCTCGGCAGTTTGATTGCCCGCAAGCAAGGAGCTGCCGATGGCCCGAAGGTGGCAGTTGTCGGTCATCTGGATGAAGTGGGTTTTATGGTCACCAAAATCACGGATAAAGGTTTTCTTCGTTTCCAGACGCTTGGTGGCTGGTGGGAACAGGTGATGCTGGCCCAGCGGGTCAAAGTCTATACACGTAAGGGAGCGATCGAAGGAATTATCGGATCGGTTCCACCGCACATTTTACCGGCGGAAGAACGCAAGAAAGTGACCAAAAAGGAAGACATGTTTATTGATATCGGGGCTTCGAGCCGCGAAGAAGCGGAAGAGTGGGGTGTTCGCCCGGGAGATCCGGTGGTACCGGTCAGCCCGTTCACGCAAATGAAAAATCCCAAATTGATGATGGCGAAAGCCTGGGACAATCGGGTCGGATGTGCGGTGGCCATTGAAGTGTTGAAACGACTAAACGACGAGCAACATCCCAATACGGTATTTGGTGTAGGAACAATTCAGGAAGAGGTGGGGCTTCGCGGAGCCACTACTTCTGCCAGCATGATTGATCCGGATGTTGCCATTGCCGTTGACGTGGGGATCGCCGGCGATACCCCCGGCATCAAGGAACAGCATCGAAATGCAAAACTGGGTGGCGGTCCGCAGATCCTGATCTATGATGCGTCCATGGTTCCTCACCGGGGACTGCGGGATTTTGTGATTGATATTGCCGAAGAAAATGACATTCCGTACCAGTATGATTATATGGCGGGTGGTGGTACGGATGCCGGAAAGTATCACCTGAACAATAAGGGCGTTCCGTCCCTGGTGATCAGTGTTCCGACCCGTTATATCCACAGTCATGCCGCTATTCTTCATGGGGATGATTTTGAGAACACGGTTAAATTGGTGGTAGAAGTGGCCAAACGGCTTGACCAGGATGCGTTTGAAAAATTGAAAAAAGCCTGATTGGATTGGTTTTCGTCAGGCTTGAGGCTCGTCGGACAGGGGGTACCCTCCGGCGGGCTTTTTTTGTTTTTCTTGAAATGGTCGTTTGAGAAGCTTCTGATCTCCTCAGACTGTGTTACGCTCCTAAACTCTTTTTGTTTCCCCGGATATCCGGGTTTAATCCTTCTTCACTTTTTCCATGAAACGGACGGGATCAGCGTCATCTTCAGCCGGATCTTCACGCATCTTTTCATTCTTTTTTTCAAAAAGATTGTTTTTTATTCTTTATCATCACAAAACTTATATACACCATGAACGGCGCAGGACATGGTTTTATTTTCGGCTTCCCTGCTATATAGTTAAATAAAACAGGATGAATCTAACAAGGGGGAAAAGAGATTGAGCAAACACATCAAAAGCATGTCATGGGTGAAGAATCATCTCGATGATGCCGATGTGAGAGTGGTAGACTGCCGTTTTGAGCTGAGCGATCCGGAAGCGGGGCTGGAGGCCTATCGGATGGGACATATCCCGGGTGCGGTCTATTTTGACCTGGAAAAGGATCTCTCTGCTGAGCCGGGTGAGCACGGGGGCAGGCACCCTCTGCCCGATCCGGATGAGTTTGCCGCCAAACTGGGGAAAGCGGGAATCGACAGCCAGATCACCGTGGTCGCTTATGATGATCAGGGAGGGATGGTGGCCTCGCGCCTGTGGTGGATGCTACGTTATCTGGGACATGAAAAAGTCTATGTGATGGATGGTTCTTTTTCACGCTGGAAACAAACAGGATACCCCGTATCGGCAGATATTCCAACATACCGGGCCGCGAGCTTCACGCCGCAACTCCGCTCTGACATGGCTGTCGACATCAATCAGGTGAAAGAAAGAAAAGATCGGCCGGGGACAGTGTTGATTGATTCTCGGGACAACAGGCGGTACCGGGGTGAAGTGGAGCCGATCGATCCGGTTGCGGGACATATTCCGGGGGCAATCAATCATTTCTGGAAAGAAAGCCTGAATGAGGACGGTACCTGGAAATCTCCCGCAGAGCAGAAAGAGAGGTTCAAACTATTGAATCAAGCCGATGAAATCCTGGTTTACTGCGGTTCCGGCGTCTCAGCCTGTCCCAATATTCTGGCACTGGATGAAGCCGGATTTCAGAATGTCAAGCTATATGTGGGAAGCTGGAGTGACTGGAGTTCTTATCAGGATAATCCGGTGGAGCGGGATGAATCATAATACGGGTGCAACCCTGTGCGTCTTCTCTGCGTCAGATGAGTAGAAAACATAGAGAGATCACAGACCAAGAAAAGGAGACGTTGCAGATGAAGCCTTTCATCCTGATTTTATCCCTGCTGGTGCTGGTAACGGGTTGCGGGACGGGAGATCTGAATGGAACCGAGACTGGCCAGCCGGACGTCATTGATATTCGGGGAACGATTACTGAATTATCGATAGCCGATCCGCCGGATACCCAGGTGGAGGAAGATACCTCCGATCAGGAAGCCAACCCGGATGATCCTGTTTCCAGTGATGATCCAGATACTGATAAGGTGAAACCAGACCGTGAAATACTGGGCAGTATGCTGGTGGAGGGGGAAGCCGCAGACAACAACATGTACGATAAAGCCATGGTGAGGGTAACCCCGCAAACCCGACTGTTTGCCAAAAAGGGGGATGAACTGGTCCCCATCTCAATTGAAGATTTGACAGTCGGTGATCTGGTTGAAGTGACGTTTACGGGCCCTGTGGCAGAATCCTATCCGGTTCAGGCCACGGCAGGCAAAATTATCCTGCCTGGTGAAGGTGAATAATTGTGGTTGACTCTGACGGCAAAGTATTTAAGAGGTATATCACGTCATTTGACAAATGATATACCTCTTTTATTTTTACTTCTTTATTTAGTTATTCTTGAGAATTGGAGTCTGATCCACTCTGCTCATCCAGCCTGTTAGTCTCTGAATGGGGTAAACGGTTGATGTTTAAATCACGTGATACATCTGATTTTTTACTTTCACCATTTACAATTTCCTGAATCATATGATTCAGATCGATTCCTGATATATTCTTTAACATTTCAGGAGCTGTAGACATAAGGTCAGTGACATAATTACTTACTTTGGCAGCACCCGTACCGTGCCCGGTGTCAACAACAGAAATTTTGTCTATGGATGCAATAGGCCTGGAAATTTGTTCGGCAAGCTCAGGCAGCATCTTGACAATCAAGTCCAGAACAGCAGCCTGACCGTATTGTTCAAAAGCCTCAGCCAGTTTTTGCTTGGCTTCTGCTTCGGCGAGACCCTTCTGACGGATAATTTCAGCTGCAGCAATCCCTCGTGCTTTTTCCGCTTCAGCATCAGCCTGTCCTTTAGCCTTAATAGCTTCTGCTTCGGCCCTCGCCTGTGCCTCTCTTTCATAACGGTTAGCCTCAGCAGATTGTTCTTTGGCATAACGATCTGCGTCTGCTTTCTTACGGACTTCAGCATCATATTGTTTTTCACGACGGAGTATTTCTTTTTCCTCCAGTTCAATTTCTTTTTGCTTACGAACCAGATTAATTTTCATTTCTTCTTCAACAACCTGCTGTTTGGAACGATTCTCCTGAAGCTGATAGGCCGTGTCTGCCTCCGCCTTTTTCATATCCTGTTCGGCACGGAATTGGGCTGTTTTGATTTCCTTTTCTTTTTCAGCTTCCGCAATATTCGTTTCAGATATAATCTGTGCTTTTCGTCCTTCTTCCATCGCCGCTGCCCGCTTAATATCTGTGTCTCTTTTTGCTTCCGCTTCGGCAATCTCTGCATCTCGGCGTACGGCAGCAATACGGGGCTTACCAAGGGAGTCAAGATATCCATTGTTATCTCTCACATCTTTTATGGTAAAGGAGACGATTTGCAGCCCCATCTTTTTAAGGTCCTTGGCTGCCACAGCTTGCACTTCCTGGGCAAACTTGTCACGGTTCTTATAAATCTCTTCCACGGTCATTGTACCCAGAATGGCTCTTAAATGTCCTTCCAACACTTCTTCAGCCTCATCCTGGAGCACCTCATCCGATTTACCCATAAATTGTTCAGCTGCCGTGGATATGTCCTCCAGTGTTCCTCCTACTTTGATGATGGCGACTCCATCCGCCATGACAGGAACGCCCAATTCGGTATAAACTTCAGGCGTGGATACCGTCAATTTGTGTGACAATAAACTGATCTGTTCAGCTTTTTGAAAAATAGGCAGGACAAATGTCCCCCCGCCTCTTACAATCTTCATTTTGCGCCCGGACTGATCATCCATCACATTCTTTCTGCCCAAAAAACTTCCGGTTACCACCATGGCATTATCGGCGCCCACCGTTTTATAACGGGCCCAAAAAGCAATACTCAATACTAGTAATACGACAACAACAATGATAGGTACTAACAAGAAATCCATTCTTTTAAACCCCTCCCCTTATTCATTTATGGTTTAAAGATGATACTTCTTCATCCAGCGTTTGATAAGGTGTAACATAGAGCGTATCATCTTTCACCTCAACAATAATCACCTTTTTTCCAGATAAAATTTCTTCGTTAGTGTAGCTGGCAGCAATCTGATTGGTATAGCCTCCTTGCGTCTTAACAAGAACCTCACCGTATCCTTCAGGAGGAACCGTTGTAATAATTTCACCTATTGCTCCTTCCAGATCCTTAATCGAAAAACTCATGGAGTTCTCTGCCCGTTCCATGGGAATGATGTAAAAAAAATAGATCAGGATGGATGAAGCAATTGCAGCTAATAGGGACAACAATAAAATCCATACAGACGTTAAACCTGTGTACTGTAACAAAATTCCGGCAGCCCCAAATATGGTGATCCCTCCAACCACGGTCATCGGCTGTAGAAAAGAAGGACCATCACCAAAGGAAAAATTGATTCCTTCAAAAAGTCCATCCAGCACCTCGCCAAACAAAACAATAAGAACAGAAAAGACCAGGCCTCCTAACAGGCATCCCCAATATATGTAATCCAAATCCATCCACAATCACCTCATAGTGTTAATACGTCAAAATATTAATAAAGTTCCATCCACTCGTGTGATAAATAATTCATATGATTAAAAATACTATTGATATACTCTTTTAAGCCTTTGCGGCTTAAGGCTTAATTGAAATTTAAGCCAAACGTTTATTTAAAAGTTTCCCTGTTGACATTCGCCTGCATCCTGATATAATTTAAAACCAAGTAATCAAATAGGAATTATAGATAATTAAGCATCATGGGATAGGAACAGGAGGGGAGCGCCTTTGTTTTTACAGGTCTCCGGAGTGACCAAACAGTATGTAACCAATCAGGGAACAATATTCACGGCACTCCAGAACATCGAATTGGACGTTGAGGAAGGGGAATTTGTATCACTGCTCGGTCCATCCGGTTGTGGGAAATCTACACTGCTTTCCCTAATCGCCGGATTATCCGAGCCCACAGAAGGAAGCGTCCTGTTAAAAGGTCAGAAAATCACACGTCCCGGCTCAGATCGCGGCGTGGTCTTTCAGGAGCCGGCACTGTTTCCGTGGTTGACGGTATTTGAGAACGTGATGTTTCCGCTCCGCAAAAAATACAGGAAGAACCAGAAAGAAGCGAAACAACGGGTGATGGATCATTTGAAAATGGTGCAGTTAAGCCGCTTTGCCGACAGTTATCCCAGTGAACTGTCCGGCGGCATGCAGCAACGGGTGGCCATTGCGAGGGCACTGGCCATGGATCCCATGTTGCTCTTGATGGATGAACCTTTCGGAGCCCTCGATGAACAGACTCGCCAGGTGCTGCACGGTGAACTGGAACGGATCTGGATGGAGACCGGGAAGACCATTCTGTTTGTCACCCACAACATTCAGGAAGCGGTGAAGCTGTCCGATCGTGTCGTCATCATGGGAACCCAGCCGGGAAAAGTGATCTCGGACATGCGAATTCGTCTGCCACGTCCCAGACAGCAATTTAGGGAGAAAATGGTGCAGATTGAACAGGAGATCATGGACATTCTGGGTCAGGAAATAGACAAAGTGATCAAAGGGGAGCTGTCCGATGCCCATTCTGGTTAAAAGACTCATCTTTTTTGTCGCACTGGTTGTTATCTGGGAAGGACTGTTCCGGCTGAACCTGTGGCCGCCGACGATGCTACCTTCGCCGGTTCAGGTGGGGAAAACAGTATGGATGGGGCTTGCCGATCTGACTCTGGTCTATGATCTGATTGCCAGTCTACGCCATCTATTGATCGGATTCAGCATCGCCCTCTGTATCGGCACACTGCTGGGTGTCCTGCTGGCCCGGGTACGGACGGCGGATGAGACTCTGGGGATTCTGGTTCTGGCATTCCAGAGCGTCCCCAGCATTGTCTGGTTGCCACTCGCCATCGCCTGGTTCGGTCTAACGGAAACATCGGTCATTTTTATCGTGGTCCTGGGCGGTACGTTTGTGATGGCGATGAATATGCGAATGGGAATTAAAAATGTGTCCCCGGTTTATATCAAGGCTGCGAGAACCATGGATTACACAGGACCGGACCTCTTTTTCAGAGTGATTGTGCCGGCCTCGATCCCCCATGCCGTCACCGGGATTCGGCTTGCCTGGGCGTTCGGCTGGCGTGCGCTGATGGCCGGTGAATTGTTAAGTACCGGTCCCGGGCTGGGATACACCTTGAAATATGCATCCGATACAGGTGAGATGGCGCTGGTGATCGGAGTGATTATCTTAATCGGCTTCATTGGCATTTTGACCGATCAGTTGATTTTCAATCGTCTGGAGAAAAATGTGCTGGAGCGCTGGGGGCTGGAAACCGCGGCGTAATCCGGGATAAAAATATATGTTACAGGGAGTGGAGTTTCAGATGAAAAGACGTTTAATTTTCATTTCAATCCTTATGTTACTGGCTGGAAGTCTGCTGTCAGCCTGCTCGGGGGAGGCATCCGGCACCGGTAAGGAAAAAGTGGTGATCGGCTATTTCCCCAATATTAATCATGCAGCTGCCATGATCGCTAGAGAAAAGGGTATTTATGAGAATGTGCTCGGGGATCAATATGAAGTAGAGTACCGCACTTTCCCCGATGGTTCCCTTTTTATGACGGCGTTAAAATCGGGTGATCTTCATGCCGGACTGGTAGGACCGGGACCGGTGATGAACCATTACTTAAATGGGGCCGATGTTAGAATTCTCGCTTCCGGTTCTACCGGCGGAACCGTCATCGTCGCCCGCAAAGACAGCGGTATTACAAGTGTTGAGGATATTGCCGGCAAAACCTTTATATCCCCGCGGGTAGGATGCACCCATGATGTGCAGTTCGAAACCTACATGAAAGAAAAAGGGATTACCTCCGAACGAATCGGGGGAACGATGAAACATCAGACGGGAGCCCCTGCCCAGTACCTGAATCTGTTCTTGACGGGGCAGGTGGATGTGGCGACAGCGCCGGAACCCTGGGCCTCTTATCTGGAAGAAAAAGCGGACGCCCGGGTAATTGTGGATGCAGATGAGATTTCATTCGGGACTGACCTGCCGGCGGCCGTGTTTGCAGCCAACGGAGAGCTGGTCAAATCCAATCCGGATCTGGTTAAAAAATTAATCGAAGCACACAAAAACGCTACCGATTTTATCAATGAAAATCCGTCAGAGGCAAAACAAATTGTGATCGACAGTATCAAAGAGATCGCCAACAAAGAACTTTCGCAGTCGGTTGTGGATCGCTCCTGGGAACGCATCCGGTTTACCTATGAGATTGCACCGGATGTCCTACAACGATTTGCCGATTCCTCTCACGAGCTCAAGTTTTTAAAAGAAAAACCGGATTTGAACGGCCTTGTTGACACATCATTTATCCGGTAAAAAACCCCCGTCTCCCGGTTGGGAGGCGGGTTTTTTAAACCCCATACAGCCTCCCTCTGAAACAGCCTCCATTTGATATAATAAAAGAAAAAGTCAGAAATTTTTTCCCCGGGAGAGATGTGTGATGGACCGTCAAAAAGTCATCATTGTAGAGGGAAAGTCGGATAAGGCGAAGCTGGAAAAGTTACTGGATGAGCCGGTCAAGATTGTCAGCACCAACGGTACGCTGAGCAGTGAAAAGCTGGAAGAGTTGATCATGCTGGTGGAACATGAAGATGTCTATATCCTGGTAGATGCCGATGAACCGGGGAATCGGCTGCGCCGCCAGTTAAAAAGGGAAATTCCCCACGCCCGCGATCTCTATACCCGCAAGATATACCGGGAGGTGGCCGCCACCCCGATCGAACATCTGGTGAAAATTCTGTCGGATGCTCATTTTGAGATTAACCCGGACTATTTGCTGGAATGGTAACCGGAGTCGTCATATCATGATCTTTTAAAATCCCGTCCATGTGCGGGATTTTTTGTTATTCCCGCAGCCGGCTTTTAAGAATTTACATAAAATTAACAGCTTGTTAAAACCGGATACATATCTGCTTTACAATTCACACCTATAATCACTCTCAGGACAGGTACATAACATGACATGAACAGGAGGGTGTTTCGATGAAAAATCGGGATTCACTGAAGAAGAAACTGATTTCCACTGCCGTTCTGGGAACGTTGATCCTCTCACCGCTTGCCGGCAATACCACGGAGGCCAACCATCATCTCATACCGCTTCGTGCCGCACTTGAAAGTGAAGGTGCGGATTTATCCTGGGATCAGGATACGCAGACCGTCTCCTTTACGTTGAAAAATGGGTTGCAGGGTAGTGTTCAAATCGGTTCGACTGAATTCGAACTGGCCGGGATCACAGCCGAACTGTCAGAACCGGTCATTTTGAAAAACGGACAGACCCGTGTACCGGCAGACATGATCGAGGTGCTCAAAACAAAGGATCTAACTGATTTTGTCCTGCACCAGGGCGGTTTTAAATCCCGAATTCTGCTGGAAGCCGGTGCTCCTCTCGGAGACGGAAGTGATGCCGGACAGAAATTCGACTTGAACGCTTATGTGCCGATTGACGGTTCCAGGGAGGGCTGGCTGTTCACCAGTAATGAAACCCGTCCCGGCGGCGGATTTGTCCAGCGTATCTCCAAAGATCAGGATGGCTTTTATCAGGTGCTGGAATCGAGACGGATCCAGTTTGATGAAGTGGGCGGTACCTGGAACAATTGTGCGGGTAACGTCACTCCCTGGGGCACCGTGTTAAGCGGTGAAGAATGGGCACCGTCCGCGGATGACAAAGGGTTTTTACAAACCGTTGAAAAAGCAAAGCAGGAAGGCATCGTGTTCAGTGATAATCACCTCAACTTCGGATTGATTGTTGAAATAGATCCGGCCACTGGTGAAGTGAAAAAACATCGCTCGATGGGACGGTTTTCCCATGAAGCAGCCATTGTGATGCCGGACCGGAAAACCGCCTACCTGACGGATGACTATCGCGGCGGTATTTTCGCCAAATTTGTAGCCGATCAGGCTGGTGATCTAAGTTCGGGAACCCTTTATGCCGCCAGATATGACCGGAACAATCAAAAAGTAGAATGGATCGAAATTCCCGACGAGCAACTGGACCGAGCCCGGGACTATGCCCTGGAACAGGGGGCTACTGGCTTCGGCCGTCCGGAAGACCTTGAACTGAATCCGGTGGATGGCAACATTTACTGGGCAGAAACCGAAGATCCTGATAAAGAAAACAAGCGTGGACGTGTTTATCAGTTTAATCCGAACACTGATGAGATGAAACCGTTTGTGGAAGGGTCCGCCGACACCTTCTCCAATCCCGACGGCATTGCTATCCACCCGGTCACCGGTGATATCTATGTCCATGAGGACAATTACAGCTCCAATATGTTGCCAACCCCGGGGCAGGACAATAATGCTCTATGGAAAGTATCGCTGGAAGACAGACGGGTCGTCAAATTCGCCTCTGTCCCCTATGGTGCGGAAGTAACTGGTGGTTTCTTCACCCCGGATGGTAAGGTGATGTTTGTCAATGTGCAGCACCCCGCCGATCCTGTCAAAGATCAGCTGGTGATGATAAAAGGTTTTTAATAAATCCATCCTCCCCGATGTATCAGCCTGGATCCTTGTATAAAAGGAACCGGGCTGATTCTTTTAACCCATCACTGTACATAGAGGAATGAAGAAGAAAGGGTTCGGTTAAACTATCCATGAATTTCTATCATCTTCAAGACTATTTTGTACCATACCGCTAGCCTTATTTTTAACAATCTTAGGGGAGGTTACATTATGACCGATCTTCATCATGAAGTGGTGATTGTGGGAGGAGGAACAGCCGGCATCACCGTATCAGCTCGCCTGAAGCGGGAAAGACCGGGAACGGACATCGCCATTATCGAACCATCTGACAAACATTATTACCAGCCCCTGTGGACCCTGGTAGGTGCCGGTGTGTTCGATAAAGAAGTGACGGAACGAGATGAAGCAGATTTCATCCCGCAGGGCGTCAACTGGATTCGCGACGCTGCGTTTGAATTTTATCCGGATGACCAGTATGTACTCACCCGGGACGGCAAAAAAGTGGGTTATGACTATCTGGTCGTCTGTCCGGGTATCCAGATCGACTGGGACAAGGTTAAGGGATTGAAAGAAAGTATCGGCAAAGACGGGGTAACCTCCAATTACGCCTATGAATTTGCGGACAAAACCTGGGAATTTATCAAGAATTTTAAGGGTGGAAATGCTTTGTTTACCCAGCCTAACACCCCGATCAAATGCGGAGGTGCCCCCCAGAAAATCATTTATCTGGCGGATGAAGCATTCCGGCGCCGTGGTGTCCGGGACAAAACGGAAATTCACTTTTTCTCGGCAGCCGACGGGATTTTCAGTGTTAATAAATATGCGGAAACACTAAATAAAATCGTAAAACGAAAAGAGATACACACCCACTTTCAGCACAACCTGGTTGAAATTCGCCCGGAACAAAAAGAAGCTGTCTTTCAGAACCTGAATACAGAGGAAGAGAAAGTGATGCCTTACGAGATGATTCATGTCACCCCACCGATGAGTGCGCCTGATTTTATCAAGAAAAGTCCTCTGGCAAGTGAAGAGGGCTGGGTGGAAGTGGATAAATATACACTGCAGCATACACGGTTTCCCTCGGTATTCGCGCTGGGTGACGCCAGCAACCTGCCCACTTCCAAAACGGGTGCGGCCATTCGAAAACAGGCACCGGTGGTGGTTCGCAATCTGCTCTCACTGATGAAAGGAGAACCGCTCAAGGCCAAATACGACGGTTACACCTCCTGTCCGCTGGTCACCGGTTACGGAAAACTGGTACTGGCCGAATTTGACTATGACCAGAATCCCAAAGAAACGTTTCCGTTTGATCAATCCAAAGAGCGTTACAGTATGTATGTCCTGAAAAAATGGGGTCTTCCCGCAATCTACTGGCACGGTATGCTTCGGGGAAGAATGTAAGGAACTCCGGCTGGCGCAAACCATTACTTTGTGATTTTTTTCACTGCCAGGTTTTCCCCCTATTTTTAAAATAAAAAATAATTAAAAGTTAAAGAGGTGAATCCGGATGAAAACGAATGTAGGTACAGCTGATCGCTGGATCCGAATTATTATTGGGCTGGCATTATTCGGGTTCTTTTTTACAGAGCCGCCGCTTCAATATCTGGGATTTGTCGGGATTATTCCGTTGTTGACGGCATTTTTAAAATGGTGTCCGCTTTATAATTTGTTTGGGATTAATACTTGCCCGGTTGATAAGAAATAAGAATAAAAAATGGATGGGGCCCGGCGACATGCCGGGTTTTTTCTGTTTGAGAATAAAAATCGGACGAGAATGATCGCGGAAAAAATTCCGCTGTCCCCAAATCCGACCTCTGACCTCTCACCTCCGGTTGTTACACCCATACCCGTGAGTATGGATGTAACAGAGCGGACAAACATATATTTTCCAGATAATGGGTACAAGCGTCGCTTCCAAAACGCCTTCGAAGCATAGGATAAGGTATCGAATCTGAAAGAAAAAGGAGGGAAGGAAGCGATGCTGGGATTTCCCTTGATTCAATGGGTTCGTCAGTCGGCACACAAGCTGGACAGTCCGTTACGAAAAGAATTATCCTCATTCTACCGGTATTTTCGCTGGATTCCCTGCATTGTCCACAACAGGCTGGAACGTCTCCTCAAAAAGCTGAAAAAGATTCCGGTCATTATTGAATTTGAGGATGGAGAAACGGCTTATGCCGAAGGAGCCGGCATGATTCAATTGCTCAAGCAGCATCAGGAAGAAAAGGATTTCCGGGAATTTTCCCATATTGCCGGTGTATCCGCCCGTCTGTCGCTGGATGAACTGGAACAACTTCTTACCCGGGAAGGCCGACTGATCAGACGGGTTTATTATGATCGTCCGGTTCAAGCTCTGCTCGATCATGCGGGGAAAGCCATACATGCTCCGGTTTTCAGTCAGAGAGGACTGGAAGGGAAAGGTGTGACCATCGCTGTCGTTGATACCGGCATTTATCCCCATGATGACCTGACCCGGCCGGAAAACCGGATTAAAGCCTTTAAAGATTTTGTTCATAACCGTGTCGATCCTTATGATGACAATGGCCATGGGACGCACTGTGCCGGAGATGCCGCCGGAAATGGTTACGCCTCGCAGGGCAAATACAGAGGGCCGGCACCTGCAGCCAACCTGGTGGGGGTCAAAGTACTGGACAGATTGGGATCGGGACAGCTTTCAAGAGTGATTGCCGGTGTGGAATGGTGCATCGAAAACAAAGACCGGTATGGGATTGATATAATTTCTTTATCGCTGGGGAGTGAAGCCACTCAACCCGCCGAGCAGGACCCGATGGTCAAAATCGTTGAAAAAGCGTGGGAAAACGGGATTGTGGTCTGTGCAGCAGCCGGTAACAGCGGCCCCGATACGGGAACCATCTCCAGTCCGGGTACAAGTGCGAAGGTGATTACGGTCGGTGCCATGGATGACAAAAACACGGATACCAGAGCGGATGATAACATTGCTGAATTTTCCAGCAGGGGTCCGACCATCGACAATCTGGAAAAACCGGATATTCTGGCACCGGGGGTGGATATCGTGTCACTCAGGTCCCCGCAATCCTATCTGGATGTGACCATGAAAAAGAACAGAATAGGGAAGCGATACTTTACCATGTCCGGAACGTCGATGGCCACCCCGATCTGCGCCGGTGTCGCCGCGTTAATCAAGGAAAGCAAACCGAACTGGTCGCCGGATCAAATCAAACAACTGCTACTAGATACGGCGGAGGACTGGGGGCTCTCGCCAAATGTTCAGGGAAAAGGGTATCTGGATGCATTCAACATATATGAACAGATTCGTAGATAAGTACAATGATTGCCCCGTGTCGGGGTTTTTTTATTTTAGGATGTGAACCGTATCGATAGCAGAGGGGACACCGGATTTTTTAACATTTAATAGGGTGATGGCATGTAAAGAGTCCGATGGGATTGAGTTAAAGGCTTTTCCTTTTGCGTAAAATTTCATCCACCATCCAGAACAGAACGGACGCAATTACGGAAGGACTCCGAAACGGATCAAGTCCCATCCAGTAATCATAACCAAACAACCAGTCGGCATCAAAAAGCAATCCCCAGATCAGGATAAATCCCATGCCAAATGCCAGATGAATGATAAAGGCCAGCCACCTTCTTGTGTGACCTGTTGCATGAACCCTTCCGGTCACGTAATCTGACAAAAGGGAGACGGGCAGTCCGTAAAGAAAAATAGCGGGTACCGCATACAGTGCAACAACCCCAAAAGGAGCCAGCACATCACCAAAGGCCTTTTGTCGGATAACATCGATTACAAATGGGGTTGCAAAAATAATGTCAGCTATGATGGAGACGATCACCGCTGCGATCAGTTTTCGTTTAAGCAAGTTACCCCCCCTGGATCTAAGTCATTTCATTATTGTGTTTTTCTAAACACAGCCCATCCCGTTTCAGGTCCGGAGTCATCTAAAATTAACAAATCCCCGCTTTTCTCATGTTTGAAGATTTCCCTGCCGAACGCGACTCCGTCACCTTTTCCCGTCCATGTATGGGTTGACGTGATGTTTTCACGATCTACATCCTCTCCGGACAGGACGTCATAAAAAACATATTTGTCCCCTTCATAATAGATCCATTGTTTGGGCAGACTCGTTTCCGGCCGTTCAGTTTCAGCTGTGTCCGGTTGCTGGCAGGCGGACATGAACAAGAGAATCAGGCTCAGCATCAATTTTCTCACATAAATGCCTCCTGTTATATTCAATATTTTACCATTAGACGTCGGAAGGTGCTTTTTGGTTGCAAAATGGGAAGATCAGGTCCTGAATTCAGACATAAAAAAATTCGCCCGGAAGCGAATCCCAGGGAATTATTTTTTTGCGGGTCAGACTGTAATCCGTTTCTTCAATCCAGCAAATCCAGATTGGCCCGGCTTGACCCTTTCCCTATCCCGGCTTCCCCTTTCACCATATAAGAGGAAGATTTCCCGAAATCGATCGCCACATTGCCGGTCATTTCCGCTGTCTGCTGCGACAGGATGACCGCATTAACTCCACAGGAAATCAGGGCGATATCAAACTCATCCTTTTTTCGTTCCAGCAAATCAAGCGTCTCTTCCATCTGGTCATAATGGGAAAAAGGGATGGTCAGCGTCACCGTTTGCCGGTAAGGTTTTTTCGTTATGATCTTCTCCAGTTTCGGGGCCCAGCGGGAGATCAGCGCCACCCGTTTGCCGCGAAGCACCTTCCAGAATTTCTTTTTCTGCGGAAACACCCGGGTCACGAATGTATGGCACACCGCCTTCGGTTGAATATCGAAATAATCAAAGACCTGGTCGGTCAACTCCCGTTTCAGCCGTTTGGACACCCGGATCTTATCGTCATCCCGGTACGGGATACCCATGATGTCCGCTTTTTTGAGGGATTCGACGACACGGTCACGCAGGGTCAGATCGGGAAACCGGATTCCTTTTTTGCCCGCCTTTGCTTTTCTGGCCCATTTCTCCGCCATCACCTGTTCCAGAGACATCACCGTGTCCTGGGCCAGTATCAAGTTTTCCGCATCTCCCACCCGAACCAGGGAAAAAGGGGTTTTTTCGTCTAGGGCATATTCGATCTGTGCAAGCACCTGGTCCACGGTTAAAAAATCTTCATCCCGTATCATGTTGAGCCTCCTTTCCCCGGATATTCACGGATGATTTTCTGATACAGTTTCAGATAACTTTTCGCCATGGCTTTGGCTGAAAAACGTTTCTTCACATACTTTCTCATTTTTTTTGGAGACGGAAAGTCTCCTTTTTTTACAATGTGGATCATTTCCTCTACGGTGTCACAGGTCAACTCCGGAAATCCTTTCATTGTTTCGGATACAGCACCGTTGCGGAAGCAGACGGCTGGGGTTCCGCAGGCCATTGCTTCAATCGGGACCAGCCCGAATGGTTCACTCCAGTTGGTGGGAAAGAGGACACAGCGGGCACGGGATATAAGGTTTATTTTTTCTTTACCACCGACGGAGCCCACATAGCTGATTTGTTTCCCATCGATGTGAGGTTTGACCTTTTCATCAAAATAGTCATGTCGCCGTTTAGGAACCGGCCCGGCCAGAACGAGCGGCATATCGAGGGACTTTGCGGTCTCGATCGCATAATGGACCCCTTTTTTATTCATCATGCGACCGATAAACAACAAATAGGCCTCTTTTTTGCGCTTTAACGGGTAGTCCTTCATATCAATGCCATTGTGAACGTAGTATCCCTTTCCCTTCCCTTTCCCTCTCAGCAGGGTTTTGCTGACATAAACTGGATAGGGAATGTCCAGCCGGCTTCGGGTGTGAATGGTACAGAGCGTGGGAACAGAAAGGCGTGCTTCAGCAATGGTGCCGCCATGATCGTGGATGATGTCCACATCTTCAGGTAGCCTTTCTCTCACAAAAGCCAGTTTGTCAGATAAATGACTCGGATATTCGATCACGTTCCCTTCACAAGAGGATCCTTTTGGCGCAAACAGAATAATGTCATGTCCCATCTCGGCCAGGGCCCTGGACAGGGTATCGATGACGCGCTGTGTTCCCCCGTAATCCGGCGGGGGAACAGGCAGAGTGTTGTTGGCGACCTGTACGATTTTCACGGGTGATTTCTCCTCCTTTCAGCCGGTTTACATACCGAATTGCTTGCGGGCTCGCCTCATAATCTCTTCATGAAAAATGTTGACTTTGTCGGCTACCCGATTGTAACGGTGTCGGCGATAAACAGCGAGAGGTTTTTTGACACAGGCGAAATCATAACGGGAGGCGGTTCGCAGCCACATGTCCCAGTCCTGGGAGTAAAAATATCGTTCATTAAATAAACCGACATCATGAAAACAATTTTTTTGCATCATGACGGTGGACGTCCGGATGGTGTGGGTGCGTTCTAGTAGCTGTTTTTGCATGATTTGGCGGTCTTCACTGAAACAGGGGCGGAGCAGCCGTTTCCGTTTTTTGTTGTAGTCAAGCTTGTAGTACCAGGAATAGACCAGCCCCACATTTTCCTGGTCAAATAAACGGATTTGTTCGGCCAACTTCTCCGGCAAAAAGAGATCATCGGAGTCGAGAAACGCGATGAAGTCACCCCTGGCGGCCCGGATTCCCGTATTTCGGGCAGCGCTGGGACCTCTGTTTTCCTGCTCGATATAGCGGATTTTGTCTCGATAGGTATTCAGGACTCTTGCCGTCTCATCAGTCGATCCGTCGTTGACCACGATAATCTCAACTTGAGGATAGGTCTGGTTCAGGACACTGTCGATTGCTTCTGCAATGAACTGCTCGCGATTATAGACCGGGATGATCACACTGATCATGGTTGCCCTCCTTCTGTCACATCCGGTGACTTCTCAGATTATGCGATATGTTATGCGACTCGGACAAAGGAAGGCTAATACATCTGTCACGAGAAATATCAAAGTTCACGTTTGCCCGCAGGTATTGGTTTAATTTTGGTGGTCGGTGGACAACACCCTATACGATTCTGTTTCTTGTACATATGAATATAGAGAAGCAACCAACAGCGGAAGATAATGGCCATCGAGGAGGATTCGGCCATGCAATTGCGAGAACTCATCAAAAAAACATATCAAAAGAGGATACGGGGGTCGGAACCATGGCCCGTGTCAGCGTGATTATCCCCACATACAACCGAGCCCGTTTTATTGAAGATGCCATTCAGAGCGTGCTCAATCAGACCTACAAAGACTATGAAATCATTGTCGTCGATGACGGGTCGACGGATGATACAAAGGATCGTGTCATAAAGTTTGGCGATAAGGTTCGCTACATTTATCAGGAAAATCAGGGGCCGAGCGCTGCCCGAAATACGGGGATTCGCTATGCCAGAGGGGAATACATCGCCTTTCTGGATTCAGATGACCGTTTTTTGCCCGACAAATTGAGAAAACAGATGAAATATATCAGACGTCATCCGACGTGTCGTTTTTTATACAGCTGGTTTTATAAGATCAAGCTGAAAAAGCACCGGACGGTTAAAAAACTGATCAAGTCAAAGAAGTGTAAAGATCGGGAACAGCTGAGATACAGTCTGCTCACTCGGCAATTCACCATACGCACATCGACGGTTCTGGTGAAAAAAAGTTGTTTTAAAAAGGTGGGAATGTTTAACGAAGATTATTTGTATTCGCAGGACTGGGATATGTGGCTGCGCCTGGCATCAAGATACAGCGCACACTGCCTCAAAGAACCTCTTGTGGAATATTTGAGTCACGGCAAGAACCGAAGCAGCCGCAAAGTGAGTGATTATCATGACGAGATTATCCGGAACACGATGAATCTCTACGGGTGGGATAAAAAAGCCATTCAACAACTGAAAAAGAAGTATAAATGAACGGACGGGATGGAGGGAACAGGATGAAAAAAGTGGCTCATTTAAAATACAGGCTGGAACACAGCCATTCCACGCCGCAAACCCGGGATGTCCCCGGCTATCGGCATATTCAATTGTTTCGTTCACGCAGCAGAGTAAAAGACAAATCGTTGCTGGATAAACATGTCTTTTTTCTGGATGAAATGGCATCAAAACAGTTTTTTCTAAAGGAGCAACAGGTGGATCTGTTCCATGCCCACCACGGTAATCTGGGCGTTAGAATGAGACGAACCTGTAAAAAGGCGGAAATTCCGCTGGTCGTGAGCTTCAGAGGAAAAGATGCCACGGCTGCCAGGGGAAGTTACAAAAAGAAGTTACAGAAATTGTGGCGAGATGCCGCCTTGTTTTTGCCGGTCTGCCGTTTTCTCGGTGAAAAAATCAATGATCGCGGATGCCCCCCGGAAAAGATTCGCATCCTTTACGGCGGGGTTGATCTGGAACGCTTTATTTACCGCACTCCCCTTCCACAGGAGCAGGTGGAGATTCTGGCCATCGGCAGGCTGGTGGAAAAAAAGGGGCACCATGTCTTAATGGATGCTTTCGCAAGGATCAAAAACCGGTATCCCCACACCCGGCTGACGGTGATCGGAAAAGGAAAGAAAGAAATGAAGCAAGAACTGGAAAAACGGGCGCGGCTTCTTAATCTGGGAGATTCTTTTCGGCTGTTAACCGGGATATCCCATACGGAGATCCCCCGATACCTGCATGAAGCCGACATTTTCTGTGCGCCCAGCCTCACCGGGAAGAACAGGGATATGGAAGGGATTCCGAATACGTTAAAGGAAGCGATGGCGGTGGGGCTTCCGGTGATATCCACTTACCATGCCGGCATTCCCGAACTTGTTCGTAACCTGTATAACGGGGTTTTGGTCAGAGAAAATGATGTGGATGAACTGGCCGATGCCCTCCGGTTTTTACTTGAACACCGGGAAAAGTGGGATCTGCTGAGTCGTCATGCACGCCGGACAATTGAAAACAGTTTTAATCTGAAAAAACAGCTTCAGAAACAGAAGGAATATTATGATCTGATTTTGAATTCGTGAGTAATGTAATCGTCGGCAGGTGAAACGTCCCCGATGATAGCCGTACACGATGAAATAGCGGAAAATCGTTCCGCTATTTTTTGATGATTTGACACCCTGACTTTAAAATGGAACCATAGTCTTATCAGAGAAGGAGGGGTTCAGGATGTTACATACGTTTACACTTCAGACCTCAGTGCGGGACGACATGATCGACATTACACGAGAAGTGGAAAAGATCGTTGAAAAAGAGGGGGTACAGGAAGGCACGGTGGTCGTCTATTGCCCTCATACCACGGCCGGTATTACCATCAATGAAAATGCTGATCCGGATGTCAAGCACGATATGTTAATGCGTCTGGATGAAGTTTATCCCTGGACGCATGCCAAATACCGGCACATGGAAGGAAACTCCGCTTCCCATCTGAAGGCCAGTACGGTGGGGGCTTCCCAGCATGTGATCATCCACCGGGGAAAACTGGTGCTGGGCCGCTGGCAGGGCATTTATTTCTGTGAGTTTGACGGGCCGAGACAGCGGACGTTTTATGTGAAAGTGATGGAGGGATGATCGAGGCATCTACCACCTGGTTCACAGATTGCGAAAAGGGGTTTTCAACAGTTGCCGGCATTTTTCCGTATTTAATGAAGTATCCAGGGGAATCCCTTTTTGGCGTGCTTCCTCAGGTGAAAGCACGGTTTCGCGTATCAAAGTATGGTCCAGATCAAGGGCCGTTGCCATTTTCTTATGGAAGGAATAATAGCTCTCTTTCCGTGATGGACCGACATGCAACGTGCCAGTAAAACGGGTTGTCTTCAACGCCAGCACTGCTTCGGCCAGATCTTCCACCCTGACAAACGTTTTATACAGATTGCCGGCCCGGGGGAAGGGGGTACGGGAGGCCAGCCGGTTGATCATATCGGCGGTCCGTTTGTCCCACCTGCCGTCCGTTCCCTTCCCGTAGAGGGGACCGGTGCGGATGATGACGTGGTTGGGATGGGTACGCCGGATCATTTTTTCTCCGTTCAGTTTGGCATTCGTGTATGCGGCCAGTGGATTTTGCTCGGGAAGGTATACGGTGGGATCATCTTCCTTATAACCACCCCGCTCTCCCGTGAAAACCCCATCGGTTGAGAGATAAATCAACCGGGTGTCAGAGGTGATTTCGCGAAGCAGGGCAGATAATCCGTTCGCAATCAGATGTGGTTCCCGGGTTCCGTCCATTAACGACCAGATAATGACTGAAGGCGCGATGTCCCGGATCAAAGCAGAAATCGCTGAAGCCTCTGTCGCATCGATTGGTATTAATTCCGCATGGTTCGAGCGAGTTCGACAGGTGCCTGTCACCTCGCTTTTACATCGCTGAAAAAGATGGGAGCCTAAAAAACCACTGGCTCCGAGTATGAGGGTGTGCATGTTACGATAACCTCCTTGTTACAGGATAAATCCGGCCCATACCAGTGCGAGGGTCACAGCAGCCGGGAGCGTTGCGATCATGATCGCCCTATTCCACGCCCGCTTCCGGTCGGATGGTAAAAACGGAAACAAGCGAATTGTCGAAGATTGTAAAAAGGATCGCCAGTATGTATGAATCATATAAATCCACATGCCCAGGCCCGCTACCAGCATAAGACCTGTAAGCCCAGGGGGAACAACAATTGCGGCATAGAGGGTGATGCCCAGAATCTGAGCCAGATAAAACAATTTCTTTCCATTGCGCACCTGTGATTTTATAAATGCTTCCGCCAGGCCATTGTATGGATTTCGGTTGCGGAACAACCGGCCGGATTTTGGGAAAATCAGGGGCGATTTTCTGATAGTTTCGGCAGACGAGGTTTTCATTCCTGCTACACCGAGAATCAGAGAACTGTATTTGGTACGGTGCCTTCTTTCCAGTTGCTGATCATAGGAAAAGGCATGGAGATGGGATCGCCACTGGAACATTCCCGGCAATGCCATCCCTCCTGCCAGCGTAAACATTGTCATCCATACAAAGGCGTTCAGACTCAGATGGATCACGGCAAAAAAGACAGCGAACATGACCGCATATACCGGCCCTTTTTTCCACAGTGAATAACGGCGAATCTCCAGCCACTCTCCGACGAATAAAAATAGAAATTTGCTCATTGAGGCAAAAATAATGAAAGCGGCGGCATGAATCGGTCCGAGTTCAAAATGATACAAAAGAAAAGGCATCAGAAGTATCACAAATAACAGGGTTCCCAGGAAATGAACCCCCATGGAATAGAGCAGCCCCCTTTTTCTGATGGCGCTAAACCATTCCGGCCGGGACAGGAAGACAAGCAGATCCCCTTCCTGGATAAACAGGCGAAGGTTTCCCGATACAAAAAAGAGAAGGAGTACCGGGATCACAGCATCAGCCGGCAATATGCCCATCCAGGCGGGGATCGTTTGCCACAACGATATGTAAAAGTAGAGAAAAACGGTGACAATGGGCAGGACCACATAAAGGGCAACGGTCCAATCGACCGCCGTTCTCCAGACGGATATCTGATATCGCCACTCCCTCTTCACGCGATCAATAAACAACTGATTACAGGTCATCATATGGACCGCTCCAGCAAGCGATGATAAATGTCGGTCAGGGAACCTTCCGCCAGACCGCTCTGCAACCTTAATTCTTCAAGGGTGCCGTCCGCGATCAGACGCCCCCGGTCGATTACCAGCAGGCGATCGCACAATTTTTCTGCCGTATCCAGTACATGCGTGGAAAGCAGAATGCCGGCACCGTGATCGCGCTCCTGCTCCAGTCGTTGTATCAGGATACGGGTTGCTTTCGGATCAAGTCCGATAAAGGGCTCATCCACCACATAAAGCGCCGGTCGGATGAGGAATGCGATCACCAACATCATTTTTTGTTGCATCCCCTTGGAAAAAGACGAGGGAAGACGGTGCTTCTTATCCTGCAAATCAAACAAAAGCAGGAGCCTGTCCGCATTTTGACGAAATTGTTCCTGTTCCAACTGATAGACGGATGCGGCGAGTTCCAGATGCTCCCACAGCGTCAAATCTTCCAGATAGATCGGTTGTTCCGGGACATAGGCGAGCGTCTCCTGTTTGCCTTGAAATGAAACATCTCCTTCCAAATAATCAATCACATTCAGGATAGATTTGATCAGGGTGCTTTTTCCGGCACCGTTGGCGCCGATTAGGCCGACGATTTCCCCGGGGCGGATGGCGAAACGAATGTCCCGAATCACAGGGGAAGACGTATCATATCCTGCCTGTTTGATATGTACACGAAGTTGTTCCATATTTCCACCTCACCTGTTTATACGAAATATGATA
Organism: Bacillaceae bacterium; assembly: GCA_017656255.1. Lineage (GTDB taxonomy): Bacteria > Bacillota > Bacilli > JACDOE01 > JACDOE01 > JACDOE01. The sequence continues at coordinate 51,256 of JACDOE010000011.1, forward strand.
GATAAAGTTTCATTTCCCTATCATTCGTGAAACCGGTCACGCCACCGGAACGTATGAAATACAAAAATGCTACAGTGAAAGGCGGTACCACACGTGAAACTGAGCCACTATGAACAACACATATACCAAAAACTGATCCGGTGGGAGAGAGAACAGACGGAAGGCTCTCCGGGCCTCTTGAACCGATGGTCGATGAAATGGCAAAAGAAGATTGACTCACTCGTCCCCGACGTCATTCACCAGAAACTGAGCCGGGCCCTGGAAGGAGCGGTCAAAGCCCTGGTCAACGGTGTCTCTCTGATCAAAAAGAGGGGCGTCCGTCTGAATCGCTCCCTGCTTCTGGAAGAAAAGGATCGCCAGGCGAAAAAAGTAATCGAGCGCTACAAAAAATGGGCGATGGGGGAAGGAGCCGGTACCGGTATGGGCGGCTTCGTCCTGTCTGCCGTTGATTTTCCGGCTCTGATCGGCATCAAATTCAAGATGCTGCAGGAATTGTCCGCCGTCTACGGCTATGATCTGGAAGAGAAAAAAGAGCGCCTGTTTGTGATTAAAGTGTTTCAACTGGCCTATGCCGGAGAAGAGAATCGCCGAAACATCTACCGGGAATTAAAAAACTGGCACCGGGTCGGGCTTAAACAGCAAAAAACGCTGGAATCGATGATGGACTGGCGATCATTTTATGAGGAATACCGCGGCAGTCTGGAATGGCGCAAATTATTGCAGGTGATTCCCGGAATGGGGGCCGTGGTAGGTGCCATCGCCAATCGTTCCATCGTGGATGATCTGGGAGAGACGGCGCTGCAGGTCTATCGCCTTCGCCATTTTCAGGATCGTTACGGGCTTTTTCTTGACGAAGATGCTCCCAAATAATATTGTTCATTTCTGGAACTTTTGGGGCGCCTTGCACGTTATAAATCATAGAGGGTTTACATAAGAGGGGGAGAAAGTATGATGGTTCACAGATTGACAATCCTGACACTACTAGTAGTTGTTGCAATGCTTGTCACAACGGCATGCAGTGACAGTCCCGCAACGGGCCCATCAACAGAAAATCCGGATGAGGAGCAGACAGAGAATCAGACAGCCAGTGTTGAGCGTGGCGATCCGGACAAAGATGATGATCAAACGGCGAATGAACCGCCTGTCGGAGAGGACGGGCCCCCCGATCGGGCTGATCAGGTTTTAATAGATGCTGCTTTTGTGAAAGAGTACCTGAAACGCGGCGATACAACGGAGAAAGTTCAGCAGTTGCTCGGTCATGACTATATCAAGGTCCAGTCTGCTCTTGACGGACGGAATATGTGGCGTTATGATTTCCCGGCTTATCCTGGTTACCATTTTGAGGCAGTTGGAAATATGGACGATGTCGATGTGGAAGGGCTCCGCACGGGAAAAATGCGGATGCAGCTTTTCATCAGCTGGGATGAACAGGATCAGGTCTACGACTACAGCGTATTTTACAGGGATGAGGATGGTTCGGTTAAAGGCTACTACAGGTTGTCCACCGGTGAGGAAAAAGTGGATGTGCTGACACCGCCTGCTGGCAATGTGGCGACATCCCGGGAATGGATTGAAGTCGAATTAAACGAGGAATCGCTTGAGGTTTTGCAAGAAGAAGTGGACCAGGGGCATAAACCGGGCAATCTGGATCCCGAACATGTAGCTTATGAATTTATTAATCGGGAAGGCGTGATCGAGGAACTGAACCGCCCGCTGGATAGTTCCGTGGCAAAGGGTGACGAAGAATCGGTGGTTACACTAACAGTGGAAAACGGCAAAACCATATTCATCAAACTGATCCAGCCGGTCAAAAAAGGCACCGGCGGGATCTGGGCGGTGAAGGAATATCGGATCATGCATTGATCTTTGTCAGTTATGACGTCAGGTCGTGTGCAACCTATTCCAGGTGTTTGACAAACCGGACCCGGTAGCTGTTCTCGTGGTCTCCCGGTGAAACCGGTTCCGTCGATCTCCTCAACACCCGGTTCAATCTCAAACCCCATCCGGGTGTGAAAGGCGATCGATTTTCTATTGGTCGGGGATGTGATGCAACGGACGGTATGACATCCTTTATCCTTTACAGCCTGAAAAAAACAGCTGTAAAGTTCAGATGCCAGCCCCTGCTTACGATAGTCGGGATGAATGCCGATCATGTGGATGTAGGCTTCTCCTCTGCGGGACTGGGACAAAAACCCGATCAGGAACCCGGCCAGGTTCCCGTTATGCTCGGCAACGTAGCTGGTATTCTGAAAATGTTCAAAGAAAAGGCCTGGCAGAAGATAAGTCAGATCGCGTCCGTCCCACCAGTCTTTCATCACAGATCGGACCCGTTGGCTATCTGTTTCCTCAATATGCCGGAAATAAATCGCTTCGATCACATCCAAAACCTCACTTCATTTTTCAATTGTAAAAAAGGACGCCCCGCAATTTCGGGGACGCCCCTGTGTTATCCCAATTTTACAATGGTTCTGCCGCGAATCTGTCCTTTAAGGATCGATGCCAGAGTATCGGGTAGTTCATCGAGGGTGACTTCATGGCTGATATCGTCCAGTAACCGTGCCGGCTTCCAGTCGGAAGCGAGGCGATCCCAGATTTCCAGCCGCTCTTCCATCGGACAGTAAACGGAATCGATCCCCAATAGATTAACGCCGCGCAGGATAAACGGAAAGACGGTCGTATTCAGTTTGGGACCGCCGGTAAGTCCGCTCACGGCAACGGAACCGCCGTATTTGGTTGTCGCCAGCAGGTAAGCCAGGGTTTTGCCGCCGACAGGATCCACCGCACCTGCCCAGAGCTGTTTCTGCAACGGTTTTCCGGTCTGGTCGGTGACATCCTCCCGGCTGAGGATTTCCCTGGCGCCAAGACTGCGCAGGTAATCATGTTCCGACTCTTTTCCTGTACTGGCCGCCACATGATAGCCTTCTCCGGCCAGAATGGAGACCGCCGTGCTGCCCACACCGCCGGTGGCACCGGTGACGATCACCGTTCCTTTGTCAGGGTTCAACCCGTGATCTTCCAGATGTTTAACGGAAAGGGCCGCTGTAAATCCGGCAGTTCCAATGGCCATCGCTTCTTTTAGAGTCAGTCCTTTCGGCAACGGGACGATCCAGTCTGCCGGAACGCGGGCATACTGGCTGAATCCGCCGAAGTGGGAGACCCCCAGTTCATATCCGGTGATCAGCACCTCGTCCCCTTCTTTAAATCGGCTGTTCTTTGAATCGACGACAGTCCCGGCCAGATCGATACCGGGGATAAACGGATAGTTGCGTACGATACCGCCATTGGGTACGGTAGCCAGTCCATCTTTATAATTGACGCTGGAATAGGCGACACGAATGGTTACGTCTCCTCCCGGCAGATCGTCCATTGTTTTTGGCTCAATGTTGACCGACACCTGCTCGTCTCCTGTTTTGTTCACCACTAATGCACGAAACTCAGTCATTTCTCCGCCTCCTCTTCGCTCCGTATGTATGTTGTTTAAAATTTTAGAAATTTCAAACCCGCATAAGTCTATGATAATGGAACAGGCCCGCGGGTTCAATGCGAAAAAAATAATTCGTATGCCAGTATGTTTCGTCCGGGATCAAGACGGGGCGGCGAGAAAAATATAATCCGGTTCGCCCCGTTCCTGTGGGATCTCCCGGGTTTCTACCCGGGCAAAATACTTCCCAAGACGTGTGACGAAATCCGGGGAGGAGGTGGCACTCCAGAATGAGAGGACTCCTTCCGGGGATAGCAGGCGGGTCAGCGTTTGCAGCCCTTTTTCTGAATAAAGCGCAACATTATCTTCGGTGACAGTCCAGTCTGGGCCGTTATCAATATCGAGGCAGATGGCGTCAAATTTTTCTTCTGTTTGTGTAATCCATGCCAGTATATCGGCGTGAAGGATGCGGGTACGGGGATTATCCAGGGCATGTCCGGAAAAAGGGGCCAGATGGGTCCGGTTCCATTCAATGATTTTTTGCTCGATTTCAATGACGGTGGCCTGCTGAACACGGTCATCTTTGAGGGCTTCCGCCAGCGAGTAGCCGGCTCCCAGTCCTCCGATCAGGACACGGGTGGGTGAGGCGGCTTTTTCCAGAGCGGCGCTCACCAGCAGTCGTTCCGATTCGCCGTTGTAGGTGGCCATGAGAAACGTCCCGTTGCTGATAATCTCATAATGTTCCCCGCGTCGCTGCAGTTGCAGATCACCGCGCGGGGTCTCGGCACGTTCGATGATGTGCGGACGGTTGTCTTGATGAGGGTCAAACATGGTGATTCACCTTTCTTTTCTGTGAGACATTTTGCAGAAAATGATTGAGAAAATCATGTCGGTAGATGACGTTGAGCATGACCGGGCACTGCTCTCTTTTTTCCATGGTTTCCAGCTGGACGGGATATTGTTTGCCTGCGTCCATGGTGACGTAACCCAGTTTTTCCTGGGCACGGATGGAGCGCTTGTTGGCCCGCCGGACGCCGACGAAAATACGTCTTAAGTTGAGTTTCAGAAAGGCAATCTTGAGGATCTCCTGCTTGGCCAGCCGGTTGTAGCCTTTTCCCCAGACTCTTTTGTCCAGCCAGGTGCCGAGGTGGGCCTGTCCGGTGTTTAAATTGATTTTCATCAGGGAGATGGAGCCGACGAATTCCCTATTTTCGTCGAGGATGGCCCGGCTGATGGTTTTGCCTTCCCGTTCTTCCTGCTGAACCTGTCGAATATAGCGGATCGCGTCTTCCGTGGACGTCATGTTAAAGCTGAGATGCTCGGTGACTTCCGGGTCACGCATGATACGGTACATGTGTCGGGCATATTGTTTGTCGTGTGGGACGAGATGGACGGTTATCATCAATTTCCTCCCGCGTTTTTTCCATGTTCTGGTGTTTACTTATACCTTATATGAGATTGGGGGTTTTGTAAAATGGGGAGGGGAACGGGTACTCGTTATGACAGGGGCATGTCTGATTTTTATGCAGTATGTTCAAAAATTTGAAGTCATATTTTAGAGAATAACGTATTTTATCAATAACTATAAGAAAAGGAGAATTCGGTGATGAGCCATCTCGTATTTGTATACGGATCACTCCGCCGCGGCGAAAAATACCATCATATTCTCTCCCGAGCCAGGTGTGTGGCGGAACAGGCGTGGACACAGGGCCGATTGTATGATACCGGAAACGGCTATCCGGCAATGACCGTCAGGGACTCATCAGACTATGTTTACGGTGAGTTGTACCGGGTGGATGATCAGACACTGGCGCGGATCGATGAACTGGAAGGTTATACAGACGGGGGACGTGACAATCTCTACGATCGGAAGACGACAACAGTGTTGACGGATACCGGTGAGAATGAAGCAGTCGTCTATACGGCGGCGGATCGGGATCTGCTCAAAACCCCCGTTCCGTATGGGGACTGGAAATATGCCCTGATGAAACAGGCCGATGAATTTCTTTATTTTGCCTACGGGTCCTGCATGGATGATGATCGTTTCCGCCAGCAGGATGTGGTGCATCTGTTTCAGGATGTGGAGGGAAGGGGAGTTCTCCATAATTATGTGTTGCGTTTTACGCATCGCTCTTCCTCGGACGGCCTGGGACGGGCGGATATCGTGGAGGAAAAAGGGGGTATGGTGGAGGGCAAGGTGTACCGGATTTCCCATGACGCCCTCCGTTACCTGGAGTGGCGAGAGGGGGTGTCAGCCGGGGCGTACCGACCTTCTTTTGTTAACATTCGGATCAATGGGGAGAAGCAGTTGCAAAATGTGTTTACGTTTGTGGTCAAGGATAAACAGGAGGAGATGGCCCCGCCGCGCGAGTATGCGGAAGAGATCGTACGGGGGGCATCCACGGTATGTAGTTCCCGGTATGTCTGGAAGTTGAAACGGGAGTTGAAAGAGCGGTTTGGGATGGATGTTTAGTCAAGGAGGTTATCATGCGTTACCTCGTCGCCAAAAAGCAGGATCCGCTTCTGATGACGCTTTGCAAGGTTTATCTGTTAACGAAAGGGAAATCTATCAGGGTACTGAAAACTAGGATCACTGGATTTATGGTATGACACTGGAAGATCAATGCGAAGGTGGTACGGAGCAAATCCTGGATAGAAGGTGACACGGGAAGGGTTCTGGCAGACTACTTGGCTAGAGAACTGAATGTGGATAAAAATGAGAAAGTGGTAGGACTTAGACAAATGAACGGCTGGACCTGGTGTTCCCGAAAGGCTGACGGGAAGAAGGATGGATTCCGGAAATGAATTGAAAAAATGTGCGATGAGAAATAGTAGAGAGGATATTGGCTTGAAAATAATAGCGGAAACCTTTTCCGCTATATTCTAAAAAAACGGCGAAATCGGGAAATAGCGGAAAGCAATTCCGCAATTTTTTCCGACTGACCAGATTCTCTCGCAGAACCAAAAAACACCCGGTCAAACGGACAAAATCCCAACCCATCCGCCACCGGGTGCTTTTCAATCACGGAAAAAACCGCAAAATCTGCGCCACCGTTTGCCGGTTCTTCTGTTCAATCTCCTTACGCCTTGGAATCGGTTTAAACCAGCCCTCCCGATCAAACAGCGATGCCGGCATCTGAACGGAAGCGCGCGCCTGCCACTTTTCAAGCCAGTCTTTCGGCATCTCACGATCTTCAACCGGCAAATCGTTCATCGCCATCCAGACCATCGACCAGGCCCGGGGCACCACCCGCCAGATATCATATCCGCCGCCCCCGAGGGCAATCCAGCGCCCGTCCGTATGGGCGTGAGCCCATTCATGAATCCACTGCGGAATCTTGCGGTAGGTGTCCATGGTGATGCTGAGATGCGTCAGCGGGTCAAACCAGTGGGCGTCGCATCCGTGCTGGCTCACAATCACATCGGGTTTAAAGAAATTCAAAACCCGCTCCATAACCTGCACGAAGGCATCCTGCCAGGATTCATCCTCCGTGAAGGCATCCAGCGGAATGTTGACCGCATAGCCGTATCCGCTTCCTTTACCCCGGTCGGTAACAAAACCGGTTCCAGGAAATAGATAGCGTCCGGTCTCATGGATGGAAACGGTCATCACGTCCGGTGAATCGTAAAAAGAGGTTTCCACGCCGTCCCCGTGATGGGCGTCTGTATCAATGTAAAGCACCTTCGCCTGATATTCCCTGACCAGATGGTGAATAAGAACCGAAACATCATTATAAATGCAAAAACCGCTGGCCCGGCCGGGAAAAGCGTGATGCAGCCCGCCGGCGAAATTGATCCCATGCTCGATTTCCCCGGTCATCACTTTGTCCCCGATCAGAATGGAACCGCCTACATTTAAAGACGAAGCTTCATGCATCCCCGCAAAAATCGGGGTATCTTCGGTCCCCAGGCCGAAAACTTCAAACTCCTTCGTGTCCGGGTTACCATGGCCTGCCTGCTGAACCGCTTTCACATATTCCGATGTGTGGTTCAGAAGTAACTGTTCCTCTGTTGCTGCAACCGGCGCCAGAATCTGTGAATCGGGCAACATCCCCCACGTCTGTAGCAACTCCACGGTCATTTTCAGGCGTTGCTGGTTAAACGGGTGGTCCTGATGAAACTTGTACCTCAACAACGCATCATCATAGATAAAAAGCGGATTACTCTTTTTCATAGAAACCCTCTTTCGGCGGCCATACTACCTGATAACCTTTTTCTTCAATTTCTCGGACTACCTGCCGGGGATTGATGGTATCGACCCGGAAATTAAGGCGGCGGTTCAGTGGGCCGCTGATCGACGTCATCACACTGTTGATGCACATGCCGTGTTTTTTAAAAACTTCGGCAATATCCGCTAGTACGCCGGGTCGGTTGGGAACCTCAACTTTAATCGTGGAGCCGTGGGTATGTAAGCCGGTCAGTTCTATCAAGGCATATAAAATATCTTTCATGGTCACGATCCCGACGATCTCCTCACCCTCAATGACGGGCAGACTTCCGATGTTGTTTTCATAGAGCAGCAGGGCGGCTTCTTCAATGTCATCGTCGGGGTGAATGGTGATGACCATTTTGCTCATAAATTGATGGACCGGGACCCGAATAATTTCCTGATGTTGATCGGGAGATTCCAGGGAAGAGGGATACACTTCCCGGATATCCCGGTCGGAGACGAGGCCTGCCAGCCGGTCCTCACGGTCGATGGCCAGCAGGTGACGTACATTTCGGGTCAGCATGACGGTCCGTGCCTGTTGCAGGGTATCATCGGGATGAATCACTGCATAACGCTGGCTCATGATCTGACGAACTTTCATGAGCATCCTCCTTTACGAACCGGTTCCGGCGCATGTTTCAATACATGTAGCGGTGGCGCATGCGGAGCCGGTCAAATTTTTGAACGGATTCCATGGGAACGTTCTTGCCGATGCGAACCATCAGGCAGTTGGCTGGATGGGCGCAGATTTCCGGGTCATCGGTGGCTTCCCATTTGAGGCCGGCACTGCCCATCATTTTTTCCATGACTTTGCGGTATTCCCAGATGTCGAGGCCGGTTCCCTTCAGGTCCCAGTGCCAGTAATATTCCGTGGTAAAGACGATGTAATTTTCCATAAACGGGTCCATAAACGCCACTTTCAACAGCGCTTTGGAGACCCCCTGGTTCCGATAGGGAGCGGCGATTTCGATGGCACCCAGTTCGATCAGGTCTTCCATCTCAAAATCAGACCAGCTCTCCATCGGATCGGGATGCAGGAAGGTGACATACCCGACGACCAGATCGTCTTTTCTGGCGATAATAATACGGCCTTCCGGCAGCTTTGCGATTTCCACCAGGGCGTCTTTCTGTTTGCGGGCGGGGCGGAAGGCGTTCAGGCCTTCGTGAAATTCCAGGGTAGCCAGGTGTTCGCTGCTGACGGGACCTTCGATGAGCAGACCTCCCTCGTCCGTCGATAATTCCATTTTATGATACTTTTTGATATGTTTCATCCCTTCACCTCTGTGGGAAGTGTGTTGGACCGTGTCGGCTTCCGCTTCCGTCCGGACCTGCGGCTTCAGTTCTACAGGGACTTCATGTTCGATCGGCTTTTGCAATGGTAAGGCCATGTGAACCGTCTCCTTTCCGGTTGATGCGTCAAGATTTTATAGAACGGGCGTCTTCTCCGATGTTATCGTCTGTTCGCTTTTATTATATATCCGGAGGGTGCGGCCCATGTTCGGTTTTTATAAAACGTAATAAAAACGTCACATTGGAGACGGTTACAATTGTAAAAGTATTTTTACTTGTTTTAATTATTATACGTTTATCTAATTTTTCCTTTAAAAATATATTTGAACTAGTCATCTATCCTTCCCGGTAAAGCATAAAGATAAACGGTCAGGTCCTGTTCTGTTGCCGATCCGGAAAAAGGGGAAAGGCGGAAGGAAATAGAATAAAAAGAGTTAAATCAGATAGAAAATGGATACAGATCAAATAAAATCTTCACCGAATGAAATAAGGGCGTGATCCTATCAAATTGTTCAGATCTCTGAAACATCGAAATTTTTTTCTGCTGTGGCTGGGATTATTCATATCCAATATTGGGACCTGGTCCCAGCTGTTTGTGGAACAGTGGTACATATACAGTCTTAATCATTCTGCCTTCGATATCGGGAAGCTGATTACCGCCCAGATGCTACCCAATATTCTGTTCATGATCCTCGGCGGTGCCGTCGCCGATCGATTTAATCGAAAAAAACTGCTGCTGTTTACACAAACCGGTATGGCGGTGGTCACGACTGTCATTGCCGTACTCATTACCGTGGATGTGATGAGCTTAAACTTGTTTCTTGCCTTTAATTTTATCTACGGGCTGATGGTCGCGCTTGATATTCCGGCCAGGCGTTCATTTGTTCCCGCGCTTGTTCCAAAAGCCGATTTAGCCAATGCCAACGCGCTTTATGCCGGTACATTTCAAATCGCACTGTTTCTGGGGCCGATGGTGGGAAGTATTTTGACGGCTAAATTTGGGTTTCTGATCACCTTTTATTTTAACGCCGTTTCGTTTGCCGGCATTATCATCGCCGTTGCGCTCATGAATATCCCGAAAGAAGCGGAAAGAGTACGGGTAAAAAACAGTCTCTGGCGCGATATCGCCGGAACGGGATTCATCCTGAAAAAGCAGAAAATCATTTTGTTGTTTGTCCTGGCCGGTTTTCTGTTCAGTGCCCTCGGACGCATCGATTATTTGATCCCGCCATTTGTAGAGGGGCATCTGCAGGATGGGGCGGTCACCACGGGGGTTTTGAATGCTTTCATCGGATTGGGATTGATTGTGGGCGCCGTGGTAGTCGCCAGATTTGATCGGTATCTGAACAGGCATACGTCACGCTATCTGGTGTTAGCCAGTCTGGCGATGGGGATCATGACCCTGCTTTTTCCGTTTTTTCAATCGCTATATTCCCTCAATGCCGTTTTGCTGGTGAGGAGCATGGCTGTGCAAATTGGCGCTACGCTGATTCTGACTTCACTCCAGTTTGTGACGGATGAGAAGTATCTCGGCAGGGTGATGGGAATCTATAGTGCCGGTCTGGCCGTTGCGGGGCTTGTGTCAGTGCCCATGACGCTCCTGGCTGAGTGGCAGGGGGTTATTGCGTCGTTTGTGATGATCGGGGCGGGGGCGTTGTTGTTATGTGTGTTTCTTCTTGTTGTGACGTTGAAAAATCGATTTAAAAACCGGTTTGATCAGGGCGGGGAAGAAGTGAAGGGTGGTTTTTGAGATGGACGGATTGCGAATATTAAAATAATCGCATCTTTTTCTATATTCTTAATCGATAGGTTGGGGAGCAATATTCATAGTTTTACTATTAAAAGTTTAATTTAAGTTTCTTCAAGGGATGTTTAAAAGCACATCAAAATTCCCTTGAACCCCTCTGGAAATGAATGTATGATAAAAATGTACAATTTCATCACCTGGTACTACTGGGGGTGCCCGCGAGTGCGGGCTGAGAGAAAAACGCGATGAAGTTTTTCAACCCTTTGGACCTGATCTGGATCATGCCAGCGTAGGAAAGTAGTCGTCACCATGAATACTCTGTTTTTTCATGAATGCTGACAATGAGCCGGATCCGAATAGGTGGATCCGGCTTTTCTATCACATCCGTTCTCTGGACTGATCCGGGTCGGGTTCTCCTGAAAAAATCCAATTTCTAAGGAGGAGAAACCATGACCCATTCATCTCACGAATCATCCGCTTCAACACCCATCATGCCTGCCTTCCCGGCGAGCCGCAAGGTTTATGAACCGGGATCTCGCCTGGATATCCGGGTTCCCAAAAGGGAAATCCAGCTAACCTCACAGGACGGCAACGGTCAACCCAACACACTCCGATTGTACGACACAAGCGGGCCCTATACCGATCCCGAGCAACAGGTAGTTATCGGCCATGGCCTTCCGGAACTGCGCCGTGACTGGATAATGGAACGGGGAGACGTCGAAGCTTATGAAGGCACCCATCCAATCCCGGAAGACTGTCCGGCCGATCTTCGCCACAACTTTCGCACAACAACACTACGAGCCAAAAAGGGGAAAAATGTGACGCAGCTCCATTATGCCCGTCAGGGAATCATCACCCCGGAAATGGAGTTTATTGCCATTCGGGAAGGGGTTTCACCGGAATTTGTTCGCAGGGAAGTAGAGGAGGGGCGGGCGATCATTCCCGCCAACATCAATCACCCGGAAAGTGAGCCGATGATTATCGGCCGGAATTTTCATGTGAAGGTCAATGCCAATATCGGCAATTCCGCCGTTTCCTCTTCCATTGAGGAGGAAGTGGAGAAGATGACCTGGGCAGTACGCTGGGGTGCAGATACAATCATGGACTTGTCCACAGGCAAACATATTCACGCCACCCGCGAATGGATTATCCGGCATTCACCGGTTCCGGTGGGCACCGTCCCAATCTACCAGGCGCTGGAGAAAGTGAACGGCAATCCGGAGGATCTCAGCTGGGAGGTCTATCGCGAGACCTTGATTGAACAGGCGGAGCAGGGCGTGGATTATTTTACGATTCATGCCGGCGTCCGAATGGCTCATATTCCGCTCACGGCCGGTCGCGTCACGGGAATCGTATCACGCGGAGGCTCCATTATGGCGGCCTGGTGCCATGCCCATCAAGAAGAAAACTTTCTCTATACCCATTTTGAAGAGATCTGCGAGATTCTGAAAACGTATGACGTTGCTGTTTCTCTGGGAGACGGGCTTCGCCCGGGTTCCATCGCTGATGCCAACGACGAGGCCCAGTTTGCCGAACTGGAAACCCTCGGTGAGTTGACGAAAATCGCCTGGGAACATGACGTCCAGGTGATGATCGAGGGACCGGGCCATGTGCCGATGAACAAGATTAAAGAAAATGTAGACATTCAGAAGGAAATCTGTCAGGACGCCCCGTTTTACACGCTGGGTCCGATTGTCACCGATGTGGCTCCCGGTTATGACCACATTACATCTGCGATCGGCGCGGCGATGATCGCCTGGCACGGCACAGCCATGCTGTGCTACGTAACGCCGAAGGAACATCTGGGACTTCCCAACAAACATGATGTAAAAGAAGGGGTGATCGCCTACAAAATTGCCGCTCATGCCGCCGATGTGGCCAAAGGGCATCCGCAGGCACAACAGTGGGACGATGCCCTGTCCCGAGCCCGATTTGCCTTTCGCTGGGAAGATCAGTTCAATCTGTCACTGGATCCCGAACGGGCGAGGGCATTTCACGATGAGACGCTGCCGTCGGATACGGCCAAGTCGGCCCCGTTCTGTTCCATGTGCGGTCCCAAATTCTGCAGTATGCGCATTTCCCGGGAAATTCAGGATATCAAAGGCTAAATATGTGAGTGTTGAGATCCAGGCCTGTCGATGCGTTCGTCGTCGACAGGCCCTCTGGTTTTACTTTCAATCGGTTTCATGGATAACATACTTTAGATATAATAACTGACAACGTTACATGATACATATTTTGTGAGGGGACATGATACGGAGATGATTTATCAGTTAAAAATAACGCTGAAGGACACTAAACCACCGGTTTGGAGAAGAATTCAGGTAGACAGCAAGACGACCTTTGCCACACTCCACAGATTGATTCAGATCAGTTTTGACTGGATGGACTATCATTTACATGCTTTTCAAGTCAGGGGACCGAATGGTACTGCTTGCTATATCGAACCGGTCAGTCCGGAAGATGATGATTTCCTTTTTTTCGCAGAGAAAGTAGAGAAACTGGATGAGCAGGAAGAAATCCTGGAAGACCATTTAGAAAAAGAGAAGGACAAGTGTCTTTATATCTATGATTTCGGAGATGACTGGCAGCATCAGATCGTGCTGGAGAAGATTCTGGAACCTGAAATCGGTGTCCATTATCCCCGCTGTGTGAAAGCGATGCGGCTCGCACCGGAGGAAGACAGCCGCGGGATGTGGTTAGAGGGGGATATACCAGGGAAGCATGTGGACCTCAAAAAACTGGTTGAAGAAATTAATGAAGCATTCGAATTGGAACAAGATTTAACGGAAGCGGAAGAGGAAGCCGAGGCGAAGGAGGCTATCTGGCAACGCCTCTTTGATCAGGCCGTTGCATATAAGAAATTAAAGCCGTGGCAATGGATGAGCGATGACCAGATTATTGCTGTACAACTCCCGGATTCGGGGGAAATGGCATACTGCTCGGTTCTGGGAGCCATGGGTGAGGAATTTGGTCTTGTCATCTATCTGGGGGATGACGGCCTGCGTTCGATGCAGGAAACGATGCGTGGTACAAGTTCCATCGATGACATTGTGAGCGTGCAAAGGTCAATTCTGGTATCTTTTTCAGACAGGGATGAGCTTGATAAGGAAGATTATGAACTGATCGTGTGGCTGGGACGATCGTTCCGCGGCAAGAAACAGTGGCCGATGTTCAGAAGTTTCAAGCCCGGTTATTATCCCTGGTATCTTGATGAGGATGAGGCGGAGATTGCGAGTATTGTACTGGAACAGGTGATTGATGTGGCGGTTACTGCTAAGGCCGATGAAGAATTGGTACCCGATCAATCCCATGCACAGTGGTTTGCCAGGATTCCGGATGCAACAGGGGGTCAACTGGTATGGTGCGACAGCATGATTAAGCCGGAACTCCGGCAGAAGCACAGCGGTCCTTCTCCCCTGTATGTTTCGGAATTTGAAATGAAGAAATTGCAGAAGCAAATCAGTGGCAAACTTGATACCGTTATTGAATTCGGATCATTTCATTTCGGTGACCCGATACAGGATCACCCCGATCAGCGCCCTTATTTTCTGAAAGTGGTTGTGGGAATTGATCTCAAGGAGGGGCTGGTTATCTATCATAGCCCGGTCGGTTATGAAAATTTTCCAGAAGCGTTTCAGACATCTTTTCTCGACATGATTCAACGACTCGGGAAACGACCAGCAGAAGTAAGGGTGGAAGGAATGGAAAACCACAACATATTGCAACCGGTTTTCAAGGCGTTATCAATCAAGGGGACGCCGGTAGACAAACTTGAACTTCTGGATGAAGTCAAGCGGTTTATGATGGGTTAGGATTTTTGCTTTTCGATAAGAAATTTCAGTACCTGAAATTTTCGAACTGACAAACCTTACACAATAATCTATTGTTAACAATTCGTTAAAACGTCTGTCGACCGATTCGTTAGTCGGCAGGCTTTTTTTTTTGGAAAATTAAACAGAACATTTGTTTCATGACAGACAGGATGCAAAATGAGGTGCTATGATGGCAGGCGAACGATTTTGAAAAAGGAGGAAGCAGATAGCATGAAAAAAAGGATGGTTTTGTTGTTACTGTTGTTGATCGGAGGGATCGCTGTCGGATGTGGGGCCGATGAGACACCCGTATCATCTGACAGCGCCAAGCCTGCATCTGAAACCGGCGGGGAAGCCAGTGGGGAGCACAGCCACGGAAAGGTTTATACCAATGAGGATTATCCGAAGATATATGCAACCGCGGACCAGCACAAAGGTGCCCGCGTTCATTTGAAAGGGCAGATCTTTCTGGAACCGGAGCGGGATGAGGATGGAACTTATTTTCAGATGTATGCCGACCCGGATGGGATGGAATTCAACACCATTGTGGGCATTCAAGATCCCGATCTGGATGTGAAAGACGGAGATTTTGTAGAAGTTGAAGGAGAAATCAAGGACCTGATGCAGGGGGAGAACCTGATGGGAGGCAAGTTGGAAGTGCCGGTGGTCCTCGCTTCATCGGTTAAGGTGATCGGATATATTGAAGCAGCTTCCCCGACGCTCAAAAAAGTTGAGGTGGGCACCACCTTAATGCAACACGGTTATGAGTTGACACTGGAAAAAATCGAGCTAGCTGAAAAAGAGACCCGTGTTTATGTCACGGTGACGAATAACAGCCAGGATACGATTACGTTTTATGATTTTAACACCAGAGCCATTCAGGGGAACAAACAACTGGATGGAGGCGAAATGAATATTAACGCTGATTATCCGGAAGTACAAAGTGATATTCTGCCGGGTGTGGAGTCAAGTGGCATTGTTCTGTTCCCGCCGTTTGATCCGAAAACACCTGTCAAATTGTTGTTTGAAGGGGGGAGTGAGAACTGGGAATTGAACTTTGAGCCTTTTGTGTTTGAGGTTGATTTAGGTAAATAATTATAATTTTAACAGGTAAAAGAAGGAATTTATTTAATTACGAAGAAATGACTGAATGATACATGTCTGGTATAACGGAGGGGGCACACATGACCGAACGCGTCATCCGATTGCTGAGGATCATTAATCTTGTTCAGGCGTTTCCAGGGATTAAAGCAAGAGAACTGGCTGAAAAATGTGAGGCGGCAGAGCGCACCATTTATCGGGACCTCGAACTGCTCAGTGCCGCTGGCATCCCCATCACCACACTGGGACACGGCAAAGGATACGGATTTACCGGAGACTTTTCCATGTACCCGCTGGACTGGAATGAGCAGGAGGCGATTGCTTTTTCCATGCTTCCGTCGATATTCGATCAGATTGAAACCATGCTGCCTTCCGGATTTGACTCGGCCTATGAGAAAGTGATGGCCACTTACCGTAGGGAGAAGAAGAAACAGGCGGACCTCCTGCAAAACGTTACCGATCTGATTCAAATGGGGACACCGGCCCATCGGGAAAACAGGAGCCATTATCTGCTTGAAATTGTGAGGGCAACGCTGGAGCAGAAAACAATTGATACCGTCTATCATACACAGAGCCGCAATGCCGAATCCCGGCGCAGAATCGATCCGTACAACCTGGTTCCCCGCGAACATCGCTTTTATTTGATCGGCTACTGCCATAAGGCTAAAGAGGTTCGGACGTTCCGCATTAGCCGTTTTCGCCGGGTTGACATTCTGGAAGAAACATTTGATAAAAGGGATTTTAATATTAAAAAATATCTGCGCAACACCTGGTCGATTGAAAGGGGAGAAAAGGAGATTCATTTCAAGATCAGGTTTCATCCCGATGTAGCACGTTATGTCAAAGAGGAAGAAATGTTCGTCAAGCCGAAAATGACGGATCTTGAGGACGGTGGCCTGCTGTTTGAAGTGACCCTCAATCACGACCGGGAGTTTTTAAACTGGCTGTCCCAGTACGGGCCGGATGCCGAGATTCTGGAACCGGAAAGCTATCGGGAAGATATGAAAAAAAGGCTGGAAAAATGGATGAAGTTGTATCAATAAAAGGTGATAGGGTCCCCATCAGGAGTTCGCTGTCTGTGAACTCCTTTTTTGTGCGAAAAAAGGATTAAGAACCGTTTATACATAAATATGGAACTTCTTTCTGTCTGAAAACGTATAGTCATGTGAAAGAATGATAGAAAGGGGTTTTAAGAATGACAAAAAAGGGAATTCTTTTTCTCACTTTCGTCATCGCGTGTCTGTTCATGCTGCATCCTGTAACGAGCCTCGCAGCGACAAACGATCAGCCGGCTTTACCTACTGAAGGAACACCGGCGGGACAATCCGGCAGTGAAACAGCCGGGGATGTGATTATTCAATCTACTCTCTATTTTAAGTCCGGTGAAAGCGGGATATATCAGGAGGATCAGAATACGGTTCAAGTGAGCGGCTATACGGAAACGTACAGTAGCGTCGACGTGATCAGTGTGAAGTTATATGTGCAATACTGGGATCAGGAAGATAGACAGTGGAAGGATGCAGGATACCTGGGCGAATTCAAAAAGACAAATGATGATTATGTGTCCGGGATAAAAACGGTGGATGTCAACGGGGGATTTTATTATCGAACCCGGGCGGTTCATACTGTTGAGGAAGGCGGTATGCAGGAAAAGGTGACGTCTTATTCAAATTATATTTATATGGAGTAAATAGTCCCGTTATGGCAGTATCAATAACAAACTTCTGGGAGGCATGGGAACCTCCCCTTTTTAATGCAAGAACATGTATTTAAAGGCATTGCGAGAAGCGTAGCAATGCCTTTAAGATTATGTTAAGAACGGTCTCCTTTTATTACGGTTACATAGATTTGGCAACCCGGATGAGCTCTTCCTCCGGTAAATGGCTCTCAATGACATATCGCACTTTGTTTTGTACCCAGACCAGTTTATTGGATCCGTCTTTGAATAGAAATAACTGGGCGGTCGTTCCGTTGATGTCGATTTCTTTAAGGGTGGTGTCTTCGTTATCAATGACGGTTGAAATTCCCATCTGGTTCTCAACATATTGCTGAAAGATTTCAATTGTATTGCCGTTCTCCGGATGTTGGTAGACGATTTTCAGATTGGATACCCGTTCGTTATTAATCAACTGGGCCATCGTTGTTTTGAATGTATAATTTTCAGGTAAATATTGCGGTGTGACGACCTGGAATGGCGCGATCTTTTTTGCTTCGTCCACGCTCATTTCTTCTAAGGTGACCTGTTCTTGCTTGATTTCGATGATGGGTTTGGCATTGGGGGTGGCGTCTGTGCCCCCGTTTCCCCCGATGGTTGTAAATATTTGCGTCACTTTTCCTTTGGTCTGAGCGTACCACTGCGTCAACCATTCGATGGCCGATACCTGACTCATCTGCGTGGCGGAGATGAACACGCAGATGATGGCGACTGAAGCGACGGTTTGGATCAGCCTGTTTTTGAAAACGGGTTGCCTGTGCTGTTCGCGTCTGGCTTTTTGTATGTTGCGCCATACCTGTTCTTTCTGTTCAGGGTCCACCGGGATCTGTTCCAGTTCCCGTTGAATCCAATCTTTGATGTAACGATCCTCATGATTCATGCACATCACCCCCCGGAGAGATGGCTTTTTTCAGTGTGGCCCTGATTTTGTTTTTGGCCCGATAGTTTCGCGACTTGATGGTTCCCACTTTTTCGTCCAGGACCCGGGCGATTTCGTCGTCACTCATGTCGTATTTGTATTTGAGCAGCATCGAGGCCCGGTATTTGGGCGGGAGATGCTCGATGCTTTTCCATATCTCTTCCTGGTCCCATTTGTTCAGGAGTTCTTTTTCGACGGAGCTGGATATTTCGCCGGCGGACGCGTTGTAGTCCAGGGTTTCGTCTTCGACGGGGATGCCGTTCCATCGGTTTTGTTTGCGGATAAGATCGATGGCGGTTCGGGAGGCGATGGTGGTGATCCATCCCCCAATTTTGTCGACGTCTTCGATCTTATCCAGGTGTCGAAAGGCTTTGATGAAAGTTTCCTGGGCGGCGTCCTGAGCCAGATGGGTGTCGCGGGTGATGAAATAGGCGGTCTGGTAGACTTTTTTGTAAAAGAGGTCAAAGATCACCTTTTCGGTTTCTTCGTCGTTGGTTTTGGAATTATGTATCCATTTATTTAACACGGTTCTCTCCCCCGTGGTTGGTGTTAGTGTGGATGCCATTTTTAACAATATATGTGTTATTATATCATGTTTGGTGGGGGGGATGGGGAAATGTTGGGGAGGAATTGTCTGTTTAGTGGTTTTTTAAGGAAAAAGAGGAAAAATTGTTTTCTATCGCGAAGGAGAATAATAACTCTCAAATAGTTGTTTATAGTGCAAAACCGATGTCAGTGAAACTTGAAAAAAATGAAATTATTATATTTTTTCATTTGATCAACCTTAAATAGAGGTGTAAAGTATGCTAAAAGAGGGCATTTATGAGGAAATTATAAACAAAAAGTTAAAAAGAGAACTTACATACCTAGAAGAACTGGATCAATATGTCATACAAAAAGAAAATCTAGATGTTGAAGAGGCTAGAAAATTTTTATCTTCTTACATTTCTTTTATCACTAGAAAAGCTTTAAAATATATGCGAGACAACGAAACGGATGACAAGGAAGCACTTATTCGTCAAATAAAAACATGTAACGAAATTATCTCTATATTAAGTAAACAATTAGATGATGAAGAATTTAAATCATTGCAAATTGAGGATGAAGGGGAAGTATTAACTTCTATCTATGCGAAGATGAACAGCGTTAGAAGTATACAACCCCAAAAAATAATCCGTCCTGTCACTCCGATATCAGAGAGTTCACTTTTTACAGGGTCACAATATGAACCGAATATGTTAAGTGAACTAAAAAAAGAAATATTAACTTCTGATTCCATTGATATGTTAGTCTCTTTCATTAAATGGAGCGGGTTACGTTGTATCATTGAGGAATTAAAAACATTCACGGAAAGACCAAACACTAAACTTAGAATCATAACAACATCTTATATGGAAGCAACGGATTACAAAGCCATCATCGAACTTAGCCAATTAAAAAATACTGAAATCAAAATCTCATATGATGTAGAACGGACGAGATTACATGCTAAAGCATATATGTTTAAAAGAGATACTGGTTTTAGTACAGCGTATATTGGATCATCTAACTTGTCCAACTCAGCTCTTACTTCTGGATTAGAGTGGAATTTGAAGGTCACTGAAAAAGATTCGTTTGATGTCCTTAAAAAGTTTTCAGCTACATTCGAGAGTTATTGGAATGATGAAGAATTTATTAAATTTGATCCAAACAAGGAAGAGGACCGTCATAGATTACATCAAGCGTTGAAACATAAAACTGAAGATAATGAGAACAGCGTCCGTTATTTGTTTGACATTAAACCTTATCATTATCAAAGTGAAATGCTAGAAAAGTTACAAGTTGAAAGAGAAGTCTTTGGTAGGTATAAAAATTTGTTGGTAGCTGCGACAGGTGTAGGGAAAACAGTCATTTCTGCATTTGACTATCGACGTTTTTTAAGAAAAAATAATTTATCCGCTCGATTACTATTTGTTGCGCATCGAGAGGAAATTTTAAAACAAAGTATCGAGACATTCCGTACTATCTTAAGAGATCCTAACTTTGGTGATTTATTTGTAGGTAGACATACACCTTCTTCCTTAGATCATCTATTTGTAAGCATTCAGAGTTTCAATAGTTCTAAATTATACGAGAAAACAGAAAGCGACTTCTATGATTTCATTATTGTCGATGAATTTCATCATGCCGCAGCATCCTCTTACAAAAAACTTCTAAATTATTATAATCCTAAAATTTTACTTGGATTGACAGCTACACCCGAACGGATGGACGGAAAAGATATTCTTTCTTACTTTGACCATACAATAGCGACTGAAATGAGATTGCCAGAAGCTATAAATAGGAAGTTGTTAAGTCCTTTTCAATATTTTGTAGTTAGCGATACAGTTGACTTATCAAAATTAAAATGGGGAAGAAGAGGTTATGATGTCAAGGAATTAGAAAAAGTATACACTGCTAATGATTTAAGAAGTACCCAAATTGTAAAGAGCCTTCACAAATATGTTACAGATATAGATGAAGTGAAGGGATTGGGCTTTTGTGTTAGCGTCGAGCACGCAAAATACATGGCTGATTTTTTTAATAAATCGAATATACCATCAATATCTCTTGACGGTAACACTGACACTAAGACTCGACATGAGGCTAAAGTAAAATTAGCGAGTGGTGAGATTAAATTTATCTTTGTTGTTGACATCTATAATGAAGGTGTTGACATTCCCGAAGTTAATACGATCTTATTTTTGCGTCCAACAGAGAGTTTAACTGTTTTCCTGCAACAACTGGGTCGTGGATTAAGACTTTCGGAAGATAAAGAGTGTTTAACCGTATTAGATTTTGTGGGACAAGCACATAAAAATTATGATTTTGAACAAAAGTTTAGAGCGCTCATTGGTAAAACGAAAAAATCTATAAAGTATTATATAGAAAATGAATTTTTTAATTTGCCTAAAGGATGTTTTATTCTGTTAGAGAAAAGAGCAAAAGACTATATTCTGCGTAATATTAATGAAAGTACTAATAACCGAAGTAATCTCATAAGTAAAATGAAGTATTTTACTGAAGAGACGGGATTAGAACTCACTCTTGAAAATTTTCTCAATCACAATCATTTAACTTTATATGATTTTTACGGTAAAAATGGAGACCGAAGTTTTTACAGAATGATGGTAGAAGCTGGTCTGAGGCATGATTTCAATTCTGAAAATGAGATACTTTTTACAAAAAGGCTTCCTAGCTTATTTCACATTAACTCACGATCTTTTCTGGAGTTTTTGATTCAATATATTGGGAATAGAAAGTGTGAAAATGAAAATCAAAAGTTAATGTTAAATATGTTTTATTATTCATTTTATAAGGATCATCCTCAAAAAGCGGGCTTTTCATCAATTGAGGAAGGTGTCAACCAACTTTTAGAAAATGAAGTATTGAGGCAAGAAATTTTAGATGTGTTACAGTTTAATTACTCTCAATTAGATATTATGGAAATAGATAATAGTTTTGACTTTCCATGTCCGCTTGGGGTCCATTGTACTTATTCGACTGCTCAAATTATGGCAGCTTTCGGTTATTTTAATGAAGAGAAAAGTCCATCTTTTCGGGAAGGGGTAAAGTATTTTGAAGATAAGAAACTTGATATTTTTTTTATTACGTTAAATAAATCGGAAAAGGACTTTTCACCGTCAACTTTGTATGAGGATTATGCAATTAATGAACGTTTGTTTCATTGGCAGACTCAAAGTAGGGTGGCTGAAGGAAGTCCTACTGCACAACGATATATTAATCACAAAAAAATGGGCAACAAAATTGCGTTATTTGTACGAGAATATAAAAAGGAAAATGGATATACAGCTCCTTTTACATTTTTAGGGACTGCTAATTATGTAAATCATTCAGGGAATAAACCGATGAGTTTTGTGTGGAGGTTAGATGTGCCTATGCCGCCGAAGCTTGTTCCGAAGGCGAATAAGAGTATATTGTGAAATGTTTGTGGCCTTTAAAACATGGGTTTAAGGGCTATTAGGTTAACTTAACTAATGAGAAAAATTTTAGGAAATTAATGTGATCAAAGAATATTTTAATTTAATTGTCTACATTTTTTCGGGGGTGATTAAATGATTGATGGATTAATCTGGGACCGTGAAAATTTATTTAAAGTAAATCATGTAGAAAAATCTTTTGATTCGTCTGATAATTCTAATGTAAATGAATTGAGAAAATTAATTGAGCCTTGGCTTTCTGCAATATTCCAAAGTGAACATTTATCGGTTCTCATTGGTGCAGGGTTGACAACAGCTGTTACATCAATTGCTGGCGGTTCAGCACAAGGGATGAATCCTTTAAGTTTTGATGGGAAATACAAAGAGCAAATAAAGAAATTTGCAGAAAAAACTGCAAGTGAATGTGGTAGAGGAGAAGCAAATTTAGAAGATTATTTACGAGTTGCCAATGAATTGTTGAAAGGGCTAGAGATTATGGAAGAAAATGTAGACGCAAGTAAATTAAAAGAAGAAATTAATCAGCAATTAAATAATTTGTTAAAAGGAATTCTTCAAACAGAAATTGATTTTAATAATTTAGAGCAAAAAGAAGAAGCAATTTATTACTTAAAATCGTTTTTAGTCAGTTTATCTAGCAGAACAGCTTCTCGTGATAGACTAAATATTTTCACAACAAATTATGATAGATTTATAGAATATGGTTGTGATATGGCAGGGATTATGCTTATTGACCGGTTCATTGGAAAGATTTTGCCGGTCTTTCGAACAACAAAACTGGAATTGGATTATCATTATAATCCTCCTGGAATTCGTGGTGAACCACGATATGTTGAAGGTGTTGCACGTCTGACAAAATTACATGGTTCTGTAGATTGGAAATTTCAAGATGGTCAAATAATAAAGAGCTATCTTCCATTTGGAGAAAGATTGGAAGGGTATGAAGATCCCCATGAACATTTGGTGATTTTTCCAAATTCGTCAAAAAACATTGAAACTGATTACTTTCCATATGCAGACTTATTTAAAGATTTCTCACATGCTATATGCCGACCTAATTCGGCTCTTGTTACCTATGGTTATAGTTTTGGTGACAGCCATATTAATCAAATAATTAGGGATATGTTAACAGTTCCATCTACACATTTAACTATTATTTCTTATAGTGATAGTACCGGAAGAATTGAACGATTTTTACAAGATGTAAACAAGTCACAAGTAACATTATTAATAGGGCCATTTTTTGGAGACTTAAGAAATTTAGTCGACAATTATTTGCCTAAAGCAGCAATAGATCGTTTATCCATTAAAATGAATGAATTTAAAGAAAGACGTGGAGATAATCAGTCACTCTTGGAAAACAAAAATGACGAAAAGGTTGAGGGTGATAATTATGAGGGATTTTGATGTTCTGAGAGATTTAGTAATTGGAACTGTGGATTTTGTATCTCCTAATGAGATCAAAGTATTATTAGATATGAAGGCTCCTCATAATACATCAATGAACCCAGGATTACCAACGCCATTTCCAAAAATAAATAGTTATGTTTTAATTCCTAATGAATTGGGTGCAATCGTTGGATTGATTTCGTGGGTTGCAACGGAAAACTCTCCTTTTCCTAAAAGAAAAGGTTTTAAGGATTTTGATTTAATTGATTTGCCTTTTCCTCAGAGGAAAATGTCTATAAATCCAATGGGTACACTAATAAAAACATCTAATTCATATAAGTTTGAAAGAGGAGTGTATAGTTATCCATCGGTGGGAGATCCTATAATATTGCCTACTAATGAACAACTTCAAGCAATTGTTGAAAACAAAGACAATAAAGCAAACGTAGTTGTTGGATATGCACCTATGGCATCAAATGCTCCGGTGCGAATAAATCCAGATAAACTATTTGGTAGGCACGTTGCAGTTTTAGGTAATACAGGTAGTGGAAAATCGTGTTCAGTAGCAGGTTTGATTAGATGGTCTTTAGAAGCCGCTAAAGAATCAGTGGAAAATACAGGGGATGATGAAGAGGAAAATTTGAATGCAAGATTTATTATACTTGATCCTAATGGAGAGTATTCAAAAGCTTTTGATGATTTTAATACTGTTCGTAGATATAGAGTTATAGTTGATGATGAGGAAGATGACGTGTTTGATAAACTGATTGTACCTGCTTGGATGTGGAATAGTTATGAATGGAGTTCAATAATGCAAGCAAGTGGAAAAGCTCAGCGTCCTTTATTACAAAGATCTCTAAGAGAAATGAGAAATGGAACCAGGTCTTTAGATGATAATAAGAGTGTTATTTTAGACATTTGGCGTCACTTTTCGAATTGTATAATTACATTAAAAAATGATTATAAGAAAACACAATATAAAGACTTTCCTCATAACAAAAATTTTGCAGAGAGGTTGATTAGCTTTGCTGAAGATGCAGATAGTTTTTACAATAATTCTGGAGAACTAGATCAAAAGATTTTAGATCAATTATGTAAAATAAGGGATATATTTAATGATATAGCAAGAGGGAAAGAAACAGGTAAATATTATAAACCTTTTGAAAGGGATGAAGTGATAAAAACCATAGAAGTTGTGAATGAATTAATTAAATTATTAGACGTTCCATATACATATGAAGGACCTAATGAGGATTCCCCTGTATTCTTTGAAGTTAATAAGCTACCCAATTATCTTGAGCAGTTAGGTCGGGAACAGAATGTTGTACAGTATTTGGATTTTTTAATAATGCGTATAAGAACTATGTTATCTGATAAAAGGATTAATTCAATAATAAATCCAGAGGGTTCTGATGAACAGTTAAAATTTGAGGAATGGTTAGAAAAATATGTTGGTAATGATAAAGGAAAAAATGGTGAGATAGCTATAATAGATTTGTCACTTGTACCAACTGATGTTATTCATCTTATTGTGGCTGTTATTTCAAGAATAATATTTGAAGCGTTACAAAGATATAGAAGGTTAAATAATAACCCTTTACCAACTGTTTTAGTACTAGAGGAAGCACATAATTTTATAGGAAATTTTAATAAAGAAAATGATGAAAATTCTCCTTTCTTAATGTGTAAGCAAACGTTTGAAAAGATTGCAAGAGAGGGGAGAAAATTTGGATTGGGATTAATGTTGTCATCTCAACGCCCTTCTGAATTATCATCCACAGTTCTCTCTCAATGTAATACTTTTTTGTTGCATAGAATAGTAAACGACAGAGACCAGGAGTTAGTTAGAAGGATGATTCCTGACAACCTTGGAGCTTTATTAAACGAACTCCCTACATTACCAACCAGGAAAGCAATACTACTGGGATGGGCAACTTCTGTTCCAACCTTAGTTGAAATGAAAGAACTTGAAGATAACGAACGACCTGAATCATCAGATCCTGATTTTTGGGATGTTTGGACGGGAATTAAAGCGAGAGATATTAATTGGCAAGAAATATCAGATCACTGGATTAATACTAAGAGGTGACTTCCCCATGCCCTGCCCATTCTGCACACTACCAGACAAACAAATCCTAATCCAAAACGACCTGGCCATCGCCTTCTACGACAAATACCCGGTCCAACACGGCCACCTCTTAATCATACCAAAACGCCATGTCGAAACTTACTTCGACGCGACTGAACAGGAAATTAAGGCCATTCACCTACTCATCCGGGAAGGAAAACAAATCATCGACGAGAAATATAAACCTGATGGCTATAACATCGGAGTCAACGTCGGGAAATACGGGGGACAAACCATATTCCATCTTCATTTTCACCTCATCCCCCGTTACAAAGGCGATGTTGAAGATCCGCGCGGCGGAATCCGCAATGCCATCCCGAATCTGACACCATATCCAGAAATATAGAAAGTGGGGATTCAATTGCCGGTCTATAACAAACTTATTCGTGACAAAATACCTGCCATTATCCATCAAACAGGAAAGTCCTATCAGGTAAAGACACTATCAGCTCAGGAATACAGAACAGAACTCCGCAAAAAAGGCCGTGAAGAACTGGAAGAATACATGCAGGCCGAAGACGACCGAAGTGCGGTAGAAGAACTGGCCGATCTGATGGAGGTCATTTATGCTCTGTCCGAAGTGCACGGTTCATCTACGGAAGAATTGGAAGAAATCAGAAAACGTAAAGCAGAAGAACGGGGAGGATTTCAGGAAAAACTTTTCCTGATTGAAGTAGAAGATGACTAAAATCAAGCTGATCACGGAAAACATTATCGACGACATCACCGATGCCATGTCAATGGCTTCTGCCATATATATCATGACCTCTTTCGTCATGGAATCAGGGGTTCGCAAAATCGAATCAGATCTCAAACAGGCAGCCCAACGGGGAGCGGAAATAAGGTTTTTGACCGGAGATTACTTGTTTGTAACACAGCCAGAAGGTTTACGCCGACTCATCCAGATCGATCCCAACATTGAAGTCCGTCTCTGGAAAAGCGATGGCAAATCCTTTCACCCTAAAGCCTATATGTTCCAGTTCGACCAAAAAGACGGACTGCTCATTGTCGGGTCATCCAACCTATCCCGTGCCGCACTAACATATGGAACGGAATGGAACCTTGCGATGGATGCCGCGGTTGACCCCGCGGTGTTTCAGTATGCCCTTGATCAATTCATGAAAAATTTTCAACATAATCAGACTGTTCCCGTTAATACAGAAACCCTGAAGGAATATGAAAAAGAATACGAAGACCACCATCGCAAAAATCCTGACCTGGTCCGATTCTGGACTGAACAGGAAGCCACCGAAGTCATGTTCCAATCAACTGATACACGAAGTCAAAATAGTGATGCTACACAAGTGATTGAACCACCAGCCATCTATCAACCAGAAATCACACCCCGCCCCGCCCAGCAGGAAGCACTGCAGGAACTGGAAAAAACACTGGAAGAAGGCTACGACAAAGCCATGATCGTCATGGCAACCGGTCTGGGGAAAACATACCTCGCCGGATTTTTCGCCAAAAAATTTAGCCGCATTCTGTTTATTGCCCATCGTGAAGAAATACTCTATCAGGCCAAAAAATCATTCGAGAATATCATGCCGGAGCGTTCACACGGCATATATAACGGCAACGTCAAAGAAGGGGATGCCGATTGCGTGTTTGCATCCATCTTCACCCTCGGCATGAAACACCACCGGGAAAGGTTTTCGCACGATCATTTTGATCTGATAATCATAGACGAATTCCATCACGCGGCTGCCTCGTCCTACCAGAAAGTACTGGACCATTTCCAACCTGAGTTCTTACTGGGGATCACAGCGACACCTGACCGGCTTGATGGTAAGGATGTTTATGCGATCTGTGATGGAAACGTCGCTTATCAGCTTCATTTTATTGAAGCGATTCAGCGGGGATGGCTGGCACCTTTCCATTATTACGGCGTCTATGATGACACGGACTATACACAGATCAGGTGGCTGGGAACCCGATATGATGAAGAACAATTACTGGCCGCCCAGCTCAGAAAGGAAATGGCTGAAAAAATCTTTAATGCCTGGCAGAAACACAGGCAGACACGCACACTTGCCTTTTGTTCCTCGATTCGCCAGGCTGACTTTCTGTCAGATTATTTTAAACAACAGGGCATCCGTTCGGTAAGTCTTCATTCACGTACCATGGAGATGAACCGTAGTGAAGCCATTCAAAGACTGGAAGAAGGGGCATTAGACGTTATTTTTACCGTTGATCTTTTTAATGAAGGAGTGGATATCCCGTCTGTTGACACTCTGTTGTTTGTACGGCCGACCGAATCCCTGACCGTCTTTACCCAGCAGGTTGGACGTGGCCTTCGCTTGCATGAGGAAAAAGAGCACTGTACCATTATCGATTTGATCGGGAACTACCGTCATGCGGATGTGAAACTGCAGTTATTTGATACGCGTTCGCCTGATGAAAAAGGAAAGCGTGGACAGGTAGCAGTTATGCCGGAAGTGCCTGAGAATTGTGTGATTGATCTCGACACGCATGCCATTCAGTTGCTGGAAGAACTGGCACGAAAAAAACAACCCCGAAAAGAAAAATTGCGTCATGCTTATTTTGAATTAAAGCAGGAACTGGGGTATAGACCTACATATTTGGAACTTCATTTGCATGGAAAGGCGGACAGTAAAGAATACCGTCAGAAATTCAAATCATATCCCGGTTTCCTCTACTGGGCGGAGGAACTGGATGAAGAAGAAATCAGGGCTTTTAAAAGTTATGAGCCGTGGTTTGTTGAAGTCGAGCGCACGGCCATGACCAAGAGCTATAAAATGATCGTCCTGTTATATATGCTGAACCGGGGACCAGACCACTGGCTGGAACGTGTCAGTCCGGATGAAGTGGCGCCCTTTTTTCATCAGTATCTCACGGAAAAAGAGTACCGTAAACGTATCGACTTCTCCGATCGTTCTTCCCGAAAACTGTGGGATTATGATCGGGATAAAGTGAGCCGTCTGGTTGCCACGATGCCCATGACGAAGTGGAGCGGAAGTTCCGGTGGGTTGATCACGTTTGAAGATGATGTTTTTCGGATTCATCTTGATGTGGCATTGGAAGATCGGAAGTATGTATATGATTGGACCAAACAGATCTGTGAGTATCGGTTGCATACTTATTTTGAAAGAAAAGAAGAAAGGATGAAATAGGTTGTTTCTTAACGTGATAAGCCAAACCTCTGTTGCATTTAAATACTCACGGGTATGGACGTAAGTACTTTTTGCTATATCTCTTTTAGGAGGAAGAGAATATGAAAGAAGATATACTGGAACAATTAGTTGAAGACTGGTTGGTAGCGAAAGAAGGTTGTTTTGTTAAACATAATATAAGGTACCGTCCAGACAAAAGCCACCCCGATTATGAATCAAAAAAGGATTCTGTACATTCTGATATAGACATACTGGCCTATTTTTGCACAGAGAAAGATCCTGTCAGTAAAGTTTGTGCCGTTACTTGCAAGTCATGGCAGGGCGGTTTTAACTTAAAGTACTGGAAAGACGTTCTGGAAGCAACCCCGAAGTATAATCAAAAGACGTCAGAACCGCGGGAGAAATGGAAATATTTTCGAGAAATTACCTCAGATAAGTGGATCGAAGCATTTCTTAATCAAATTGAAGAAGAAACAGGGCAAAGAGACTTTACATATTATATCGCTGTTACAAAAACAATAGGAGATAATTCAGATAAAGAGGGCCTCGAACAATCAAAAGTTATCCAGGAACGTTTTCTCCAGAAGAATTCAAGGATCAAAATTAAAGTGGTGGAGTTGAAAGATATATTAGAAGACTATAAAAAAAGATTACAGGAAAAGGATACGCCGGCTCTGGAATCGACTGAGGTAGGCAGATTGTTACAATTGATTTATGCAGCTGACATGGATGTTAAATGAAAGTTTATTCTACCGTTTTAGATAAAATCCTGTTACAACCATACCCACCAGTATGGTTGTAACACCCCCTACCACAACTGCGCCCCCAGATAAACCGCACTCGCCCACATAATCACCGCCGATACCTTATTAAACCCCACCATCACCCGCCTTCCCAGCCGGCGCATCATTTTCCCGGCAACTGCCAGAAACACAAACCACACAAACGACACCAGAATCGTCGCCGACGTGAACAATACCCGATCTACCCCCGTATACTGCACCGCGTTCACCCCGATCACCCCGACCGTATCCATGATCGCATGCGGATTCAAAAGCGACACCGACAGCGCGAACATCACCTGTTTTCGCGGCGGAAACGCCTGCTGCTCCCGGGAGCCCGCATCATCTTCCTGACTGCGCCACATCGAAATGCCCATATAAATTAAAAAAGCCATCCCTGCCAGAATCAGGGCAAATTTTATAAAATGAAACTGGAACACGATCACACTGACCCCGAGTACCGCCAGCAGGATCAACAAGGTATCACTGAGACCGGCTGCCATCACTGCCGGCATGGCTCGCAGCAGGTTTCGCTGAACAGCCCCCTGGTTAAAAATAAACACATTTTGCGCGCCAAGGGGGAGAATCAGGCCCAGAGCTAGAATAAAACCATGTATAAATGCCATTTGCGATCTCCTTCCCGGTTGAATCTCGTCTCATATTTTAAAGCATATCGACCGGAAAGTCCTCAACCAATCTGAAAAAGTGAAACCAACCAGTGCAGGAAGGAATGAAAGTATGAACACCATCGACTGGAAACCGGATAAAACAAATACCGTCCCGGTCTATCAACAGATCGTCCAATTTATCAAACAGAAAATCGCAAACGGCGAGTGGCCCGTAGGATTCAAGCTGCCTTCCCAGCGGGAACTGGCCGCCATGTTTGGTGTCAACCGAAGTACCGTTATCACCGCACTCGATGAACTGATGGCCGACGGACTGATCCAGGGAGAGCCGGGAAAAGGGACCCGGGTGGTCAACAACACCTGGTCGCTGTTGACCGCGGCGTCACTCGACTGGCGGCGCTATGTGGAAGCCGGCATGTATCAGCCCAACCTGCCGGCGATACAGGAGATCAATCGGGCGGAAGCGGACCCGGGCATCCTGCGCCTCAGCACCGGGGAACTCTCGCCGGAGCTTTTTCCCGCGTCCGACATGAAACAGGTCCTGACACAGGTCGCTCACACGATGGACCACCTGGGATACGAGGAACCGAAGGGATACGTGTCGTTACGGCGGGAAATCAGTCGCTATGTCAAACGGTTCGGTATCGACGTGTCGCCGTCTTCCATCCTGATCGTATCCGGTGCCCTGCAGGCCCTGCAGCTTATCTCCGTCGGCCTGTTGCAGCGGGGAGCTACCGTTTTACTGGAGAAGCCCTCCTACTTGTTTTCTCTGCCCATTTTTCAATCGGCGGGTGTCAGGCTTTCCGGGCTTCCCATGGATGAACAGGGGATTCAGCCTGACATGATTCCGGTCCATAACAAAAAACAGAACGGGGCGTTTCTCTACACCATTCCGTCGTTTCACAATCCCACCGGGTACCTGATGACGGAGGAGCGACGCAGACAGCTCTATCAGATCTGTGAAGCGGAGCAACTGCCGATTGTTGAGGATGACGTCTACCGGGAGTTGTGGATTGATGCCGAACCGCCGCTCCCTCTTAAAGCACGGGATCAAAACGGACTCGTGTTGTATCTGGGAAGCCTGTCCAAAACATTGAGTCCCGGACTCAGGATCGGCTGGGTCATCGGGCCGGAACCGGTGATCAACCGGCTCGCCGATATTAAAATGCAGACCGACTACGGATCCAGTTCCCTTTCCCAGAGAGTGGCGACGGAGTGGCTGGCAGGCGGTCTGTATGACGATCATGTGCGGCAGGTGCGACAGGAATTGAAGAAAAGACGAGATGCGGCTGTGCAAGTACTGGAGGCTCATTTTCATGATATCGCGGAATGGAACGTACCGCAGGGCGGGTTTTACATCTGGTTGAAAATCCTGCCGTCTGTATCCATGCGGAAATTGTTTCACCGGGCCCTGGTGGAGAAAATGTTGATCAATCCTGGCCATGTTTATCATCAGGGGGAGCATCAGTATGTGAGAATCTCCTATTCGTATGCCTCGATCGGGGAGCTGCATGAGGGGCTCGGGCGGCTGGCACGGTTGATCAGGGAGGAGATGGCATAACTGTGAATCCCGACTTTTCTGTTCATCCATACCCGCGGGAATGTTTGTAACAACCCCTGAAATGAAATTCATCACACGAAATGCATAACAGACAGTTTCGATCCATCCTTAAACACGAAACGAGGTGTTCTCATGTCCATGATTCAAAAAGTGATCATTACACTATTGACCCTGGCCCTGATCGTCATGATCCCGGCCACGCTGATGACAGAATCTATCAACCGGACTGCGCTCAAACCATACACCACGACGGGTTACATTGAACAGACCGATCTTTCCAGCCAGGTGGAACGGTGGGTTGAAGCGGCGCTTCGCGAACAGACCGAACGCATTCAGATCAATGGCGTCCCACAGGCGGTCAATCAGGTGGCGCAGGATGCCATCGCCACCGTGATTGAACAGCAGATTACCGAAGAACTGATCGCTGACAAACTGGATCTCTTTCAGATTGCCGTCTGGGATTACATAACGGACAAAACCGATCGCGTGGAACCCATTCCGGTGCCGGAATTGCGAGAATCCTTTATGACAACGGTCAAGCAACAGCTTAATCAGTGGTCTCAGCAAACAGATATTCCTCTGAGTACACTCGGAACTGAATCGGAGCGGCAACAGATGATCGAAAATATGGCGCTAAGTATTCCCGGGGCCATCGACCTGACTCCGGCACTGGAACGATTTCCGATTGCCATGGAAACGCTGAAGCTGGAATATCAAGAACAACAGCTCAACCGGTACATTTTATATGCCGGCACCCTCATCTTCCTTCTGCTCGGCATTCTGCTCCTGAGAAAACTTCGGCCGATTTTGACCTGGACGGGAACGGTTCTGGTCATTGGAGGTGTGTTTTCGTTCGTCCCGGCGATTGCGACCCTGGCGTTGCACCGGGAACTTATGGATCTGCTGGTTCCCTTCCTGGGTATTGATCGGTGGGCAGGATGGTCACAGGTGGAGCAGGGCGTTCTGCGGTTTGTGCAGGTGATCGCTGCCGATTTTCGAAGTCATTTGATAGTCCTGTCTGCGGTGACACTGGGAGTGGGTGTTTTAATGTTTATCATCAGCAGGTTGATTCCTGCGGCGAGGCATCCGGTGGAAGCGGATCTGGATAAGTAGAGGGTGGCCTTTATTGCCAATTTTATAAAGTGTTTTTGACCCCTGAACGTTGTGTTTCGGGGGTATTTTATTAAATCTTACGGTAATATCTTAGCGAAATATAATGCTCTCCCTCTAAATTCCCATATCCTTTCTGCTCTTTTTTGAAAACAAAACCTTTTGCCTCATAGAAAGGAATGCCTTTTTGGTTCCCCTTAACAACAGACACCCATTGTTCAGTTGCATTAAACATTTCTTTTTGTTGTTTGGTTAGAGCATCTAGTAACATTGTGCCGATGCCTTCATTACGTCTATCAGGGTCTACATATAAAACAAAAACTTCCCCAGCCGTATTATCAATCATTCCACCACCAATTGCCCCAATGACTTCGTTATCTTCAACTGCAACGAAATAGCCACCCCATGCTCTAGTCGTTTCAGTAACTTCCCTTTGTATTCTTTCATGATTGTAAAACTCTTTTATAATTCTATTAATATATTCTTCACTTCGTAATTCACTATAAGTGGCCCAATACCCATCACGACATACTTTCGCAATGCCAGCAACGTGTCTTGTATCTGCTTTTACAATTTTTATCATATGTCATCCCCCCTTCAAAACAAGTGTCTTTGAATGACTAAATTTCTCAACTCTACTACTTGAACTTGTAATTTGTCATCTTGTTCAGGTACCTTGACAAACTCAATGATATCTCCAACTTTGATTTTCCTTCTTTTTTCATCGTTCAGGCGGACCTCAACTCTCTTTTTACCCTCTCTAATCGCTTTAAAATATTCACCATATAACCCCATTTGATGTATCACTTTAGCTTCACCTCTTACACATGTTTCCACATTTAATTTTCCTCAAGCTGCAATGATTGTTCAAAACCCATTTTTCGCAATTAAAGGGTACATTGAAAAAATATTGTAACGTAAGTATTTTATCATGTAAGCCTTATATGTTAGCATGTAGTCTATGAATAAAACTATGTGAAAGTTAAAGTATGACAGAAACTAACGGGGAGAGAATTGGATAAATCACGAGAAAGGGGAGAACGATGAGAAATATCTCATTTGATCAACTCAAAATTTATCTACTTGTATTTCTATCCATTGCTGTTCTGATCGTTACGCCAATGTTGTACCTGGAGAAAGCTGAAAAACAAAAAGAATATGAACGGTTTTTGAATCAATTTTACCATGAATTGGACGGAGCGTTATCTCAGGTTGATTTTATTTTATCTTCTGAGAGGGATGAGCACGTTGACTACATATATAATCTGGCCTTACTGGATAAAAGGTTAGAGCGTACTTACCTTACCCTGGAAGCGGGTAGCCATTATGTAGATCGTGATATCACAACACCAACCTACTTTTTTATGAACCGTATCAAACTACCTCAGGGAAACGAAGAATTAATATTGGAAGAAAATGAATTAAGACGTATAAAAGAAGCATTGCAATACATGAAAGAAAGATTATATTCGGAGGAGACCGGGCAAGAAAATAAAAATATTACTATTCCGGAATTAAATGATATCTTAAGGGAGGGGGCACGATTAGGTGAATGAACAGTAAGCCCCCGTTCATCGTTTGACAAACCTCAACCTGTCTATGGTATTAAGAATCATTGGGTATCCAACTTTCAATCCCATCGATTTCATCCAGGTTTTTGATCAGTTCGGTATATTTTCCGGCTAACCAGTCCGGATACCGGATTGTCCCCATGGAGATGAGTTCATCCGCATGCTCCTCAAATTTTTTCCATAACACTTTCATTTCGTTTAATCGGGCCCAATCTTTTTCATCCATTTCTTCCACGTTATGTGCCAGATGATTAACATACATAATAGCCTGGGTATTGGGCCTGGTATTATAATCATGCCATGTTTCTTCATCAATTTTGTGTTCATTCAATTCGATCAACGTTTCGATTTTTCTTTGTTGATTTAACAAAACATAATACAAGAGGTTAAAATTTTCTTCTGTGGGTTCTTCTTGGACGGCTTCAAAGGCGTAATCGATCGGATAGGAATGATACATATAAGCTAATGTGCTTTCAGATGAGGATATGATACCTTCTAATTCACTAATCCGGTTTTGTTGCTCAACGATGAAATTGACGGTGAGGAATAATACACCAACAAATAAGAAGATTTTAATAGATTTCATCCATTTCTCCCGGGTTGGATAAGACGACATTTAAATGGCCCTCTCCCTTCTGTTGCATGCCATATAAAGACTTATTGTCAATTGATAAACTATTATCTTCATTAATTGTAACATTTACCTTAAATAACCTCCTCAAAAAATTTATCGGCAAACTCTCCCGTTAACAGACTGCCCCACATTCAGCCGTCATATTTTCCCCCATCCCGCATAACCATGAATTAATCGTACACTGGTCGGACCACAGGACCTCGGTTCTTCGACCCTCTACCTTCATCCACTGATCTTCCAACTCTGGCCGACCATACAAAAACGGGAGGTGACACGCCTGAACATTTTAATACCGGAAATCATGTGGCTCTCAGGCATCGAAGAACTGGAAGTTGCCGGAGCTGACGTCACCTATGAACCGGAGTTGTACCGCGATCGCGCCACTTTGCTCAACCACCTGCAGGAGAAAGAGGCCCTCATCGTCCGCAACCGGACCCGGGTGGACCGGGATCTGCTCCAGCAGGCCCCGCGGTTAAAAGTGGTCGGGCGGCTCGGCGTCGGACTCGACAATCTCGATCTGGAAGCCTGCCAGTCTCACGGTGTTCGCATTGTCTACGCCCGCAATGCCAATGCCGTATCCGTCGCCGAATACGTCCTCACCGCCATCCTGACCCAGAACCGCAATCTCACCGGAGCCAGCCAGCATGTCAAAAAAGGAGGGTGGCACCGCCGGCAATATACCGGCCATGAAATCCGCGGCAAAACACTGGGGCTGGTCGGCGTCGGTGAAATTGCCCACCGCGTTGCTGTCCGCGCCGCCGCTTTTCACATGAACGTTATCGGATATGATCCCTTTGTTACCCCGTATGATTTTCCCGTGGCCGAAACCGGCATCCAGTTAACGAGCTTTGACCGATTGCTGCGTACCGCCGATTTTGTCAGCATCCATGTCCCGCTGACCCCTGCGACCCAACACCTGTTCACCATCAGTCAGTTCAAGCAGATGAAACCGGGCAGCCTGCTTATCAATACATCCCGCGGCGGCATTATCGATGAACGGGATCTGCTCACAGCCCTGGAGCAGAGATACCTGGCCGGTGCGGTACTCGACGTTCTGGAACAGGAACCGCCCGACCCGGAACATCCCCTTTTGCACCATCCCAATGTGTGGATTACACCGCACATCGCCGGTTTGACCGAAGAGTCACAAGAGCGGGTCTCGCGGCTGGTCGCCCGTGAAGTGGTGAACGTCCTGCAGAACAAACGGTCGCTTTTTACCCTGTGAGAGGGGGCGAACCATGTTTCATTTCATGCATTTTGACAAAACCACCATTTCCAAAAAAGTGGTGGATGACATCAAAAACCTGATTGTCACCGGCAAGTTGCAGCCGAATGAGAAACTTCCCCCGGAACGGGAGCTGGCCAAAATGCTTAATGTCAGCCGCAACACGGTGCGTGAAGCGTACAAAATCCTGGCCGCCCTGGGGTTTGTGCAGATTCAACATGGTAAAGGCGTGTTTGTTTCCGATGAAGACACATCCCTCGATCAGTTTGCCGCCACTTTTTTCATCAAAAATGACCGCATCCTGGAACTGTTTGAGATTCGCAAACTGCTGGAAACACAGAGCGTCAGGTGGGCGGCGGAACGGGCGACACCACAGGCAGTACAGGAACTCAGGCAGATGACCGATGAAGCCTGTCAGGCGGCAGAGAAAGGGGCGGATAAACTGGTGCTGGCCCGGGCCGATCAGGCCTTTCACCTGTATCTGGCCGAGATGTCGGGCAATTCGGTGCTGCTTCGCATCATGCACCATTTAATCGATCTGTTTAAAGAAAGCCGCGAGGAGACGCTGGAGATTCCCGGCCGTGCTGTCAAATCTCTGGAAGAACATCGGGACATCATCCGTGCCCTCGCCCAACATGACCCAAAACAGGCAGAACGAAACATGCTCAAGCATTTGAGTAGCGTAGAAAAAGCGTTAATCCGCAAGTTTAGTGATGAACCCAAATCGTAATTTTTCAGGAGGTGGATCAGAATGTCACGAAAACACGTAAAGTTTTCCCTGATGGTGGGGATCGCACTCATGTTTCTATTCGTGTTGAGTGCCTGCGGCAGTGGTCAGCCGGCAAATACGAACGAAACTGAAAGCGGTGATGACGCAGCAGTCAGTGAAGGTGACACAGAAGCGGCCGGGCCAAACGGCGATGACTCTGAAAATACCTATCCCACCGACCCCATCACCTATCAGATTCCCTTTAATCCCGGCGGCCAGTCCGATGTGGAGGCTCGGCGCCAGCAACCCTATCTGGAGCAGATGCTGGGGCAGAAGGTCGTTAT
Source organism: Bacillaceae bacterium (assembly GCA_017656255.1). Lineage (GTDB taxonomy): Bacteria > Bacillota > Bacilli > JACDOE01 > JACDOE01 > JACDOE01. Next base: position 88,663 of record JACDOE010000011.1, read on the forward strand.
CCAGTATAAGCCTGGAGGGGGCGGAGCCGTTGGCTGGACGGAGCTGGTCAATCAGAAACCGGATGGCTATTTTATCTCCGGCATTAACATTCCCCATATCATATTGCAGCCGCTGTCCAAAGAGGATATCGGCTATCAGACAGAGCAGATTGAACCCATCGTGATCATGCAGGCGACTCCCATCGGACTGGCGGTCCCCAAAGACAGCGGCATTACCAGTCTAGACCAGTTCATCCAGCAGGCGAAGGATAATCCGGGCAGCGTCACTGTGGCCGGATCCGGAACCTACACCGGACATCACATGGCCCATTTGATGCTGGAGAAACTGGCGGACATCAAGATGCAGTATGTGCCCTTTACCGGAGCCGCTCCCGCTGTGCAGGCGTTTCTCGGTGGTAACACCACCGCCATGTGGGGCAATTCCAGCGACCTGGTCAAATACAAGGATCGCATCAACATCCTGGCCATCGGATCTGAGAAAACCTTTAAACCGCTGCCGGATGTGCCCACCTTTAAAGAACTGGGCTACGACATGACCGCCGGGATTGACCGCGGCGTCGGGGCACCGCCGGGAACCGACCCGGAAATCATCAAAGTGCTGGAGAAGGCCTTTTTAGACATCGTGAAAAAACCGGAGATCCAGGAAGAAATGTATGAGCAGGGTTTTGAGCCGAAAACCATGGGAGCGGAAGCCTCACGTGAATACATCCAGAGCAAGGTTGCCGACTATCAAGATATTTTGGAAAACCTTGAGGAGTAACACGTGATTCACGTCGTTTGGTAAGAAAGGGGGCCGTCACATGCTGGAAACGCTGCCGGTCATCCTGGATGCCCTGGCAAATCCCGTTCATATCCTGTTCATGGTGCTGGGGGTGATGGGCGGAATTGTGGTCGGGGCGCTACCAGGACTTACGGCCACCATGGCCCTGGCATTGCTGTTGCCTTTTACCTTTTCCATGAATGCCGAATCCGCCCTGATCACCCTGGGGGGCCTCTATATCGGTGGGATTTACGGGGGGTGCATCTCCGCCATTTTGATCAACACACCGGGAACGCCTTCCTCCATCGCCACCACCTTTGACGGGTATCCACTTACGAGGCAGGGTAAGCCCGATCAGGCGCTGGTCACTGCGGCTATCAGTTCCGGGATCGGGGGACTGCTTGGGGGATTCGCCCTTTTATATCTGACCCCGTTACTGGCTGAATGGGCGCTTCGATTCGGCCCGCCGGAATATTTCTGGATCTCTATGCTGGGGTTGACCATGATTGCCTCTCTCTCGGCGGGGTCCATGTTAAAAGGGCTGATCGGGGGTGCCTTCGGCCTGTTGCTGAGTACCATCGGCATCGCTCCCATCGGCGGGGAAACCCGTTATACCTTCGGTTCTTCAGCCATGCTGGCGGGCCTGGAACTGATCGTGGTGCTGATCGCTTTTTTCTGTATTCCGGAAGTGATCAGCATGGTGGAGAAACAGGTTGAGGCTGGTGGGGCGGCACATTTCAAGCCGCAAAAAGGGGTGATCCGGTTTATTTTTAACCGGTTGATTCGAAAACCGGTGCTGCTGGCGCGATCGGCCATCATCGGCATCATCACCGGCATCATCCCGGGAGCGGGCGGCAATGTGGCTTCACTGCTCTCGTATGATTCGGCGGTCCGTTTTTCCCGAAACCGATCGTCGTTTGGAAAAGGGAACATCGATGGGGTGGCGGCCTCGGAGTGTGCCAACAATGCCGAAGTCGGCGGGTCGCTGGTGCCGCTCCTATCACTGGGCATTCCCGGCGCACCGCCGGCGGCTGTGATTCTGGGAGCGCTGATGATGCAGGGCATCCAGCCGGGCCCCGACCTGTTTACCGGCCATTCCGATCTGGTCTATACCTTTCTCTGGGCATTCATTGTTGCCAATGTGGTGATGCTGATCCTGGGGCTGGTGGGCTCCCGCTTTGTGGGCCGGATCATTAACCTGCCGCCTTATATCCTGGCGCCGGCCATCGCGTTCCTGACCGTGATCGGCTCCTATGCCATTCGTAACAGCCTGTTCGATGTCGCCGTCATGATCGGGCTGGGGATTCTTGCCTATTTTACGAAGAAATTCGGCTTCAGTCCGGGGCCTGTCGTACTGGGTCTCATTCTCGGACCGATTGCGGAAAAGGGGCTGGCGCAGTCCATCCTGCTGGGGCAGGCGCAGGGGAACATCTGGATGATGTTCTTCTCCCGGCCGGTATCGCTGGTCCTTATCGCGTTATGTCTTCTGTCTCTATTTACCCCGCTGGTATCTGCCCGATTCCAGCGAAAAATCCGGCAGGATAGCGATTCCGTCGACAAATAAGGGGAGGGAACGGCTATGACACGATTGACGCGGGACAGCCGGATCGCGATTTGCCTGATCGTCATCGCCCTGGTAGCGTTGTGGGAGTCGCGGGATTTAAATCTGATGAGCGCCGTTTTTCCCCGAACCGCCGGGGGCATTCTGCTCATACTCAGCCTGGTGTATCTGGTGAAAAGCCTGGTCAAACCGGAGTTCGGGCGTGTGCTGGATGCCATTGACAGGCGCAGGGTGATGCAAATGTGCGTCGGTTTGATTCTGTACGTGTTTTTAATCTGGTTCATCGGTTTTCTTGCGGCCAGCCTGATTTTTCTCGCTTATTTTGTCTGGTATCTGCAGGGGGCGGAGCAGCCGTCTCGCCGGCGGATGCTGCGGGCGGGAGCCGCATCGCTTGTAATCAGTGGCGGGTTTTATCTCCTGTTCAAAATGGTGTTTGTGGTGCCGCTTCCCGTCGGGTATCTGTTCGGCGGGTGAGGATAGATCAGGGTTGATTTTTGAGGACAGGGGGTGGAGCTATGGAGGAAAAACAGGAACGTTATCGGTATACCGATCTGTATGATTATGCCGTTGAGTTGCTTGGCCGGGTGGCCGTCTCCCGGGAAGAAGCGGCCATCGTGGCGGGTGCCCTGATACAGGCTGATCTGGAAGGGGTGGCCAGTCACGGTATCAGCCGGCTGCCCGTCTACCTGAAGCGTATGGCGGAAAAACGGATCAACCCGCAGCCGGACGTGCGGATTGCGCAAAAGGGGCCAGCAGTACTGTTGGTGGATGGGGATAACGGCCCCGGACCAGTGGTGGCGACCCGGGCCATCGAAGCTGGAATTGAAAAAGCACGTCAGTCCGGAATCGTCGCTGTCGGGGTGAGACAAAGCAACCATTTCGGCATGGCGTCCCTGTATTGCCGGCAGGCCTGTGAGGCGAATATGGCAGCTCTGGTGATGACCAACTCGCCACCCGGCATCGCCCCCTGGGGAGGGAGAAAAGCGTTTTTCGGCACCAACCCGATTGCCTTTGGATTTCCTGACGGGACGGACACGCCGGTGATCATCGACCTGTCTGCCAGCATTGTCGCCAGGGGGAAGGTGATTCTGGCAGCGAAGAAAGGGGAGTCCATTCCCGAAGGCTGGGCGATTGACCGGGAGGGCAAACCCACTACCAATGCCCGGGAAGCACTGGAAGGATCTGTCCTGCCGATGGGTGGTGCCAAAGGGTACGCGCTGGCGCTGGCCGTGGAAGTGCTGTCGGGCATTCTCACCGGGGCTGCCTACGGTCCCCATGTACGGTCCATCTATGCAGAAGATAATGGGCTGGCCAACGTGGGCCACTTTTTTATCCTGATTGATGTCACGGCGTTTATGCCGTTGCCGCAGTTTCAGCAGGGGATCAGGCAGATGATCGGGGAGATCAAACAGGTGCCGCGGGCAGCGGGATGGGAAGAAATTCGCATTCCTGGAGAGCGGAGAGTGCGGGAAGCCCATCGCAGAAGAGAAACGGGAATCCGGCTTCCCCCGGCGGTGGTGCAGGAATTGAAAGAGGTCGGCAACCGGTGGAACGTGCCCTTGCCGCCGAGTGGTTGGCGGGATGGGGAAGAAGAAGGTGGATCGTCTTAAAATCTGACAAAACGGAGGGATAAGACATGAATCCGGTCTATGAGGGAAATGTGAGTCTGGCTGCCGACAGGTCCGCCAGGGATTCCGGTGGCGCCACCCATAAATTTCTGATTCATCATAAGCAGGATCATGTGGGGGTGGCCACATCCGACATTCAGAAGGGGGAAAAGGTAATCGGGGTGTTCATGGACGATCAGTCCAGTATCGAGGTGGTGGCAAAAGAAGCAATCCCCCTCGGCCATAAAATCGCGATCAAGGCGTGTCAGCCCAATGGGGCGGTGTTGAAATACGGCATTCAGATCGGCATCAGTCCGAATGGCTTTGACATCGGTGATTATGTACACACGCACAATTTGAAAACAGCGAGGTGGTAGGTGGGATGGCGCCTTTATACGGATACAGACGCGAAAATGGAAAAGTCGGCATTCGAAACCACGTGGTGATTCTCCCGGTCGATGATATCTCCAACGCCGCCTGTGAAGCGGTGGCCCGCCAGGTGGAAGGAACGCTGGCGCTACCGCATGCTTACGGTCGTCTGCAATACGGGGAAGATCTGGAACTGCTTTTTCGCACCCTGATCGGCACCGGAAGCAATCCCAACGTAGCGGCGGCTGTGGTTATCGGAATTGAAGAAAACTGGACCCGGAAAGTGGCCGACGGGATTGCGGAGACGGGGAAACCGGTGGCCGCTTTTTCCATAGAAGGATACGGCGATCTGGAGACGATCCGCCGGGCTTCCTGGAAGGCCAAAGAGTTTGTCCAGCAGGCGTCGGAATTGAGACGGGAACCGATCGATTTGAAGGAGTTGACGGTCAGTATCAAATGCGGCGAGTCGGATACGACCACCGGGTTGGCTTCCTGTCCCACGGTTTCCCAGGCAGTGGACCGGTTGCTGGATGCCGGTGCGACGGTATTCTTCGGTGAGACGTCGGAGCTAACGGGGGGCGAGCACCTGATCGCAGAGCGGATGGCGACGCCAGAGTTGAAACAGCAGTTTCTCGATGTGTTTCATCGTTATGTTTCTTTCATTGAATCACAGGGGGTTGATCTGCTGGGGTCCCAGCCTACCCAGGGTAATATTAAAGGCGGACTGACCACCATTGAAGAAAAGGCGCTGGGGAACATTGCCAAGACGGGAACCAAACCGGTGATCGGGGTGTTGAAGCCGGCGGAAGCACCGAAAAACGGGCCCGGACTTTATTTTATGGATACGTCATCGGCGGCGGCGGAGTGTATTACGTTAATGGCGGCGGCCGGGGCGGTGGTTCACTTCTTCCCTACCGGGCAGGGAAATATAGTGGGACATCCGATTGAACCGGTGATTAAGCTGTCGGCCAATCCGCATACGGTGCGGACGATGCGGGAACATATTGATGTGGATGTGAGCGGGCTGTTGTCGAGGGAAATGGATCTGGTGGAAGCGGGCGATTTGTTGCTGGAGACGATGGTCCGTACGGTGAACGGCCGGTTGACTTCAGCGGAAGTACTGGGGCACCGGGAGTTTGTGATGACGAAGCTTTATCCGAGTGCGTGAGTTGAAACCGATCTGACCTCTGTTGAGGTTGGATCGGGTTTTTTGATGGTGGGAGGGAAGGGCGAACCGCGGGGTGAGTGATAGAGGAAAATGTTTCCTATATCTTGAGGTTTCGCCCCTTTTTCGAAAAAATAGGTGAAAATGTGAGACTGTCGATTAATCCTCTTGTAACCATAAAATATATCCAAAAATGTCAAAT
>JACDOE010000012.1 GCA_017656255.1 Bacillaceae bacterium
AAAATGGCTCCCTTTTTTATAGATTTCTTTTTACACAATTATATGGACTTAACTTCATATTATTTATTTGGTGGGGACAAGAAATTCGAATAAAGTTCCAATAGTTAGATGAACGTATCAGGTTTATTTTCTATGGAAGATAAGTAGGGTTGGTTTGTTGAATATCACCCCGATAATAAGTTATCTACCTGACAAATATTATTGATGCATTAACCGGTTACAAACATTCCCTCCAGTATGTTTGTAACAAACTGCCCAAGTTGTGAGCAAACCCGAGAACAAGCAATAAGGTCTTGTAGGAGGGGATAAATTTGTTAGATAAAGAGAAATTAAAAAAATTAGGTGAAGAGCATAAAGAACTTTTAAAAGAAGACATTTCTCAAATTGAACAAAATCAAGTACTGAAAAAATTTATGAGTTTAGCTTCGGCCTCTGTATCTTCAAAATTTGAAGTTATAGCTATAGTCGATTATCTACTCTATTCCAACCCCATCAATTCAAAAATACACTTTTATTATTCGGCGAAAATAAGAGAAAGGCTCCTTCATTGGTATGATCATCCTGACCGGGGCATCTCGGTCGATCATTCCTTTGTCGGATCGGGGCAGTTTGACGACATCTATAAAGCACTGATTAGTGACCATGAAACATTGATACAAAGCTATGCCCGTTTAATAGGGGGAAGGCCCGAAGCAGAGAAAGAACATGGCACGACACTGGGAATCAATCTGGATCACGTGTTAAAGTACTTGATTTTGGACGAGAATGACAAAGCAGAACCTCATGTGAAGACATTAGGGGAAATCAAAGAACAAAAACAAGTCAAACCTTACGTTGGACAAATCATAGCCCTCCAGGGCATATTCGAGGGGGATCAAGCCATATTCCACGAGGGTCTGCAACGCATGATCGAGAGGCACCGGAAACGAAGAGAATATAAACTGACGCCGCTGGAACAATTCAGTATTCCGATTGTGGGGATGGCAAAGTTAGGGATGAGAAAAGGATTGGCTATAGGTATTGATGATCCCCTTTTACCCGAAGAAATGCTGCAAAAGCACGATATCGATTATCCGGAACTGGCGTTGTTAAAAAGATTTGAATGCTAATAGAAGAGCCACCTGTTAAATGGGTGGCTTTTTCAGTTAATATCAGCCATCATATGTTACACACATTCTTACCGGTATGTTTGTAACAAAACGGATCATAGATTTAAGAACATTCTAACTGAGGGATTTGAAAATGGCTCCCTTTTTATAGACTTTATTCTTTTCAGACTTATCCGAAAGGTGTCCTCAACCCTTCTTATTCCTTTTTCACCCAAAAAACATAAAAAATTTACCCTCACACATTGACAATGCCCATGTCCCACCAGTATGATTTTATTGTTAACAACATCGTTAACGTTCTTAATACAAACAAAAATCCATAAAAGGAGTCCAATAAATCCTATGAGTCAAAATTCAAAGGCATTACAGGAATACGTCAGTAACCAGCTGGCACTCATGTTTGAGAAAAATGGCGCCAGCGCGCTGGCAGGCCGGATTTTTTCCGAATTACTCTTTTCCTCTGATCCCATGAGCCTGCAGGATCTGGCCGATCAGCTGGAAGTCAGCAAGGCCGCCGTCAGCGTTCAGGTTCGCAGCCTGCACCAGACCGGCCTGTGCCAGAAAATGGCCAGAAGCCAGGACCGCCGGGATTACTACCAGATCTCGGACGATTTCGTCATGCATATCATGCAGTCCCATACCCGTTCCATGAACGAATTCCATTCATTCCTCAAAGAAGCCCTGAGGCAATCCACCATACAACAGCCCAACGATCGGACCGCCATCCGAAGACTCAAAGAACTGCTCGCTCTGCATGAGCTGCTTTTTGAACGGTTGGACGGCCTCGAACAGGAATGGGAACAACGAAGAAAAAAACTGCTGGAAGAGGAATCCTGAAACCCGTAAACCTTCCGTTTCGTAATAAGACAAGAATCCAGATGATGAAGGAGAGTCGGAGATGAAGCGCAACATAAAAAGTCTTTCCCTGATTGGAATCATATCCATTTTACTTTTCACCGCCTGCAGCCAGTCGCAGGAAACAGGCGCCACACCCGAAGAGGAAAAATACGTCCCGGTCACCACAGCGGAGGTCCAGAAAGGAAGCATCGTGGAAACCACCCGCCTGTCCGCCAAACTCGAACCCGTCGAACAGGCATCCCTCGCCCCTATGGTGTCCGGCAAAGTGGAAGACATATTCGTCGAAATCGGCGACAAAGTTGAAAAAGGACAAAAGCTGGTCGCCCTCGATAAAGATAACATTCAAAATCAGGTAAACAACGCCCGCGCCAGCCTTCAGGTAGCCCAGGCAGGTTACCAGCAGTCCCTCGAAAGTGCCAAACAGCGGGTCATCCAGGCACAGACCAACTATGCCACCGCCAAACAGGCCTATGAAGATGCCAAACGCAATGCAGAACGGATGCAACAGCTCTATGAAGCCGAAGCCATCTCCAGGCAGCAGTGGGAACAGGCCCAGACCCAGCTCACCCAGGCGGAAAGCCGCTATCTGCAGGCCAAACAGGAGTATGAACACGTCTTCGGCACTCAGCCCACTCCGGATACCGGCAACAGTAACATTAACCCGGCTGAACTGGCTCCCACCCTGGAATCCGTCCGGATGTCGGCCGCCCAGGTGGAACAGGCCAGAGCCCAGCTGCAAAGTGCGATGAATCAGCTGGAGCAGACCGTGCTGACCTCCCCCATTACCGGTGAGGTGGCCAACGTCGATGTCCATGCCGGCGAAATCGCTTCTCCGCAGATGCCTATTATGTATGTCGTCAATCTCGATCAAATGATCATCCGCCTGAACGTGCCGGAAAGCCTGATTGGAAACATCCGGCAGGGTCAGGAAATCGACGTGGACATTCCGACCCTGAATCAGACCGTCAAGGGAAAAGTGACGGCAGTCAGCGCCGCAGCCGATCCGAACACCCTGACCTTTCCGGTCAAAATCCAGATCGACAACCCGGATCATACACTGAAAGGCGGCATGATTGCCCGCGTCTCGTTAAAACAGAAATCCAGTGAAAATACACTGACCATCCCCACTTCCGCCCTGCTTGAAAACAACGGTCTTTACCGTGTTTTCGTCGTGACCGATAAAGACGGAAAAAAAGTAGCGGAAGAACGAATCGTGCAGAGGGGAATCCTGACCAGCGATAAAGTTGAAATCACCGACGGCCTTGAGGAAGGCGAACAGGTTGTCGTCAAAGGGAAAAACCTTTTAAGTGACGGTGCCACCGTTAAAATCGTTACCGATCAACCGACTCAGGACGGTGACAGTCAATGAAACTGACCAACTTCTCTGTCGAACGTCCGGTCACCACCATGATGTTTATGCTGGCCCTGGTGATTCTGGGCGCCATATCGCTGAGCAAACTGACGCTAGATCTCTATCCCAAATTAAATTTTCCCATCGCCGTGGTGGCCACCAGCTACGAAGGGGCTGCCCCCAAAGAAGTGGAAAACCTGGTCACCCGTCCCATGGAAGAAGTGATGGGAACCGTCCCCGGTGTTAAAAACATTCAATCCAATTCCGCACCGGGAGCGTCTCAGGTCATCGTCGAGTTTGAATTCGGCACCGACATGGATTTCGCCACCCTCGACATGCGGGAAAAAGTGGACCTGATCCGGGAAGCCCTGCCTGATGGGGCCAATGATCCCAGGGTCCTCAAACTGGATCCCAACTCCATGCCGATCATGTGGCTCGCCCTCGGCGGTGAAGATGTCGTGGAAATGAAACGGCTGGCCGAAGAAGACATCCAGCCCGCCCTGGAAAAAATCAACGGTGTCGCCTCCGTCAACATTGTCGGCGGGAAAACCCGTGAAGTCCAGGTGCAGGTGGACCCGATTCGCCTTCAGGCCCATGGCCTCTCCGTCGGCCAGGTCGTTCAGGCCATCCAGGGAGAAAATATCGCGGCCAGTGCCGGTGCCATCCGCAAAGGGCAGCAGGATCTGTTGCTCCGGGTGGACAACGAATTTGATTCCGTCGATGAAATCGAAGAGATCCTGATTCCGCTTCCCCGCGGGGGACATGTCAAAGTATCAGATGTTGCCGAAGTAGAAGATACTTTTAAAGAAGTGACGCAACTCAGCTATCTGGATGGAAACCCAAGTGTCACGCTGGAAATTTTAAAACAGACGGACGCCAACACAGTGGAAGTGTCCAACCAGGTCAAAGAAGCACTCGAAGACGTCAAACAGAAACTTCCGGAAGGGGTCGCCATCAAAGAGGTTTTTGACCAGGCCAAATTCATCAACGATTCCATTTATAATATGCGAAATAACATGTTGATCGGAGCCGTTTTCTCCGTCCTGGTCCTGTATGCTTTTCTGGGGTCGGTCCGTAGCACCATGGTCATCAGTCTGGCCATGCCGATCGCCATTATCGGGGCTTTTACCATGCTCTATTTTGCAGACCAGACCTTAAATATTCTCACGCTCGGTGGTCTGGCGCTGGGAATCGGCATGATGGTGGACAGTGCCATCGTGGTCCTGGAAAGTATTTTCCGATACCGGCAACAGGGCTATTCCATGCTCGAAGCAGCTAAACAGGGAACAGAAGAGGTCGGGACTGCTGTTATCGCCGCCTCTCTGACCACCGTCGCCGTATTTATGCCGATCGTGTTCGTGGAAGGGATTGCGGCCATGTTCTTTAAACCCATGGCGCTGGCCGTCTCCTTTTCGCTGATCGCATCGCTGATCGTGGCCATCACCCTGGTTCCCATGCTTTCATCCAAGCTGTTGCATAAAGTGGAAGCGGGAGAAGAAGGCATGGTCAAAATGCAAAACATCGTGGCCCGTTCCCTGACCCGTTTGAACCATCATTACGGAAAATTGCTCAACTGGGCCCTCGGCCACCGCAAGACGATTGTATTCGGAACCATTGGCCTGTTGATTCTCTCTTTAGCTCTGGTGCCGTTGATCGGAGCCGAGTTTACCCCGGAAATGGACCAGGGTATCATCATCGTGGATGTTGAATTGCCCACCGGTTCTCAATTGGAAGAAACGGAAGAAGTGGTCAGCCGCATCGAACAGATGGCACTTCAAATTCCGGAAGTACAGCTCATCTCCTCCAATGTGGGAAGCCCGGGAGGATTCAGCTTCGATCAAGTGGCGACCACCGAGTTTGCCCAGATGTTTATCAGGTTGACTCCCGTTTCGGAACGGGATCGCAGCATCTATGACATCGTGGCTCAACTCCGTGAAGGGGTCAAGGATATTCCCGGTGCAGACATCACCGTCGACAATCTCGACAATTCCGGCGGACCGCCTAACGCGCCGCTCGAAGTCAGCATCCAGGGGGATGATCTGGACACCCTGAAAGAGCTGGGAGATATCGTTGCGGAAGAAGTGAGAAAAGTCCCGGGCGCCGTTGAAGTGGAAACCAGTTTCGGAGACGGGCGTCCCGAGATGAACCTGACGGTAGATCGGGAAACAGCGGCATTTTACGGCATCAACACGTCACAGGTGATCTCCACCGTCCGTGCGGCGTTTGACGGGCAACTGTCCACCCGGATGAAAACCGGGGACACCGAGGTTGACGTGACGGTTATCCTGCCCGAAAACTACCGGGAAAACATTCAAAACTTAAAAGAACTGATGATCGCCTCCCCCACCGGGGCACTGATTCCCATCACCCAGATTGCGGAATTCCACGAAGAACTGGGACCCGACATGATCAAACGCCGCAATCAATCCCGGGAAGTTCTGGTCTCCGGCGATATCCAGGGAAGGGACTTGAACAGCGTCATCACCGATATTAAAGAGAGACTGAAAGGGATCTCTATCCCGGACGGCTATACCATTGATTACGGCGGCCTGAGTAAAGAAATGGCGGAATCATTCAGCAGCCTGACACTGGCGCTGGTCCTGGCCATCGTGCTGGTCTATATGATCATGGCCTCCCAGTTTGAATCGCTGCTCTATCCGTTCATCATCATGTTCAGTCTGCCGCCGACTCTGATCGGGGTGATCGTGGGACTCGCCCTGACCGGCCGCGCCCTGAGTGTCCCGGCCTTTATCGGGATGATTATTCTGGCAGGGGTCGTGGTCAACAATGCCATCGTTCTGGTGGATTACATTAATACCCTGCGCAAACAGGGCATGTCCCGCGATGAAGCGATTAAAAAAGCTGGTCCGGTCCGGTTGCGGCCGATCCTGATGACCGCCCTGACCACCATACTGGCCCTGATCCCGATGACCCTGGGAATCGGTGAAGGTTCGGAAGCCCAGGCACCGCTTGCAACGGTCGTCGTATTCGGACTGTCTTTTTCCACCCTGATTACTCTGGTCCTCGTCCCCGTCATCTACACCATTCTCGATGACCTTGGCCAGAAAACCAGGCGTTTCTTCCGGCGTATCCTATCAGGAAAAAGTGGAAAAAATGTCGGTAAAGAGCAAACGGTGTAAACTTAATGGTAAAATGGAAGGAGCACAGGCATTTTTTACAAAGTCCTCTGCTCCTTTCTTTATATCCCCCAAAAAGTCAGGGTGATTATACATGAACCACATTGATGTCGTCATTTCCATCATCGCCGGGATCCTGGTGCTATCCACCTGGATCATCGGATTTTTAATCGTCCTGGAAAACAGACATCCGTCCAAAACCATAGCCTGGCTCACCGTCCTGATTGCGTTCCCCTTAATCGGCTTTATTTTCTATGTCATGCTGGGACGCAACGTACGAAAAGGCAGGCTGTTCGAACATAAATCGATGGACCGTACCGAAATGGAGACACTCTCGTCCATCGTCCAGTGGAAACTCAACAAGGGCCGAAAACAGCTGGAACCCGTGCTGAGCCCACACATGAGCAAACTGCGCAACCTGGTCTCCCAAAATTCCCGCGCGCCGCTCACCTCCAACAATGCAGCGGAAATCTATATCGACGGCGATCCTCATTTTGAGGCCCTGAAGGAAGCGCTGCAAAAAGCGACCCATCATATCCACATGGTCTATTACATTCTGCGCGATGATGAGGTCGGCAAGGATATTCAGGAAATCCTGATGCAAAAAGCCCGTGCCGGCGTCCGTGTCCGCGTATTGTATGACGGCGTGGGCAGTCACAAACTGAGTCGAAAATATGTGGAAGACTTGAAGGCAGCCGGCGTGGAAGTCGCCGTGTTTCTGCCGGTGGTCTTTCCCTATTTCAACAGCAAAATCAATTATCGCAATCACCGTAAAATCGTGGTGGTGGACGGGAAAATCGGCTTCGTCGGCGGCATGAACATCGGTGATGAATACCGGGGACTGGGTCCGCTCGGCTACTGGCGCGACACCCATATGAAGGTGGAGGGCGAGGCCGTCTACCAGCTGCAGATGATCTTTATGAAAGACTGGTATGTCGCGACCAATCAGTTTATCCAGGATCTGACCTATTTTCCGGAACAGGAGAAAATCGGCGATGAGCAGATTCAAATCGTCGCCAGCGGCCCGGACTCCGACTGGGAATTTATCCTGCACACTTATTTTTTGATGATTACCAACGCCAAACACTATATTTATCTGACGTCACCCTATCTGATTCCCGATGAGAGCATCCTGACGGCGTTAAAGACGGCGGCCCTGAGCGGCGTGGACGTTCGCCTGATTCTCCCGTCTTATCCCGATCACAAGATTGTTTTCTGGGGTTCCCGGTCGTATTATGAAGAATTGCTCGAATCCGGCGTGAAAATTTTTGAATATGAAAAAGGGTTTGTCCACGCCAAGACCATTATTGTAGACGGCGAGATCGCGTCGCTGGGGACGGCCAATATGGATATGCGCAGTTTTGAGCATAATTTTGAAGTGAATGCGATTATTTATCAGGGCGAATCGATTGCCACGCTGGAAAAGAACTTTTTTGATGATCTGATGAACTGTCGCCAGGTTTATTATAAGGAGATCAAAAACCGATCCCTCGGCCGTCGCATGAAGGAGTCGGGGGCACGCCTGCTGTCGCCGCTGTTGTAAATTGAGATGTGGCGGCAATGAGCAGGGGAAGGAATTGGGATTGGCGGTTAAATCGGTTGAACCAGTGAAAATAAAATTCGTCTATATAATTTTGAAAAGATGCTGGATGAATGCGGCGGTAGGTTGAACGAATGAACCTCGCCGCTTTTTTGATCATGATCCGGCGGGCGCGGGTGACGGCAGGGCTGGGATCGGTGTGAGACTGAAACACGCCGGCGAGCAGGTGGGAACCATTTTCTTTTCGCATGGTGCGGCGGACGGCGTTAAGCATTCGCAGGGCGGTCCGGTAGTTGAGGCGGAGTGTGGTTGCCAGCCAGCGGGCGGAATAGGGCTGTCCGGAAGTGACGATGAAAAAGGTGAGAAACCAGTAATGGAGGGGCAGGCGGGTGCGGTGCATCACGGTTCCGGCTGTAAGCGATGTTTGCGATCGGCAGATGGCACATTCGTAGAGGTTGCGGGTTTTGATATAATAGTAGGCTGTGTGGTCGCAGTGGGGACACTGGAAGCCTTTGGGCCAGCGTCGGGAGAACAGAAATTTGCGGCAGGCTTTTTCGTCGGGAAAGCGGTTTTGAAATTCTTTTAGCGTCATGTTCATTTTAAATCATCACCACCAGGAGAGTTTTGAGGTGATTTTTATTGTACACGAACAAACGTTCTAATTCTACAAAAAATTTTTTCTAATATTTGCGTTTAATTTTTTCTGAGTTAAATGCAGATAACAGTCCATAACACTGAACTGATGGCTTTTTATCAGATATGTGTACTTAACTCAGGAAAAATATAATCCGAAACACGAAATTTTTTTCTGGAATGGATTTCTTCCCCCTCGCAAAACTTTTGCCATTTATTAAACATAATATTATAATAAGTATATAAAATCAAAACAACCAACAGGAGGATTTCTCATTATGATCAAAATCATAGGAATCAACGGAAGCACCCGCCAGGGATCCACCACCCTCAAAACCTTGAAAATCGCCCTGAACGCCGCCAAAGACGCAGGCGCCGAGATCGACCTGATCGACCTGCGCGAATGGCAGCTCCCAATCTACATCGATGACGAACCACACCCGGAAATCGTGCAACGCTTCAAAGAAAAAGTCCAGCAGGCCGACGGCATCATCCTCGCCTCCCCGGAATATCACGGCACCCTCACCGGCGCCATGAAAAACGCCCTCGACTACCTCAGCCGGGAGGAGATTCAGGATAAAGCCATCGGAGCCGTCGCCACCGCCGGCTCCCAGTTTGGAGCCGACCGCACGCTGACCGCCCTGCAGCAGATCGGTCAGAAACTCCGCGGCTGGCCCGTCAAGACTGCGGCCTCCGTCCAATCTGCCTACAACATGTTTGACGGCGACCGGCTCAAAGACAAACGTCTCGAAGAACGCATCCAGAACGTCGGACAGGAAGTCGTTTTCCTGGCCAAATCCCTTGCTTCCAACAAAACAGCCGTCTAAAACATAACAGCATAGGTTTCCTTTTCCATGGAAATACTAACAGGGACTAAGAAATCCATGGAGGAGGATCAGCATGAACAAAACCTTAATTTTTGCCGCAGGATTTCTCATCATCGCCCTGATCGCCCTGCAAATCAATACTTCCAATATATCATCCACCGAGGAAAAACAGGAAACCGTCCTTTTTCAGGGGGTGGATGTGAGCTGCGACGGATGTGAAGACAAGTTGCATCAGGCGATGGAAAATATCATCGGCATCCAGCAGTACCAGCTGGACCCGCCCGCCGGGGAACTGACCGTCACCTATGAAACAGACGACATGCAGGCCGAGTGGATTAAAAATTCCCTCGAAGCCGCCGGCTTTACCATCAAGGACTGGGACAAGGTACAACCCGAATAACCCGATTCCATGACAAAACCCCTTTTGCAAACCCGAAGCAAAAGGGGTTTTTCGCGTTTTTATACCTCCTGTTTTTCCTCCGTAATCCCGTATTCCTCCAGCACTTGCTGCAGGTCTCCGAACGTCTCGATCTTGTCCGACAGCGAAATGCCCATATCAATCATTGTGTTGACGATCTCCGAGCGGACCCCGGTAATCATTGTCTTACAACCCATCATTTTAAAACCGTCCACCAGTTTCAACAGATGGTCAATTACAGCGGTATCCATATAGGCCACGCCGGACAGGTCCAGAATCATGCGCTTGATTTTCAGCTTCTCAATCTGGGCGAGGGCGCGTTCCTGAATTTTTTTGGCGCGGTATGTATCGATCGACCCGATCACCGGCAGAATCGCAATCGTTTTGGAGAGCGGGATGATCGGCACCGAAAGCTCTTCAATGATTTCCCGCTGCGAGCGGAGCATCTCATTTTTATAATCATTGTAGCTGGCAAAATAATTGTTCAGAAAAATATCGAACAGGTAGTTGGTCTTCTTCTCCTGGGTGAAAAAGGTGTCCAGCTCAAACGTCGTTTGCCTGTAATAGTTGTAAAGGAAATCCCAGTAGACTTCACGAAATCCGCGGAACCATTCCAGATACAGAATCGCGGGGAGGTCCGATTTGGCCCAGGCCACGCCGTCATCTTTGGCCAGTGTAATCAACTCGTGCTCGGCATCATTCAGAATACAGTTGATGATCGTAAAACCGTTTTCCAGTAGACGGTCCTCTGAGAGCAGCTCTGAATTTTCTACGTTTTCTGCGACGGAGTGGGTGGTTCGCGAATTCAGCTGTTCCTTAAACTGTTTTTTGTTGTGATTGAGAAAATCTCTGAAATCGTGCCCCTCTACATATTCCAGTGAATCCAACGTTATAACCTCCATTTCTTTCGTTTCCACCACCGGAAATTGAATCGAAAACTTAGTTCCCACATTGACTTCACTGTAAACATTTACGCTGGCGCCGTGCTGGGAAAATGCTGAAAATGCCTGAGTCACCCCCATGCCGGTTCCGCTTTCTTTGGTTGAGTAAAACGGGGTCTCGATCAACCTGATCTGATCGTCCGGAATCCCGATCCCCGTATCGATAATGTTGACCCAGATCCGTTCATCCCGGTAGAAATGCTCGATGGTGATGGTGCCTTTGTCTGGAATCGCTTCCACCGCATTTTTGATTAAATTGAAGAATGCCTTTTTTAAAATGTTCCTTTTGCCAAAAATGGTCTTGTCGGGGTGCTGAAATTTTGTAACGAAGTCGATGCGATAGACCTGATCCTGAAACAAATGGAGAATGGACTCCAGTTCGGAACAGAGATGAATGGATGTAAACGGCTCATTGTCCAGGTCGGGCCTGGCCACCTGCAGCAGGTTGTTGAGTGTGGACAGGGCATGATCCAGTTCGGAAGACGCCAGTTTCAGATAATCGTGCTCATTTTCTTCATTTAACAATTCCAGAAAGCCTTTGACTGCCGTCAGCGGATTTTTGACCTCATGGGCAATGCCGGCGGCCATTTCCCCGATGGCTGCCAGACGATTCAGTCGTTCCTTCTCTTCCTGTTTTCGCATGTGTTCCATTTTTCCACGATGACCTTTGTCCCTCCCCCCTCACGTGACGTTTCGATCTGGAAATAATCCATCAGCCGTTTGACCCCGGCAAGTCCCATGCCCAGGCCTTTGGACAGCGGACTTTTCCGGCCGTTCAGGATCTCATCCAGATCCTCAATCCCCGGTCCCCTGTCTTCAAAAGTGAGACGCAATTTGTTTCCTGTAACCTCAGCGAGAAACGTTCCGTGCTCCGAGTAGTTTAAAATATTTCGGCATAATTCCGATATACTGACTATCACCTTCTGCTGATCCACCTTGTTGAAATCCAGACGGTTCATCAGGTGTCGTGCGGCACTGATAGCCAGGTACAGATCATCTTCGGTCTGGATCGTAATCTTCTGGATCGGTTTTGTGGAATCGGTTGTCATGACCATCACCTTTTTTTGGAAGGGAAACGGCATCTTTGGGTCGAAAGTCCGAGGATTTTTATATTAAATAACGATTCTATACTAGCATACTTTTTGAAATCTATAAAAGGAAGGGATGCCGGGGAGCGCTGGTTCGACACATTTTTACATCACTTTACACCTGTGTTTGTGAGGATTGCAAAATTATGGTATATTGAAACTATCAATAGACCGAAGGAAAAGATTTCCTCGCAACCGCAAAATGGGGAGGCGTAATCATGAAACGACGTGTTTTATTACTGACCATGTTTGTTTTGATCTTCGGAATCACAACGGTGTATGCGGCTACATCTCCGTACGGTACGCTGTTCGGATTCAATCTGGCCAAAATCAACATCAATAATCAGGAAGCGCCGCTGCGCGCCATTGATGTGAACGGGCAGATCTACGTGCCGATTCAGCTCTATGTTCAGGAAATGAACGGCACCTATACCTATGATTTTAACAATTATGTCGTCAATATTACCCGGGGAACGGGGCAGCCGGCCGGATATCAGCCCGGAACCGGAACGGCAAATCCGCAGGATCCCTACGGTTACAATACACCCGGTCAATCCGGAAATCTCGGCAATCCATATAATCCTTACGGGTACGGAACGCCGACAGGTTCTGGTCAGCCGACCAACCAGACCTCCGGCTATCAGAACTATCAATCTTCTTTTTACGACCCGCGTTATGATTTTGAGATTCTGTATGATATCATTCCGTACCGGGATCCCGGCGAACGGTATCATATCGGGTTTATAGAAGAGGACCTGGAATCGCTGGAAGCCTATATGGAAGAAATTGAGCGGATGCATGAAGAAATGCAGGCAGTGTTTGAATCGACGCTGGACAAATACAATCAGGAAATGACACTGGAAGAAGCGGAGCGCCGTTATCAGATCCGGATGAATACGTTCAAGGTTCTGGAGGAGCGATTTGATGATCTGGTGGATGAAGTGGAGGATATGGAAAAGCGCCATCAGGACTATGAAGACCATCTGGAAGATGCCCTTAAGGAACTGGAAGACGCCATGGATGATCAGGAAGATGCATTGAAAGAACTGCGTCGTTATCTGGATTACAAGAAGACCCGGGATCTGGAAGATTTCAAAGATAAACAGGATGATACGATCAACAACCTGAATCAGGCCGAGAATTACCTGGATCAGGCCATGGATGGCATCGAGGATGCCCTGGATCGGATCAATGATTAAAAACTAAGGAAATGAGGCGGTGTCGGGAGACGCCGTCTTTTTTTGTGGTACAGGAAATTGTTGTTGGAGATGCGAAAGGAAAGAGAGAACATGGTTTCCTTCCGAATCTCCAGGAGATGCGTCAGGGGCAGCGATGACGGGATGACCAGAAAATAGGCAACGTGTGACTGTTGAAGGCTTAAAACATAGCGGAAATTCTTTTCGCTGATAGGGGAAAATTTTTCGTTATATTAAATCAGAACTTTTGATTCTTACCTCTGCCCCCCGGTAGATTCAACCCGTAATCTCCCCTATAATTCTCATGGCCTCCCTGATCAACTGGCTATTCCCTCTTGCCCCCTCATTATAAACACCACCCCCATCAATCCCCCCACCACCCCCATTTTTCCAATGTACAGAAAAAACAGGAGGAATCCCTCTCATTCTGTCGAAAAAAGTACAAAGCAGCGATAGAGAGAAGGGATTGATGTTTACACATGCAGACAAACAAATGGAACCTCAAATGGATCAATGGATGGCTGAGTCTTCTTCTGGCCGTGTCGATACTGCTGATTCCGGTATCCGTATCGGCAGAAGAAAACCTGACCGAAGATGAAAAACGAATGCTGGAAATTTACCGGCTGTTAAACGAGTATCATGTCGATTCCCCTGATGCGGACGAACTGGCGGACGCCGGCATCGAAGGCATGATCGAAAGTCTCAATGATCCCTACACCGTTTATATGTCGGCTGAAGAATACCAGGCGTTCCTCAATCAGATCAACGGCTCCTATTCCGGGGTTGGCATGGCAGTCGAAATGAAAGATGACCAGATTGTCGTCGTCAATCCGTTTCAGGGATCGCCGGCAGCCGAGGCGGGGATTGAACCGGGTGACATCATAATTAAAGTGGACGGACAGAGTGTGATCGGGATGCCCCTCGAGGAAGTGGTCACCCTCATAAAAGGACCGCAGGGCACGAACGTCTCATTGACCGTCCTGCGTGGAGAAACTCAAAAGACCTTTGAACTGACCCGTGAAACGATCGAGATCCCGCTGACCGAGGCTTCCAGGCTGGACAGCGGAACGGGGTATATTGGCATTTATTCATTCGGACAAAATGTGGACGAAGAAGTGGACAAGCACAAGCAGCAACTGGAAGAACAGGGCGTAAACGGACTGATCATCGATCTTCGTAACAATCCCGGTGGCTTGCTGGGACCCACGTTGACCATGGCGGAAAACTTTGTAGCCGCCGGGAAAGACCTGTTACATGTGAAAGACAGCAAAGGACAAATGCAATCCTTTATTTCTGAAGGAACACAGTATGAAAAACCGATGGTCATTCTCATTAACCAGAATTCAGCCAGTGCCTCGGAAGTGTTTACCGGTGCCCTGCGTGACAATGGTGTCGCGAAAGTCGTCGGCATGCCCTCATTCGGAAAAGGTGTGGTGCAAACCACCGTACCCCTGGAAACCGGCGGCGTACTCAAACTAACCATTGAAGAATTTTTCACGCCCAATCACACCAAGATTCACGGAGTCGGCATCATGCCCGACATTGTCGTGGAAAACCCGCAGCAACAGCTGGCCGTGGCGGAAGCCCTCGTCGCAGGGAATCCGACCCTGACCCTTTCCGGGAATAGCAACATACAGATCGGCGACACGCAGGTAACCTCCCCATTACCGCCAGCACTCAACAAAAACGGGGAATGGTACGTGAGTACCCGGGCTGTGGCGGCGCTCTACGACGGGGAAGTAGGCTGGGATCCGACCACCCGTTCTATTACCCTGACGTTTGCAGGGCAAACCCGGTCCTATTCTGTCACGGATACAACGGACATTTTCATCCAAAACAAGTTGTCATATATCAAACTTTCTGTGCTCAAGCAAGATTTTGTGCAACTTTCTGACCGGATCATCGTCAAATAAACAAAATCATCCTGTTGAAAACAGCCCGTATATGTGAAACGATGAAGGGGAATAAAACGTATTTATAGTAAGATCATGTAACTTAGAAAGGGATCGATGGCTATGACTGTACCAGTCGTTCAAACCGATAAAAAAAGACGGCGGCCCTTATTGGCCCTGTCACTCATCGTGCTCTTTACATGTTCCACGTTTTTATTCCCGTATCGTTTCACCCTGCCGGTCCATGCGAGTGACAGTCAGGCTCAACAACATCCGGCCGTAGACTCGGAGATCACCCGCATCGAAGGCGAGTGGATTCTCAAATGGGAAAAAGGGGTCACCCGGGATCAGGTACACCGGGTGTTGCAACAGGACATCGGCGACGTTAAGCTGATCCATGTCCACGACGCATACCGGGTGATGGTTATCCGGGTACCGGACGATACGCCTGCCGGTCGCATTCCGGAACTCCACCAGCAAAGACCCGGTCTGTTTGCGTATATTCAGCCCAATTATACCTATCAGGCCCAAATCAAAGAAAAAACACTGGTCGTACCGGATGATCCGAAGTTCATGCAGCAGAAACATCTGGCGATGATTAAGGCCAGTGAGGGCTGGAATGTCGCCAGGGAGAACACAGACATCGTGATTGCCCTGCTCGATACCGGGGTGGATGCGACGCACCCCGATCTCAAAGGGAACCTGATTCCCGGCATCAATATGCTGGATGAAAGCCGAAAACCGGTGGATGACAACGGGCACGGAACCAAAGTAGCCGGGATTCTCGGCGCCGTCGGCAATAATGAACAGGGGGTTTCCGGGATTCTCTGGAAAGCCCGTATGATGCCCGTCAAGATTTTGAACCAGAACGGCGTGGGGCGGGATTTTACCGTTGGCATGGGCATACGCCGCGCTGTGGATGAAGGGGCCCGCATCGTTGTGATGCCACTGGGGCTGCCCCAGTATTCCCCTCACCTTCAGGATGCCGTTAAGTATGCCCGTTCCAAAAACGTTTTGATTGTAGCGGCAACCGGAAATGATCGTACCCGTGTTCATTATCCGGCCTCTCTGCCCGGCGTGCTGGCGGTGGGGGCGGTGGATAACAACAAGCACACCCTGTCCTATGCCAATGTGGGACCGGAACTGGACGTGGTCGCACCCGGGAAAAATATCCTGACCACGGCGCCCGGAGGCGGTTATCAGCTCGTTGAAGGGACCTCCATGGCAGCACCCCAGGTCGCCGGCCTGGCCGCCCTGCTCCTGAAGCAGCACCCTTCCTGGACACCGGATCAGCTTATCGCCCACATCCAGGCGACAGCTGAAGATCTTTATACCCCGGGTTGGGACCTGAAAAGCGGATACGGACTGATCAATCTGGCCAGTGCCCTCAATACAGCAAGCACACCGGATCTATCCGAACCCAATAACAGCAGGCAACAGGCAGCCACGGCCTCCATTGCTGGTGAATGGTCCGCCCGCCTGTCGGGTGATGATCGATCCGACTGGTATAAGATTGAGTCCCCGTATGCCGGAACCCTGGAGGTCCGGGTTTCATTCAACGGGTCACCAACAAAGCCTGTACACATGACCCATTATGTCGGCAATGAACCCGATGCACGCAAAACGGATCAACTGCGAACGGATGGGACCTTCACACTGACGGTACCCAAAGGGGTCTCCTATCTGGTCCTGTCCACAGACACCCCGCCATCCGGTCCGATCACCTACACCGTGAAAAACCGGTTTCGCATCGGGGCGGATAAATACGAAGACAACGATGATAAATTAAAAGCTTACCCGATCGCCCGCAATGGCAGTATCACCGGGACTTTACACCGGGACAACGATCAGGACTGGTATGTTACCTATATTCCCACTCGTGGAAAACTGGATATCGGGGTGACCGTCGACACCATCCGCATGGATACCGTTCTGGTTATCCAGAAGGAGGGCGAGGCGTCCATCATGGTGGATGAGGGCAATATCCAGAACGGCCAGTCCGAATACACCAGCCAGGAAGTGGAGCCGGGCAAATACTACATTTTGATTCATCAGTATGACGGCCATCCCGTCAACGGCGAATATCAATTAAGCCTGCATTATCAGGCGGAAAAAACGGATGGAAACGAGCCCAACAATTCACTGGACGAGGCGACAGCCCTGACATATGACCGGACTTATTTTGGGACGCTCCCCAAACTGAGTGATTTTGACTGGTTCCAATTCGAGGCAAAAGAGAAAGGTGCCATCAAACTCGCGATTAACAATGTCGAGCAGGGAGCCGAGCTTCGTGCCGTACTGTATGACAGGGAATTTACCATGCTGGAATACAAACATTTTAAACCCACCGAAACCAATTGGACACTGGTTCGCAACCTGGATCCCGGCACATATTACCTGCGGCTCGACGCCCTGGAGGAAATTCGCTTTCAGCAATATCAGTTAACGGTTCAGTGGGGGTCACCCATCGTGTATGAGGATACCTGGGGGCATTGGGCCCGCGAAAGCATCGAAAAACTGAGCCGGAAAGGCATCATTCATGGCTATGAAGACGGGACATTCCGGCCCGGTAAGACACTGACCCGTGCCGAGTTTATGGCGATGCTCCACCGGGCGGTTCAGGATCAATCCCTGGAGCTCCCCCGGGAAGAGGTACTGGCCGAGCGCGACAGGCAATTCGCCGCCATGAAAGATGCTGATCCCGATCACTGGGCCTATGAAGCAATGAAAACGGCGGTCCGATACGGCTGGATCGTGGGGTATCCCGATCAGACCCTCAAAATGAACCGGCCGGTCACCCGTGCTGAGATGGCAGTGATCGTCAATCGGGTGATCAGACAGGTGGAGTCCCTGCCTCCAACGGAAAAAGGGAACCGTCAGACTTTTGCAGATGTTCCGGATGACAGCTGGATGTATCCCGATGTGATGGCCCTGCGTGAAAAAGGATACCTGCAGGGATACCTCGAGGGTGTGGAACAGAACCATTTTTATCCGGCACGAAACGTGACCCGTGCCGAGTTTGCGGTCATGGTCGATCTGATTTTTGTCGAATAGCGTAAGGAGGCGGTTATCAGAATCAACCGTCTCCCTCAACATATAAAATAGGCATGGCGACAGGAGAGGAGAATGAGAACGATGAAGCAATCACGCTGGAAAATGACAGCCATTGGTATCATGATTGTACTGGGTATTCTGACATCAACCGCCCTGGCGGCGGATTCCACCGGGCAGCCGGGGTCTGCCGACGATCCGATCGTCACAAAAAGTTACGTCGATCAGGTGAAAGAAGAAATCCTGCAGGAAGTCCGTGAGGGAAGCCCGACACAGGGAACCGGCAGTGCCCTGGTTGTGGAAGCCCTCAATCCCGGTGAGAGCATCATCGGATTCAGCGGAACCGAATTTATTGTACGGACCGGCACAGTCACCGCCATCGAAGGCTCAAACGGGGACGGCCTTCCGGACATCACCAGTGGAACGAATATTTCACAGGGACAGACGGTCGCACACAATCATCTGTTGTTAATCCCCCGTGACGATGGCCGGGGCCTGAAAGTAGAAGGGAACCAGACCTCCTACATCATGATTCGGGGAGAATATACCATTCCAGGCAGAGAAGTACAGTCTCAATAAACGCGTCTATTTATTGACATCGGGCGACAAATCATATATTCTTATGCCACAGTGGTTGCTTGTGCACCTTTTCCTTACCGGGAAAAGGTTTTATTTTGCAGACAGAATGCAAAAAACCCTTCAATATAAAGAGATGCTTCGGTTTTCAGCCATGTCGAGGTACCGGGGTTACTATCTCTTGATCGTTATGAGAATAAAAGGAGGTCTTAGGCGATGGCCCTGAAAAAAGGACGTTATCTTTTTACTTCGGAATCCGTCACGGAAGGACATCCGGACAAAATGTGCGACCAGATCTCGGATGCCATTCTGGACGCGATTATTGAACAGGATCCCAATGCGCGGGTAGCCTGTGAAACGGTGGTCAGCACCGGACTTGTACTGGTAACGGGTGAAATCACCACCAGCTGTTATGTGGACATTCCCCGGGTGGTACGTGATACCGTGATGGACATCGGATACAACCGTGCCAAATTTGGATTTGACGGGGAAACCTGCTCTGTCCTGACTTCAATTAACGAACAGTCACCGGACATTGCCCAGGGTGTGAATAAAGCCCTGGAAGCGCGGGAAGGACAGATGACAGACGACGAAATTGAAGCGATTGGAGCGGGGGATCAGGGGTTGATGTTCGGATTTGCCACCAATGAAACCCCCGAGTTGATGCCGCTGCCGATTTCGCTGGCTCATCAACTGGCGCGCCGTCTGGCTGAGGTCAGAAAAAACGGTACGATCCCCTATCTGCGCCCCGATGGGAAAACGCAGGTCACGGTGGAATATGACGAGGGTAAACCGGTACGGATCGACACCATCGTCATCTCGACCCAGCATTCGGAAGACACCACGCTGGACCAGATTAAGCGTGATCTTGAGGAACATGTGATTAAACCGATTGTTCCGGCTGAGTTCCTGGATGCAGAAACCAAATACTTTATCAACCCCACCGGACGGTTTGTGATCGGCGGGCCTCAGGGAGATGCCGGATTAACCGGGCGTAAAATCATCGTTGATACTTACGGCGGTTATGCCCGTCACGGCGGAGGAGCATTTTCCGGAAAAGATCCGACCAAGGTGGACCGCTCCGCTGCCTATGCCGCCCGTTATGTTGCCAAAAACATTGTGGCTGCCGGACTGGCGGACAAATGTGAAGTACAGCTTGCCTATGCCATCGGCGTTGCGCGGCCGGTGTCCATCAGTGTCGATACGTTTGGAACAGGAAAAGTGGCGGAAGAGGTACTGGTTGACCTGATCCGCAAACATTTTGATCTGCGTCCGGCAGGGATAATCAAAACCCTGGATCTGCGCCGGCCCATTTACAAGAAAACGGCCGCGTACGGTCATTTTGGAAGGCATGACCTGGACCTGCCCTGGGAACGTACGGACAAGGCGGAGCTCCTCAAACAGGATGCCGCTGCATACATGAAATAGATCGATAGATCTGAAAAAAGATGCCTGCTTTTTCGAATCGCCTGCTCGTTTTGAGGCAGGCGTTTTTTTATTGGTGGGGAAATTATCGTTTGAGATTGTAAATGGAGGGACGGACATGAAGGGCGGGCAGGGTGTCTAAATTTAGACAGGGGTGATGAGCTAAGGGGGGAGCGTGATTGAATACTTCGCATAATATCGAGAAACGCAAAAAATAACGGAATTTTTTTCCGCAATTTCTCAAAAACGCGGGAGTTCAAAAATAATGGCGGAAAAGTTTTCCGTTATTTGTGGTCGAATACTTCGCATAATATTAAAAGTGGCACATTGCGGAAAAATTTTCCCTTAAAATTTCAACACAGTGGAAAACCGTATAATAACGGAAAATTTTTTCGCTATCATCTCATCCCCCACCCCGCAACACGCAAGATTCCACCAGGATCTTCCGGTGGAAGAAATAGGCTCTGCCATTCAACCAGCTTCCGACATCCGACCTCTGACCTCCGACCTCTGTTACAACCATACCCGCGAGTATGGATGTAACATTTTTTATGTCTGATAACGGGATATGCCGTAAACAAAGGCAGGAATTTACTAGAAATTGTAGAATACCTATGAATGATGTTTTTTATTGGATTTTATCGGATTTTATGTCGTTTAACAGGCATGGGAGCACAGGGAGGGGAGCCGGGTGAATTTCCGACAAAACCTGTTGATTTATGTGGCATTAACGATCCTGGCTTTGCTTACACTGACCGGCTGCGGGATGGCAGGCGTGCACTGGGAGACGCCACCGGCCATAGCTGTGGACGAACAGGTGAATACGGGTTCTTCGGCTCAACTGAATCATGTCGAAAAATCCGGCAATCATCCGATGACCACCGGTACAGAAACGCAAAGCACCTCCCCGCAACTTGATAAGGACAGTTCAGAAGCCCGGGAGGCGCATCCGATCCACTACCGGAATCAGGTGGTCGTTCTCACCTATCATCATATCAGCCGGGATTTTACGTCTAATTTTACCATTACCCCCCAAAAATTCCGTTCTCATGTCGAACTTTTGCATGATGAGGGATTTCAACCGATTCATTTTGACACATTCGTTCATTTTTTGGAGACGGGACATCTGAAAGAAGAAAATGCGGTTCTCATTACCTTTGATGATGGTTACGAGAGCTATTACCGCTATGCGTTTCCTGTTTTGCAGGACTATCAGTTTCCATCTGTACAGTTCGTCGTACCCAGTAAATTGAAGTATTCACCTGAACGGGGAGAGGGTGTGATCAGCACGCTGTCCTTCTATCAAATGAAACAACTGCTTGCTTCAGAACTGGTATCGGTGCAGTCCCATACCTATGCGTTGCATGCCAAAAAAATTGACTCCGGCGGGAAACATATACCCGTAACCGCACCTGATCCGGAAAATGAGCGACATGAAGTCAACCCGCACTATCAGGGACGATTGTATGTTGATCTCATGATGGCAAAAGCGGGACTTGAACAAAAGCTGGGCCGGGAAGTCACCGCCCTCTCCTTTCCCTATGGATTCTACAACAGCCGCATGATTGAAATGGCACAAAAAGCAGGCTATCAATATGGTTTTACCACCCGGGAGGGTGCCGTGATCGCCGGGACGAATCCCTTATTAATTCCCCGGATTCATGCCGGAACACCGGACGTGGATCCCCAAACACTCAAAGAGATGATATTGCTGCAGGTTGAAGCGGACAAGGAGTGATCACATGACCGAAGAGACGCATCAGAGCCGCATTGAATCTGTTTTGAAAAAAGTGATTAGTACCGTTGAACGAAGCAAGCAGCAAATTTTTGAAATCACCGAAAGTTCCCGGCGGGAAGCGATGGCGATCCAGAAGGAATGGCAGCAGGTCAAAATGCAGGTGGCGGAAATCATCCAGCGGGTGGATGAACTGGAAAAAAAACTGCGGCTGTCACGGCGCCGTCTGGCGGAAGTGAGTCGTAACCTTCGCCATTTTAACGAACAGGACATTCGGGACGCCTATGAACAGGCCTCGCAGTACCAGACCGAGCTAACCCTGTCCCGGGAAAGAGAAGTTCATTTGCGTAATAAACGGGACGAACTGGAGCGGCGCCTGCGTGATGTCATGGATACCATCAAAAAGGGAGAAGCGATCATGTCCCAGGTGGGCGTGGTCCTCGACTTTTTGACCGGGGACGTCATGGAAATGGAGGAAGAACTGGAAACCGCCCAAAGCCGGCAACTGCTGGGTCTTAAAATTATTCAGGCCCAGGAAGAAGAGCGCAAGCGTGTGGCCCGTGACATTCATGACGGCCCGGCCCAATCGATGGCCAATGTCGTCATGCGAAGTGAAGTGCTGGAACGCCTGCTGACCAGGCAAAAAATTCAGGACGCCCATGAGGAGTTGAAAGAACTGAAAGAGATTGTGCGTGACAGCCTGTCTGAAATCCGAAAAATTATTTTTGACCTGCGTCCGATGGCGCTTGATGACCTGGGGTTGATTCCCACCCTTCGCAAATTTGTCGATGAATTTCAAAAGCGTTACCAGCTCAACACGGGCCTGGTGGTAAGCGGACAGGAATATCCGATGCCGTCCTCACTCAAAACCGCTTTGTTCCGACTGATTCAGGAATCGCTGGTCAACGCTGCTAAACACGCTTCCGCCGACTATGTGGAAGTGAAACTGGAATTTTCAATCGGCAGCATCAAGGTGTATGTCAAAGATAACGGAATCGGTTACAAACCGGGCAAGAAAAAAGGGGAACATCATTACGGCATCATGGGCATGCAGGAAAGAACCGAATTGCTGGAAGGGATCATGGAAATTGATTCCGAAGAAGGCAAAGGAACGGAAGTCTATTTTTACATTCCATTCTCACCGGAAGAGGATTAAGGAGGTTAAAGGCACATGGAAACTAAGGGAAACAAGGTATCGGTCCTGATCATTGATGATCACAAGCTGTTTCGTGAGGGAGTCAAACGGATTCTCGAAATGGAAGATAATTTGACCGTTGTCGGAGAAGCGGCAGACGGGGAAGAAGGGTACCGCATGGCGCTGGAAATGAAGCCTGATGTTATTTTGATGGATATTAACATGCCGCATAACAACGGTGTTGAAGCTACGGTCCGCATAAAACAGGAATTGCCGGACACCAAAATCATTATTTTATCGATTCATGATGATGAGAACTATGTGTTTCAAACCCTTCGCTCCGGCGCATCCGGTTACCTGCTGAAGGATGTGGACTCCGACTCCCTCGTCACCGCCGTTCAGAGCACCAGCCGCGGGGAAAGTTACGTCCACCCCAAAATAACCGGGAAATTAATTGATGAATTCCGCCGGCTCAGTGAAAATCAGGATCAGCAACAGATGATCGCCGGCGTTGTGACCGCCTCGCAAACAAATGTAGAAATCTATCAGGACGACAAAAAATTTCGCTCCCTGACCACCCGCGAACAGCAGGTGCTGGCGTTGATGGCATCCGGTTACAGCAATCGCCAGATCGGCATTGAACTGAGTATCAGTGAAAAGACCGTCAAAAATCATGTGAGCAGCATCCTGCAAAAATTAGATGTTCAGGACCGTTTACATGCTGTGGTATTATCAGTGAAGAACGGCTGGGTTAAACTTTAATATTTTTCCGGAAGAATGGAATAGGCTTTCACACCAACACGTGTGCTGCGGCATATCCTGAGAGTAAGGAGGGGTATGCCGTGGTCAAATTCTGGATTGTCTGGATGCTTGCCAGTTATGGATGTGCGGCTCTTCTTATATCGGCCTGGAGTCGAATGGCCTGGGGAAACTTTCGTCGAACCCGGGAACCCTGTCAGGTCACTCTGCTGTTATACAACTCCCAGGGTTCCATCGAGTGGGTGGTACGCACCCTTGACCAAACGTCCAGAGTGGACGGCAGGCCGGTTCAAATCATTGTTCAGGATTACGGTTCTCGTGACCACACTCAGAAAATGCTTCAGATTCTGCAACGGGAGAATCCGTTTTTGTTTTACCGTGTTCAGGAAGGTCATTCTGAAGAAACCACCCCTGTTTATCAGAAGGCGTCGGTTGTTTCCGGAAAGCTCCCCGATCTGTCACCCGTCTGTCACCGAGTGATTGATTTAAGGAAATATGCGGGTTCATCCAGCCGGACCGGGAGGTTTTCGGAGCTGTTATGAATGTTCGGATATACAGGATTATAGAGTCCCGACAGGGAAACTCACATCAATCCTTTTTTGTCACCCCTCATCCTCCTCTGGATTTCACGTACTGGCAGTTAAAAGGGATCCGTCAATGCGGGCTGTTTGCCCGTTCCCTTTCGGTTGGACAGGCCTTCGAGCGTATCAGGCAATTGTCGGAACAATGGGACTTGATGCAAACCCGGGAACTGAACCAGGAATCGGCTAAATGGTCGGGTCGATCGGAGACGGGTTCGGTTCAATTTGTCAGTTTGCCTGAGTTCCCCTCCTCATTTTCACCTCACCATCTTGACCACCTGTTACAGGAGTCCTTTTCATTTCTTCCCTTGATCGCCGGTAGAGCCCTGTTATGGCATGAAGTTCATACAATTGCGGCCGGATACCGGAGCAAAGAATGGGCGGATCAGAATCTGTCCCACCTGATGCAACTTTTATACCTGGAAGGAAAACTGCACGTGTCAGGTGCCGTGGAAAAAAGGGGCCCGGAGAAAGGGCGTCGGTTTCAACGTTTGATATCACGGATACAGCGGGACACCGGGGCATCATCCGGGTATATCTGCCACCGGTGCGGCGAGACGGGTAGCGGGGCGATTCGTGTCTCATACTGTGCCGGATGCGGACAGGATTGTGCCTATTGTGAATCGTGCATTCAGATGGGACGAAGCCGTCAGTGTACGCCGCTTTATTTGATTCCGGAAACCGGTGCCGTTACGGATCGGGAAAGCTGTAAGGCATGTGCGTTACCGGAAGGATTGCAACTCACGCCTCAGCAGCAAAAGGCCTCCGATCAGGCGGTTGCCATGCTGACAGACGATTCTTCTGATTCCCCCACACCCACGCCTCTGCCGCCGAGAAAACTGTTAATCTGGGCGGTGTGCGGGGCGGGTAAAACGGAAGTGATGTTTCCGGTGATGGCGGAAGCGCTGGGCAGGGGACTGAAGGTTCTGGTGGCGATCCCCCGCCGGGATGTGGTGT
This sequence comes from Bacillaceae bacterium, assembly GCA_017656255.1. Classification (GTDB taxonomy): domain Bacteria; phylum Bacillota; class Bacilli; order JACDOE01; family JACDOE01; genus JACDOE01. Next base: position 25,210 of record JACDOE010000012.1, read on the forward strand.
CGGAACTGGTGCCACGCTTCAGAGAGGCTTTTCCAGACGTAACGATGGCGGAATTGCACGGTAACAGCCGGGAAAAATGGACCAGAGCTGCGTTGACGGTTGCCACCACTCACCAGTTGCTCCGTTTTTATCAGAATTTTGACCTGGTGATCGTCGATGAGGTAGATGCTTTTCCGTATCATAATAATCCTTTGTTGTATCGGGCCGTTGACCGGGCACAGCGTCCCGGGGCCAGGGTGATTTACCTTAGTGCGACGCCGCCCCGGTCACTGCTTCGGTCACTCCGTCAGCAGGAGGGAAGTATTGTCAGGATTCCGGCCCGGTATCACGGCCATCCGCTTCCGGTTCCCGAGATTAAGATCCGGCCTGATCTTGACCGGCGGATCCGGAACGAACGGAATATGCCGGTGTTGCGGGAATTTCTTCATCATGTGGCGGAAGAGGAGAGACAGGCCTTTCTGTTTGTTCCTTACATTGAAGAAGCAGAGAAGATGAGGCGATATATCGCGAGCTGTTTTCCGGCGTTTCGGGAGGGTGTATGCGAGGTTCATTCCCGGCATCCAGAGCGGGCGAAGATTGTGGAGCAATTTCGGGAAGGGATGGTCAGGGTGCTGGTGACCACAACCATCATGGAACGGGGTGTAACGGTTCCCCGAACGGATGTGATTGTGTGGCGGGCGGATGCCACGGTGTTTGACGAGGCGTCGCTGGTGCAGATCGCCGGAAGGGCGGGAAGGTCGGCCCGCTTTCCGGAAGGACGGGTGTGGTTTGTGGCGGAACAGCGGACCCGGGGACAGGTGGCAGCTGTGCGGCATATTCGGCAGATGAACCGGCTGGCTTCGCAGCAGGGATTGTTGAAGGGAGAAGGAGATTGAAGCGTTGGGGTTGATTTCCAGGTTGATGACCGGACTTCTGTTTCCCGAACGTTCTTCCTGCCGGCTCTGCGATAAAACAGCTGACCGGGCCTCGACATGGCGACTCTGCCGTACCTGTTACCAGGACCTGCAGTGGCTGGGCGAGCAGATTTGTGATGTCTGTGGCCGTCGTCTTGATTCTGGCTCCGTAACCGGCCAGAACACGGGCGGCTCCTGCTCTGATTGTGTGAGGCGCAGCCGTGAAAACACGTTTTTTGTCACCAGCCGCAGTGCGGTCGGCTACAATGACAAAATGAAAGAGATCCTGGGCCTCTATAAATACCGGGGAAAGGAAAGTCTGGAGCCATTTCTGATCGATTTGCTCTTTCATGCTTTTCAACGTTATTATCGGGAAATACCTTTCGATAAGATCACGTATGTCCCTCTTCATCCGCAGAAACAGAGAGAGCGCGGCTTTAATCAGACGGAGCGGTTTGCGACAGCGTTGTCGGAGCGCATCTCGATCCCCGCCGTACCGCTTTTGATTCGCAGGAAACAGACGGAAATGCAGAGCCAGAAATCCCGCCGCCAGCGGATCAAAAGTTTACGTCATGTGTTTGCAGGCCAGCCGCTGCATCGGCATTTTGCTGGTGTTTCACAGGAAGGGCAGGACGTGCGGCGGGTGTTGTTGCTGGATGATGTTTACACCACCGGCAGTACGGCGAATGAATGTGCCAGGGTTTTGCAGGCCGGCGGGGTGGGGGAGGTGTATGTGCTGACGGTGGCGAGGTAAAGGGTTAGAATAGGCTTTTAAATTAAAAAACAATAACTTATCTGAATACAATAAAATAAGAATGTTATTATATGATAACAAATTTGTTGACAGCAGGGGAACATATGTTTAAAATGGCGGTGGAAAAATAGGTAAACTCAGGAAGTTAATAATGTGATAGCTTCTGTCGAGGAGATCAATTCCGTTCTGCGTCTATATATCTGGATTTTCGGTGAAGATATTGACGGTATGGAAGTTTACATGAAAATCCATGTCATTCCTACTAAACGTGAAACACAATGTATTTGTATTTCATTTCATGAAGCTGAATATGAGTTGATATATCCATATCGGTAAAGGACAGAACCCAAAGACCTGTATAAAGGAGGGCTAAAAATGGAACAGACTGTAGAAAAGTTCTGTCCGGAATGTATGGATTATACAATTTGTGACCCTTTTTATGATGATAAAGAATATCAGGTTCGAGGTGAAGTAATAACCGTAAAGTCTCATTTTCTAAAGTGCAGAAGTTGTGGAGAAGTCATACCTGATAAGGTATTGCAGGATAAAAATTTAGAGGCGGTATATACAGAATTTAGGAGAAGAAAGAATTTACTTCAACCTCGTGAAATTGAAGACATCAGAAAAAAGTATGATGTGAGCCAGAGACAATTGGCAAGGATACTGGGGTGGAGTCATGCAACCCTTTCCAGATATGAGAATGGCGTGGTTCAAAGTGTTAGTCATAACAATGAACTCGTGTTATTAAAAGACCCCTGCAATATGTTGAGTCTTTTGGAAAATAATAAAGAAAACATACCGGAAAATGAGCATGCGGCCATATTGAAGAAAGTACGAAGTGTTATAGAAGAAGAGCAGACTAAAACATTGAAAAACTTACTGCTATCAGTTGTCAAATTTGAGGAACCCAACATCTACAATGGCTACCGCACACTTGACCTGGATAAACTGGCTAATACCATTAAATATTTTGCATCAAAGGATCACCAATTATGGAAAGTAAAGTTAATGAAATACTTGTTTTACACAGACTTTCTTAATTTTAAACGCTATACAACATCGATAAATGGGTTGAAATATGTTCATTTGCCCATGGGACCAGTTCCTGACCGATACGATGAATTACTGCTTATATTACTGAATGATGAAACGGGAATTAACAGGGAGTATGTCACTTTTTCAGAAGGAGCAGGAGAACGATTCAGTACGTCGACACAATTTGACCCGTCGATGTTTACGCCCGAGGAATTGGATACCATGTCAACGGTATTCAGGTTTATATCTCCTCATTCAAGCAGCAGTATATCTGATCGGTCTCATCAGGAAGATGCCTGGCTTAAAACGAAAGAAAAAGAATGGATTTCATATGAATTTGCGACCACATTGTCTATTGATTAATCGGTTTCCATCACATTGGGACCGATTTTTTTTAAAGGAAGGGAATGAAGTGAGGTGATCCGACATAACCAGGAGACTGGAATGCTACGATCACCATCAAAAATAACCAACAAGACAATCACACTGTCCCCTCCCGAGTTACCTTTAACCCCGATTAAACCATAAACCGGTACCCGGCGCCCCAGACCGTCCCGATATACTGGGGCCGTGACGGATCTTCCTCAATTTTTTCCCTGATTCGGGCAATGTGTACCGTCACCGTTGACGCATCGCCAAGGGCGTCCATTCCCCAGACTCTCTCAAAAAGCTCTTCTTTGCCGAAGACCCGATTGGCATTTTGCATCAGAAACAAAAGCAGGTCAAATTCCCTGTGAGCCAGGGTCACTTCTTTTCCATTGACAAAAACCCGTCTGGAATCGATGTGAACCTCCAGCCCTCTCACACTCAGTTTGTTGCCTTCGCCTGCCCTGCCAAATCGCTCTTTCATTCGCTCAAACTTGTTTAAATGGGCATTGACCCGGGCGACCAGTTCACCGGAACTGAACGGCTTTGTGATATAATCATCCGCACCGAGGCCCAGTCCTTTAATTTTATACAGTTCCTCAGATCTGGCCGACAGAAGAAGGACCGGAATATCTTCATGTTCGCGTATGGTTTTTAACACGTCAAATCCATCTATGCCGGGCAGCATGATATCCAGGATAACAAGGTCACTTTTTTCCTTCTCAAAGGCGGCCAGACCGTCTGCTCCGCTGTTTACGATTTTAACCGAAAAATCGCTCAGTTCCAGGTAATCTTTCAGCAGATTGGCAATGCTTTGATCATCTTCAATTATCAGGATCCTTTTCATCTTGGACCTCCCGCAACCTCTCCATACTTTTTCAGTGAGATCATCATGCGCGTTCCTTTACCATCCGTGCTGATCGCCCATATCTTTCCTTCATGATCCTCTACAATTTGCCTGGCGATGGCCAGCCCCAGTCCACTGCCGTCAGCACTCGTTCTGGACGGATCCGCACGATAAAATTTATCAAAAATATGGGGTAGATCTTTTTCGGGTATGCCTTTCCCATTGTCCCTGATTTCGATGATGGCCGACGTTCCGGTTTCCCTTAACAGGATATCAACCTGTCCATCGTCTCGATCCACGTATTTTTTGGCATTGTCCAGGACATTTTGAATCACCCGTTTTAATCGCTCCCGATCAATTTGAACATAGACTCTTTCTTTCAATTCACAGACCAGGGACAGTTTGATATTCATTTTTTCAAATTCATAGCGATAATCCGAGAGGCAATCCTCAAAGTATTTTTGCAGGTCCGTTTTCTCAAAATGATAGGGAATTTGATTCAAATCAAGTTTCGCGTATAAAAGCAGATCATCAATCATGGTGTTGACCAGGACCGCCCTCGATCGTGCGGTCTCCAGATATTCGTTTATTTTGTCCGGGGTCCTGGCCACGCCGTCCATAATCCCTTCGATATAACCGATGATGGATGTGACCGGTGTCTTAAGGTCGTGTGAGATACTTGAGATGAGAAACTTTCTGTTTTCATCGTATTTTTGTTGCTGATAAATGGATTCCTTCAGCTTAATGCGCATGAGTTCAAGCGTTCGTGCCAGTTCTCGGACCTCACCGTCACCTTCTTCGGCAATCCCGTGATTCAAGTCCCCTTCGCTAATTTTAACGGCGGCCTCTTTTAATCGGGAAACGGGTATCATGATCCCTCTTGAAAATCGGTAAGAAACCCAGAAGTTCATGATTAAAAAAGTAATCGTAAAAAAACTGACCGTAAAAATACCCAGAAAAAGATAGAATTTGGATTTTAGTTGAATCGGTGCCAGTAGCAATAGAACCCCTTCATCCCCCGAAGGGAGGTCATAGTCTGCTCTGGCAAATATAAAGGTTCTGCCGTCAAGTTCCAGCGTGTCTGAATCCGGCTCATTTTTGGACAGCATCAGACTTTTGTTGATGTCGATGTCATTAAACAGGGTGGTTCCGTATACCACTTCCCTGTTTTTAAAAATAAAAGCATGAGATCCCAGATGCTTGACCCTTTCCGCCAACACGTCTTGATAGCCTGTATCCAGCAGTTGTTCAAACTCAAGGGATTCAGCCGTATTCTTAATATGACTGATGCCCGATCTCACTTCAAATATTCGACTGAGATTGTTAATGTCTGCGTCAGGGTCAAACAGTTTGGTATAAATCGCAATAAATACGATAACAGCTAGAACGGTGAGCGCAATAGAAACCAGGACGGCCAGCGCATTCATGATAAAAAAGCGTCGGGTTAGTTGCATGTGAAAATGCCCTTTCTATATTTCCTTATGGTCAAATAAATAATAGCCGGCGGAAAATAACATGGTCCCCAGTCCCGCCATGATCAAGGCCTGACGGAAAATTTTAAAAAAGTTGATCTGGTCAGAAATCCAGAGCGTATACCACTCAAACATGGACGTAATTAAAAAACTGGCATAATTGGCAAAAAGAATACCCAGAAAATTTAATCCGATATAAATAAGAATTGATAGAAAAAAGACCGCCAGACCCCCTCGAATCATATTTGACAGCAAAACGACGAAAAGGGCAAATACAAATACAGGAAAAAAAGTAACCACATAGGACAGAACTACCTTTATCATTCCCATCAGACCGGCGGATGAAGGGTTAAATAGGAGACCGGCCAGTAAAGACAGTATCATGACAAACATCAAGTTGGCCAAAATAAACAGCGCAACATTCAACACCTTCGCACTGAATACGCCGAATCTGGAAACAGGACGCGTAAGCGTCAGTTTCATCGTATTGGATGAAAATTCGCCATTAAACATATCAATGGCCACAAAAGTGGCAAAGAGGGGCAGGATGGTGTATGTAAACACAGAAAGAACCACCAGCGGAAATTCCGTACTTCCCACAACCCGTAATCCCAGGCCGTGTTTAATTGCCGTGACCGCGACTTGCCCAATGATGACAGCAAGAATGGATAAAATGGCTGCTGCCATGATCTTTTTCTTTTTCATTAACTTGACGGTTTCGTTGAAAAATGCCGTTTTAAACCCTGCCATTTCGGTCCACCTCACTGACAAAATAATTTTCGAGCGACGCATAATTGGCGAGGATGTTCTGCACATCATCTATGTTAATCAACTTTCCGTTATAAACGACTCCGACCCGGGTGCAGGTCAGCTCGATATCATGAATCAGGTGGCTGGAAATAAAGAATGTCGTCCCTTCTTCCTCTGCAAGGTGCTTTATCAGCCTGCGCATATCCAGCATCCCTTCCACATCAAGTCCGTTCAAAGGTTCGTCCAGAATTAGCAGCCTGGGCCTGGATAAAATCGCGGCCGCGATCCCCAGTCTTTGCTTCATGCCCAGAGAAAATTTTCGTGACTTTTCATGTTTGTATGCCGACAGGCCGGTGATTTCCAGGACTTCATCGATCCGATTTTGATCCACTTCGGGGTAAAATCTGGCAAAAAGCTTCAAATTCTCGTTGGCTGTCAGATAGGGATATGATTCGGCTGTCTCGATCATGCATCCAACATGTTTCATGGCGTTGACATAGTCTTCCGTAATGCTGGACCCAAAAATGTTGACATCGCCGCGGTCCGGTTTCATCAGTCCCACCATGATTTTCATGGCGGTTGTTTTCCCGGCACCGTTCGGACCCAGAAAACCGAATATATCGCCCTGATTAATCTCCAGATTCAAATCGATGATGCCCCGACCGTTTTGATATACTTTTGTCAGATCAGAAATGATGATTGCTTTGTTCGTCAATGATACCATCCTCTCATGAATATAAAACGGCTTACCCCCGGGTGAGCGACACTTGGGGGTATAGCCTGTTTGATTGATGTGTGTGTCTGTCTCTATTCGTCTTCAAATACGCGATCAAGTTCTCCGTTAAAAATGTAATCCTGGTCGATGTTGGAAGAGTACGAATGACTGTCCACCATCTCCAGGTTAAGATCGAGATAAACATTTCCCAGTCTGCCTGGATGGAGATGACCGTGTTCCTGCTCTCCCTGAGGATTGGTATAAGTGAAGAAAGAGAACGGTTTTGAGTCGTCCGGCTCATATTCAAATGTAAAATTATAGGGCTCCGGATATTCAGACGCATATTCCGGCTTGATGGTTTCATAATACCTGCCGGTTACCTTATCGTTTTCGACACGGGTGATTTCAAGGGTTCTCTCTCCGATCTTCACGAATTCCCCGTTCTTTTCCATCACAATGTTATTTTTGTAAGTGCCGATATACTTGCTGGTAAAGCCGCTCCTGTGGTTAACCGTAACCGTTTCAACGTCCGCACCCGAGAGGTCGGGCATGGAGACGCGTGTATTTCCAATATCGGACAACTTAAAGACTGCACTCAGTGTGATATCATGCTGAACTCCGCTTTTGTCCGTTCCGGACATTACCACTTCACCCGCCAGGTTTTCCAGCAGACCCGCTTTGTTTTCAACAGCCGTACCCGAAATCTTTTTGACAAAGATATCACTTTCGATGACGGGAAGATTTGAGTTGCTTACCCTGCGAAATTCGTCGTTTATGACCTGTTTTGTATAGAAGGATGAAACAGCATTGATCAGGGCCGGCACCTGCATTTCAGAAAGGCTTCCCGAATAGATGCGACTGCCATCCGGTTTTTCTTCAACCTGTACTTCATCTTTTAAATTCCCAACCAGGGCATCTATGATTTTTTCCATTTCAGGTGCCCCGTCTTCGTTAAAGGGATCGGTAAAAATTTCCCGATCATCCATTCTTTCAGGAAATTCGCTCACAAAATATTTGTTGTCTGTTCCATTTTTGCTGATGGAGCGTTTGTTATCCGAGTAATAGTAATGGGATGTCATTTTGCCATTTAAATTTTGAGATGTTGTCGCTCTTTCAATCGCCTGTTTGTCATGATCATATTTACCAACCTCGGTCCTTTGATATAACGTCTGATCGTTAGCTTTCAAGGTTATCAGGGATTCCACCGTATAGTTGTTCAAATCCTGCTCCATCTGGGCAGTGGTATTTTTGATAGCCGATTTTAACCGGTCGTATCCTGAACCCAGTGCCATATCAGCAAAAGCCGTGGATACAAAGATACTTGTTCCGATGGCAAATGAGAGAATGGTAAACGCTTTTTTTCCGAGTTTCATGTCGATGTCTCCTTTACTTTATTTTGAGGAAACGTTTCCTTGCTACCCATTATAACCGGCGCTTATTGAATCGATCTTAATAAAATATTAACAATCTATTAACGGGATGGTTTTGACACGATCATCTTTTGTCTGCGAAAAAAAGGAATTCTTTCAGATCATGTAGAATTCTAGAAATGATAAACAAAGATTGACATAAACCGAATATCGATTAGACTAGAGATAAGATAGATGACGGGAAGGGGAGACATTGGATGAGTCTGCCGAATTTGAGTAACTGCCCGCGATGTGGCGGATTGTTCATTCAGGGAAAAGATGACGTATGTCAGAAATGCGTACAAGAAGTAGAAGAAGAATATCAGAAATGTGTCGAATATCTGCGGGAGAATAAGGGCGCCAATCTTTATCAGGTGAGTGAGGATACCGGCGTCAGCGTCAAACAGATTACCCGTTTTATCCGGGAAGGGCGGTTGTCCGTCACAGACAATCCCAATATCGGAATCCCCTGCGAAAGCTGCGGCACGCCGATCAAATCAGGACGTTTTTGTAAAGATTGTACAGATCGCCTGAAGCGGGAAGTGGGAGGTATCCTCGGGGAAAACGACGCTCATCATACCAGCAAACATGACCCCAATCACATTTATCATGTGAAGGATCTGTACAAAAAAGAAGATTGACCATTCTTTTTCGACAACAGCAGGAAAAATTTTGTGCATAAAAAAAACTTAAAGTTTTTGAACAGAATGCCGATGTTACTATTAAGAGTAACTCGGCATCTTTTTATGTTCAGACAGGGGGGAGTCAGTGATGAAAATCAACGGACCCGGCCGGGTACCCGGTCCCAATCCGTATCAGCAAACGGCCCGTTACGAAAAAGAGGCCGTCAGAAAACAGCAGAAGAAAGATGAGGTTCAGATTTCACCGGAAGCGAAATCGATGCTGCAAAGTGAAGAGGCTCAGCCGGTAAGCCGGGAACAGAGAATACAACAATTGAAAGAACAGGTACAGTCCGGTACCTACCATGTGAGCAGCGAGAAGATTGCAGAAAAGTTGATTCAGTACTGGAGAAATCAATTATAAAAATCAAGTCATGGGAGCAAAGCGGTAACAGGCTGGATTCTAACGTAAAGAAGGTGGATCGATTGGAAAATCTGTCTGTGCTTGGGGAAGTATTGGGGGATTTGATCGGCCAGCATCGCCAGTTGCTGGAACTGGGCAAACAGAAAAAATCAGCGTTGATCAAAGGTGATCTGGACAGGCTGTCCGGTGTCATTCAGGAAGAATCCCGGGTGATACGGGAAATCAGCCAACTGGAAAGTGAACGGCAAAAAGAGGTATCCCGTTTTCTTGATCAAAAGAACATTCATGTCGATTCCATCACCATGAGTGACATTATCGACATGGTGGATGATGAGCGGCAAAAGAATATGTTGCGCACGGTACAGGAAGAGTTGTACGGTGTGATGGCGGAATTGCGTGAGTTGAACCAGTTGAACCGGGAACTGATTGAGCAATCGCTGGATTACGTCAATTATTCGCTGGAACTGATGACAGAAGAGGATCCATCGGTTACGTATCATAAGCCTGATCAGGGTGATGCGCGAAAAGGCAAGGGCAAACCCGGTGGGAGTATTTTTGATACGAAAGCGTGACATGATAGATTAAACAGAATTTGCGATAAGGAATTCAACAGAAGGGGTGGACAGCATGCGATCCACATTTCATGGGCTGGAAGTGAGTAAGCGGGCGTTGTTTACGCAGCAGAATGCTTTATATACAACGGGGCACAATATTTCCAACGCCAACACGGAAGGCTATACCCGGCAGCGGGTGAATATGACGGCGACCAATCCGCTGGAAAGACCGGCGTGGAACCGCAGTACGGCTCCGGGGCAACTGGGGCAGGGGGTTGAAGTCCAGGAGATTCAGCGTATCCGGGAAGAATTTCTGGACATTCAATTCCGCGGAGAAAACAAAAAACTGGGATATTACGAGATGACAAGTGATACGCTTGATAAAATACAGCGTATTCTCAACGAGCCCTCTGATGACGGTCTGCAATCCGTTATTGACCAGTTCTGGCAGTCCTGGGAAGACCTGAGCAAGGAGCCGTCCAGCCAGGCGGCGCGTGAAGTCGTCATTCGCCGGGGGATTGCCGTTGCCGAAACATTTTCCTATATCAATCAATCTTTGCAAGATTTGCAGCAGGATTTAAATGATGTAGTCAGAGTGAAAGTTTCCGAAATCAACTCTTACGCCAGACAGATCAGTGAATTGAACCAGCAGATTACCAAATCGGTATCCATCGGCGATCAGCCTAATGACCTGCTGGATAAACGGGATCTATTACTGGATAAGTTGTCGGAACTGGTTAATGTTCAAACGGTGAAGTATGACAATGGGTCGATTGATGTTTTAATTGGAGACAATCAGACACTTGTGGAAGGTCAAACCGCCATTCCGGTAACGGCTGATCCCGACCCTGCCAATAACGGATTCTATGCCGTTAAATTAGGAGGGGGAGATCTGGAACTGGAGTCCGGTTCCCTCTATGGCACGATTCAGTCCCGGGGTTATGTTGAAGATGGTCAACCAAAAGGGATCATTGTGGAATTTCAACACCGGATCAATCAACTGGCGGTCCATTTTACACAGGAATTGAACGCCGTGCATGAAAGCGGATTAAACCTGGATGATGTCAACGGTGGCAAATATTTTGGTGCAACGGATCCGGCTCTCCAACCGGACAGCCTGAAGTTTTTCGTCGATCGCTCGACCTATGAAGCGACGAAAGATGAAACACCGCCGACCTTTATCGATCCGACTTCCGCATTTGAGATCATGGTTAACCCTGAAATACAGAACAATACCAACAAGGTCGCAGCGGCCACACCTTCGTCTTCCCATCCCGACGGCTCTTCCTATGCGGGTGACGGAAGTAATGCTCTCAAAATTGCGGAGCTAAAACAGTTGTCCATTACGATTGAAGGGGAAAATACAACATTTGACGACTATTATCGTTACACTCTTTCCAGACTGGGTGTACAGGCCCAGGAAGCCATCCGGATGCGGGACAATACAGAACTTCTGTTGGGATCAGTTGAAGAGAAAAGACAATCCGTTTCCGGGGTCTCGCTGGATGAAGAAATGAGTAATATGATCAAATTTCAGCATGCCTATAATGCAGCGGCCCGAATGGTTACGGCGCTGGATGAAGTGCTGGACAAAGTGATTAACGGGATGGGTGTTGTCGGGCGTTAATCATCATAATTGAATGTAAAAGGTGGTTATCATCATGCGGGTGACACAGACAATGTTATCAAATAATATGTTGCAAAACTTGAATAAAAACATGGAGCGGATGAGCCAAACCCAGTACAAGTTATCAACCGGAAAAGAAGTCCGCTTTCCCTCCGATGATCCGGTTCGGGCCGTCCGGGGGATCAAGCATCGCTCCGGTCTGACCGAGATTCATCAATATCAGGATAATATCAAGGACGCCAAAGCATGGAATGAATATACGGATTCGGTGCTGATGGATATTACCAGTGCCCTGCAGCGTTTTCGGGAACTGGTTGTCTATTCCGGGGATGAGGCGCTGGAACAGACTTCGCTTGAATCCATCGCCAAGGAATTGAATCAGTTGATCGATCATATCGGAGCGGCAGCCAATGCCCAGATGGGAGGGCGGTATATCTTCGCCGGAACCGATACCTTAAACCCGCCCTATGACCCGGCAACCCGAACCTGGGTCAATACCAACACGGATAAAATTCAGGTAGAGGTGGGCCGCGGAACTAAGCTGGATATGAATTTGAATGGGGTGGACATTTTTGGACCGAGTGCGGGTCCAACCCCGATGTTTGATCTGCTTACTGATATAGCCAACCAGGTGCAAAGCGGCCAGAGTGCGGCGGATCATCTGGAAGAACTGGATGGGTTAATCAATAATATGCTGTCGTTGCAGGCCCGTGTTGGAGCCAATTACAACCGTCTGGAAATGATTGAATCCCGGCTGGGCAAAATGGAAATTCAGACGACAAAATTAATGTCCAGGGCTGAGGATGCGGATCTGGCGGAAGTTATTATGGATTTGAAAAACCAGGAAAATGTACACCGGGCTTCTCTCGCAGCCGGCGCACGTATCATTCAGCCGTCTTTAATGGATTTCCTCCGATAATTATCGACTAGAAGGCAGGAACAGACCATGAAAATAGGACAGGTCATGATTCAGCAACAGTTTGCCCGGATTGGGATTCGACAAAAACCCGCTCAATGGCAGATGGAAGTAGGTCATGCCAGAACGGAACACCATGTTTCACCTGCGAAAATTGAGATGGAACGAACGGATTCAAAACTGCAGATTAACGCAGACAGGATGCGGGCGGATTTTCATCTGAAACCTCTAACTGATTTTTTGAGGGATGAAGGAAAGAAAGCGTACCAGAAAGGTCTCGGAGCCATTCAGGAAATCGCGGCTGAAGGAGATGATTTCGCCCGGATTGAACTGGGACGCAGTGTCCGTCAGGTGATTGCCGATCAGGCCAGGGCTGATTTTAATGAAACACCGGAATTCGGCCTGGGAGTGGTCCCCAGTTTTAACAGCATACAAATTTCATATCAGCCCGGAACTTTAAAAATGAATGTGGATCCGGGAGGCGTAAAAGTGGATGCGGAACCCCGCTATCCTGTCTCATCCTATCAGCGCGGATCCCTGGAAGTCTATTTAAAGCAGAAACATGCCGTTCAGGTTGATACGAATCTAAGACCGGTAGATATGAAAGTCTAATTTTTTAAGACAGGTGATCAGAATGAAAGTAAAAACGAAATTTTTGGACGAGATTGAGGTTGACGAGAAGGACATATTGCGATTTGAGAAACGTTTGCCGGGCTTTCCCGAGGAGGATCGGTTTGTGATGGTTCCGATTCAGGAGGGAAGTCCTTTTTATTTGCTGCAGTCTGTCAAGACGACCCCGGTGGCGTTTGTGGTCCTCAATCCGTATCTGTTTTACACCGATTATGAGTTTAAACTGCCCGGATCGGTGCAGAAGGAATTGCAGATCAATGAATCATCGCGAATCGAAGTCTGGACGATGGTGGTGTTAAAGGACGAACTGAAAAAGAGTACGGTTAATTTAAAAGCCCCGATCATTATTAACCGGGACGTTGGGAAGGGTCAGCAGATTATTCTTGAAAAAGAGCAATATGAGACCCGGCACCTGCTTTTTGCCGGAAATCAGGAAGAATCTCCCGTGGCGGAGGGGGAATCTTAACATGCTGGTACTGACAAGGAAACCGCAGCAGTCGATCATGATCGGGGATGAGATTGAGATTATCATTATCAGTGTAAACAAGGATCAGGTGCGGATCGGGATTAACGCACCGGAGCATATTGAGATACATCGGAAGGAAATCTATGTCTCGATTCAGGAGGAGAACCAGAACGCGGCACGTGGAGAAAATGTCCTGGATCTTGTTCAGGGGATTACCCGATTGATTAAAAAACAATCGGATCAATAAAACGAGGCAAAAAACAAAGAATGAGAGAGATAATGATAGAAAATGAAAGATATTTGGCTATAAACGTCTAAAATTAGGGTTGAACAGGTGCGTGATTAGGCCGACATAACAAATAGAGAGGGAAAGGAAAATGGGCCCATTGAATTTCCCTTGATTAGCAAGGATGCTAAATACACATTTCAGGGAGGAAGATGTACATGATTATCAATCACAATTTAAGTGCGATCAACGCACACCGTCAATTGCTCGTCAGTAACTCGATGGGACAGAAGTCTCTGGAGAAATTGTCTTCCGGTCTTCGCATCAACCGTGCCGCAGACGATGCAGCCGGACTGGCTATCTCCGAAAAAATGCGCGGACAGATTCGCGGACTGCAGCAGGCTGCTCGGAATGCTCAGGATGGTATTTCCTTGATTCAGACTGCTGAAGGTGCTTTGAATGAGTCTCACTCCATCATTCAGCGGATGCGTGAACTGTCTGTTCAGGCTGCCAACGACACGAACACCGATACAGACCGTGCCAAGCTGCAACAGGAAATGGACCAACTGGCGCAGGAATTAGCTCGGATCGGAGATACCACTGAATTTAACACAAAGAAACTTCTCGATGGTTCATATCAGGGAACGTTCCAGATCGGCGCTAATGAAGGTCAAACCATGAGTGTCACAATTAATGATATGCGTTCTTTCGAATTAGGCGTAGCTGGTAATGTAAAATACACTGAAACAGTTACACCAAGTGGTACCACTGATTTTGTTGATGGGGAATATACCATTGATGGTACTGACTTGAAAGACGCTAATGGTAATGTTGTAGCTACAACTGCTGATGGTGGTGTAACCTGGACATCTTCGGCCAATTCCGAGACCATTACTTTTACTCAGGCTGTTGATTCCGGTAAAATCGTTATTGAAAACGGTGAGGCTACCGGAACTGCTGAATTCACAAACGATGGGTTGGAAGCAGGTAGTTATACAATAAAATATGCTGCGGGTGCTTCTGAAATTGTAGATGCTAACGGAAATGTTATTGCTACATCAACTGATGACACCAACTTTGTTGATGCAGATGGAACCACTGTTTTAACACTTGATGCAGCTGCAACGGCTGATATGGATATTACAGTTGGTGGTGCTGATATTACCAGCCAATCTGCTGCTGGCTCTACCATCACCACAGTCAACAACGCACTCGACACCATCTCCCAGCAGCGTTCTGAACTGGGTGCAATCCAGAACCGTCTCGAACACACCATCGCCAACCTGGATACCGCTGCAGAAAACCTGCAGGCTGCGGAATCTCGTATCCGTGACGTCGATATGGCCAAAGAGATGATGGAATTCACGCGGACCAACATCCTTCAGCAGGCTGGTACGGCTATGCTGGCTCAGGCCAATGCTCGTCCGCAGACAGTTCTTCAACTTCTCGGATAATAAACGCATCATCAATATTCGGGCCGGCCAATACGGGCCGGCCTTATCCATATTTACCCCTCAATAAAGGGAAAGGGGGAGGACTGGAATGAAAATCGAATCCGGTAATACACCTTTCGTGCCAAACGGCAAACAGGTCGAAAGTATAAACAAGTCCGTTCCGTCAGCAGAAACCAACCCGCATCAGGAAAAACAACAACTCCAGACATCGGGCGAGGAGAACAAAGATAAAAATCAGCTTCTAAATGAAGAACAGTTGCAGGCCAAATTGGATAAAATCAATCATACCGTGGCCCTGTACAACAAACAATTAAAATTTGAATTCCACAAAGATGCCAATCAACTGATGGTTAAAGTCATCAATAAAGAAACCCACGAAGTCATCCGTGAATTGCCACCGGAAGAAATCCTCGACCTTGAGGCCCGTATTCGTAATATGATCGGCATCCTGATCGACGAGAAACTGTAAAGGAGGGACAGGTTATGGCAGGAGAAATCGGTTTTTCCGGATTAGCATCAGGTATTGATACACAGGCCCTGATCGACCAGTTGATGGCCATCGAACGACGCCCTCTGGTCAGAATGAATGGGCAACTGAGTGACCTGGAATCCACCAAAAAAATCTGGCAACAGATCAACACAAAATTGAAAAATCTGGAACAGTCACTGGCCGATTTGAAATCAGCATCCACTTATACCAGCAAAGCTGTTACCAGCACCAGTGATAATGTCGCCACAGCCACGGCGGAAAGTACAGCAGCCGATACCACTTACAACCTGGAAGTCATCGCCCTCGCTGAAGCTCACTCCATCGCTTCTGCATCTGATCAGGTGGATCCCAACAATTATTTTGCGACCAATGCCACCGCCAATTTGAGCCTGACCGTCGGTTCACAGGCCCAGAGCATTGACATCACGATCAATGACACCGATACCATGGAAGACATCCTGGACAAGATCAATAATCAGGTGGCCACCCTGCAGGAAGCGGATTCCAGTTTTATTGGCGTCGAGGCGTCGATCATCAACGGGCAACTGGTACTGGTAAGTGAAGAAACGGGATTGAGCAATGCCATTACGGTTAATACCGATGATCTGGGATTGTTGTATGATTCCGGCGCAGCTGCTTTTGTCAATGAACTTCAGGCGGCCAAAGACGCTTCCTTTGAAATCAATAACCTGCAGATGACACGTTCCACCAATACTGTAGATGATGCTGTCAGTGGTGTTACCTTCACATTAAAAGAGACCGGTACCACGTCGATTACGGTGGATAAGGATGCGGACAAGACAGTTGATGCGGTCAAGAAATTTGTTAAAGCGTATAATGACGCTTACGAATTTATCTATGACCAGTATGATATATCCGGGGACGACAATGCCGCTGGAAATCTGAAAGGGGATTATTCTGTTTCCTTAATCCTGGACAACCTTTGGCGGAAAGTCACACAGGAAGTCAACAATAGTGGAGCCTTAACTCACTTGTCCCAGATTGGTATTCAGACAGAAGGTTTAACCGGTGACAGCGTGTCCGGTAAACTGAAAGTGGATGAAACCAAATTAAAGGAAGCCCTGCAGGAGGACCCGTCATCCGTTCAACAACTGTTTTCCAACAGTAACGAAACGGGTATTGCCGACTCCCTTGAAGAATATCTGAATTCATACATTGAGTATGGGACCGGTATCATTTCGGAGAGACAAAAATCGATCGAGCGGCAGATAGAAGCGATGAAAGACCAGATTGAACGGTTCTCTGATCGTATGGATATCCGTGAACAAAATCTGATCCGGCAATTTACGGAAATGGAGAAGGCGTTGTCTGCCATGAGTGCACAGTCCAACTGGTTTGCATCACAAATGGCATCGCTCCCGTCATACAGTCAACAAAAATAAAAGGGGGATCTTATCATGAACGTAAATCCATACCAACAGTATCGGCAGACGCAGATTACCACAGCATCGCCCCAGGAGTTAGTCTTGATGCTCTATGACGGAGGCATTAAAGTATTGAAGGAAGCGATCAGGCATATTGACAATGAGGAGCCGAATCAAGCCCATGAATCCCTGATCAAGGGACAGGAAATCATTATGGAACTTCATGCCAGCCTTAATCATGATGCCGGTGAACTGACTGACCATCTGGGAAGGTTATATGATTATATGTATCGCCGGCTCATCGAAGCCAATCTGCAAAAGGACCGTGCCATGATTGAAGAAGTTCTGGGATTCCTTCAGGATCTGCGCACGACCTGGAATGAAGCGATGAAACTGGCAAAAGAAAAAGAAGGAAAGGTCATCAATGGATAGATCGATCGCCGAGCAAATCCATTCACTCTACCAGAAAAAATGGGAACTGCTTGAATCTATCGAACATCGGTTAAAACAACAAAACCAGCACGCTGATCTCGATATCTATCAGAAGACACAGCATGACATGAAACAATTTTCGCAACTGGATCAACCTATCCACACGCTTATTCAACTCGATACAGAACAGCAATGCCGTCCGCTGGTAGAAAAGTGGAATCATAAAATCGAAAATAAGCTGCAGGAACTTAACCAACTTAATGAACAAAATTTAAAACAGATGAAACAAAAATTTGACGGTACCCTTCATGAAATCAAATCGTTTCGTAAAATGCGACAGGGGATTCAGAAGTACGCCAGTATGGGACTGGAAAACCAGACACCCAATCCCTACTATTTTGACGATAAACGTTAAAAATACACCTCATTCTAATAACAGGTGTATTTTTTATTTTTTATTAAACGGTGACAGTTGTTAATAACCTGTGCACAACCTGATAACAACCACCCTCCCCCCTGTGGAAAACCCACCTCCCCCTGTTCTCCCCAAATCTACCATTTTCGCAACTTTCTATCACTTGAAAACATATGCATTCATATGTATAATTTATTCTGTTAGACGGCTTTTTCTATCAACACACAAATTGCGTCAATTACATAGAAAAAGCCATTTTTTATTAATGTTATCAATTTTACGACATTTATTTTTAAAAGGGGGATACAAAAAGTGAAAATCGGCAAAAAAATGTTGATGATCATGCTGGTTGCCATGCTGGCCATCGTAACTGCCGCATGTGGAACCGGTACAACTGAAACCGGAGGACAGGAAGCCAACAACCAGGAAAACACCGGGGGAAGCGAATCCGGACAAAACGGAGAAGCTACCGAACAGGAAGAGCCCCTGAAAATCGTCGTTGGAACCGATGCTGCCTACGCACCGTTTGAATATGTTGATACAAACGGAAACATTGTTGGGTTTGACATCGAAGTGATGAACGCGATTGCGGAAGCAGCCAACCTGGAAGTTGAATATAAAAACACTGCCTGGGACGGAATTTTCCTGACCGTTCAAAACGGTGAGCGGGATGCCCTGATTTCCGCGATCACCATCACCGAAGAACGGGCCAAGAAAATGGATTTCTCCGAGCCGTACTTTGAGGCGACTCAATTGATCGCGGTCCCGAAAGACTCTGACGTGACCAAGTTTGAAGACCTCAAAAACGACTACAAAATCGGGGTACAGAACGGTACAACCGGTGATGAAGCCGTATCCGACCTGATCGGACGCACCAACGGCAACATCGCACGTTTTGAAACCACACCGCTGGCTCTGAAAGAACTGGAGAACGGTGGCGTTGAAGCAGTCGTAGCCGACAACGCGGTGGTTCTGGAATACATCAAAAATAATCCGGACGCCAACTTTAAATCCGTATCCGATGACAACTTCCCGAAAGAATACTACGGCATCGCGGTCAAAAAAGGAAATACCGAATTGCTCGACCGGATCAACGCCGGCCTGAAAGAAATTCAGGAAAACGGAACTTATGACGAGATTTTCAATAAATACTTCGGAACTGAATAATTCAAGCAAAGACGAGAATAGCCTTAGTTTGAGAAAAGTCAGCGTAACAGACCTGTTACGCTGCTTTTCTTGAGCAGGCATGTTTGATAAGATAGATGCAACAAATATCGAAGTTTGAGGTGGAAAACTTGCTGGATTGGTCGATTATCTACGATTACCGATGGTTTTATCTGAAAGGCGCACTGGTAACGGTGGAAGTCACGTTCATTGCCATTTTGCTGGGGACCCTGTTGGGACTGTTATTCGGACTGGCCAGGCTGTCCAAAATACCTTTTCTGCATTATCCGGCCGTCTGGTACATTGATCTGATTCGTGGAACCCCGCTACTCGTTCAGATTCTGATCATTCATTTTGCGTTGTTGCCAAGTCTGTTGGGTTCTTCACCGGGTGTCTGGGTGTCGGCGATTATGTCTCTTACCATTAATAGTGCCGCATACATCGCCGAGATATTCCGAGCCGGAATTCAGTCCATTGACAGAGGTCAGATGGAAGCCGCCCGATCCCTCGGCATGAAACACAGTCAGGCCATGTATTACATCATCCTGCCTCAGGCATTCAAGCGGATGTTGCCTCCCCTGGGTAATGAATTTATCACGCTTTTGAAGGACTCATCCTTATTAATGGTTATTTCATTCAGCGAATTGATGTACTCGGGGAAAACCATACTCGGAGCGACGGCAAGTCCCTGGGAAGCCTACCTGCCTGTGGCGTTTCTGTATCTGGTCATCACCCTCGGACTTACACGCTTCGTTAACTATCTTGAACTGCGATACAAATAAAACGCTTACAAATTATTGTCAGGTTGCCAGCCCTTCCCTTGCTGTCGAATTTTAGCTTTTTTGTCAGAGAATCCACTAATTTTGTAGAAACCGAAGGATTTGTTTGACTTCGGGTTGCGAATCGATTATAGTCAAGATATGAGAAAAAGCTTCTCATAAAAGTTCATTTAAGAAAGGAATGTATTACATGCAAGGGAAAGTAAAATGGTTTAACGCAGAGAAAGGGTACGGATTTATCGAAAGAGAAGACGGAGATGATGTATTCGTACACTACTCTGCCATTCAGTCTGAGGGTTTTAAAACGCTTGAAGAAGGTCAATCCGTTGAGTTTGACATCGTAGAAGGAGCGAGAGGCCCGCAGGCAGCTAACGTTATCAAGTTATAAAGGCTACACAACATATAACGAAGCGTTATAATTTTGATAACACACCCCCGGGAGGAACCCCGGGGGTTTTTTAAAATAATTTCTTCACAAAAATTTTAAATGGATTCCCTTTCAGGCAGGATTTTACACCGGGGAATAGTGTATAATGGTATATATAAAGAGAAAGGAGGCCTCTTCCATGAATTACAACATCCGAGGAGAACAATTAGATGTGACTCCTGCATTAAGGGAACATGTGGAAAAGAAATTGGGGCGCCTGGAAAAGTACTTTGACAACATGGACAACACGGATTGTCACGTCACCCTGCGTGTCATCCGGGACGAACAAATTGTGGAAGTAACCATTCCATTAAAAGGCCTGATTCTCCGTGCCGAAGAGAGCCATGGAGACATGTACGCCGCCATCGATCTGGTGGTGGAAAAGCTGGAGCGCCAGATTCGCAAGTATAAAACCAAGGTTAACCGCAAAAACCGCCAGAACGGAAGCATCAAGGAAATGAATGAAGAAATCCGCCTGGATCGCGACCTGGCTGAAGGAGAAGATGCCGGGGAGGATGAATTCGAGATCGTACGAACCAAGCGGTTTAACCTGAAACCGATGGATGCGGAAGAAGCCATTCTCCAGATGGATATGCTGGGACATAATTTCTTCGTCTTTTCCAATGCGGATACCGACCAGGTGAACGTCGTCTACCGCAGAAAAGACGGGAAATACGGGTTGATTGAACCGGAATAAACGGAATAAACAGCGGGCCGGTCTACATAAGAAACGCCGGGATACCGCACCGGAGGACTTGGTTAACAAGTCCTCTTTTATTTAGCCGAAAACATTGATACAATGATAGATTAGGAAGTATGGGTGAGTAACCGAAAGAGGAGGCCCCACGTTTATGAGAGGACTAGTGAAAAAAATATTCGGCGATTCCAATGATCGCGAAGTGAAACGGCTGATGAAGCAGGTGGAGCAAATCAACGCCCTCGAACCTGAAATCAGTCGATTATCTGACGATGCTTTACGCAACAAAACGGAAGCATTTAAAGAACGGTTAAAAAAGGGAGAAACCCTTGACGATATTCTGAATGAAGCGTATGCTGTGGTGCGGGAAGCATCGAAGCGGGTACTGAACATGCGCCATTTTGATGTCCAGCTGATGGGAGGCATCGTTCTGCATCAGGGGCGGATCGCAGAGATGAAAACCGGGGAAGGGAAAACCCTGGTGGCCACCCTGCCGGTTTATCTCAATGCCCTCGAAGAAAAAGGGGTGCATGTCGTCACCGTCAACGATTATCTGGCCCGCCGCGACAGTGAACAGATGGGACAGGTGTATGAATTCCTCGGACTGAAAGTGGGACTGAATGTTCACGGCCTGTCCCCGGAGGAAAAACGGGAAGCCTATCAGGCGGACATCACCTATGGAACGAACAATGAATTCGGATTTGATTACCTGCGGGACAATATGGTGCTCTATAAAGAGCAGATGGTGCAGCGTCCGCTCAACTATGCCATCATTGACGAGGTGGACAGCATTCTGATCGATGAAGCCCGTACCCCGCTGATCATCTCCGGTCAGGCCAGCAAATCCACCGATCTGTACTATGTGGCGGCCCGTTTTGTCACCCAGCTCAAACCGGAAGAAGATTATACCGTTGATGAAAAAGCACGCAACGTGACCCTGACCGAATCCGGGGTCAGCAAAGCCGAGAAAGCCTTTAACGTCGACAACCTGTATGACCATGAACACATGATGCTTAATCATCACATCAACCAGGCATTAAAAGCACGGGTGATCATGAAGCGGGATGTCGACTATGTGGTGGAAAACGGTGAAGTGGTCATCGTCGATGAATTTACGGGACGCTTGATGCAGGGACGCCGTTACAGTGACGGCCTGCATCAGGCCATCGAAGCCAAGGAAGGGCTGAAGGTCCAGAATGAAAGCATGACTCTGGCCACCATCACCCTGCAGAACTATTTCCGCATGTATCAGAAACTGGCCGGGATGACCGGAACCGCCAAAACCGAAGAAGAGGAATTCAGAAAAATCTACGGAATGGATGTCGTGGTCATTCCAACCCACAAACCAATGATCCGTGAGGACATGCCCGACGTCATCTATAAAACTGAAGAGGCCAAATTCCGCAAAGTAGTGGAGGAAATTGCCCGGCGCCATGAGAAGGGGCAACCCATCCTGGTGGGAACGGTTTCTATCGAAAATTCAGAAAAACTCTCTTCCATGCTCAAGAAAAAAGGCATTCCGCACAATGTCCTTAACGCCAAAAACCATGAGCGGGAAGCGGAAATCATCGCCCAGGCCGGACAAAAAGGGGCGGTAACCATCGCCACCAACATGGCCGGGCGTGGAACCGACATCATGCTCGGAGAGGGTGTCGCAGAGCTCGGCGGACTTCATATTATAGGTACAGAACGGCACGAAAGCCGCCGTATCGACAACCAGCTTCGCGGCCGTTCCGGACGTCAGGGAGATCCCGGCTCCTCACAGTTTTTCCTCTCCCTTGAGGATGAATTGATGCGCCGGTTCGGATCCGATAATATTATGAGCATGATGGATCGGCTGGGCATGGAAGAAGATCAGCCCATCGAAAGCAAAATGGTCTCCCGAGCCGTGGAATCGGCCCAAAAACGGGTGGAAGGCAACAACTTCGACATGCGCCGCATTGTCCTCCAGTATGACGATGTGATGAACCAGCAGCGGGAAATTATTTACAAACAGCGTCGTGACGTACTGGAATCCGACAACCTGCGTGACGTCGTGTTCAACATGATCATGTCCGTCGTGGAAAGACTGGTGGAGATCCACTGTCCGAAAGAGCAGGTACCGGAGGAATGGGACCTCAAAGCGATCATCGATCATGCCAACGGTACCTTCCTGCATGAAGGGGAACTGACTGAAAAAGACATCTGGGGCAAAGAGCCGGAAGAAATCATCGACGTCTTCCGTGACCTGTTGAAGAAAAAATACGACCGCCGTGAACAGGAAATCGGCGAAGAGATGATGCGCGAATTCGAAAAAGTGGTCGTGCTCCGTGCCGTCGACAGCAAATGGATGGACCACATTGACGCCATGGATCAACTTCGCCAGGGGATTCACCTGAGGGCTTACGCCCAGAACGATCCACTGCGTGAGTATCAGATGGAAGGGTTCCAGATGTTTGAGGAGATGGTGGCCCGTATTGAAGAAGAAGTGGCGACCTATATAATGAAAGCGGAAGTCTCCCAGAATATTCAGCGGCAGGAAGTGGCCAGGGGAGAAGCGGTCAATCCGAAAAAAGAAGGCGGAAAGAAAAAACCGGTCCGCCGGGAGCAAAAAGTGGGACGCAACCAGCCCTGCCCGTGCGGAAGCGGTAAGAAATACAAGCACTGTTGCGGCAAAGCCGTATAATTTTCAACGAATCACGTGAAAATAAACAGACTTCAAAGGAGGATTCACATATGTCACATCAAGATTTGACCGAAGTGAAACAGGATATGTCGACCCTGGGTGGAAAACTGGATGAATTAAGGGGGTCTCTTTGACCTCGAAGGGAAGCAGAAACGCATCGCAGAACTGGAAGAACAAATGTCGGCCCCGGATTTCTGGGATGACAATGACGCCGCACAGAAGGTTATCAGCGAAGTCAATCATTTGAAGGACCTGGTGAAAACAATGAAAGACCTGGAAACCTCCCATGAGGACATCCAGGTGATGATGGAACTGGCGGCGGAAGAAAATGACGAATCCCTCTATCCTGAGATCATCGAAGGGGTCAAGACCCTGAACAAAAGGGTATCCGAATTTGAACTGGAGCTCATGCTTAACGAGCCCTACGACAAAAACAATGCCATTCTGGAACTGCATCCAGGCGCCGGAGGAACGGAATCCCAGGACTGGGCCTCCATGTTGCTTCGCATGTACACCCGCTGGGCGGAAAGCCACGGTTACAAGGTGGAAACACTGGATTACCTGCCCGGTGACGAAGCGGGTGTTAAAAGTGTCACCCTGTTGATCAAGGGACATAACGCTTACGGCTATTTGAAGACAGAAAAAGGGGTGCACCGCCTGGTTCGTATTTCGCCGTTTGATTCATCGGGACGCCGGCATACCTCATTCGTCTCCTGCAATGTGATGCCGGAGATGGATGATGACGTCGAGATTGAAGTGAAGCAGGAGGACCTGAAAATCGATACCTACCGTTCCAGCGGAGCGGGGGGACAGCACGTCAATACCACTGATTCAGCGGTCCGGATCACGCATATTCCGACCGGGGTCGTCGTCACCTGCCAGTCGGAGCGTTCCCAGATCAAAAACAGGGAAAAAGCGATGAAGATCCTCAAAGCCCGTTTGTACGAAAAGAAACTGGAAGAGCAGGAGAAGGAATTGAACGAACTGCGCGGCGAACAGAAGGAAATCGGCTGGGGAAGTCAGATTCGTTCCTATGTGTTTCACCCGTACAGCATGGTGAAGGATCATCGTACCGGCGTGGAAACGGGTAATATTCAGGCCGTGATGGATGGTGAAATCGACCCGTTTATCAATGCCTATCTCAGACAGACGATGAAGTGATCTCCTATGATGCAGCAACGGATTTTAAACCTTTCCTTTAAACAGACAAAAGAATATGTCTACCTTTTTGCAGGGGCTTTCATTATAGCCGTGGCGTTCAACCTGTTCATGAACGATTTTAACATTGCCTCCGGCGGGGTAAGCGGGATCAGCGTTATCGTGGAGGACGTCCTTCACATCAAACCCGCTTACACCCAGTGGGGGTTGAACATTTTGTTTGTTCTGCTTGGATTTGTGTTGCTCGGACGGCAATTTGGCCTTAAGACCATCATTGGGACGCTGGTCCTTCCTTTTTTTGTGCTTTTAACGGAAAACTGGCGGACGATTACAGATGAACCGCTTCTGGCGGCACTTTTCGGCGGCGTGGGTCTCGGCCTGGGGCTGGGACTCGTTTTTCGTGGACAGGCCTCCACCGGTGGTACGGATCTGGTGGCCCAGATCATACATAAATACACCGGACTCAGCCTGGGAGTTGCCATCCTGCTCATCGACGGCATCGTCGTGACCACAGCCGGTGTGGTCTATGGCCCGGAACAGGCTTTATATGCGATCATTGCTTTATTTACCACCGGGCGAACCATCGATCTGGTTCAGGTGGGTCTCGGGTATGCCAAACTGAGCTTTATCATTTCCGATCAAGAGGAAGCGATTCGCGAGGCCATTTTGCATCACCTCGACCGGGGGGTTACCCGTCTGTCCGGGTACGGCGGCTACACTAACCAGTCCAAATCCGTTTTGCTGTGTGTGGTGGAACAGAAGGAAATTGCCCGCCTGAAAGAACTGGTCACCCGTCACGATCCCGATGCGTTTGTGATCGTATCTGATACGGCAGAAGTGATGGGGGAAGGGTTCAGGCGGTATTAGAACTTTTTTTGCGCTCTACTGGCTTATGCCGGGTACAATATAAAACAAGATAGCTGAAGGAGGATTTATAAATGAAGGTGGATCACGCACTTGAACAAAAATGTATTAATACGATTCGCACACTGTCCATTGATGCGATTGAAAAGGCGAACTCTGGGCATCCCGGACTTCCCATGGGTGCTGCTCCGATGGCGTATGCGCTCTGGTCCCGTTTTCTAAAACATAATCCGGCGGACCCCAACTGGTTCGATCGTGACCGTTTTATTCTGTCGGCGGGGCATGGTTCCATGCTGCTCTACAGTCTGTTGCATCTGAGCGGTTATGATCTGTCCATGGATGAGATCAAGAATTTCCGCCAGTGGGGAAGTGCCACACCGGGGCATCCTGAATTCGGACATACCGTCGGCGTTGAAGCGACGACTGGACCGCTGGGTCAGGGTGTCGCTATGGCTGTGGGGATGGCAATGGCGGAACGTCATCTGGCGGCCGTCTATAACCGGGACGGACATGACATTATCGACCATTACACTTACTCCATCTGCGGTGATGGGGATCTGATGGAAGGGGTCTCGGCCGAAGCGGCTTCGCTGGCCGGACATCTGAAGTTGGGCAAGCTGATTATCCTGTATGATTCCAATGATATTTCCCTCGATGGTGAAACCAGCTTTGCGTTCACAGAAGATGTATTAAAACGTTACGAAGCATACGGCTGGCAGGTTCTGCGTGTCGAAGACGGGAATGACGTGGATGAGATCAGCCGTGCCATTGAGCAGGCACAGGCGGAGCCAAACAAACCGACCCTGATCGAGGTTCGGACGGTGATCGGTTATGGTAGTCCGAACAAGGCGGGTACTCATAAAGTACACGGGGCGCCCCTCGGTGAGGATGAGGCGAAGTTGACCAAGGAAGCCTACGAATGGCCCCATGAACCGTTCCATGTGCCGGATGACGTGCGGGAACATTTTGCCGCACTAAAGGAACAGGGGGCCCGTGCTCAGGCGGATTGGGAAAAGAATTGGGAAGCCTATCAAAAAGCTTTTCCGGAACTGGCCGCTCAATTGAAATTGGCGATGGCGGGTGAACTTCCCGAAGGATGGGATCAGGATTTGCCGCTCTATGAAGCGGACCATAAACCGCTGGCGACCCGTTCCGCATCCGGGGAAGCCCTCAATGCCATTGCCAACCGGGTACCCTGGTTTATCGGGGGATCGGCGGACCTGGCTTCGTCCAACAAGACCGAGCTTAAAGATGCGGGCGTGTTCCATGCGGAAGACTACAGCGGACGCAACATCTGGTTTGGGGTACGCGAGCACGCCATGGGTGCCGCACTGAACGGGATGATGCTGCACGGCGGTGTACGGGCATTCGGTGCCACGTTCTTTGTCTTTTCCGATTACCTGCGTCCGGCCATTCGTCTGTCTGCCCTGATGAAGCAGCCGGTGATCTATGTATTTACCCATGACAGCATCGCCGTGGGTGAAGACGGACCGACGCATGAGCCGATCGAACAGCTGCCTTCCCTGCGGGCGATGCCGGATCTGACCGTGATTCGTCCGGCGGATGCCAATGAAACGGTGGAAGCTTACCGTTATGCCCTGGAGAAAAGCGAGCAGCCGGTGGTGCTGGTACTGTCCAGACAGAATTTACCCGTCCTCGCACCCACTGCCACGATTGCCCGGGAAAACCTGTCCCGTGGTGCTTATGTGATCGCCGATCCGGACGGCCAGGAACCGCAGGCGATTCTGATGGCATCCGGTTCTGAGGTCAGCCTGGCACTGGAAGCACAGAAAGTGCTGGCGGATAAAGGGGTGCCGGTACGCGTCGTCAGTATGCCCAGCTGGGAGTTGTTTGAGGAACAGTCACCTGAATATAAAGAATCCGTCCTGCCGTCACAGATCAAGACCCGTCTTGCCATCGAAATGGCACATCCGCTCGGATGGGAAAAATATGTCGGTGATCAAGGCGCGGTGATGGGAATTGAAACCTTTGGTGCTTCAGCCCCCGGTAACAAAGTGATCGAAGAATTCGGCTTTACCGTCGATCATGTGGTCGCCCGTGTAGGGGAAATCCTGAACAAGTAGCATTTCATAAAACTGTCAAACCTTGTCGGGATAATTAATGGATAAGTTTGGTATACTACACGTGGAAATAGAAGACCAAAAGGAGGGTTTATCATGAAGCTCAAAGGCTGGAAGACCATGATTGTAACAGCTCTGGCCCTGCTGGTTGTGTCCGGATGCGGCGCTGCCAACGATCAGGCTGACGATCAGCCGGCTGATGAAAATGATCAGCAAACCGAGCAACCGGCTGATAACGGAGAGGCTGATGGTGGCGAAGCAGATGGTGATGCAGCTGAAGGTGGCGACGAAACAGTGGATGCGGATTTTGACGCTGCTGCCGCTGAACAGGCATATCAAGCCAACTGCCTGGCCTGCCACGGAGCCGAACTGGAAGGGACAGTCGGACCCGGTCTGACTGATGTTGGAGCTCGCCTGAGCCAGGATGAAATTTATAACATCATTGTTAATGGCCAGGGACAAATGCCGGCACAGGCTCAACTATCTGAAGATGAAGCTCAAAACATGGCTGCATGGCTGGCAGCTAAAAAATAAATGAAACACTGACCAACCGACTCCCGTGTCTACGAGGCACGGGAGTTTTTATATTTATTAATTTTTATCCATCATCACTTGGCAGATTCACTTTTTCAGATCAATAAAAAAGAACGTTCCTGACTAAATGTTTAATTAAAAAGGTCTTGAATTAATATACTTAAATACGTATAATAATACAAAAGTCGTAAACGGAAATGGGAGAGAAACTGATGAAAGTATCAATTATCGGAACCACCGGTTACGGTGGCGTGGAACTCATTCGTTTTCTGGAAAATCATCCTCATGCTGAAATCGCCACGCTATATGCCAATTCTCAGGAAGGAAAATGGTTAAATGAAGTGTTTCCCCACCTGACGGACATCCGTGATGTAAAACTGGCTGCTTTTGATCTCGATCGGATTGAAGCTGAATCCGACCTTGTTTTTTTTGGCACTCCGTCGGGTGTCAGCGGCAGTATGGCCCCGGCACTGCTGGAGCGCGGGCTCAAAGTGATCGATCTGAGCGGAGACTTCCGGCTGCATGATCCGGAACAGTATCGCACCTGGTACGGAAAGGATCCAGCCGATAAAAAATGGCTGGATCAGGCCGTCTACGGATTGAGTGAATGGGCCCAGCCATCCATTCAACAGGCGCAGCTCATTGCCAACCCGGGCTGTTACCCGACGGCGACATTACTGGCTCTTTTGCCCCTTTTAAAAAAGGGAGCGATCCATCCCCGCAGCATCATCGTCGATGCCAAATCCGGGGTTTCCGGAGCGGGACGTGCGCCGTCACAGGCGACCCATTTCTGTGAGACCAATGACAGCATTTCGGCCTATAAGGTGGGACGCCATCAGCACATTCCGGAAATGGAACAGGTGCTGGGAGAATGGACGGGGCAGGATGTGCTACTTTCTTTTACACCGCACCTGACGCCGATGACCCGTGGCATTCTGGCTACAATTTATGCCGATCTGACACAGGATGTCACCTGGGAAACCATCGATGCCTGGTACCGCGAGGTCTATGAGGACCGTCCGTTTGTCAGGCTGCGTCCGCAGGGGAGCCATCCGAAGACCAAAGAAGTCTATGGTTCCAACTACTGCGACATCGCCTATCACGTGGATGAGCGGACCGGTCGCGTCATGATCCTGTCTGTCATCGATAATCTGGTTAAAGGGGCGGCCGGCCAGGCGATTCAGAACATGAATATCATGATGGGCTTGCCGGAAGAGACCGGACTGCCGAAAGTACCGGTATTTCCTTAATTGTGTGTGGGAACGGGGGAGAAACCATGGGAAAAGAGTTACTGGTGATTAAAAGTGGCGGAAGTATCCTGAGTGAATTGCCTGATTCATTTTTTCAAGAGGTTGCCGAACTGAAAAACGAGGATGTGCATCCGGTCATTGTACATGGTGGCGGACCGGCGATATCCGGCATGCTGGAGGCTCTGAATATCGAGCCCCGTTTTAAGGACGGGTTGCGTATCACCGATGAATCGACACTGGATGTGGTTCAGATGGTACTGGCCGGCAAGATCAACAAGCAGATTGTGGTGCGGATTCAGCAGGCCGGGGGAGAAAGTGCAGGAATCAGCGGGATTGACGGAGACATATTGCGTGTGGTACCGGCGGATCCTGAACTGGGATACGTTGGCAAGATCACGTCCATTGACACCGGTTTGATTGAAGCCCTGCTGGAACAGTCGTACATACCGGTTATCGCTCCGCTGGGGATTGATCGTGAGGGTCGGATCTACAACATCAATGCCGACACAGCTGCCGGTGCGATTGCAGCCGCGCTGGGAGCAGAACGTATGGTTATGGTCACCGACGTAGACGGCATTATGAAAGAGATTGACGGGAAAAAGGAAATCCTTTCTTCTCTAACGCCGGATGAGATTCAGTCATTAATCAAAGACAAAACCATCTACGGCGGCATGATCCCGAAGGTCACCGCTGCTCTGGACGGACTGGCGGAAGGGATTCGAGAAGTGGTGATTGTAAACGGCAAAAATCCCGGGATTTTAACCCGGGTTGTCCGCCGAGAACACGCAGGAACACGCATTGTGAAAGGAGAGGTGACGGCAGGATGAGCCATTTGTTTCCGAATTATGCAAGGTGGCCGCTGGCCATTGTACGGGGAGAAGGAAATTATGTCTGGGACGAACAGGGCAACAAATACCTGGACTTTGTGTCGGGGATTGCCGTGACCTCTTTGGGGCATGCGCCGGCCGCTGTCAAAGAAAAGCTCAAGCAACAACTGGACCAGTTATGGCACAGTTCCAATCTGTTCCAACATCCGCTGCAGGAACAACTGGCCGACAAACTGGCGGAAATCAGCGGTCTGGATCGCGTTCTTTTTTGCAACAGCGGTGCCGAAGCCAATGAGGCAGCGATCAAACTGGCCCGGCGTTATGCCCAAAAGGTCCTGAACCAGGATCGTTATGAGATCATAACCTTTACCGGTTCGTTTCACGGAAGGACGCTGGCCACATTGACCGCCACCGGACAGGAGAAAGTCAAGGACGGTTTCGCCCCCCTGCCGGAAGGATTCGTCACCGTCCCGTTTCAGGATATCGAGGCACTTAGAGAAGCGATTAGCTCCAAAACCTGCGCGGTGATGCTGGAACTGGTGCAGGGTGAAGGGGGCGTCAATCCTGCCGATCCGGAATGGGTGGCTCAGGTCGCCGAACTGTGCCGCGAACACGATCTGCTTTTGATGATCGACGAGGTGCAGACGGGAATCGGCCGGACCGGATCCTGGTTTGCCTTTCAACAGTATGGCATTGAGCCTGACGTGGTCACGGTGGCCAAAGGACTGGGAAGCGGTTTTCCCGTCGGTGCCATTCTGGCGAAAGAAAAAACAAACGAAGCCTTCGGTCCCGGAAGCCACGGCACCACCTTCGGCGGAAATCCGCTGGCGATGGCAGCCGGCCTGGGGACGCTGGAAGAAATCGAGACACATAACCTGCTCTCCCGGGTTCAGGAACTGGGAGATTATTTTAAAGAGCATCTGAACCGGCTGGTCGCCCAATCTTCCCTTGTGAAAAGTGTCCGGGGAAAAGGACTGCTGCTGGGACTGCAGTTGACGATTCCGGTCCAGGAGGTCCTGGAAACAACCAGGGAGAAGGGTGTTCTGTTTCTGCCTGCAGGTCCTGACGTGTTGCGGATTCTCCCTCCTTTTACCACCAATCGCTCGGAGATTCAACACGCTGTCGACGTGTTATCCGATGTGCTTGAGGAACTGGAGGACAAACAGAAACAGCATCATTCAGCTTAACTTTTCGGAGGAGTGGAACAATGGATAAACCAGCAAAGACGGGATATCTCATCTTGAATACAGGAGATGTTTTGGAAGGAAAATGGTTCGGTGCCGACGTGGACCGGGAAGGGGAAATGGTGTTTAACACGGGGATGACCGGTTATCAGGAAGTGATGACCGACCCTTCTTATGCCGGACAGATCGTCACCTATACTTACCCGCTGATCGGAAATTACGGTGTGAACGACATCGACTATGAGAGTCTGCGACCTGCCCTGGAAGGCATCGTGACCGCCGAATTATGCCGGCAACCCAGCCATTTTCAATCGATTCAGTCCCTGGATGAGATGGCCAGACATTTTGACATTCCGGGACTTTATGATGTGGATACACGTGTCCTGACCCGCATCATCCGGGAACATGGGGAGGTCTACGGCCGCTTGACGACAGACCCGGCCAGGACCCGTGAGACGTTCTCCGGTCTGAGTCGAACCGATCTGGTTCCATCGGTATCGTCTAAAGAAATCACACAGTATGACGGTAACGGCCCGCATGTGGTCCTGTTTGATTTCGGATATAAGACATCGATCCGGGATGCCCTGCTTGACGCAGGTTGCCGTGTGACGGTCGTTCCCTACAACACCACTCCTGAACAGGTGTCCTCCCTCCAGCCGGACGGCGTGCTGTTTTCCAACGGACCGGGGGATCCCAAGCATCTGACCCCTGTGTTACCGCAGTTAAAAGAAGTCATCGACCGTTATCCGACCATGGGGATCTGCCTGGGGCACCAGTTGATTGCCCTGGCTTCCGGTTGTGATACGGAACGACTGCCCTTCGGTCACCGGGGAAGTAATCATCCGGTGAAAGAAATCGAGAGCGGAAAAGTTTACATCACATCGCAAAACCATGGTTATACCGTACGGGAATCATCCGTTGACGACAAAACATGGAGGGTCTCTTTCCGGAATGTGAATGACGGGTCGGTAGAAGGGCTTCAACACCGGTACCGTCCGGTGTGGGGCGTCCAGTTCCATCCGGAAGCCCACCCGGGTCCCTCCGACACGGCGCACCTTTTTGAACGATTCATCGAGACATGCGAGGCGACAGGAGAGAAGAGTTATGCCTAAGTTAAGTCATATCAAAAAAGTACTGGTGATCGGCTCCGGTCCGATCGTAATTGGCCAGGCGGCTGAATTTGATTATGCCGGAACCCAGGCCTGTCTCGCCCTGAAAGAAGAGGGTGTGGAAGTGGTCCTGGTCAACAATAATCCGGCAACCATTATGACGGATACGGAAATCGCGGACCGGATCTACATGGAACCACTCACCCTGGAATCCGTGACCCGAATTATCGAAAAAGAGAGACCGGACGGCATCCTGCCTACCCTGGGCGGACAAACCGGACTTAATCTGGCGGTGGCCCTCTCAGATGCAGGGGTTCTGGAACAATATGACGTGGAGCTTCTGGGGACGCCGCTCGATACGATTCAGCGGGGGGAAGACCGGGAAGCCTTTAAAGCGATGATGAAAGAGATCGGGGAACCGGTTCCGGAAAGCCGTACCGTCACAACCGTAGACGATGCACTTCAGTTTGCGGATACGATCGGATACCCGGTCATCGTACGGCCCGCTTACACTCTCGGGGGTGCCGGCGGTGGTATCGCCGCAGATGAGGAAGAACTTCGCCGGGTCGCACGGCGGGGGCTGGAAGCGAGCCCCATCCGGCAGATCCTGATTGAAAAAAGCGTCAAGGGTTGGAAAGAGATCGAGTATGAAGTGATGCGGGATGCCAATGATACCTGCATCATTGTCTGCAATATGGAAAATATGGACCCAGTGGGGATACACACGGGGGACAGCATCGTGGTCGCTCCGTCCCAGACCCTGAATGACCGGCAATACCAGATGCTGCGTTCCGTGGCCTGCAAGGTGATCCGTGCCCTGGGCGTGGTCGGGGGTTGCAATATTCAGTATGCCCTGGATCCGGAGAGCGATCAGTACTATTTGATTGAAGTCAATCCGCGGGTTAGCCGTTCCAGTGCCCTGGCCTCCAAAGCGACCGGATATCCCATCGCCCGCATCGCGGCCAAACTGGCACTGGGCTATCATCTGGATGAGGTGATCAACCCGATTACCGGTTACACCTATGCCAGTTTCGAACCGTCCATCGATTATGTGGTGGCGAAAATTCCGCGCTGGCCCTTTGACAAGTTTCCGCTGGCCGACCGCAAATTGGGCACCCAGATGAAAGCAACCGGGGAAGTGATGGCGCTGGGGCGCAACCTGGAGACCGCCCTGCTCAAAGCGGTGCGTTCTCTGGAAATCGGCCTGCATC
Organism: Bacillaceae bacterium; assembly: GCA_017656255.1. GTDB lineage: Bacteria > Bacillota > Bacilli > JACDOE01 > JACDOE01 > JACDOE01. Next base: position 59,040 of record JACDOE010000012.1, read on the forward strand.
ATCTGTCCCATCCGGCGATTGCCCGACTGAGCAACGAACAGCTTGAGAAAGGAATGGTGGAGGCGACGGATGAACGCATTTTTCTGATCGCGGAAGCGTTCCGCCGTGGATACGGGGTGGCGGACATTCACCGTTTGACAGAGATCGATCCCTTTTTCCTCCAGGCCATCGAGCTGATCATCCAGCTGGAAAAAAAGTTAAAGGCGTCCGATTGGGACCAGGTTGATGATGAATTGCTTGTGGAGGCGAAAAAGCGCGGCTTTGCCGATGAAACGCTGGCAGACATCTTTGGTATTTCCCTGAAAGACGTACGGGAGCGCTGGAAAGAGCGAGGACTGGCACCGGCTTATAAACAGGTGGATACCTGTGCCGCTGAGTTTGTCGCACAGACCCCGTATTACTATTCTTCCTGGCACGGCCTGGATGAAGTCGAGGTTCAAGACGGGCGGAAAAAGGTGCTGGTCATCGGATCCGGTCCGATTCGCATCGGGCAGGGTGTCGAATTCGATTACTGTTCCGTTCATGCCGCCAAGTCCCTGCGACGCCAGGGTATCGAAGCGGTAGTGATCAATAATAATCCGGAAACGGTCAGCACCGATTTTAATACAGCGGATCAGCTGTATTTTGAACCGTTGACGGTGGAAGACGTGCTGCAGGTGGTAGAAAAGGAAAAAGTGGATGGTGCCCTGGTTCAGTTCGGAGGCCAGACGGCTGTCAATCTGGCCGGTCCGCTTGCTGAGCATGGCGTACACATTTATGGGACGGATATTCAGGCGATTGATGATGTGGAGGACCGGGACCTCTTTTATCAGATGCTTAAGGAGCTGGAGATTCCCCATATTCCGGGCCGTGGCGTGCGTCATCAGGAAGAAGCGTTTCAGGCGGCGGCGGATATCGGCTATCCGGTCCTGATCCGGCCTTCCTACGTGATCGGCGGCCGGGGCATGGTCGTCGTTTATGACGAGGCACAACTGGCCGACTATTTTACAGAATGGAGCAAAACATCGACGGATCGCCTGTTCCCCCTTCTGATCGACAAATACGTTCCTGGCATTGAAGTGGAAGTGGATGCGGTATGTGACGGGGAAGACGTGTTAATTCCCGGCATTTTTCAACACGTTGAGCGAGCAGGTGTCCATTCCGGAGACAGCCTCGCCGTTTTTCCCGCTCCGGGCCTGACCGATACACAGAAGCAGACAGTGGCCCGTTATACCGGGGCGATTGCCCGGAAAATGAAGGCCGTTGGGCTGATGAACATCCAGATGGTCATCGACCGGCGGGATCAGACGATTTACGTTCTGGAAGTAAATCCCCGGGCCTCCCGGACCGTTCCCATCGTCAGCAAAGTGACCGGCGTGCCGATGGTTCATCTGGCGACACGCTGCCAGATGGGAGACAGGTTGCAAGATATTGCCGGGGAAACCGGTTTGATGCAGGAGATCCCGTTTTATGCGGTGAAAGCGCCCGTGTTTTCCACCGTGAAGTTGAACGGTGTGGATCCGGCTCTGGGGCCGGAAATGAAATCAACCGGGGAAAGCCTCGGCCTGGGATTGACCGCAGAAGAGGCGATGGCCAAGGCCCTCTACTGGAAAGAGGATGCCTGCGTGCCGCTGATTCAGGGAGATGTGGTGCTCCTTTCCCTGTCAGATCCGGATAAAAAGGAGCTGGAGCGAATCTTGCCGGGCATTCAGCGATTTGACCTCCAGGTAGCCGCAACGCCGGGAACGGCAGAAGTGCTTGCCGAACATGGTGTTTCTGTGAAATGGATTCTCGATGACCGAGAAAAGGCGCAGGAATGGTTGCTGGAAAACAAGGTGAAAGCGATGTGCATCACCCCGACGCGGGGGAATGATATGAAGCGACCCGGTTTTGCTCTCAGACAGCTTGCGCTTCAGTTTGATGTTCCCTGTTTTACGTCGCTGGATACGTTTATGGCTTACACCCGGCTGTCAGGAGATAAAGTGACGGAACCGAGAGAATTGCAAAAATATCTGAGTATGAATCGGGAGAAGGAGGGTGTTTCAAAATGAGTGCGGAAGTGGTAAAACTGGTGGCGGATCAGGACCAGCAAATAAAAGAGGGATTGAAGGGACGCGACTTCTTGACGTTGGCCGATTTTACGGAGGAGGAGCTTTCCTATTTACTGGATCTGGCGGCACGCCTTAAAGCGATTCAGCATTCGGGTGCGACGTTCCAGCCGCTGAAAGGAAAAACACTGGGAATGATTTTTGAAAAGTCCTCGACCCGGACCCGGGTCTCCTTTGAAGTGGGGATTTATCAACTGGGCGGACAGGGCATGTTTTTGAGCAGCCGTGATCTGCAGCTGGGGAGAGGGGAGCCGATCTCCGATACGGCCCAGGTGTTGTCCCGTTATCTCGATGGGATCATGATCCGCACCTTCTCCCATAAAGATGTGGAGCAACTGGCGGCTCATTCCTCGGTGCCCGTGATCAACGGATTGACCGATGAATATCATCCCTGTCAGGTGATGGCGGACCTGCAGACGATTCAGGAACAGAAGGGTCAGTTGAAAGGGCTGAAACTGGCATTTGTAGGGGATGGCAATAATATGGCCCATTCGCTGCTGCTGGGTGCGGCGACGTTTGGGGTGGACATTTATATGGCATCACCTGAAGGGTACCAGCCTGATCCAAAGGTGGTGGAACTGGCGAAAAAGAGAGCAGAAAAGTACGGCAGCCGTGTGGTGATTACCGATGATCCGAAGGAAGCGGCACAGAATGCTGATGTGATCTATACGGATGTGTGGGCCAGTATGGGGCAGGAAGATGAGCAGGAGGAGCGGGCGAAGACATTTGCGCCGTTCCAGGTGAATGCGGAACTGGTCCAGCTGGCGAAGCCGGATTATGTGTTTATGCACTGTCTGCCGGCACATCGTGGGGAAGAAGTGACAGCGGATGTGATTGACGGGGATCATTCGGTGGTGTTTGATCAGTCTGAGAACCGGTTGCATGCGCAGAAGGCGATTATGGCGTCGATTATGGTGTGAGGGGTTTGGTTTGATAAGTTAGGTGGCGTGATGAGGCTGATTTTTCATGAGGGAAAAGGTTATTTTTAAGTGAATCGCATCATATAACGGCCGTGATGGTTGGTCGGGCGGGCTGAAAAAATAGCGGAAATTGTTTCCGCTATTTTATCTTTTTTCTATATTTTCTAAAATTTATAGGAAAAAGTTTCCGTTAAATGACCGGTTTTAATATTATGCGAAGTATTGGGGGTGAACAGCGGAAAGGTTTTCCGCTAAATTTTTAAAATCTCTCTTTTTCGGCGAATAGAGGAAAAAAAGGACGTTATTTTTCCGGCACACGGATCCGAGAAATCTTTCGACAGGCAGGGTGTGAGGTTGGCCCGTTATCACGAGATTTTTCACCATCCCACACGGATTTCCACTTGATGTCCGACAGGGTTATGGTGTATTCTATTTAATGTTCACACCTTCAATATGTTGCCCGGGTGGCGGAATTGGCAGACGCACAGGACTTAAAATCCTGGGTCTCGTGAGGGACGTGGGGGTTCAAGTCCCCCCCTGGGCACCATTTTAATCCTGTCGAAGTCTCATCGGGACACAGAAAACAATCCGCAGTAGCTCAATGGTGGAGCAACCGGCTGTTAACCGGTAGGTTGCAGGTTCGAGTCCTGCCTGCGGAGCCATACGGAGGAGTACCCAAGTCTGGCTGAAGGGAGCGGTCTTGAAAACCGCCAGGGCGTTCGCGCGCCGCGGGGGTTCGAATCCCTCCTCCTCCGCCATTTTTTTATGGGATGAAAAACAAAGTGAAGCTCAAGATACATACTCGGCAGGGATTCGAACCCCCTCTCCGAAAGGAGAGAGTGCGGGGTTCGTTGGAAACACGGCGAGGATAGGGCGGAGCCCGTACCGAGTCGATGTTGGATTCCGGAGCCGAGCCGTGAAACGGCGAAGGGGAAGGTATGCCTCCTCCTCCGCCATTTTTTATGGGATGAAAAACAAAGTAAAGCTCAAGATACATACTCGGCAGGGATTCGAACCCCCTCTCCGAAAGGAGAGAGTGCGGGGTTCGTTGGAAACACGGCGAGGATAGGGCGGAGCCCGTACCGAGTCGATGTTGGATTCCGGAGCCGAGCCGTGAAACGGCGAAGGGGAAGGTATGCCTCCTCCTCCGCCATTTTTTTATACCAAAAAATAAAGGACCCTCCATCAGCAAGGGTCCCTTTTTCAATCCTTATCCTGATCCTTATCCTTATCCTCATCACCCGCATATCGCTTCAAATCCGCCTCATCCTGCTTCTTCACCTCATCCATCACACGATACGCCCGGGTGGTCGCCATCACCGTCAACCCGATCACCACCACCGTAATCACGATCGAAATAAAAAGAACCATGCCCATAACCTGTTCTCCTTTGTATAAAATTTACGAACAAAGTAAAATGAACTTACACCCCATTTTAACAAACAAACCCGTCCCGGCCATACATTCATTTATAAAATAAATGGGAGGACAGCCCGATGACAGATTCACCCTTAACCCCACAACAAAAAACCATCCTCAAAAAATTCGGATTCGACATCACCATCACACCATTTAAACATCAAAAATTAGAGGTTGAAATAAATATACGAGATGTGCAACAATATCAACAGCCTGACGAACTGGCTGAATATATAAAAGAAAAATTGAGAAATCGCTGACAGAATTGCCAATAACACCAGGTCTGGTGTCAAAACAAAACCTGATATTTTTTAAAATAACGGTTGAATTTTTATTAATAATATTGCATAATTATTTCATATTGGATCAAACAAACGGAGTGAACCATCACTTTTTAAGAATATGGGTAAAAGGAGAGGAGTACTGTGGCAAAGGAAAAGGTTGTGCTGGCGTATTCGGGAGGACTTGATACTTCCGTTGCGATTAAATGGCTTCAGGATACTTATAACTATGATGTGATTGCTGTGGCGGTTGATGTCGGAGAGGGAAAAGACCTCGATTTCGTGAAAGAAAAAGCACTCAAAGTAGGGGCGATCAAATCCTATGTGGTGGATGCCCGGGAAGTATTTTCAAAGGAATATCTTCTTCCTTCCCTGAAAGCAAACGCCCTCTATGAAGGAAAATACCCGCTCGTATCGGCTCTGTCCAGACCGCTGATTTCCAAAATCCTCGTAGACATCGCGGAAAAAGAGGGTGCCGTAGCGGTTGCACATGGTTGTACGGGTAAAGGAAACGATCAGGTCCGCTTCGACGTTTCCATCACCGCCCTCAACCCCAATCTGAAAATCGTGGCTCCGGTACGGGAGTGGGCCATGTCCCGGGACGAAGAGATTGAATATGCGAAGAAGAACGGCATTCCGGTCCCGGTTGACCTGGATAACCCCTACAGCATCGATCAGAATCTGTGGGGACGCAGTTGTGAATGCGGCGTACTGGAAGATCCGTGGGTTGAACCTCCGAAGGGGGCTTACGACCTGACCAGTGAACTAGAAGATACACCGGATCAGCCGGATGAAATCGAAATTACGTTTGAAAAAGGAGCTCCCGTCGCCTTAAACGGGGAGAAGAAGCCTTTGTACGAAATAGTTAGTGAACTGAACAAAATCGCCGGAAAGCACGGCGTGGGACGGATCGACCATGTGGAAAACCGCCTGGTCGGCATTAAGTCCCGTGAAGTCTATGAGGCGCCGGCTGCGATGACCCTGATTATGGCACATCGTGAGCTGGAATCCATCACCCAGCCCAGAGAAATTGCCCAGTTTAAACCGATCATCGAACAGAAAATGGCTCAGGTGATCTACGAAGGTCTGTGGTTTTCCCCGATCATGGATGCGCTGAAAGTTTTCGTTGAGGAAACCCAGAAACATGTGAACGGCGTTGTACGGGTGAAACTGTTCAAAGGGCATGCCATCGTGGTAGGAAGAAAATCCGAGAACTCCCTGTACAGCTTTGAGCTGGCTACTTATAATCCGGATGATCAGTTTGACCATAAAGCGGCCCTCGGCTTTATCAAATTGTGGGGCCTGCCGACCGAAGTCTATTCGTCTGTGAATCGGGACATTCGCAACAAGGGTGGCGAAGCCAAAATCGTGGATGAGAAGGAAGATGTCAAGGCATGAAGCTCTGGGGCGGACGCTTTACGAAAGAAACCAACAAACTGGTAGATGAATATACAGCTTCCATCTATTTTGACCAAGAGCTGGCCGAGCAAGATATTCTGGGGAGCCTTGCCCATGTCAACATGCTGGGAAAATGCGGGATCCTCTCCGACAAAGATGTCCAGACCATCACCGGTGGATTGAAAAAAGTAGCGGAAAAAATCAGATCCGGTGAAGCGGCATTTTCCGTGTCCAATGAAGACATCCACATGAATATTGAAAAAATGTTGATCGATGAAATCGGTCCGGTGGGCGGAAAATTACACACCGGCCGCAGCCGCAATGATCAGGTGGCCCTGGATATGCACCTTTATCTGCGGGAAAAAGTGGTGGAGCTGGTCGGCCTCCTGATCAAACTGCAACAATCTTTTCTCAAACAGGCCAAAGAGAACCTGGATACCGTCCTCCCCGGCTACACCCATCTGCAACGGGCCCAGCCGGTCCTGTTTGCCCATCATATGATGGCCTATTACAACATGTTTGACCGTGACCTGGAACGATTGAAGGACGGCTGGAAACGGATCAATCAGATGCCTCTCGGGGCCGGGGCGCTTGCCGGTACAACGTTTCCCATCGACCGGGAATATGTCGCGGAACTGCTTCATTTTGACGGGGTCTATGAGAACAGCATGGATGCCGTCAGCGATCGGGATTTTATCGTAGAATTTCTATCCCATGCATCGCTGATCATCACCCATCTGTCCCGCCTGTCGGAAGAGCTGGTGCTCTGGTCCAGCCAGGAGTTTTCTTTTGTGGAACTGGATGACTCCTTCTGTACCGGAAGCAGCATCATGCCCCAGAAGAAAAATCCCGACGTGGCGGAACTGGTCAGAGGAAAAACGGGGCGCGTTTACGGCAACCTGATCGGTCTTCTCACCGTGCTGAAAGGTCTGCCGCTGGCCTATAACAAGGATATGCAGGAAGACAAGGAAGGCATGTTTGATACCGTCAAAACGCTACACGGAGCCCTTTCCCTGTTTGCCCCGATGATTGAGACGATGAAAGTGAATCAAACGCAAATGAAAAATGCGGTCAGCCGCGATTTTTCCAATGCGACCGATCTCGCCGACTATCTGGTTAATAAAGGGATGCCGTTCCGGGAAGCCCATGAAGTCGTGGGCAAAACCGTTCTGTACTGTATCCAGCACAACAAGTACCTGCAGGATTTGTCACTCGATGAATACCGCGAGTTTTCCAGTCTGTTTGATAATGATATTTATCAGGCGATTGCCATAGAAACCGTGGTTAATGCCCGGGATGTACAGGGGGGAACGGCCCGCAACCGGGTGGAAAAACAGATCCAACTTGCAGAACAGACCCTGATTCAGCATAATGAATGGTGGCAGGAACACAAACAGAAGATTGATGTGTCCCTGTAAATCTGGCAAAAAAGGAGTTAACACCTTCATGAAAAAAGGAAAGATTGTTCTGGAAAACGGGGGCGAAATCATCCTGGAATTTTTTGATCAGGATGCACCCAATACCGTAGCCAACTTTGAAAAGCTGGCCAATGAGGGTTTCTACAACGGTCTCACCTTCCACCGGGTGATTCCCGGGTTTGTGGCCCAGGGTGGATGCCCGCGGGGAGACGGCACCGGTGACGCCGGTTACACGATCAAATGTGAGATCAACCCCAACAAACACGAGCGCGGCGTGATTGCCATGGCCCATGCAGGTCGTGATACGGGAAGCTGCCAGTTCTATATTACGTTTGAACCGCAGCCACACCTGGATGGCATGCACACCGTATTTGGCCGCGTGATCGATGGTATGGAACATGTTGATGGCATTCAGCAGGGAGACAAAATGAAAGAAGTTACCGTCTGGGATGAATAAAATGGGATTAAAAAACGGTATCCAACTCGGATGCCGTTTTTTTGTTCAGGGATTCAGCCTGGGGCATTTAAATCCAGACACGTATTCCATAAAAATCAACAAAACGAAAAAGTATTTACAGAAAATTTAATAAGTTTATGATATAATAATCTCCAAAACAGAAACAGTCTCAGCCCTTATCCCTCAACGGTCTGTTACAAACATACCCGCGGGTATGTTTGTAACATAACACCCTATAACAGAAGTAGTGCGATCAGCGTACCGGCACTCCCGTACAACAAAGAAAACCCGAGATTCCAGCCGGTGATCCGGTAAGGATTCACCCGCAGCAGTCCGCTCATCATCGTCACCGTTGAGTTGTAAGTACCGGATGCATCCGTTGCGACACTGGAAGTCAGCAGTACAATGGCCAGACTTAACGGATTAATCTCGGGGATCAGGGGCTGGACAAACATCCCGAACAGGCTGATATTGACCAGGGGATGAAAGCCGATGAACGTCAAAAACAGGGAAAGGAGTTGAATCAGGACGAAAAGAATAACAGGATGATCCGCCAGTTGTTGAAAAATCACGGACAACATGTCAAGTACACCGGTTTCCTGAATGACACGATTAAAAAAACCGACCGACAAAAACAAAAGCATAAAATTGTGAAGTGTGGGGGTCTGTTTTTTCCACACCAGATAGCTGTATCGGATGTAAGCCTTGAACCGATTTAAGAAGATGGACCAGACCATGGAAAAAGGGAGGATCATCATGGTGACCGCTGTAAAAAAATCCGTATTCAATTGACGGTGGACAAGCGTATTCAGCAAAATAAATGCCGTTAATACCCCGAGCAAAAAGCCTATTTTCAAATAAATCGTCTTGTGTACCTTCACCGCATTTTCAGTCTCATATGGAAGTTTGAATTTCCTGTAACGCAGTATTCCTCTCGCCCACTCCCACAGCAAAAGGGTAGCCGACATCATCAAGATCCAGGGAAGAAGGGATAAATAGGAAACCTGTAACATATGGGTTAACAGCGCAATAAAAACTTCCACTGGACTCCAGACGGTTGCCAGTGCAAACCCCCTGAGAACAACCTGACTGACAAACTTTTTTCTGATTTCATCATGAACCTGTCTCAGATTTTTGTGAATCACTTCATAGATCAAAGGGATGGCGGCAAGAAACAGAAAAACCACCAGCACATAACTGACCAGCGAAATGCGATAGTACAACTGGCCGAGATGGGAAACTCGCACTTTGAGAAGTTTATTGATCTGCTGGTTGTAGCGGCCGATTTTAATCACACTGTTCATGAATGGCAACATGTAAAGCAGTGCGAGCAGAAGCACCGTCGATGTCATAAAGTCAGGAATCGCTGTCCAGGAACCCTGATGATGCCAGAGCAACAAGAGGCCGGTGAGAAGAAATACCGTACTGATCACCTGGAAGAGACGATAGGAACCCCTGAACGATATCAGGAGTGAAATGACGGCTGTGAAACCCATCAACTCCCGGACAGAATGCGAATCCGTAAAAATTGACAGGAAATAGAGTACGACCAGTATGGTATAGATCCAGATACGTGCTTGCTGTAAATGCCACATCATCATATAACCCGTCCCGTAACAGTTCTCATTCAACTATTTTTACTTCCATATCACACGTTTCGATTCCTTTAAAGTTACCGGGTTATAAAAAAATACAGAATTTTATAAAAAATGATTGAATTTTATAGAAAAATATGACATAATAAATCAAAAATTGGGGTCGACAAAAATAGAAATCATCTTCCATCGAAGGTCGCAATAAATCGAAAAAATCATCCGCCCAAATACCTGATATTTTTGTTTTTATCAGCCTTAAGTCCTATGAAAAAATAGCAAAAATAGAACCAAAGACCCATGACAACCCGTCGAATATTGGTATATAATGACACATAATTTATGAACCTTCCATCGTCACAGTGATCTCGCCTCCCACATCGTTCTTCATGACTGTGACTCGTGTCGAATGTGACTTTTGACTCAGGATATGAGACCTTCTTTAAAACCTTCGTTTTTAATGGCTTGTGGGAATAGAAGGGAGGGAAGCTTTTTGGCTGCTAAGAGTATAGCTCTGGAGCGGGTGCTCGAAGAGATCGATTATCTGAAACGTTACATGCATAGACTCAGCCTTCAGGTAGATAGTCTTACGCATCCGTTGCTGGTGGAGGTCAGCCAGATGCTGGACAAAAAGTTGAATCAACATCAACGTTTAACCAGTCAGCGTTGACGAATTTCTCTGAAAGCTTGTCACCCGTTAAATCAGATATGAGAGTTAGCTATTATAATCTTATAATATATGATTGTACCATCGCTTTTCTTTGAACAGAAAAGCGATTTTTTTGTTATGATATAAGATAAGTTCAAATGAAATTGTATGGAATGGGGAGGGTCTGATTGAACAAAAAGGGTAGCGGACATAACCTGACAATGTTGACTGATTTCTACGAATTGACCATGATCTCATCGGATGATATAAATCCCGACCAGGAAGTCGTGTTCGACCTGTATTATCGAAAAGCACCCTGCGGGGGGCAGTTTGCGATAGCCGCCGGGCTGGAACAGGCCATCGACTATTTGCAGAATCTCACCTTTACCGAGGAAGATCTCGCTTATTTAAAACAGGTCGGCGATTTTGACGATGCTTTTCTGGAACGGTTACGCCACTTCACATTCACCTGTGATGTCTATGCTGTTCCCGAAGGCACCATCGTTTTTCCGGGGGAACCGCTCATGCGCGTTCAGGGCCCCTGGTTTCAGGCACAGTTTGTTGAAACCGCCCTGTTGCTTTTGTTGAATCACCAGACATTGATTGCCACCAAATCCTATCGCATCACGCATGCGGCAAAAGGGGATGTGGTGCTGGAATTTGGAACACGGCGTGCCCAGGGGGCGGATGCGGCTCTGTACGGAACACGGGCCAGTTATATCGGGGGATGCCATGGGACGGCCAATGTCATGGCCGGAAAATTATTTGATATCCCGGTCAGGGGGACGCATTCCCATTCATGGGTACAGCGGCAGAAGACCGAACTGGACGCTTTCCGGCTCTATGCAGACAAACACCCTGATAATTGCATTCTGCTTGTTGACACTTATGATGTGATTCACAGTGGCATTCCCAATGCCATCAAGGTGGGGCTGGAACTGAAACAAAAAGGGTACACCTTGAGAGGTATCCGGATTGATTCCGGAGATCTGGCCTATCTGTCCAAACAGGCCCGGAAAATGCTGGATGAAGCCGGATTAACGGAAACGAAAATTGTGGCTTCCAGCGATCTGGATGAATACCTGATCCGTGATCTGAAGGCTCAGGGAGCAGCCATTGATATGTGGGGCGTGGGCACCAACCTGATTACCTCCCATGATTGCCCATCGCTTGGAGGCGTCTACAAAATCAGTGCGATCAGGGATCAGGGGGAATGGATCCCCAAAATCAAGGTTTCGGAAAATCCCAAAAAGATCACCAACCCCGGAGTGAAAAAAGTCGTACGCCTTCATGACCGGGAAACGAACCGGGCTCTGGTTGACCTGATTATGCTGGAACACGAGACGATTGACGAATCCAAACCACTGGAAGTCTTTGATCCGGTCGATACCTGGAAAAGAAAAGTGGTGCAAAATTTTAAAGTGAGAGAATTGCTCCAGCCCGTTTTCAAAAAAGGAAAGCTGGTCTACGACCTGCCGAGCCTGGAACAGATACGCGACCGGGTCAAAAAAGAACTGCAGGCTTTTTCCGAAGAACAGAAGCGGTTGACCTATCCGCATAAATATCACGTTGATCTATCAGAAGAATTATGGCATCTGAAACAAAAGATGATTCGTGAGGCCCGTTCCCCGAAGTAGAAAATTGAAAATCGTTTGCCCTGTAAAATAGCATAAACAGAATTCATTCATCTGTGTGATGTCAGCCCGCCGTTGCAGGCGGGTTTTTCATTTGCCTCTCAACAACCAGGATCCGGGACAGAAACCGGAGACGCTGGCGAAAGTGAGATTTTCTTAACAGAATATGTAGAAAGTGGAACGGATAAATGTCATTTCCGGGGAAATAAAGAGCAGGAATTTACTTGTTCGTGTCGAAGAAAAGGGATGTACGCAAAAATTGTTGTTGAAACATACAGTCCCATGTACATAAATTGGACAGGCTTCATGACAAAACCATCTGGACAGGGTGATATCATTGATCGAAATGCAGGACGTATGGAAAACGTATCCCAATGGTTCGACAGCACTGCAGGGTGTGAGTGTGAAAATAGATAAAGGTGAATTCGTCTATGTCGTAGGGCCCAGCGGAGCAGGAAAATCGACATTTATCAAACTCATGTATCGCGAAGAAAAACCGACAAAAGGCAAAATCTTTTTAAATGGATTTTCTGTTGAAAAAATGAAGGAGAAACAGATACCGCGGCTGCGCCGAAGCATCGGGGTTGTCTTTCAGGATTTCAAGTTGCTGCCCCGTCTGACGGTTTATGAGAATGTCGCGTTTGCCATGGAAGTGATTGAAACACCGAAAAGGAACATTAAACCTCGAGTGATGGAAGTGCTGGAACTGGTGAAGTTAAAACATAAAGTCCGCAGTTTTCCCGACCAACTGTCCGGGGGGGAACAGCAGCGCGTGGCCCTGGCCAGGGCACTGGTCAACAATCCCAGTATCGTGATTGCGGACGAGCCCACCGGGAACCTAGACCCGGACACATCGTGGGAGATCATGGACATCTTTGAACAGATCAACACGCGGGGAACAACGGTGGTCATGGCCACCCATAACCGTGAAATCGTGGACACCATGAGAAAACGGGTTATTGCCATTGAAAACGGCAGAATCGCCCGGGATCAGGAAAGAGGGGAATACGGTTATGAAGATTAGAACAGTGGGACGGCATATTCGCCAGGGTTTTTTAAATCTTTCCCGAAACGGCTGGATGACATTTGCATCGGTCAGTGCCGTTTCCATTACCCTGTTGATCCTCGGCGTTTTTCTTTTACTTGCACTCAATGTCAACCATCTGGCAGATGTCGTTGAAAACCAGGTTGAAATACGGGCGTTCCTGGATCTCACGGCAGACAGCGAAGACATTGAGAATGTTGAGAAGGAACTGGAACAGATACTGGGCGTTGAATCATACACCTTCGTCAGTAAAGATGAAGGCCTGAGTGAATTTAGAGAAGGGTTTCCGGAACAGGATCAGGATTTGCTCGAAGGACTGGAAGAAGAAAACCCGCTGCCCGATTCATTTGTGATCAAGGCGGTCGACCCGCAGAAAACCGGGGAAGTCGCTGAAAAGGTTCTGAAACTGCCGCATGTTTACGATGTCACCTATGGCAAGGAAACGGTAGAAAAATTATTTAAAGTGACCAATACCATCCGGAATTTCGGACTGGTGTTTATCATCGGACTGACATTCACCGCCCTGTTTCTGATTTCAAACACGATTCGACTCACCATTATGGCGAGAGGGAAGGAAATTGAGATTATGAAACTGGTGGGAGCGACCAGAGGATTTATCCGCGGGCCATTTTTTGTAGAGGGCCTGCTGATGGGGCTGATCGGCTCGATTATTCCGATTATCCTGTTGCTTGTCGGCTATTATTTCCTATTCAGTTACGTCACCTCGGAGTTCCTGATATTGAATGTCATGTTGCCGCTTTATCCGCTGGCTTTACAGATTGCCGGCATCCTTCTGGGAATCGGCGCGTTTATCGGAATCTGGGGGAGTATGATGTCGGTTCGCAAGTTTCTCAAAATCTGACAGAAACGACATCGCAAACAGAATCAGAATCCGTCGAAAATGAGGAGGGGGTACCGGATGTTGCGTCATATTCTTGTCTTTGCGTTGAGCGCTGTACTCATCCTGACGATCATATTGCCCGGCTTTACGGATGCCAACAGTCGGCTGGACGAGCTGACCCGTCGTATTGAAGAACTGAAAAAACAGGAAGCGGCACAAAGAGCCAAAATGCGTGAGGTCGAGAATCAGATTGCGCAGATCGAAAACCAGCAGGCCCAGATTCGTGAGGATCTGATGGCGATCGACCTCAAAATGAACGAAACCCAGGAAAAAATCAATGAATTGAACAAAGAGATTGATAAAACCACAAAGGAAGCGGAACAAACGGCGAAGGAACTGGAACAGGCCGAAATGCGGGTGGCAGAACGGGATCAATTGTTGAAAACCCGTGTTCGGGCCATGTATGAAGCGGGGGATGTCTCCTACCTGGAAGTGTTGCTGGGATCCCGAAGCTTCGGTGATTTCCTGCAGCGTTTGCGTGTGATTAAACTGATTGTCGATCAGGATCGAAAAATACTGGAAGATAATAAGCGGGACCGGGATTTAATCGCCCAGAAGAAACAGGAAATCGAAGCGTATCTCGACGAACTGCAAACGATGTTTGCCGAGGCGGAAGCGTTGAAAGTCCAGTATGAAAAACAGAAAAAAGAGCGGCTGGTCGTCATGGCCGAATTGCAGGAAAAAGAAGGGGAACTTGAAGAAACCCTGCACCAGTATGATCAGATGGTCATGAAACTGGCAGAGGAACAGGAGAAATTGATCCAGGAAAAGAACAGCATCATGTTTGATATGGAATTTGACGGCGTATTTGCCTGGCCGGTTCCTGCCAGTCATCGCATCACCTCCGAGTTCGGCTACCGGAAAGATCCGTTTACAGGAAAAACATCCGGTCATAACGGGATGGATATCGGTGCCCCCACCGGCACCACCATTGTGGCAGCTGCAGACGGTTATGTTGTGGTGGCAGGCTATGTGCGCGGATTTGGAAATACCGTCATCATCAACCACGGAAACAATGTTCGCACCCTCTATGGTCATATTCGAAATGGTGGTATAATGGTGAAGGTAGGTCAGAAAGTAAAGAAAGGCCAGAAGATTGCGGAAGTCGGATCAACCGGAAGATCCACAGGGCCCCATCTGCATTTCGGTGTATATGAAAACGGCCAGGCGGTCAATCCCCGCAAGTATCTGCAGTAAGCAATTATTTTCCATGTAAAAGGGGAATGAACTTGTACAGGCTCATCATATACTAATGGGGCAAGTCATATTGAACGCGGAGGTTAGGTGGTGATGGTAGTCTCATGAAAATACGTTCGGTTGTTTTCCTGGTAGCCGTATCTGTCGTACTCAGCAGTCTCATCACATTAACGTTCATGCAAACCGACGAAGTCGCCGGCGCCCTGCAGGGAAACAACGGACCGGGCCAACTGTTAACGGGTCTTGAACGTGATGATCAGGAGAGCGACGAGGTCCTGGCATCGGATCTTCAAAAAATAAGAGAAGCTTATGAGATCATCAAACAATCCTATGTTCGGGACGTCGATTCGGAAGTTCTGATCGAAGGGGCCATTGAAGGCATGTTGAATGCCCTTGAAGATCCCTATACGGTATACATGGATACGGAAATAGTTGAGCAGTTTGAGCAGAGCATGGAGTCT
This sequence comes from Bacillaceae bacterium, assembly GCA_017656255.1. GTDB lineage: Bacteria > Bacillota > Bacilli > JACDOE01 > JACDOE01 > JACDOE01. The sequence continues at coordinate 74,499 of JACDOE010000012.1, forward strand.
TCCTATGAGGGAATCGGAGCGGAAGTCAGCATGCGAAACGGCCGAGTCACGATTGTTTCACCGTTTAAAGGTTCACCGGCTGACCGTGCCGGGTTAAGACCCAATGATCAGATCATCAGTGTCAACGGCGACAACATTGAAGGCATGGATTTGCTGAAAGCCATCCAGAAAATCAAAGGTCCGAAGGGAACAAAGGCGACGCTTCAGGTGATCCGCCCCGGTGTTCCGGAACCTCTGAAAATTGTCGTCGTCCGTGATGAGATCCCGATCAAAACCGTCTATGCGGATATTATAGAAAAAAACGGGTTAAAACTGGGTAAACTGGAGATCACCAAATTTGGTGAAAAAACCTTTGAAGATTTTAAAAAAGAATTACAGAGTATGAAAGAAAATAACGTCGACGGTTTGTTGATTGATGTTCGGGGTAATCCCGGAGGTTATCTGGATGCGGTTCAATTTATTGCGGATATGCTCGTGCCCAAAAACAACACCATTCTGCAGGTCGTACACAGTGATGGGAGCAAGAAGCTGTTGAAATCGACGACAGAAGGTGTCGATCTGCCGATGGTGGTTCTAATCGATGAAGGCAGTGCAAGTGCATCTGAAATTCTGGCGGCCGCCCTGAAAGAGAACGGACACAAGCTGGTCGGAGCCCCCAGTTTCGGAAAAGGGACCGTCCAGAGCGTGCAGGAATTGAGTGACAAGACCCAGATCAAGCTGACCATCGCCAAATGGCTGACGCCATCGGGTGAATGGATTCATGAAAAAGGCGTCAAGCCGCATATCGAAGTACGCCAGCCTGATTATTTCTATGCCGCTCCGTTACACGGTGAACAGGAATTAAAACGAGAAATGGTCGGCAATGAAGTGAAAAATCTGCAGCTGTTCCTGAAAGGGGTCGGACTCTCACCCGGACGCACGGATGGTTATTTCAGCCGGGAAACCGAACAGGCGGTCAAGCAGTTTCAACGACAGCATGACCTGCCGGCTACCGGCATTGTCGATGAACAAACGGCGATGAAACTGCAGGATGTCATCTATCAACAGATTCAGGATCCGCAGCATGATCTTCAACTTAAGAAGGCCATTGAGGTTCTGTCCGAATTGATCCGACAACAATAAATATCCGAATTTAGCAGGAAGCAACGTCATATTTGTAGAAGTAATAAACCACGGCACAGGGATAAACCGCCGTGGTTTATTTTTTTAAGAAATCGGAGGATGAAGGAATGGACATCAATAACATCTGGTTAAGCGAAGTGATGGCAGGTTTTTTATATTTCTTTACCAATCCGTTCCTTTATTTGTTCTTCCTGGTTCTATATACCCTGTATCGACGTCTGGTTATAATTGAACGTACTTTATTTCATATTAAAATGGAGTCCGTCTGGAATCATATCTGGCAATCATTGCTTTACGGTTTACTGGGCGGGATCATCGCGTCTGCAGCCGTCATGGGTCTGGGAATTGTTTTGAGCGTGGAAGCGATCTGGTTGCTGCTCGCCATCGCACTGCTCCTGTCCCTGATTCATGTCAAATACGCCTGTTTTGCCTACGCAGGCGGCTTGCTGGCCCTTCTTTCGTATATTGCCTCCTGGACTCCGCAATGGGACAATTATTTATGGCATTTAATCGCCGATCTTCATGTCCCCTCTATTCTCGCATTCGTCGCAGTTTTGCATCTGGTGGAAGGACTGCTGGCCTGGCGACATGCCGCACATGGTGCAAGCCCTCTATTTATTCGCAATAAAAGAGGACGTATTATAGGTGGCTATCAAATGCAGAAATACTGGTTACTTCCGGTTATGACCGTGGTGGCAGTGGACAGCGGAGGGGTTGACGCGGGCGCGTTTTCCTCATGGTGGCCGCTGCTGGGGGCAGCCCCCATGATCAAATTTCTGCCGGTACCGGTGGTCATCGGCTATTCCAGTATGGCCATATCGGAAACGCCCCGGGAAAAAGCCGGTTACTCCTTCCGTATTCTGATCCTGTACAGTCTCATACTTCTCGGACTGTCGGTGGGAGCCTTTTATTATCAGCCTTTAATCCCGGTGGCCGCCCTGTTTTCCTTTATCGGCCATGACCTGGTGATCTGGGTGATCAACAGGCGCGACTGGGAGCGACCACCCCTTTTTGTGCAGGAAAAAGACGGCGTCCGGGTGCTGGCTGTGGTGCCCGGGTCACCGGCTGCAGAGATGGGAATTGAGCCGGGAGATGTGATTCAAAAAATCAATGGGGTCAGAGTAAATGAAAAAGAAGATTTGTATCCGGCGATTCAGAAACACCCGGCGTTTTGTAAAATGGAAGTGATGAACGCCGAACAGAATCTCAAATTTCTGCAACGTTCGCTTTATGAAGGAGAACATCATCAACTGGGAATCATTGTGGCCCCGGATGAAGATGCCCGCTACTATACCGAAATGAGCCGGCGTAATTTATGGGGTTGGATACGGAAACCGGTGAATCGTGCCCCGCAGGAGGAATCTCGCCGGGACAGCCGGGTCCACGAACGACTGGATAAAATCAACACGTAATCAATCAGATGGTGAGTACAGGGTTTATTCACTCCCGAAAACAATCGGGTGAATAAATCCTTTTCTTTTTGTCAATGGTTTATGATATAATAATCGGGAACCTGTGTTCGTATTATAAAATCTGGAAGCGCGCAATGATGTCGGGACAGAAAAGGGCTGTGTTATAATGAAATGATGAAGTCGAACCGCATTTTAAAAGGGTGATATTACGATGGACCGTTTTATTCTCAAATCAGAATATGAACCGCGCGGCGACCAACCGAAAGCAATTGACCAGCTGGTGAAAGGGATTGAACAGAAACGGCAGCACCAGACATTGCTGGGTGTGACCGGGTCTGGAAAAACATTTACGATGGCCCAGACCATTGCCAGAGTGAATAAGCCCACCCTGGTCATCGCCCATAACAAGACGCTGGCCGCCCAGTTATGCAGTGAGTTTCGGGAATTTTTCCCGGAAAACGCCGTGGAGTATTTTGTCAGCTATTATGATTATTATCAACCGGAAGCCTATATTCCCCAGACGGATACGTATATTGAAAAAGACGCCAGTATCAACGATGAAATAGATAAACTGCGACATTCCGCCACCAGTGCTCTGTTTGAACGGCGAGACGTGATCATTGTGGCCAGTGTCTCCTGTATTTATGGCCTGGGTTCGCCGATGGAGTATCGGGATCTGGTTCTGTCACTCCGGGTCGGTATGGAGCGGAACCGCGATGAAATCCTGCGCAAACTGGTGGATATCCAGTATGATCGCAATGACATCAATTTTACACGGGGGACATTCCGTGTTCGCGGCGATGTGCTGGAAATTTTCCCGGCTTCACGCAGTGAACAGGCTGTGCGTGTCGAGTTTTTCGGTGATGAAATCGACCGCATTACGGAGATCGATGTGTTGACCGGAGAGATTCTGGGAGAGCGGGAACACATCGCTATCTTTCCGGCCTCTCACTTTGTTACCCGCGAAGAAACAATGAGGCGGGCAATTAAATCAATCGAACAGGAACTGGAGGAGCGGCTTCAGGAATTACGAGCGGAAAACAAGCTGCTGGAAGCCCAGCGCCTGGAGCAACGTACCCGTTATGATCTGGAAATGATGCAGGAAATGGGATATTGTTCGGGGATCGAGAACTATTCCCGGCATTTGACGGGACGCCCGCCGGGATCAACGCCATACACCCTGCTCGATTATTTTCCGGATGATTACTTGATGATCATTGACGAATCCCATATGACCCTGCCGCAGATACGGGGGATGTACAACGGTGACCGGGCACGCAAATTGACGCTGATTGATCACGGATTCCGCCTGCCGTCAGCAGCGGACAACCGACCGCTCAAGTTTGACGAGTTTGAAAAACATATCAATCAGGTGATCTATGTGTCCGCAACGCCCGGCCCCTATGAACTGAAACACAGTCCGGAAGTGGTGGAACAGGTGATCCGTCCCACCGGCCTGGTCGATCCGAAGATTCATGTCCGTCCGATTAAAGGCCAGATTGATGATCTGATCGGCGAGGTGCATAAACGGATTGAGAACGATGAACGGGTGCTGGTCACCACGCTGACCAAGAAAATGGCGGAAGATTTGACCGACTATCTTAAAGATGTCGGGATTCGGGTCCGCTATCTGCACTCTGACATTAAAACCATCGAACGAATGCAGATCCTCCGGGATCTCCGGCTCGGTGAATTTGACGTACTGGTCGGGATTAACCTTCTGCGGGAAGGGCTTGACCTGCCGGAGGTATCCCTGGTCGCCATTCTGGATGCCGACAAGGAAGGATTCCTGCGTGACGGTAGATCCCTGATTCAGACCATCGGACGTGCCGCCCGTAATGCCGGTGGGGAAGTGATTATGTATGCCGATAAGGTGACTGAATCAATGCGGTATGCCATCGATGAAACGGAGCGGCGCCGCCAGATCCAGATGGAATTTAACCGGAAGCACAACATCGTGCCACAGACCATCCGCAAGGGTGTGCGGGATGTGATCGAAGCGGTGAAAGCGGCGGAAGATACCGAAGAGTACCTGCCGAAAAAATCGTATGAAAAACTGTCCAGAAAAGAACGTCAGGCTCTGATTGAACAGCTGGAGAAAGATATGAAAGATGCGGCTCGTTCCCTGGAGTTTGAACGGGCGGCAGAACTCAGAGACATGTTGATCGAGTTGAAAGCAGACATTTCGTAACGAGAGGATGACGGAAAGTGCCTCAGGAAAATATCGTGGTTAAGGGGGCTCGCGCCCATAATTTAAAAAATATTGATATCACCATTCCCCGCGATAAATTTGTCGTCATGACAGGGTTGTCCGGTTCGGGAAAATCCTCACTGGCTTTTGACACCATTTATGCGGAGGGACAGCGGCGATATGTGGAATCGTTGTCCGCTTACGCACGCCAATTCCTCGGCCAGATGGAGAAACCGGATGTGGACGCCATCGAAGGATTATCACCGGCTATCTCCATTGACCAGAAAACCACCAGCCGTAACCCCCGTTCAACAGTGGGAACGGTGACGGAGATTTATGATTATCTGCGTTTGCTCTATGCCCGGGTGGGACATCCTCACTGCCCGGAACACGGCATTGAAATTACCTCCCAGACGGTGGAACAGATGGTGGATCGGATTTTGGAATATCCGGAACGGACCCGTTTGCAAATTCTGGCACCTGTGATCCAGGGGCGCAAAGGGGAACACGCCAAATTACTGGAAGACATTCGAAAACAGGGATTCGTCCGGGTCCGGGTGGACGGCGAAGTGCGCGACCTCTCTGAATCTATCGAACTGGAGAAAAACAAGAAACATGACATTGAAGTAATTGTAGACCGCATCATCGTCAAAGAGGGGGTGGCCTCCCGGCTTGCCGATTCCATCGAGACAGCGCTGAAACTGACGGACGGGAAAGTGATTATCGACCTGGTCGGACAGGATGAAGAATTGCTATTCAGTGAAAAACTGGCCTGTCCCATCTGTGGATTCAGTATGGACGAACTGTCTCCGCGCATGTTTTCCTTCAACAGCCCTTATGGTGCCTGCACTCGCTGTGATGGTCTGGGGCATAAACTGGAGGTGGATCCGGAACTGGTCATTCCCGATACCAGCAAGACGCTGGCAGAAGGAGCCATTGATCCCTGGGTCGGTATCTCATCCACCTATTACCCGCAATTGCTGGCGTCTGCCTGTCGTCATTTCGGCATTGACATGAATACGCCGGTGAAAGATTTGCCGAAGGAACAGTTGGACCTGATCCTGAACGGCAGTAACGGTGAAAAAATCACGTTCCGCTATGAAAATGACATGGGTCAGGTTCGGGAGACGCAGGTGGTTTTTGAAGGGGTTATCCATAATATCCAGCGCCGTTACATGGAAACCGGTTCCGAATATATCCGGGAGCAAATGATCGGTTACATGAGTGAAAAACCCTGTCCAGCCTGTAAAGGGCACCGGTTGAGTCCCCAGGCCCTTGCCGTGACAGTGGGAGGCAAAAATATCGCCTATGTGACCGACCTGTCCATCGGCGAAGCACTCAATTTTTTTCAGGAACTGAAGCTGTCTGATAAAGAAATGAAGATCGCCCATCTCATTTTAAAAGAAATTCAGGCTCGGCTCGGTTTTCTGTACAATGTGGGACTGGACTATCTGACACTCAGCCGTTCAGCGGGAACCCTGTCCGGGGGGGAAGCCCAGCGCATCCGGCTGGCAACCCAGATCGGGTCACGATTGATGGGGGTCCTCTATATTCTGGATGAGCCCAGTATCGGGTTGCATCAGCGGGACAACGAACGCCTGATCCGTACGCTGGAAGAGATGAGAGACCTCGGCAACACCCTGATTGTGGTAGAGCACGATGAGGATACGATGCTGGCAGCTGATTATATCATTGATATCGGTCCCGGTGCCGGTGTTCACGGTGGTGAAGTGGTGGCGGCCGGAACCCCGCAGGAAGTGATGGAAAATGAGAAATCTCTCACCGGCCAGTATCTGAAAGGGGTAAAATTCATCCCCGTTCCCCGGGAGCGCCGGCAAGGAAACGGAAAGTCGCTTGAAATCAAGGGAGCCCGGGAAAACAATCTGAAGAACGTTAATGTGAAAATCCCGCTCGGGGTCTTCACCTGTGTCACCGGCGTATCCGGTTCCGGTAAAAGTACCCTGATTAACGAAATTCTCTATAAAGCCCTGAGACGGGAATTGAACAAAGCGAAAGTTAAACCGGGAACCTTTAAGGAACTGAAAGGGATTGAACATCTCGACAAAGTGATTGATATTGACCAGTCTCCCATCGGCCGGACACCGAGATCCAATCCGGCCACTTACACCGGCGTGTTTGATGATATTCGGGATGTATTTGCCCAGACCAGCGAAGCCCGGATGCGCGGATACAAAAAAGGCCGGTTCAGTTTCAATGTTAAAGGGGGACGCTGTGAAGCCTGCCGGGGGGACGGGATTATTAAAATCGAAATGCACTTCCTGCCGGATGTGTATGTTCCCTGTGAAGTCTGCAAAGGTAAACGGTACAACCGGGAAACACTGGAGGTCAAATATAAAGGTAAAACCATCGCCGATGTCCTGGATATGACCGTCGAGGATGCCCTGCAGTTTTTTAAAAACATTCCGCGCATCAAGCGCAAAATGCAGACACTCTATGATGTGGGGCTGGGGTACATTAAACTGGGACAGCCGGCGACAACGCTGTCCGGCGGGGAAGCCCAGCGGGTCAAACTGGCTTCGGAGCTTTACCGCAGAAGTAACGGCCGCTCGCTTTATATCCTGGATGAACCGACGACCGGCCTGCATGTGGACGATATCGACCGTCTGCTGAAAGTCCTGCATCGTCTGGTTGAACAGGGAGATACGGTGATAGTCATCGAACATAACCTGGATGTGATCAAGACGGCGGATCATATTATCGATCTGGGGCCGGAAGGCGGAGACCGCGGAGGCGAAATTGTGGCACAGGGAGCTCCAGAAAAAGTTATCAAGGTGAAAAAATCCTATACGGGCCAGTTTTTGAAAAAAATACTGGAACGGGACCGGAAACGTACCGAGAAAAAACTGGCGGACATGTCGGAAGCTGTTTCACAGTAAAGGGTGCAAGACATGAAAATCCGGCCCGGACTTCCACACTTGACAGAGATAGCAGGGAGTCCGGGCCGTCAGTCTATTGAACGGTGTCCGGTTCTGGTACCTGTTTTATTTTTTCCCCGTTCAAAACATGCTACAATAAACAAAGTAGAATGAGAGTTAAAGGAGAGAGAAGGGTGAAAAAAATACGGGTCAAAGATGTGGTTGACCATTTTAAGCTGGAAGTGGTCAGCGGATCAGAAGGTCTGATGAGGGAAATCAAAGTGAGTGATATCAACCGACCCGGGCTGGAAATGGCCGGGTATTTTACGTATTATCCGGCTGATCGCGTTCAATTGATGGGGCGAAGTGAAATAGGCTTTTTTGAAACATTGCCCGAAGAACGGCGCAAGCAACGTATTCTGGAGTTGTGCCATGAAAGTACACCCTGTATTATTGTGGCCAGAGATCATCCCATTCCGCAGGAATTCATCGACGCCTCCAATCAGACCGGCGTCCCGGTGATCCGATCTTCTCTCTCTACAACCAAACTGTTAAGTTTGCTGATTAATTATCTGGAAGAGCGTCTGGCTCCTGCGACCACCATGCATGGTGTTCTGGTGGATATCTATGGCGTTGGCGTGCTGATCATAGGAAACAGCGGGATCGGGAAAAGTGAAACAGCGCTGGAACTGCTTAAGCGCGGACACCGGCTGGTGGCCGATGACGCGGTGGAGATCCGGCAGGTTCATGAAAACCAGCTGATCGGGAGTGCACCGGAATTGATTCAGCACCTTCTGGAGATCAGGGGACTGGGGATCATTAATGTAATGACCCTTTTTGGAGCCGGTGCCGTTCGTGACTTTAAAAAGATTACGCTGGTCATTCAACTGGAACTGTGGGATCCCAATAAACAGTACGACCGCCTGGGACTGGACGAAGACAAGTTTAAAATCATGGATACGGAACTGACCAAGATCACCATCCCGGTCCGTCCGGGACGCAACCTGGCCGTCATTATTGAAGTCGCGGCGATGAACTATAGATTGAAGCGTCTGGGACATAATGCCGCGGTCCACTTCAGTAAAAAATTGACCGATTCGATCGAGGAAGCGGATGATATTTAATAGAAATTCAAGAACAGGGTAGTTGTAACATAATGAACCGAGACAGGGAAGGAGATGGGCCATGTTTTTAGAAGTGATAGATCCGATCGCGTTCCAATTGGGACCTTTGAAAGTTCACTGGTATGGGATCATTCTGGGAACCGCAGCACTGGTAGGGCTCTGGCTGGCTATCCGTGAAGGCAAACGGGTGGGCATCGATCCGGAAATCTGGATGGATTTACTGCTTTATGCCGTACCTGTTGCGATCATCGGAGCACGAACATATTATGTGATATTCCAGTGGGATTACTATGCTGCCAATCCCGGGGACATCATCGCCATCTGGAAAGGTGGCCTGGCGATCCACGGGGCATTGATCGGCGCAATTTTAACAACGATCATATTTGCAAGAGTCAAAAAGATATCTTTCTGGAGGCTGACTGATGTGGCGGCACCCAGTATTATTCTGGGGCAGGCCATCGGACGCTGGGGCAATTTCGTCAACCAGGAGGCGCACGGCGGCCCGGTCACCCTTGACTATCTGGAAAGCCTGAATCTGCCGCAATTTATCATTGATCAGATGTACATAAATGGCGTCTATTATCATCCGACTTTTTTATATGAATCCATCTGGAATCTGATGGGATTCCTTGTTTTAATCGGATTGAGACGCCTTCCCTGGTTACGCCGGGGAGAATTGTTCCTCAGTTATTTTATCTGGTACTCAATGGGACGTTTCGTCATCGAAGGCATGCGTACAGACAGCCTGATGTTTGGTGATATCCGGGTGGCGCAGGCCATCAGTATTCTGCTGATTGTTCTGTCCCTGATCCTGATCATCGTCAGGCGCTGGCGAGGATGGGCCAGAGCCCGTTATGGTGAAGGCGATCAGGTTCAGCCCTGACGGACAACCGGAGAGCACTGCAAGAAAGGGTGGGGAGAAACATTGATTACCCGCGAAACATGGATAGAAGGATTTCGCAACGGCATCCAGACCAGCTGGATGCTGGGGAAAATAATTTTTCCTGTTACCGTTCTGGTATCCATTTTAAAATTCACCCCGGTCATCGACTGGGTGATTCTTTTATTTAAACCGTTGATGGTTTTGTTCGGATTACCCGGAGAAGCTGCCATACCACTGGCTCTGGGAAACCTGCTGAATCTCTATGCCGCAATCGGCGGTATTCTGTCGCTGGATCTAACGGTCAAAGAGGTTTTTATTCTGGCGGTTATGTTGAGCTTTTCACATAATCTGCTCATTGAAACCGTAGTCGCCCGTAAAATCGGGATCAAGGCATGGGTTGTCGTCCTGGTCCGGTTGGGACTGGCTGCCGTTTCGGCAATTGTCATCAATCTTCTCTGGCGGGGCGGCGCGGAAAAAGCGGTTTACGGGATGATCCCGGAGGCAACGGAGGCGCCGGAGACCTGGATCGGCATCTTCCTGCAGGCAATTGAGACAGCATTGATGGGTATTGTGCAACTGTCCGTCATCGTGATTCCCCTGATGATCGGAATTCAAATTTTAAAAGATATCAATGCAATTCGATATCTGGCCAGAGGGATGTCCCCGTTTACCCGCATGCTCGGTGTTTCTTCCAACACCGCGGTCACATTGATGGCGGGCCTGATGTTCGGGCTGGCCTTCGGGGCCGGAGTCATCATCCAGACGGCACGGGAAGAAAATTTGTCGAAAAAAGACCTCTATCTGCTGACCATTTTCCTGGTCGCCTGCCATGCCGTCGTAGAAGATACGCTATTATTTGTCCCGCTGGGCATCAATGTGCTGCCGCTCTTGTTGATTCGTCTGGTCGTTGCCTTTGTCATCACCATGATCACGGCCCGCATCTGGGAAAGATATGAGATTCATACCGGTTTGAAATCCAATCAGAAAGGACATACCGTATCATGAAGTATCAGACAGTACTTTTTGATCTGGACGGCACATTGATCGATACCAATGAACTGATCTTGCACACCTTTGAATATACCCTGGAAAAATATTTCCCCGGAAAGTATTCGCGGGAGGATATCATCGCTCATCTGGGTGATACGCTGATCAAACAGATGGAACGTTTTGGTCCGGAGATCGCCGATGAACTGGTGGAGACCTACCGTGAATACAACGAACAGATTCATGACGACTATGTCAGGGAATTTCCCGGTGTCAGGGTGACGGTTGAACAGCTGCACCGGATGGGGATCAGGATGGGGATCGTCACCACCAAACAGAGAAGAACGGCGGAAATGGGAGTCCATTTTATCGGGCTACGCTCTTACATGGGAGCGTTTATCACATACCAGGACACCCGGAAACACAAGCCCCATCCAGAACCGATACTGATGGCGATGGAACAGCTGAGGGCAGAACCGGAGAGCACCCTGATGGTGGGTGACAGCCGTTTTGATCTCGAGGCCGCACATAACGCCGGAATCGATTCGGTGGCGGTGTCCTGGAGCCTGAAAGGGATTGATCATCTGAAACAATATCATCCGACTTACATCATCGATGATATGAGCCAGCTCATAGAGATTGTCGAAAGTGGTAAAATAGGAAAATAAAAAACGACCGGGTGAAAAACAATGCGCAAAACGCAACGTTATCCTGTGCAGGGCGCCAATTCGCTGTGGCAACTGTATAAAACGGTAAGTATGTGGAAAGTGATCAAAAATTTTATCGTGATCCAGATCTCCCGCTATACACCGATTATCCCGTTGAAAAACTGGTTGTACCGCACGTTTTTGAAAATGGAAGTCGGGGACAAAACGGCTGTGGCGTTGATGGTGATGATGGACGTGATGTTCCCGGAAAAAATCCATATCGGCCGGAATTCTATCATCGGGTATAACACCACGATCCTCGCCCATGAATATCTGATCGATGAGTACCGGCTGGGGGATGTCTATATCGGAGATCGGGTGATGATCGGGGCCAATTCGACCATTCTGCCGGGTGTGACTATCGGGGATGGTGCCGTGGTTGCTGCCGGTTCCGTGGTCCATCAGGATGTTCCGGCCGGTGCGTTTGTCGGAGGGAATCCCATCCGGGTGATTCGGGAACAGATCGATTCATCGGACTCTTCCTAGATTAGCTTTTTCTGTTATCAGTCGGGGATTCGATCGGAATGTCAAAGTACGTAATGAAAAACAGGGCGATCGGAAACGACAACAGGTAGGCCGTCAGGGGCCTTTTATGGTGTAACCACAGCATCGGGAACATGATGGAATCAAAACAGGCGGACCACAATAAGTTCCATCCGTGTTGATACTCAATCCTTCCGAATTGAAGCAGTACCCATTCCAGAATCACATACAGGGAGATCCATTTCAGAATGTGGATCAATCGTTTGGAAAGTGTTCCCGGATCGTGCCCCAGAAACAACAGCGTTGTGGCAGGAAAAACAATTAAGGTGTAAACCAGGTCTGGATACAAATTGTTGGAAAAAACGTCAGCCCGAAAACGCCACAAATAATTATCGCCGACCAGTACATTGTACAGTACGTTGCACAAGGCAAAATACAGCATGGTCGTGTGGTATTTCTGCCAGTTTAGCCAGTCGCCCCATTTCCAAACCGCAAAAACAGAAAATCCTGCAACAATAAGATGCATATGCATTTACCTCTCTACGTCTAATTACCATGACACTGTTCTTATTATGGTAAAAAAAGAACTGAACATACAGTATATTATAATTGTGTATAAAATAAGGAAATCAAAAACCCCTGATTTTTCAGATTAACATCAGAAAAAAGCGAACATTTACAGAACAGTTGACGAAGTAACAGGGGCATGGTAGACTACATTCAATACACTTTAGTCTGCTACCAAACTAAAGCGACCGGGAGTGGTCAGGATGCCAAAACCTCTGGGTTTTGAAAAACCGCTGGGGATGCGGGATATTTTACCGGATCTTTTGTCACGTCAGCGCTATATTGAAAATCAACTGCGACATTGTATTGAAAAATGGGGTTATCAGGAGATCATGACTCCAACCCTTGAATATTACGATACGGTGGGTGGCGCCAGTGCCACTCTGGACGATAAATTGTTCAAACTGCTGGACCGCCAGGGAAAAACCGTGGTGCTTCGTCCCGATGTCACGGCCCCGATTGCGAGGGTCGTCTCTTCATTATTAAAAGAAGAACCGTTTCCGATCCGGCTGTATTATCATGCCAATGTGTTCCGTACCCAGGAAAAAGAGGCGGGACGGAATGCTGAATTTTATCAGACGGGCGTGGAACTGATCGGTGAACAGGACGTCACGGCGGATGCGGAAGTGATTGCGCTTGCCGTGCAATCTTTGAAAGAAGCTGGAGTTGAAAAATTCAAGATCGCCGTCGGGCACATGGGCTTCCTGTACGGATTGTTTGAAGAGATTGTACAGGATGAAGACAGCCGGGAAGATCTAATTCGTTTTTTGGAAGAACATAATTATGTCGGATATCGGGAGCGGATTTCAGAACTGCCGTTAACGGACGTGGACCGCCGTCGCCTTTTTGTCGTTTCCAGTTTAAGAGGCGGTGCAGAGAAGCTGCAGGATGCTCTGGAATTGACCACAAACGGCCGGGCACGAAAAGCGGTTCGGAATTTGCAGGAACTGATTGAAGCGCTCAGCGCTTATGATGTTATGGACTTTGTTATATTTGATCTTAACCTGGTCAGCAACCTCGATTATTATACCGGGATCGTGTTTGAAGGCTATGCGGAAGACCTCGGTTTTCCGGTCTGCAGCGGAGGGCGGTATGATTCCCTGTTGGGCAAGTTCGGACGACCGGCCCCGGCAACCGGATTCGCCCTCAAAATGGATCGCCTGACTCAGGCCTCTTCCCTCACGCCCCGGCAGGAATCAAAAAAACGGGTTCTGATACTGTTTACCCGGGACAATCGGGCAGAAGCGATACGCGAAGCCTGCCGGTTGCGAAATGAGGCACCGGATATGATCGTGACCACACAATTAATTGGCGAAATCGAAACGAAGGAAACGCCGCTGTCGGAAGACCGGTTTGATCAGGTGATTCGTCTGGATGGAGGCGGTCAATCATGAATAATCAGGACAACTTATTAACCATCGCCATGCCGAAAGGCCGTATATTTGAAGAAGCGGTCGAATTGCTCAGAAAAGCGGAACTCCCTCTGCCTCCCGAATTTGAGGAATCCCGCAGGCTGATTATTGATGTTCCCGAAGCCGGGTTACGCTTTATGCTGGCCAAACCGGTGGATGTACCGACGTATGTGGAATACGGTACAGCGGATCTGGGCGTTGTGGGTAAAGATGTACTGGTGGAAGAAGAACGGGATGTCTATGAACTGCTGGATCTGGAAATCAGCCGGTGCCATATGGCGGTGGCAGGGCTTCCAGACTGGAAACCGACTCATACCCCCCGGGTGGCCACCAAATATCCGCGCCTTGCTTCCCGTTATTTCCGTGAACAGGGACATCAGGTAGAGGTCATCAAATTGAACGGATCGATCGAACTGGCACCGTTGATCGGACTGGCAGACCGGATCGTTGATATCGTATCCACAGGCCGGACGCTTCGGGAAAACGGGCTGGTGGAACTGGAATACATCATGCCGATAACCTCCCGGCTCATCGCTAACCGGGTCAGCTACCGGATGAAAAGCCAGCAGGTGGATCATATCTGCCAGCGATTTTCTTCCGTTATCGGGAAGGGGGAAACAGAATGATGCGGATCGTCAATGCGGATGAACTGGATATACAGCGTGAAGTGAGCCAGGGAACGGAAGAACAGCGTCGAATCGTGCTGGATATCCTCGATTCAGTCAGGCGTGAAGGGGACTCGGCGGTCAGACGCTATACTGAAAAATTTGACGGGATCAAACTGGCGTCATTTTTGGTCACAGACGAAGAAAGAAGAGCAGGGCGTGCTCAACTGGATCCCGACGTGATGTCGGCTCTGGAACAAGCGGCCGAAAATATCCGGCGTTATCATGAAAAACAGACGCGCCAGTCCTGGTGGATGACCGAGGATTCCGGAACCATCCTGGGTCAGATGATTCGCCCGCTTCGCCGGGTCGGAATCTACGTTCCGGGTGGTACCGCCGCTTATCCGTCTTCGGTTTTGATGAATGCAATCCCCGCCCAGGTAGCCGGGGTAGAGGAAATTGTGATGGTCACCCCGCCGGGCAAAGACGGGAAATTGAATCCGGGAGTCCTGGCGGCAGCTGATCTGCTGGGTATCAACGAGATCTATAAAGTGGGCGGAGCCCAGGCAGTGGCAGCACTAGCTTATGGAACGGAAACCATTGAACGGGTGGATAAGATTACGGGTCCCGGCAATATATTTGTCGCCCTGGCCAAACGGGAAGTGTTTGGAATTGTCGATATCGACATGATCGCCGGTCCCAGTGAAATTGTAGTCCTGGCCGATGATTCGGCGGACCCGGAATTTGTGGCGGCAGATCTTTTATCCCAGGCGGAACATGATGTGATGGCTTCCGCGGTTCTGGTCACCCCCAGCCGTCAGCTGGCTGAACAGGTTCGGCAGGAGGTGGAAAAACAGCTGGCGGAACTGCCCCGTAAGGAGATCGCCGGTAAATCCATTGAACAGTATGGGGCAATCTGTGTGGTAGAGAATCTGGAACAGGGTTTTGACGTTGTCAACCGTCTGGCACCGGAACACCTGGAGCTTCTGATTGAGCGTCCGCTGGAGCAGGTGGGTAAAGTTCGCAATGCCGGAGCTGTTTTTCTAGGGGAGTACAGTTCGGAGCCGATCGGCGATTATTTCGCCGGCCCTAATCACGTCCTCCCGACTAATGGAACAGCCCGTTTTTCCTCACCACTTCATGTGGATGACTTTATTAAAAAATCAAGTGTGATTTATTATAGCGGAAAGGACCTGGCCCACAATGCCGGAAAAATCGCATCGCTCGCCCGGATGGAAGGGCTGGAGGCCCATGCCCGGGCTGTGGAAGCACGCCTGAAACGGACCCGAAACCGCGGGATCTAGAGGGGAGGATATGATGATGGAAAACAAAACAAGGCAAGCGGAAATCAAGCGTAAAACAAACGAAACAGATATTCAACTGGCTTTTGCCATTGATGGGGAAGGGATTTCCCGGCTGAATACCGGTGTGCCGTTTTTGACCCATATGCTGGATTTGTTTGCAAGACACGGGCACTTTGACCTTTCGGTGGAAGCGGAAGGCGATATTGAGATCGATTACCATCACACGGTTGAAGATATCGCCATCTGTCTCGGGCAGGCCCTGAAGGAAGCGCTGGGAGACAAAGCCGGGATTCGCCGCTACGGAAATGCCTTTGTTCCGATGGATGAATCTCTTGCCCAGGTGGTGATTGACCTGAGTAATCGCCCCCATCTGGAATACAGAGCCGAATATACGGCACAGCAGGTCGGTGATTTTCCGGTAGAACTGGTTCATGAATTTCTCTGGAAACTGGCTCTGGAAGCGCGGATGAACCTGCATGTGATTTTACACTATGGCACCAACACCCATCATATGATTGAAGCCATTTTTAAAGCGCTGGGCAGAGCGCTGGATGAAGCAACCTCCCTTGATCCCAGGGTGAAAGGAATTCCCTCAACGAAAGGAATGTTATAACATGATCGGCATCATTGATTACGGAATGGGGAATTTGCATAGTGTCAGCAAGGCGCTGGAACGGCTTGGCTACGACTACCGCATTTTGTCTAAACCGGAAGAGCTGGATGCCTGTGACGGCGTGATTCTGCCGGGTGTCGGCGCCTTCGGGGATGCCATGGACCATTTGCGTGAGATGGGGATGGTGTCCGCTATCCGTGATTACATTGGCAGTGGAAAACCGTTTCTCGGGATCTGTCTTGGCATGCAATTGTTGTTTGAAAGCAGTGAAGAGCACGGGCATCACGAGGGACTAGGAATCCTGCCCGGAAATGTGGTCCGTTTTCAGGGTGATTTTAAAGTACCGCATATGGGCTGGAACCGGCTTTCTTTTCAGAAACAAGTGCCTCTTTTTGACGGGGTGGAGGAAGGACACGTCTATTTTGTTCATTCCTATTATGTTCAACCGACGGATCGTGACGTGCTGTGGGCGGTGACGGATTACTACGGGGAAGTTCCCGCCATCGTGGGGCGCGACCAGGTCTGCGGCATGCAATTTCATCCGGAAAAAAGCGGGGATGTCGGGATGAAACTGCTGGATAATTTTGCATCCCGCTGTGGGGAGGTTAAAGCATGAGTTTTATTGTCTATCCGGCGATTGATATCCGAGGCGGAAAATGTGTCCGTCTGCTGCAGGGAGATTATAATCAGGAGACCGTTTACGGCGAACCGCTGCAGATGGCGAAGAAATGGGTTGAAGAAGGCGCGGCATGGCTTCATCTTGTTGATCTGGACGGAGCGAAAGAAGGCACTCAGGTTAACCGGGAGATCATCACCGGGATTGCCCGGCAGGTGGATGTTCCGATTCAGGTGGGCGGCGGACTCCGGACGATGGAAGCCGTTGATCATTTCCTGCAAAACGGGATTTCCCGGGTGATTATTGGAACGGCGGCGATCCAGGATAAGGCGTTTACCGAGCGGGTTCTGGATAAGTACGGGAATCGTGTGGCCATCGGAATTGATGCACGGAACGGATATGTGGCCACCCACGGCTGGCTGGAGACATCGGAAGTGAGAGCGGAAGAACTGGCCCGGGAATTGAAGGCAAAAGGGGCGGAGACTTTTATTTATACCGATATTTCCAGAGATGGTACCCTGCAGGGGCCGAATGTCGAAGGAAATCTTCAACTGGCGCAGCAGGCAGGTGTATCAGTCATTGCATCCGGTGGTGTCAGCAGACCGGAAGATATTGATCAACTGGCGTCTCATGTGAATGAGGGGATTTCAGGCGTCATTGTGGGAAAGGCACTCTATACCGGAAACGTGTCATTGAAAGACGTGATGGAAAAGTTAGGGGGATAACGACATGATCACAAAGCGAATTATTCCCTGCCTCGATGTTAAGGATGGACGTGTGGTCAAAGGTGTACAATTTGTTAATCTGCGGGATGCCGGCGATCCGGTGGAACTGGCGGAACTCTACAGTCGTCAGGGGGCGGATGAACTGGTGTTTCTGGACATATCCGCATCCCATGAAGGGCGGAAAACGATGGTGGAAGTTGTGTTGGAAACGGCCGCTAAAGTGACCATTCCTTTTACCGTCGGTGGCGGGATCAATAGTGTGGAAGATATGCGAAAACTTCTGCTGGCTGGAGCGGACAAGATTTCGATGAATACGGCAGCTGTTCATAATCCGGAATTGATCTCTGCAGGGGCGGAAACCTTCGGCAGTCAATGTATCGTGGTGGCGATTGACGCCAAATATCATCCCGATGAGAAAAAATGGCGCGTCTATACTCACGGGGGACGGCGTGAAACGGACCTGGATGCAATCGAATGGAGCCGGAAGGTTGAAGAACTGGGAGCCGGCGAAATTCTGCTGACCAGTATGGATACGGACGGCAGTAAAGATGGCTTTGACCTGCCGTTGACCCGAACGGTGTCGGAAGCTGTCAACATCCCGGTGATTGCGTCGGGAGGGGCGGGAAACAAAGCCCATTTTTATGAAGCATTTGTCGAAGGAAAAGCTGATGCAGCCCTAGCAGCATCCATTTTCCATTACAAAGAAACATCGATTGAAGAAGTAAAATCTTACTTGAAAGAAAGGGGACTGGAGATTCGATGACCCGGTCGTTTGACTTTGATATAGAAAACGTAAAATTTGATGAACAGGGACTTGTCCCTACCATTATTCAGGATGCCCAGAGTAAAGAAGTACTGATGCTTGCTTATATGAACAGAGAGTCGCTCTTAAAAACCCTGGAAACCAGGGAGACCTGGTTCTGGAGTCGTTCACGGCAGGAACTCTGGCACAAGGGAGCCACATCGGGGAACACCCAGTCTGTTCAGGAGGTTCGCTATGACTGTGATGGGGATACCCTGTTGATTCAGGTGATCCCGCAGGGACCGGCCTGCCATAATGGTACCTATACCTGCTTTACGGAGGGTGGTCAGGAGACAAGCGGAGATCGTTTCGAGATTATCAACAGTCTGGAAAAACGAATTGCGGAACGAGAGGCGGAACGTCCGGAAGGGGCTTATACCACCTATCTGTTTGAAAAAGGGATCGACAAAATCCTCAAGAAAGTGGGAGAAGAAGCGGCGGAAGTCATTATCGCTGCTAAAAACCACAGTCATGAAGAATTGCGGTATGAAGTGAGTGACTTGATCTATCATGTGATGGTTCTGTTGCGTGAGGAGAAACTGCCGCTTGATGATGTCCTGAATGAGTTAAAATCAAGATTTAAATAAACAGGCCAGGTTGGATTAAAAAACCAGTTGATTTTAAAAAATATCTGTGTTAAATTACTTTCTGTCGCCAAAAAAGAAGGCGGACTGAAATAGTTTAAATATGTGCCGAACTGGCAAAAATAAGTTGTTGATTTTCAACGAAGATTGTGTTAAATTAAAATACGTCGCTGTTAACGAGACAGCAATGAAGTTCCTTGAAAACTGAACAGAAGAACG
>JACDOE010000013.1 GCA_017656255.1 Bacillaceae bacterium
GAAAATGGCTCCCTTTTTTATAGATTTCTTTTTACACAATTATATGGACTTAACTGTATATACACTAATCAAACATTAATTTAATGAAATTAAATCCGTAAAAAGACAGTTGAAAATGTTCACTTTTCCTTTTTCTATATGTTCAGTTTCTATCTCATCAACTATTCTTCTTACCATGGTGTCATCTAATTTTTCATACCCTTTATGCGACATAAAATTATTAAATTCAGATACTAGGGGTAAAATTCTATTGGGTAATTTAACATTTTTGAAACTCCATTTTTTTATATTAAAATCATATAAAGTTTCGTTTGTGAAATAATAATAATATTTTTCCAGTATACTAATAAATATGAATAGGTCTACCCTCTTCCCATTTAAGTGATTCATTAATTCAATATCATCATCTAAAATTTTTTGATTTTTATGAAGTAAAATTCTATATTCATAACAATTACTAGATTCAAAATCCGTCCTATTAATTACCTCATATCCTTTAAATAAATTGATTAGCGGTTTGTTAAATCTATATTTTAACAATTTGTTATTCATATATTCCTTTTTTTTAGAGAACAAATTTAAATATTGAGAGGTCAATTTATACATCGGATCTTCATATGAAATATTTTTGGGGTAATATTGTTCTATTATTTTTAACAATTTACTGTAATTAGTCATATAACCATCCTTTTTATTTTCGATTATCACCCTTGTTAAACCTGTTCAATTTCTTTTAACGTTTTATCTCTCCATTGACAAGAAAATTCTCTATTGATTGAACCTTTTTCTCTATTCGTAAATCAAGAAAAAGATTTACAGTAACCTGCACTACTCTGCCACTCTTAGCGGATGGTCGACAATTTTAGTTTCAGGCATGCCCCATCAATTTGTTCTTTCATGACCAATCCCTCCGGATCAGGTCATCTAAATCCTCAGGGGACGATGCGCAACCTGAACAGCGGAAACAGCGTGTTGGCTGACACGCTGTTTCTTTTTTAGTAATCATTAGGCTAATAGGGGCTTTGGTTGACCTATACAATCTCAACAAGAATTACTGCGCATTACGAAGACTAAACGACACATAAGAGCGATAATGTGCAATGAAAAAAATAGCATCTTCTTCTGCAAAATCGTTTATTCTTGAAGAAAATCAACGTATACTAAATATCTTTTCAATATTACCACTGCTTGTGCCCGCGTTGCATACATACCGGGGGCAAGCTTATCTTCCTTCAGCCCCTGCACAATACCCGCCTGCACGACTTCGATCGTAGCATTCTCTGCCCAACTGGAGATAGAATTGCGATCCTTGAATGCTGCAAGTACAGCTTCATCTGTCAAAGCAGGTGTTTCCTCCTTGTGAACTCCTGTAAACGTCATCGCGTTCGCGATCAGTACCATCATTTGTTCACGCGTGATGGGAGCATTGGGTGCAAAGTGATCTGCTGACACCCCCTTAACAAGACCAGCTTGTACCGCAGCTTCTATTGCAGGAGCATACCATGCTTCACTATTCACATCATCAAAAGCAGATGTTTCTATACTTCGATTCAAGGATAAACCAAGAGAGCGTACTAACAACGCTGTAAATTCTGCACGTGTAATCGTTTGATCCGGGGAAAATTGATTCCCTCCCACGCCTTGTATAATTAGCCTCGACGCCATCAGCTCGATGTCATCCTGAGCCCAGTGACCTTGCAAATCCTCAAAGCTTACATTTGAAGTTTCAAGTACTGTATACATACTATTATGAGGCACATACATAACCACTTCCTTCGTACCATCCGACCGAGTACCCAATTGGGATGGAATATATGAAAAGGTTTGGGTATCAGGATCATATAGAACTCCGATAAGCTGCTTGTCATCTGAATCACCAAGTAACAAGATAGCTCTCTCCATGTATGCTCGGCCGAAATTATCAAGCTCCAACGTCTGACTCTCAGCTTCAACCCTCACTTTGAAATCGATGACTGGGCCAGCTAACTGAAGTCCCTTTGCAATAGCAAGCTGTCCAATTACTCGTTCCTCCGCTTCATCAGCTCGCTGCATAATGACGTGCAACTTCAGGTCCTTCAGTTCCTCACCGAGCTGGGCTGCGCGTCGTTCCAATTCAAGACTATTGATTGACAACTGATAACGGGAATCATTTAACTCCACTTCGAGCTTGAGATTCGGTATACTGTTATGAATACGCATCAGCGCGTCAGCTGGAAATTCCACTTGTATCTTTCGTTGCGTATCATCTATCGCAATCGTTAACAACAGGTTCTCATTTCTGTTTAATTCAGTTAATGCGTCCATCAACATTCGTTCTGTTATCTTAACTTTTTCTTCAAAGCTGTCTAAATGGGCAACTTTATGAATAATCGTTGGGCTAACAACAAGTCTCGTGCTTCCTCCCTCATCAGCAATGATTCGATAAGCTGGTGACGATTTTGATTGCGATGCTGATGAAGACGTATCTGCTCTCAAACGGAAACGATTTGTTGCTTTGTCTACCGTATTACCAACTGCATCCTGCGCCTTAATATGCAGATACCAATCGCCATTTACTCCACTCATGGACAGCGTATCCCCACTGGCAAACGATGTCCATGAAACTCCCGCTCCCGGAGTGCTGGCACTCTGTGTCCATACGTATTTCAAGGAGCCCGAATTCACTCCGCTTTCATTGTCACTCACGGTTACGATCGTCGATGCCGAATGCGCAAAACTCTCGCTTCCGTTATTGTCAATAACGACGATTGGGGCTGTCCGGTCAATTCGGATCTTTTGAGCAGGGGTCAATCGAATCTCGTTGCCTGCACTGTCATTAGCTTTTACATCCAATGTATGAGTACCTTCAGCTGTAAATGAAAGCGGCGTATGATATTCGCTCCAGGTGGTTCCCCCATCCAATGAATAGCTGATAGATGTGACGGATACTCCGGGAGTCGTATGGTACGCATAAACACTGGCAGTCACACTACGCTTCGTCCATTCACCGCTTGTATATGCAGTACCATCGTCAGCAAATGTTAGTGGTACTTCCAAAATCAATCCACTGCGATTAATATTCACTGTCTTCGATACAACCGAGCTTGTAAGCCCGACGTTATCTACGGCTCGTGCCTGTAACGTATAGGTACCCTCCGACGCAAATGAAAGAGGAACACCATACGGATTCCATGACAATCCATCATCCGTAGATATCTCTATCGTTTGGATTCCGCTATAGTCATCTTCTGCATAGACATTGGCGGTTACATTCTGATTTGTCCAATCACCACTCGTATAAAGGGAGCCATCATCTTTCTGAAACTCTATCGTAACCACGGGTGAGCTATTATCCAAACGAAAACGGTTCGTTGCTATATTCACCGTGTTGCCAACCTCATCCTGTGCCTTTACGTGCAGATACCAATCCCCATCCACGCCGTTGATCGATAGCGTATCTCCACTGGCAAACGATGTCCACGATACTCCCGCTCCCGGAGTGCTGGCACTCTGTGTCCATACGTATTGCAAGGAATTTGAATCTAGACCGCTTTCCGTATCATCCACAGTTACCATCGTATGTGCTGACTGCGCATACGTTTCACTGCCGTTCGTACCAAAATTGACAGATGGCGGTGTTAAGTCTTTATTTACCGTGACTGTATACGTCTGCCCCGAAAAGAAATACGGTTCAACCTGAATCGGGATTACTGTAGAGCTTCCAGTTAAAGGTACGACAAAAGGATGACCACTCGACAGTTCCTGATCGTTCACGATTAATCCTGTATAATCCGAATCAGATAGTAAAGCCGTAAGATGAACACTTCCCGTCGAACCATCTACATACAGTGAATAATCGGTGACATTTGGATCAAAAGCAGGGCTCACTTCACCTTCATCAATTGTTAAATCGTTCAAAAGCTTATTTCCAGGAATATCCGCTTGGCCAATATTAAGCCCCCAAACAACCACCGTACCATCCGACTTTAAGGCCATGGAAGTGGATTCTCCTGCGGCAATGGCAACGACATCATCCAAGCCCGCCGGTACATCCGTCTGTCCACGATTATTTCGTCCCCAGGCAACCACCGTACCATCCGACTTCAAGGCCATGGAATGGTATTCTCCTGCGGCAATGGCAACAGCATCATCCAAGCCCGCCGGTACATCCGTCTGTCCGAAATCATTACGACCCCAGGCAACCAACGTACCATCTGACTTCAAGGCCATAGAATAAGAATATCCTGCAGCAATCGAAATCACACCACTCTGCGCGGCTGTCGGTACCATGGATTCACCATGAATATCGCTTCCCCAGGCAATCACGCTACCGTCTGACTTAAGTGCCAATGAATGTGTGAATCCTGCGGCAATGGATTTCACACCACTCTGTGCATCAATGGGGACATTGATCTGATTATACTCATTATTCCCCCAAGCGACTACACTTCCATCTGACCTCAAAGCCAATGAATGGTGTACTCCCGCGACAATCGCAATAGCATCATTCAAGCCCGATGGCACATTCGTCTGTCCGAAATCACTATTGCCCCAGGCGACTACATTTCCGTCTGACTTCAACGCTAAAGAGTGTTCACGACCCGCGTCAATAGCAACAACATTTTCCAAGCCCGATGGCACATTCGTCTGTCCATATACATTACGCCCCCAGCCGTCAATCGTGCCATCTGTTTTTAACACAAGTGCGTGACCGTAGCCTGTAGCGATTGCTTCTGCCTTAACAGGGACCGTTAACCCTGAGGGGACATTAATCTGTCCATCATCGTTATTTCCCCAGGAGACAATATTACCGTCTGCTTTTAATACCAACGAATGATAACCATCCGCTACGATCGCCGACACACTGGTAGATGCATCTGTGGGCACCGTGCTTTGTCCATAGCTATCCGATCCCCAGGCGACAACACTACCGTCTGACTTCAACGCCAATGAGTGATCGTCTCCCGCAGCGATCGCTATGACATCGCTGGAACCTCCTGCCGGCACCGTACTTTGTCCATAGTTATCACTCCCCCAAGCCACAACACTCCCATCTGATTTCAACGCAAGCGAATGAAATCCTCCGGCAGCGATCGCCACTACTTCGGTGGATGCTCCCGCAGGAACTGTAGTTTGTCCCAACGAGTTCCGTCCCCAGGCGACAACACTACCGTCTGACTTCAACGCCAATGAGTGATCGTCTCCCGCAGCGATCGCTATGACATCGCTGGAACCTCCTGCCGGCACCGTACTTTGTCCATAGTTATCACTCCCCCAAGCCACAACACTCCCATCTGATTTCAAGGCCAACGAATGAGCATGGCCCGCTGCGATAGCAACTATTCCTGAGGTTGCTTCTACAGGCACCGTACTTTGACCGTCTCCATCATTACCCCAGGCAATCACGCTACCGTCTGTTTTTAACGCAAGTGAATGCTCACCTCCGGCAGCAATCGCTGAAACTCCAGAGGATGCTTCGGATGGAACCGTACTCTGTCCAAAGTCATGATTAATATTTTCACTCCCCCAGGCAACTACACTGCCATCCGACTTCAGGGCCAGTGTATGATACTTGCCCGTAGCTAATTGTTGTAAAGAAGTCCTTTGTCCTTCACTTGAATAAGCCGAAACTGACGCATTTTCACTTACACTGAAAGTCAATGTATAGAATAAAATAAACACGAAATAAACATATACGATTCGTTTCATTTCCACTTTTTCCCTTCTCTTTAATATTTCCTAACACCATAATCATAAGGGAATAAAGTACCTAATCATAGGTCATAAACAGTCACTTTTTTTCCAAAAAAGGTCATAATTTTTGCATGGGAAAATCTAACAAAATCACAATACAATAGGCATCACGGTTTTTTTTTTAATAGAAGAATAGGTATAATATAGGTATAATAAAGGAATCATAAGGAAGGTGACCCCATGTTGTATAGACCCACGACAATACTTACCGTCATCATGTATTTTTCATTACTCGTTCCGATGCTGTTCTTAAAAACGGGTAATCCAGATATATGGACTGAACTCTTAGCATTAGCACTTGTATATTCAGCACTTCAAGTCATACGCCACCATCTCTATAGTATCAACTTCTCAAGTTGGCCTAATCTGCTCATGTTATTGATTCAATGGGGAATTGCTTTTGCCATACAAATCATAGACGGTTCTTTCATCCCACAAATCTATTTTTTCATTATTTTAGCCGAAGCTGCTTACAAGACCTCTGTCAAATTCAGTGTCCCGTTTGCGCTTTTCTGTTATTTAGGGTTTGTGTACGGGATTTATTTACACTATAATCAGCCGCCATTCGAAGAAATCCACTTTGTGATTCCTCGTATACTGGAGTATGGACTGATATTCGGCTTTAGCTACGTGACGCAGAAAGCGAACTTGCAAAAGGAGCAACTAAATTATGCCTACGAAAAGTTAAAGCGCAATCAACAACACTTAGAAGAAAAAACTTTGATGGAGGAACGGGTGCGACTCTCCAGAGAATTTCACGATACGATCGGTCATACGTTAACCACCGCTCTTGTCGGTATGGAAACAGGAAAGCAATTAATGCTGCACCATAAAACAGACGAAGCGATTGACAAGCTCGACCTTGCCAGGAAACAGGTGAAAAACAGCTTGGAGAATGTGCGAAAATCGGTGAAAACCTTACATAAGCAGCAATCATTTATTCATTTTGAGAAAAGTCTTAAAGCATTAATAGAAGAAACTCGTACACATACTGGTGTAATGATTGATACTACTATCTCAGAGCTTCCACCTATGAATCCACAGCAGGAATTAACGCTGTATCGCGCGTTACAGGAAGGCCTCACGAATGGCATTAAGCATGGGAAATGTTCAACCTTTCAATTTTCACTGAACTTTAAAGATGGACACATTCATTTCTTGCTGCAGGATAACGGCACCATGCCATTAGCTTGGCAATACGGCTTTGGATTGTCCGCTATGCAGGAAAGGGTGAAACAGTTAAAAGGAGTTATGAAAATATCAAGGAATAGAGAGGGTGGCTGTCAGCTTTCGATAACGATGCCGCTTAACCCGACTTCGACACAAGTGCAACCAACGGACAGGAGGGTGCTTAAATGAAAACGATTAAGGTAGCTGTGGCAGATGACCATCCAATCGTGCGGGACGGACTCAAAACTATATTAGATTTACAAGAGGATATAGAAATAATCGGCACAGCTGATAATGGAAAAAGTGCAGTGAAGCTGGCAGCAGAAAAACAGCCGAACGTCATGTTGATCGATATTTATATGCCCGAAATGAACGGGTTGGAAGCAACAAAAGTAATCAAGAAAGAGTTTCCAAATGTACATATTTTGCTCATTACGTCACTGCCGGATGACAACAACGTAATTCAAGCGATGATTAATGGAGCGAGCGGTTTTATACTAAAGGAATGGGAAACCGATGAGATTGTGCGAGTGATTCATTCCGTCATTTCCGGTAAAATGGTACTCCCTTCCCTTGCATCTAAAAAGCTTGCCAACAGCTTAGCATCACAACAAAAAAGGCAAATGTTCTATAGTGAGGATGAGATTACTAAGTATGTAAAACAACAGTCATGGGGGAAATGGGAGCCGTTATTTTCCCTCCGTGAGAAACAAATTTTGCTGCTCTTATTGAATAATCATAGCAATACAGACATTGCTGACCTTCTCCATCTATCCAAGGGAACGGTTAAAAATTATCTCAGTTCTATTTATAAGACCTTAGGAGTAACCAACCGTGGAGACGCAAAACAAGTCATGTTTTCCGAAAGAAAACTTTAAAAAACCCCGAAAGGTCTATGATCAGAACAAAGTCGCTAGCGCGACCTCTCTTTCACCCAGGGTTTCAATCAATTATCAGACTGATCTTTCACCATACGCATTGTCCCATTACATTCCGGACAATGCGTTTCTACCTCTTCTCCTTGTTCTAAATCAAGTTGAATTTTAAATCTCTCCCACAAGTACATGAATGTGAGTAAGGTATGGATCACCGTTATGATCCCTACTTCTAATCGCCTCTTTTTACTTCGCTCATAACACCAATATTGAAAAACTTTCGACAACCTTTTACTTAACTCTTTTAATTTACTTCAATCGATAACGTATAATTAAGTTCGCAAAAAGTAAAAAGAGGAAAAGCCATCGGCAACTCCGAATAGGTAAGTGTCCACCAAACCGAAAAGGAGTTGCAAACGATGGCCTACCAAAATTCTACCGTATCTTTTGAACAAATGCTACTTCAGTTTATGTCTGAACAAGATCCCATGTTGTCTATGCTTCAATGTCTCTGTGAACAACTGATGGAAGCTGAACTCACCACAAGCTCAAAAGTCTGAAAGGACGGAGGAACGTACCGGTTATCGCTCGGGCTATCGAGTCCGACGTTTTGACACAAGGATGGGGACCATGTATCTCTTTGTTCCCAAACTTCGCAAAGGAGGCTATGTTCCCTTCTTTGTCACAGAGAAATCACGTTCAGAAACGGCCTTAATTCAAGTCATTCAAGAAGCATATATCAACGGCGTTTCGACAAGAAAAATCAAGAAACTAGCCAACAGTTTAGGAATAGAATCTATTTCACGCGGACAAGTCTCCCAGATAACACGTGAGCTTAAAAACGGCGGACACCTGCCCGCCGCTTTTTCACATCTCTTTTTCAAGATCTAATCCCAATCCGACGAACTACTGCTATCCCCATCCTCATAAGGATCATGATACGGATCATACAACCACTTAAACAGCGTGCCTTTCCTGAGCGCCACCGATAACGGAAACTGACCCGAAAATGTATCAAACGGTATTGGCTTCACCGGCGGGATATTGACCGGCGGATACCCGAGTCCTTTGCCTTTACCTAGCGGAGAAAATCCTCCGGCGTAATCCCTTCCGTGCTCGTAAACATGTCCTTCGTCTCCCATAGTTCCCCCTCCTCTCTTTCATACTTGTATTTCTTATAATCCTCTTCCACCAGATACAGCGCCTCACGGAAACGCTGGGAATGCACTACCTCCCGCTCGCGCAGGAATTTGAGCGCCTCATTCACATCCGGATCATCAGACAGATTAATCAGCCACTGGTAGGTGGCGCGTGCCTTTTCCTCGGCCGCGATATCTTCCGCCAGATCGGCGATCGGGTCCCCTTTGGCCTGAATATAGGTCGCCGTCCATGGGTTTCCGGCCGCATTGACGTAGAACAGCGCCTTGTCATGATCGGCATAATACTCACCCAGTCCGGCTTCCTTCATCTGCTCCGGTGTCGCATCCTTGACCAGTTTATAGACCAGTGTGGCAATGACCTCAAGATGGGCCATTTCCTCCGTACCAATGTCCGTCAGCAACGCTTTCGCTCTTTTATTCGGCATACTGTAGCGCTGATTCAGATAACGGAGTGCCGCTGACAACTCTCCGTCCGCTCCGCCATATTGCTCAATCAAAAACTTCGCCAGCTTTGGATTCGGTTTATTCACCCTGACCGGAATCTGCAGTTTCTTCTCATAAATCCACATAATCATCCGCCTCCTTTAATAATGAATTTCCCAAGGCCAGGGAGTATAGGGCCAGACCCACTTGTACGGGGATAAAGAGTGTCCATACTGTAAAAGAGGGCCGTATTTGCTTTCGTACATATACATCACCTGTTTCATTTTCCGGGAGAGCTGGTTAAACTGCATGACGGCCCGCTGGTCGCCGGGGTGCGTATCCAGGTAAAGCTGCAATTCAACCAGAGCAAATTCCAGTTCCTGAAGTCTTTGCAACAGGCTTTTTTTCGCACTCTTCTTTTCTTTATATGCGTTCATGGGACTCCTCCTTCTGTGCGTTTATCACTGTCAGACTATGCCCCGGGCTGTTGTCCCGCAATAGGTCAAGCGCCTATTTTTTCAAGGAAGAAAGAGTCGCCTTCAGAAAAAATAATGATTTTTTCTTTACTTCACTGTTTTCAAATCGTATTTTTAAAAATAATAGACAAGAATATTTTCTATTATTTTTTCAGTTTTAGATAACATGGAAGGGGTTGTACTCAGATTAAGAAATGGTTATGAAATAATAAGGAGATTTCATGTATAGGAGGATAAAAATGTGGTCGCATTACTTGTCATATTAATCGTTAGTATGTTAATTAGTATTTTCTTTATTCGCAATATGCTAAAGTTCTTCTTCATTACTTCTACGCTGGCATTCGTTTGGGGAATTGTATTATTTGCCATTCATGGTTTTTCTTCTGGTGTATGGATTTCTTCTCAAAATCCCGCTTATGACTTCCTTATGTATTTATTTGTTATATTACTTATTTTCATTACTTTTTTTGGTATCGAATGGTTTTTTTATAGGCATCAAATAGAACTTCCGTTTTGGCTAAAGACAGGGCAGAAACCACCTTCAGATCTCCTGGAAGCTATGATATTTTTATTAATTGTAATTTTATATTGGTTGGTTTATACACGATTCGTTATTATAACTGGTTTGACTTTTTAAACTACCGGTGATTCTTTGGAACCAACTTTCCCATATTTCTTCCTGTTTGCCTAACATCTAAATGCCTTCCTTTGATGTTGATAATAAAAAAGCCTGCCGACAAAAGTCTTTGTCGACAAGCTGAGAGTCAGTTCCAAAACCTGCCCCATTACTAAAGCGGAATGTTTCCGTGTTTCTTGCTCGGACGGCTGTCCTGCTTATTCTTCAACATCTCCAGTGCCTGCTTCAACTTAAGCCGCGTCTCCCGGGGATCGATCACATCATCCACCATCCCGTGGGATGCCGCCACATACGGATTGGCGAACCGCTCCCGGTATTCAGCAATTTTCTCCTGGCGGGTCTGTTGCGGATTGTCACTCTTCTCAATCTCTTTGGCAAAAATAATATTGGCCGCCCCTTCCGGACCCATCACCGCAATTTCCGCATTGGGCCAGGCATAGACGATATCCGCCCCGATCGCCTTGGAGTTCAGCGCCACATATGCGCCGCCGAACGCTTTTCGCAAAATAACCGTGATCTTCGGCACCGTCGCTTCTGAATAAGCGTAAAGAATCTTCGCCCCGTGCCGGATAATGCCACCGTGCTCCTGGTTGATACCCGGGAAAAAGCCGGTTACATCTTCAAACGTGATCAGCGGAATATTGAAACAGTCACAGAAACGGATAAAACGGGCCAGCTTGTCCGACGCATTGATATCGAGGCCGCCGGCCATCACCTTGGGCTGATTGGCGATGATGCCCACCGTTTCCCCATTCAGGCGGCCGAATCCGACCACAATATTTTTCGCAAAGTCTTTCTGCACTTCCATAAAGTCGCTCTTGTCGAGCACCAGCTCGATCACTTTGCGAACATCGTAAACCCGCGTTCCTTCAACCGGCACCACTTCCGCCAGCTCTTCAATCCAGTCCTCTTCGCCATTGGGCGAAATCGCCGGCGGTTTTTCCTGATTATTCTGGGGCAAAAAGCGGATCAGTTTCCGTACCTGTTCCAGCACTTCCGGTTCACTGGATGCCGTAAAATGGGCATTGCCGCTGGTGGAGCCGTGAACCTTCGCACCGCCCAGATCTTCGGAGGAAATCTTTTCTCCGGTAACCGTCTCAATGACCTTGGGTCCGGTGATAAACATCTGGCTCGTTTTCTCCACCATGAACACAAAATCCGTAATCGCCGGAGAGTAGACCGCTCCACCGGCACAGGGGCCCATGATCACCGAGATCTGGGGGATCACACCGGAATAGATGGAATTGCGGTAGAAGACGTGGCCGTAACCATCCAGCGAGACGACCCCTTCCTGAATACGTGCGCCCCCGGAGTCATTGAGCCCGATGATGGGCGCGCCGTTCTGAGCCGCCAGGTCCATCACCTTGACGATCTTCTTGGCGTGCATTTCACCCAGGGCGCCGCCGAACACCGTGAAATCCTGGGCAAAGACATACACGGTGCGGCCGTGGATTTTCCCGTAACCGGTCACCACCCCTTCGCCGGGAGCTTCTACATCCTGCATCCCGAAATGGGTGGCGCGGTGTTCAATGAACGGATCCAGTTCCACAAACGTCCCTTCATCCAGCAGCAGGTCAATCCGTTCCCGCGCCGTCAGTTTTCCCCGGTTATGCTGAGCGTCAATACGTTTGTCGCCGCCGCCCAGTTCCACTTTTCGTTTTCGTTCGTACATCTCATCTATTTTTTTATACATCTCTTCATTCATGTTCCCGACCTCCGTTCTGTTCGGGTGTCTTCGGCTGGCACAGTTCCATCAAAACCCCGCCGGTTGATTTGGGATGCAGAAACGCGATCAGGCTGTCATGGGCACCCGGTTTCGGTTGTTCGTGGATCAACCGGACCTGTTTTTGTTTGACATGATCAAGGTGCCCCTCGATGTCTGTCACCTGGAACGCAATGTGGTGAATCCCCTCCCCGTTTTTCTCGATATAACGGGCAATGGCGCTTTCCGGATCGGTGGGTTCTAGGAGTTCAATCCGTGTTTCACCAATTTCAATAAACGCCACCTTCACCTTTTCGCTGGGGACGGTGTCATAGCCCTGCACCTTTAATCCCAGCACGTCCCGGTACAGGGGAAGGGATTCTTCAATCGACCGGACGGCGATTCCGATGTGGTCGATCTGTCTGGGAGCCTCAATCCGGTTTAACTTCTTTTTTTTTACCTGTTCCCGGATGAAATCGGCGGTTTCCTTCGTGGACGTTCCAGGGGTGAAAATTTTCGCAACCCCCTGTTCCTCCAGATAAGGAATATCCGATTCCGGAATCACACCGCCGCCGACCACCAGAATATCGTCGGCTCCCTGTTCCTTGAGCAGGCGAATGACCTCCGGAAACAGCTCATTATGGGCACCGGACAGACTGGACAGGCCGATACAGTCCACATCTTCCTGAATCGCACTGGACACGATCTGCGCCGGCGTCTGGCGCAGTCCGGTATAAATCACTTCCATCCCTTCATCACGCAGGGCCTGGGCGATGACCAGAGCGCCGCGGTCATGGCCGTCCAGTCCCGGTTTGGCAATTAACACCCGAATTTTTTCCTTCTCCATCTCCTGCACCTCCAATGCTTACGCAACATTATACCGCCTGATATTCTCCAAACACATCCCGCAGGACGTTGCAGATCTCGCCGACGGTGGCATAGGCCCGAACACAATCCAGAATGTAGGGCATCAGGTTTTCATCGGTACCCGCTGCCTTTTTCAATTGAGCAAGTGTTTGTTCCACTTTAGCATGATCCCGCTTCTTTCTCAATTGTTCCAGTCGCTGTTTCTGTTTTTCGGCCAGGGCCGGATCCACCCGCAGCAGTTCCGGTTGCTCTTCTTCTTCAATTCGGTACTGGTTCATACCGACCACGATCTGCTCGCCGCTTTCGATGGCCTTCTGGGTTTCATAGGCCTGCTGGTGAATCTCCCGCTGCATGTATCCCTGTTCCACAGCGGACACGGCACCACCCATTTTTTCAATCTTATCGAGGTATCCCATCACCTTCTCTTCCACGGTATCTGTCAGATGTTCCACATAATAGGAACCGGCGAGGGGATCCACCGTATCAGCCACACCGGTCTCATGGGCAATGATCTGCTGGGTGCGCAGGGCAATTCGCGCCGATTCTTCCGTCGGGAGAGCCAGCGCTTCGTCCCGGGAATTGGTGTGCAGACTCTGGGTACCACCCAGTACAGCGGCCAGTGCCTGAATCGCCACCCGCACAATGTTGTTGTCGGGCTGCTGGGCCGTCAGTGTGGATCCACCCGTCTGGGTATGAACCCGCAGTTGCATCGATTTGGGCTTCTTCGCCTTGAACCGTTCTTTCATGATCCGTGCCCAGATCCGGCGAGCCGCCCGGAACTTGGCGATTTCTTCAAAGAAGTTATTGTGTCCGTTGAAAAAGAACGACAGTTGTGGCGCGAAGTCATCCACGTCCAGTCCGGCGTTGATCGCTGCTTCCACATAGGCGATTCCGTTAGCCAGCGTAAACGCCACTTCCTGCACCGCATTGGAACCGGCTTCCCGCATATGATAGCCGCTGATGCTGATCGTATTCCACTTCGGCACATTTTCTGCGCAGTAGGCGAAAATATCCGTAATCAGTCGCATTGACGGTTTGGGCGGGAAAATGTATGTTCCCCGGGCGATATATTCCTTCAGAATATCGTTTTGAATCGTTCCGGCCAGTTTGTGGGAAGGCACGCCCTGTTTTTCCGCCACTGCAATATACATGGCCAGAAGGACGGAAGCGGGGGCGTTGATGGTCATTGAGGTACTGACCTGATCCAGCGGAATCCCTTCCAGAAGCACTTCCATGTCTTCGAGAGAATCGATGGCCACTCCCACTTTACCTACTTCCCCGACGGACATAGGGTCATCGGAATCATAACCGATCTGGGTAGGTAGATCAAAGGCGACACTGAGTCCGGTCTGCCCCTGTTCAAGCAGATAACGGAAACGGCGGTTGGTCTCTTCCGCCGACCCGAATCCGGCATACTGGCGCATGGTCCACAATCTGCCCCGGTACATGGTGGGCTGAACCCCGCGGGTGTACGGGTACTGTCCGGGAAAACCCTGTTTTTCCACATATTCGTCGTCCAGTTCATCAGGGATGTATAACCGGTCTACTTCAATGTCGGAGGAGGTGGTAAACTTCGGCTTTCGTTCCGGAAAACGTTCCAGCTTTTTCGTCGTTTCTTCCTGCCATTTTAGATACTGTTCTTCCGCTTTCCTGCTCACTGCATGTTCCCCCTTTATCTGAAAATAAAGCGCCTACGCTTCATCCTCATCCACTTTAATCTCGTTTTTCTCCAGGAATTTGGTATCGTATTCCCCTTTGACGAAGTCGGGGTGTTCCATCATTTTCAGATGAAAAGGAATCGTGGTATAGACCCCTTCGATCGTAAACTCTCCCAGGGCCCGTTTCATCCGGTCGATGGCATCCTGACGGTCTTTCCCCCAGACGATCAGTTTGGCGATCATCGAGTCATAAAAGGGGTTGATTTCATAGCCGGGATAGGCGGCACTGTCCACCCGAACCCCAAATCCGCCCGGCGGGAGATAACCTTCAATTTTTCCGGGGGAAGGCATGAAATTCTTGGCCGGATTTTCGGCATTGATACGGCACTCGATGCTCCATCCGTTGAACTGAATGTCTTCCTGTGAAACCGATAACGGATAGCCGGCTGCCACCTGAATCTGTTCCTTGATCAGGTCCAGTTGCGTCACCATTTCCGTCACCGGGTGCTCCACCTGAATCCGGGTATTCATTTCCATGAAATAAAAGTTCCCGTCTTCGTCCAGCAGAAATTCGACGGTACCCGCCCCGTGATAATTGACGGCACGGGCTGCGTTAACGGCGGCTTTCCCCATTTTTTCACGGATATCCGGGTCCAGGGCCGGGGAAGGCGCTTCTTCGATTAATTTCTGATGGCGACGTTGAACGGAGCAGTCTCTTTCCCCGAGATGAATGACATTTCCGTGTTTATCCGCCATGATCTGAATTTCTACGTGGCGGGGCTGTTCCAGGTATTTTTCGATATAGACGCCGGGATTGCCGAAACTGGTTTCGGCTTCACTCTGGGCCTGACGCACCGCTTTCTTCAACTCTTCTGCGTCGTAAGCGGTTCTCATCCCTTTTCCTCCACCGCCGGCTGTAGCTTTGACGATGACGGGGTAACCGATTTCCTCACTCACTTTGAGGGCTTCTTCCACATCATCGATGATCCCCTCCGTACCCGGAACGGTGGGAACACCGGCCTGTTTCATCGTTTCTTTCGCGATGGCCTTGTCCCCCATTTTGTTGATGGCTGAGGAATCCGGCCCGATGAAGGTGATGTTGCATTCCCTGCAGAGGTCGGCGAAATCGGCATTCTCGGCGAGAAAACCATACCCCGGGTGGATGGCATCCACTCCGACAGAGGTGGCCAGACTCATGATGTTGGTCATATTCAGGTAACTTTCTTTTCCGGATGCCGGGCCGATACAGTAGGCTTCATCCGCCAGCTGAACATGCAGGGCATTCTCGTCAGCCGTCGAATAAACTGCAACGGTTTCAATTCCCAGTTCGCGGCAGGCCCGGATCACTCTGACTGCAATTTCTCCACGGTTGGCTACCAGAACTTTTTTAAACATCGAACCCCTCCTATTCCGGTTTCACCAGAAATAAAGGCTGACCGTATTCAACAAGTTGACCGTCTTCAACCAGAACTTTAACCACTTCGCCGGATACTTCCGCTTCGATTTCGTTAAACAGTTTCATCGCTTCCACGATACAGACGACGGTATCCGGGGTCACTTTGTCCCCCGGTTTGACGAACGGATCAGCACCGGGTTCGGGCGCTTTGTAGAAAGTTCCCACCATCGGAGATGTAATCTGATGCAGATTTTCGTCTTCGACGTCGGCTGTAGCAGGTGCCGGTGTCGGTTCTGCCGGCTTACTTTCTTGCTCGGCCGTCGGAGCGGGTGCCGGCTGGGTCTGTTCAACGGCAGCCGGTTTGGCAGGTTGTGTCTCGGCAACCGGCTGTTCAACCGGGACAGACACGGTTCCCGCTGCTCCTTTTTTGAGGTGAATGCGCACACCTTCAGCTTCTACCTCCAGTTCGGAAAGGGTTGACTGGTCCACCAGTTTGATCATTTCTCTGATTTCATACATTTTCAGCATTGGTCTTCACTCCTTATACATATTAAAAAATTAAAAATGTTATCAGTTCAACCAGACCGACCGGTTGGTCTGAATGGTTATAACATTGAATTCATTTTTTACAGGTCCCTTATTTGTTTCTGAGAAACATATGGGCAAATTTCGGATTATCCTTCACTTCTTCCGTCAAAATGGAGTTGAGAATAATATCCGCATAGCTGTCGGCGATCTGTTCGATGGTATAGTAGCCGTCCCGCTGGTACCACTTGTAAATCCAGTTGACCATCCCGAATACGGCCATCGCCACCATGGGGACCGGCAGTTCCGGACGGAACTGGCCCTCTTTCTTGCCATCTTCAATCACTTTGAACATCATATCTTTGTAACGGTCCCGCTTCACTTCAATCGCCTTGAAATATTGAGGTGATAAATAGAGGCTTTCCTGATAGAACACCGTTACGTGAGACTTGTACAAGTCAATCATTTTGACGAAAGACTTGATGATGGCATACAGGCGTTCAGCCGGGGTCTCCCATCGATCGTAAGCTTCCTGGGCTTTCTCCAGCACGTAATTGATGAACTGGTCATGAATGGTGTAGAGCAACTCATCCTTTGATTTGAAGTTGTGATAGAATCCCCCCTTGGAGGTTTCACTTTCTTTGACAATCTGGTCGACGGAAACATTGTGGTAGCCGTTTTTTTCAAAAAGTTTCAGGGCCACGTCAATGATCCGGTCCCTGGTCGGTTTATCGCTCATATTTCATCACCTCAAATGCCTCTGCCGTCTACGATCTTAACCTGTTGTCCAAACAGAAAGACCGACCAGTCTGTCTTATTCTCGTTTATTTTAACAGAAAAATCAAAATAAAACACGCTTTTTTAAAAAAAATGGACGAAAAAATGACATAGGAACCCAGTGAATTCTGGTTGTCGGAAGCATGATTCATATCATGTCCAACGCGTCAAAAGAGTTTGCCGCGTATAAGGACTATCAAAGGATGTAAAAATACGGATATAACCATTGATGCAAAGGAACACAAAACTATGGATGAACTGCAAGTAGTCAATGAGATGAAAAACATATATCAACAGTTGAATCACATCACAAATGAGACAATCAGAATCTGGAAGGAGCATGTGGTTTTTACCTGGAGATGGTGGATTGGACTGGCACTGACTGTTATTCCCTGGATTCTATGGATCAAATACAGAAAAAAAGAAAGCACGGGGAGATTGTTATTTGCCGGTTTTACCACTCTTATCATGGCATCTTGGTTTGATTTTTTGGGCGTGTCCTATGGACTGTGGATCTATAAATATGAAGTTTTACCGGCACTACCTGCTTTAATGCCATGTGACTTCACACTGATTCCTGTCATCATTATGAGCCTTATTCAATATAAACCCCATCTGAACCCCTGGTTGAAAGGCGTTGTTTACGCAGGGTTGACATCATTTGCAGGAGAGCCTTTTTTTCATTTTCTAGGACTCTATGAACCCCTCAAGTGGAACTCGTTTATGTCCTTCCCCGTCTATCTCGGTATGTTTATGGTTGCCTATGCGGTATCGAGAAACAAAAATTTTGCAAAAATATAAAATTAATTTTTGCCCGGCTCTATTATAAAAAAAGTGGCTGTTACCGTATCCTTACTTTTAGTCCTTTATTATTCCGGTGAGAAGACCGAACGAACCTGACCGAAGGTCAGCCGGAATTGCCAGATTTCGTCAAACAATCGTTCCAAACAAAACAAAAGACTGCTGACAGTGAATCTATCAACAGCCCATTTATTAAAAATTCTTATAACAACCCGAAATACCTCGGCAAAAACAGAATCAGGTCCGGGAAAACACTGAATAAAATCAGACTGAACAATTGAATTAATATAAAAGGTACCACCCCCCGATAGATATGGGAAGTTGTCACCTCCGGCGGTGCCACCCCTTTCAGCATGAAAATGGAAAAAGCGAAGGGCGGCGTAATAAAGGAGGTCTGCAACACAATAATATTCATCATCGCAAACCAGATCGGATCAAATCCCAGTTCCATCGCAATCGGGGTAAAAATCGGAACGACGATCATCACAATGCCGATCCAATCGATAAACATCCCCAGAATCACAATCAATAACCACATGGCGATTAACAGTCCCCAGTCCGGAAAGGGCAACCCCAGAATCACTTCCTTAATCACGTCCCCACTTCCCAGACGCATGAAAACACCGGTGAAAAACCCGGCGCCAATCAAGACCAGATACACCATGGAGCTGGTCTGCAGTGTCCGCATCACCGCTTCTTTAAGGACCTCCCTATTCAACTTCCGGTAAGCAGCCGCCATAATCAGTGAGAAAGCACTACCCAGTGCAGCCGCTTCCGTTGGTGAAGCCAGTCCGAAGAAAATGGCACCCAGGACTGTTAAAATCAAACCGACCACCGGAACCACCGAGGTGAAAAATAGTTTCAGTTTTTCGGCTGTAGTGTATTGAACCGTTGATGTATCCACGGCTGGTCCTACTTTCGGATTCAGATAACTGATGACCAATATATATATAATGTAGAGAAGGGCCAGGACAAATCCGGGTATAAAGGCCGCTGAAAACAGGGCCCCGACCGAAACACCGGCCGTCGGTCCATAAACCAGAATCATGATGCTGGGGGGAATCAGAATCCCCAGCGTTCCCCCGGCACAGATGGATCCCGCCGCTAGCGGGGCATCATATCTGTATTTTAACATGGCCGGCAGGGCAATAATGCCCATGGTGACGACCGATGCCCCCACCACACCGGTGGCTGTAGCAAAGATCGTACAGGTTATAATGGTGGCAACCGCCAGTCCGCCGCGCAGCCTCCCAAACAAAATGTACATGGAATCGTACAACCTCATGGCGATTCCGGATTTTTCAATCACCACGCCCATCAGCACAAATAGCGGAACGGCTACCAGAATGTAATTGGACATGGTTCCGAACAGGCGAAGCATAAAAATATCCAGAACCTGAGGCCCTATAAAGATTAGTCCGAACAGGGTGGCGACCCCGCCCAGTACCAGTCCGATCGGATATCCCATAATAATGAGGACCAGTAAGGACCCCAGCATCAGAAACGTAACCAGTTCAATGGAAACCGTCATGTGTCCTGCTCACCTCCACCCGTAATAAGGGTTTGAATACTGCGAAGGAATTGAGCCAACCCCTGTAAAATAAAAATGACGATCCCGATCAGGATCCAGGTTTTGAACGGGTAGATAGGCGGCATCCAGGTTCCTGTTGACGCTGTTTCCTTCCACGCCCATGACTGCATGACGTGGGGGATCATAATTTTGACAATGAGAACCCAGGTTGGAAAAAATAAGAGCAAATAAAAAATAATATTAATAAGAGCCTGTGTGCGAATGGAAAAACGATTAAAGATAATATCAACCGATACATGTCCACCGATCTTAAGATTATAGGCCAGACCCATGACTATAAACAAACTGGTGACCATGTAGGTGATATCATAACTCCATAGTGTGGGAGCATTAAAAATATAACGCATGATCACTTCATAACACAGGGCAAATACGGTGATCAGGATCATCCAGGAAAAGAGACTCGCTATTTTTTCATTGATGCGGTCAATGAATTTAATCATCCTGGTAATCTTCATAACCCCCTTTTTAAAAAAGGTACAGCCGTTCAGGCAAAAACAGATCCGCCTGAACGACTGTCTTCCAGTTATTCTCCCTCACGAATCGGAACCATGAAGTTCTCGTATTCAACAAACTCTTTATAATGCGCTTTTATAGAGTTCCAAACTTTTCCATACATTTCATGCTCCTGCCCCTTTTCATCCATAAACTTCCAGGCGAGTTTTCGATATTCTCTTTGCACCTCATCAGAGACTCGAACCGGTTTGCTTCCGGCCTTTTCAAATTCTTTCAACGCTTTCACCGATTCTGAAAAGTCATGCGCCCAGGAAGACAGGGTGACAGATCGTGCCGCAATTTCAACTGCCCGTTTCAAATCATCCGGTAGTTCATTCCAGGAATCTTTATTAATTGTCAGTTCAAAGACACATGCCGTCTGGTGCATTCCTGGCCCTGAAAAATACTCGGTAACTTCCTGGAAGCCCAATTGATTGTTTACAGCAGGTGTACTGAATTCAGCCGAATCTATCACATTCCTTTCAAGCGACGGATACACCTCGGACCCCGGAACCGTGGTAACCGATACGCCCATCTGTTTAAAAATCTGTGCAGGATCCCCGGCAGCACGATGTTTCAACCCTTTAAAATCTTCCGGACTTTCCAGAGGCTTATGGCTGTGGGCGAGCAATTCGGGATGGGTAATACCCAGCGGAATCACCTTGACATTAAACCCGGCTTTATCATAGGTTTCCTGCCACAACTCCAACCCATCTTTTTCGTACAGCCAGGTGAGATACATAAAGGGTTCAAATCCCATTGGCACTGACATAAACAGGGTTGAGGCAGGCGCTTTTCCGGCCCAGTATCCGGGGGTACTGTGGAAAGCATCAATCGTGCCGGCATTGGCTGCATCCATCACTTCAAGCGGTCCTACAATCGACCCACCGGGATGAACCTCCACAATCAAACGTCCGCCACTGGCAATCTTGACCTCTTCTGCAAACTGCGTCGCCATGTCTTGCAATATCAAGCCGGACGGCCATGAAGTGGCCAGCGTCCACTTATATGTTTTACCTGCGGCAACCGTCGTGCTGTTTTCCTGATCATTTTCATTTTCAGTCTGTTGATTTTGACTATCTGAAGTTGTCACTTCTGCACATCCTGACAGAACTAAACTGAAGGCCAGCATTAAAACCAGAAGTACACGTAATTTTGATTTCATGTCAATTCCCCCTTTTTCACATTTTTCCTTTGAAAAACAGTGTATGTTGAACTTTCAGTCAAAAAGAAAGCCCTTGACGTGGATTCTTAATGGGACACACGGCCGACCCCCTTTCTGTTTTAAACGATTAATTTCAGGGCCTTTTGCAGAAAAGAGCCAGAGAATTCCTTATGCTTAACCTTCCACAAAGACGAATTATCACTTTCTCCAAGCCAAGGAACCTATAGAACGACACAGGTGCAGCGGAACCTCCCGGTTAATTAGATTGCTTGCAGTATTTGAGGCTCTTAATTTCTTATAAGTGCAAAAGTTGTGCCAACTTTAAAAATCCTATTAAAACTCGTATTCTCGCGAATCCGATAACGAAATGTGTCTCATAATTGAGACAAAAACTTTTGAAACCCCTTTCATAAGTTGATTAATAGATTAAAAACGATTTTTGTGTTGCAATTTTGATACATGTCGCATTTTCGCGACACTCCGGAGCAACTTTATCATGGCAACTTTATGACATCCTGTACAGTCGTTATCTCCCCTTGTTGAAAACGCTTCCATTATGCGCTGCAATTAAAAATTCACCTCAAGATTAAACAGTTTATTCTTGAGCCATTTGCCTGATCGAGATGATCAAGTGCTTTTCTGCCTTTCTGGTACAAAAAACAAAGAAAAAAAATCCTGGAAATCTCCCTGGATTTATTAGCCGTTACGGATGACAATGTTTCAGTCGATATGATCGTCCGGTACTTCAAAGGGGGCCTTGTATGTAAGCCAAATGGATTTATTCAGCGGATGCCATCACCATGCTGATTTCCTTTTTTTATGAGACGGACATCATAAGACTGGCGTGTTATCAAAACTGCTCCCTGTTTCACAATCGATACAACAATCGCTGCACTCCCATCACCAGCCAGTAAATCACCGGAAAGAACAGGGCGGACATAATCACCAGAAACAACTCCCCGGCGTCAAACGGAAAGAGAGCGCGGAGAAAA
Source organism: Bacillaceae bacterium (assembly GCA_017656255.1). Lineage (GTDB taxonomy): Bacteria > Bacillota > Bacilli > JACDOE01 > JACDOE01 > JACDOE01. The sequence continues at coordinate 22,444 of JACDOE010000013.1, forward strand.
AAGTAAAAGACAAAAAACACATATCCGTACATCACCCATTTGGCTATCCTGTAAAAAAACGGATTTTCCCCCTGATAGACCCGAACCCAGAACATACGGTAAAGGAACGTCCTGATACCGAACAAACCTGTTTTGAAAATTATAAATACAATCCCCATAGCTGCAAAAAGACGCAATAAAATATATACAAAATCCGTTGCCACACTGGTGTCCTCCTCTACCAATTCAAACGCCCGTTCATAAATTCCAGCAGTTCTTCATAGATTCCCGGTGTGGAGGCAAGAATACTCCCCTTTTTATCAAACGAGACCGGATCTCCGTTTAGTCGGGTGACCTTTCCCCCCGCCTCTTCAATCAGAATCCGTCCGGCACCGAAATCCCAGGGGTTCAGAGATAAACTGATGTAAGCATCTAAACGCCCCGCCGCTACATACGCCATTTCCAGAGCAGCACAGCCGAACACCCGAAGTCCCCGGCAACGACGTGCCACTTCCTGGATTGTCCGGTCCAACCCGGTTTTGACCGCCTCCTGGTTCCAGAATATACTCGTACAGACCAGCGCCCGCTCCATCGACATCTGTTCCGGAAGTCCCAATCTTTTGCCATTGAGGTAGGCTCCCTGTCCCCTGACAGCATGAAACAGTTCATCGCGGGAGGGATCATATACGACGCCCACGACGCCTTCTCCACGATGATAAACCGCAATTGAGACCACATAATCCTGCTTCTGGTGGACAAAATTGGTGGTTCCGTCTATCGGATCAATCACCCACACGGTGTGGACTCCTTTGAGAGAACGGTCAATGGTTCCTTCTTCCCCGAGAATGCCATGATTCGGATAAGTGTTGAGGATACGCTCGACAACAAATCTCTCCACTTCCAAGTCAACCGCCGTCACCAGATCAGACGCCGATGTCTTATATGTCACATCCAGCGGATGTTTCAAACGCTTCAGACTTAATTGGCCTGCTTCCTTAGCACAGGAAACGGCCATTTCCAGCCATTGTTTCATATCCTCTTGCTGCAAAATTCTTCGCCTCACCATCAGGTTTTATTCCTTATTGTACCACATTTAAAAAGACAATCCTTTCCCATCCATTACCAAAAATCGGATTTATAATGTTGCCGGTTTTTTCCCATACTGAAATATGTAATCCACTATATTTCAGAGGAGGAGTTGAACACATGTTTCAGAACCAGGTGAACCAGTACACCTCACAAATCAGACAGATGGCTCAGCAGATGGAAAATATGGAACGCAGCAAAGCGAACCAGTTGAGCCAGATCTCCAGACAACTTGACCAATTTGCCCGTCAGGAGTCTCAGGGTGCCCAGATGGCACAACAACTGAACCAGGTTGTCAATCAGATTGAACAATCTGTTCAACAGGTCGCCAACCAGGCAGCAGTGCAACAGGGAATTGCTTACCAGCCGACCGCCGCCCAGACACCTCAGCCCCAAATTCAGGGTTACCAGCAACAACACAGAATCAACAGTGTCCAGGAACTTGTGCATCCGAACCCGAACTACACCGCTGCTCAGCAACAGCCGACATTCGCTGCTCAACCCCAGAATCAGGGCGTCCAGTCTGTTAACGAGCTGTTGAATCCGACTTTCCGTTATGGAGGTACACAACAGGCTCCTTTTGCTGCCCAGCAACAGCAAGCTCCTTTCTCAGCCCAGCAGGCCGGTTTCCAGCAGGGCGTCCAGACAGCCAATGAATTACTGCATCCCCAGTTCCAGCAGTAATCAAGGCAATCGAACATGACAGCCCTTTTGCCATTCAGGGGAGTATTCAAGTTGATGAATACTCCCCTTTGTTGTGCAACCAGGTTAGCGAAAAAATTTCCACTGAACCAAGCAAAAGTATATTGTTATCTCTTCTTATAGGATCATATTGGAATTAGCAGCCACCTCACATCTCAGAACAAGAACGGTTTTTCGCCGCCTCCTTATTCTTATTCCTCCCATCGTCCCCGTCCCATTGTCCTCAGGCATCCCAACAACAAAAAAACGGCAGTCCCTCCCGACACACGCAGAAGAGGCTGCCATGAATCACAACTATTCAGATATGCGACTCTTTCCTTTTCGGTTTAGAAGTTGAAATATCCTCGAACATAAACGCCACAGCACCGAAGGTTTTACGGGAAACATCTGATTAGGGTTCATCGGCATCACCTGAAATCCCGATTATTAATTATTTTATTCCGGTGCCGTGAAGTTGTTTCCTTTACTCCAGTTCCGCTTTTACCTTTTTAGCCTCCCTTCGGGTCTTCACCCGATGTCCCAGGGAAAGAACCGAAACCACCAGGATGGCAACAATGACATAAGGCAAGTACGGTACAGCATGCAGATAATCGGCAACCGCCGGATCCCTCACAATCATCTCACCTGCTGTGTATGCCAGAATACCCGCTCCGACATAAATCAGCATCGGGAACCTCTCAAGAAAATGCAGGATGATTTTACTTCCCCACACTATAATGGGGATAGAAATCAGAAGTCCCAGAATGACCAGTGTAAAATTTCCTTTGGAGGCACCGCCGATGGCCAGCATGTTATCCATCCCCATAATAATATCAGCATAGATGATCGTCTGAATCGCACCTCTCAGAGACGATTTGGCTTCAATTTTTTCTTCGCCCTCATCCCCGACCAGCAACTTGTAGGCAATCCAGATCAGTAGCAGACCCCCGATTAATTGCAGAAATTTAATTTTCAGTAAAAGGACAATCAATACGGTCATGATGACACGTACAATAACGGCGCCGGCCGTTCCCCAGAAAATAGCCTTGTTTCTCATTTCCTGCGGGATGTTACGGCAGGCCATGGCAATGACAATAGAATTGTCAGCACCCAAAATAATGTCGATCATCACAATTTGCAGCAATGATAACCAGAATGAATCCATAAGTCCATCTCCTTTATCTTTATACTGTGCAGAGATCCGTAAAAACATAAAAAAGACCCCTGCTTTTTTAAAAAGCAAAGGTCTCGCTAAACGCAGGACGTTTTACAAAGCCGGGGCCGATCACCGTCAGGCCCGTAATGACGACTTTGTACCGGCTATCATGCCGTAGCTACTCCCCTTTGATTCCATTCGCTAACTATTATACAGGATTATGAAAAAATGTCCAGTTGATACGGCAAATCGAAGTGTCATACCGCAAGCAAACCGGAAATACGATCGGCTGCCTCCCGAATCATGGAGGTGGTGATCTCGCGATGTGTCACAAAACGTATAATACCATCATCAAAGGGCCCCGCCAAAACCCCGGCCACTTTCATCCGGGCAATAAACGCTTCATTACTCAGCCCGGTTCCGGAAATATCACAGAGAACGATGTTCGTTTCCACACCTTCCACATCGACAGACAGTCCGGGGATATCATTTAGCAGACGGGCAAGTAACAAAGCATTGTCATGATCTTCATGAAGCCGTTCTACCATCCGGGTGAGGGCGATTAATCCCGGTGCTGCCAGGACACCGGCCTGGCGAAGGCCTCCGCCCAGACGTTTCCGCCACACACGGGCCTCCTCAATGAATGCCGCAGAACCGGCAAGAATGGAACCGGCCGGAGCACTCAGCCCCTTCGATAAACAGACCTGTACCGAATCGACGCAGGCTGCGAACGCAGCCGGGGATACGCCTGCCGCTACTGCGGCGTTAAACAGTCTGGCGCCATCCAGATGGATCGGAACCCCATGTTCCCGAGCCACCTGTTGAATGGCCTGCATATTTTCAAGGGGGATGACCCTTCCCCCTGCCTTGTTATGTGTATTCTCGAGTGCGATCAGTGCCGTACGCGGATAATGAATATCACGGCCACGGATCGCCTTGCGGACGTCCGACGGATCCATTATTCCGTTTTGACCGGGAATGGTCCGTGTCTGCACCCCGGCCAGCGCAGCCGCCGCTCCGCCTTCATACAGAAAAATATGGCTTTCCCCTTCCAGGATCATTTCGTCACCCGGCCGGCAGTGCGTTAAAACAGCCGTTTGATTTCCCTGTGTTCCGCTGGTTACAAAAAGAGCGGCTTCTTTACCGAGTATTTCCGCCGCTTTTTCTTCAAGTTCACGTACAGTCGGATCTTCACCGTAGACATCATCACCCACTTCCGCATCATACATGGCCTGTCTCATTTCCGGAGTGGGCCGGGTTACCGTGTCGCTTCTCAGATCGATTATCATCTTATCCCGCTCCTTTTGAATCGATATCGGTATGCGTTAAATGGCGGTACCGCGGATGCTGTTCCACCACAAGAATGATGTTTTTCAATGATTCCATTACTGTTGCCAGGTGATCCAGGTCCTTTTCCGAAAAAAAGTCGACTTGAAAATAGGGTTCGATATGTTTCATCAACTCTTCCAGCTGTGTATCAAAACGATTCCAGCGAAAGACCTGTTGAATTTCCGTATCTTTTTCCACAACCTCCCGGATCATCCGCTCATATTTCAAACAATCGCGAAGCATTTCTCTGCCCTGCAGATTGCGTCTGGCCGACTGTTTTTTCTTCTGGTCTTTTTTCCAGTCACTCATGTGTACAAAAAAGCGGATATAATGGACAATTCCGTACAAAAATCCACCCACCGTACAAATGATCGCAAATTGATACAGGTAAATCCCGCCCTGTTCCACCGACGGAAGGCGAAGTAGCAATCCCAGATGAAAAAAGGTGGACAACATGCCCAGCGCAATGACAAAACGGTTGGGCGTCATCATCGCATGAATCTGTTCCTCGCTGTACTGCCCCGAAGCGGACATAAAAGAAGCGAGATAGATCACCAGAAACAGCCCGCTGAAGAAAAACAGCGTGCTCTCAAGGGCCTGAAGCGCTCCCGGATCGGCCGGAATACGCATAAACCGGATGAGCAAAACAACAGATATGATAAAAAGGATCGTACTATAAATCCAGGCTCCTTTACCACCGCTTTTCTTCCTGCGCGATGATGACTTTCCATACTTTTCAACTCGAGACAGTGATTCCATCGGGTCCCCACCTTCTTTCGCTGTTGCATATCATTCGACAGACAGGCATTCAAATCCTTTCTTTTTATATAACAAAAGCAACCGTTTTGCCAATCAAACGGTTGCCGGCGAAAAAACGAATCTATGCTTGATTCTCCTTCTGGCGGTAAGGCAGGATTTGATGTTCTACCTTTAAGCCCTGAGATTGTAGTTCTTCTGCCGTCATCAAGCGCAATTCATCATCCCTGCTGGGCATCGGAATGAAACCACCCGCAGGACTCTTAGCCAGTCCCGGCTTGCTGGAACAGATAACGAGGTACAGCCCGAACTTTTCCAGCTGTTCAAGAAAATCGTTCCATTGTGCGGAGGTAATGCCGCAGGAACGTTTGGCCAGAACCTGACTGATCTCTTTGACTTCCATTAACAATCACCTCTATTCTTTACTATTCTGAACAGGAGGCGATTACTACTTTACCTGTCTCAGAGGTGTATTGTCAATGGATATTTCAGATAAATTTATTGATGTTGATCCAGCGTTCTTCAATTTTTCCTTTTATCCCCTTCTCAATTCGTTTAAAAGTCACTTTCTGACGCGGTGTTACAAAGGAAATGGCCACACCTTCTTCTCCGGCACGCCCGGTTCGTCCCACCCGGTGAATATAACTTTCCTTGTCCGACGGGATATCATAGTTGATGACATGCGTCACACCTTCAATGTCGAGTCCTCTGGCCGCCACATCCGTCGCCACAAGATACTGAAACTTCACATCCCGGAATTGTTCCATTAAACGCTGGCGCTTGCGCTGGGAAAGATCACCATGCAGGGCCTCCGCTTCAAAGCCATTTTCCTGAAGCCGGGCCGTCAGTTGATCCACCCGCCGGCGGGTATTGGCAAATATGATACAGAGAAACGGTTTCTCTTCTTCCACGACCTGCATCAGAGCGTCCCACTTTTCACTCTGGTTGATCAGATAGTAGTACTGGCGAGTTGTTTCCGCCGTCGCCTGCCGCCCTTTAATCTTGACGTGAGGCGGCTGCTTCATAAAACGGTGTGCCAGTTTTTTCACCTCTTCCGGCATCGTCGCTGAGAAGAGAAGGACCTGTTTGTCAGCAGCCGTTCGATACAGAATCTCCTCCACTTCTTCGCGAAATCCCATTTCCAGCATTTTATCCGCTTCATCCAGAACCAGCGTCCGGATGCGACCGAAGTGAACGGTGCCCCGGTTGAGGTGATCGTTAATCCGGCCGGGAGTCCCGACCACAATATGCTTTTTGCCTTCCAGACGGTTAATCTGCCTGGAAATATCCTGTCCCCCGTGCAGGGAAATAACGCCGATGTCCAGATGTTGCCCGAGATGGCGGACATCTTCCACAATCTGTAGCGCCAGTTCACGGGTCGGGGTTAAAATAAGGGCCTGCACATCTTTTTTATTGGGATCGAGATTATGTAAAATCGGAAGAACAAAAGCCGCTGTCTTACCGGTCCCGGTCTGTGCCTGTCCGATCACATCCTTGCCTTCCAGAATCAGGGGAATCGCTTTTTCCTGAATCGGAGTGGGCTCTTTATAATAGGCACTTTTCACTCCCTGAAGTACCTCTTTTTTTAATCCTAACTGTTCAAACGTCATCAAAACTCCTCCTGTTCTTCCTCTCAATGATCGGTGTTCCACAGCTTATATTGTAAATGATTTATCCCGTTTTGAACATCAAAGGAATTTACTCATAAATATTTCATCGACATATCGTCCATTGATGAAAAAATGGTCCCGGCGCCTGCCTTCTACGACGAATCCGTACCGTTTATAAAGGTCGATTGCCCGTTCGTTGTTGGCGAAAACATCAAGACTGATTTTTTTCAGACCGTTCTTTTTGGCCCAGTCAATGGTATAAATCATCAGGTGTTTTCCAATCCCCATCCCGCGAAAAAGGGGACCGACCCAGATCCGGAATTCAGCCGTGTGCCGGTTCATCCGCAGCGCTCCTCGCTTCAGCTCGGCTGCGGCCACGATTTCTTCATCCACAACGGCCACGGTGTACATACTTCCCTTTTTTCTCATCTTTTCAATTTTGCGTTCTTCTTCCCGCACATCAGCCATGGTTTGTTCTTCTTCTTCGAGGTACTCCCCTTCCCGTACCACTTTTCCCATACGTCTGATGATGGAAGGAGCATCTTCGATTCGTGCCGGGCGCAGCGTGACCTGTTTACCGTTTTTGGCTGTATAGGAACGGTAAGGATTAATGGTGGGAGCTGGTGTTGTCATATCGGGTTCATCTCCTGTCTGCTTTTTACTTATAGCATATCCCACCCGGCTCCTTTTTCATGTATAGAATTGGGACGTCAGTTGTATCCTAATGTCAAAAAGGACGGGATCCGGTATGGAATTTGAAATTATGAGCAGGGACGGCGCTTTTCCCTGTGAAGTGACCATAGATGAAGAAAACGGACGTTATACCATTCGCAACGCTGACACCACCGGTGAATTCTTTGAATCCCCGGAACAACTGGTGGAGTGGATTCAGCTTAACTGGAATGCCGAACAATTTGTTAAGCCGGACGAGTATGAGAGTCTGGTTCAGCATCTGCATGAGTATTTGCACCTGGCAGACTGACAGGGCATTGTAGTTAGAAAATTAAGCTGTCGACGGGCCGAATCGTCATTAAAAAGGCAGGAACGCCTGAAACAGAAACGAAACAAGGTCACTAACCGGCAGCAACAGCATCAATCAGAACGATCTTTACGATCACGATTAATGTGACATGAATGATGCTTGAGGCGGAAGAAGACAGTCCCGCCTTTGAATAGCGGAAATCTTTTCCGCTATTCTTCCTTTTCGCCGGTTTTGAAAAAAAATAACGGAAAAAGTTTCCGTTAATCAAGCCATTTCCTATTATGCGAAGTATTCAACCGGAAGTAACGGAAATCTTTTCCCCTATTTTTTATAGACCACCCCGTTATCATAAAATAGCGGAAAAGATTTCACCTATTTTCCCCGGCCCCCTAATATGATGCGAAGGATTTCCCACCGTTTCCTCAATGGCTGTGTGCTATTTTTGGGAAACAGTCTGCATGTAACTCCCAATAATCCATGAAAGTGATCTTGAAGGATTTGTTCGACGATCCCTTTTTTCTTCTAGGATTTTGTCATTACTTTTCACCCATTGTCATTTTTAGTACCTCATTTTTTTACACCAATAAGTTATCCACAGGTATCTCAAACGATAGTTTCCTAAACAAAAACAAAGAGCTGTACCTGCTTACAGGCCAGCCCCCTCAACTTCCAGTGGTTTAATAAACACAACCTGCTCCATGCGAATGTGCATCATGCCCTGATTCTTTAGAAGTATATGATCAGGATAGACATCCGATAAAATACCAGCATAAACATGATTCATCGTCCCCACTTCAACCCGGCTTCCGATCAGATGGGTTAACCGGCGCAAAAAAGGGTGGACGACAAATTGTACATTGCGGATCCCGCCTGCTTTGACCGGATCCCTCTCTTTTCGTTGCGGTTTGAAATCGGCCTCCGGCACTTCCTTCCTTTCCGTAAGACCACGACTATCCCGCCTGTCCTCCTGCATACCTGACTCATATTCGACAGGATAAATCACCCGTGATGATCGGTAATAGGGTTGTGGAACCTTTCGCCGCATCATGACTCTCCTTTCTGAACACGCCTGTTACTCACAGCCTATGCGGCAAATGTCCCGACGGGATACCCCGACAACAACCCAATTTTAAAGGAATAAACGTTACGAATAGGTTCGACCCCAGTCTGCCATGGCTTCCAGTACGGAATTCAGCGTCTTCCCTTTTTCCGTCAATGAATATTCCACCCGCGGCGGAATCTCCGGGTAGACCATTCGTTTAACAATTCCCTTTTCTTCAAGCTCTTTCAGACGCTGGCTGATCATCTTGGGGCTGGCCCCCAGTGCGTTTTCAATATCTTTATACCGTTTGGTTCCCGTGATCAATTCGCGGACGATCAGGATCACCCACTTTTTGCCGATGACATCCAGCGCTTTTTCAATGGGACAAATATCATGGTTCGATGCATGCTGTTCCATCTGATTTCACCTGACCCGTCTATAGTGGATACTTCTATTATATCAGTCGGCAGGATAATGAAAAGGAGCCGATGGGTCTCCTTTGTTTTGCAACCCTTTATGTTCCCTGGTTCCAGACCTCCGGATTAACAAGATGAACCGGTTTTTGTCCCGTCAGTCCAGCCACCAGATCTTCCGCGGCCATCACCGCCATTCGCGTTCGGGTTTCAATGCTGGCGCTTCCGATATGAGGGAGCAGAACGATCCGATCCAGTTCCAGCAGCGGGTGGCCCGGACCGATCGGTTCTTTTTCGTAGACGTCCAGACCGGCCGCCCAGATTTTCTTTTCTTTTAATGCCCGGTACAACGCCTGTTCGTCCACCGTGGGCCCTCTTGATGAATTAATCAGGATTGCGGAAGGTTTCATCAGCGACAACTCCGCCTCGCCGATTAGATGATGGGTTTCCGGTGTGAGCGGGGTTAATACGCAGACGTAATCCGACTCTTTTAACAATGTTTGTAATGAAACATGGCTGGCATTAACCCGTTTTTCCGCCGCTTCATTTCGGTTTCGATTATGATAGAGAATCTTCATGTCAAAACCGGTAGCCCGTCTGGCCACAGCTTCCCCGATCCGGCCCATTCCGATGATCCCGAGGGTCTTTCCGTAGATGTCCTGGCCCGTCAATTGCATCGGAGACCAGGTTTCCCATTTGCCTTCGCGCAAATAACGTTCGCTTTCCGTGATTCTTCTCGCTGCGGCCATCATGAGAGCAAAGGTTAGATCAGCTGTGGTTTCCGTCAGCACACCCGGGGTATGTGTCACCGCGATCCCCTTTTGAGAGGCCGTATGAATATCGATGTGATCATAGCCGACGGACATCGTGCTGATCACTTTCAGGGAAGTGGCCTGATCCATCAGTTCAGCATCAACCCGGTCTGTAATCAGGACATACAATCCGTCCTTCCCCTGAATTTTCTCCTTCAGAACATCCCGCGGGACGGGCGTATCCGTTTCCTCCCATATTTCACAGTCGCAATGTTTCTGTAATATTTGTAAAGCAGGCTCCGGTATTTTCCGTGTTATCAAAACAGAAGGTTTCGACATGTCCTCCATCCCCTTTTTACACATGGTCCTTTCGTTTCAGTATTCGCTGCCTGACCGGATATATCCTTTTCTGCATGTAAAAACCCTTCCAGGGACGGAAGGGGAATATCGGGAAGGAATTTCACGGCATATTCGTTGGCTTTACCCGGCAATTGGACGCCGCGGATAATAGACATCAGGTGTACATTCATGGCATTGGTTGACATAACAATCCGACTGTTCATCCATTTCCACACCACAGCTGATACACACTTTTTTCGGTAAATGTCTGAAAAAATCGAGCACCGCCTGCATGTTTCATCCTCCTGCTCTATCTGCTTTACTTCTATTGTACTAATACAAATCAAAAATGTGAATACCTGTTTTAATACAATTTACAACAACGGATGCGTGCATCCCGTTAATCGGAATCTGTTTTAATATAGATATTACTTATTATAATACAGTTAAACACAATCAAAACACATAATTTATGGACATTTTTTAAAGTGTTATATAGAATGATTACACCTGTTTATATTTGTTATGTGTGGTTACCTGTGCGTCATCATGTTTCAGTTTGATAGAAATTTTATTTAGAAGAGGTGATTCCATGAGCCAACTATTTGAAACATACAGCATAACGTCAAAGCCGTTTCAAATTCTCGACGCAGACGGGAATGTAACGGATACCGACATGATGCCTGATCTCACGGATGAGCAATTACAGGAATTAATGAGAAGAATGGTATTTACACGCGTCTGGGACCAGCGTGCCATCTCCCTGAACCGTCAGGGCCGTCTCGGGTTTTACGCCCCGGTAGCCGGACAGGAAGCATCCATGATCGGAAGTGAATTTGCACTGGACAGGGAGGATTTTATTCTTCCCAGTTACCGGGACATTCCGCAGATGGTCTGGCACGGTCTTCCGCTTTACCAGGCGTTTCTCTACTCCCGCGGACATCAGCACGGGGGACAGATTCCGGAAGATGTCCACGTGCTGATGCCCCAGATTATTATCGGTGCGCAGATTGTTCAGACGGCGGGGGTTGCCCTCGGTTTCAAGAAGAACGGGAAGAAACATGTAGCTGTCACCTATATCGGTGACGGGGGAACCTCCCAGGGCGATTTTTATGAGGGACTCAATTTCGCAGGCGCTTATCAGGCACCGGCTGTTTTCATCATACAGAACAACCGTTACGCCATTTCCGTCCCGCTTGAGAAACAGACGGCCGCAGAAACACTGGCCCAGAAGTCCATCGCGGCCGGAATACCGGGGATACAGGTGGACGGCATGGATGTTCTCGCCATGTACCGGGCAACCCGGGAAGCCGCGGAACGAGGTCGTTCCGGTGAAGGACCGGCATTGATCGAAGCGCTGACTTACCGCTACGGACCACATACCATGGCCGGGGACGATCCGACCCGTTACCGCACCGATGATGAGTTAAACGACTGGGAGAAAAAAGATCCCCTGATTCGTTTCCGCAAATTCCTGAAAAAGAAAGATCTGTGGGATGACCAGCAAGAAAACAGTGTCATTGAAGAAGCGAAGACAGCCGTCGCTGACGCCATTAAAAAAGCGGATGAAACTGCACCGATGACCATCAGCGGCCTGATCGACAGTATGTTTGAAGACCTGCCTTCTCATCTGGAAGAACAGAAGGCGGAATTTGCAGCAAAGGAGGAGAACTGAAAATGGCGCAGATGACGATGATACAAGCGATTCTGGATGCGATGCGTACGGAACTTGAACGTGATCCGAAAGTGCTTGTATTCGGGGAAGACGTGGGTCAAAATGGCGGTGTATTCCGCGCCACAGACGGCCTGCAAAAACAGTTCGGAGAAGACCGGGTTTTTGATACACCACTTGCAGAATCAGGCATTATGGGACTCGCCGTCGGCCTGGGTCTGCAGGGTTTTCGCCCGGTGGCGGAAATTCAATTTGCCGGCTTCATTTTTGAAGCGATGGATGAAATCGTATCCCAGGCTGCCCGCATGCGTTACCGTTCCGGGGGACGTTACCATGCTCCCATCGTGATTCGTTCTCCATTTGGCGGCGGTGTCAAAACACCGGAACTGCATGCCGACAGTCTGGAGGGCATGCTAATCCAGAATCCGGGCCTCAAAGTGGTGATCCCGTCAAATCCCTATGATGCCAAAGGATTGCTCATTTCGGCCATTCGAGACAACGATCCGGTCATTTTTCTGGAACATATGAAACTGTACCGCTCATTCCGTGACGACGTGCCGGAAGAAGCTTTCACGGTTCCCATCGGAAAAGCCCGCATCGTCAGAGAAGGGTCGGACATCACCGTGATCAGTTACGGTGCCATGGTTCATACCGCACTGAAGGCAGCGGAAGAACTGGACAAATCCCGGGGACTGCAGGCAGAAGTGATTGACCTGCGTACGATCAGTCCAATAGACATTGACACCATTGTCCAATCCATCGAAAAAACAAACCGGGCCATTGTCGTTCAGGAGGCCCAGAAGTCAGCCGGTACGGCTGCGGAAATCATCGCCCAGATTAACGAAAAAGCGATTCTGCACCTGGAAGCACCGGTTTTGCGGGTCGCCTCTCCAGATACGGTTTATCCGTTTGCGGCCATCGAAGATCAGTGGCTCCCCGATGTCAAACGAGTTTTGGAAGGAATGAACAACGTTATCGATTTCTAAAGGATGAAAGGAGGAGAAAAAAGTGGCGCAATTTGAATTTAAATTGCCGGAATTGGGAGAAGGTATTCATGAGGGGGAAATTCTAAAATGGTTGATCAAACCGGGAGATGAGGTTAAAGAGGATGATGTGATTGCCGAAGTACAAAACGATAAAGCCGTTGTCGAAATTCCCTCCCCGGTAGACGGAAAAGTCCTGGATATCAAAGTGGATGAAGGAACCGTCGCCACCGTGGGCGATGTCCTGGTCATCTTTGAAACCGAACAGGCAAGACCATCAGCTAAAGAAGCAGAACCTGTTGATACTCCGGGAGAACCGGAACAGCCGGATCAATCGGACAAACCGAATCAGTCCGGAGAACAGCCGGCAGCATCTCTCCCCCCCGCCGATAAGAAAGTGCTGGCTACACCGGGAACCCGAAAACTGGCGCGGGAGCTGGGAATTGAGATTGCCCGGGTACCCGGCACCGGACGAAACGGACAGGTCACCCGGGAAGACGTCCGCCAATTTGCCGAACAGCAAAATGACCCATCGACGCAGGCTGAACCGGCGGTGACGGAAACACCCGCATCATCCGGGCAACCGGAACGGACGCATACTGAGCAGCGAGAGGAACGCGTGCCGCTTAAAGGCATTCGTAAAGTCATCTCAGAGGCTATGGTCAAATCCAAGTACACCGCTCCCCATGTTACCTTAATGGACGAAGTGGATGTCACCGAACTCGTCAACCTGCGAGAGGAAGCCAAACCGCTGGCCGAACAACGCGGAATCAGACTGACGTATCTGCCGTTTGTCGTCAAGGCCCTGATTGCCGCTCTCAAAAAATATCCGGTTCTCAATGCCTCCCTTGACGATGAAAAGGATGAAATTGTCTACAAAAAATACTACAATATAGGTATCGCAACGGATACTGAAAACGGCCTGCTGGTTCCAGTCATTTTTGATGCCGATCGTAAGAATATCTGGACGATTGCGGATGAGATTCGGGACCTGGCCGGACGTGCCAGAGAAGGCAAACTTCAGCCCCATGAACTGAAAGGAAGCACCATTTCCATAACCAATATCGGGACTGCCGGAGGCATGTTCTTTACCCCCGTGATTAACTACCCTGAAGTTGCGATTCTCGGTACCGGCAAAATCACCGAAAAACCTGTCGCGAAAGATGGTGAAGTGGTGATCGCTCCCGTTATGGCACTCTCACTCAGTTTTGACCACCGGATTATTGACGGGGCAACGGCACAATATTTCCTCAATGATGTCAAACAGTTTCTTGAGAACCCAAAATTACTGGTGATGGAGGTTTAAAAACATGGTTGTAGGTGAATTCACCACAGAAGTGGATGTACTGGTTATTGGCGCCGGTCCCGGCGGATATGTGGCCGCGATCCGTGCCGCCCAGCTCGGCAAAAACGTCACTCTGGTCGAAAAAGGAGAACTGGGAGGGGTTTGCCTGAACCGCGGCTGCATCCCTTCCAAAGCCCTCATTTCTGCCGCCCATCAGTTTGAAAGCATGTCCCATGCCGGGGAAATGGGCATTGAAGCGGATAATGTCCGGGTGGATTTTGCAAAGGTTCAGCAATGGAAACAGAGCGTCGTCGAGAAACTGACCGGCGGTGTGGGAAGTCTGCTCAAGGGGAACAAAGTGGAAGTGATGAAAGGTGAAGCCCTGTTCGTCAGTGAAAACGAGGTCAAAGTCATCGACGGGTATGATTCCAGTCGGCTTCGCTTCAACCACTGCATTATCGCAACCGGTTCCCGTCCTGTCGAACTCCCGGCTTTCCCCTACGGTGATCGCGTTCTGTCCTCGACAGAAGCCCTCGACTTAAAGGAAATTCCGGAGAGTATGGTCGTCATCGGCGGCGGTTACATCGGGATTGAGCTGAGCCAGGCTTACGCCAAATTCGGCACCAAAATCACCATCCTGGAAGGCACCAAATCCATACTGCCCGGTTTTGACGCACGCCTGATCAGCCTGGTTAAACGAAACCTCAAAAAAGCCGGGGTTAACGTCGTCACGAATGCCATGGCCAGTGGGGTCGAACAGACCGACAATGGCGTAACCGTTACATACTCTGCCAAAGATGAGGAACATCAGGTTCGTGCCGATTATGTACTGGTCACGGTGGGGCGCCGTCCCAACACGGACGAGCTGGGCCTAGAAGCGATCAATGTCAAAATGGACGATAAAGGATTTATTGAAGTGGATCACCAGTGCTGCACCAGTGTGCCCAACATCTATGCCATCGGGGATATCGTTCACGGTCCGGCCCTCGCTCACAAAGCTTCTTATGAAGGCAAAGTGGCAGCCGAGGTGATCGCCGGCCAGCCCAGTGCCGTGGATTATCGGGCAATGCCCGCCGTCGTCTTCTCTGATCCGGAAATCGCCACCGTCGGCCTGACGGAGAAAGAAGCAAAAGATGAAGGGTACGAAACGACCAGCGGCAAATTTTCATATGCAGCCAACGGTCGGGCCCTGGCACTCAATGCAACTGAAGGTTCCGTGACCGTCGTGGCTGACAAAGAGAGCGGACTGGTACTGGGAGCCCAGATTGTAGGACCGGAGGCTTCCAATCTGATCGCCGAAATTGGTCTGGCAATTGAAATGGGAGCTACCCTTGAAGATATTGCCCTCACGATCCACGCTCACCCGACCCTGGGTGAAATGACCATGGAAGCGGCAGAAGCAGCGCTGGGCCAGGCCATTCACTCATTGTAAGCAAACCGGCACTACTTTTCATACCAGATTGACTGTTGAAAACGGGCAAAGGCACAGATCACCACATCCCGAAACATCGACCGGCGTGTGATCGCGTTTCCGGTGAGGATGCCGATTGCACCTTCCTGTTTCCCGGTTTCACGTTTTTGACTCAACACATCCATCGCTTCACCCAGTTCAGCCCCCTTTTTCAGGTACCTGACGACCGTGTCGGGAAGCTGGATGCGGATTCCTCCCCCGATCCCCAGCTTCCCTTCCCGGTCACATATAGCACCCCAGTTACAAACAAAGTAACCACAGGGAGTTTCCACAACACCCCCTTCAAGTCCGACCGCAAAGTCGAGTGGTTCTTCCCGTGCCAGTTGCATCACGGCGTTCGCACGGTTCACCGCCCCTCTCATGGTCTCTTCATCTGAAAAAGGCTGTGATGAAACCCCGGATGGAACGGGGATTGACGAAAGTATCACCTCATAACCCATCTGTTTAAACGCTTCTTTGACAGCTTCTGTTTTCGCCGGATTTCGAGAGCCGACGCCGACACGAATGATAGACATCTTCCTTCCTCCTTTTTTCTAATATCCGGCTCTGTTAAATTGTGAGTTTGTCTGACATCATACCAGACCGTCTCTTTCCATACAATACAAATAAAATAACGGTCATCAGGAGGGTGATCTTATGTATGAGAAAACCTGTCCCCGCTGCGGAAAAAAATCATACCGTTCCAGTGACAGGGGAGTCTGGCTCTGCCCCTACCCCATCTCCAAAACCGTCTCTTCCAAAAACCATCGAACATTAAAACTTTATACGCGGTGCCGCTGTGATTTAACCTTTATTCCGGCCCGGATTGCACGATAATATTCGTGTGGACAGGCCTGACTCAAAAGAATCCGGCGTGTGCAACGTTTTGGGACTCTTTCTCGTCTTAAGGTTATCTAAAACATCAAAGATGAGAAGGAGGAATCCTTTATGCAAAGCAAATGGGTGTCTTTTGTCAGTGTATTGTTACTGGGAGCGTTAATTGTTTTGATTGTGATGTTCGCCCTGTCTTCACAGACCCCTTCTTCGATTCCCTCACAGGATCAGGCTGTTAACGGTGATGAAACGCGGGCAGATGACCCGGATCAATCCAATGCTAATAACGGTAACGGTCATTTCCGGGAAATCGATAAAGAAGAAGCCCCACAGGACATTCAGGTCTGGGTGGAACAATCTCTGGAGATGGCGCTGGCACAATCCATGAACTTCGAAAACAAAACATATATTCTGATCACCCGCGGCACCATGCCCACAGCCGGATACGAGATTCATCTGGAGCAGGTACGTTTTACGGATGAAGCAGTGGAGATCCATGTAAACTATACAGACCCGCAAGGAGCGGCCGCTGAGGTCATCACCTACCCATACAAGTTAATTGTGATGGACATGACAGAGAAACCAATCAGATTTATCGAAACAGACGGAAACCACATTCCGGTATTGCACGGGATCGACCATCTGCTTCCCATCGAATCGGCATCCGATAACGTCAAATTATTTAAACCCGTCCAGGAAAAGGATCACCTGACCATTCACGGGGTGACACGTGTTTTTGAAGGAGTTCTGCAGTATGAAACAATCGACAGGCAGGGAAAAATAATAAAAGAAGGCGTGATCCGGGCCCGTGCGGGAACGGGAACATGGGGTTATTTTTCCCTAAACCTGGAGAAAACAGTGTTATCCCCGGCAGATAAACTGTTCATTTTCAGTCAGAGTCCGAAAGACGGATCTCGCATTCCTCATTTGGAACTTGACCTGGCTGCATATAAATGATCGGCGGTCAAGTTTCAATTTTTTGTCACAGGTTCTGCGATCGGTGTGACACCAGGTCTCCCCTTATTCCACCATACTTTTTTTGCATAACTTACGATGCCCCTGTTAATGGGCTTTGGCGTACAAACATGGTACAATAAGGGATGGTTGCACTTTACTATCATTTTTATATTAAAGGGGAGAACCTCATGAATGCAGCAGATCCAACCATATGGATAGCATTTGCAGCAGGTTTTTTGTCTTTTATATCACCGTGTATGCTGCCTCTCTATCCCTCCTATCTGTCCTATATTACCGGGATCTCCGTCAAAGACCTGAGAGACGACAGGGGGATGATGCAGCGAAAAGCGATTATGCATACGCTTTTTTTCATGATCGGGTTTTCGATTATCTTTATCTCGCTGGGTTCTCTGTTCAGTTATGTCGGATCTATTTTTGAGCAGTATCAGGATTTGATCCGCATGCTGGGCGGTGTTCTGATTTTTGCCATGGGTCTGTTCATCGCCGGAATTTTTCAACCGAAATGGCTGATGCAGGAGAAAAAATTTGAATTCGCCAGTAAACCGGCGGGGTATATCGGTTCCATGCTTGTCGGTGTCACCTTTGCTGCCGGATGGACACCCTGTATCGGACCGATTCTGGCTTCCGTGTTAACGCTTAGTGCCAGTAACCCCGGACAGGGGCTCCCGTTAATCATCGCCTATACACTCGGTTTCGCCATTCCATTTTTTGCGCTGTCCTTCTTTGTCGGACGCATGAAATGGCTGGTGAAACATTCCGGCAGAATCATGAAAGTCGGCGGTGTGTTCATGATGATCGTGGGAATATTGCTTTATACGGACCAGATGACAAAAATCACCATCTGGCTGATCAAACTCTACGGTGGCTTTACCGGTTTCTAATGCCCAATAAACATTAGCTGTTAAGGAAGGTGTCGTTCATTTATGAAAAGAGGAATTTTTATTCTGATCGTCGTTGCACTGGTCGCCATCGCCATTTACAATAACATTTCCCAGAATGAACAGGCTCAGGATCCTCAAACTTCCGGTTCCGTGGGAGAAACAGCTCCCGCTGAAGAAGCCAGTTCTGAAGCACTGCCCGAGGAGGGATTTAAAGCCCCCGACTTTACACTGGAAACACTGGACGGGGAGACGCTTACCCTGAGTCAAGTCGGAAAACCGATGATGCTCAATTTCTGGGCGTCCTGGTGTCCTCCCTGCCAGGCGGAAGCACCGGATATGGCCCGCCTCTACGCAAAATACGGGGATAAAGTAGAGATTGTAGCTGTTAATCTATTGACCCAGGATGAAGTGGACAAAGCCAGAGAATTCGTCGAGGAGTACGGATTTACCTTTCCCATCCCGCTGGATGAAACGGGAGACGTTTCGATGATGTACCGGGTTCAAGGCATTCCCACCAGTTTCTATATTGACCGGAACGGGACCATCATCAAAAAAGTGGTGGGTATCATTCCCCCGGAAGAAATGGAAAGCCTGTTTAGACAACTGGCGGGAGAGGAATAAGGACGATGCTCCCGGATATTCTCTCACTCGGACCATTCATGATCCGGGCATCCTGGCTGGCGCTCATCATCGGGGGGCTGGCCGGCCTGGTTCTTTTCAAATACAGGGCCAAAGCGGTCGTACCGGAACAAGCGGACACCCTGGAAAATATTCTGAGTAACAGTATGATCCTGTTCGTGGTGGTCTGGAAATTCAGTCCGGCCCTGACCAGCCCATCCCTGTTATGGACCCAGCCCTCGGCCCTCTTGTTTATGTCTCCCGGTTCCCTTCACGTCTGGCTGGGGCTGGTAACAGGATTATTGTTTTTTGCATTCAGAATCTACCGATCCCGAATTTCCTGGAAACAGGTGCTGGACCTGACTTCTTATTTCTGGTCAACGATTCTACTTATCTATTTCATGTTGATTCCAGAACCCGGTCTGGCGTCGCAGCTGCCCTGGGCCTTTCATTACAAGGGAAGCCAGGCAACATTTCATCCCGTACACATCTATCTGGCGTTAACCGCACTCATTATTCTGATCAATCTGTATCGCAGGCGTGATCCAATCGGGGATGGAAAAGCGGCCGGAGAGTCCCTGTTTGTTCTGGGGGTCGGCGGACTTATCACCTCTTTTTTTCAGGCGGCAACGGATACCACGCTGGGACTGACCGGTTTTCAGTGGTTCAGCCTCGGAATGCTTGTGATAAGTTATCTGATTCAGCGGCAAAATAAAGCATAAACGTGAAGGGGAGGGCGATACCTCCCCTCTCTTTCTGCTAAAAATTCTTGAAACAGGTGAGCAACATGCATACACATACATCTCATGATTATGATGTGATCGTCATTGGTGGCGGACCGGCCGGCATGATGGCATCGGTTTCCGCCGCACGCCGCGGAGCCCGTGTTATCCTGCTGGAAAAGGGAAACGTTCTGGGCCGGAAACTGATGATTTCCGGTGGCGGGCGTTGTAACGTAACCAACGCCAAAGAACTGGATGAACTGATACAAAATATTCCCGGAAACGGGCGATTCTTGTTCAGTGTGTTTCATCAATTCAACAATCGGGACATCATGCAATATTTTGAGAATCTGGGAATCAAACTTAAAGAAGAGGATCGCGGCCGCATGTTTCCGGTCACGGATAAGGCAAAAACCGTACGGGATGCAATGGTAAAAGATCTGAAACGTCTCGGGGTCGACATCCGTCTCAATGCGCCTGTTAAACGCCTTCACTATCAAAACGGACGTTTTCACAGCGTGGAGCTGAATACCGGTGACACTCTGCACGCAGGCGCAGTTGTCGTTGCGGTGGGAGGCCGGTCTGTTCCTGAATCGGGGTCCACAGGTGATGGCTATATCTGGGCCCGGGAAGCAGGACACACCATCATCGAACCCTTCCCTTCCGCCGTCGGGCTGACAGCCGGCGACACCTGGGTAAAAGAGCGGACATTACAGGGGCTGTCTCTCAAAAATGTCGTTCAGACATTGTATGACCCTCGCGGTAAAAAGAAGATCACCACGGAAGAAGGCGATATGATATTTACCCATTTCGGTATCTCCGGTCCTGTCACCTTTAGGACCAGCCGCTATGTCACACCGGCGATGAAAAAATATAAGGTGAATACCCTTCCGCTGTCGATTAACCTGCAGCCACAGGAGTCGATGGATAACTGGATGCAATCGATCCGATCCCGGATGAAAAGCCAGCCCGACAAATCCATCAAAAATATATTAAAAGGGACCCTTCCGGAACGGATGATCCCTTTATTACTCCAGTTATCTGATATCAATCCCGATACCAACTATCATCATCTGCCCAAATCGGGGCTGGCTGAGCTGGCTCGCCTGATATTTGCGTTTCCGGTTACCATCACCGGAACCCTTCCCCTCGAAAAGGCGACTGTGACAGCCGGTGGTGTTCATGTCAAGGAGATTGAGCCCGGAACACTGCAATCCCGCCTGGTTCACGGTCTCTTTTTTGCGGGTGAAGTCATGGATGTCGACGCCCACACCGGCGGTTACAACATTACTGTCGCCTTTTGCACCGGTTACGTGGCAGGGGCATCGGCTGCCTCCGAATCGAAGGGATTTGAAGCAGTTCAGAATATGGAGTCCTAGCCATGACGTTTAAATTCACCACAGGAGAGACACGTATCAAGATCCACCGGAATCGGACTCCTCTCTCCCGAAAAACGGGAGCAATAGATCGGCGTCCGATTCTCGATATCCTCAGAGACCAGGGTACAGAATGGGCAGTCTTTTGTAATCTCCCGTGAAATTTTTAACAACTTCTGTTTCAGTTCCTTACATTCCGGCAATACTGTTACCCCCTCTAAGCTCGTTATGTGTTGTTGCCCTGTTTGATTTACGGGAACAGTCTCGCCAGCTTTTCGGGAAGGGGCGAACTTTGTCGTGTGTTCAGGTCGATGATGACCAGGGTCACTTCGGCATCCGCCACCAGATCCTTGGATGCATTAAAAATTTCCTGAGCGATGACGTAACTGGTTCTCCCACGTCTGAGCGGTCTGGTTTTCACCGTCAACCTTTCTCCCTGAGTCACTTCTTTACGATAATTGATATTGATGTTGGCTGTCACCGTTCCGAGCCCCATCTCGGTAAACACGTCAAAATGGAGATCGTGTTTCTCATACCATTCTTCTCTTCCCCACTCCAGATATTCCAGATATTTGGCATTATTAACGTGGCCGAGCACATCCAGTTCGGTCGGCCTGACAATGATTTCGGTTGCTGTCTCCATCTCCATATCCACCCTTCAAGCCTTTTTGTTTATTTCTTTCATTGTAACAGAAAAACTTCCCTTTTGTTGTATAAAAGGGAAGTTATTTCGCCTGAGAAAAATCTTCAGTTTAAGACGAATGGCCGCCGCCCAGGTAGGCTTCCACCACACGGCTGTCATCCAGCAACTCATCAGCCGTACCGCTGGTTACAATCTTGCCGGTTTCCAGAACGTAGGCATAATCGGCAATCTTCAAAGCCTGTTTAACATTCTGTTCAACCAGAAGTACCGTGGTTCCTTCCTGATTGATCTCCTGAATAATCTTGAATATGTCAGCCACGATTAAGGGGGCCAGCCCCATGGATGGTTCGTCCAGCAGAAGCAGTTTGGGCCGGGCCATCAACGCCCGCGCAATGGCCAGCATCTGCTGTTGTCCACCGGATAGCGTTCCACCCGCCTGATGGATTCTCTCCCGCAAAATGGGAAAGCGGTCCATCACATTTTCAAGGTCCTGTTTGACCTCTTGATCGTTTCGGTGATAAGCCCCCATCTCCAGATTTTCCAGAACCGACATGCCGGACAGAATCGCCCTTCCTTCCGGGACAAGGGAAATTCCCATAGAGACCCGCTGGTCCGGGCGAAGTCCGGTGATGTCCTGGCCCATAAACTGAATGCTCCCGTTTCGAGGGTTTAATAAACCGGAAATGGCCTTCATCGTTGTTGTTTTTCCTGCACCATTTGCCCCGATGATGGTGACAATGCTGCCTTCCTTGACGTCAAGATCGATGCCTTTCAGCGCGCGAATATTGCCGTAATATGCCTCGAGACCTTTAACCGTCAGCATTATGCATCCTCCTCTTTCCCGAGGTAAGCTTCTATCACCTGCGGATCGTTCTGCACTTCTTCCGGTTTCCCCTCTGCAATTTTCTGACCGAAATTCAAGACGGCCAGACGATCACAGACTCTCATCACGAGATTCATGTCATGTTCGATCAAGACGACGGTTACCCCGATTTCCTGAATTTTTTTGATCAGGTGGAACAGATCTTCCGTTTCCTTTTCATTCATGCCGGCTGCCGGTTCATCCAAAAGGATCAAACCGGGATTACTGGCGAGGGCACGGGCGATCTCCAGGCGCCGCTGCTGGCCGTAAGCCAGATTCCCGGCAAAGGCAGCACGCATGTCAGCCAGATCAACCAGTTCCAGCAAATCTCCCGCTTTTTGACGGATAGTCATTTCTTCCTCTTTCTGTTGACGAGTGCGGAAAACACTGCTCCACACACCGGAGTTCGTACGGCAATGCTCTCCGACCATCACATTTTCCTCAACCGTCATATGTTCAAACAACCGGATATTTTGAAACGTCCGGGCGATTCCCAGTTGCGTAATTTTATGCGGTTTCTGACCCTGGATCGGTTGATCGCGGAAAATGACCTGTCCGGTTGTAGGTGGAAACATGGACGTAATGATATTAAACAGCGTTGTCTTTCCGGCTCCGTTTGGCCCGATCAATCCGAATATTTCACCCTGATTGACCTGAAACGAAACATCCTGCAGGGCAACCAGGCCGCCGAAAGATTTTCCGATTTTCTTTAATTCCAGCATCATGCATCTCCCCCTTTCTGTTTATCCAGAGGAGAAGCAGATTTATTCCGCTTCACTTTCTTTTTCAACCAGTCAAGCACCTGATAATCGATGATTCCCTGCGGGCGAAACGCCATCATCACAATCAGCAAAACCCCGTATATCATAAACCGGTAATCGGCAAGCCCCCGTAACACCTCGGGCATGAGTGTCAAAAAGGCAGCACCGAAAATGGGACCCCAGATGACTTCACTTCCACCAAAGACAGCGAAAATCAGAATCTCAACCGCACGGTGATAAGAAAAATCTCCGGGGTTGATAAACGATGTCGTATGCGCATACAGAGCCCCGGCAAATCCGGCTACCAGCGCCCCCTGGGCAAAGGCCAGTACTTTATAATAAGTGGTATTGATTCCCATAGCTTCCGCTGCTTCCTCATCCGCTTTAATGGCGGCATAGGCCCGTCCGATTCGGGAACGTTGAAGACGTACGAAAAACCATACCGTCAGTATGACCAGGATTAACAGAATAAAAAATAATATCAGTGCAGAAAACTGGTTGGCACGTAACCCCAGCATATCCGGGGTGATGCCGAATTCACGAAGAGATCCGGTAATTTCCCTTCCCATCTGGGGTATTCCGGGGATCCCCAGTGCCCCGCGTGTGATTTCCAGATTATTAAACCATACCCGAATCACTTCACCAAAACCCAGTGTCGCAATGGCCAGATAAACCCCTGACAGGCGAAGTGTCGGAATTCCGACCAGAATTCCTGCCAGTGCTGCCACCATCGCGCCGGATACAATTCCCAGCGGCATCGGGAATCCTAATTTCATCGTGACCAGAGCCGAGGTGTAAGCGCCGATACTCATGAAACCGGCACTTCCGAGTGATAACAGTCCGGTAGACAGGGTGATATAGATGCTGATCCCCAGTATGATATTAATCAGGATAAACGATGCGATCTGCATATAATACGGATTTAATATAATATCTGCCATGTTATCACTTCCTTACCTGTGGAGCCGATTGTCCGAATAATCCCTGAGGTCTGATCAGCAAAATGACGATAATCATTAAAAAGGCAATGGCATCACGATATCCCGAATAACCGAATGCCACACTCATAACCTCGGTCATGCCCAGTATGAGACCTCCAACCATTGCTCCCTTGATATTACCCATTCCCCCCAGGATGATGATCGCAAGTCCTTTCAAACCAATCTCAAGACCCATCTGGGGTGAAACGGCATTGAATGCCATCCCGACCAGAACACCGGCGATTCCTCCCATCACCGAGGCAATCACAACCGTCAGGGTAATAATCTTCTGTGTATTTACGCCTAGCAAACTGGCGGTTTCAATGTTTTCAGCCGTCGCACGCAGTGCTGTGCCGGCTTTGGTTCGGCTCAACCAGAGTGATAATCCCACCATCAGGGTGATGGAAATAATAAATATGGTCAGCTGAACGAGTGAAATTTTAACGCCACCAATCTGGTAACTGATTGTGGCAAATGAGACCGGAAACGGATGGGTTTCCGCCCCAAACCAGTGGTGCGCCAGATTCTCAAGAAAAATGGAAACGCCGATTGTGCTGATTAAGGGTGCCAGGTGAGAAACGCCCGCCTTCCCCCGAAGGGGACGGAGGGCGAATCTCTCCAGCAGATATCCCAGAATTGCAGTAACCAGCACGGCAGCGAGAAAAGCCACAGGAAGGGGGGCTTGAAATTTGACCACCATCATCAGGCCGATGAATGCCCCCATCATAAAGATTTCCCCGTGGGCCATATTCAAGATTTGCAGTACTCCGAAAACGAGTGTATATCCCAGTGCGACGATCGAGTAGATACTTCCTATTGTCAGTCCGTTAATCACCTGCTGCCAGTTCACTGCTGTTCACCTGCCTCCATCCAGAAACTTCTTCGTGTTATTTAAATTCGACAAACTTTCCATCTTTGACAATCAGAACAACCGGTTCCATCACCGGATCGCCGATTTCATCAAAGGAAAAATCCCCGGTTACCCCATCAAAGTCTTTAATATTGGCCAGAGCATCACGAACCGCATCACGATCAGTAACCGTTCCGGCATCGAGAATGGCCTGAGCCATGATGTATAAAGCGTCATAGGCCTGAGCGGCAAACTGGTCCGGCTGCTTACCGTATTTCTCTTCAAACTTTGCTACGAATTCTTTAACCTGTGCATCATCCCGTTCCGGGAACCACGGACTCGCAACTACCAGATTGTTGGCTGCTTCTCCCGCCTGATTAATGAACTGGGGAGAGTTAAACCCGTTTCCTCCTACAAACGGAACATCCAGTCCCATTTTTCGTGCCTGGTCTACGATCAATCCACCTTCTTTATAAAGAGAAGAAGCCAGAATCGCATCCGGTTCAGCGGCCTGGATATTGGTCAGTTGCGCACTGAAATCCGTGTCGCCGGTCGCATATTCTTCGGTGGTTAGAATTTCAAGTCCCAGATCTTCCGCTGCTTTTTTCATCACTTCATAACCGGAAACAGTAAAATCATCATCACTGCCGTAGATAATCGCGACCTTTTGAATGCCGAATTCATCGACAGCTTTCTTCAAGGCTGCCGGGATGGCCAGCGATTCAGGAATGGAGTTGCGGAATACATAATCCCCGATTTCCGGAATACCTTTAGCCGTATTGGACGTTCCCATAATCGGCACGCCGGCGGCATTGGCTTCCGGACCGACTACGAACATTTCCGAACTCAGGGTTGGACCCAGAATAGCCAGTACATTGTCAGAGTTAATTAATTTCTGGGCGGCATTTAAAGCCTGATCCCGTTTACCGGCTGAATCTTCAATCACCAGCTCAATTTTCAGTTCACCTTTGTGTTTTTCGTTTAATTCATCGCGAGCCATTTCAAACCCACTGGTAATCGCTTCACCATAGGCAGCACCGTCACCGGTGAGGTAAGAGATCACCCCGATTTTGGCCACTTTTTCACCGGATTCGGTTTCTCCCGATTGCTCGCCTCCTTCTCCGGATGTTCCCTGCGAGCCGCATGCTACCACGGATAACAGGAGCATCACAGAGACAATCAAACCCACTACTTTCATCCACTTTTTCATGTTGTTCAATTCCCCCTTGAGTCTCTTAATATTAATACATGAATATTAATCAATATTCATATATTTTAACGTATTTTAAGATTAAAAAAAACACTAATTTTCAGTAAAAAGCATCAAAAAAAAATATAATGATATTGATTCCTGATGGAACAGGTTTTTTCCTGCTTTTTTTACTGCAAAAATTTTTGCACCCGTCACCGTTATGAACGGGGTCGCACAGATTCCTCGATCATCCTGTCCCATTCACCCTCTGTGACACCCCCCTGTTCCAGGACCGCCTCTTTAATGCTTTTCCCCTCCTTAACAGCCTGATATGCGATTTGCGCCGCCCGATCATAGCCGATTAACGGGTTTAACAACGTAACCAGCCCCAGGCTCTGTTCCATCCAGTCACGACACTTATCCGAATTGGCTTCGATTCCTTTAATGCACTTTGCGGTAAACACATCCACCGACCGTGACAAAATCTGAATCGACTGCAGCAGATTGTAAGCGATCACGGGCATCATCACATTGATCTCCAACTGACTGCCCTGCATGGCGGTCGTAATGACGGTATCATTGCCGATCACCTGGCTGGATACCATATACACCATTTCCGGCAAAACCGGATTTACTTTTCCCGGCATAATGGATGAGCCGGGCTGAACCGCCGGCAACCTGATTTCAGCCAGACCCGTATTGGGGCCGGAATTCAACAGGCGCAGGTCACTGCTGATCTTGATTAAATGAACTGCCAGCTCTTTTAAAATGCCGCTGACTCGCATCGCCGCTTCCGGATTCTGCATAAAGGAAAAGCGCTGCCGGGGTTTTTTCCAGTCCACATCGGTCCGTTTCCGCAATTCATGTAGCACCCGGTCTGCAAATTCCGGGTGGGTATTCACACCTGTTCCAACGGCATTTCCACCGATCCCGATTTCAAGAAGCGCCGACAGGGCCTGTTCCAGTTGTTCGATGATCTGTCTGATATGTCCGGCATAGCCGGCAAATTCATGCCCCAGTCGCAGAGGAACCGCATCCTGCAAATGGGTACGACCGGATTTAAGCACGGGATGGAACGCTTCAGCTTTTTCCAGAAGTGCATCATGAAAATGACTCAACACCGGAAGCAGTTCATGGGTGAGCCTGTCATAGGTCGATATGTAAATGGCCGTGGGAATCGTATCATTGGTTGACTGACCTTTATTGACATGATCATTGGGATGAACAATCTCTTTCTGATCTCGTCGTTTGCCCAGGATTTCCAGCGCACGATTGGCGATCACTTCATTGGCATTCATGTTCTGAGACGTTCCGGCACCAGCCTGATAGACGTCAACAACAAACTGATCGTCCCACTTTCCTTCCGCCACTTCCTCCGCCGCCTGAATGATGGCACGACCAACCGGTTCAGGGATTTCACCCAGCTGCAGATGAGCCGCTGCCGCAGATGCCTTGATCAACCCCTGCGCTTTAATAAAGGCACGGGGAAGGCGAAGCCCGCTGATGGGAAAGTTATGCACGGCCCTTTGAGTCTGCGCACTATAATAGGCATCCCGGGGGACTTTGATTTCCCCCAGGGAATCTGAAGCAATTCGCATCCGGATCAAGCCCCATTTCGTAACTTGTTTATTTTATTATGGGGCAGAATACCGGTTTTTATTTATCATGCCAGACATGGGGCTTGCCTTTTTCTTTGGATACAATGGCCATTCCCACAGCAGCCCCCTGTCCGGCAGCGATAATGGACTGCGTGGGAAGTCCGGCCAGCAAACCGGCAACATACAGATTTTCGATTTCGGTGGCGCCGTTCCATGGCAGGCCGGGTACCTGTTTGATTTTTCCACTGGGTACGAGTGGGTTTACTTCTACCGGCAGATTCATATCTTCCAACGGACGGGTATCCAGATTGGAAGCGATGACCAGATATCTGGCCTCAATCTCCGAGTTATCCGTCCGGACTTTAAACACGCCTCCCTCTTTTTCCACTTTCACCACTTCTTCTTCAATCCGGCTGGCATTGAAACGATCGGCCTGTTTCTTCATCTTCGACAGCAATTCCTCTCCAGAAATGCCTTCATCGAAGCCCGGATAGTTATAGACCATCGAGATCGGTTTTAATTGAGATTTGCCTGTATCCAAAACAACCGTATTCAATTCCGCCTGAGCAGTATAAAGCGCACAGGAGAGTCCGGCGATTCCGCCGCCGACAATTGCCACATCAACTTTCATCTTAATCACCTTTCCTTTAGTCAAAATTATGATTGTATGTGTTTCCACTGGGTTAAACCGCCGTCAAGGTTGAAAACCCTGAAGCCTCTGGATGCCAGCCATTCACAGGCCAGTGCACTGCGGTTTCCGCTGCGGCATACCACAACAATATCCTTGTTTGGATCCAGTTCACCGGTTCTTTGTAGGACCTGTCCCAGGGGAATATTCAGGGAACCTTCGATATGTCCGACCCTGTATTCCCCTGTTTCCCGAACATCGAGAATGATCATGGCATCCCCTTTTTTGCGTTTTTCCTCAAACTCCTGTGGTGAAATGTTAAGAATGTCTTTCGCCACCTGTGATCCCTCCTTTCGGATTCTTGATCGTGCAACGGAAAAGGAACACCCCTTAGCCCGGGGTGTTCCCCACAGTGAACTTTATGGAATCAGATAAACAGATTGGTATTAGCCTCACTAGCTTCAGACAGATAAGAAGCCACGCCGGCAAAGTCATCGATGCCGTCAATCAATTCATCTTCTGTAATCCCCAGTACGTCCATCGACATCTGGCAGGCGATGAATTTGACATCTAGATCTTTTGCCATCTCGATCAACTGCGGCAGGGTCGTAATGTTCTTGTCCTTCATTACTTTTTTCATCATTTTGGCACCCATACCGCCGAAGTTCATCTTGGAAATCCCCAGTTGCTCGGGTCCCCGCGGCATCATTTTACCGAACATTTTCTCCATGAAATTCTTCTTCACCGGTACCTGCTGGTCTTTTCTGAGAATGTTAAGACCCCAGAATGTAAAGAACATGGTGACCTGATGTCCCATGGCCGCTGCACCGGTAGCGATGATAAAGCTGGCCATCGCTTTGTCGAGATCGCCGCTGAACACAATCAGAGTGGTTTTGTTCTGTTTTTCTTCGGACATACTTATCCCCTCCCGAAATTTTTACACCCATACACCTACCCGTATTTTATACTAGAAAATTTGCAATCTTCAACAATTAATTTTTTTCGAGCGGAAAAAGGTGATGGGAGGGGAAGCTCTTAAATCCTTAATCTGTTACCTTTTCCAGTTCACCGGTTTCAAGATGAAACAGGTATCCTTCTATATTGACATCATGACCATACTTTTGATAAATCGGATGGTTTTTTAGATTGTTGACCTGCTTGATCACGTTCTTTCTGGAGACTTCGTTCACACTGATACACGGTTGTACGGCACGGTCCGGCAGGTTCTTTCTGATCCGTTCAATCCAGGGCTTCAGTTCTTCCTCCTGGTTTCCTTCCCAGGCCGCCTGAATGCCGCCGCAAAAGGTATGACCCATAATCACAACTTTTTTAACTTTAAGGTGATGAAGGGCATAATACAGACTGGCATTGAAGCTGTCATCATCCTCCGCCACCTGGTTCGCAATGTTGCGGTGAACGAAGATTTCCCCCAGTGATGCCCCGGTCACCACGGAAGGGCTGACCCGGGAGTCACAGCAAGAAAGCAGGAACACATCCGGAGACTGTCCTTCTTTTAATTGATCAAACAGCCCCGGCTGTTCCTCTTTCATTTTTTCAACAAATCGCTTGTTTCCCTGTCGTAATTGATCCTGACTCATCTGTGATTCACCTACTTTTTACCAATTGCTTGAAGGGCGTGGTCTACGGACAGGTATTTGATCTTATCACCATACTTTTTATCCCATCCTGCTTTTTTCAGCATATCGTAGACCGGACCTTTGATTCCGGCAAACAGGAACGTAATGCCCGATTTCTCGAAGTTTTCCATCGCGTCTTCCATTTCGGAAATAGCGACCCCGTCAACCGCATTAACACCGGAGAAATCCAGGATGATGTATTTGAGATCCTTCCGTTCGGCGACCGCTTTTTCCACTTTTCCCTCCAGGAAGCCCATATTGGCGAAGTAAATGGAGGCATCGATCCGCATGATGAACGTTTCCGGGAACGTTTTGGCTTCCGGATAACGTTTGACATTGCGATATACATTTTCCCGTTCGATGTAACCCAGTTCCGCAGTATGCGGGTAGGCACTGCGCCAGATAAACACCAGCAAGGATACGGCAACACCGAGCAGAATTCCCTGTTCAATTCCCAGTGTCAGGGTGGCGATAAAGGTAATCACCAGCGTCCATCCGTCCGCTTTTTTCAATTGGAAAAGATGGATGGCTTCTTTCACATCGATCAGTCCGAACACGGCAACCATGATGATGGCTCCCAGCACAGCCTTCGGCAGATAGTAGAACAGCGGTGTCAGGAACATCAAGGTGAAGATTATCAGAACAGCCGTAATGATCGTAGCCAGACCGGTTCTTGCACCGGCCTGATAGTTGACCGCAGATCGGGAGAACCCACCGGTGACCGGATAGGCTGAGAAGAATGATCCGACGATATTGGCCAGTCCCAGCCCGTTTAATTCCTTATTGGAGTCTACTTTATACTTTTCCTTGGCGGCGATCGCCTTCGCTACAGCAATCGATTCCATGAAACCAACGAAGGAAATGGTCAACGCGATCGGAAGCAGTTCCTGCATCGATTGCAAATCAAAGGTAGGCACCGAAAATTGCGGAATACCCTGAGGAACTTCTCCTACAATTTTAACGCCTTTTTCATGCAATTTAAAGAAATAAACGGCCAGCGTACCACCGACAACCACCAAAAAAGCTGCCGGAAAGCGGGGGAATTTCTTTTTAAAGAATAACAGTACAATAATACTCAGCGCCCCGATGATAAAGGTGATGAGATTAATCTCATTGATCCGTGTCACCGCTTCTGAAATGGTATTAAAAACACTTCCTCGTTCGATTTCAAATCCCAGCACGTGTTTCAGCTGGCTCAATCCGATAATCAGAGCCGCTGCCGACGTAAAACCACTGATAACCGCATGGGACAGAAAGTTAACCACAAATCCCAGTCGCAGGATACCCAGTCCGAACTGAATGACCCCGACCATCAGGGAGAGTAACAGGGCGTATCCGATAAACTCATCCGTACCCGGTTCAGCAAGTGCCGATACCCCGGTAAAAACCAGGAGCGAGACCATCGCAACCGGACCTACCGCCAGTTGCCGTGATGAACCGAACAGAGCATAAATAATCAGTGGAATTGTAGATGCATAAAGACCGATTACAGGGGGAAGCCCTGCCAGCATCGCATACCCCATCGCCTGGGGAATCAGCATAATGGCCACAATCACACCCGCGGAGAGGTCCCCACTCAAATCTTTTTTGTCATATCTCCGTAACCAGCCAACGGCCGGTATTATTTTCTCAAGCATGAATGCCACTCCTTCCCAACTTTTTCTCTTTTTAAGCAATAAAAAAATCACTTATTTCTTTTCACCTGTTTGCGAAAAGAATACGGCCTTCTTGTCTTTTTATATAAAATAGCCATAAGTGTAGAAGTTTATAAATCATGATTTATTCAATTCTATGGTCCTCTCCGCAGGACGGAGCCACAGCATTCTTCCGCATTCTCCATTCTTCCTTACCCCCTAAACCCCATTTGCAATCTCCCTACACCATATACATATACCCCTATATGTATATAATAAAATGCCGACAAAACTTTGTCAAACATTCTGATTCTCACTGTGATTTTTCGCATTGCGGCGAGCTGCGATAAATAAAACAAGGTGCATGATAAAGAAAAACGGTGGAACCCACAGCGCCGCCCCCTTGATCATCTGAGCCATCTGATGACTGCTTTCGATAAAGGTGTAAGCCGATACTATCGCCATAATACTGACAAGTGAAGGGATGACCCAAACTGATTTCTTAAACCCCATATCCTGAATCCCACTCGAAAGGGCAAAGACAAAGACACTAATTTTAATAATAATCGATCCGAACATGACCGGGAGCAGTAGAATTTGAAAGTTTGATAAAAATTGTCCGAAAAAGATTTCTCTGGCCAGGTAATAGATGGGTACTTCCAGATAAGATGTTCTTTCTTCACCGAACGTCACGATCAGGGATAAAAATATAATGGTCATCCCCACCGTCGATATCAGCAACGCTCTCCCAATGTCCTTCAAACCCTTTTTAACTTTATCATTTTCCCTGCAGTACGGCCAGAGCAAACTGAGCAGCGTGGTTTCCACGAAAAACAACAGCGGGATGGGGACGGCCTTCATGACCCCGTTCCAGTCTGCCGGAACCATCGGAAGCATGCGATCCATTTTAATAAAAGGGATGTTTAGAAGCAACGCCATTGCAATTAAGAGAAAAAATATCGGATAGACAAAATCATTCACCCTGGCAACGATGGCAATTCCACCTGTTACCATATACAATACCAGGAAAATATAAGCCATCCCCATCAAAATGATCGGGCTGATATATACGTAAATATAATTAAATTCGGCTATTCGTCCGGCTTCGTAGGTAATAATCATAAGAAGATAAAACAGTACACCGAGATAAATAAGAGCAACCAGTCCTCCCACCCACTTTCCCAGGGCGGAACGAGCATACTGGACCAGTGACTGATTCGGATAATACTCATGTGTCTTCAGTATTAAATAAAGTATGAGCAATCCTCCGGCGCCTGCCAGAGCAATGCTTAACCAGCCCCCCTTGCCCGCCTCTTCAGCAATGGAACGCTGGGCAAAGGTAATGCCGGTAGCGAGATGAACCGTGATTAACATCCATCCCAGTTGACGCGTGCTTACCCTGTCCGCTTTCTGTTTATGAAAGGAAGCCAACGTGCATCCCTCCGGTTACTTTGTCTCTTGGCGTGTTTCAAGTAGTTCCACAATTTCGCCTGTATTTTCTATGATACTTTGCACCTGAACTTCAACAGGCAGATTCGGATAGATTTCTTGTTTCCACCGGTTTTTATTTGCTTCCCAGTAAGACTGATTCATCTTTCGAACTTCATAACCCAGTCCAAAAATATCGGTTTTATATTGCTGGCTGAGTTTAACGGCTTTTTCCACTCTCTCTTTGACAAAATTGTTCATGCCTTTCTCCATGGCATTGAAAAATGCGTGATCCAGTTTAAAATCATTCCCGGATATTTCGGAGATTTTACTGGTTATATGAAGTTGAATAAGGACCTTTTCGATTTTATGGTTGGAAAAGGTGATATGTTTTTGTGATTCATTTGATGTAATGTCATGATTGACATAGGCCTTTTTATCCTTGAGCCTTAATTGAACAGCATGGTCCCACCGATCCTCTTCGATCCATAAAAAACCGGCTGAAGCCTCTTTATCCAGCCATCCCACCAGCTTCCCATTCCGCAGGACGCCAAGTTCATTGGAAATCTGGTACGTTTCATGCCCTCCTGCGGTCTGGTAATTGTCCGTACTTCCCATAAAAATCCCCGGGATCGTCAAATCCGATAAATAAGAGTTTAATTCATTAAGGATCTCATAAACCCGTAACTCCCGTAAATTATTATGCTCAACAGCTGGCAATACCGTTTCTTCAAGAATCATGGTTGGCGGGTCTGTAAATTTCAAAGATTTTTCTATAATATCACGTGCTTCCCTTTTTTTGGCTACAAACAAATAGGGGATAGAGGCAGCTTCCGGTTGCCGCTGCAAAAAGTCCAGTACCGGTTGTAACCCCGAGCGCGCCAGCTTTTCTCCTACGATGACAATCTGCACGTGGTTCCAGTCGATGTGGCGTGGTACAAAATTACTGCTCCAGTGAACAGCGTGGTCTATGGTGTTCCCTTCTGTTTTCAGTATGGCAACAGGTCTCTCTTCAGGCCCTTTCCCGCCCTGTTGAGTTCTGCCAACCACTTTGGGGTTTTGAATGAGGGCCGTCACCTGAATTTTATCTTCCTTTTTATCAAATCCCACCAGCGAGATAATGGACTTGTCTTCAATGGCAATCGGAAAACTGCAGGCAGTCAAAACCAGTGACATGATTAAGATGAGAATTCCCAGTTTTCGCATCATCCAGCTCTCCTTTAATCTTCCTGATTCAGGGTTCCCCGCTTCATAAATGGTCTTGGAACCCGAATGAAACTGTCCCGAAAATTAGATAATTTGAACGGTGTCAGCGGAGACAGGTAAGGATAACCGAAGTTTTCCTTCCTGACCAGGTGAATGATCATAAGCATGAGATAGGAAAAAATACCCAACACCCCGAAAACAGCCGCAATGAGAATCATCGGATAACGCAACAGACGAATCAACACACTTCCCCGGTAAATTGGAACGGCAAAACTGGCGATGGCTTCGAGGGCGACCACGATAATAACGGTAGCATTCAGCAATCCGGCCTGAACCGCAGCCTGTCCGACCACCAATGTCCCGAACAGGGTAATCGCCTGAGCGATGTTTCCCGGTGTCCAGCGACTGGCTTCAATCACGATCTCCAGCGCAACTTCCAGTAACAAAACCTCCACCCAGATGGGAAACGGAATCCCCTGCCTGGCCTGCATCAGTGATTGTATCAGGAGGAACGGTAATAATTCATGATTCACCATGGTTAACGCTACATAGAAAGAGGTGATGGTAAAGGCCAGAAACAGGGCTACCATACGGAGAATACGAATTAAGGATGCGAGAATCGGATTGTAGTAATGGTCATCGGGCGCCATCAGAATCTGGGAAAAAGAAATGGGCAATATAGCGGCGACCGGAGAATTGGGTACCATCAGCATAATTCTTCCCTCAATGAGATTGGAAATGGTACTGTCCACGCGTTCCGTATAATAAAAATTGGGAAATGGCGACAGTCCCCGGTCGGTGATCCATTCTTCGAGGTAGTGAGGATCTAAAAGGTGATCCACTTTCACTTTTTTTAATCGTTTTTCTACTTCCTGAACCACATCGGGATCCGCTTTTTTATTCACATAGGCAATCAGTACTTTTGAGCGTGCTGTTGGTATCGATACCTGCCGAAAACGTAATGCCGGGGAATTGACATATCGTCTGATCAGCGCCAGGTTTTCCTTGATATTCTCATTAAAACCCACATGGGGGCCCAGTGTAATTTTTTCATATAGGGGTTCATCATGTCCCCGGTTTAAATCCAGACCGGTATTCACCGCCAGTCCACCGTCCCGCCCTTTGATTAGAATGGCAGCGAATCCCTGAATTAACAGGCTTCCCAGTTCTTCCACCGTCTTAAAGTCGGAGATTTCATACGTTTGCAGATCGGTTCTGATATGGTCCGGTGTGATGTCTTCCTGATTTTCGGCGATTTCCTCCAAAGGGACCAACACCTGTTTCGTCAGTTTTTTCTCGTCAATCGTGTTTTGGAGATACACAAGCGTGATAACCCGGTGATCGGATACGCGGTGCTCTCGAATGACGAGATCAGGGGGTTCCCCCAGATAGTTTTTCAGGGGATTGATCCAATTTTTGACCAGCCTGCTTTCCGGCTTTATTGTCGGGCGAAAAGTCATAATAACCGTCCTCAATGTGATTTTTGTTATAATGTTCCTTTTAAACCGGGGCTTTATGCACAACGGCCATGAATAAAACCTGTGACATGATAAAAGATATAACATGTGAACTTCACAGGAAGTTCCCAATCTCAACACTTTCAGGAGGTTATGAATTTGGCACAGCAACAACAACAGCAACAGGCTATTCAACAGGCCCAGCAGGCACAGCAACAACTGCAACAGGCCCAACAACAACTGCAGCAGGCCCAGCAAAACAACAATCCGCAGCAGATGCAACAGGCGCAACAACAGATGCAACAGGCACAACAGCAGGCTCAACAGGCCCAGCAGCAACTGCAGCAACAGCAAAACATGGCTGACCAGCAGCAAATGCAACAACTTCAACAGGCACAACAACAACTGCAACAAGCTGTCCAACAGGCCCAACAGATGCAGCAGGCCCAGCAAAATATGCCGTAATATCCATAACATTGTTATGGTCAACGCAGAAAGCCCCTCCAATGGAGGGGCTTTCTTTTGGTTTAGCATCATCTTTGAAATGCCTGAGGAGAAAAATCGACATGATCATGACCGGAAGAACAAGGACGACGCTGATCGGAAGCCAGTACGTCGAGTGTTTTATAAGGATCCCGTCAACACCGCCGTGGTGTTTTACCGCAGAAGAGGTTGTCTGTCCACAGATCGTTAACTCACACCTGATGATAAAGTCAGCCGAGGTAAATGCCGTTTCTAAGTGTACTCAGGTAACATATTTTGAATATAAGGACATTGTTTGCCGGTAAGGAGCGATTGTGATGAGCAACGTCTTATCCGATGACGTGCTGAAGTCCATTGGGAGCTGGGCCGAAGAAGTGAGGTCCAGTACCAGTTGGGAGAGCCAATTGAAAAAGGCAGATAACCGTCAGGAACAGGTCTGTCAAAAACTTAAGCTCCCGTTTCACCCCCTGGAATGCGGAAAAAACAGGATGGTCTATGATGTCGGAAAACGCTCCGTTCTCAAAGTTGCCATCACCCGCAAAGGATTTCAGGAAAATGAGGCAGAACGAGTGATGTATCAGGCTGCTCCGGAACCTTTGCGAAAACATCTCGGTGAGATACAGGGCTCCGGTGACGGCTGGATCATAATGAAAAAATATAAACGTCGGATGCCTGAATCAACTGGTTATATTAAGAAAGCAGCCGCTTTAAAGGAGGCGTTCCTGCAGGCCGGCATCATTGCAAAGGATATTGTCAACAAGAAAGGCCCCCGATACAAAAATCTTCGATTGGACAAATACGATGAGATTATTGTGATCGATTACGGGTCATTTCGCTGGAAAGAAGAAGAGACGCCGGTAAAGGATTAGGGCCTTTTCCTGAGATTTAATGATGGGTTGCCGCTTTCGCTCTTATGATTTCTTTGATCTTATAATTACCTGTTATTTATTTGAACGGCTATTTCTTTATAACCATCCTGATCGAGATCTTTTCTCTTGAGTATCTCCATCCCGGTTGACAGAATTCCGACAGGCAAAACTTTCTCAATAGCCTGATAGATGGCTTGAGAGTCGTCCGTTTGATGAATGGCCTGTTCTTCTCGCCTCTGTCAAAACATGAAGTGAGCAGGAGAATGGCTATGATGATAGGAATCAAACCGAATCCTTTCATATTTCCTCCCGAGTCAAAGAAATGGTTTAGGCTCATATCCTCTGTTACATCCATACCCGTGAGTATGGATGTAACATCCGGCGATAATCATCTACCGCTAAACGTCCATTTTCCTTCGATTCATGACACCTGTACAAGCACCTGTTCCCTCCTTCTCATACGGTAAATCAGAAACCTGAAGGAGGTGTATAAATATAATGAAAATCAGCAGACAAAAAATGAATCGGATTCGCAGAAAAGTAGCCGGTATGAAAGGAAGAACTTTCACGGTTTCCATGGGTGGCAACCAGTATCGTGCGATGATCAAAGGGGTAAAAGGCGACAAAGTCCACATCAAAGCCAGAAGAGCATCCGGCAAAGGTGTTCAACAATTCGGAGGCGGCTTCTTCAGCTTCCTGCTGCCACTTCTGTTCTTCCTGCCGTTATTTGGAGACGACTTCGACTTTTTTGATTAATGATCGGGTAAATGGCCGGTACCCCATACGGGGTGCCGGGTTTTTAAATCTCGACAATGTCCTGGTCTCCCATTGATAGCAGGACTTCCCGGATATCCTCATGGGTTTGAAACTTACGCAATACGGCCCTTCTCATCACATCAACTTTGATCTCTTCCCTGTCATCTCGAAGTGGCCAGTCAGGGTTTCTCCCCATTTTTGCCGCTTCGATCGCTTTTTCCACCTCACGAATCTGTTCTTCGTAAATGGTTCCGGCAAATTTTTGTGCCTGAAAATAATGCTCACTGGTAGGCCAGTGTTTGTTATCTAATTCAAATCCATGAGGAGAAAAATTGGAGAAGCAGCCATATTTGTCTTTGACGCGGTAAAAATATATTGTCAAAATGAGCCCTCCCTTTTCCAATCCTGTAGTGTATCGGAAAGTATTCTATCCAATTGCTCTGTTAATCTTGATACAGCGTTACATTCTTCTTCCTCCACATGCTCGCAATGCCCTTCCAAATCAAGTATTAATGAAAATATATGAGATACCAATGCTCTTGAAATATATTTTTCTCCATAGATCAATTCTTCTACTTCATTCAGTATATTAAAAATGTCGTTCAGTAACGTTTTATCTATTGTAAAATGGCAACGTAATTTCAGGATGAATTCTACTGCCAAATCACCCAGATTGTCTTCAAGTTGATTTAATCTGTCTTGTTTATTCATTTGTTCTTCTTCTATACCTGTCTTCTTTAGAGACCATGAAAACTTTAAATTTTTTCCATTTTATTTTAAAACTATACTCAACATGATCAACAACCATAAGAAAAGATTCTGACTCCATACCAGATTAAGACCTTGTTCACTTCTAAGGCCCTTCTTTCAGGCAATTTGTATACCCTATTTATCGTCAGGATCTGGGTATAGTTTAAATAATTTCTAATTAGCGCCAATTTGTAAATCTGAAATATTGCATTTCCATAGGAAAATTGACTTGTATGTAATCCAATATTCATTTATGATAATAAGAAGTGACCAGGTGGTCACCTATGTCTAGGAGTTGATTAACTTGCCGGAACAACCCTATTTCAAACTGACGACAGAAAAACAATGGCTCATCTACACAGAAAGCCTTCGTGAATTTAAAGATTATGGATATGACGCGGCTTCCACCAACCGGATTGTCAAGCGCACCGGTATCTCCAAAGGGAGCCTGTTCAAATATTTTAAAACCAAAGAAGACCTGTTTATTTTCGTCTGCGAAAAAAGCGCCCGGATGCTGCTGGATCATCTGAACATCCAGCCGGAAGGCGCGTTTTTTGAAAGAGTGAAAAAAACGTTGCTCAGTGAAATTGCCTTTTACAAGAAGTACCCGGACGTTTACCAGCTATTCAGACAAATAACAGGAAACCCCGGACATCCTGTCTATCAAAATGTGATCCGGTTCTATCAGGATATCTCGGATAACATTCTGCAAGATCTGTTCGGCTCTCTACCCGGCAACCGGCAGGAAACCGATCAGAAAAAACGGCTTGATATATGGTCCTGGATTTTAGAAGGGATGAAAAAGGATGTGTTGCACCACGCCGTATCCCACAATCTGGATGCTACCCGCTTAAGCCGGGAACTGGATGATTATTTCCTTATTCTGAAACCATTACTGGAAGCAAAAGGAACAGGGGGAGCA
Organism: Bacillaceae bacterium; assembly: GCA_017656255.1. Lineage (GTDB taxonomy): Bacteria > Bacillota > Bacilli > JACDOE01 > JACDOE01 > JACDOE01. The sequence continues at coordinate 62,024 of JACDOE010000013.1, forward strand.
CCATGATATTGAAAACATCTGACCAGCATGAATTGTATTATGAAACATACGGGGATCCGCATGCCCCTCCTCTTCTATTGCTTCATGGGATCGGAGCGGATCACAAAATGTGGGCACCGCAGATTGAACACTATCCGTCGAACGGCTATTTTGTGATCACACCGGACCTGCGCGGACATGGCAAATCGTCAAAGGTGGACACACTGTCCATGACCGACTGGATACGGGATCTGCAAGAACTGCTGGATCATTTACAAATTGAATCATGCTCAGTCATCGGCGTCAGCATGGGCGGCGTGATTGCCCAGCAGTTTGCCGTGTCCCATCCGGAGCGGGTTCAGGCCTTGATCCTCTGCGATACGTTTTCGGAACTGACCACGTTTTGGGAAAAATGGCTCGGGTTTTCCCAATATCTCGGGTTTCATGTTTTCAAATGGCTGGGGAACCCCCTGTTTGCCAGACTGATGGCATCCGCCTACAAGCCTGCATACGCCGGCAACGCAAGGGACTATTTTTATCGCAAAAGCCTGGAGGCGGACTTCAGCCAGCTGATTTTGTCCCGGAAAGTGATTAACCGGGTGAAGCTGCTGAAACATCTGAATAAGATCAAAGTCCCGGTTCTGGTTCTTTCGGGAGACGGGTTCGGCAGACAACTGGTGAAGATGAATCAGGAACTGGCCGATCACATCCCGGGTGCTGTTTTTAAAGTTTTAAAAGGCGGGATGGATCCATCCAATTTGGTTTGTCCGGAGGCCTTTGACGGGGAAGCTCTTCCATTTTTGCAGGAGGTTGCGGGGCTGGATGAAGGAGGGTGAACACCAAGGAGAAGCATGCCGTTTATCTGTGGTATCGGCATGCTTCGTTTTTTGGACATTCCACTTTTCTTTTTTACTTGTAAAAAAAGAAGCCTAAGCACAGATCTTCACATCAATTTGTACTCATCATTATTTATTTCTATTGCTTTTGCTTTTATGAGAAGTTTGCAATTCCATATTTCCATCACAATGTTTGGCACAAAGAATTCTTTGTCAGGCTCCAGTATATCTTCAGGTTTTACATAAACTCTGTATAATTTATCGTCGCAAACAACTTCACTTAATTCTGCATATTCCCACTCTTCCGTAGAAGCAATGTCATCATTAAAATATGAACCTGGATTGTGATAATAAAAAGATGTCACGCCACTTATTTTTAAGTGGTAATTATTTTTGGTGCATCCATCAACTCGGCTTACGTCCATTTCTATCGTGTGATTACTTAAATTTATATCGAAGTTATTAATGATACTGAACCATAATTTGTCTAATTCTTTATTAATTTTCATTGATATCACAACCATTCTGGGTTGATGCTAAGATTTCAACTATTTCTCTTCATCTTCCTGCCAGATCCATTTATCTTTATAGTGATATTCGTTGTCTATTTCTACATGAATGTCTCCTCTGGTAGTCCTGTACCAGGCCTTATATACCTCTCTATCCTTTTTATATTCAATCTCATAGACTGTATTAGCTGTCCCTACCTTATCCTCAAAAGGACCCTCATTTTTTGTAATTTCAATGACTCTTCCGCCTTTTTCCCTAATAACCCGGTAAATTTCTTCTTTATGTTGTTCCACCGACCAGTAATATTTAATCATCCCCACAACAAAACCAATCAGTAAAAGGCTGGATAGGATGATGAACATTACTAAATTAAAATTGGATTTAACTCTAATCATTTTTCGACTCCTGAACGTTCATAATCTTTTGTATGACAGGAATAAAGTAAAAATCAACCAATACAGAAAATAGATTAAAGGCAAAGAAACTGATTATGTAATTGTGACTGACTTTAAAAATTAATATATATACGGGGAACGAGAACAGGAAGTGAAGGACCATAAACAATAACGTTACTTTCAATAAGCCAGTGTTAAAGTATCTAAATTCCCTTATAAGTAAACACCATAAAATAATGATTTGAGCAAAGTATGGCATTAAGACATTAAAAAATAACAATCTGTTTTTGTTTTTATAACAGTCCAAGCCTTTCACCCATTCATGAATAAAGTATCCGGTTTAAAATATGATTATCTATAACGAAAATTGATGTTAACGGATGGTACATGCAGTAACTTATTTAACTCAATTGTCAGGTTCCCGTCATCCATTAACGGTAACCAGTTTTTAACGACAAGCCGCAAATCCTCAATGCCCGTATTAATGTCATACAGACCATAAGTTATAATTTGTCTGGTCGTCTCAGCAGGTTTTAATTTAGGATGAAGTTCTTCGATTTTTGTCGTGCTAAAATCGTAGCGATTTTTTACAGTTTTGCCCTCTGCATCAACGATCCTGATTAAAGGGTGACTTTTGACCTCGTGTATTTGATCATCGTCATTTTCAACTGATATAAATCATACAATCCAGGGAGCTGTATCTTCGATAATACCTTCTGTGAGTTCCATTTGATCTGCTAACACCATTTTTTCAATTTTATACGTCAAACCATTAATCGTCATCTCCGGGTATATTTGATTGTTTGGCTGGGGCAATAATGGTAACTTAAAAAATTTAATATATTCTTAATTGAGAGGAAAAATTGAATCCAAAGAGTAAGCATGGCCGCTAAAACGATGACGACGAGTACACTTACAGTCCTGTTCATTCCTGTGGAACCTCATCTCTTTTCATACGAATCTGTATAACATATTTATAGTCAATGTCATTAACATAAAAAATCTATCATTATTAAAAAGGATAAATCCCACCTTATTGCGGGAAATTAATGAAATGTTACCATTGATTATAATTTTACTCATTGTAATTTGAATCTTTTATTCCTTCATGAACTACCTTACCTGTAAATGGATTAATATCTACAAAATATTTTTTATCATCATAAAAATACCAAACACTCCATATTTTTTTAACATAATTAGTTTTTATATAGTACTTTTCAACCATTTGATTGTTGTTGAAATTTCTCATGGCTATTTTCTGTGCTAAATCACTATCAACTTTCCATTCATTTAAGTCAATAGGACCTTTAGCAAGTTTGTAACTTTCCCCTAATTTCGTAATCCCTAAATATTTATTATTTAATGTATCAAACGTTACTTCAATAACAATTGGTTTGTTACGTGTGTTGAAATCGACATACGTAAAAACCACTTTCCCTTGATGATCTTCGTTTGTTTCCATCCACACTTCACCCAATATAAAATTATTATTACTTTTACTATATTCTCCAACTTTTGTATTAGAAGTAATCATTAGTTGCTGTACAGTGTTCATATCTTTTGGGATATTTGTATTTTCATTAAAATTACTGCAACTCGTTACAAAAAGTATTATAAGAAGAACTTTAATCAGTAGAGTAGTCTTCAATTGAGTAACCTCCACACAGTCTCCAAGTATTAAAACAGGAGGATTTCTTTTAGATCTTCCCAACTATTTATCTTGTTTATATCATTATCATTGAATTCAAATGTTTTCCATAAGTCCATTTCTTTCATATTTCCATTACTAAAACTAAAAGTTATAACATCAGGTTCAAGCCTCTTTTTGTCTATAAATTTTATAATCCTATACATATACTTAATATCTTCGTTTTCATAATTGAAAATTTTTTCCATTATTATTACTATTTTAATTTCCCCAAATGTTTTTAGTTTATCTTTAATTTCATTATAACTTATTTCCCTATTGACATATTTCTTTTCAATTTCATCGGGAATTGCCGGAATTTCATTCCACCCTGAACCCATTTCTCCATATTGTTCTTTTACAAATTCTCTTAAATCAGTATTAATTTTTCGTTTTAATTTCCTACTTAAATAATTATCAGAGTGTGTTGTAGAAATGAATCGAATATCAGGATTATCTTTCGGATAAGCAACAGAATAATAACTGTCATTTTTGAAATCGTATTCAACATGATCAACGACCATTTCTTGTTTATATTTTTCATCCAAATAACTTTCAGTTCTTACCTTTGTTATCCATTTTACCCACGGTGTTCCGTTTAAGAGAAAATATATAGTTAAAACAATACCTAATATGAAAAATAAAAATATTATATTATTCTTGTTTAACATAATAAAATAGGCTCCCCCTATAAAAGTAAAACTCAAGAGTTAGTGATGTAGGATTTGTTTTAGATCTTCCCAATTATTTACTTTATTTAGTTCAGAATGATCTAGTTCGAAAGTTTTCCAACTATTCACATCTTCTGTTTTTCAGTTATTATATATAAAGGAAATAATATCAGGATCATACTCCTGTTCTTCGATGAATTTTATCACTCATAAAATGAGTTAACCTCCTGATAATTAAGTTAAGTCCATATAATTGTGTAAAAAGAAATCTATAAAAAAAAGGGAGCCATTTTCAAACCCCTCGGTTAGAATGAAGTTGTGCACACTACATTCGAGAGGAGAGATTTGAAATGGCTCAATACAAGATTAACGTAGATTCAGAGATTTTGCATCAACTTTTTCTGGGGAATTCTCAAGATTCAGGGGTAGCGGCTTTGTTGGAGTCCGTGTTAAATCAGGTCTTAGAGGCACAGGTTTCAGAACAATTAGGGGCCGAACCCTATGAACGCACAGATGAACGCCAGGGTTATCGAAACGGTACATATCCTCGTCAACTGACGACGCGTGTCGGTAAGATCACCCTTCGAGTACCTCGTCTGAGAAACGGCAAGTTTTCTACCGAATTGTTTGCCCGTTACCAGAGAAGTGAACAAGCATTGGTTCTGGCTCTGATGGAAATGGTGGTCAATGGGGTTTCGACGCGAAAAGTGAGCCAGATTACAGAAGAATTGTGCGGTGAGGAGTTTTCCAAGTCGACAGTTTCTGAGCTGTGCAAAAAACTGGATCCGATTGTACAAGCCTGGAATAACCGAAACCTTCGAGATCGAAATTATCCGTTTGTCATTGTGGATGCAATGGTGATTAAAGTGCGTGAAGAGGGGCGGGTTCGATCCCGTGGTGTCCTGATAGGATACGGGATTAATGACGAAGGGCATCGGGAAGTATTAGGCATGATGCTTGGAGACAGCGAATCTGAAGCGAGCTGGAATGACTTTTTCTCCTGGTTGAAATCCCGCGATTTACGCGGTGTGGATCTCATTGTTTCTGACCACCACAGCGGACTGGTCAAAGCGATCCGAAATCACTTTCAGGGGGTAACGTGGCAGCGTTGCCAGACTCACTTTATGAGAAACATTCTGGATGCCACCCCAAAGGCTTTAAAAGAAGAAATCCATACGCGGGTCAGAGCCGTGTTTGATGCACCCGATATGAAGACAGCCAGGCTGTTACTTGAAGATGTGTTGGCAGAATATGAAGAGAAAGCTTCAAAGGCGATGAATATCCTGGAGACCGGTTTTGATGATGCGACAGCCGTCCTCGTTTTACCAAAGAAATACCGCAAACGTCTCCGGACAACAAATGGGATGGAGAGGCTGAATGAAGAGATCCGACGCAGAGAACGGGTCATTCGCATCTTTCCTAATAGAGAGTCGGCCATGAGACTCATTGGAGCTTTGCTCATGGAACAGGATGAGAAATGGTCCAGTGGCCGAAAGTATTTGGACATGACGGAATACCACTTATGGCTTCCGTCTCAAAAACAAGATAAACAGGTTCAAAAGGTCACTCAACTTCGATAACTTCATCTTCTAGCCGGGGGATTCATTTTTACACATAATTTTGGACTTGATCGATAATTACTTCAACTACACAAAAGTATGCTTTTATTAAAATAACTCTTAATCAAACGCATCACATGGAGATATTAACTCCCATGTAACAGAGAAACCATAATAGGAATAAGATTTTTCCTCAACGCTATCAAAACCAACCCTTCCACAATATTCATTTTTTCTAAAATACATTGTTCTTCCACTGAAATCTTTACCATTTTTTACTTCCGACAAAAACTCCCAGTCATTAGATTGTAATTTTTCTTTATAATATTTTTTTAACTCATTATACGATAGCTTAGAGTAATACTCCCCAGTTACAGATGCACTCTCAGGTACAGCATCTTTATTTAATTCAATTCTTTTAGTATGGGGAGGAGGTGGAATTTCGTTAAATTCTTGCAAAACATGTGGGAGGTGTTCTCTCGCTTTTTGTTCCATCAAATCATAACCGATGCGATATACTAAAACCAACAGCCCTAAAACCCCTATTAAAATGAACACTTTGTAACTTTTTTTCATAATATCACCTGTTTACCGTATGGTCAGCCCTCTTTTGTCCCGCTCATAATCCCGGGGCTTTCCATTATCGTAGTAGGTGTATGTCGTGGTGCCGTTTGTTGAAAGATCCAGTGATAATTCTGACAGGGAAAAACCAGATACCCAATTTTGTAAGTATTTGTGTCTACAGCAGTATATACATGATTGTATTGGTATTACTTAGGTTATAGTTAATTGGATTTAAATATTTTGTTTATTCGCTACTGAGAAGCCCTCACCAAAAAATGAGTTGCCTCCCAAGTTAGATCTTTCTCTGTCAGTCCTCCAACTTTCTGAAAACTTTTTGATGTTTTTCCTCAAATGCATTTAGGCTTGATTCCATTTTGTAGGTATAATTTTCTAGGTTAAGAAGGATATAATATTTTTCACTAATAACATAGCCAAAATTTTTAACCGTTTTATATTTTGTTATTTGACATTCGATGGCTTCACCATTTCTTTCATCAAACAGACAGTCAGGCCTTCCATGTAGTATTTGAAATGTGTCTTTAATTTGAAAAGAGAAATCAAACACTATTTTTGTTCAATGAATTCAAATTCATATCCACCATCGGATTCCCATTTCATCAATTCAATTACTTCATTTGTTTTTGAATCCACCAATAAAATTGAAATCATTTCAGTTAATTCTGAACCGGAATGTTTGTAACACGTGGTAAGGATATGAACGTTATTTTGAATAATTTGAATGTCTTTTAGCCAAGTATTTGTTCTCAATTTAATTCTCTTCAACCTGGCCATTCTTCATATCAGCAATCCAAAGTACATCTCTTTCGCCAATGATATATGCTTTTTCTCCATATATAACAAAATCATGGGGCTCCCCTTCTATCTGGGTTTTATACATAAATTGATTGGTTGACAGATCAAGCCTTCCAAGTTTGAAACTGTTTCTGCTCATTTTACTCAGATGATCAGTTCGAGATAAAAAGATTCCATACACATTTTCGTCGGATTCATCAACAAATATTTTGTCCGGAGCAATTGATCTGTCAGGTAACAACAGGTCTGAATCCAGTGTCTCAAGGTTGATTCTAAGCAGATTCCCTGACCGTGTATCCGCTTCATTATAAGACACATAGACTTCATGCCCTGATCCATCAATACTCATTTCATTCCCTGTGACTGGAATTCGCTTGACAAATTCCCGTTTATTTAAATCAAACACTCCCACCTCGTTCTTCCCAGTAACAACTAGATATTGTTTGTAAGTGTAAAATAAATTTCCCGGCTGAAAATCCTTGCCTGTGATTTTTATATGTTTTTGTTCTACCATCCAGAAAAACTTCCTTGAATCAAAAAACAGGTATCCCAGGTGGGGCAAATGATACCTTAAAATAATAGATTGTCTCTCTTTATTTATTCCCATACCATAAATGAATCCTTTAAAATGAACTGTATTCACGGGATGTTGTTCTTCTAATGGCTTAATAAATGTCATTGATGAGAAATCGATTACCACCAAACTGTTAGTTGGGATTGGCCGTTCCTTCTTAATGAAATAGGAAAAAAACAAAATAAATCCTAAAATTAATGCAAAAGCCATTAATTTTTTTTTCATATTTACACTCCTATTAACACAACCGCCTTCAAGGGCTCGCATATTCACATTAAATTTCTCCATTCATTTTTCTCTGATCAAGTTCTTTTTTCCATAGAACAATTATTTGTTTTAATTCTCTAGTATCGATTTGGCATTCGTCTATCATATCTTCCAATGAGTTAAGTCCATATAATTGTGTAAAAAGAAATCTATAAAAAAGGGAGCCATTTT
>JACDOE010000014.1 GCA_017656255.1 Bacillaceae bacterium
TGTCGCTTTTAAGAAGCCGAAGCGCGATACGCAGATCTGGTTTTCAGGGAATGACCAAGAACCAAATACCCTGTTGATCCGCAGTAGCTCAATGGTGGAGCAACCGGCTGTTAACCGGTAGGTTGCAGGTTCGAGTCCTGCCTGCGGAGCCATGTGGCCCGTTGGTGAAGTGGTTTAACACACCAGCCTTTCACGCTGGCATGCAGGGGTTCGAATCCCCTACGGGTCACCATCTTTCTAGAAATGAGAAATGGGAAGTGAGAAGTGGGACAGATGAAAGAAATCGACAGAGTCGATTTCAACGACTAATCTCACATCACACCTCACACCTCTCACATCCAGTATGGACGGTTAGCTCAGCTGGGAGAGCACCTGCCTTACAAGCAGGGGGTCGGCGGTTCGATCCCGTCACCGTCCACCATATTTTAGATATGAGAAATGAGACGTGAGAAATGGGAAAAGATGAATGAAATCGACGCAGTCGATTTCAAACAGAAAATCTCACCTCCCACATCCAACCTCTCACTTCTAACTAACACGGAGCTGTGGTGAAGCTGGAGTTCACGCCGGTCTGTCACACCGGAGGTCGCGGGTTCGAGTCCCGTCAGCTCCGCCATTTTTATAATTTCAAAATTAACTAATGTGGTTCGGTAGCTCAGGTGGTAGAGCAGAGGACTGAAAATCCTCGTGTCGGCGGTTCGAATCCGTCCCGAACCACCATTTTTTTGTTTGAATTCAACTTAGCCGATTCACATAAAAAAAGAGGTGCACATAATTTGCACCTCTTTTTTGCGTGTAAATTTAAAGTTGTTTCAAGAATTCCCTCATAAAACCGGGAAGATCCGGCCATGCATGTCCGGAGACGAGATTGTCATGAACATGGAGTGTTTCTGTTATATAGGTACCTCCGCAGGCTTCCACGTCCGGACGGCAAGCTTGATAAGCCGTCATTTCTCTTCCTTCCAGATGTTCACGTGCCAGGGCAGAAAGAACTTGAATGCCGTGACAGATTGAACCAATCGGTTTTCCTGTCTCAAAAAAGTGTTCTACAATAGGCTTTAATTGTGAATGCAAACGAATGTATTCAGGAGCACGTCCCCCGGGTATAATCAGTCCGTCAAATTCTTCCGGATTGACTTCGGCAAAAGAGACATGGGATTCCAGACGATAAGCGGGTTTTTCGGTGTAAGTTTCGGCATGATCTTCAAAATCGTGGCACACGGTATACAGTTTTTTGGGTGTTGGAGAAGCAATCACTGCCTGGTATCCTTCCTCCAGACAACGGTAATACGGGTAGAAAACTTCAAGCGCTTCAACAGCATCACCAGTCACAATCAACACTTTTTTGGACATAGCCCAGCCTCCCTTTTTTAATTTCCCAGGATAAATATTATTAAGAGTGTTTTTGAATTATGCGTATGATAAAAGGGGTTGCCGCTACAAATCAAACTTTTTTAAACGACTTGCAGGAAATATGTAAGTTTGATTAATATGTGAAGTGATGATATTGTAACAACTGAACAAGAAAAATATTGATTTATAATGCTGGAGAATGGTCAAAAATTGAAGATCCCCTTTTTGGGACAGAGATACTTATGTATGATATACTTAAAAAAACATAATGAGACAGACATTTTAAAGAGAAAATGGAGGATCATATGGGCAAACACCATAAATTGCCTGATGAATATAAAGGAAAAAATATTATCCCGATTGCCATGGACGCTGCTTTTTTCTGTGAGAGAGCATTAAAGTCTCTTGATAAATTTGACTATACAAGAGCGGTACGTTATTTTCAGAAAGCAATTGAACTGGAACCGAACAATCCGATCAATTATTGCAATCTTGCCGGAACCCTGTCCGAGATGGGACGGTATGATGAATCCAATGATTATCTGATCCAGGTCATTCAGGACATTGCACCCGATATGGTGGAATGTTATTTCTACCTGGCCAACAATTACCTTAATATGGAACGTTTTGAACAGGCGGAACAATATGTTCTTAAATATCTGGAAGAGGCGCCTGAGGGAGAATTCAATAAAGAAGCGGAAGAGTTGCTTGACCTGATTGCGCTGGAACTGGGCAGGGCTCCCAGGATACCGGACAAAGCTGATCCCACAGTGGATGATCTTCATGACCGGGCGAAAGTATACATGGAGGAAGGAAATTTTATCAAAGCAAGAAATCTCCTGATCGACATTTTACGGGAAAATCCGGATTTTACAGCTGCCCGAAACAATCTGGCTCTTTCCTATTATTATATTGGAGAACTGGATCGCGGGCTTCAGGAAATCCGCAGGGTATTGCATCATGATCCATCCAATATACATGCCCTGTGCAATCTGGCTATTTTTTACTCCCATACTTCATCCGAAGAGGAATTGGATCAATTACTGGACGTTCTGAATAAAATGGTGCCATTTCAATATGAAGAGATTTTTAAGCTGGCGGCGACACTCGGCATACTGGGCAAATACAGTTCGGCTTACCACCTGTTTCGAAAACTGGCGAAATTAACCCACTATTTCGATGTTCAGGTCCTTCATTATGCGGCGGTTTCTGCTTTTAACCTGAGAAAGTGGAAAGATGCCAGACGGTGGTGGGAAAAGGCCGGGATCATTAGCGGTCAACCGATGTTTGAAAAATTTATTCAACTGGCCGGCCTCGTGGAAAAAGGGAAAGGTGATCCGGAAGAACTTTCTTATTTCTTTCCTGCTGAAGAGGAAGAAGCAGAACCGACTTCCCGGCATGAATTTTATGACATGATTCGCAAGAACCCGATGATTCGTTCTTCCTTCTTATGGGCGCTGAAATACGGTGAAAAGAGAACCAAGATCCAGGTGCTTCAGACTCTGAGTTTACTAAAGGACCAGGAAGCGGAAGAAGCGTTGCGTTATTATCTGCTTCAGCCTGATGAAGAGGAAAGTCTGAAGAAAATTGCGGTTATGCTGCTTCATCAAATGGACGCCAAAACACCATATCATGTTTTTATGGATGGAGAAGAAAAGACCATTTATGCACCGGAAAAGGAAGAGGTTGCGTTTATCAGGCAGTGGTCCGCTGTGATGGAATGCTTTGAAGTGAACATGGGGGAAGCATACGGCGAGCATGAACACCAGGAAGCTCATCAGATCTGGATTGAATTTCTAAGCCAGTCCTATCCGAATCTGCCGCAAATTCGCAAAAAAGAAACCTGGGCAGCAGCGGTTGAATATTTTGTTGCCAAGCATAATAAGAAGAAAGTAACCCAATCGGAGGTCGCACGGAAGTATGGGGTGGCTGCTTCGACACTGGCAAAACATTTTAAGCAGTTGAACGAGTGCCTGTCTCATACGATACAACAGGAAGATTTGCGAGTACGGTAGACAAAAAGAGTATTTTTTTCTATAATGAAGTTAAATCGAAAAAATTCGATGTAATAAACTGCCCGAAAAGGGTGGTTGCATGGATAGGAGGATTCAGGATGAGTGAAGAAAACATTTACGACGTCATCATTGTGGGGGCGGGTCCGGCAGGGATGACCGCTGCGGTTTATACGTCCCGTGCCAATATGAATACCCTGATGATTGAACGTGGTGTTCCGGGAGGTCAGATGGCCAATACCGAAGATATCGAAAACTATCCAGGATACGAGTCCATTCTGGGACCGGATCTTTCCAACAAAATGTTTGAACATGCCAAGAAATTTGGCGCCGAATATGCCTATGGTGATGTGAAGGAAATCAAGGACACGCATCCATACAAAACTGTGGTGGTTGGAGACAAAGAATATAAAGCCAAAGCGGTTATTGTGGCAACTGGTGCTGAACACCGGGAACTGGGTGTACCGGGTGAAAAAGAATTTTCCGGCCGCGGGGTTTCCTACTGTGCTGTCTGTGATGGGGCCTTTTTCCGCGACAAGGAACTGGTGGTTGTGGGTGGCGGTGACTCCGCTGTAGAAGAGGCGGTATTTCTCACCCGTTTTGCCTCCAAAGTGACCATCGTTCACCGTCGTGATGAATTCCGTGCCCAGAAGATCCTGCAAAAGCGGGCATTTGAAAACGAAAAAATTGACGTGATCTGGAACCATGTGGTCAAAGAAATTCATGGCGACGCCAAAGTGGAAAAGGTGTTGCTGGAAAATACACAGACCGGAGAACAGCGTGAATTTTCCTGTGACGGTGTATTTATCTATGTCGGAATGGATCCGCTATCCAAAGCGGTTGAAAACCTGGGAATCACCAATGAAGCCGGTTATATTCTCACCGATGAAAACATGGCTACAAAAGTAAATGGGATTTTTGCAGCAGGCGACGTTCGGGAAAAATCTCTGCGTCAGGTTGTGACGGCTACCGGTGACGGTGGAATCGCCGCTCAGTCTGCCCAGCATTATGTCGAAAACCTGGATGAACAATTAAGCGAGTCTGAAGAGAAGGTTAACATTTAAAAAACAATTGTTACACGGTTTTAACGTGTTTGTAACATGTTTGAAATATTTATGGGGTACATTAAAGATAGTTAATGACCCCCTTTTTTAAAATATAAATCCCTTGATTCGGAGGCCGTCAGGCCTCTTTTTTTTGTATGGTGACAACCCCCTTTTCAGATGTTTAGTTGTTGCCCGTTTGAATTGGTGGTATCCTAAAGAATAGAGGTGACAGGGATGAAACGCGTAACCAACTGCATCCTGAGGGATCAGGATCGCATCCTGATGCTGAAGAAACCATCCCGTGGATGGTGGGTGGCTCCCGGAGGAAAAATGGAACCGGGAGAGACCATCACGGAATCCATGGTTCGTGAATATCGTGAAGAGACGGGACTCTATCTGCTGAACCCTCAACTGAAGGGTGTGTTTACCATCATGGTGGAATCCGGGGGTCAAATCGAGGAAGAATGGATGATGTTCACCTTTTTGGCCGATTCCTACACCGGTCGATTGTTAAAAGAATCACCGGAAGGGGAACTGGAATGGATACCGGTTGAAGACGTGAAGAAGCTTCCCACGGCAAAAGGGGATCAATATTTTCTGACGCCGATCGCACAGGGGTCGGACATGCTGGTGGGGCGTTTTCATTATACATCAGATTATGAACTGCTCTCTGTTCAGATGGACAGGGCGCTGGACGGGCCGAAGATGGCCCCGGGAGTGTGAATACAGGCGTGAATCAGATTCAATTGTTGATTATCAGCGGCATGTCGGGTGCGGGGAAAACCGTTGCTGTACAGAGTCTGGAGGATATGGGCTTTTTTTGTATTGATAACCTGCCTCCGGTTTTGATTCCCAAGTTTGCGGAGATGATTGAGCAATCCGGCGGCCGTATCGAAAAAGTGGCGCTGGTGATTGACCTGCGTGGCAGGGAGTTTTTTGATCACCTTTCCGACGTGATTGATCGGCTTCGGGAGATCGAAAATATTCGCTACCAGATTTTGTTTCTGGATGCGGATGATCGGGTGCTGGTTCGTCGATATAAAGAGACGCGTCGCCGTCATCCACTGGCACCGGACGGGATGTTGCTTGACGGAATCAAGGCGGAGCGAAAATTGCTTGAACCATTAAAAGCGCGCGCTGATCTGATCGTGGATACCAGTCTGTTAAAGCCGACCCAGCTTAAAGAGAAAATTGCCGGGTTGTTTTCCAATCTGGAAGGACAATTAAGAGTTAATTTTATGTCATTCGGATTTAAATACGGGATTCCGATTGATGCCGATCTGGTATTGGATGTAAGATTTTTACCCAATCCCCATTATATTGATAATCTCCGCCCGCTCACCGGAAAAGAGGGGGAAGTGGCGGAGTATGTGTTTAAGTGGCCGGAAACTCAGGAATTTATGAAACGGTTGATTGATCTGCTGGAGTTTACGATTCCGCAGTACAAAAAAGAGGGAAAAAGCCAGTTAATTGTCGGGATCGGGTGTACAGGAGGCAAACACCGTTCCGTTGCGGTAGCGGAAAAACTGGCAACCCTTTTTAAAAAGGAATATCCGATTCAGGTCAGTCATCGGGATGTGGAGAGGGACAGGTAACGAGGTGTACACATGAAGTCATATCCAGAGGAGAAACCACAGGTTGTCGTGATCGGGGGAGGAACGGGTTTATCCGTGCTGCTCAGAGGATTGAAAGAAAAACCGCTGGACATCACGGCCATTGTAACCGTGGCTGATGATGGAGGCAGTTCCGGACGACTGCGTAACGAGATGAAAATGCCTCCTCCCGGTGACATACGGAATGTCATCGTGGCGCTGGCCGATACCGAGCCTCTTTTAAGCAGACTGTTACAACATCGGTTTGCCAACGGTGGATTGGCCGGGCACAGCCTGGGAAACTTAATCATAGCAGCCATGCAGGAGATCACCGGTGATTTTGTTCATGCGGTGAGGGAAATCAGCCGCGTTCTGGCGGTTAGGGGAAAAGTATTTCCTGCTGCCAATCAGGGCATTGTCCTTCACGCTGAAATGGATGACGGGTCGATTATATCCGGAGAATCCCGAATCCCCCTGGCCGGCAAAAAAATCAGGCGGGTTTTTCTGGAACCGGAGGATGTCCAGCCGCTCGATGACGCTATTCAATCCATCGAGCAGGCCGATATGATCCTGATCGGGCCGGGAAGCCTGTATACGAGCATTCTTCCCAATCTGCTGGTACCGGGTATCGTCGATGCGATTCGGAGATCACGGGGTGTTAAAACCTATATCTGCAATGTGATGACCCAGCCCGGGGAAACCGATGGTTATACGGCTGCCGATCATATTCAGGCGATTATCGACCATGTCGGCAATCACCTGTTTCAGTATGTGATTGTCAATGACAGCCGGATCCCGGAGCCTGTCCGGAAACAGTATGCGGCGAAAGGAGCGGCGCCGGTTCGATTTGATCGTGAGCGACTGGAGGATATGGGACTCACCATTGTGGCCGATTCCCTGATCCAGTATGAAACCTACCTGCGCCATGATACACAGCGTCTCAGTGAAATCATTGTAGAATTATTAGATCAATCGGGTAAAAATTGAATTAAACAATAAAATAAGGATAAGTGAGGTGAATCCCATGTCCTTCGCCTCGCAGACCAAAAAGGAACTGACACAACTGCCGATACGTTCATCATGTTGCGGTCGGGCGGAATTGTCTGCCCTTGTGCGGATGAACGGATCTGTGAATTTTGGAGGACAAAAATTCGTCATTGATGTACAGACGGAAAATGCAGCGATTGCCAGACGCATCTATTTGCTGGTCAAAGAAATCTTTCAGGTGCATGCCGAACTTCTGGTACGCAAAAAGATGCGATTAAAGAAAAACAACGTCTATATTGTCCGGATCACTCAGAAAGGGAAAGACATTCTCAAAGATCTGGGAATTCTGGTTGACGGCGAGTTCCGCCATGATGTCGGTGATGCTATCATCAAAAAGTCATGTTGTAAACGGAGCTACCTGAGAGGGGCTTTTCTCGCCGGGGGTTCCGTCAATCATCCGGAGTCCACCAATTATCACCTGGAAATCTTCACGTCTTACGAGGAGCATTGCCAGGCACTGGGTGAACTGGCCAATCATTTTGAACTGAATGCCCGCTGTATTGAACGAAAAAAAGGGTATGTCATGTATATTAAAGAAGGGGAAAAGATCACCGAGTTTTTAAATATCATCGGGGCTCACCAGGCACTTCTCTTTTTTGAAGATGTGCGGATTGTCAAGGATATGCGGAATTCCGTCAACCGGCTTGTAAACTGTGAAACGGCTAATTTGAACAAGACGGTGGATGCCGCGATGAAACAGATCGAGAACATCCGGCTGATTGAGAGGGAAATGGGACTGGATCAACTGCCGGACCGTTTGCGTGAAGTGGCTGAAATGAGATTGAAGCACCCCGATATGAATCTGAAGGAACTGGGCGAGCTTCTTCCCAGCGGCAGGGTCAGCAAATCCGGGATTAACCACAGGATGCGAAAAATTCAAGAAATAGCTGAGAAGCTGAAATAAAAAAAGTTGGACTCTCCCGGAATCATGGTATAATGTTAGAAAATGGACGGATGCCGATAGGAGGTTCATAGATGGTCGAAGAAAAAGTAACCGTAAAACTCAAGACAGGTCTTCAAGCTCGTCCCGCAGCACAATTTGTACAAGAGGCCAATCGTTTTTCTTCTCAGATTTATCTGCAGAAAGACGAGAAGAAAGTGGACGCCAAGAGCATCATGGGTGTGATGAGCCTGGCCGTAGCCAGCGGCACGGAAGTGACCATTGTTGCAGACGGTCCGGACGAGGAGAAAGCGGTGGAAAGCCTTTCTGCTCTGATCAGCCGTGAAGATGACGGCCGTTAAGGACATCATATGACCTGGAAAACTACCCCCGACCTCGGTTCGGGGGTTTTTGTATATCAAGCTTATCATTCAACCTGACACGTGTTTTTAGAATTCCATATCATCTCTTGCCAAAATTCTAAAAATTTTATAAACTTTATTGTAAAATTTTATTGAATTTCCAGGTAGCCTTTTTCCTCTGCGGTAGTCATTGCGGATCAATCTAGTACACAAAATGTGTATTCACACATTAACCCCGATGCGTTGAGAAGGATTGCGCCATGATACAATGAAGGTAACTCTGTACGGGTTGCCTTTCTTTTTTATAAGTATGCAAACGTATATATAAAAGGGGGGATCGTCCGTATGATCACACAGTTGATGAATCAAGCCTGGGACGAAATTTTTGAATCAATCTACAATGGGATTGTGATCGTAAACCGGGATGGCATCGTGATTAAATGCAATCAGTCGGGAACTGAATTAATCGGTTTGCCGAGGGAAAAAATTCTGGGCAGGCATATAACCGATGTGGTGAAAGGAGCGGAACTGCATGAAGTTGCCCGGGACGGTGTGGCAAGGCATAACCAGCAGCTTCGTATTCGGGACCGTATTGTGCTTGCCAATCGATCCCCGATTTATAAAGAGGGAAAATTAATCGGAGCGATTTCAGTTTTTCAGGATATCACGGAATTGGAACGCGCCCTGAGCCAGCTGGATGAAAAAGAGAAAGAAGTGCTACATTTTAAAGAAATCCTGGAGCTTCTATACGATGGGATCTTGCTGGTGGATGAAAACGGGTATGTGCAACTGATCAACCAGACTTATTGTGACTTCCTCGGGGTTAAAATGGAGGAAGTTATGGGAAAGCACTGTACGGAGGTCGTTGAAAATTCGAGGATGCACATTGTGGCCAAAACCGGTCAACCGGAAGTGGGGCATGTCCAAAAGGTCGGAGATAAGGAAATTGTGGTCACACGTCTTCCTGTTCGTAAAAATGGTAAAGTTGTCGGGGCGATCGGAAAGGTCCTGTTCAGTGATATTTATGAATTAAAGACGCTGGCCCAGCGTTTGAACCTTGTAGAAAGCAAGCTCGATTATTATAAAAAAGAATTGAAAAGAGTTCAGGGAGCCCGCTATACCTTTGAACAAATCATCGGTGAATACGGTCCGATGAAAGAGGCGAAGGAACTGGCGGCAAAAGTGGCGAAGAGCCGTTCCACGGTTCTGATTCGGGGAGAGAGTGGAACGGGAAAAGAACTCTTTGCCCATGCCATTCATGAAGCCAGCGATCGTTCGGAAGGCCCGTTTGTTCGGTTGAACTGTGCTGCGATTCCCCCGGATCTGATGGAAGCAGAATTATTCGGATATGAAGAAGGGGCTTTTACCGGTGCTAAAAAAGGGGGGAAGCCGGGTAAGATTGAACTGGCCCAGGGGGGAACCCTTTTTCTGGATGAAATCGGGGATATGCCGCTCAATATGCAGGCGAAATTGCTGCGCGTCCTGCAGGAAAAAGAAGTAGAACGGGTCGGGGGGACCCAGTTAAAGCAGGTGGATATCCGGATCATTGCCGCAACCAATCGACCACTGGAGGACATGGTGAAAAAGGGGGAATTCCGGGAGGATCTCTATTACAGGCTGAATGTGTTTCACGTTCGCATTCCTCCGCTCAGGGAGCGGGGAGAAGATATCCTGACGACTGCCCGTTTTATCCTCGGCCAGTTAAATCAGGAACTGGAAACCAACGTAACTGAATTTCATCCTGATGTGGAAAAATTGTTCATGGGATATCACTGGCCGGGGAATGTCAGAGAGTTACAAAATGTGATTGAACGAGCGATACATATGGCGGAAGGGTCACAGATTGGTCTGGAGCATTTGCCGCCTTATCTGACCGAAATGGCAGAAGAAACCGTCAACTTTTCAACTTTTTCACTGGACCGGGAAGTGGAAAAAGCGGAGGTCCGGGCCATCAAACGAGCTTTAAAGGCTTCCGGGAACAATCGTTCGGAAGCGGCTGAACTTCTGGGAATTCATCGAGCCAGTCTGTATCGGAAAATTGAGAAATACGGGATTGAATAAAACGTATATATAGTGTGTCTCAATTACAAGACATGTCGCAAAAACGCAACATCCATAAAGATCATTAATCCTGTTTAAAACTTTTTTTAAACGCTTTCATTCAAACTGTCGCATAATCGCGACAGTTTTTTCTTTGTGACATGGTCATAATTTTCTCAACTGTTGTCACCCCACCATTTTTTAAAATGGCACAGTTTTTGCAACAGAAATAGCCGCAGAGTCATGATTGGACACGAGATGATTAATTTAACAAGGAGCGCCATATTATCCGGTCTGCTTATCTTCTGGAAGAGCCGGGCGATCTGTCGGCACTAGAAAATCCGCATACTCTGGAAACGTTCCACTCATTTTGTCGGTCGAAAAACATCGTCAAAGCACAAATTAGAAGGGCTAGGAGGATGAGAGCAATGGGAGAAAACAAGCGTATTGTGATCGTAACCGGAGCAGCACGGGGAATCGGCTTTGCTGCGGCTGAAGCTTTTGCCAAAAAAGGGGACCAGCCTGTTATTGTCGATCTGGATCCGCAGGGGGTGGAACAGGCAACGGAAAAGCTGGCTACTCAGTATTCCTGTGATCGGGCCGGTTATGTCACGGATGTAACGAATGCCGGTGCTGTCAAACAGATGGTGGATCAGGTTGTCACCCGTTACGGACGTGTGGATGTGGTGATCAACAATGCGGGATTGCAGTATGTAGCACCGGTAGAAGATTTCCCGGTGGAAAAATGGGAGTTATTAATCGGGGTTATGTTGACAGGACCGTTTTTGTTAACTAAATATGCCGTACCTTATATGAAAAAACAGAAATATGGCCGGATTATCAATATTTCGTCGGTTCACGGTCGGACAGCATCTCCGTATAAATGTGCCTATATTTCCGCAAAACACGGTGTGGTGGGGCTTACAAGAACCGTTGCAATAGAAGTGGCCGAAGACAACATCACAGTCAATGCGGTGATGCCGGGAACCGTTCAGACGGAATTGATCGAGAATCAATTGCAGAAACTGGCGGAAGAAGATGGCATCACAGAGGAAGAAGCCCTTCAGAAACATCTGTTAACCAAGCAGGCGATCAAGCGTTTTATCCAGCCGGAAGAAGTGGCGGAACTGTGTGTTTATCTGGCGTCGCCTGAAGCGTCGATGATTACAGGGGAGACCATCGGGATTTCGGGTGGATGGTAACATGATAGACATCAGGCTATTTTCCCGTTATGTAAAATGCTCAGGACTAACTTGATCCTGAGCATTTTGACTTCATATCTTGAATAAAAAATTGCTGTAAAAATGCAACGATCGGGCGGGGAAAAACGTTTAATGAAGTAAGAAGAGAAAACAGGTGTGTGATCTAATGATTCAAAGGTATGTAATCCGCTTCGGTGTCTTGATTATGCTGTTCATTCTGGTTTGGACGACCGGTTGTCAGTCCGGTGATCCGGTTACTTCCGATACGTCTGTTGATGAACCGGAATCCCGGCCGTCGTCATCCGCTTCCCTGCTGGCAGCTCTGACCGTATCTGATGAAAATATGGAACATGATGAAATTGCAGATGAGTTGTTTCGACGTTACCTGGCAGGTTTTATGGATCCGGCTCTTCCAGCCGACCGGCGGATTCGGGATTTCATCATCGAATCCATAGAAGTCCGGGAGCAAAATGAGAACGGATTTCAATTTCTCGTGACGTATTCCGTCCTTCCGGATCAGGAGGAAGATTATGTTCTGGCCGGAAACGGCAGAGTAAGAGATGACGGCTGGATTACCAACCGGACCTATTTTGCCGATGTGCGGCAGGATGGGGAACGGTACTATCTTACAAATGTCGGAACCGGACCTTAACCGGTATTCCGAGACTATTTCCGGAGAGGGGAGAACAGGATGGCCCGTTTCTTTATGTACCTGCTGCCGCTTCTGCTGATCTCAGCGGGTTGCAGCACGGATGAGGCAGGGAGTCTACAGCTTCAGCCTCCCATACCCATGGTTACCGCCATGGATCAACAACTGAAGGTGATTCAGGGAAGCTATTGCTGGCAGGCCTTCGGAAAGGGCGAGTGTGCTGATACAGCGGCACCGCCAGCTCTGGTGAAAGGACATATGCCACTGGAAGCAAGTCCGGGCTCTGCAGTAAATATTTCCTTTCATTATGAACCGGATACGATGGAGGTCCGTCTATGGGAGGATGATGATACCATTCCCGTTACGCTTGATCAAGGAAAGACGTTTGTCCTTCCTGAACAGCCCGGCTACTACATCTACAGCATTCACGGCCAGTGGCCGGAAGGTGATGCTTCATATGCCTTCGCCGTGAGGGTGATCGATTAATCCTGAACCTATAAAATAAGACCGATGCCGTCAACATTCGGCTCGGTCTTATTCATTAACATTATTTCGTTTCGGCTTTCGGTGCGTTCTCGATCACATCGTCTACCAGGCCGTATTCCTTGGCTTCCTGGGCTGACATGAAGAAATCACGGTCGGAATCTTTTTCGATCTTCTCAAGGGGCTGACCGGTACGCTCGGCCAGAATATGATTGATCTTATCCTTGATTTTCAAAATGCGTTCCGCCCGGATCTTGATGTCGCTGGCCTGGCCTTCGGCGCCTCCCAGCGGCTGGTGAATCATCACTTCACTGTTGGGGAGAGCGAAACGTTTTCCTTTCGCACCGGCTGCCAGCAGGAACGCACCCATGGAAGCCGCCAGTCCCACACTGATGGTGGATACGTCCGGTTTAATGTATTGCATGGTGTCATAGATGGCCATTCCGGCTGAAATGGACCCACCCGGACTGTTAATATATAAATGAATATCCTTATCCGGATCTTCCGCTGCTAGAAACAGAAGTTGTGCGACAACCGAGTTGGCTACCTGATCATCAATCGGTGTTCCCAGAAAAATAATGCGGTCTTTCAAGAGCCTGGAGTAGATATCATAAGCTCTTTCTCCACGATTCGTCTGTTCAATGACAGTTGGAATTAAGTTCATCTGTTGATTTCCCCCTTTCTTATACTTCTATCATAACGCAAAGGTCAAAAAAGGTCAAACCAAAAGATTCGTGCAGACAAATCATGCTGTATTCGGTATAATAACATTGTAAGGCTTTTCATTGCGAATCATTCAATTTATTTCATTTCCCCATCAAGTTTTGAATATTCTTACAATAAATCCACATCCGGATTCGATAAAAAGTCTGGAAAGGTGATATTTTTTATGAATATGAATTTCGGACTTCAGCAAATCCAGACTCAGAAATTGGTGATGACGCAGGAACTGCGCCAGGCCATTTCCATTCTTCAGTATTCATCGCTCGAACTTGCGGAATACTTGCATCAGCAGGCTCATGAAAACCCGCTTATCGATATACAATCTGTGGATCGGCTGAACCGGCAGCAGACGGAAACGCCTTCGACCGAACAGGGACCGAAGGAGATTGACTGGGAAGAATATCTGCGCTATCGGGCCAGCGGCGAGGATAACAGTTACCGGTTTTTTGACAGAGAACCGGAGGAAGGCCATCCGGTTGACCGGGTGACCTGCCGGCGCAGAGAGAGCATGGAACATGATCTGCGGGAACAGATCAATCTCATGACCGGACTCGACCCTGAACGACGGAAAATCGCCGGTTATTTGCTCGGTAATCTGGACGAACGGGGTTATCTTGATGTTTCGCTGGAGGAAGTGTCGGCGCATTTGCAGGTTCCGGTCCATCAAGTGGAAAAAGCACTTGAGATTGTGCAAGCCCTGGAGCCGGCCGGTATCGGGGCGAGGAACCTCGGAGAATGTCTGACCCTGCAATTGAAACGGGCCGGAGAAACGGATCCGCTTTTATATGACGTGATTGAACATCATCTGGAAGACCTGGCCGCCAACAAATATCAGAAAATCGCATCCGCTCTCCATGTGGATACCGGCAGGGTGCAACGGGTGGTGGATGTGATACGCTCACTCAACCCCAAACCCGGTTCCTTCTTCTATCAGGAAGCTCCCCGTTTCATTATCCCGGACGTGACGGTGGAAAAGGTGGAAGGCGACTATGTGGTGGTCGTGAATGAACAGTCGACGCCGAGGCTGTCCATCAACCGATATTATGAGAACCTGTTGCGACAACAGGCGGGTCATGATGATGCCAGACAGTTTATTCACCAGAAGCTTAATTCTGCTCTATGGCTGATCCGCAGCCTGGAACAGCGGCGGGTGACGCTGTATCGGGTGACGGAAGCCATTATGAAAGTACAGCGGGGTTTTCTGGAGCACGGTGTGAGCCATCTGCGTCCGCTCACACTGCGGCAGATTGCCGAAGAACTGGATCTGCACGAGTCCACCATCAGTCGGACGACCAATAACAAATACGTGCAAACGCCACGCGGCCTTTACGAACTGAAATACTTTTTCACTTCGGGCATCAACCGGCAGGACGGAAGCGCTCTGTCATCGGAAAGCATCAAACTGATGATGAAAAACGTCATCGAACGGGAAGATAAGCGTAAGCCCCTTTCGGACCAGCGTATTGCGGAACAGCTGAAGCAGCAGGGGATCACCATATCCCGTCGCACCGTGGCCAAATATCGAGAAGAACTGAATATCCCGTCATCCTCGCGGCGAAAGCGCCTCGGCTGAGGATAAGATTGGCGGACTGTGGGACTCTATAAAGGATAGAGTCCTTTTTTTATGCCGATTTTGATACAAAAACAGGACAAACAGGAATCGTCTGAAGGAGGATATGCAAGATGGTTAAGGTAGGGATCAATGGATTTGGGCGCATCGGGCGGAATGTGTTTCGTGCCGTACAGAAGCATCCGGATATTGAGGTGGCGGCGGTCAACGATCTGACGGATGCCCGAACACTGGCCCATCTTTTAAAATATGATTCGGTCCACGGCCGGCTGGATGCGGATGTGGAAGCAGGAGAAGACACGATCTCCGTCAACGGCAGAACCTTTCACGTCCTGGCGGAACGGGATCCGTCCCAACTTCCCTGGCAGGATTACGGCGTGGATATCGTGGTGGAATCGACGGGACGCTTTACCCGGCGGGAAGATGCTGCCGGCCATTTGCAGGGAGGTGCGAAGAAAGTGATCATCTCCGCTCCCGGTAAAGAAGAAGATATCACGATTGTGATGGGGGTGAACGAAGACGCCTATGACCCGGCAAATCACCACATTATTTCCAATGCTTCCTGCACCACCAACTGCCTGGCTCCGGTAGCGAAAATATTACATCGTGAATACGGCATTCGCCGGGGCATGATGACCACCGTTCATTCCTATACCAACGATCAGCAGATACTGGACCTGCCTCACAAGGACCTGCGACGAGCCCGGGCCGCGGCCATGTCCATTATTCCCACCACTACCGGGGCGGCGAAAGCCGTTTCCCTCGTGCTTCCGGAACTGGAAGGCAAGTTGAACGGCTTTGCCATGCGCGTGCCTTCTCCCAATGTTTCTGTGGCTGATCTGGTCTGTGAAACGGAAAAATCGGTGTCTGCCGAAGAAGTGAACCGGGTGTTTAAGAGTTATGCAGAAGGCGAATTGCGGGGGATTCTCGCTTATTCGGACGAACCTCTGGTATCCCGGGATTATAACGGCGACCCGCACTCCGCCACCATCGATGCCCTTTCCACCATGGTGATACAGGACAATATGCTGAAAGTGGTCGCCTGGTATGACAATGAATGGGGATATTCTAATCGAATTGCGGATTTAGTAATTTACGTTGCACAAAAGGGGATTTAAAAGGTAGAATATTGTAGGTGGGATGTAAGGGGGGAGTTTAAATCTCCTCTTTTCGCTGTGAATGAGGAGGATTGGAGAATGAACAAGCAAACGATTCGTGATATTGATGTTAAAGGAAAAAAAGTGTTCTGCCGGGTGGATTTCAATGTTCCGCTTCACGACGGAAAGATCGATGATGATACCCGGATCCGGGCGGCGCTTCCGACGATTCAGAATCTGGTGGATCGGGGAGCCCGATTGATCCTGGCCAGCCATCTGGGACGTCCGAAAGGCGAAGTGGTGGATGAACTTCGGATGGATCCGGTGGCTGAGAGATTGAGCGAACTCCTGAACAAGCCGGTTCAGAAAATGGATGAAGCAGTGGGAGAAAATGTGGAAAAAGCGGTGGCAGCCATGCAGGATGGCGACATCGTCCTGCTGGAAAATGTCCGTTTCTATCCCGGGGAGAAAAAGAACGATCCCGATCTGGCGAAGCAGTTTGCCGGACTGGCTGATATATATTGCAATGATGCATTTGGTACGGCACACCGGGCGCATGCTTCCACTGCGGGCGTAGCGGAATATCTGCCGTCCGTTGCCGGCCTGTTGATGGAAAAAGAACTGGAAGCACTGGGCAATGCCCTGGAAAATCCGCAGCGTCCATTCACCGCCATCATCGGCGGAGCCAAGGTCAAGGACAAGATCGATGTCATCGCCAATCTGCTCAATAAAGTAGACAATCTGATTGTCGGTGGCGGACTGGCCAACACCTTCGTCAAGGCGCAGGGATACGAGGTGGGTGCTTCCCTGATGGAAGAAGAGAAAGTGGAAACAGCCCGTTCTTTTATGGAACAGGCGAAAGCAAACGGGGTCAACTTTATGATTCCCCTCGATTTTGTGGTGGCGGACCGGTTTGCGGAAGATGCCGAAAGCAAAGTGGTGGATGCGGACTCGATTCCGGAAGGCTGGATGGCGCTGGATATCGGGCCGAAAACGGTTGAAGCCTACAAGAAAGTGATTGCCGATTCCCGAATGATCTTCTGGAACGGACCGATGGGTGTCTTTGAAATGGAACCTTTTTCCCGCGGCACCACGGAGATTGCCAGAAGTATGACGACCGTTGATGGAACGACGATCATCGGCGGGGGAGATTCCGTATCGGCTGTGGAAAAAGCGGGTGTTACAGACAAGATTTCGCATATTTCCACCGGGGGTGGTGCATCCCTTGAGTTAATGGAAGGAAAAGAACTGCCCGGCATTGCGGTACTGGCGGATCGGGAAAAAGCAAGTCAGTAATCAGATTCATATAAAAAGCAGGTGATGAGATTGGGTTTGAGGAAACCGATCATAGCGGGAAATTGGAAAATGCACAAGACCAACCGGGAAGCCGTTCAGTTTTTGCGTGAGATCGAGGGTCACGTCCCTGCAGATGGGGTGGATACGGTCCTGTGTGCCCCGTTTACGGCACTGAGTGACCTGACCCGGGCTGCTGAGGGGACACCGGTTCAGATCGGGGCCCAGAACATGCACTGGGAAGAAAATGGGGCGTTTACCGGGGAAGTAAGCCCGGTGATGCTCCGCGACCTCGGTGTTACATATGTGATCATCGGCCATTCCGAACGGCGACAGTATTTTAACGAAACGGACGAAACGGTCAATCAGAAGGTGAAGGCAGCCTTTGCCCATGATCTCTTTCCCATCGTTTGTGTCGGGGAAAATCTGGAGGAACGGGAAGCCGGCCGAACCGAAGCGGTGATCAGCGGACAGACGGAAGCAGCACTAAAAGACATCCGTGCGGAACAGTGTGCGCGGATGGTCATTGCCTATGAGCCGATCTGGGCCATCGGAACGGGGAAATCGTCTTCAGCGGATGATGCCGGCCGACAGATTGCCACAATTCGGCAGGTGGTTCGCGATTTGTATGGCAGTGAGACGGCAGACAGAATCAGAATCCAGTATGGCGGCAGTGTCAAACCGGAAAACATCGACGCGTTCATGGCAGAGCCTGAGATTGACGGGGCGCTGGTCGGTGGTGCCAGTCTGAAGCCGGATTCGTTTCTGGCATTAATCGAAGCAGCAGCAAAGGAGAGGAAGTAGACAAAAATGAGTGACTATCAACCGGTTGCACTGATTATTCTGGATGGATTTGCACGCAGGGAAGAAACGCGCGGGAATGCCGTGGCCCAGGCCAATACCCCCAATTTTGACCGTTACTGGAACCAGTATCCGCATACGACTTTGAAAGCGAGCGGAACGGCGGTGGGCCTGCCGGAAGGGCAGATGGGAAATTCGGAAGTGGGACACCTTAACCTCGGTGCGGGCAGGGTCGTGTATCAGGATCTGACCCGGGTGACCCGTTCGATCAAGAGTGGCGAATTCTTTGAGAACGAGACGTTTCAGGGAGCCATCCGGCATGTGAAGCAGAAGGGCAAGAAACTGCACCTGTACGGATTACTTTCGGACGGCGGCGTCCACAGCCATATCGATCACCTGTTTGCGCTTCTGGAACTGGCGAAAAAAGAGCAGGTGGAAGAGGTCTATGTTCACGCCTTTCTGGACGGACGGGACGTGGCGCCGGACAGTGCCGTCGGCTATATCGAGCAAACACTGGACAAGATGAACGAGCTGGGCGTCGGGAAGTTTGCCACGGTGCAGGGACGCTATTATGCCATGGACCGTGACCGTCGCTGGGAGCGCACGGAAAAGTCTTACCGGGCTATGGTGTACGGGGAAGGACCGACCTATCAGGATCCCGTACAGGCTGTCAAGGAATCCTATGAAAAGAGCGTCTATGATGAATTTGTCATGCCCACCGTGATTGTGGGCGATGACGGACAGCCGGTGGCCCTGATCGAAGACGAGGATGCGGTGATCTTCTATAACTTCAGGCCGGACCGGGCGATTCAGATTTCCCAGGCCTTCACCAATCAGCATTTTGAAGGGTTTGACCGGGGAGAAAACCACCCGACCGATCTCTATTATGTCTGCCTGACCCATTTTAGTGAAACGGTGGACGGCTACGTGGCTTACAAGCCCACCAATCTGGACAATACTCTGGGAGAAGTGCTGGCCAAAAACGGCAAGAAACAGCTTCGTATTGCGGAAACGGAAAAGTACCCGCACGTCACCTTTTTCTTCAGCGGCGGCCGGGAAGCTGAATTTGAGGGAGAGACCCGGGTGTTGATCAATTCCCCGAAAGTGGCGACCTACGATCTCAAACCGGAAATGAGTGCCTACGAGGTCACGGACGCCTTGCTTGAGGAACTGGATAAACAGGTTCACGATGCGATTATCCTGAATTTTGCCAACCCCGACATGGTCGGCCATTCCGGGAAAATGGAACCGACGATCAAGGCGGTGGAAGCCGTGGACGAATGTCTTGGCAAAGTGGTGGACAAGATCCTCTCCCAGGGCGGGGTGGCCATTATCACCGCGGATCACGGAAACGCTGACTATATGATCGATGAGAACGGCAATCCCGTCACCTCCCACAGCACGTTCCCGGTGCCGTTTATTGTGACCCGGGATGGGGTAGAATTGAGAGATGACGGTATTCTGGCGGATGTTTCCCCGACCCTTTTAAAACTGTTGAATATCGAACAACCTGCTGAAATGACAGGAAAACCGATTATCAAATAAACGAAGGAGTGGAGTCACATGACCATTATTCATGATGTTTATGCCCGTGAAGTGCTGGACTCACGGGGAAATCCCACAGTCGAAGTTGAAGTTTATCTGGAATCCGGAGCCAGAGGACGTGCGCTTGTGCCGTCCGGGGCATCCACCGGTGCTTACGAAGCGGTGGAACTTCGTGACGGAGACGAAAAACGCTACCTGGGCAAAGGGGTCCAGCAGGCCGTTTCTAACGTAAACAATGTGATCGGACCGGAAGTCATCGGTTATGATGCCCTGGATCAACTGGGTATCGATGAATTGATGATCGAGCTGGATGGCACCGAAAACAAGGGGAAACTGGGAGCCAATGCGATTCTCGGCGTGTCCATGGCCGTGGCGCGGGCAGCCGCAGAAGCCCTGGATATGTCGCTTTACGCTTATCTGGGCGGATTTAACGCCAAAACCCTTCCCGTCCCGATGATGAATATTCTTAACGGCGGAAAGCATGCCGACAATAACGTGGATATCCAGGAATTTATGGTCATGCCCGTCGGTGCGGAGAACTTCCGTGAAGCGCTTCGCATGGGAGCGGAAATCTTCCACAATCTGAAAGCTGTTCTAAAAGCAAAAGGATTGAATACAGCCGTTGGGGATGAAGGCGGATTTGCCCCCAACCTGTCTTCCAACGAAGAAGCGATTCAAACCATTCTGGAAGCGGTAGAAAAGGCTGGATATCAACCGGGCAACGATGTGTTCCTGGCCCTGGACATCGCCTCCACGGAACTCTATAAAGACGGCAAATATGAACTGGAAGGCGAAGGCGTCAGCAAAACCACCGATGAGATGATCGATTTCCTGGAAAACCTGACGTCCAAATATCCGATTATCTCTATTGAAGACGGTCTGGCTGAAGATGACTGGGAAGGCTGGAACAAGCTTACCAAACGGATCGGCGATAACGTGCAGCTGGTCGGGGACGACCTGTTTGTCACCAATACCCGTCGCCTGTCCCGGGGGATTGAAGAAGGCACGGCCAATTCCATCCTGATCAAGGTGAACCAGATCGGAACCCTGACCGAAACCTTCGATGCCATCGAAATGGCGAAAAAAGCGGGTTATACCGCCGTCATCTCCCACCGTTCGGGTGAAACCGAAGATTCCACAATCGCGGACATTGCCGTGGCAACCAATGCCGGACAGATCAAAACAGGGGCACCGTCACGTACCGATCGTGTGGCCAAATATAACCAGTTGCTGCGTATTGAGGACGAGCTTTCTTTCCTGGGGCGGTATGCCGGCATGAAAGGCTTCTATAACATTAAACGCTAGTTGAACCGGATGACAATATGTGATAAAGTAATGGAGTGAGAAATTAAGACGGATCTTTTCTCCTTATTGAGGAGGTGTGAGTTTCGTGGTTGTTTTGTTTAAAATCTTGCTTGTTCTTATTTCCCTGGGTCTGATTGCCGTTGTTCTGCTTCAGTCCGGCCGGAGTGCAGGTCTTTCCGGTGCCATCGGTGGAGGAGCCGAACAACTGATGGGAAAACAGAAAGCGCGTGGTATTGATGCGTTGCTTTCCAAACTTACCGTATTCTTTGCCGTTGCTTTTATGTTACTGGCGATTATCGTAGCGTATTTTGTGAAATTATAAGAATATCGGAAGAAAAAACAGCAAGTATCCTGTATACTTGTTGTTTTTTTATAAATACGAATACGGATCATACATAAGGGGCCTTTCATGGGGGCGGAGGCCCGGTGATCATCTGAAGGAAGTGAGCGCCTGTGACAACGGGTTGTGTCCTGATACACGGATTTACGGGAAGTCCCTATGAAGTGGAGCCGCTTGCCTCCCATTTCAAAAGGAAAGGCTGGCAGATCTACACCCCGACCCTGGCGGGACACGGACGGGATTCCCGTCGGATCAACCAGGTCAACTGGCAGGACTGGATCGAATCGGCCCGTACCGACGTTGAAGAGGCTGTGGCACAATGTGATACCGTGTATCTGGTCGGTTTTTCCATGGGCGGCCTGATAGCGTCTCATCTGGCCGTGCAATACCCGATCGAAAAGCTGGTTCTGTTAAATGCCGCCGTCTTTTATTTCAATCCCCGGCAGATGTTACGCAATGTAACGGGGATGATCCGTGAGAGTTTGCAATCACAGCATAAGGATCCAACATGGAAGCGTTACCGGAGCAAAATGAAAAGTACACCGATCCAGGCGGTCTTTCAATTTCAACAACTGGTGCGGAAACTGCGTCCGGACATCGCCCGCCTGACGTTGCCTGTTCTAATCGTCCAGGGAGAAAACGATGATCTGGTTCATCCCCGCTCGCCATGGTATATTTATCACAAAATTCGTTCAAAACATAAGGAGATTCACCTTTTTCCGGAGTCCCGTCATATCATATGCCATGATTGTGAACAGGACCGGCTGATCGAGCTCGTTGATGCCTTTCTGGGAAAGGAAATGAGCGGGATTCCAGGATCCTGATGAAAAGGGGAGAATACGGTGACGATCAAACGGGGATCACCTGAGTCATTTTTCTTGGAGGGAGATCAAAGTGGACTCTTGCTCGTTCACGGTTTTACCGGCACCACCGCGGAACTGAGACCGATGGGCGAGTATTTTCACCGGCTGGGAATGACCGTGCATGCACCACTTCTGGCCGGGCACGGAACCACACCGGAAGAGATGGCGCAGACCACGTGGAAAGACTGGTGGTGCAGCACCGTCAATGGTTACAAAAGGCTGATGGAATACGGCTGTACCCATGTGTACGCCGCCGGTTTGTCCATGGGCGGCCTGCTGGCATTGAACCTGGCCTACAATTACGAAATCCGGGGAGTGGTTTCGATGTGTGCCCCGGTGTTTTTAAAAGATCCGCGGATTCACCTGACCCCGATCCTGCAAAAATTCATGACTTATTCGGACCGGGATGAAAAAAAACAGCCCCATATTGAAAAAGAGATTTTTCCCTATGAGCGGACGCCGATTGCATGCATCGCCAGTCTGTATCAGTTCATCCGGATCGTCAAAAAAAGGATTCCACAGATTACGACACCGGTGCTGGTCGCCCAGGGCCGAAAGGATGAAACCGTCCGACCGCGAAGTGCCCGCTACATTTATAACAAAATCGGTTCGCCGATCAAAGAAATCAAATGGTACGAAAATTCTTCCCATATCATCACCCTGGACGATGAAAAGGGAGAATTGTTTGAAGATGTCAGGGTGTTTATGGAAAAATTAGAACAAAAGGATGCTTGAACCAATCATGGTTAAGATGGAGGTCTGTTTCGAGCATAAAGGAGTTGTCACGTTTGATAGATGAAAAGAAATTGCTGGATTTTATGAAAGAAACGGCGTATCGCCCCATGACCGTACAGGAGCTGGAAAAAGAGTTTCAGATTGAAACGGCTGCTGAATTTAAAGAACTGGTCATTTTGTTGAATCAGATGGAAGAAACAGGGAAGGTTGTACGGACCCGGACCAACCGGTACGGCGTTCCGGAGCGGATGAACCTGATCCGGGGAAGATTGCAGGCCCACGCCAAAGGATTCGGGTTTGTGATTCCGGAATCCGGGGAAGGGCAGGATATCTATATTCACGCCTCGGATATGAACACCGCAATGCACGGGGATGAAGTACTGGCCCGTATCAATCGTCGGTCTGACGGCGCCCGCATGGAAGGGGAAATCGTGCGGATAATCCGGCGGGCCAATGCGGAGGTGGTTGGGACCTTCAAGGAAAGCCGCGCCTTCGGTTTTGTCATCCCCGATGAAAAACGGCTCAACCGGGATATTTTTATCCCGAAAGAAGCGTCTAACGGGGCGGTTGAGGGGCACAAGGTCGTGGTCAAAATCACCCGTTTTCCGGAAGATGCCCGGGCCAATCCGGAAGGGGAAGTAATCGAGATCCTGGGTCATCAGAATGACCCGGGTGTTGATATTCTCTCGATCATCCGGCGCCACGGTTTGCCGGAAGAGTTTCCGCAGGAAGTGCTGGATGAAGCCCAGTCCATTTCCGACGAGATCGCACCGGAAGATCTGAAAGGCCGGCGCGATCTGAGAGATAAAAAGATGGTCACCATCGATGGGGCCGATGCGAAGGATCTGGACGATGCCGTCTCCATTGAGCGGCTGGATAACGGAAATTATCTGCTCGGTGTACATATTGCGGATGTCAGCTATTATGTGAAGGAAGGTTCTTTTCTTGATCAGGAAGCTTATCGCCGGGGGTGCAGTGTGTATCTGGTGGACCGGGTGATCCCGATGCTGCCGCATCGCCTGTCCAACGGAATCTGCAGTCTGAATCCTCAGGTGGATCGACTGGCGATGAGCTGTGAAATGGAGATTAACGCGAACACGCTGGAGGTTGAGGATTACGCTATTTTCACCAGTGTGATCAAGACCAATGAGCGGATGACCTATGCCGATGTGAACAAAATTCTGGTGGAGGATGACCCGGAACTGAAGGCGCGGTATCAGGATCTGGTGGAAGATTTCCGGCTGATGGAAGAGCTGGCGATGAAACTTCGCCGAAAGCGGATGCAACGGGGCGCCATTGATTTTGATTTTCAGGAAGCGAAAATCCTGGTGGACGAAGAGGGCAAACCGACGGATATCGTGCTTCGGGAACGTTCTGTTGCCGAGCAGTTGATTGAAGAGTTCATGCTGGCGGCCAATGAGACGGTGGCGGAACATTTTCACTGGTTAACCGTTCCGTTTATTTTCCGGATCCACGAAGATCCGGACCAGGGCAAACTGCAGTCTTTTCTGGAGTTCGTCACCAATTTCGGTTATGTGGTGAAAGGGACGGCTCAGTCCATTCATCCCCGGGCCCTGCAGCAGTTGCTGGAGAAGATCAAAGGGGAACCGGAGGAAGTGGTGGTGAGCACGGTGATGCTCAGGTCGATGCAGCAGGCGAAGTATGCGGCCGAGAGCCTGGGTCACTTCGGGCTGGCGACCGAGTTTTATACCCATTTTACCTCGCCGATCCGCCGATATCCGGACTTGATCGTTCATCGTCTGATCCGGAGCTGGCTGGATGGCACGCTACATGATGAGGAAGAGGAATGGAAAGAGAAGTTACCGGGTATTGCCCGGCAATCCTCGGAACGTGAACGAATTGCCGTGGATGCGGAGCGGGAAACGGATGATCTGAAGAAAGCGGAATTTATGCTGGACAAGATCGGTGAGGAATTTGACGGGATCATCAGTGGGGTGACGTCCTTCGGGATGTTTGTGGAACTGCCCAATACGGTGGAAGGCCTGGTTCACATCAGTTATCTGACGGACGATTATTATCATTATCACGACCGTCAGTATGCGCTGATCGGGGAACGGACGGGTAAAATGTTCCGTATCGGGGATGAAGTGACGGTCCGCGTGATTAATGTGGACCTGGATGAAAAGTCGGTGGACTTTGAAGTGGTGGGCATGAAGCCGCCCCGTAAGAAGCGGGAACAGGAAGTGCGTGTGATTGAAGGCGGGGCGACGAATGGTGTAAAACGGAATAAGCCAAAGAAGAAGGGGGAACCGAAGAAAAAGTTCTTTGAGGAACTGGAGAAAAAGTCGGGAAAGAAAAAGAAAGCGAGGCGTTCCCGCACTTCCAGAAAAAAGCGTAAATAAGCTGTTGACGGACAGGCTCCCGATTTGCTATATTTATCTCTAGCGTGTGTATACTGATTCGGGATCATCCCCAGGCGGTATATGCACGCTTGTTTAGCCTCTAGGGGTTTTTTGAAGAAAGTCACCGGGAAACAGGGAGGTGGGCACAATGGGGTCCAACCCGGGAGTTAAGATTGTAGCACAGAATAAAAAGGCAAGGCATGATTATTTTATTGAGGAGACGTTTGAAGCCGGTATTGTGCTCACCGGAACGGAAATCAAGTCGATTCGTGCCGGGCGGGTGAATTTAAAGGATAGTTTTGCCCGTATTCATAACGGGGAAGTGTTTCTGCATAATATGCACATCAGTCCTTATGAAAAGGGGAATCGGTTTAATCATGAGCCGCTACGAACCCGTAAGCTATTGCTGCATCGCAAACAGATCGACAAGCTGATCGGAATGACGAAGGAAAAAGGGTATTCGCTGGTTCCGCTGGATATTCATCTGAATCGCGGGTATGCTAAGATTAACCTTGCTCTTGCCAAAGGTAAGAAGTTGTATGACAAGCGGGAGAGCATGAAGAAGCGGGATGCGAAGCGTGAGATTGAACGTGCTTTTAAGGAACGGATGCGGTAGGACGGGATTTCGGGTATCGCGCAGATCTGTGTTTGCCTGGATGGCAGGGATTGTGTGTTTAAAATGTTCGTGTTTTGTGTTATACTGAATAGTGCTTTATCAGATGCTATCTGATGTTTGCAAAGCCCTTTTAGGATCCATGGGGGCGTTCTGGATTCGACGGGGGTCGATCGAGCATCAGTTGCGAGTCGGGGGGTTGCGTACCCGTTAACAACGCAAGCGTAAATATAAACGCTAAAAACAACAATCAAGTAGCTCTGGCTGCGTAAATAGCCGAGCACTCCGCTATACCATCGCCCATGTGGTGTAGTCGGGGTTCATCAGCAGTGGGCTACGGCGGCAGGCTTTCGTCTGGAGTCTGACGCAGGAGATCAAACAGACTAGCTTATCGGATCGTGGGTTGCCTGGCAGTCCGATAGGCGAATCAAATACAGGTAACTACGCTCGTAGACGCTGATGTGGCGAGGTCTCCGGACGTGGGTTCGATTCCCACCGCCTCCACCAAAATTGATTGGTGGGTTTTTTTTATTTTTTAACTTGGACCATAAGTTTTTCTGTTTTGGCAAGGTTATGGTTAAAAAAACTCATGGCAAACATATGTTTCAAAAATTGTTTTGTGTAGAACACCTGGGAAGGTGTTTTTTGTTTATACTTTTGTGTTACAGCTTTTTATTAAGATAAACAATCACCTGATTCTTATTCCACAATTGGGATAGGGTGTATGGTGATTTTTTTGTGGTAAAATATAGTAAAACAATTCGTGCGGAGGATATAAAAATTCTTAAACTAACGGTGAGGATAAAAGAGGTTGTGGTGAAAATGTCTGTTAAAAGAGATAACATGATTGCGTCACTAAAATCAATTGTAGTTCCTATACTTAGAGAGAAAGGGTTTAAAGGCTCTTTTCCACACTTTAGAAGAATTACCGATAACAAAATCGACTTAATGACTTTTCAATTCGACAGATATGGAGGAGGGTTTGTAATTGAAGTAGCAGTATGCTCTCCAAAAGGCTTTACAACTCATTGGGGAGAAGAAATACAACCTAACAAAGTGAAGGCTCATGACTTACATCCTTCAGATAGAATGAGGTTAAAAGATAAAGACGGTCAATGGTTTAGGTATGATGAGAACAATTTGTTTGGCAATATAT
Organism: Bacillaceae bacterium; assembly: GCA_017656255.1. Lineage (GTDB taxonomy): Bacteria > Bacillota > Bacilli > JACDOE01 > JACDOE01 > JACDOE01. Next base: position 27,071 of record JACDOE010000014.1, read on the forward strand.
ACGACAAGGTTGCTAAAGAAGTTTTAACACATCTAAAAGAAGCAGAAGATTACTGGGAAAATACGAGCATATAATACTAAAACCTTATTATGCTAACGGGATAAGATGAAAATTATCAATCAGGGGTGGGGTGGTATTTATTATGTATGAACTAGAACTAAAAAACCTTATTGAAAATAAAAGTGTTCATAAATTAACTGGAGCCTCTGAAGAGAAAGTAAAAGAAATTGAAGATACATTAAATGTGACTTTACCTAACAGTTATAAGTGGCTATTGAAGGAGTATAGTTCAGTTAGTTTTGAGGGTCTAGATATTAATGGTATTGGCTTGAACGGTGTTCATATAAGTTTAGCAAATACAATGGATTGGAAAGAGTACGATATTCCAGATGGTTATGTTGTAATATTTGAACCAGGAGCCGATTGGATTTATTGTCTGGATACAACACAACTGGAAAATGGAGAATGTCCTGTTGTTGCATGGTATCAAGGTCAGGATAAAGGTGAAAAAGAAGCTGATAATTTATATGAATTTATAAAAAAACAATTAGAAGAATTAACTGATTAGGCTTATTCAATTAATGGGGGCAAAGTTTAATAGAGGTTGTGATTATTACGGACAAGAAACTAACAGAGGTATATGATAATTGGCAAGATAAACTTGATGCAGACGAATGGTATTTTAGTAATGTATTTGAATCAATTTCAGGGAACATGTCCTCTGATACTGCTTTTAACTATATTCCCGAAGATATATATATACTTTTAGAGTTAGATGAGGATTATTTGATTTATGAAACACTCTATTTTTTAATTGATTTATATAGAATTGCTAATACCTCTGAAATACACCCCAAACTTGAAGAGAATTGGGATGCTTTAAGACAACATATAAAAATGTATAAGGATTCATATTCAACTCCTTATCAGGAATTGAAAAGATTATTAAGGATTAGCAAATGAAGGTTTAATACACTTTTATTTTTTTCGGCAAACTTATTGTTCATTTATTTGATTTTGAAGAAATATTTGTAAGGTGTCAAATCCCGGGTTATAATATAGATAATCCCCAGAGTGGACTGGCTCAAGGTATTCCTATCGAAAATAGACCGGTATCCTCAGCTCAAGGGCGGTCTATTTTCTTTTTAGTATTGAAACAATTAGCATCCCGAACATTAACAAAAGGGATAATAACACCGTCATAGGTCTCACCCCCTTTTAAGAGGGGATGAGCCAGACCACCCTTGAGGAGCCGTTACCCCTAAATAGTGTAAAGACGAATGTTACCGGTTGAAACATGATATTTATCTAACACTAATTCTAACTGATTCGGTAAGACTCTGTACCTATTTCTTGCATTCTATATATTTTTACTTACAGAAGACAGCGGGGAACCTGTTACATATTTTTAATGCTATTTTTAATTTTATAAATCGGAGGTCGGCGAATGGAGTTGTGGAGACAATTATTATTAAATGGAGCAATAAAGTTGTTTTGGAGTAAAGATGTTTTAGAGGATTATATAAATGAAATAACAAAAGAAAAATTTAATATCTATAGTCTTGATTGTTCTAAGTGGAACTTAAAAAATTACCATGAGTATTTGGCATCTTCACTTCACTTTCCAGATTATTATGGTAAGAATTTAGATGCTTTTAACGACTGTTTATCTGATATGATTCCAGAAGGGATAGGTATCTGTTTGGTGTTTAGGAACTATGAGTTTTTTTCCAGAAATTATCCAGAAGATGCATATCATATTTTAGATATAATACAGCGCAACTCCTGGCGTTTTTTACTTCTTGAGGATAGAAAACTAATTGCTTTTGTGCAATCCAATGACCCAACAATTGGCTTTACAAACTTGGGTGGAATGTCTGCGGAATGGAATAATGAAGAGTGGCTAAACAAAGCCCGGGGTATATAATAAAACAATAATATATTCGAGGGTCATGTTTAAATCTTTGGTTATAATTGAGTTGCTGCAACCGTACTCTCGGTAACAAATTGAACACCAAGTTTTCACCAAAAATGGTTCTCGGTGAAAAGTCTGATTTTATATCCCTCTTACTGGAGCCTCCTAGAGTGATTAACATAAACACATTCAAAAAGGAACTGACACCAAGTGTCAGTCCCTCCGAAATCACTGACATTGGCTGCTTCAATCGCTTCTTTTTCCGTCTTGAACGTGATAATGGGAACGACCGAAGCAAACGTATCTTCTGAGACGATTTTTATATCCGGACTAATATCCATTAAAACAGTCGGGGCACAGAAAGAAGCCCTGTTTAAATTCTCTTCGATTCACTCCTATTTCATCACACGAATATAGAAATGGATGTCCTGTCCCATCTTTTTAGGTTCGCTGATAAGTTCATAGCCATGTCTAACGACCTCTTCGGGGACACTGCGGGATGATTGCGGACAATCGGCAATGACTTGCAAGACTTGACCGGCTTTCATTGTTTTTAGCGCATCCAGCGCATAAATGACGGGATAAGGTCATGGCTCGCCACGAATATCCAGGATATAATCTATTTTGCCAATCACCTGTGACATGTTTATGCCTCCTTTGTTCTGTGAGAAAGTTGGTTCGTATCGGGCTTTTTAAACCCGCTGCCATAACGGTATCGGTTTTCCCACCAATTGGAGAGTAAAAACCAGACAAGAAGCATCGCAATCGTACCCAACAGCGCTCCTGTTGATCCCCACACATTAATTAAGTTTACAGGAGTCCACGATTTAACCAGTGCATCGAAAATGCCAAAGTGATCCCAGCCATATGCCAGTACAGTTGCCCCTACAACATTGCCTATCCCCACGACCCAGAACAACAATTGTCCTTCCATGGCACGGTACATCATACCGGTTTCACATCCACCCGCTAAAACAATGCCAAATCCGAAAAGCAATCCTCCGATAATCGTACTGGGAGCGGCTACTTTAATGAGGGCAGCGGACCCAGTCTGTATGTAAAAAAACGTAACGACGACACTAATCATCATTCCAACGGCGATCGCTTTGGACATAACGGCACGTCCACTCACCCACAAATCACGAAACGCTGACGTAAAGCAAATTTGTCCGCGTTCGATAAGAATTCCGAAAACAGCTCCTGCAACACTTGCGATAGCCAAAAGCGGCTTTCCGACAGCGATGAAGTAGAAACAATACCCATGTAAAGGAATGCGACCAACAAACCTATAATGGGTTGTATATTCATGCTGTTAGAATCTTTGGTAACAATGGGTTGTGAAGTTCCTTTCTTCAAATCCGGTTTTCCGAGCCACCATCTCGTATTTACAACTTTAACACCCAGGAAGGTTCCAATGGCTGTTGTAACCATGAAGATCCATGAATGAAATGAAAACTGGGGGACACCAGTAAAAAATGCAGCCAGGTTACAACCAAGTGCAAGACGTGCTCCAAACCCCGCTATAATACCACCAATAAAACCCTGTACCAGGCGGCGCTTTTGTCTGGGGACACGAATCTTAAAATTATTGCTCAGTAAAATAGTAACAAGTGCTCCAATCAACATGCCGATAACAATCCATCCATCTGTTCGCTCCAGGGGTGTTCCTTGCATTCCAACGAGTTCAAAATACGCCCACTGAGAAACATCGACCCCAAACCATTGTAAAATGTGTCCACCGAATCTGGTAAATTCTCCAGTAACCGCCCAAACTGTGCCGGTTAGACCAAAATACAACGCACTAACTAACCCGGCTATGCTGATGGCCACATAGGGGTTCCAATATTCCCGGAAAATTTTCTGGGAAAGATTCATAAAGATTATCCACTCCTTATAACTAATAGTTATATATTTAATAATTATATATTATAACAAGAGTGGGCTATTCACCACCTTTTTTAAATCATAAAATGTGCTTTATTAGCCCGTTGTGCAGCACGAAATCCCATTGGATCATTAGATAAGCGTAACATGCATGGCTTTAAATAATCAGCGTAACTTGACTTCCTTCAATTTTTTTTGGACGGCTTCGTGAAGCATTACGGGGTTTAACAACAAATTGCCGATTGGAGTTTATTTTGAAGCAATACCTGATACTGTTTAGCTTCAATTAATTCTTTAAAAAAATAATTTATTTATTCGATTGGATGCAAGTGGGAGTTCCTCAGGAGAAAATGGCGATGTAGGGGTTTCCCCAGACCCATGGAGATGCATGGTTACTTACACTAAAATAAAAAAGGAACTAACCACAGCGTGTTAGTTCCTTGATATTTAACATGGCTAAATCCCATACGAAACAAACTTCGTTTCCAAAAATCCTTCGATGCCCCATTTTCCGCCTTCACGGCCAAAGCCGCTCTCTTTGAAACCGCCGAACGGTGCCTGGGTCTGGGTCGGAGAACCGTCATTGACACCCACGATGCCGTACTCCAGTTTTTCAGGAACACGCAGACATCTGCTAACGTTTTGGGAGTACATATATGCCGCCAGTCCGAAATCACTGGCATTGGCTGCTTCAATTACTTCTTCTTCCGTTTTGAACGTGATAATCGGTACGACCGGGCCAAACGTTTCTTCTGAGACGATTTTCATATCCGGATTAATATCCGTTAAAATTGTCGGGGCACAGAAGAAACCCTGATCATATTCTCCACCAGTCAGGCGATGACCGCCGGTCAAGACTTTCGCCCCTTTGGCTTTCGCATCTTCAATATGATCCAGTACTTTGTCCAGGCCCGCCTGATTGACCAGGGGTCCAATCTCAGTTTCAGGATTGCGCCCATCACCAACAACCGCTTTTTGCGTACGTTCAACCAGTTTTTGTGCAAATTCATCGGCCACAGATTCATGAACATACAGACGGTTTGTACAGATACACATTTGGCCGGCATTGCGGTATTTACTTTCAAACAGGCCGTTTGCGGCAGCGTCGAGGTCGGCATCTTCAAATACAATAAACGGTGCATGTCCACCGAGCTCAAAAGATACCCGTTTCATCTGATCAGCCGCCTGTCTCATTAACAATTTCCCGACAGCTGTGGAACCGGTGAAGGTGACTTTGCGTACCTTTTTGTTTGCCATGATTTCAGCTCCGACCTTTTGCGGTTCGCCCAGTACCAGATTGACGACTCCTTTCGGAAAGCCGGCTTCTTCAATTAGTTCAAACACTCGAACAGAGGTTAGAGGAGTAGCCTCGGCCGGTTTTAAAAGGACCGTACATCCGGCTGCCAGTGCCGGCGCAATTTTGCGGGCCGCCATGTTGATCGGGAAGTTCCAGGGAGTAATCGCTGCTGTCACCCCGACCGGCTGTTTCATGACATGGATGCGTTTATTGGGGAAAGTCGAAGGAACGGTCTCGCCGTAAACACGTTTGGCTTCTTCCGCGTACCAGGCAAAATTGTCGGCTGCACCCAGTACTTCACCTTTGGCTTCACGAATTGGTTTTCCCAGCTCTGCCGCAATGATTTCCGCTAATTCGTTACGGTTTTTGTGAATCAATGCGGAAAGTTCGGACAGGTATTTGGACCGTTCACGGGCTGTTGCCGATCCCCATTCCTTAAAAGCCGCATCGGCGGCATCGATTGCTTTTTTGGTATCTCTTCCATCTCCATACGTAATAACGCCAATCAATTCGCCTGTGGCCGGACTTTTCACTTCCAGCGTATTGCCTGACTCTGCTTCTACCCATTCACCATTGATATACATGCGTTTTATTTGTTCTGTCATCGGGTTGTTCCACTCCTATCCTTTGAGAATTCAGATTAAAACTTATTATCCCGCTCATTATATATACTAAACCAACCTGTTATGAAAATAAAGAGATTTAGTTAGTTTATGTTAGTTTATATTAGTTTATGTTAATCCGCTTTTATGAAGATCTCAGGCAGGAAATTTGTATCAAAGATAAAAATTAATCTAATGGAGGTGATGTTTTGAAGCGGATCATGGTCATTGGCGTTTCAGCCGGTGCAGGAAAATCTACATTTGCACAGAAACTGGGAAAAGCCTTAGGTATAAGGGTCTATCATTTAGATACTTTATACTGGAAACCCGGGTGGATTGAAGCTTCGCTAGAAGAGTTTTCAACCAAACAGAAGGAAATTGTCAATAAAGAAAAATGGATCATTGAAGGGACCTATACGAGTACTTTTCATATTCGGACGGAAAAATGTGATACGGTCATTTATTTAGAACTTCCGTTATTTGTCTGTCTTTATCGCGTTGTGAAAAGGTGGATCTCGAACATTGGCAAAACGCGACCGGACATGGGGAAAGGATGTAAGGAAAAATTAGATTGGAAATTTATTAAGTTCATTTTAACCACATACCATTCCCGCAAAAGAAAAATGGCAGATATATTATGGGATCTTGAAAAGTCGGGTAAAACGGTGATTGCGTTAAAAAGTAAACGAGAAATTAATAGATACCTGAATCATATTGAAAGACAGTAAAAGTTTTACCCATATATTTTATTCAGGATTATGATGAAGATCAGGAGGTTTAATCATGAATGAAGCACCATTGATTCAGGGAAACAGGGTGATATTACGTCAGCCCGTCGACTCCGATATTATGGACTATTTAAATGTTGAACCCAATAAAGAGCTTGTCAGAATGTATGGTGGAGACACCAGAAATATAGAACCTAAGACACTGGAAAAGGCTAAAAAATTCATCGAGGCGATTCGAGCCAATAAACTTGAATGGTGTGTAGAATTTGAAGGGCGATGTGTCGGTCAGGCAAGGCTGACAGTGAATGAAATCGATAATCGTGCCCGCTATGCGGTTGGTCTTTTTGACCCGTCTGTCTGGGGAAAAGGATTAGGGACTGAGATCACACAATTGGTTTTACAATACGCGTTTGACGTGCTTCATCTCCATCGTGTGGATTTGCGGGTTCTCGAATATAACAAACGGGCGATAAGGTGTTATGAAAAGTGCGGGTTCGTCCGGGAAGGTGTAGAAAGAGAAGGCGCTCTTATCGAAGGGAAATACGAAACAGATGTATTGATGAGTATCCTGGATAGAGAATACAATTCAATAAAGCATACCTTTGTAAGGATGAGGTTACATAACTGAAAAAGAGCAACGGTAATCCTTCCATCACTCTTCCTGATCTTTTATCCCAAGGTTTGTGACACCTTCCCGTTTTTGAACCATCAGACCTCAAGCGCTGAGATATTTACAAACTCACAGGAATTATAATAATATATTCACGAACATACATTCGGTAAACTCATAAAGATCAGGGGGATCCCAATGAATGTAATTGAGGTCGAGTTAAAGCGATATGAAAAAAAGTATTTTAAAATATTAAAGAACTTTACGTTACCCGCAGAACAAGAACAATTTACGGCCCTGCCAATTGAATTATTGAGAGAAAATCTAGAAGAAAAACATGATCAGCATGGTATCGTCATACTGAGTGATCATGAACCTGTCGGTTTTTTTGTATTGCATTCAAGTGACAGGGTGAAAGAATATACGGATAATCCAAACGCCATGTTACTTGCCGCCCTCTCCATTAATTATTCCCAGCAGGGAAAGGGATTTGCACAAAAAGGAATGAAACAATTGAAGTCTTTCATAAAAAAAGAATTTCCTGCGTGCAATGAAGTCGTATTGGCCGTTAACCACAAAAACATTCCTGCACAACAGTTATATAAGAAGGTCGGCTTTAAAGATACGGGTCGTCGGAAGATCGGAAAAATAGGAGAGCAACTGATTCTAAGCTTAACTGTATAGATCATTCTTTCCCCGTGTTAGTTAATTATCTGGACAACTAATTTCATTCATTCCTGTATAAAAATAAATGTCGTTCGTTTTCATCAATTAACGTGCGTAAAGGTAAAGAGGGTTTTTGAAAAAAGCATTCAGTGATTTATATAAAAATTGGCAAAATGAGTCAGTAAAAAAGCATTACTCCACATAGAGTAATGCCCCTCAAACTGGTTATTTATTTTGCTTTTCCATCAATTCGATCAGTTGATCCAGTTTCTTTTCTATCTGTCTAAGTTGATTCACTTTTTCTGTTGAATTCACAAGCAATCTTCTGATAAAAAGGGTAAACGAAATGACAAACAAAATGACAAGCGCTATGACGACAATTTGAGAAATAATAACGTCGATCATGTTAGATACTCCTTCCTGTCAAAAATGACGGAAATTTCTCCTATACATATTTTACTATTATCTTACTTCCTGCGAGCCCAGATCACAACCGGAATAAGCACCAGTGAAAGGATGCCGCCGGCCAGTGAAAGTGTCGCGTAACTTGACTGGGCGACAACCATCCCGGACATGGCGCCTCCGGATGCCCCGGATAAAGCAATCAAAACATCCACCGTTCCCTGCGTTTTGGCCCGGGTTTTGGGATCGGTTGAATCGACGATAAGGGCTGTGCCGCTGATTAAACCAAAGTTCCACCCCAGTCCAAGTAAAGCGAGTGCGATGACAAGTAACGGCATGGAGTCAACAGGGGCGAACCCTCCCAGAACACCGGCGGCAAGCAGGGTAAAACCGGAAGCGACCGCCATCGCCGTACGCCCGATTTTATCCACCAGGATACCGGTCAACAGAGAGGGCAAGTACATGGCAGCGACATGAATCCCGATGACCATCCCGATCTCCGACAGGCCATGTCCATGATGCATCATATGAATCGGTGTCATGGTCATAATCGCAACCATGACCATCTGGGTGAGAACCATGATGGTTGCCCCAACCACGACGCCCCGTTGATTGATAGCCGGTTTTTCAGATGCCTCTTCTGAAAGGGTTTCGTCCGCTCCCAGCTGTTCAGCGATGCTTCTTGCGACTACGAAGGGATCAGGTCGGAGAAAAGCCAGTATCACAAGGCCGGCCAGGATGTAAGCGGCAGCGGCCAGGATGAACGGACCGGACAGTTCGGGGACCCCGATTGATTGGGCAAACTGCCCCATCGTATCACCCAGGTTTGGTCCTGCCACCGCACCGAAGGTGGTGAATACCATGGCAATACTAATAGCGGTAGCACGCTGGTCCGGCTTCGCCAGGTCAGTTCCAGCATAGCGAGCCTGCAAATTGGTTGATGTACCGGCGCCATAGATGAAAAGGGCAGTAAAAAGAAGAAAAAGACTATTCATGAGTGCAGCCAGCACAACGCCGATGGCCCCGATACCACCGACCAGAAACCCTGCCGAAAGCCCGAACCGGCGTCCAAAACGCTGGGAGATTCGCCCTACCAGAAACGCCGACAGGGCAGACCCCAGTGTGAAGAGGGCAGCTGGAATCCCGGCAATCCCTTCTGTATGCGACATGTCCTGTGCCAGAAGTCCGCCAACCGTAATACCCGCTGCCAGTCCGGCGCCGCCGAAAATTTGGGCAATGACTACGGTTTTCAATGTCCGTTTATATAACGTCTTTTGTTTGTCAGGTGAATCAACATAACTTTGTAACCAGTCAGGTTGATGATCCGTCACGACTGAAACATCTGCTTTCATGGTGTCCTCCTGAAATGTTGGGAATTTTGAATAGCATCATTATAACGCATTTAAAAAGAGTCTGCCTTGATAAAGAACTGATTTTTTGTCGCAAAGGCTGATAAACTGAAACCAGGATGTCCTGTTAATCGTCTAAAAGATGGAGGTGTATGATGAAAAAAGTTAATATGGGGATAATTTCTCTTATCCTGGTAGCTTTGTTGTTCGGATGTACGAAGGAAGAAAAGGGGCAATTAACCCGTGTCGATGCTCAAAAGATGAACCCCGATGGACGTTATAGTGATAGCGTCATGATCACCGACACGGAATCTGTAGCATTACTGAGAACGGCTTTTGATAACGTCAAATGGTCTCCCGGCACCGTTCCTAATATGGCGAGAAAAGCAGATGTGAAAGCCACGTTATTTTTTCAATTTGATCAAAATATGCCTGAGAGACTGTATCATTACGAGATCTGGTTTAATGAGAACGCAGGCACGGCCAACATCATCAGTGATCATGAAAATGAGGGTTATGGTGAACTGGGCAAAGAGCATGCTATTGCTTTAAAGAGCACATTGATGAACAAATTGACTGACTGGGAAGTGCGACATGAATATATAGAAGGAGATCAATTAATCTTCCGCCTATCGCCGGACCCGGAACTTTCCGCGGGTAAACCTTACGGATATCTGTTCAATTTTCGAGAGCCGTTTTATGTGTATCAGGGAAAAAAATTGGCGATGTATGCCTATCATCAGGACACGGGACAGCGTGTCACAGCGCTGTCGCCACAGGTGATTAATGAACCGACTCCCGGTTATCCCACTTTAAGCCGTTTTGTGACCGAGTTCGAACTTCCTGTCGGTGGTTTGTGGCGAATAGAAGTGTTTCTGGATGGACGCCTTTATGGAGATGTGATTGTGAATGTGAAAGCGTAGTCTTTAATACAAGGTTTTGTCTGGAGGTTATTTTGGATGGATAAAAACTTCAAAAATATTATCGTGGCCTTTGCAGGGTGGTTATTTTATCAAGCCGGTGTCATTATCTATAATATCAATGCTGTTTCTGGTTTAGCGGAACTTTTAGGTTTTCTCATTCAATTTTTTGGTACAGTCACGATATTGGTTTTTACCATCCCGATTTTGGCTGAAGGGTGGAAGGAAATTCGAAACAAATATTCAAAATAGATTGAGTATCGTCAACGAAGCTGAGGAAGTGATAAGATGAGATTTCCGGAATTGCAAACGGAACGGCTGATGCTGGTTCAAGTTCAGAAAGAACATGCCGAGAGTTTTTACGCTATCATGTCCAGAGATGAGGTAACCCGCTATTATGGCATGGACAGTTTGAACAGCTTGGATGAAGCTGTGAAAATAATAGAGTCCTTTCAGGATACGTTCGAAAGCAAAATGGGGATCCGATGGGGCATTGTATTGAAAGAGACCGGTGAATTTGTTGGTACAGTGGGATTGAACCATCTCAGTCTATGGAACAAAAGGGCGGAGGTTGGTTTTGAATTGCATCCTTCGCACTGGCATAAAGGGATTGCAACGGAAGCCGTTAAAGAAGTGATACGATATGCTTTTGAGGATCTGGGTTTGTTCAGGATCGGAGCAGTCACTTACCCGCAGAACGAACCATCGATTCAACTGTTAAAGCGGCTGGGTTTTAGCAAGGAAGGTTTGCTGAGGGGGTATCTTTATCAACATAATCAGTCTCATGACGCTTTGCTTTTTTCGGTGTTGCGAACAGAGTGGAAGTGAAAGTGAATGACTTTTAAAAAGGAATTATGATGGATGAGAATTATTGTAAAAGCAGGATTAATTGTCGCGTTCTGTCTCTATCTCATGATCCTTTCAAAACTGATTTTATTCAAATCCCCCCTTACAATTTCGGAAATCAAATAAATCTTCAGGTTTTAAACAGGTTGTTGTCGCCACATTTTGTTTAAGCCTGACATTCGAACTTTTGCAACTGTTGTTTAGGTTTGGAAGCTTTGACGTTGACGATTTGATTTTAAATACATTCGGGGGAATGCTTGGATACGGGATGATCAAACTTATTGGTTACATATCAGGTTACAGGCGGAAAGATAAGGTTGTGTCGGGTCAATAGGTTGTTACAAACATACTCGTAGGTATGGATGTAACAGGGATGTTGCATGACGGACTGATGAAGGGCTGATAACGGTGCCCTTTATCAGTCTTTTTTAATGGGGAGTGGACTGTGGATAAGGGATATCCGGTGTTAAAACGGCTCATACTATACGAAAAAAAGAAGGAGGTCGCCCTGTGAAACTGATTGCCGTGCGTAAGAATGATCAGGGTGAGATTACGCATTTTCTGACGGATCATCACCGCGTGATCTCATTTGCGGAAGCGAAGCGGATGGTGGAGGAGGGGAAAATTGACTCATTGACGGATATACGGGCGGATGGCACCTGGATGATTGATGACAGGGGGCAGCATCTTTCCGGGACCAATCTGGATGATTTGCCGGAATTTTGACGGGAGGCGGGGATTTTAAATGGTCGTCTTTTTTTAATGTGGTATGGAAAAATAGTACCCCTCCTTAGAAACAGGAGGGGGTATAAACAGGCGTAAGGGGATGTAAAATCAAACCATGTGGTGAGTGCCATAAGCGTTTCCCGCAGCGGCCGGTTGAAACGTCTGTGTCACGGTTTTTACCGTTGTCATCGGAACAGATGGTGCTTCATAATAGCCTCTGGTGTTCATGTACTGCCAGATTTCATAAGCCATCTGCTGGCAATTGTTTGCACTCATGACGTGCAGTCCCCGAACATCGGGATCGACGCACTCATTGGCCCAGACCATGCCGAACATAGCGCCTGCTTTATGCGTATTTAAAATGAGGGTACCGATTGTCATATCGTTGAATCGTGTCGCATTTGGATTTGGAGCAGGCATCACATGCGGATTCTCGATTCCCACATGCGGATGGCGGTGTCCATGCATGTGGTAAAAATCGGCCCCTGTGTTCAACCCCTTGTTCTGAAGCAGGTTGATTCCCTGATGATAAGTGTTATCCATCGTCTCGATATGGCGTCTCAGTATGCTTTTTAATTCTTGATCAGTGGTCATTTCAGAACATAAGGCGTGAAGTTCAATGTCAGCTGTCAGTTTTCTCAACAATTCTGTTGTTTCAAGCAGTTCATGGGCGGCCCAGTTTCTTGCCATTCTAAAGTATCCTCCTCTACTTATACATGATATTGAAACATGACTTATTATGGGTTGGTGTCGTTTTTTTATACATCTTTATCAATGGTTATCAGATTAATTATTTTTCCATCATTTTCACTGTGTAACGTACCTTAACCCAAAGTAGTCTAAACAATAGGTGATGACAGACTCAATGGAGGTTAAATTGCTTGAAAACCAGGGCTGAACAAGTACAGATGCAAATTTATGAAAATGGAGACAAAAGGGCAACCCTTCTCCCGGTATCATTTGAAGATTGGGAAAGAAAGGCTAAAGATACTCTGGCCGCCGGTCCTTTTGATTATGTACACGGTGCGGCCGGGGCGGGTGATACGCTAAAAGCGAATCTCAATGCGTTTCAAAGGTATCGCATACGGCCACGTGTCTGTTGTGCTGTAGAAAAACGGGACCTGAGCGTGAACCTATTCGGGTCGGAAATGCCAGTCCCTTTCTTACTCGCCCCGATCGGAGTCAATTCCATCCTTCATTCTGAGGCTGAGACAGCACCTGCCAGAGCGGCGGCTGAATTAGGTGTGCCTTATGTGTTGAGCCAGGTCTCGACGAAATCCATGGAAGAGGTAGCGGATGTGATGGGAGAGGGGACAAGATGGTTTCAATTATATCCGCCCCGGGATCACGAATTAACGAAAAGCTTTCTTGGGCGGGCGGAAGCAGCTGGTTATCAGGCGATCGTGGTGACAGTTGATTCTCCATTACTTGGCTGGCGGGAAAAAGATTTGAACAATGCCTATTTGCCTTTCTTAAAAGGAGAAGGATGCGGCAATTATTTTTCAGATGAGGTGTTCCTTTCCAGGTTAGAACAGCCTCCACAAAAAGATGTCAAAGCAGCGGCAGTCAAAGCGCTGGAAGAAGGGAACCACAAAGCTTTTACGTGGAAGGAATTTGAATTTATTCGTCAACAAACATCGTTACCTCTGTTAATTAAGGGAGTTACCCATCCTGAAGACGCAGCACTGGCTATTGAACATGGGGCTGACGGCATCATCGTGTCCAATCACGGAGGCAGGCAATTGGACGGTGCCATTGCGACTCTGGAAGCGTTACCTTCCATTCGGGATCGTGTTGATGGTCGGGTTCCGATTTTGATGGACAGTGGAATAAGGCGAGGCGCAGACATCTTGAAGGCAATTGCGCTTGGTGCTACCGCGGTGCTTATCGGCCGTCCGTATGCCTATGCGTTGGCTGTGGCCGGAGAGTCAGGCGTAAAAGAAGTAATGAAACATCTGATTGCAGAATTGGAGCTGGAATTAGCCCTTTCCGGGCGCGGATCAATCAAGGAGGTAGACGAATCTCTGATCATGAAAGTGGATTAGAAGTGCAGGAAAGGAAAATCCATACATGTGACGAATTCTATAAAATAACGGGGCGGGGCTTGAGGATTTTTTTGAACGCTTCGCCCTTCCCCAAAATGGAGATCTCACCTTTATGGAGGAACTTATCAATATGATGGGTTTCACATGGGACGCCTGCCCATCGGGCATACGAAAATTTGTCCATGATGTTCTGCATGACACGAAAATCATCACAAAGGATGATATGAGCGGTTTCTATATCCATGGTTCACTGGCAATGGGAGGGTTTAACCCCCGGAGGAGTGATATTGATGCGTTAGTGGTCACGACGACACCCCTGACAGTTCAACAAAAACGCATGTTAGCCGGGGTTTTTTTACGTTATTCCAAACAGCCATATCCGCTGGAAGTTCATTTTTTGCATGAAAAGCAGTTGGAAAATTGGCGCCATCCCTGTCTCTATGACTTTCATTACAGTGAACACTGGCGGAACCGATATGAGAAAGAATTAATGGAAGGGACTCATGATTATTTAAATGACGAAGAGAAAAGAGATGCGGATCTGGCTGCTCATATCACGGTGATAAACCACCGGGGCGTTTGTGTTACAGGGAAGCCGGTTCAACACGTGTTCCCTTCTGTTCCCCGTGCTCATTACATCTCGTCTATCATGAATGATTTTCGGGATTGTCTGGCGAATATTGTTCAGCATCCGGTGTATGCTACTTTGAATATGTTGAGAGTATACAAGTATTTAAAAGAAGGAACGATTTCCTCCAAACAAGAAGCAGGTGAATGGGGGCTAATCGAACTTCCGTCTGAATATCAATCAACAATTAAAAAAGTGATGCGAAGTTACACAAGAGAAAAGGATGACTCTTTTGATACGAATGCATTACGGGAATTGAAAGACTATCTCATGAAAGCTGTGCAAAAAAGGGTGGGAGAGGTTAACGATGCGTAAATTTAATAAAGGCTGGAAAATCAGTGCTGCGATCTTGATCTTGCTTGTTCTTGTCCCCTTTTTGTATATCCAAATCAACAAGATCGTCTATGAAAAGCGCGTAACGGATTACCTGATAGAAGAAAAGGGGTACAGGGGTGAGGACATCCAATCGGTCACAGGAAAATGGGGATTTAAACTGCCGCCTTTTTATACGGAAGTGGTGTTTAGAGACGAACCGGATGTGGCCTACATCTACTTTGCCCACAATGACGTGAAACAGTTTGATTATCACATACCGGATGAGGAAAAACAGGGGATTTCGGAATCGGCCTTGAAACATTTGGAGTCTGTGAGCCGTACCAGCGCGATATTGCCGGTGAAAGCATTGAGCAAGATTGATGCCTCCCTGTTGCAGGATCGGGACGCCCTTATCGCCAGGGGAAAGACCATGGATGACTACATCGGGATTGAGGTCACGCAAGAGGAACTGGTTTCCCTGGCTGAAAACAAGGCCTATCAGGATTATAAACAGGTGTTGTTGACGTTTGTGGAAGAACGCCTGGGACTTGCGGTGGATACATTTCAAACGATTCAGCAATCAGAGAACCAACGGTGGCTCCTGGTGACCACCAGGACGCAAAATGTGTTGAAGATCAGCATGACCCGGTGGCCGGAGCATAACCATATCTGGACGGTTGAAGCGGTGGGAGCGTTCTAGCATTTTTGGTCCATGCCTGTGAATGGCTGTCCATAACATAAGGGTGGTGAGAGGGTGAACAATCTGTATAACAGGATCGCGATGTTGTATGATTGTGATAACCGCCGTATCTTTTCAGCTGATATCCCTTTTTATAGAGAACGAGCAAAAAAGTCGGGTGGACATGTCCTTGAATTAGCCTGTGGAACAGGAAGAATTACAATCCCCCTGGCTGAAGCGGGAATCAACATTCAGGGGCTCGATTACTCGGAAAGTATGTTGGAAGTCCTGGAGGAAAAGGTCCGAAAACAACCTCAGATCATCCGGTCGTATCTTCGCTTTGTTCATGGAGATATGAGAGACTTTGCGCTTCCAGACACGTTTAAACTTATTTTTATCGCATTTCGAAGCTTTCAATCTTTGAAGACGGATGAAGAGGCACAAAAATGTCTGGCCTGTGTCCATAAACATATGGAAGATGACGGGGAATTTATGATCAATGTATTTAAACCATTAAAAGAAATGGGGGACTGGTGGGTCAATCATCAGGAACAGCTGGACTTTCAATCCACGCTTGAAACGGGTGAAAAAGTAACCAGACATTCAATCAGGAGGGCTATTGATACCGAGCGGCGCCTGCTTTATACAGACTATATTTACCGGATATATCATCACGACGGTTCGGTGGAGGCATTAAAAGATCGTATCCGGTTGAGATATTTTTATGGGGATGATTTACGAGGATTACTGCAAAATGCCGGTTTTAAAATTGCGGAAGAATACGGATGGTATGATGGCACGCCGGTTGATGAAGGATCGGAGTTCATCTTTGTTTGCCAAAAGGCGTAAGCATTCTTCAGCAGTGGCACCCATTCGTAAAGGAGAGGAAAACCATGCAAATGAAAGAGCTCGTCACCAGAGAAGAATGGGAAAAGGCATTTCCCATCATGAATCAGCTGAGAACGAACATCACCTGTGAGGAATTTCTCGCTCTGGGAAAAGACATGAGCGAACAGGGGTATAAACTGTTTGCCCTGATTGATGAAGATCACATAGTCACGCTGGCCGGGGTTATCGTCCTGACAAATTTTTATTACAAAAAACATGTCTGGGTGTATGATCTGGTCACCGATCAAACCAGACGCTCGAAAGGATACGGGGAAAAACTTTTGCAGTACATTGAAACGTGGGCGAAAGAACAGGGGTGTGAGACGGTGGCGCTCTCATCCGGCTTACAACGGCGTGATGCGCACCGTTTTTATGAAGACAAAATGAAATATAATAAATCCAGTTTTGTTTTTCAGAAAGGTTTGTCTGAGTAGAACGGTTGTGTTACATCCATACCCGTCAGTATGTTTGTAACAGAGGGCAGGTCTGAACCAGATTATCGATCATATAATAAATCCGGCCCCAATCCCTTCAATTCAGGGGTATTGGGGCCGGAATCTTTTTTTTACAGAACTTTGTTAAGGCTGATCCTGTACAATCTCACGAACAGAAAACACTGCCATTGGCAACTCCGCTATATAGTCACGGACAAACTGGGGCAGCTGCAAATGCAACGCCCAGAAGATGGCAGGTTCTGTCTCTTCCCAGGTAAACCAGTCGGTCGGAGCTGTCATATGGCGTAAGATACGCAGTTTGAATTGTAGACCTTCGGGGATGCCGATTGTTTCTCTGATCCAGTCCCTGAGGTCGTCACCTCCCAGGTATCGCAGAGCCGGACTGACACCGACAATGGCATCCACCGCCCGTTCCAGTTGCCCGCCGTAAAATTCGACTTTGACCGATTCCCAGTCTTCTTTGCGTGTTGCCAGCGGTGCCCCGTCCAGGTTCAAGGTGATCCAATCGTCAGGGAAATCGATATTCGCCGCAGAAGCTGCCAGTAAATCGACTTTGATCAGTTGTCCTCTCAGCACCCCTTTCATGGTCGGTCCCTCTTTCTGTTCCCCGTCAACCTGATATATCCCTTTTGCTTCATACTCCACTTCTCCGTATTGCAGTAACTTGAAGAAAGATTCCAGATCCGTTGGGGACGGAACGGCAAGGTCAGGTCCGCTGTCTTCAGTTGGAAATTTAAAACGAATTTTCCACGTGTCCGTCGGCTGCTTCCAGTAGGGTTCTGAACTTTCTACGTTGCGCAGTTCCGGGAACTCCGTCAGGTAAAGCACGACACCGCGGTCATAGGGGTTCTCTGCAGGAAGCTGGTCGGGTACCGGGTATCCGTTTTCTCTCAGATAATCGGCGAGCGAACGGGCTTCCCCGACGGCTTCTATGGTGTAAGAGATAAATTCATTGCCATCGATCCTGGCACTGGCAATACCGGCATCACGCAGATACGTGAGTATGGACTGCGTGCGATCCCAGGCCAGATCTTCATTATGAGATCTTGAACCGGTTTTGCTGGTGTAACCTGATGCTTGATAAATACCCAGGGCGTCATTCATTGTCATCAACTGGGTCAACTCACGCAATCCTTCTAGGTGTCCGTCTTTCAATTCCGCTTTATCCACTGCAAAATTTATAAAGATATATTCATAGGCGTTGTCGCCGACCTGGCGTGAAAAGTAGTGGGGAGCCGATTCTTCAAGTTGTCTCTGCCGCTCCCGTTCTTCTGCCTCTTTTGTGCTCTGTGTGCCATCCGGATATTGTTCGGCGTTATGCAACCTTTTTCTGGCCAGTGACTTGTCAGCATCACTCATATTGGAATCATCGATAGCCTGGGCGTGATCACGGATGCGGACCGGATCATTTTGCCGGTAAGCCTGATTGGCTGATTGCTGGGCTTTCTGGCGGGCCAGTCTCACCTGATCCCTGGCTGCGGACAGCGCCTGTCTTGAATTTTTGTCCGTTTGTTTCTGTTCTGCGTTTGTTAACAGTTGCTCCAGGGCTTCCAGGGCGGCCCGCTGAGCTTCCCCGGATTCGCTGAGTGCCTGTCTGGCAAGTGCGCTGGCCGCACTCACCGTTTCTGAGCCCAGTGACATGTCGCGGAAGATATCCCCTGACGCAAGTAATCCCAGGGTTCCACTCATACCGGTCGGGTCCGGAGCCGCAGGCGCATTTTGAATATTAATGGAAGATCCCGGGACGCCGGACGGTTGTAAATCCATAGCAGCATGGCGGCTCCCGGGCGTAATGCCTGAAATATCCGGGGCGTGAATATCGTCGCCTTCCCCGACATCGATTACGCGGTTGATATCCCGCATTTCGGTGGCATTACATTTGGATAGCAGGGTTTCCGCATAGACCCCCCGTGTCGGGATGCTGATCAACTTTTCATTTTTGTGTGCCACAGTTTTGAACAGGCCGTGATCCTGACTGAGCGTGTCCTTCTGATACTGGTCGTTCAGAGGAAAGGCAATCTGATTACCGATGATGCCCACCGGCCGGTTTTCAATGAGATTCATCAGCGGAACCGGTTGCGTGTCGCCGTACTCATTTTCATAGGGATAGACATACTGTTCGAAGCGCAGGGCTCGACGGTCCGGGTCTTCGGTGAGCCAGAGCGTGCGCAGGTAAGCCATACGGTGGGCTTTAATATGGTTGACCATGCTTTCTACTTTTTGATAATCCTTGTAACGCAGGCTTCGGGTTAATAAGAGATCGATTTCCGGTGTTTTGGCTGTAAAAGATGTGGACGGATTGTCCGCCGTCAGGTCGTCCTGGCCGTTCCGGGTGATGTCCAGCAGTTCATAAGATTTGGTATGAAGCAGATAACGTGACGGATCGGTATGGGCGACCACACGCAGGCGTGTCAGGTCATACGTGTTCATGACATTTAATTCTTCCCTGACCACGTTTTCCATCGAATCGGGAAGCAGGCCGAGAACGGTGTCTCCCACGATCCCGAATTGGCTGGATACTCTGGAAAGAATGGATTTTTTCGCTTTTTCCGGGGCATAAATGACCTCTATTTTCTCGATGGACGTGACGTTGACGGGCGATGAGGTAAAGGTATTGATCGCCGATCCTTCCTGATGGTCGGCATGTTTTAACGTGACAGTCTGGCCATCCTTGGTGTGAACGACAATGGAAAGGCCCGGTCGCCAGCCCTCACGCAGTTCGATGGTCCACCTTGAGACCGTAACAACCGGCGTATCCGTTTCATAGATTTCCGGGGTCCTGACCAGGCGGTACAGCGCGTCGATGCCGTCTTGATGTTCGTACGGGAGGAACGGTTTCAAGGTTTCACCATATTGATCGAGCCACTCAACCAGTTCGGATTGCTCGAGGAGGGGATGGTTCCCTTCCAGTTCGACAGGTTCTTCAACCACCACTTCTTCATACCGGGGGCTGCTCCATGGCCAGAATCCATTGACGCGTCTTCGGATGACCCGGCGCCGGGTGGGCAGAAGGAATTTTGTAAACGGAGGCAATTCGTCCCATAAGGCATCGGGAACTTCATACGGGATCAGCAGGACATCAAGCTGGTCATGCAGTTCCGTTTTTACCGCATAATGTTCCAGAACCTGAAAATACTCGACGGTGAGGGCATGATTCAAATTCCGGTTGCGGACGATTCGGGTTGTGATGTTTTCCTGTTCCGCTTCTGCGGACTGGGTGACGACCATGGAATAGAGGGAGCGGAGTCGGGTGCTGCGCTGTACAATCTGGTCGGCCAGATTTTGAATCGTACTGGCCGTGACCGTCCGGTGCCCCTCAGAAAAACTGTCGGATGATGCGGCACTTCCGCCGATACTGAGTCCGACGGCACCCATGATTCCTTTGAAAATACCACTGATACTTCCCGTCAGGCCGCCGCCACCTTCCACGTGGCTGCTGTTACCCTGCTGAATTTCATCCACGGTGCCTTCTACAATCTCTTCAATAATCCGGTCTCGTAAAAATTGATGGTCAAGCTGTTCGTGAGCCCGGTTCGCTTCGCGGCGCCGCCCGTATTGCTGACGGGCCCATTCGATCACCGCAATTTTCGTTTCTTCACGCGGTGCGAGGGCCAGGGAGTAAAGTAATTTGCCAATACCGTGCCCAACACGGGTCCAGGACTGTTTGTAGAGATTCAGTTTTCCAAGCGTAGGGGTTCTTACAGGAGTTCCGTTGTTGTTCGTGGTTTCAAAATCAAACGAAATCGGATTGGAGATATAGGATTGCGATTTGGAGCGCGGTTCACCTTTTCGCACAATCTGGTTGAAGTAAAATTGCCGGCTCTCCACAATGGCTTTAAAGTCGAGGGAGCAATTGCCGTCTTTTTCAATGACAGACGGCTGGAACAATTCCGGTGCCTGCAGAACGTCATCAACATCCGGTGGTTCCGGAAACAGGTTCAAATCCAGATCAGGCAGTTTGGGGAGCCATGATTCAAGTCCGTCAAACTGAATCGTCCCGATGTCGTTGAGATCAGGGAGGTCCACTTCATAGACCATGTCACCGGTGATGTCCTTGATGTCGGGTACGACTTTTAACTTCACACCGGCGTCCTGTTCCAGATCCACAGGAAAATCGGTGGAAAGATAACCGGTCGGGCCGGTTTTTAGTGTTTTTTCAGCCAGCTTTTCACCGTCTTTTAACACCATCAACCGCATCGGGACGGAACTTAAGGGATATCCGTCACGATTCATGACGCGAAAGCGTATTTTTTCCGGATTTTTCAGGGGAATCATCTCTCCGGAATCCGTCAAGTGTACGGGAGGGCGAAGGGCCATCCAGGGCTTTCCCTTTACGACGGATGGACGAATGGGATCCAAAAATTCGAAGGGCTCAGACTTCTTTTTGTGGTGATCGGACACGCAAAAACCTCCTTGAAATTTAAATGCAGGCCCGTGACTGACTGACGTTTACATCAAATCATTTTTTCAGAATATAATCCCTTCCCTTCAGTCATTAAAAATGTATGCCTACCACTTCGATGGTTTACCTTATATTTCCTTTTAATTTTAGTAAAATTTAACCCATTATTAGACTGAATATTTATATTATTTAGATAATATAGTAAACTGAGAGATGATATGAACAAAAAATGGAGGAAGGAAAGGGTGGAGGTATGTATGAGATTTGCAGACAGAGTTGCTTTCGTAACAGGTGGCAGCCGTGGTATTGGAAAAGCAATCGTGGAGAAGTTTGCCGGGGAAGGCGCAAAGGTCGCGGTTATCGACATCAATGAAAGGGCGCTCCATGACACGACACAGGCCCTGCGTGAACAGGGATACGAGGTGTTCGGCACAGTAGCCGATGTTACTGACCGGAAGCAGGTGGAACAGGCCGTGGCCGAAACGGTCGATCGGTTCGGGCGGGTGGACATTCTGGTCAATAATGCCGGCGTCATCCGGGACAACCTGCTGTTTAAGATGACGGATGAAGACTGGCAAACCGTAATGAATGTTCACCTGACGGGGGCGTTTAATGCCGCGCGAGCTGTCCAGAAGGATATGGTGGACAACGGGTATGGCCGGATTATCAATATTTCGTCTACATCCGCCCTGGGGAACCGGGGGCAGGCCAACTATTCCACGGCAAAAGCAGGCCTGCAGGGCTTTACCAAAACGCTGGCTATTGAACTCGGAAAATTCGGGATCACCGTCAACGCTGTTGCTCCGGGCTTCATTGAAACAGATATGACCCGAGCCACGGCAGAACGTATCGGAATCTCGTTTGAAGAACTGGTGAAACATAGTGTCAGTCAGATTCCGGTCGGGCGCAGTGGGAAGCCGGAGGATATCGCCAATGCTGTTGCCTTTTTTGCCGATGAAGCTTCCTCGTTTGTTAACGGACAGGTTCTGTATGTGGCGGGCGGCCCGAAAAATTAAAAAGGGGTGAGATAGACGTGTTTGGCGATTTTGTTGGAAAACGGTCGGATCGAGTCAAGAACATTGTCGAGCGGGGAGCGGTCAAAAAGTTTGCCGAAGCCATCGGCGACCCGCATCCGATTTTTGTGGATGAAGTATATGCGGCGAAGACACGGTTCAAGCGTAACCTGGCGCCTCCTACTTTTCCGAGGGTGTTTGATTACGGCAGGATTGAAGGGTTTCCTTTTCCCGTCGACGGCCTGATTCACGGGGAACAGTCTTTTTATTATGAGCGACCGCTTTATGTGGGGGAGCAGCTGTACTGTTACGCGGAAGTGGATGATTATTATGAAAAAACGGGAAAATCGGGAACACTGGGTTTTCTGGTGTTAAAAAATTACGGCGAAGATCTGGCCGGGGAGAAGATATTTAATGCCACCATGGTCATTATTATCACGGAGGCGGTCCGAAAGGAGTTGGCCGTAAAATGAAGCTCGATCAACTGAATCATGGCGACGTTTTGCAGGAGATCGAACTTCCGCCGGTGACACGCCTGGACCTGATTAAATATGCGGGAGCATCCGGCGACTATAATCCGATCCACACCATCGATGAAGAAGCGAAAAAAGCCGGCCTACCGGGCATCGTTGCCCACGGCATGTGGACAATGGGAAATCTGGCGAAATTGTTTACCCCTTTTTATGAAGAAGGATATATAGAGAAATACCGGGTTCGGTTTGTCGGGATGGTGTTTCTGGGCGATGTGATCCGGTTGCAGGGGAAATTGATGGAGCATGCGGGTGACAGGATGGTGTTTGAGGTCAGGGCGGTGAACCAGAAGGATCAGGCGGTGATCACAGGGGAAGTCGTTTTTAAGAGATATTGATCGTGTGATAGAGAAAGTAGAGAAACACTTGAACCGGGACAACCTTTTGAGGTTGCCGGTTTTTTTTATTTCGGGGAGAATAGGTAGGAGACGCATTCAAATGAAGGATTAAAATCATAGCTTAGAGGAGTGATGATCGTGAACCCCGTTATCGATCTATTAAAAAAACACCGTTCGATTCGCAAATTCTCTGATAAGGAAATAGCCGATGAAGTACTCGATCAGATTCTGGAGGCCGGGCAGTGGGCGGCTACTTCAAATAACTTGCAGGCCTATTCCGTAATTAAGATCAGAAATCAGGATAAAAAAGATGAACTGGCCCGTTTGAGCGGGGGACAGCAACATGTCCGTGACTGTCAGGTGTTTCTGGTATTCTGCGCCGATATGAGCCGGATTCATCTCAGCAGCCGGATGCATGAGGTACCGGCTCATCTGGACACGGTGGAACCGCTTCTGGTGGCGGTGGTGGATACGGCACTGATGGCGCAGAATGTGATGGTGGCAGCGGAATCCTGTGGCATCGGCGGGACCTATATCGGCGGGATTCGCAACCAGATCCGGGAAGTAAGTGACTTGCTGAAGCTTCCGGATTATGTATTTCCGGTGTTCGGTATGGTTCTGGGCTATCCGGACGAACAGCAGATACCGGCGCAAAAACCCCGTTTGCCCCGTGAGGCGGTGGTGCATGAAGAGGCGTATCAGGCGGATCGGCAACCGAAAGCTATTGAATCTTATGATCGTGTGATGAAAGCCTATTATGAGGAGCGGACCGGTGGAGAAACGTCTACCACCTGGTCGGAGTATGTGAGCCGAATATATCGGGAGCCGAGAAGGGTGCATTTGCGGGGATTTCTGGAGGAAAAGAAGTTTGGGTTTAAGTGAGGTTGATGTGTGAGGGGCCGGTGAGTGGTGGATGAGCGTTAGGAGAAAAGTGTTCCGTTATTCTTTGTTTTGGGGGATTTTCTCCGAAATAGCGGAAACCCTGGACCTCTGTAAAGAAAGTAGACATCCCGCAACGTAAATTTTTAAACAACCTCA
>JACDOE010000015.1 GCA_017656255.1 Bacillaceae bacterium
AAAATGGCTCCCTTTTTTATAGATTTCTTTTTACACAATTATATGGACTTAACTCCATGCAAATGACACATGAGTTATAAGTTGAACAATTGCCACGTTCAAATGTTCTCTTTTTAAATGAAATATCTTCCTTCATTAGTATTGACAAGCACCGCAGTGCCTTCATCCATCATTTGTACGATAAGGTACGAAGGAAATTTAGCTTCATCAAGCAACTTCGGTTGGTTACCGAGTAATAAAGTTGAGAAAAGGAATGAGGTGGGAAATGGTGCAAAAGATCAAGTTAGGACTGCTCTTGCTTATAGTCACCTTAATTTTTACTGGTTGCGGTCTAAGTAGTGATAAGAAAGATCCATCAACAGAAAATGCGCAATACCACAATAGCTTTCCTGAAGTCGTCAAGCTGACTTACGAGAACGTTGAATTTGAACCATTGGATGATCATGTCAGCATAATGAATTGGGAAAAGCAAAAAAGCATTCCTTTCGGAGAAATTTCTGGTGAATCTATTGATATTGATTTATATTCAAATAAAGATGACTCGAGTAACTTCATTGGATTACTGCATTTTAATAATCAATCTTATTTGATAAGACCCATCGGATATAGTCATGATATCGAGTCCATTAAAACTTATATTATCAATACTAAATATACAGATTTTGAAAAGGGTTTGCATGTGATAGGAGCAATTGGTTCTCCAGCATTGGGTTATCAATATGTATTTTATGATGATACAAATGAGGAATGGCTAGTGTACCATAATTGGGGTATTCCAACCGTGATTGATGTGAACAAGGATGGGAATGATGAATTGCTATTACAATTCCAGGGAATGGGCAATCATTTTCCGGATATTAGTGTTTTGAGTCGGAACAATGTAAACAGTTTCCAGGTAACGACGATAAACGATAATTTTATTGATTTGATGGAGATAGATCCATCTTTAAATAGAATTTCTTCAACATTAAATTCAGATGCGGAAACGTTGGAAGTAGAACTGATGGGGGAAGAACATGAATCAAAAAAGTATAAATTTGATACGTTAGAAACATTAATATTAGTTAGTGATTAGAATCCACTCTTTGAACTAACGGAGAACGTTAGTTTAACAACCAATTATGATGATGAAAGGCATGAAGAACTGTGTTGTAAATGCCTTATGGCGAAACAATCCCGATTTATCTCATGTTGTAACAGGAAAACGGTTAACCCCATAACCGTTTTTCTTTTAAAACTTTTAATAGTCGTTATACTTATAACCACTATTCATAGAAGAGGAGGAAACGATGTATGACACAGCGTCTTTATCTGGCAGACAGTTATTTAACGGAGTTTGAAGGGACGATCGAAGCGATTTCCGGGGAGAAAGTCGTTTTGAACCAGACCGCGTTTTACCCGACAGGCGGCGGTCAGCAACATGATGAAGGCACACTACAACAAAATGGCAGGTCCTTCCACGTGTATGATGTCCGGCAGGAAAAAGGGAAAGTGGTCCATTATGTCAAAAATGCTGAAGAACTGGAAAGAGGGCCTGTCACCGGCCGTATAGACTGGGACAGACGCTACGGGTTAATGCGTCATCATACCCTGTTACATGTCATCGGCTCCGTGATTTATGACCTGTATGGCGGCTTATGTACCGGAAACAAAATTTACCCGGATCGGGCACGGATCGATTTTAACCATATTGACGACCCGTCTGAATCCGAAATTGAAAGCATCATGCAGGAAACAAACCGCCGCATTCAGCAGAACCATCCCGTCCGTTACGAAGAAGTGTCCAGAGAAGAAGCCGAAACTCAGTCCGACTACATCAAAACCGCGATCAACCTTCTTCCTCCTTCTGTAAAAAAGGTGAGACTGGTGGTAATCGGATCGATTGATACCCAGGCATGCGGCGGCACCCATGTCAGACAGACGAGTGAAATCGGCACAGCCGAATGCGTGAAGTTTGTCAGCAAAGGCAAAAACAATAAGCGTTTTGAATTAAAAACATTGTAGAGGAAGAAGAGGCATGAAAACCCTACGCTGGAAGCCCATCAACAACAACTTGCATTTAAGACAGAACTGCTGGATGGGGTCCGGGCCGCAATGCTTCTCAGGAAAATGCCTGCCAACCCGGGAGTCCAGCAAATTACTAGGAGAATTCATTATTAACCTGATGAAAAACCTCCATAAACTGCCGGGCCTTTTGTTCGAGTTCAACAAACGAATTAGAATCGATAAGCTTTCTAGTGTTCACTAACGCACTTCCAATCCCGACCGCCACCGAACCGGCTTTCAAATAGTCTTCAAGATTTTGCAAATTGACGCCTCCTGTTGGCATCAACGGGATATGAGGCATGGGCCCGTGGATATGTTTAATATAATCCGGTCCAAATACACTGGCAGGAAAAACCTTGAGGATGTCCGCTCCGTGCTCATAGGCTGTTAGAATCTCAGTGGGTGTCAACGCACCGGGAATGCTTACCAGACCGTACCGTTTGGTCAATCGAATTGTATCAACATCCACGGTGGGAGAAAAAATGAATTGAGCACCGGACATAATGGCGGATCTGGCCGTTTCAGCATCAAGGATCGTGCCTGCTCCAATGATGAGCTCATCCCCAAACTCATCAGAGACCCGTTCAATTAACTTGCACACTTTTGGTGTTTCTGCCGTAATTTCAAGCGTTTTCACACCTCCGTTCTTTAATGCTTCAGCGATGGGAATGATCTGGTCTTCATCAGCCCCTCGAATCACGGCCACAATCCCGTTTTTTACCATTTTATTTAAAATGTAATTCATCCCTGCGCCTCCTTCCATGGCATTTTATCTCATCACATCATCCTGTTTTTCTTTTGAAAATTGTTCCAAATCCTCCTGATCCGGAAGACCTTCAACATCACCTGATACCTGCGTAACCATGGCTCCAACCGTGTTCCCTTTCTGAACAGCCTGATATAATGGCAAGTCGTTTAGTAAACCGGACAGAAAGCCAGCAGCAAATCCATCACCAGCGCCAATGGGATCGACCACATGCGACACTCTGGTACCCGGTACTAACTGCCTTTCTCCATCTTTTACAGAATAAAAAGCCCCCTCTTTTCCCAGTTTGATTACAACCAGGGGAACCCCCCATTCATGAAAATGCTCAGCCAGCTTGCCCGGATCCGCTTCTTGAAATAGAAACCTTCCTTCTGCCAACCCGGGCAACACGATATCCGCCTGTGCCATCAGGTCTTTCATAACATTATGGACCTGTTTGTCTCCCCAGAGTTTCATACGCAGGTTCGGGTCAAACACCACTTTGATGTTATTTCTTCTCGCTAATTCGATCGCATACTTAACGACTTCATGACAGGAGGCACTTAAAGCCGGAGTAATACCTGTCAGATGGAGGTATCTGGCTCCAGTAACAGCCCGTTCATCAATATCTTCAATGGTGAGATGACTGGCTGCGGAATCTTTTCGATAATAATAAACGCGTACATCATCAGGCCTTCTTAACTCTTTAAAGAAGACACCGGTTGGAAAAAGGGAATCTCGTTTAACAAAATCCACATCGACGCCTTCCCCTCGGATAAAAGAAACCATGGCCTCCCCAAATTCATCCGTGCCCACCCGACTGATCCAGCGCGTCCGATGACCCAGACGGGATAATCCGATAGCAACATTGGACTCTGCTCCGGCAAACGTCATGGAAAAAGTCCTGGCATGACGCAGCATCCCATTTTGTTCGGGTGTAAAAACCGCCATCGTTTCTCCTATTGTTACAACATCCACTTTCATCTCAATCACTCCTCTGAAGCCTTCACCTCTCGATCCGCTCTTTTTCACCCAGTCGCATCATGACTTCATCCAATAACGGAAGCCCCTCGTTGTCACCCGATACACTCACCACCATCGAACCGATGGTATTGGCAAACGAGAGTATCCTTTCGATATCCCAATCCTGGAGAACACCATAAATGAATCCCGCACTGAAACCGTCTCCTGCACCCACCGTGTCTACAACCTTAGCCGGCTTGACGGGTCGTCCAACATATTTTTCACCTTTGTAGTAACAGGTGGCCCCTCTATCTCCCTGTGTGATCGTTATCCACTCAATCGAATAGTTTTTTAATTTCTCATATAATTCATCTGTATTCCCGGTATCAAACAAGAGCTTTCCTTCCTCTTCTCCCATTAATAAAATATCTGTGTAGGACAGGAGTCGTTTTAACTTCTCTTTCATCTCATCTCTAGAACGCCATAATTTTAATCTGATATTGGGATCAAACGATACGATCTTCCCCTGTTCCCTGGCATACTGAACGGCTTTCAAAATAATATTGTAATTCTCACCCCCTATAGCGGGAAAAACTCCAGAGACATGAAGTACATTTGTCGTATCAAGATATTCGAACGGAAAATTTTCCACATTCATGGTTAAAGTTGGGGAGTTATCCCGATAATAAAAACTTCTTCCGCTGCCATCTTCCATGATTTCTTTAAAATAAAGAGAAGTCGGATATCCGTTAACAAGCTTGACCTGTGAGGTATCAATCCCTTCTCCGCGTACAAAATGTAAAATATGTCGCCCGAATTCATCGTTTCCCAGTCTACTGATCCACCCAGTCTGAAGCCCTAACCTTGCGCATCCAATTGCTACGTTTAATTCAGCTCCTCCGACTTTACGCTGAAAGGATGATACAAATCGCATCGGACCTTTCGTATCAGGATTGAATGTAATCATGGCATCGCCTATCGTTACCACATCTTTCATACTCTTCCCCCTAACTGGTGAACAACGAATGAACCATTATTTTAACCTGAGCATCCAAACAACATTTTTCTTAATTAACGGGATATGATGGGTCTAAACCTTTTAAAACCTCGACGATATTTCGAGCTGCTTTTGTACGTAACTCTTCCATCGCTTCCTCAGAATACCAGGCACTATGTGGGGTCAATATCACCTGATCCATTTTTAATAATGGACTGTCCGAAGGCATGGGCTCTTCTTCAGCAACATCCAGGGCCGCACCGGCTATTTCACCCTGTTTAATCGCTTCCACAAGTGCTTTCTCGTCAATAATCGGTCCACGGGCCGTGTTAATAATAACGGCGTTATTTTTCATCAATTGAAACATGTCCCTGTCCAAAAGGTGGTATGTGTCTTCCGTAAGCGGGACATGAATCGATAAGAAATCAGACTGCTGAATCACTTCTTCCAGGGCTGCTTTTTCAACCCCTGATTCCGCCATCTCTTCCTCTGAAACAAATGGGTCATAAGCGATAATTTTATAAAATCCGAGCGGGTGTGCTTTTTCAACAAACCGTCTGGGAATTCGGCCAAAACCAAGCACTCCAAGGATTTTCTTGTCAAAACGAAAAATGGGTATCGCTTGTTTAAAATCCCAGCGGCCTGATTTGACCTGGTTGTTTAACAGTGGTACTTTTCGTGCCCACGACAATAATAACGCCAGTGTATGGTTGGAAACTTCTTCGACACCATAATCCGGGACATTGGTTACAATGATATTTTTGTTGCGGGCTGCCTCGATATCAATCGTATTAACTCCCACTCCATAACGGGAAATCACTTTACACTTTTCAAGTGATTCAATAACGTTTCTCGTAATCGGGGCATATTGATTCAGAATCGCATCAGCATCTCTGGCTTCTTTTATGACTTCTGCTTCTGTTTTACACTGGGATTTGACAAAGTCGATATCTAAACCGGATTCACGAAAGACGTTTTCTTCAAAAGCCAAATTGTCAAATTCATAATCTGTTAATAAAACCTTGAAGGGCATGTTGATTCACCTCAAAATCTACTATTTAACACTTGTAATCTGAAGCCAATTTTAAACAACAACCGGAATCCCGAGATCCGGAGCACCGGGTTGAGACGTTTTGGCTTCCGGGTAATACCTTTCAATCATCTGGATCCCCAGAGCGGCTCGATGAACCCGTTCTTTGACAAGGTCAAGATTGGTTTTCTCCCACTGTTTTCCGGAAGGATAAACATCCGGATGATTTCTCAAACCAAACTTGATATAGACGGGTGAGAGAACACGTATCAGTTCCGGAATTTCATAATACCTTATGAATCCGCCAAAATTGTCAGGGACTTCAACATACAGGTCGATCGGAATATCGATGGCCTGACGGATGGCTGCCAGTTTGGGAAGTGTCAGAGCCGTCGGTACATTATAGGTATTGGCGCCAAGTTCCTGCATCAAGCGCACGGATACCGGGTTGGAAGCGCCCATTTGTACTGATACCTTGACCACAAAATTTTCGGGTAGCTGACCGCTTTGCTTCATTGCTTTTGTTAATTGAAGGAGTCCCTCATCGGCTACCAGTGCACCGCGTAATCCCAGCTCGGCACCCCTTTTCAGATCTTCCATCGCATAAACCAGTTGATCGGCCCCTTCATGGCGCAGTCCAACTGCCTTCCCAGCCGAAGTAAAAGGCTGGGCACTAATGTCCCATGTCCCTCTTGGTCCTACAAAAAGACTTAATTCCATCCCGCTTTGAGCAGCCATCTGACACATTTCCTTAATTTCCTCATCAGTCTGAAGCATAATGCCACTTCCCTGTGATACACGATGAATGGTTAAACCATAACGATCAATTTCTTCCAGGGTTGTCTCAAGCGCACGCGGCCCTTCCACACTGGGAAGTTCAATCCGATACTGCGCCCCGTCTGGAAATCGCTTCGCAGACGTCGGCAAATCATATAAATCACCGGACGGGAAACCTAATTTTTCCAGTAGCTTTCTGGATTCAATCATGCTGGGGACCCCCTGTCTATTTTTTCTAATCTGCTTAACAGGCTTTTGACTTTTTGGCTTAAGTCCTGGGAAAAGACATCAAAAGGCGCTCTATGTCCGGCAGGTTCGCTAAACCAGCGTTGATGTACCGCTTCTTTCAACGTGGTAAAAAAAGAAGGTCCGTAGGAATAAAGCTCCATGATTACGGATAATTGATTATGATAGGAGATGGCTTCCCTGTAATTTTCCTGCTGTAAAGCGCGGTATAAACCAACGGAGATCTCTGGTGCAAAGCCGGCGCTTCCATTGATGGAACCTGCAGCACCGATTGCCACAGCGGAAAACATATGCTCATCATAAGCTGAGAACACCATAAAATCCGGCCTTATTTTCTTTAGAGCAAATATGATTTCTCTTATGTGGCTGATCTCGGCCACCGTTTCTTTTATTCCGCAAATATTGGGGTGTTCTTTAGCCAGATGAATGATGATATCAAGGGGTATCGACTGACCCGTCAATAAGGGAATGTTGTATAGCAATACCGGTAAAGCGGTATGTTCAGCAATCGTTGAATAATAGTGAAACAGCTGTTCTTCAGATAACTTCCAGTAGTAAGGGTTTACCACCAGAACCCCGTCGGCTCCACTTTCTTCAGCATGGGCGACCAGTTCCAAAACTTCCTTAAGAGCCGTACCGCCAGCTCCTATCAGCACGGGCACGCGTCCATCAATATGTTTAATCATGGCTTCAGCAAACTGTTTTCGTTCATTTAACGTTAACGACGTAAATTCACCGGAGCTACCCAGTAACAAAATGCCATGAACGCCTGCATCTATAATTCTGTCGAGATATTGCCTGTTCAGACTTTCATCAATTTCTCCCTGCTGATCGAACAGGGTGACAACGGGAGGGATAATGCCATGAAATCGAAATGATTGATTCATTCTTCTTATCGCTCCTATTTTTTATTTCTTGCGCTTTGACCAGTAAAACCAGATCACATGAACCGGATTTGATAATGGCTTGCATTGACCGCTTCAATTTTCATGTGATCACCTCACCATTCCGCGACACTGCCATCTTCGTGTCTCCATATCGGGTTTTTCCAGTGATGACCTTCTTTAGCCGCTTCCTTTACTTTGTTTTCATCCATTTCAATGCCAAGCCCCGGCTGATCCGGAATATCGACATACCCCTTTTCAAAACGGAAGACGTCCGGGTTTTTTAGATAATCAAGTACATCGTTTCCTTGATTGTAGTGAATCCCTACACTTTGTTCCTGGATAATAAAGTTGGGTGTGGAAGCATCCAGATGAATTGAAGAAGCCAGCGTGATCGGCCCCAGCGGACAATGCGGAGCAACGGCTACATCGTAGGCCTCTGCCATGGAAGCAATTTTCTTCCCTTCAAGAATACCGACAGTATGAGACAAATCCGGTTGAATGATATCGACATAACCATCGTGAAGTAAATGTTTAAAGTCCCAGCGGGTATACATCCTTTCTCCCGTCGCAATGGGACATGTTGTAAAGCGGGCAATTTCCCGCAATGCCTCATTGTTCTCGGGCAGGACCGGTTCTTCAATAAACATTGGATGATAGGGCTCCAGTTCTTTCGCTATAATT
Organism: Bacillaceae bacterium; assembly: GCA_017656255.1. GTDB lineage: Bacteria > Bacillota > Bacilli > JACDOE01 > JACDOE01 > JACDOE01. The sequence goes on from JACDOE010000015.1 coordinate 8,373, forward strand.
TTGGCCATCGCTTTATGAATGCGGCCGTGGAAGTCGATGCCGATTCCAAAATCTTTTCCAGTGGCTTCGCGAACACTGGCGACACGTTCTACAACAGCCTCAACTTTGGAAAAATCATCAATATAATTCATTTCTTCTGAGGCATTCATTTTAATGGCTGTAAAACCCTGTTCTTTCTTTTCTCTGGCTGCTCTTCCGACATCCTGGGGACGATCGCCGCCAATCCAGGAATAAACCTTTATTTTGTTACGGGCTTTGCCACCCAGCATTTCGAAGACAGGGATGTTGTAGAATTTACCTTTTATATCCCAGAGAGCCTGTTCAATACCCGAAATGGCACTCATCAAGATCGGTCCCCCACGATAAAAGCCACCGCGATATAGTACTTGCCAGATATCTTCAATACACCGGGGATCCTTTCCGATCAAATAATCGCTTAATTCCTCAACACAGGCTTTCACGGTATCAGCCCTGCCTTCAACAACTGGTTCTCCCCAGCCTGAAACCCCTTCACTCGTTTCAATTTTTAGAAAAAGCCAGCGGGGTTTTACCTTATATAGAATCATTTTTGTGATTTTCATACGTGCGTTACACCCCTTAGAATTGTTCTGATGAATCGTGTGTTTCGCCAACACCTGTTAACAAAAAGGAGTCCTTGCTATAAAGGCTGTAGACCGGCCTGTCTTTTGGCGGATGTTTTTTGATCACGTCTTCATTTAATTCAATCCCCAGTCCGGGACGATTTGAAAGTTGAATATAACCATCCTTCGGTACAGGCGGATGATCTACAATGTCCTTGATCCACGGGCATTTCTCATGGTCGAGCGGAAAGATCTCCTGCATCACGAAATTGACCATGTTCAGGTCCACATGAGCGGTTGCCACTGTATGTACGGGGCTACTGGCATTATGGGGACATACGCCGACATACCAGGTTTCCGCCATTGCCGCTATTTTTTTCAGAGCAGTAATCCCGCCACAATGACTCAAATCAGGTTGAATAATGTGAACAGCCTGTTTTGACAGAAAATCTCGATAATGATAATAACTGTAGATACGTTCACCCGCGGCCAACGGAATATTGACCTGATCAGCCACTCGTTTAAGTGCATCAAAATTATCAGGAGGCAACGGTTCTTCAAAGAAAAAAGGATCGTAGGGTTCAAGAGCCCGGGAGATTCGTACTGCATTACGGGTATTGAATCGGCCATGCCCCTCGATCAACAGTTCTACTGAAGGGCCCACTTTTTCACGGATCTTGGCCACACACTCAATGGCATAATCGAAATCTTCTCTTGAAATTTCCCGTCCGGAGATGCGAAAGGGATCCCATTTAAACGCCCGAAATCCTTTTTCTACCAACTGCCCAACTTTCTCTACATGTTGCTCAACTGTTGTCAGTCCAAAATACCAGCCATTGGCATAAACCTTTAATTTTTCTCTCATTTTCCCGCCCAGTAATTGATAGACAGGCGTCTTTAACTTTTTACCGACAATATCCCATAAAGCCTGGTCAATAGCCGATATGGCCGTCATGGCAATCGGACCGGTTCCCCAGTAACCATCCCGGTACATCGTGTTCCATATTTTTTCGATTTGAAAGGGATCCTGTCCCAATACATACCGCTGCATATCCTGAATGGCTGCTTCCACCGCATGACGCCTTGTTTCCAGCGTACACTCGCCTACTCCGGTGATGCCTTCATCCGTGGTGATCTTGACAAAAACCAGTTCCCGCCAGTTACCGTCAACGGCAAACGTCTCGATCTCTGTGACTTTCAACTATTTCCCTCCCATCTGTGATTAATCCATGAGTTGACCACCATTTACTTCAATGATCTCTCCCGTTATATAATTGGCATGCTCGGAAGCTAAAAAGAGGATTGCGCCAACTGTTTCCTCCGGTGTTCCTTCACGTCCCATCGGTATTTGTTTCGCCATTTGAACGCGCAGTTCATCACTCGAAAAACGATCATGAAAGGGGGTCGAGATGACACCGGGTGCAACGCCGTTGACTGTTATGCCATCTTTTACAAGGTCTTTTGCCAGTCCGCGGGTTAATGTACTGACGGCTCCTTTAGCAGCGGCATAAGCCAAACTTCCCATCCCGCCACCATTACGGGCTGCAATAGAAGTGATGTTGATGATGCGGCCCATTTGTTGTTTGCGCATGATAGACGCGACTTTTTTTGTCACAAGAAAAACCGATTTGGCATTGACCTCCATAATGCGGTCCCAATCTGCCTCTTCGAGTTCGTGTAACCGGGCTCTTTTTATCATGGAGCCCGCATTATTCACCAGGACATCGATACGGGGGAATACATTTGTTATTTCATCTACCATCCGGGACACATCCTCCGATTGAGCGACATCCCCCTGAACAACCAGTGCTCGACTTCCCAGTTTCCGAACTTCCTGCTCAACCTCTCTGGCCTCTGCTTCGCTGCGTCGATAATGGATAATCACATCAGCACCGTGCCTGGCAAAAGCAATGGCGGCAGCTCGCCCGATACCGGTGCTGCTCCCGGTTACCCACACCGTTTTTCCTTTAAAATCGTACACTGGACTCCCTCCCTGTTTGATAATTTAGAACTCAGTTTTTACTATTAGTACGAGGCGTGCACCGTTGATTTGATAGCGGCGAAACACACATTGCCCGGTTGGGTCAGAAACTTGGGCCAATTCGCCATATTCCGAAATCATGTTGTTTAAGTATTTCTGCTTTCGTCAGTTTCCCATTCGCCACTGCCTGAATTTCTTTCATGATGAGCTCCCCGACCTGATCGACCGATTCTTTTCCTTCAATAATGGTACCTGCATTCAAATCCATATTTTCGCTCATCCGTTCGTACATCGCCGTGTTGGTTGAAATCTTGATGACCGGGGCAATGGGGGATCCGGTTGGAGTACCACGCCCACTTGTGAACAGTACAATTTGAGCGCCTCCTGCGACCATGCCGGTTAACTGTTCGATATCGTGACCCGGTGTATCCATCCACACCAGCCCTTTTTTGGTTGGCCGCTTACCGTAATCAATAATTTCTTCAAGACGTGAAGTTCCTGATTTTGTCGCAGCACCCAGCGATTTTTCTTCAAGTGAGCTCAAGCCCCCTTCCACATTCCCGGGGCTTGGATTGCCGGTACGAATATCAACCCCCATCTGGATCGATCGATTTTCCATGGCCTCAATAACCTCATAGACACGTTTTCTTACCTGATCGTCTGCAGCTCGTTGAGCCAATAAATGCTCAGCACCGATAAGTTCCGTCGTTTCTGCGAGAATCGCTGTTCCTCCCTGCTCAACAATCTTATCACTGGCTTTCCCTACTGCCGGGTTGGCAGACAAACCTGAACAGGCATCAGATCCCCCACATTCCGTCCCGACGATCAAGTCGCTGAAATCACATAACTCCCGTTGAACGGTCGAAGCATCCTGAACCATTTGAGCTGCCATTTTCGCTGTCTCAGCAATCGTCTGTAATGTCCCTCCGTTTTCCTGAATCGTCACGACTTCCACGGGTTTACCCGTTCTGGCTATTTCATCTGCCACGCTTTTGGCCTGGTGTGTCTCACAACCCAGTCCTAATACTATAACCCCATATACATTGGGATTGGCTCCCATTCCCACATAAGTCCTGAAAGTCTGATCATAATCGATTCCCACCTGTGCACACCCATGCTGGTGAATAAAGGTTACGGTTCCATGGACGAGTTCGGTCACTCTCTGAGCTGTCTGAGTGGCACATGTGATGGTGGGAAGAATAAGCACATGATTTCGAACACCCACGCTGCCATCCGGCCGACGATAACCGTAGAACGTCAACTTCTCATTTTCTTTCAATTTTGTCACCCCTCCCACGCGTCCCTTCCAGATTATGGACGTGTACATGTTCTCCGGCACGAATGTTCCGCGTCGCCTTCCCGATGACTTCGCCATATTTGATAATAGGCTCCCCCTGACGGATCGTTTGGATCGCAAACTTGTGACCAAAAGCGATGTCCTGTTCCAGTTCAACGGAAATCATTTCAGCCTTTCGTTGTACTCGGACAACTGTATGCCCGGGGATATTTGAAAGGGCAACGGCGATATTATCCTTGTCATTCAAACAGAGCGTCTTGTAAGCTGCCATGAAACAGTCACCTTCATTTCGCTATATTTTCCTGGCTGATCAGCTGTTTAACCGAATTGCGCAATATACCGATTTCAGGTATTTCTATTTCAATGACATCTTGATCGTTTAAGGTGAAATCATTGGGCGGAACAATACAGGTTCCTGTTAACAGAACCGTACCCGCGTAGACCTCATTGTCTCTTATAAGATATGACACCAGTTCATCAAGAGACCGTTTCAATTGACTGACTCTGGCTTCCCCTTTAAATACCAGTTGCTCATTTCGATAGATTCGGCACATGATCATCAGATGATACGGATTCTTTACGGCATCCGCCAACAATATGGCCGGTCCGATCGAACAGGAATTTTTCCATATCTTCGCCTGTGGTAAATATAACGGATTTTCACCCTCGATATCCCGACAACTCATATCATTTCCAAGGGTATATCCCATAATTTGACCATCTGCATTGATAACCAGGCCCAGTTCCGGTTCTGGAATTTGCCAGTTTGAATCTGAACGCAGGCAGACTACATCATCCGGTCCCACAGTGCGTGCTGATGTAGATTTAAAAAAGATTTCCGGCCGTTCGGCATCATACACTTTGTCATAAAACGTTTGACTGTCCAATTTCCCCTGTGTTGCTTCAAAATTTCGTGCTTCACGACTTTTCTCATATGTAACACCACAGGCCCAGACTTCCGGAGCATCAATCGGTGTTGTTAATTTAAAATCCGACAGTTCACCTTTATAATCTTGATCTTTAATAAGTTCTTTTACAAAATCCAATGGTGTTTGGTGATGTTTTTCAGCTTCACTCACAAGCGTTAAAAAATCGGCGAACGGAAGATCCATAACGTGGTTATGATCTGTTACCACAGCCAGCTGTTTGGTTAGATTGTTTTTGATATAGCGAATAACTCGCATTATTAAACACCCCACACAAAAGTTTTATATTATAAAATCGGGTTTTAAATTAAAAATAAAACAGGATGCCAGTAACATCACTGTAACCAGCTTTAAATGATCTGGTAACCGTATCCTAAATCTTCAGAAATCGATTGTGTTGTATCCTGTAATAACCGAACGTATTCATCTACTTTTTCCTGACTCACTGTTGTTACCGGCATCGAGATACTGATCGCGGCAATGACTTTTCCGGAATGATCCTTGACGGGTACCGATATACAATAAATTCCCGGCTCGTTTTCCTCATTGTCCACGGCATAACCTCTCATACGTACCGTTTCAATCTCTTTCTCGAAAACTTCCCTGGATTGAATGCTGTTTTCGGTGCGTTTATGAAAGGTATAACCCTTGAGCAATTGTTCAATTTCCTCGTCAGTTTTAAAAGCGACCAGCGATTTTCCGACCGCACTGGTATGAATCGGGACACGCCTTCCGATTTTTGAATAGAGCACAGTTGAACCCGTACCTTCAACTTTATCAATATAGACGCCTTCTGATCCGTCCAGAATAACAAGATGAACGGTAAAACCCGTTAGATCAGACAAATGCTCCAGGTGTCGTTTGGCAATCGCTCTTATATCCATCGTACTCATGACAAAGTTTCCACGTTCAAGCAACTTTAACCCGAGAGAATACTTCCCGTTTTCCTCATTCTGGACGATATATCTGTGTTTTTGTAATGTTTTCAATAATGAATGTACGGTACTTTTATGCAGCTGCATTCTTTTACTGATCTCAGTAATGCTTAGTTCCCGATCCCTTTCGTCGAACAAATCGAGGATTTTTAACGCCCGGTCAACAGCTTGAATAATTGGCATAGACACTTCATTCCTTTACTTGACATTTCTGTTTTATTCCATTATATCAGTTAAAAGTAACAATTATATAACATTTGGATCTATTAATTTGGCCGGATATTTGACTTAAACAGTACATCTTTTTCATAATTCAGGACAGCATCTTCTGCCACCGCAATCGGGACGACTCCTTCCGAAGCATCTGTGTGTCCATACATACGGTTACTGGCAGCCACACGCTTTTGACGTTTCTTCATACGAACTTTTCGATCGCGGACAAGTTCCTGGCGCTCCTGCTTGAGTGACTCCGGAAAATCGAACACCACATTTCCCTGCTTAAGTTCATCGTTTTTGACGAATTCGATTCTTTTCTCACGTAATCCGAGGTATAACACATCTCCAGTTTGAAGGTAGCCAATTCCCCCATCCTGATAGGCTTCAGGCGTCATATGACCAATGGCTGCACCATAGGTTACTCCAGAATAACGTCCATCACTAATGACCGTTACCAATTTCTTCATTTTTCGATTCGCATTGATATGTTGCATCGGGGTAAACATCTCGGGCATTCCAAAGGCAACAGGTCCCTGCCCGGCAATGACAACTGCCAGTTTTAATGTTCCTTTATCGACCATTTCATCAAACAGGGCTTCATAAGGCTCGTTTTTTAAATCCGATTCATCGTTCTCACTGTTAAAGCGATCCATTTCAAGGAGTAAATCATGTGCAAACACCTTCTGATCCCGCAATTCATCGATGAGATTGGCATCCAGAAGACTTCTGTTGGCATCATCTTCGTTTTCATAGTAAAGGACGAAAGCCAGCTTCCTGTCAAATTGATCAAGTTGCGGCGTTGGCATGCCACTTATTTTCACCACAGCACTGTCAAAGAAATTACCCTTTAACACATCGACACCACTGAATGGTCTCCTGGGCTCAGACAGAATGACCGGGTTATCCTTCACATTTGTTGCACGCAGGTTATCCTTTTTTTCCAGCCGTTCTTTCCATGTTTTGGCGGCAACGGTAGGGGCATCCACATCCATCGGAACCCCGTTCTCCAGAAGTTCAAAGAATAACGTTTCCATTCCGCGGATTTGACCGCTGCAGCACTGGGCGGCCAGTGAAAAAATATCTCTGTCTTCCGTAAGGCTGTAATCAAACAAATCGGGTACCGGATGTTCATGATGAATGTTATCCAGATCCCACAGACTGAATTTATAACCGGCGTATAGCATCCCGGCAACCAGGTGCATCATCAGGTTCGTTGACCCCCCTGAAGCACTGTGAATACGGATGGCATTTTTAATATTAGTCGCAACAAGATTGGACACCCCGTATTCCGCTTTATTAATCATGTCTGAAAAACAGTCCAGCGCCGCATTAATCTGGCTCTGGGAAGGGGGTTCGGTCAATAATTCAACAGCCGGATGTACAAGTCCAAGTGCGGCAACGAGATGTCTTGAGCTGTTTCCAGTACCATTAAAGGCACAAACCCCGCCTTTTCCGTCACAGGTGGCAACGGCCAGCCGTTTTTCATAATATTTATGTTCTTCTTTTGTGATCAAACCTCTGGCACGGGCCCTCTCAAAAACCCCTTGAAAAGCGGTATTCGATGAACATTGTAAAATATAATCCATTGTGTCTCTCAGGTCGTGAGCAATATCTTCTGCCCCGCTTTTTTCAGCCCGATCAGCAAGGGCCTGCAATTCCTCAACTAAATCGTCCGGAATCGAGCCCCCTTTCAAAACATGAGCGGGCGCAAATGTGGCAAAAAAGGGAGCTTCTCCACGATCACGCCGTAAACGATCGACATGAGCCAGTGCACTCACAACCCCCAGCGGTTGTTTGTCACATCCCTGAATCACAAACGCACCATGATAGCTATGGGCTTCCAGTTGATTAACGACCATCTGGGCAACGGCGTTCCGGCTCTGCAATGAATAACTCATTCCCTGGTTACTCTGTGCCGTTCCATCACACATTACCGGGGTTGAAAAATAAAATGGAACACCGCCATTCTGCCAGATTCTGATGGCCGCACGAGCCGATGTTTGATAATCCATGATATGGGCAGGATGATCTGAAGAACCTCCAATGATCGCGATGCGAGGTGCGTTTTTTTCCAGGCGATCATAAATTTCTTCGAGGGTCCAGTCCGGCGTCCCCCCTTCATAAGTTGAACCGAGTACGCGCCTGGCATGATCTAAAAGTCCCGCCACCGTAATAGGCTCATTCGCTTTTCCCTGTACATTGTCACGGTACGGATTGATATCACTTTCAATTAACGGATATCTTTGATTCATTGACATCAGCCCTTTCTATCAAAAAATAAAAACCGAAGAATGCGCTTTTACAATACCATTTTGGCAGGCTTATTGATGATGGTGAAACGAGTGTCACCTTCCACCGTATGAAAAAGGCTTTCTGATATCTGTATTTGCTTTAAATCCAGCGTATTCTTAATTCGTACCATTTTGACCCTGGACAAATCATAAGCATTACAGGTTTTGATCGCAGCCTTGACGGCCAATTCCCGTGTCGGCATGATCATGGGAATCTTGACCATACTGACCACAGTACTGGTCAACGCATTGGCATACCCGCTTTCAAAATCAATCTGATCAAACACTTCCTGTGTTGTCACATCAGCCAGACCGATTCCATTCACATTCCCATGTGTTTTTTTTGTTAATCCCAGAACAACAATTCGTGTGACATCAGGACCTCCTGAAGCATAGGGGGTTCCATAACGTCCCGTTATGTTCGGGTCCATCCCGTCACCGGAGATATCCTTTCCGATTTCATCCACAACCAGGACATCAATATCATCAAAGAATATGCGCGGCATCAATGATTTAGCTTCTTTCAGCAGCTCGGGTTCCCGTTTTTCGATCCTGTCAGCCGGTATTGCTTCAATGATGGCCGGGCGATCATAGGCATTTTCAATAATTGCCAGACCGAACAACAGTGGTATTTTTTTTATTAACACTTGAGCAATTTCGGGTACAAATTCTGCCATATACTTAAACCCGAATTGATGGACAGATTCGGCCCCTTTTTGCTTTCCAAGCCCGATTGTGATCATCTTCATCAATCCACTTTCAACCTTGCCTCTAAATGCGGTATGCGGTTTGATGCGATTAACCACTACAATATGGTCAGCTTCTGATGCGATTTTATCTGAATAGATCGGCAGCCCGTTCGGCAATTCCCCGATCTTGATAACTTCCATACTCGCTTTTATCGGGGCTTCAACAGCGGATTCCGTAATACCCAGTTGCTTTAAAACATTAATTTGACCTTCAGCCGTAGCTCCGCCGTGGCTACCCATAGCCGGTACGATAAAAGCGATGCCCTTCGCTTCTTTGATGAGCCTGACGACTTCTCGCACGATAACGGGGAGATCTGCAATCCCACGACTGCCAACCGCTATTGCAACACGGTCTCCTTCACGAATTCGTGTAAGTACTTCTGACTGGTTCACAGTTTTTCGGACCGATTCGGGTATGTTCTCTATGTCAGGCGTATTAAAGTTTTGTTGTACAGTGGCCATTTTGGGAATAGGTACAGGCTTTAATATCTGTTCAATAATTCTCATAAAAAGACTCCCTGAAAAAACGTTTTTATTTAATAAAAATAAGTGAAAGCTGTGGAATGATGATAATGACAAACAAAGATATCACCATCGCCACAAAGAAGGGAACAACCGCCTTTGACAACGCCTCAATCGATAATCCTGAAATACCTGAACCAACAAATAAATTGACTCCTAAAGGAGGTGTAATAAATCCTATTGCCAAATTAACAACCATGATGATCCCGAAATGAATGGGATCGAGACCGATTTGAACCGCAATTGGCAACAAAATAGGCGTTAAAATAATGATGGCTGCCAGCGTATCCATAAAACATCCGACAATAAGTAAAAGAATCGTGATTAATAAAATAATGACGAATTCATTGCTTGAAAAAGATAACATCCCGGTGGCAATTTTATTGGGAATTTGTTCGATTGTTAATAAACGGCCGAAAGCAGTCGCAGTCCCAACGATTATTAAAATAGTCGCAGTCGTTAATGCTGAATCCGCAAAGATTTTTGGAAGTTCTGACCACTTTAATTCCCGGTAAAGAATCATCCCTGCAAACAGTCCATATACAACAGCGATAACGGCAGCTTCAGTAGGAGTAAAGATACCGCCATAAATACCGCCAAGGATAATCACCGGTATCAGCAGCGCCCATTTGGCTTCCCAGATCGCCTTTATGATTCGCGTCAGAGAAGTTTTTTCATTGCTTCCAGAGTATCCTTTTTTCTTTGAATGCAAATAAGCATATACCATAAGCCCAATGCCAACAATAATTCCGGGCAGTATACCAGCTATAAACATGTCACCAATCGAAACACTTCCAGACACCCCATAAATGACCATCGGAATACTCGGTGGAATAATAACACCTATTGAACCAGCTGCAGCTACTACAGCTGTGGCAAACCTTTTATCGTAACCCTGTTGAACCATTGCTGGAATCATAATTCCCCCAATAGCCGCTACAGTGGCTGGGCCCGATCCGGATATCGCAGCAAAAAACATACACGTAATAATGGTTGCAATGGCAAATCCACCTGTCTTGTTACCAACCAGAGAATCGGCTACAGCAAACAAACGCCTGGAAATCCCCCCCTGCCCCATAATTTCACCGGCAAGGATAAAGAACGGTACAGCTAACAAAGGGAAGGAATCCAACGATGTTGTTAATTCTTTCATTAAGAACTCCAGCGGTATGGAACCTGTTAACAAAATTGTCGTAAGTGTCGCCAGACCAATTGCAATCCCTATCGGTACGCTGAGAAAAAGGAAAACAGCAAAGGAACCAAATAATATACCACCCATTGAAATCAACCCTTATCTAATAGAATATTGTCATTTTTGTTCATCTCAGCTTTGATGGCTGAATTCCCTTTACGATCTGAAATCATGTCTATAAAATCGATTGTGATATTCTGAATTAGGCGTATAGCTGTTAACCCCATTCCAACTGGTGCCGCCATATAAACAAAGCCAATAGGGAACTGTAAAGCCGGTGCCTTTTGACCATATTCAAGTAGCTGTAATGCGATACCTGAACCATACTTGACAACAAACCCGCAAAATACGAGGAATAGAAGATTTGCCAGAATAGAGAAAAAAAGCTTTATTCTTTTTCCTTTAAACAGCAGTAACAGAACATCAACCTTGATATGTCTCCGTTTTCTGACACCGTAACTGATCCCGAGATATATCATCCAGATAAAACAATACCTTGCCAGTTCTTCGGACCAGGAAAGCGAATTTTCCATAACGTATCTCATAAATACTTGAAAAAAGACCACAACGACCATGATTGAAAACAAGACAATTAATAATGATTTTTCAGCATTTTCATCCAGCCACTTTAAGAGTTTCAACCAGTCCCCCTCCAGTCAATTTTTTCTTTTAAGACATATACAGGGATAAAACTGTTGTTTTATCCCTGTATGTTAATTGTGCAGGAGAATTAGTTGGAATATTTCTCAATCTCAGCAAAGTATTCATCTACAATTTCAGCACCAATTTCATCTTTATACTTGTCTACAATAGGCGCTACCGTTTCCTGGAAACGCTTGTATTCCTCCGGCGATACTTCTGTAAATGTCATTTTTTCTTTTAACTCTTCCAGTGCTTCCTGTGCCACTTCACGGTTCCGCTGTCTATTGAATTTTCCGGCTTCGACAGCTGCTTCGCGAATAATTTCCTGTTGTTCAGGAGTAAGTTCATCCCAGATTTTCTGGCTAAACAGGAAGATAAAAGGTGTATAAACATGGTTCGTGTTTGACACATGATCCTGAACTTCATAGAAATTACTTAACAGAATGGTGGGGTAAGGATTTTCCTGCCCATCAACAGTTCCTTGCTGCATGGCGGTAAACAACTCGGTAAATGCCATGGGTGTCGGGTTCGCACCTAAAGCTTTCCAGGCATCCAGATGAATCTGGTTCTCCATCGTACGGATTTTCAACCCTTCAACATCCTCAATTGATGCAACCGGTCTTTTACTATTGGTTAAATTACGGAACCCATTTTCCCACCAGGCCAGCCCTACAAGCCCCTGGTCTTCAACCAGTTTCAACATTTTATCTCCAAAAGGTCCATCCAGTACTTTGTCGGCTACCTCTTCATTCGGAATTGAGAAAGGCAGGTCAAAAACACCAAATTCCGGGATAAAGTTTACCATTGGTGACGTGGAGGGAATGGTGATAGCAAGGGTACCAAATTGCAACATTTCTACTGCTGAACGGTCATCAGCGATTTGTCCGGAGTGATACACTTCAATTTTCAAGTCATCCGTTTGGCTTTCAACCAATTCTTTAAACTTCATAGCACCTTCATATTCGGGATGTTTATCGTTAACCCCGATACTGATTCGCAGCGTACGAACTTCTTCACCGGCACTTTCACTTGAAGGTGCTTCACTGGAGCCACCGTTTGAAGACGATCCTTCATTACCCTGGCTCGAAGACGTTGAGGATCCACATCCTGCAAGGAACAATGCCACTACCATCATCATGCTGATCAAGAGTGTCAGTGATTTTTTCATTTTACAGCCCCCTGTTAAAGATTTTTTTATGTAAAGGAATATGGAGATTCCTTTATACTGAGTTCAATTCGATTATTAAAACGCTTTCATTTGGTTTTATAATATAAAACTGAGTTTTGTTAATAGGGTTAAAAAATCAACTGGCAGAATGCCAATTTTGCATTATGTATTTTGTTTTACATTGTAAAACGCTGTTTATGATTATAATTTATTTATTTTATAATAGCGAATTTTAAAAATATTTTCAAGGATTTTTTGTTAGACAAAAACTGAGGGATGTCACATTAATGAGTTCCCTGGATTTGATTTTTTATGCTGTCCGTTCCATGCCTGTTTTTTATCATTTTCAAACCCTATCAAAAAAGTTCTTTTAGGTCATTTTAAAAGCTTTCTCATCCAAGTGAAAGGTAACATCCTGTTACAAACATACCCTTCAGAATGTTTGTAACAAATTCTTTTTAGATTGGGCTTCAAAAAATATCCACCCCTGTAAACAAGGTGGATGGACTTATACTGGTATTGGTTCACCCATATATAATATGCTTTTCTACTGCTTTTTTCCATTTCCAGTCCATACGTGTGCCGTTAAATTTACCACTGTTCCCCTTTAATTTTTATTTTCTTATTGTCTCTTAGAATTATCAAACTACCTTCAACACTATGACTTAAACCCTTGATCTCTGTAACTTTATTTGTTGCCTGCTTGTCTGTTATTTTGATACCGGCATATGTCATATTATCTCTGGCAATATACTCTTCATAAATTTGATATTCATATCTACCATTTTCAAATGTTAAATAATTTAAATCCATCCCCTCATTTCCCTGTCCCCCACCACGCAAATAATATGAATAGGTAAATTTACTCCATGAATCCACTTTATTCTCAGGAAATTCAAGTTCAATTTTATCCTTTGTACCAAAACGATATACGATATAATCCGGCTGTGTTTTTGATATACATACAGATAATGTTTTAGGTGTATCTGCCAACTTAAAGCTAAGTAATACTTTTTCATGATCAACACATAAATTCTCTCTGTATTCTTTTTTCGAGTTTGCATCTGCCGATGTCAATTCTTTTGAATTAACCAAATTATCTAATAAGACATTTGTAATATAAATCACCACAATAGAGATAAAAGATAAAACTAAAGCAACCAGTAGTTTTTTCATCAAAACAAACCTGCCTTACATAACATTTTCTCCGGTAAACGCATCCTCCACATCGAGCACCTTTCCGTTCTAATTAAATGGCCAGTTTAAGCCGTAGGTTATTATAAAACCCATACCCAAAATTCTTGACTGTACCACTACTATATTCCAATCGGGAAAATCAGAACCCATATTATACAGATTACACACCATATCAACGTTAGTTTACCGGAGTGTCTTCTAACAGGTACACTGAAAAAAGTTGAAATAAATAATAATAAGGACCCTAAAACCAATATTAGATTCTGTAAATGTGTTGACCCTGTTTCAATGACCAGCCAAGCATAATTCCTAATGTAGCCGAAGATATATAAGTGATATCAATAAATATCCGTCTATACATTCGAAATGTGGTAAAGGGGAAAAAGTATGTTAGTAATCCCGAAAAACCCCAGGCCATCGCACTTATTGAAATAAATGTAATCGTAGTAGTAAGTATGTACGTTGTCATCATAACTCATTCCTTATCTGTTAGCAATGATCAAAAACATGGAAACAGCAATTAGCAGATAAACCCACCAATTACTCTGATTTACTATTATATTTAATCGAAAAAATTCTTGAATTCTGTTGTACTTAGGTGGATGATTAAAGTCATAAATAACTTGATCGATGGCATCATTAATGAGATTGTTTAATTCGTTTTTATCATTTTGCATTGATAAATCAGCATAAATTTCAACTTCATTATTTCGGAAAATAATATCTGATTTATATATTTTCTTATAATAAATTGGATTTGACTTTAGATATTTAACTACCTCTTCCTTATTCCATGTTTTAATGTCTATTTTTTTATCTTCAATCGTTAACAGTGTGTCATATACTTTAACATCTTTGCTATCCTCTTTTAATATAACGATATAGTCTATATAAACTTGTTTTTTACTTTTATTCCAAGTAATATCTTTGATTATTTTTCTCATTACAATATTATCATTACTAGCGATACAAACATTATTTGATATAAATGGAAATAAAATAAATAATATAAAAATAAAAATCGTCTTATTGCGCATTTTCTTAAGACCTTTCTTTAATGAGAATTTCATTTAGGTTGAGCTGGTCGAACATCATTTCATTATCCACAGAATCAACATTAGACATCCACTTCGTGTTGTCCAACCATATCCAATCAATGATAGAAGATCCGAAAAAGCGACCAGTCCTATTATTAAATTGACTTAAGGTTAACTAATCGAAATAAGCAAAGAGTTCTGGATTCCACATATGTGAAACAACATATGTAACTGATCTCTCGTTATTCTGTCTTCTGACAATACTTGTAAATTTAATTTTGTATAAAACCAACTTTCTTTATTTCAGAATGTTGTTCGTCAATTCCCAGTTCATCTATTTCGGAGTTCCTTTCTACAAAGACGAAATACTATTAATCGTCACATACAGGAGATAAAACAATGTATAGATAAAAAAAACAACCAGGTTAATCAGTATGTAATTCAGCTCTTTGTTAAATTTATCTAAAAGTTCGTTATTCACTTCTTTGCTTTCTTTATTACTTATATTAATCCTGTTTTTTAGATACTTATAATACAAGAAACCCGTTATTATAACGCTGAATATAGACAGATAGATAAAGAGCGCATCTATATCCTCTATATTCTTTTCTAGTATAGGATATAGTATTGCATATAAACTAAGTAGAATAATAAGTACTTGAATATTTAACATTCTAAAAAAAGAGATGATATGATTAAATCGCAAGATAATGCCACCTCTTCACTATAGGGTTACATATATAAAAATATAAATGACCAATGTTGTAGAATAAAATAGTATTGCCAGGATATTGGTCTTGCTATATATCAAATATTTTTTTATCAATTTTTCATCTCTGGAAATACCTTTTTGATAGTGGCGTACTCCTAAATATAAATGAAAAAACTTATAGATATAATTAATAAAAGCTCCTGCACTTAATGTTAATAAAGTAATGCTAACAGCATTATAAAATTCAGGATTATACAATTTAGCGTACATAGTATGACTCAATAACAATCCTATTTTAAAAGCCAAATCTTCAGGCACTAACACTAAGGAATAAATTATAAATAGCAAAATTAATAATATTGTTATAACAGTTATTTTGATTTTAATTTTTGTCACTTTTTGGTCCAAACGAATCCACCTCTAATGATGCAAAACTGACTAATTTTTAATTACTTACTTATTACGTATTATCGGAGTTTCCCAAAGCAAAATAAAGCTGGTAAAACAATTTAACATTTGTCTTACATGTCTCAAAGAAAGGTTATTTTTATGTATAAAAAAGGATTATACGGTTACCTTTTTTACTTGTTATTGATAATTTTTATATATTTTTTTCATGGTTATTTGCCTTTTAGTTTAATTTTTTACTTTACATTTATCGGAGGAATCATCCTGGCAATGTACTTATCGCTCATATGGATCCACCAAAAAAGTAAACTTATTTTCTATATTATTTTGGTCATATATCTTATAATTTTTTTAATATTTCTTGAAACATTATATTTTATAGTAGGGTATTTTGTAGATTATTAGCCTATCATCCTACGTAATTGACCATACAAGGATTGTAATTGAGCACCGGTATTATATTCAGTCAACTTTTTGATTTGAAACATCGCTTCATACTCATACTGCGTTTTCGAATCAATTGTAAAATACGGCTTGTCAGCAAACCATTTTTATTATCTTGCTATGGCTACCGACAGCATCTTTCACCCGTATAAGCTGATCCCATTTTAAAACATCGCCCTGTTACAAACATACTCGTGGGTATGTTTGTAACAGATCTTCACTCAAATGACCGTAATCGTAATGAAAAAATAACGTATGTCTCCTAACATAAACCCAAAAAACCACCCTCACGCACTGCTGAGGGTGGTTCTCCACTTAACTTCCCATCAACCCGCCTTCTCCTCCCGCTTCCCAAAAAACGTCCTGAGCGCCTTATAAACCTCCCCCTTCTCGCGAATAATGCTGTAAATAAACTTCGGATCCTTGAGGTGCCGATAGGCCGACATCAACGTCGAATGCCGGTTATACTGGTTCACTTCCCCGTACCCGAACATATTGGACATCTTCATCAGCTCTTTCACCAGACGCACACAGCGTTCATTATCGGACGTCAGGTTATCCCCATCGGAAAAATGGAACGGGTAAATGTTATAGCGCGAAGGCGGATAACGATCCTTGATGATCTCCAGCGCCTTGCGGTAGGCGGACGAACAGATGGTCCCGCCGCTCTCTCCTTTGGAGAAAAACTGCTCTTCCGTCACTTCTTTCGCCTCCGTGTGGTGCGCGATAAACACGATCTCCACCGTCTCATAGCGGGTGCGGAGAAAACGGGTCATCCAGAAGAAGAAACTGCGGGCGATATATTTCTCAAACACTCCCATCGAACCACTGGTATCCATCATCGCCAGCACAACCGCATTGGAGTGGGGAATGATCACATCCTCCCACGTCTTGAACCGCAGGTCATCATCGGTGATCACCAGATCCTCATTGCCCTCAATCCGGTTGCGCCGCATCGCCTCCAGAATCGTCCGTTTCTTGTCGATGTTTCCCATCAACCCTTTTTTACGGACATCATTAAACCGGATATCCTCAACCACCACATTTTCCGGTTCCTTCGACTTCAGGTTCGGCAGCTCCAGCTCTGAAAACAGCATCTCTTCCAGGTCATCCACGGAAATCTCCGCTTCATAGTAATCCTCGCCCGGCTGGTCGCCGGCGCCCTGTCCCTGGCCGGGGCCCTGTGCCGGCTGTTTTTCACGTCCGATCACATCTCCCACTTTCGATTCGCCGTCTCCCTGTCCCCCGTGCTGTCCCTTGTTGAAGTTGTAGCGGAAACGGTACTCATCCAGTGAGCGAATCGGGATCTTCACCACGTCTTTCCCGTTGGACATAATGATATTTTCTTCACTGATCAGATCCGACAGGTTCTTGCGGATCGCTTCCTTCACTTTCTCCTGATGGCGCAGTTGATCCTGATAACCTTTGCGGTGGAGGGACCAGTCTTCCTTCGAGACAACAAACGAATGATCCGTCAACTGAATTCCCCTCCTTTTCAATCGGCCCGAAAAAGGACCTTAGCGATTCAACAGACTTCCCACATAACGAAGCAGCTCATTCGCACAGACAGGGCAATACTGATGCTCATCAATCAGGCGTTTGGTCACCTCATTAATCTTCTTCAACTGGTTCTCATCAGGCGTCTTGGTCGACGTCGTAATCTTCACAATATCCTTCAGATCGGCAAACAACTTCTTCTCAATCGCTTCACGCAGCCGCTCATGGCTGTTGTAATCAAATTTCTTCCCTTTGCGGGCGTAGGCTGAAATGCGGATCAGAATTTCTTCACGGAACGCTTTCTTCGCATTCTCCGAGATGCCGATCTGTTCTTCAATCGAACGCATCAGGCGTTCATCCGGATTCATCTCTTCCCCGGTGATCGGATCGCGGATTTTGTTGCGGTTGCAATAAGCCTCCACATTATCCAGATAGTTATCCAGCAGCGTCTTGGCCGACTCTTCATACGAATACACAAACGCACGCTGCACTTCTTTTTTGGCCAGTTCATCATATTCCTTGCGGGCGATGGAAATAAAGTTGAGATAGCGCTCCCGTTCTTCTGCCGTGATCGACGGATGCTGATCCAGCCCTTCCTTGAGGGCGCGAAGCACATCCAGCGCATTGATACATTCCGTATCGCGGCGGATCAGGGCGCTCGAGATCCGGTTGATCACATAACGCGGGTCGATTCCGGTCATGCCTTCATCCGTAAACTCGTTGCGCATCTCTTCCAGGTCATTCTGCTGGAACCCTTCCACTTCTTCGCCGTCGTACATTCTCATTTTCTTCAACAGATCCATTCCCTGCTTCTTGGATTCCTTCAGGCGGGTCAAAATGGAGAAAATCGCAGCAGCTTTCAAGGCGTGGGGTGCAATGTGAACGTGGCCAAGATCGCTCTGTTTCACCAGTTTCTCATAAATCTTCTCTTCGTCCGTCACCTTCAGATTATACGGAATCGGCATTACGATGATACGCGATTGCAACGCCTCATTCTTTTTGTTGCTGATAAAGGCGCGGTACTCTGCTTCATTCGTATGAGCAATAATCAGTTCATCTGCTGAAATCAAAGCAAAGCGACCGGCTTTAAAATTACCTTCCTGCGTGAGCGAAAGCAGATTCCACAGAAACTTCTCATCACATTTCAAAATTTCCTGGAACTCCATAAGACCACGGTTGGCCTTATTCAGTTCCCCGTCAAAACGGTAAGCGCGCGGATCAGATTCGGAACCGTACTCCGTGATCGTGGAGAAATCAATGCTACCCGTCAGATCAGCGATATCCTGGGATTTGGGGTCCGATGGACTGAACGTTCCAATTCCCACCCGGTCCGGCTCAGAAAACAAAACGCGCTCGACCAGCACGTCTTCGACCCGGCCCCCGTATTCATTTTCCAGCCTCATTTTACAGGACGGGCACAGGTCGCCCTCTATTTTCACGCCCAGCCTTTCTTCCACTTCAGGCCTCAATTCGTGTGGAACGAGATGGAGCGGTTCTTCATGCATGGGACATCCCTTGATGCCGTACAGGGCGCCTTCATCGGTGCGGGAGTATTGTTCCAGTCCCTTTTTCAACATAGTGACAATCGTCGATTTACCGCCACTGACCGGTCCCATCAACAACAGAATGCGTTTGCGGACATCCAGTCGCATTGCAGCCGAATGGAAATACTCTTCCACCAGTTTTTCGATGGCCCGGTCCAGACCGAATAACTCTCGACTGAAAAACTTGTATTCTTTCGATCCATCATCCTTTTCTTCCACGCCGGCATGCCTGATCATATTGTAAATACGGGAGTGAGCCGTCTGGGCGACACGGGGTTGTTTTTCTACAATATCCAGATATTCAGCAAATGTTCCTTCCCAGGCTAGATTTGCTTCACGGGTTCGGTGTTCCTGGATCCGCCTCAAAATGTCCATGAATGCCACCTCTCCTTTTGTTTCTACCCATAAAACCTTACAAATGTCTCGCCATCCCTTTTTAAAACTATATTCACCATGTACAGCAGGCATGATAAAAAAACCGCTTCGAAAACGAATGTTTGTAAGTTACCTGCTGATGTGAGGGTGTACCACATTATATGCGGGATGCGGGGACATGTTGACGACAGATACCTGATTTTCTGTATTTAATTTCAGATTCGTGTGTTATTATGAGAACACAATCCACCCGCGAAAGGAGAGGAACCCATGGAGGAAATCGTCGATCTGTTAAAAGAGGTTCTGGATGAACAGCGTGTCACGCAGAACCCGACACAACTGGAACACCACAGCCGGGACGAATCCTACCACACACCCCATCTACCTGATGTGGTCGTCTTTCCCCGTAATAAACAGGAAGTCCGTGACATTCTGTCCCTGGCTTATAAATATGAAGTACCGGTTATTCCCTTCGGCATGGGATCGAGCCTGGAGGGACACGTCATCCCCTACCGGGGCGGTATTTCCGTTGATTTCTCCCTGATGAATCAAATCCTTGAAGTCTTGCCCGATGACTTTCTGGTCCGGGTACAACCCGGTGTAACGCGAACCCAGTTAAATAAAGAATTGAAAAAACACGGCCTGTTTTTCTCCGTCGATCCCGGTGCAGATGCGACACTGGGGGGCATGGCCGCCACCAATGCCAGCGGGACCACATCCGTCCGATATGGTGTAATGCGGGACCAGGTGCGGGATCTGGAAGTGGTGCTGGCCGACGGACGCCTCATTCGGACCGGTACCCGCGCTGCCAAATCCTCTTCCGGCTACCACCTGACCGGCCTGTTTGTCGGATCGGAAGGCACGCTGGGACTGTTTACGGAATTAACCCTTCGCGTTTACGGCATTCCGGAAGCGACGATGGCAGCCCGGGCCACGTTCCCCTCTGTTAAACAGGCTGTGGAGGCGGTCATCTCGATTCTGTCCGCCGGAATTGCCATCGCCCGCATCGAACTGATCGATGCGCCATCCATCCAGAAAATGAATGAATACAAGCAATTGAATTACCCCGTCGCTCCCACCCTTTTTCTCGAATTGCACGGCAACGAACAGGGGTTGAAACAGGACGTCGATTTTATGCGGGAGCTGGTCGAGGCCGCCGATTGCCGCGATTTCCAATTTGAGAAAGAAAACAAGGCGCGGCAGGAACTGTGGGAGGCCCGCCACCACCTGGCCTATGCCTTTATCCACGGTTCCCCAGGAAAAAAGATGATGACCACCGATGTCTGTGTGCCCATCTCGGAACTGGCTGCATCCGTGGAAAATGCCCGCCGCTGGATTGATGAAACCCATCTGGAAGGGGCCATCGTCGGACATGTGGGTGACGGCAATTTTCACACCCTGCTGATGATCGATCCGAAAAATGCAGATGATATCAAACAGGCGGAAACGATTAATGAAAAAATCGTGCTGGACGCCCTCCAACGCGGGGGCACCTGTACCGGTGAACACGGTGTGGGCATCGGCAAGATGAAATACCAGCAGCAGGAACACGGGGAAGCATTCCTGTTGATGAAGCAATTGAAGAACACGCTCGATCCGAAAGGCATCCTGAATCCGGGCAAAATCTTTCCCTGACACTTAACCGTTGTACAAGAAAGGAACCGATCCAAATATGAAACCATCCTTCCATAAACACGGCCAATGGCTGGAATATGAGATCTCAGAATCCGAACACGGTCAAAAAGTTCAATCTGTTTTAAAGGAGAAGATGCAGATTTCAGGCAGGATGATTCAGCGGCTGACACGCCGAAAGGGGATTCAGTTAAACCGACGCAAAACCCATTTGAACGCACCGGTGAAAACAGGAGACAGGCTCCGGGCCGCCGTTTTTCCGAAAGAAGAATACGGCGTTGAGCCGGAACCGATTCCGCTGGATATTTTATGGGAAGATGATTTTACTCTCGTCCTGAACAAACCGGCCGGTATCGCCGTGCATCCCACCCGCCCCGAGCAGACAGGAACACTGGCAGCCGGCGTGGCCAATCATTTTCAGTCCATCGGTTTGCGTTCCCGGGTCCGCTTCGTCCACCGCCTGGACCTCAATACGTCGGGTACCATCCTGGTGGCGAAAGACGCTTTCTCCCATGGCGTTCTGGACCGGGAGCTCAGGGAAAACCGGATTAAGCGTCTGTACACAGCCGTCGTTCACGGGAAACTGGAGCCGACGACCGGAACCATTGACCGCCCGATTGCCCGTGACCCCGATCACCCTTCACGCCGAACCGTATCAGTATCCGGTGAACCTGCGGTCACCCATTACCAAGTGCTTGAACAGAAGGATCCGTGGAGCCTCGTGCATCTCAAGCTGGACACCGGTCGCACCCATCAGATCCGGGTCCATATGAGCCATATCGGCCATCCGCTTCTTGGAGACCCGCTTTACGGCGGCAAAAAAGAGGGGATCGACCGGCAGGCCCTGCATGCACATCGCCTGGCCTATCGGCATCCCCTCACAGGTGAACAAATTATCGTGGAAGCCCCGTATCCGCCTGATTTCAAGCCGTTTTTACCGGATACGGCGCGGCATCAACCTTCGGAACCTCAGTAATCACGTTTACGAATCATGGGTACTGTGCACCACTTCATAAATCTCAATCTTAGAACCGGTGGCCGTTGAGCCGCTGGTTCTTCTTTCTTCATGGGCTCTCCGGAAGGCTTCACTTTCCGTCCACGCCTTGAACGCCTCCCGGCTTTCCCAGCGAGTGTAGACGATTTGCTTGTTTTCCTCCGGAGAATTGAGGAACTGGAACTCCAGGCATCCGGGAACCTTTTTCATATTTTCGGCACTGCTGGCAAACAGTTCGATCATTTTATCTTTTCCTTCCTGCGGTACTTCAAGTACATTCATCACCACATACATGGGAACATCCTCCTCATCATCATTTTCCAATATGTACGACTCACCAGAGTGGAATTGGAATTATATTTTACCACGCCGCCACACTCTCATACAAAAATGAAGGCGCTCAATTCACAAAATTTCCTTTTATACAGGTTGTTCTCCGCCGGCATTTTTGGATATAATAAAAATCGGAAAGCTTCTGTATAAAAAGGGGAGAAGAAACATGCTACTCATCAAAACCTTGACCGTTATTTTCGTATTTGCCGCATTCCTGTGGGCTATTTTGACTGCCGGATACAATGAGGACAAAACCTGGAATCTATAATCGCTTCAAAATGGCCGGGCCGTCTTCCGTATTTTTACGGAAGCGGCCTTTTTTCATGAGTGCAGCGGGATTTTTTTCTTCATATGTCCGCCGGGTTTGGACATCCTAAAAACAAACCATGTATCAGGAGGTACCAACATGTATCCTGTGGAGTCCAACATCGAAGGGAAACAGGCCCGCTATGGCGATATTCGAAAGAAACTGGAAGAGGAAGGTTTTGTACTGGGGGAAAACTGGGACTACCAGGCCGGCTTTCTCGACGGCGTTCTGAAACAGGAATATGACAATACCCTTTACCTGCGGATTCCGGTGGAAGTCGTTGAAGGCGAACTGGATTCCGATGATGCCCTGCTGAGGGCGGGAACACCGTTTTTGCTAAAGCACCGGGTCAACACCGGCTATAGCCAGGGGCATACGGAAAACCCGACCTATGATCCGCTCCAGGCCGGGTATCTCGTCAATCAGTTTCAGGAACCCCTCGACAGAGATGAGGAGCTTGATAATGTCGACTACTGGGCGGAACAGGCCCGCCACCGCCTTTCCAGAATTGAATACCTGTTTGAATAGACCGGGATGTTAAGCGAAAATATGCTTGCGTTCCTTCAGGTCCCGGTAGAGATCTTCCAATGAACCCGTGGCGTCAACCGGATAGATCGGCTTGCCGCGGTCAATGGCAAAGTCGGTGACCCAGAATGTTTTCATGCCGATTTCTTTGGCGATCATATCTTCCTGCATATCGTTTCCGATCATAATACAGTCTTCCGGCCGGGCCTCGATCCGTGCGCAGATTTCTTCAAAATACGCGATGCTCGGCTTGCAAAAATGGCATGTTTCATATACGGTCACTTCTTTAAATGGCATATCACCCAGACCTGCCCAGCGTAAACGTTCATGAATCGCCGCTTCAGGAAACAGGGGATTGGTTGCGATCACCAGCTCGTAACCCTGTTCCATAGCTTCCTCGGCAATCTGTCGTGCCAGCGGCGTCGTATCAACATACGAAGCCAGTTTGGGAAACTCTTCCGCATAAAAACGGTCGAACACCGGCCACACTTTCTCTTTTTCCAGTCCGGTGGCGCTGACAAAATAGTCCACAAATACCTCCTGGTTGGTCTTGTGAGGGTCCGTGCTGCGAATCATTGCCTCCGTTCCTTTCCAGATCACGGCCTGCATCTGTTCCGGAGGCAGGATGTCTTTCGCATATTCCCCCACTTTTTTCATATATTGCTTGATGAACCGGTCGGTATCCACTGGCAGTAATGTGCCGTCCAGGTCAAACAGAAGCGTTCTCTTTTCATTATCCACGTTTATCACCTATTCCTCATGATCCTTGAGCAGTGTATTCTTGCGCAGGTCCAGGCAGTTGCACGAGTTCTGTCCGGCATCAATCCCCGCCAGGGCATCCAGCAGAATATGCCCGATGCGATGGGCTTCCCCATAGAAAATATCTTTTAAGTCCTTGTGTTCCCAGTCTTTGATAATGCCTTCCGCATAGTTGACCACCATGTACACCCCGGCATAGCAAGCCCCGATTTCCCTGGCCAGATACACCTCCGGGCATATGCTCTGCCCCACGATATCGCCATGCCAGGAGCGAAACATCTGCACTTCAGCCGGGCTTTCAAAATGACGGCCGTCCGTGTTGACATAGATTCCTCTTTTAAATACATAACGTCCGAGGGGTTCCACCCGTTCCTTAGCCGCACGATAAAGCGCATCAGCCTGCTGCGGGCAGATCGATTCCCGCATGGTCAGTAAATACGGGCCGCCCAGCCCGACGTCCTTTCGCATCGAGTTATCGATATAATCATTGGGAATCACCAGATCCCGGAGTTCCAGCAGGTGGTTGATGCTTCCCACACCGCCTTCAGCAAAAATCTTCTTCACCCCGGCCTGCTGAAAGACCCAGAATACCTGCTGGCTGGCCGTCCCCCGCGTCACCACGTTAGGACGCCATCCATGCATCTTGCAGGTTAAAAACTGCTTATCTCCGGCCTGTACCAGTTTAAACGCAGGACTTTCCCCAAACGGGGTGGCAAAAATGAGATTTCGTCTGAGCACTTTGACATCATCGCGCTCCAGATCTTCCGGAAACCGGATGGAAAACGTACTGGAACCGCCGATGATCGCATAATCCACTTTCGGTATCTGGTCTGCGGGCAACACATCCTGTTTCGCTTCATTCATCATCGATCCAACCTCTCCCTTTCTAATCCTGTCAGGTCATCTGCGGAAAGCCCAACTGGCGTAATCCTTCATAAAGCACGATCGCAGCCGAGTTGGATAAATTCAATGAACGGGTCACGTCACTCATCGGCAGTTTCATCACCCGATCTTTATTTTCCTCTAATATGTATGACGGAATCCCTTTGGTTTCCTTGCCGAAAACAAAAAAATCTTCGTCCTGAAACTCAAAGTCGGTGTAAAATTTTCGGCCGCTTGTCTCCACATAAAAAAAACGGCCGTCAGGATACCGAGCCCAGAGTTCTTCAATCGAATCATAATAACGGATATCTACGGCATACCAGTAATCCAGTCCGGCCCTTTTCAACACCCTGTCGTCGGTAGAAAACCCGAGTGGCCGAATCAGATGCAACCGGGTTCCCGTGGCCGCACAGGTACGGGCAATATTACCGGTATTGGCCGGTATGAGCGGCTCATGAAGCACAATATTAAACGCCACTCTTAAATCCCCTTTCTGTCTTGTACCATCTGCTTTCATATTTATTTTAGCACAAAACCGGAATGTAAATAAAATACGACTAAGAAAGAATGTGAAAAAACTTATAGCGGATACGGTCGGTCCAGGCATAGGAGTCGTGGTAATCCCAGTAACGATGCCGGGCATTCGCCGTATGGGCGTTGACCAGCGGCATCCCGTTCCCGTCTTTCGCCACGACAATCGTATTATGCTGCCAGTGTCCGTCACCGTCAAAATCATAACAGATGATATCCCCGGCCATCAACTGATCCGCCGATGCCACTTCTTCTGCGCGAATACCATTGGCCGGCTGGGAAGCCAGATACCAGCGCAAACTGTGGGCCACCGCCCAGCTGAAACTCCATAACGCCTTATCCTGTCCGGGGTAACGATACCACCAGCCGGTACTGCGGTTCCCTGTATCATGCATGGGAATCCCGCCGGCATACAGGCACTGGGATACATAATTGGTGCAGTCCACCTCAAAGGCGAGAAATTCAGGATTATGGGAATTCCACCATTTGTCCGCATACTGCACGGCTTTCGCCCGATTATAGTTCTGCCTGGTGTCAGACGAAAAATCCGGTGATGATGAAGCTCCTGAATCGGCAGACATTGCCGAAACCGGCTTTGTAAAAACAGAATCCAGGTTAACCGTTCGTTTGTCACGTGGATGAAAGGGACGTTCCTCGAGCACCTTCCACCCATCTTCTTTTTCAGCCAGAACGACGTCGCAGGGTAGCAGGTCCTGCTGACGGTAACATTGATGTTTGACCTCTACAATGCGGGTTTGCTCCAGCAGCAGGCGTATTCGCACGAATTCCCGGAATCTTGACAGAACTTTCAGCCGGACGATTCGGGTCCGGCAGCGGACAAGTCTGGCTTTGCGATCCCGGTTGGATTGCTGCATCCTACGGGCCATCTCATCTGTTTCATCAAGTAGATGAACCTCTGCATCCCGATCGGATGGCTCCCGGACTCCGGTATCGAGCATCCGTTTGTCTTTCCACCTGTAATAACGGTTCAACAGCGCGGTCCAATCCTTTTTTTGCATGTGTGAAGCCATCATTTCCTCCATTCATCCAAAATGGTACTTCAGTCTATGCACACATGCCTGTCAAAAGAAACTAGTACAATTCCAGCAGCTTGTTTTTCTTCGCATAATCAATCAGTTCATGCCGTTCGTGGATGCCCAGTTTGTTCATAATCTTGCTCTTGTGATTCTCCACCGTTTTGACACTGATGTTGAGTTGCTCGGCGATTTCTTTATTGCGGTAACCCTGAGCGGTCAGGATCACAATCTCCCGTTCCCGGTCGGTCAGAATTCGATACGCATCTTCCTCTTCCTGGTCCCTTTTTTTCAACATATCCTGAACGATGGATTGATCAAGCGAAGTTTCATAGACCTGCTGACCTTCAATCACCCGTTCCATGACTTTAATCAGGGTGGAACCGGAGTCCTGTTTAAGTACATAGCCTTCGGCTCCCGCCTTGATTACCCGCCATAGATACACACTTTCATCGTACATGGTCAGAATCACAATTTTAATATCCGGATTGATTTTCTTGATTTCTCGGGTGGCCTGCAAACCGTCCAGCCCCTGCGGCATCGACAGATCCATCAACACCAGGTCCGGTTCCTGCTGGTACACTTTCTGAATCGCTTCTCTTCCGTCACGGGCTTCCCCGATCACTTGAAAACGGGGATGGGCCTGGACCAGCATGGAGAGTCCCGTCCGTACCACTTCATGATCATCCACAATCAAAATTTTATACGGTTCCATAATCCAGATCCTCCTTTAAGGGCACACGGCAAATCACCTGAGTCCCTTCCAGAGCCGATGAATGAATCTGCAATTCACCTTCCAGAAGTTCAGCTCTTTCCCGCATATGTTTTAATCCCAGTCCCTTCTTATTTTCTTCAAGATCAAAGCCTTTTCCGTTATCCATAATTTTGAGTTCCAGGGTCCGGTCATATTCTCTGATCCTGACGGTAATCTGGGTGGCCTCCGCATATTTAGCGGCATTATGCAACGCTTCCTGGACAATCCGATAGAGATGAAGTTCCATATGAGCCGGGTAACGCTTCTCTTCATCCACTTCCGTTATCAGCACAATCTCTTTTCCCGTCTGATCACGCAGGAATTGAATCAATGTCTGCAGTGAAGGGACCAGCCCCAGCATATCCAGGGTGGCCGGACGCAGCTCATAGGAAAGGGTCTTCACTTCTTTCACAACATCCTGCAGGGTTTTCTCCAGCACGGAAAAATGGCGGCCGGTGGTATCATCCTTTTTTATTCCCGATTCAATAGCTTTCAGCCCGATGTTAATGCTGTAAAGGGACTGACCGATCCCGTCATGCAGTTCTTGGGCGAGTCGTTTGCGTTCCGCTTCCTGGGCGGCCAGTGTTTCATGAATCAGGATCTGAGCCAGCTTGGCCCGCTCTTCATTGCGTTTTAATTCGTTGTCCCGCATCACCAGAATCATCTGCCGTTTATTTTCTTCCACCTGATCTATAAACGCCGTACTCATCTCGAATGTGCGCTGTTTCTTGCCCCTGTACACGGGCATATCCGCCTCAAAATAGGCCAGTGCCTCCGGATTGGCCAAAAGACAACGCTCCTCACCCGGAAGGACATCCCGATCCTGACAGTACGAACAGTAAGGGACTTTTTCCCCGACCTTCCATCCGGTCATGTCTTCCGCCGCTTCATTCATAAATTCAATCGACCGGTCATCATTCATGATCAAAATCCCGTCCTTGACGGCTGCCACAATCGATTCAAAGCGTTCCTGCTCCTTTTTGACTCTGGAATCAATACGGTTAATGTTGTAGAAAAAGAACATCGCGAGCAGCACGGCACCGCTCAGAATGATCAGCACACGGAACAGCAGGTCCGCTTCCTTCGATATATTATGAAATTGACTGTAATAGACGTACCACGCGGATTGTACGATAAAAACCAGGATAATGGTTGAAAACATAATGGCCCAGTACAGTTGTTGTTTCTTGAAACGTCCCATAATACCCATTTCCTTTCCTTGACATTGGGATAACGGATCACGTGAATAAAAACCCCCGGGTACTAGTATACCCGGGGTTTTACTCTAATCAGGATGAAGAAGGTGTCCTTTTTTTGAATTTTATTTCTCCAGCGCCTGTTCCGTCACTTGCTCATCGTGAACAGCCTGATTCTCATAGGGGGCCAGATAGGAATCCCGCACCTCATGGCGAAGCCACCCCATCGTGCTCACAACCAGTACTATCAGAACCAGTGCAGAGCGGAGCCAGATACGGGAATCGCTCCGTTTATATTGATACAGCGAGAAGATGAGCAACAGGGCCAGGATAATACCCACGACCAGTAACCCGGTTTGTAAAGCTGAACCGCCCAAAAACAGCTGCATCACATCGCCTTTTAAACTGAACAGGAGAATCGGGCCGGCCGCCAGTTGCAAGAATGTAAACAGCAGCGCGACATTTTTTCCGAAAGAGACAAATAACTCACCGTCCTCCGGATTCTCCCGTTTCTGACGGTTGCCCAACACGATCAGATAAATCCCCATAATCGCCATGGTAGCAAACAGAAAATGCAGATAACGTTCCCAGATAGTCGGATAATGGAAGAATGCCGTAAAGATGGACAAGCCTTCTTTCCAGAGTTCGGGTTGAAGCATCGACGCAACGCTTGTCAGGAAAACCAGCGGTACATAGAGTAAAAGGAGCGCCCCACCCAGACCGAAGAACAGGTGCAAACCTTTTTTATTCTGCCAGCGTTCCCAGGTGAACTTGTAAACGTACAACATCAAGAAGGCCACAATGATAATTGCAATGAGCATCAACCATGCTTTTCCGATCAAAATGGTAGACGGATAATAAAAGCGTGTATAGATAACACTGATAATAAGCAGCGGTGCGACCCCGAGGACAACGGCCAGACTTTTATGGATCGATACCTGTACCGCCAGTTTTTCCGCCAGTCGATCCCATCTGGGATTGTTTTTTATCCAGCCGCGCCATTCGTTAAATACGGCCAGTACACTGCCTGCCACGGTCAAGTTTACAAAGAAAATATGCAGGATAAAACTGACGACGAGTAGCACCTTGAAGAACCCGATATTCCCCGGAATAGCCAGTTCAAAATCGTTGGGAATCATCGTCTGTGCTGCAAGCAGATTCATCATTTGCTTTCACCTGCCATTCCATCTAATTGTTCCGGTGAGTTAACCGCCTTCTCCAGGTAAAGCGCCAGTGCTCTCCGTTCCTCATCCGTTCCGGCAAATGGCGGCATAAAGTAGCGGGCGGTATGAAGATTCTTGATATAGTTATCCAGACCTTCCGCGGTCATGCCCTCGATTCTTTCACCCAGCGCCCGTTTGCTTCTCCAGCCATCCACGGTATGACAGGCCAGACACTGACCTTTAAAGATTTCCCTTCCGGCTTCAACCACATTGTCTTCGTTTACTTCATCAACGGCCATCCATTTGGAATTGGGCAGAAAACCTTCCTTGTTGAACTTCTCTACCTCATCGACGCGAATACCGTTAACATACATATAATCATAGATCACATAGGGCTTCCGAATCGTTTCCCGAATCATTTCAAATTCCCCGATCAAGCCAATGGACAGAAATGCGACAAAAGCACTGAGTACGAGCGATACCCGTTTCGGGTTGGTAATCAGGCGGAATCCCAGGAAGAACATGATCAAAATAGCGAAGAAATGCAACAACCGGAATACCATTTCTTTACCCTGCAACCCGGAGGCCCAGACGATCAGTTCCAGGGCTTTTTCCGGCAGATTGCTGACGTACCACATACCAAACGCTAACATGAACGGAATGGAGACCATCATCCACTTTCCGAAGTCGCTCAGAATGGTGGCACGTGTCTCTTCATTTTTAACAAACCAGCGGATGAACGGACTGAACACCGCCACAGCCAGTGCGATGGCCACAAACGTACGGAAGAACAGAGACGGCAACCAGGTCGGGTTGGCTACAGCATCCCAGAAGGAGCGGGTTTCAATCCACTGACCCGGTGTCAGTTGTGCGGCCAGCACCGCCGTAATAATGGTCATGGTCAGCCAGGAAGCAAAACTGAGCGCCATCCCTGTGCGAATATGCCGCAGTTTTTTCTTCCCTGTCCATTTATCCCAGGTGAAAAAGTAAGTAAGAATTAAAATAACTTCAGCGACAAACACAATCCACTCTGTAAACCAGGCCCAGAAAAACACACGCAACAATGATCCGATGGCATTCGGCTGAATCACCATGGTCGAAAACCAGATGCCTACCCCGGTCAGCGCTCCGACGGTCGTGGTGATGATCAGAATCCATTTGCTCATTTTTCGGGCAACCTGATCCAGATCAGGCCTGTTCATTTTCCAGCCCCGATATTCCAACCCCACCATCAGAAGAGAACCCCCGATCGCCACCGCGTGATTGACCAGTACATGCGTGACGGCAATGATGGCAATGACGGTTCCCGAGCCCAGCCAGGGAAACTCAATAATCGGAAATTGCATCGCTATTCCCCCATTTCTTTGCTGTATTCCTTTCGTGTTGCTCCATGTAAACAGTATTACAATTTAAAATAGGAAGGTATGGGGGTTTTCACCTATCTGGCTTGCCGGAGGTCAGAGGTCAGAAGCCGGAGGTCGGATTTAAGTTTTTATTCACAGTCATCTCAAACCATAGCTTTCCCGGACAATAAAAAATGAGATCCGCTTCGGATCTCACGTTGATCTCAAACAATTTTTATCAAGGTTATCGTGCCTGTTCAGCCAGAATTTGTTTTCTTTCCAGCTCCAGTAAAAACTCTTTGATGTGAATGCCGCCACCGTAACCGACCATGGCCCCATTGGAACCAACGACACGGTGACAGGGAATCAGGATCGGGAGAGGGTTTTTATTATTGGCTCCACCTATAGCCCGAACCGCTTTGGGAGCGCCCATATTCACAGCGATGTCTTTGTACGATCTCGTCTCTCCGTATGGGATCTGCAATAGTTCGGACCAGACCATTTTTTGAAATGAAGTACCACGGATATCCAGTGGAACGGTAAATTCCCAGCGTTCTCCCGCAAAATATGATTCAAGCTGCTCAACAACTTCCCGATGAGCATCATCATCTCTTTGCAGATGATCTGCCTGGAAATCAGAATTGATCCATTTCTGACACCAGCGCAACAGGGAGAACTTCTGTGAGTCACTGTTCCCGAATCGGATCTGACAGATGCCCCGTGGTGTTGAAGCTATTGTGATCGGACCGATAGGACTATCCATCTCGCCATACTTCACGGTTAAATCACGTGACATTTATGCTTGCTCCCTCCCATCTTACGTCTTATTCTCCATCATAGCCTTTTTCCCGGATAAATTCTAGGCAGATCCCCCTTCATCAATTAACATATTCAGGCCTTTATCTATCTCATCCACCACCTGAGAGCTTTTTTCTTTCATTTTCGCCTTTTTTAAAGCCTGTTCCGCCTGTTTTCCCCCGATTTTGCCGAGGGCCCATGCTGCGGTTCCCCGGATAGCTTCTCTCGGATCTTCTTCGAGCAACCGGATCAAATCCGGTACGGCAGAGCGGTCTTTAAAATGGGCGAGTGCGATGATGGCATTTCGCTGAATCGGTTTTTTGCCTCGCCAGGCGGCTGACGTAGGCCCAAATGTTTCGCGAAATGCCTTTTTTCCTATCGAGAGGAGGGGTTTTAATAAAGGTTTGGCGATATCCGGAT
Source organism: Bacillaceae bacterium (assembly GCA_017656255.1). GTDB lineage: Bacteria > Bacillota > Bacilli > JACDOE01 > JACDOE01 > JACDOE01. The sequence goes on from JACDOE010000015.1 coordinate 40,758, forward strand.
TCGGTTCAAATTCTTTCTGATGGTTAAAATGAACCTTCCGGTTTTTCGGACAGACCTGCTGACAGGTGTCACAACCGTACAGGCGGTTTCCGATCTTCTCACGAAATTCATCCGGAACAAAATTTTTCAACTGGGTCACATAGGCGATGCACCTCTGTGAATCCAGTTGTCCCCCCTGAACCAATGCGCCGGTTGGACAGGCCTCCACACAGATGTTGCAATCACCGCAGCCGTCCTCAACCGGTGTGTCCGGAGGGAAGGGAAGGTTGGTGATCATTTCACCCAGGTACACCCACGAACCGAATTCCGGCGTGATCAGAGAGCAGTTTTTACCGGTCCAGCCCAGTCCCGCTCTTTCAGCGACAGCACGATCGGATAGAACACCTGTATCCACCATCGATTCCGTTTTGACACCGGGGACCCTCTCTTTTAAAAAGTGTTCAAGCTGCTCCAGACGATCCCGGAGCACATCATGATAATCCTGGCCCCAGGCCGATCGGCAGAGTACCCCTCTATATTCTCCGGGTCGGGATTGAGGTGGATTTTTCATCCGCGACGGATAGGCCACGGCAATGGCAATGATTGATTTGGCATCGTCCATGGTTAGTGACGGGTCCGTACGCCGGTCAAGGTCTTTTTCCTCAAAACCGGACTCATATCCCAGTTCCCGGTGTTTGATCAATCGTTCTTTGAGTTCTACAAACGGATCAGCACTGGCAAAGCCGATCTTGTCAATCCCGATTTGTTTCGCATACTGGATCAACGCTTCTTTGAGTGTTTCTAAATCACGACGGTTCATGCCCCTTCCCTCCTTTCTTGTAAAAATATTTCGGTAGACGTTACTGGTTCTCTTTGATGGCCGCAACCGCCAGCTCGTCACAGCGATTGTTCCACTTGTTGTCGGCATGCCCCTTTACTTTGGCGAAGGTGACATCGTGTTTTTCCATTAACTTCAGCAATTCTTTCCACAGATCCTGATTTTCCACCGGCTGTTTCTTGCTGTTCTTCCAGCCGTTTTTGATCCAGTTTTTATACCAGCCCTGTTGAAAACAGTTGACCAAGTAAGCACTGTCACTGTACAGCGTTACCTGGCAAGGTTCCTTCAACATTTTCAGAGCTTCGACAGCCGCTTTCAACTCCATCCGGTTGTTCGTTGTATTTTCCTCATACCCGGTGATTTCTTTGACATGATCGCCATACATCAAAACGGCTGCCCAGCCGCCGGGACCCGGATTACCTGAGCAAGCCCCATCTGTGTAAATCGTGACTTCTTTCATAACCTCTCTCCTCGATATAAATTTATTTTACGATTAACGTTCTCATCCGGTTCACGGCGGCTGCCAGTTCCTGTCGGCGGGGAAGCGCCAGATCTCCCGGATGCTGCCCGTAAAAAGGGGAGATTAAATCCAGATCCTGTCTTGATTCAATTCGTTCATACAATTCTTCGATCGCTTCCTGCAACGTCTTTTTTCCGTCGAGAATGTTTCGGGACAGATATTTCATCATGGTGGCAATGGCCCGGGTCTGGCTGGGATCCACCAGTTGTTCCACAAAGGTCAGGTCAATGTCGGTTCTGCCATAGATAATCATATGAAGTCCCTTCGCATCTACTTTTTCTTTTTTACCACGGGACGCATCAAAACTGCGGGGTTCCACCACACGGGGAGTGACCTCACCGAATGCGCCGCCCCCTTCTTTCTTTCTCCGGTTCTCAATACTGCCGGCAATCTGCTTTGCCTTCGCCGTCACTTCGTAGGGCCGGTACTCATCCATCATGATAACAGTGTCCGCCACATCAAAATAATCACCGGAACCCCCGATAACGAGAATCGTTGATACCCCAAAGTCATGATACAGCTGATTCACTTTATCGATAAACGGGGTAATCGGTTCTTTCCCCTTGGTAACCAACTCCTGCATCCGGGCATCCCGGATCATAAAATTGGTGGCACTGGTATCTTCATCAATGAGTAAAAGCCTGCTGTCCATCTCCAGTGCTTCCATGATATTGGCCGATTGCGAGGTGCTTCCACTGGCATCATCCGTTGAAAACTGAACCGTATCCTGACCGAAGGGCAGATTGGATATAAAGGGTGAAATATTGACTTTCTCCACCCTTCGCCCATCTTCCGCTCTCACCTTGACGGCACTGTTATCGGTAATCACATATTCCCTTCCGTCACCCGGAATATGATTGTACACGCCCCGTTCAATCCCCTTGAGCAGCGTACTTTTTCCGTGATAACCGCCACCGACAATCAGGGTTACACCCTTCGGAATCCCCATCCCTTTGATCGGTTCCCGATGGGGAACGGGAATCTCAATCTCCAGTGAGGGCGGCGATTGAAACGCGATCACATTTTTCCCTTTTAACGGGCGATTACTGACACCGCTCTCCCGGGGCAAAATGGACCCGTTCGCCACGAATGCCACATAGTCGTTTTCGTGTAAATACCTGCGAATCGCATCCTGCTGGTCCGACAACTGCAGGTGGCGGATCAGTTTCGGTTCGTTCCGTTCCAGAATCGCTTTCTGAATAATGGCCGGAATGGCATCAAAAAACATTTTCTCGGCCTGTTTGCCTAAAATTCTTCGCCCGGCAGCCGGAAGTCCCACTGACATCCGAACGTCCACCTTTTGATCCGTGACTTTGACGGATGTACGAGGGAGGATTTCCTGTCCCGGTGCATCGACGGCGATCATGCCACTTTTTCCGGACCCTCTGACACCGGCTTCATGATCTTTGATCGCCCGCGCCGTTTCCCGGGTCAAAAAGTCTTCTAGAGCGACGGTCCGGTGGTAAGACTGGTACCACTCTTTGTCACAGGTCGCTCTGGATTGCGGAATTTCCACCCGAATCCGGGAAGGGGCTGCAAAAGGATCCCCCTGGACATGATCAATATGCAGGGTAAAAAAGGGAAACGTATAAGATCCCTGTATATCTTTATAGGCTTTGTACCCTTTTCCATCGATCCGTTGCAAGATTTTTTTCAATCGTTCCATGATCACACGCCTCTCTTTTTTAGTTTTTATTGAGAACTGTGATAGGATATTAAAAGAATCAAACGCTTGAGACAGGAGGTCGTCGAACTTGTCCCACAACACATCTATTACTATAGATGATAACCTGAAAGAAAGGCTGGCAAGCTTGTCCCTCTGTGTGCTGGCTTATGATCAGGTCAGCGTCAGCGAAACGCCCGGATTTTTTAAAGGAAGAGTCAACCTGTTTGCCGAGAATTTACGGAATGAATATGAAAAGCCCGGCCGGGTCACCGACATTCCCGCGATTCAAAGCTGGCGAGACGCATTTAAAAAAATAGGGATGGACCCGTCCCGCTACCGTCCCTCTTCGGAAGCCCTGATTCGGCGGGTTCTGCAAAACAAACCGCTGTACTGGATTAATACCGCCGTGGATGTGAACAACTTCCTGTCCATGTATTATGGACTTCCCTTCGGAATCTATGACCGGGATCAAATCAGGGGAACCATCACCTGCCGGCCGGGTAAACCCGATGAATCCTTCGAAGGATTGAACGGGCGTACCATTTCTTGTACGGATAAATTAATTCTGGCGGATGACCAGGGACCTTTCGGCAGTCCCGTGGTTGATTCCACCCGGACCCGGATCACCGATCAGTCTCAAAACCTGCTTCATGTCATTTATCTTCCCCCGGATTTCAGGCAGGATCCGGAGGTCCTGATCGGAAGTGTCGGCAAAATGTTCACACAGTTGAATGGCGGACAGGTTTCATTCCACGCGGTTATTCGCTGATCGCTGTTGACGAAACACAACCTGTTCCAGGAATATGCAGACCAGTACGCCCATCATCAAGCCATTTCCGATTAGAAATCCGACCAGTTGCGGTAACTCCGTCAGTGCGGAAGACGGCACAAACATCAGGCCACTTCCCAGCATGATGGCACTCCCCGCAATCATAACCGAGGTTTTATTCCAGGCTACCGTCGACAGGTCCTTAAATCCGAACCCGAGCAACTGGGTAAAGCTGATGAATAAAACGGCGTACCCAACCGGTGCCGGCAATCCGGACAAAAAGCCCCCGATCACCGGAAAGAATCCCATCGCGATCATCAGGATGGATGCCAGTATAAACGGGGCCCGTGAAGCAATCCGGGTCACCTCGACAATCCCGGCCGCAATGGACAGCGGAACCAGCCCGACAATACCGCCCATCCCCGACAGCATATGAGCCACCCCGGTAAAGGTGCCGCCTCTGTTGTACATGGATGTATCAGGAGTGATCCGGGCCGCTTTCCCCATGACCACAATACTGGCCACCAGATTCGTCAACAGGATAAACCCGGTCAATACCGATGTGATCGTCACCCCCGGATCAAATTCAGGCATTCCCCAGAAAAACAGAACCGGCAGATCCATCACCGGTACCGATTCAGTTGCCGATTCGCCGGCCCATCCCAGAAGCCCGAATATGATCCACCCCAGTGTGATGCCGATGATCATGGCGTAACTCTGGGCCCATTTCCACGGAGTAAACACGAGTACCAGTGTAAAGGCAGCAAGAAAAAGTGAAACCAGTGCGATCCCGGGGTGAACCCCATCATGAAAATACCCGATTCCGAGCATGCCTTTTAAAAAGGAACCACTCAATGAAATGGCAAGTAAAACAAGATAAGTGCCGGTTACGAGAGGCGTAAATATTTTCTTCAGGTGCTCTACCCATCCCAGGAGCCCAATCAATGCCAGCAAAATACCTGCGCTGATCAAACCGAACTCCAGATTACGGCCAATTTCTGCCGGTGTTTTCCCCAGTGAAATCCCCAATTGTCCCAGTATAATGAAAATACCCCACCACATGCCGGCAGGTCCTTCAATGATCGGGAGCCTGTGCCCGAACAAAACCTGAAGCAGGGAAGCAATCCCCACCCAGAAAAAGGTGAGCTGGACGAATTCTCCCGTCTGCTGTGCCGATAGTTGAAACGTTTCTGCGATCACCAGTGGTACCACCAGACTGCTTGAAAATGTGACGATGAACCACTGCAGTCCGGCAAGCCCCGTCACAGATAACGGTGTTTTTTCCTGATAGCGATAAAGTAATGATTGCTCGTTATCCATCTGCCACCCCCGGATGTTATGCATTCTATTTCAGTTTATCATACCGGAGAATGTGATCTGAATCATAAAATAAAAAACGCGACCCTTCGTCCCGAATGGAGCGAAAAACCGCGTTGCAAACGTTGATGTTATCCTATGCAATAGGATGTCATTTGTGTTAATTAAATATCTAAGATGTTCTTTGAACAAAGAAGCAATTCGACGTAGAACTCAAAGCAAATCAATGGAGCGGGTGAAGGGAATCGAACCCTCGCATTCGGCTTGGAAGGCCGATGTTCTACCACTGAACTACACCCGCATGATGGTCGGGAAGACAGGATTCGAACCTGCGACCCCCTGGTCCCAAACCAGGTGCTCTACCAAGCTGAGCCACTTCCCGTTTGACAACCACTTAACAGCGACAAGAAACAGTATAGCAACTTTTTGACTTTCTTGCAAATGTTTTTTTAAGGATGTCAACGATCAGCAGGCCGATATTTTCAGGCGACAATTATTAATATAACAGGGATCAACTTAAATTTCAAATGTATTTTATGGAAAAATACCGGTGAATGTCCCGTATAATTTACTGCTTTCCGAACACAACCTAAATACATCAATCAGATATAGATGCGGAGGGACATGAATGCTACTTTATGCCGGCAAGGTGATCTTATTATTTGTTCTGACGATTGTTTTAATTCGACTGATGGGAAAATCGGCCATATCCCAGCTAACCCCCCACGACCTGACAGCGATCGTGTTCGTCGTCACCCTGGCGGTCACGCCCATCGTCACTGAACAGGTAGGACGAACGATTGCAGGTATTATGATTGTGGCTATCATTCATATCCTGATGTCCAAAATGACCCTTTTTCGTAAATTTAATCGTTATATCCTGGGGGAACCCACTATTTTGATTAAACACGGAAAAATCATCAAATCCAATCTGGAACGTTCCCGATTTTCACTGGTGGAATTGTTGTCTAATGTTCGGGCAGCCGGATATCCGGATATTGAGAAGATTGATTACGCCCTGTTAGAACCGACCGGGGAAATCAGTATCATTCCCAAAAAAGACCTTGCGCCTCTTACACCCCGCCATCTGAATCTGAATGTGGAATATCAGGGATTGCCTTTATCCGTTGTTGTCGAAGGTAAAATTCAAGAAAAAAATCTTGAGCTGATCCATAAAGATAAAACATGGTTAATGGAGCGACTGGCTGAACTGGGAGTTGAAGACCTGGAGCAAATTTTATACGCTTCTGTAAATGATAAGGATCATTCTTTAACGGTTGATACCGGTAAAGGGGAAAAATACAATTAAAAAACTTGCCTGTACGTAGCAAGTTGATACTGAACCCTTAAACCGGGGTTTGTTTATGCCAGTTCTGAAAATATAAATCGAGCACGTAACGGTCTACCTTGCACCATTATGGATGACTTTTTATCCGGCTATGATCTTTCGACCATAACCGAACAGGTCATCACCCATAATGATGGTTCGTTCGACCGTACAGGATACCTGTACAGCCGTATGCAACCTCTCGGCTGCATACGACCATTAACTCATGGTGTGAGCCTGCGGCACCCTGTACGATCTTCGCTCGACCCTGTACGATAGGTTGGGATCCCGTTATAATCATATTCTTAATTGAATCGACTATAACGGAACCTTTCCCAACCGTACAGGATCTTCCCTCCGACTGCATACAAGCCAGTGGGTTGACCTGTATGCAATCTTCGGCCGACCCATCTACACCCCTTTTTATCGGAGCGTAGATGGATCTGGGCTCAACCGTTACGTACCCGACATTTAATATGATGACCTGTCCGGAATAAAAATATACAACGGTTTTTTAATTTTTAAGTGTGACTAAGTACGAAAGTGTACTTATGGTATAATGAGGTAACTGACAAAAAAGGATTGTGAGATATGACAATAACTCATACGTTTTCCAAAAAAGAAGAGATTGTCAATGCTATTACCCACGGTATCGGAGTTATCCTCAGTATTCCGGCGCTTGTGATTCTGGTTGTTTTTGCTGCGATGTACGGAACCGCCTCACATGTGGTCAGCTTCACTGTATTTGGAGCCTCCATGCTGTTGCTTTACATTTGTTCGACACTGCTACACAGTTTTCCAAACGGAAAAGTCAAAAATGTTTTTGAGATACTGGATCATTCCTCCATATATCTGTTTATCGCCGGCACATACACGCCGATCCTGTTAACGGTTGTAAAAGGAACCATTGGGTGGGTCCTGTTCGGTGTGGTTTGGGGAATGGCCGTTTTTGGTATTGTCTTTAAATCCTTTTTTGTTAAACGTTTTGTTATTGTCTCAACATTGATCTATATTTTGATGGGATGGCTGATTGTATTTGCTTTCGACAGGGTTGTTTCGGTTATGCCTACAGCTGCGATTACCTTTCTGGTAGCCGGAGGAATTTTTTATACGGTTGGCACCCTCTTTTATGTCAAAAGGTTATTTCGTTATCACCATGCGGTCTGGCACTCATTCGTACTGGCGGGAAGTGTGTTGCATTTTTTCGCCATCATGTTTACCCTGTAAATAAAGTATGGGTTAGAGTTCCGTGATGAAGCTGACCGGTGATCGAAGGTTATAAACCGGCTTCGGATTCGAAATAGCGGAACTTTTTTACGCTATCATCCGGTTTTTCACGATTTTTAAAATTTAACGGAACAATTTTCCGCTATGTGCCTCAATTAAAAATTATGCGAAGTATTCACCCCAATTAGCGGTAAGATTCTCCGCAATTATTTTGGATCTTCCACGTTTTTGAGAATTAGGGAAATATATTTCCGTTATATTTTGCGTCCTTAATAATCCTTGATATTACGAAGTATTCGACGACACGTCTCAAACCATAGTTTCCTAACCAACAAAAAAAGCACTTATCCGGAAAGGTAAGTGCTGTTTTGTTTGTAATTGGTAGCGGCGGAGGGAATCGAACCCCCGACCTCACGGGTATGAACCGTACGCTC
>JACDOE010000016.1 GCA_017656255.1 Bacillaceae bacterium
ACTTCATCTTCTAGCCGGGGGATTCATTTTTACACATAATTTTGGACTTGATCTTGTCCGACTCTGAAAAAAACAAAATATCATTTATAAAAAACTCAAATTTAAACCCTAAATCTTTAGGTAATATTGATAGATAAATTAAAAATAATAAAATTAATATTATAATTATCATTAATGTTTTGTTTTTAATTATAGCCACCAGTTTATTATTTTCCATATAAATCGCCTCCATTATTATAAATGAATAGGGTAATAAGACCCTCATATACACTCCCAACCTTTCTATGAATATTGTGACAAAATCTATGAGGTTAGGAGTTTACACAAAATATTTTACAGTCCCGCCCCACCTATAATTATGTAGTAGCAGAAAGGTAGTTATTTCAGTAAGGCATCAGCAGGACACTATTTATTTGATATGCTTCCATACGTTTGGTGGGGAAATTATCCAGAATAAATGAATAGGGTCTTAGCTAGTGTCAAATAAAGTTCGCAAAAACCATCAGAACCCCGAAAAGGGTTATGCCGCTTTTCTTTGTTCTTGAATTTCCTGTAAGATTTTTGGGTTTATATATGATCGTCCGGTGGACCAGTCTTCATGGTATTCCATTAAGTAACTGGTTACCAGACGGATGTATGAATCCTGGTTCGGGAATATTCCAACGACATTAGTTCGTCTGCGAATTTCCCGGTTTAATCGCTCTAATATGTTTGTGGAGGAAATATTTCGGTGATCCATCTGTTCAAAGTGATAAAACTGCAGAGAATCTTCCAGTCCTGTTTCCAATATCTGAATAGCTGATGGATATCTATCCTCATACTCTTCCATTAGGGTTTCGGCATAAGTAGTCGCTGTTTGATAGTCCGGTTGAAGCCAGATCTGTTTGAGGCGGGAGGCGAAAGTTTCTTTTTCCCGGCTCGGAATACGGGCAAGAATATTTCGCATGAAATGCACTTTGCACCGCTGCCAGGAACATCCGACAAATGATTCCTTAATAGCTTTCGCTAATCCTTTATGAGCATCGGATACAACCAGCCAAACATCTTGAAGACCTCGAGACTTAAGGTGTTCAAACAAGTCCTTATATGTGGATTCAGACTCTTCATGCATGGGTTGGACGGCTAATATGTTTCGTTTTCCATCTTTATCGATGCCAATGACGACTTGAACGGCCATATTTACCACGCGATGCCCATCTCGGATTTTCTCATAAAGGGCATCGACCCATAGCACAGGGTAGGTTTTTTGTAAGAGCCGGTTTCGAAATGCTTCGACCTGTTCATTTAGCTCACGTGTGATCTGAGAGACTTGTCCTCTTGAGATGGACTCAATACCTAAGCTACTGGCGAGTTTCCTGATCTTTCGAGTCGATACACCTTGAACATAGGCTTCCTGGATGACTTGGATCAAGGCGGTTTCCGATCGTGATTTCTCTGTGACAAAGAAAGGCACATAGCCTCCCTTTCGAAGTTTAGGAACGAAGAGATACATCGTGCCCATTCTGGTGTCAAACCGCCGAACACGGTAGCCTGATCGATAACCTGTACGTTGATCTGTTCGTTCTGATTTTTGGGCTTTGATTTTGGCAGACAGTTCTGCTTCCATCATTTGATTACACAACCATTGTAGCATTGACAGCATCGGATCTTGTTCTGACATAAATTGAAGTAGCATTTGTTCCAAAGATACGGTAGAATTCTGGTAAGCCATCGGTTTCAACTCCTTTTGGTTTGCTGCACACTTACCTATTCGGAGTTTCCGATGGCTTTCTTTTCCTTTCCCTTTTTGCGAACTTAATTATACGTGATCGGGTCTTAGTATGTAAACAAAGCAGCTTATATGGTGATTGGCATTGACCTAGAAGGTTACAAAGATGTATTAGGAATCTGGATTGGTGAAAGTGAATCCTCTAAATTCTGGATGAATGTCTGTAACGACCTAAGAAACCGTGGTGTTGAAGATATCCTCATTGCCAGCGTGGACAACTTGAAGGGATTCTCCGATGCGATTCAGGCTAGCTTTCCCAAAACGGAAATCCAGAAGTGCATCGTTCATCAAATTCGAAATTCAACTAAATTTGTGTCTTACAAAGATCTCAAAAAAGTCACCCATGATTTAAAACCGATATACAAAGCGGTAAATGAAGAAACCGCTCTTCTGGAACTGGACCGTTTTGAGCAGGAATGGGGGAAGAAATACCCGATCATTGTCCGCTCATGGCGAAATAATTGGGACGAACTGGCTACCTTTTTCAAGTATCCAGCTGAAATTCGCAAACTCATCTACACGACAAATATCATCGAAAGCTACCACCGGCAATTACGAAAAGTGACCAAAGGAAAAAGTGTATTTCCAAATGATGAATCTTTGCTCAAAATGCTTTATTTAGCCACACAGGATGTTTTAAAAAAATGGACGGGGCGTATTCAGAACTGGGGTCAAATCCTTTCTCAGCTCGCGATCTATTTTGAGGATCGGATAGAGCCCCATCTAAATTAACAGGGTCTGGGGTTTACACAGAAAAATTGACAGACCCTCTGATATCGGTATGATCCAATCAGTAAGTGGTTATATTGATACCCTTGAGAAATAATTTAAAATAAAGAAGCCTTGATTGGTTATATGCCTTTCAAGGTTTCTTTTTTGTGGTGGGGCTACCCAGTGACGAATGACCTCATCATTAAACCAATAATACATATAACCCATGTAATACCTGTATATAGATTTTTCCATTTCGATGTACGAACAAAAATGTTAAAAATATAACCTAAATATCGCAGTGGCGATACATGAAACAAGTCGGTATTGGTTAGATACCACCATTATCGACCTGTTTTTTCTTACCTTCGCTTTCTCCCTGCCTTTTGAAATTTATAAAATTTTGCAACTGAGATTAACCTCGACTGCTATAGTAAATGGTTGCTCAAGAATGAAAAAACAGGCTTAGTCCTCTAAGACCATAAGGTCTTTAATATCGATGTCCAATGCCCTACAAATCGTTTCGAGTGTATTAAAATATGATGGTAATAAAATTCAGATACACAAGCAGGTAGTGGTAAAAAATCAATAGTAGATGTAGAATTGATCCTACACAACCTTTAAAACCTCAAATACCAAAGAACTTAAATTTAAGTAAAGGAAAGAAACAAGAGTTACTTAAAAATTTACAAAAAGCGGAGATTAAAAACAGCATTAATTCTAAAACAAATGGAGTGGCAGAAATCATTTTTAAGCAGTAGGAGGTGAAGAAGTTGGCAGTCGGTTTTTTGGTGGATTGTTTCTTTTATGAAATAGGGAGAGGTGATTTTCTTCATTCATTCTTCTCGACCATTTCTTATCATTTGGAGCCACATGGATGGGGAACAAAATATCCTTATTTAATGAAGAAATTATACTATGAAAAACTCCCATTTTCAGATGTTAGTAAAGCAAAGGAAGAAGCTATAGATATTGAACGCCAATTACAAGACATGCCTCCTGATAAGGTGATTTGGGATATTGACGATTTGTCTAAAAAACCTCCATGGGGGGAAAATATTAGCCCAAAGGTCACAAATTTAGCAAATTATTTTGCAACAAATGAAGGGAAAACATTTTTTGAGGTACTGTACACTGCATTGGAAGTTGCTGAAGAAGATAAATGCGATGTAATTATACGTGAACTGTAGAAAGAAAAAAATGAGATGGTTTGTCTACCTGATCAAGTCCAAAATTATGTGTAAAAATAAATCAAGTCGTTTACTCGACAGACACAGGCTCTCTCAGGAAAGTAAGGTGAGAAAGGTTGGAATACAAAAACGTTAAAAAAATTGCTCGAAGCAATTCCTGAGGTAGAGGTAACTCCAACGTACGAAAAAAGTTAGGCTGGTGAGATCAGATATTATTACATTTGGTTTTTGGAGATGTATAAATCCCTTTATAATAAAAGTTATTGCAAGAAGGTAATGCAAAACACACATTGGTGAAAATTTTTAACTTTCTTGAGCAGATGGCTGTCAGTCCAGATGCAAAAGTGCAGGAAGTATTAAAAGTTATTAAAGTTGGGCAAAGAGGAAACAGAAAAAGGTGAGAGGAAAATTAAGTTGCAACTACAAATAAATTGATTTGTTTAACCTTGATTGGCAACCGCCATTCAAGGTTAATTTTTTTGTCGGGAAATTTTTAGAAGTATAAAACCAACAACCCCCCGAAAAAGATGTGTTCGACAAAAACCCAAAAAATTCGTTTAAAAAAAAGGAATTTCCCATAAATGAAGAATTCCTATAAAAACAAACAATTTGATGTTGCCATTTTGTCTGGATTAAACCGCCTGTTACAGACATACCCGCGAGTATGTTTGTAACATGAAAGCAAACGAAGTGCCTGACTCAACGGCCCCATTCCCCATTTCACAATAAATAAAGGAGTGTGTATGAAAATCGTGAACAAAAATAATAAATACTTGCTAAAACTATGGATACCGTCACTGATCATAATCATAGTTGCCTTCATTAGCCTGGCAAACAACACCAATCAAAACCCAACCGTACTCATAACCGTTCTGTTCGTGATTGGGCTGGTCATTTACATGAGATTTAAGGCAAAAAATAAGATAAATCAAAGTCTAAAAAAGGAGTCTCCCGAATCATTGATCAAAACATTAAATGGTTCCATTAAATTATCAATGGGGGACATCAAAGCGTTTATGACAGCTTATCACTCAGCACTCTCATATCTGTTATATGGCCAATTTCAACAGGCCCTTGCCGAAATGAACAAAATAAATTGGGAAGAGCAGGAACCGTTGTTTCAATCGTTTAATTTGAACATACAATCCTTGAATCATTATTTGAATACAAAGGATTATCAGGAAGGTCTGAGGCTGGCCCGCAAAGCAAAAGCATCAGCGTCAGTATCTTCTGTTTATCCCGGACAACAGAAAAGCGCTCAAACCTATCAGGCGTACGTGGATGTTGGGTTAATATTAACGAATCAGGCGAGTGAAGAACAAATAAAAAATGTTCAACAAGTATTTAACAAATTGCCTGTCATACCGAAATTAATCATAGCCTGGGGATTGGCCGTCTATTATAAAAACCATAATCAAATGGACAAAGCGTCCGAAATGATAAATTTTTGCCAACAATCAGCACCGTACTGCAGGCCGCTACATGAAACGGATGTCAAAATCATGAATGGTTAAGCGTCGATCGACATTCAACACAAAACCCCGCGCCTCCTCCTTAAGGGAGGCCGCAGGGCCTTCTACATATCCTCACGAAATATTCTCCACTTCCAGCTTCTTCTCAATCGTTTGCGGACGGTAAACCCAACCGGTATAAGAATTGAGACGCTCAAACTGCTCATCCAGGCAGACCACCGCCACAAACCCGTAATGGGACCGCATCCGGTAGCGCAGATCAAACCATTTGACCTCATAGCCGAAATCCCGTTTTTTCACCTGAACGTGCGCATACCGGGTAAAATAAAGAAACGCCGCCACTTTCGGATCCTGTTTTGACTTACGAATAATCTCACTTTCCGGCAGCTTTTGAAAACGGTCGTGCCACTCCAGCTTCCCGTTTTTCCAGTCCCCGACATGCCAGCTATCCGGCGTTTCCACAATCACGCCCCACTGCGACCAGCTCATGGTCGGTGTAATCGTATAGTTCCCCTCGATTCCGGCCGCTTTCCGCACCTCCTCTTTGACCTGCTGATGCGAAAGCGTCCGTTGAATCAGATACAGGATCAGGATAAAATATATTCCGGCGAAAGTGATGCCGGGATGAAATCCAATCGCCCAGATCAGAAAACCGGCGAAGTGAATCACAAAAATAAAGGGATCAAAAATATTGATGATGTTAAACGAGATCCATTTTTCCGAGAAAGGTCGCAGCATCTGCGTCCCGTAGGCGTTAAACAGATCGATCAGAACATGGAGCAGAACAGCGAGCTGGGTCCAGAAAAACAGGTGTCCCCATGATACACCCGGGAAAAACATCACGATCAGTGCCGTGATCACCACTCCCCAGATCAGAATAAAGGGAAGCGAGTGGGACATCCCCCGATGATTTTTAATGTAAGAGGCATTCCCTTTAAATCGGAGAAACCCGTCGAAATCCGGAGCATTGGACCCCACCACCGTACCGGCCATCACGGCAATGGCGAGTGTGGGATCGGACTGAACCGCGGGGTCCAGATAGGCCAGGCCTGCCAGTCCAAAACCCATTGCAATGTGAGTGCCTGTATCCAACGACGTAACCTCCTGTTCGTTGTGTTACCCGTATTATAAAATAAAATTGTTAAGCCAGTATAAAAATTTCTTCTTATTTACATTATGTTTTACACAAAAGAACGTCCTCATTCAATCTTTAGAAATATATGACGGGAGCGATGACAAGTGATTCGGGTGTTTGTTGAATATAAAATAAAACAGGAGAAGCGTCAGGAATACCTGGGCCTGATCGCACAGATGAAACGGGAACTCGCCAAACAGGGAGCCCGACATTTCGAACTTTACGAAGGAACGGACCAGCCGGATTTGTTTGTAGAGATGTTTGACGTTGACACCGAAGCAGCATACCGGCAAATCAAACAGTCACGGGAAGCGCATCCCGTACTGGACCACTGCGTCGAAGGCGGCAAAAACAAAATCAACATCTGGGCCTTTCGTCAGATTAAGCTGGAGGATAACTAAATGACGGAGCATTATGTACCGAAACATTTTGATATTGAAAGTTTTCAGGATGCCCTGCTGGACTGGTTTGAACAAAACCTGCGGGATCTGCCCTGGAGGCGGGACAAGGACCCGTATAAAATCTGGGTATCGGAAATCATGCTGCAACAAACCCAGGTGGACACGGTGATCCCCTATTTTGAAAAATTCATCGAGCGTTTCCCCACCCTGGAAAGCCTGGCGGAAGCCGATGAAGAAGAGGTACTCAAGTTGTGGGAAGGGCTGGGCTATTATTCCCGTGCCCGCAATCTGCATCAGGCGGTCAGGGAAGTGAAAAGCGAATACGGTGGGAAAGTGCCGGATACGAGAGAGGAGATCAGTCGGCTGAAAGGCGTCGGCCCCTATACGGCAGGAGCCATTCTCAGTATCGCCTATAACCGCCCTGAGCCGGCAGTGGACGGTAATGTGATGAGAGTGCTGTCCCGCCTGTTTCATGTCAGAGATGACATCCAGCGTCCGGCCACGCGAAAAAAATTTGAAGCGTCCATCCGTCAGCTTATTGCGGTGCACAATCCGTCCTATTTTAATCAGGCGCTGATGGAACTGGGAGCACTGGTCTGCTCGCCAAAATCACCTGGCTGCCTGTTGTGCCCGGTCAACGCATTCTGTCAGGCCCATCAGGATGGGGTGCAGGAGGAGCTTCCGGTGAAGGGAAAAGCGAAACCGCCCCGTGAGGTGGATATGGTCGCCGGCGTCATTATGAAAGGCGGTCAAGTTCTGATTCATAAACGTCCGGACAGCGGACTGCTGGCCGGACTCTGGGAGTTTCCCAACACTGAACGGCAAAAAGGGGAGGACTGGGAAGAGACCCTCAGCCGTTTCCTGTATGAGTCCTTTTCTATTAAAGCAGAAACAGCCGGGCATGTGATGGACGTCAAACATACTTTCTCCCACCTGCGCTGGAACCTGCGTGTCTTTCAATGCGAGATCATCGAAGAGGAGGAAGCGTCCCTTCCTCCTTCAGCACGCTGGGTGGATCTCAGCGCTCTCGATGATTATGCCTTTCCGGTCTCCCACGGGAAGATTGTGAAACGATTGCAACAGGACGGCGATTAAAACTGATGATCCGGGTGCAGGTTTTGCTGCATGCGAGACTGGGTTTTGCCGATTTGTTCGGCGGTGGCGGGTTCAACGGCGTACCAGCCCCTGTGGCTCATCAGCCGGAACAGTTCATTCTGATTTTCATAGGCCTGATTCAGGCATTCCTGATAGAGATTGCGCAGCTCCTGGTGCTCCGTTTCCAATAGCGTCTCGGCAATACTGCGGCAGCGGTTTTTCTCCAGTTCCAGACACAGCTGAACCATTTCACGATCGGTCAGTCCTCTTCCTTCTATATTATTGGGCATGGGTAACACCTCCTTTTATTGGATCCGGCTCGTTTGATTAAAATATTGCGACAGGTCGGCTACCTTTAACTGGTGTTTCTCGGCGATCTGCTCGAGCTGCCGGCGAATCTCTTCATCGTCGCAGTGGCCGGCGCACCAGTTAAGTGTTTTGGCCGTAATCTCCTCGGCTCGGATCTCATCCTCGATATACATCAGTTCTCTGGTGGATAAATGATTCATGTTGCCTCGCTCCTTTATCATCTAGTCGTAAATAATCTGTGAACTGTGGTCCCAGGCTCCCCGATCTCCTTTAAGGCCGCCCCGGCGTTCAATTTCCTTGATGATGCTGTTGTGAAAGGCGACGCCTTCCTGATTTAAAAAGGGAACCAGCTGGGACATCGTATGGTGGTAATAGGCCAACTCCTTGAGTTCCCAGTCGGACAGCGCCACATCTTCCAGTTCTTCCAGTTCGCGTCCTACGTACATGTCGCACTCCCTCCTTTTTTATAACATGGTTCAATCCCTGACTTTTCATGCATGTGTGTTATAATTGTTACCAGGTACTAATACTGGGTTTCAAATGAGGTGAAGAAATTGTCAATGAAAGGTAAAGTCGCCCTCGTCACCGGGGGATCAAGAGGAATTGGAAAAGTGATTGCACACAGGCTGGCGGATCAAGGATGCGATCTGGCCATCAATTATTTTCGCAATCGCAAAAAGGCCGAAGAAACGGCGGCCGAACTGGAGCAAAAAGGGGTCCGGGTGCAACTGATCCGGGCCAACGTCGGCGATGTCGATAAAATCAAACAGATGTTTCAGGAGATTGAAGAGCATTACGGTCGTCTCGACATCATGATCAACAACGCTGCATCCGGCGTGCTCCGGCCGGCGATGGAACTGGAGGAAAACCACTGGGACTGGACGATGAACATCAACAGTAAAGCGCTGCTGTTCTGCGCCCAGGAAGCGGCCCGCCTGATGGAAAAAGGAGACGGCGGTAAAATCGTCAGCCTGTCCAGTCTCGGATCCCAGCGGGTCATTCCCAACTACACCACCGTCGGGGTTTCCAAAGCGGCGCTGGAGTCGCTTACCCGCTATCTGGCCGTGGAACTGGCTCCGAAAAATATCTCAGTCAATGCCGTCTCAGGTGGGGTGGTGGATACCGACGCCCTGACCCATTTTCCCAACCGGGATGAATTGCTAGAAGATTCAAAGCGCCGGACACCGGCAGGCAGACTGGTAGAAAAAGAGGACCTTGCCGATGCGGTTATGTTTCTGGTCTCGGAACAGGCTTTCATGATCCGGGGACAGACGATTATTGTGGATGGGGGGCTGTCGTTGTTGACCTGATCGAAGGGCTGAAAAATCAACGGAATTTTCTTCCGCTATCCAGTGAAAAAGAGGGGAATCGAAAATTTTAGCTGAAAAGTTTTCTCTTATCTGCGGGTGAATACTTCGCATAATGTGAAATTGTTGGTTTAACGGAAATTTTTTCTTCTGTTTTATCAAATCACAGCGAAATCGAGAAATAGCGGAACGACTTTCCCCTATTTTCCCCACTCAACCATCGCTGTCTCTCCATCAAGCCTGGCGAACACGACGGCTGCAGATTGGCACGATGACCTGTCTTCCAGACCCGGCAAAAAACTTCGTCGGCCGTCCTTATATAATCAGATCAAACCATGATCCAGTCCATACCCGAATCCAGCCCCAAAAACCCGGCACAAACCGGGTTTTTTATACACTTGCTTGAAATCCTTTTCAAAGTGTACAATAGACAGGAGACGTTGAGACAGGGAGGCAGTCATTTTTGAAGATACGATCATTTCGACTGGGAGATTACGCAGCGATTACGGAAATATGGCGAATAACCGGACTGGAACAGAAAGAAGCCGAATCGCTGGACGCTCTGGCCAAACAACTGGCCTGGGACAGTGAACTTGTCATGGTAGCGGAACAGGATGAACAGGTCATCGGGGTGATCGTGGGAACCATCGACGGTGATCGGGCCTATTTTTACCGTCTGGCTGTTCATCCGGATTATCAAAAGCAGGGAGTGGGGAAAAAGCTGGTCGACGCCCTCGAAGAGCGGTTTAGACAAAAGGGTGTCAAAAATGTATTCATTATGATTAATCAGGACAACCGAAAAGTCATCCCCTTTTATTCGTCGTTGGGATATCATGTTCAGAAATATATTACGCTCTCTAAAAAAATTTCGTCATGAACCGGCCCGATCCTTTCCATACGAAATGAGGGGGAAAATACGCACTCATGATACAGCAAGTGTCATGCAGGTATTTGGGAAAGGAGAGACAGATGACATCACCAGTACCTGGACAACCGATCAAAATCGTGAGTTATAAACACGACAAATCATTTCATCGTTCCTGGGACCGGACCCTTGTGCTTCACGCAAGTCCCAATGTCATCATCGGAGGAAACAATCGCGTCAGGGTAACGGAATCGGACGGACGGCACTGGAGAACCCGTGAACCGGCGATATGTACATTCGGAAGGGGGCAGTGGTTCAACTCCATTGCCATGCTGCGCCGGGACGGCATCTATTATTACTGCAACATCGGCTCCCCTTTCAACTATAAAAACGGCGTTCTTTCCTATATCGATTACGACCTGGATGTGAAAGTTTTTCCGGATGGCTCATATATTGTACTGGATAAGGATGAATACACCCAGCACAGCCGGCTGATGAAATATCCGGAAGATGTGGTCCGGCGGGTTCAGCAGGGTGTCCAGCAGGTCATCCGCTGGGTGGAAGAACAGAAAGGGCCGTTCCAGCCGGGATTTGTGGAACGCTGGTACGACAGATATGTTAAATTGGAAAAAAAGGACTCTCCTTCGCGATGAAGGAGTTCTTTTTTCGTCATGAAATGTGAGAGGTGGGATCCACCCTGGATAGCATCAAACGATACATGAAATTTGTTACAGCATATAAAAAAGAAATCCTCATCACCATCGCCATCGGCATCGTCAAGTTCGGCATTCCGCTGAGCCTGCCCCTGTTGTTGAAATACGTGGTGGATGATGTATTGCTTCAGGATATGCCGGGTGAAGAAAAATGGTCCCGTCTTACACTCATCATGATCGGGGCCTTTGTTTTGTTTACGGTTGTCAGGGGACCGGTTGAATATTACCGACAGTATTTCGCCCAGTGGACCGGAAACAAGATTCTCTATGATATCCGGGATCATCTGTTTACCCATATCCAGAGGCTTTCCCTGCGTTACTACCACAATCACAAAGTGGGGGAAGTCATTTCCCGGGTGATCAATGATGTGGAACAGACCAAGAACTTTGTCATGACCGGGTTGATGAACATCTGGCTGGATATGATCACCCTTTTCATTGCCATCGGTATCATGATGTACATCAATTTCTGGCTGACCCTGGTGGCGATTTCCATCTTCCCGCTTTACGGGGTTGCCGTGAAATATTTTTACAAGCGGTTGCGCCATTTGACCCGGGTTCGTTCCCAGGCCCTGGCTGAACTGCAGGGGCATCTGCATGAGCGGATTCAGGGGATTTCCGTGGTGAAAAGTTTTGCGCTCGAAGATTATGAACAGAAACAGTTTGAAAAGCGGAACAGCCATTTTTTAAACAAGGCGCTGACACACACAGCCTGGAATGCGCAGACATTTGCTGTGGTGAATACGATCACCGACATTGCGCCCCTTCTTGTGATTATGGTGGGGGGCTACCAGGTGATTTTCCAGGGAGTCAGCATCGGAACTATCGTGGCCTTTTACGCCTATCTGGAAAGAAT
This sequence comes from Bacillaceae bacterium, assembly GCA_017656255.1. Classification (GTDB taxonomy): domain Bacteria; phylum Bacillota; class Bacilli; order JACDOE01; family JACDOE01; genus JACDOE01. The sequence goes on from JACDOE010000016.1 coordinate 11,823, forward strand.
CTACGGGCCCCTGCGCCGGCTGGTCAACTCTTCCACGACGTTGACCCAGTCGATTGCCTCCATGGACCGGGTGTTCGAGTTTCTCGATGAAGACTATGATATCAAGGATCGCCCGGATGCCATTGAGCTTAAAAATGTCCGGGGAGAAGTGCGCTTTGACCGGGTGACCTTCGGGTACAAAGAGGAGCAGGCCCCGGTTCTGAAAAATGTGTCGCTCACTGTTTCTCCCGGGGAAACGGTAGCCCTGGTCGGGATCAGTGGTGGCGGCAAGTCTTCCCTGATCAGTCTGATCCCCCGCTTTTTTGATGTGACGGAGGGGAAAGTGACCATTGACGGGATTGATGTGCGAGATGTCACACAGGAAAGTCTGCGCCAGAATATCGGCATGGTGCTACAGGACAATATCCTGTTCAGCAATTCCGTTAAAGAAAATATCCTGATGGGAAATCCGGAGGCCTCGATGGAAGAGGTGGTCGCCGCGGCAAAGGCAGCCAATGCCCACGACTTTATTATGGAACTTCCGGATGGCTATGAGACAGAAATCGGAGAACGGGGCGTCAAATTATCCGGCGGGCAGAAGCAGCGTGTCGCCATCGCCCGAGTGTTTTTGAAGAACCCGAAAATCCTGATTCTGGATGAGGCGACGTCGGCACTAGACCTGGAATCGGAGCAGTTGATCCAGCAATCTCTTGAAAAATTGAGCCGTGATCGAACCACGTTTATCGTCGCTCACCGCCTGTCGACCATTACCCACGCCGACAAGATCGTGCTGATGGAAGACGGACAGATTCAGGAGCAGGGGACGCATCAGGAATTGATGAAAAAGCGGGGAAAATATTACGATTTATACACGGTTCAGGACCTGGAACATGTGACGGGTGTATAAAGCATGGTCAAAAGGGCCGGATGAAAGATCGGGAGATAAGAGGCCTGCCCAACCCCTGTGTGGGGAGGCAGGGCTTGTTTTTATATGAAAGAAAAATCGACCAATTAATCACAGAGGGGTAAACGATGGGATACAAGAAATACATGACTCAATTATTTGTTTTAACAACGCCGATACTGGTGACTCAACTCTCCATGCAATCCACCAGCCTGGTGGACACCCTGATGACCGGGCGTGTTCATCCCCGTGAATTGGCCGGTGTGGCGATCGGGACCAGTGTCTGGATCCCTATATTGATGGTTATTATGGGGATTATCATGGCGGTGACACCGCTGGTGGCGCATCAATATGGCGCCCGTCGTAACTGGGAGATTGCCCCGGTTGTACACCAGGCTTTTTATCTGGCGGGCTTGATCAGTATCCCCGTGATCATTCTGTTAAACAGTGCCATGCTCCTGCTTGATTTTATGAAAATAGAACCGGAGATCCGTCCGATTACGGCGGGTTATCTGCAAGCGCTCTCCTTCGGGATTCTGCCGTTTCTCGGGTATAATGTATTGAAATCATACAGTGAGGGAATCGGCTTGACCCGCCCCGCCATGTACACCGGTGTCATTTCCCTGCCGGTAAATATCGTGTTAAATTACGGTTTAATATTCGGACATTTTGGATTTCCTGCTCTGGGCGGGGTCGGGGCCGGATGGGCGACGGCCGCCACGTTCTGGGTGATGTTTGCCTGCATGTTCCTGTTTACTTATAGGGGAAAACCATATCAGCCGTATGGCGTGTATCGGCGACTTCATCGATTCTCACCGGTCACGATCTGGGACATAACGAAGCTCGGCGTCCCGATCGGGGCGACGCTGTTTATCGAGGGGAGTATCTTTGCCATTATCACCCTGTTGATGAATGCATTCGGCAGTGATGTGGTGGCTGCGCACCAGATTGCCATCAATTTTGCGTCGTTTACGTTTATGGTCCCGCTTAGTCTGGCAATGGGATTGACGGTGGTCGTCGGGCAATCGGTGGGTGCGAAAAAGATTGACGATGCGATTCGATATGCCCGAGTAGGGATCGGTTCGGCCGGGTTGTTTATGCTGTTCAGTGCGGCGATCATGCTCCTGTTTCCTCAGGGGATCGCGGCCCTGTATACAAAAGATGTTCAGGTACAGGGGCTTGCCGTGACGTTTCTGATGCTGGCGGCCTTGTTTCAATTGTCGGACGGGGTAAATGTCTCGACCCAGGGTGCCCTGCGGGGGTTGAAGGATACAACGGTGAGTCTGATTTTCAATGTGATCGCCTTCTGGGTGATCAGTTTGCCGTTCGGATATATACTGGCTCATACGGATTGGATTATGCCGGCTCTGGGGGCAAGGGCCTACTGGATCAGTCTGTTCGTCGGCCTCACTTTTTCTGCGGTTGCGTCGGTGGTACGGCTGGTGTATCTGCTGCGGCGGGAGACAGTGAGCTTGAGCGGGGACGTGGATATGGCCGGTAATGAACAATAATAGACTGAGTGATAAAGTATAAATTGGTTTGACAAAGTTTAGAAGGTATGACAAAAATGAGGTGTGCAGACTGACAGAAATTATTCCGTAACACCACGTACAAGCCCTGGTACAATTTCTGTTCCGTCAGGGCTTTAATCTTATCCAAAAGTTTAAGGTGATTGATTTGGTTATTAAACATGTGAAAGGCAGATTTAAACACGCCATCATACAATTATTTCACTTCGGCTATCAGCAGGCTATGTCCTGTATTTTTCCGGTGGCTATCTTTCTGGCTCTGGGTATATCAAAGTTTATCGAGATCCCGTTGATTCCCCGATATGACTTTATCCTGATCGTCAGCATTCTGGTCCAGGCCCTCATGTTGTGGACCGGGCTGGAAACCCGCGATGAATTGAAAGTGATTACCGTGTTTCACCTCATTGGTCTGATGCTGGAAATCTATAAAGTACATATGGGGTCGTGGGCCTATCCGGAGGAAGCCTGGAGCAAAGTCTTCGGTGTTCCGCTTTACAGTGGTTTTATGTATGCCAGTGTGGCCAGTTACATGATCCAGGCCTGGCGACGATTAAAACTTGAGATTTTTATGTGGCCAAAGGCCTATTATGCCGTCCCGCTGAGCGCGGCCATATATCTCAATTTCTTCACGCACCATTTTATCTATGACATGCGCTGGATTCTGACAGCCCTGCTGTTTGTCGTATTTTTCAGAACGACTGTCCGCTATGTCGTGAACGGCCACATCTATCATATGCCGATGATTCTGGCCTATTTTCTGATCGCCTTCTTTATCTGGATTGCCGAGAACATTTCGACCATTCTGGGAGGCTACATCTATCCCAATCAGACCAGTACCTGGGAGCTCGTCCATCTGGGCAAAATCAGCTCATGGTTTTTACTGGTTGTTATCAGTATGATTATTGTGGCCCAGTTGAAACGGGTCAAGGCAGGTTTGCAAAAAAAGGATCCGTCGGCCAATCAGACCATTACCGGCTAAAGGAGTGTTTTCTTCATGTTGAAAAAGGGACTTGTTTATGCAATGACGGTGACTTTCATCCTGCTGACATTAACAGCCTGTAACCAGCCGGGAAAAGAAAATGAACCGATATCCGTAAATCCGACCGAGGATCAAGAAAACGCGGTCAAACAGGATCAGGATTCCCAGCCATCTCCTGCTTCTGATCCCGTGTTGCACGTTGTGCAGACCTATGAACTGGCGGATGGCAGCCAACTCCTTTTTAAAATGGATGAGCTGGGCGGTTTCAGTGAGCTCACGCTTCAATCTGACGGAGAAGAAAAGGTGGTTGGGGATAAGAAGCCTTCTGAACCGGCTGTTTCACCGGATAGAGAGAAGTTTGCCTTTATTGATGTGATGCAGTGGGAATATATCGGTGAGGTCTATCTTTATGATATCGAGACAGGAGAAAACCAGCGCATTCTGGCAAGGGATGAGGATTTTGATAACCAGCATAAACCGAAAGCGTTGGCCTGGCTGGATGACCGGCGATTGCTGGTGACGATAGGATATGCCTATGGGACGGTCAGTATGGGCGGTGACCTGTATGCCTATGATATACGGAGTGATAACCTGACCCGGGTGGTTGAAACCGGAGAGCCGGAAGATATCATGGATGTGAGCGTCGAAGGGGATCAAGTAATTCTGGATATGGCTCATTACAATGATGACAAAACGGGTTACGATGTGAAGCAGGTGACGTATCCCAAACGGGAGATTTTGCAGTTAACCGGAAACTGAGAAAAGGGGAAAACGATGAAAAAAACGACTGAGCGGATCAAACAATGCCATGCGATATCCACGTGGGATGATTTGCCGCAACATCCCAAAGAGGACATTCAAGAGATTTAATCCCGATTGGAAAAGAGGGCGTGTAAATCAATCTTTTAAATTCCCCTGCGTTTGCGGGATATCCATCAACCAGTTGTTTTCATCACTGGCTTCTATGAATTCTTTCACTTCGTAGTTTCCGTAATATCCTTCCCGGATAAAAGGATCGTGGTTCAGCATTCGTTTGACATCTTCCAGAGAAACCCCGTTTAGTACCATGCAGGCTCCCTCATTATCCACAAACGGTCCGCACAACTTCAAAAAACCATTCTGACTCAGTTGTTTCAGGTATTCTACGTGCTGAACCAGCAGGTCCTTTGTTAATTCTTCCTGCCGTTTATCTTTGAGAATAGCTTCAATAAAAATCCCCCCGCACAAGAACGTATGTTCCTATTGTTATTATATACCAGATTAAGTTGGTGTCAATCATATCAACCCGATACATACGAAAAAACGCTTTTTCGTCCTTTCCAGCCAATTATTTTTTCTCACAGCCCGTCATTGATTTCATGTGATTCGTACGAATAAGGTTAAAAAAAATAAAGAATTAATATGAATCGGGTATTACATTTTGGCGCAAAACATTTTATAATTTTCTTAAAAGTAAGAAACATATATGAATTCTGTGTTGTATCCGTTTGCACGATCCGTACCAGAGTATGATTCAGATTCATAATTGTTTTCTAAATTGTCAGAAAAAAATAACAAGGGAGGACTTACTATGCCGGCCAGAACGGGTGAACAGTATTTACGTGCACTGAAGGAGGAAAGTAACAATATTTACATTGACGGGGAGAGAGTCGAGGATGTAACCGAACATCCCGCATTCAGGAACGTGGCCAAATCCGTCGCCGAACTCTATGATCTACAGCATGAGAAACCGGATAAGATGCTCTATACATCTCCTACCACCGGGGACAAAGTTGGACTATCCTTCATTGAACCGAAGACGAAAGAAGACCTGATAGCCCGCCGGGAGATGTTTACTGAATGGGCGCGCCATTCCGGGGGAATGATGGGACGTTCTCCGGATTATATCAACACCAGTATCATGGCCTTTGCCAGTGCAGCTGAGTTTTTCAGACAGGGCAATAAAAACGGCATTGATTTTGGTGAAAATGTCCGCAAATATTACGAATTCGTCAGAGAGAACGATCTCGCTTTGACCCATACCCTGATCCATCCGCAGGTGAATCGTTCCAAAATGCAGCATGAGCAGAAAGATCCGATGATTTCCGCACATGTAGTCAAACAGGATGCCGACGGGATTTACGTCTCCGGCTGTCGTCTGCTGGCGACCCTGGGAGGCATTACCGATGAATGTATCGTGTTTCCTTCCACATTGAACAAAGCGACCAGTGGTGACGATCCGTATTCCATGGCGTTTGCCTTCTCCAACAATACGCCGGGAACCAAATTTATCTGCCGTGAGTCGTTCGATTATGGACGCAATCAGTGGGATCATCCGCTGGGAGCCCAGTTTGATGAAAGTGATGCCATCGTCGTATTCGACAATGCGTTTATCCCCTGGGAACGCGTGTTCATCGTCGGAAACGCCGACATCTGTAACCGGACCTATATGGAAACCAACGCTGTCATTCACATGACACACCAGGTCATTGCCAAAAACCTGGCGAAAACAGAATTTACGCTGGGCGTGATCCTCAACATGATTGAGGCCGTCGGCATTGAAAAGTTCCAGCATGTCAAGCAAAAAGCGTCTGAAGTCATGGTCGCCCTGGAAACGATGAAATCTCATCTGTATCGTGCTGAACACAACGCAAGCGTTGACAAATACGGCAACATGACCCCTGATTTTGAACCGCTGAACGCAGCGCGGCAGTGGTATCCGCATATGTACCAGCGCATCCAGGAAATCATCAAGATTCTCGGTGCTTCCGGGCTGATGGCCATTCCGACTCACAAAGATTTCGAAAGTGAAGAAATCGGGTCGCTGATGCATCGTTACATGCAGGGAGCGAATCTGGACGGATATGAGAGAGTTCAATTGTATCGTCTGGCCTGGGATATTGCCATCAGTGCTTTCGGTAACCGCCAGGCTCTCTATGAATACTATTTCTTCGGTGATCCGGTACGGATGTCCAATGTCTATTATGACTGGTTTAACAAAGAACCCTATAAAGAGATGGTACAGGACTTCTTGGAGCGGGCTAAGAAACGCTCGGGCATCACGCCGGTCAAAGCGTAAGCAGGCAATCGGTGCGGCGGGGGAAACTCTCCTCAATTCCCCGTCCGTGCCACTACACTATTTTAATAGAAAGGGGAGTTGAAGGGTGTCTAGAAAGCCGTTTGATATTGTTCGACTGCATCATGCGGAAGTGACCGTGACTGATCTGGAACGGGCCCGTCACTTTTATTGTGAGGGACTGGGCTTGATTGAAACGGAAAGTGACGACAATCATATCTATCTGCGGGCGCTCGAAGATGCCAATCATCACTGTCTCGTGCTGACAAAGGGTGAACAGGCCAGTCTGAATCATATTTCCTATCGGGTCAGTTCTGATCAGGACCTGGACGAACTGGACCAGCTATTTAGCCGGCTGGGAGTCAAGAAACGATGGGTCGCCCCGGGTGAAGAAAAGGGGCAGGGAAGGGCGCTTCGGATTCAGGATCCGGGCGGCATTCCGGTGGAATTTTTCTATGAGATGGATAAAGCGGAAAGAATGCTGCAGAAGTTTCACCTGCATCACCAGGTGAAGATTAAGCGAATCGACCATGCCAATTGCCTGATTACCAATATTGATGAACTCTATGACTGGTACAGCAATCACCTCGGCTTCCGGACGTCCGAATATACGGTGAAGGGCGAAGGAACGGACGAAAGTGTCTGGGCCGCCTGGATGCACCGCAAGCCCAGTGTCCATGATCTGGCCCTGATCAGCGAAAAAGGGCCTCGTTATCATCACACCGGTTTCTGGATGGATGACGCCAAAACGATTTTGGATGCGTGCGACCATCTGGCTTCACTCGGATATTATCGCAATATTGAGCGGACCCCCGGACGTCACGGCACATCCAATGCCTTTTTCGTCTATCTGAGAGACCCTGATGGCAACCGCGTTGAATTATATACCGGGGACTATTTTACCAATGATCCCGATTGGGAACCGGTGAAATGGCATCTGGACGATCCGCAGCGTGCCACTTTCTGGGGAGCCGCTCCTCCGGAAAGCTGGAAAAAAGAGGCGGTTCCCGTTCAGGACATTTTAACGGGTGATTTGATCACGCCACAACCTCTCAAAACGAGAGAAAAAGCATAAATAAACACAGTTACTCTATTCCCCCCATTTTTTTAAGGCTCACTTTTCAGTGAGCTTTTTGCCCTTTTTTCAAGGAGGACAGGATATGAAAGCCAGCGAATTAACATTGACCAATTTTCTGAATTACTACCAGCAGGATGTTGAAAGTTTCCTCAAAGAACAGAACATGATGATCACCAGCATTGATGCCTGGGGTGTGCTGCGTAAAGATTTGATCTCCACGCTGGGCGTTGAACGGGCCAAGCGCTTTCTGCTCCGTTACGGGAGGCACTGTGGGCGGGTTGAAGCCCGTATGTTAAAAGAGATGTTCGACTGGCAAGATGATCTGGAATGGTTGCTGGCCGGGACCCGCATGCATAAGGTTACCGGTCGGACATTTTCCAACTTGATCAAATTTGATGCCGACATTGAAGAGAAGCGGTTTGATGTGGAAGGGTACTGGATTGATTCCTCCGAGGCCAAACTGCATGTCAAACATTTTTCCTATTATCATGAACCGATCTGTTTTTTTCTGGTCGGATGGGCCGGGGGCTATACCAGCGAATGTCTTGGCAAGCCGATCTATTTTAAAGAAGTGGAGTGTCTGGGTAAAGGAGATCCGCACTGCCGCTACATCGGCAAAACCCTGGACCAGTGGGGCGATGAAATCAAAGAAGATCTGATCGATTATGAACAGGATCTGGCTGATGAGCTGGATCGTGTCTATCGTCGGGTGGAAAAACAGAAAGAAGCTTTGAAAAGAGGGACGGCGGTCAGTCAGAAATTGACGCGGGCCCTTTTGCAGGGAAAAGGGTTAAACAACTTTGCCGGTATGATCAGTGATGAATTTCGCTGTCCGGTCGTGATTGAAAATCGGCAGTTTGACCGGCTGGCCAGTCACGGCCGTTTTCTGGATCAGGAGAAAGACATTACGATTCAGGAAATCATTAAAACGCCCCGGTTTCAGGTGGAACGGGAAAAACTGATTCAGGAACAGCGAACCGTGAAGTTCCAACTGGAGCAAAACGGAGACATCATTTATCTGCTGGTATCTCCCATCGTGATCCGCAAGCAAATCTACGGGTACATCTCTCTGGCCCGAAAGAATGTCGGGTTTGATGCGTATGATGAAGATATTCTGGACAGGATCGCCATGGTCTGTGCCGTTCAGATGTTAAATGAACAGACGGTGGTGGAGACGGAACAGCGATTGAAGGGCGAGATGCTGGAAGAACTGTTCTCGGAAAAAGGGGATACCGACAGAGTCTCCTCCAAACTGGCTTCTCTGGGTTATAATCTGAAAACGCCGCATTATGTCCTGGTGTTTGAAATTCTGGCTTCTTCCGGATTTGGCGGGGAACCAAATATGGCGGTTCAGGACGAGGATCGCTACCTGGAAGTAAGAACGAAAGTGACGGAACGGCTCCGCAAAGCGGTAGAGGATACGGGATACCGGGCGCTAATCTCGACCAAACTAAATTATATTCATACAATCATCAGCCGGGAAATGTTAAAGAAAACAGGTATGGATATTAAAGATTTTGCAGAAGAGTTTGTGGCATGGATGCGGAAGGAATACGATTCACCCCATTTGAAGTTGTTTATCGGGGTCAGTTCTTTATGCGAGGATCACAGGCAATTTTACAATCGGTTTCAGGAAGCGAAACGAGCGATTGAAATGAACAAATTAAAAACGAGGGAATCGTCTGTGATCCTGGCCTCTGAACTCGGTTACATGACCCTGCTATTAAATGCCCGCAGCCCGGAAGAGCTTGAGCGGTTTGCGCATGAGAAACTGGGTCCGCTACTGGAGTACGATCGTGAAAGTCATTCCGAATTTCTCAACACGTTGTATCACTATATGGAATGTGAGTGTAATTTATATAAGACGGCCAGGGAAATCAATGTCTCCATCAGCGGGATGCGCTACCGGATCAAACGGATTCAGGAGTTGCTCAACATTGATCTGAACCGGGCATCCACCCGGTTTGAAATTCAGCTGGCACTGGAAATTCTGCGTGCCTATGACAAACTGGATATCTAATGAATGTGAAAGCCCTGCCTGGTTAAAACAGCAGGGCTATTTCAAACTCATATTTTTTCAGCCTTTTTGCGGTGTTCACCACCGTTTTCTTCCCGGTGATAGGTGTGATAGTTTTCAATGATTTTGTCCAGATAATCCAGTTGATTGGCAAATTCAATCAGGGTCGCGATAATAAGAAACAGATGAAGCCAGGGCTTTCGTCTCTCTTTTTCCTGACTTTTTTCATCTTTGTCAAACGAGGTTTCAAACTCGGGTGTGTACTGCTGCATCAACTCCAGCAGCAATTCCCGGTTACCTTCAAACACCTCTTCTGCCTGCTCGTGTGGGTGATTGATCCGAATCTTTCCTTCAAATTTCATCATTACTTTTTCGTAATAAGAGGTGATCACTGACAGATGATGTCTCAGATCTTCCACAATGTCTTTCTGGATCGGGGTTGAAGGATAGAGATGCCGTTCCAGGGTGCGGATCATGTCCACCCCCTTCTGCAGTGTACGAATCATCTGCTTGTAAACAACCAGTTTGCGGGATTTGGCAAATTTAAATTTTTTAAAGTATGTTCTCTCTTCCTGATACAGAGAAAAGAGTTCTTCTGCTTTCTTCAAGTGGTTTAGCAGCTGTTCTTTTTCTTCCCGGTAAGCTTTTTCCTCCAGCTCCTGGTCAGTCATACGACGTAACAGGAGGGACATATGGTCCCCGGTCACTTTGATCTGATCCAGTAATCTTGAATCGTACCGGGGCGGAATAAAAATTACGTTAATGATGATGGACGACATGATTCCGGTCATGATCAGCAGAAATCGGTTAATGGCAAAAGCCAGATAATCGCCTTCCGGTACTTCCATCACGGCCAGCACAGTCAAAATGGTCAGTGGGATACTGTTATTCAGCTTTAATGACAGATTGATGACGATAACGGTAATCACCATCAGACCGATGATAACCGGACTGTTCCCCAGTGCCAGCACACCGGTAATGGCGAGGATAGCACCGATGACATTTCCCTGGATTTGCTCCAGCATGTGCTTCCATGAACGGTACAACGATGGCTGTACGGTAAGGAATGCGGCTATGGCCGCAAAGACGGGAGGTTCCAGTTCAAAGATGTATGCCGCATAGAGGGCAAGTACAACTGCAACTCCCGACTTGATGATACGCGCTCCCAGTCTCATGGTTCCCTCCAGCTTTTTACTTTTTCTATGATTCTTTTACGTATCATACATGGAATGGTTGCTGAAAACAAGTCATCCGGGTGAAAATTGTTTTGATCAAAAAAGACCCGGACCGTATCCCTGTATAGAAGGGATGGTCCGGGTCTCATATTTTTTCCTTGTATGATTATTCGGTAGAAACAGACGGGTCGGCCTGATTCTTAACCGGAATAATCATGATGAAGTGTTTTTCCGCCTCAGGGATTAAAGCTTCTACTTCAGCGGCTTTTTCATGCTGTCCGGTTGCTTTAAGTTCCTCGACATAACTGTTCAACAGTTCTTCGACATCTGCTTTGCCTTTTTCGTCCAGTTCATGCAGGGAGACTTTGGCTGCTTTGGCAATCCGGCGTTCAATCGCCTGCTGATCCAGTCCCAGGTCAGGACGCAGTCTCTGATAGACGACGCCACCGGTCATACCGGAACAGATCCACGGTCCGGGATCTCCCATCACCAGGGCACGGCCATTGGTCATATATTCAAAGGCGAATCCCTTGATGTTGGCTCTTGTTCCAATACCGCCCAGTTCGTCATGAACCGGTTCCTTGATTTCTCCACCGAAGATGACATCGGCTCCGGAGAGGCGAATTGCCGCACGGGCGTCCGCATCACCCTGTACGATGAACAATCCTTTTTGAGCCCCGTAGCAGAACCCTTTACCGACGGAACCGTTGATCAGTTCCCCGTTAACATTCGGCGATTTCATGACAGTGACGCGTCCGCCGTAACTGGTTTTTCCGACGCCGTCCTGGGCTCCGCCGGTTACACGGATGTTGACGCCCTGTACGTTGAACGCCGCCAGTCCGTTACCCGGAATTGAGCCGTTTTCGAAAGAGAGGGAGACGGAAGGATGATTCACATAACTTCCATCCAGATACTTTTTAACTCTTTCACCGCTGTAACGGCTTCCCAGTACACGCTGGTCACTGAGAACACCGCTGAAGTGTCGGTCAATCGGACGGCTGCTGGAATCATAATAGTCCGGCTCAACCTGTTCTTCGCCCCCGGCTGCCACCAGCACTTTGGAAGCCGCGGTAACGGTACTTTCTTCATCGCGGCGTACTGTAAACGGAGCCGGTTTCAGCAGATCGCTGAGATCAAGCTGCTCCAGGGCGCGCACCTGTTTCATCAAGTCGGAACGTCCCACCATATCCTGTGTCCGGGCAAATCCGAGCTGGGCAGTAATCCTGGCTACCTCTTTACCCATTTCAGAGTAGAAGGTTTTCAGCCCGCTCACGGCCTGGTCGAATTGACGGGGAACGAAACGACGCAGTCCTTTTTCCTGGGCTTCTTCCATGGATTCCATCTGGGTGGCGATCCCCACGTGGCAGGTGTCGAGGTGACAACCGCGGCAGGTCGTACAACCGACGGCAATCATGGAAATGGTTCCGAAACCGACACGGTTGGCCCCCAGCATGATCATTTTAACCACGTCGACGGCACTCTTGATTCCGCCGTCGGCCCAGATTTCGACTTTATCGCGCAGCCCCGCCTCGATCAGGGATCTGTGGGCTTCCTTGACCCCGATTTCGACCGGAAGTCCGACGTGTTGAATGGCATGCACCCGTGCAGCACCGGTACCGCCGTCAAAACCACTCAAGGTGATGAAGTCGGCGCCTGCTTTGGCGATCCCGACAGCGATGGTTCCAATATTGGGAACCACCGGAACCTTAACACACACCTGGGCTTCGTGATTGGCCGTTTTGATCTCCGTAATAATCTGGGCCAGGTCCTCAATAGAGTAAATATCATGGTTGTTGGACGGTGAAATCAGATCCGTCCCGGTTGTGGCGTTACGGGCAGCCGCCACTTTTTCCGTTACCTTTGCGGCCGGCAAGTGTCCGCCTTCTCCAGGCTTGGCTCCCTGGCCGATTTTGATTTCTAGCAGATTGGAAGAGTTACAAAGTTCGGCGTTTACTCCGAAACGACCGGAAGCGATTTGCTGCCCGCGGGTATTCGGATATTTGCCGAGCATATCTTTAATTTCGCCACCCTCACCGTTCAGGCTGATCATATTTAATTGATCGGCTGCTTCGGCATAGGCACGGAACGCCACTTCATTCTGTGATCCGAAGGACATGGAACTGATCAGGAACGGCAGGGAATGTTTGCCCACGCCGACGTCGACCTGTTCAGGATCAACGGGTTCACCTTCGGCAGCATCAAAGTCAATGTCTGCGGCATGGCGGATGGCAATCGGGTTGCTTTCTTCCTGTTCAGCCAGCTTCTCCGCATAGGCGGAATAAGGTTGCTTTCCGCTGGCGACTTCACCGATCGCTTTCCAGATCCGCGGCCAGATATGGAACAGGCGTGCCGGACGAGCTTTGGCATCCGGATTGTTGAAATCTTCATGACGCTGTTTACTGTCTGCTTCCAGCTTGCTCCAGGATGTGCCGGCCTTGTCTGAACCGCAGAAATTGACGATGTCCAGTACTTCCGCCACTTCACTGTGCAGACCGATGGAAGAGAACAGGCGGGCATATCCGCGCAGTTCATGAATACCGATTGTAGAAATGACTTTTTCAAGTCCTTTATTCAGCGCCTGAAACAGGTTTTCTGCTGACGTGCTGCCATCTTTGTTGCAGGCAGTGGCAAACAGCAGGTAAGGATCAACGGCGTCTGCTCCGAGTCCGATGATGGTTGCCAGGTCATGCAGGCTGCGGATGGAAGCGGAACGCAGAATCAGGCTGGTTCTGCGACGCAGATTGGCATTTCCTTTATCTGATGCCTGTTTCAATGCTTTATCAATCTTGGACACGACCAGGTGCGGATCTATCCAGTAATGGTTAAACTGATTGGTCTTTCCGTCATCAAGAAGCAGGATCTGGGCGCCGTTATTGACAGCTTCAATCGCTTCCTGTGCAAGACGGTCCAGCGCTTCCGGCATGGATTCTCCATCATTAAAATGGGTGGAGATGGCAACCACGCCGTTTTCCTTCTGGCCGAAATATTCCAGAATCTGTTCAAGCGTCAGGGTTCCCAGCTTGTGAGCTGTATCCTGAAGCAGTTCTCCTTCCATCAAAAGAGGAGAAGGAAGTTCAACAGCCGCTACATGGTCGGCGTTTTTATCATAAAGGGCCGGACGTCCGCCAATAATCATGCGGGTGGAGAAATGCTCCATTTCCCTTTCACGGTCAATTGCCGGGTTGGTGACGACGGCGACACTCTCTTTCAAATAATCAGCAATGTTCTGACGCTGGTCGGTCAGAGCTGCCAGCGGAGCGTCATGCCCCAGGGAACGAATCGGTTCAGCCCCATTGCTTGCCATTTGTTCAGCCAGTTGTACCTGTTCTCTTTCCCAGCCGAAAGCGGCATACGTTTCGTTGTTGACGTCGGTAAAGTCCACAAACGGTGCTTTGGCCGCAGGGATGTCGGCGAAAGAAGACAACTGGTTGCGATAACCTTCAAAGTTTGCCTTTTGACGTGCGCGATTAAGCACTACATCCTGCAGTTCGTGATGGTACAGGACTTCAACGTCACGGTCCTCATGCAGGCGAACGCCCACTTTTTCACCGGGTGCAAGCGGCTTCGGTTCCATAATCATTTCTGATACCGGAATCACACCCTGCTCGGAAGAGAAAAAGTAGGATGTGCTGTTATCAAACATCCAGAGCGGACGCAAACCGAGGGCATCCACGCTGAAAACACACTCGTCCTTGTAACGGGAGACGATTCCGGCCGGACCCTGTGCAAAATGTCCCCAGGTCTGGCGGTAATAGACGTACAGATCCTGAAGTTCATCGCGCAGGTTTTTGATTTCATGAATGATCGGCGGGAATACCAGTTCCATCGCCTCGAATAAGGTCATATCATAACGGTGAATCAGGGTTTCAACCGTTCTGTTCATATTTTGAGAGTCACTGCCGTCCTCGACGAGAGGGACACCCAGCATCTCCGCTTCATCTTCCAGTTTGCGAATGGTGTTGATCTCCCCGTTATGTCCCAAAAGGGAGAACGGCTGTACCCTGAAAAAGTTGGACAGGGTGTTGGTGGAGTAACGGTTGTGTCCGATTGTTACAATGGACCCGAACTCCGGCTTGTTGATGTCCTGGAAGTATTTGGGCAAAATGTTGGCAGCGCCCATCACTTTATAAGACACCGTATGATTGCTTAAAGATGCGACATGGACATAGTGTTTGGCTTCAATTTCAACATGAAGTTCAAACAGATGTTTCTCAATGTCGAATTCCTTACCGGTCTGACAGGCCACCTGCCAGAATACCGGTTCGTCAGCACGACCGTTTTTGCCAAGCACGTCACTGTTGACGGCGTCGGTCTGTTCCAAAAGGATATTGACATCATGTTCAGCAAACTGCTTGCGAATGTCATCCATTACTTGATCGACATCGTGACCCTGTCTCGGTACGAAAATATGAGCAACGGCAAAACGAGGGTCGTAGGCAGTACCGGAATCCAGCCCGGCATCAGCCAGTTTCTGTGCCCAGAGTTTTCGCGGAATGTCCACCAGAATTCCGCAGCCATCCCCTTCACCGTCGATAAATCCGGAACGGTGTTCCATTTTGATCAAGGCATCAATGGTTTGAAAAACATTGTCACGGGAAGGTTTTCCGTTTTTCTCTATCACACAGATAATGCCACAACTGTCGTGTTCTTCGGTCAGTCGGTTTTTCAACTGATCCGTCTCAATATGGTTTCTTCTCATTCTCCTGGTCAGTTATTGCCTGACCGTCACCTCCTTGTCACTCTCAATCAATGTTTATATATTTATATAAATTTATCATTGTTTAAAATTTGGTATGTATTTTGAACATTCTGTACAAAAATAGAAGGAATCAAAACAGGCGTGGGATACAAACTGTTATACAAAACTGGAGGATTCTGTTACAGTGTGTACGGACCAAAAGTCAGAAGTGATTCAAATCACAGGGACTCCAAGCATGATTCAGGGATATGAGAATCATAAAATGATACAGTGCATCAGCATACAAAGTACTTATAGAATATCATGAATGAAAAACAAAAACAAGGGAAAATTGTATCCTGTATTCAATTGAAAGCGTTTTAAAATAAAATTTTTTATTTTCTTTACCTTTAAAAATGCTGATTTTATCAAGGGATATCATTTTTCGATATGAAACAACAAAAAAACGAGAGGGAGTCCCTCTCATGATCACATAGAATAAATATGAATTATAATGTATATATATTTATTATTGTTTCATTTGTGCAAAACTTTTGCCGACAGCCTCAATCGTTTTATCGATATCAGCTTCCGTATGGGCAAGGGTGATAAACCAGGCTTCGTATTTCGATGGTGCCAGGCAGATTCCCTGATTTAACATGTGGTGAAAAAACGTGGCGAATTTCTCGCCGTCCGTTTTCTGTACATCTTCATAATTTGAGATCGGCGAATCGGTAAAATATACAGTTAAGGCACCTTTCAGACGATGGATGTGTATGTTTTGGCTGTGTCGATCAGCCTGATCGCGAATCCCGATTTCGAGGCGTTGTCCCAGGCGATCCAGTCGTTCGTAAACACCGGGTTCTTTTAATACTTCCAGACAGGCAATGCCGGCGCGAATGGACGCCGGGTTTCCGGCCATGGTACCGGCCTGATAGGCAGGCCCAAGAGGCGCAACCTGTTCCATAATCTCGGCCCGGCCTCCATAGGCGCCGATTGGCAAACCGCCTCCGATGATTTTTCCGAGCGCCGTGATATCCGGTTCCAGACCGAGGAGTTGCTGGGCGGCTCCGTAATGAAACCGGAATCCGGTAATCACTTCATCGTAGATGATTAGTGCGCCATTTTGTCGGGCGATCGTGTGCACCTCTTCCAGAAAACCGGGCACAGGCTCAACAATACCAAAGTTTCCGACGATCGGTTCCACCAGCACAGCAGCGACTTCATCTCCCCATTTTTGCATCGCTTCCCGAAATGTTTCTACATTATTATAAGGGACCGTAATCACTTCCTGTGCGATGCTTTCCGGAATCCCGGCGCTATCCGGTATGCCCAGGGTAGAAGGGCCGGACCCGGCAGCCACCAGAACCAGATCGGAATGACCGTGGTAACATCCGGAGAATTTAATGATTTTATTTCTTCCGGTATAAGCCCGTGCCACCCGGATTGTCGTCATCACTGCTTCGGTACCGGAATTGACGAATCTGACTTTTTCCATGGAAGGAATAGCTTCCTGCAACATCCGTGCAAATTTGATTTCCCACTCAGTGGGCGTGCCATAAAGCGTTCCGTCCGCAGCCGCTTCCTGGATCGCCCGGGTGACATGAGGATGAGCATGTCCGGTTATAATCGGGCCGTATGCTGCCAGATAATCAATATATTGATTGCCGTCCACGTCCCAGAAATACGCACCTTCCGCTTTTTTCATAAAAACGGGTGCACCGCCTCCCACCGCTTTAAAGGAGCGGGAGGGGCTGTTGACGCCGCCGACGATACAATCTAGCGCTTCTTTATATAAGATTTCTGAACGTTTTCTTTCCATTAATGAGACCTCCCGAATCGAGCATGTATTCTCATTTTAACAAGAGTCTCCCGCCGCATAAAAGCATTTTTTATCTAATCGGCTTATGCCGCTAAAATACCGGATTGACAGCTCGCTGACCGCTGTTTATTTGTTAAATGAGGGACAAAACGGGTAAAATAGAAGAGGAATTGACATACATAAAGAAAAGGAGGTAGCCGTCATGGCAGAATTGACCGGACAGAAAGCGCCCGATTTTACATTGCCGGGCAGCAATGGGGAAGATGTTTCACTTTCCGATTTCCGCGGTAAAAACGTTGTGTTGTATTTTTACCCCAAAGATCTGACACCTGGCTGAACCAATGAAGCCCTTGATTTCAAGGAACGTCTTCAAGTTTTTGAAGACCTCAATACCGTCATTGTTGGTGTCAGTCCGGATGAGATGAAACGGCATGAAAAATTTATTGCCAAATATGAACTGCCGTTTTTGCTATTAAGTGATACGGAACACGAAGTGGCAGAAAAGTACGGGGTATGGAAACTGAAGAAGAATTTTGGAAAAGAATACTACGGCATTGAAAGGTCCACTTTTGTGATTGATGCAGAGGGCAACATTGCAAAAGAATGGAGAAAAGTGAAGGTAAAAGGTCACGCCGAAGAAGTCCTGCAATTTGTGAAAGAAAATCTGGCGTGATGGTGGATGAGAGGATGGTTTTTTCTGGAGCACCTTTGGGGGGTGCTCTTTTATTGTTGGGAGAATTCTATTGGGTGCAGGATACTTCTGAAAAGAAAAGGACACCTGGTTCATGTTACAATGTTGATTGGACGATCCGGAAACCAGATTCAAACGTGATCTATTTCCGAGGAAATAAAATGAATTTCGACAAAGGGAGAGGGTTATCGTGCATATCGTATCATCTGCCAAATTGAGTGAGCGGCATCAGCGTGCTCTGACAGAAGCGTATCCCGATCATCAGTTTTCATTTTTTGAAAGTATGGAGCAGGCAGAACCGGTTCTGCCCGAAGCCGAAGTACTGATTACATATGGCGAAGACCTGGACGATATGATCATAGAAAAATGTAATCGTTTGAAATGGATTCAGGTGATCAGTGCCGGCATTGATAAGATGCCGATGCAGGCGATTGAGAAAAAGGGCATCCTGGTTACGAATGCCAGGGGTATTCACAGGATCCCAATGGCTGAATATACCATCGGTGTGATGTTGCAGGTGGCCAGAAAAATGAATCTGTTCTACGATCACCAGAAACAGGGGGAATGGGACCGTTCCATTCGAGTTGAAGAATTGTATGGCAAAACCGTCGGCATCCTGGGAACCGGAGCGATCGGACAGGAAATTGCAAGAAGAGCGCAGTGCTTCGGGATGAAAACCCTGGGCCTGAGCCGCAGCGGTAAACCGGTGGATGGTTTTGACGAAGTGGTGACAAATGATCAACTGTATCAACTCCTTCCCCGCTGCGACTATGTGGTGTGTATCGTTCCGTTAACCCCGGAAACTCAAAACTGGATCGGAGAAGAGGCCTTTAAACACATGAAAGAAACGGCTATCTTCATTAATATTGCACGGGGCGCTGTCGTGGATGAACCAGCGTTAATTCAGGCGATTGAAAATGGAGAAATTCGGTTCGCTGTTCTTGATGTGATGTCAGAAGAGCCACTTCCCGCCTCTTCTCCTCTCTGGAAAATGGAAAATGTGATTCTGACCCCTCATGTATCGGGTCGCTCGCCGATGTATATCCAGCGAGCACTCGACATTTTCCGTGAAAATCTGGAGGTTTATCCGGATCGCCAACGGATGGTCAATGTGATTCCTGAAGGAAAAGGCTATTGACCGATTCTATGGCAAAAATCGCTTGATCCCCTGCACAAAAGGGATTGGATCGATTTCAAAATCTTGATATAGGCGCTCGCCGTCACGACACACATTGCCCTCCAGCAGCATGGTTAACTGGTTTGAAGTAATCGGGAAGAAGGCGAAACCCTCCAGGGCTTGAATCATGGGCTTCATTAGCCACAACGGCTGGTGAAGCTTTCGGACCCTGGTATGAATCACTTCACCGATCTTATCCAGCATATCGTTATAACTGAGTACATCAGGACCCCCCACTTCATATAAGGAAGAGGGGGATTGAGGGTGTTCAAGCGCCTGTTCAAACACACGGCATACTGTTTCAAGCGCAACAGGCTGTAACTTGTACTCACCATCTCCGATTACAGGCGTCACCGGAAGTCTGGCTAACCCGGCCAGCATATTGATAAATTCATCATCCGGTCCGTAAATAACGGAAGGTTGGAAAATAACATGTGGGATGCCACTCTGCATGACAATCTGTTCCGCTTCATATTTGGAACGGTGATAAGCACTGGTGGCGTTAGGTCTTGCGCCCAGCGCGCTCATATGGACAAATCGTTTGATACCGTTTTCTCTGGCGGCATTAACCATGTGACGGGTCCCTTCGATATGGATTTTATCAAAGGTAATCCCTTTACGGGGAAACTCGCGGATGATCCCGACCAGGTGAATGACAGCATCTGCGTCCTGAATGCCTTCTGCAAGTTTTTGAGGATCATGCAAATCACCTTCGACGATGGCAACGCGGGATTGAGTATAATCCGGGATATCCAATTTGTGACGTGAACCTGGCCGAACCAGGCAGCGGAGATGATGCCCTTTTCCCAGAAGGTACCGGACCATGGCACGGCCGACGAAGCCGGTGCCACCGGTGATAAATATGTTCATTGTCCATTCCTCCTTTTACCATCTATTATAGTAAAAACAGGATACGGAATAAAAATAGGAACATCTGCCCATCGGTTCTCATAAGATATCGATGAAGTCACTTCTCCTGCATCGCATCTCTTCCCGGTATATTTGACAAATCAAGGGCAGAACACGTACACTTATAATTAATCGGACGGAAAAGTGAGGTGCATGACGATGGCTATGGCAAACCGTTTATCGGCCGCTGTGGAAAAATTGAAGAGCAACGGCGTTCGAATGACACCGCAACGTCATGCTGTGCTCGAATTTTTAATGAATTCCAAAGATCATCCGACTGCAGACGACATATATAAAGCGCTGGAAAACCGTTTCCCCAATATGAGTGTGGCCACGGTTTATAACAATTTAAGATTGTTTAAGGAAGCAGGCCTGGTACGTGAACTGACATACGGAGATGCCTCCAGCCGCTTTGATGGCAATACCGCTCCGCATTACCATGTCATCTGTCAAAAATGTGGCCGGATCGAGGATGTTTACAGACCGTTGCTGCGTGACATAGATGATGAGGTGGCCAAACACACCGGATACTCAGTCGATCATCATCGCCTCGAGTTTTACGGTTTGTGCCCGTCATGTCGGACATTAAACTGAGGAAACGTTCATCATATCGACTTAATGCCTGGTTCAGGCGTTAAGTCTTTTTTGTTTGACATATATTAGATGTAGATGCGTGTCAGACAAGTTGATAAGATAGATACATAAACAAAAAAATGGGAGAGGAAGAAATGAATATCGAATTGTCACCGCGGCAGGCGGGACCGAAACGAAAGAGACGTCCCGTTATTTTGATCTTTTGGATTGCACTTGTTCTGTCTGTTTTAATCAGTTCTCTGGTCTGGTATTTACTACATAAACCGAATGATACGAGAGTGGACGTCTTTCCTTCGCGCAGTGGGGATGCTGTACCGGCAGTCTTTCAGGGAGAGATCATCGAAAATATCGTGCTGTTAAAAGAAGGCGAGGTGCTGTTAGCCCTGGATTGGTTGCAGCAGCGTGTCGATCCTTCGATTTTCTGGGACGAGTCATCGCAATCGGTCGTGGTTACGACGGAAGACAAGGTACTCAGGATGCCGAATCAGCAGGTTGAAGCCTTCCTTAATGATAAACCTTTTGAGTTGCGTTTTCCGGTGGTGCAGGAAGAGGATCGTATTTATGTTCCTTTTCAGCCACTGGACAAAATTTATCCGTTTCAGGTGCAAGTATTGCAGGATGATAAAGCGGTTCTGATCCGGCAACTCGATTACCCGGTACAGATGGGGGAATTGCTTCCTATTAGTGAAAAAACGGATCAGGTTTCGATCCGGCTGGATGCTTCCGTGAAGTCTCCGATTGTAGCTGATTTAAAAGCCGGAGACCGCGTGGAAATTCACGGTGAAAAAGCGGGCTGGTACCTCGTTCAGACCGGTGACGGGATCTCCGGTTTTATAGATAAACTTCATGTGAAATTGTCGGGGATTGATATTCGAACCTGGAAACCTGAGGAGAGGGAGAAATCCTTTACAGCGTGGAATCCGCTGGGCGGCAAAATCAATTTGACCTGGGAACATGTCTACAGCCGAAATCCCGATACCGGTGAAATTCCACCCATGCCAGGTGTGAATGTGGTTTCACCAACCTGGTTCTCCCTGGCGGATGAACAGGGCTCGATCATGAATAAAGCAGATCTCTCATATGTGAATTGGGCACATAACCGGGGATATCAGGTCTGGGCTCTGTTCAGCAATAACTTTGATCCGGATCTGACCCATGCCGTTCTACAGGATTTTGACCGGAGGCAGAATGTAATCCGTCAGCTGGTTGAACTGGCACAGTTATACGAACTGGACGGCATCAACATTGATTTTGAGAATGTCTACCTGAAAGACAAACAGAGTCTGGTACAGTTTGTTCGGGAATTGACCCCTTATTTACATGAGCAGGATCTGGTGGTTTCTATGGACGTCACCATCAAATCACAAAGTGAACGCTGGTCCATGTTTTACGACCGAAAAGCATTGGCCGACGTGGTCGACTACATCATGGTGATGACCTATGATGAACACTGGGCGACCACTCCAAAGGCCGGTTCGGTAGCCTCCCTGCCCTGGGTGGAAAACGGCCTGCGCGGTGTCCTTGAAGAGGTACCGTCACACAAGCTGCTATTGGGTATCCCTTTTTATACCCGTCTCTGGACCGAAGCGCGGCAGGAGGATGGAACAGTTAAGGTCAGTTCCAAAGCCTATTCCATGCCTTATATTGAAAGCTGGCTCAAAGAACGTGGAGTTGAACCGGTCTATGATGAAAAAACGGGTCAGATGTATGCGGAATATAAAGATAGTCCGGATGTGACGTATAAAGTGTGGCTGGAGAATGAAACGTCGATTCGTCAGAGGCTGGAACTGGTGAAAAAATATGATCTGGCGGGAATCGCATCCTGGAGAAGAGGTTTTGAACGTGCGGATATCTGGCCGTTTATCAAAAAGGAAATGGAAAAGAGGCCCTGATCAGACACGGGCCTCTTTTTCATGATATATCGTGGGTTTACGATTGCGGCTGTGAATCTTGACTGTGGGACGCATACTTAGGATCAAAGGAGAGTCGTTGTCCACAAAACATGCAATCGTCTGTAGTTCCCAGCATTTTTGTCGGTTTTCTGCATGTGGGACATTCCACTTGAACCGCACGCGTCGAAAGCATACCTACCCAGAAATACAGCAGAAAACTGGACACGGTAAGTAGGAGTCCGATCACCATCATAATCGACATGAAAATCCCTGAACCCTGAAAAAGTCCCCCTAAAAATCCGGCATAACCGGCGTAACCGAGGTACATAATGATAATCCCGACAAAGACAACTCCCAATGCCATCGTACGCAGTTTATTCAATTTTCCTGAAAACAGGTTGGATCCCTGGAAAAAACTCATCATTATTCCCTCCCGAATTAAAAGTATAGCACAAAATGAACACAGAGCATAAAGAATTCCCATTAAAAACAAACAGGATATCACGTGATGGTGTCGAATTAAGTATATCCAGGCATTTCATGATGGGGGATGAACATGCAACTGTTATATAATGATTGGGTCGTTCAACTAAAAGATAAAAAACAAGTGGTCGCGTTGATCGAAGTAAAACCCCGTTCACTTTTCGCACCGGTGGTCGGGGGGATGGATCGCCTGTTACTGGTCATCAATTCAGATTCTGAAGATCAACATATCATTAACCTGACATTCGAAGATATGCGGGTTCAGGTCCGATTTATCGGTTTTGATAACCTGAAAGATGCTCTATATCAAAGACTGGACAGCTCTTGGATCAGCTGGCTTCAGGAAGGCAGACTGATATATGACAAAAATAAGAAAGTACAGAAATTAAAGGATCAATTTTTTTCCTTAAATGCAGACATATTTGATCAAAAATTATTTGTTGAGTTTGCATTGTTCCTGAAAAAATATATGGAGTCTCGGCAATATTTGAAAACCAAAAACTATCTGGATTCCTTCAACAGTGTGTTGCAGGCCATTCATCACTGGGCGAGAATACAGATCATTCACGACGGCCTTGTGCCGGAAGTCACCGTCTGGGAACAGGTTAAAGAGATTGATCCGGCCGTTCACAAATTGTATCACGAACTGGTGACTACAAAAGAACCGCTGGAAAAAAGGATTGAGCTGGTGCTCCTGGCCAGTGAGTTTTCGGTAATGTCCAGACTTGAGGATTCAACCCGGTATTTAGTTTCAATTATGGACGAAAAACAGGAACCCTGGTCAATTGAAGAGCTAATGCAACATCCGCGATTAAAGGAATATGATATTGATCTAAATCTGGTCCTGGAGAAAATGGCGGCTCGAGACCTGGTTGAGGCTTTGTCTGTACCTGTTGAAGGGACTGTGGTTAAAGGTTTTGATGATGTGCTGGAAGGTCAAATGATTCGTAAATATAAAATAAAGAAATAGTCGTGCTTTTATCTGAAAGAATTCGAAGAATTACAAATTTAATTCAAACAAAAAATTCCTCTTGCAACAGCAAAAAAATCGTGTTATATTGTTAAACGTCGCTGTTAACGAGACAGCAATGAAGTTCCTTGAAAACTGAACAGAAGAACGCCTGAAAGATCCTCGTTCAATGAA
>JACDOE010000017.1 GCA_017656255.1 Bacillaceae bacterium
CATTTGACATTTTTGGATATATTTTATGGTTACAAGAGGATTAATCGACAGTCTCTTTATTTCCGCTATTATCCGGATTTTATGATTTTTTTATTTTTAGGGGAAAATTTTTCCGCAATGTGCCCTCAATAAATATTATGCGAAGTATTCAGCCAAAATAGCGGAAAAATTTTCCGCCATTTTTTTGAATTTGCCACGTTTTCGAGAAATAGAGGAATAAATTTCAGCTATTATTTTACCCGTCCCTATCAAATACAAAAAAAGATCCGGGCGTGCCCGCCTCATTCAGGCCAGGTCATCGCCCAAATCTTTTTATTGAACCACACCCATACTTACCCGTTTTTTTCTATTAATCTCGAAATAACCAGTCGCTGAATTTCAGCCGTGCCTTCCCAGATCTGATAGATTTTCGCATCCCGCAGCCATTTTTCCACCGGATACTCCCGAATGTAGCCGTAACCCCCGAGAATCTGAATCGCTTCCAGAGCCGTATTGACCGCCACATCACCGGCATACAGTTTGGCCATACTTCCTTCTCCCCGTGAAAATGGGAGGTTGTTTTTTACCATCCAGCACGCCTTCCAGATCAGAAAGCGGGCTGCTTCGATCTGGGTCGCCATGTCAGCCAGCTTAAACGCCACCGCCTGGTTCTTGATAATGGGGCGGCCGAACTGCTTTCTTTCTTTCGCATATTCGAGGGCGTATTCATAGCTGGCCCGGGCGATGCCAAGTGCTGCCGCACCGACATTGGGGCGGGTCGCTTCCAGCATTTTTAACGCCCCCAGCCCGTTGATTGCCGTCGGACTTCCCGGCTCTCCTCCCAGCCGATTCTCCAGCGGAATGCGACAATCCTCCAGAATCACCTGGGCGGTGTGAGAGGCCCGAACCCCCATCTTTTTCTCTTTTCTACCCATTCGGAGGCCCGGGGTCCCTTTTTCCACCACAAAGGCGGCAATGCCATCCCACCCTTTCGATCGGTCTGTCTGGGCGAAAATAACATGGATATCGGCGATACCCCCGTTGGTGATAAATTGCTTGGTTCCGTTCAATACGTACTCATTTCCATCCCGAACGGCACTGGTCTGCATAGAGGCGACATCCGATCCGGACCCGGGCTCGGTGAGTCCCATCGCACCCAGTCTCGGCTCATCCGGATCACAAAACATGGGGATGTACTTCTTTTTCTGCTCTTCCGTTCCTGTCACCATAATCGCCGTTGCCGCCAGTCCGGTTCCATTGATGGCTGTTGCGATACCGGCGCAGCCCCAGCTCAACTCTTCCGTAATCAACGCAGACGTAATCGGATCATAAATGCCGAGGCCCCCGTATTTTTCCGGATACCGGTACGAGGTCAGCCCCAGTTTCGCTGCTTTTTTGATGATGTCCCAGGGCATTTCTTCATGCTCATCATAATGGTGGGCCACCGGCCTGATTTCATTTTTGGCAAAGTTGCGAGCCAGTTTCTGAAATTCCTTCTGCTCCTCGGTCAATTCAAAATTGATCATACCGGACGCTCCTTTTTATATGAAGTCTTACTCTACCTTAATCGATACGATTTCCCCATTTTCTACGGCAGCAACACTGAGATCGGCTTCAAATCCACCGTCTTCCCCGATGCTAGGAATCACATAAACCTGTTTGTCCTCGGGCAAATTGTCAAGACCATCCTGCATATGAGCCCGAATCGCTTCCGGATCATCAACCGTTCCTGCTGCTTTCATCGCTTCAACCAGAATGTAGGTGGCGATGTAATTCAATCCTGCCTCGGACCCGGGTTTTTCACCGTATTTGGCTTCATATTTTTCAACAAATGCGTCTGTACCGGGGTAATCGGCATGAATGAGCGGCATCACCCCGACCGCACCCTCAAACGTCTTGTAGGTGCCGGTTACCCGCTTCATCTCATCCAGTTTGGCCTGGTCCATGATGATGAATCCACCTTCAAATCCAAGTTCTCTTGCCTGTTTGGCAACCTTGGCCGTCGGTTCGGAAGGGCCGCCGATAAAGAGTACATCCGGGTTTTCATTGAGGGCATTGGTGATAATGGTGAAGAAATCCGTATCTTTGGTAAAGTCGATGGATGATTCATAAACCACTTCACCCCCCTTTTCTTCCCAGTAAGGAAGCAGGGTCTCCGTCCAGTCCTTGCCGTACTGAGTTGCCGTGGGAAGGGCGGCCAGTTTATTGCCGAAACGCTCCATCACATACGATGAAAATGGCTCCATATAGCCGTCATACCGGGGTGGAATTCGAACCGTCAATGAATTTCCGGATTCCGTAATCTTCGGTTCACTCGTATAGGCCATAATCAGGAAATTATCCTGTTCGTTAAAAACCTGCATTGCAAAAACGCCGCCGCTGTGAGGGGTGAAAATGACCGGTGTTTGATGTTCCTGTACCAATCGTTTGGCATTGGCACCCGTTTCATTGGGTAAATACTTGTCATCGAGTGATACCAGATTGATGGTGTAGGTCTGTCCGTTAACTTCAAACCCGCCACTGTTATTAATCTCTTCCACTGCCATTTCAGTTCCGCTTAATGTCCGCTTCCCGTAAAAAGCTGCCGGTCCGCTCAATGGGCCGCTGTATCCGATATTGACCACTTTCGCTTCCTGAGAATCCTCCGTTGAAGGTGTTTCGGAGGGAGCTTCGCTGTCCGATCCGTTATTCGATTCCGGCGGAGATGATGTGGGTGTTCCGCCACATGCTGCCATTATCAAAACCAGTGAGAAAATCAATCCCAGCACAAGTCCTTTTTTCACGTCAATTCCCCCTTTTTTTCAATTTAAATGGATGGTTCTGATTCAAATCGATCCTCTTTTCCGGACACCACCTCCTGAATAAATGATTGATATCCATCAGGCCCCAATATAGGCCCGGCGTACTTTCTCATCGGCAAACAATTCATCTGCTGTTCCCTGGACGGCGACAGAACCATTCTCAAACACATAGCCCCGATCAGCTATTTTCAAAGCGGCACTGGCATTTTGTTCGGCCAGCAGTATCGTGGTGCCGCTCTGCTTAATCTGCTGAATCACCTCAAACATCTGTTCTACAATTAGCGGGGCCAGCCCGATAGAAGGTTCATCCAGCATCAGCAATCTCGGCTGGGCCATCAACGCCCTGCCGATGGCCAGCATTTGCTGCTGTCCGCCGCTCAGGGAACCGGCCGCGTCATGCCCTTTTTCCTGCAAAATGGGAAACAGCTCATAAACCATCTCAAGCGCCTCTTTCATCCGGCTTTTCCGTTTGCGGTGGACAAAGGCACCCATCATCAAATTTTCATAGACAGTCATCGCGGGGAACAGCTTTCTCCCCTCCGCACACTGGACGATACCGGCGCGCACAATCCGGTCCGGGGAAAGATTGCTGATTGTCTCTCCCTGAAAACAAATCTTCCCGTCATGCACGCTGTTCAATCCGCTGATCGCTCTGAAGGTGGTGCTTTTACCCGCCCCGTTCGATCCCAGTAGGACAACCAGTTCTCCCTCTTTCACGTTGATATCGATCTTTTGGATCGCAGTAAAATTCCCGTACCTGACCGAGACCCCTTTTAATTCAAGCAATGGCGTTCCCTCCCAGATAAGCCCGGATCACATCTTCATTGTTCATAATTTCATGGGGTGTCCCTTCCGCGATTTTTTCACCGAAGTTCAACACCATGATTTTGTCCGCCAGATTCATAATCATTTGCATTTTGTGTTCAATCAGGCAAACAGTGACCCCCCGCTCTACCATTTTTCGAATCAGTTCCGCCAGCCCGTCCGTTTCATCCGGGTTCACACCTGCCGCCGGTTCATCGAGAAACACCACTTCCGGATCGGTGGCCAGGGCCAGAGCAAAAGCCGCCCGCTTCTTTGCTTCCTGTGTCAGTCCGGCCACCAGTCTGTCAGCCGCATCGGTGAGGCCGACGAAGTCGAGTACGTCCAGTGCCTTATCCCGACATTGCTTTTCCTCACGCTGGTGGCGGGCGGTGCGAAATATAGCATCCCACAGCGTGGACGACGTGCGCAGCCGATGGCCGACGATCACATTATCCAGCACCGTCGACTGTTCAAATAAATGCGTGGTCTGAAAGGTGCGGGCGATTCCCAGCCGGGCAATTTGATCCGGCGGAAGATGGGTGATGTCACGCCCCTTGAATATCACCTGTCCGGCAGAAGGCGGGTGAAAACCGCTGATCAGATTGAAAAATGTGGTTTTTCCCGCGCCATTGGGACCGATGATCGCATTGATTTTCCCCTTTTCCACAGTAAAATCGACTTTGTTGACCGCGACCAGGCCGCCGAACTGTTTGGTCAACCCTTTCGTTTGCAGAAACATACGGTTACCCCTCCCTGACCTGTTCTTGATCCGCTGATACCCCGGCGTCGAGTTCCACTTCATCCTTCCGGTTCTCTTCCTGGTGAATCGAACGCGCTTTCCTGGCCTGTCGCTTCTGTTTCCATTGTTGAAAAATGCCCACAATGCCCCATGGATAGAAAATGATGAGGAAAGCCAGAAGGGGACCGAAAACCAGCATGCGATAGTCCTGTAAAAACTGAAGGTACTGGGATAGCCACACGATCAAAAGCGTGCCGACAATCGGACCGGACATGGTGCCGATTCCGCCGATAAGCAGGTAGATTAATAGATCAAATGTAATCGTGATATAGCCGATATCCGGTCCGATAAAGCGGACAAACCCGGCATACAGCGCGCCGGCCAACCCGGCAAAAATAGTAGACAGTACAAAGGAGACCAGCTTGTTTTTCATGGTGGAGATCCCGAGGGTCAGCGCCAGATCCTCACTGTTTCGGATCGCCATAAAGGTCCGGCCTGTCAGAGAATGCACGATGCGATAGATGAAAAAGATCGTCAGCAGAAGAAAAAACAGGACGAGAAAATATTGAGAGATTGACGATGTAAACGAGATGGGACCGATGTTAGAAGGAGCCGGTATGCCGATCAAGCCGCGCACACCTCCGGTCAATCCATCCCATTTATAGATCACAAGATAGATAATGTAGCCCACACACAGGGTGTAAATAGCAAAAAAGTGTTCCCGGGTGCGAAGCGCAATCATGCCGATCAAAAAGCCGAGAATACCAGTGAACAGACAGGCCAGGATCAGGGCCAGCCAGAAATTGACCCCGGCTTCCACGGTCAAGAGTCCCAGTGAATAGGCCCCGACCGCAAAAAATCCGGCATGAGCGAGCGATAGATAACCGGTATAGCCTGCCAGGAGATTTAAACCGTAAACTCCGATCATCCAGATAAAAGACAGGGTCATGATATGAATAACATAATCGTTCCGGGTGACGAATGGGAAAAGGACAGCGAACAGAATCAGGCCCGTCACAACCGTTCTCCGGTTTAATAACACTGACATTAATGTCCCCCCCTGGCAAACAGTCCCGTTGGTTTCACCGTCAAAATGATGACCAGCAAGACAAATGCAATGATATCTTTATAGTCATTTGAAAGGTAAGTGGCGCCCAGACTTTCACTGAACCCCAGAATGTAGCCACCCAGAATCGCACCGGGAATGCTGCCCATTCCCCCGAGGATAATAATCACAAACGCCTTTAATATCACGAGATGTCCCATCCCCGGAAACACCAGATTGATGGGTGCAGAAAGGGATGCGGCTATGGCGGCCAATCCCCCCGAGATCATAAAGGTCAGCATGGCCACTTTATTAGTATTGATCCCCACCAGATGCGCCCCTTCACGGTTCTGGGACATGGCGATAATGGAGGCTCCCGTAAACGTCTTTTTTAAAAACAGGTTTAATAGAATCATCGCCAGTACCGCAGCGACAACAATTAATACGCGTTGCAGCGTCACCGTCAGGCCAAACAGGTTGACAACCTGTCCATATGGCGTGGGCAAACTCTGGTAATCGGCTCCCCATATCCATTGTGCGAGCGCTTCCAGAAACAACAACACCCCGATGGCAGCAATTTTGTCATGGATGGGAGGGGCGTCCCGCAGCGGGTGAAATACAATACGTTCCATCAGGACGCCCAGCAAACCCACCACCACCACCGAAACAAAAATGGCGAGCCAGTAATGAACACCGACGACTGTCATCATGGTGAAGGTGATATACCCGCCCATCATGTACAGGGCTCCGTGCGCAAAATTGGGTATGTGCAGAATGCCATAGACCAGTGTCAGACCGAGTGCCACCAGACTGTAAATACTCCCGATGGTCAGGCCGTTAAACAGTTGCTGCCCCAGTACCTCCATGTCTTTCCCCCCTTTTTATGGCCAGTTACGCAACCTTGTCCGTCAGACAGCCGCATACTAACCGGTTAGTTATATCGATGCTGAAAAGAGAACGCCCTCCGACCGGAGGGCGCCGGTCTCCCCTATACACGTTCTCGTTTTTCAAACTTCCCAACTTCTCCGATCACCTGACGGACCGGTCATGCTGCCCGGACTAAACCCCTTCCGCCTTTTTTCTTTCCTCCTCCTGAAGCTTGCGCCACAGTAACTTCCCGGTACTGGTGGTCGGCAGTTCATCGCGAAACTCCACCAGGCGCGGATATTTATAGGCGGCCATCCGTTCTTTACACCACGCGATGATCTCCTCTTCCGTAATCTTGCCTTTGTATTCCGCCTCCAAAATCACGAAAGCCTTGACGGTCTCTCCTCTTCTCTCGTCCGGAACCCCGACCACGCAGGCCTGTTGAATTGCCGGATGTTTGTAAAGATAAGACTCGATTTCCGTCGGCCACACTTTGTAACCAGAGGCATTAATCATCCGCTTGACCCGGTCCACAATGAAGAAATAACCGTCCTCATCATAGCGGGCGATATCACCCGTTCTGAAAAACTTTTTCCCGTCTATGTCCACAAAGGCTTTCCGGTTTTCTTCTTCGCGATTGTAGTAACCCACCATCACCTGGGGCCCACGGACCACGATTTCCCCGATCTCTCCCACACCCAGTTCCTTCAGAGTATCGGGGTCAACGATCCGCGCATCAACATCAAAGGAGGGAACCCCGAGACACTGCATCTTTGGACGATCCGGAGGGTTAAAATGGGTCTGGGCAATCGTCTCGGAAAGCCCGTATCCTTCAACAAAACGCAGGCCGGTCAACTGATAAAGTTTTTCCCCGACCGCTTCAGGCAGTGCGGCACCGCCGCCGGAAATCGATTGAAGTGAGGAAATATCTTCGGCATTCAGATGCGGATTGGAGATGAAGTCGACCACCATGGTGCTGATCGCTACCCAGTGGGTACAGGCCTGTTCCTTGATCAGCTTTACCGCGGTTTCCCGGTTCCAGCGGGTCATCACCACCATTTTGCTGCCGCTGAAAATCGGCATGTGCATACTGTGGACCATCCCGGTCACATGAAAGAAGGGCAATGTCCCCAGATGTGATGTGTCCGGTGTGGCATGAGACCAGTAGGCCGCTCCGACCGTGTTGGCCTGTACAGTACGATGGGTATGCATGCATCCTTTGGGTAACCCGGTCGTGCCGGATGTATAGGGAAGTACAGCCAGATCATCAGCCCCGGCATTCTGTTCCCCCGGCTGACAACCAGCTTCGATCGCTTCCTGCCAGAGAAAATGGCCGGGACGATCAAACGAAGCTCTCGGCGCCTGAACTTCGGGTGGCAGGTCACCGTCAAACACCCCTTTATAATCGGAGTAAGCGGCGATCAACAGATTTTCCAGCGACGTTGAATCCAAAAGCGGCGCCACTTTGTCATACAGTTCCTGACCCACAACGGCATTTTTGATTTCACAGTCTTTCACGTAAAATTCCAGCTCTCCAGCGGTCAGCATCGGATTAATCGGGACGACCACCGCATTGGCGCGCAGTATGGCATAATAGGCGATGATAAACTGGGGCGCATTCTGCATGAACAATAACACTTTTTCTCCCGGTGCCACCCGAAGTTTGTCCTGCAAAAATCCGGCCACCGCATTGACTTCCTGAAGCAACTGCCCATACGTGAGTCTCCCGCCATAGTAATAGATGGCTTCCTGATCCGGATAGCGCCTGGCCGATACGTCCAGATTGTCATACAATGACGTTTCCGGAACGGTTAATGATTTGGGTAATTTGGGCCAGTGTTCAAAATGGAGGTCCGGCATGCTATCACCTCTCCTTTTTAAGATCCAGTCGTTTTAAGATGATGCCGGCTGTTGAAACCGGGTTTTGAGTTCACGTGCCGCGTCGTCAATCGCCTTTTTACCGTCATCAATCGCCGCACACATGGACATAAACCCGTGAATCATTCCCGGATAACATACATAGCGGACGTCGACGCCCGCCTTGTTCAACTTGTCGGCATAATCTTTCCCGCCGTCCCGCAACGGGTCATACTCTGCGGTCATGATCAGAGCGGGCGGCATTTCCGCCAGTTCAGATTCCGACAGTAATACCGGGGCAGCCAGCGGGCTTTTCAGTTCATCCTCATGGTTGAAATAGCACTCTCGAAACCATGTCATCGTCGATTGGGTCAGGAAATATCCCTCGCTGTATTTTTCAAAGGATTCCGTCAGGTAAAAACCGGTTGAGGGATAAATCAGCAACTGATAGCATACCGACGGTGACTGTCGTACACGGGACAGATGACAGACGACGGTGGCGAGATTTCCTCCGGCACTGTCCCCTCCGACCGCGATCCGGTTCGGGTCAATGCCCAGTTCATCGGCGTGTTCAGAGATCCAGCGGGTTGCCAGGTAAGCATCTTCCACCGCCACCGGAAACTTGTGCTCCGGTGCCAGGCTGTAATCGACGGATACCACCACACAGTCCGCCCGATTGACCAGGGAACGGCAGAGCGCATCGTGACTGTCGAGATTTCCCAGCACCCATCCGCCACCATGGAAGTAGACGAGAGCCGGATGTATGCCGCTACCTTCCGGTTTATAAATGCGGATCGCGATGTCATCCTGATATCCCGGTATGTGCCGGTCTTCAACGTGAGCCACCTCTTCTGATAGATTCATTTGCCGGCACATATCCAGAAATGACTGCCTGGCCTGTTGCAGGGTCATTTCTTCCAATGGCGGCGTTTCTCGGGATGCCATCATATCCAGCACGCGTTTAACCTGCGGATGCAGCGCCACTATTGACCATCCTCCTTTCTTCCAAACTATAATTTTTATAATTTTCAGTAAATTTATCGAAAAAGGGGCGGGATTTTCCGCAATACAAGATGTTGTCCTACTTTATATCTATGTATGGAACCCCGCCTTATGCAAAGTCCTGCTCCCCCATTATTTTCCTTTAAAATGAGGATCCCGTTTTTCTTTAAACGCATGGACCCCCTCCTGATGGTCCTCCGTCGTGGCAATGGTCGCCTGGGCGATGCGCTCCTGCTCCAGAATCTCTTCAAGGGTTGCGTGAAGGGCGCGATCAACGATTTTTTTCGTAAAACCATACGCGACCGTCGGCCCTGCCGCAAGCCTGCGGGCGTAATGCATCACCTCGTCCTGCAGTTGATCCGCCGGATAAACATGATTGACAATGCCCCAGTCATACGCCTTTTTCGCCTCAATCGGTTCGGCACTGAACAATAATTCTTTCGCACGATAGGGGCCGATCAGCCGCGGGAGGAAATACTGGCCGCCTCCGTCTGAAATCAGGCCCACTTTGCTGAAACTCATCACAAACCGACTGTCTTCTGCAGCAAAAATCAGGTCACAGGCCAACGCCAGATTGAATGCCGCACCGGCCGCAAAACCATGTACGGCCGCGATGATTGGTTTATCCAGGTTTTTCATCGCCAGAATCAACTCATTCAATTTCCCGATATGGTTGTAAACCTGGAGCGGTTCATGCTGGTTCCCCATTGTTTTGACATCACCGCCGGCACTGAAAGAACGTCCGGCCCCCGACAGTACAACCACGCGTATGTCCGGATGGTGGCGGGCCGACTCCATGGCCGCTGTCAATCCTTCTACCATTTCGGGGCTGAAGGCATTCAGTGTATCCGGGCGATTGAGCATTAGATGCAGCACCGCATCCTCCAGATGGACAAGCAGATGTTCATTTCCTTCAATTGACATTGTTTCGCCTCCCTTTTTTTATGTGATCAGCCAGCCGCCGTCGGCCAGGACATCGGAACCCGTCATATAGGACGCTTCCCCGGAAGCCACAAATGCGATAATATTGGCGATTTCTTCCGGTTTGCCCACTCGGCCCAGGGCCGTGTTCCTCTGGATCGCTTTCTGGAATCGTTCGTTTTTTAATCCCTGCGCCGTCAGGGGTGTTTCCACAAAACCCGGCGAAACGGAATTGACCCGGATCTGATAGGGGGCGAGTTCCAGCGCCAGGGCTCGGGTCAAATTGATCACCGCCGCTTTGGATGCACTGTAGTGGGGTATCTGCGCCCCGGGTTTATGCCCGGAGAGAGAAGCCACATTGACAATAGAACGGTTCGTTAAAGATTGACCGGCTTCCGGCTCCCGCTGTCTGCCGGCCATCATCAGTGCGCCCAGGGCTCGCGATACCAGAAACACGCTTTTCACATTAACCTGTTGAATGCGATCCCATTCTTCTGCAGTCAGGTCCATGATCCGCGATTGCCCCGAACTTCCGGCGTTGTTGACCAGGACATGCAGGTCGCCGTATGTGCGGCTGATGTGATCCTTCAATCGATTGACATCTTCCTCACGTGTGACATCTGCCGGGAAAATATCAGCCACGGGTTCCGCCTGTTCCCCGTTAATTTGGTGGGCCACCTGCTCCAATCTGGCAGCCGTTCTCCCCACCAGAACCACCCGTGCGCCTTCCCTGGCCAATCGCCGTGCCGTATATTCCCCAATGCCGCTTCCGGCACCGGTGACCACAGATACGGTTCCTTCAAAACGTGGTTCCATGCTCATCCCCCATTCTTTAACAGATATAGCTTCCCGCTTGATAGACCGCCTCGGCAATCCGGCGATTTCGCCCAACCGTTCCTTCCGGCAGGTAGCGGCGCAGTTCCCGGCCAACCAGCTTCAGCACGTCCAACCGCTTTTGCCCGAAGAGGATACCGGTGATCAGTTTTTTCACCTGCATTTCCACCTCTAGCAGTGTATCATCCAGTACACCGATGGCCATGGCTTCTTTCAACTGTTCTGCATCGCGCCCGTTTTCCCGGATCGCCTTTTCCGCACGCAGCACGGCAGACTCGGCTGCAAACAGGGCGATGGCCAGATCAGCCAGGATCATCAGGGTTTCCTGTTCTTCTTTGATCTCCTCTCCAAAGGTTTCATAGGCCGTTCCGGTACATAGAAGAAAGACATTTCGGATCGATTCCAGCGCCGCCTTCTCCCGGCCGAGAATGCTGCCCTGTTTCGGATCGGTGCTACCGTTCATCATGCTCGATACGGCTTCCTGAATCCGTCCCTGCAAATCGATGGTTCCTCGGGCCGCCTTTCGCAGCAGTGTCATCGGCAGCAGCAGCCGATTGATTTCATTGGTGCCTTCAAAAATACGATTGATACGGGAGTCCCGGTAGGCCTGTTCCACTCTGTATTCCTTGATGAAGCCATAGCCGCCGTGCAATTGCAGGGATTCATCCACCACCTGGTCCAGAGTTTCGGATCCATATACTTTGCAGATGGCACATTCCGGTGCATACGCCATCATCCGTTTACCGATCAACTTGTGATCCGTGGCATCGTACAGATCCCCCAGTGCCTCTTCCAGAAGGCCTGCCGTGCGGTACTGAATCGATTCTGCGGCATAAATCCGTTTGGCCATCCGGGCCACTTTTTCTTTCGTTGCGGGAAAATCGGCGATGGTCCGCCCGAACTGTTTTCGCTCCAGAATGTGCGCCAGCGCCGCTTTCAGCACGCCTTTGGAAGCGCCCATACAGGCGAAACCCAGGTTAAACCGCCCCAGATTCAACACATTCAGCGCGATCACATGCCCCCGTCCCACTTCTCCCAGCAGATTCTCAACCGGCACCTGACAGTCTTCCAGAATGACCGGTCGGGTGGAAGAGCCTTTGATGCCCATTTTATTTTCTTCCGGCCCCAGTGAAAGACCAGGAAAATCTTTTTCCACGATAAAAGCGGAGAATTTGTCGCCGTCCACTTTGGCATAAACAATAAACGTGTCGGAAAACCCGGCATTGGTAATAAAGATTTTGGTTCCGTTCAGAATATAATGCGTACCTGCTTCATTGAGCCGGGCCGTCGTTCTGGCAGCCAGAGCATCGGATCCCGCACCCGGTTCTGTCAGGCAGTAGGCGCCAATGTATTCACCGGACGCCATTTTCGGCAGATACTTTGCTTTCTGTTCCGGCGTCCCGAAATAGGTAATCGGCAGGGTGGCGATACAGGTATGATTGGAATGGGCCACCCCGTAACCACCGGAACCGCCGACGATCTCCCCCACCAGCCCTTTGGTGATTTTGTCCAGACCCAGTCCACCGTATTTTTCCGGAATGCTGTGGGCGAGCAGGCCCAGTTCACCCGCTTTTCTCAGCAGACGGACCACCCGGTCAAAGTCCTGATTCTCAATGGCATCGCGATGGGGAAATACGTCATTTTCAATAAACTGGCGAGCGGTTCGTGCAATCAACTGATGCTCTTCCGTCAGATCTTCCGGTGTGAAGATCTCAGCGGGTTCTGTTTGCTGAAGTAGGAAACTGCCGCCGCCTCTGTCTTTTTTCAACTTTTCCATCTCACTTCTTCCTCCCTGACAATGTGCGTTTTGTTCTTCAGGTACGGCACCACATCAAACATACCTTCACGCGCGACAAACCGAATCTCTTTGTCGAAACCGTAACGGGCAAGCATTCTCCCCACCCGGGACGCCTTCAGGATCGCTTCCCCTTTTGACCGGTTCCCTCTGTAAAAATGGAGAGCGGTCCGCGCGGGGTCGGTCAATTCCCAGTCCCCGACTGACTCCGGCATCAGACAATGAAGCAAATAGCCGGCCCCGTAGAAGTCTTCCATATTAAATTCCCCGGCGGATCCGGAACAGATCAGGAGAATGGTCTCCCCCCGGTGAAGCGTGCGAATCCGGTCCGCAACGGCTTTGCCGTTCAACAGGGAAGCCACATAGACCCGGTCGGCCCCCGATGCCTTTTTTATAGCCACAGTCCCGTTGGTGGTAGATAGAATGAGACGCTTCCCTTCTACTTTTTCTCTCATT
The DNA here is from genome assembly GCA_017656255.1 of Bacillaceae bacterium. Lineage (GTDB taxonomy): Bacteria > Bacillota > Bacilli > JACDOE01 > JACDOE01 > JACDOE01. The sequence continues at coordinate 13,101 of JACDOE010000017.1, forward strand.
ACGAGGGGATTGGGAGAGAGGAAACCGTCAATGGTCCGGCCTTCATACTCACCGGCGAGGACATAGCTTCCTTCCTCCAGTTTGGCCGCTTCCTCCTCCGCTTCCCTGCGGTTCAACACCGGGATGACGTCCCGGGCACCGTATTGCAGGCCAGCTGTGATCGTGGATGTCGCCAGCAATATATCAAACACGACGGCGACTTTGTTTTCTTTTAAGCGGTCGGGGTCGATCTCTTCCTTTTTTAAGAGAAGGTGTATTTTTCCCATTCGTTAAGCTCCTTCATGAAGGGGTTTACGCCCCTTTTTCCGTGAGGTGGCGTGCATACTGGATCAGATTGCGAACAAAGAGGTTCAGACTGGCAAACCGTTCGTCCTGCGTCTGACCCTTTTTCCAGCGATAGTAGATTTGCTGGCAGATCACCGCCAGTTTGAAGTAAGCGAAGGTAAGATAGAAATCCATATGGGAGATATCCCGCCCGCTTTTACGGGCATAGGCTTCCATAAATTCATCCCGGGTCATAAATCCGGGCCGTGTGGTCACCGGCGGTTTTCCCATCCCTTTTTTCAGCAAATCGGAATCATCCGGTTCGATCCAGTAGCTCATCGCCACGGCCAGATCCGCCAGCGGATCGCCTACGGTGGTCATCTCCCAGTCAAAGAGCCCCACCATGCGGGAAAAATCATCGGGATCAAACATGGCATTGTTCAGTTTGTAATCATAGTGAATGATCGACGGTTCCGGCGAATCAGGAATATGGTTCGCCATCCATTTGGTCAGCCGGTCCACTCCCTCAATCTCTTCTGTCTTCGCCCGCTCGTAACGTTTGATCCACCCGTGCACCTGCCGTTCCATAAATCCTTCCGGCCGCGTCATCTCTATTAACCTTGTCTGCCGATAATCAATCTGATGCAGAGCTGCCAGCGTATCCACCATCGTCTGTGACAGCGTCCGGCACACCTCCTCCGTCACCGTCACATACTCCGGGAATTCATCGTCGAGCACCAGCCCGTGTTTACGCTCCATGATAAAAAAGGGACGGCCGATTACGGTTTCATCGGCAAACACATAGGGCTTCGGCGCCTGGGGAAAATGGGGATGAATTTCCTTGAGCATGTGAAACTCACGTTCCATATCATGGGCTTTCGGGGCCACCGGGCCAAGCGGCGGACGTCTTAACACCGCTTCCCAGTCTCCGATTTTCAATTGATAGGTGAGGTTGGATCGGCCGGCACTAAACTGTTTGACTTCGAGCGGATCTTCACTCAGGTCCGGAAAATGCCGCCGAATGAAATTTTCCACCACCGGCAAATCCAGTTCTTCCCCTTTACGAACGGGAATGGTATCGGATGACATACACATCTCTCCTATAGACGAAATCTTCTGAACTTTAATGGGCGGCCAGCCGGCTTTCCAGCTCCGCTTTCAATTCTTCCGGAATCGGACGGGATTGTTGCGTTTCATAATTGAAACAGACAATCACGGCTTCGGCCTGTGCGATCGGTTTCCGGCTCTGTTCCTCCCTGATCTGATGCACCAGTTTAAAACTTTTCATGCCGACTGCGGCTACGTCTGTCGTAATCAGGAGATTCTGATTAAAATAGGCCTGATCCAGAAAATCACATTTGGTCGATGCCAGGATAAATCCTACGGAGGGGTAGGTATTGCCCATCCCGTACCCGAGCGTCTGAAAAAATTTCGTGCGCGCTTCTTCCAGGTAGATAAAATAACTGGTGTTGTTGACATGCCCTCCGGCGTCCGTTTCACAGTACCTGACGGACACGTTGATCTCATGGGTCATCGTTGACAAACACATCCTTTTTAGCGGTGTTTAAACCGGGGTTTGCGTTTTTCCAGAAAGGCGGAGAACCCTTCTTTGATGTCCTCGGTTTGAAACACTTCTTCAAATAACGTGGCTTCCCGTTCCAGCGCCGCTTCAAAATCCAGTTCCGTTCCTTCGTCAACCGCGGTTTTGATACGGGAGAGAGCCTGTAAGGAGTGGCCGCTGATTTTCTGTGCCAGTTCTTTTCCTTTTGTCAATCCTTCCCCCGTCGGGACCACATGATTGACCAGCCCGATCCGCTCCGCTTGCCGGGCGGTGATGGGATCTCCCGTAAACATGAGCTCCTTGGCCCGGGCTTCCCCGATCAAACGGGGCAGTCGCTGGGTGCCGCCGCCGCCGGGAAAAAGGCCCAGCTTGACTTCAGGCAGGCCGATCTGTGCGTGTTCTTCAGCTATACGGATATCGCAGGTCAGCGCCAGTTCACACCCGCCGCCGAAAGTAAGCCCGTTTAAGACGGCGATGGTCGGTTTGGGAAAGAAATCGATTTGGTTCAGGATACGGTGATTGGCCATAACCGAATCTTTCATGCCGGTTTTGCCGATGGACTGCGGAAATTCTTTAATATCCGCTCCGGCCATGAATGCTTTTTCCCCTTTACCGGTGAGAATGATGGCAACCACGTCCCGGTCATGTTCAAGAGAGGCAAAGGTTTCACCCAGTTCCATCGCCACTTTTTTACTCATCACATTGAGTGGTGGATTATCAATGGTGGTCACGGCAACGCCGTCCTGTTTATCGACATGGATGTGTTCGGTGGCCAGCATCAGCTTTTCACCCCTTTCTCAGAAGAGGTGTAGTCATACCAGCCCCGGCCCGTTTTGCGGCCGAGATGTCCCGCTTTCACTTTCTCTTCGATGCTCTTCGGCGGTTTATGTGCCGGATCTCCCGTCTCCCGATAGCGCTGTTGCATCACATAGTAACCCACATCAATGCCGGACAGATCCATCAGCGCAAACGGTCCGATCGGGTGGTTCAGAGCTTTGGTGCATATGAGATCGATATCTTTGAAATCGGCGTATCCATTTTCATAGAGAAAAAGGGCTTCCTGTTGCAACTTTCCAAGTATGCGGTTGGCGATAAAACCGGAGATTTCTTTCTTTAACAACACGGCGGTGCGGTTGATTTTGTGGCAGACGTCCATGGTGATTTGTGCGGTTTCCTCGGAGGTATGCTCCCCTTTGACCACTTCCACACAATCCATCACCAGCGGCGGGAAGAAAAAGTGCATGTTGAGAACTTTATCCGGACGGCGGGTGGCATCAGCGATCAGGGAGCTGACGATGGTGGAGCTATTAGTGGCGAGAATGGCATGAGCAGGTGCGATTTTGTCCAGTTTTTGAAACACATCCCGTTTGACATCCCATTTTTCAACCACAGCCTCGATCACAAAGTCGGCCTGGCCAGCGGCCTCCTGCAGATCCGTGGTCATGGACAGCCGGTTGAACGCCGCTTCTTTGTCGGCTTCGGAGATTTTGCCTTTGCTGACCCATTTACCCATAATCTCTTCCAGCTTGTTTCTGGCATCATGTAATGCGTCCTCCCGGATATCGTGCAGGGTGGTAGAAAAACCGCCCAGTGCAGCCAGCATCGCAATCTGATGTCCCATCGACCCTGCTCCGATGACCGCAACATGACGGATATTCTGAATATTCATGACTTGCATCCTCTCCCTTCAATGATACTAACCGGTTGGTATTCTGTGTCCGACACCGGACCATCCAGGATGATACCGGGCCAGTCTGTCAATTGTTCTGAATGCCGTTTAAAATCATGTTTACATAGATGTCAACCAGTTCCTCTTCTGAAACATCTCCGTCGGGTCTGTACCACTGGTAGCTCCAGTTGGTCATACCCAGAATGCCCAGGGTGATCATGTCAGCGCGAAGACCGCTCTTAAATTCCCCTTGTTCAATTCCCTTTTCAATCAGTCTTTGAAAATTTTGTCGGAATTCATCCCGTTTCTGCTTGATCTGTTCCACGTGTTCGCCGCTCAGATTGCGCATTTCACGCAGGAAGATACGGGCGCTCTGCCGTTTGGTGCGGATATTTTGAATCAGCATGTAGATGATGTCCCTCATCTTCGTTTTACAATCTTTGTCGGGATCGGTCACGATCAGTTCCTGCTGTTTTAAAATCGCCTTGATGTAGTCCAGATGAATGTCTTTTAAGAGCTCCTGCTTGCTGTTGAAATAATAGTAGAATGTGCCTTTGGTTACGCCGATGGCATCGACAATATCCTGGATCGATGTTTCCGTAAATCCTTTCTCTCCAAATAGCCGGATACTGGTTTCCATGATTTCTTTTTTCATGTCCATTCGTTCCCCTCGTTTTCTGTCATTTGTTGTCATATGGAAATTATAGCACCCTCTCCCCCTTTTTTGAAAATGGGTCCGGAGGGCAGGCCTCGGTACAGGCCTGCACCCCGCTGATTAACCGGATGCCTTCGAGGATTCTTCACGAATGGCACGGCGCAGAATTTTGCCGACGCTTGTTTTGGGCAATTCCTCCCGAAACTCCACGATTTTCGGTACTTTGTACGGGGCCATGTTCTCCCGGCAGTAGGCGATGATCTCTTCTGCTGAAGCCTGTTTGCCTTCTTTGAGCACCAGAACCGCTTTCACCGTTTCACCCCGGTATTGATCGGGGACGCCGACGACCACCGCTTCCTGCACGGCCGGATGTTCATATAAAACTTCTTCCACCTCGCGGGGATAAACATTGTATCCGCCGGCGATAATCATGTCTTTTTTGCGGTCCATGATGTAGACATAGCCGTCCTTATCCATCCGGGCGATATCCCCGGTGTACAGCCAGCCGTCACGCAGGGTATGCGCTGTTTCTTCCGGCATGTTCCAGTAACCCTTCATCACCTGCGGGCCTCGGACGATGAGTTCCCCCAGTTCGCCGACCGGCACTTCCCGGGTTCCTGTTTCAAGATCGACGATTTTATAGTCGGTGGAAGGAAGGCCGATGCCGATACTGCCCGGTTTTCGTTCTGCAAACGGCGGATTGCAGTGGGTGGTCGGCGACGCTTCCGACAGCCCGTAACCTTCCAGAATTTTGGCCCCGGTCTTCTGTTCAAAGGTGCGCATAATTTCTACCGGCATCGGGGCACTGCCGCTGTTACAGATTTTGATACTGTCAAGGCCGTACTTTTCCGCTTGCGGATGACTGGTCAGCGCCACATAGATCGTCGGTACGCCGGGAAAAATGGTGGGCTGCTCCCGTTTGATCGTATCCAGCACTTCCTCCAATTCAAAACGGGGCAGTAAAATCATATTGCCCGCATTGTAGATGCCCAGGTTCATGCAGGATGTCATGCCGAACACATGGAACAGCGGAATCACCGCCAGCCCCTTTTCTTTCCCCGGTGTCACCTCATGTTTGAAATACTCATGGGACTGCACCACGTTGGCCACCAGGTTGCGGTGTGTGAGCATCGCCCCTTTGGATCGCCCCGTCGTTCCCCCGGTATATTGCAGAACCGCCACATCTTCTTCCGGGTTGATCACCACATCGTTCAGTTTGCCGGTACTTTTTTTCAAAAAGTCTTCGAATGTCAGATCCGGTTTGAAAGATTGCTCCGACGGCTGCAGGGAGACGACAATCACATTTTTGATGGCGGTATCCTTTCGAATGGCGTTCAACACGGGATACAGGGCATCGTAAATGACAATCGTCTCAGCACCGGAATCTTTCAAAATGTAGGCCAGCTCCCGTTCGACAAGCATGGGATTGATCTGGGTAACGATGCCGCCTGCCTTGAGAATGCCGTAGTAGGCGATGACAAACTGCGGACAGTTGGGAAGCATGATCCCGACCCGGTCCCCCTTTTGCAGACCGTGGTTATTCAACGCCGAAGCAAAATGAAACGCCCGTTCATTAAGCTGGCGATAAGAGATTTTATGTTGATAGAACGTGATCACCGTATGGTCCGCATAGGACCGAACCGTATTTTCCAGCATCTGAGGGATCGTGATGTCCGGGATGTCCACTTCCGTTTTCACATCTTCCGGATAATGTTTCAACCAGACTTTTTCCACACTGATTCCTCCCAAACCATTGAATTTAAAAGGTGTGGCCGCCGCCGTCCACGTATAGTGTGGAAGCGGTGATGTAGGATGCCTCATCGGATGCAAGAAACAATACGGCTTGAGCCACTTCCTCCGGACGCCCCACCCGTTTCAGGGCATTGGCTTTTGAAATGATCTCCCATTTCCACTCCTGGGCTTTCCAGCCGTCGACGATAGCGGTGTCGATCACACCGGGGGCAATAGCATTGACGCGGATTTTGTGTTTGCCGTATTCGAGCGCCGCATTCTTGGTGAGGGTAATCACCCCGGCCTTGGAGGCGTTGTAGGGTCCGGTGTATTTTTTTCCCTTGACCCCCAGCACACTGGATGTATTGATGATGGAACCGCCGCCGCGTTGGACCATGTGGGGAATCGCATATTTCATCCCCAGAAAAACGCCTTTCAAGTTGACGTCCACCACCCGGTCCCATTCTTCCACCGTCAGTTCCGACAATCTCAATTCGGCATTGCCGATGCCGGCGTTATTGAACAGAACATCGATCCCGCCGTACGTGTTGACTGCCTGTTCCATCAACTGTTCTACTTCGGCCGGTTCGGCAACATGGCACTCTGCGAAAGTCGCCTGACCGCCGGACTCCCGGATGATCCGGACGGTTTTTTCCCCCGATGCGATGTCGATGTCGGAAACGATGACAGCTGCTCCTTCCCTGGCCATACACAGGGCCGTGGCCCGCCCGATTCCTCCGCCGCCTCCCGTGACGACAGCGACTTTATCCTGTAATCTCATCATCCTTCCTCCATCCGTTTATTCCCGTTCAATGATGGTGGCGATTCCCTGTCCGCCGCCGATGCATGCGGTAATCAACGCATACCTTCCACCGGAACGCTTCAGTTCATAGACTGCTTTCGTTGTTAAAATGGCACCGGTGGCGCCGAGGGGATGGCCATGGGCAATAGCACCCCCGTTGACATTCACTTTATCGGGATCCAGCTCCAATTCCCGGTCACAGGCCAGCACCTGGGCGGCAAAGGCTTCATTGATTTCGATCAGGTCCATGTCATGAAGGGAAAGCCCGGCTTTCGCCATCACCTTACGCGTGGCAGGAACCGGTCCGATTCCCATGATATTGGGATCCACTCCGGCGACGGCATACGCTCTGACTGTGGCCAGGGGCTCAACGCCCAGTTGTTCCGCCTTCTCCCGCGACATCAGGACCAGCGCCGATGCGGCATCATTGAGACCGGAACTGTTCCCCGCGGTCACGGTGCCCCCGTCGAGAAAAGCGGGCGGCAGTTTGGCAAGTGCTTCCATACTGGTATTCGGACGGGGATGTTCATCCTGGTCAAAGGTGACCGGCTCCCCTTTGCGCACCGGTACCGTCACCGGTACAATCTGTTCATCGAACCGTCCTTCCGCCATCGCCCTCGCCATGTTTTGCTGGCTTTTGAGCGCGAATGCATCCTGTTCTTCACGGCTGATGTTGTATTTTTTGACCAGATTCTCCGCGGTGATACCCATGGGCGGATCTCCGATCTCGTCCGGTGACAGTCGGGATTTGCGGAACCGGGGCGGCTGTGGGCTGTACGGTCTCTCCGGACGGTCCATCAGATAAGGCGCCCGGCTCATGCTCTCGGTGCCGCCGGCCACATAAACGTCACCGTCTGCGGCCCGGATCGCCTGAGCCGCCAGATTGATCGCATTTAAACCGGATCCGCACTGCCGATCCACCGTCATTCCCGGGATATCGAGGGACAGGCCGGTCTGCAGGGCGGTCAGCCGGGCGATATTGCCTCCCCCGCTCAACACGTTGCCGAAGATGACGTCATCGATCATGTCCGGGGTGACACCGGCCCGCTTCACCGCTTCTTTGATCACCTCCGCTCCGAACACATGGGCCGGCACCGTTGCCAGTGCGCTTCCCTGTCTTGCGATGGCCGTGCGAACCGCGGATACAATCACGGCATCTCGTTTCACCTGAGATTCCCCCCTTTTTCATTGAAGCCGTCAATCAATTACATCGCGTGGCTACCGCCATCCACCACCAGCGTTTCCCCGGTGACAAAATCGGACGCCGGTGAAGCCAGGAACAACGCAGCTCCTTTCAGGTCATGGTCGGAACCGAATTTCCTGAGCGGTGTGCCGGCGAGGATCGCATTTTTTCCCTGTTCGATCAAAACCCGGGACATCTTTGTCGGGAAAAAACCGGGAGCAATGGCATTGACATGAATGCCGTGCGGACCCCATTTTACCGCCAGGTCTTTCGTAAATGTGATCACGGCCCCTTTGCTGGTGTTGTACCCGATGGCATCCATCAATTTCGGATTGGAACCTTTGAGGCCGGCCACGGAGGCGATATTGATGATCTTGCCCGCCTTTTGCTCCAGCATGATTTTCCCCGCGGCTTTGGACATCAGAAAGGTACCGGTCACATTCACATTGAGCACTTTGTACCAGGCTTCCAGCGGCATCTCATGTACCGGGGCTCCCCAGGATGCCCCGCTGTTATTGACCAGAATGTCGATACGCCCGAATCGTTTCGCTGTTTCTTCAACGACATGCCGGACGTCATCGGGATTGGTCACGTCACACGGGTAGGCTGCCGATTCCACACCCAGCTTTTTCAAATGATCACGGGTTTCTTCACAGGCTTCCAATTTTCTGGAGCAGACCACGACGTTGGCCCCCGCTTCGGCAAAGCCTTCTGCGATCTGCCGGCCCAACCCCCTGCCGCCGCCGGTAACAATGGCCGTTTTTCCAGAAATATCGAATAAATCCTTGACGTGCATCTGTAATCCTCCCCTCAGTGGTTACTGGTACTTTTGCAATTCATATCTGGCAATGGCCCGGCGATGCACTTCATCGGGCCCGTCGGCCAGGCGCAGGGTCCGGATATTGGCCCAGCTGGCCGCGAGGGTAAAATCGTCACTGACACCCGCGGCGCCGAGGGCCTGAATTGCCCGGTCCAGCACGCGGAGTGCCATGTTGGGAGCCACCACCTTGATCATGGCAATCTCCGTTCTGGCTGCTTTATTGCCCACCGTATCCATCATGTAAGCTGCTTTTAGCGCCAGCAGGCGGGCCTGTTCAATCTCAATCCGCGAGTCGGCGATCCATTCCCGTATCACGCCCTGCTCCGACAGTTTCTTACCGAAGGCGGTCCGGTTCTGAACCCGCTCGCACAGGACCTCCAGAGCCCTTTCCGCAGCGCCGATGGTCCGCATACAGTGGTGAATACGTCCCGGGCCCAGTCGGCCCTGGGCGATGGCGAATCCTTTTCCTTCGCCCCAGATGATGTTGGAGGCAGGAACCCGAACGTTGTCAAAATGGATTTCCGCATGGCCGTGAGGCGCATGGTCATAGCCGAACACAGGCAACATCCGTTTGATTTTGACCCCCGGCGTGTCCAGCGGCACCAGAATCATCGATTGCTGCTCGTACTTGGGAGCTTCGGGATTGGTTTTGCCCATGACGATGGCGATTTTACAACGCGGATCCCCGGCTCCGGAGGACCACCACTTGGTCCCGTTGATCACATATTCATCGCCATCCCGGACGATGCTGGCCTGAATGTTGGTCGCATCCGAGGAAGCCACGTCCGGTTCGGTCATGGAAAAACAGGAACGGATTTTCCCATCCAGCAGGGGTTTGAGCCATTTTTCTTTCTGTTCATCCGAACCATAACGGACCAGCACCTCCATGTTCCCCGTGTCGGGGGCGGCACAGTTGAACACTTCCGGTGCAATGGCCGACCGCCCCATGATTTCACACAGCGGGGCATATTCCAGGTTGGTCAGGCCCGCCCCATACTCGCTTTCCGGCAGAAACAGATTCCATAACCTCTGTTCCCGGGCTTTTGCTTTCAACGTTTCCATAATCGGTGGAATCGCAGAAAAACGATCGGGTGCGGCGTTCAATTGCTCTTCATACACTTTCTCATTCGGGTAAATATATTGATCCATAAAAGCGTTGAGTTTTTCCTGATATTCCTTGACCCTGGGTGAATAATCAAAATTCATCGCGGACCTCCTTTTGATATCACTAACTGACCGGTTGGTATGTTTGTATAATTAATAATATATAAATAATTCTGAACATTCAATGATGAATTTTTGAAAAGGGTACCCGAATCTCTTTTTTCTCGTTTCACATCTATGATTTGTGCCGGAAAAATATGAATCCCTTTTTTGACAACTTTGAAGCATCTGTCATTCAGTCCTTTCCACCACTTCACTTGCTGTACTCCCGGTTAAGCTGGGACGCAATGATATTTTTCTGGATTTCCGATGTGCCTTCATAGATTCGCGTAATTCTGGCATCCCGGTAAAATCGTTCGATGGGATAGTCCGAAATATAACCGATACCACCGTGAATCTGAACCGCTTTATCCGCTACCCGGTTGTACACTTCCGAGCCAAACAGTTTAAGCATGGCGGCTTCCTTGATCACCCTTTTTCCCTCATCCACCATCCATGCTACGCGATAAACCAGAGAACGCAGCGCCTCGATGTCTACCGCCATTTCCGCCAGCATATGTGCGACGGCCTGGTGTTCGATAATGGGGACGCCAAATTGCACGCGCTCCTGTGCATACCGGACCGACATATCCAGGAGCTTCTGACAGGAACCCAGGTTACGCGCTGCCAGACCCGCCCGTCCGTTGGCCAGGATTTTCAGGGCGTTCACATAACCCCGTCCTTCCTCTCCCAGCACATTTTCAACCGGCACCTCACAGTCTTCCAGGACAATTTCTGCTGATTGAGAACCATGCAGTCCCATTTTGGGTTCCACTTTGCCGACCTTGAAGCCGGGAAAATCTTTTTCCACGATAAACGACGTGATTCCCTTCGCGCCTTTGTCAGGATCGGTGACGGCCATGACCGTAAACACATCGGCTACCAGAGCATTGGTGATGTAATGCTTGGTGCCGTTAAGAATATATTTATCTCCCCGTTTCACGGCAGTGGTTTTCAGATTGGCCGCGTTGGATCCCGCTTCCGGTTCGGTCAGGGCAAAGGCTCCGATTTTCTCCCCGCGGGCCATCGCCGGCAGGTATTTTTGCTTCTGCGCTTCCGTGCCCATTTCGACGATGCCGACGGTTCCGATGCCAGAATGGGCGCCGAGCAGGGTGGTGTAGCCGTTATGGGTGGCCCCGATTTCTTCATAGACGGCACACTTGCCGACCATGTTGATTCCCAGTCCCCCGTATTCCTCCGGGATACTGATACCGAACAGCCCCATTTCCTTTGACTTCTCGATCACTTCGTCCGGGATTCTATCTTCTCTTTCAATCTGCATCGCTACCGGTTCCACTTCATGCTGAACAAATTCTCTGACACTCTTTTTTAGCATCTGAATCTCGTCACTCAGTTCAAAATTCATCGTTTTTCTCTCCTTTCCTGATGCGGATGTTCGTTCACATACTTTAACATCTGATAGACGGTGTTTAAGACGGGGGTGTGGACCCCGTGCGCTTCGCCCCGCCGTACAATGTGCCCGCAGATGGCGTCGATCTCCATGGGTTTGCCCTGCAGGCGGTCCTGCAACATGGACGTTTTGTGTCCCCGGGCCCGTTCGCCGGCTGCCAGAATGTTATCAGCGAAATGTTCGTCAATCGGGATGCCCTCTTTTTGTGCCACATGAATGGCCTCTTTACAAATAGATTCAGCGACGGAGCGCAAACCCGGATGATCAAGCAGGTGGCTGACCGGTGCCTCAACTGCCGCTGTCAATGGATTAAAGGTGACGTTCCAGATCAGTTTTTTCCACTTTTCCTGCATGATGTGCGGCGTCCATGTGACAGTGAGACCGGCACGGTTCAGGCGGTCCGCCCATTGTTTCGCCACTTCATGCCGGGATGCATCCAGCGCCCCCATCACGAAGAACGGATCGTTGCCGATCTGTTTGACGACACCCGGTTCTTTGATATAGACCTGCAGATAAGCAGCAGCGGACAGGACCCGTTTTTTTCCGAACAGGGCGGCCAGGGTTTCTTCCTGATCGACACCGTTCTGTAACGTGACGATCATGGCATCCCGGCGTACTACCTGAGCCAGGACGTCAGCCAGGGGGCGTGTGTCCCGCGATTTGACGCAAAACAGGACCAGATCCGCATCCCGGAGATCTTCGGGCCGGTCGGTAAACGTTTGCTCGACGTGGATCAGACCTTCCTTTTCCGTCTCGATACGCAGACCCTTTTGCCGCATCACCTGATCGTGACGGCCCCGTGTGAGAAAGATAACCTCACACCCGGTGCGGCTCAGGATCCCGCCGGTATACCCGCCGACGGCTCCGGTACCGGCAATGCCTATTTTCATGGTTTCCCTCCTTTCCTGCGGTTTGTTTAATTGTTCTTTATTTTCTGAAAATATTCCTGCATCCCTGTCCCATTTTATGTGGATGTTGGGGTAAATATCACCGGATGCAGGGTTCAACACGCATGTCTGGCAGACAAATACGCGAATGAGAAGAAGCCCGGACATTTTTATAACCGGGCGGGCGTATAAATGAATCAGCCAAAACGTTAACAAAAGTAAGGAGGAATACAAATGAAAACAGAAGGCATGTTGCCGCAGCTTCCCACTTTTGAATCGGCAGAGGAAGAACGCCTGCACCTGAAGCAACGACTGGCCGCTTCTTTTCGGCTATTTGCCCGGTTCGGTTTCAACAAAGGGGTGGCCGGACACATCACGGCGAGAGACCCGGAGAGACAGGATCATTTCTGGGTGAATCCCTTCGGGATGCATTTCAGCCAGATTAAAGTGTCTGATCTGATTCTGGTCAACCATCAGGGAGAGGTGGTGGAAGGAAATCGTCCGGTCAACCGGGCTGCTTTCGCCATTCACTCCCAGGTGCATCAGGCGAGGCCCGACGTGATCGCCGCCGCACATTCCCACTCCATGTATGGCAAAGCCTGGTCCACGCTGGGACGGCTGCTTGATCCCTTGACGCAGGATGCCTGTGCCTTCTATCAGGACCATGCACTGTTTGATGATTACACCGGGGTGGTGCTCGATGTGGAAGAGGGGAAACGCATCGGGAAGGCTCTGAGTGATCACAAGGCGTGTATTTTACGAAACCACGGCCTGCTGACGGTGGGTAAAACGGTGGATGAAGCGGTGTGGTGGTTCATCACCATGGAACGTTCCTGCCAGGCGCAGCTGCTGGCGGAAGCGGTCGGGGAACCGGTGAAGATCGATGAGGAGAATGCCGCGTTGACCGCAAAGCAGGTGGGAACACCGGAGGCGGGCTGGTTTAATTTTCAGCCTCTGTGGGAGATGATTGTGACGAAAGAACCGGATTTGCTGGAGTAAAAGGCAGGTCCGGAGCCATCGGAGTGCTTCGGACCTGCAACTCTTTTATGCCTTACTCCTGGCTAAATTTTTTCACCAGTTCCTCCAGTTCATAGGACATGTTCTGCAATGATTCAGAGACGTGCTTAATTTCTTCAATGGAAGCCATTTGTTCGTCTGTAAACGTAACTACACTCTTTGACTGTTCATTGGATGTTTTCGCAATTGTCGACATTTCATCGACCGAAGCTGAGATTTCTTCTGAACTTGCAGACATCTGCTGGGAGATCGCCGATATTTCTTCAATTTGGGCGGCAACTTCCTCGGCATAGGCTAAAATACTTTTTAACACATCTCCTGTCTGCTTGACGTTTTGAATACCATTATCCACTTCTATAATACCCTGGTTCATGGCTTGTTTTGCTTCGTCCGTTCCGACCTGGATATCCTCAATAATTTGCGATATTTCACCTGCGGATGCATTGGATTGTTCCGCCAGTTTTCGAACCTCATCGGCCACGACAGCAAACCCTTTACCGTGTTCTCCGGCACGGGCCGCTTCGATAGCGGCATTCAACGCAAGCAAATTGGTTTGTTCCGTAATATCGGTAATCACTTGCAGGATACGGCCGATCTCTTTTGATTTGTCATCCAGATTCTCAATGGTTCGGGCGATGCTGTTCACGGACCGGTGAATAGAATCCATTTGTGCCATGGTTTGTTGAATGGACGAGTCGCCTTTTTTAACCTCACTCACTGTACTTTGTGAACGTTCCGCCACCACAGAAGCACTTTCTGCTATTTTTTGAATACCCGATGCCATTTCACTCATGGCCCTGGATGCATCCTGTGTTGATTGTGCCTGATTTTCAGAGCCACTTGCAATCTCATTAATGACATTTGATATTTCCTGTGAAGACTGTTTCGACTTCGTGATATTATCCATCAGCACCCGGGTTGTATTAATCACCGTTTGAGATGTGGATTGCAATTTTGCCAGTAGGCTGTCAAACTGTTTCTTCTTTTCCTGTCTCTCTTCTTCTACACCCTTCATAAATTTCAATTTATGTACAATTTGTAAAATTGTCGAACCACTTGTTAAAATTAAAAATACAGCGTGAACCAACAGCAGTCCAAACGGATATTGACTGGTTCCACAGATGATTTCCGGCAACGTGAAATATCCGACCAGGTGGTGCAAAGCAAACAGGATTGTACTGATAAGGACAAGTTTGATGGACTCATAGTAGGCCAACATGGCAATAACCATAAAGATGGAGAAATGGTATTCCACCATGCCGTTTCCACCTGCGATAATCGATATACTGGCAAACGTAAGGGTGGTCATATTCAGAAACGGTATGTGTCGGCGCCAGCTTTTTCTTGAAAACTGAATAAAAATCGTGAAGGCAAATGACAGAATTGGGATAAGCAGGAGAATATTCAGTACGGTATCCGTCTGTCCCACTTGAATATTGTTTAACGTCAGATAATCACCGAATAAGAGAAACTGCCTGTGCAATATATGAACAATAAGCGATAATATAACTGTTCCTGCTGTCAAATAAGTCATGATTCGATTTTTGGAATCGATCTCCAGCACAAAAATCCACCTTCCTTATTGGAGTATTTATAAATGAATATAATCCAATTTTCGACAAAATTCGTACAATCCCTTTTTAGAATCTACAGAAAAAAAATCCCCCTGTTTGAACCAGGGGGAAAAAATCCGATGCGAGCCCCAACTAATTTATTTAAACCCATTCCCCGTACTGCTGAATTCCAAAAATTCATCCGTCAGTAACCAGTCCAACTTTTCCGGAGAGGTGCAAGTTTCAGATTTTAATAGATGTTCTTCCAATTGATAAAATGGATGTTTTAAAAACCCTTGTTGTCCACGGCGATAACACATGATCGTTTAAAATTTTCTTTCAGGATGGACCTTTTTCAATTTATTAATGGTCGATTGAACCGCTCTTCTTACGACATAACGCTCATCATGCTTCAACTTTTTCAAAATCCTCGCCGCCTCATCCGGATATCCGGCACCTTCCGCGGTACTGAAAATTTTAGCGACGTTCCACCGGGCATGCTCATTTTCCATTTCCGCCCACCGGTCCACCCGGGCCAGTGTCTGATCAGGGTAATATTTCAATAACCCGTCCCCAATCGCAAAAGGGCCCAGATTCTTTTTCACATAACGGTGCTCATCCGTTAAAAGTTCCTCTACCAGATCAAGCAACGATTCACTGTATGTTGCCTCAAGCTCTCTGGCTGCGTACTTAGCTGCCACCGCTGCCGCTCGTCTCGCTTTATACGACTCATCCGAGGTCCAGGCGAACATCACGGGATAAAAGCGATCAAAATGACGGGATAGAATACGTCCACAGGCCCCTGCCGCCCACTCTCGCACTTCCCAGTCATCCCGGTCAGCCAGCTGGTGTAAATGCCCTGTCACCTCAGAGGGATGATACGGATAGGCAAAGACGAACAAATGGGCGGCTATTTGATCAGCAGTGGGATCGTTCGATGCTGTCAAAGCCGAAGCGAAATCAAATATCTGCTGTGCATCATCGGCAAAATAGGATTTGATCCGTTTGACCGCCGCTTGCTTGATTTTTTTGGGTGGTGTGTTACGATGCGGAGATTTGCAGGTTTGGAGTAAACTTAACAGATCGGCGAGTGTACCGGTTTTCAGGGTTTCAGTGAACTTCTCTTCCGGAATAGTCAAGTTGAACACTCCTTTTTTAAAAAATGGTTTAGGGAAACCAGGTTGCTCTGAAATTTCGATCATATCTCTATAGACCAAAAAATAAGGTCCTTTTTTTCCGCCAATCATCACAATCAGGGTCATGCCAAAATTATAGCGAAAAATCTTTCCGTTAAATCCCTCCAACACTTCGCATAATATTTATTATCATGGTTTAGCGGAAAGGGTAGAGCTAGAATAAAAAGTGGACACCCGTTAACGTAAATCAGATAATAGACATAA
>JACDOE010000018.1 GCA_017656255.1 Bacillaceae bacterium
AACTTCATCTTCTAGCCGGGGGATTCATTTTTACACATAATTTTGGACTTGATCGTATATACATTCAAATTTCAATACCAAGAAACCATTTTATTCTATAAATATGGTTTGAGATTAGATTTCAAGAACATGATAGTATATTAAACCATCACAGATAGAAAAAACTGTTACAAACATACCCGCAAGTATGTTTGTAACAGAACGCCATCCTGACAATCAATCAACCAGCATCAAACCCCGCCACGCAACAATTCATCGACCACCTTATCCATCTCATTCACCAATCGGAACCCGCCATCCACAATCAGCGATGCCCCGGTGATAAAACCGGCTTCCGGCGAAGCAAAAAACGCAGCCGCTTCCGCGACATCAGCAGGATCCCCAATCCGTTTCAAAGGCGTTGCATCAGCCAGCCGCTCCTCGGCCACCTGCAAAATCCCGCCTGTTAAAGCGGAACGGATCACACCGGGCTTCAAAGCATTCACGGTAATGCCATAATCCGCCAGATCCTTCGCCGCCGTTTCCGTCAGACCCAGCAAAGCATATTTCACAGTGGCATAATGGCCGAATCCGCGCAGTGCCGTTTCAGCAGCCAGCGAAGACATATTGACAATACGGCCATACCCGTTTTCCTTCATATACGGAACAGCTGCTTTCAAACAATAAAAAGACCCGTTCACGTGAATATCCAGCATTTTTTGCCACTCATTATTCGGGATCTGTTCGATCGGACCGGGCTGGCCGGGGATGCCGGCATTGTTGATCAGAATATCAATCCGCCCGCTCCGGGCGAAAATCTCTTGAAACGTTTGTTCCACTTGTTCAGACTGACTCACATCCAGGCGCATAAAATCGGCATTGCCCTGATTCTTCTTAATCATCTCAACAGTCTCCAGTCCGCCCTGTTGAACAATATCGGTTACATATACAAATGCCCCTTCTTCAGCCAGTTTCATGGAAATGGCTCTTCCGATTCCGCTTCCGGCACCGGTAACAACAGCCGTTTGACCTGACAGTTTTGCCATGGAAACATCTCTCCTTTTTGTGTGATAACGCTTTCATCATAAAGGAGAGGACTTACCCGGTTCTTACAAAACCGAAGAGCTTTGATTCATGGCAGAAGCCAGAAGAGATTCAATTTCTTCCCGGATGGGGATCCCCAGTTCATCTTCCATAAATTGAACCGCCTTATTTCCGACTTTCTGAGCTTTTCCTTGATAGCCTGAAGAGACGAGGTGTTCAATAAATAGAAAATAATACTGTTCCTCATAAGGCTCGATTTGAATCAATTTTTCAAACAAAGCCGTTGCTGCCTCGAATTTGCCCTGTTTCTGAAACGTCAGAGCCGCGGATTTTAAATAGGACAGACAGGCCTGGCGCAACTCATTTCTCCGTTCATACAGAAATTCCTCATGGGGATACTCTTCCAGAAGATCACCGGCATAAAGTTGTGTCATGCGATCGATCTTTCGCCGGTCAAATGCACCTTCAGAATCGGCCAATAAGTCTTCCATTTCCTTGATATCGAGATCAACATCCCGGGTAATGAATTGATAATGAGATCCGTCATAGTGAATATATTTGGACTTTCGGCCTTTTTTGAGATGGGGTTCCAGTGATTTCCGCAGCACGGACAGAGCGACATAGAATTGATTGGATGCCGATTCCCCGTCATCATCAGGAAACAACTTGCCGATGATCTCTTCCTTTGACCAGCGCCTGTCATACTGGGATGCCAGCAGAAGCAACAGGCGCAGGCTTGATTTCCTTCTGATTTTGATGGCCTGGTCTCCATGCCGAAGGACCAGGGGTCCCATCATGTTGATCTTCAGCCTGGGCGTTGAATCAACATCCTTCATCACAGATAATTCCGCGGGCAGACGAATCCAGTGGTAATCGTATTTTTCAATCGTCGTTCTAACAGCACTCAGCCGTTCATTGGCTTCATCCCATTTTCCCTGCTGTCCCAGGATATCGGCCAGCATCAGCTGAATGATGCAACGATGATGGCAAAAATCCTGAAACCATTCGTCCGCTCTGCGCATGTATTTTTCCGCTTTCGGCAAGTCATGGTTGTCACGATGGCACAGGGCCAGTTCACAGTATGCCCAGCCCAGATCGGCTTCCATCTCGAAGCGCTCGGCATGCTGAATCGCTTTTTCCACCCACTTAAATGCCTCCTGGATCCGGCCGGTTTTACGGTAATACTGGCTCAGGGTGCAGGTGGGGTAAATCACGGAAGCCTCATCGCACTTCTGCGAGACATCGATCGCCTGTTCCGCAAAGCGCCGGCCGGTTTCCAATTCCCCCTGATGCATCATGACTTCCGACAGGGTCCACAGCGCATGCATCTGAGCATGTTCAAATCCGTCTTGTTCCGCTACCAGAAGTGCCTCACGGGCCAGGGAAACAGCCTTTTTTTCTTCATTCATAAAGCGGTAGGTTTGTGCCAGCATGCTTAGATTCAGGGCGATCATGCGGCGATCCTGCAACTCCCGGGCATACGCCAGGCTTTCCTCATAGGCAGCAACCACCTGATCCAGTGCCCCTTTATAAAAATAGATTGAGGCCAGGCGGTGTTGCAGATTTAAATAAGTCGCCGGGCTTTTCTCGTTGTACCGTTGAGAAAAGGCGGTCAGGGGATCGATCAATTTTTCACTGAACTTCACCGGAATGCACCGAAACAAAAACAGACTGGTGCTCGATAGATTGAGCGAGGGGGATAGAGTTTCCAGCCAGCCGTCCATCAGTTGCAAGAAATGTTCCGGTTTGTAACGTTCTGCCATCCGGGTCATCATTTCAGCGGTCAGCTCATCATGTCCGGCAGCCAGGGACTGGGCGAAGGCATCAAAGAACCGGTATTTGTCCCGATACAAAATCGCTAATTGCCGGTGCAGATCCCGAACTTTGTCCACTCCCCACTCATCCGTCATTTTTTTGTAAAGGAACCGGCGAAACAGTTCGTGCAATCGCAGGGTGCCTGATGCATCGATGGTAACGAACAGTTTGTAATCGTGCAACTGTGTCAGGCAGTCTTTGACATTTATATCCGGAATCAAGGCCTCCAGCACGGTGGGGTCCAGTTCACGACAGATCGAACTGTAATAGAGAAAAGCACGCAGTTCCTCCGATAGATCGGCTACGACTTCATTGGCCATGTATTGATAGACGTCTTCGTTCTCATGAAAATTAAGCCAGAATTTTTCCCGTTCCACACGCGGCAGATCCTTCACGGCTTCGGCATACAACGAAATGCCCGCCGGCCATCCTTCCGTTTCTTCATAGGCCCGTTCAACTTCATGTTCGGCGAGGGGCAGGTGGCGTGATTCGAAATATTCACGTGTTTCTTCCAGGGTAAAAGCGAGTTTGTTTTGTGAGAATGAGAGAAGTTTCCCCTGCATTTTCCAGCGGCTGAACGGCAATCGGGAGGGAAGCGTTCGTCCGATCAGGATGATAGAAACGTGGGGAGACACATTATGAATCAATGACATAAATAAAGATAAATCCGCATCATCCAGTGACAAATATTCGGTCCGATCCACAACAATCCACAACTTTTTTGGCCACTCACGCAACATTGACATCAGGGAAAGTCCCATGTCGTTTGTGGCGTTACGATGAGGGCAATCAGGCTTGTTCAAGCGGTCCAGTTCGTGATCGATGGAAATAGCCAGATCGGAAAATGACGTGCGAGGCTCCGTCAATGTGTACCATAAATAATCGCATTGATGATGTTGAATATAAGAGGCAATCAGGCTTGATTTTCCAAACCCTGTTCCGCCGGTCACGGTGATTAGGGGTTTATGTGAACCGGCATCGAGTGCCGTAAAAAGCCGCTGGCGATTCAAAAGGTTATCCGATACGGGTAATTGCGTGAGGGGGGAGATGAGCAAGTCGTTCACACCCTTTTTATAAGAAAGTGTCTGAATTTTCCTAACATTATCCTCTATTATACCTTACCCGGCTGAAATACTCAATGAGTGTAAGGTTACCTGTAAGAATGGTGTAAGTGGGCTGAAGTATGATGAAAGCGTTATCAATTAGATTATTGAAGGAGGTCATCTGCATGTCAGAAAATCAAAACATGCCGAAATTTCACCCGTTATACTGGATGAAGAGCCCGGGGAACACCCCCAAGGGGACCAAAAAGGATTTCGTTAATCCGGACTGGATCCCGTGGACGAACTGGCTGATGCCGGGAACTTATTTTAAATTACTGTTCTGTGATCTGGTATCCGGGAATTTTACCTTATTGTTGAAGGTTGATCCGGGGGTTAAAGCGACTCCTCACTGGCATCTTCATAATACGGAAGCCTATATTCTCGAAGGCGGATTCTATTATGATGAAGAGGGGGACGACAAGGGCTATGAAGGTTATTATACCTGTGAAACAGCGGGTACGGTTCACGAACCTTTTACAACACCGGACGGATGTCTCATGTTTGCCATCTCCCACGGCCCCATCGGCGGTTATGATGATGACGGCAATCTGGTCGTGATGGCCGATGCCCGTCTCCATTACTATATGGCAAGGGAAAACAATGCCATCGAACATACCACGATTGTGGATTACACGCATGGCTCGACGGATCTTCAGTGGTAATAGACCTATTCAGTATCAATAGAATGTGGAATAAAAGCGGCGGACAGGTGAGGTCCGTCGTTTTTTATTTTTAAAATAACTGAATCCAATCTCCCTGCCTGACCTCTCAACTCCGGATAACGAAAGAGGCCAGAGCCACGCCTGGTCTGCCGAATTGACCATGAACCACAGTTTCAAATCCTTCCTGATTTTCTGACATATTAAAAAATTCACAAAAATCACAAAAATATATTGACTGCCATGGGCTGTCTGTATTACAATCAAACAAAATCCACATAAAACAATAACAGTCAACACGATTATTGAGGTAAAATGTGGAATTTTGTTGTTTTTAGTTCAGGAAAAGTAGCTGTAGATGGCAGGTGAGACAATGTCTATTTCATTCGTGGAACGAAAACGAACAATCATGAACCTTCTCGAACGGGAAGAAAAAGTAAAAGTCCAGGAATTGGCCAGACTGCTTCAGGTTTCCGATGAAACCATTCGCCGGGACCTGGAACGCCTCGAAAAAGAGGGGTTGTTATCCAAAGTATATGGAGGTGCTGTCAGGGAAAAAACACATTTCTGGGAATTACCATTTGAACAAAAAACCACACTTCTTCAAAATGAGAAAAAAGCCATTTGTCGGGCCGCTGCTAACCTGGTGGAAGATGGAGACATTATCATGGTCGGTTTCGGATCTACCACAGTAGATCTGGTTCGCTTTCTGAGAGATAGAATCAATGTAACGCTGATTACCAACTCCCCCCCTGTACTCATGCAGGCGATGGAAATGTTTCAGGGAAGGGTCATTTTCACCGGAGGCGAACTCGAACGGGAACAGAAATTAATGGTGGGTCCTCTGGCGGAAAGGACGATCGAACAGTTGAAAGCGAACAAAGCTTTTATTTCGGCAGGGGGAATCTCAACTTCAAACGGCATCACCGATTACGACCTCAATGGCGCCAGCGTATCCCGCAAGATGATGGAACAGGCAGATGAAGTGATTGTACTGGCCGATCACACTAAATTCGGAAAAACAACGTTTGCCTCATTGTGTAAGATCGAAGATGCCTCCAGAATCATTACAGACAAGAAATGTTCCAGAGAGTGGTCCGCCTATTTGGCCGAACGTGATGTGGAGTTACTGATTGCTGAATAACGTTCTAAAATATCTGAATTATTATAAATTTTAAAAGTAGGGAGAGGACAAAATGTTAATAAACAACAGTAAAGAAAAAGTGCTGGAACAGTCGATCAAATGGTGGAATCCCGGTAAAACCCGCCAGTGGCAGGAAGATGGTATCGATTTCGTGATGGGGAAACGGGAAGGGTATTACCTGCATGATATGAACGGAAAAGAACTGATGGACCTGCATTTAAACGGCGGAACTTACAATCTGGGACATCGCAATCCCGAGATCATCGCCACGTTGAAAGAAGCCATGGAAGAATTCGACATCGGTAATCACCACTTTCCTTCCATAGCGAGAGCCCAGCTTGCTGAAGAACTGGCCAAATGTACGCCGAGCAGTGTCAAATATTCCATTTTTTCCAGCGGGGGAAGTGAAGCCGTTGATGCCGCATTAAAATCGGCCAGATATGCCACCAAACGAAAGAAAATCATTTCCATTCGCAACGGTTATCACGGCCACACCGGACTGGCGGTTTCAATCGGGAACGAACGATACGCACGGCCGTTTTTAAGCGTCGGAGATCCGTCAGAATTTGTCCAGGTTCCGTTCAATGATCTGGAAGCAATGGAGAAAGCCCTTGCTCCCGGAGATGCAGCCTGCGTCGTTGTGGAGACGGTGCCGGCCACTTACGGGTTTCCGATGCCGGAAGAAGGTTATTTGAAAGCGGTTAAAAAATTGTGCGAAAAGCATGGCACTCTCTATATCGCCGATGAAGTCCAGACCGGCCTCATGCGTACAGGAAAGATGTGGGGCATTGAACATTACGGGGTGGAGCCCGACATTCTGGTGACCGCTAAAGGGCTGGGAGGCGGTATTTACCCCATTGGGGCAGCTGTTGTCAGTGAACAGGCGGGAGGCTGGATGAATGAAGATGGTTCCGCTCACATCTCAACGTTTGGAGGTGCTGAACTGGGATGTATCGTGGCGATGAAAGTCCTCGAAATCTCACAGCGCAGTGAAGTCGTGGAGAATGTTGCGTTTATTGCCGATTACCTGCGTCAGGGCCTTGAACGCATTCAGGAACAGTATTCAGAGTTTTTCATCGGGATTCGCCAGCTTGGTGTGGTGATGGGCCTCGAATTTAATCATCCGGAAGGTGCCAAACACGTGATGCGCTCGTTATATAAAAACGGGGTCTGGGCCATTTACTCCATGCTCGATACCAGAGTATTGCAATTTAAACCGGGTCTCCTCTGTGACCGGGCCTACTGTGATGAACTGTTGAATCGATTTGAAGTCAGTATGAAGGAAGCGGTGTTATCGGCAAAACAAAAAATATGAGAGGAGAATGTGACATGAGCGGATCAACAGAAGTATGGCAAAATAATATCCAGAAATTTCATAATATTGCGAAAGAGGCAGTTCGTCTCTATCCTGATGCTGACCATATGAGCGTTGATTTGTTGAATTATTCGGAGAACGCCACGTACTTAGTCAGAAACAGCAAAACGGGAGCAAAAGCAGCGCTGCGTGTCTGCCGCCCGGGATATCACAAGAAATCTCAAATTGAAGGGGAATTAAAGTGGCTCAAAGCCATTGAAGAACAGTCTGACATTGACGTATCGTTACCCATTGCCGGCCAGGATGGTGCGTATGTGCAATCCGTTCAGTTAGAAGGTGACCCGCGCGATTACCACTGTACCATGTTTACCTTTCTGGAAGGAGAAGCACCGGATGAAGACGATGAACAAACACTGGTTGAACAGTTTGAAAAACTGGGGGAAGTAACGGCTCAACTTCATAACCACAGTCAGAACTGGAAGGGTGTTACCGATGTGGACCGGGACCCCTGGCAGTATGAAACCATTCTCGGTGATAACCCGAAGTGGGGAAAATGGCAGGACGGTGTCGGGATCACGCCCGAAAGGCAGGCGTTATTTCAGAAGGTTTCGGATACGATTAAGGCCCGTCTTGAAAGATTCGGCAAAGGACCGGAACAGTTCGGACTCATTCACGCCGACCTCAGGCTGGCCAATCTGATCGTTGAAGGACCCAAAATTAAGGTGATTGATTTTGATGACTGCGGCTTTGGCTGGTACCTGTTTGACATAGGCTCGGCGCTGAGTTTCATCGAGCATAAACCCTATGTCCCGGACCTCGTTGATTCCTGGGTGAAAGGGTACCGAAAACATCGTCATCTGTCTGATGAGGAAGTCCACGAAATTCCGACCTTTATCATGATGCGGAGACTGATGCTGATCTCCTGGATCGGCAGCCGCGACAACGAAACAACAGCGGCACTGGGAAGTGCCTATACCGAACAAACCGACCGCCTCGCAGAAGATTATCTGGCTCAATACCAGATTTAAAGCGAAGTTTTCAATTAAAAGATAGATATAAAAAATCCGTGAAACAAAGGGGACATTTGACGCACGTTAAATAGAAATCAGGTGATATCTCATGCATGAGGATTGGATCACCAGTGCCGGGATTGATGTCGGGACCAGTACCACCAAACTGATCATAAGCCGGTTAAAGATTAACAGGGTGTCCGGATCATTTGCGCTACCGCGTTTTGACATCGTCGATCGTAAAATCGTATATCGTAGCCCGATTATCCATACCCCCTTAAAAAACAGGGAGGAAATCGATGTCGAAACACTTTCCGGCTGGCTTTCCGACCAGTATCAGAACGCCGGGATTCAGTTGCAGGACATCCAATCGGGAGCCGTGATCATCACGGGAGAGACCGCCATCAAGAAAAATGCTGAAACAATCCTGCATCATCTGGCTGACCATTCGGGAAAATTTGTGGTGGCCATGGCAGGGGCCCATCTGGAAGGAATTCTGGCGGGGAAAGGGTCCGGTGCTCTGGAAAGATCCAGACAGGTTGCCGGTGTGGTCGCCAATGTGGATATCGGCGGAGGAACGGCCAATACAGTTTTTTTCAAAAGAGGACAGGTGCTGGGTACCGTCACCTTTCATGCAGGCGGCAGATTGATCGAACTGGATGATACAGGCATGATTCATCACCTGTCTCCGTCCATTCAACCCTGGCTCCGGCATCACAACATCCATCTTACTAACGGCAGCAGAATCGATTTCCCCCTTTTAGAACACATAACCGGACAACTGAGTCAGGATCTGACAGATGTATTAACCGGACAAAAATCGCTGGATCAGCTTAAACCATTGTTACACAGTACAACCGTGGATAATATCCCGGACATCCAGGACATCATCATTTCCGGCGGGATTGGATCATTATGGCAGAACATCAAACAACCGGCGAACCTCAGGGATGTCGCCATCTACAAAGACATGGGCCCGTTATTGGCCTATCAATTGAAGCAGATTCTGCGCCAATCTACTTTTCAAATCATCCCTCCTTTGTTCAGTTCACGAGCTACCGTGATCGGGGCCGGTATGCAGAGTACGGAACTGAGTGGATCAACGATTTATGTTGACCCTTCCATCTTACCGGTTCGCAACGTGCCTGTCCTGTCCATTGATTTGACGGGCATCACAGGCACCGATGACCTTAGTCAACAGCAACTCAAAACGTTAATCCATGAAAAAATGTTAACTGGAAAAAAAATATTCACCGAAAACGAACAGATCCCTTTTGCCCTCTCCATTCAGGGCCTTGAGCACTGTTCGTATCGCTTCAATAAAAATTTGGCTCACACTCTGCATCGAAGTTATCGAACTCTGTTTCCAGATGCAGAGGCTCTGATCACAGTCTGTCAATTTGATATGGCAAAAGCGCTCGGCCACTCGTTAAAACTTCTGGCGAAAGACGACTACAAAATTGCCTGTATTGATCAAATCGACGTGAAACATGGGGATTATCTCGATATGGGTGAAATCATACCACCATCCATGGTTCCCGTTGTGATCAAGACGCTGGCGTTTTCATGATTGAAAGGGGGTGAACCAGGTTGAAAACCACGATCACATTATTAAACAAAACCTATCAATTTAATAATGTGAAAGAATTATTGGCGAAAGCCAATGAAGAGAAGTCAGGTGATCAACTGGCCGGCATTCAGGCGAAGGATGCGGAGGAGCGTCTGGCCGCCAGACACCTGTTAGCTGAATTGACGTTATCTGATATTCGCGAGCATCCGGTGATCCCTCCTGAAGAAGATGAAGTCTCCCGCCTGATTGACGAGGCAGTGGATGAAAAGGTCTATCAGATAATCAGGAACTGGTCGTTGGCTGAACTGCGTGAATATCTGTTATCCAGTCAGGTAACGGGCAAAGAAATCGACTGGATCCGGAATGGGTTAACCAGTGAAATGATCGCTGCCGTCACCAAAATAATGTCCAATATGGACCTGATTCAGGCGGCCGGGAAGATTGCTGTGGAAACCCACTGTCGGCATACGATCGGTCAAAAAGGGGTGCTCGCCGGAAGAGCCCAACCCAATCATCCGACCGATGATCTGAACGGGATCAAGGCCTCCATGTATGAGGCATTAAGTTATGGCGTGGGGGATGCGGTGATCGGGGTGAATCCGGTTGATGACACCCCGGACAATATTAAAAAAATCCTGACTATGATTAAAGAAGAAATCGAGAAATGGAAGATTCCCACACAAAATTGTGTGTTAGGCCATGTCACGACACAGATGCGTGCCATTACCGAAGGGGCACCGGCAGATCTTATGTTTCAGAGTCTTGCCGGCACGGAAGCAGCCAATGAGGCATTCGGCATCCGAATAGATCTGTTGGATGAAGCGAATGAATTGATTCACAAAGCAGGAACGGCAAAAGGTCCCAACCGCTGGTACTTTGAAACGGGACAGGGATCGGAATTATCTTCCTCAGCCCACCATGGTGTGGATCAGGTGACGCTGGAGGCACGCTGTTACGGCCTGGCCAGAAAATATAAACCTTTCATTGTAAATACGGTAGTCGGTTTTATCGGACCGGAATATCTGTATGACAGTAAACAGGTGATACGGGCAGCCCTGGAAGACCATTTTATGGGGAAAATGCACGGGCTACCCATGGGCGTGGACGTCTGTTATACCAACCATATGAAAGCGGATCAAAATGATATGGAAAACCTGGCCCTGCTACTGGGGACCGCCGGTGTCAACTTCCTGATCGGGGTCCCGATGGCCGATGACTGTATGTTGAACTATCAGTCTACCAGTTATCACGACATCGCCTCGGTGAGAGAGATCCTGGGTTTGCGGCCTGCTCCGGATTTCGAGTCCTGGCTGGAACAGATGGGCATTATGAATAATGGAAGGTTGACAGAGATGGCAGGCGATCCATCACTCTTTTATACCGTGTAGAAGAAAGGAGGGGAGAAAAAGGGATGGACAAAAACGTGGTCTATACGGATCAAACCTGGCAAACCCGTATCTCAGCCCCCAGACATAAACAGGGCCTATGGGAATTAGTCAAGGCCACCCCGGCCCGAATTGGCGTGGGAAGAACACATACCCGTCCGCTGACGAAAACCATGTTAAAACTCCAGTATGATCATGCTCAAGCCATCGATGCCGTTCGCAGTGAGGTTTCCCGTGAATGTTTGCAGGCGTTTGATTTGTTCTCGGTAGACACCTGTTTTCAAGATAAAGAGACTTACTTGAAACGGCCGGATCGGGGAAGAGTGCTCAGCAATGACGCAGTCAAAACCATAAAAGAAAAATGTCTCAGTCGTCCCCAGGTTCAAATCGTCGTCTCTGACGGTTTAAGTGCCAAAGCCATCGAAACCAATCTGAAAGACGTCTATCCGGCGTTGCTGGATTCACTTGAAGCCAGTGGTTTGAAGCCGGGCACCCCCTTTTTTGTCAGGGGAGGCAGGGTCGCTTGCATGGATCATATCGGTGAAATCCTGAAACCGGAGGTGCTGGTTCTGTTAATCGGTGAAAGGCCGGGTCTCGCTTCGGCACATTCCATGAGTGCCTATATGTGTTATCAGCCCCGCCAGGGAACAATTGAATCTGATCGTACCGTGATTTCTAATATTCATCCCAATGGGACGCCTCCCATTGAAGCGGGTGCCCATATTGGAACCGTTTTGAAAAAAATGATTGAACAACAGGCAAGTGGTGTGAGATTACAGTGGTAATTTATCGTGATGGTCATGGGTGTAGGGAAAAAGGATGAGTTTGTCTCATACAAATCTATGATAAAGGGGAGGACACAGGGATGGCTGAAATACAAAATCAGGAATTGAAAAAGACACTTAAGCCGATACATTTATGGGCGATTGGGGTAGGTATCGTCATTTCAGGTAACTATTTCGGCTGGAATTTCGGTTTGATTGAGTCGGGTTATGTCGGTATGTTAATTGCGACGGGATTAATGGCTATTATGTACACCTTTATGAGTCTGGGGATCTCCGAACTGGCAACTGTGATGCCCCACGCCGGCGGACCTTATGCATTTGCCAGACGTGCAATGGGTCCCCTCGCCGGATTCCTGACGGGGATTGGTGTGGTCCTGGAGTATTTTATTGCCGCTCCCGTCATTGCCATCGGGATCGGGGCCTATATCAACTTTTTGTTTCCAACCGTGAGTCCGGTCGTGGCCGCACTGGTCATGTATGCCTTCTTCATTACCGTCCATATCATCGGGATTAAAGAATATGCCACGATTGAAATGATCATTGTCTTTATTGCCCTGGGGCTGCTGGTCCTGATGTATTTTGTCGGCCTGCCGCAGATCAAGGCAGTCAATCTGTTTGGATCAGGTGAAGCGTCACTGATACCGGGAGGCATAAAAGGAATCTGGAGTGCGCTGCCATTCGCCATGTGGTTATTCCTGGCCATTGAAATGCTTCCCATGTTATCGGAAGAATGTCGGGATGCAAAAAAAGATATGCCGAAAGGGATTATGTCCGGCATGATTACGCTGTTAATCCTGTCAGTTTTAACGACAACCGTCGCGATTGGTCTGGGTGGTATCCAGACGACCGGTACCGCTTCAGATCCCCTGCCTGATTCCGTCGCCGCTGCATTTGGCCAGACATACTGGCTGGCACAGGTGCTGGCAACCGTCGGGCTTGTCGGGTTAATCGCCAGTTTCTCCGGTGTTATTCTCGCCTATTCGCGTCAAATCTTTGCCTTATCGAGAGCCGGCTATTTGCCCGCTTTTCTTTCAAAATTGCACCAGACACGTAAAACACCCTACTGGGCCCTGATTATTCCCGGTATTGTGGGGTTAATTCTGGTGGCTGTGTTTAATCCGGATGACCTGATTCTGATCGCTACATTCGGAGCGCTGGTGTCATACATTACCATGAACCTGTCCGTCATTATTCTTCGCAAAAAGGAACCGGATCTTCATCGTCCTTACAAAACGCCGCTATATCCTATTACACCGATTGTGTCAACGATACTGGCTGTGATTGCATTGTTTTCAAGTTTCTTTGCGAATCTGACATTTTTCTGGATCAGTATTGCCATCTTCGCGGTCGCAACCGTCTATTACTTTGTCTGGGCTCGACACTCCATCAACGCGGATGCACCTGAGGAACAATTTAATCAGGCACCTGTTGCCGGTCTGGAAGAAACGAAACCCCAGACATCAACGGTTTAATTGTTCGTTCTACACGGTCAACAGGCTTCGTCATTTGTTACATCCATACCCGCGGGTATGGGTGTAACATCATGCTTTCGCCCTTTTCCTCAAATCCTTTTTGCCTGTAATGTTCAAGTGTGTTATAATTCAATTAACTAAAAAATTTAAAAACTTCATATTTGGAGTTAAAAATTCACATGTTAAAAAAGGTGATGACTTCAAATATCATGAACCCTTTTTTAACATGTGAATTTTTATTTTAAAGAAAAAAGGAGCGAAGTGTACAGGATGAAAGATGATTTTCACAAAATCGGATGGTATGCCTCACGGATCTCTGCC
Source organism: Bacillaceae bacterium (assembly GCA_017656255.1). Classification (GTDB taxonomy): domain Bacteria; phylum Bacillota; class Bacilli; order JACDOE01; family JACDOE01; genus JACDOE01. The sequence goes on from JACDOE010000018.1 coordinate 13,603, forward strand.
AAACTTCCCTCGCATGTGTTTCAACCCGAACCACGGCGTTTATGGGGAGGGCTTGCCTATCTGATTGTTGTTGCAGCAGGGATACTTTCCATCGGATTGTTTGATTTACATCCCGTCTTAAACCTACTGATTTCCCTCGTCTTAGGAGCCAGTTTTGCCGGACTTGGATTTTTGGGCCATGAAATTCTGCACGGTACGGTTGTCAAAAAGCCCTGGCTCAAGGATTTTCTCGGTGCCATCGCCTTTTTCCCCCTGATCACCGGTCCCAGACTTTGGACACAGTGGCATAACCTGACGCATCATGTCCATACCCAGGATGAAGAACGGGACCCTGACGCCTGGTTGAGTTACGATCAAATGTCAAAATCCCCGTTGTTACGTCTCGTTTATCGCATTCCGTTTCCCATACGGGCATTTTTCAGTTTTCTGTCGTTGACACTGACGTTTTCAGTTCATTCATTCAGAATGTTTGTCAGTTACATTAAAGAAACCGGAACCTCGCACAAAAAGGAGCTGTGGGTACAATTCATCATCCCGCTGGCTGCCTGGACCGGACTCTTGGTCTGGTTGGGACCTCTCAAGTGGTTGTTTGCATATGCGGTTCCCCTTTTGATTGCCAATTTTATTGTGATGGCGTATATTGCGACCAATCATCGGCTAAACCCGCTGGTGCCGGTCAATGATCCGCTGGCGAACAGTCTGTCGGTGACGGTTCCGCGCTGGATGGATATCCTGCATTTTAATTTTTCCTACCACACGGAGCATCACCTGTTTCCGGGGATGAATCCGAAATACTATCCGCTGGTGAAGGAAAAAATTAAAGAAATGTGGCCGGAACGTTATCATGAAATGCCCTTTGCAAAAGCGTTGGTGGCATTGTGGAAGACGCCGCGCATCTACCATCAGGATACGGAACTGCTGGATCCCCGTCGCCAGCATGGCTACGGATCGCTGGGACACGGACTGGACCCGGATTACATCCGAAGTCATCATGTTGACCTGAAACAGCCAGATGCAAACGAATCCGAATTGAAAAAGAAAGTCGTTTCCGCTGTGAAAGATAAGAAGAAGCCTTCCCATGCCCGCGGGTAAGGCTGACGTTTAACATACTTTTAAAATTCACAACCCTGAATGACTCTTCATGAGCATTCAGGGTTTTGTCTGGTTTAAGGGATGATTCTTGTATGAAAAATGGCCTGTTCCTTTGTGACAACATCATGTTATGTCGTCATAAGTTATATAAGTTTGAAATACTAACCGAAAAGGAAGTGATGGCCATTTCTCACAAACGAGTTATGAATTGTCCGGCACCATCAAAAATCCGACTGCAAAGACGACTGTCAAAGATCACAGGTATAACCCCTGTGACTGTTCTGATTCCCGGGAGGACCATCCGGGGAACGATCAGAGCCGTTAATCCATCTGCTTTTAAAATCAACCGAACCATGATTCCATTTGCCTCTCCGTTTGCGATAGACCAGGGATTTTTCGAACAGGAAGCTTCACGGATTGAGGTTTTGGTTAAGATTAAACGAATAAGAAAATTTAATGGTTTTCTGGTCCGTCGAGGCCTTGATTTTATTGAATTTGAACAGGATTTGCCGGAAGATATTGCACGCTGGATTATACCCTTAAACCGTTTCACCAGGGTTATCTGTGGTGATGCAAAAGTAGAGGAATAATGTTCATCCATGTCAATAGCCTAAATATTAGTGTATAGTATTCATAAAAAAACAGGTCATTTGATGCATCCTGATGAAAAAAACAGAGGGGGGAACGTCTCACCATGTCCATGAACAACAAAGCAGGCAATTTCGGGGATGTTACCAAACATTTCTTCATCCTGGAACTGCTGCAGTTAAAGCTGAAATCCGCAGGCGAAGACGCCCCTTTCCTCTTTTACGATGCTTTCGGCGGCAATATTGTTACGGACAGCTGCCGGGAAGAAGCAATCCGCTTTTATCAGACGGTCCGGCAGCACGATGATCCGCAACTCGGTCAATCCATCTATTATCACCTGTTGCCGAAATGCCGAAGGCAACAACATCAGCTACTGGAATATTACGGATCAACGAAGCTCGCCCTCGAACTTTTCAAACAGCATGACATCCCCTTTAAAATTATTTACAACAGCTATGACCGAAAAGACGTCACCGAGGCGATATCGACGATCAGCGGTCACCCGGACGCAACGAACATGGCCTTCCATCATGCTGATGCGTACCGGTTGATCGCCGATTATCGCCATGTCATCCGGGCTTATCCTGCCGGTGTTCTTTTCTTTGACCCGTACTGGAAAGAGACTGAACGGGACCTTCAGGGGTGCATAACCACCATCCGGGCACTGGCTCCCGAGCTCAAAAGACACCCAAACTGGACCTTTGTGCTCTGGGTTCCCTATCAACCGCATGAACAGAATGCTCTCCAACTCAAAAAAGCAGCTGAAAGCTGCCTTCTGTCTGCCGAAATCCATGAAATCAGGGACGCATCCGGTTCATCCGGATTCCTGATGCAGGGGGTCGGGATGGTCACCCTTAATCCTCCCGGGGGACTGAAAGAATATTTGCTCCAAAGAGGTTATGACCGGCTGGGATGGGCCATCGGTGGGGGAAGGGAACTCTGCACCTATCACGTCAGATGATCGGTACGTATAGCCTTTTCCAGTAGCCTGTTTTGACTTTCGTTAAAAGCCTTTTTTATCAAAGAAGGTGTCGGGATGTGCTGGTAGAGCGGTTCTGACAACGGGATCACGGTTCCGTCCGGAAGACGGACCGGAACACCGGAATCAGGATCCGGATCCGTTGAATGGGAGGTCCCATCCAATTGACGGTTAACACCGACAGTTGTGTTAAAAAACTCACCTTTTCGCTTCTGTTGTTTTTGCATCATTTCCTTTTGATTGGCCCGGGAACGCCATACCGCCATCGCCCTGCTTTTTTTACTCACACTTCAGCCTCCCTTCGGATGTTAGTTGGTTAGAACACCTCCGACAATCACCAGCAAAATATACAAAACCAGAACGAGAATGAATTGTTGATTATCACTGTAAATACCGCTCATATTCGGCCCTCCTTCTGGTTCAGCATATGCTTTTAACGTGCCGTTGGATAATAAAATTCATAAAAAAAGCCCCGGATTCGGGCAATCTGACTTCACAATTTCAGAAGAGTCTCCGCCTTTTCTTAACCGGTTCTTTCTTTTTTGTAAGTTGGTTTATCAGGTCTTTGACAACCGGATTCTGAAGCAGACTCAATATTTCAGTAATCTGGTTAATATCTAAATTTTTCAAAAAAGAACCTGTCTTTTTGGGAGTTGATTTTTTCTGCTTTAACATGGCCAGTTCCTGCTCAAGTTTTACAACCTTCTTTTTTAACTGGGCCACGCGAACATCTTCTGTTTTTCTCCGTCGCCGTTTGGAAATGGGAATCACCACTTTCCCCCATATTATTTATTAAACTTACTGTGTATTTTGCTCTTAACGTTTTTAACATTGTTTTTTGAAAGTTTGACACCAGCCGCTTTTCCGACACGTTTAATCAGTTCCTCCAGTTTTTCGTCGTCGTAGATATCCGTGCTGGAAAATCCCTGTGTTATTTTTTTTAGATCCTGAACGTGCCATTTTCGTTTGCTCTTTTTGTTCAACTGGTTGATTAAACGAGCCATGGTATTCTTGTCTGCCATTCATCATGCCTCCTTTTCACCAATCATATCTGTTGCTGGTCTTATACACTTGTATGACGGGAGAATTCGGTTTGTTTTGGTTGCATGTCTTGATCGGGAAAAAATCAGCATGCGTCTAAATCGGTGTAATCAGGGCAAGCGCCCGGACCGGACGGGCACGAAGTGTATATTTTGTAGTAGTTCATCATGTTCGCTGAAATGAAAACAAGAAGGTGGTAGCGATGAATCAATCCTCCAGACAGGTTCAGCAGGAATTGAAGCAGATCAGGCAGCAAATCAACCGGTTGTCACGACGGATTGAAGAGATACAACTGGTACAAAAAAAACGCCATGCCATGGATTTATCCAGAATTAAACTGAATCCGGATAAGATATCGGAATGGGTGGATTTTTTAAACAGCCCGAAAGTGAAGGAACTGATTGAAACTTTCAATGCCATGCAACCCGATGGACGGCGCAGAAAAAAGAAAAAGCGAAAGGGATAACCCGTCACAACATAACGGCTTATTCTGGACCATGATGATCTCCATAAACTGTTGTTAATTCTTCTGGTAAAGGAGGAGAACAAATGGGGTTTAATGGGTTTAATGACAATGGTTTCGGATGGATCATCATCCTGATCGTCCTGTTTTTTCTGTTTGCAGGATTTGAGGATTAAACACGTTGTTTATGGGAAACCGGGCCCTGCCAAAGGGCCGTTTGTTTTTACTTGATCAGGATGGGGTCTGGCTTTAAACATATTTTCAGATGAAATTCTCAAATGAGGTGTTCATGGTGGCAAAACGAAAAGGGGTAAGGAGAAAAACGTCTGCCGGCAGAAGACTGGCCCGAATCGAACAAAAAGTGGATGTGATCCAGGAGGGTGTCAATCAAACGGTGGAAAGGCTGGATGAACTGGAAAAAGTGATTGATGAACTTCATGATATTAAAAAACAGATCAAGAAAAAAAGAAAACGGGGTATTTCCCTTTTTAAAAAGAAGAAGAAAAAACAGAAAGAAGAACAGCAACAGGGATTACCCAATGTCCAGGATCTCATGAAAAATCCGGCGGTTAAATCGCTCTTGAAACAACACGGGCTGGGAAGCAGTGATTTGACCAAATTGATGCAAAATCCGATGGTTCAGCAGATGCTGAGAAACTTTTTGTAATCATTGAAGGCACGGAAGGCTGTTTCATCTGACAGCCCTTTTTTTATAAAAAAATTCCGGGAAGTTCATTCCCGGAGATTCTGAAGGGGGAAAATGGGCTTTCCTGGACAGATGAGGATCTGTGGCCTGTATTAGTCTGATCCGGCTCCAACTATGGCCAACAAGATGTACAGGACAAGAATCAACAGAAATTGTTCATCATCAAACAGACCACCCATTGCAGTCACTCCTTTCTAAGAAAAGCTACTATAACATATACAAACCAGCCTTTTATGGTATGGACGGTTGTCCGAACAGGTCCAAATTTGGACGGTTATCTCGAAGTTTGAGTATGCCGATTTCCGGTCATCCTAGAAATAAGGAGGATGATAGGATGTGGGTGATTCACCAGAGATTGGCTGAACTCTGGCTGATTAATAAACAAAGGCCGCTGACGGAAGAAGAGGAAGCCGAATTTACCATGTGCCTGGAAGCGAATGCGAATCGGGCCTGGAAGCTGGCGATGCTGGAAAACTGGTCGTGGCTGGCCGGCCTTGCGGATGATGCGGAATGGAAGGAACGCCTGGTGTCAAAAATGGAAAAACTGGATCCGTGAGGGAGGAGAAAAAGTGGGAGGATGGAACTTATCTCTAAAGGAGTTATGGAGATAAGTTCCAGGAGGGGAAAAAATGAAGGTCACGGATTTTTCGAAGATTGCCGGGCGTTATGACCGGAATCCCTATCGTCATCAAATCAAAGTGGATGATGAGCTCATGCAGGTAATCGAAAAGGCAGAAAACAGCCCGGTTCGTGTTCTCGATTTGGCCTGCGGCACCGGTATTTATCTAAACAAACAGGCGAAGATATTCGGCGATAAAGCGGTGGAATGGCACGGATTGGACATGTCTGATGACATGCTGCAAGTAGCAAAGAGCAAAGGAACATCGTTCATCAACTACACAAGAGGAAAAGCGGAAAAGATGCCGTATCCTGATGATTTTTTTGACTATGTGGTATCCAATTACGCTTTTCATCACTTTGAATACAAGGCGGATGTCTTGAATGAAATTCGGCGGGTCTTGAAAACAGGGGGCGTCGTTAAGGTCCATAATATTTCGATTCACGAGATGAAAAAGTGGTGGGTGTATCAATACTTTCCGGCTGCCTATGAATTGGATCTAAAACGGTTCTGGGAAAAAGAGCGTCTTTATCAGGAATTTTTACATAGAGGGTTTGATGTCAGTCTGTATCTTTATTACAAGATGGAGACCATCAGGCTGGCTGATTACCTGCTGTATGCGGAGAATCGGGATATCTCCGTTCTGACTTTGCTTCAGGATGAAGATTACAAGCATGGGCTTGAGCAGATGAAAAAGGATGTACATGCTGACCCTCAGATGAGTCGGATCGTCGATTTTGCCGAATTGGATTGTGTGGCTAGAAAACAATAGATGGGTTTAAGTGTGGTAGCGGTCAAAAACTTGATCAGGATGGGCAATGGAAGGAAAATGTCCGGTTCGGGGAAGTTTGTTCATCTCGCGGCAAACCGCGCTTTGTCCGAATACGATGTTGCGCTGGACCATGACATAAACCGGTACGGTATCCATTCTGGAGAGAAAGGCGGCAACCAGGCGGTGGTTTCCTTCAGCGAGCTGGACGCGCCGGTCCTGTTTTCCGACGAGTAACATCAGCGGTTTTCGAATCCCGTTTTTACGGATATCTTCCGTCAACCGGGCCATTCTTCCGGGAGATCGCCGCAGGTGATTCCCCCGAAACTTCATCAGCCATCGGGTCGGCACTTCTCCCACCTTTCCCGCTCTGGCATAACGGGTGTTTCGCCAGGGGTCTTTCAAGAGATGATGCATCCCTGTCACCTTCCCAACATAAAGGATTTGTATTCATAATATGCGGGGGAGCCGTCAAACAGGTCTGTTTTGCCTTGTTTTAAGGAATTACCACGGATTTCCCTGCTGGTTATTCAGATATTCACGTGCCGAGTCGACATGGGCCTGTGCATGAGATCTGGCAGCTTCAGCCTCAGGGTTAGTGTCCATGTCGATTTGCTTTCTTTTTTTAGGGCCCGTCTGTCGTAGAGGAAGGCAAACAAAAAAAGGGCGATAAAAAAGCCGGCGATGCTGATCATAACCGTCATTCTATGTCCCTCCTTCCTCTGTCATCTACACACCATTTTTTACAACATCTTCAATTTAATTTTAACATAGAAAGCCCTTTCTCCGCTTTATTTTCCCGAAGAAAGGGCTCTAATTATTTCGACATCATTCGAAAATATAAGCCAGTGCCTCCAGGGCCTGATCCGGTGTTTCCACGACAACCTGGGCTTTGTTAGCCAGCTCTTTCAAAGGATGGTGCAGCGATTCCGGACGGACCAGAATCAGGGGCTTGCCCATCTGGATCGCGGTTGCGGCATCCATCGCCGTGTTCCACTGCTTGTATTTTTCGCCGAACAAAGCGATCACCACGTCCGACTTGTTCATCAGCACGGTGGTGCGCAGGTTGTTGATTTGCGATGCCGCTTCATCCTTATACACCGGCCCGGGTTGTTCGCCCTTGATGATTTCTCCGATATCGTCCGAGCGATCGTGGTTGGTCTGTGGCCCCACGAAGAGGACGGGTAATCCCCGCTGTTCAGCCTTTTGTTTTAATTCATCGCGCCAGTTGTCGTGAATCTGGCCGGCCAGGTAGGCCGTTAAGGATAGTTGATTGGTTGGGTTCATGTCGGAAATGACCTCCTTTTTGCTTTTCATTTTATCGAAATTTTGGGCGGGGTCAAAATGTTGAGGTATGGGCGGGCTGCTATTTCTGATAGGATGTATGTAAAAAATGGGGGCTGGTTATGGGATTTGAACCCGCATATCATGCATTTTTGAAGTATCACCTGAATGCCCGGAACGGCGAGCGGCAACGTAGATTGGAAGAAGGACACGGAGCAGCGGAAAAATTATTTTTGAAAAAGGTGTGGTGGCCGCTTTTTCATCATTTTGATTATCTGCATCCGGAGTATGAAGTCGGCGATTTTAAAGGGGGAAAACGTTATCTAGATTTTGCCTATCTGAGGTTCGGGATTCGGATCTGCATTGAAATTGACGGGTACGGGCCACATATGGGGAATGTCAGCAGATGGAAGTTTGCCGATGATCTGGAGCGGCAAAACCAGCTGGTGATTGACCGCTGGAGCGTGATTCGGTTTTCTTATGATGATGTCAGGGAGCGCCCGGGCCGGTGCCAGCAGACAATCCGGCAGGTGGTCGCCAGTGTTCTGGGGGATGGCGAGGGGGATGAAACGCTGTCCCCGACGGAAAAAGAGATTCTTCGATTCGCTGTGAGAAAAGGGGAAGCGATGACGCCGGTGGAAGTTGGGGCGTATCTTCATCTCAGCAACCGAACGGTGAGAAAATGGATGGGGGGACTGGTGGAAAAAAGGATGCTGATTCCAGCGGCAGGAGTGAAACGGGTTCGTTCTTACAAATTAACGGAGCGCGGTGATTTATTTTTTAAAATGATATGAAGGGATGAGGTGATCATGAGATAATAACAGAAATACTTTCCGCTATTATTCGGTTTGGCCGTTTTTCTCAAAAATAGAGGTAAAGGTTTCCGCAAATCAGCCGATTTTCACATTATGCGAAGGATTCAGGGCTAATAGCGGAAACTTTTTCCTCTAAAATTCTGGAATACCCCGTTTCTCAAACATTAGCGGAAAAAAAGGACCTTATTTTTCGCAGGCACACCAGACCACCCTCTGGCCACTTCACCGGAAACCCGGGGCTGTCGGTCATCAGCCCTTTTTTACATAATCCCTAAAAATCCCCTTCTTCTCATCCGCCCGATTTTCTGCTAGAATAAAACCGGTAGCATGAACCGAGGGTTCGAAATTCCCACCCCTCGTAAAACAAAACTAGGGAGAGTGATCATAGCGATCGTTCATGCTATTTTATAATCCGAAATCACAATACCTGTGATGATATGAACACTCTCAATATCTGACGCCAGCTACGTCGCATATTGAGAGTTTTTTTATGGACAAATATAATTTCAATTCCAATCACTCGATGACACACACAGTGCACACCGACAGACCAGCGGGAGGAGGGAAACCGGATGTCAGGTCAATACAAAATCCCGGACAAAATCCAGAAAATCTATGAGGATATTCAGCCGGAGCAACTCCGTTACCATAACAAACGAGTGGCCGTCAGCAAATCCTTCACCTTTGATTCAGCCCATCATCTTCACCTGTATGAAGGAAAATGCAAAAACCTGCACGGTCATACGTACAAACTGGATATCACCATCAGCGGAAAAGTGGATCGTCTGGGCATGACCATTGATTTTGCCGACATCAAAAAATTGTATCAGGAAGTGGTCAAGAAACAACTGGACCACCAGTACCTGAATGAAGTACTGCCGCCGATGAACACCACGGCGGAGAACATGATCGTCTGGATCTGGGAACAACTGGAGGCCAAACTGAAGGAACTGGACACTGATAACAGAGGATTGCGCCTGGAAGAACTGACACTCTACGAAACACCCACCAGCCGGGCCACCCTGAAACGGGAGTGGATGGAACATGACTGATCCCAACCCCAGATTGCCGATGGTGGAAATCTTTCAGACCGTGGAAGGGGAAGGAACCCGGGCCGGTTTTCCCACCACCTTTGTCCGCGTCTTTAATTGTAATCTAAGATGCCGCTGGTGCGACACCCCGTACAGCTATGCGCCGGCCCGGCCGGAATTCTACGCAACCGTAGATGAGATTGTCCAGGAAGTCCGCGGGTATCCCGCTGAACATGTCTGCCTCACCGGCGGAGAACCGTTAATGCACGGGGATAAATCGCAGGAATTGATCAAATCGCTTGCCCGGATTGAACATGCCAGAGATATCCATATCGAAACGGGTGGCGCCATCCATCTGGCCCCTTTTGTCGCCTTGAGAAACCAACCGGGCCCCGTCGCAGACAAAGTCCGGTTTATCCTGGATTACAAACTGCCGGGAAGCGGGGAAAACGAGCGGATGATCGAAGAAAATCTGGCCCTGATTGATGAACGGGATGAATTGAAATTTGTGATCGCCGACGAACAGGATTTTCTAAAGGCGAAAGAGGTATTGCAACAGCACCGTCCCCGGGCCCAGGCCCTGTTCAGTCCAGTCTGGGAAACGATGCCGCCTGACAAACTGGTTGCTCTGATGCTGGACCATCAAATGACCCACGTCAAATTAAGCCTGCAGTTGCACAAGGTGATTTGGGACCCGGACCGCCGGGGCGTTTGATTGTTTTGTAAAAGGAGGAATGAACCCGTGACAAAAAAAGCAGTGGTCGTCCTGAGCGGCGGTCTGGACAGTACCACCTGTATGGGCATCGCCCGCCATGAAGGCTATGAGCTCTACCCGATCACGTTTCACTACGGACAACGTCATAACCGGGAAGTGGAACAGGCACGAAAGGTTGCGGATTTTTATCAGGTTCCCGAGCACCGCATTGTCGACATCGGGTTCCTGCGTGATATCGGAGGCAGCGCTCTGACGGACACCAGCATGGACATTCGCACGGACGGAGTCAAAGAGGACATTCCTTCCACCTATGTGCCGGCCCGCAACATGATTTTTCTCAGCCTGGCCGCCGCCTACGCCGAAGTGATCGGAGCGAAAGTGATCTATATAGGTGTGAGTGCCGTTGATTTCAGCGGTTATCCCGATTGCCGTCCCGCTTTTATCGAATCGATGGAGCAGACCATCAATCTGGCAACACGGACGGGTACCGAAGGGACCCGGATCCGTATCAAAGCGCCGCTCATGCATCTAAGCAAAGGTGATACGGTGAAAAAGGGGTTGGAACTGGGCGTCCCTTATGAGTTGACTACCTCGTGTTACCAGGGGGGCGACGAGGCCTGCGGTGTCTGTGATAGCTGCCAGCTTCGCATCAAAGGATTTAAAGAGGCAGGCAGTATTGATCCGATTCCTTATGCCATCGAAATAGACTGGAATACTTAATCTGAGGGGGAGGAATAAAAAAATGGCAAAAGTGGAACATAATCATGAAAAATATCAGAATATCCGGTTTGACATTCAGGACGAATCGGCAATCATGACCGACATTCTGGAGACGATTCCATACGAATATCCCGGAAAAATAACGGAGGTCACGATACCGACCAGTGAATTTACATCCGTCTGTCCCTGGTCCGGTCTGCCGGATTTTGCGGATATTAAAATTACGTTTGTTCCCAATGAAAAACTGGTTGAGATGAAATCGTTGAAGTATTACCTGACCTCCTACCGAAATGTGGGTATTTATCAAGAGCATGCCACCAACCGTATTTTACAGGACCTTGTTGCCCTGATCGATCCGCTGTATATGAAAGTGGAGGCCCTGTGGAATGCGCGGGGCGGACTGGGAACCGAAGTGATGGTGGAACATGTCAAAGAAGGCTATGAACATCTGAAAAAATAAGTGTCTATGTAAATAAACACGCGCCAACCTTAGAAAAGCTGCCATGATCCGGCAGCTTTTTGTATTTCTTTTTATTCCGTTCAATTGACACAAAGAAGATACAGCGATATAATATATCTCGAATTCGAGATATCAGAAGTGAAGGATGGATCACCATGGATTCCACTCATGAGCCGGACCTCTCTTTAAAATTGTTTGTTGTTTTGTCCCGGGCCGTTCAGTCCATTAATAAACGTGTCGAAGAAGATATTAAAAGTCATGGACTGAATCCAACTGAATTTGCTGTTCTGGAGTTGTTATACCATAAAGGGGATCAGCCGATCCAGAAGATCGGTGAGAAAATATTGTTGGCCAGCAGTAGCATTACCTATGTGGTGGATAAATTGGAGCAAAAACAATTTCTGGTGCGAAAACCCTGTCCGGAAGACCGCCGTGTCACATATGCATCCATCACCCCTGAAGGCGAAGCGTTGATGAGCCGGATTTTTCCGGAACATCAAAAAGCGATTCAGGAGATATTCGGTATTCTGGATACGAATGAAAAGGAAATGATGATCAAACAGTTGAAAAAATTAGGGTTTTATGCGGAGGAACTATAATTTTTTAAAAGGGAAATAAGGCTTTGCGCCAGCCAATGGGAGCCGGCGAAAGCCGCATTTTTTAGACAAATATCTCGAATTCGAAATACATGAATCCATAATAAATGAAATAGAAATAAGATGAGAGGTGCATAATCATGATCAGGGTTTACCCTGCGGAATCACGATTTAAAGCCGATCACGGCTGGTTGAAGAGCAAGTTCAGTTTTTCCTTTGCGGAATACTTTGACCCTGACAACACCCGTTTTGGTCCGATGCGTGTTCTCAACGACGACATCGTCAAACCATTGCAGGGGTTTGGGGCGCATCCGCATCAGGAGATGGAGATCGTCTCCATTGTATTGAGTGGGTATCTGAAGCACGAAGACAGCACGGGACAGACGGCGACCACGACTTTCGGAGGCGTCCAGCGCATGTCGGCCGGAACCGGTGTGATTCATTCCGAGGTCAATCCTTCCACCACGGAAGACGTGAACTTCCTTCAACTCTGGTTTGAACCGGAACAGTCAGGATTAAAACCATCATATGAACGAACAGAATTTCATATCGATCAGATGAAGAATCACTTGTTGCCGGTTGTCAGCAAAAATCCGGATTCCGATCAGGTCGCACACATTCACCAGGATTTAACCATTTATTTGTCTGATCTGGAAAAAGGGCAAAAAATCACGTTCACACAAAAAGAAGGTCGTCGCATTTTTTTGTTTGTCATTGAGGGGGAGCTGACCATCCAGGGGCAGACAAACCTGGGCAGACGTGATTCCGCACGCATGACCGAAACAACGGAACTCGACATCACCACCAAAACGGGATCACGTTTTATGTTGATTGATCTGCCATAACGATTTTGCAGGGGGGATGGCCTTTTTTACAATTTGACCATGGCAAAGGGACAAATAGGCGGTGTGAAAAATGGGTTTTTTAGGAAAACTATTAAGAAAATCATTTTGAAAAGGGGTTGAACCGAATGTCCAATGTGAAATTGGCGATCATTTATTACAGTTCGACAGGAACGAACTATCAACTGGCAAAATGGGCGGAAGAAGGGGCCAGAGAGGCCGGAGCGGAAGTCAAAGTATTGAAGGTACCGGAGCTGGCACCGGAATCTGCCATCGAATCCAATCCGGCATGGAAGGCTCATCTCGAGGAGACAAAAGAGGTAGCCGAGGTGACACTGGATGATCTGGAATGGGCGGATGCGTACATCTTCAGTACCCCGACTCGATACGGAAATGTGCCGAGTCAAATGAAACAGTTTTTGGATACCACCGGTGGACTCTGGTTTAATGGTAAACTGGTCAACAAGGTCGTCAGTGCCATGTCATCGGCCAATAATCCGCACGGTGGCCAGGAGCAGACCATTTTGTCCATCTATACGACGATGTTCCACTGGGGAGCCATCGTGGCAGCACCGGGTTACACCGACCCTTCCATTTTTGCTGGAGGTGGCAATCCGTACGGGACCAGCGTCACTGTTGATCAGGATGGCAATATGCAGGAGGATGTGGAGCAGGCTGTCAAACACCAGGCGAAACGTACAGTGATGGTGGCCGAGTGGGTGAAGCAGGGGAACCGGTAAATAGCAGTTGCAAAACTATGGGAGCGAAAGCTCCCTTTTTTTATATGAAACATGATTTGTAGCAGGGATATCCATCGCTCTCTAGAATATGTCATCATAAGAAAATAACATGCATTTTTTGACATGACATGACAGGCGGTTTGTGAGGAGGTAAAAATAAATTGCGGTTGATGTCTTCCCTGAAAGCGAAAGTGTTTGCTCTGTTCGGTTTTTTGTTTTTTATCTACCTGGTATCCAATATCTATAACTTTTCTTTGATTCAAGTGATTGATAACAGCACATTAAAACAGCAGTTGCTAATTTCCACTATTGTGGCTGCGGTGTTCATAAGCGTGGGGTGTATTCTTTTTGTGGTGGTGTTATATCGCTCTGTGTTTCGTTCCATCGATCAGATGAATCACATGACGAACAAGATGGCGGACGGGGATCTGACACGGGAACTGGTCGTCAGTCATGAGGATGAAATCGGTCGGTTAATGAACAATTTTAATATGATGACGGCTAAACTGAAAGAGATTTTACAACATATGCTGGATAGCGTTGAACAAATTGCGGCGTTTTCACAGCAACTTCTCGCCAGTGCAGAAGAAAATCAATCTACCAGTGTTGAAATCTCAGCAACTGCCGGGAACATGGCCGAAGATGCAAAGAAACAGCTGGACGCAGCGGAGAAAAGCCGACAACTCATGAAACGGATGTCGGAACAGATTGATGAGATAGTGACGCAAACAGATCAGATTCTCGGGGCTTCCAAGGAAACAACGAAGCAGGCACAAAAAGGGAATGACTACATGGAGGACGTTACCCGGCAAATTCAAACGATTCGGGAATCGGTACATCGCTCGGCATCCGTGGTCGGTTCACTGGGAGCACGATCCCGTGAGATTGGAAAGATGCTTGATTTAATTACCGGTATCGCCAATCAGACCAGTATTCTAGCGCTGAATGCGTCGATTGAAGCTTCACGTGCCGGTGAACATGGCCGTGGTTTTGCCGTGGTGGCCAATGAGGTCAAAGTTCTGGCGGAGCAATCGGTTGATGCTGTGAATCAAATATCCGGGATCGTCAAGGAGATACAGGAGGAAACCGGAAAAGCGGTTGAGATGTCGAGTGAGGAAATTGAGAAGGTGGAGTCCGGGATGAAAACGGTCCAAGAGACGCGGCAGGTGTTTGACCGTATTCTGATTGCAACGGAGCAGACAGGTCGTCAGATTGAAGCGCTGACCCATTTGTCGGGTGAGATTCTGGATAATAACCGTCAGGTGCTGGCATCGATTGAGGCAATGACGGATAGTGCTCGAAATACCTCTACCAATGCTAATCATGTGGCGGAGGCGTCCCGTCAGCAGTCTGAGGCGATTGAGGAAGTGTCGAAGGCTTCGGATGAGTTGAGTGCGATGGCGCAGGATTTGAAGGAACGGGGGATGAGGTTTAGACTATGAGCCTGGCAAGATTCCCGAAAGACTCGCCTGTCACCTCGCTTCGCTCGGCCGGTCTTCGTCTTGTC
>JACDOE010000026.1 GCA_017656255.1 Bacillaceae bacterium
CTCCATCACGATTGTCAATATTATATAGGTATTTAACCTTTATAAGCTTTTCTATCATCTTCCCATGTTATTACGTTTTGGGCTTAATCGTAATACATTTTGAGGAGTACCCACATATGAGTATTCCAGCGGGATGAGTGACAAAAGGTAGGTATTTAGTGTTCAAGCGTATTACGTAATATATTACGTAATACACTATACTACTATACTACTATACTAATCTATCTATCTATCTATCTATCTATCTATCTATCTATCTAAGAAGAGAAGGGGGGAGTGTATTACGTTTTGGGCTTAATCGTAATAACATGTTTAAATACAAAAAACCCTTGTAGCAGGTTTTCCTTCATGTGTCTGTACGCTAACCCGTGCCCGGCGTCACGTGTGATGGTGGTAGAGTTTTCGCTAATGACTTCCCACTGACTTATTGCGTCGGTGATTAAATCCTCTCCGAATATGACCCCCCAATCATACTCCCCCAGCAAGTCTTTCATACCAATTGCTTGCGCGTTAAGCTCGTGCAGGAGGTCAACCACCCACTTGGGCGCATCCCGCGAGAACAGCTTAATATTGATAAGCTTCTCCCTCCGCAGTAACTCTCTTTCTTTCTCTTTCAAGTGTGCGGCAAGGGATTTTAACTCCTGTTCTTTTTGTGTTAAGTACTTCTCTTTCTCCGCTAATTCTTGTGCCTTCCGGGATAGGATGGCCTCACGGCGGGCTAATTTTTGTTTAGTTGTTGCGATGCTTCCGGTGGCTTTTTTCGCGGTAATTACAGTTTTAACATACGTGTCAAGTGTGCGGGTTAGGGATAAATTCACTTTGCGTAGCGCGTGGATTTCTTTGATTAACGCATTGTTTGTAGCGCGTTCGGTGTGGTACGAAGCTGAGAGTTCGGCGAGTTCTTGTTTTAGTGTTTTCACCATGTGGTAAGGGATGGTTGCGTGTAAGTAGGCTGCTAACGCGTCTTCAATTATAGTACTCAGGGGGGTGCCTTGCTTTTCTGCGTATTGTTTAGCTTTTGATAGGATGGTGGCATCAATGCTTATGCTCGTGCGTTGTTTAACCATGCCCCCCCCTCCCCCAGTAAAATATAAATAGTAGCACACCCCATGTTATCATGGCTCATTCCTCCCTTTTTTATTAAAATAAAACTCACCACTTACCAACGCGTAAGACGATAGTACCGTTTGCGGGGTGGGCTTCGATAATAATCAAGTCTCCTTCGTTAAGGTTCATTGCATTGCGTATTTCTGGAGGGATACGCACGTACCAGCTTTTTCCTTTCTCATTCCCAACAACGCGTAGTTTTACAGCATCTTTTAATCTGCCCTTCATGGCATTCACCTCAATATTACATATATTATTAAGGTATATAAGCTTTATTATATCTGGTGGGGGCATTGTGCGTTTGTTCATTTTTGAGAGAAGGTCCTTTGCAAAAAAATGAACGATTACACAATAGAAGGGGAGGAGCTCATGGGGGGGGTGTTCATCCCGAGTGCACATGAGTGGGCGGGAGTTTTAGATATAATTGGGTATTATATCTAATCCCCCAACTCCACCCTAATACGGCGTTTTTTAGGGGGTTTAATCTTCCGCCGTATCTTAATGATAATAATCCTAATCATACCCCGCACTCTCATTTGCCTGCCCCCCATTACTGAGTAAATAATCTTGGTAAACTCTTCGCGCGTACCGGGCTTTTCGTCTGGACGTTTTAGTGTTCGCTACAGTGACGGTTAAGTAATCCAGCACGGATTGTATTGTACTTTCTGAAAAATTGCGCACTTCAATCATATACTCAACGAATGATTGTTTTTCTGCGGGGGATAACCGTATTGGGGGGAATTCCATCCTACTCATCCCCCGCGGGGATGGCTTCGTCATCAGGGTCAAGGAGAGTGTAGTACCATAACCCCGCTTTAGTTCTGCGCTTCCCTACAAGGGCCATCACGGGTTCATCATCCACAAAAGCGCCAGCATCTTTCAACCTGCGTATTTGGTCAGTGATAACTTCTGAGCTCGTATTCCAGCAGTATGGGGTTTCTTCTACGTCGTCATTAAAGTGGAAATAAACGCTAACGTATGGCTTTTCTTTGCTACCCTTCCTGAAATGGGCGTTTTCTATTGCAATCACTTCCCCAATCACCGCTGGGCTTTTTACAACTTGTCTCCCGTCTCGTTCAGACGAGTCCAAATAATCTGATATTTTTTTCACGAGGGTCACCACCGGTACCATATGACGCCACACAAGCGTCAACTACATTGGGTTATGCATCTAAAGTATTTTAGTTTTAGCCTTTTGCGCCAGAATGCGAAGGGGGCGGGGGTGTGGGCGTAATTTGGGTGGGAGAAGGGTTAATTTTGGAGAAGGAGGTAAGATTAAAATATAATGGGTGCGCATCCTTTTACAGCCGGGGTCATGTTGTTGCCTGTGGCGTAATTTTGTGGGAGGGAGAAGTGTGAAGGTTGAGTATGTTTCATTAGAGAAGATTATTCCGTACGTGAACAACCCCAAACAGCACCCAGATGGGCAGATAAAAAAGATTGCGAGTTCAATTAAGGAGTTCGGGTTTAAAGTGCCCGTGGTGGTGGATAAGGATTTTGTGATTATTGCGGGGCACGGGCGTTACGAGGCCGCAAAGCTCCTTGGGCTTAAGGAAGTGCCGGTTATTGTCGCGGAAGATTTGACGCAAGCACAAGCGAAAGCGTTTAGAATTGCGGATAATAAAGTTGCAGAAAGCACGTGGGGTATGGACGCGCTGATTGTGGAATTAGAGCAGTTGAGCGAGCAAGGGTATGATTTAGAATTAACCGGCTTTGACGAGGTAGAACTTGCGAACCTACTTAATGATGGGGAAAATCCCAATGAGGACTTATCACCTCTGGATGAGTACGAACCGCGGGGGGACGCGGTTGTGAAAGTGGAGTTGGTGTTTTACCCTACCGAGTATGACCGGTACACGAAAACAATGAACGCAGTTAGAAAAGGCCGGAGGGAGGCGGAAGTAGTGTTAAATGCTCTTGAACTCTTTGCGGAGGCGGAAAAATGAAACAAGAACTACCGAAATGGTTCAACCTGAAACTAACGTCTCAGTACCCATTTTGCCCTTACGCGTTGAGTGTTGATTTTTATAAGGGGTGCCCGCACCGGTGCGTTTATTGTTTTGCGCAACAACAATTTTATGGTAACGCCACGCTGAAGGTAAACCCGTTCGACGTGGTTACAGCTGCGATTGACCTCAACAAACTTGAGCGCTTTATGCGGGGGGAGTATAAGGGTCATGAAGGGCCTACCGGTTTCTTGCAGCACTTAATATCCCGCCGTCAACCCTTCCACGTGGGGGGCATGTATGACCCGTTCCCGCGGGGATGGGAAGAGTATTACCGCGTGGGTAAACATGCTTTGCAATTGTTTAATAAGTACAAGTACCCTTCAATCATCAGCACTAAAAACCCCCCCAAGGAGTACCGCCAGCTCTTCGGTGCGGGCGATTATATTCTACAGGTGAGTGCGAGCCTTCCCCACGAGGTTGCCCTTGAAGTTGAGTTCGGGGCATTACCTGTGGAAGACCGCCTCGACGCTATCTCCGCCCTCCAAAATGACGTGGCTAAGATAGTGGTGAGGTTACAGCCGTTCATCCTCGGGGTGTGGACAGAAGAAACACTCGAACAGCACATAAAAGCGATAGCTGACGCCGGGGCCAAGGCGGTTACGGTTGAGTTCTTAAAGTTCAGTGTAATGGCGACAGCGGGGGTGAAGGCTCAGATGAGCAAGCTCGGCGAGATGATAGGGCGTAACATAGAGCGCGATTTGGGAGGGGTAGAGGGGAGTGATAGGGTTTACCCGGAGCGGGTGCGCTTAAAGTGGCTGCTCATCGTGCGCAAGCTGGCTCATAAGCACGGTCTTGAATTCTACTCTGCCGAAAACAAGTTCCGTGACCTTGGGGATGGGTTTGCGTGTTGTGGGGTGAACCATAATAATCCTGCTGAAGAGGCGTTTTTCACAAAACTGCGGTACACTTCAAACGAAGCGTTGTTTATCGCGAAGGAGAAGGGGGAAGTGACGTTTCAGGAGATGGTGGAGCGTGCGAATGACCCGGAGCTTTTCCGGTTTGCGCGCATTGGGGACATGTGGAATACTCAAAACACATACTACCGCACCAAAATCCGCAATTTAACGTTTTATGATTTCTTGTACAACGTGTGGCACACAAAAACCCCCACAAACCCCGCAGTGTTTTTCAAGGCCCTTACCCCCTTCAAAAAGCCTGATGGAACGCTTGCTTATCGGTATGTACCTTACGTGAACGGGGGGGACGGGTACGAGAGAGGTTGACCGCTTACTCCGCCAAATGCCCCCGCACGTGCTTCGGGCGTACGAGGTGTGGAGAACTAACCATTCAGCCAGCAAGACTGCTAACGTGGTGGGGGTAGTGCGCCAAACAATCACAAAATGGCGGAAAAAGTACGCGTGGGACGAAATAGAGCGGGAGCGGTTAGAAAATACTCTCAACTTAGAAGTGACAGAGTTAGAGCGGATTAAAGGGGAACAGCGTAAAATTGTAAGAGCCGCGTTAGCAGTGGCGATAATGCAATTGAAGGAAGGGAAAGTAAAAGTGCGGTCAATGGCTGACCTCGTGGCTTTGCTACGGTACCAAAGAGAGTTGGAGGGGGAGTATAATGAACAAGCGATTAACGTGAACGTGGGCATTTCGCTCGTGGAGTTGCATGAGGAGATAATGAAGCGTAGGGGGTTGGTGGTGAGTGCCCAAACCGAACAAGAAAAGTGAGGGGGTGGGGGTTAGTTTTACAGACTTACTCTTAACGTGGCAGGCAGACCCCGTGCAGTTTGTTGTGGATTTTTTTGCAGAGAAACCTGACCCAAAGCAAGCGGAAGTACTTCAAGCGTTAGCCACTCACGACCAAGTAGCCGTGCGTAGTGGGCACGGGGTGGGAAAAACATGGACAGCAGCAAGAGCAGCAATCTGGTTTTTTGTAACGCACCCTTACTCAAAAGTCATCACGACCGCACCAACATGGCAACAGGTTAAGCGAGTGTTGTGGCCGGAGATACATGCTGCTTTTCGTAAAGTCCCGCCGATGCTTCGCGCAAATTTTGAAGTGCTGGACATGGAAATTTACATGCGGGGCGTGGACAGAACACGGTTACAAGACTGGTTTATTGTGGGCCGCTCCGCGGATAAGGCAGAAAACATGCAAGGTTTCCACGCGCCATACTTGTTGTTTATCCTTGATGAGGCAAGTGGTATTAAAGAAGAAATTTATGAAGCCATTATGGGAAGCCAGACGACGAACGCTAAAATTCTTGCCATTGGAAACCCTACGCGCCCAGAAGGTTTTTTTTATGACGCGTTTCACAAGAACAGGGACTTATGGGCAACGTTTCATATCAGTTGTTATGACAGCCCCCGCGTGAGCACAAAGTGGATTGAAGCGCGTAAACAAGAATGGGGGGGGGAGAGCCCCTTATTCAAAGTGCGCGTGTTGGGCGAGTTCCCTGACGCGGTGAGTAACGCGTTAATCCCCCTCCATTGGATTGAAAAAGCGATAATCCCCGGGGGGGGGCCGGATTGGGCGGAGTTCTCCCCGTACGAGAAGGGAGTTAACGTCCAAATTGGGGTGGATGTAGCGCGAATGGGCGAAGATGAGACCGTTATAACGGTTGTGGCGAAAAAGGAGATGGTGGCAAAAGTTGTTGATGTTATCGCAGCATCTAAGCGTGAGACAACATGGACGGCGCGGAGGGTGAAAAGAGTTTATGAGAAGTACGGGGCGGAGCGCGTGTTAGTAGATGACACAGGGGTAGGGGGAGGGGTCACCGACCTGCTTAGGGAGGAAGGAGTGAATGTGCGCCCAATCAAATTTGGAGCAAGCCCCACAAACGCGGAAGCTAAACACTTATTTTTGAATTTAAAAGCGCAGATTTACTTTGAGTTGCGGGATTATTTCGACCCATCAAAAGACCAAATGCTAATAATACCAGACCACTCAAAGCTGATTAGGGATTTATCCGCGTTAAAAGTAGATTACACGAGTAGGGATTTGATAAAAATCATTGACCCCCCTAAAAGCCCTGATTACGCGGATAGTCTTGCGCTTGCGCTTGCTCAAGTGGGGGGCCGGAGGGTGTTACACCCCCCAAGTGTGTTTGTAAGGTGATGATGTGAATGGTAGAAACAAAATGGTATGTGGGGACTACTGGTGTAAAGTTGGTAGTGCAGACTAATGAGGATTTAACAAACGCAGTCACCACCAGCATAATCGTGCGCAAACCTGACGGCACTATCGTTGAATGGGGGGGAGTACCAAACGACACGAAGATAGAGTACGTAATCCAAGAAGGGGATTTAGACCAAGCAGGAGTGTATCGCGTACAAGCTAAAGCAATAATGGTTGACGGTTCAGTATGGTTTGGGGAGACAGATACTTTAGTTATTTATGAATTATTTGAATGACAAGGGGTGATATGATGGGGAAAGTAGAGATAGACGGGTTTAAGTTGAAAGGCCACGTGAAGATACAAGTGTATAACGCGAAAACGGGCGAAACAACCGAAGAAGAGTTTGATAATCTTGTAGTGAACGCAGGCAAAGCCGAAGTAGCACAGTTAATCGGTTCAGGGTTGGGCGGTACGGCGTTCACCCACATTGCAATAGGCACGGGCACCACCGCAGCCGCAGCAACAGACACAGCGCTTGAAGCTGAAGTAACGAGAAAAGCCGCCACAATCACAAACGTGACGGATACGGTCACAAATGACACGGCCCAGTTCGAAGCATCCTTCAGCTCCGCGGATGGTTTGACCGGCACGAGCGCCATAACCGAGTACGGCCTTTTCAACGATGCCACCGCCGGGACGATGCTAAGCCGTGTGGTGCAGTCAGCTAAGAACATTGATTGGGACGCTGGCGACACGTTGAGCGTCACGTGGAAGGTCACCGTGCAGTAACCTGCCAGCGCGGGGTGGAGTGAGTGATAACAAGAATAAAAACGTACACAGTGAGCGTACCGGGCGCCGAGCTCACACGTAAAATACTCGTTACTTTCTATGAGAACGGGAAGGTAACCCTAAAACACGGCAAGAGAGAACACGCGCTCGACTTTGGAAGCATGTTTAACGCACTCCGCCCTGATAAAGTGTTTTTAGTTGAGAACAAGCGCGAAGTGTATTACCGTATCGAAAAGAATACGTATTGGATAGAGATAGGCTTTGATTTTCATGCACACCCTAAACACATCAAGTGGTTTTTGAGGGGGGATATTGGGAAACCCCGCCAACTCCCTATAATGTTTGGGGCAGTCACCAAATTTTTAATACGGCGATACCGCATGGTGCTCACCCGCATGGACGCCCCGGAGGACATTACAGAGCGTGAGGGGGATTTCATTATTGATTTTGAGGACATTGCTAAATTGGTTAATGTGGACAGGGAAAAACGTTTGATGTACATCACCCTCCCCGCAAAATTTGATATTGACCCTACACTACGCCCTGGGGCGGATTATTACACAGGTTACGCTAACCAGCCGCAAGGGTGCAAGTTCAAAGGGTATTATTACGTGTTTTACTCAAATAGTAGCACGGATAAAGTTGAATACTCTTATTCAACAGACGGGGAGACTTGGACGTACGGGGGGGCGCTACCTAATGAAGTTGATTTGAAATATGGGTACGGGAGAGAGTTTACAGTAACAGCGACGGCAGATAAGATATTTTTGTGTGCTGAAGATGATGGGTCAGATTTTTACGTGCATGTCCTTGACCAGAATGCCGATGGCACTTTATACTTGGAGGATTCTACGATGATTTTGGACATGTACGGCTCAACGTACGGCGGGTTATCATTCAGCACAGGTTACGATGGGTTGCCTTATTTGGTAATTTTTGCATATCCTACAAGCGATAAGCTCGTACACGCGTACATGTTCAGGTCATCGTCCTCATCGTCATGGGTGGATGATGCAACATTTCAAGCAGATATTGACATTAGCGGGTTGATGGCGTATAATACAGGTGCTCCGGGGTTTGTGGGGTCTAACGGGGCAGATGCAATGGTGATATTCCGTGCGTCGAGTGATAGTGATTATTTGTATAAAATACGGTGGAATGCTTCTACGGGCTGGGGTTCACCGGAGATAGCCATATCAACTTCATATGAAATTCATTATCCTGCGTTTGGGAATTGGAAGGATGAGAACACTTTTGTATTTGCAGGGGCACAATGGTTAAAATCGGGGTATGTGCTCACTGCGAATGTCGCGACGGGGGAGGTGGAGTACACATGGAGTTTTTCGGATAGTGATGTTGATTATAATGATAGCGCGTACCACGCGTTTTACGATGACGAACTTGGGGGGGTTGTTGGTTGGTGGTTTTCTAAAACGCCGAAATGGTTTAGTGCAAAAGCTACCCCAAGCTTTGAAGTAATTAATGAGTACTCTACTGACCTTGCTTACGCGTCCGCGTACCAGTACTCGCACGCATTGGTTGATGTTGCGGCGGGGAAAACGATTAGTTGGGTTGCGGATGCAACGCTTGACGCGGTGATGTATAATGTCGAGCAATATAAATCCGCGGGGGGTGTAACGTACTCGACCGCAGTGAGTGAGTACGTTGGGGTGGGGGAAGCGTATGCGAAGAGTGCTGGCATGAATGTGGTAGCGCAAGAGGTTATTACTCTGACTGATGTTATCCCTGCGGGGCAAGCGTATGATGTGGCGTTATTTGATAGTGTGAGCGTGGGGGAGGGGGTTATAAAGCATTTAGCACTATCAACTATCCTTGTTGATGGGGTTGGGGTGCAAGACGCGCATGCTAAAGAGTTTGGGGGGTATGTGTCGTTTGAAACTGGGGTGCCCCTCAGTGAGCAAAGTGGGGTGGGGGTTGCGGTTCGGTTTGTTTCACCGTTGCCTGTGCGTTCGGTGTTGGGAGGGCGCGCTAATGTGGAGGTAGGGGTGAGGGAGGGGGTAACTTTAAGTGAAAAGTATAATGCAGGATATTTGCTCACGCACACTATTAGTGAGAGTTTAAGTTTAATTGAGGAGAGTTCTGTGTGTAAAGCCCTAACGCAGGCCTTGTATGATACGATTACACTTATTGGAGCATACTCAAAGTTGTACGCGGGAGTGAGTGGGTTGAGTGAGGGGGTTAGGGTCGTAGGCGCCAAGTCGGATAGTTTAGCGTTTGGGCTCACTACCCACCTCATTTTGGGTGATACCAGTGGGGTGGGGGTGGGCGTGTCACTCAAAGATGGGGTTGGGTTGTTAGTATCGTACAATCTTGGGGTGGTTGCGGAGTTAATCACGCGCGTACTCGTGAGTGATGTTGTTAGTGAGGGGGTTAAATCAGAGCTTCTGTCGGCGTTGGGGTTGAGTGAGCGGCTCATCATTCCAGAAGGGGAAATCCCGCGGTGGGAGAAGGAGGTTTATTCTAAATTTGTGCTCACCCAATTGCTTAACTCAAATATTAGTGTAATCCGTAAGATTTACTCGGTTATAACTAAGGAGGAGGAGTTGTGATGAAGTTTAAACTGCCACATTGGAAGCAGGGGGTTGCCCCACGTGTGTCCCCCCCTGCGCTGTTTAGGAAGACACACGTGAGTGTAGGGCCAACGCGGGAGTTATCCGGGCAGTACCAATTATTGAGCAAAGAGTTAATGATATTCTGCGAGAACGCGTACATGAGCGAACCGCTGACGCGGAAGGGAATACTCAAGCGTAGTCACGACACGTTCGAGCGGTGGGTGGGGGTCATAAGTGATGACGCGCGTGTGGATGAAATTTTCACGGATTTGGAGGCAAGAGCGGATTTAAAAACCAAGTTGATTGACTTGCTCAAAAATGCGATGATTTACGGGGTAGGGTACCTTGAGGTAGTGTATGAAAATGACACCAACCCCGCGAGCGATGAGCCCCCTCACACACGTATTGTTGGTCTTGAGTTGATTGACCCTAAAACAATCACTCCTGTGTACCAAACCAACCCAAACGCAGAGGATTATGGGCAAGTGGTGTATTACGAGCAGAGAGTTTCCCCCACAGTTCAGGAGATTAAGCTGCACCCCACGCGGGTGATAGCGTTTGCGTATGACACGGTAGGAGATGGGCACCGCCCGATTGGGGTCATTGAACCCATGCTACGCGTGATTGAAGCTAAGTTAGTGCTTGATAAAGTTGCAGGAAAAATCCCCAAGAAGGTTATCTCGCAAATCATCACGGCAACGCTGAAAGGGGAGGGGATGACCCAGCAGCTCCTTGATGAGTGGGCGCGTGCGTTCACCCGGATGGAGGATGTGGGGAGGTTTGTTTTGCCTGAAATGGTGGAGGTGGATATCAAAGAAGGAGGGAAAGCGTTAGATATCAAGCCGTTTAGTGAGCATTTAATTTACCAAATTGCGGCGGGGGTGGGCGTGCCGTACACGGTGTTGCTCGGGTCGGGCGCTGGAACGTTAAGCACGGCAGAAACAAATTTGAGGGATTATTACAATGATTTAAAAGATTTACAAGTGAGGTTCACGCCCATACTAACGCGGTTGCTTGAGTGGGAGTTACAGGCAGAAGGGGTGCAAGCAGATTACACTATATCATGGAACGAGATTTATGCTGACGAGCAAAGTGAAGCGGATATCCTCGCAACGAAAGCTAAAGCAATTGATATGCTTTTGCTGAATGGGGTTATTAGTGTAAATGAAGCAAGAGAAATGTTAGGGTTGCCCCCGCTTGAAGAGGGAGGGACTGGCGAGCGGTTTGGCACCCCAGTGAAGCGGGGGCGGTACGCGCATGGGTAATCCACGGGATATTGATTTGCTCCTTCGGCAGATTGACGAGATAATGGATAATATAGTGCACAAGGCCCAAGAGGGGGGCGCACCATACTTAGAAACAGCGTACACAAAAGGGTTGGACAAGGGCCTTTCTGATTTAAAAAGAGCTGGGTGGGTAGGGGACATCCCCCCTGACCCGGATAGTATCGCTTTTTTGGAAGGGTACACTTTTGATTTGATTAATGGGGTCAGCGCTGAGATGAAGAAGGACATACGGCGTGTAATAAGGCAAGGGATTATTGATGGGAAGAGCATGAGCCAAGTGGCACGGGAGTTGGAGGAGTTAGCATTCACAAAAAAAGTGTGGAGGTTGAACACAATCGCCCGAACGGAGGTGATGCGAGCGAGTAATTTTGGAAGGTATGGAGCGTATAAGAAGAGTGGGGTGGTGGAGTACAAACAATGGCTCACAGCATTTGATGACCGCACGTGTCCTGAGTGTGAGAGCATGAACGGGGAGGTGGTGCCTCTTAACAAGCCGTTTTCTTCAGGGGACATGACTCCCCCCCTCCACCCTAATTGCAGGTGTACAATCATCCCCATTTTTAAAAAGGGCGTATTCTCGCAAAAAATTTCTTTGGGGGATAAAGAGCTTCGTGTTAAGAGTATTGAACGCCAGTTCGCGAGTTTTCTTCGTAAGCAGTTTAAGGAGGGAATTGTGCATGTGAAGGAAGTACTACGCGTGTATTGGGGGGTGATATCGTGACCGGGGCGGGAGTGCAGATTGTTGGGTTCACCCGGATAGCTGAAAAACTGCGCAAGGTGAGTGAGTTAGACAAGAAGGTGGAAGTGGTAACCTTAGCTGTTGAAAGAGAAGCAAAAATCCTCTGCCCCGTTCGCACAGGGCGATTACGCGCTTCTATTCATACAGGAAGGCATGGTCCCCTTGAGCGGTACGTAGGGACAAACGTTGAGTACGCTCCGTATGTTGAGTTTGGCACGCGGAGGATGAGTGCAAAGCCATATTTACGCCCAGCGGTTAAAAAGGTGGTGATGAGGATTAAGACAAAAGGGATAAGCTGGTGGGTGGGGTGATGGTGCCAGTGGATATTGCTATGCAGTATGGTGTTGTGGGCGTAGCGTTAGCGTTCTTTTATTTGATGTTCATGGCGATGGTCAAAACGAACGCTGAAGCCATGGCAAGATTAAGTGAAGCAATTGATAACTTAAACGCGAGCTTTGCAGATTTACGCCAAGAGATAAGATTAATGAGGTCAGAAATGGAAACAATAAACAGGATGACAGGATACCGCATGCAAGCAGAAGAAGCAAACCGAAGAAGGGAGGAAAGGGGGGGTAATTGATGAGGAGGATAGTGTTTTCAAAAGAAATCCCCATGGGAGACATTGCGGAGGAGGGGGGTAGTGTTCGTTTGCCCCGTAGCACTCTTCTCACCGCGGGGGAGTACAACGGGATAGTGTTCACTGAGGAAGAATTACAATCAACCACATTCCCCCAAGCGTTCCCGCTCACCCTTGACCACTCACGTTCGGTTGCGGATGAAGTAGGGTGGTGGGAAACCCCCCGGGTTGAAGGAGGGAAAATACGCGCTACCCCCGTGATAAACCTTGAAACTACCAAAGGAAACGTGGCATTAGGGTATGTTAAAAACAGAATGGCGGCAGGGCTCACCCCTGAAGTCAGCGTGGAAGTGTGGGTTGACGCGGAAGAAAGAGATGGCAAACTGTACGCTACGAACATTGAGATAGACAAAGCATCCCTCGTAGATAGGGGGGCGTGTGGGCCCGGCAACGGGTGTGGAATAGGGTTGATGAACGATGAGGAGATGGTAGAAATGGGAGTAGTCCCCTCCCATCCATGGGATTATGGGATAGATGACAAGAGTGCGTGGAGTAAACCTACACTGCAGGATTTTACCGACCAAGCATGGGGGGCGTTAAGCGTTACAGAAAAGCGGGATATAGCCGGCCACTTTGCATGGGCCCCAAAAAATCCGCCGGATAAGTTCACGGATTTAAAACTCCCGCACCATGACCCGTCCACTCACGCGGTAGTGTGGAGTGGTGTTAGGGCCGCAATGGCAGCGTTGTTAGGTGCACGTGGGGGCGTAACCCTACCCGCGGGGGATATGCAAAAAGTCTATGCCCACCTTGCGGCTCATTACAAAGAATTTGATAAGACCCCGCCAGAAGCAACTTTCTCTGAGGACGGGGAGTTATTGGAGGTGGTGTATCATGAAGGGGAGGAGGAACTGATGGCTAAAGAAAAAGAAACTGTGATGACGGTGCCTGTGGATGAACGGGCTGTAAGCACCCCTATTGCCCCGCCTCCCACAGAGGAAAAAGCAAATTGTGCGGAAAAATGGGAAGCACAATTACAGGAAAAAGATAAGGAAA
The DNA here is from genome assembly GCA_017656255.1 of Bacillaceae bacterium. GTDB lineage: Bacteria > Bacillota > Bacilli > JACDOE01 > JACDOE01 > JACDOE01. Next base: position 13,205 of record JACDOE010000026.1, read on the forward strand.
TTGAGCGGCTAAATGCCCAGCTTGAAGCTTTAATGCATGAGAACACTGAACTGAAAGCCAAGCTTAACGCGTATGCCGAAGCAGAACGTGCGCAGCTTATTGCAAAGATTAAAGAGTACAATGAGGACTTTGACGGAGAAGATTTGAGCATTGAAGAGCTTAAACTCCTTGCAAAGTTCGCGGAGGGGATAAAACTCAATTCAGGGCGTAAGTCTTTTGTTGTTTCGCCCGATGCTGTTACTCCGCTTGCGGAGTATGTGGAAACGTTAAAGAAGAAGATGGAGGAAAGGAGGGATTAAAAGTGGTGAACATTACCAAACTCCAGAAAGAATTTGAGGAACTTGCTAACACTACAACCAGTGACATTAGCCCCATTATAAAGAGTGAAGTGTTCAGCCGCCTCATAATTGAGGAGGGTACAAAGGGCCGTAGGCTTGCCGGCGTGATTGCCGCGAGCCAAGAAGACATCGGGAAGGGGGACGGTGACACCGTTAAGGTGCGGATTTTCCCCAAAATAGCCGTCGCACAGGTGGCGGAAGGAGCGGCGAATGAAGCTGCGGCGTATAAGCCATTTGCTTCAAGCGTTACCATAAGCCGTTACAGCGTTACCGTGCCCCTCACAGGCGAGAGCATTTACGAAGCCAGCGTGGACATTCAGGCTAAGATACTCTCAGCCATAGCCAATGGGTGGGCTGACAAGATGGATGAAGTCATTACAACCACCCTTGACATCGGGGAGGCTACCGGCACTTCTTACACTCCCGCGGCTAAAGAGGCCCTCACTACGGCAGGCGATTTTAGCGACTTTTACGCTAAACTGAAAGCTCTCACCGATTCAATGAGGTACGACCTCGCCCTTAACCCCGATTACCTTGTAATCCCGAAGGAGATAAAAGCCCAGCTTGTTGCGGATTATGAGGATGCTACAAAGAAGTACGCCATTGAGATGGATGACAACGGCGAGCTTAAGAGTGTGTACGGCCTTAAAGTGCTCGTTGCCCCGTTCGCTACCGCAGACGACACGGTTAACCAAGTGGTTGCGGTTGTGGTGGATAAGTCAGTGGCGTTGGGTGAAGCTACCGGCATGCCAGCAAAGTTTGAGGAGAAGCGCGAGCCGGAGTACGACATTAACAAGGAAGTGTTCAACGTTTACTGGGGTGTGAACGTTATTAAAGCTGATTTGGACGGGGACGGCACCGCCGAAGCCATTGGCGTTGGGCAGGTTGTTAACCCTGCGGCTTGATAACTTCCCCATTTTTTTAAGTCTCGGGGGGCAAATGAATGTTGTACGGCGACATTATGGCCATAAGGGCGTTAACAGGCCTTACCACTGAAGACGTTGAGGACGGGGATATTGCCACAATCATGCAATTAGCAAACCGCATCGTGCTTAATACGGTGCAAGTGCGGGTGAATAAAGAAACATCCACCCCCCTCACCGACGATAATACAGTATTCCAAACAAAACATTACCCCATTGCCGATAAGGACGGGGATGGGGAGGTTACGGCGAATGATATCACGGTAGAAGCGTTAAGCCCCACGAGGGGGTTTTCCATGTGGCGTGAGTTGACAATATCAGAGCTTAACCCCCCATACGGGCTTATCCGCCTTTCCACCCCCCCAACAAATGGAGAGAGAGTGTTCATCACTTACGCATACATCCCGCCGGGGGTGGGTACGGAGGATTTGGACGACCTCGTGAACTTGATGGCATCGCACCTACTCACACTAAGATTGCAAAACCCGGATACGGTCGCAATTACCGATTTGGGAGCTAACGAACTCGTAGTGAAGAAAACAGACACTAAGTTTCTTGATGTGTACAAGTTAAAACTTTCTACGGTTATGAGCGTGAGTGCTATGAGGAGTGTAAACTTATGACTAATTACCGTGACGCCCTAAAAGAATTGCTTGCGGCTGTGACTTACACGACCATGAGGGGGGAGCAATCATCAGCAAATGTGTATCTGGAGGAGGAGGTGACCGGGGGGAAAGCACGATTTAAAACCCCCGCGCTTATCGTGAGGGGAGAGCGGGAGGTTATCCTTCCGGCGGATATTGGCTGGAATTATTACGCGGAAACTTACGAGATTGATGTAACTTTGTACTTGAAACTACGTAGTGACATGTACAACGCGTTTACTGTGCGGGAGGACATTACTTCCCAGATAACTGCTCTCTCACGCCAGTACAAAGAAGGGTTTACTTCTGAGGACATTTACGTCAAGCTCATGGAAGTTACAGATAGAAACTACGTGGAGGAGGTAGGGATACTTAGAAGAGATTTTAGTTTTGAAGTGCATAAGGAGGTGTGAATGACATGGCGAACCAATGGATTAAAATTGGGAACGTTAGTGGAGGGGGGCAATACATTGGGCTCCTCGCAAAAGAGGATGATTTAACGATTGAGAAGGACGCAAGTGGGGAGTATTACATCCACTCTGTCCACCCGATAGAAGTAAAAGACGCAAAGATAGCGCCGAGCGGAAGTATCACCCTACCACTAAAGCCGGAAGACGGGCTGGATGAATTGCTTTACGCGTTTTTCGGCGAAGTGCTCACGACAGACAATTTGGACGGGACATACACGCACACGCTAACCGTGAAGGAGGATAACATCCCCGAGTTTGAAGTCGTCAAAAATATTGGGGGAACCCAAGAAAAGTACTCAGGGTGCAAGGTGAAAAGCGTTGAAATCACCGCTAACGCAAGTGGTGAGTTCGACGTCAGCGTGGAAGTAGTGGCAAAGAACGGGGAGCTTGTGAGTGGGGAAGGTGAAGGCACGTACACTCTTTCAAAAACCATGAAAGTGACTTCCTCATCCATCACGTGGGGGGGCACAACGTATGGGGTAGGTTCTGCGACAATCACGTTAGAGCGTGATTTGGCGGAGGATGGGTTTTATATCAACAGTGACGCTGGGCGGTCAGTCATCCCTGAGGGGAACTTCAAAGCCACCGCAAAACTCGATGTATTAGTGGACAGCACCACATTTCTGCAGGATTTCTTGGCTGGTACCTCAAAAGCGCTGGTAATAACCTTCCAAAACGCTGATGGCGCATCCCTTGTAATACACCTCCCCGCGGCGGTGGTACTATCTCGGGCGAAAGCAACTGACGTAGGAAAACAATTGCTTGTGGAGGAAGTGGAAGTCCTTGGTGTGGATGACGGGGTGAACGGGAGCGCTTATGCTGAACTCACAAACACCATTACTGAGTACCCGAGAACATGAGTTTTTTAATTTTAACCGGGGGTGGGGAGAATGAAAATTGAAATTGATGGTGAGGAGTACATAGCTCGGGAACCGACGGGGTATGAGTTACTTAAATTTACTGAAAAGTACCTCGACATGGACGGGAACACAAAAGAAGGGATTTCCACAGCAGATATGATTGTCGAGCTCGTGGGGATGATTTTTGGAGTGCCAGAGGAAGACGTTAAGAAGCTGCCGTGGGGGGCGTTACAACAGTTGAATGAAGCAGCGAACAATTACCTCACGCAAGTTTTCGCTGGTGAAACGGAAAAAAAATAAAGTTGGTGGCTAAACGATTACTTAAGAATGAACCAGTGCACTTTATCCCGGATAATAAAGCAATGGCAATGGCAATAAAGATACAAGCAGTGATTGTTGCCCGTTATTTCCACATATCCCCGCGGGAAGTATTGGGATGGCCGTACCAAGAGTTGAAGGAATTCCTTGGTATTATCGAAACGCTCACAGAAGTGGAAGTAGAAGAACATAAAAATAAGCAATAAGCGTGAGGGGGCGTAATGTGTGAATGAAGTATTAAAAGTTGTTATTTCCGCGCAAGACCAAGCTACGCGGTCAATACAAAATATTACCAAATCCCTCGGGGACTTGCGGGGAGCAGCGGTGTACGCGGGGGCGGCGTTGGGCGCGTTAGTGCTTAAAGAGAGTATAAGCGCGTTTACTGATTTTCAATCAGTTCTTAAACAATCCGTGGCCATCATGGGGGATGTCACGAAAGAAATGGAGCAAACACTTGCAAAAAAAGCATTGGAAATCTCTAACGAGATGGCGGTATCCCAAGAAGAAGTAGGAAAAGCGTATTACTACCTTGCGTCGGCGGGATTAGAGTACAAAGAGGTACTCGAAGGGGTTACAGACGTTGCTAAACTCGCCGTGGCCGCGCACATTGATATGGCGGAAGCTGCTAACATTGCAGTTGGAGTAATGAAGGGGTTTGGGTACACCTCACAGGACTTAACAAGAATAAACGACATGCTCATTGCAACAGTCACAAAGAGCAACACGAATCTTGAACAATTGGGTGAAGCGTTAAAGTATGTTGCCCCGTTTGCCCACCAAGTGGGGTGGGAGTTGAGCGAGGTAAATGCAGCATTGGGCGTGTTGGCGGATAGGAACATTAAAGGGGCCACCGCTGGCGTGTACTTACGTCAAGCTATCGCGCAATTAATTGACCCAACTGCTCAAGCGCGTGATACGCTTGCGCGGTTAGGGCTCACAGCCGAAGACGTTAACCCTGAAATGCACTCACTCACTGAAATAATACAAACACTCAACGATGCGGGAGCCACCACAAGTGACGTTATCCAACTATTAGGGGTTCGCGCCGGGGGTGCGTTTGCTATTCTACTACAAGAAGGGGCGCCCGCATTAAGAGAGTTCAACCAAGAGTTATTAAACTCCGCCGGGATTACAGAACAAGTACGGTCGAAGCAAGAAGAGGCGTTTGGGGAACAATTGAAGATTTTGAAGAATAATCTAACGTCCATTGCGATAACAATAGGCTCACAAGTAGTCCCCGCATTAAATGCAATGTTACAACCCATCCTTAAGTTACTCCAAGCATTTAACAGCCTGCCCGAACCAATTCAGAAGACGACAGGGGCCCTTATCGCGTTGGGGTCATCCGTGATGGTTATCGCGGGAGTAATCAAAGCCATAAGCGCCCTCGCAGGATTGTTAGGCATGGGCGGAGCGCTGGCGACTGCCGCAGGCGCGTTGAGCGGGGTGGCATCAACAATTGGCGCGGCCCTTGCAGCAATCGCCGGAGCGGTGAGCTTGCCAATTCTCGCGATTGGGGCGTTAATTGCCGCAGTGGTGGCGTTAGTGTTTAACATTGGGGGCGCACGGGATAAACTCATAGCTGCCCTCACAACCGTGAAAGACTCGTGGGTATGGCTGTTTGGAGTGATTAAAACGAAAGTAACAGAATTTAGCTCTGCGGTAGCTACGAAGGCGAAAGAGCTCGGCGGGGCCATCATCGCCAACCTCAAGGAAGGGTTGAGTGGGATAAAGGCCGCCGTGGTGGAGAGGTTAAACGCGGTGAGAACGGCATTAATGGAACTCCCGGGGCGGGTTAAAACCGCTGCAATCAGCGTGGGGAGGGCAATAATTGATGGAATTAAGCAAGGATTGGCAAACTTATGGGGCACGCTGAAAGAAGCATTATTCGGCCCGATACAACGTGCGGTGGAGTGGATTAAAGACAAACTACAGATTGGCAGCCCTTCAAAAGTTTTCGCCCGGATTGGAGAGAGCATTGTACAAGGGTACCAACAGGGGTTAGATACCGCACGTAAAATTAAACCAGTACTCCCTGCACCGCAATTTGCTTTCGCCCCCACCACCCCCAGCACGACCGGGACAAACATAACAGTTAATATTAAACTTGAGGGGGTAGCAATACGCGAAGAGAGCGATATAGACAGCCTTGCTGAAGAGATAGAGCGGAGGATAGGGAGGCGGTTGGGGTGGTAGATGAAACCACAACCATCACTGAAACAATAACTTTAACCGAAGCGCCCGGGGGGGATTACACTACTTCCCTCGTGTCCCCCCTCCCCCTTGTTGAAGAACTTTCACGCTTACCCAGTTCCCCCAGCAAAACCTACTCCCCCCCAACCTTCCACTTTTATGTGGGGGGGGTAGAGAAGGGGCTTAAATCATTTACAATCAATCTTGATGCAAGTGGGAGAGTAACAATCAACGCGGTAACGTACGACACTACCATTACAGAAGATGACGTGCTTAATGAAATTGAACTCACAATCACTGACCCAACACAAAGTGAAACCCGCACACTGGTGAAGGGGGTACTCATTAATGTTGAAACCTCTGAATCAACAAGTGAATTACACTTGACCGGCAGGGGGTTAGAATACCACTTAGAACATGACGTGTTCACTCTCACCGATGAGGGAGGTACCCACGGAATTTTTGAATATGACCAAGAGCGTGCGGATGTGGTAGCAAGCGCAATCCTTGCTGACACCCCCTTTACCCTCGTGGAATGCCCCACGACGCAAATAAGCGTGCGTTTAGATTATGAAAAAAGGTTATACGCATTACAACTCATTGCGGACATATTAAGCAAGGGTGTGTGGGTTGACACTGGGTACGGAGTGCACATCGGAGAAAAATCAAATGCATGGGCTTTGAATGAGGTTAAACAATTAAAATTAACCCAAACTGGTGCTGACACGTACAATCGGGTAATTGTCATCGGGGGGAATAATGGGGAAGGTAAAGTGCCTGTGGGGATTGCGGAAGATGGTTCCCTCATCGCAACAAATGGAGTTAAAACAAAGAAACTGTCCCTCCCTGAAATACAAGATAAAGAAACTGCTCTACTACTTGCTAAAGCGTATTTAAACGCGTACAAGACTGTTAATTATGTGCTTGATGCCACCCTCCCTCCAAAATTCACAAATTACCTCATTGAACCGGGGCACGAGGTGACAGTAAATGAAACCACGTACACAGTCACAACCGTACGACTAACCCCCCAAAGTATCCAATTAACTGCTTCCCCCGTCAAACACTTAATCACCCTCCAATCATTCCTCGAAAGGCAATTACGCCGGTTGGATACTACCTCCACCACCAACACGTTTTACAATGAAAGCCCGTACACGCTCACGGCGTACGAGCACATTGAGTTGACCACGGATTATTATGGTGGGAGTACTCCGAAAACCATCACGGCGAATGACACAAACACTTATACCATCCTCAACGTTATGCACTTTTACGCCCCCGCTAATTTCACCGCAGAGGAAGCTACCATTAAGGGAAGGTGGTATAGTGATGAAACGCCCTCAGCATTCAAAGTAATTGTGAACGGGGAAGTGCTAACTCCTTCCGATGACGGGAGTACTGATGACGGGGACACGTTATATACTATCACCATCCCGCCAACACTCATCACGCCGGGGTGGAATAACGTTTATTTCGTAGAGTGAAGGTGGTAATTATGAAAATTAAGGCAGAGTTAGGTAAACACTGGAAGAGTAGGGCCATTTTGTGGTTGAACGTGGTATTGTGGGGGGTTATACTGTACCGGCTCACACTCATGCCGTGGGGCGCGCTCCTCATCATCCCCCCAGCAATAATCATTGATGAGTACTTGAAGGAGGGGTATTGTTTCAATGCGAAAGACTTGGGGAAATTCACGCATGAGAGTATTTTTGTGATTGTGAGTGTAATCACAAGCGTCAAATTGCTGCAATGGTTGCGTAAGAAGAGGAAGGTGAGGTAATGAAAAAGCTAATCGCCATGCTGCACGTGAAGGGGTATATCCAAATCACCCCTGAGGAGGATGTTATTACTGAAGATGTTGCCCCCCCCGAAGGAGGGTACGAAGACCCGCCGGAGGACATACAATCTGAAGGCACTTCAACAATCCTCACCGGCCTTGTGTACTTGGGGGATGATACAGACGCGGATATTTTATATTACACGGGGGACATCATCCACGTAGAATACGCGTGGGATACCGTACAAAAGTTAATTTACGGCGCACCCACGTTTAGCGTGCCCTTTTCGCCGTTTAAAGACTTCTGGGTGGAGTGGGAAGTAACGGTAGTAAACAAAACAACCGGCGACGCGTGGGCTCCGGGGAGTGAGGTGGATGTTATAGACGGAAGTGGATTAATTGCCACAGACTTTGATTCGGATGATGGGTTATGGACTGTTTTTGGGGTCAAATCCGAAGGGGGGTCAATATCCCACACGGCATACACTATGGATTACTGGTCATGGACGCGAGAGTTTTTCTCCGTGCTGGCGAAGTATTACGTTTATTTAACATGGCGGGCGGCGTCTAAAACGTTATCCGTAGCAATTTACAACGCGAGCGGGGATATGGTGCACGGGCGAACGTTTACTAACCAAGATGATTATTACGATGAAACCGCAGGGCACCCGTTGGTGTTGTGGAGTAAATACCGCACTAAAGTATATTCTGGGGGGGAGTACCATGATTTGCCGGCGGGGTGGAAAATAGTAACGGAGTGGAAAGCGTTGAGGGGTTGGACAAAGTGATAATTGGCAGGGGCGTAAACGCGGTGGGGGTTGATGATGTAGATTTGGCAATTGCGGGCATTACTATCATCGCGGTGGTAACAGCGATTACGTATGGAGTAGAAAGTAAAGACATCATCATGTTGGCAGTTACCGCAATTGCCGCCCTCGCCCGAGGAAAAATGAAAAATCAGAATGGGTAATGGTGGGGGGTTCTCTGCTTCAATTCCTTGACCGCGTACGTGTAAAATTCCAAAGGAGCCAAATAAATCCGGTACGCTGCGCGGAAATCTTCAAGCGTTTGGTGGTGGGCGGTCGCGTAATACTTAAGCAGCGTAACCACACGCCGGGAACGCAAGTGAAGCACTTCTCCCAACATGCCTGTGGTGGTGTCCCACGATAGGGGCACTCCGTTAGGGTACTCCCCTACAAATCGTGCGTACTCTAAACAAAGAGTAGCGCACAGCCATTTTGTGGATTGTATGACTTGCACGCGGTTGTTGACAAATTTATCAATATCTTGCGGGGTGAGTTCATCCGGGTTCTTACCAAACTTTTGGGCGATTTCCAGTGCCCCCCGGGCGATTGCTGACGCTTGAGCGGGGAGGTACCCCCTATGCATCAAATACGCGTGAAAGTGTAAAATCCACGGCACCCCATGAACTTTTTGCATAAACTTGTGGTGTGCGGTCATCACTCCCGCCTCGTGCACAAGTGTTTAAACTCGCAATACTTGCACTCCCACGCCTCATTATCCGGTTGGGGCGGGGTGTTGGTTTGTAACGCGTTCCACAGGGCCATAGCTTTCTCCTCAAATTCTTGTACAATCTTCCACGCTAACCGCGGGGCGAGGTCAAAAATCCGGATGCCCCCCAGGTGTACGTACACGAGGCGCACTTTGGGCGCTTGCTCAATCCACGCGTAGAATAACGCTTGTTTCACGTGCGCCATTTTCGGCCCGTTCCGCACTGCATAATCATTGCTCACAGTTTTAAGCTCGTAAAGCGTGCCATCATCGTCTATAAAATCAATTTTCCCGATGATGGTTGGCCCGTCTTTCACACGGTGGGTTACACGCACTTGGTGGCGGGGGAAGAGGTTTGTCCATGCTTCATCAAATACTATGCCCCTATACAAATACCACCTTTGGCGTAACCCCTTATCCTCCCTCTCCCCTGCCCGCTCCGCCATCCTGCGGTAGTACGCTTTCCGGATGCAGTACGTGAGTTCTGTAACGTACACGGCGTTATCCCTTGCGGGGTAATCGCGGGTAGTGGTGGTTATTATGTGTTCCTTAATCGCTTCTGGCAAACTCTCAATCTCCTCACTTTCCCCAATCACAAAATCGTATGGTTCATTCATCATCATCCCTCCCTGTTAATAATTCCCCCACCGTAAAGAGCGTTATCGGCCCGGTGGGAGTGAAAGTCAAAAGCGCCCCGCACGCCGGGCACCTAAAAGGCCGGTGAGGACGCGGTTCATTAAAAACAAAACCACATTGAGGGCAGGTGATTCTCATTCCTGCCCCCCCACTACACTACCATCCCCAACCTTAAATACCTCTTTAACCAATTCTTGGTGAAAATCGGCCCAGACTTCATCTGGGGGTTTGTTCAACAAGTGTGCGTTTGAAGAAAGAAACGTTTTCACGTGCGGTTCACTCCAATCACGCATCCGCGCGGCAAGTTCCCACGGCAAACCTGCGTGGGATAACGCGCGGTACAATGCTCGGCGGTACTCCTTTGACCGTTGTTCTTTATACCAATGTTTTCGCATGGTGAGCCCTCCAAAGAGATTAAAAAGAATCACTCGTCCCCCTCAAAAGTGTCCAAGTACGCTGCAAATAATGCAATGACCTTCCGGTCATGAGAAGTGATAATGCGCCCTGTGTGGTCCCATGCCCACCATCCCCCCTCCGGGTCAGGCTCAACCATGATTTTGTGGTTGCCTTTCCTCAAGAGAATGGGTTTCCGCGCTCCTTTCCTACGAGGGTCTTCACCCTTGTGGAGCATCGCCGACATGTTCCAGATGTCGTCAAAAACAATCTCTTCCGGGTCGGTGATGACCTCCCATCCTTTCTCCCGGAGCAGTTTCACAATTTTTTTCATCTCGGTTTGGCTCATGGCTCATTCCTCCATCACGATTGTCAATATTATATAGGTATTTAACCTTTAT
>JACDOE010000031.1 GCA_017656255.1 Bacillaceae bacterium
GGGTGGGTCAGTTCTAAACCGGCGATGGTGGGTCAAAATAAAGTCGGCGTTGACATTCTTTTCGTATTATAAAACATTTCGATGTACTCGAAGACTGCATTTCGTGCTTCCTTTTCATTGGTGAACTTTCTTGTTTCCGGCATCCGTTCGCGTTTTAACGTTTTGTAAAAGCTCTCCATCACGGCATTGTCATATGGATCTCCCAAGCGGGACATGCTGAGGATGGCTCCATGTGCTGCCAAGGTGCTTTGGTAACGTCGGCTTGTATATTGCGAACCTCGATCCGTATGTACAATCAGTCCTGCTGACGGGCGTTCCCTTCCAACGGCTTGCAAAAAGGCGTCTATCACCAACTGTTCGGTCATTCGGGTGTTCATGGCCCAACCGACAACTTTCCGTGAAAATACGGTTTCGTCCGATCCGACTTCGTTTTCGATAAGAAACGGCAGCCAGTCCCATCCGCTGCATAAGGCGAGCGACACGGTTCTTGCTGGTAAACAAGCCGCGTTTGCACAACTCTAAAGCGATCCGGGGACTGCCGTATCGGCCCTTGAATTCTTTGTACACTTGTAAAATGGCTTCCTCGAGAATTTCCTGGTCGATGGCTCGCTGGCTTTTTCTGCGTTTCTTCCAGTCATAATACCCTTGGGGGCTGATTCCAAACACTTTACACATGAGCCGGACGGGATAGATTTTTGCGTGGCTATGAATAAACCGATACTTGGCTACTCGGGCTCCTTCAAGAATGCCTGAAACTTTTTTAAAATCTCATTCTCCCTTTCGAGTTCTTCCAAGCGCTTTTGTAGCCGTCTGATTTCGAGATCCTTGTTGGCGATTGGCTTCCCGTTACCAGTAAATGCTTCATCACCGTGGGTTTGATATTCATACACCCATCGGCTAAGCATCGTAGGAAGAATGCCTAAAGCCTTCGCAACATGGGAGACCTTCTTTCCTTCATCCATGATCTGCATCACGGCAGCTATCTTGAAGGCTTTGTGATACTTTTTACGCACCATAGAAAAACAACCCCTTTACACAAAGTTATCCTTGGTCTTAACTCCGTGTAAAGAGGTTTGATGAAAGTCCAGAGCGGCCTAGATAGGGTCTGTCAATGATTTTGTGTAAACTCCAATAGCCGTTAGGCTCAACGGAGATATGGTTGAACTCGTTCCGGAAATTGGACGGACAGTTGCAACAGAATCTGTCCCCAGTTTTGGACCCTTCCTGTCCACTTTCTCAACACATCCATCGTCGCCAGGTAGAGCATTTTGAGCAGGGCTTCGTCTGTAGGGAAAATGGCTTTTCCTTTGGTGAATTTTCTCAGTTGGCGATGATAGCTCTCAATGACATTGGTTGTGTAGATCAATTTGCGAATCTCGGGTGAGTACTTGAAGAAAGTGGAGATTTCTGACCAGTTCGTACGCCAGGAACGGACAATAAGGGGGTACTTTTGTCCCCACGTCTGTTCGAATTGATCCAGTTCTTCCAAGGCGGCCTCTTCCGTGGCCGCTTTATAAATCGGCTGCAGGGCGGACGTGATCTTTTTAATGTCTTTATAGGAAACGTATTTGATTGAGTTGCGAATCTGATGGATGATGCACTTCTGGATTTCCGTATTAAGATAGCAAGCGGAAATAGCTTCAGAGAAGCCGCGAAGATTGTCCACACAAGTGATGAGGATATCTTGCACGCCCCGGTTTTTCAACTCGTTTAAAACATGGAGCCAAAACTTTGCCGATTCATTTTCCCCAATCCAAATGCCAAGCACATCTTTATGGCCTTCCAAGTCAATGCCAATGGCCATGTAGGCAGCTTTGTTGACGATAGCACCGTCTTGTTTCACCTTGAAGTGAATGGCATCCAGGAACACGACTGCGTATACCGCTTGTAAAGGGACGGTTTTGCCACTCTTTGATCAAGGGGACGACCTTGTTGGTGACGTTGGAGATGAGCGTCGGAGAGACCTCGATGCCGTAGAGCTGCTGCAGGTGATCCTGGATGTCGCTCAAACTCACCGGCCCGGTCACGCGGAACCTGAATGTCCACGTCGCCGTACTCGGAACGCACCTTTTTCTTGCTGTAGCCGTTCCGGCTGTTGGTGGTTTTCTTATTTTTCGTGTCGTGCTTGGCGTAGCCAAGTGACGTCTCCAGTTCGGCTTCCAGCATTTCCTGAAGGGTCTCGGCAAACAACTCCTTCAAGGCCGACTGGATGTCTTCCACCGATTGCATGTTCTTTTCCTTGATCCACTGCTTGAGTTGCTCTTTGGACATTAGGCTCATAGGCTCTCCCAACCTTTCTTTGAATTCATTGTACTCTATTTTGAAGGTTAGGAGTTTACACAAAATAGTTTATAGACTCCGAGTTTCTTGACAGGCTACGATAGGCGTCCGTTAGCCGATGCGCATGCCTTTGGCTCTCAGGTTAGCGACCTGTGATTCACGATAAATACTTCCTCCACGAGTGCCCTTTCCTCAATAATTTGCCCATCTTTAACAATATAAATATACGTCTTTTCAATAATATCGCGTAAATCTTCTAAATAATCTTCTGAGAGGAATGCTCCGTAATCCTCAACTTTCGCTAGTATAATAAATCTGATATCTTCACTCGACTTTTCACTATAAAAGTCCACGAGTGCGAATGCATTATAGGCTTTTACATTTCTTCGGCCATTTGCATGCTCATATGCTTCTACTATCCTTAGCCAATCTAAAGGGATATGACGAATTGCTTTTCCATTCGGGATTAGCTCTAGTTGAATTAGACATTTTGGAGGCTTAATAATAATATTCCTCCCTCTTGCAATCTCAGCTAGTCTTTCATCTCTACGTGCCTCAATATCAATGACAGTAGCGTTCAACTGATTAATAAGTGCACTATTGCGATTGTCCTCATTATCTGCTTGGTACTGTGCCAATTTTTTCATTGTATTCGTCAATTGTTCTTCAAAAGCTCGTTGTAAGAATTGGGTTTTCTTATCTAGCTGTTGTTGACGTTTTTCTTTTATTTGTAACCGTAATACATTGGCTGCCTGAACTGCATTCATTCTTAATGATGGTTCAGTTGTAGAAATCTTTATAGTATCTCCACCTAATAGACATTGGAATAACCAATAGGAATCAAGAGCTATGACAGAACCATCCACTCTTTTAGCAAAACAAATCATTTCATTGGTTAATTCACGTCCTGTACCATCGACAACGCTAACACAATATACTTCCACGTAGAGTTGTTCTGGGGTGGGATATAGTACCCCATAAGAGTGTAGTGCAACTTTCTCACTTTCGTGTTTAGTTAATAGCATGGCCAATGAGAAGAGGGGATGTGATTCTGTCACTAGCTCAATATCTTCCCGTTCGTATTCCTTATAGGCTGTAAAACGGTATGATTCAGCAGTTGGTTTAAGTGGTACTTTATTTCGTGCAAAATCACGAATGTATTTAGGAAGTCGATCGATCCTTTTTACCTTTTCGTCGCTTGAATGATAGATTCGCACTTTCTTGGCATCAAGAATGTGTTCTACAAACGGGGTGAAGCTTCTGTTAGGAATACGCCTAACTAATCGATCGTACTGCTCTCTCCTCATTCCAGGCAAATCAATAAAATCATCTGTTAAGCGCTCTTGATTTACAATATCAAGTAAACGCTTGTGTTCCTCTGAGAGTGTCTTGTCTATTCCTTGTATAATTTCATCCAATCGTTCCCGGTTTAATATCGCTTCTTGCATGAGGGAAGCCAAATCATGATACTTATCTTCCAAGACTTCACCGATAAAATCATACACAAGATCAACGCCTAAATCTTCCCTCATTCGCTCCATCTTATCGAGCAGTCGTATCAACACATCCCCTTCACGAGTATTCGATGCGACAAGGTTAAATACAAAAACCTCATTTTTTTGTCCAATACGATGGATACGACCCATACGTTGTTCCAATTTATTTGGATTCCACGGTATATCATAGTTAATCAGCTGATTACAGAATTGAAGGTTAATGGACTCCCCACCTGCATCAGTAGCAAGCATGATCTGACAATCATTTCTGAATAACTCTACTTGTTGTCTACGTTCTTCCATCGAGAAGGAACCAATTATTTTAGCAACTTGTGGAACTCGCTCTAATAATTTGCTTTCCAAATACCGTAAAGTATCTGTTGATTCGGTAAATATCAGTATCTTTTCTCCGTACTTTATCAAGCCGTATTCACCAAACAAGGTTTCTTCAAGCTCTTCATATTTACGTTCAACAGCGTTGAGTTTTATACGCATAGACTTCTCGATTAACCTATCCAGCTCGTTTATTTCAGCCCGAAGTTCTTCAGGATCAGTTTCGTCCACAGCTTGTTCTAAATGATCTTCGTACATTTGTTGTATTTCGAGTGTTTCGTCTTCATAGTCTGCTATATCAAGAGCTTTTAATTCTTTTATATAACGCTTACGTTCTTCTTCGGTTTGTTGTAATAGCATCTTTAGACGCTCCCGTCGCCGCTCCAACGAAAAATGAATTGCTTCAAGAGATGAACTTAAACGCCGTTGGAGGAGCATCATGGCAAAGGCAGTACTGTTGCTCCCGTTTTTCATGGAACGGTTAAAGTGATCTCGAACATAGGCTGTTACAGCTTCATACAGTTCAAGTTCTGCATCTGACAAACGATATGTAATCGTTTTCGTTGTTCTCTTTGGAAACAGAGGTGTACCATCAAAATTTATCATTCTTTCTTTTAATCTCCGGATGATAAAAGGATTGCTCTTTTCACGGAGCGTCTCAGTTTTCCCAATATTAGAGAAAATATCTTGATCTAATAACTGCATCAAATGACGAAAGTTTTCCATATCTCCCTTATGTGGTGTTGCTGTTAGTAGTAGACAATGTTCTGTTTGTCTTAAAATCATTTCACCAAGTTGATATAACCGTGTACGTTTGGTTTTCTTATTTTTAACTCCATGCGTATATGCAGCCATCTTATGCGCTTCATCAATTATGATCAGATCAAAATCCGCTTCATTTATATAACTTTTTACTTCATCCCTTGCCGCCCAATACATCGATGCTATGCAGCATGAGTTCTCTATAAATGGATTTTTTCCGCCGGCTTCTTTCAATGTCGCACGACTAATGATTGTAAAATCCTCAGAGAACTTTTCCTTTAACTCCTCTTGCCACTGCTTCACCACTAAAGGAGGAACTAAAATAAGAATACGTTCAGCGCTTCTTCTCGCCTTCAATTCACGTATTAACATTCCAGACATAATTGTTTTCCCTGCACCAGGGTCATCAGCAAGCAGAAAACGTACTTTTGGTACTTGTAGCATTCGACTATATACGGCTTCTATTTGGTGTGGTAAAGGAATCAGATTCTTGTTTCCTAATGCACGAGAAGAAGAATACTTCTGCTCAATTGCTAACGTGTGATACTGTAGGAAATGTTGAAGTTCACGAGCCGAAAGTTCTTTCTTATCCTCATTGTGGACACATAATCTCTCTAAAGTGTTTATTTCATTCTCATCTAGCATCAGTTCAAAAAACTGGTTTGATTGTCGTCCTAGCGCTTCCACCAGATACATATTTTCACTGATACATTCACATTTTTTAATTTCAACTGATTCTGGAAACAGCGATCCTTTTACTATTTCACCAGCACGAAGCATTGTGTCTCTCTCCTCATTTCAATCCGATCATTACCATATCCAGCCCTTGGCGATTCACTTCAAAATACTCTTTTTCGAATTCGTTTACATTTAGATTGAAATCGAATGGAAATGTCATCGCAGAACTATTAATCATTTCTAAAGACATTTTTTCATATTGAGACGAAAGAATTACTACTTTGGATAACCATAATTTTAACTCTGTATGAGTAATTGTAAGCTTACCCGTCTCCGTATAGATACCCGACTTGGATGCATTGATCAGGCCCCATGTTTTGATACTCATTAGGACTGCGCTAGTTGATACTTCGACTCTACGACGATCCCCATAGAGACCTTTCATTTTCCGACCAATTTGTTGACTCGACACTTCGTTTTGTAACATGAACAAATGCCCCATTTCTGTAACTAGGTCTCTAAAAAATGGGTACGCCAAGATGGTCATTCCCCAATGCAATACAATACGTTCATGCTGATTTAAAACAGGGAGTAACTCGAAAGCCTCTTTTTGTAGTTCTTTATGCTCATTATCAACTAAGCACCAGATTTTCATGAGCATTGTAATCGCATTTTTTCGGGATTTATCGCCTTTTATCTCTGCATAAAGATATTCATCTAGCTTCTCATATAAATGTTTACGTTCTTCCGTTTTGGCCATGAAAGCAATATAATCCAAATGATTTAGTTTGATTTTTTGGTCAAAGCCAACAGCCTTCTTCATTGTAAATCTCCACCATTTTCATATTTTTTGTTCCCTGATTACCTTAATAAAGGGAACAATCACTTCTTCAGGGCTAATACTTCCGTGTGCAACAATCGTCCTACCTTTGGGAACAAATGCCTGATTTTCTTTTGCAAGTAAAACATGGACGTCTTTAGGCAACCCGACACCATCCCATGAAATCGCACCATATTTTAAGGACGCATCATCCCTTAATATTCGTTCACGGTAAATACGCATCCGTTCACCTTTTGTGTCTGCCAAGACTCCTTCTGAAATACGACCAATACCATAACTCTCTTTATTGCCATGATCAGAAGTAATATATACTTCGAAGTTTAGATTCAGTAAATCATTTATTAATTTGGACACAAAACCTTTTTGAAGCCATAACTTTATTTCTTCATACAGCCCTTGCTGTCCTTGGATGGATCCGTGAATAAGCTCATCGATCGTATCTACCACCATTCCGACAACTCTTAGCTTTGGATTGTGTAGAATATCAGGTTTATTGTACTCCCCTAATCCCAAACCCTTCACGTATCCAACGTACGATTTAAGTATTCCATGATTTTCCCAGAATAGCTTCCAAGCAGTTTCTTCTTTACTTGTCTTGTCGAGTGTTTTACCAAAATAGAGCGGCATCTCCCCAGTAAATATCGCCTGACGTGAAACAGATGTTATCGTGGGTATCCAAGCAAAAACTCCATGTTCTTTAAATCCAAGATCAGGGTTTTCTTTACTAAGAGCAGTACGCATTTGAACCCATTGTACATAGCTCATTCCATCTAATACCAATAATGCAATTTTTCGATCCTGAAGCTTATGAGATATGGAATGAGGAATTTGATGTACCATGACTGGGTATGGTAGATATGGCAGGCTTGGTAAACTGCGATAGTTTTGAATCAACCATGATTCAAATGTGGAATCAAGTTCTTTTTCTAGCACTTCCACCTCTTTATAAAGAAAATCATTGCTCGAGAGTGAAATTGATAAACAGAGATTTTTAAATTCACTATACTTCTGTACGAGCTTTATCCAGTCTTGATAATAATTGCATCCCTTAATCTCTTCTTTTATTGACTTCAACAAATGATTAATCTTATAACGTTCATCTGCAATGGGATCAATGACGATACCTATATGTGTCCACTCCGGCAATCTTGATGCTGAGAAGCCCGAAAGAGCAGTAAGCTTTCCTTCTGAAAAAAGATTGTCTACCAATCGCTGTATAGTCGGATCTTCAAAGAGATGAGTATCTTCATTCTTTATCATATGTTCGATGGATTCAATACTTTGTTCTTTAACCTGATCTGGTAAGTTTTGTTTAGATTTCAGTTCAAGATACACTAACCATTGTTCTTGCAGATATTTATAGAACGCATTTGAAGAATGAAAAAACTCCTTAAGATTAAAGTGATTAAGATCAACCTGTTTACTTAACTGATTTAATAAAAAATCAACAATAACGGTAGGGTAGCTGGTGTTACCGTAATGATGCATGAGTAAGAACCGCACTACATCTAACTCGTTGTTAATTGTATCGTAGGGGATTTTATAAACCTTTTTTAAAAGAAAATCACATGTATCATGGTCAGAAGAAGACCCTTGATGCTGTACATAAACACTAAACAAAGAATCTAGGTCTTTCTTTGGTAATTGTCTTAAAATAGAAGTTGAGAGCTTAGGAAAGATGTTTTCAATACTGAAATGCAACTGTCTTCCAATTTGTAATAAGTCAAAAGGAATAATTTGTAAGTCTTTATCAGCAGTTCGCAATACCAGTTTAACATTTGATGAATATGAAGTTACTTCTAGACGATAATTATTTTCGTAGATATAACGAAACTGTACTGGATCATCATAAGTAATACACTCAATTCTTTTTTCCCCCAGTTCAGAAAGGATTTGCTCATCCAATAATAGCGCATCCGGGTCTGAGACTAATGATACAGACGGAATAGGTTCTTTAAAATGATGTAATACATATTCACGCCAGCTTCTCATAGTTATCACCTAATAATTAAAGAATAAGGCATGTATCTCTACATGCCTAATCTTGTCAGCGCATTATCATAATACATTAGAAGTTTATCATCTTCTTGTAGTACACTTTCTGGTAACCTTTCACCAACTTGAACAATCGTTTGGTAGTCTTTATCACTCCACGCCTTCTTAAATCCTGCTCGAATGGCTTCCAACCGGAATTGTTTTAATTTCTTTTTACTTTTGCTCATCTCTTCTACATAAGTAGCAAATTCACGGAGTAAAGCTTTTTCACGAAGTTTCTCCAAGTCGACCTGCTTATTTGGATCTGGAATGTACCAACGTCCTTTTGCCTTGGCTTTCAATGTTGGATTGTCTTTATCCAATTGACGTAGGTCTTTGTAGTTGGTGCTTAAATATGAATGGATTTGACTAGGAACTGGGCCTTCTCCTTCGTATTGTAAAAAGTTTTGCTCAAGTAATTGTATTAACTCCGGTAATTTTTCATACTTATTTATACCCTGAATTTCTTTCATATAATTTGGCTGAATCTCTTGGTATGTTTGTGGTTTCTTCTTTAATTGATGTCTCAGCCACTCAATAGCACTTTTCTCATCTTCAACAAAAATGGTCAATTGAGAGAAATCATTTACTAGGGTTCTTTTCTTATCATACACCACAACTTGATCCGGCAAGAATATCATTCCGTCTCGCTCCACAAATCGATGTAACAAGCCATTTTGAAATTCAACTGACGACATCGGTAACGTGGAACCATTGCGTACCAAAAATGCTATTGTCGTATCATATAGTATTCTTGGATCTCGCTCAATAATATATTCCATAGTCCCATTTTGTACTTTAAAGACTGGCAAATACTTTAAATGAGATTTGACAAAATCCCATACATTAATTTCCTTGTCATTTTCCGATATACCATAGAATTCATTAGCCGGTTTGTATGCTGAAATAACTAAGTCCTGTTTAACAGCAGTTGTTGTTGTAATAGCTTTAAAACTACCTTTTTGTTTGTCTAAAGCTGATACATTTGCAATGATAAAACCAGCTTCTTGTAAAGCACTCTGTAATGAATTCCAAACGCTCGCTTGAGTGTTTGAAAATTGTACTGTTAACCAACGACCTGGCTTCAAAATACGAAAAACTTCTTTAAAGCATTCAATCATTTTGTGTCTATAAAACTCAAGATTTTTATTCAAAATGGGGTTGATAACCGCTTCTGAATCTTTTGCAGTTAATAGTTGCAACCATGATTCCCATAAAAAGTTAAGTTCTGAGTAAATCAAATTACCGCCGAATGGAGGATCTAAGTAAACATAATCAATCGATGAATCATTAATAAAAGATAATTTACTTGAAGACTGTGTGCTAATACAGACATTATCTAAACTAAATCCTGAAGGTTTCTTAAACTGTTGGGATACGGATTTTTTCAGCTGTTCCATCATGTTCAATTCTTTTATTAATGACGGAATATAGAAAGTTCCTGATAGTGGCCCCCCGCCAGCACCCCAAATACCACTTTGAAAAGTTAATCCATACATTTGTGTAATTCTAGTTGCAACTCTTGTCAAAATAAATCCAATATCTCTTTTATTACCCATTGAAATAAATTTCCCAAGAACTCGCAAATTTCTATTTGTATAAAAATGATGAGTGTGAGTTATACCTAATGGATCATTGCGTCTTGTCTCACCACCTTCAAACATACGATTAGTGGGAACCCATACATCCATTGTTTTCTCTTCAATAACTTCTAGTAACTTGTGATCAAACTTATCTGGTTTTTTAACGAAACGTTGATTTCCATAAGAGTAACTTATTAACACTGGAACTTGTTTAACTTGTTTAATTGTTTCTTTCAATAGTTGATCATACTTAATAGTCCATGCACGTTCCATTTTTTTCTTATTAAGGACTGAATTACAATTAGGGCAATTAAAATGCTCATGTACTTTGCCTGTAGAGTGATCAACTGCTACTTCCCAAAAGATTACCTCTTCGGTACATTCCGGGCAGATAAAAACATCTGACCATGCTGTAAATTTGACACTACCAAATTTTAAATTTTCGAAGTTAATTATTTCTTTGGGTACATCTATATTTTCTAAAAGTGATATACCCTGTTCTATGTCGCTGTCTTTTGGTTCATGAAGAGTCGTGTACATCCATGAGTATTCATTTTCTAATTCGTTTAAAATTTTGTCAGTCTTCTTCTTTAATTTTGGAATATCGATATCATTATTGAAATTGTAAGAAAAGAATGATGCTGCTGGAGAAAGGTCAGATAATACCACCTTTCGAGTTCCAAGTTTGGAAAATACAGTCCATTCAATATTTCCTTGATTATCTTCTACTGGTTTCAAAATGCTTCCATCTTCTTGCACACGGTAGCCAAGTGATTCAACCTCTTTTCTGCTATTACATAACTGACCTGCAACTCCAGTCATACCAGTTCCACAAAAACCATCAAAAACTACATCCCCCGGATTAGTATAGTGCAAAATGTAGTGCATCACAGCTTTATGTGGAACTTTCGTTGCATAAGGATGATATTTATATATTGGATCATATTTGCCTTCGCTTACATTAGCAGCAAAAGGTTCTTTATAGTATTCGTCTAAATATTTCATATTGTTCTCATTCATTTTAATAAAATCTGAAATAAAAGGATTAGGACAAGCTGTATAATATGGAGGGTCGGAAAGGGCAAGGATGTCTTCATCCTGCCCTATCGGGAACCCTTCTATTTTCTTTAGCTCTGGTAGTTTTTCACGGAGTTTTTCTGTAAAGTATGCACGTCTTTCAACATCGTCTGCAAATGTCATGCCGAGACATGTTACTGGTTGCGTATCCTCTTGTTCTGCTTCAAATAACGTGATTTGATCTGCCTCTTTATGACTCATACATTAACCTCCACTTCTTGCGTATCAGACAGCATAATCCGAACACGGGTTGTTGCGTTTGAACCTATTTTCTCACGTAATAACTTTTCAAATCTTGTTCTCACTTCATCAACAGTCAATGGGCTTCCATATCCCATCATCTCAAACAAATCTTGTTGAGTAATCTCCACTCGTTCAATTCCTTGCAACAGTTCTTTGATTGTTGCAATGAGTTTCGGTTCGATTGGTAAAGCGAACTCTCCTGTACGAATTAACTCATTAACCATGACTTGCTGTTCCATTTTTAATAATGGTATATTGCTTCTTACTTCGTCTGATTTCAGGTTGTTAATAATCATTTGTGTCCAGTTTGAAAATAAGTCTTGCAACTGAGTTTCTAATACATCCAAACTTTCGACACGCTTACCTAGTTCATCTCTAACCCTCAGACTACAATGTGGGCAAACAAAACGATTTTCTAGTTGATCTTTAGTTAATTGCCAACAAGCCTTGAGAGAAGTAATACGATCGTACAAACTCTCTAATTGTGATTTAGGAACAATCTCAATAGATGAAAGTGTCTTTAATGCTGTCATCATTGGATTATTTAGCAAAGTCGCTTTGCGATTATCATCATGGGCATTTAAACGTACTTTAGCATGAGTAGTTAAATAGATATCTTGATATTCAGCTTTTAACTTTTGAATCTCTTTAATCTGTTCCTGACAAGTTTCCCCATTCTTTAGTGCATGTAATAATTCCTCAAGTACGTCTTCTACTCTCCCCTGCCATTCATGATCAAGCGGTAACTGTTGTTGGGCACCGACCAAATATTGAGCTAGATTTGACACTTCTGTAGCTCTTTTTTGAACTTGACCTAAGTGTTCGATTAAGTTAATCGCTTCTTTCTGTTCTTGCACTTCAGCAATAGAGAATTTGAAGTTCGTCAACTTTGCAGGAGAGTTATAGACAGAAACTGCTTGCAAGAAATCCTTATGCTTTTCCAAAGTCTCCTTATATTGCTGTTGCTCATTTGCCGAAAGAATTTCTCCTTCCCAGCACGGAATACCAGAACGAACAACTTGCAGGGTTTCTACAGTCTTTTTTAATGCCTCTTGTACTTTCAATTGCAATTGGGCAATTCCTGTTGGTAATGCTGTATCATTTAGCAACCCATGATTTAGATTAAACAGATCAAATAACTCTTTTAATGCTGAAATTGGGAGTCCACTTGGTTTTTTAATGTGGCTAAAGTTTATTAGTTCATTCAAAGGAAGCTTGGTAAAATCATTATAATTCATTGCATCGTACTGCTTGTTGTTAATTGTAACGACAGCGTCACCATTCTGTATTAGGGCTGCTAAAAGAACAACAAGTAATTCTGGTTCCATCTGAAACTGAACGGTTTGCTCAATATCTTCAATTCCTTGCACTGAATAAAGTGTTTTTACTAACTCAGAACGATTAATTACTTGACCTTGCCCTCTTTCTTCTAATAAATCCAAAATCCACTTAGCGTATCCTGACTTTCTTACTTGTAGCTTTTCATTCTCCCAAAGCACCAATCCATTTAAGATGGCAGAACCTCCCCGAGTTATGTTCCCGCCAATTGTTTTTAGAGCATCCATTATATAAGTAGAAAAACTCTCTTTTGTAATCGGTGTTTTCAAGCTAGAGAATGATGGATAATCAGGATATTGTTCCTTAAACCAATCGTTCAGACATGTAGCACTCACAACGTCGATGATCTCTCTCACACTAGCTTGAGGAGGAAGTACCTTTACCCAAGAAGTGATTTTCTTTGTTAATCCTTTGTATGTCACCTCAAAAGCCTGGTGACTATTTTCTCGTAACCATTTTGTCAGTAGCTGTAAGTTTTCAGCCGCTTTAGATTCATATAAGTTCTTAGTCCCCGTTGCAGCTGTTATACTCATTTCTTTTGCACCTGCATACAGTTTAAGGGAACGAAGGAATTTATCATCGTAGTTTTTCAACTTAAAGAAAACTTCGTCTGCCTTCTCTTCATCCTTATATTTCGGTGGATCAAATGGCTGAATCATATAGATATAGAAATCCCTTGGTGGCTGGGCCGTTGATCTCTCGTTTGGAGCACCAAAGAACAAATATCCCTGACGAGTTACTTTGTTTTCATTCCAAGGCAGCTCATGTTGCCAAATACGATAGTTCGTTACATAGGTATTTTTTGCGCTTTCGGTTACTATTGCAAGTGCCTCAAAGAAATGACGATCTAGTTGCTCATCTGTGAGGGCCTCCGCTTTTTGTTCAATCAAGTCATCTACAGCAATATCTTTTTGGATATCGACATAGTATTGGCCATTTGCTTCGTTAAATGAAATATATTGATAGCTAACCGTCTTCAGGATTTCCTTTAAGACTGATTCAACAGTTGAACGTAGGAATTCAGAATCTTGTTCTGGCATTGCAATATATAAAAACAAGCTATCTCTTAGCTCTTCCGATGTAGCCCCCAGTTTCGCATAGATGTCACCTGTGGTGAGACGATGAACAGAAAGCGCTTGTACAATTCTCATTGCAACAGGTTTGTATGCAGGTTTGGTAAACGCTTGTTGAATACGATCTTGTAAAATCTTTGACTTATTTATAACTTCCCTAATGTCTGGATTACTTTTTAGGGAAGCATCACCTTCAATATATGCCCAGTAGCTATCGTATGAAATAATTCCTGGTTGTTCTGTTGGAACATCTTGATCGAGTAGCTTTTTCATCTCATTACTAATGGTCTTTAAAATTACACGTTTTTCAGCGACAGAAACTTTTTCAAACGTAGAAATGTAAGATGGATGGATTGGAAAGAGTGAGACAAATTCCTCCATTCTTTCACTCAATTTATCGTAAAGCGTTGTGAATTTCTGAAGATGCTCACGAATTAATGCTTTTTGTTTTTCATCTTTACTTAATAGCCGCTGAGAAACAACGTAAGCAATATCTTCACGTACTATACTGACTTGTTCAAATCTCTCTCGTACTCGCCGCAATTGTTCCGCTACAAATTGGAATTTTGGGTTATCAAATAGCATTTCCTGAATCCCAGCAATAAAACGGAAACGAGTAGTACGACAGATTTCTCCTACTTCACGTAAAAAACCAAGATCCAAGATGATTTCTTGTTCACGACGGCCACGTAGATAATCAAGTAGTTCGTCGACCACAAGGAGCAATCCTTGTTCAGGATAAACCTCATGGAATGCAGCCATCATTTCCATGAATGCATCTTTATTGTTGGCAATTTGGTCGGAAGCAGGGAAACGATAATCAACACCGATTTCCGATAGATAGTCCTCAAGATACCCACAAATAATGTCCCTAAGCATCATTGTTGAGGCACCGATTTCTGTTCTCAACACTTTAAACTTGCCTTCAATCTCTTTAGACTTCTTCGCAACTTCAGCATGAGATAGACGTAAACTAGCTCCAGGTAACTCTGCAATTGTAGCAATAACACTCATTAGGTGAGATTTACCCGTTCCATAGTTACCCACGACTAGCAAGCCTTTGTTATCCGTTATACGGTCATACTGCAATTGTTCTATAACGATATCGTTAATCAACTCAGCCATGCGCTCAGAGATAACATAGGTATCCAACAGTTGATAAGCATACTCTT
Organism: Bacillaceae bacterium; assembly: GCA_017656255.1. GTDB lineage: Bacteria > Bacillota > Bacilli > JACDOE01 > JACDOE01 > JACDOE01. Next base: position 14,911 of record JACDOE010000031.1, read on the forward strand.
TTTTGTTAGATTCACGAAGTTGAACAACTGATTCAATGGGCTCAAATTGAATTAAATCTCTGTACTTCATAAATAACCCCTCCGTCTTACTTAATGCTAAAGATAATGGCATCACAATCATAATAAGATCGGTAATCACTATGTCCTGGATCAGCATAGCTTAAAACGTTGTTCTCATATTTACCATTCCAACCAACTATTAGTGTTTTAGTCTTACTGAGTTCCTCAAAAAGCTTGATAGGATTCAAATGTAAGGAATGATCAAAAAGTAATTCGATGTGGGATATAATAACCAGATCCTTTTTTTGATGACGCAGTATTTTTTCTACTATTTCTCCGACTTTTCTCGGACGGCGATCAACTGGAACATTTATTAGCTCCTCGCTTAGCGATAAATTCATATTTAGTATTGGGATTTGGTGTTTTGATGCAACGTCATTTAGCACTTGATACAATTTTCTTTGATCTTCACTAACAAGTAAGAGTAGTCTGTGGCGTCTGCCTTCGAGTTGCTCGAGTGCAAATTGAACCGATTGCTTCATTTCTTCGTACATTGAAATTCTCACTTCCGTACTCGTTAATCCCGCATTTTAAATTAACTTCTACAACTGACCTGTTAATTCCTGTGAAAAAAGAACTAGTCAATTTTCTTATCGTGATGATAATTAGTACCATTTCTATTCATATATTTTAACTGGTAATTCATTTTGCAACTAGAAGGAAATAGTCCTTTTTTCACGATAACACTAGTATTGAAAAGTTAAGTCCGTATAATTGTGTAAAAATATGAGTCTCTTAAAAAATAAAGGAGCCATATGAAAAACCCCTCGGTTAGAATGAAGTTTGCGGACACCATTCTTAAGAGAGGAGTTTTTGTTATGGCTCAATACCAGATTAGCGTAGATTCCAAGCTTTTGCATCAGCTTTTTTTAGGGAATTCTCAGGATGCGGGAGTGGCCAAACTACTGGAATCCGTATTGAACCAAGTGCTGGAAGCCCAGGCTACGGAACAACTGAGGGCGGAACCCTACGAGCGGACGGAAGAGCGCCAAGGTTATCGTAACGGCTCATACCCACACCAGTTGACGACTCGTGTAGGAACGATTACGCTTCGTGTCCCCCGGATTCGTGGTGGAAAGTTCTCTACAGAGTTGTTTGCCCGATACCAACGCAGTAACTTCGTGAACAAGCTTGACAAATCAACCAACTCACCAATACTAGGAGATTCCGCTTTCTTCAAATACTGCTTATCCTTTTCCATCAGCTTAAAAATCTCAAAAGTAGTCATTGCATCATCCAAAGCCTTGTGATGCTTTCCATTAGCTGATTGGCCAAATTCTAGCAATGCCTTCATCAGCCCTGATTGATTTTGCTCTCCGTAAAACCTCTTATGCTCTAACGATAAATCTAATTCGGCTCCTGTAAACGGATAGGGAACTCTCCAATGATCACATTGACGTCGTAATACATACGTGTCCATATTCCCCCATGTGACGACAGTGGTATCCGTCCCGTGCAGTGTACACGCTTGTAACTGTTGAACGAGTTCATGAAAAGTAATACCGCTATCAACATCATCCTGTGTGATGTCCAAAAAATTTTTGCATCGTTCATTCAAGAATGGGTTAACCTCTGGCTTCACAAAGGATGAGAATGTTTCATGTACTGTATTATGAACAACACGCACTAATCCAACTTCAATGATTTCTTGGAAGAAGCCTCTACGGTTTTTATCGTCATCAGGCATTGTGAATTCAAAATCTAGAAAAAGATACTGTTTGGTCATGGCTTGTCCTCCTTTTCTTTAATTGGGATCACAAGAGTTCGAAAGTAACTTCCTGATAATCTTCATCCAATTCGGCTTCAAATCTTACATATGTTTTTCCAAAGAATTTTGATATGGTAATTTTCAACGATTTCGAGTCTATAAACTATTTTGTGTAAACTCCTAACCTTCAAAATAGGGTACAATGAA
>JACDOE010000019.1 GCA_017656255.1 Bacillaceae bacterium
TTTGACATTTTTGGATATATTTTATGGTTACAAGAGGATTAATCGACAGTCTCAACCTTTCCGCTATTCTCCCGATTTCGCGATTTTTGAGAAAATAGGGGAAAAAGGTTCCGCTATTCGGCCCGTTTCACGTTATGCGAAGTATTCAACGCGAAATAACAGCAAACTTTTCCGCTATTTTTTTCCGACCTGACCCTTTTTCGAATATAGCGGAAAAAAAGTTCCGCTATTTCCTGGAGCCAACCCTCTCTCCCGCACCAGCAGATTCCGGCAGGATTCGGTTCATCCCGGGGCAACCCCCGGACTCCCCCGAATCCACCCTCACCCTCATACTCAGCGTGACATATGATTTTTGTTCCTTCCTTTGTCCCGACTCCCAGGGACCTCATTCGATCTGCTTAGAATCTCGACAATCGCGTAAGCTCCCCTTTGCGGCAGGCGCTTCGGAGATTCTTAGCAGGTCGGATCAGGTCCCGGACTTCCACCACCCTCACAAAGAGGGACAACAGAAGAACAACAAATCATATTTCACCATGCTCAAGGAGCTTTGGAAAGGGCCGGGTCGTCGGTCGAAAATAAGGGAAAACCTTTCCGCTATTCACCCGATTTCGCGATTTTTGAGAAAATAGGGGAAAAAGGTTCCGCTATTCGGCCCGTTTCACGTTATGCGAAGTATTCAACGCGAAATAACAGCAAACTTTTCCGCTATTTTTTTCCGACCTGACCCTTTTTCGAATATAGCGGAAAAAAAGTTCCGCTATTTCCTGGAGCCAACCCTCTCTCCCGCACCAGCAGATTCCGGCAGGATTCGGTTCATCCCGGGGCAACCCCCGGACTCCCCCGAATCCACCCTCACCCTCATACTCAGCGTGACATATGATTTTTGTTCCTTCCTTTGTCCCGACTCCCAGGGACCTCATTCGATCTGCTTAGAATCTTGACAATCGCATAAGCTCCCCTTTTCCGCAACCGCTTCGGAGATTCTTAGCAGGTCGGATCAGGTCCCGGACTTCCACCACCCACAAAGAGGGACAACAGAAGAACAACAAATCATATTTCACGCAAATAAAAAACTCATCCCCAAACTCAGGGACGAGATTCTGTCTCGCGGTACCACCCTGCTTACACGCAGAATCCCATACGACTCCACGTGTCGCTCCACTCACGATAACGGCGTGTCACCGGCAGGGTTTACCTGCACTCGGGATTAGCGTTCAGCCGGTCTTCTTTTAGCATTTCTCTCAACCACGGAAACGCCTCTCTGTAAAAGGGCTCCGGCCTACTCGATCCGTCATTGATTTAATCCTCATTATACAAATCCCGGTTTGCCGTGTCAATGTTTGACATAATAGAGGAAGACATGCTGCGTAATCACTTTCAAAATGGCCAGAGCGGGCACAGCCAGAATCATTCCCGGGATCCCCGCCATCTCCCCGCCGACCAGCACGGCAAAAATAATCAGGAGCGGGTGCATATGCAGGGTCCGTCCCACAATAAGCGGCGAGACCACATTCCCCTCCAGAATCTGCACTAAGATATTGACAATCACAACCGAAACGGTCATTTTCCATGAGATGGTCAGGGCCAGCAGCACGGCCGGTGCCGCCCCGATAAACGGGCCCAGATATGGAATGACATTGGAAACCGCAATGATCGAAGCCAGAATCAGCGGATACTTGATTCCGATGATCAGATACCCCACATAGGCCAGCGTCCCGACCACACCGCAGACCATCAGCTGGCCGCGAATATAATTTCCCAGGGCATGGTCCACATCCCCCACCAGCCGTGTAAACTTCTTACGGTGACGACTGGGGACGAAGGTCAGCACCAGGCGTTGCATGGTTTTCATATCTTTCAACAGATAAAACACGACAAACGGCACAATCGCAAACAAAAAGAGATATTCCAGTTTATCCCGAAACGAATCGACCAATCCACTGACCAGCAGGGAAGTTCCCTGCTCCATCTGCATAATGCCCTGTTCGAGCCCCTGCTGAATTCCCTGGGGGAAATCATATTTATGAATCTGAAACTCCCGAATCCAATCCTGATAGATGGCCGTCAGCTCAGGAAGGTGCTCACCGAGTTCCTTCATCTGCTTAATAAAAACGGGGATTGCATTCATCAGAACAACGGTCATGAATAAGAAAAAAAGGGCATAGATAAGCAAGACCGCTACCGATCTCGGAACACCCCGCCGGTTCAGTTTCTCTACAACCGGATGCAACAGATAGGCGATGGCTACACCGGTAAAAAAGGGGATGACGATCGTCTTAAGCAGATCCCATACCCCTTTTAGAATCGGATTAATCAATAGCAGCATATATAAAACCGCTGTCGCCAGCAAAGCGATAACAAGCAGGTACAACAATCTGGATTTCATTAACCGTTCCACCTGAGGTCCTCCCTCAAAAACGTTGTACCTGTTTATTATGCCAGGATTCAGGAAGAAGTATGAACGCTCACCCGATTTCGCAGAGTGCCGACTCCTTCCACCGTGATTTCAACAACATCCCCGTCTTTCAGAAGTTTCGGCGGATTGAACCCTTTTCCCACGCCCGCCGGCGTCCCCGTGGAAATAATATCACCCGGCTCCAGCGTGATCCCGGCGGAAATAGTGGCGATAATTTCCGGAATATCGAAGATAAAATGACGGGTACTCGAAGACTGACGCACTTCGCCATTGACCTTCGTTTCGATTTTGAGATCGGAGGTGTCGATCAGTTCTGATTTATGTACCAGCCAGGGCCCCATCGGGCAAAAGGTGTCAAGACTCTTGCCCAGCAGGAACTGTTTATGCCGCTGTTGCAAATCCCGCGCGGTGACATCATTGATGATCGTATAACCAAAGATGTAATCAAAAGCGTTATCGCGGCTGATTTTCCTGCCTTTTTTCCCGATGACAAGCGCCAGTTCGCCTTCATAGTCCACTTCCTGCGTGACCTCCGGGTCGTAGAGCACCTCATCCTCATGGGCAATTACGGAAGTGGGGGCTTTGGAGAAGACCATCGGATGTTTGGGAATAGACTCCGCTCCTCCCATTTCAATGGCATGTTCCGCATAGTTTTTTCCCAGGCAGAAAATATTTTTACGGGGACGCGGGATGGGTGCCAATAATTTCACTTCGTCCAGCGGATAGGTGGCAGCGCCGTCTCCGTTTTGCTGCAAAAGGGACTGCGCCTTGCGGACAAAATCGTCTCCCTGTTCGATGCCCTGCAGCAGGTCCTGAATACCGAGATCGATCACGACCTGACGGGACGGGTCGAGGACTCCCGCTCCCTGTTTTTTGTTGATCTGATAGGTGACAAATCGCATGATGAATAACCTCCCGTATATCGACTATGTTTGTTTCATTTTAATATGATTTGGACGGGATGGCTATGGTTTTAAGGCAAAAAACAAACCCGGGAACATCATTCCCGGGCCGGTCAAACTGGTTATCTGGCAAACGGACGCATCATCCGTCTGCGATTGCGCATCAATCCGGCAAGATTGAACTGGTTGAACATTCTTCCCATTTGTCCCATCAAACGGTTGGGCATCATGGCACGATTGCGGCGGCGTCTCATCATTTGAAACAGGCCGGCCATGATCCCGCCGATTAACAGCGAGCGCATCATTCCGTTTCGGAACACAGCAGATCCCCCTTACAGGTTGGATTGGATGGAACCGGGATCGGATTCGGTTTCGAAAAACAGGTCATTCAACGAATCCAGCGTGCCGTCTTCCTCGACCTGGTAGATTGAGGTAATTTCATCGCCGGAAACACTCAGTTCGACAAAACAATCCCAGCAATAATACTGATTGGCACCGATTTTGCCGATATCGCTGGAATTACAATTGGGACAACGAATCATGGTTTCTTCCTCCTTAAACACAACGCCGATTTACTCGGCCGTTTGATCCCTGTTACAGGAAACTGGGCCGGTGCAAATCAGGGCGTCTTTCCCTAAAATAATGGGTTCGGAAGTCTGAACGATTTTGCGACCTTCGGTCACATCCGCCCAGAATCCGTCCGACAGTTCGTACCCTACAATTTTTCCCATTTGCGGATGAAGATATACATCTTCCAGTTGTCCCAATTGATACCCTTCGGCCGACATGACCGGTTTTCCCTTCAGATGGGAAGATCCAGCACAGAAGGTAACCGACTGATTCTGTTCCTTTAGCGGCCGAACCTGATTTTTCCGGACGATGACACAATCCTCTCCCACGGACTGGATGGACGGAGCTGGAATGTAGCGGCCGTCCCGCAGGAGTCCTTTGTACTCAAGCAGAATGCCGACAAAATGCCACTGATCATCAAAGAGCAGATCCCGGATCTGTCCGAGCACTTTGCCTGATGTGAGCTCGATGACGGGCAGGCCTATGATTTCCTGTACCTTTTGCAAGGGAAGCCATCCACCTCCCGTATCCCTTATTTTGACGCCACCGCGCGACTTATATGCCGTACTTTTCATGGCAATTCCTGCGGTTTCTGGAGAGGTCCCATTAAAAAAGATCGGGTTCCCCTGACCCGATCCATGACTTACCCTAACGACCGCTTGACGATATCCGCTGTTTTGCGGGCGGCTTCTTGCACCTCGTCTTCCGTATTCCCCAACCCGAAACTGAAACGAATCGCCGACATCAACCGTTCGGGTTCCACCTGCATCGCTTTTAAAACGTGGGACCGTTGCAGCGAACCGGACGTGCAGGCCGAACCGCTGGAGACGGCAATCCCGGCAAGATCCATTTTCATCAGCATCGTCTCCGTATCGGTTCCCGGAAAGCTGACGTTCAAAATATGGGGCAGATAGCGCTCCGGGTGTCCGTTCACTACAAAATCAATCGCTTCTTTTTCCCACACGTCGAGCATCGTCCGGCGAAACTGTTCATATTTCTGGCGCCGTTCTGCCATCTCCTCGAGGGTGATGGCCACGGCGCTGGCAAAGCCGACGATACCGGACACATTTTCTGTGCCCGCCCGGCGCTGTCTTTCCTGATTTCCCCCGAACAAAATGGGAGCCAGTTTGACATTCCGGGCGGCGTACAGGGCGCCGACTCCTTTGGGCCCGTTGATTTTGTGGGATGATACGGAGATAAGATCCACCGGCAGTTTCTGCACATCCAGGGGTAGCATGCCGTAAGCCTGGACACAGTCGCTGTGAAAATAAATCTCGTGTTCCCGGGCGATTTCCCCGATTTCTTCAATGGGCTGAATCGTCCCCACTTCATTGTTGCCATACATGATGCTGATCAGAATGGTGTCATCCCGGACGGCTTCCCGCAGGGCATTCAGGTCCACGGTGCCGGTCTTGTCCACCGGAAGGTATGTGACGTCAAATCCGTTTTCCTCCAGAAAATGCATGGCATCGAGGACGGCGTGATGTTCAATTTGACTGGTGATGATATGCTTTCCCCTGTCACGATTGGCCATGGCCACGCCGATGACGGCAAAATTGTCCGCCTCGGTTCCCCCGCTGGTAAACGTGATCTCCCGGGGGGAGGCGCCCAGACTGGCCGCGACGGTTTCCCTCGCCTGATCCAGTGCGGAACGGGTTGTTCTGCCGAACCGGTGCAGGCTGGAGGGGTTGCCGTGTTTTTCGTGAAGATAGGGGAGCATGGCTTCCACGACATCGGGATGAATGGGCGTGGTTGCCGCGTGATCGAGATAAATGTCTGCCATGATTGTTCAACTCCATTGATGTGATCCATTAAATGTAAAACATGTAGGCATCCTGTTCATCGTTGCTCTGATAATTGATCAGATCTTGCAGGGTGGTTGAATCCAGCACTTCTGCAATGCTGTCACGTATGCGCATCCACAAATCCCTTTTGGCCGGATCGTCTTCCTCCTCAAATTCCACCGGACTGAGCGGTCCTTCCAGGATGCGGATAATTTCGCCGGCTGTGATCTGGTCGGGCTGGCGGGAAAGGGTGTAGCCACCGTAGGCACCGCGGGTGCTTTTGACCAGCCCGGCGTTGCGCAGGGGGGCCACCAGTTGTTCGAGATAATGTTCGGACAGTTGGTGGCGTTCCGCAATATTTTTTAAGGAAATGGGGCCCTCTCCATGGTAACGGGCCAGATCCATCATGATCGTCAGCCCGTAACGCCCCCGGGTGGAAATTTTCATTTTCCCTCACCTCTCTGTTCCCTGTGATGTCGAGCTTACCGGCATCACCATGTTTTTTTCAACCGATAAGAATCGTTCCGCCATGGTGCGGTATATTTTTCGCCAGAATGAGATGGAATACTGCATGATGGGACCGACCGCAAGTGAAAAGACCAGCGTTCCAAGTCCGACCGGGCCTCCCAGCATCCATCCCAGGAGCAGTGCCACGATTTCCATGATCGTTCGGATACGGCGGATGGAGGCTCCGGTCAGGTCGGCCAGGGCCAGCACCACACCGTCTCGAGGGCCGGCTCCCATGTCAGAGGATATGTACATCCCGGACCCGAATCCCATCAAAAAGATTCCCATCAGCATGTAGAGCCACTGCGTCCAGACGGTGGCAGGCATGGGCAGCATATGGGTAAACATAATCAGGTCGACAAACACACCGATCAGGATCATATTGAGAATGGCCCCGATTCCGGGAAATTTCCGGGTCAGGTAGAGGGTGTATCCCAGCAGGACAATGCCCACCAGCTGGTTCCAAATCCCGATGGTCAGTCCCACCGTTTTCTGCAGGCCCACATGCAACACGTCCCAGGACGGGACACCGAGCCCGGCGTATATCATCATCACAATGCCCAGCGACATGACAAACAGGCCGGGCAAAAATAATGAAAAGGCAATCAGATATTTTTTTAACAATGGTTTCCCTTCTCTCCCGTGCTAGTTGCGTTTTCTATCTGTCCAGATTCTTTTTGATCTGTTTTTCATACCCGTTTTCCGTGGGCTGATAATAGGTTTCGTCTACCCCGTCAGGGAGGTATCGTTGTTGCACGTAATTGCCGGGGTAATCGTGGGGGTATTTGTACCCCTTGCCATGCCCCAGCTTTTCCGCCCCTTTGTAATGGCTGTCGCGCAGATGGACGGGCACCGGTTTATGTCCTTTTTCCCGCACATCACGCAGGGCTTTGTTGATCCCGACATAGGCCGCATTACTTTTGGGGGCGGAAGCCAGATAGGTGACGGCCTGTGCCAGCGGGATCCGCCCTTCCGGCATACCCACCAGTTCGAAGGCATGAAAGGCGGAAACCGCGACCTGCAACGCCTGCGGGTCGGCATTACCGATGTCTTCGGAAGCCGCGATAATTAACCGTCTGAAAATAAATCGCGGGTCTTCCCCGGCATCCAGCATCCGGGCCACCCAGTACAGCGCGGCATCCGGGTCGGAACCCCGGATTGATTTGATAAACGCTGAAACAGTATCGTAATGGTTATCGCCGCTTTTGTCATAACGCACGGCTCGGCGCTGGATAGATTCCACCGCCACATCAAGGGTGATGCGGATGCTGCCGTCCTCCTGCGGAGGGGTGGTGACGGCCGCCAGTTCAAGGGCGTTGATCAGCTGGCGGGCGTCTCCTTCCGCATAACGGATCAGGTGATCCCGTGCCTCCGGATCGATGCTAATGTTCATCTCTCCCAGGCCCCGATCCCGATCGGTGAGGACGAGATCGACGATTTCCTTTAGGTCCTCATCGGTCAGCGGGTGAAGCTGGAAAATGCGGGAACGCGACAGAAGCGCCGAGTTCACCTCAAAAAAGGGATTTTCCGTGGTCGCTCCGATCAGGACGATCGTTCCCTGTTCCACGTAAGGAAGCAGGGCATCCTGCTGGGCTTTGTTAAAGCGATGAATCTCGTCGATAAAAAGGGTCGTGCGCTGGTTATACATGCCCAGACGGGAGCGTGCTTCTTCCACCACTTTCCGGATATCGGCCACGCCGGCAGTGACGGCGTTCAGGTCGGTAAAATGGGATTCGGTGGTGCGGGCGATGATCCGTGCCAGAGTCGTCTTCCCGGTTCCGGGCGGTCCATAAAAAATGACGGAAGACAGCTGGTCAGCTTCGATGGCCCGTCGCAGCAGTTTACCCGGCCCAAGGATGTGTTTTTGCCCGATGAATTCATCGAGGGTGCGCGGACGCATCCGGGCCGCCAGCGGCTGCATCTTGTCCCGATTTTGTTCTTCTGCATATGAAAATAAGTCCATTTTTGCTACACCACTTTATTTTATATAGTCAGATTTCAATTTGCATTCATTATATGACGCCGGGGTGGTTGTGTAAAGGAAAGTTGGATATAGGAGAACCGCTGGTGCAGGTTTATGGTTGGTATGAGCCAGAGGCTCATACTTCCTCCTTCGTATGGCCTGGTTCTTTATCCGTTATGAATCTTGTCGTGCCCTGGCCCCTGAAAATAAGATAAGGTCATTTTTTTCCTCTATTCCCTGAAATCGAAGTGAATTTTAAATGTTAGCGGAAAAGCTTGCCGCTAATCGGCTCGAATACTTCGCATAATATTGACATGGTGCGAATAACGGAATTTTTGAGACTGTCGATTAATCCTCTTGTAACCATAAAATATATCCAAAAATGTCA
>JACDOE010000029.1 GCA_017656255.1 Bacillaceae bacterium
CAACTTATTTCTGGTATAAACCAATTCACACCGGGTGTCAATTAAAATCATGGCATGGTTTGATTTATTAAGTACAACAATACTTGGGATAAACGAATTAACACTGGGTGTAGACTCAAATCATGGCATGGTTTTATTAAGTAAAAATCACTCGGTACGCATGGATTCTCATCTGGAAGGTTTTTAATTCGTTTATCCGAAGTGTCGTTGTATTATGAGACGTGGTATCACTTTGGACAAACTGATAGGTGGTAAGTCTACCTGACGACACGATTTCAGTTCGGCTGAAGAAAAGCTATGGAAGAGAGTAGAACGAAAGAAGGCCTTCATCAAAATTGAAGTCACTCAAATGACAACATGGCCCTCAAAAGTTCGTCGAGCCTTATTCTTAAGTACAACGAATTACGCGGATAAACGAATTAACACCGGGTGTAGACTCAAATCATGGCATGGTTTGATTTATTAAGTACAACGAATTACGCGGATAAACGAATTAACGCTAAGTGTAGACTCAAATCATGGCATGGTTTTACTGTGAAAATACCCACAGCATCTAGTACAACGGATACGCGAAATAAACGGATTTTCATATTTGGGGGTTTAGCCATGACAATTTATTTCTTAAGTATAACGACACTTGGGATAAACGAATTAACACCGGGTGTAGACTCAAATCCTGGCATGGTTTGATTTCTTAAGTACAACGACACTTGGGAGAAACGAATTAACACCGGGTGTAGACTCAAATCATGGCATGGTTTTATTAAGTCAAAATCACTCGGTACGCATGGATTCTCATCTTGAAGGTTTTAATTCGTCTATCCGAAGTGTCGTTGTATTATGAAACGTGGTGTCAGTTTGGACAAACTGATAGGTGGTAAGTCTACCTGACGAAACGATTTCAGCTCGGCTGAAGAAAAGCTATTATTGAGAGCAGAACGAAGGCCATCATCAAAATTGAAGTCACTCAAATGACAACATGGCCCTCAAAAGTTCTTCGAGCCTTATTCTTAAGTACAACGAATTACGGGGATAAACGAATTAACTTCGGGTGTAGACTCAAATCATGGCATGGTTTGATTTATTAAGTATAACGACACTTGGGAGAAACGAATTAACACTGGGTGTAGACTCAAATCATGGCATGGTTTTATTAAGTCAAAATCACTCGGTACGCATGGATTCTCATCTTGAATATTTTTAATTCGTTTATCCAAAGTGTCGTTGTACTCACACTCGTCCAAGATTTATCTTTGCCTTTCATTCGTTTATCCACGTAATTCGTTGTACTATCAGACAGATACAAATACGATGGCATTGCGTTTATCATGTTCGCCTCGAAACTGACTTACACATCAGTCCAAGATTTATCTTTGCCTTTCATTCGTTTATCCGCGTAATTCGTTGTACTATCAGATAGATACAAATACGATTGCATTGTGTTTATCATGTTCGTCTCGGAAATGACTTACACACTCGTCCAATATTTTTTGAAGTCCAAGATTTATCGATGACATCGAGACTCGCTTTAACTCAATGGAGACTCAATTATAACTAAATTGACACCAAATACGATTGCATTGTGTTATCATGCTCGCCTCGGAAATGACTTAAGTAGTGCTTGAACGAAAACCCTCAGTGTCATTTCGAGTCCCTTTGATCGGAGGGAACTTGATAAATATTTTTGTTATCAACGTATTAAGATTTCTCCTGTCGTCGAAATGACATTTCTTCAGTCGTCGAAATGACATTTCTCCTTTCGTCGAAATGACACTTAGGCGAGAGGTTTTCGTTCAGGCACTATGTGGAAAAAATTAAGTAAATTGAGCCTCACTTTTTTTTGCCGTTACGTCTTAGTCAATAAAGTGTGCGGAATTTAGGGTGAATTGAGCCTCACATTTTTTTCATAGCGAAGTCTAAATAAACTATGTGGAAAAATTTAAGTGAATTGAGCCTCACATTTTTTTCATAGCGAAGTCTAAATAAAGTAAGTGGGTAAACAAAAGTCTTTTAACATAACGAGCGGCTTGTGAGTAGCTTTTGCGATTACTACAAACCGTCAGCAAAACCGTCACCTACTTACACCACAAGATGTGCTTGCAAAACTCAGGGATAGAAATTCAATATTATCACCCTTTACCAAAATTATTGAGTGGCTTAGTTTTATTATTATTTAGGCAGATAATGTTTTTAATTAAAGGAGAAATACGATGGTAAAACTTATGTGCGGATTACGCACCGTACTTTGGATGGCTCTAGTAATGGGGTTATCTTGGTTTCCAGTTGCTTGGGCTGACTTGAATGATGGGTTAGTCGCCCATTATCCATTTGAGGGTAATGCCAATGATGCCTCTGGGAATGGTAATGATGGTGTAGTCAATGGAGCGACTTTGACTGAGGATCGGTTTGGAAATGCTGATAGTGCTTATGTGTTCGATGGAAATGATTTGATTGAAATACAGGAGAGCAACAGTTTAGACATTACAGGAAACATTACTATTGCTTTATGGGTTCAACCGTATGAAGAACAACCTTCCATGTACCCAACTCTTTTATCAAAACATCGTGGAATAACACCTGGAGCCCAATATCAGGTCGGTTTAAAAACAATCGGAAATCACTCGAAAATCAGATTTTGCGTGGAACCAAATTTTGGCTGCAAAATAGGGAACACATCTTTTGCTCATGCAAAATACACTTTCATTGCAGTAACTTATGATGGAAATTACATCAGATATTATCTAAATGGTAATTTGGATAATGAATTTGAGAGTAATGAAAAGTTTACTCACTATACCTCTAATATACCTATAGGTGGAACACCTTACTATATGTGGTACTTTAGAGGGATTATTGACGATGTCCGAATCTACAACCGCGCCTTATCCGAAGATGAAGTCCAAGCCCTTTATCAACAAGGCGATGCCAACTGCAAACACGCCACTTACTCTCTCAAAAACAGGACTTTAATTGTTCCTTTTGTTGAAATGCCAGTGGTTGACTTTTTGAGCGGACAACCAACCGGTGAAATCGAATTGTGGACGGGTAGTCTGAAGCAAATTTATGGTACCACGAATCGCTTCAGACTCCTTTCTAAAACCGTTGCTCAAATAACGGATGGTTCAAGTTCTTCGTGTCCCGCGACTTATGCCTTTGAAACGGCTACATTGTCCATTCCTTATATCGACATACCGACTGGTATTACCGTTGGTAATAAAAATTTTGAAAACGAGGTAGACGTTTTCAAAGCAACAATGACGTGGGAACCGATGGGCCGGAGTTTTGTGGTGCAAGAAGTTGAACAATTGCCCTAATTAGAATCGTAGCGAGCGTAGGGTGGGTAGAACCTTCTGTGTACTTTGCTAAACCCACCAACTCTCACAATCACCAAACTGGCCCCAAAGCGCCCAAGCTTTGGGGCTTTTTTTATGTTTTTATCTTGTTCAAAGTGTTATTGAGCCATATAATTACTTACTTTCAAGGTGAATAGCCCTATATTTATTCCGGAGTCCAAGATTTATCTTGGACGTCTATTTTGTCCGGAGTCCAAGATTTATCTTGGACGTCTATTTTGTCCTCCTGAGTCCAAGATTTATCTTGGATGTTTATTTATTCACTATTGACTTTTTTGAAATTATTTTTATGAATGTCTATAGAAACTAGAAACTTTTAACCGTTTCAGGCGATAAATCGCCTACTACAAACTCAAACTCAAACTCAAACTCAAACTCAAACTCAAACTCAAACTCAAACTACAAACTATAAACAAATTAAGGAGTAAGCAATTGATAAAAATTACCGGGCCTATTTTTGCTATTCTCACACCCTTT
>JACDOE010000025.1 GCA_017656255.1 Bacillaceae bacterium
TTTGATACTCATAGCCCCACCTCCCGCAGAAGCTGGTCAGGGTCCCAGATGCGCTCGGCGATCTGGCGGTAGAACTCGCTGCGAGCGTCGAGATCGGCCTTCCTGAAATGATCGTGCGCCCGAAAGGGCAGCCCGCTCTCGCACACGAACCGCAGAAAGCCCGGGTTATGTTCGTAGCACTGTGGGTGCAGCGAGCGGGCCAGCAGGTTCTGGGTGTTGTAGTGCGGCAACTTCTCTTCGTACGTAAGGTCGCCGTAGCTGGTGTTGAAACTCCTGGGCAGGAGCAGCAGTCCGCCGATGCGATTGCGATAATCGGCAAAATCCGCGGGATTTGGAAATTCACCGGTGCGTCGCTCGGGCTTGCCGGCCCAAATATGCTCTACCTCATAGCGGTTTTTACCATGAACGCTCACGTACTCGAGGTACCGCGACGGCATGCTCGACTGCCGTTCCACGTAATTGGTGATGCGGGCCAGGATGCGGTGCAGGTACCGGCGATTTTGCTGGTGTAGATAGAGGCGATCGTTAGTGGCGAAGGTCTCCTGCTCCTTGTCCAGCGTCTCCCGCAGCTTCACTGCCAGCGCCTCAGGCTCAAGGCCGCGGATCTCCCGCATCACTAGAAACATAGCGTACTGCATGGTCGAGTAGGCAATACTGCGGAAGTTCCACAGTCGCCAGGTGAGCAGGATGTCTACGAAAATCGCCACCAGGCGCAGCTTGAGCTGTACCACCTCCTCGGTGTCGTCGGGACGGAGCGGTGCGAGCAGCAGCATGTACTGCAAGGTGAAGCCGTGGTGGGCGTTGTAGAGCACGTGCTCGAGGCCGGGCACAAGTTTCTCCGAGGCTTCCATCAACCGCAGATACTGGCGTGAGTAGAAGTCGAAGTCGCGCTCGATGAAGCGGTAGAAATCTGTGCTCTGCTTAAGACCAATGGCTTCGTGGTTATCGCGCACCCAGCGGTGGTACTCGGTGCCAATACGATCGAAGTCCTCCGGCCGGGCACCCTTTTTGCGCTCGCGTATTTTGGTTGCGTACTGGCTGCGCAGCCAGGCCTTAAAGAAGTCGGCCTCTACCTCCCTGCCTCGCTCTCCCAGCTGGAGTATTCGGCTTTTCCATAGTGCGTTCGCCGCTGTCTTCTTGCTGGCGTCGGTGATGTTCGCGAGCAGGAAACCCTTGAGCATGTCTGTCGGGCTGAGAGACAGCCCGCGGTCGTTCATGGTCTCGAAGATCGTGTAAGCGTCGTCGTCCGAGTAGGCGGTAATCTCCACCAAGTGGACGTTCTCGATGAGCCAGTCAATAAAGTACGGCAGGGCTTCCCCACGCAGTTCTTCGGGAAAATACTCCTCGATGTCGCCGTAGCGGGCGAAAAGGTTCTGGACTGACTCGGGCTTATCGGTGGGGTCAAAAGGCTTACGGTCGAAGAGCGCCTCCATACACGGGATGCGTTCCTCGATGTCCAAGTTGAAAGACTTCTTGCCATACTTCTCGGAGTAGATCAGTTCGTCAATGTTCACCTGGTCGGCACGTCCCTGCTGGAGGTTCCGCAGATAGATCAGGAGCAAGGACAGGCTGGTTAGACGCTGTTGGCCATCCACGATGAAGTTGGTGTTGTCCTTACGGCTGATGATGATCGACCCAAGGAAGTAGTGACCATATTCCGCCACTTGCTCCCGCGGGTGACCGGGCTGATAGTCCTCCAGGAATCTGCCTGACAGGTCCTCAATCAGTTCGCGGATTTGCTTCTCCTGCCACTTGTACTCGCACTGGTAGTAATCGATCGAGTATTTGACGCCCTTGAGCAACTCGCGGACGGTCTTGGTCTTCCCGAGGATCTCCCTCATTGTGCCCCCTCCGTCTCGATGAGAATCTGATCGAGCAACCCCTCGGTTTCCCTCTCTAGCGCCTCGATGTCGGCGCGAATCTCCTCCAGCGTGCGCAGGGGCTGCGGTTTGTAGAAGTACCGGGTGAAGGAGATCTCGTAACCGATCTTGGTCGCTTTTTCATTGATCCAGGCGTCCGGAACGTAAGGCAGTACCTCACGGCGGAAGAAGCCCTCAATGCCACCCTCCTCCAGGAGTGGCACCTGCTCGGTATCACGCAGGTCCGTGTCCGGCTCATACTCCACCACGCAGGGTTTGCCGTCGAGAGTCACGGCGTAGCGGCCGCGGATGGGGTCGGCCTCGACCTTACCCGGCCTGTGCACCTTCTTAATAACCGGCTGTGCGGCCTCGTCCCTTTCGGCCAGTGCGGTCTGCAGGAGCTTCTGCCGCTTGGCGGTGAGCTTGACGCCATGGCGGTCCGCATCCTTCTCGACGGCGGTACGGAAGGCGTTAAAATCAAGATGCGGGCCCGGGCCAAGCACTTCGGCTACTCGATCCACCAGGTTGGGCAGCGCCTCTTCGTCCGCTTCCTTACAAGTCTTCCGGAACCGGGCACGGGCAGTCTCGGACAGGTCCACCTTCAGGCGCAGCGGTCGCTCGACCGTGATTTTCCAGTAGCCAAACGCCTCGTTGGGGAAGATCTTCGACTGCTCCGTCTCCTCGAACGCGAGATAAACATCCACGATGCGACGGATGTCGTCGTCGGAGAGTTCACAGTTCTTCTTACCCAAGTTCTTACGTAGCGGCTTAAACCACTGGGTGGCATCGATGAGCTGGACCTTACCCTTGCGATGCTCGGGCTTTCGGTTGGTCAACACCCAAATGTAGGTGGCAATCCCTGTGTTGTAGAACATGTTCAGCGGCAGGGCGATGATGGCCTCAAGCCAGTCGTTCTCCAGGATCCAGCGCCGGATGTTGCTCTCGCCCTGGCCGGCGTCGCCGGTGAAGAGCGATGATCCGTTGTGCACCTCCGCGATGCGGCTGCCAAGCGGCGTGTCCTGCTTCATCTTGGACAGCATATTTACTAGAAACATGAGCTGGCCGTCGCTAGAGCGGGTGATCAACCTGAACTCCGGGTTGCCAGCGTGCTCAACGACGAAGCGGGGGTCCTTGACGTCGCTCTTGCCGCCCATGCGCTCGAGGTCGGTCTTCCAGCTCTTGCCGTAGGGCGGATTAGAGAGCATAAAATCGAACTCGCGAGTGGGGAAGCCATCCTGCGAGAGCGTCGAACCCAACCGGATGTTTTCCGCCGCGCCCCCCTCGCCCTTGAGCAGTAAATCTGCCTTGGCGATGGCATAGGTCTCCGGGTTTACCTCCTGACCGTAGAGGTGGATGGAGACCTCCCTGCCGTGCTCTCG
>JACDOE010000022.1 GCA_017656255.1 Bacillaceae bacterium
TCTTCCACAAGCGGCGGACGCTTCGGATCGTGCCCATGGCTACATACGCCTCAAAAGCCGCTGCTATATCCGGGTCTTCTACCGGGTGCGACATGTGAAAAACTCCTGTGAGAGGTTTTAGTACCTACGTGGTCATAAATAGATTTTTTCAGTTAAATAGAAACCTCCAGTTGGCAGTCTCTACCATCACGTTTGACTGATTTCACAGCCCAACCCGCAGAATCGTTTTGGATATCAAAATCTACCTTCAGAATGAGCGTCTGAGCGACGGCGGTGAGCACGTCATTGATAAATAGCTTGTCCTCCGGTAGGTGCACATCGAAGAACGTGACCTCCGCTTCGAGCTCTTTCACCCACACCCCGAAGGTGACGTCAAGACTCATCTTTTTCACCTCCCGCTCTCAAGTGCTTGGCCCCACTGCTCGGCCATAGCCATTGCGATTCCCGGATACGTACGACTTCGGTTTTTCCAGCGTTCTTTCGATGGTGGTTCTTTCCATACTTGTTGCAACACCCTGTTTTTCGGTATGAACTTTGTGGGTTTAAGTTTCGGAAGATTCCTCAGCCACAAGCATGTTGCTTTTGAATATGGCTCTCCAAACTGATACGGTTGGATCACCTGATCATATTTGATACCGATCATTGCGAGAGCGTATTTGTGAGGAATAGGATTCTCGATAGCGATATGAGGGATGCCATTAAAGAAGAGTAACTTTTTGAAGAATTTTGCCGCCTCACAGAGCTTTTCCCACCTTTCTGACGCCAGCATGTAGTTGCTATCTTCCCATAACCATCTGACTCCACTATTGGCGAGAAAAGTGCATGGTGGGAACGCTATCATCAAGTCCCAACCATCATCGAGCACATCTCGCACATCATCTTGGATATGTTTCCCGGGCTTTTCTGAAGGAAGTAAATCACAACTCCAAGCATCATGCCCACACTTAGCAAATGCATCCCTGACAATACCGGAGAATTCACACGCTACAAGGACTCTCACTTTTTTTACCTCCCGGTTTGGCTATCAGCTTAAGGAAGTCATCAAGCCTGAGAGTAACGAGCGACCCTGCATGGTACTTCTCGTGGGTAACTAAGATGGGTATCCGCTGCTCACGGGCGGCTTCCTCCACTACTGACCTGAAGAGCGTATGGTGCGCAAAAGATGCCCGGAGCTTTATCTCCACATAGAGCTCTGGATAGGCGGTCTGAATGCAGTCGGCGGACGTGCCATGCTGTGAATTACTACCGGAGAGTGGGTTTCGCCTACCGCCGAACTGCTCGCACACCCTTTGCTCTAACTTTTTCCATGTGCTGTTGGCTGTCATTTGGAAGTGTCTTGGCTAATAGGAGAATTCACGTCCCAAACATCACCAACAACATCCCGATAGTTTCCGCGCGTATGGAGAAAGTCAGCAAATTCCCGAATTAGCTTCTTAAGTGCAGGAATTGATAACTCCTGCTTCAACCTTAGCGTTGGACGGAACAGCAGCCCCTCGGACTTGATAAATTTCAGAGTGGTCAGCTTTCGGAAGTGCTTCCGGATGGTACTCTCATCGAAGCCTGTACGCCCTGTGAGTGCGGGCGCGAGATAATCAAGGGACGCATGAAGCACCCCTGATTCAATACACATCTCTACATACGAGCAATACGTTTCGCGTAGCCGTGAATCAGCCGGCAGAAGTAAGCTATCAAAAAACATCTCTTCCGGTGTCATCGCACGATCGGGCTCTCCATCTAAAAGTTTCTTCTTCTCTGCGATAAGCGACCTAACTGCTTGACTCACATTACCGGAGCCCAACTGTTTCAAAAATGCGAGCTCCTCTTCTTCCAACCGAATGCCTGTTACCTTTTTCATGGCAAACCACAATAACAGATATGACATTGTAATATAAAAAGCATACGACAAAGTGGCACATAGAAGGCCAACTCAAAAGATGTATAACATAGAAGACAGAATGTTATACAAAAACCGAGCCCAAAGAACGCTTTATAAGCCCAAAGAAAGCCTAAATAAGCTCAGATTTCACTCTGATAGATAGATAGATAGATAGATAGATAGATAGATAGATAGATAGATAGGATAATTTAGATTTATTTATAAGGATTTTTTACATATATATGTAAAATAACAGAGGAGAAAATCTCTCAACATAGAGAGATAGACCCTCGGAAAAAGTGGAGGTATACACGATGGGTAGAAGGAGGGAATTAAAAGAACCCCGGCACATCGATATTGTGCTCGAAGAAGAGCAGATAAGGGAGTTAGATCGTATTACAGTAGTGCATAACAGGTCAGCCGTGATAAGGTGGTTGATCCAGAACATGGACGGACGGGCGTTAGAGCGGGCTATGGAGTTAGAGCGTGAGAATCGTGAGTTAAAAGGGGAGGTTAAGCGTCTGATCGCGAAGCTGGCGCGCATCGAGTCGCGTTTGCGAGCTACCGGGACGTCTTCCGAAGTAGACGCCGCAGACACCAGCGGCTCAGACCCCACCGCGCACCGCGCCCGTAGCGACGAGTCGCGTTTTTATCGCGATTACGAGCGTTGGCGCCGGGGTTTAGAGGCGCACAATTTGAGATATACGAGAGAGCGAGGCCTCATCTGGATAGAGACGAGGGCGAAGCAACTGGGCGCAAGCAAAGGAAAGCTTCTCACGCGCTTTGAGCATCGGTATGAAGCGAGTAGCGAAAAGCGTAAGACGGGAGACAACATACTCCAACATAGTGCAACATAGCAGTAAGTAGACGCTATAGCTATACGGAGAGCTACGTAGACGGAAAAAAGGATAGGGGGAAAAAAAGAAAGAGGGGAAAAAAAAGAGGAAGAACTCAGTGCGAGGAGTCAGACGTTATAGTGTGTGTAGTGGTAGTACCCGTTTCTGGATCATGCTGCGCGGACACGAGCTCATAGAACGTTTGGGGATGCATCAGCACAACGCCTTGAGGCACGGAGGAGTCCAACCGGGTCTCAACC
>JACDOE010000024.1 GCA_017656255.1 Bacillaceae bacterium
ACGTAATTCACATACGCAAAGCCAATGCTCCACCCGGAAAGCCGGGGAAGTTTTATGAGCTGAATCCAGAGTGGGAGGCAAATTTCATCACAATGGTGAAGGCTTTGATTAACCAAGAAGAGGCTCGTATTATGAAAAAGTTTGGGTATGATTTGGATGATACCAAAGGTGATTGAGTGAATGTATGATAACTATAGGAGCTAAAAAGTTCAAATATCCAGTGTGTGGATGTAGTGTTTATGGTACCGGGATAACATGGTATCTCAATTCACGAGGAGAAGAATAAAAATCCTTCTTTGTTCTCACTATGAGATCTACTTCAGGGAAATTATGCAACACTTAGTAGGTATCAGATAGTAGTGAATGGAGAGGACCAGAAGAATTTCTTTTTAACTCTACGGTCAAGGTTTTGAAGGTTGAGGAACGCTACGATTATGTGAAAACTGAAGAATATATTTTCTTGTAAAAAGCTGAGTCAGATTGCTCAAGTGATTTTGTTGAGGTTGTGTGAGGATTAAGGTTAAGAATATAGTGAACCAACTTAATTCCTACTTCAGATCACCCCAACTAATATTATTACAAGGATGAAAGAGATGGTCTGAGGTTGAAGCGCTCGGCCAAGACTTCTCGCACAATATTCTTGACCGTGAAAGCATTCTCCTCAAGGTGGAATATTTGCGTCCTCCCATAACGCCCTTTGGAAACGGGCCTCCTCGTCACGAGTCCTTCAGACTCTAGTTTTGCACCAATGTAATTTATCACGTGTTTCATAGTTCTCGGGGGCCATTCTAGAGTATCGCAAAGGTACTTATACTTCACATAGAGTGTACTGCTATCAATGAGGTGATTTCTCTTCTCACTAAGTACAGCCAAAGCAAGCAGGAGTATCAATCCATCAGCGTCAAGCCCTGAAATGACTTGCTTTAGGACGTTCCGCTCCACAATCTCTGCAGCCCTCCAAATGGATCCCTCTGTGATTTTTCCATTTTCTGCTGTAGAGGCAGCGGTTCTCAATACCAAAAACCCCCACCGTAAGTCCCTGCTTTCCCTTTTGATGAGTGCCGCGAGCAATTTTAAGGCAGCATCATCAACGGCTCCTTCCTCAAAAGCCAAGTCTGCCCTATTTTTTAGGATTTCATAAAGCTCGTCAGCATTATAGCTCCTAAAGTAAATGAATATTGGGGTTAGTGAGGATAGTGATGGAGCTGAGAGCCTCTCTACAAGCCTGGCATTGTTTGTAACTAGAAACAAGTCTACTGCAATTCTTTGTACTCGCTCATTGATCCTGGACAAACTATACACTAGGGAGTCGATGGGTGAGTCACCCATTTTCGTGTTTCGCCGAATTTTATCAAGCTCGTCCACGATCAGGAGGTACCTCATCCCTTCACGCTTAAGGTGTTTGAGAATCGCGTCATAAATGCCACCGATACTCATTCCTTTGTTTACGTTAAGATTTAAGTTTATGGCTAGAGTGTAAAGCACTTTATGGTACGTGAGCTCCTTGGCCGAAATGTAAATGGCACGAGTATCGACATTATTCTTGGTTGCGACGTTATTATAGACCCTCTTAATCATCATCATTGCTGCCGTCTTTCCTGTTCCTGGAGGGCCATGTATCACAAGATTCTTCGGGATGGAACCGAACATAAAATCGCCAGCGTGATCAATGATTTCCTCTATCTCTTTCTCTCTAAAAAGGAGTTTATCAGGAAGATACGCCTCTGAGAGCACCCTTGGGTTTTTGAGAAGTTGTGTTTGTGTTTTCTTTCTGAGCAATATTTCCTCTATCTTACTGGTCATTTCCAAACCCTCACTCCACTTCCGAAGTTGATTTCCACTTCGGAAATACGCTCTTGTTATTTATAAATATTTTCCACTTCTTATACTTCCCCTATACCCAATTGGGAGGGGGGCGGGGGGTAGTTCCGAAGTGGAACCATATATTATACTATATTATTAGCATTTTAGTTACTTTTTGTTATTAAATTATTATAGAATTATACTAGCTTAAAAGAAGTAAGTAATACGAAATTCAGACAAAACAAGATAACATAATGCAGAAATGAGATAGTGAAGCACTGTCATGTCAAAAACACTATTCTGGCAGACTAATGAAATTGGAAATTTTCCAATGAAACACGTGAAATTTTCATCATACGAAGTGGAAAATTTGAACACTTATTATTCACGCAAACTGGCTTCCACTTCGGAACTACCCCCCCCTTGCTTGCATCTGCTTGCATGCTACTTGCACTTGCGGGCTTATCTGGTGTCAAGTTTTCAACGAGTTTCCTCATTTTTATTCCTGTATTTGCCTGTTTAAAGGCCTATCTAGTGGTAAAGGGGGAGTTAAGCTCTTACGAAGAATGCAAAACTTGAAGCGTAAAAAACTCACGCAACTTATTAAGAGATATAGCGTGTACTTGCCTATATTACTTATATATTCGAGTTTTGCATTATCGTAAAAATCGTAATATCGTAAAAGTTATGAGAACTTCGTAATGCAAAATTTAGACTCGTAAATCCTTTACGGCCTCATCGTAATGTCTGCAAAGTGCGTGAGTTAAGTGTATCTCAATTGGAAGTGTTATGATCCAAAATAAGTGTTTTGGGAAAGCATAAGTAATTTAAGGATGGATCCTTAAAATGTATCGGTGGTTTTGATGAGGGTGCATAAGAAGAAGTATGAGAAGGCCGTTGAAATGCTGGAGCAGGGGAAGTCGTACAGGGAGGTA
>JACDOE010000030.1 GCA_017656255.1 Bacillaceae bacterium
TAAAACCCGAATTTAATTTTACGTGCTTTTATTATTATTTTATATAATTTTGATAATTTAGAACAGATTTATGAATCACTAGATGGTATTTAGAGAATAATACACGTATTTTTTCTATTTTTTTTGTAGTAAGAGTAAAGATGATTGTAATCAGTGGGATAATAGTATTAATTATTGCACGAAAAAACAATAGATACAATTGTTTGAAAGGACTTCAATAATTATGGTACTTAATTTAATCTTTCTAAAAAATTAAATTATATAATAAATGTTGATTACTTTAATAGAATTGCTGACAACTGCATCTTGGGGTTTTACAAAGTTTACAATAAATAAATCATATGAATTGATATATGGAAAAGAATTGACAAAAGAACAGATTTTGACTAAAAAGATTGAAGATCTTGAAGATCATTTGTGTCATATTGAAAAAATGTTGGAAGAAAAAAAAATAGAAGAACCCCAAGTAGAGGAAGAACTCAAAGAAGTCAAACAAAAAATTACATATATGTAAAATATATTTTTCTAAAATGAAATTAAAAAAGAACAAACATATTTTTAAAAATGAAAGTCATTTTAAAAAATTTCAAATGTCATAGCGAAAAAACAATTGAGTTCAGTGACAATGAATTTATTTTGTTGAATGGTGAATCCGGAGTAGGAAAATCAAGTATTTTGGATGCGATTTATTTTTGTTTGACTGGTCAAGGTCGCAATATTCTTAGGGATGGAAGTACTTCCTGTTCTGTAATCATCAAGTATGACAATCTAGAAATAACCCGTTCAAAACGACCAAATGTGCTTAAAGTTGTAAAAGAAGGCAAGATTTTTGAGGATTCAGCTGCTCAGGGAGTAATTAGCGATGTCTTTTGTAAGTATTTTGGTTTGATTGGTTATTTGAAGCAAAATAAGTTTGAGAATTTTGTTTTATTGTCTCCTAGTGAGAAATTGATTTTTCTAGAAAAACTTTGTTTTCATAATATTGATATATTTAAAATTAAAAATAATGCATATGAATTAGTAAAAACAAATGATAAACAATTTAGTTCAAGTATTTCTAAGATGGATATTTTGGAAGAACAAATAGAAAATATTCCAGAGCAAGTTAAGAAAATGAAAGCGCCGTTGAGTGAAGAAAAATCGCAAAAAGTCTTGGAAAAGTATAGTAAATTTCTTGAGAATATTGAAACGATTGACAGTAAAATACAAACTATTACGGAAAATATTAATGATCTTAAACTTATTAATACCAAGATTGAAACATTGGATAAAACAAAAAGCAATTATATGGATCAACAAACAGATTTAGATAATGAGATGAAAAGTCTCGAAAAACTTGAAGAAATTGAAAAACATATTCAAGAAAATTCTCTTAAACTACAGCAAATCAAACGTTCTTCAAAACTGAAAAGTCTTATTGAAAAAACAGATAGTGATATTATTCGTTTGGAGAAAGCAAAAGAAGCAGAGGACCAAAATAAAGCAGATAAATTAGAAGAACTTAATGAAAATCTCTGGCAAGGTGAAGATTCCGAAACTTGTTTGACACGAATGAATGAAATTATTGAGAAAGTACCTAAATTTAAATCTTATTTCAAGTTGAAAAAACAGCTTGATGATTTGAATTATAATCATGAGGAGATTGAAGCAGAGCAAACGAAACTTGAAAAAATTAATAAAGGTATCGAACATTATAAACAAGTATTACAATCATTTGATATACATAAGTGTCCTGAATGTAATGTAGACCTCTTGATTAAGGACAATAAGATTTATTCTAGTACAGTAAAACGTTGTGATAACTCAGGAGATAAACAGACAGTAGAAATTAAACTTGAAAAATTCATTGCGAAACAAATGAAACTTAATAACAATATTGACATTTTGAAACAGAATGAAATGAAACATGATATTTTTAATAAACAAATACAATCATTGAATGTCAAAACAAAAAATTCTAATATCATTCAAGAATTAGATAATGAATTAGCAGAACTCAAAAAATATATGGATGAGAATACATTGGCCGAGAAACAAATAGAAAAACTTGAAAAAAAAGGATATTCATTTAGTATACTTGAACTTGAGAAAGAAATTGACAAGAACAAGGATCTTATTTTACAAATGAAGCAGGATAATACAAATAATCTCAATTTGTCTGTTTCACAAGAAGAATATATTCAGTTAGAGTTGGAAAAATATAGGGAAATGAAATATAAATATAGTATGTTGAAAAAAGAGTTTAATAAATTGAATAATTTACTTGGAAGTGTAGATGAGGAAATTCAAGAATTTGAAAATTCAAAAAAAGGTGATTCACTTGATCGGAAATATCGTGAACTTAATCAT
>JACDOE010000033.1 GCA_017656255.1 Bacillaceae bacterium
GAAGATAAAAAGAGAGATTATAAAAAAATAGAAAATATAAAAATAACAAGAGGTAAAAATTATATTTATTAAATAAAAAGGAGAATAATTATGATAGAAAAACAAAATGATAAAAGTAAAATCACACATAAAGAGTTATTAACGTTTAGTAATTTAACAAATTTAGAATGGCAATTTGTAGATCTTTTAGGAGAAAAGAAGAATGATTTAGGATTAGAAGAAACAAAATCTAATAAACTAAAAGACCTTTTAAAGCCTGGAAGTTTTGTGAGGAAAGACGAAAATCAAGAAAGAAAAACCTGTGGAAACTGTGGAAGAGATATAAAGAAAGATTTAGAAAAATGTAATTTTTGTGATGGAAAAAAGTTTATAACGATTTGGGATGAAACCTTTATTTATGGAAGTGAAGGAAAGAAAAATAGAACTCAAGATGTAAGAAAAGGTTTAGAAGAGATGAAAAAAGCCTCTGGAATAGGAATGGAGTATTTAGAAAAGATAGGCTACGGAAAAGAGGGCAAATTCTTAAAAGATTGGGAAGTAGTATATGCTGCTGATAATTATAAACTTATTACAGAGGTATTGGGTAATATTTATAATGATAGAATTAAAAATGGAACATTGTATAATGAAATGCACAGATAAATAAAAAAGAAACATTTAATAAAAACCTATGCTAAAATGTTGAATAACAACAAACAATATTTTAAAAAGGAGTTTATTAAATGAATCCAAAAGATTATAACACAAACAAAAGAAATTTTAAACAAATAAATTATGAGGATAGAATAAAAATAGAACATTTATACAACAAACAGAAAAAGAGCTATAAAGAGATAGGAGAAGAGTTAGGTAAACATAGGACATCTATATATAGGGAAGTCCAAAAAGGACTTGTAGAGCTTCAAAATAGCGATTTGAGTATAAGGAAAGATTATAGTGCAGTAGTAGCTGAAAATACAAAGAGTAAGAATGCTGAATTAAAAGGACCGAGTTTGAAAATAGCTAACGATTATAAGTTAGCGGAATATATAAAAAATAGAATAAAAGATAAGTATTCTCCTGAAGTGATAGCGGAAGAGATTAAAAATAGTAATGATTTCGAAGTATATTTAAGTTTTAAAACGATATATAACTACATTGAAAAAGGTATTTTGATGGTAGAGATAAATGATCTAACTTATGGAAAATATCGAAAGAAAAAAGGAGAAAAGAAAGTAGATAGCGAGAGTAGGCTAAAATTAAAAGAAGGGAAGACAATAAGAGACAGACCGTTAGAAGTCGAGGATAGAGAAGAATTGGGGCATTGGGAGATGGATTTGGTAGAAGGAAAGAAGAATGATGGCGGAAAAGTGTTATTAGTCCTAACAGAGAGATGTAGCAGAAAAGAGATAATAGAACTATTGCCAAATAAGACGCAAAATTCAGTAATAAAAGCATTAGATAAAATAGAAAGAAAAGAGGGAGTCAAAAATTTCAGAGAAAAATTTAAAACGATAACGACAGATAATGGTAGTGAATTTTTAAATTATGAAGGAATCGAGCAATCTTACACAAAGAGCAGTGTAAAGAGGACAACGCAGTATTTTGCAGATGCTTATAGTTCATGGCAAAGGGGAAGTAATGAAAATCAAAATAAAATGATAAGAAGATTTTTGCCAAAAGGAAGTAGCTTTAAAGATTTAAAAAAATCAGAAGTAAAAATGATAGAAAATTGGATGAATAATTATCCAAGAAAGATGTTTGGATTTAAGAATCCAAATAAAGTTTATGAAGAGAAATTAAATAAAGTAGCATAGGTTAAAAATGTGTGCAATTAAACTTGCAATTTTCATATATAATATGACATATCCTATATTTGTAACAATATTTGCTCGATTTATTTTAAAAGATAAATTTACTTTAAAAAAAAGTGTAGCAGTTATAATAGCCTTTATAGGAATAATACTTGTGAGTGATTTTAATTTTGGAGATATGGGGAGGGTTGGGGTTTGGGGGGTTTTTTTGTGTGGGGGGGGGGGGGGGTGGGGGGGGGGGGGGGGGGGGGG
Organism: Bacillaceae bacterium; assembly: GCA_017656255.1. Lineage (GTDB taxonomy): Bacteria > Bacillota > Bacilli > JACDOE01 > JACDOE01 > JACDOE01. The sequence continues at coordinate 2,046 of JACDOE010000033.1, forward strand.
GGGGGGGTGGGGGGTGGGGGGGGGGGGGGGGG
>JACDOE010000020.1 GCA_017656255.1 Bacillaceae bacterium
TCAGGGAGTTCAGAGCTAGGTATAGGATGACTCAAGAGGAGCTTGCTAAGAAGGTTGGGGTTACGAGACAGACGATAATCGCGATTGAGAATGGGAAATATCTCCCATCTCTGAAGCTCGCCTTCAAGCTCGCTAAAGCATTCAACGTTAAGATAGAAGACCTGTTCGAGTACAGAGAATCCGAGGATGATGAGTGATCAGCTCTTTCGAATAGGGATGAGGCAGAGAAATCTCAAAGTTCTTTCACCAACGTTGATAAATGAATGCCTTAAGTTTGGCGGGACATAGATCGCGTAACCTGCTTCGAGGATTTTCTCTTCATCTCCGAGAACGAGCTTGCATTTTCCATCTAAAATGAACACCTCATGCTCCCATGGATGATCATGTAGAGGCGTTCTTCCTCCAGGCTCAACCTCGAAGAGCCTCATGGCAAAATTCGGCGCCCCATCATCTTTAGATATAAGCCATTTCACCCAAGTCTTTTCCGCTCCTCCTTCCTTTACCTCTGAGGCTTCTACCTCCGATATGTGGACGACTTTATACTTGGAATCATCGACCATGTCGTAATTCTCTAGAACTCTAAGATAAAAACTCTCAGCCACCCGACCTATCTTTCACCATGAATCATAGGTTTTTATCGAGCCCGATTTTACGTCAATATGTGAGTTTTAGGATCTTCGATGAACTCTATCTGAGATATGACGAATGGTATAAGAGGAATCGTGTGATCTTCGAATGCGAGCTCAAGGCTCTCAAGATGTTAAAGCCGAGTGGAAGAGGATTAGATCTCGGAGTTGGGACAGGCATCTTCGCAAGCGAGATCGGAGCGGAGTTTGGAATAGATCCCGCCTTGAATCCGCTTAAGCTCGCTAAGAGCAGGGGCGTCGAGGTGATTCAAGCGATGGGAGAATATCTGCCGTTTAGAGATAAGTGCTTTGACTACATATTGATCGCCTTGAGCCTCTGCTTCTTCGATAATCCGATGAGCGTCTTGAGGGAGGCGAGAAGATGCATGAAGAATTCTGGGAAAATTATAATCTGCGTGATCTTGAGGAATTCCAGTTGGGGAAGACATTACGAGATGCTTAAGGAGAAAGGACATGACTTCTATCGTTACGTCAATTTCTATACAATTGATGAGATTAGGGAAATGTTAAGCTCCGTGAAGTTATCCATCGAGAAGATCTATGCGACCCTCAGCTATACTCCTGAAGATGAGCCTATAATAGAGGAACCATCTGAGGAAATCGATGAGAGATCGTTTGTGTGTTTATCGGCGATATCGGAGTCTCGTTGCGAGCGTTAAAGGTAGTCTTCGAGATGGGGATACTTTCTCTTCAATAATCTCTCATATTCTTCCTCCGATACCATTCTCCCATAAACTCCATCATATCCAGGGATGATCTTTAATCTCCCAGTCCTCATTTTCATGATCAGTTCCGCGACCTTGAGGTTCGATGTCTTAGCTATCTCCCTTGGATCCGCCTCTAAGAGAACATTAAGCTCTGTTCCAAACCTGCTTACCAGCTTATCGTAGATGTTCCAGATCTTCTTCGAGTTCAACCTCGTCTCACTTCCACTACTCAGCCCCAGGCTTTGAGCTATTATCTCCTGAAGCGGTATTAGGTGGATGAAGTCCTTGGCGTTACTCGGCCTATATCCTCTAGGCTTATCCGCGAGTTCCTCAACCCTATCGTCAACTCCCTTCGTTAAAGTTCTTCCACAAACTGGACACTTATAATTTAGCTTTCTAGCCTCTTCGGGCGGAATTGGACCAAAGTTACAGTTTCTGTGACCTGACCAATGATATTTTCCATAGGCTGGCGGAACTTCTATCGTCATCAAGACCTTGCTCTCTTGATCTCCCCAGACTATCGCCTCATATAGCTCCATGTAATTCGGCTTTCTAAGATTGAAGATCACGGCCTCTCTCCCAAGCCTATATGGATACGGGCTATGTGAATCCGATGAGCTTAGAATAGTTAAGTTGTTTAGCCAGCTAACCCTCCAATTCATCGGCGGATCGCTGCTAAGACCGGTCT
>JACDOE010000023.1 GCA_017656255.1 Bacillaceae bacterium
AACCTCGAGCATCTCATCCACGGTCGGCCTCCTTATGTACCTCCTCCTAAATGTTGGGAAATAGTCTAAGACGGTTACCTGAAGCCTCGGATCTATCGCCGCAACTCTATCCCCTATCTCCGCCACCTCATCGAAGCTCATCCACTCAGAGTTGTATGCGAATCCAGCCCCGATATACACTTCATCTGAATACTTCTCAACGAGATACTCTAGGATCTTCCAGGAGTTTGTGAAGTATCTCTCCGCCAGAGACCTATCATCTATCCCCGTTATATTCATGTAGGTTTCCAGCCTCCCAGCCTTCGGCTCGACTCCGATATTATCGCATCCGGCATCCACAAGCTCATCGACGTAGTCTTGGGTTAGTATGGTTCCATTGCTGTCGAGGTGGAGCCTTGCCTTAGGATTCAGCTTCCTAAGATTCTTGAAGAGTTCTATAAGCCATCTCCGATTCAGGGTGGGCTCGCCTCCGCTTACAGCCAATCCCGGGGTATTATAGATCAGCTTGCATTCGGTCAGTTTCTCAGCCGCCTCCCTCGGGGTCATTGGCTTACTGGAGTTATCGTAGGTTACGTGATAGTTTTGGCATTGAGGGCATCTAAGGTTGCATCCTGCGACCCATATCGCTGACTCGACATAAGTGTATCTTCCTACCTCATACCATGGCGTCGCCTTTCCGCCAACTCTATGGGGCTCTGGGCCATGAACTATTCTCAAGGGCTCGACCTCATCTATGTCTAGGGAGATCTCCATCCCATCCCTCACCGGATTTATGCAGGTTCTCTCAAACTCTCCATCTATCAAGACCGCGCAAGCCCAGCATCCGCCGAGATTGCATGGAGCGGTTAAGCCCTTAGATCCAGGAGGCTTGAACTCGACCCCAATTCGCTGGAGGGCCTCCTTAACAGATATTCCCGCCGGAACGCGGTATTCAACGCCGTCAACCTTAATTTTGATGAGCTTCTCCTCAACCTCCACCTCGACTATCCTCCTCGCCTCATAGGGGCAGGCGTAGAAACATGATAGACAGCCTATGCATTGATCGGGGCTTCTACAGACGTTGACGGTCTTGCAGAAATCGCATCCGACGCACTTATCCATATCGACTACAACCTTTCTCCTCTTCAACCCGGCCAAAAAATTGGTCGGCGTCCAGTCTTAAAAGCTTGATCAAAAAGAATTATATCGATCATGGTGAGATGACGTATTGGATGATGAGGTCTGCATCGGCGGAGCGGTGAAGATGGATCAACCGGCTGACAAGTCATTAGCAGATCGCTTTCGATAAAAACCATCTTTATGATGTTCAGTTAAGCCCTGCCATCATCATCTAATCAGCTACGGCCGCTCTCATCACATCTGAAAAAATTAGTTAACAAGTTAAAATATATTGATGACCCTAATTTTACACAAGATGGGGGATAGGATTTGGAAGATCACAAAGACCATCTCTGACATGTATGAGATAGATTTGGAGAAATTTAAGCATAGGAGACCATTTGAGCTATTGGTCTCCGTGATCCTATCTCAGAGGACGAGTAGGGAGAACGTGAGAAAGGCCATGGAGAGATTTACTCGAAGATTCAAGAGTGTTGAGGATGTGGCAAATGCGAGGCTGAGAGAGATAGAGGCCGCGATAAAGCCCGCCGGAATCTGGAAGATGAAAGCTAAGAGAATCAGGAACATAGCGAGGCAGCTCCTGAAGCTTGAGGGAGGATTAGACTCCATTCTAAAATTGCCTTACCCTGAAGCTAGAAAGATCTTAGCATCCATGGAAGGAGTTGGGCCGAAGACCACCGATGTATTTCTGATGGCCGCGAGGAATGAACCAGTCCTACCAATAGACACGCATATCTTCAGAATAATGAGAAGGCTCGGAGTAGCCGATGAAGAAGATGATTATGAAAGCTTGAGACTGAGGCTTGAAAAGGAGACGCCGCCTGAGATGCGGATGAAAGCTCACTTAGCTTTAATCGAATTTGGAAGACAGATCTGTAG
>JACDOE010000035.1 GCA_017656255.1 Bacillaceae bacterium
GTCCTCAGAAAGAACTTTATCGACGAGGGGCTTAAGCTCTCTAGAGATCCACTCTATCACCTCAACCTTCTTCTTCGGGTTTTTGTCATGGCTCACATTATCGGTAGCCTTGATATGTAAGAAGACCAGATCATAGTCGTTTAATGCCCTTATCGCCGCCTCAACCTTCCCCCTGAGATTCGTGTTAACGGTTCCATCCGCTCCCTCAACCCTAATAAGCTCGAATCCAACGGCCTTGGCCACACCCTTATACAACGCCCCTCCAGCTATCGCGGCCGTCCTAACACCCCACAGCTCGTTGATCGATTTAATCCTCGGCAATACCCCAGCCCCCCTAGGCAGGATGGCGTTCGCGGGCTTAAGCCCCCTCTTAACCCTCTCCTTATTCAATGGATGCTCGCTCAAAATCCTCCTAGCCTTATCCAAGAACTCCTCCAATGCCTTCGCCGTCCTCTCGGCCTCGATCGAATCATCTAGTGGACGGGGCTTGGGAACCCTGACCCCGGTTAGATGCGGGTCTACGTCTGAGACCATTCTCGAAAGCCTCTCACCCCTCAAGACCAATACTCCTCTATGCTCGGATGAGTGGATGAACTCCGCCTCAACCCCGTCAACTCCCTCAATCCTAATCTCCTTAAGGGATTCGGAGAGCCTCTCGGCGTCGACGTTACCTATCCTCCCAGCCCTCCTATCAATGATCACCCCATCATCGCTTATGGTCGCGAGATTACATCTAAACGCCACGTCGCCGGGCTTGAGATCTACTCCAACCCCGAGGGCCTCGAAAGCGCCCCTACCAGGATAGCATCTCTCAGGATCGTATCCGAAGATCGCGAGGTGAGCTGTATCGCTTCCAGGAGGCTGGCCTGGAGCTATTGGATCCATGATTCCACACTCCCCTCTCTCCGCGACTAGATCTAGGGTCTCAGCCTCCGCCGCCTGTAACGGCGTCAATCCCCCTAGGGCTTTAATGGGCCTATCCCCGACTCCATCCAAGATTATTAGAACCGTCTTCATCGTGCATCAAGCGCTTACGCCGACCTATAACTCTTCTCAAAAACATCTTTAATTAGGCTTCTCGAATCCATGGCCGCTAATTATGAGGCTCAAGCTCATCCTAATCCTTGAGATAGCTTTTGCGGGCATCTACCTAGCTCTCACGAGAAGCCTCCTAGTTATCTACTTGACCTCCATAGGGTTCACGGTTGGATATATCTCGGCCATGGTTGTGGCATCTTCGACCGCCTCATTGATCCTATCTATAATACTCTACAAGTTCCCAAGATTCGTTACTAGGAGGGTTAGGGTGAAGTTCATCCTAGCCCACGCGGGTGAGAGGATATTCTGGATACCAATGGTCCTCACGGATAACATGTATGTGATAACGCTCTCCTACATGATCCTCAACATGTCCTCAACTATCCTCGGCGTCTTCATGAACCTCCTAATCTACTCATCATTCGATGAGGCTGGGATAAGGGATGTCACGGCTAAGAGGACCGCCGCATACAATTTTACAAACGTGATCGGATCAATCATCTCAATACTCTTGTTGGCAATTTTACCCCCTGAGGTCAAGTTTCAGATAATCTTCATAACGGGATCTCTAATAGGGCTCCTCTCAACTCTCATGATAAGCCTCGCAGATATGAGTAAGATGGAGGGGGTCGAGATCCCCCCAGCGATCGAGAGACCCGAGCAATTCTTCTCCATATCATCCTTCCTACTCGCATTCCTCACCTCAAACAACCTTCTAGGAATCTTCTGGCAACCATATCTAATGAACGTGCTTAATGCCCCAGATTACGTAG
>JACDOE010000028.1 GCA_017656255.1 Bacillaceae bacterium
GTGTCATTGATCTGCTTAAACCCTGATTGTAATGCTTTGGCTTTAGACTCAGACCCTTTTGTAAATGTAAAAGTTTTACTTGAGCCTTTGAAAAGTATCTGTTTAAGCAGATACTTTTGATCCATACCCAGGTCTTGTGTTGTTTTTCCAGTAGCTTGTAAAATAGGATCAGATGACTTACTTGCCTGATGTATCTCTATGTATCCAAGTTCAGCAAGTTCCAGTACAGCCGCTGAGAAGTCTTTGTTATCTGCAAACTTATCCAAGACCAGTCCGGCCTCCAATACACTGATATCTTTTGGAGGATAATACTGTACAGCAACAGAACGTTCATCTACAAAACCCGTATGTTTTTTATACATCTTACGAAAATAAAGCAAATAACCGATCAAAGCAGCCCAGTGCCAGTTATTTAAAAACCAGTCCATAAAGGATGCTTTAACATTATCAAGTCCATGTTGATCTAAAATATTGGCCGGATAAGCCAGTTCAACAGTTGCACCTTCATGAGGCTTTAGACTTGCTACTTTGACTTGAACTTGTTTTGGGTTTATCCATATACTGGTTGCAGTTGAACTTTTTGTACCATAACGTCCTGTATATGTGGAGAGTGCTATCTCCTGTTGACTTAGAGAAGAAGGTAAGAAGAAATTTGCTTCTATATTATGAATGGGTATAGTCCATCCTGTTCCGATGATGTTCCAGCGTATGGCATCATTCTGTTCATTTTGGGCAGAAGGCAATACTCCAACCTTTACGCGGTAAGAAATTCTATAAAGATGTTTTCCTGTGACATACGAGCTTGCAGAACCAATCTTCAAACGCAGCACATCACCTGCTTGGGTAGAGCCTAAAGTAGACTGCTGCCACTCAACTATACTGTCGTCAAGCTGTACCGAAAAATCATACAAACCCAGATCTTTTGTGATCCCTTCTCTTTGGATGGTAAAAGGAATATCACGAAAAATCCCATGCTTGCTCTGTCCTTCAAAATCATACTCGATGGACTCTACGATGGATAGTTCACCACCCTGTTCTACATTGATATCTATTTTGTAATGTGAGATTTTTTCAGCGTAAAGTGTAGTGCCTGCTCCCAAAAAGAGCAGGGTGGCTAAAAGAAGTTTTTTTAACATCTTAGAGGTCTATTTTAGGCATCTTTTTTACAGCGTCTGCTTCACTTGCATCAAGTTGGAAGTACTCACGTGCTGTAAAATTATACTTTTGTGCAATGAATATATCCGGGAAAGACTCTGTTTTGGCATTATAGTCTCTTACAATAGCATTGTAATAACGTCTTGCATTCTGTATCGCATCTTCAAGGTTGGAGAGTTGATTTTGCAGATCCAGAAAGTTTGTATTTGCTTTGAGATCAGGGTAAGCTTCTGCCAGTGCAAACATTTTACCCAAAGCTCCCGAAAGCATATTGGCAGCAGCTGCCTTTTCATCCATCGTTCCCGCGGAGAGTCCATGTTGGCGTGCCTGTATCACTTTTTCAAGTGTCTCTGCCTCGTAATCCTTATAACCTCTTACAGTATCTACGAGTGCCGGTATGAGGTCATAACGACGTTTCAATTGTACATCAATGTCAGACCAGGAAGCATCAATGCCCGCTCTTAATGAAACAAAACGGTTGTATATTATGATAAGGTATCCAACCACAGCAACAATGATCAACAGTACTATATTTCCAAAACTCATTCTTTTCCTTTTAATGTTGTCTAAAGGTCACATCCAATAACCCTATATGTTCATAACATCACTAGCTTTTGTCTAGGCTAGGCACTCTTTTG
>JACDOE010000021.1 GCA_017656255.1 Bacillaceae bacterium
AGTACCCCGAGGAAAAGAAATCAACCGAGATTCCCCAAGTAGCGGCGAGCGAACGGGGAACAGCCCAAACCTTTGCCGTGTTCAAGCCCACAGGCGTTGCGGCAAAGGGGTTGCAGGAGCTGCCGGAGGAGGCTGTGGACTCCTCGCCATGCCGGGCTCTTTAGCGGAACGGTCTGGAAAGGCCGGCCATAGAGCGTGACAGCCGCGTACGCGAAAAAGAGCAGGGCATGGGGCGGTCATCCTGAGTACCACGGGACACGGGGAATCCCGTGGGAAGCTGGGGGGACCACCCTCCAAGGCTAAATACCCACTGGCGACCGATAGCGCATAGTACCGTGAGGGAAAGGTGAAAAGCACCCCGGGAGGGGAGTGAAATAGAACCTGAAACCGTGCGCCGACAAGCAGTCGGAGCCCTAGGCCCATCGGGCAGGGTGACGGCGTACTTTTTGTAGAACGGACCGGCGAGTGACTGGACGGTGCAAGGTTAAGGGCTTCTGGCCCGGAGCCGTAGCGAAAGCGAGTCCGAATAGGGCGCTCAGTACCGCCCAGTCGACCCGAAGCCGGGTGATCTACCCATGGCCAGGGTGAAGCTGGGTTAACCCCCAGTGGAGGCCCGAACCACGTGGGCGTTGAAAAGCCCTGGGATGAGCTGTGGGTAGGGGTGAAAAGCCAATCGAACCCGGTGATAGCTGGTTCTCCCCGAAATAGCTTGAGGGCTAGCCTCGGGTGGAAACGGCCGGAGGTAGAGCACTGATCGGGCTAGGGGCCCCACAAGGTTACCGAACCCGTTCAAACTCCGAATGCCGACCGTGAATGCCCGGGAGTCAGACGGCGGGGGATAAGCTCCGTCGTCAAAAGGGAAACAGCCCAGACCACCAGCTAAGGTCCCTAAGTTCCGGCTCAGTGGGAAAGGATGTGGGGTTGCTAAGACAGCCAGGAGGTTGGCTTAGAAGCAGCCATCCCTTTAAAGAGTGCGTAATAGCTCACTGGTCGAGTGACCCTGCGCCGAAAATGGAACGGGGCTTAAGCCGGACACCGAAGCTGTGGGTGCCGTCATAAGACGGCGCGGTAGGGGAGCGTTCCGTGCAGCGCCGAAGCGGTACCGGAAGGCGCCGTGGAGCGCACGGAAGCGAGAATGCCGGTATAAGTAGCGAAAAGAGGGGTGAGAATCCCCTCCGCCGAAAGCCTCAGGATTCCTGAGGAAGGTTCGTCCGCTCAGGGTTAGTCGGGACCTAAGGCGAGGCCGAAAGGCGTAGCCGATGGACAACGGGTTGATATTCCCGTACCACCGCGCTTCCGCTTGAGCAATGGGGTGACGCAGAAGGGTAGGCGCAGCCGGGCGCTGGTCGTCCCGGTGCAAACGCGTAGAGGGTGCGGTAGGCAAATCCGCCGCACATCCAACCTCAAGGCGTGACGCCGAGGGAAATATAGTACCGAAGTGGCCGATCCCACGCTGCCAAGAAAAGCCTCTAGCGAGGAAGCCGGTGCCCGTACCGCAAACCGACACAGGTAGGCGGGGAGAATATCCTCAGGCGCGCGAGAGAACCCCTGTTAAGGAACTCGGCAAAATGGCCCCGTAACTTCGGGAGAAGGGGCGCCCCAGTAGGGTGAGCCGGCTCGCCCGGTAAGCCCGAAAGGGCCGCAGTGAAAAGGCCCAAGCGACTGTTTATCAAAAACACAGGTCTCTGCCAAGCCGTAAGGCGACGTATAGGGGCTGACGCCTGCCCAGTGCCGGAAGGTTAAGG
>JACDOE010000036.1 GCA_017656255.1 Bacillaceae bacterium
TAGCGTCTCCAACTACTACCTCAATTAGTGATTTACCAATTCCCATCACTGGGGTTGGTAGGGTCAGTGGTAAGTAGGGTTGGTAGCGCAGTTGGTAGGGTGCATCTCTAATCACCTGAGGTCTTAGGAAGTTCGGAAGTCGCTAACTAACACGTAACGTAGTTGCTGCTTGGTAGCTCTGTGGTAGGTTGGGTTGGTAGGGTGGTAATTCAGTTCGCCTTACGTGAAGTCCGTCACTTTTTTAAGTGTCGCCCTTCCTAAGTGTTTCTCGGGGTGTTGGGCTGTGGGGGTCTCCTTAAGTAAGGCGACGTTGGATTACTTCGGCGTGTCGGATTCCAGCAGAGCCCGACAGATCCAGAAGACCTTAGAGTTCTTCAGTAGGTTCCCTAAAGTCATTAAAGTCGAGTCAAGCAGGATGGCTAACCCCGCATACGTCATTGACTACCTAGCGAACAACCTGGTGGGGGCGGAGGCTAAGTACAGAGTAATTAGGAATAGGTTCGTCGTGGGCTTCCTCTTCTGGACAGGTGTTAGGGTTAATGAGATACTTAAGACTGAGAGGAAGGATCTGGACCTAATCATCAGAACATACAACGTACCAACACTTAAGCAGAGGAAGGTGGCTTACAGGCCCATACCCCTTGACCACGTACCGCTTAAGGAGCTTAAGCTCTGGAACGAGTACCTAAGTAAATCACCTTTCGATAACCTGGTGCAGCTATCTGATAGGGAGGTTGAGAGAGTTGTTAAGGCAGTGCTAGGGAGTGAGTACACACCGCATATGCTCAGACATGCGCTAGGCCTCTGGCTCTACGAGTACTCCAAAGATGTTAGGCTAGTAGCTCAGATTCTAAGACACACGAACATAGCGAACACATTAATTTATACACGCCTAAGCATGGACGCAATAAGGGAGAAGTTAAGGCTGGAGTGATTTCCCCCGAATTTTCGGGGGTAATGATGTGATGTACTACTTTTATTTAATCTCTTCTACTTCTTAATCGGATTAATGGTATTTGTACTACTTCTTCCCCTTCAGCTAACGCTTTCTCAAGTATTTCCCTTAGGGTGTTTATCCTGAGTTGAGCGTATACGTATATTGTGCCGTTTCTTTTTATTTTATGAGCGTATTTGTATGTTTTATCTATTATGTAGTATGCCTCTGAACTCTTGTGCTCCTGTACTTCAGGTTCTTCCCAGGGTGTTTCATTGGTGTAGGGGAATCTCGTTATTTCGTAGAATCCCGCAGCACCTATTAGTGCTAGCCCCTCACCTTTTCCCCTAACTACGCTTTCACGGTATAGCTTAATGAATTTCTTAACGTATCTCGGTGGGAATATCTGTGTGTAGTACTTGAATTCCTCTCTGTTATGTATTGAGAAGATACCGTTGATTATTGCATTTCTGAGGAATGGTAATGTTGCGTAGGGGTAGTGTTGTACCGTAATGATGAGGTAATGCTTAGCCGTTATCTTACGCCTAATCACGCTTAAGTATCTTAAGAACTCATCAACTACCTTACTATGGACGAGAGCAGCGTATGATATATCATCAAATACTAAGGCAACTCTATCGCATTCAAGCCCTTCAAGTCCTTTAAGCGACTCAAGTACTGGTTCAAAACCACCTAAGTCATTTACGTTCCAGTAAAACGCCTTATCCGTCTTAAATATCTTGACTAAGTATTTGCATGCT
>JACDOE010000027.1 GCA_017656255.1 Bacillaceae bacterium
CAAGCAATTGGGTGTAGCGGTGCATAGCGATCAGGGGTTAAAGAATCGGCACCTTGTAATTATAAGGTGATTCTCAAATATCCCAATCCGAACGCAATCCAAATTTCCCGGTTCCAAGCCCGCTGGCAATTGGGAGAGTTGCTGATTACTGGGAATTCCGAGTACTTCATCCGATACCGTGTCATGTTTGCCTGCAGCCACGGCTGGAAAATGAAGCAGTAGCCAACACCCCATTGACGGGGCAGGGCGGACCGCAAGAACACGTTCCAAAAGAAGTTTTGCCGCAAACGGCCTTCCATCGCCGTCACGGCTTAACCGCTTATCGAACGCGGCATTTGAATTGAATCACGCCACCCGTCGCTTTGTCGATCGGCTTAGTAATTTCCCAGGATAATCTGAGTGAACCTGCCTCGTTCAGCGTCGTTACCAACCTGGCATCCAATGTGCATGAGGCGGATTTTGGCATGAATTCCAGCCTTGGTGAGAGATTGTCGATAATGGTGACGTTGCCAATCCTTTCACTCCCCACATTGTCGAAACGGATTGTAAAATCGACTTCTTCTCCCGGTTTGGCACTGATTCGGGAGGCAAGCTTGCAAAGACGCAACGTGGGGTGGGATTCGGATTCACTGGCAACCACTTCCTGGATGGTCGAGATATCATTCACGATGACTGCTTGGGCGTTCTTGACCGTCATTTGTGACGCTACATCGATATCCCAAGCGAGCGCCGATTGCATACCAAGATTAAGCCGAGCCGATTCGGTATTTTCGAAGCGGCCAAACTTGATTAACTGTAAATTGCCAAACGCCTTGAGAGTAGCGTAGGAACCGACCAGCTGGATCGTATTGTCAACAACCGTACTTCGGGCATGATCCTTGAACGAATTCGCTCGATAGGATGCTTTATTACTCTGCAATCTCAATTGTTGTAGCGAGCTGGAGGACAATTCATGTCCGCGGGTTTGTTCCGAATAATTTTTCTTACGGAACGAAGCTAACGAGGTAGAAGAATTTGAATGTCCTAAGTTATAGACTTTGCGTACAGCGGCAAATCTTGGAGAGTAAATGCAGACACGGTTACTGGGAACCACAATGGTCTCTCCCTCGAGAGTATCAAAATGACCGATGGTGTCTTCGATACCTAAACCGGAGACCTTCCAGTTTCCATCAACTCGGGCTTGCGGCAGACGATCACATCCATCACAAATAAATTCGTCAGCTCTTCGCACCGGTTTCTGGGGATTGCAATTGACGCATCCCGACAGGGCAGGGGGGCAAGGTACGCAGCCCACCCCCGTGTCGGTCGACTGCATATTAGCCACATTCATCCGCCACTCGTAAACCGCTTTGTGGGAAGTTGGCTGGGCATAGGATACAGGACGGGTGATTCCCGTTTGTTTGGAAACCTGCGGATCCGCATTTTCCTGTTGGGCAGGAGTCGGCTTTTGATTCTTGTAGATTTTGACAGGAGGGCTGAAAAACTCGAAATTTCCTGTTTGGTCGGATGGAATCGGGGCTCTCGTGCCCATCCGGAGGATAGCCATGGGGCGGCCCAAACGAGCGGCAACTCCCAACGGGTCTTCTTGGAATCCAACGTCAAACGACGACTGATGACTTTCCTGTTGACGAT
>JACDOE010000032.1 GCA_017656255.1 Bacillaceae bacterium
TCAACAACGTTGAGTGCACCGGTCTTGAAGAAAAAATGGGCATCCACGGCAACTCCACCGCATCCCTCTCCTTCGGCTCCAAGGGCGACTGCATCGGCGAGCTTCTTGGCGAAGAGAACAAGGGCATGAGGGCCATGTTCGTCATGATGAATGAGGCACGGCTGGGGGTGGGCATGCAGGGTTTTGGCTTTGCCACGGCATCCTATATAAATGCCGTAAACTACGCCAAGGAGAGAGTGCAAGGTGCGGACCTGCTTAAGATGTTTGATGCTGATCCAAAACCTGTCAGCATCATCCGCCATCCAGATGTGAAGCGTCAGCTCCTCTCCATGAAGGCCTATGTGGACGGAATGCGGACCATGCTCTACTACACAGGCTACCTCTTTGATCTGGTGAAGACCGCTGAGACAGAAGAGGAGAAAGATAAATACCAGGGCCTCATCGAACTTTTGATTCCCATCACCAAATCATACTGTACGGACAGATCCTTTGAGGTGTGTGCCCAGGGCATACAGATCTATGGCGGCTATGGATTCACCAAGGAGTACCCCCAGGAGCAGCTCCTCCGGGACTGCAAAATAACCAGCATCTATGAAGGCACCAACGGCATCCAGGCCATGGACCTTCTTGGACGGAAACTGGGACTCAAAAAAGGAAAACCTTTTATGGATCTCCTGGGAGAGATAAATAAAACCATTGCGGCCGCCAAGGAGATCGAAGCCCTGAAGGAGATGGGTGAAAAGGTTGAAAAGGCTGTCAACCGAATGGGCGAAGTAGCCATGCACATGGGCACGACCGCCATGTCTGAAAAGGTTCTCAATGCATTCTCCGTGGCCCATCCCTTCCTGGATGTCTGCGGTGATGTATGCACTGCATGGTTTGAGCTCTGGCGGGCTGTTGTGGCCGAATCAAAAATCGCCAAAGCCAAAAAGAAAGATCTGGCCTTTTACCAGGGTCAGATCAAGACAGCAGATTATTTCATCTCCTATATTCTCCCGGCAACCCTGGGCAAAATGGACGCCATCTGCACCAACATCCCAGCCATCATGGATATGCCCGAAGAGGCTTTCATAGGATAACTATCTAATTTTTATCCCCTTTCTCCCCCGACCAGGTGAGAAAGGGGAAACTGAACCGCCTGCAGCAAATAATCCTCAGCAAAAAATTAAAAAAAACTTTGACAAAGATAAGAGGTTTAATCTATACCTCAATAATAGACTGAGCGCTCGTTAGGATTTGTTCCCCAAGGGCTTTATCAACGGCGAATCTTATTTCGCTAAAACCGCAAAGCCCGTCAAATCCCAAAAGCGCACACTATTCTCTTTTGCGGACAAACCGGGCACTGGCCCTTTATATTAATGGTTTCAAAACGGCAAGGAGTTAATTGGGCATGGAAAATCTATACAAAGAAGTCATGGAACTTAACCTGATGGACGATAATGACCAGAAGGAAACTGCGGCCAAAGCATTTTTCAAAAAGCTGAACGCCATGGAAATCCCTGAATACTTCAACTGGGCCGAAGAGATTTTCGAAGGGCTCCATGTCAAGGAGAGGGGAGACCAGACAGCTCTTTTATGGACGGAC